>NZ_KE136347.1:0-161734 GCF_000406925.1 Enterococcus columbae DSM 7374 = ATCC 51263
AATTGTTCATTGAAAACTGGATATTGAAGAGAAACATCAATTAATAAACCGAGAAAACACCGCGTTGAATGAGTTTAAGAAGTTCAATTGCTTTATTAAAAAGATCTGATCGCACAGATCGAAGGTTAAGTGAATAAGGGCGCACGGTGGATGCCTTGGCACTAGGAGCCGATGAAGGACGGGACTAACACCGATATGCTTCGGGGAGCTGTAAGTAAGCTTTGATCCGGAGATTTCCGAATGGGGGAACCCAATATCTTTAATAGGATATTACCTTTAAGTGAATCCATAGCTTAAAGGAGGTAGACGCAGAGAACTGAAACATCTAAGTACCTGCAGGAAGAGAAAGAAAAATCGATTCCCTGAGTAGCGGCGAGCGAAACGGGACCAGCCCAAACCAAGATGCTTGCATCTTGGGGTTGTAGGACTCCGATGTGGGAGCAAGCAAGATAGCCGAATGACTTGGAAAGGTCAGCTAAAGAGGGTGAAAGCCCCGTAGGTGAAATGTTGTAAGCCCCTAGGAGGATCCTGAGTACGGCGGAACACGAGGAATTCCGTCGGAATCCGGGAGGACCATCTCCCAAGGCTAAATACTCCCTAGTGACCGATAGTGAACCAGTACCGTGAGGGAAAGGTGAAAAGCACCCCGGGAGGGGAGTGAAATAGAACCTGAAACCGTGTGCCTACAACAAGTTAGAGCCCGTTAATGGGTGATAGCGTGCCTTTTGTAGAATGAACCGGCGAGTTACGATTGCATGCGAGGTTAAGTTGAAGAGACGGAGCCGTAGCGAAAGCGAGTCTGAATAGGGCGAGTGAGTATGTAGTCGTAGACCCGAAACCATGTGATCTACCCATGTCCAGGTTGAAGGTGCGGTAAAACGCACTGGAGGACCGAACCAGGACACGTTGAAAAGTGTTTGGATGAGGTGTGGGTAGCGGAGAAATTCCAAACGAACTTGGAGATAGCTGGTTCTCTCCGAAATAGCTTTAGGGCTAGCCTCGGAAGTGAGAATGATGGAGGTAGAGCACTGTTTGGACTAGGGGCCCATCTCGGGTTACCGAATTCAGATAAACTCCGAATGCCATTCATTTATATCCGGGAGTCAGACTGCGAGTGATAAGATCCGTAGTCGAAAGGGAAACAGCCCAGACCACCAGCTAAGGTCCCCAAATGTATGTTAAGTGGAAAAGGATGTGGGGTTGCACAGACAACTAGGATGTTGGCTTAGAAGCAGCCACCATTTAAAGAGTGCGTAATAGCTCACTAGTCGAGTGACCCTGCGCCGAAAATGTACCGGGGCTAAACATACTACCGAAGCTGTGGATTGCACTTAGGTGCAATGGTAGGAGAGCGTTCTAAGGGCGTTGAAGGTAGATCGTGAGGACTGCTGGAGCGCTTAGAAGTGAGAATGCCGGTATGAGTAGCGAAAGACAGGTGAGAATCCTGTCCACCGAATAACTAAGGTTTCCTGGGGAAGGCTCGTCCGCCCAGGGTTAGTCGGGACCTAAGCCGAGGCCGACAGGCGTAGGCGATGGACAACAGGTTGATATTCCTGTACTCGTTGTTTTTGTTTGAGCAATGGAGGGACGCAGGAGGCTAGGAAGAGCAAACAGTTGGAAAAGTTTGTCTAAGCAGTAAGTCTTGTGATGAGTCAAATGCTTGTCACTATAAGGATGAGCTGTGATGGGGAGGTTGATTAAGATCGACCGAGCTTCTGATGTCACACTGCCAAGAAAAGCTTCTAGTGAGAAAACAACGACCCGTACCGCAAACCGACACAGGTAGTTGAGGAGAGAATCCTAAGGTGAGCGAGAGAACTCTCGTTAAGGAACTCGGCAAAATGACCCCGTAACTTCGGGAGAAGGGGTGCTGCTCTATGAGCAGCCGCAGTGAATAGGCCCAAGCGACTGTTTATCAAAAACACAGGTCTCTGCAAAATCGTAAGATGAAGTATAGGGGCTGACGCCTGCCCGGTGCTGGAAGGTTAAGAGGAGTGCTTAGCGCAAGCGAAGGTACGAATTGAAGCCCCAGTAAACGGCGGCCGTAACTATAACGGTCCTAAGGTAGCGAAATTCCTTGTCGGGTAAGTTCCGACCCGCACGAAAGGCGTAACGATTTGGGCACTGTCTCAACGAGAGACTCGGTGAAATTTTAGTACCTGTGAAGATGCAGGTTACCCGCGACAGGACGGAAAGACCCCATGGAGCTTTACTGTAGTTTGATATTGAGTGTCTGTACCGCATGTACAGGATAGGTAGGAGCCGTAGAAGCCGGGACGCCAGTTTCGGCAGAGGCGCTGGTGGGATACTACCTTTGCGTTATGGCCACTCTAACCCGCACCACTGATCGTGGTGGGAGACAGTGTCAGATGGGCAGTTTGACTGGGGCGGTCGCCTCCTAAAAGGTAACGGAGGCGCCCAAAGGTTCCCTCAGAATGGTTGGAAATCATTCGAAGAGTGTAAAGGCAGAAGGGAGCTTGACTGCGAGAGCTACAACTCGAGCAGGGACGAAAGTCGGGCTTAGTGATCCGGTGGTTCCGCATGGAAGGGCCATCGCTCAACGGATAAAAGCTACCCTGGGGATAACAGGCTTATCTCCCCCAAGAGTCCACATCGACGGGGAGGTTTGGCACCTCGATGTCGGCTCGTCGCATCCTGGGGCTGTAGTCGGTCCCAAGGGTTGGGCTGTTCGCCCATTAAAGCGGCACGCGAGCTGGGTTCAGAACGTCGTGAGACAGTTCGGTCCCTATCCGTCGCGGGCGTTGGAAATTTGAGAGGAGCTGTCCTTAGTACGAGAGGACCGGGATGGACTTACCGCTGGTGTACCAGTTGTCTCGCCAGAGGCATCGCTGGGTAGCTATGTAGGGAAGGGATAAACGCTGAAAGCATCTAAGTGTGAAGCCCACCTCAAGATGAGATTTCCCATTTCTTTAAGAAAGTAAGATCCCTGAGAGATGATCAGGTAGATAGGTCAGAAGTGGAAGTATAGTGATATATGGAGCGGACTGATACTAATCGATCGAGGACTTAACCAAAAAAATCGGTAGATTGATAAACTTCAAATCCAGTTTTGAGTGAAGCAATTTACTCAATAAAAAGTGTGGTGGCGATAGCAAGAAGGATACACCTGTTCCCATGCCGAACACAGAAGTTAAGCTTCTTAGCGCCGATTGTAGTTGGGGGTTTCCCCCTGTGAGAGTAGGACGTCGCCACGCTTGATTCCGGCATAGCTCAGTTGGTAGTAGCGCATGACTGTTAATCATGATGTCGTAGGTTCGAGTCCTACTGCCGGAGTTATTAAACACTTATCATTCGATAGGTGTTTTTTTTATTGTTTGCTTTTTAGGCAGAAAGCTTGTTATACTAGTTATTGGAATTAATGTGAGAAATAATGAGCGGTTAAACCTTTGATTATATAGCTAAAAAGAAAAGAGGAACTATTTATGGTTGTGGATTCAACAAGGCTTTTTGCAGATAAAAAATATCTTTTATTTGATTTTGATGGAACGATTGTTGATTCGAGCCAAGGGATTTTTGCGGCCATTCAATATGCTTTGAAACAGCTTAATTTGCCAGCAGTAGATCAAAAAATCTTAAATACTTTCATTGGCCCACCATTACTAGATAGTTTTATACAGTTAGGTTTGTCAGCTGATCTTGCCAAACAAGCTGTAAGTTGTTACCGTAGCTTTTATGAAAAGGAGGCGATGTATCAACTGCAGATGTATCCTAAAATAAAAGAGAGCCTACAAATATTGTCTCAATCTTATCAGCTGTATATTGCTAGCTCTAAGCCGGAAGTTTTTGTTAAGCAGTTAGCTGAACATTTAGCCATTGCTCAGTATTTTACCGGTATTTTTGGTGCTGATTTATCAGGTGAACGCTCTAAAAAAGCTGATGTAATCAGCTATGCTTTAGCATCTGCGAATTTAAAGGCAAATGAAGGCGTAATGATAGGTGATCGTAGCCATGATTGCTCAGGAGCAAAAATTAATCAACTATCAGCTATCGGGGTATTGTATGGGTTTGGCAGTCAAAAAGAGCTTTTAGCAGCTGGTGCAGATTATCTATGCGCCTCACCTGAGGAATTGGTTTTGCTATTTAGGTGATTTTTTCGCTATTTAAAAATAATTTTTAGCTGATAAAGAAAGAATTGATAATGATATTTAAAGATATATATTTAATCATTCAATTTTTTTGAGAAAAGATAAAAAAATTTAAAAAAATGAATTGACAAATAGTAAGTTATCGGGTATTCTTATATTTGTGCTGATATGCCGCCTTAGCTCAGTTGGTAGAGCACCACCATGGTAAGGTGGGGGTCGCCGGTTCAAGCCCGGCAGGTGGCTTTCAAAAAAATTATTTTTTAAATGATTTTTTTGAAAAAAATACTTGCAAATTATTTGATAATCTGTTATATTTTAATCATCTCATTCCGGCATAGCTCAGTTGGTAGTAGCGCATGACTGTTAATCATGATGTCGTAGGTTCGAGTCCTACTGCCGGAGTGGATGAACACTTATCGTTTGATAGGTGTTCTTTTTTTAGTCTTTCTAACGACTTGTTTAGCCCATTTAAAAATTTGCATGGTAGTCGCTGTTTGAAAATGGCTGATTGAACATTTTTATGAAACGATGAGGTAAATTTTCTAAGTGGCTACTTGCCAAATGCGAATTATTTATTTCAAAAGGATGACGCAAGACAAAAAGAGATAAAATTGATATAATAACATGCGAATAAAAGGAGGAATTATTTTGGCTCAAATATATAGTATTATGCATCAAGTCGCTTATTATGAGTGCGATATTAATCAACAAATGACTTTACCTTCATTGATTCAGGTAATGATTAAAGCTTCTGAAGAGCAAAGTGATAGCTTGAATCGTGGCTCTGCTTTTGTTAATCACTTAGGTTTAGGCTGGGTTATTACCAATTATGAATTAACCATTCAACGCTTACCTCGTTTAGGTGAAACTATCCGTTTTTCAACAAAGGCCACAGCGTATAATAAATTTTTTTGTTACCGCGACTTTTATATAGAGGATGAACAAGGTAATCGCTTGGTGACAGTTGAATCGGTCTTTGTCTTGATGGATTTAGTGACACGCAAAATTAAAACAGTCGATGAGCAAGTGATTGCCCCGTTTGAAAGTGAAAAAATTAATCGGATTAAACGTTTCGAAAAAATCCCCGCATTAACCAATCCTACTAGCCAACCGTATCGTGTGCGCTTTTATGATTTGGATGGTAATCAACATGTCAATAATGCCATCTATTTCCACTGGATGTTAGATGTGTTAGATTATGAATTTTTAACAAAGTATCAGCCAACGCATGTGCAAATTCGCTTTGATAAAGAAATTGAATATGGCAATATTGTGGATAGTGCTTATCAGGTAATTTTTGATGCTGATGCACAGACGGCGCAAAGCATTCATCAGATGAAAGTTGCTGATCAATTGTGCTGTGAAGCTGTCTTTACTTGGCACGTAATGGACTAGGTTTCACTTTTTTACTTTGGCTACTTTTTTCTTTCCATAGACATCTTTTGTATTTTTCACATAACGTTTTTTTTGGTAAAATATGATTAGCAAAAGTCATAGTTATTGATAACTCCAAGTGTGAAAGGAGGGAATATCCTGCTAGATAAATGACAGGATAGCCAATGATGAAAATTAAAGCAGTTTTTTTTGATATTGATGGTACGCTGTTAAATGATCATGGATCGATTCTGCCTAGTACAAAGCGCGCAATTGCCTTGGCTAGAGCGCAAGGAATCTATTGTGGAATTGCTACAGGACGTGGTTTGCCGAATGTTAAGCAGGTTATTTCTTCTTTACCGATGGATATGTTTGTGACTTATAATGGTCAGTATGTGATTCATCATGACCATGTAATCTATGCGCATCCGTTTGATGTAACCACATTAAAGGAGATTGTCCAATATGCTCATGAACATAAGCGCCAAGCCTTATTTGGTAGTGGCGATAAGATGATGGGAAGTCTGACGATGCGAATCGGTCAATCGAAGCTCTTTAGTCACCTATTAAACCACTTACCTAAAGGAGAAGTGTTCCATTTTGGTTCTCAACTATTAAAAAAATTAAGTCCTAATCAAAAGGCACTACGCTATCAGCAGCTATCAATTTTACAAGAGCCAATTTATCAGTGTGTGATGCTTTGTTCTAATCGAGAGTTAGTAGAGATGCAGCAGTTTTTGCCTAATTGTGATTTTCAGCGTTCAAATCCTTATTCAGTGGATATTGTTCCTAAAGGAGGTTCAAAAATCAAAGGGATTAAGGAGTTTGCTGATTATTTAGGTATTGAGATGAGTGAAATCATGGCTTTTGGGGATCATTTAAATGATTTAGAGATGCTTGCTGGTGTTGGAATTGGCGTAGCGATGGGAAATGCGCAAGAGATTGTGAAGCAAAAAGCGGATTTTGTAACTTTAAGTAATAATCATGATGGAATTTATTATGCTATGAAGCAGTTTGAAGTAATTTAAAATTTTTGAAAGAAAGAGTTTGATAGATTTGCAACCTTATGAGATGGCAGCGACTTTTCATCAAATATTTGATGATCGTCAACCTAAGATACCTACCCCTTTTACTTTACAAGAAGCGATTTTTCGTCAGGGATTTAAGCTAGAGGAATTAATTGAACTCTTGCATGTGACTGCAGGCGATGATCAGCAGGCTTTTGATCAGGCATGCTTAGCAATGCATCAAGTGATTGAGCAAACAAAGGAAAAAATCTTAAAGAAAGCAGCGACGCAAAAAGTGTCTGTTCAAACAGCTAGTAAAGAAGTAAATGCAACCGATGATTTGACGATACTTACGCAACAGGTGGATGCTTTAGTTGATTTACTTTATTTTACCTATGGATCGTTTGTTTTATTAGGAGTTGATCCTAAGCCAATGCTAGAAATTGTTCATCAAGCGAATTTAGGTAAATTATTTCCAGATGGTAAGCCACATCATGATCCGGTCACCAATAAGGTCTTAAAACCAGCCGATTGGGCACAAAGATATGCACCTGAGCCTAAGATTTTGGCTGAACTAAAACGACAAATTGCCCTAGCACAAGAAAAGCAGCAAAGTGATCTCTTACAATAAATAGTAAAAAAAGACTAAATCAACGCAAGTTTAAAGTGTTGATTTAGTCTTTTGTTTAGTCAAAGAAGGTGTAGTAAAGGGTGCGAATGGCTGCTTTTTCATCTTTTTCTGGGATACTAAACATGATGCTTACCTCAGAAGAACCTTGATTAATCATAGCAAGATTAATCTTTTTACGGGCTAGCGCAGCTGCACTTTCAGCGGTAATCCCTACACGTTCACGCATCCCTTCACCAACGACGACAACCATTGCCAAGCCATGCTTAATTCGTAATTCATCCGGATCAATTTCATAGGCAATTTTTCTTAATAATTCTTCTTCTTTTTCCTCAGTTAGTTGATTGGAGCGAATAATGATGGAAATATCATCAATTCCAGATGGCATATGCTCATAATTAATATTAAAATCTTTTAGAATTTGTAAAACACGTAAAGTAAAGCCAACCTCACGATTCATGAGATATTTGCTGATATAAATCATGGTAAAGCCACGATCACAGGCAATTCCCACGACGGGTTTATCATTTTTTTGTTTTTCGTGAACAATGCGTGTACCTGGATGATTTGGGTTATTCGTATTTTTTATGACAACAGGAATTTTGGCCTTAAATGATGGAATCAAGGCTTCATCATGAAAGACAGAAAAACCAGCATAGGCCAATTCACGCATTTCGCGGTAGCTTAATTCTTCGACAAGTTCTGGTTCATGAATAATTCCAGGGTGAGCAGAATAAATTCCATCTACATCGGTAAAGTTTTCATATAAATCAGCATTGACACCGGCTGCGACAATTGCTCCAGTGATGTCTGAGCCACCTCTTGAAAAAGTGCAGATATTGCCTTCTTCTGTAATACCAAAGAAGCCTGGAATGACCAAAATTTCTGGATTTTTACGCCACTTTCTTATTTTTGGATAGGCTTGATTTAAAATACGCGCATTTTGTGGTTCATCTGTAACCAAGATTCCCAACTCTTGCGGACTAATATAGCGTGCGGATAAGCCTTGAGCTTTTAAAATCCCTGCGATTAATTTGGCATTATTATTTTCGCCACTAGCCAAAATCGTATCGTATAAATGAGGATTATCTTTAATCGGTAAGCTAGTCAAGCCTTGAATCGCTTGATGAATTTTTTCAAGTAAGGCACGATCTACTTGAAAGGCTGTACCAATTTCTTCATAGCGATGATAGATGGCATCAATCAAGCGATGAGGGTCTTTTTCAGCAACTAATTGTTCATAAAGTGAAATCAGTAAGTCTGTGACCTTAATGTCATCACTATGGCGTTTTCCTGGTGCCGAAACAACCACGAATCGACGTTCAGGATCGGCTTTGATAATATCAACAACTTTTTTGACCTGACCAGAAGAAGCAAGTGAGCTTCCTCCAAATTTTGCAACTTTCATTTGATTACTCCTTTACTTAAAGGGTTTGGATGAGCAATTGACCTTGTCAATAATTAAAAATTAAAGGTTTCTAAGAAAGTCTTTTTGAACTATTGACCTAGCCAGTACTTATCTTAGCTCTTTATCTTAATGTAATCTTAATATTATCACATAATTGATATTTTCAGAAAGAATTTTTCGAATTTTTTCAAATATAATAATTGTTATGAGTAGTTTTTACTAAGAAAAATTAAATTTATTTAAATTTCTTAACCGTCTAAGGAGACATGAAAAAGAGTCAAACGCAGAGCTAAGCGAGTGTTTCGGTTGATTTAGTTAAAATTTGCAAAAAAAAATTGAAAAAAATCGTTTATTTTCAGTCTTTTTAGTGATAGATTGTATACTTTGTGATATAATTCAATGCAGATGCCTTTTTGACCAGAAATATATTATATTTCGAAGTAGTATTCTTGTAGTATCACCTGTAAACCTAATACAAAATCTGTATTTTTTCGAAAACTGGAGGAATCATCAGTGGGTAGTAATCTAATCATTGGAATCGTCATTGCGATTATTTTGGCTGTGGCTATTGTTTACTTTGTAGGCTATTTTGTTAGAAAGAAAACGTTGGCTAGATTAGACGAAATTGAAAGACGTAGAGAAGAGTTGTTTGATTTACCGGTGATTGAAGAGGTCGACGAAGTGAAAAAAATGCACCTTGTTGGCCAAAGTCAGAATACTTTTAGAGAATGGAATCAAAAATGGACGGATATTTCAACGACAGCCTTTGCTGATCTTGAAAGTCAAATTTTAGAGGTTGAGTCTTTAAATGAGACATTTCGTTTTATGAAGGCAAAGACAGCGGTAGAAGATGCCGAAATTACTTTGCTTAATATGGAACAAGATGTTGCTGAGATTCGTAATGGTCTTAAAGAATTACGTGAGAGTGAGGAACGAAACTCTCTACAAGTTCAAAAAGCCTTGGATATGTATCAAGAGTTGAAAAAACGGATGCGTGAAGAATCTGATGCTTTTGGACCAGCCTATTCGGAATTACAAAAACAGTTAAAAAACATCGAGATCGAATTTACGCAATTTGTGACGTTAAATACTTCTGGTGACCCGGTTGAGGCACGTGAGGTTTTAGCAACTGCGGAAGATCACACCTATCATTTAGAAGATGTGATGGATCGTTTACCTGCTTTGTATGAAGAATTAAATAAGACTTTCCCAGATCAATTGAAGGAAATCGAAGAAGGGTACCAAAAATTGACAGAAGATCATTTTGTATTCCCTGAAGAAAACTTCTTAGCAGATATTCAACGCGTGCGCACACGAATTGAAAATTCTATGCGTGATTTAGCTAAAACTGAAGTGAATTTGGTTGAACCAGCGAACAGTGATACAGCGAATGATATTGATAATTTATACAGTATCATGGAACGCGAGATTGAAGCGAAGAAATATGTCTTGAAGAATCGTCAAATTATTGCAGATTATGTGGCACATGCTACGAAAAATAATCGTCAATTATTGATTGAAATCGATCATACGGCTCAAAGCTATACGTTAAATCATAACGAATTAGGTCGTGTAAGAGGATTTCAAACGGAAGTTGACGAATTAGTTCGTCGTAATACTAGCTACATGGAAGCAATGGAGGCCCATACGATTCCATATTCTGAGGTGCAAGAATTTTATAAGGATGCCTATAAGATTTTGGATGATATTCAAAATCAACAAGTCGAAATTGACGACTCCTTGCGTGAATTACGTCGTGGTGAAAAAGTAGCTCAAGAAAAAGTTGAAAACTTTGAGTTTCAATTGCGTAATTTGAAGCGTTTTGTTGAAAAGCAACGTTTACCTGGATTACCAAATGATTATCTTGAGTTTTTCTTCATGGTGACAGATCATGTTGAGGGCTTAAATAAGGCACTGAATAAAATCCGAATCAATATGGAAGACATCAATCGATACGTGGCAACTTGCCAAGAAGATTTAGAAAAGCTTGAGGCAGAAACCCATGAATTAGTCGATGCAGCAGCACTTACGGAACAAATGATGCAGTATGCTAATCGTTACCGTCATTCTCATCCAGATATCAGAGCTTCAATTGATCGAAGCTTAGATTTGTTTACGAATACTTATCAATATCAAGAGGCACTTGATGAGATTGGTACCGCATTAGAACGCGTTGAACCAGGTGCATTTAACCGTATTGAGAATTTTTACTTCAATCATCGTGAATTAGCTTAGTAATTGAAATTGAGCGACTCTTTGTATTTGTTTAGGCAAATGCAAGGAGCGCTTTTTCTTTTTGGTAGCTACGCCTTGAAACATTAGGCAAGAGTCGCTATAATGATTAGGGTTTAGAAGAATTATTTAAGAAATGAAAGGATTAGTTTCGTGATATATTTTGATAATAGTGCAACGACTGTCATTCATCCATTAGCTTTAGATGCGTATGTAAAGACTAGTCAGCGAATTTTTGGTAATCCATCAAGTTTACATCGACTTGGCGTTCAAGCCAATCGCCTACTACAACAAGCCCGTCAACAGATTGCAGATTTATTAGCGGTGCAATCTAGTGAGATTGTATTTACCAGTGGGGGTACTGAAGGAAATAACTGGATTATTAAAGGAACGGCTTATGAAAAGCAAGGATATGGCAAGCATATTATTCTGTCGGCTATTGAACATCCTTCAGTCAGCAATACGGTCGAACAGTTAAAAAGTCAAGGCTTTTCAGTCACTGTTCTACCAGTTGATCAAGCTGGTTTTGTTCAAGTAGAGGCTTTAAGACAGGCAATTTGTAAAGAAACCATTTTAGTTTCTGTAATGGCGGTAAATAATGAGATCGGTTCAATGCAGCCTATTCAAGCAATCAGCGAGGTTTTAGCTGATTATCCCAAAATTCATTTTCATGTGGATGCGGTTCAAGCCATTGGTCAGGTCCCAACTTCCGCTTGGTTGACTGATCGAGTGGATTTTGCGACTTTTTCTGCACATAAATTTCATGGTCCACGTGGGATTGGTTTTATTTATTGGAAGCAAGGTCGCAAGCTAGCTTCTTTATTAGCTGGTGGGGGTCAGGAAAACAATCAACGGAGTGGAACGGAAAACCTACCGGCAATTGTGGCGATGGCAAAAGCCTTACGTTTAAAATTTGACCAAGCACAAAGTAAGCAACAGCACGTTCAAGCTTTACGCTTGGCTCTAATGCAAGCCTTAAAAGATAATCCAGGGATTCAACTATTTTCTGGGGAAGAAAATTTTGCCCCGCATATTCTTTGTTTTGCTTTAGTTGGTATTCGTGGCGAGGTGTTGGTCCATGCACTAGAAGAAAAAGAAATTTTTATTTCAACGACTAGTGCTTGTTCGAGTCGTAAACATTTAGCTAGCAGTACCTTGCATGCGATGAAAGTACCCAATATTGAAGCGACAAGTGCGGTAAGAATTAGTCTAGATGAAAGTAATACGATGGCCGAGGTTGAACAATTTATGATTGTTTTTCGTCAGTTACAAGAAAAATTTGCTAAAATTCAGCCAAATGAATAAATGAGGAAAGGATGAAAAGATTGAACTATAGCGAAATTATGGTGCGATATGGTGAGCTATCGACAAAAGGGAAAAATCGCAAGGGCTTCATCATGCAACTGGCACAGAATGTTCGTAGTACTCTACAAGAATTTCCAATGATTAAGATTAAGGCAGATCGTGACCGAATGCATTTACTTTTAAATGGGGCCGATAGTCAAGCGGTCATTGAAAAATTGCAAAAAGTCTTCGGGATTCAAAATTTTTCACCAAGTATTCGAGTGCCTAAAGAGATTCCGGCGTTAATTGACGCGGTTCAAATGATGATGAAGGAAATTTATACAGGAGTAGAAAGCTTCAAGATTACTGCCAAGCGAAGTGATCATGATTTTGTCCAAACAAGCGAGGAATTGAATCTAACCTTGGGCAATGCGGTTATTGATCTTTTTCCAGATATTAAGGTGCAAATGAAACGTCCAGATATTAACTTGCGTGTCGAAATTCGTTTGGATGCGGCCTATCTGTCTTATGAAACTATTCAAGGTGCAGGTGGGTTACCAGTAGGAACAAGTGGTCGTGGAATGTTGATGTTATCAGGTGGTATTGATTCTCCAGTGGCGGGATATTTTGCGATGAAGCGTGGAGTTGAAATCGAAGCGGTTCACTTTGCTTCACCCCCTTATACCAGTGAACAGGCTTTACAAAAAGCCAAGGATTTAACCGCTAAGCTAGCCCCTTATGTTGGTAGCATCCAATTTATTGAAGTACCTTTTACCGAGGTACAAGAAGAAATTAAAAAGGTTGTTCCACAAGGCTACTGGATGACGATTACCCGCCGAATGATGCTGCGTTTAACTGATGCGATTTGTCAATTACGCAATGGATTGATTATTTTAAATGGGGAATCCTTAGGTCAGGTAGCTTCACAAACATTACAAAGCATGGTCGCAATTAACGAGGTGACAAATCGTCCAGTGGTTCGCCCAGTCGCAACCATGGATAAGCTAGAAATCATTGAAGTGGCGCAACAAATTGATACCTTTGAATTAGCGATTCAACCCTTTGAGGATTGCTGTACGATTTTTGCTCCACCACAACCTAAGACTCGGCCAAAATTAGAAAAAGTTTATTTATATGAAGAACGTCTAGATATTGAGGGTATGATGCAACGAGCTTTAGCCAATTTGAAGATTTCAACAATTACTGCAAGTTCACTTTCACAAAATACCGAAGAATTTGAAGATTTATTATAAAATTTAAACTGAATTGTTACTAGATTTTAAGCTAGTACAATTCAGTTTTTTTAATCAATAAAACACTTACATTAAAAATAAAAAAAGAACAATCGATTGATTGCATTTTGTGAAAATAAATGTTAAACTCAAAATGTGAAAAGATGAACAAAAATTAAGGAGGATTTTCGCTTGTTGAAGGAAACGAAGAAGCATTTGCCTAAAGCAACAGCCAAACGCTTACCGGTATATTTGCGCTATTTAAAAATGCTTCAGGATTCAAATGTATTGAGAATTAAATCAAAAGATTTTGCACAAATTACCCAAATTCCATCGGCTACGATTCGCCGAGATTTTTCTTACTTAGGTGAGCTTGGTCGTAGTGGCTATGGTTATGATGTGCCTTATTTAATTGAGGTTTTTAGTAACTTACTAGATACTGAAGAGGAAAAACGGATTGCTTTAATCGGTTTTGGTAATTTGGGTAAGGCATTAGCGAACAATAATTTTCGTCGTAACGCCAATCTAAATATTGTTTCTGTATTTGATAATAATCCAGCGATGATAAACCAAGAAATCGATGGTTTTATCGTTCATGATTTAGCTGAATTTAAACAAATCGTAGCTAATGAAGGGATTAGCGTGGCTATTTCCACCGTGCCGAGTAAGTATTCCCAAGAGGTGGTAGATATCATCGTTGAAGCAGGTATTACAGCTATCTTAAGCTTTGCGCCTGACAGAGTAAAGGTACCAAAAGGGGTGACCGTTCAGTATATTGATTTAACGACTGAGTTACAAACACTGATTTATTTTGATCAAGAGTATAAAAAAGTATTATAAGCTCACATTCTAAATGACCTTATCTTAGAAGGGCAATTATTTGTGTAAATGTTATTTGCGTGTTAGACTAAGAGTACCTAATCAACTTTTCATAAAGGTGGAGTGAATAATGGAAATTACTAAACGAAATGAGCATTATCAGTTGTATAAGGAACCATTAGCAGTAGGACAGTTGGCTAAACCTTTTCATTTAAAGGATTTGAAAGAACAAGTCCATCGTTTAGGTGATTTTTTAGACAAGCCGACATTAATTAGTATTGTACCGGATATTAATACATCGGTTTGTTCGATACAAACACGCGCTTTTAATGAACGCTTAAGTCAAAATAAGCAAATCCATTTTGTAACGATTTCTAATAATACTTTAGCGCAGCAACAACACTGGTGTGCTGCAGAAGGCTTAGATTTAGTTATGTTACATGATCCAGAAAATACCTTTGGAAAAGATTATGGCGTATATATTCCTGATTTAAATATTTATGCACGCGCTATTTTTGTTTTGGATACTGAAGGAAACATTTGCTATGAAGAAATTGTCCCTGAATTAACGCATGAGCCTGACTACGAACAAGCAATCGCTGCTTTAGATGCGTTACAATAATTGAATTGACTTTGATATACCTTCATTGTAAAATGAAAGAGACGTTGAGCAAGAGGAGTAATGACGTTTATTGATTTTTAGAGAGAAAACCCTAGGCTGTAAGGTTTTTAATCAAGCGTTATGAAGGTAGCTTGTGAGTCTTAATCTTGAAAGCTTTAGTAAGGATTAACGAGTCGTGATCGTTATCTCACGCTTAAGAGGTAGCAATGGCTGCAATTTAGGTGGTACCGCGTAATTTACGTCCTAAAGTAAGAAAGATACTCTTTCTTACTTTAGGACTTTTTTATTCTAAGGATGTAAATGAACTTGCTTAGATACGAGAAAATTCGAGTATTACCCTCCGAAATGAAAAGCAATATAAAGGCCAAAGATTTTCAATTCGGAGGGGCGAATTTTCCGAGTATCTAGTTCATTTACACAGATTCCAAGGATGTGATGCGACTGGTTAGCCACGAACAGATCAGTTTTTAGGCTAACTGTTCGCTTAACTTGTAGCCTTTTATCAATGGATGCTAAGGACATAAACGAAAACAAGATTATAGGAGGAAAATAATGGCAGAAAATACCCTATCAAGCAAGTATAATCCACAAGAAGTGGAAGCTGGCCGTTATAATGAATGGCTAGAAAAAGATTTATTTAAACCAAGTGGTGATAAAAAAGCAAAACCTTATTCAATCGTGATTCCACCACCAAATGTAACCGGAAAACTCCATTTAGGTCATGCCTGGGATACAACCTTACAAGATATGATTATTCGTCAAAAACGCATGCAAGGTTATGATACTTTATGGTTACCAGGAATGGACCATGCAGGCATTGCGACTCAAGCCAAAGTAGAAGCTAAACTGCAAGAACAAGGAATTTCCCGCTATGATTTAGGGCGTGAAAAATTTGTCGAGCAGGTTTGGGATTGGAAAGAAGAATATGCGACTCATATCCGTGAACAATGGGGCAAATTAGGTCTTTCTGTGGATTATTCTCGCGAGCGTTTTACCCTAGATGAAGGGCTATCAAAGGCGGTTCGTAAAGTCTTTGTTTCTTTATACGAAAAAGGTCTGATTTATCGTGGAGAATATATTATTAACTGGGATCCTAAAGCGAGAACTGCTCTTTCAGATATTGAGGTAATTCATAAGGATGTAGAAGGTGCTTTTTATCACATGACTTATGAACTAGCTGATGGCTCAGGGACGCTTGAGATTGCTACTACACGTCCGGAAACAATGTTAGGGGATACCGCAGTAGCTGTGCATCCAGAAGACGAACGTTACCAACATTTAATTGGTAAAAAAGTGATTTTACCGATTGTGAATAAAGAAATTCCAGTTGTTGCTGATACTTATGTGGATATGGAATTTGGAACAGGGGTAGTAAAAATTACGCCTGCGCATGATCCTAATGACTTTGAGGTGGGCAATCGTCATGACTTACCACGTGTAAATGTCATGAATGACGATGGTACGATGAATGAATTAGCTGGCAAATATGCTGGCATGGATCGTTTTGAAGCACGTAAAGCCATCGTTAAAGAATTGGAAGAATTAGGTCGTTTGGTGAAAATTGAAAAGATGACGCACAGTGTCGGTCATTCTGAACGGACCGGTGTCGTGGTGGAACCTCGTCTTTCAACACAATGGTTTGTGAAGATGGCGCCTTTAGCCAAACGTGCAATCGAAAATCAAGAGACTGAAGATGCGGTTGAATTTTATCCACCACGCTTTAATCAAACCTTCTTGCGTTGGATGGAAAATGTACATGACTGGGTGATTTCACGTCAATTATGGTGGGGACATCAAATTCCCGCTTGGTATCATAAAGAAACTGGTGAAATGTATGTCGGTATGCAAGAGCCAGCTGATAGCGAAAACTGGGTACAAGATCCAGATGTACTAGATACTTGGTTTAGCTCTGCTTTATGGCCATTTTCAACAATGGGTTGGCCAGAGGTGGAAAGTGAAGACTTTAAACGTTACTTCCCAACCAATACGCTAGTTACTGGTTATGATATTATCTTCTTCTGGGTTAGTCGAATGATTTTCCAAAGCTTAGAATTTACAGACAGTCGTCCATTTAAGAATGTTTTAATTCACGGCTTGATTCGTGATGAACAAGGCCGTAAAATGAGTAAATCATTAGGTAACGGGATTGATCCGATGGAAGTGATCGAAAAATATGGGGCAGATGCTTTACGTTGGTTCTTATCTAATGGTTCAGCCCCTGGACAAGATGTGCGTTTTAGTTACGAAAAGATGGATGCTGCTTGGAACTTTATCAATAAAATTTGGAATGCTTCTCGCTTTGTTTTAATGAATGTAGAAGGCATGACGGCCGATGAATTACATTTAGAAGGCCCTAAGAGTGTGGCAGATCGCTGGATTTTAACTCGCCTAAATGAAACGATTGAAAAAGTGACGCATCTATTTGATCGCTTTGAATTTGGGGAAGCTGGTCGCAATCTTTATAACTTTATTTGGGATGATTTCTGTGATTGGTATATTGAAATGAGTAAAGAAACACTATACGGCGATAATCCAGAAGCAAAACGGATGAATCAAGCAGTTTTAGTTTATGTTTTGGATCATATCGTTCGTTTATTACATCCAATTATGCCATTTGTAACAGAAGAAATTTTCTCTAAATTACCAACGACAACAGGCTCTATCGTTGTAGCTAGCTATCCAGAGGTAAATGAATTTAGTGATGAATCTGCTGCTGAAGGCATGGAAATTCTAAAAGAAGTGATTCGTGCGGTTCGTAACATTCGTGCGGAAGTGAATACACCTTTATCAAAAGCAGTTACATTATTGATTCAAGCCAATGATGAAAAAGTACAAGCTTTCCTAACTGCAAATCAAAACTACATTATGCGTTTTTGTAATCCAGAAGAGTTGGTTATTGCAACTGACCTTGCAGTGCCGGATATGGCGATGTCACAAGTGATTACTGGGGCAACGATTTATCTGCCATTAGCGAATTTAATCAATCTAGAAGAAGAAATTGCTCGTCTGGAAAAAGAATTAGTTAAATTAGATGGTGAAGTGAAACGAGTGCAAGGAAAACTTGCCAATGAACGTTTTGTCAGCAAAGCGCCACAAGCAGTTGTTGAACAAGAGCGTGCGAAAGAAGCGGACTATCTTGAAAAACAACAAGCTGTTTCAGAGCGAATTGCACAATTAAAGGCATTACAAAATTAATATTCATAAAGAGGTGCATGCTTTAGTAAAGAAAAACAACTGACCTATCGTCAAGCCGTTTTATCTTGCTTAAGCATGCTTTTTTGAGGTGATATGATGGTTTTAACAGAAAATGAAGCGATTGAATGGATTCACAGCCGACTAAAATTTGGTTCTAGACCAGGACTTGAGCGAGTTCAGGCGATTTTAGCGGCGTTAGATCATCCTGAAAATAAAATTCCAACGATTCATATTGCTGGCACCAATGGTAAGGGGTCGACGGTTAGTTATCTAAAAAGCTTTTTAATGGAGCTTGGCTTAACTGTAGGTACATTCACTTCGCCTTATATTGAATCTTTTAATGAGCGAATGATGATTAATGGTCAGCCAATACCTGCTGAAAAATTAGTTTCTCTTACGCAAAAAGTACAAGCAATTGTTGAAAAGCTTGATAATAATGAACATCTAGCTGGTGCAACTGAGTTTGAAATCATTACTGCGATGGGCTTTCTTTATTTTTATGAAGAACAGGTGGATATTGCTGTTATAGAAGTTGGGCTAGGGGGCCTATTAGATTGTACCAATGTGATTACGCCGATTTTGACTGGGATTACAACGATTGGTCTAGATCATCAAGATATATTAGGTGAAAGCTTAGCAGAAATTGCTTTTCAAAAGGCAGGCATTATCAAGCGTAAAGTACCTTTAGTGACTGGTGTCATTGATGAAGAAAGCTTGGTTGTTATTAATCAGATAGCCAAAGAAAAACAGGCGACAGTATGGCATTATGGCACGGATTATCAGGCAACTTATTTACATCGCAAGCAGCCCTGGGGTGAGTGTTTTGATTATCAAGATGAAGAGGGAATGATTAAGAATTTAGTCACCCCGTTATTAGGTCACCATCAAGTAGAAAATGCAGCGATGGCGATTCGTTTATTTAAAGTCTACTGTCAGCTTAAAAAAATTCCCTTCCAAAATAAATGGTTGATTCAAGGATTAGCCAAAACTTTTTGGCCAGCTAGAATGGAAAAAATCAGTGATCAACCACTGATTATTTTAGATGGTGCCCATAATCTACCGGCGATGCATCGCTTGGTTGAAAACCTACAAGATTTCAAGGATTATCATAAATACATTCTTTTTTCAGCCTTGCAGACAAAAGATGTATTTGGCATGTTAGATACTTTATTGGCGCTACCTAATACGGAAATTATCGTTTCGTCCTTTGAGCATCCTAAATCTATTACGATGACCGAACAAATTGAACAGTATGCACCGGAGAAGCTTTCGGTAGTTTCCTTATGGCAATTTGGTCTAGCTGAAATTTTAGAAAACATGCAAGAACAAGATATGCTGTTAATCACCGGGTCTTTATACTTTGTTTCTCAAGTCCGTCAATTATTATTAAATGAAATAGAAAATCAGGAAGAAGGCGTCTAAATGAAAAAAAATTATCAAGCAGTAATATTTGATATGGATGGACTGCTTTTTGAGACTGAAATGTTGTATTATGAAGCAAATCTAAAAGCAGCACAGGATTTTGGGATGCCTTATGATTTTTCCACCTATCAACAATATATTGGCATTTCTGATGAAGAGATGTTTCAAGGCTATCATCAAACCTTTGATGCCACTTTTGGTCAAGAGACAGTTGATCAAATGATTGCCCGTAGCTACGTCTATATCAAGGAACGTTTTCGTGAGGGAAGGGTTGAGTTAAAACCTGGTGCCAAAGATTTACTGGTTCGATTAAAGCAGTTAAATATTAAAACAGCGCTAGCTTCTAGTAATACTCGCTATTTTATCGATCTTTTATTAGAAAAAGCCGAAATTGCTGCTTATTTTGATGTCGTCGTATCAGCAGAAGATGTTCGCTTGGCTAAGCCAGATCCAGAGATTTTCGAGTTAGCTGTTGAACGTTTAGCAATCCCTAAAAATCAAGCTCTAGTATTAGAAGATTCAAAAAACGGTGTCTTAGCGGCTAATGCAGCTGGAATAGATGTTATCATGATTCCAGACTTAATTGCACCTAGTGAGGAATTACGAACTAAGGCTATAGCGGTCTATCCTTCATTAGTGGATATTGGTGAATATTTTACTGATTAATAAAAAGAAAATAGGATGAGCGTATTTTAAAGACGTTCATCTTATTTTTTTCGTATATAAAGAATAGAAGGGAGTGATTTGATGTCGGTAAGAGGAATTATTCCAGCTAGCTCGATGCCACGAGAGCGATTGTTAAGCTACGGTGTGCAAGCCTTATCAGACCAGGAATTGTTAGCTATTTTACTGCGAACAGGTACTAAAGAGATTAATGTCTTGGAGCTAGCTGGATATGTTTTAAATATTTTTCCCAATCTTTATGAGTTAAAATCTGCAAACCTTGCTGAATTATGTAGTATTCATGGAATCGGTGAAACGAAGGTGATTGCCTTGCATATTCTGTGAGGAATATGTACTCCACGTTAATTGCTTTGACCCCCTAAAGCCAATTCACCCAAACAGTGATTGGAAACGATGAGCTGAGCGGTACGAAAGTAGAAAAAACGAATTGGATGGCATATGAAAAAGTGGATCTTTTTCTAAGTGCTTTAATCAAATGGGTATTTAGCAGGGACTGCCCTAAGTAGGTTGGCTTGACCTATAAGGGAAACCTTCAACGACTATCTCCTAGTGGGAGAGTAAAGCCGTAAGCGAATGACGGAAGAAAAATGTGGCACTTACGTATGGACGTAAGTTGAAGAAATAGTCTCAACTCTTATGAAAGTAAGAGAAGCTTATTTTTAGGCTGCATCTATGTTGCGAATAGATGTCAAGAACTGCAATTCAACTACAAGCAGCAATGGAATTTGGTTTGCGGATACAAAAAGCATCACAACCAAAACTGGGGCGGATTTCAACCAGTTTTCAAGTAGCCCAACAATTAATTGAAGAATGGAAGGATGCCCCACAAGAGCATTTGATTTGTTTATATCTCAATACGAAAAACGAGATTATTCAAAAACGAATCTTGTTTGTTGGTTCTTTGGATCAGTCAATTGCGCATCCACGAGAAATTTTTAGAGAAGCGGTTCGCTGCAGTGCGGCAAGGATTATTATTAGTCATAATCATCCGAGTGGGAATCCTGAGCCTTCTGAAAATGACCGGCGCTTTACGCTGCGCTTAATTAAATGTGGTGAATTAGTTGGGATTGAAGTATTAGATCATTTAATTATTGGTCAAAGCAGCTATGTTAGCTTGAGAGAGCGCGGACTGTGGCAGCAAAGATAAAATAGAGGTATTTCTAACTACTTAAATAGTAGTAGAAATACCTCTCATTTTTCATTCTTTATCAGGTGTCATAATCATGGATAAAATCATTGGTTTACGACGTGTTTTTTCGTAAAGGTACGGTTCGATTGCTGCCGCTAAACATTCACGTAAGCGATGCTCAGAAACATCTGGTTGTTGTAAAGCATCCAGTAAGGTACGCTGTAAAATGCCTTGCGCTTCATTAATCATTTCACCAGACTCACGCATATAGATAAAACCTCTAGATAAAATATCCGGTCCAGCTAATAATTCGCGTTTTTCTAAGTCTACCGTTACCACTACTAAGACCAAACCTTCTTCAGAAAGAATTTGGCGATCACGTAAAACGACGTTACCAATATCACCAATACCACTGCCATCGACATAAACATCGCCTGCATGGAATCGACCAGCTAAACGTGCACTATCATGGGTAAGGGCTAGCATATCACCGTTTTCCATGATAAAGCAGTTTTCTTTAGGAATGCCTGTATCTTGTGCTAGTTGTGTATGAATTTTTAGCATTCTAAACTCACCATGAACTGGCATAAAGAATTTAGGTTTCATTAAACGGAGCATTAGCTTTTGCTCTTCTTGGCCACCATGACCGGAAGTATGAATATTATTTAATTTACCATGAATGACATTCGCACCAGCTTCTAGCAGTAAGTTAATCAACTGATTCACACTGGTTGTATTACCCGGAATCGGTGAGCTAGAGAAGATGACCGTATCATCAGGATGAATTTGAATTTGGCGATGCGTCCCATTGGCGATACGACTTAAGGCTGCCATCGGTTCGCCTTGTGAACCGGTACATAAAATCATCGTTTCGTTAGCCGGTAGTCGATGTAGTTCGCTGGCTTCAACAAAAGTACCTTTAGGAACCTTAATATAGCCTAACTTCTGACCGTTCACAATGGCATTTTCCATACTACGACCAAATACAGCGATTTTTCGACCAGTAGCAACTGCGGCATCGGCTGCTTGCTGTAAACGGAAAATATTTGAGGCGAAGCTCGCAAAAATAATGCGTCCATCAATTTTTTCAACAATTTTGATGATGGATTCGCCAATGGTTTGTTCAGATTTAGTGAAGGTAGGAATTTCAGCATTGGTACTATCAGATAGTAAGCATAGCACTCCTTCTTCACCGATTTTTGCCATTTTGTGTAGGTTTGCTGGCTCACCAACTGGCGTAAAGTCAAACTTAAAGTCACCAGTTGCGACAATATTACCAGAAGGTGTTTTAACAACAACCCCTAAAGCATCAGGAATACTGTGTGTTGTTCTAAAGAAACTAACGGAGGTCTTTCTAAAGCGAATGATTGTGTCTTCGTTAATTTCATTTAAAGTAGCATCTCGTAACAAACCATGCTCTTCTAGTTTATTGGTAATCAAAGCTAAGGCTAAAGGACCAGCATAAATGGGAATATTTGCCTGTCTAAGTAGGTAAGGAATGCCACCGATATGGTCTTCGTGTCCATGAGTAATAATCAAACCTTTGACCTTTTGAAGATTTTGCACGATATAGCTGTAATCAGAAATCACATAGTCAATTCCAAGTAATTCATCTTCGGGGAATTTAATTCCGGCATCAATAAGAATGATTTCATCTTGGAATTGCACCCCATAACAGTTTTTTCCGATTTCACCTAAACCGCCAATCGCAAAAACACCGGTTTCGTTGTTTTTTAGACTGACCTTCATCTTAAAACTCCGCTAACTTAAAGTCGGCATTTTCTTGCTCATAGGCTAGATGATTGCCTTCAAGTAATTGGATATATTCAATATTATATGGGGTATTGTCTTCGATTAATTGACGCGCAGTTACTTCGCTATCTGCTTCGATGTAAAGTGATTTGGTTTGTTCACGTTTTGGATTACGCTCTTTTGTTGCTTGATAAAAAACTTTGTAAATCATAAAAAAATTCTCCTTTATCTTTTTGCCAAAGGGCAGGTATTTATTTTGTCCGCAAGAAATAAATAGGTTCTTTTTTTAGCAACGGGGCTAGAAAAAAAGAGAAAGTCTCGTATTTACTTTCCGATTTACCTCTTACCATAAAACTTAAATTGGACGCATTACACTAATAGTCATTTTAACATATAAATAGGAATAAGTATAGAAAACAAGTACAAATAAATACAGAATACAGCGGATAAATCGAGCCATCTAAATAGCTAGCACTCGAACATAATTAAAGAAAGATAAAATAAAAAAACGAATAGCTCCATTAATTGTCAATAGCTGCTGACGATTAATTTGAACTATCCGTCTATAGAATTTGATAATAATTATTTTAAGTTTTTACTGCTTACCATAATTTCATCGATTAAGCCATAAGCTTTAGCTTCTTCAGCTGACATAAAGTTGTCGCGATCTGTATCTTTTTCAATGACTTCAATTGGTTGACCAGTACGTTCAGATAAAATTTTATTTAATCGTTCACGTGTTTTTAAAATATGACGAGCAGCAATTTCGATTTCAGTGGCTTGACCTTGTGCACCACCTAAAGGTTGATGAATCATGATTTCAGCATTAGGTAGGGCAAAACGTTTTCCTTTCGCTCCAGCCGTTAATAAGAAACTACCCATTGAAGCGGCCATCCCCATGACAATTGTTTGGACATCAGCTTTGACAAAATTCATCGTGTCATAGATTGCTAAACCAGCAGTCACACTACCACCAGGTGAATTGATGTATAAGTAGATATCCTTTTCAGAATCTTGGGCATCTAAAAATAATAATTGAGAGATAATAGAATTTGCTAAATCATCAGTTACAGGACCACTTAACATAATAATTCGATCCTTTAATAGACGTGAATAGATGTCATAAGCACGTTCACCACGAGATGATTGTTCGATAACTGTAGGAATTAAATTCATTTCAGTTCCTCCTTTTAAAATAAACAGATAAATTACAAAGATATTTTAGCAAATATCTAATTAAATTGCTATGTTTAAGTATACGCTTAAGGTCAAAAAAGGTCAAACGGATTGCTTGTATTTTTGATGAAAAATTGAACAAAACCAGTTTAAAAGAAAGTCAAAAGGTAAATGAAGATTTGACCAAAAAGACATTTTTTCTTCGATGAAATTCTCAACCAAAAAAATACGCACTATGCTATAATGATAATTGATACTAATTATTGAATGCAAGAAAGGGGTTTAAGTTAGGAGTTTTCCTAGGATATAATGAAAATATTGGCATTAACAGAATTGATTTCAGGTTTTTTAGGGGTAATATTAGGTGCGCTAATCGTCATTATTACTAATGGATTACGCATTCGTTATGATGAGCGTAAACGAACACAAACACGACTTTTAGAGCATAAAGTTAGAGAAATCGAATTATTGGTTTTATTAAACAAGAAAATTCGCGAATTATTAGAAAAACGGATCGTGATGATGGATAAATATATTAGCTTTGATGCTTTTGATGATTGTTATATTACAATAGACGATTATGTTTACTTGCAATCTTTCGCTGCTCAAAATAGTTTTTATCTACCCAATCATTTATTAGAAGAATTTTTCAAAAAAATTGCGACGCGTAAAGTGGTGCTTTCACCAGAGGAGACTGTGTAATTTGGCGCCTATGCCTATAAGGGTGGGCGGATGGTTTTAGAGGAATTTTCTGATGAAATTACTGAACTAATCTATGAGCGTAAGATTCAGATGCGTCAATTAACGGATCGTCCGTTAGCTTATTTCTCAAAAGCATTGTAAAGGAAAGAGTTATGAAAAAAGTAATCGTCGTTGCTGGACCAACAGCGGTCGGCAAAACTGCCTTGAGTATTGAACTAGCTCAAAAATATAACGGTGAAGTGATTAATGGGGATTCGATGCAGGTTTATCGTGGGCTGGATATTGGTACGGCTAAAATTACCTCTGAGGAAAAACAAGGGGTACCTCATCATCTATTAGATATTCGTTCGGTAGATGAAGGCTTTTCGGTTGCAGATTTTAAGCAATTAGCTAGTGAATGTATCGATAATATTATTCATCGTGGGCATTTACCTATTATTGTAGGGGGAACAGGGTTATATTTGCAGGCACTTTTGGAAGATTTCCAACTTGGACAGGCTGATGAATCAGCAGAGCTTTCGGCTAAAATTCGACAGGAATATCAGCAGTATAGTCAAAAACATGGGAAAGAAGCACTGTGGCAATTATTAGCACAAACCGATTCATTAGCTGCTGAAAAAATTCATTTCAATAATGAACGAAAGGTGATTCGCGCCTTAGAGGTTTGGCAACTAACTAATCGCAGTATTTTTGATCCCGCAACCAAACCGCAAAAACGTTATGATGATTTTTCCATCGCTTTAACTTGTGCGCGTGAGGTATTATATGAACGCATAAATCAGCGAGTTTTATTAATGATTGAACAGGGGTTAGTTGAAGAAGCTAAATTTATTTTACAACAGCCAACCAGTCAAGCTGCCAAAGGGATTGGCTATAAAGAATTATTGCCCTATTATAAAGGTGAAAGTAGCTTAGATGAGGCGATTGCAACCATTCAGCAAAATTCAAGACGCTATGCGAAACGGCAATTAACCTGGTTTAGAAATCGAATGGCGATGCATTGGTACAATTTGTTACAGGAGCCAAAGCAAAAACAAGAACTATTTGTCGCAATTGATCAATGGCTTAACCAATAATGAAGAAAGGAGACAATCAATTAGCTCTTTAATTGATTGTTTAAAAAAGCATGAACGAAAAAGTAATCTTAGTTGGTGTGGAAACGGAAAGTAATTTTCGCTATTTTGAATCATCGATGGACGAATTACGTGGACTGACCAAAACGGCAGAGGGGGAAATCGTTTTTATCTTAAAGCAAAAACGACCACAAATTGATCGTCAAACCATTTTAGGTAAAGGAAAATTAGAAGAATTAAAACAGCTAGTGATTGCGCATGAAGCCAATTTAGTTATTTTCAACCATGAACTATCGCCGCGTCAAGGTCAAGTGTTAGCTGAAATCTTAGAAGTCAAGGTATTAGATCGCGTGCAATTGATTTTAGATATTTTCGCATTACGTGCACGCTCTAAAGAAGGTAAGCTTCAGGTTGAATTAGCGCAATTAGAATATTTATTGCCACGACTAGCTGGTCAAGGAAATCAACTATCTAGACTGGGTGGGGGGATTGGAACACGTGGTCCGGGTGAAACCAAGTTAGAAACGGATCGCCGTCACATTAGAAATAAAATTACCCAAATTAAGCGTGAGTTAAAAGAAGTAGCAGCCCATCGTTTACGTGCCCGAAAGCAAAGACAAGATAAGAATATATTTCAATTGGGCTTGATTGGCTACACAAATGCTGGTAAATCAACTATTTTAAATATCCTCACCAGTGCGCAAACCTATGAACAGGATCAATTATTCGCAACACTTGATCCTTTAACAAAAAAATGGCGCATGCCAGAAGGCTTTGAAGTAACAGTTACAGATACAGTCGGTTTTATTCAAGATCTACCCACTCAGTTAGTCGATGCCTTTGAATCCACCTTAGAAGAGAGTAAAGAAGTAGATATGTTATTACATGTTGTTGATGCACACGCACAAGATCGTTTGCAACATGAGCAAACTGTTGCGCAATTGATGCAACAACTAGCAATAGTGGATATTCCTATTTTGACCGTCTACAATAAATCAGACTTAATTGGTGAGGAACCATTTGTGCCAACGCTCTTTCCTAATGTTTGTATTTCAGCCAAAAGTAACAAAGGGAAGGAAGATTTGATTCGAGCAATTAAACAGCAATTAATGGAACAATTTGAACCTTATGTAACAACAATAAACGCTACTGATGCCAAACAACTATATGAAATCAAACGGCAAACCTTAGTGACCAGTATGGAATTTGATGAATTAAAACAAGTTTATCTTATTTCAGGTTTTGCGCCAGCTTATCATCAACTGGTGCGTATACAAATTGATGAAGAAGACTTAGACTAAATCAAATAAGTAGTAGACTATCAATCAAACTTTTAAGCGAATGGCTAAAGGTTTGATTGATTTTTTTATGAATAATAAAATTGGTATAGACGTTTAATGTTCGTGATGAGTTTATTTAATGCTAAATTCTCGGAAAAATATTTGGTGAATAAACCTTGATATCACTGGCTTTTTTAGCAGTTTACAAAAAAATATCTAATCTATGTTAGGTTTTCTTACATAAGCGCTTGACAGAAGAATACGAACTTGGTATATTATAAACAAGTTTTCAGAAAATACTAACAAAAGCGAGGGATAGCCATGAGCGAAAAAGAATTGCGAAGATCAATGTCAGTTTTTCCAATTGGAACGGTCATGAAGCTAACCGATTTAACTGCTAGACAGATTCGCTATTATGAAGAGCAAGACTTGATTAAGCCTGAACGTAGTGAGGGCAATCGTCGAATGTATTCGTTAAATGATATTGATGTCTTGTTAGAGATTAAAGATTATTTATCTGAAGGACTAAATATGGCTGGCATCAAGCGTGTCTATGAAATGCGTCAGGTTCAAAAGCAAGCCAAAAAAGAAAAGCAGCCGCTGACAGATAAGGATGTTAGAAGAATTTTTTATGACGAAATCATGTCGCAAAGCGGATTAAATCAACCCAATCCATATCAGCAAAAAGGTCGCATGATGTGATTGCTGTGGAAATAAAAAATGAGTAGAAAAATAAAGGCGGGATATTATGGCAAAAGAGAACTATACTGTAGAAGATATCAAACGAATTGCTAAAGAAGAAAATGTACGTTTCTTACGATTGATGTTTACTGACATTATGGGTACGATTAAAAATGTTGAGGTACCAGTTAGTCAGTTAAACAAAGTTTTGGAAAATAAAATGATGTTTGATGGTTCTTCAATTGAAGGCTTTGTGCGCATTGAAGAAAGTGATATGTATCTATATCCAGATTTATCAACATGGATGATTTTCCCTTGGGAGAGTGAACATGGCAAAGTTGCTCGTTTAATTTGTGATATTTACAATCCAGATGGTACACCTTTTGCAGGAGATCCTCGTGGTAATTTAAAACGTGCTTTAAAACATATGGAAGAAATGGGCTTCACTTCATTTAACTTAGGTCCAGAACCAGAATTCTTCCTATTTAAACTAAATGAAAAAGGCGAAATCACTTCTGATTTAAATGATAAAGGTGGCTATTTCGATTTTGCACCAACTGACCTTGGTGAAAATTGCCGTCGTGACATCGTATTAGAATTAGAAAGTCTTGGTTTTGAAGTGGAAGCTTCTCACCACGAAGTTGCCCCTGGTCAACATGAAATTGACTTTAAATATGCAAATGTAATCGAAGCGTGTGATAACATTCAAACATTCAAATTAGTCGTTAAAACAATTGCTAGAAAACATGGTTTACATGCGACATTCATGCCAAAACCATTATTTGGTATCAATGGTTCAGGTATGCATTGTAATATGTCTTTATTTAAAGGTGATGACAATGTGTTCTTTGATCCTGCTGGTCCATTACAATTAAGTGAAACTGCTTATCATTTCTTAGGTGGTTTAATGGAGCATGCTCGTGCATTTACTGCGGTATGTAACCCAACTGTGAACTCATACAAACGTTTAGTACCAGGTTATGAAGCGCCAGTATATGTTGCTTGGTCAGGTCGTAACCGTTCACCATTAATTCGTGTGCCTGAATCACGTGGTTTATCAACTCGTTTAGAATTACGTTCAGTTGACCCTGCTGCTAATCCATATTTAGCAATGGCTGTATTGCTTGAAGCTGGTTTAGATGGTATCAACCGTGGTTTAACACCACCACCAGCTGTGGATCGCAACATCTACATCATGAATGAAGAAGAACGTGCGGAAGCATTGATTAAAGATCTACCTTCAACCTTACACAATGCAATCAAAGAATTACGTACTGACCAAGTGATGATTGATGCATTAGGTCAACATATCTTCTCTAACTTTGTCGAAGCTAAACGTATGGAATGGGCTTCATTTAGACAAACTGTTTCTGAATGGGAAAGAGAACAATACTTAGAATTATACTAAGATAACGATAAACCGTTGGAGCGCAAGACTTCCAGCGGTTTATTTTTTGATTTTAGACATTTAGGGGGGCAAAAAGGGGGCAAAAATGCTAACTTTATCTAAAGAAAATTTTCTGTAAGTGGTTGACATCTTGAGCTTGACCTTGTAGTATATTGCTTGGGCACTCTTAAAATTTAAGAGTCAGATTCGTGTAGAAATAATTGCTCCCTATCCAATCTTTTTGATTAGGTAGGGAGCGTTCTTTTATTTCTGGAATCTTCCTGTAAAAAATGAAAAGGAGCAAATGCATTTATGACAAAATACATCTTTGTAACAGGTGGCGTTGTTTCCTCAATTGGTAAAGGAATCGTCGCTGCATCACTTGGAAGATTACTTAAAAACCGTGGATTAAAAGTAACAATTCAAAAATTCGATCCATATATCAATGTCGATCCTGGAACGATGAGTCCATATCAACATGGTGAGGTATTTGTAACTGACGATGGTGCAGAAACTGATTTGGACCTTGGACATTATGAGCGTTTTATCGATATTAATTTGAACAAATATTCTAATGTAACTACCGGGAAGATCTATTCAGAAGTTTTGCGCAAAGAACGTAAAGGGGAATATCTTGGGGCAACGGTACAGGTAATTCCACATATTACGAATGAAATTAAAGAAAAAATCATGCGTGCAGCAAGTCTTACTGATGCCGATGTGATTATTACCGAAGTTGGCGGAACGGTAGGAGATATTGAATCACTCCCATTTTTAGAAGCACTTCGTCAAATGAAAGCAGACGTCGGTTCAGATAATGTGATGTATATTCATACAACCCTTATTCCCTATCTAAAAGCTGCTGGCGAAATGAAAACTAAGCCAACCCAACACAGCGTAAAAGAATTACGAGGTTTAGGGATTCAGCCAAATATTTTAGTCGTTCGTACGGAACAACCGATTTCACAAGGTACTAAAAATAAATTAGCCCAATTCTGTGACGTAGCACCAGAAGCAGTCATTGAATCGCGCGATGTGGAAACACTTTATTCTATTCCGTTAAACCTACAAAAACAAGGAATGGATCAAATTGTTTGTGATCATTTGAAATTAGAGGCACCAGCAGCCGATATGACTGAGTGGAAAGCTTTAGAAAACCGCGTCTTGAATTTAAGCAAGAAAGTTAAAATTGCTTTAGTTGGTAAATATGTTGAGTTACCAGATGCTTATATCTCGGTTGTAGAGGCGTTGAAACATTCTGGTTTTGCTTTTGATGCAGACCTTGACTTAAAATGGGTAAAATCGCATGAATTGACACGTGAAAATGTGGCTGAATATTTAAGCGATGTTGATGGTATCTTAGTGCCAGGTGGTTTTGGTGATCGCGGGGTAGAAGGTAAGATTGAAGCGATTCGCTATGCACGTGAAAACGATATTCCATTCTTAGGGATTTGTTTAGGGATGCAAATGGCATGTGTTGAATTTGCTCGTAACGTAGTCGGCTTAGAAGATGCCCATACAGCTGAAAATCATCCAAATATTAAAAATAATATTATTGATTTAATGGCTGACCAAGAAAACGTGGAAAACTTAGGTGGGACTTTACGTCTTGGTTTATACCCATGTAAGTTGAAAAAAGGAACGAAAACAGCAGCAGCTTATGACAATCAAGAAGTTGTTCAAGAACGTCATCGTCACCGTTATGAATTTAACAATAAATATCGTGAAATGTTTGAAGAGCATGGGTTGGTCTTTTCAGGGGTATCGCCAGACAACCGTTTAGTCGAAATCGTTGAATTACCAGAGAAAAAATTCTTTGTCGGTTGTCAATTCCACCCAGAATTAATTTCTCGTCCAAATCGTCCACAACGTTTAATCAAAGCCTTTGTGGAAGCTGCTTTGGCAAATCAATAAGCGTAGTGAAGGTCTTTCCAAATGGGAAGACCTTTTTTGAAAGTTTAAATGGTTTTCTGAAATTTTTTCGCAACAGAAAATGATGATTTCTGCATTTTTTTGAAAAAAGTTTAAGGAATTCACTTCTTTTTGTAGAAATTTGTGATTTTTTTTGCTAAAATGAATACGTTGGTTAAGCAAGGCTTAACAAATAAAAGTTTTTCTAATACTTAGGAGGAATTAATTATGCCATTAGTATCAGGTACTGAAATTTTTAAGGCAGCTCGTCAAGGTGGATACGCTGTTGGTGCGTTCAACACAAATAACTTAGAATGGACTCAAGCTTTATTAGAAGCAGCTCAAGCTAAAAATGCACCAGTTTTAATCCAAACTTCTATGGGTGCTGCTAAATACATGGGTGGCTATAAAGTTGTTAAAAACTTAGTAGAAAACTTAATCGAATCAATGAACATCACTGTTCCTGTAGTATTACACTTAGACCATGGTACTTACGAAGCAGCTTTAGAATGTATCGAAGCTGGTTACACTTCAGTAATGTTCGATGGATCACACTTACCATTTGAAGAAAACTTAGAAAAAGCAAAAGACGTTGTTGCTAAAGCTCACGCTAAAGGCGTTTCTGTAGAATGTGAAGTTGGTTCAATCGGTGGTGAAGAAGATGGCGTTATCGGTGCTGGTGAATTAGCTGATATCGAAGAATGTAAACAAATCGTTGCTACTGGTATCGACTTCTTAGCTTGTGGTATTGGTAACATCCACGGTGTTTACCCAGAAAACTGGCAAGGATTAGCTTTCGATCACTTACAAGCAATTGCTGATGCTGTAGGTCATGATGTACCTTTAGTATTACACGGTGGTTCTGGTATTCCTCAAGAACAAATCGAAAAAGCAATCAAGATGGGTGTTTCAAAAGTTAATGTTAACACTGAATTCCAATTATCATTTGCTAAAGCTACTCGTGAATACATCGAAGCTGGTAAAGATTTAGAAGGTAAAGGCTTTGACCCTCGTAAATTATTAGCTCCTGGTAAAGCAGCTATCGTTAAAGATGCTGAAGAACACATTGACTGGTTCGGTTCAGCTAACAAAGCTTAATAAATTCCGTTTTTTAAAAAAAGACCTGTTTACGGCAGGTCTTTTTTCTTTATATTCATTAACGTACGTTTTCCTTTAATTATCCCACTCGTACAATTATTTCATTTGTTTTCCAACGATACATTTTTACTAAAACCATCTTTCAATTTGTTTACGATATTGTTCTAAATCATTAAAAACTGTTGTTTTACAAAAAACTCTTTTCTCAATTACTTTTTTCTTCCATTATAGTATGATAAAATGATTTGGATGATGCTATTATCATGAAAAAGATATTTAAGGTGAATATATATGAAAAAGATTGTCATTAATGGAAATCGTCCATTAAAAGGAGAGGTAACAATTTCTGGAGCTAAAAATAGTGCGGTTGCTTTAATTCCAGCAGCTATTTTAGCCGACTCTCCAGTTATTTTAGAAGGTGTACCTGATATTCAAGATGTCCATTCTTTGATGGAAATCCTTGAAATTATGGGTGTGAAAGTAAAATTTGAAAATAATCAATTAGAAATTGATCCAACCAATATTGTTTCTATTCCTATGCCAAGTGGAAAAATTAATAGCTTGCGCGCTTCTTATTACTTTATGGGCGCTTTATTAGGTAAGTTTGGTGAAGGCGTAGTGGGATTACCAGGTGGTTGTAATTTAGGGCCAAGACCAATTGACTTACATATCAAAGGCTTTGAAGCTCTAGGGGCTACGGTAAGTAATGAACGTGGTGCCATGTATTTACGAACAGATGAAAAAGGCTTAGTTGGCGATCGAATTTATATGGATATGGTTTCAATCGGGGCAACGATTAATGTGATGCTAGCAGCTGTTAAAGCTAAAGGTAAAACAATTATTGAAAATGCTGCGCGCGAGCCAGAAATTATTGATGTCGCAACTTTATTGAATAATATGGGTGCCAAAATTCGCGGTGCTGGTACCAATGAAATTCGTATTGAAGGCGTTGAACAATTACATGGTTGCAGACATATGATTATCCCAGATCGAATTGAAGCCGGCACCTACTTATCGATTGCAGCTGCTGTCGGTCAAGGGATGACAGTAAGAAATGTGATTTATGAACATCTAGAGAGTTTTATTGCTAAGCTAGAAGAAATGGGGGTACGCTTAGATATTTCTGAAGATAGTATCTACGTACATCCTGTTGAGAAATTAAAGGCAATTAGTTTAAAGACTTTTCCATATCCTGGTTTTGCGACTGATTTACAACAGCCAATCGCCCCGCTGTTGTTAAAAGCAGAGGGCGTATCAGAGATTGTGGATACGATTTATCCTAAACGTATTAATCATATTCCAGAATTGGCTCGGATGGGTGCGAATGCTAAAGTAGAAGGCAATTATATGTATTTAGCTAAAACTGATCGAATGATTGGGACGGATGTGGCTGCATCTGATTTACGTGCGGGGGCCTGCTTAGTGGTAGCTGGTCTAATGGCAGAAGGAACAACAAAAATCTCTAAAATAGAAAATATTTTAAGAGGGTATGATCATATTATCGAAAAATTAACCGCACTAGGTGCAGACATTCATATGATAGAGGAGTAAATATGAGCGATTATTTAACAATGGCGGAATTAGAGAATAAAACGCTAAAAGAAATTTATACCTACGCGAAAGAATTCAAAATTCCGTATTACAGCCAAATGAATAAAAAAGAACTTTCTTTAGCTGTAATCAGAGCACAAGCAGAAAAACAAGGCTTCTTTTATATGGAAGGAATTCTAGATATTGTTAGTCAGGAGGGATTTGGCTTTTTACGCCCAATCAATTATGGACCTAGCGCTGAGGATATCTATATTTCTTCATCACAAATTAGACGTTTTGGACTAAGAAATGGTGATAAGGTGGCAGGAAAAGCACGCCCACCAAAAGAAAATGAACGCTATTATGGTTTGATGCATGTGGAAAGTGTCAATGGTAAAGATCCTGAAGAAGCCAAGGAACGTCCACACTTTCCAGCCTTAACGCCACTTTATCCAAATCGACCATTAAAATTGTCTACGCAACCAAATGTCTTAACTACACGGATGATTGATTTATTTTCACCGGTCGGTTTTGGGCAACGTGGTTTGATTGTAGCGCCACCTAAAGCAGGGAAAACAACCATTTTAAAGGAAATTGCTAACGGTATTACTGCAAATCACCCAGAAGTTGAGCTAATCGTTTTGTTAATTGATGAACGACCAGAGGAAGTAACAGATTTAGAGCGTAGTGTTAAAGGGGATGTTGTCTCTTCTACCTTTGATTTACAACCAAGTAACCATACACGAGTAGCTGAATTAGTCTTAGAACGAGCCATGCGTTTAGTCGAAGATAAACGTGATGTGGTTATCTTGATGGATAGTATTACTCGTCTGGCTAGAGCCTATAATTTAGTGGTACCGCCTAGTGGTAGAACGCTTAGTGGAGGGATTGATCCGGCTGCGCTCTTTAAGCCTAAGAAGTTCTTTGGTGCTGCTCGTAATATTGAAGAAGGTGGCAGCTTGACCATTTTAGCTACTGCTTTAGTTGATACGGGTAGTCGCATGGATGATGTCATTTATGAAGAATTTAAGGGTACTGGTAATATGGAGTTACAACTTTCTCGTTCGCTAGCTGAAAGACGTATCTTCCCAGCAATCGATATGAAGAAATCAAGTACGCGTAAAGAAGAATTGTTAATGACTGAAGAGCAATTAGAAGAGACCTGGCGTTTACGCAACAATATGACAGGAGATTCTTTAGAGTATACTGATCAATTTATCAAGATTCTACGTAAGACGAAAACGAACGAAGAGTTTATTCAGGTGTTTCAAGAGGTTTCCTTTGGTGGAGAAGAAAAAACGCCGCGAGTCCCACGTCGTTTAAATAAACGAACCACCTAATCAGTCCAATATTAATCAGACATTTAGTCGAGAGGGTTCTCTGTCTAGATGTCTTTTTTTATTAAAAAGAATTTATAATAAAAAAAGCATCTCGATAAACGAGATGCCTTTTAGTAAGCCAATAACTAATGATAAAATTAGTTTGAAAAACCGTATTTTTTGTTGAAACGGTCCACACGTCCGTCGGCTTGAGTGAATTTTTGACGACCTGTGTAGAATGGGTGTGAGTCAGAAGTTACTTCGACACGGATCAGTGGATAAGTATTGCCATCTTCCCATTCAACTGTTTCGTTAGAAGTTTTAGTTGAACCTGATAAAAATTTGAATCCTGTTGTAGAATCCATAAATACTACTGGATGATAATCTGGATGAATATTTGCTTTCATGTTTTTCTCTCCTTTGCCCTGGTCCATTTGCTGCACCAGAGTTAATATATGTTGAATACAACAAATTGATTCTATCATATGGAAATTTGAGTGTCAATAAAATAGATAAATATTCTATGATGAATAATTTTTTATCAATCTATAAATAAAATGATTATCATTCTCAATTAAATGTGCTATAATTTAAAAAAATGAAAGAGAAGGTGATTGCGTGGAGTATGTAATTGGCAAGGTAGACATGACTTTTGAGACTTTTTATCAAAGTGATTGTTCAGCTGAAGTATTAGCGGATTTAAAATTAGCTACTATATTTGAACCAATTTTAAAACGCCAGTCCACCAGAAATCCACGTCTTCAAAAGCAATTAAATAATCATTATTGTATAAAACAGGTGCCGGTGTATATGGATTTGGCTGATTATTTAGTCATTAAGGATCAAGTAAATCATCCTTTGTATCCTCTCGTTCAAGAGTGGCAGGATATAAAAAGCGTTCGTGCTGATGAGGTGGATGCGTGTAAGTATAAGCGTCTGTTAGCTGATGGTAGTTATGGAAAAAGAGAGTACCTTGGTAAAAAACGCCCTAAACCAGTCCCTTTTCCGTTAAAAATATTGGCCGATTACTATCAATTCATGCATTATAGCTATGCTGCGGAAATAGGCTTTGTAAGTAATCAGGTCAATAGCTATGAAGCTTTTGATCAATTATATGGTCGACATATTTATAGTGTGATAGCTCGGATAAATAATCAAGCCATTCCTTTGCTTTGGCCAGATTATCTTTATCATGTACCGGAGAATCACTTAGAGCTCGGTTTTTTAAAAACAGAAGAAAATTTACGCTATCAGCTGTTGAATCAATGGCAAGCAGGTGACCAATTGAAGATCGAAATTTGGGCAGATGGTTTTGCGGATGTTTGTCTAGTAACCGAATTAAAAGCGAATTTAGGACAGCCGATTACAGCAGCAATCGAGGAAGAAGGCATATTATTCCGTTTACCAAAAGCACTAGCTGAAGTGATTTATCCATCAAAAGATAAAGGAATTTGGTTTGTTGAAGATAGCTGGCAGCCTTTACCTGGCAAATGGTTAGATGAACAAACTTGGTTAGTAGCTAACGAGTCTCTTGGTGATTTACCACGTTATCAAGTAAAGTGGACACATCCGTTATATGGTACTTATTTAACTGTGGTTAGCATAAAATAAATAATTTTTGAGGTGATACATATGTTTATTGTAACGAATACCATTCAAGTGAAGTCGGCATTTTTACCTAAAATGATTGCCCAATTTCAATCTAGTCATACGAATGAGAAAATGAAAGATGTACCGGGGTTCATTGGCTTTGAATTAATGCAAAGAGCAGTAGATGATTCGACGAGTGAGTTAGTCGTGTTAAGTCGCTGGCAAACAGAGGAGGATCAGAAAAATTGGACGAAAAGTCAATCCTTTGCTGACCTGCATCCTAAAAAGGGTGAGGCTAAAAGTGCCAATAGTCCAGTATTGGGGAATACGGTTGCACGTTTTACCACTGTTTAGTATAAAAAGATAAAAAAGAAAATAGCCGTATGTTGACAATTGCAACATATGGCTATTTTAGTCATTCAATCTAGATGAATTATTCGTCCATCCCGATGAAATAATCCTCATCTTGCATTGCTTCAACCGTACCTAGTAAATAACCATTTCCCACTTGTGAAAAGAAATCGTGATTGCTTGTGCCAGTTGAGATCCCATTCATCACAATCGGATTGACGTCATTTGCGGTATCTGGGAAAAGGGGATCTTGTCCTAGATTCATTAGGGCTTTATTCGCATTATATCGTAAGAAGGTTTTGACTTCTTCGGTCCAACCAAGGGCATCATATAATTCTTCCGTATAACGCTCTTCATTTTCGTATAATTCGTATAATAAATCATACATCCAATCGCGTAATTTTTGTTGTTCCTCTTCGGTTAATTCATTAAAGCCTAATTGAAACTTATAACCAATATAAGTGCCGTGGACAGATTCGTCACGAATAATTAATTTAATAATTTCAGCAACATTGGCTAATTTATTATTACCTAGATAATAAAGTGGAGTGTAAAAACCAGAATAGAATAGGAAAGTTTCTAAAAAGACACTCGCTACTTTTTTCTCAAGTGCACTTCCGTTTTTATAAATTTCATTAATTCTTTCGGCTTTTTTTTGTAAATAAGGATTGGTATTGGTCCATTCAAAGATTTCTTCAATTTCAGCCTTAGTATTTAATGTACTAAAAATAGAAGAGTAGCTTTTAGCATGAACGGATTCCATAAATTGAATATTATTTAAAACAGCTTCTTCATGCGGCGTGCGTACGTCCTTGCGCAATTGCTCCATGCCACTTTCTGATTGCACCGTATCTAGCAAGGTTAAGCCACCGAAAACATGGCCGACTGTTTGTTTTTCTAATTCAGAAAGACCACGCCAATCATCTAAATCATTAGAAAGTGGAATTCGAGTATCTAACCAAAATTGTTCAGTTAGCTTTTCCCAAGTAGATTTATCGATAATATCTTCAATTTCATTCCAGTTTATTGCCGCATAGTAGGTTTCAGCCATAATAACTCTCCTTTTATCCATTGTTCTTGTTTTATTATAAGCAAAAATGGCTAGTATAGGAAGTAAACTAGCTTAAAATAATTGGTAGATTTCTTCAATTGAAAAAATCTACCAATAAGTCATGAATGATTGTATTTAGATAACACAGCTTTCACACTGATTGCTACCGATTTCTTCCGCATCGTCAGTAAAGGTACGAACGTAATAGATGGACTTAATTCCTTTATGAAAGGCATAGTGACGTAAAATATTTAAGTCACGAGTCGTCTGTTTGGTTGTTGTTTTCCATTCATATAAGCCAGCTGGAATTTCTGAACGCATGAATAAGGTTAGGCTCATCCCTTGATCGATGTGTTTTTGAGCAGTTGCATAGACATCGATAACTTTACGCATATCCATATCATAAGCTGATTGATAATAACCAATCGTTTCGTTAGATAAATGTGGTGCAGGAAAATAAATTTTACCAATTTTCTTTTCTTGACGTTCTTCAATTAAACGAGTGATTGGATGCAAGCTAGCACTTGTATCATTAATATAAGAAATAGATCCGTTTGGTGCGACGGCTAATCGGTTTTGATGATAAAGTCCATATTTTTGAACATTTTCGGCTAATGCTTGCCAATCAGCAGCACTTGGAATGAAAATCCCCTCAAATAATGCTTTTACTTTATCCGATTTTGGTTGATATTCACCAGTTAAATAAGTGTCAAAATAACTACCATCTGCATATTTTGATTTTTCAAAATGATAGAAGGTCTGTTTGCGTTCTTTAGCAATTTGATTGCTTTCATAAAGCGTCCAATAGTTTAGTAGCATAAAGTAAATATCTGTAAATTCAATTGATTCTGGTGAACCATACAACATTTGATTTTTTGCAAAATAAGTATGCAAGCCCATTGCCCCTAAGCCAATGGTATGGCTTAAGGCATTGCCGTTTTGGATAGAAGGGACTACATCAATATCAGAAGCATCAGTCACATAGGTTAAGGCTCTAGTCATTACACGAACAGATTGACCAAAGTCTGGACTTTCCATCAAGTTCACGATATTGGTAGAACCTAAATTACAACTAATATCAGTTCCCAATACTTCATATTCTTGTTTACCGTTTAAAATAGAAGGTTGTTGAACCTGTAAAATCTCAGAACATAAATTACTCATGATAATTTTACCGTCAATTGGATTGGCACGATTAGCCGTATCTAAATTAACGATATAAGGATAACCAGATTCTTGTTGTAATTTAGAGATTTCATTTTCTAAATCACGCGCTTTAATCTTAGTCTTACGAATATTAGGGTTAGCAACCAATTTATCGTATTCTTTAGTAATATCGATATAAGAAAATGGCACACCATATTCGCGTTCAATACTATAAGGGCTAAAGAGATACATATCCTCATTTTTTCGAGTGAGTTCATAAAATTTATCTGGAACTAAAACACCAAGTGATAAGGTTTTTACACGAATTTTTTCATCAGCATTTTCTTTTTTGGCTGATAAAAATTGAATGATATCAGGATGGAAGACATTTAGATAAACAACCCCAGCTCCTTGACGTTGTCCAAGCTGATTGGAGTAGCTAAAACTATCTTCAAATAACTTCATTACGGGCATAACTCCGCTGGCGGCATTTTCGTAACCTTTAATTGGCGCGCCTGCTTCACGTAAATTAGATAAGGTAATGCCTACGCCACCACCGATACGAGATAATTGAAGAGCGGAGTTGATTCCACGGCCAATCGAATTCATGTCATCAGTGATTTGAATTAAAAAGCAGCTTACTAATTCGCCGCGACGTTTACGTCCGGCATTCAAAAAGGAAGGAGTTGCTGGCTGATAACGCTGATGAATCATTTCATCAGCTAAAGCTAAAGCTAAAGCTTCATCACCGTTAGCAAAATAAAGCGCATTGAAGGCCACACGATCTTCATAGCTTTCCAAATAAGTAGTCCCATCATTAGTCTTTAAGGCATACTGTGAATAGAATTTATAAGCCGCCATAAAAGATTTAAATTGAAAATTTTGCTCTTTTAAGTAGGTAAATAATTCGTCAATAAAACGAGGTTGATATTTATTGATGAATTCACTTTCTATGTAATCATGTTCAATCAAGTATTGAATTTTTTCATTTGGCGAAGAGAAGACCTTGGTGTTAGGTTTTACATTTTCTTCAAAAAATGCGGCTAAGGCTTCTTTATCTTTGTTTAATGGAATTTGTCCGTTGACAGGACGATTAATCTCATTATTCAATTTGAAGTAAGTTACATCTTTTAATGCTTTCAAACTCATCAACTCACAACCTTTTTTGTTTTTTTATTTAAACATTAAAAAAGATTTGTAGTTATTTTTTAACTAACAAATCTTTTCACTACTCTTATTACTATACGCTATTTTTTTTGATTTGTCTATGCTAATTGTCTCAATTGATCAGGACGGAATCCGACAATTGTTGCCAACTCAGAGGTTACCACTGGGACAGATTGGAAGCCGTTTTCCTTCAACCAATCAATCGCTTCTGGTTGCATATCAATATTGATTTCTTCAAAGTTTATTTGATGTTCAGTTAAGAATCTTTTAGCCATTTTACATTGCATACAATTATTTTTAGAAAATAGTTTGATACTCATCTTCATACCCTCCGTACAAAATATCTATATCACTAGTATAAATATCTTGAATAAAAAGTCAATAGAAAAACACAATATGTAGTGCTTGATTTTTAGTTCAGACACTATAAGTAGTATTGACTGACAATCTCTTGTGAATGATGTACAAATTAATTTTTGAAAGCGTAAAAAAGGTAGCAAGACTAGCTGATTATTCTTGTGAAAAAAAGGACATTTATTTACAAATGTGATTGACATTTTTGAGATAAATAGGTATTCTATTGATAATGATTCTCAATTTCACGAAAAGGAGTTCAATCTCAGTAAGGAAAGGACTATTGTTGATGTTAAAATTAAGTCAAGGGGTTTGCCATCAATTGTATGTGGTTCAGTCAATTGAGGCAAATGAGAAATTAAAGAAGCGATTGCAGGATTTAGGAATAGTTCCTGATGCAACGATTGTTCTTATTCAATCGAATAAAGATAGCGGAATTGTTATGTTAAAAAATAGTCGTTTAGCATTAGATATACAGGTACTTTCTTTAATAGAGGTAAAAGAGCAAGCTACAAGAAAAGAATGGTTATCTTTAGATCAAGTGGCAGTAGGTCAAACGGTTAAAGTAGTCGGTATTCATGGTCAAGGGGCCATTAAGCGTCGTTTGATGGATATGGGAGTCACCAAGCACCTCACGATTTTTGTGCATAAAGTCGCTCCTTTAGGTGATCCAATCGAGATCAATTTGCGCGGCTATACGTTAACTTTGCGTAAGGCCGAAGCGGCTTTAATTTTAGTCGAAAGGGATGTTGCGGTATGATCAGACAGCAGGTTGCCCTAGTAGGAAATCCAAATAGTGGCAAGACAAGTACTTTTAATGTGTTAACTGGCGCTAATCAAACGGTTGGAAATTGGCCAGGGGTTACAGTTGAACGCAAATCTGGTTTGCTAAAAAAGAATAAAAATATATGTATTCAGGATTTACCAGGCATTTATTCAGTCTCATCCTACTCGCCAGAAGAAGTGATTGCCAGAGAATACCTATTAAGTGATGAGTCTCAGTTACTACTAAATATTGTGGATGCGAGTAATTTAGAGCGTAATCTTTATTTGACTATTCAGCTCATGGAGTTCGGCTTGCCGATGATGGTTGGGCTAAATATGATGGATGTTGTAAAGAAAAATGGTCATAAATTAAATATCGAAAAGCTTACTTATGCGCTAGGGCTGCCCGTGGTCAGTATGAGCGCCTTGAAAAAACAGGGAATTGCTGAGTTAGTTGGGACCATTGAGCAGCAATTATCCCAGCCTGAGCTGCCGGCCTTTTTACCGACCTATGATAAGCGGGTGGAAGCTGCCTTAGCAGAAATTATTGATTTGATTAAAGAGAAAGTGCCTGCTGAACGTTTGCGCTTTTATGCGATTAAATTGTTTGAACGTGATCAACAATTGACTGATCAACTGCAATTATCCAAACATACGCTTAATGAAATTGCCGAAATTATCCAAATTACTGAAAAGATTTTTGATGACAGCAGTGAAGCGATTATCATTAATGAACGTTATGAGTATGTGATGAAGATTGTTGCTTTATGTATGGTTAAAAATACAAATTTTGAAATGAATTTGAGTGATAAAATCGATCGCATTGTAACCAATCGTTTTTTAGCTTTACCAATTTTTGCTTTTATCATGTGGGCGGTTTACTATCTGTCCATTCAAACAGTGGGGATTATGGGGACTGATTGGGTAAATGATGTATTATTTGGCCAATGGGTACCTGATTTTACTACCAGTTTATTAAATCAATGGCAAGTGGCTCCTTGGATGCAAGGATTAATTGTTGATGGAATTATCGCCGGGGTAGGGGCGGTCTTAGGCTTTTTACCACAATTACTGGTTTTATTTTGTTGCCTAGCTATTTTGGAAGACTGTGGCTATATGGCGAGAATTGCCTTTGTGATGGATCGTTTGTTGCGTCGCTTTGGTTTATCAGGAAAATCGTTTATTCCGATTTTAGTTGCGACCGGCTGTGGCGTACCTGGAATTATGGCTTCACGTACGATTGAAAGCGAAAGAGACCGTCGTTTAACCATTATGGTGACTACTTTTATGCCTTGTTCAGCAAAATTACCGATTATTGGTCTGATTGCTGGAGCTTTCTTCCCGCATAGTAGTTGGGTTGCACCCTCAGCTTATTTTTTAGGAATATTTGCTATTGTACTTTCAGCGATTAGTTTAAAGAAGACCGCCTTGTTTGCTGGCGAAGTAACCCCTTTTATTATGGAGTTACCGCCATATCATTTGCCACAAGTTAAAAATGTTGGCTTACAAATGTTTCAAAGAGGAAAAGCCTTTGTAAAAAAAGCCGGCACAATTATCTTTGCGACCTCTGTCATTTTGTGGTTTATGATGCATTTTAATTTTTATGGTGAAATGGTTGAGGTTAATCAGAGTATCTTGGCCTTTGTCGGTAAATGCTTTGCTCCTTTATTCTTGCCTTTAGGTTGGGGAAATTGGCAAGGCGCAGTTGCGACAATTACCGGTTTGATTGCCAAAGAAAATGTAATTAATACATTTGGGGTCTTATATACCCATTCTTCGACTATTTCTGAAACTGGGAAGGAATTCTGGGTGAATATGCATGTAGATTTTACCGCAGTTTCGGCCTATGCCTTTTTAGTCTTTAACCTGCTTTGTGCGCCTTGTTTTGCAGCGATTGGAGCCATTCATCGAGAAATGGCTAGTGCCAAATGGACTTGGTTGGCTATTGGCTATCAGTGCGGTTTTGCTTATATGATTAGTCTATTGATTTACCAATTTGGACATTTGTTGTTTGAAGCTGGTTCTTTAAATGTTTTAAGTATCGTTTCTATTGTAGTAGCAGGGATGTTTATCTATCTTTTTGTACGTCAACCAAAGCAAAATACTAAACAAACGATTCAACAATTGGTGGTGAATAAATAATGAATCTTTCAACTTTTATTTTAACGGTATTGATTATCGGAGCGGTAGGGATAGTCATTTATCGACAATTTAAGACAAAAGGTCATTGTGAGCATTGTGAAAGTGAGTGTGCCGTTAAGTATAGCCAATCGATGAAGGGTAAAAAATCTCCTTTGAGTAAATGAGTTTTTCTTTATTAGTAAAAAAGCCTGAGTAGTTCGCGCTACCCAGGCTTTTTTAACAATATTTACGATTATTCCGGTAAAATTTGGATGCCTAATCCTAGTAGACCAGGACCTGTATGAACGACCAAAGCTGGAGAGATATCACCAAATAAGATTTTTTTAGCCTTAGGGAAACGGCGGGTCATTTCTTCTTTTAACCATAAACCTTCTTCTAAAGCATCTCCTTGAGCGATGGCCAAACGATAATTTTTGGCTTCACCAATAAATTTCTCGGTTAATTGAATCATATTTTCGATGCTTTTTTTGCGTCCACGTGTTTTGGCTACGGTATAGTATATGCCGTCTTCGTTACAAGAAATAGTTGGATTTAATTTTAGCATATTGCCAACTAAAGAAGCGACTAGACCGATTCGTCCACCCTTTTGGAGATATTCTAAGGTAGCAACATTAAAGAAGACGCGATTAGCCGTCACTTCTTTGGTCATCGTCTCGATTAAATCTTCAAAGTCAATGCCTTCTTCGATTAGTTCAGCTGCCCGAATAGCCTGTAAGCCAGCTGCAATGCCGATATTTTTCGTATCTAATACAAATACATTTAAGTCAGGATCTTGATTGCCAATTAGACGAACGGCATTATACGTCCCACTTAAACCGCTGGAAATGGTAACAGCAAATACCTGTTTATAGCCAGCTGCCTTAATTTCATCAAGTACGCGATGAATGACTTCTCCACTAGGTAAGGAAGTTTTAGGGATTTCTTCTGAAAAGCGATCATAAACTTCACGAGGCGTAATATCGATTTTATCGGTGTAAGTTTCGTTTTGATAAATAATTTGTAAAGGTAGCATAAACATTTGTTTTTCTTGGACAATTTCCATCGGTACATCTGTTCCAGAATCAATTAATAAGGCGATTTTATGTTCATTCATAGCTATCTTCTCCTGTCAAATAAAGATTTGTTTGTAATTCAATCATTTTTTCAGCTAATAACTTATTGGCAAAAGAACGGGTGGCCACTCGGACAGCGAGTAATTCAACATCGTTTTGGGTATTGATTGCTAGACTTTGCTGTGTAGCTTGTTTACCGATAAAGTGAATGGCTAATTCCTGTTCGGTACAAAATAAATCATAAGCTTCACGTATCCCAGAGACTTTTCCTTGGAAAAGAATCCCGTTTTTAACCTCTGGAATAGTTAAGACTTGTTTTAAAAGCGTGATGGCAATTAAAAAAGCTAAATGTTTACGATTATAGCGCTTTTTCTTGGGAGCTGGAATCAAGCCTTTTTTGACGTAATTATTCACCATAGCGGGTGTCAATAGGCTATGCTTATCGCTTTGGATAACTGGTGCCAAGTATTGATCCACTAGTTGAATGACTTGATCCATATATAAGTCTAATTCAGGTAATTCTTCCCAACGAGGTAAGTGAAAATCGAGTAATTCAGCTCCCCATTGGGCTAAAGCAGCTTTTAATTCTTCCATTTGATTGACCTCTTTTATTTTAAAAATAAGTTTTTAAAGTTATAGGGTTTACTTTATCTAGTTTTTAAAACCAGATAAATTTTATCACATTTTTTCTAACTTGTCATGAGGCATTTGCTAATCAGCTGATTTTAAATTATATTTTATTTTTATAAAAATAACCCTTGCATTTTTTGAATTGAGATGCTATTATATACAAGTAATCGATACGGGTTGTTAGCTCAGTTGGTAGAGCAGCTGACTCTTAATCAGCGGGTCGCGGGTTCGAGCCCCTCACAACCCATAAATGATTAGAAAAAGAACGTTGTTGGATTGTTTAGGACAGTCTATCAGCGTTCTTTTTGTTATATCAATTTATGTAAAAAAAGTCATTAAATCTTAAATGAATAGAAAAAAAGACCTTTTAATGAAACATTCGCAAAAATAAGTTATAATAGAGACGAATGGTTCGACATAGAAAGTGAAGAGGTGACAATAAGTGAAAAAAATATTGGTTGTAGATGATGAAAAGCCAATTTCGGATATTGTAAAATTTAATTTAGCGAAGGAAGGCTATGAGGTATTTAGTGCCTATGATGGAGAAGAGGCCTTACAAAAGGTTGAAGAAATTCAACCAGACTTGATTTTATTGGATTTGATGTTACCTAAAATTGATGGCCTAGAGGTTGCTCGAGAGGTACGTAAGACTTATGATATGCCTATTATTATGGTGACGGCTAAAGATTCTGAAATTGACAAGGTTTTAGGATTAGAATTAGGTGCGGATGATTATGTGACCAAGCCATTTTCTAATCGTGAGCTAGTAGCTAGGGTGAAGGCTAATCTTAGAAGAGGAGCTTCTAGCGCTAAAGAAACAGAAGAAAGTCAAAATGCAGAGTTAAAAATTGGAGATTTAACGATCCATCCAAATGCGTATATGGTTACCAAGCTTGATGAAGAGATTGATTTAACGCATCGTGAGTTTGAGTTATTACATTATTTGGCCAAACATTTAGGTCAGGTGATGACCAGAGAGCATTTGTTACAAACTGTTTGGGGATATGACTATTTTGGGGATGTGCGTACTGTTGATGTGACGGTTCGACGTTTACGCGAAAAAATCGAGGACAAACCGAGTCATCCTAATTACCTAGTAACGCGCCGAGGCGTGGGCTATTACTTGAGAAATCCAGAACAGGAGTAAGTAAATGAAAGAAAGAGTTCGCTTTTTTCAATCAGTGAACTTTAAAATTGCCCTGACATTTATCTTGATTTTATTGATATCAATCGAGATAATCGGGGCATATTTTATTCGTGGATTGGAAAAATCAATTATTGATAATTATAGCAAGGGGATGGATACCCAGGTAGCAGCTTTAGCAAATACGATTTCTTCAGAATTAGATCGAGCGAGTGATAAGCAAAATATCAATCAAACCATTCAAAGATTACTAGATAATAGTAGTACTAGTGAAATACTAGAGATGCGTGTGGTTGATGAGAAGGGGATTGTACGCGCAACCACTGATGTTACCGAAAAATCTTCAATTGGGAAGAAAAATGATTATCAGGATATTAATAATTTTACCATCAAAAGTTTTCGGGTTTATGATGATGAAACGGGCAAACGTGTGTTAATCAATGTCCACCCAATTCAATCATTAACTGGTGATACCATTTTAGGCGCACTGTATGTCAAGAGTAATATTGAAGATCAGTATCAGCAAATTCGCAATATTGCGATTATCTTTGTGACGGCTTCTTTGATTGCTGTAGGGATTTCCATGGTGGTAGCCGTTTTAATTGCTCATTCGATTACCCAGCCGATTGGTGAGATGCGTGAGCAAGCGGTTCGGATTGCGCGAGGAGACTATAGTCGAAAAGTAACGGTACATGGAAAAGATGAGCTAGGACAACTGGCTACTACCTTTAATCAATTAGCTAAACAAATTGAGGAAACACAAGAGGCGATGGAATCTGAGCGTAATCGCTTGAATAGTGTCTTATCACACATGACTGATGGTGTGGTTGCTACCGATCGACGGGGGAAAGTAATTACCATTAACGATATGGCCTTATCCTTGTTAAATGTAAAAAAAGAAGTCGCTATCGGTCAGAGTATCCTAAAATTGTTAAATATTGAAAAAGACTATACGCTACGTAAAATTTTAGAAAGTACCGAGGAACTATTGATTGAATTAGCTGATTCACACCAAACCAACGATCAAAGAATTATTCGCGTGGAATTTTCGATGATTCGCCGTGAATCTGGTTTTATTTCTGGCTTAGTAGCTGTTTTACATGATGTTACTGAGCAAGAACAAACTGAACGTGAACGTCGTGAATTTGTCTCGAATGTTTCGCATGAATTACGAACACCGCTTACCAGCATGCGCAGTTATATTGAAACGCTGAGTGAAGGTGCTTGGCAGGATAAAGAGATTGCACCGAAATTTTTGAAAATTACGTTAGATGAAACAGATCGTATGATTCGGATGATTAATGACTTACTTGATTTATCGCGCATGGATAATGGCAATTTGAAGCTCCAGCTAGAAATGGTGAATTTCAATGAGCTAGTGAATTTTGTCTTGGATCGTTTTGACGTTATTTTGACCAATGAGGAAAAGAAATATACGATTCGTCGAGAATTTACTAAACGACAATTGTTTGTCGAGATTGATCCTGACCGAATGATTCAAGTAATAGATAATATTATGAATAATGCCATCAAATATTCACCTGATGGCGGTACGATTATCGTAAGGCTAATGGAAACACATAATAATGTTGTTCTATCGGTAACCGATAGAGGTTTAGGTATTCCGAAAAAAGATTTAGCTAAAATTTTTGATCGCTTCTATCGGGTAGATAAAGCGCGTGCGCGTAAACAAGGCGGAACCGGCTTAGGCTTGGCGATTTCACGAGAAGTGGTTCGTGCGTTGGGTGGTAGTATCTGGGCGGATAGTCGTGAAAACTTTGGTTCAACTTTCTATATTAGCTTACCATATGAACCAATCGAGGAGGAATGGTGGGATTGAAATATATTAATCGTTTAGTCCAGATTATTTTAGTCATACTCATTGGCCTTAGCTTTTATCTATCCTATCTTATTTGGTTGTTTCCGGCTAATCAGGAGGCAACCGATGTGCAAGAAGTTAGCCAAAACGTGGTGGCGATGCGCTCTAAGCAAGAGCTATTTTTGCCAACGCAATTGATTTTTCGGAATAATCAAGCTACTTTTAGTGCCCATTCAGAAAGTGTGATTCGCTTATTTCAAAATCAGCTAGCTAAGGTTAAATTAAGCCAAATGTCAGTAAAGACCTATTCAGCTAAAGCTGAGCTAGCAGCTAGCTATAAAGAGAATGAAGTAATTGTTTTTCATTATCTTTCTCAGATGAGCTTATCCACCTATTTGCAGGTTTATCATCTACAATTATCTACAGAAGCACTACAAAAAGCCAAACAGCTAACCTTTGATACGGTAAAAATAGATTTAAACAAAGAAAAACTTTCCTTTATTCATACGGATAAATTGAGAGTGATTCAATATGATTTTAGCGGTTTAAGTAGCAAAAACTTTTCCTCACTGCTAAATAAGACGCAGGATAAAATGCAAAAGTATCCGTTAAATCAGGAAATAGTAAATGGCGAAGTTCTTTCCGAACAACCAATCCGTTTACAGCTCTATTCTTATATTTCGGCTGACCAGCCTTATACCGTATTTCGCGATGCCTTTTTTAATGATACTAAAAATATTAAAGTAAACGATGATACACCAGATGCGATTTCAATCAGTAATAGTAAAGGGGATATCTTGACGATTAATTTAGATACCCAATTAATTGACTATCGTGAAAATAATTATTTATTAAAAAATCAAACATTATACAATGCAAGTGCGCATTATATGGCTAATTTAGGTACGAGTATGGGACAGTTACGTTATTTTACGGTTGAAGATGAACGGTTTACTTATCGGCCTTTTGTCGAAGGTTATCCCATTTTTCGAGAAAATAATCAGGGTGCTATTGAAGTGACGTTTAGTCCGACTGTAGAAAAAAATCAAAAAAATATCAATATTACCGGTAGCTTAACGACTATTCAAGTACCAATTCCGTCTGAAAAAACGCAAGAATTACCAGGGGCGGGGGCTGTTTATCAACAGTTGTTTAATGCGGGCTTAGATCAAAAGCAATATCCAATCATTACGATTGGTTATCAATGGACGGACTTACAAGACACCGGCGTGGTAGATTTAACGCCAACTTGGTTTGTATATTACCAACAAGAATGGTACCAATACCAAGTGCTACTTAAAGAGCTACAAGCGACCAACTAATCGAACTAGGTTATGCTAGGGTTGAGTTTTTGATCGTTCAAAAGCTAAAAAAGTAAGAAGGAGGGCTTGTTCTAAGAGTGTTGATGACCTGCTCTTAGAAAACTGCCCAACTATTTTTTAATAATAGTTGGATAAACAAAATGGATTTTAGAAGAATAGAACTTATTTTTTTAGTGGCCTTTTTATTTTTGAATGTTTTCTTATTTTCAATTTATCGCGAATCTCACGATGATCAAACCTTGGTTGCAAGAGTAAATCAAAAAATTGATATTGAAGAGAGATTGAAGGCAGATAAAATAGAATATGACGGCCCACTATCTGATAAGCATTCAAGTGGCTATTATCTCAGTGCTGTCCAGAGTAATTTAACTGCGGAAATTGCTAAGGTGAGAAAGCAAACAAAGGATGCAACTTTATTTACCAATAATGTTGAAGTAAAAGAAAAAATGTTGCTGATTTCTCCTGATAAATCAACTGAAATCAGTAAGAAAACGAATTTAGCAGATTTTATGAAAAAATTCCTAGCTGATCATCAGCAGGTGTTGGATGGAAATTTATATACTTACCATGCTGATTTTACTGCAAAATCAAAAGATTACTTGACATTAGTTGCTTGCCAAAGCTTTGAAGGCTTAATGATCCATGATGAAACCGCGCAAATTAAGCTGAGTCTAAAAGAAGAAAATGGCAAATATCGGTTGGTAAAATCACAACAGATGGCATTGACTAATCTTACCCCTTTACGTGAAAAAATTTCAGTGGTTTCTGAAAAAGATGCCTTAAATACCTTATATATCAATAATAAGTTGTTAAAAAATGACGAAATTTTATGGAGAAAGCTCGCTTATACTTTGATTTTGCAGGTTAGAGGTAAAAATGTTTATATTCCCGCTTGGTTTATTGCGATTAAACATGATGATGGCAATTCAGAAATAGAAGTAGTCAATGCTTTTCGAAATCGCATCATTACCAATAGTACAGTTCGTAAAGTGGAAAATCAGTAAAGGATGCTTTATACTAAGAGCAGCATGAAAAAAGAAAGGAAGAGACCACGTTGAGCAAACAACAGGCTTTTCAAATAAGTGTACTAGCCAGTGGGAGTACTGGAAATAGTTTATATTTAGAAACAGATAAAAAACGGATATTAGTCGATGCGGGATTAAGTGGGAAAAAGGTTGTTTCTTTACTGGCTGAGGTAGGAAAAAAACCAGAAGATTTAGATGCAATTTTCGTAACCCATGAGCATGTCGATCATATAAAAGGGGTAGGCGTTTTAGCACGCAAATATAACCTTGATGTTTATGCCAATGAAGGTACTTGGCAAGCCATGGATCAAGCACTTGGTAGATTAGCACCCGAGCAAAAACATATTTTCAAAATGGGGACGACCATGACTTTAGGGGATATGGATATTGAAAGCTTTGGGGTATCACATGATGCGGCTCAGCCACAATTTTATCGCTTTTATCGCAACAATAAATCCTTTGCGATGCTAACAGATACAGGTTATTGTAGTGATTATCTACGCGGTATTATTAAAGGTGCTGATGCGTATTTAATTGAGAGCAATCATGATTTAGAAATGCTGCGAATGGGCGGCTATCCTTGGCCATTAAAGCAACGCATTCTAGGTGACAAAGGTCATTTATCCAATGAAGATGGCGCCTTAGTAATGACAGATGTGATTACCGATAACACGAAAAGAATTTATCTTGGGCATTTAAGTAAAGAAAATAATTTAGTGGAATTAGCGCATATGACGATGGAAGAAACTTTAAAGCGTTATGATTATGCTGTTGGCGAGTCATTTGAAATTTACGATACTAGCCCTGATCAAGCCTGTGCCTTGTTTACATTATAGCCTTAAAAACGAAGATTGTTTTTGCGTTGATCGGCTATGCGCATGTAATCTCTGGCTTGATAGTAAAATCTATAGCTGTAAAGATTTTAATGCCGATGTGCCTATTTAAACAGTTAGCTACAGATAAAATAAGGATGTGATAATAAAAAATCACATCCTTATTTTATTGTAAAACTTGATTGTTAAGAAGTTACAAGAAGTTCAATCAAAAGACTTGCAAATATTGACGAAAATGAGTAATATAATACTTGTGAGTTAGCACTCTATATACAAGAGTGCTAAATTCTAGATTCACTATATCTGGAGGGATACATTGTGTTAAGACCATTAGGTAATCGTGTAATTATTGAAGTTGCACAAGAAGAAGAAAAAACAATTGGTGGAATCGTATTAGCGTCAGCTGCCAAAGAAAAACCACAAACAGGAAAAATTGTTGCTGTTGGTGAAGGTGAAGTATTAGAAAATGGTTCAACTGTTGCAGTTCCTGTGAAAGTCGGCGAAACAGTGATGTTTGAGAAATATGCTGGCTCAGAAGTGAAATATGAAGGAAAAGAATATTTAATCTTGTCAGCTAAAGACATTATGGCAGTTGTAGAATAATAAAAGAATATTTTGAGGTGATTATTCATGGCAAAAGAAATCAAATTTGCAGAAGATGCGCGAGCAGCAATGCTACGTGGTGTAGATAAATTAGCAGATACAGTTAAAGTAACTTTAGGGCCAAAAGGTCGCAATGTTGTTTTAGAAAAATCATTTGGTTCCCCATTAATTACTAATGACGGAGTAACGATTGCGAAAGAAATTGAGTTAGAAGATCATTTTGAAAATATGGGAGCAAAATTAGTTTCTGAAGTTGCTTCTAAAACCAATGATATTGCTGGAGATGGTACAACGACTGCCACAGTGTTAACTCAAGCAATCGTACGTGAAGGCTTGAAAAATGTGACAGCTGGTGCCAATCCTTTAGGCATTCGCCGTGGGATTGAATTAGCAACAAAAGCTGCAGTTGAAGAATTACACAATATTTCTGCTATTGTAGATTCAAAAGAAGCAATTGCTCAAGTTGGTGCAGTATCTTCAGGTAGCGAACAAGTTGGTAACTACATTGCTGATGCGATGGAAAAAGTTGGTAATGATGGTGTAATTACTATCGAAGAATCAAAAGGGATTGAAACAGAATTAGAAGTCGTTGAAGGAATGCAATTTGACCGTGGTTACTTATCACAATATATGGTAACTGATAACGATAAAATGGAAGCTGTTTTAGAAAATCCATATATCTTAATTACTGATAAGAAGATTTCAAACATTCAAGAAATCCTACCATTATTAGAACAAATTTTACAACAATCAAAACCATTATTAATCATTGCTGATGATGTAGATGGTGAAGCTTTACCAACTTTAGTTTTAAATAAAATTCGTGGTACCTTTAATGTGGTTGCTGTCAAAGCACCTGGTTTTGGTGATCGTCGTAAAGCAATGCTTGAAGATATCGCTATTTTAACTGGTGGTACAGTCATTACTGAAGATTTAGGTCTTGAATTAAAAGATGCTACTTTACAAACTTTAGGTCAAGCAAGCAAAGTGGTAGTTAACAAAGATAACACAACAATTGTTGAAGGTGCTGGCTCATCAGATGCTATTCAAGCTCGCGTGCAAGTAATTAAAAATCAAATCGCAGAAACTACTTCTGATTTTGATCGTGAAAAATTACAAGAACGTCTAGCAAAATTAGCTGGTGGGGTTGCTGTAATTAAAGTTGGTGCCCCTACTGAAACTGAATTAAAAGAAATGAAATTACGTATTGAAGATGCTTTAAACGCAACTAGAGCAGCCGTAGAAGAAGGTATGGTTTCTGGTGGTGGTACAGCATTAGTAAACGTAATTAATAAAGTTGCTCAAGCAGAAAGCAATGAAACTGGTGATGTTGCGACTGGTGTGCGCATTGTTTTACGTGCGTTAGAAGAACCTGTTCGTCAAATTGCTGAAAATGCTGGTTATGAAGGCTCAGTTATCGTTGATCGCTTGAAAAAAGAAGAATTAGGTATTGGCTTTAACGCTGCTACTGGTGAATGGGTGAATATGTTGGAAGCAGGTATCGTTGACCCAACTAAAGTAACTCGTTCTGCTTTACAAAACGCTGCAAGTGTAGCTGCTTTATTATTAACAACTGAAGCGGTTGTAGCTGATAAACCAGAACCAGCTGCCCCAGCTGCTCCAGCGATGGATCCATCAATGATGGGCGGTATGATGTAAAATATGATTGCGGCTGACCCAAAAGTCCCTTTTTAAGTCAAAAATCGGAGAAAATGCTAATCGTTTTCTCCGTTTTTTTGTTTTTCGAAATAAAAAATAGAAAATTTGTGAATAAATATTTTAATTAAAGTTTTTTTTTTTATTTTTATGATATAATTCATGTGATTTTAGAATGGAGGATGCAAGTAATGTCCAAGAAATCTTTTGATGAATGTTACTTTACTTCAATACATGATATTGAAGTATTAGATGATATAGTTACTTATGTAGAAAGAAATTATGGCAAGTTAGGTAAATATGAAAATTCAATATTTTGCCCTGAGTGTAGACATGCAGAACTAAGTTACGTACATCAAACTTCTAGAACAAGAGCATTTTTGAGAAGGAAATTTAGAACTGTACATCTACCGGGGTGCTCATATAACTATGAATACAGTTCTCCTAAATTTTCTAAGGAATACTATGAGTTGCTAACAGATGATCAGATTCAGGATAAAATGGCCTCCATGATGCGTTCGTTGTTACGCGATTCACTAGATAATGGGGAGAATGTCATCCAGGCAAGTAACACTGTAGAAGTTGATAATCCATTGATTTTAGAGAAGGAGCAGAATGGTCAACAAATTCGAAAATCACTCAGACGCAAAAAATTGAGTACATGGCTTGATGAAGAGATTGCAGGGGAGCTTCATCTGTTTTATGGAGAAGTAAAATTAAAGGTTAGAAGGATTGAAAAAACTAATGAGGCAGGAGAGTCCTATTTCTATTACTTTTTAGATATCTTTTGTGAAAATAAAAATAGAGAGTGGAAGCGAAAAACACAAATTTATAGAGGAGCTATGGAAGATAGTATTGATGAAAATCAAATTTATTATTTTGTCGCCGTTGGTAATATAGATTTTTCTAATAGTTTTCCGAGATTGGAACTATCTAACAAGCAATCGATTTTATTTAAAGCAATTCAATAAAATATACATATTAGCTAAAATTAATGGTTCAGATTGGAGAAAATAATGAGTATTGAAAGGATCGGCGTAAGTGCAGTCTCAAAATGTATTGCTCAGATGGGACTGATTTTTCGAGAGCAACCTACAGACGATTATGGTATTGATGCTCAAATAGAGACTTTTGATCGAGGGTATGCAAGTGGGAGATTAATTGCGGTCCAAATCAAGTCGGGAGACTCTTACTTTGATGAAGTTACAAATGGTAATATTATATTTAGAGGTGATATAAAACACTATAATTATTGGATTAATCATTCATTACCTGTAATTCTAGTATTGTATAATCCACAAGATGATAAATGCTATTGGAAAGAAGTGAATGAAGAGACCGCTGTATTGACTGATAAAAGTTGGAAAATTGAAATTCCGATGACAAATGTTCTAGATCGTAGTGCAAAATCTCAGTTAGTAAGAATAGCCGATAATCTAACTGAATACGAAAAGAAATTTAATAGTTTTTTATTGGCTAAACCCTGGATGCAGGAAATTATTTCTGGTAATAAAGTAATTTTAACTGTTCAAGAATGGATCAATAAAACTTCAGGTAGGGGAGAGTTCAATCTGAGAATATTAGATAAAACTGGTCAAGAGAGACAAATTTTTAACCGTTCTTTTCTGGGGTTTGGATTAAAACCTTATGAGCAAGTTTTTAAAGAATTATTTCCTTGGGCTAAAATAATTATTGATGCTGAATTTTATGAAGTCTACGATGAAGAAGCCCTTTTGGAAAAAGATTTTGAAGCAGCACTGTGTACCTATCCTTTATCTGTCGGAGCGATACTAGACAGAGAGAATTTTTGTTATATATATCCTGACTCTTGTCCGTCTATAGAAGAGTGGATGAAAGACGTTGAGAATATTAGACCTTATAGGGTTGGAGCTGGAGAAGTTGCATTTTATCAATTGGTATTAGAAATAAATGATGTAGGGATGTCATTTATAAAATTAGATAATTTTATAAATAATATAAACTTCTATAAACTAGATAAACGTTTACTTAATTAAAAATTTCATTCTTTTGACTTAAAAAGGGACTTTTGGGTCATCCTCTTTTAGTTTAGAGGGAATTTTTGGCTCTATGATATTGTTAAGAAATAATATTTAAAATTTTTCGTTCGGTAACTTTTGAATCAGCTGCTTTTTGAGTACAAGCAATTAAATCTTCCAGTTCTTCTAAATCCTTAAGAGCAACTTTATTTCTGATGAAACCTCAAGATGCACTTCATTGAGACAGATAAGTTCTTTTATTTCTATTTTTTATCATATTTTTTGCTGCTTTTTCTGACTTTCACTTACATTACTCATTTTTTGAACTGTTGTTCTTAGTCAAAATCATGCCAATAAACAAGATAGCGTAAATAGCAACGAGCCATGATGGTAACTTGTCAATGATTGCTAATATAAAGCAGATAATACTGTACACTAGCATGAAAATGTAAAAATATTTTTTGTTCATAATATTTATGCTATAATGAAATGAGAGAGGGAGGGATAGCTTCCTCTCAATAAATTAATGTTTTTCGTCGTTATCGTGTATTTGTTTTAGTAGATAAACACTGCTTAAACAAATACACGATTTCGTTGGCTTTTTTTATTTCATCTAGCACAACTTCATCTCCTATAATCTCGTTATAATACATATACTATAGTTTGTCCATAAAACTATCAAAAAAATAAAAAATCTATCACATTTTTCAGTGGTGTAATATAAATATTTATCATCATAACCTAGCTATTCGACTAGAACTTTTTTGCGTGTTGCAATTAATTCTTCTAGTTCTTCTAAATCTTCCAAAGTTGAATGTAGCCGTATATAACTTTTAGCAGTTCGAAATTGATTTTTTCGGTTGCGTTCTTTACGAGCATCATCATCAGCTTGTATTTTTTCACGATATTTTTTAGTTGCTTTTAGTTGAGCTTCGCTTGTCTTGTTTGTGTTCAATGTCATTCAACTCCTTTTCTAAGTTTTGTTTGATTCGTTTGAGATAGGATAACCTAACGAACAATACAGCAATTATAGCGATAATTAAAGCAATTATTAATTTGAACATCATTTAGATGGTGTGATATAGTTTTAAGCAAGAGAAGGACTATTTGCCCTTTGTCTTGTTGATTTCTAGCTTTAGCTTTTGTGTTTCTAACTTTGTTTTTTGTTTTATAGAACAATTGTCGGATAGTTAGAATGCCAATTGCTAAGGCTTTTATTATCAGCACCATCTGTTCACCTCCTTCATGATTTTATTATGTTGTAATACGTTACATAAATCAACAGAAACATAAAAAATAAACAATTCACTACATTTTTTAGTGGCAGAGTATCAATATTTATCATCATAACGATTATCCCTTAGCTATTTGGCTAGGTTTTTAGTGCTTCTTTACTTTCGACAAAGCCCACCAATTTTAAGGTGCTACCAATTCTTAATCTCATTAAATCTGCATTACCTTTTCTCAAATTTGTGATACTAGTCCTATTTAAACTGTTATCTTTTCTATTTCATATAAAAAGGAAAAAAAGGGGCAAACATGTGATTGTAGTGTACACTAGTCCCTATTTTTTTCTTGATTTAATCATTTATTTGTTCGTTCGGGTGTCGTTTTTTAGAGAGATAAGAACCAATCAGTAAGCAAAATAAAAGTGCGGCAGTAAACCATAATGTGTGCCGACCAAGTAAAAAATGTTTGGCCGAATAGGCACCAAAAAAGCCACCGATAGCAAAACCGGTTAAAACTTGTAAATATAAGCGACATGTACGTAAATTACTACGAGATTCTAATAAGCCGAGGAAAAGATAATTGAAAGTGGATTGTACTAAATTTGTAATAGCAACATTGCCATAGTGGTAATTTTCTAGTTGATGAAAAGCATTGCCTTGCATACCGGCAATAAAAGAAATAATTAAAGCAATTTGCCATGTTTCGAGGTAATTTTGGAGTGTATTTGAGCCACAAAGGAGTAAAAGAATAATTTCTGCACAGATGACCCAATGAGACCAATAGTGCGTCTTTCGACTTTTGTTGGCAAAATGAGTGAAAATGGCAGTCAAGGCAGCACCGCAACCGAAAACAAGAATGGAAAAAAGAGGATGGAGCCACTTTTTAGGATCATTGATACCAATGCCATAACTAAAAATGATGACGTTCCCAGATAACACTGTGGCAAATTGACCAGCAGTGATATACGTAAAGCCATCCATGGAACCAGTTGCCATAGCGATAATGGTGGCAAGTAACGGTCGATCAAAAAAGGGGAATTGTAATTCGTTGGTGGGCTTTTTGAGGATAGATTGATTCTGTTGCAAGTAATATCAACTCCTATTTATTGAAGTAATTGCCTAAGTTTATTATAGGAGAAAGTTAGGATTTTGAAAAATAAAAACTATATAACTAATAGTAATCAGCAAGTAAAGGGAATCTTTACTTGCTGATTTCATCTGTATTTTGAGTATAGTAATCAATAATCGTTTTAATTAATTCTACTGAAGGAGCCACGGTTTTTTGATTGTAATAAGCAGCGAAACGTTCATCTGCTACATACATTTCAGCTAAAGAGCGATGATATTCTCTAGAATAAAATGGTGCAGCGATACTTAGCCAAGTTCGATGATTGATAAAGGCTTGCTTAGCTAAAGCGTTAGGGAGTGGCTGAGGTTGAGTAAGTAACTGATTTAGTGCTTGAATCAATTGTTCTTCTGCTTGTTGCATTTGTTTAAATTGCTCTTTTGTAAGTTGCTGCCATTTTTGATTGGCTTGATTTACTTGTTCATCTCCATATTTTTCACGAATTTCTTGTCCATATTTTTCTTCGTTATCGATTAATTTTTGTTGTTTGAAATAATTGAATTTTTCATTATCGGTCATTGTATTCTCTCCTTTTAAATTTTGTAAAGTTTGCGTTAGTGCATAGAGTTGTTGTTCAATCGCATTTTTTTGTTGGATAAGTTTCATCTGTTGCATTTGCAAAGCTTGATAAATTTCCGCTTTTTCTTTAGACATTATTGTTTGAATTTCATTTAAACTCAGGCCAAATGTTTTGAAAAAGAGAATCTGTTGCAATCGATTGACTTCTTGACTGCCATAGATACGATAACCATTTGAGCGAATTTTTTTAGGCTGCAATAACCCAATTTCATCGTAGTAATGAAGGGTTCGTTTGCTAACACCGCTCATAGTGGCTAATTGTTGTACAGTATATTCCAATGTCAACATCCTTTCTGGTAAACTAGCTTACAAGATTATCATAAACGGTCACGTAACGATAGAGTCAAGTTTTTTTTTTGAAAATTTGTTAAGTTTTGAGAATTGTAATAAGTAAATATCCGCCTTTAGACCTATTCATTATTTAAAAGTTTATAGTAAATTTGCTATATCAATACTTTAGAGGTGAATTATGAAAAATATTTGTTACTTTGAAATGCATCCGCCTAAGTCATGGTGGCGGCCATTAATGGTGGTGCTATTTGTTTTTTTGTGTTTTCAAGGAATGGGGAGTTACTTTTTATTTGCATTCAGCACGCTTTTTACTCATGAAAGTTTTGCACAGCTAGCAAGTGATAAGCTGAGTGTTAGTATGAATCTTTGTTCATTATTTGGCTTTGGCTTTGCGCTTTTGGGCATTATTTATTGGAATCAGAAAGTCAATAAACGTCCAATTGCTGCTTTAGGTTTCACTAAGGAAAAACTTTTTAGTCGCTATGCTTTAGGCTTTACCATTGGTGGCTTAGCAATTATTTTATTAGCGCTTGTTGCTATGTTGATGGGTAGTTTATCTTTTGAGATAAATAGCCAGCTACGAATAGGCGTGTTTATCGCTTTATTAATAGGTTTTATGATTCAAGGATTAACAGAAGAGGTTTTGTGTCGAGGTTATCTTCAAGGTAGTTTAAGTGCGATAATGGATAAAAAGTGGGCGATTGTGCTTAATGCAGTCTTTTTTGCTATACTACATGGAGCCAATCCGGGTATTCGCTTCATTCCTTTAATGAATTTATTTTTGTTTGGTTTACTCTTTGGGCTATTATATTATTTTAGTGAAAATATTTTATTCGTTGGCGCTATACATAGTGCTTGGAATTTTTTCCAAGGCCCTGTTCTTGGCATAAAAGTAAGCGGGATGAATTCAGTTACCTCTCTTTTAAACGCCAAAAGTGCAACCGCTAATTGGATAAATGGGGGTAGCTTTGGGATTGAAGGAAGTATACTAACTACTATTTTAGGGATTGCAAGTTGTTTGCTATTATATTACATGATTGTAAATAAAAAAAGTCAGTAAAATAAACTTTTTTAAGTCAATGGTTCTCAATTATGAGACATTGGCTTTTTATTGTATTGACAGATATGTTATAATAGCCTCAAATAAATTTTATGAAATCAATGGAGCATTCCTCCTATTGATGAAAGGATTGTTATAGATGCAAAAATTATATCCTGATGATAGTTTAACCTTGCATACTGATTTATATCAAATTAATATGATGCATACCTATTGGGAATTGGGACGTGCGGATTTGAATGTGGTTTTTGAGTGTTATTTTCGCGATATGCCTTTTAAGCATGGTTATGCTATTTTTGCGGGATTACAGCGAATTGTTGAGTATTTAGAAAATCTAAAATTTACAGAGAGTGATATTGCTTATTTAAGGGAGATTGAACAATATCCTGAAGGTTTTTTAGAATACTTAGCAAACTTTAAGTTTAGTTGTACAGTACGTTCAGCTCTTGAAGGAGATTTGGTATTTAATAATGAGCCGATTTTACAAATTGAAGGCCCCTTGGCGCAAGCACAATTAGTTGAAACGGCGCTGTTAAATATTGTGAACTTCCAAACGCTAATCGCCACTAAAGCAGCTAGAATCAAATCGGTATTAGGGCATGATCCTTTACTTGAATTTGGTACAAGAAGAGCGCAGGATTTAGATGCTGCAATTTGGGGTACTAGAGCGGCCTATATTGGTGGCGCGGATGCGACAAGTAATGTCCGAGCAGCGAAAATTTTCGGTATTCCAGCAAGTGGGACCCATGCGCATTCATTAGTCCAATCTTATGGGAATGACTATGATGCTTTTATGGCTTATGCCAAAACGCATAAGGATTGTGTCTTTTTAGTAGATACCTATGACACATTAAAATTAGGTGTACCTAGTGCGATTCGTGTCGCTAAGGAGATGGGGGATAAAATCAATTTTCTTGGTGTGCGTATTGATAGTGGGGATATGGCCTATATTTCTAAACGTGTTCGCGAACAATTAGATGAAGCCGGTTTTCCAAATGCCAAAATCTATGCGTCAAATGATTTGGATGAAAGTACCATTTTAAGCTTAAAAATGCAAAAGGCGAAAATTGATGTTTGGGGCGTAGGAACCAAGCTAATTACTGCCTATGATCAACCTTCTTTAGGGGCAGTATATAAGATGGTTTCTATTGAAAATGAAGAGGGAGAAATGGTGGATACCATTAAGTTATCAAGTAATGCTGAAAAGGTAACGACTCCAGCGAAGAAGCAGGTTTGGCGGATTACCCGTAATTCTGATGGAAAATCTCAAGGAGACTACATTACTTTATGGCATGAAGATCCCCGTAAAGAAGAGGAAATCTATATGTTCCATCCAGTGCATACCTTTATTAATAAGACAGTTACTGATTTTTCAGCTCGACCATTGTTACAAGATATTTTTGTGGAAGGAAAGTTAGTGTATCAATTACCAACTTTAGAAGAAATCAAACATTATGCCCAACAAAACTTAGATTCATTATGGGAAGAATATAAACGTGATTTAAATCCTCAAAAATATCCGGTTGATTTATCAACAGAATGTTGGAATCACAAGATGAATTTATTAGATAAAGTGCGTAAGGCAACAATCGAGCAACATAATTTGATGAAGTAATTTGAGGTGAATGAGATGACATTACAAGAAAAAATTATTGCTGAATTAGGCGTAAAACCAAGCATCGATCCTGCTGAAGAAGTTCGCAAGAGTGTTGATTTTTTAAAAGCATATATGAAAAAACACGCCTTCTTAAAAACTTATGTGCTAGGCATTAGTGGTGGGCAGGATTCTAGTCTGGCCGGACGTTTAGCACAATTAGCAATGGAAGAATTACGTGAAGAAACACAAGATGATGCTTACCAATTTATCGCTGTGCGCCTACCGTATGGTGTACAAGCTGATGAAGCAGATGCGAAACGTGCCTTAGCCTTTATTCAGCCTGACCAAGCACTTACTGTAAATATTCAACAACCAGTTGATGGTCAAGTGGCTGCTTTAGCCCAAGCTGGTGTAGAGGTATCAGATTTTAATAAAGGAAACATCAAAGCTCGCCAACGAATGATTACGCAATATGCTATTGCCGGAGCCAATCAGGGAGCTGTGATTGGTACAGATCATGCGGCTGAAAACATTACTGGCTTTTTCACGAAGTATGGGGACGGTGGGGCAGATATTTTACCAATTTTCCGTTTGAATAAACGTCAAGGTAAACAGCTACTAGCTTATCTAGGTGCTGATGAGGCCATCTATCAAAAAGTCCCAACTGCTGATTTAGAAGACGGAAAACCATTATTAGCCGATGAAGCAGCTTTAGGGGTAACTTATGATGAAATTGATGATTATTTAGAAGGAAAAGTGGTCTCTGAGCAAGCTAAAGCGACGATTGAGGCTTGGTGGAATAAAACCGAACATAAACGTCATTTACCAATTACGATTTTTGATGATTTTTGGAAATAAAAAGGTTCTATGATATTTAGTGTTGTTACTCAAATTGAGGATAACGCTGAATATCTTTTTTTGTTTGAAACAATAGAAAAAGACATCTGTTTCCTCTATAATTAAGTCGACCAAAACCATTAAGGAGTGAAACATGATGTCTTTCTTACATAATATCAAAAAAACTTGTGCAAGTACAACGAATCTTATCAAAAATATCCTAAATATTAAGGATAAACATATTACTTTTCCTGCTTATGCTTACGCATTTTCTGACGAGAAGGTCCATGGCGTGTTTTCTAAAGTCTTTTCTGGTTTGCTTTCCTACCCTGAAAATCCCCATTGTTGTTCTTCTTGTGGAAAGTCAGGTACGGTTATTAAGCATACGCCTAAAGCTAGTTTGATTCAAATGATTCCTTATCAAAATGTGCCGACCTACCTGCGTTTATACAAGCAACGTTATCGTTGTAAAGCGTGCGGACAAACGTTTTCCGCTACGACAAACATCGTTGATGAACGTTGCTATCTTTCAAATGCATTGAAATTCGCTATCCTACATGATTTGAAGCAAAAATGTGCAATGACGGATATCGCCAAGCGCTATTTTGTCTCGCCTAAATCAGTTGAACGAATCTTAAAGTCTTACTCTTATGAGCTAAATCCTTACCATATGCAACTACCAGAATGCCTGCTCATTGATGAATTCAAAGGAACGAGCGATTGTAACGGGAAAATGTGCTTTATTTTAAGTGATGGACAATCCGGGAAAATCATTGATATTTTAGACGATCGCAGAAATTTCGTAATTAAAGACTTTTTTCTACGTTTTAGTTTGGAAAGTCGAAATCGTGTCAAATATGTGGTCATGGATATGAATGCCGCTTATCCTTATGTCATTAAAGAAGTATTGCCCAATGCATCAATTGTCATTGATCGTTTCCATATTATCCAACAACTCACTCGAGCGTTGAATAAAAAAAGAATTCAAGTGATGAAAGCATTGCGCTATAAAAATCAACGTGCTTACAATAAATTCAAACGCTATTGGAAGTTGCTTTTAATGCCTGAAGATCACTTAAACTTTGAGAAATATGTACAATATCCCTTATTCGATCGAAGATATGTGACACAGACTGAGGTGGTGGATACGTTACTTAGTTTTGATGATGCATTCAGACAGTGTTACCAGATTTATCAAGAGCTACTTGCTTGTTTTCATCAAAAGCAGCTAGACGAATTCTTCCATATTCTTCACACGCTACCTGAAGACTTAGATATAGCCTTTAAAAAATCGCTGAAATATTTAATCAAACATACACACGCTATAAAAAATGCGATACAATCCCCTTACTCCAACGGAAAATTAGAAGGGAAAAACAATTTAATCAAGGTCTTTCAGCGAGTGGCTTTTGGATTTAGAAACTTTAGTAATATGCGAAGAAGAATCTTTTTATACGAAGAAAATTGGCATACAAAACAACCAACTAAAAGAAATTGTGGGGAGAAATCCGCCTAAATCTCTTTCTCAATCAGACTGCTATTGTAACAGGCGAGCTTTCGCTTGTGCAAGGGCTTTGCAAGTGACCGATCTTCGTCTCGGTCACCCTTGCACGCTTAGCTGCCTGTTTGACAAAAAGCATCGATTGAAAAAGAAAATAAAAACAGGAGAGAAAGTCATCGAAAAAATAACTTCCTCTCCCATCGACTTAATTGCCAACAACACTAGTTGACAAAGAACCAATAAAAATAGCGACTATAACTTAGTGTGATTTTCTAAGTTATAGTCGCATTTTTAATCACTTGAACAATCAAGCGTATTTGAGTGAGTTAAGTCATAGCTTTGCGCTAAATTTTTGATATGTTCATTTATTTCTAAAATAATTGGCACGTTGATTTCACGCTTCATTAGTAAATAGAAGTGTCGGATATTTTCCTTATCTAAAGGTCGATAGCTTACTTCAGCAGATAGGGTACACTTGGGTACGATAGAGCGACCAACATGATTTTTTAGCATGGAACCAATCATTTCATCAGTATCAATTTCAATGATTTTAGGCATGAGATGGTTGGTTTGCAAGTATTGTTGATTGAACTGGCGCAGGGTTAAATCATCATTGCCTAAAAGCCAGTATTCGCTATCTAAATCACCAGCTAAGACTAGTTCATCGACCGCTAATGGTGTACGCACAAATTCTTTTAAGTTTTCGGCTTGTTCAATTAGACCAAGATCAGCCTTGTTTTCCTCGAGTAAATGTAAAACTTCTTCGTTATTCCCTACTTTAAAAATAAAATCGACATGAGGAAAATCTAATAATAATTGACTAACTAATTTAGGCAGATAAAAAACTGCGCAAAAATGTGAGCTGACAATTGTGCATGACTTCCGCTGCTTTTGTTTTTCGGTTATTTGATCTACGGCATCATCCCATTGCTTAACGATTTTTTCAATAATCGGATACATATAATCGGCTGCCGGAGTTGGCGTAATTTCTTGTTTACCGTTGCGAATAAATAAAGGCACGGTAAGCATTTCTTCTAATTTTTTAATTTGAGAAGAAACGGTTGGCTGAGATAAAAATAAATAATCAGCTGAACGAGTGAAATTATGAGTGGCATAAACCGATAAAAAAGTTCTAAGTAATTGAAACAAGGGAAGTCCTCCTTAGATAATAAAAATAGTTAGTTAAGATAAGTGCGTAATTTTTGATAGATTTGTTCTACATCTTGAGTCGTACCACGTAATTCAAAATCAGCAATCAAGGGTACTTGAAATTCTTGGGCATATTGCTTAGCCGTTAGACAGTATTGATGATTAAAATTACGATTGCCACTGCCGACAATTCCAAGACAAGCTTGAGCATTCTGATTAAAACGTAAAAATTCTCTCAAGGGCTCAGTTAAAATTTCAACATCACCATTGTCAATGCCATTTCCCCCTTCTAAATAAGTCGGTACAAAGGCAAAGAATGGTTCAGTAATTTCATGAGGTGTGGTCTGTAGATGAACTTCTTGACTAATGATTTTTGGCAGCTTGGCATCGTTTTGCTGCTGCTCGTGTGCATATTTTGTTAATTTTTGAATAAAGGCTCGAGTATTGCCTGAAATAGATATATAAATAATATGGATGTCTTTCATCAAAATCCCTCCAGTTCTAGTATAACAGATTTTTTTTATAAGAATAATAAATATCATTATTTATTAGTAATATTTAAGATGAAAAGTCAGTTTATTTTAAAGCTTTTTTGTTAATACAAAAAGTTACGAAAGTTATTTAATTTTTATTAAATAAGATAGCCGTTCATTTAATTTTTAGCTTGACATTGATAACCTTCAGCCAAAATAGCCGTTTGGTATTCATTTGTCTGTAAATTAGAGGAGATATGTGGTTTTTTATGATAAAGCCAGTAATCTAGAACTGCAGCAATGCAGATACATTTGGCCGCATGTTTACTTTCAGGGATATCTAACACATAGTAATCACCACTAAAAAGCGAAGCAGTATTCATCGTCATAATTTTTTTATTGAAATGATGGATTTGATATTGATGTTGATAAATATTCCCGTGAGCAGCCCAATGCAATTGCTTAATATAATAAAAATCTCCCGGCCAATTGAAAATTTTTCGCATCACACCAACTTGTTGCCGATGTTCATAAATTGCAAAACGACTGCCAAACAGAATGCTAAGCTGCTTGATTTGCGCGATGAGTTGACCATTCATTTTATACAGCGAAAGGACATCTTTTTGTCTGCCCCACGTGCCGACCATTAAAAAAAGTTGTTTGCCTTGTTCATCTTTTATTATCGTGCGGGTAACATTGGAAAGCTGTTGATCTTGAATATAGTATTCTGGCATAAAATTTCCTTCTTTAGGTTAATTTTTCATCAATTGCTCTAAAAATGGCTTTACCAACCCCACTATTAACATTGGTATCTGTTTGATATTTGGCGGCAGCTTTTAAATCATCAATTGCATTTTCCATAGCAAAGCTTACGCCAGCCATTTGAATCATGCTCAAATCATTCAGGTTATCACCAATGGTCATCACTTGTGTTAAGGGAATTTGTAATAGCTCAGCCATTTGTTTTACGGCTAACCCCTTTTGCGCCATTTTATGATTGATTTCAATGTTATTGCTACCAGAAGAGGTAACAGCTAACTCGTTAAAATCTTGTAGCTTTTGGCGCACCTTAGCTAAAATTTCTGGTCGCTTATGTTCAAAACCAATGATCTTTAGCACCTGTACCTGTGGTTGGTTGATATACGCTTTCAGATTAGGAACAATTTTAATCGGTAGCTGATCAAAACGTGCTGATGTCATCGCAATGGCCATTTGATAGGTTAAATGAGGCATTCGTTCACATAAAAAGGCGGCGAAAGTTTCGATTCTACGGGCCAAATCTTGAGAAAAAGTCCCTTCGTTAGTTGAAATTTCATAATAAATGTGTTCTTGTTCTAAAATTTCAATAATGGCTAAAGCTAGCTCCTGCTCAATTCCAGCAGTAAAGAGTACGTTTTTATTTTGATCAAAAGCTTGTGCTCCATTTAAAGTAATCATCGGGCAGGTAATGTTGGCATCACTTAAAGCAGGGAGTACCTCGGTGATATTCCGACCAGTACAAACCATGAATTGAATCCCTTTATCTTGAGCATAGCGAATGGCTTGAATATTTTCCTCAGAAATTTGCATGTGTTCATCTAATAAAGTGCCGTCCATATCAGAGGCAATCATTTGGATCATAGCGTTCATCCTTTCGATTATGGGTAACTTATATCTATTAGTTTATCACAATTTAACTATAGGCTCTATGATTCAAAACAAATTCTCCTTTGGCAATTAAATAAAAAATTGTTACAATAGAGCCAGTTGAGTTTTTAAGCAAAGGATGTGAAGGATTAACGTTTAATCCCTAAAAATGAAAACGATTATTTCAAATAGTTGGCAAGAAATATTAGCCGACGAGTTTGCTAAGCCTTATTATCAACAGCTACGTCAATTTTTAAAAACGGAATATCAAACTAAAATGATTTATCCGGATATGTATCATATCTATGAAGCGTTAGAACTTACCCCCTATGAAGAGGTAAAAGTAGTAATCTTAGGACAAGATCCTTATCACGGGCCTAATCAGGCGCATGGTTTGGCTTTTTCCGTGCAGCCGGGAGTGAACTTACCTCCATCTTTACGGAATATTTATCAAGAATTACAAGCTGATTTAGGGATTGTGCCAGTCCAACATGGTCATTTAACTGCTTGGGCCAAACAAGGGGTACTTTTATTAAATACCGTTTTGACTGTTCAAGCAGGTAAAGCCTATTCCCATCGAGGCCATGGTTGGGAACAATTCACCGATGTCATTATTCAAAAGCTTAGTCAAAGACAAACGCCGATGGTATTTATTTTATGGGGAAAACCAGCACAGCAAAAAATCAAAATGATTGATACTTCTCGCCATGTGATTATCCAATCGGCACATCCGAGTCCTTTATCTGCTTATCGCGGTTTTTTTGGCTCAAGACCGTTTTCAAGAACAAATGAAGCATTAAAAAGTTTTGGTTTAGCACCGATTAATTGGCAATTACCAATGCAAGAATAATTGGCTCAACGATTTGTAAGCTTGTTTGAAACAGTAAAAAAAAACGCTAGTTACTGTGGTATTTGAAAAACTGTGAAAATGTTAACAATATTGTTCTTATAAGGTTTTTTTTAATATTACAGAAAAAAAGAACTGTTCATTTCATACAATGTGTTGTACAATGTAAGGGTATTAATGTACTGGAGGTTGTCCAAATGGAATTGTTCGATAGTTTAAAATTTAAAATTGTAAGAAGACATATTAAAATTGCGTTTCCAGAAGCTACAGATCCTCGTATTTTAGGAGCAGCAGCACGTTTGAAATCTGAAGAATTAGTTGAACCGGTTTTAATTGGGAAGACAGCAGATATCCAAAAAGCAGCTCAAGCTCGTGGAATTGCTTTAGATAATTTTGAAATATTAGATCCTGATAACTATGATCGTTGGGATGAAATGGTAGAAGCTTTTGTTGCTCGTCGTAACGGTAAAGCAACTAAAGAGCAAGCTGAAACAATTTTAAAAGACGTGAATTACTTTGGTACCATGCTTACTTATATGGGAATTACAGAAGGAATGGTTTCTGGAGCAATTCATTCCACTGGGGATACTGTGCGTCCAGCTTTACAAATCATCAAAACTAAGCCAGGTGTCAGTCGTACAAGTGGAGCCTTTTTAATGGTTCGTGGACGTGACCAAGAGAAATATTTATTTGGCGATTGCGCGATTAATGTGGATCCAACAGCTCAGGAGCTAGCTGAGATTGCCGTGGCTTCTGCTAAGACAGCTGAATTATTTGATATTGAACCAAAAGTAGCGATGCTAAGCTTCTCAACAAAAGGTTCAGCTAAAGCGCCAATGGTTGATAAGGTCGTGGAAGCAACTAAAATTGCGCAAGATCTAGCACCTGAATATCAAATTGATGGGGAATTACAATTTGATGCGGCTTATGTGCCAAGCGTGGCAGCTCAAAAAGCACCACAATCAGAAGTAGCTGGTGCTGCAACTGTCTTTATCTTCCCAGATTTACAAGCCGGAAATATTGGTTATAAGATTGCCCAACGTTTCGGTGGTTTTGAAGCAATTGGTCCAATTTTACAAGGTTTGAATAAACCAGTTTCTGACCTTTCTCGTGGTTGTAATGAAGAAGATGTCTACAAATTATCTATTATCACTGCAGTTCAAACTTTATTAGATAAATAATGTGTTGATTGCTGCAAGCTATTTCGCTATTTGTTGCTTTGTCTTTGACAGATGTAACAAATAGCGTTTTTTTATGATAAAATGAAGGAAAGAATATTTTTGAAGGTGAGGGAGCTTTTTGATTACGATTACTGATCTTAGCCAAATGGAAAAATTAGGTGTTTTACTTGGACAAAGTGCACCAAGCGGGAGTGTTTTGATTCTCTCAGGTGATTTAGGTGCAGGCAAAACCACTTTGTCAAAAAGTATTGCCAAGGGTTTAGGGATTCACCAAATGATTAAAAGTCCTACGTATACCTTGATTCGTGAATATCAAGAAGGTCGATTGCCGTTTTACCATATGGATGTTTATCGGATTGATGGCGATGTGGCAGGGATGGGATTAGAAGAATATTTTGAAGGTGACGGTCTGAGTGTTGTTGAATGGGGAGAATTACTAACAGAAATGCCTGAGGATTATTTACACTTGACGATTCATAAAGATGCAACTGATGAAAATTGTCGCAAGCTTGTCTTTGAGGCGAATGGGCCACTTGCACAAGCTTGGTTAACGACGATTTTGGCTGAGGGGACTTTTCATGAGTAGTGAAGTAAATTTATTGATTCGCCAAGCAAAGGCTTCAGATGCTCGTGATTTACTGGCATTAAGTCAACAAGTCGCCAGTGAAACAGATTATTTAATTATGGATGAATATGGGATGGGCTTAAGTGAAGCGTTATTAGCTAATCAACTTGAATTATTAGCTAATGCTAATAATCAGCTATTGTTACTGGCTTTTGATGGTTCAAATTGTATTGGGGCTGCTTCAATTAAAGGCAATGAAGAATATCGGATTGAACATATTGGTGAAGTAGGCATTTTTATTTTAAAAGACTATTGGTCTTTAGGAATTGGTTCTATTTTAATGGAAGAATTAATTGACTATGCAAAAGCGGTTGGTTGTTTTAAACGCTTAGAATTAACGGTTCAAGCAAGAAACATCCCAGCAATTCATCTTTATCAAAAATTTGGTTTTGTTAAAGAAGGCACTCTTAAATACGGTGCGAAACTTTCATCAGGAAAATTAGTCGATGTGTATTTATATGCCAAGTATTTTGAGTAGGTGATAAGATGCAAAAAATCATGATTATAGAAGATGAGTTCGCTTTAGCACAGGAAATGGCTATTTTACTCTCACAGGCGGGGTATCAGCCCTATATTGTGCAAGATGTGCTAAATCCGTTAGCAGAAATCGCTACGCATCAACCAGATTTATTGCTACTTGATATACAATTGCCTGGTTTAAATGGGCATCAACTATTACAAGAAATTCGTAAAACCTATCAATTTCCAATTATTATGGTCACCAGTCGAGCAAATGAAATGGATGAGGTTTTAGCCTTAAGCTATGGTGCGGATAACTATATTACCAAGCCCTATAATCCTACTGCCTTACTGTTGCATATTGCGGCAATTTTTAAAAGAATGCAACCTGTTAGTACCAATCTTGTACAATATCATGATCTACAGATTGATTGGAATAAATGGACGATAAGTAATGCACAGGAGATGGTTCATCTAACGAAAAATGAACAGTTGATTTTTCAGTTATTATGGCATCAACGTGGAAAAATTGTGACTAGGGAAATGCTGATGACTGAATTATGGAATAATGATGAGTTTATCAATGATAATGCGCTGAGTGTGAATATTAGTCGCTTGCGTCAAAAATTGGCGGATTTAGGCTTAGAACAGGTGATTGAAACCAAGAAAAAACAAGGCTATCTATTATTGGAGTGAGCAAATGCAGATAGGTAAATATCTTCAAAGTCGAATTTGGCAATATTTCATTAAGGGGCTTGTTGGGCTGTTGTTGTTTTTCTTTTTATGGGTTTTTCGTTTGCCTACGACCATGCTTTTCATGTTAGTACTATTGATGTTAGGTAGTTTTTTGTTGATTGAATCCTGGGAATATCATCAGCGTAACAGTTATTATCGTGAATTATTCCAACAATTAGATCAATTGCAAGAGCAAGGCTTATTGGTTCGTTCAATTATTGCCAATCCCAAATTTTATGAAGGTCAGTTGGTCAATGAAGAATTACAGCAGGTTTATCAAAGCTTTTTAACCCAATTACGTAGCAGTCAAAAACAAGCAGAGGATTTTAAGGATTTTATTGAATTATGGATTCATGAAGTGAAAATTCCTTTAGCTACTTTACAGCTGAGTCTTTATAATCAGCATCATTTACCCATTGAAATGAAACAATCCTTACAGCAGTTAGAAGATTATTTAGATCAGGTTTTATATTTTACGCGGGCTGAGCATGCACAAAAGGATTATCTCATTCGGCAAGTGCCTCTACAGCAGGTTATTCGACAGGTAGCCATGCGCAATCAAGCACGCTTGCTCAAGGAAAAGATTCAATTACAAGCACCTAGTACGCAAGCTATTGTAACAACGGATCAAAAATGGCTAGCTTATATTTTAAATCAAATTTTAGACAATGCGATAAAATATGTTCATACTGCAACTAATCCAACAATTGAATTAAAAGTAGTCGAAAATGATACGGAAATTCAGCTAAAGATTAGCGACAATGGTTGTGGTATTTCAGCTAGTGATCTGCCTCGGGTTTTTGATAAATCCTTTACCGGAGAGAATGGTCGTCTATATCCTAAAGCGACCGGTCTAGGCTTATATTTGGTTAAGAAGTTAACCACTCAATTAGGTCATGGCCTTAAAATTGATTCAACTTTACAGCAAGGAACGACCGTAACCCTTGTTTTTGCTAAACCTAGTTTTTATGCAGTCGTTCAAAAGAATAATTAGTTTATGTAGCGAGTTTCCCGTTGTTTAGGGTAAGCTCGCTTATTCTATTTGAAAAGCTAGAAATCTTACAAAATTGTAATCTACGGTAAGATTAGGCTGACGACAGTTAATCAAGTGATAGTTATAATAAAGTTGTAAAATCAATGAGTGATAGGGAGGAACAGTATATGAATCCAGTTTTACAAGTGAAGCAGGTGGAAAAATATTTTGGCCGGGCGACTAATTTAACACGTGCTTTAAATCAAATTAGTTTTGAACTTCAATCAGGAGAATTTGTGGCGATTATGGGCGCTTCAGGTAGTGGAAAAACCACGTTATTAAATTGTATTGCAACGATTGATCGAGTTACAAGTGGTCAAATTATTGTAGCCAATCAGGATATTACCAAATTAAAAGGGGGACAGCTAAATCAATTTCGTCAAAAACAAATCGGCTTTATCTTTCAAGATTTCAATCTACTAGATACGATGAATGCCTTTGAAAATATTGCTTTAGCTTTATCTATCCGCAATGTAGGTGTGAAGCAGATTGAAGAAAAGGTTTTGAAGGTGGCAAGTTATTTAGGCATTACTGATATTTTATATAAATTTCCTTATGAGGTATCGGGTGGTCAAAAACAAAGAATTGCCGCAGCCCGGGCGATTGTAGCAGATCCCGCTATAGTTTTGGCCGATGAGCCAACTGGTGCGCTTGATTCAAGGTCCGCACGGCAATTACTAGAGCAATTTGAATTGCTTAATGAGCGTTTAAAATCCACTATCTTAATGGTGACACACGATGCTTTTGCTGCTAGCTATACTAATCGCGTATTATTTGTAAAAGATGGCCAAATTTTTAATGAGCTGTATCGCGGTACTTTAAGCCGCAAAGCCTTTTTTGATCAAATTATTGAAGTGGTGGCCTTATTAGGTGGTGATGTCAATGATGTCCGTTAAATTAGCTTTAGGTAATGTGAAAAAGAGTATCGGTAGTTTTTTAGTTTATTTTGTGACCTTGGCTTTAGGCGTGGCGATGTTTTACGCTTTTACTGCGTTACAAGATCAAAGCCTCTTTCGCTATTTTGAAAAAGTCTATAATCAAAAATTAACGGTTCTTTTTGAAAGTTTGAGTATTTTCAATAAATTTATTGCCTTTGTATTTGGGTTAATTATTCTCTATGCGACTAGCTATTTATTAAGAAAGCGCAAAAAAGAATTTGGCTTATATATGATTTTAGGGATGAATAAACGAAAGCTTTCGTTCATCTTAGTCTTAGAAACCTTTTTTATTGGCGTGTTTTCTTTAATTTTTGGCTTATTATTAGGTGTAGGTTTTTCTCAGCTCATCAATCTTTTTTTAGGACATCTTTTTGCGGCTGATATTTCACGGCTTAGTATTCAAATTTCGCTACATGCAATTGGCCAAACCTTGATTAGCTTTGGGATTATTTACGTGGTTGCGATGTGTTTTAGTGTAGTAATCGTTAATCGCGCAAAATTAATCGATTTATTAAAAGCAAGTCAGCAAAATGAAACGAGTTGGTGGCAAAAGCCTTGGCTGGGTAGTCTTTTGTTGGTGGTTGGTTTAGCGATTTTAAGCTGGAGTTATTATATTGCTTGGCATTTAACAGAGATTGTTCATCAGGACCTTTCATTTGATTTAATTTTATACGCTATTGTCGGAGGAATTGTTGGAACCTATCTTGTGTTTATGGGCTTTTCGGCTTTTATTCCAGTGATTGCCCCTAAGTTTAAAGGTTTTTATTATCGAAAATTACACAGCTTTGGTATCCGTCAATTTAGTACACAATTAGCCAAAAGTGTCTTTTCTTTAGCGACTATCTGTCTTTTGCAATTTTTTGCGCTTGGGATTTTAGTGGCTTCTTTTAATATTAAAGTAGGGATTGAAGAAAAAAGCTTATCTGTGGTTCCTTTTGATTTTCAATATGCGATTACCCAAGCAGCGGATGAAAATGATGAAGGAATTCCGCCACTAGATCAAACGATTGTTCAGCAAGCCGTTGAAAAATATCGAGCATATTTTAAAGGAATGGTCAAAAAAGAGCTGCAATATGATACTTATATTGATCCAAAGCTTGATCAAAAGCTTGGCACGAATCAACTACTTGGCATTCAAGATGACAAGCATTTTTTACAGCATCCACTTTTTGTAAGCAATAGTCAATATAATCAAATAGCACCTTATTATCATCTGCCTAAGTTAACGGTTAAAGCAGGGGAATATGCATTAGTGATGCAATCAGGTGGCTATTTTGTTACAGAGGTGGAAAATAAACTGCATGCCTTACCTAATATTACCGTGGCAAATCAGTCGTTAGTTCCTGCTAAAAAGCAATTTATTAATGGAACCTTACAATCTTATAGTTATTTTAGCTACTTTATCTTAAATGATCGCACGCTTCATCAGCTCGCCTTGCAGCCTTATGGTAAATTTATTGGCACGATTTATAATCAAAAAGGATTAAGCAATGAAAAAGACCTAGCGAACAATTGGCAAAAGGCTTTACCAAATAGAGTCGGTAGCTATTCAGCACAATCTCGTTATGCTACCAAGACTTCAGCAGCCTCTGATGCGTTGATGATTACGGTAGTGGGTATGTATTTGGGTATTTTCTTCTTAATTGCAGCAATCGGCATTTTATCCTTGAAGAGTTTAATTGATTTTGAAAAACATCAGCAAAATTATCGGATTTTACGGCAATTAGGTACCACAGAAACGATGATTCAGAGGTCTTTATTTAACCAAATCGCGATTTTTTTCATTATTCCATTAGTTGGAGCCTTGATCCATATGATTTTCGGCTTGAAGTTTACCAAAGATTATCTCATGCTAGGTGGCGGCTATGAATTAGATATTCAACGAGTGGGAGTAGTGAGTGGCTTTGTTCTTTTGGTGAATCTAGGTTATCTAATCATTACGTATTTAATGAACCGCAGTGTAGTCAAAGAAGGATAAAACAAAACGCCTGTTGAAAGAATCGACTTTCAACAGGCGTTTTAAACATAAGGTTGTCTATCAACTTGCTCAGCTACGAAAAAATTCGAGTGTCCCGCCGATGAGAAAATCAGCAAAGAGAAAGATTTTCGCAAGCGGAGGGCGAATTTTTTAAGTAGCTAGTTGATAGTACACAGTCAATAAGGTTGTCTATCAACTTGCCCAGCTACGAAAAAATTTAGGTATTTAAGTAAAGGGCACATTTATATTTTCTATGGTGAGACAAATTTTATAAATAGCTAGTCGTTTAACAGCGATTAATTTAAATCTAATTCCACCGGACAGTGATCACTTCCCATAATCTCGGTATGAATTTTAGCATCAACTAATCGTTCTTTTAGATCATCTGATACGATAAAATAGTCAATCCGCCAACCAGCGTTATTTTTACGGGCATTAAAACGATAGCTCCACCAAGAATAAACACCTTCTTTTTCAGGATAAAAGTAACGAAAAGTATCAATGTAACCATTGGCTAAGAGTTGAGTAAATTTTTCCCGTTCTTCGATGGTAAATCCGGCATTGCGTTGGTTGGTCTTCCAATTTTTCAAATCAATATTTTGATGGGCAACGTTTAAATCGCCACATAAAATGACGCCTTTTTTCGCTTTCAATGTATTTAAATAATTTAAAAAGGCTTCCTCCCAATTCATCCGATAATCTAGACGTTTTAATTCATTTTGGGAATTAGGGGTGTAGCAGGTAACCACATAATAATCTGGATATTCAAGGGTAATGACGCGGCCTTCTTGGTCATGCTCGGGCACCCCTATGCCTAATTGGACGGCTAAGGGTTCATGTTTGGTAAAAATAGCAGTACCAGAGTAACCTTTTTTCTCGGCATAATTCCAATATTGATAGTAGCCCGGTAAATCTAAGTCAATTTGACCAGCTTGCAGTTTCGTTTCTTGTAGGCAGAAAAAGTCTGCATCCAGTTCTTGAAAAGTTTCTAAAAAATTTTTTTGGACAATTGCCCGTAGACCATTGACGTTCCAAGAGATAAATTTCATTTTTTCTCCTCATTTCTAACTAGGTTACTTTTATTCTACCTGATTGTTTAGTATCATGAAAGTAAAACAGTAAAAATAGATTGGTTGGAGGATTGTATATGTTAAAAATCGGTGTACTAGGTCTAGGCAATATTGCACAAAAAGCGTATTTACCTACTTATGTCCAATATCAAAATCGTGCAACTTTTTATTTTGCAACTAGAAATGATGAAGTGTTGCAACATTTAAAAGCAAAATATCAATTACAACATACCTATCATACTTTAGATGAATTGATTGACCAGAAAATTGATGCTTGTTTTATCCATACAGCTACTAATAGTCATTATGAATTGATTAAACAATGTTTGTTAAATGGAATTCATGTCTATGTTGATAAACCGGTCAGTGAAAAACAAGAACAAGTCGAAGAATTATTTCAATTAGCTAAAGAAAAGCAATGTCATTTGCAAGTGGGCTTTAATCGTAGAAAAGCGCCCTTTGTTCAAAAATTAAAAGCGATTCCGGAAAAAAGAATTCTTCATCTAAGTAAAAATCGTCTAGCCCATAGCCGAGAAGTAGGGTTTGAAATATTTGACCTTTTCTTGCATTTAGTCGATACGGCGGTTTATTTATTAGATGAGCCAATTGAGCAGATGACCAGTCATATTCAAACGCTACCAGACGGTTTATTATCATTTGCTAGTATGACGTTACATACTCAAAATAGTTTGGCTCATTTAACGATGGATATGTATAGTGGGAGCAATCAAGAAAAATATAGCTTAACTAGTAAGCAAGGTACTTATCAAGTGAATAATTTAGTAGAATGGATAGAAGAGGTTAATCAGCAAAAAACTTATCAAACCTTTAATGATTGGGATACAACTTTATATAAACGTGGTTTTGAATCAGTGGTAAGTGATTTTCTTGATACTTTGGAGCAAGCGAAACCTATTGATATTGATAATTACCAATTAGCCATTTTATCTCATCGTCTTTGCACAGACATGTTGCGACAATATAATCAAGAGAAAAAATAGAAATTTTATAGAATTGATGATAGAATAAAAAAGAATTTGGTGAAAAGACTAACAAAAATTGTTAGCTAAAGAAAGTGAGAGAAAAATCTAAAATGACTACAATAAATCAAGCCTTACCACAAGTGACCATTTTTCAAAATGAACCACTAAGTCACTATACTTTTACCAAAACTGGTGGACCGGCTGACTTTTTAGCCTTTCCTAAAAGTGTAGAAGAGGTACAAGCTGTTGTTAATTATTGTCAAACCCATGATGTCCCTTGGTTGGTTTTAGGCAATGCTAGTAATTTAATTGTTCGCGATGGTGGTATTCGTGGCGTAGTAATTATGTTAGAAAAATTAGATAAAATCAGTGTTGAAGCAGAGCAAATTACTGCACAAGCGGGAGCAAAACTAATTGATACTAGTTATAAAGCGTTAGAGTATAGCTTAACTGGTTTAGAATTTGCTTGTGGGATTCCAGGTAGTATCGGTGGTGCTGTATTTATGAATGCCGGTGCGTATGATGGTGAGATTAAGGATGTATTTGCCTACTGTGATGTGTTATATCCTGATGGTCAGGTTAAACGCTTGTATAAAGAAGAGATGGCTTTTTCTTATCGTCATAGTGCTATCCAAGAGCAAAAAGCAATTATTTTATCAGCTGCTTTTCAATTAAAAGATGGCGATAAAAGCCAAATCAAATCACGGATGGATGAGCTTACCTTTTTAAGAGAAAGTAAACAACCTTTAGAGTATCCTTCTTGTGGTAGTGTCTTTAAGCGTCCAGTTGGTCATTTTACCGGTAAATTGATTCAAGATGCTGGCTTACAAGGGTTACAGTTTGGAGGTGCCCAAATTTCAACCAAACATGCCGGTTTTATTGTTAATGTCGATCATGCAACGGCTACTGACTACGTTGAATTAATTGCACATATACAAGCGGTGATTAAAGAAAAGTTTGATGTCACTTTAGAAACAGAAGTGAGAATTATCGGTGAAGAAAAATAAACTGAAAAATCCAGTGGAACAATATCCACTGGATTTTTTTATCCATTATTTTTGGATTTTTTCAGCAAATTGATATAAGCCTTCTAAATCATATAATTGATGATTACATTTTTGGCTATCCGTACAGATATAATTACCTTTTTTGGTATAGGTACCATCGGCAGTAGCTTTGGTTGTGGATAAAAATAAAGCGACATTACCGATGTGATTACAAATACTGCAAACATTTTTGATTACATTAGGGGACATCTGACCTACAATACCTTTTAATTGATGTTGTTGATCATAATACAATAGATATTTTTTTTGACTTCCGGCATCATCAAAGCCAACAAATGAGCATTCTCTTAAATCAAGTTGCTCCCAATCGGGTTGTTTGACTTTTTTAATTTTTCGAAAAGCTTTTTCGACTTGTTTGGTCGATGGTTTTTCAAAAGCGATGACACATTCTTTAATAGGTAATAAATAGCGTTGAGCTTTTGTTTTGGTCAAGCTTTTATCTAAGATGATTTCTTTGAATGCTTCGATTTCAGGTAATTGCTCATCAAAAAGTTCATCAATTTTTTCAAAGATTAGTGCTTGGTAAACTTTAATTGTTTGTAAATCATTAACTGATTGATAAGCATTAATTAAATTTTCGACTTGTTGTGTTAACGCATGAAATTGATGCGGATAAATAGTTGGTTTCATAGACATACTCCTTTATCTGGTTTCGCTCCCTTTTTTAGGAAGAACCTAGCAAAGGGAATTTATTTGAAGACGAACCAACTAAGTACAGATGATACGAAACGTACCATATGACCACCCCCTTAATAGTTTGCCAGTATGTAAAAGCTAAGTAAAAATAGCAAATATTTAATCAAATGTCAATAAAAAAACTAGTGAGCTGGTCACTAGTTCGTTTGTTTTTTCATTAATTTTAAAAGAATAGCTGCAACTGCTGAGGTAAAAACTCCCGCAACAATCGCTTCAGGAATGCCTTGGGTCAAGATAACAGCATTGACAGCGGCATAAACTGCATGACCACCTTTACCAATTACCTGAGCATAATCTTTTTGGAAAAGAAAATAGATAAAATTCATTACCAAAATGGTATTGGTTAGACCACCGGATAATCCAGCGATAAAAAGGGAAATTGGCTGTACTTTATTTTTTAAGCCTTTTTGACAAAGTTGATAAACATAATAAGGTACAATCCCAATTAAGATTCTAGGAATTAATACGACAATTAAAGCTTTCCAACTTCCATGATTCGTACCGATAACTGGAATGAAAGGCGAAAAAACAAAAGATAAAGCACTAGGCATTGTAGTTGCACGAATTAAACTAATAATTCCAAAACTACCACCTAATAGTGCACCAATTCTTGGACCTAAGACGATTGAACCAATAATAACCGGAATATGCATGGTTGTTGCATTTAAAGGACCGATAGGAATAAATCCTAAAAATGGTACAGAAGCCAGTAAAATCATAATTCCTAAAAATAGGGCAGTTAATACAAATTGAAAGGTATTGTTTTTTTTCAACGGAAAGACTCCTTTTAGTTTTTACAATGCTTGGCTAATTTGTTCGATAATTGTTTCGACCGTTGCCAAAGCACCTTGACCATAATCTCCACAAGCTAATAGGCTTTTTCGTGGAATGATTTCATGATAGCCAATATCTTTTAAATAGGCAAGATTTTTTTTCACCACTGGATTGGCATACATCTGCGTATTCATCGCAGGCGCAATAAATTTAGGTGTATCTGCTTTTAGAGCTAGAGCTAAGGTAGATAGCAAATCATCTGCAATCCCATTAGCTAATTTACCGATGATATTGGCACTAGCCGGTGCAACTAAGAACAAGTCTGATCGTTTGGCTAATTCAATATGATTTATTTTATCAGGTGAAGGTTCAAACATGACCTCTGTATGCACCAAACGTTTCGATAGTGATTGAATGGTTAAAGGGGTAATAAATTGCTGGCTATTTTTAGTCATCACCGCATCGACCTGATAGCCCAGCTTGGTTAATTCATTGGTTAAATCAGCAGCCTTATATGCTGAGATACTGCCAGTAATTCCTAAAAGAATCGTTTTTTTATTCATGCTTTGCAACCTCCTTTTGCCATTGATGATAAATCATTTCAGCAATTTTTGCTTTACTATCGGCTTGTTGTAGAATTTCGCCTTTATGATTGAGTAAATAGGCGAGATGCTTCTGGCCATTGATATTGGCTAAATCATTGGCAATCACGTAATCCGCGCGATTTTTCTTTAGGCTTTCTTTAGCTACAGACAAAAGTTCTTCTTTACTAACGTTGGCTAATAATTTAAAACCGAATAAACAGGTTGTTGGCTGCCAATCCTTGATTTTTTGAATAATTTTAGGGGTTTTATTCAAGGTTAAAATCAATTGCTCAGTATTGGAAGCAATTTTTTTATTGGCATCTACTTGTTCATCTGCTAAAAGCTCAAGCAATTCTTCCATAGAAAAATTTTGCTGATTAGTGGCCAAACGTAGATTTAATTTGCTTAACAAGGCTTCAATAGGAAGTGCAGCTTGAAAGGCAAAATCACTAATAGCCATTGTATGAATGACCGCAGTATATTTTTTAGTAGTCAAGAGTTTTTGTAAACATTGCTCGACTGATTGGGTATCACTCACTAGATGAATGTTTAGATTCTCTTGTTTTTTTGGTTTCAAGGCAGTAGCGGTTGTGACATAATCAATAGTTACAGCGCTTTGTTGAAATTGCTCAATTAAGGCGAGCCCCAAGGCACCAGTGGCATGGTTGGTAATTGCTCTTACTTGATCAATTGCTTCACTCGTGCCACCAGCCGTAATTAAAATATTCATTCCTTCATCTCCATTTGAATCAATGTACGTCCTTGATGTAATCCAGCAAGTAAGTCCTGGGCTACTTGAGGAATTTCACCAAGTGTTTTTGTTTGAATGGTTAGTTTTTCAATGATTTGTTGATTTTTTGCCAACCATTGCCAGATTTCTTGGCGTTTAGGCATGGGTGTTTGTACAGAATCGATGCCGATTAATTGTACGCCTCGCAAGATAAACGGTAAAACAGTGGTAGTTAGTTGGATACCACCTGCATTGCCACAAAGACAAGCCACGCCTTCATAATGCATTTGTGGAATTAAAGCACTTAATAATTCTCCACCGACAGTATCAATCATACCAGCAATTTTTTGTTTGGCTAATGGTTTGCTTTTTTCAGGAATCCATTGGCTCGAATGTTCGATACACTTTACCCCTAGCTGATATAGCCAATCGCTGTCTTCTTTACGTGATAAGGCGATGATGTTTTGATAGCCTCGCTCACTTAATAAAGCACAAGCGATACTGCCTACACCACCGGTAGCTCCCGTAACGACAATCGGTGCTGTTTTTGCTAATTGGTGTTGTTCTAAGGCGTTTACCGCTAATGCCGCCGTAAAGCCAGCTGTTCCTAAAATCATTGCTTGCTTTAAGCTAAATCCTTCAGGTAAAGCTACCAACCATTCAATAGGAACGATTTGTTCAGTTGCAAAGCCTCCTGGTTGACTAACACCCAAGCCATAGCTCGTAGCAATCACTTGCTTACCAACGGGCCAAGTATCCGTTGTACTTTCAATGATTTCGCCAGCTAAATCAATCCCAGGAGTCATCGGGTATTGACGAATAACGCCACCGTTTTTTTGACAAGCAAGCGCATCTTTATAATTCACACTAGAATAGTGGACTTTTACCCGAACGTAGCCTTCTGATAGATGCGGACGCTGGGCCGTTTTTATTTTAGTTATGACTGTATCATTATCTTGTTCGACAGCAAGATAGGTGTAATTTTTTTCCATGAAATACGCCTCCGATTATTGCGTGCATATATTTCCTATATCATAACATAAGTTGAAGTGTAAACGGATGCTTTTTGTTTATTTTTTTCAGTAAAAACAGGTGAGAAAAGGTGAAAGGACGATAAAAAGATAGTAAAAAACAAGTTTTTTTACTTGTAATTTAGCTAATAAAGCCCTATGCTTAATAAGTATGCTATCATGCACGGATTGTGTCTAGCTAAGGCACTGAATGCTTTTAAGGAGGAGAAAAAATGAGTCAACCAATTATTTCATTTCATCATGTGGTGAAACGCTATGATGATGAGACAATCTTAAAAGACATCAGTTTTGAAATAGAAGCTGGTAAGTTTTACACCTTATTAGGACCTTCTGGGTGTGGGAAAACTACTATTTTGCGAATTATCGCAGGCTTTTCGGATGCAACCGAGGGGGATGTGTATTTTGAAGGCAAACGCATTAATGATATTCCAGCCAATCAACGCCAAGTAAATACCGTCTTTCAGGATTATGCTTTATTTCCACATATGAATGTATTTGAAAATGTCGCTTTTGGCTTGAAGATAAAGAAATTACCCAAAAATGAAATCGAACAAAAGGTGAAAGAAGCCTTGCGTTTAGTACAATTGGCTGGTTATGAACAACGTGAAATCAGCGAAATGTCTGGGGGTCAACGTCAGCGGGTGGCGATTGCTAGAGCGATTGTCAATGAGCCGAAAGTTTTATTATTAGATGAGCCACTATCTGCTTTGGATTTAAAATTACGGACAGATATGCAGTATGAATTACGTGAATTACAACAGCGCCTAGGGATTACCTTTATTTTTGTCACTCACGATCAAGAAGAAGCCTTAGCGATGAGTGATGAGATTTTTGTGATGAATAAAGGCGAAATCGTTCAAAGCGGCACACCAGTAGACATTTATGATGAACCGATTAATCATTTTGTCGCTGATTTTGTCGGTGAAAGTAATATTGTTGACGGTGTGATGCTAGAGGACTATCGTGTTGAGTTTGTCGGCAAGCAATTTGATTGTGTCGATGGTGGCATGCGTCCGAATGAACCAGTCGAAATTGTGATTCGTCCAGAAGACTTGACCTTGACGACAGCAGATAAAGGAAAATTAGTGGTAGAAGTGGACACGCAATTGTTTAGAGGCGTGCATTATGAAATTATTTGCTACGATGAGCAGGGTAATGAATGGATGGTCCATTCTACACGTAAAGCCAAAGAGGGTAGTAAAATTGGCTTATTCTTTGAACCTGAAGATATTCATGTCATGCGTTTTAACGAATCAGAGGAAGACTTTGATGCTCGCTTAGAAAGCTATGAAGAATAGGAGGTTGTAAAGTGACAAAATTAAAGCGAATTTATGCAATTCCCTATGTTATGTGGTTGGTTCTATTCGTCATCGCGCCGGTATTGCTGATTATCTATCAATCCTTTTTTGATATGAATGGTCATTTTACCCTAGCAAACTATGCCAATTATTTTGCATCGGGAAAATATTTGACGATGACATTAAATTCAGTGTGGTATGCCTTTTTAATTACTTTAACTACCTTGATTTTTAGTTATCCAACTGCGTATTTTTTGACCAAATTAAAACATAAAGATTTATGGCTATTACTGATTATTCTGCCAACCTGGATTAACTTATTACTAAAGGCCTATGCGTTTATCGGAATTTTTGGTATTCACGGTAGTATCAATCAATTTTTATCTTTATTTGGGATTGCACCGGTTCAAATATTATTTACTGATTTTAGTTTTATGACGGTGGCCACCTATATTGAATTACCGTTTATGATTTTACCGATTTTCAATGCCTTAGAGGAAATTAATCCGTCTTTAATCAATGCAAGTCGTGACTTGGGTGCCAATAGCTTTGAAACCTTTCGACGTGTGATTTTTCCATTATCCTTAAATGGTGTGAAAAGTGGGATTCAGGCGGTCTTTATTCCTTCGCTTTCTTTATTCATGTTAACTCGTTTGATTGGTGGAAACCGAGTGATTACCTTAGGGACGGCAATTGAAGAGCATTTCTTAGTGACACAAAACTGGGGAATGGGTTCAACCATTGGTGTTGTCTTAATTGTTGCGATGTTTATTGTCATGCTACTGACTGCTGAAAAGAGAAAGGGAGGGATGAAGAAATGAAGAAGCATCTGCTTTCACGCATTTATCTAGCCTTTATCTTTGTTTTATTATATGTGCCTATTTTTTATTTGATTTTTTATTCCTTTAATAAGGGAGGCACGATGAATAAGTTTACTGGCTTTACTTGGGAACATTATCAAACCTTATTTGCCGATACTCGCTTAATTATTATTGTGCTAAACACTTTCTTGCTGGCCTTTTTATCCGCACTATTTGCGACGATAATCGGTACTTTTGGTGCGATGGCCATTTATTACAGTAAGAAACGACAAACAAGAACTACGCTACTCAGTATGAATAATATCTTATTAGTATCGCCAGATGTTATTATTGGTGCGAGCTTTTTGATCTTTTTTACCATGCTAGGTAGTCTATTTAGTAATTTTAGTCTGGGCTTTTTCAGTGTTTTACTCTCACATATTGCCTTTAGTATTCCAATTGTAGTCTTGATGGTGTTACCTAAATTACAAGAAATGAATGATACAATGATTAGTGCTGCCCTAGATTTAGGGGCCAATTATCGTCAGGTCTTACTGCGAATTATCTTACCGTATCTATCACCTGGGATTATTGCCGGGTATTTCATGGCATTTACGTATTCACTAGATGATTTTGCGGTGACTTTCTTTGTAACGGGAAATGGCTTTAGTACCTTATCAGTGGAAATTTATTCACGTGCTAGACAGGGAATTAGCTTGGAAATCAACGCGCTAAGTACATTAGTCTTTATCTTCTCGATGGTATTAGTAGTTGGTTATTATTTCATCAGTAAAGATAACACGAGTAAAAAAGGCAGAAAAGCCAATATAGCGCAATCGGAGGTGACAAAACTACGATGAGAAAACTTCAATCATTATTTATTGGGATTGTGGTCATTATTTTAGTTTTGGCCTTTGGAGTCCATCAATTACAAAAATCTAGTGGGATGGCTGGTGCGAAGGTTTTAAATGTCTATAACTGGGGCGATTATATTGATCCTGCCTTAATCAAAAAGTTTGAAAAAGAATATGGCTATAAAGTCAACTATGAAACGTTTGACTCTAATGAAGCGATGTTTACGAAAATCAAACAAGGTGGAACTGCGTATGATATTACCATTCCAAGTGAATATATGATTCAAAAGATGAAGGAAGAAAATTTATTGATTCCTTTAGATCATAGCAAAATCACTGGATTAAAGAATATTGATTCACGCTTTTTGAATTTAAGCTTTGATAAAAATAACCGTTATTCAATTCCTTATTTTTGGGGAACATTGGGCATTGTGTACAATGACAAGTTTGTCAAAGCCGATGAAATTCAATCTTGGGATGATTTATGGCGACCAGAATTTAAAAATAAAATTATGTTAATTGATGGTGCCAGAGAGGTCATCGGCTTAGGGCTTAACAGCTTAGGTTATTCTTTAAATAGCAAAAATGACGAACAGCTACAGACAGCAGTCAATAAGCTGCGTGGCTTAACGCCAAATGTTAAGGCAATTGTTGCGGATGAAATCAAAATGTATATGGCCAATGAAGAAAGTGCGGTGGCTGTGACCTTTTCTGGAGAAGCTGCGGATATGATGTATGAAAATGAACATCTGCATTATGTCATTCCTAAAGAGGGTTCTAATTTATGGTTTGATAACATGGTCATTCCTAAAACAGCTAAAAATATCCAAGGCGCCTATGACTTTATCAATTTTATGTTAAAACCAGAAAACGCCGCGCAAAATGCCGAATACATCGGTTATTCAACACCGAATAAAGCAGCGATGAAGCTTTTACCAAAAGACATCACTAGCGATAAGCAATTTTATCCTTCTGATGATTTAATTAAGCACTTAGAGGTTTATGATAACTTAGGTGCAAAATACCTAGGAATTTATAATGATCTCTTCTTAGAGCTAAAAATGTATCGAAAATAAGTGAATAAATAGCGAGATTGGAGGATTTAGTTACGTTTTCGTAGCTAAATCCTTTTTTGTAGGCTAAACCTCAAAAATTGCATCTTGATTGAACAATGCGCACACGCTTGCGACCTTTGTCGTGGGTATGTGCATATCGGAATAACGTTACAAAGTAGTAGATGGCACCAAAGCTCTCTTATGATAAAGAGATAACTAGTTGCCTTTTTTATTAGCCAATTTTCATGGTAGCTCACAATTAAATAAATGTTAAAAAGTGAATAAGAAAAATTTAATGAATAATTATCTATGTTACAATTAAAGAAAAAGGGGGTAAATCTTATGAAGACGATTCATGTAAAAAGAAATCTTACTTTTATTGATGATCGGAGCCCAAAATATTTTGTGATTAATGAAAAGGTTAAAGGGAAAATTGGTACTTTGATTGATAACCAATTTAAAACAGAAGAAGCACTGGCTGAAGTTTATGTTAAAGATTTTTTGGGAATTAGAAGTAATCGCCTCAAAATAAATGAAGATGGAGAATTTTATCTTGAATATAAGCTCAATACCACTTGGTTAATTTGTACCAGTCTGATGCTAGTTCTTACAATCATATTCATTGCAATTATGGGAATCTCTTCTATTAGACAGTATATTACAAATCATTTGTTTTCGGTGATATTACTTCCTGGGATATGGATACTTTATATTGGGATTACTCTATTCTTTTTAAAAAACAAGTTATATATTCTTACAATAAAAAAGTAGCGTTAAAAGGTTGAGGGATTATGGTGCCTTAGTTAAGGAGGTTTACCTATTGTATGAAACGAAAAGGCAAGGCTTGGCATTTAGGAATACAAAGGATGCTTCAGCGTGCTGCATCCTATAAAATAATGATTATGAAACAAACTTTTTTGAAAAGTGGGAGGAGCATGCTGCGTTAGCTAATCAATGCAATCAGTAGATGATCGTATCAATCTTCCTGCTTTTTTTTAACATCTAAAATAATCAATGTATTGTAATGATAATCAAAAAGGTGTATGATTCAGTTGCAGCTATGATGGCCGATCATCAATCTTATCAAGCAGAAAAGAGGTGGCAAGTGCGTGATAGAAAAAATAGCTTATCTGCTCATTATCGTTTTATTAATTATTTTACAGTTAACTCATTGGATTAGCTTGAGCCTTTTCTTTCTGCTTTTTTCTTTTATTTTGTTATTGATTGATTCAAGAATGATCATTGCTAAGAAGTACGATTGGATTTTGTTGATTGCTAATCCTAACGTTGACAGTAAGGAAAATAAACGATTGCTATATGTTACAGGGGCTATCATTTGCTTAGCTGCGTTGATTCTGCTTGGAGTAGGCATGTATTTAAATGAATAGTGTATTTTTCTCTTTAAAGAAGGTGTGAAAAATGGAAAAAATGAAAAACATGAAAAATATTGCGATAAGCTTCGTTTTATTGTTATTCGTTTTTTTAGTTTTGCTATTTATCGCTACTATTTTCAAAAGTTTGTTATTTACAAAGATTTTTGGTGGAGTAGCCATTCTATTAACAGCGCTACTTACATTGGTGGGTTATCTTTTTACTAAAATGAGTTATAAAGGAATTGGGGCAAAGGGTCCACTGTTTGTACCCAAAGCATTGGGAGTAGGCATTACCATCAATCCTTATCATTGGTTAGGAAAATGTATTTGGTTAGGACTAGAATTATTGCTAATCGTGGTGCTTATTCAGTTTCTTTTAGCATAAAGTAATGGCGGTAAAATCAATCTAGGAAGCGAATAAATAAGTAAGTATAAAAGCAATCACTACTTTGTACAATGGGTATAAAGTAGTGATTGCTTTATTGTTTGTAGCTGAAAAATTTTTAAAGGATAATTATAAAAAGATTTCTACTTTAAAAAATTCTTTGTATTTACTCGAGAGAACCATCCGTCCATTATTTAATTGAATAATTTTTTTAGAAATGTATAAACCAATTCCAGTGGTCCGAATAAAGGCAATATCAAACGGTTGATCATCAAGGGTGTTCAGTTGTTTGAGCTGTTCATTCGTTACCCCAATACCATCATCTAAAATCGTCAAGCAAATTTTTTCATTTATTTTAGTTAATGAAATCGTGATTTGACAGCCATCTGGATTATGTAAAATTGCATTATAAATAAGATTATGGATGACTCTGGAGAATAAAAATGGATCTAGCTGTAAGCTTACATTTTTTAAGTCTTCCTCTGCATGAAAAGCAATGTCGATATTTTCCCAGATTTCTTGATTTAATATTTGAATGATGACTTCTTTAATAAATGAAAGAATATAGATGTTTTCTTTTTGTAACGAACAAGCTTGATTATTTAAGCGCGCAAAGATGTTTAAGTCGTTTAATACGTTTTGGATATAATAGGTTTCTGTTAGGATTGGATCGAGATATTTATTTAGCTCTGGGTTGTGGGCATAATCTTTGGCGATAGCTACATTTGACAGAACAATCGATAAGGGTGTTTTAATATCATGGGCAATCCCAGCAATCCAATCCTGTCTAAATTTTTGTTCCTCTTTCAGCTTATTATCGGTTTGTTCTAAGGCCTGAATAATTTCTTCGAGTCCATAGATTGGCTTAATGGATGAGGAGAGTCCATTTGGTAATTGCATAATCATTTTTACAAGCGGTAGTATTTTTTTTCTTAATCTATAGTTACTATAGATATAGAGTAGGATAAAATATGCACAATTGAGTAATATCGTTAGTAAAAAGATGAAAGGAATTTTTTTAATCATACTAATTGATAGATAATTATTGCTATATCTAGCATAAGAATTTTTAGGAAAGCCGATAACAAATAAATAATTACCTTTAGCATAGGTAAATACTGGATAATCGTTCAAATAATATCTTGAAAATTTGGCTACCTCAGTATAGAAATACTGATTAGGAATAGCTTGGGGCTTTTGATAGCTGTATTGGACTTTTCCAGTTTTGTTATCTATAGCTAACAACCAAAGCTTTTTTTGCTTGAGCAAGCTCTGACCTTTTTCATCTAGGGTGATAGCTGAGTTAGTTACACTGACATGATTCATGATAGTGTCTATGCGTTCAGATACACTATGATTGTTTTTGATATTCAGTACGCATATTGTAAAAATCAGTAAATTAATCAATAAGATAAGCACAAAGGAGAGGATAAATTTTAAAATAATCTGTTTAAATATATTCTTTTTCACTTTATTCACTCCGAATAACATTTAATTTGTAGCCAAGGCCTCTAATCGTTTTTAAAAAAATAGGTTGTGAAGGATTATCTTCAATTTTTTCGCGAATATGGCGAATATGTACCTTCAAAATCTTGTCGTAGCCTACGTGATTTCCACCCCAAACAACATCAAATAAGCTATCCATTGAAACAATCTGATTTTGATTAGTCATTAATTTTTGTAATATTCTTAGTTCAGTGGGTGTGAGACTCACTTCCTGATTGTTTTTAGTGACTAAAGCATTCGTTAAGTCAATAGAGGTAGTGTCATTCAAGTATAGGCTATTCATACAGTTTTTATACACACGATTCATTAAAGCGGTTATTCTATAAATAAGATTTTTAGGTAAAAAGGGCTTAGTAATATAATCATCTGCGCCACAAGCTAAACCGGAAATTTCATCTTCAGGATTATTTTTAGCAGTTAAAAAGATTATTGGAATATCGGAATCTTGACGAATATACTTAGCTAGCTGATAGCCCTCTCCGTCAGGCAACATAATATCTAGTATAATCAAATCAAAATGTGTTAGCTTCCATAAATCGAGTGCCTCTGCAAGCGTGTAGGCACTACTTAAATGTTTAAAACCATTCAGCATTAAAATTTGTTTGATGGTTTGATTGAGTTTTGGATCATCGTCAACAATGAGTATTTTCTTTTCATATAATTGTTTGTTTTCATACATAATCATTTCACCTCGTCTAAGCCAATCATAGTATAACATTAAATCGTTACAAAAATCGGTACATCTTTCATATTAACCTAAGCTTAACCTAGTATTTACCTGAAATTTATCCATAGACAGTATGCTTAGTCTATCAATTATAAAAATTCTAGGAAGTGATAGGTCCATGAAAGAGATTATTCGTTTGAAGAATGTAGTGAAAAAATATAATGAAGTCGAGGTTGTTCATTTATCTAAGCTCCATTTATATCAAGGAGAGATTTATGGATTACTTGGATTAAATGGTGCGGGAAAAACCACCACAATGAAAATGATTTTATCTTTAATTCAACCGACTGCTGGTAAAATTTTCGTTTTAGGGAGGGAACTTTCTGATCAATCGAAAGAATATTTGAATAAAATCGGTTCGGTAATTGAAGAGCCTTCCTATTATCCCAATTTAACTGCTTATGAAAATCTAGCAATTTTTCAAAAAATTTTAAATTTTGATAAAAAAAATATTATCGAAACTTTAAATCTAGTGGGATTAAACACAGCTTCTAATCAGAAAAAATTAGTTAAAAATTATTCATTAGGAATGAAGCAGCGTTTAGCATTAGCCTTTGCTTTGGTGAAAAAGCCCGAAATTTTAATTTTAGATGAACCAACGAATGGGTTAGATCCTCAGGGAATACAAGAGATAAGGGAGCTAATTGTTCAATTAGCCAAAAAAGAAGGTTTAACAGTTCTTGTATCTAGTCATATTTTATCCGAAATTGAGCAAATGGCAGACCGTGTAGGGATCATCCATCATGGGAAAATGCTATACGAGGGAAAGATTGAAGACATTCAGACTAATCGATGGATTGAAATACGTGGCGATTTCAGTAACAGAGAATCATTAGCAGAATTAGTTACTAGAGAAAATATTGAAATATATAAACATACCAGTACAACCTTACAAATTGAAAATATTGAAAATGATAGAATCACTAGTTTATTAAAGCTGTTAGTTCACAATAATATTTTATTTTATGAAGTTGTAAGAAAAAGAGAATCTTTAGAAAATATATTCTTGTCGTTAACGAGAGGGGATATTTAGATGATAAAAGATGTAGCGATTGAGTTTCTAAAAACGAAGCGAAGTAAATCATTATTTTTAACATTTTTAGTTATAGGAATTACTTTATTATGGATGATGGCTATTTTAACAAAATATAGTAGTATTTCACAATATCACGATATGCGAATTATTTATTATGGTGTATTGGATGTAGAAACCCTGATGCTTCCTATTTTTCTTTCTGTTTTTGTTGCTAGAATTTTTGAAATTGAACGTTCAGGTAATGCGCTGAAATTAATGGCTATAAATGGACAATCAGTGACTAATATATTTTGGAGTAAACTTTTTTTAACGATGATAGTAGGGGGAATATTTTCTTTATTAGAATCATTGGTTATGCTATTAGTTGCTAAGATGGGGCAACTTTCTTGGTCAATTAAAGAATTATTATTTAAAAATTTAATCAATCTTTCTTTTATCTTTGTATTAGTGTGTGTATTTTTAATGGTTTCTCTTTTTATTAAAAAACAGGAATTAGTCATTGCTTCAGGTTTTATTGGAGGATTTATAGGTTTTATGCTCCATCGTTCTTCATTTATCAGTTTAATTATTCCTTTTGGAGGGATCAGATATCTATCATTAGTCAATATGAAAGTAGTAGCTGGTAAGGTGATTTTGGAGATGAATCAGCAGATAGTTTTCCATTTTCTAATTTATATTATTTATATGATTGTATTATATAGTTTATTGAGATACTTACTTAATATGAAAGGAAAGAAGATAGAATGAGTTACTTAACTATTGAATGGCTAAAATTGAAAAAAGCTGCTTCTTTAGGAATTGGGATTATATTTATATTATTTTCGTCAATTATTGGATTAGCAATTTTTTTTGGAGCAGCTTATAACATGTATCAACCTAATGAGCGTTTTATGGCCTTGTGGCTACAATTAAGTTTTTACTATAGTCAACTTTTTTTCTTAATCATGATTAGTATCATTGTCTATTTAGCATTGAGTGAAGAATTTGCTAGGAAAAATCTAGCTTTCTTACGAGCGAATAACTTTTCCATGCCTAAGTTGATTCTAGCTAAAGCGATTAATGTATTTTTTATTACTATTCTACTACAACTTATTTTTTATGCTGTTTTTTTCGGAGCAGTTAAATTTGCTAATATTTCCTATCAAGTTAAGGAAATCCAACAAGTTTTTCAATGGCTATTAAATTTTGCGGTGGCTTCAATGACTTTAATTTTTACTCAACTTTTTATTACCTTGAAAACAAAGAGTTTGAGCAAATCTATAGGTATTGCTACACTAGGCATGATAATAGGGTTTATACTTCTATTCATTAATAAAAATTTGACTAATTTTTTCCCTTATAGTCAAGTCCAAATTGCCATGCATGCTAGAAGTGGTGCACCGTTTACGATAAGAGAATCGTTGCGTTTTTTCATGGTGAATAGCTTATATATTTTTTTATTTTATTGGCTTTCCTGTCGTGAATTAAGGAAAGAAGCTTAAACGACAAATTTTTTAAAGGCCAAAGAAGCTAATTGCAATAGAGACGAGCTTGTTATTAGCGCTTTGCTATAAGAACCATTACGATTAGGCTGTTCGTTTAGTTTTGCAGAAAGCACCTGTTAATTGATTTTAAATATTTTATATTTTAGTATGTAGTGAAACTTTCAATAGTGTAGACTATTAGCAAATGAAATAAAAAAGGATAAAAATAAGCGTAGCTATGTCTATGAATATCCTTATATCAAAGGCTATGACAAGTTATCTTATTTTTATCCTTATATTATTATATAAACAATTTTAGTTAGCTGCATGTCCTAACTTCATTTGTTCATATTGTAAAATTTGTGCTTTTAAAGGTAGTCCCCAACCAAAGCCTGTTAATTGTCCATTTTTACCAATCACTCGATGACAGGGAATGATAAAGAAAATTGGATTTTTGCCAATTGCATTAGCCACTGCACGAAAGGCGGTTGGTTTACCTAAATTTTGAGCAATTTGGCTATAGCTTAGGGTTTGACCAAAAGGAATTTTTTGTAATTCTTGCCAAACGCGTTGCTGAAAAGCTGTCCCACGTAAATCTAAGGGATAGTCAAAGCTATTTTTTTCATGACTCAATAATCGGCTAAATTCAGCCACATAAGGAGCAGTTTTTTCTAAATCCTGTTGCCATAGGTATTGCTGTTTTTCTTTAACCAGTTGGTCACTAGGGGCTAAAAACAACAAACCATGTTCTGAGACACCTAAAGTTAGCTGCAAAGAAGAGATTTGGAAGTCCTGAACATAAATAGGTTCTTTAGATTGCATTAAAAAAGCCCTCCTTTTATCTAGTAGTGGTATTTATTTTTTTATGCTTTATTTATATTTAGAAGTATTGTCGTAGTGCGACTACAAAAATCTGGTTCTGTAATAAAGTAAATCAGCAAGTTATTAAAAGTTAGTTGCGAAAAGGCTGATAATGCTTAGCCTCTGATTTAAATTCTTTGATACTACAGATTAAATTTTCGTCATCAAAGGTAATTAATGATACGCCATTAAATTCATCATATTTCTCATTAAAATAGCAAGCAAAATACCATTCCACTATAAGCGTTTGATTGCTTGGGTAGATTTGTTTTATCTCCCATTTTACTACCTTGCCTTGTTCGTTCCATTGAGCAAACCATTGATTAAGCTGATTGAGTCCTAGGTATTCAGGTCCATAGCATTCACTATAGTAAATATTGGGACTAAATATTTGCGACCAGCATTCGTTATGTTGATTGAGCCAACTAGTAAAATATTTTTTTATATTTTCCATCTGTTTGTCAATTTGTAGCATCTTCAATAACCTCCAGTTCACCAATAATTGCTTCCCATTGCTCTAAAAGCTTTTCTTGTTGTTCTTTAGCTGCTTCTAGTGAGGTGTTTAATTCGACTAAGGCCTGATGATTAGCTAAATTTTCTGGTAAGGTCATGGCTAGCTCAAGCTCAGTTATTTTTTCCTCTAATGCTTCAATTTCTTGCTCATATTGTTCCGCTTTACGCTTCAAGCTGCGTAATTGCTTTTGTTGCTCCTTGCTTTGTTGGAAGGATTGCTTTCCTGCTGTATTGGCTTCCTTAGTTTGCGTCGTTTCTTGTTCTAACAAGGCTTTTAATTCAGCTTCTTCACGTTTTTTCTCTAAATAATAATCATAATCGCCTAAATATAATTTACTGCCGGTTTCAGATAATTCAATCACCTTGGTAGCAATTCGATTGATAAAGTAACGGTCATGGGAAACAAATAACAGGGTTCCCTCATAATCAATCAGCGCATTCTCTAAGACTTCCTTATTATCAATATCTAAATGGTTGGTCGGTTCATCGAGAACTAAAAAGTTATCCTTATTCATTGACAGCTTAGCTAAGGCAACTCGCGCTTTTTCGCCGCCACTTAAAAGAGCGATGGGTTTTTCTACCTCTTCACCTGAAAAGAGGAAACTACCTAAAATGGTACGAATATCGCCTTCAGGAGTGGTAGGGTGCTCATCCCATAATTCATGTAAAATCGTCTTGTTGGCATTCAACTCGGCTTGACCTTGATCGTAATAACCAATACTGACATTGGTTCCCAGATGGAGTTGACCTTGAATCAGGGGAATTTTGCCAATGATTGATTTTAAGAGTGTGGATTTACCGATTCCATTTGGGCCAACTAAGGCAATCGCTTCTTGTTTACGAATATCTAGCTCGATTGGTGCGCTAAGGATCGTCTCTTCATAGCCGATTGCACCATCTGTTAACTGTAAAACCACATTTCCTGAAGCTTTTTCAATATCAAATAGGAAATGGGCCGATTTTTCATCCCCTTGAGGTTTATCTAAGCGATCCATTTTTTCAAGTTGTTTTCTTCGACTTTGTGCTCTTTTAGTAGTCGAAGCCCGAACGAGATTTCGTGCAACAAAGTCTTCTAGTTTTTGGATTTCTTCTTGTTGTTTTTCGTAGGCCTTCCATTCACTCGCTAATTGTTGGGCTTTTAAATCTAAATATTTACTATAGTTTCCTTTAAAGTAACGCATTTTTTGACGACTGAGTTCATACACCTCGGTAACTACCTTGTCAAGGAAATAGCGGTCGTGTGAAACGATGAGCAATGCGCCTTGATACGCTTGTAGATACCCCTCTAACCAAGCAAGTGTTTCGATATCTAGGTGGTTGGTGGGTTCGTCTAAAATTAATAAATCAGGTTTTTGCAGAAGTAGTTTGGCTAAAGCTAGACGCGTTCTTTGTCCACCAGATAAATTATTAATTGCTTGTTCGTAAAATTCAGCACCAAACTGGAAGCCATGTAAAACTGAGCGAATCTCATTTTCGTAGCCATAGCCATTGTTTTCTGCGAATTGATGCTGAATTTGATCATATTCTTTTAATAAACTTTGATATTGCGCGCTAGTCACATCAATTTGGCCCATTTCCACTTCTAGCTGACGCATTCTTTGTTCCATTTGTCGAAGGGAATCAAAGGCTTTGAGCATTTCATTCCATACAGTTTCTTCACTCGCTAAGCCTGAATTTTGCGCCAAATAGCCCAGGCGGATATTTTTATTACGAATGACTTGACCAGCATCAGGTTGTTCGCTACCAGCGATAATTTTTAATAGGGTAGACTTACCCGCACCATTCCGGCCGACCAAGGCAATTCTTGCATGACTATCTATTTCCATTTGGATATTTTCAAATAAAACATCTGCTCCGAATAAACGAGCAACTTGATTGGCTTGTAATATAATCATGTGTTATTACTCTTCCTTTAATACAAATTTGCATTATCAGTCTATCATAGTTTAAAGCCAAGAAAAAGCTATTTGTATTTAAAGAGAGTACTCATTAACAAATTGAATGAACAATAGGGCGTGATTTTGGCAAAATTTTTAGTAGATATTACTGTTTTAATTGCCTTGTTACTGATGAAACGAGTTTGTGAGAAAATCACGATGAATTTTGAGCAGATAAATTGCTTTTCATTGCGACTCTTTGGTAAGATAACTCTGGAAATAGTGAACAATTCACAAGTTGGAGGAGAAAGATCGTGAAAGAAAAACAAATACCTAAAGCAACAGCCAAACGTTTACCGATTTATTATAGATATTTGAAGATGTTGCACCAAGCCGGTAAGAAGAAAGTTTCTTCAACGGAGCTAAGTGAAGCTGTCCAAGTCGATAGTGCAACCATTCGCCGAGATTTTTCTTATTTTGGTGAGTTAGGTAAACGTGGCTACGGTTATGATGTCGAGGAAGTAATGCTATTTTTCGCAGTGACCTTAAATGAAGATAAGATGACTAATGTTGCCTTAATTGGGGTCGGAAATCTTGGTAGTGCGTTATTAAAATATAAGTTCCACCATAGTAATTCTATTCGCATTAGTGCAGCCTTTGATGTGAATCAAGATTTAGTTGGTCGAATTATTGATGGTATACCAGTTTACCCAATGAGCGATATGAAAGAGCAAGTTAAGATTCAAGAAATCGATATCGCTATTTTAACTGTACCAGCTGATAAATCACAGGATGTGGTGAATGATTTAGTCGATTCTGGAGTCAAAGGAATTTTAAACTTTACGCCTGTACGCTTAAATGCCCCAGATGATGTTATTATTCAAAATGTAGATTTAACGAATGAATTGCAAACATTGATTTATTTCTTAAATTCTGATAACAATCCATCTGATATTTTTATCCATAGTTAAGCCGAATCAAAATAAATTAACTTGCAGAAAATCAACGTGTTTTGTTTGAATGCGTTAGCTTTATTCCTATTGCCATCAGATTTTGCTTCTGATGGCTTTTTTTGGATAATTTTAGGGGAATAGGTTGATTGTCTTTATGTTTCTCCTTAGTTAATTTCTTAGCGCATTAAAATTTTTTTATAATATTCATTTGGCCTGTTTATAATAGATTAAACTAAACATGAATGTAAATAACTTCAATTTTCTAACTATGTTTTTAACCATTTCAAATAAAAACATTTTTTCAAGATATTGAAAATTACTTATTAGAAGATAGACACCCAAATGAGTAAAATACTTCTGATTTAGCAACCTTCCTTGAAAGATAGGAGGGCTTTTTTTGCTAATTCAACTGTTTTATGAGAAGTAAAAATTGGTAATTAGCGAAGAGGGTTAAAAATATTTTTTAGGTTATTGACAACCTAAAAAGCAGATGGTATGATTTATTTGTAATTAAGGTTATGAAAAACCTAAAAAGGAGAGATTGTTTTGGATATTAAAGATTTAAAGAGCAGAGAGTATGGGAATCTAAGTAAATATGTTTCAATGATTAAGTACCATCTTAACAGTGTTTTTGAAGAAGAAGTAGAAGACGCAAAAATATTTGCAACTGCCTTTCTTGCGTATTTAGTAAAAAAAGAAAATTTGTCTACTAAAAGAGAATTAATCAACTACATCGAACGAAAATTACCAGAATCACAACAACTATTTTTGATAGACAGAACATCAGATACTTACTGGACGAAAGTATTAGAAATCGCAGAAGAATTATCATTGGATGCTTTATTAGCGACAGTAGTTTGGTATCCATATTCTGGGTTTTATAATACCAAAGAGATTGCCACACCAGAAAGTATTGTTAAATTAGCATATAGCATTTTAAATCCGAAAAATGAATATGTGGCTGATTTATGCAGTGGTGTGGGTAGCTTCCTTTCATATACAGCTATGCAAGATGATGAATCTACTTTATATGGAGTAGAAACAAAAGCATACCCTAAAGTGATTTCTGAAATAATCCTTTCATTTTTTGAGAACGAAGCTAAAATCGTCCAAGGATCTGCTTTAGAAATTCCCAAAAATAAGAAATTCGATAAAATCTTTTGTGAGTATCCATGGAACCTAAACTCAAGATATTTATCAGATGATGAAAAACAAGCAGTACTTGATGATGGACTCATTCCAGAACTAGCGAAAACTTCTAGGACGGAATGGTATTTTATCTTGAATGTGGTGAATCATTTAAGTGAAAATGGTAAAGCTGTAGTTTATGCGCCAAATGCTATTACTTGGGACGAAGACAGATTGAAAATAATTCGTGAAAGATTCATCAAGTTAGGTCTATTGGAGGCTGCGATAACTATCCCGAAAGAAATTGTATCTCCTTACGCAGGTGTTAGGTCTGTTTTATTAGTCCTTAGTAAAAACAAATCTGATTCAGTAAGATTTATTGATGCAAGTGAATTAGAATTAGTTGACGTTAATAATCGAGGATTATTCTATTCTTATAAAGATGAAACCATTGAAGAAATTTTAACTATGCTAGATTCTGATGGTAAGTACTCTAAAAAGGTCTCTATTGATGAAATCGCTAAAAAAGACTATGTTATCAATCCAGTTAGATATTTGGAATCAGAAATTAAGGTGAAAAATGGGGTGCCCTTTGAAAGTTTGATTAAAAACATTACTAGAGGTATTCAAATGAGAGCTGCAGGAATTGAAGAAATGATTTCTGACACGCCAACTCCTTATCGCTATTTAAAATTGACGGATATTCAGGATGGTTTGATTAATGAAGATTTGCCTTATTTGAAAGAGATTGATGAAAAGCAGAAAAAATATTGCTTAAAGAATCGTTCATTGGTTATTTCTAAAACAGTTAATTCATTAAAAGTTGCTGTGTCTAATGTGGAAGAAGGACAACAAATTTTGGTAAGTGGTAATTTGTATATTATTGAGTTGGATGAAACAAAGGCTAATCCATACTATGTCAAATCATATTTAGAGAGTGAACAAGGAACTGTTGCATTATCAAGAATATCAGTTGGATCCGTAATAGCTAATATACCAATTTCTAAATTATCTAAATTGATGATTCCTAATCCAAGTATAGCGTTTCAAAATAAAGTAGCCGAGAAATATCTAACAAAAGTCGATGAAATAAAATTATTAAGATATAGACTACAAAAAGCAACAGACGATTTGAAAAAGATTTTTGAGGAGGAATAATTTTGTTATTATCAATTGCCGAATTATCAGATTTAACAGATGAAATCACGTATCGTTTACCATCAATCCTCTCAAACTTAAATCGGACTGGCGGATTAGAAGAATGGTTAGCCATGGGTGGTATGTCTGATCTTGTTCAAGGAGATAAAGATTTAAATTCCTATCCAAATGGAAAGATTGTCGTGATTGGTGGAACAGATATTAAAGAAAAAGTGTTTTTAGGTGTAGCAAAGGAGCTAGGTCTTCCTAAAGATAGCTTTGAGTTTTGTTTGGACTATAAAAAAATCCAAAAATACGAATTCAACAAACTGCAGTACAATCCTAACTATCGAGTAGTTTTATTTGGACCAGCACCTCATAGCTCTCAGGGAAAAGGCAAGAGTAGCAGCGTAATCATAGAAATGGAGAAATCACAAGGATATCCTAGAGTCATACGTCTGCAGTCAAGTAATGAGTTAAAAATCTCAAAGACAAATTTCAGAGAGGCATTAAAGCAGCTTATAGATGAAAAGTATATTATATAAGCAGTTAGAAGGTTTGATGTAAAATGAAAATATTTCATTTAGTGGTAAGTCTGTAAGTGGAGGTATCTAAAATTTTTAATAATATAGGTTTGAAATGAATTTTAGTTAGCATGAAATATGTGTAAATTAATTTGATTAGTTATAAAAAGAAAAAGTAGATGTTGTGATTTGAATTTTTAAATACAATGACAAACGTTTGAAAACGGTTTATATGATAGTGTTAATTATATCCTTTTATGATAAAATATAACTATAAAAAATAGGTGAGTGGTGAATACTGTTATGGAATCAAATCCTAGGAAATTATTAGATGAGTTTATTCCTGAAGCTATGGGAAAACAGTTTGTTATTCCGGTTTATCAGAGAAAATATACGTGGACTGTAAAAAAACAATTAATTCAATTAATGAAGGATTTAGTGGGGTTAATTGAGGATGAAACGAAACAAAAGCAGCATTTTCTAGGTACAGTTGTTTATTTAGAAAATGTAATTGAATATAAAACAGAACGCTCGATTGTAGACGGACAACAGCGAATAGTTACAATGTTTCTAATTGCTCATGCTATGAAATCAATTGCGGATAATGAATTCCGTGCGCGAGAAATTGACGAAACTTACCTTCAGAATTATTCTGAACCATTAGGCAGCAAATATCGTCAAAGATTGTATCCTTCTGTTGCGGACGGTAATGATTATTTGATAATTGCAGAAGGGCGTTATGATGAAATTGATCAAAATAGCTCTAGTAATATTGTTAAGAACTTCTTATATTTACAGTCTGAATTAAAAGTATTGGTTCATAAATATGGTTTTGATAGAGTCTTGTATGCATTAAAAAGATTTACCATTGTCTATATCAAATTGGAAGATAGAGACAATGCGCAACAAATATTTGAGAGTATTAATTCTACTGGTGAAAGGTTAACTGCCTCAGACTTAATTCGTAATTTTATTATGATGGATAAATCTAACGAAGAACAGACTACGCTATATCGAAAATATTGGCGAAGACTTGAAGAAGTATTTGACAATTCAAAAGAGATGGAAGATTTTTTCAGATATTATCTTGCTGCAATGACAGGGGAGTACTCTGCTAAGCATGTATTGTATCAAGCATTTAAAAATTATTGGCGTAATCAAGATGAGTTAAACTATGAAGAATTACTTGATAAGTTAGTACGTTATTCTGGTTATTTTTCTTCACTATATTTGAAAGCACCCTCCGGAAAATATCTAGATATTCTAAAGGATTTCCAAAGTATAGAAAGTATGATGCCTGCACCATTTGTATTAGAGCTATCGGAATGGTTTTATTATGACCAAAAAATTACTGAATCACAGTATTTTGAAGTGATTAAAGTGATTAATGTTTATCAAATTAGACGATATTTTAATGGTGATGATACAAGTAGAGTTTCAAAGTCCTTTCCGACATATTTGAAAAATGTTAAAAAGTATGCCGAAAAATATGGTTTTGAAAATATTGTTGATATTGTCATTTATGTTTTAGTTACGAAAAATCAATCGAATAATATGGCACTTCCAACGGATAAGTCACTAAAATCTAAATTTGTAAATATGAATGCTTATGCAATGAGACTGACAAGGTGGCTACTTGAAAAAATTGAAAATAAAGGTAATAGTGCTACCTTGGATATGAGTGAATTATCCATTGAACATATTATGCCGCAAGCAAGTACACCGTATTGGGAAGAAAAAGCTGGTGTTATTGGAGAGGAATATACTGAGCTTGTAAATACAATTGGAAATTTAACTTTAGTTAGTAAACCTGATAATTCTAAAGCTGGAAATAAAGATTTTGAATCAAAAAAGAAGATTTTTGAGGACACATTACACATTCACATGAATAAATCGATTCATGATTTAGATTCTTGGGATAAAGGAGCGATTGAATCAAGAAGTAACCACATTATAGAAGAATTGATTTTGATGTATCCTTATCTTCGTTCAAAAGAAAACTATGAGCAAAGTAAAAATAGAAATATTTACTTATCTTCCAAAGGTGTAAAAGCTACAGGATATTTAAATGAAGATGAAACTGTTGTCATTTATGCTGGTTCGGAAATCAGTCAAAAAGTTAAGAATAATAGTTCAAATTTGTTTCATGAAGATATACAGGATTTGATTGATAAGGGAATTGTTGAAGAGACTATAGGAGGTCTTCAATTTGTGCAAGATTATTTAGCCTCATCTGTTTCAAAGGCTGCAGGATTGATTCTTGGGGGCAGTAAAAATGGATGGGAATACTGGAAAGATTCAGATGGAATGATTATCAATGATTCGTTATGAAAAAAGAAGTAATTATCCTGGAAAATAAATGTATCCAAGCAAATAGTACAGTTTAATTATTGGTCTAAAAATCTTATAAGTAAAATATTAATTGGGGGAAATGATTTTGGCAAAAAAACATACAAACGCTAATCTAGGTGTTGAAAAAGAGTTATGGGCAGTAGCGAATAAGCTTCGTGCATCAGGTGGTATTAGTGCTGCGGATTATCGTAAAGTTGTTGTAGGATTAATATTTTTGAAATATGCATCTGATAGTTTTGAATGGAAATATGAAGAGCTTGTTGCAGAAGGAGATGGCTTTGAGGAAGAGAAAGATGCTTATACAATGGACAATATTTTCTTTGTGCCGAAAGAAGCCCGTTGGTCACATATTGCATCGCATGCGCACACTCCTGAAATCGGACAAGTTATCGATGATGCGATGAGGGCAATTGAAAAAGAGAATAAATCATTTAAAGGCGTATTGCCAATGAATTACGCTAATTCAGATATTGATAAACAAACATTAGGAGAAGTTGTTGATATGTTTACAAATAATATCAACCTTCGAGACCATAATGATGAGATGGATTTGTTGGGACGGACTTATGAGTATTTCATTGAACAGTTTGCAGCAGTAGAAGGACAAAAAGGTGGAGAATTTTATACGCCAACATCTATTGTAAAAACGATTGTTGCAGTCTTAAAACCATTCAAGGGTCGTGTATATGACCCAGCATGTGGATCAGGTGGTATGTTTGTTCAGTCTGCAAAATTTGTTAAGGAACATGCAGGAAATATAGATGATATTTCTATATTTGGGCAAGAAATGAACCCAGATACATGGAAAATGGCGAAGATGAACATGGCGATACGAGGGGTTGAAGCGAATTTCGGTGAATATCCAGCGAATACATTTACTAACGATTTGCATAAACACTTAAAGGCTGACTTTATTATGGCGAATCCCCCATTTAATGTTAAGGATTGGGGCGCAGATAAACTAAAAGATGATCTACGATGGAAATATGGAACACCACCAAATGGCAATGCAAACTATGCATGGATGCAACATATGATTTCTCATTTAACGCCAAATGGCAAAATAGGTTTAGTTTTAGCAAATGGATCGCTTTCTTCATCGCAAAGTGGCGAAGGTGATATTCGTAAAGCAATCATTGAGGATGATTTGATTGAAGGCATTGTAGCACTACCAACTAACCTTTTCTATAGTGTAACTATTCCGGCCTGTATATGGTTTATCTCTCGTAATAAAAAGCAAAAAGGCAAAACTGTTTTCATTGATGCGCGTAAAATGGGAGAGTTAGTAGACCGCAAGCATCGAGATTTTAGTGAAGAAGACATTGCTAAAATTGCTGAAACTTTTGAAGCTTTCCAAAATGGCACTCTTGAAGATGAAAAAGGATTTTGCGCTGTAGTTACAACTGAGGATATTAGCAAGCAAGATTACATTCTAACTCCTGGAAGATACGTGGGTATTGAAGAGCAAGAAGATGACGGAGAGCTATTTGAAGAAAAAATGAAACGGTTAACTTCTGAGCTATCTGAATTATTCGAACGCTCTCATGAATTGGAAAAGGAAATTAAAGAACGATTGGGGGCTATTGGGTTTGAAATCTAAAGTGGCTTTATCTGAAATAGTAGAAATTATTAGTGGCGGTACACCGAAAACGAAAGTTTCTGAATATTGGAATGGACCGATTCCGTGGTTATCAGTTAAGGATTTTAGAAATGATAGTCGTTACGTTTATAAAACTGAAAAAACTATCACAAAGTTAGGACTTAAAAATAGCTCAACAAAACTTCTTCAAAAGGATGATATAATTATTTCTACTCGAGGTACTATTGGTGAATTGGCGATGATTCCGTATAGTATGGCTTTTAATCAATCTTGTTACGGTATTAGAGGTAAGCAAAATGTTGTAGACCAATCGTATTTGTACTATTTATTAAAAAATATTGTACCAATATTGAAAAGAAGCTCTCATGGTTCGGTTTTTGATACAATCACAAAAGAAACATTTAATAATATTATTGTCAAATTACCTTCACTTGAAGAACAAAAATCAATAGCTAAATATCTTACTATTCTTGATGATAAAATCGAAATAAACGAAAAGATAAATGAGAATTTATTTAAGCAAGCTCAAGTTTTGTATCAGCAATCTTTTCCTTACACTACATCAGACTATTTACCAGATGGATGGAGAATTGGAACTGTGAGCGAAATCATTGAAATTCATGATTCAAAACGAATTCCACTTTCAGGGGCTAAACGTAATAAGATGAAAAGAAAAATCTATCCATATTATGGAGCAGCCTCTCTGATGGATTATGTTGATGAGTATATTTTTGATGGCAAATATCTTCTGTTAGGAGAAGATGGTACCGTTTCTGACGATGCTGGTTTTCCAATTCTACAATATGTATGGGGAAAATTTTGGGTAAATAATCATGCACATATTTTGACAGGAAAACTTGGATACAACGTAGAAAGTTTGTATACACTTTTTAGCCAGACTTCAGTCAATTCTATAATCACCGGAGCAGTCCAACCTAAGATTAGTCAAGCTAGTCTCAAATCAATAAGAGTAGTTATTCCTCCTGTATATTTCATTGAAAAGTTTAATGAACAGATTGAACCAATGTTTACACTCATACGTAACAATCAAGATGAAAACAAACGTTTATCAGCTATTAGAGACACTTTGCTACCAAAGTTAATATCTGGCGAACTCAATATTTCTAAAATCAAGGTTTAAGCCACTAAATTCTCATTTAACTTAATAACTCCTACCAACGGCGGGAGAAAAAACAGCGGAACTGCCGTTGATTCGTTCTCTGAAAAATAAAAAGGAGAACGAATTATGAAACAAATAATTATAGAAGAAATTGTACAGAAAATGTTACCTTATCTTGATAATGCTCAAATGCAAAAATTACAAGAAACTTTGCAATATACTCTTTTTAACTATGAAATCACAGGAGACATTAAAGCAGAGGAAGATGATACTCAGAAATTAGTCGAATCATTCTTGTATGCCAAGCGAATAGAAGGGTGTTCAGAAAAAACTATTAAGTATTACAGTGCAACTATTGAAGCGATGTTAGTTACTGTAGATAAAGGAGTTCGTCATATACATACGGATGATTTAAGGGCGTATTTGACAAATTATCAAGAAAATCATGGATCTAGTCGAGTAACAATTGATAATATTAGAAGAATTTTATCCAGTTTTTTTTCTTGGTTGGAGGATGAAGATTATATTCTAAAAAGTCCAGTACGGAGAATTCATAAGGTTAAAACTGCAACAAACATCAAAGAAACATATACTGATGAACAATTAGAGAAAATGCGAGATAATTGTACTGAACCTAGAGATCTAGCAATTATTGATATGTTGGCTTCTACAGGAATGCGTATTGGAGAAATGGTATTGCTAAATAAGGCGGATATCAAATTCAATGAGCGCGAATGTATAGTATTTGGTAAAGGTGATAAGGAAAGAGTAGTCTACTTTGACGCAAGAACGAAAATCCATCTGCTGAACTATATAAATAGTAGGACAGATGATAACCCAGCACTCTTTGTGACATTACGAGCACCACATACAAGGATAACTATTGGTGGAATAGAATCGCGATTAAGAGAAATGGGAAGAATTTTAGAAATAGAAAAAGTCCATCCACACAAGTTTAGAAGAACACTTGCAACGATGGCGATAGATAAAGGTATGCCGATTGAGCAGTTGCAGCAACTCTTGGGGCATAAACGAATAGATACGACCTTGCAATATGCAATGGTCAAGCAGAGCAATGTGAAACAGGCACATAGGAAATATATAGGATAGGAGAATTTGACATGGCTGAATGGATAAAATGCAGTTTGGGTGATATAGCAGAAGTAACGATGGGGCAATCGCCAAAATCTGAATTCTATAATACTGATGGTGAAGGATTGCCATTTATGCAAGGGAATAGAACTTTTGGAAGATTGTATCCAACATTTGATACATATACAACAAAGATTACAAAAATTGCTGAAGCAGGGGATATCATTATGAGCGTTCGCGCACCAGTAGGTGATTTAAATATAACGCCTGTGAAAATGTGCTTAGGAAGAGGCCTGTGTGGAATTAAAGCAAAAAATGGAGAACGCGATTTTCTTTATTATCTTCTCAAGTATAATATTAGTAATTTATTAAACAAGGAAAGTGGTACAGTTTTTGGATCAGTTAACAAGAAAGATATTAATGGGTTAGAAGTAAATATTCCTGATAGTGTCTCTATACAAAGAAAAATTTCAGAGATTCTTAAAAAATTTGACGATAAAATAGAGTTAAATGAAAAGATAAATGAGAATTTAGTTGCTTAGAATTCAGCATTTGTAACATCAAGTTCACCTGACATAAGTTTTGCTAAGAGCGTATCTCGCAATTGTTTTAAGTTCTCATTTTCTTGACAATTTGCATAAATTTTTTCAGTAATAGTTCGAGACATATTATCAAACTTGTTGATTTCATCTTGTGAAGCTACGTAAATAGGATACTTGATTATATGTGTTATCTTAATACTTGGTTGAACAGAACCAATATTATAAGCAACCAAATCATTTTTAATATACTTTAAGTATTGATACAAATATAGTGGGGATATACTTCTACTTCTGAAACCTACAACATTTTGAGCGATACATCCCACCTTACCAAGAAAGAGTTTCATTTCTGCTAAGCTCCCTACAGTAGAAAAAAGAATATCATATTGTTCGGGATGACCACTTCTAAACCAATTATTATATGTTTCTTCGTCTACATATTTGGAACATTTATTAAAGTCAACAATTCTTACATTGCCAGATAAGGCTTTAACATCGATGATAGGATATGATGTTGGTTTAACAGAAAGCGGAGGCGTTTTTCCTCGGTTGTCAATACTTTCAATAAGATCTTTTAATTTAAATTTGCTTTCTACAAGATTATCAATGTTAAAACCGAACATTTTTATAAATATAGTAGAAATTTGCTGCTCTAAATTCTCATTTATCGGAGTTATATCTTTAAAATGTTTAAGAGACATCTGTAAAAAAGTGCTTATTGGAGGTTGATAGTAGGAGGTATATAGTTAAAAAGTTATAGATTGGATACAAGTTGCTAGGGGGAGTGATATTTTGTGAGTTATGCAGAAAGCAATTATGAGGAAGCTATTCTAGAATTTTTTGAGAATTTGGGATATAACCGCATTCTAGGTTACGATGTTGAACGAGATTATTATAATCCACTATATATGGATGAATTAGAAGTAGCATTACAACAGATAAATCCTACTTTGCCTGTTATTGCAATCAATGAAGCAATTGAAAAACTTCAACATTTTGAGAGTGGTTCATTATTACAAAAAAATAAAGTATTCATGGATTATCTACAGAATGGAATAACTGTTTCATATTTTTACGACGGAGAGCAAAAGAATTCTATTGTCTATTTAGTGGATTATGAAAATGTTGAAAATAATATATTTACAGTTGCCAATCAATGGAGGATAGAAGATAAAGTTCCTCATCGTCCTGATGTAATTGTATTTTTAAACGGATTACCTATCGTAGTCTTTGAACTGAAGAGTCCATCGCGTGAAGAAACAGATGCTTCAGATGCTTATTTACAACTAAAGACATATCAGAGAAATATCCCAGTATTATTTAACTACAATGCTTTTAATGTGATGAGTGATATGGCCATTTCAAAAGCAGGAACAATTACTGCTGGAGAAGATCGTTACATGGAATGGAAAACAAAAGATGGTAGCTATGAAAATACACAGTTTGCCCAATTTGATACCTTTATTGAAGGAATTTTTGAAAAGAATCGTTTCTTGGATATTTTGAAAAATTTTATTTGTTTTTCTGAAGATGCAAAAATTTTAGCTGCTTATCACCAATATTTTGCTGTACGAAAGGCTATTGAATCAACTTTAAAAGCATCAAAGGGAGATGGCCGAGGAGGAGTCTTCTGGCATACACAAGGGAGTGGAAAATCACTTTCAATGGTTTTCTACGCACATCTTTTACAGAAAGTAATGGATTCACCAACCATTGTAGTGATTACCGACCGAAATGATTTAGATGACCAGTTGTTCACTCAATTCTCTAAGTGCTCTGATTTTCTACGTCAAAAACCTATTCAGGCAACGAGTCGAGAAAATTTAAAAGAGCTTTTAGCTGGTCGCGTTGCCAATGGGATTATATTTACTACGATGCAAAAGTTTGAATTATTAGATGAACCATTATCTGAGCGAAGAAACATTGTGGTAATGGCTGATGAAGCCCATCGTGGACAATATGGTTTGGAAGAAAAAGTTGGCACAGATGGTAAAATTCACGTTGGTACAGCCAGAATTATTCGTGACCAATTACCAAATGCAACATATATTGGATTTACTGGTACGCCAATTTCAAACAAGGATAAATCAACAACTGAAGTGTTTGGAAATTATATCGATATTTATGATATGACGCAGGCTGTTGAAGATGGTGCCACTCGTCCTGTTTATTATGAAAGCCGAGTAATACATCTTAAATTAGATGAAGACATTTTGAAATTGATTGATCAAGAGTATGAGATACTAGCTGAACAAGCAGAAGAGTATGCGATTGAAAAAAGTAAGAAGGAACTTGGTAAACTCGATTCAATACTAGGATCAGATACGACACTCAATGCATTAGTAGATGATATTATTGATCATTACGAAAATAATCGTGCTCATGAGCTTACGGGTAAGGCAATGATTGTGGCCTATTCGCGACCAATTGCAATGAAGATTTATCAAATTATGCTTAAAAAACGTCCAAATTGGAATGATAAAATTGGTATTGTAATGACTTCTGGAAACAACGATCCAGAAGAGTGGCATGATATTATAGGAAATAAACGCCACAAAGAAGAAATGGCAAGACGTTTCAAAGACAATAAGGACCCATTTAAAATTGCAATAGTGGTTGATATGTGGTTGACAGGATTTGATGTACCTAGTCTTGCTACAATGTATGTTTTCAAACCAATGAAAGGTCATAATTTAATGCAGGCCATTGCACGTGTAAATCGTGTGTATAAAGATAAAGAAGGTGGGCTTGTAGTCGATTATGTTGGAATTGCTGGTGCATTGAAACAAGCGATGAATGACTATACAAAACGTGATAAAGGTAATTTTGGTGATACAGATATTGCAAAAACAGCTTATCCAAAATTTGTTGAAAAGTTGGAAGTTTGTCGTGATATGTTTTATGGGTTTGATTATTCTACATTTATGGATGAATCTGCAACTGACTTAGTTCGCGCGAAAACAATTAGCGGTGGTGTTAACTTTATAACTGGTGTGAAGGAAGAAAAGCACAAAGAAACTTTTATCAAAGAAGCCTTATTACTACGTCAGGCATTACAGCTTTGTCGTTCGTTACTTTCATCAGAAGAAAGATTTGAAGCAGCCTATTTTGAAGCAGTGCGTACTTTGCTTACCAGAGTGACTGTTAGTTCAAAGCAATTATCCTTGAAAGAAATTAATACTCGCATTAATGAATTATTGAAAGCAAGTATCAAGAGCGAAGGGGTAATAAATTTATTCTCAGATGTGGATACAGGATTCTCACTGTTTGATCCTAAATTCCTAGATGAAATTGCAAAAATGAAAGAGAAAAACTTAGCAGTTGAATTACTGAAAAAATTGATTTCCGAACAAGTTTCTCTGTATAAGCGGACAAATTTAGTCAAATCAGAAAAATTTTCTGAACGTCTAACTCGCGCAATGAAATCTTATTTGAATGGAATGCTTACAAATGAAGAAGTCATTCAAGAATTGATGAAGATGGCAAAGGAAATGTCTTCAGCTAACGAAGAATCAAATTCATTAGGATTGACTGATGAGGAATTAGCATTCTATGATGCATTAACAAAACCAGCAGCAATAAAAGATTTCTATGAAAATGACCAGTTAGTCGCTTTGACACATGAGTTAACTGATATGCTTAGAAAGAGCCGAACCATAGATTGGCAACGAAAAGAATCAGCACGAGCACGAATGCGGATGATGGTAAAAAAATTACTTAGAAAATATAAGTATCCACCAGAAGAAGTAGCTGAAGCGATGGATACGGTTATGCGTCAATGTGAGCTATGGACTGATTCAGGTGTAGTTTATTTTGATCAATATCGAAATCAGCACGATATGTCTATGGTTGCTGATGATAGAGATGATTATAAATAATATCAAAATAATAAGTGTAAGAAAACTTATTAATTGAAAATATTAGTACCAGAGAATTTTTTTCAGACATAATCATAATACAATAAATAAGTTTAATATATTTCGTAAATAATCGTTTAATAATTAATGACAATGAAATCTCCAAGTATTTATTGACTTTGGAGATTTTTTTGGTAAATACGTTGATTTTTTATTAAATTCTTGTGGTAAGGTTGTGACTAGTCTAAAATCGGCGTATGATAGCTTAGAAATCATTTTTTGGAGGAAAGATATGTTTAGTCATTTACCTAATTCTGTTTTACAGATGAGCATGATCTTTTTATCTATCGTCATCGAGGCCTTGCCCTTTGTTTTACTGGGCTGTATCATTTCGGGGGCGTTGCATGTGTATTTAACACCAGATAGAGTGCGCAAAATATTACCGAAAAATAAATTTCTCTCAATTCTAATTGGCAGTACGATGGGGATTTTTTTTCCTTCGTGTGAGTGTGGGATTGTTCCTATTGTCAATCAATTTGTAAGAAAGGATGTACCAGCGTATACTGCCTTTGCTTTTATGTTGACGGCCCCAATTATCAATCCGATTGTTTTGTTTTCAACTTTTATCGCTTTTGGTAATTCATGGAAGTTTGCTTTACTTAGAGCGCTAGGAAGCTTAATCGTGGCGATTATTGTTGGTAGCTGGTTAGCTTATTTTTATAAAAAACCAATCTTAACGCAACAAGCGATGCAGGATCTTAGCTGCAATGTAGACCATCATCATTTGGAACAAACAACAAAGCTACCTTTGAAAAAGCAAATTGGCTCACTTTTAGATCATAGCTTGGATGAGTTCTTTGATACTGGTCGTTATTTGATTATCGGTGCCTTGCTTTCGGCTAATATGCAGACCTATTTACCGACCCAGTGGATTTTGACTTTAGGACATACAAAAATTTTAGCTATTTTAGTGATGATTTTATTAGCGATTATTTTATCCTTATGTTCTGAGGCAGATGCGTTTATTGGTTCAAGCTTGTTAAGTCTTTTTGGACAAGGGCCAGTTGTGGCATTTTTAGTTTTTGGGCCAATGGTTGATATTAAGAATCTTTTAATGATGAAACGTTACTTTAACGGCAAATTTATCGTCTCAATGGTGAGCTTGGTTGCGATGATTGTATTTGTCTATGCATGGGTGGTGTAAGCATGATTCGATTTTTAATTTTATTAGGTTATGTTCAATTAATGATGTATTTGCAATTGACGGGCAAATTAAATCAATATATTAATATTCATTATCAATATCTGGCTTTTTTATCGATGAGTTTAGCTTTAATTTTGGCAATTGTTCAATTGTTCAAATGGGTAAGAGCAGGCGATCAGTCAAAAGCGTCGCATAAAGATGAACGATCTCATGAAAACAAGCCTAGTCATCAGCACGAAGAAGATGAGGAACAAACGCATGAACATCATACCCATCATAATCATCAGGTAGCGCATAGTCATGAAGATGAATTACATCACCATCATCATCATGGAATGGATAAATGGTATCAAAAATTAATCGGTTATACGCTTTTGTGCTTACCATTATTAGTTGGTTTATGCTTTCCAAAGGTTAGTTTGGATACGACCATTGTCGAAGCCAAGGGATTTCAGTTTCCGTTGAGTAAAGAAGCAACTGGCGATCCTAATTTTCAAACGCAGTATTTGCGACCAGATACCAGCATTTATTTTAATCCCTCAGATTATAAAAAGCAGATGGATCGCTTGTTAAACAAATATAGTAAAAATAATGTTTTACAAGTCACCGATGCGAATTATTTAGAACTGATGGAAATTATCTACAATTATCCAAGTGAGTTTATTGGTAAAGAGATCTCTTTTGAAGGTTTTGTCTATCATTCGACCAAAGAGAATCAACAAGATTTATTTTTATTTAGATTTGGTATTATCCACTGCATTGCCGATTCTGGTGTTTTCGGTCTAAGAGTAGAGTTGCCGGATAATCAGACCTTTAAAAATGATCAGTGGTTAAAAGTAACGGGAAAATTATCTTCTGAGTACTATGCACCATTTAAACGAGAGTTGCCGGTTGTTATGGTCGATACGTTAAAAGTCGTTGAGGCACCAGAGAATCAGTATGTTTATCGAACATTTTAAATTTTTTTATGTTTTTGCTGAAATTTCCCCTAAAAATAAAAATATAAGTTATAATAGAGATAGCATATTAGGATGATTTTTAATCAATCAACCTTAAGATAAACTATCCTTAAATGCTTGCATTTAAATCAAGGAAGAGGTGTTTTACAATGGGATTTACAGATGAAACAGTTCGCTTTAGTTTTGATGATAATCGAAAGAAAGAAGTCAGTGAGACTTTAGAGATTGTCTATCGTGCATTAGAAGAAAAAGGCTATAACCCAATTAATCAAATCGTCGGGTATCTATTATCTGGAGACCCAGCCTATATTCCCCGTTATCGTGATGCGCGTAATTTAATTCGTCGACATGAAAGAGATGAAGTATTAGAGGTCTTGATTCGTTACTATCTAACTCATCATGGGATTAATGTTCAATGAGAATAATGGGATTAGATGTTGGTTCGAAGACAGTTGGCGTAGCGGTCAGTGATTTGATGGGTTGGACGGCACAAGGCGTTGAGATTATTCGTATTGATGAAGAAGCTGGTGAATTTGGTTTAGAGCGAGTAGCCGAGCTTGTGAAAGAATATGAAGTAGAAAAATTTGTCGTCGGTCTACCTAAAAATATGAATAATACAATTGGTCCTAGAGCACTTGCTTCACAAGCCTATGGTGAGATGTTGATTGCACGTTTTGGTTTACCAGTAGAATTCCAAGATGAACGTTTGACAACTGTGCAAGCAGAGCGTATGCTAGTACAAGAGGCCAATACTTCGCGCGCAAAACGCAAAAAGGTAATTGATAAATTGGCGGCAGTAATGATTTTACAGAATTATTTAGATATTTCTGGTAAGACGTTATAATATATTTACGAAAAGAGGAATAGACTATGACACATCATCATCATGACCATGATCACGATCATGAAGGACATGAACATATTACATTGGTAGATGACCAAGGAAACGAAACATTATATGAGATTCTTTTAACGATTGATGGTCAGGAAGAATTTGGTCGCAATTACGTGTTGTTATATCCTGCTGGTGTGCCAGAAGAGGAAGATGTTGAGCTACAAGCATATGCTTACATCGAAAATGAAGACGGTACTGAAGGCGAATTACAACAAATCGAAACCGAAGCTGAATGGGATATGATTGAAGAAGTCTTCAATACCTTCATGGCTGAAGAAGAAGAATAGACTAAAAATGATGGCTGAACCCTTGATAGATAAGGGTTCAGCTTTTTTTTACTTTTGATTTGAATACGAGATTGAATACGTTCCGCTAGAAATTTAGGTGCTGCTTTCACTGAGCAATCAGTCTTTTTTTTTTGCTGTAACATCATCAAGGGGCAAAAAAGGGGCAAACAATCTATTTTTGCTAGTTGTTTAAGGGCAAGTTAGTATTTGTTGTTGAGGGGGCAACTGTTTAACAGTCATTTAGTTTAAAATCGTTTTTTGGGGCTATCTTGGAAAAATTCACTACACAAATTAGTTCAAGAAATGAGTATAATAAAAAAGTATCGGTCGTTTGATGTCGTTGTATGTATTGAATACAAGCGAAAGGAAAAGAAGATGCAGACAACTATTTTAAATTACTTAAGTGAGTATGGCTATTTGGCCATTTTTTTATTAATTTTATTAGAAACTATTTTTCCCCCAATTCCTTCAGAGTTAATTTTAACGTTTAGTGGTTTTCTAACTATCTATGGTTCACTGAATTTTACTTTAGTGCTTATCATAGCAACATTAGGCTCTGTATTAGGGGCTTTGATGCTATATCAAATAGGTTATGTGATTGGCAAGGAGCGTTTAATGAGTTTGCTTGACAGTCAATTAGCTCGTCGACTCCATTTAAAACCAACAGATATTCAAAAGGCTGAGCAGTGCTTTCTACGCTTTGGCTGGCAGGCGGTATTTTTTGGTCGTTGCGTGCCTATAGTACGTAGTTTAATTTCGATTCCAGCCGGTCTTGCTAAAATGAACGTCTATTTATTTATCCTATTGACTAGTTCAGGCACATTGCTTTGGAATTTTGGATTAATTTATCTAGGCAGATTGGCTGGCAATGCTTGGATCGATATTTTAGGCTATTTTGAATCTTATGCGACAATTACGCTAGGTCTAGGCTTAATTGTCGGTTGTGTGGGTCTTGGTTTTTTTATCAGGAAACGTTTTTTCGTTAAAAATACTTAGTCGGATCTAAAGGTTTTGGTTTAGAAAACGGATTATATTTAATTTGTTGAAAAAATTGCAGAAAATTTTCGTATTTTGGTGTATGATATTAATCAAATTGAGAATATAGGGGGGGTCAGGTTGAAATATAGAGGAATGCTATATGCTTGTCTTGCGGCTACTTTTTGGGCGATTTCAGGCATATCTGGACAAATTTTGATGCAACAGTTTCATTTTACAGCTAATTGGATTGTTGCAGCGCGTATGATTGTTTCTGGTGGATTATTGTTGCTTTTTAGTCAAAGGTTTAATCAGAAAAAATCGTTAGGCGATATTTTTCAGCAACCAAGTGCAATGATTCGTTTGCTATTGTTTGGTGTTTTTGGTATGTATGCTGTACAAGCCGGTTTTTTCCAAACAATTGAGTACAGTAATGCTTCATTTGCCACAATTATCCAATTTACGGGCCCGATTTTTATTATTTTTTATGAGGCGTTTCGTCAGCGGCAATGGCCATCTTTTCAAACAATCTTTTTGTTAATTTTAACGTTTATTGGTATATTATTATTGGCAACTAAGGGAAACCTCAATCAGTTAATTGTACCTAAGATGGCGATAGTAATGGGGCTCATTGCTGCCTTGGCAATTGCGGTTTACAGTATCTTACCTCGACAGTTAATCATGGAGTATGGCAGTTTAACCGTAGTAGGTATGGGCATGCTAATAGGAGGGATTTTTGCGAATTTAGTGCATCCAATCTGGCAAGTTGATGGTTTATTTACGCTTGCTTCTTTTATTCAATTTTTAATTGTAGCAATTGTCGGCACAGCGTTGTCATTTTTTTGTTATTCGCAAAGCTTGCAATATATCTCCCCGTCATTAGCCGGAATTTTAACAGCGGTAGAGCCGTTATTATCGCTTGTTTTTTCAATTATTATTTTTCATTTAGCTTTTGGATGGATTGAGTGGATAGGTTTTTTACTAGTTTTTTGTTCGATTTTATTATTACAAAGAAAAATGTAGGTGAGAAAAGTGAGTTTTAAACGTTTTGCTCAATTATTTATTATTTATGTATTAGCGATTTTGTGTAGCGAAGCAGTAGTGCAGCTTTTTTCTGTACAGTCGATTATCGTTCGCTTAGCAATTTTTATCATAGTTGGCTATATCGTTTTGACGATTCCGCTAACTGTGTTAACCTTGTTGAAAAATAAGAAATAATCAGTAAGCCTATTAGTTTTAAGGAACATAGTCTTTAGAACTAATCGATTTGTTTTTATTAATAAAGAAAGTGGGGATACTATTGTTATTAAAAAAAATACATGAAAATTTAACTGTATGTAAGTTGGCGGATTTTTCACAAATTGAATTAGATAAGGAATTATATTTTCTAAGCAAAACAGACGAAGAAATCTCATTGGTATGTAAAACAGAAGATACACCTAGTCAAACAATTGAAAGAGAAGATGATTGGCGTGCTTTTCGGATTCAAGGAGTATTGGATTTTTCTTTAATAGGTATTTTGTCTAAACTTTCTAGTATTTTGGCAGAAAATAAGATTGGCATTTTTGCTATATCTACTTTCAATACAGACTATATTCTGGTTAAAGCTAAGGATTATGAACGTGCATTAATTATCTTGGCAGAGGCTGGCTATACGATTATTGATTAAAACAGCTAAAAAACAGCAAGTGATTATAGAGCGATAGCCTTTAATCACTTGCTGTTTTTTTATTTTGAAATGCGATCGAATGTTTCTTTTTTAGTATAGTATTTATAGGCAATATGAAAAACACCAAACAGCATTAAGCCAAAACCAAAATAGATATTGCCCTGCCAAATAAGTGTCATATTGCATAAGGTAATGATTAATAAAACGGCAAAGAAAAAGCCGATTTGCAGCCGAAGAATCATTTTTTGAGAAATCTTACTTAAAAAAATAGTCGGATTCTTTTGCATTCTTGCCCAAATATTGACTGTAAGGATGACTAAACCAATACTAACGAATAATCCAAAGTAAACGGACAGCCAGAAAGTAAATGCTAGATTCAAAATACTAAGAATCATGAGTGTTTAAAACCAACTTTCCATTTTCAGCTTCATAGGCCTTAATATATTCTTTGGCTTCTTCATTGACTTCTTTTAAATTGACCCCTTGTTGTTTAGCAGCAAAAATACAGCCACAATAGCATTGGCGAAAAACATCATACTCTCGACACATTTCAATCGAACGTTGATAGCCTTGATTTTTCTTAAAGTCACTTGGTAGGTAATTGGTATTATAGATTTTTTGGATATCCATACCAATTTGATTAATTAATTGACTATTTTTTTTCGGTGAGATGGTTAAAGCACTACCGAAATAGTCATAGCCTAATTCTTGTGCTTTTTCAGCAACTAAATCTAAACGCAGATTGAAACAAGCTTCACAACGCTTGCCGCCTTCAGGTTCTTTATGTAAATCTTGCTTGACCATTAATTGGATAAATTCATTTGGTTTATATTCATCAACAATTAAATCCACGTGATTGCCTGTATTGGCATTAAAGTCTTCGATGAATTTCTTTTGGACTAGCATTCGACGAATATATTCACTTTCTGGATGAATGTTAGAATTTGCAAAGAAAATGGTCACATCAGCGTGCTGACATAAAAATTCTAAAGTATAAGTTGAACACGGTGCACAACAAGAATGAAGTAAAATTCGTGGGCGCTCATCGTTTTTTTGCCATTCAATAATCATTTTTTGAAGTACACGATCATAGTTGATTTTTTGATTTTTCATCTTTTCTAAGATGACATCAGCATTTAACATTCGGTTTTCCCCCTTCGTTCTTTCATTATACTAATAAAATGGCAAAGTAAAAGTAGTTTGCAAAGAAAACATCAAAAATTTTATGAAAATGATAAAAAAAGTAGTTGACAGTTAGAAAGACTACTTGTATACTGTGCTTAAATTAAAAATAAATGAGTACTTTGATGAGAAGAGTAGCTTGATGAAATAGTTAAAGAGAATCCGGTTGGTGAGAAAGGATGCTAGGCAGTTAAGTGAAGATGAGCTCTGAGTTTCCAAATTGTTCACGCAGTTTGGACGGGAATGACCGTTATATCATCGGGTTTCAATAGGAACCTTTTGAGGTATAGTCTGTGAAGGCTATATAAATTAGGGTGGTAACACGATTTTTCAGTCGTCCCTTTACTAATCTTTAGGTTAGTAAAGGGCGGCTTTTTTATTTACTTAAACAAAAGGAGAAAATCATGATTGAATTAAAAAATGTAACCAAAACATTTATTCCTCAGTCTTCAGGTAAAGAAGTCACAGCCGTAAAAAATGTTTCTCTAAAGATTGAAAAAGGAGAAATTTTTGGCATTGTCGGTGCATCTGGGGCAGGTAAATCGACCTTGGTTAGATGTATGAATCTATTAGAAGTGCCTACCTCAGGAGAAGTGTTGTTTGAAGGCACTGATTTGATCAAGCTTAGTCAAAAAGAGCTACTAAAAAAACGTCAATCTATTTCAATGATTTTTCAAGGCTTTAACTTATTTAGCCAGCGTAGTGTCTTAAAAAATATTTGCTATCCATTAGAAATTGCCGGTGTGAAAAAAGCTGAGGCGATTCAAAAGGCTGAAACCTTACTTGAATTAGTTGGCTTGGCAGATAAAGCGCAGGCCTATCCTTCACAGCTATCTGGTGGACAAAAGCAAAGAGTGGCCATTGCTAGAGCTTTAGCAACAGATCCGAAAGTGCTATTATGTGATGAAGCAACTAGTGCGTTGGATCCAAATACGACCTTGTCCATCTTGAAATTATTACAAGAAGTTCGCGAAAAATTGGGTGTAACGGTGATTATTATCACGCATGAAATGGAAGTTGTTCAAAGAATCTGTGATAAAGTTGCGGTAATGAATCATGGGGAAGTTGTAGAAACAGGAACAACTGAACAGATTTTCTTAAATCCGCAATCACCGATTACACGTAAGATGCTATTAACTGAGGAAGCAACCGAACTCATTCCAAGCGATGGACCAATTTTGAGAATCAGCTTTGATGGCCAAGCCGCCTCATTACCATTAATTTCTAAATTGATTTTAGAATCGCAAGCGCCAATCAATATTTTAAAAGCTAATACAGAAGAAATTAAAGGCAAGGCATTTGGTCAAATGATTGTTCAATTGCCGGATAAAGAAGCGTTGGTTGAAAAAATCAAAGAAATTCTAGTTCGCGAAGGATTAGATTTTGAGGAAGGAAGTGCTTATCTTGGACGCAACGATGCTTAATACGATTTGGACTGGGATTTGGGAAACAATTTATATGGTATTTTTCTCAATGTTAGTCACTTATATATTTGGTCTACCACTTGGCGTGATATTATTTGTCACAGATAAAGGTTCGCTCTATCCGAATCGTGTGATTAATCTCATTCTTGGCTTTTTAGTGAATGTATTTCGCTCAATTCCATTTTTGATTTTGTTGGTTTTACTTTTACCATTTACGCGTTTGGTCGTAGGAACTACACTTGGTTCTACTGCAACTATTGTACCGTTAGTGGTTTCGGCTATTCCTTTTGTAGCAAGAATGGTTGAGTCTTCATTAAAAGAAGTGGATGAAGGAGTAATTGAAGCTGCGCTATCTATGGGGTCAAACTGGTGGCAATTAATTACTAAAGTATTGTTACCAGAAGCTAAACCGTCACTTTCAGTTGGAGCGGTGATTACCTCAGTAACTGTTTTAGGTTACTCAGCGATGGCTGGTTTTGTTGGTGGTGGCGGTCTTGGTACGATCGCAATTAATTATGGTTATTATCGTTATGATAACAATATAATGCTAATAACGGTGGCAGTCATTGTCATCATTGTCCAATTGATTCAAGTCGTTGGGATGAAACTTGTTGAAAAAATTGATAAAAGATAAGGGGAGAATAAAATGAAAAAAAGTTTCAAAAAAATTACACAAATTGTAACACTTGGTTTAGTAGTTGTTGGTTTGGCTGCTTGTGGAGCTGGAAAGAGCGATGATGCAGCAAGTAAAGGTGCAGATAGCAAAACAATCACGGTGGGGGCCAATCCAACTCCTCACGCTGAGATTTTAGAGCAAGCCAAAGCTGCCTTGAAAAAAGAAGGCTATACTTTAAAAGTGAAGGTCTTTAATGACTATATTATGCCAAATACAGCTTTAGAAGATAAGCAATTAGATGCCAACTATTTCCAAACACAACCATATTTAGATAAGTTTAATGAAGAAAAGGGCACACATATTGTTGGTGTAGGGAATGTTCACTTCGAACCACTAGGTATTTATCCTGGTAAAACTAAAACGTTAGAAGCCTTAAAAGATGGTGCAACAGTGGCTATCCCAAATGATCCATCAAATGAAGCGCGGGCTTTATTATTATTAGAAGATGCTGGCTTGATTCAATTAAAAGATGGCGCTGGTATTACGGCAACAGTGAAAGATGTTAAAGAAAATCCTAAGAATTTAAATATTAAAGAAGTTGAAGCTGCGCAAACCGCTCGTTCTTTACAAGACGTGGATATTGCAGTTGTTAATGGTAACTATGCCGTAGAAGCAAAATTAGATGTAAATAAAGATGCTTTACACGTTGAGTCTGCTGATTCAGATGCCGCTAAAACCTATGCTAATATGATTTGTGTACGTGAAGGCGATGAAAACAATAAAGCAGTTAAAGCTTTAGTGAAGGTTTTACAAAGCGATGAAATTAAGCAATTCATTGATAAAAAATATAACGGGGCAGTTGTAGCTGTTAAATAATCAAATAATTTAAGACCTAGCCAAGGCCACTTAAAAAATTTTTTAAGCGGTCGGCTAAGTCTTTTTTTATTTTCTAGTATTTTTAGCTAATTTGAAGCTAGGCAGGGTGGATTTTTTCTTTGCTTGTATTTTTGTGTTAAAATAATCGAAGGGAACTATTTTACATTTACAAGTTTTCTATTATAATAGGAAGCGAATTTGTAAACGTCGATGTTGATTGTCACTCGATTGTTTTTAGGGGGAACTGATGTTAATGTCTGATCAAAAGACAAGATATAAAGCTACAATTGATGGTCAAAACTATACGATTATTGGCCATGAATCAAAGATACATATGGATTTGGTTGTTCGTCTAGTCAATGAGCAGCTAAATGAAATCAAGGCACTCTCACCACAGATTGATAGTGAACAAGCGGCAATTTTAGCTTGTGTGAATGCAATTTCTGATCAGGTGAAAAAACAAGAACGCCTTTTAGACCTTGAAGCTGAAAATCGCGAATTACACCAAAAAACAATAAAACTAGTTGAATTGGAAAATCGGATCAAACGTATTGAAGCAATCGAAAAAGAGGCTAAGGATATTTTAGAACGTACGGGACGTAGCGATGTAAAAATTGCCAATCATGTTGAAGCACAGCAAATCTTAAATGAAGAAAGAAAGCGAACCATTCAGGAAAAGGCCAACCAACAGGTGCAGGAAGGATAAGTAATGATTAATGTCTTATTATTTTTCATGTTGATTTTTTCTTTTTATACGGGAGGAAGAAGAGGCTTAGCCTACCAATTGATTTATAGTGTGGGGTTTTTATGCTCCTTTTTATTAGCGATTGCTTTTTACCAACCTTTAGGAAAAAAGCTTGAATTATTTATTCCTTATATGTCGGTGACAGCGGATAGTAAATTAGCTTTTTACAGTCAAGAGACAGCCTTGGATTTAGATAAGGCCTATTATGCGGCTGTTTCATTTCTCATCGTTTTATTTATTGGTTGGTTATTAACCAAATTTATTGCTATTTTTTTCGTTCGTTTACGAATTGTTCGTTTAATTCAAGATTTGGATTGGCTACCAGCAGGATTGTTAAATATGGGCATTAGCTATACTTTTATTTGTTTAGTTTTGTTTATTCTAAGTATGATTCCTTTGGCAACAATTCAAAACTTGTTTTTTGAGCCCGATTTTGTTCGGCTAGTCGTTAAACACTCACCAATCCTATCATCGTTATTTCATTATTTATTGTTAAAACCATTAGGATAGGACTAGGACAAAGCTGTGCTGGATTTTGTCGTTACGTTAGAGGACAAATTCAAGTGTAGCTTTTTTTGTGCAAGGCAAGTAATCTAAAGAGAGAAAGTAGGAGAAGCGTTTGAATAAAAGAATATTACAGACTTTAGAATATGAACAAGTCAAAGCACAATTAGCTGCTTTTATCGTGACTGCACAGGGCAATGATATTTTAGCGAATTTAAGGCCGATTGATAAGGTAGAAAAATTAAAAAATTGGTTAGCTGAAACGCAAGATGCCATCAAAGTATTACGGTTACGCGGGGGCATTCCGATTCCTCAGTTGGCTAATATTGCCCCACATATGAAACGTATCGAAATTGGGGCCGATTTAAACGGCATAGAATTAGCCCAAGTAACTAAGGTTTTGACGACCACTCAAGAATTGGTGCGTTTTTTTGCTGATTTAGCGGATGCCGATATTGAATTTGAACGTCTGTATCATTGGTCTGAACAATTGCAACATCTTCCGGAAGTTACGAAAGAATTGAAACGTTCGATCGATGAAGACGGTTCTATTTTAGATGAGGCTTCAGAAGCCTTGAAAAGCATTCGTCTACAAATTCGTAAGAGTGAGCAAGCTATTCGTGAAACATTAGATAGCTTAATTCGTGGCAATAATGCGCGCTACCTAAGTGATACACTAGTAACCATGCGTAATGATCGCTATGTTATCCCAGTAAAACAAGAGTATCGGACGATTTTCGGTGGGGTAGTCCACGATCAGAGTGCTTCTGGTCAAACCCTTTTTATTGAACCAAGGCAGGTAGTGGAGTTAAATAATCGATTACGTCAACAGCAAATTGCCGAACGAACGGAAATAGAACGTATTTTAGCCGCTTTATCTGCTAGTTTGGCTCCCTTTAGACGTGAAATTAGTCATAATGCAACCGTTATTGGCTTTTTTGATTTTATGAATGCGAAGGCTAGCTATGCTAAGCAAATGAAAGCAACGGTTCCAATAATTAATGCGCAGCAGTATGTAGCCTTAAAAGCTGCCCGTCATCCATTGATTTCTCAAGAAAAAGTGGTGGCCAATGATATTATGATTGGAGAAAATTATCAAACGGTAGTAATTACCGGCCCAAATACTGGGGGAAAAACCATCACCTTAAAAACCTTGGGAATTTTACAATTAATGGCGCAATCCGGCTTACCAATTTTAGCCGATGATGAAAGTCAAGTCGGTGTATTTAAGGAAATTTTTGCTGATATTGGTGACGAGCAGTCGATTGAGCAAAATCTATCAACTTTTTCTTCACATATGACCAATATTGTCGATATTTTAAGAAGAGCCGATCATCAAAGCTTAGTATTATTTGATGAATTAGGTGCTGGAACAGATCCTCAAGAAGGTGCCGCTTTGGCGATTGCTATTTTAGATGAGATGCATCAACGCCAGTGCTATGTGATGGCGACTACCCATTATCCAGAATTAAAGGCTTATGGTTATAATCGTAAAGGAACGATTAATGCTTCAATGGAATTTGATGTGGATACATTAAGTCCGACTTATCGCCTATTAATTGGTGTCCCTGGTCGTAGTAATGCCTTTGAAATTTCTAAACGTTTAGGCTTAGCTGCACCGATTATTCAACAAGCGCGTCAAATTATGGATGGTGAGAGTCAGGACTTAAATGAAATGATTGCTGATTTAGAAAATCGTCGTAAAATGACGGAGACAGAGTACCTGGAATTACGCCATCATGTAGCTGAAGCTGAAAAATTACATCATGATTTAAAAGAAGCGTACAGCTATTTCTTTGAAGAAAGAGAAAACGAGTTGGCCAAAGCGAGAAAGCAAGCCAATGAATTGGTTGAAAAGGCGCAAGAAGAAGCAGAGGGCATTATTGCGGATATTCGTAAGCTCCAATTGTTGCAAGGACAAGGAAACGTCAAAGAGCATCAATTAATTGAAGCCAAGAGTAAATTAGCTGACTTGCAGCATCCAGAGGAACATTTAAAGAAAAATAAGGTCTTACAAAAGGCTAAACGTGCCAAAACGTTAAAAGCAGGCGATGAAGTGTTAGTTGAATCATATGGGCAAAGAGGGACCTTATTACAAAAGGTGGGCAATCATCAATGGCAAGTTCAAATGGGCATTTTAAAAATGACCATTGCAGAAGATGAATTACAGGTAGTCACACCGATTGAAGAACCAGCCAAACGAGTCATTCATACGGTTCGTTCTGCTCAAGTTTCACATGTTGCCACTCAATTAGACTTACGTGGAAAACGTTATGAAGAAGCATTAAATGAAGTAGATCAGTACATTGATGCAGCGATATTGGCTGGTTATCCACAAGTGACGATTGTCCATGGTAAAGGAACCGGTGCATTGCGTCAAGGAATTACTCAGTATCTACAAAATCATCGCAGTGTGGCCTCCTTTGCCTTTGCACCAGCTAATCAAGGTGGCAATGGCGCAACAATTGTCAAATTTAAATAAGCAATCAGCTAGTTTGAGCGATTGTTTTTGAAAAAAGTCTGATTCGTGCTATAATGCATTACAGAATTATCGGAGGTGAGAAAATGGCAAAAGAAATTACAGATGCTACATTTTCAGAAGAAATTAGTGAAGGTTTAGTTTTAGTAGATTTTTGGGCACCTTGGTGTGGACCATGTCGGATGCAAGCACCAATTTTAGATCAATTATCACAAAAATACGATGAAACTGAACTAAAAATTACTAAGCTAAATGTTGATGATAATCCAAAAACAGCGCAAGCCTTCCAAGTTATGAGTATTCCAACTTTACTATTCTTTAAAGATGGAGAACTAGTTGAAAAACGTGTTGGTGTTCAACCAAAACCAGCTTTGGAAGCAATCGTTGAACAATTTGCTTAATTTAATAAAATGAGGGGTCGACTGTTTAGCCGGCCTCTTTTTTGGTGAGATAAATGAATGAACATATTAAAGAAAAATTAGCCTTACTCCCTGATCAACCTGGTTGCTATTTAATGAAAAATAGTCAAAATCAGATTATTTATGTAGGCAAGGCAAAAGTTTTAAAAAATCGTGTTCGAAGCTATTTTACAGGTAGCCATAATACGAAAACAGAATTGTTGGTTTCAGAAATTGCTGATTTTGAGTATATTGTGACTGAATCCAATATCGAAGCCTTATTATTGGAAATTAATCTGATTAAGAAAAATCAACCGAAGTATAATATTTTATTAAAAGATGATAAAACCTATCCGTTTATCAAAATTACCAATGAAAAATATCCTAGATTATTAATCACCCGTAAAGTATTAAAAGACAAGGCGTATTATTTTGGCCCTTATCCAAATGTTGGCGCAGCGAATGAAACGAAAAAATTACTGGATCGTCTTTTTCCGTTACGCAAGTGTCAGGTTTTGCCTAAAGAGGTTTGTTTATACTATCATATGCATCAATGTTTAGCACCTTGTGTTTTTAACGTAGATCCAGCTGAATATCAAAAGATGGTCCAAGAGATTCGTCGTTTTTTAAATGGCGATTATCAAGAAATTCGCCAGCAAATCGTGGAAAAAATGCAGGCAGCCTCTGAAGAGCTATTATTTGAAAAAGCAGCAGAATATCGAGACCAAATCAAGGCGATTGATACGATTATGACGCGCCAAAAAATGACCCAAACCGATTTTGTCAATCGCGATGTCTTTGGTTATTATGTCGAACGAGGTTGGCTATGTGTGCAGGTCTTTTTTGTTAGACAAGGCAAACTCATTCAGCGTGATGTGACGAGTTTTCCTATTTATGATGAACCTGAGGAGAGTTTTTTAACCTTTATGGGTCAGTTTTATCAAAAGGATGAGCATTTACTTCCTAATGAAATCTTGGTTCCACCATCGATTGATTTGGAAAGTGCACAAGCCTTAGTTGATTGCAAAGTATTACAACCCCAACGAGGCGAGAAAAAGAAATTAGTCTTTCTAGCCAATAAAAATGCGCAGGTTGCCTTGCAAGAAAAGTTTGCATTAATTGATAAAAAACAAGAAAAAACGCTAGGTGCGATTCAAGCGCTAGGTGATGCGATGGGGATTGTACCACCTACTCGCATTGAGGCTTTTGATAATTCGAATATTTCTGGAACCAATCCAGTTTCGGCGATGGTGGTCTTTATAGATGGTAAACCAGCTAAAAAAGAATATCGCAAATATAAGATTAAAACTGTTCAAGGTCCAGATGATTATGCTTCAATGCGTGAGGTAATCTATCGGCGGTATTCAAGAGTATTAAAAGAAGGCCTGCCGCTACCTGATTTGATTATTATCGATGGAGGAAAAGGGCAGGTCGATGCAGCAAAAGAGGTATTAGAAAATCAACTAGGTTTGGATTTGCCGATTGCGGGACTTGCTAAAAACGATAAGCATAAAACGAGTGAGTTATTATTTGGTCGTGAATTATCTGTTGTTGGTTTACAACATAATTCGCAAGCGTTCTTTTTATTACAAAGAATCCAAGATGAGGTCCATCGATTTGCGATAACCTTTCATCGCAAGCTACGTAGTAAAAATAGTTTCGCTTCTCAATTAGATCAGATCGCTGGCCTTGGACCAAAGCGTAAACAGCAATTACTCAAAGAATTTAAATCATTAAAGAATATTCAACAAGCAACCGTTGAAGAACTGAACCAACATCTACCGAAAAATGTTGCTCAAAGTGTTTGGCAATATTTTCATGAAGAAAATAAAGAATAAAAAAGCCGACTTACATCAGCTAATCTATCTTTGAATAGATCATTCTAATGTAAGTCGGTTTCATTATTATTTTTCACGAATCACTTCGATTTTGTAGCCATCTGGATCAATGATGAAGTAATAAGAAGGTTGTGTGCCAGGTAGGCCTTTAAGATCAGTTACTTCAAAACCAGCTTCTACATGCTTTTTATGTAAGTCTTCTAAGTTATCAACTGCAATAGCAATATGTCCATAGCCGTCACCTAGGTTATAGGCACCGTGGTCATAGTTATACGTTAATTCTAACTCATAGTCATCACCAGGTAAGGTCATATAAACAAGAGTGAATTTGTGATCTGGAAAATCACGACGACGGCTTTCTTCAAAACCGAATGCTTCTTGATAAAATTTTACTGATTCTTCTAAATTTTTTACACGAACACAAGTATGTGCCATTTTCATAGAAAATCATCCTTTCAAGCTATAGTAATTGTATTTTAACATAAAGCCTAATTTGAAAACAATTATTCTGTTTTTGTTTGCTGCTTGGCAAGAAAAGCTATTGCTCAAAGTCTAAATTTACAGTACAATCAAAAAAAGAATAGTAAAAAAGACGAGAAAGTGAATCGTATCGTTGTCTGCATCGCATTTTTTCGTTATTGTTGGTACCCTGGTGAAAAGTAGGGGTTAGTAAGTAGAGGGCATGTGAGTGAGCTGATACTCGGTAAATAAGCCAAGTTGCTGAAAAAATCTTAAAATGTGATGGATTTTTCCATCCACTTGGAACTTATTTACTCGTATCAAAACGCTCGCTTGATAGCCTCTAAAAACGGCATCAATCGAGCTGCTATTCGGTAAATAAGCAACTATCCCCAAAAAGTGTTAACATACACGCACTTTTTGTGGCTAGTTCGACTTATTTACTCATAGCAAACCGCTCGCTTGATAGCCTCTAAAAAGGAGTGGTAAGATGGAAGAGGCAATTTTTGGTGTGAAATTAGCGGGTAAGGATTATCAAGATCGTTTTGGGGCTTATGGAATTGTTAGTAATGAGGAAGGAAAAATCATTCTCGTACAGGCGCCAAACGGAGCTTATTTTTTACCGGGTGGTGGGATTGAAGCTGGGGAAGATCAAAAGCAGGCCATCGCTCGTGAAATGATGGAAGAACTAGGCTATCAGGTGGAAATTGGTACATATTTAGGTGAAGCGACTGAATATTTTTATTCAAGCCATCGAGATATTTATTTTAGACATCCGGGCTATTTTTATGTCATTAGTGCTTGGCAAAGTGTTTGTCAGCCGTTGGAAAAAAACAATCAACTATTTTGGGTAACTGGCGATGATGCGATGCTTTTGTTAAAACGTGGCAGTCATCGTTGGGCTGTACAGAAATGGATGAAATTCAATCAAGTATAGAAAAAAGGGACTGGCTTAAAAAGCTGGTCCCATTTTTTTAAAATTGAAGCAAGGTTATGATATTCAAAGTACGAATGATTATTTTAAGACATACTTTTTCACTGCTTGGGCCACGCCATGTTCTTCATTAGAGGCAGTAATCACATCCGCATGTTTTTTTACATTATCCGTTGCATTTCCCATCGCTACACCGATACCTGCATAGTTAATCATTGGTAAGTCGTTTTCGTTGTCGCCAATCGCCATGACTTCATCTGCAGAGAGGTTTAAAAATTGCGCTAGACTTTCTAGTGCGATTCCCTTATTTACATTTTTATTTAAAATTTCTAGAAAATAAGGAGAACTTTTGACGATGGTAAAGCGTTCAAAATATTCTTGTGGAATTTGTTTAATCCCAGCATCTAAAATTTCTTCATCATCAATCATCATGATTTTAATGATGTTTAATTCTTCTCCCATCTCTGCAGGTGTACGATATTTAACCGGCATGTTGACTAAATAAGCTTCACGAACAGTATGTGGACTAATATCACGATTAGCCGTAAACATCGTGTCTTCAGTTGTAGCATGTAGGTGGACACCGATTTTTCTCGATAGATATTCCAAATCATTGTAATCTGCTAAGGTTAAACCGTGTTGTGAAACAATTTCTTTCGTACTAGTGTTTTGGACTAAAGAACCGTTGTAGCTAATTACATAGTCTTCGCCACTAAAAAGATCCAATTCATTTAAATAATTTAATACACCAGGTAACGGTCTGCCTGTGCATAAGACAACTTTTACACCCTGAGCTTTTGCAGCTTGCAAAGCTTCTTTTACCTCAGGAGTAATTTGGTGTTGATTATTAATGAGTGTTCCATCAATATCAATAGCAATTAGTTTAATCGACATAAGCTCCCCCTTAAATCTGTTTTATTCAACCAATGCGCCATTATGAATATGACGTTTAAATTGATTGTAAGTCTCATAAAATAAATCATAATTGTCTTGTAGCGATTGGTCAACCATTTCTTTAGGAAAATAAAAACGATCGTCCCCCTGACCTTGACCAGCCAAAGCAGCCACTAATGGACTAATGGTGGATAGTTCGACCAAACTACCATCTAACTGTTGTAATTCAATTTGAGTTCTTGGCTTACGTACATCTGGTCGATACAAATCATAGGGTAAATCAAAGCTTGAATGAATCGCTGTATAGTATTTAGCAAAAAAGCCTGCTTTTTCCACGTAATTTTGCATCATAGGAATTTGTGCTTGTTGCTTGTCTGCTTGGAATTTAATTGATTTAAATGGTTTACGATTTAAAAAGCGTTTGGCCAAATCACTTAAAATTTGATCGGGATGGTTGCGCCAATAATGAAAACAAGTGGTTAACACCCCATCATCTAGTTCCAAATAATCCTCTAAATGAAAGTTTTCAGCCAAAAATGGTAATAGTAAGCCAACTTCACGGCTGAAGATGGTTTGATTGTTTTTATATAGTTCACTCGCTCGATTTAATAAATGCTCTAATACGACTTCCATCCCTCGAGAGGTTGGGTGGAAGTAAATTTGCATATACATTTGATAGCGACTAATAATATAGTCCTCAATGGCGTGCATCCCACTAATCGAAAAAATAATGCCTTTTTTATGTGGACGAATATCGCGTAAAATCCTAGTTAAATCAAAGGTACCATATTCAGTTCCGGTATAATAAGCATCGCGTAGCAGATAATCCATCCGATCGGCATCGATTTGGCTAGAGATAATTTGAACGACTTGTGGATTAGGATAAGTTTTTTGAATTACGCTAGCTACCTTTTCTGGAAAGCCTGCTGCCACCCGATTTAAAATTTGATAAATTTCTGTTTTAGGTGAAGTAATTATTTGAACCGTTAATGCTTCGTGATCGGTATGAAAAATATGTTCAAAGGTATGAGAATAAGGACCATGACCAACATCGTGCAATAGTGCAGCACACAAAGTCACTAAGCGCTCTTCATCATTCCAACCATCCTCACCAAATTGTTCGACTGAATAGTTTTTTTGAAAAATATCACAGATTTGTCGAGCAATTTCATAGACACCGAGTGAATGTGAAAAGCGACTATGCTCAGCTCCGTGAAAGGTAAAAGAGGCGGTCCCAAGTTGTTTAATTCGACGTAATCGTTGGAACTCACTTGAATTAATTAGATCCCAAATAACCCGAGATTGGACGTGGATATAAGTATGGATTGGATCACGAAAGACTTTTTCTCTAGGTAAGACTTGATCTTTGTATGGTATAGGCATCACAACCCCTCCTTTAAGGCTATATTTCGCTTCAGCATGGATTGGAAGCGTTGATTTAATAAGCTTTCTAGTTGGTTGCTTTGAATCCATTGGCTCGTTTTGAATTGTTGACTGATAGTTAATTGTTTGGCTAATTGATCAATCGTTTGTTTCAAGGTCCATTCTTGCTGGAGCAGTTCGCTGATTGTAATCATTGATTTGGGATTAACTTTAGGAAAGCTAAAGCTTTGATTTTTTTCACTTTCAGCTAATTGATAGAAAGTTTGAATTAGTTTACCGCGCAACTCTTGATTACCATTGATTGACAGATACATCATCACAGCTACCCCATTTGCGACACGTCGTTGGGCAAGACCAGCGATTTTTTGATGGTTGACACTTAAATCGTAGCTGCCAGGACAATAAGAATCCGCTATTTCACCAGCTTGGATGGTTAATTGCGGGAAGCTTGCTTGTAATAAGTCTAATAGCTTTTGATAACCTTCTTCAATTGAAGTAATCATCTGCTTAGGAAAGGCTAGCGTAAGATTTAATATACCTGGATCACTAACAACTGCTAACCCACCAGCATTACGAATAATCGTTTCGAAACCTTGTTCATGTAAAAAATCCACACCTTTTTTAAATTGGGCTAGTTGTTGATCACGCATACCTAAAATAACTAAAGGATCTGTCGACCAAGTATGGATAAAGCATTGATTCAATTCCCCAGCACATTGTGTAAACGTATCGGTTACGGCAAAAGGTAAGTAGATATTTTCAAATGTATAATGATCATGAGCAAATTGCGTATATTGCATCATGGAACTCACTCCTCATAAAATAAAAAATTAACGCTTATCTATTATTATATACGAGGAATTTGTAAACGAGTATGAAAAATCGCTTTTTCATGGAAAAAAAGTGCGAAATGTGTTACATATATATTGAAAAGAAAATGCAAGGTTGAAAGGAAGCGATCGTTTGCAATTAGTTTCAAATGGAATTCCGATTAATATAAAGCTAGAGACATCCATTGTCCAAAATGAACATCAACAAAATTTTATCTATGAAAGTGTTGGGCAGGCTGTTCAAGTAGGCAATAATTGGTATATTCGATATGAAGAAAAGGCTGAAAATGGCGAGCAGTTTCAAGTGATGGTTAAGTTCTGTCAAGATGGTTCGATTCATTTGACTAGACAAGGTGCATTTAGAACGAAACTTCGCTTTGTGCCAGGGGAGTTAACAGAAACAGCCTATCAAACCCCTTATGGGACGATGTTGTTGGTCACTAAAACAAAGCAACTACAATTGGAATTTTCAGAAACACCATTCAGAGGCCAATTAAAATTGGTATATGAGTTATCAACTGGTGAAGAAATAGTCGGAAATTATCAATTATTTTTAGATTTTAAGGCTTAAGTCAAACAAAAACAGGCTTTTTTTCTAAGAACAATTGCTTTTTTTGTTAGTTTTTTGTATGATTAAGCGTAGACTTTGAAAGGACGTGTCTTGAGTGGAATTGAACGTATTTGATGGAATGAATCGAAATGAGCTTTCAATGATCGAAGTTGCTCATGCTATTTTAGAACAACGCGAAGATGTGATGGACTTTACCGATCTTGTCAACCAGATTCAAGTATTTTTGAATAAATCTGATGTTGAAATTCGTGAGTCTTTAGCACAATTTTATACTGACTTAAATATTGATGGTAGTTTTATTTCTTTAGGAGAAAATCGTTGGGGCTTGCGTTCATGGTATGCAATTGATTCAATCGATGAAGAGTTGAACCATGGCTTAGATGATGAGGATGAAGAAAATCAACCACGTCGTAAACGTAAGAAAGTTAATGCCTTTATTAATGATGATGAAGATGCAATTGACTATAACGATGATGATCCAGAAGATACTGATTTAAGTGATGACGATGATGATGACGATTTATTCGATGATGAAGATGAAGATGAAGAAATCGCTGAATATGACTCTGATCTAAAAGAAATCGGTGCAACTGATGATGACGATGAGGAAGATATTCCTTCTGGGATTGAAGATGATTTAACCATTATCGATGACGAGGAAGAAGAAGACGATTTATACGATGATGAAGAAGAGTTATAATTAAAAAAGTAGCCTCCAATTTTGGAGGCTACTTTTTAATTGTCGTTATGAAAGAATTGATTAGCGATGCGTTTCCCTTGTTCGATTTTGGCCCATTGCTGTTCAGAAGAAAGTTCATTTCCACAGTCACATGAGGCAAATCCACATTGATGAGATAGATATAATCTTTCTTTAGGAATGATGTTGCTTGCTTTAGTTAAAAGCTCAAAAACGCGTTTTTCATCATCCAAATGGGCAGTTTTACTAGATAGTAAGCCTAATACAATCTCGACATTTGCCTTATCCTTTAATACCGCTAAGGCTTCGATATCACCTGCGCGCTCATCATCCCATTCTAAGAAGAAGCGATCGTAGTGTTGGTCTCTTAAGAATTTTTCAGCAATTGCTTGATAACTGCCACCTGCAGCGTGACGACTTTGATAATTTCCACGGCAGTTGTGTGTCCACACTTTTAAGCCTAGCTGATGTGCATAATCGATAATCTCGTTATTAATGGCGATGAATTCATCTGCTAGTGCCTCTAGTCCATCGTTTCCTTGAGCAAAAAAGCTTTTTTTATTGTCTTCAGCAAATAACTCCCATAAGCAATCATCAAATTGTACAATCTCGCCACCAATTTGTTGGTACTCATCTAAAAATTCTTTATAAGCATTGAGTAACCCTTCTTTTAATGCTTCCTTGGTAGCATAAACTTGATTTTCTCCGTATAGTCCTTTAAAGACAGCAAGTTCTGTAAAAGCATGGGCAGCCCCCCAAACCGTAATTTTTACCGGTGTATCTCCAGCTAAGGCTTTAGTTTTTTTATAAAGCGTCAAATAATGATGGTTTTTACCAGAAAGTGGTGCGAAAATTTCAATGCCGATATCTTTACGTGTTTCAAAATGGCCACCATCTAAATCTTCAAATATATAGCCTTGATCTGCAATAAACCTTTTCACACCAGCAAAGCCCCAGATGAAATCAAGATGCCACATTGAACGACCATGTTCGCCATCAGTAATGATTGATAATTCGTGTTCCTTTTGTTTAGCAACGATATCTTCAATTGATTTGGCTTCGGTTTCTTGATAGCCGGGTAATTGGTCATAAAACGGGTATTGAATATCTTCACGATGTTCGATTTCGTTTTTGTAAGTTAGTAAATCAGCTGGTCTTAATAGTGAACCAACAAGTTGAAATTTATCTGTATAAGTCATAGTAGTCCCTCCAAATGCTTGTTGGAGTCATTTTAACAAAAAAATCATTATATAGATAATACTAAAAAGTTTTATCATCATATAGCTAAAAACTATAACGAGAGGAGAATCGCCTGGATTACTAAAAGTCTGTTTGACAATTTGGCTTCTCTAGGCTAAGCTTATTGAAGAAAACGATTACGATAGTTAATAAAAAGAAAAACCTCCTCTAATAACAATTAGAGAAGGCTGAACGAACAATTGATTACGCACCTTAAGGGAATCGAACCCCTGTCTCAAGAACCGGAATCTTGCGTGATATCCACTACACTAAAGGTGCTCAACGTTTATATTTTACATAAAATTCAGTGTTATGACAAGAGGTATCCTATGAAATTTGAACAACATGTTTCACAAAGCCAAAAACAAACGCAATCGCAAAAGCTTGTTTTGACCCAGCAATTACAGCAGTCTTTACAAGTTTTACATTTTTCTATAGAAGAACTCAATCAATTTATTCAAGCAAAATCAATGGAAAATCCCTTAATCGAATTAAAGGAAGCTAGTTATAGTACAGGCTATTCTAAACCTAAAAACGCTAGTGGAAAAGAGCTAGATACATTGATTCAAGTGCCAGATCGCAAAGAATCCTTATTTGAACATCTATTACAACAGATTCATTTAAATTATCGCGATACTTATCTACGCACGCTTGTATTGTTTTTGGTTGAATATATTGATTTAAATGGTTATTTAAAGATTTCTTTAGAGGAAGCACAACAAAAAACCGGTGCTGAGTATATTCAATTATTAGATGCTTTAACCTTGATTCAACGTTTGGATCCTGCAGGTGTAGGAGCGAGAAATCTACAAGAATGTTTGATGCTACAAACTGAGCGCGATCAGTTAGCACCAAATCTTGCTTACCTTGTTTTAGAAGAGTATTTCGAAGCTTTTGCTGAACGAAAATGGGAACAAATTGCTAAAGATATCGACTGTACGCTTGCAGAGATTCAGCAAATTTTTGATTATGTCCAAACCTTAACGCCTACACCTGGGGCTAGCTATGGTTCGACAGAGGGGTTATATATCATCCCGGATTTAACGGTCAGAATTGCTGATGACAAATTAATCGTGACAAATAATCGACAAGGCGTTCCTGAACTGAAATTTCATCAGCAATACTTCGATCGCCTAAAACAAAACAAAGATAGTGAAGTGGAGCATTATTTAAATCAAAAAATGCAAGAATTCGAGACACTGCAAAAAGCGCTTATCCAGCGTGGAGATACAGTCTTAGAGGTTGGAAAATATCTTATTGAGCATCAACAAGCCTTTTTCTTTGATGAAAAGAGACCTCTGCAGCCTCTGACGATGCGTGAAGTAGCTGATGCTTTACAAATTCATGAATCGACTGTCTCGCGCGCAGTGAATGGAAAGTATTTAGAGTGTGACTTTGGAATCTTTGAATTAAAGCAATTTTTTGTGCAGAAATTAGCGATGCAAAGTGGCGGTGAGATTGCCAATACTGCTATTAAAGAGCAATTAAGACAATTGATTAACGAAGAAGATAAGCGTAAACCATTATCTGATCAAAAAATTGTCGATTTATTCCAAAAATCAGGAATTGAAATTTCGCGAAGAACGGTAGCTAAATATCGAGACGAGTTGCATATTCCTAGCTCATCTAAGCGTAAGCGTTACGATGATTAAGGCGATGAAGTCGTAGCTATGAAAGAAGATATAGGGACTTTTTTTGTCCCAATATCTTCTTTTTGTGTTAACTAGGCAATAGGTAGCTAAATATTTTTGAAAATAAAAAAGAATATTGTATTGATTATTTTCTGAAAAGATGATATGATTATATCTGTGATGAGGAAGTAATCCAAAAAGCACAAATTTTTTTATCCGACATGGGTCAATATTTGTCTCGATAGGACGATAATTGTCCAACGGAGGAAAAAGCAATGTTAAATGATTTGAAATTGATTGGTTCAGTTGTTCCTGAAGTCATTCCGATGCTTCAACAGCGTTATCGAATTTTGCAGGCGATATACTGGATGCAACCAATTGGCCGCAGGGCTTTAGCAGAACATCTTTCGTTAACTGAAAGGACTTTGCGTTCAGAAACTGATTTTTTGCGCAAGATAGAGTTTATTTCAACTTCGAAAAGTGGGATGCGTTTGACTGCAGTTGGTGAAGATATTTATAATCAATTGGGTAGCTTGATGGATCAAGTCCTAGGTATGCAGCAGATTGAATTACGCTTGGCTGAATATTTGGGCATTGCTCGTTGTGTGATTGCAACTGGGGATAGTGATAAACAGAATCAAGTGATTAGCCGATTAGGAAAATTATTGTACCAATTGTTAGCCGATCAATTGCCTGATGGTGAAAATATTATTGCAGTAATGGGTGGGACAACCATGGCCCAGGCTGCTGAACAATTTGAAAATTTAGAAACAGCGAAGCGACATAATTTATTTGTTCCTGCTAGAGGCGGTATCGGTGAGCTGATGAATGTACAGGCGAATACAGTAAGTGCTGTAATGGCGATGCGTACAAATGGTGCTTATCGAGCAATTTATGTACCAGAGCAGTTGAGTTTAAATACTTACGAGAGTCTGCTACAAGAGCCGGCCATTGCTGAGGTGCTAGCGCTAATGCAAGGAGCCAACTGTGTAATTCACAGTATTGGTCGGGCATTACCGATGGCGGCACGACGAAAAATGAGCGAGACAGATATTTTATTGTTGAAACGTAAAGGTGCTGTTGCTGAATCTTTTGGTTATTTTTTCAATGAAAAGGGACAAATTGTTTACAAATCACCTAGAATCGGGTTAAAATTAAGTCAATTGCAGGATGTACCTTATGTCTATGCAATTGCAGGTGGAAGAAGTAAGGCAAAGGCGATTGCCGCGTATATGAAAAATGCGCCAAAGCAAACGTGTTTGATTACTGATGAAGCCGTTGCAAGTGAGATTTTAAAAGGGGCAACCCTTTAAAATAAAAATTTTTTTGATTTTCATAAGGAGGAAATCTTAAATGACAGTTAAAGTAGGTATTAATGGATTCGGACGTATCGGACGTTTAGCTTTCCGTCGTATCCAAGAAGTAGAAGGAATCGAAGTAGTTGCTATCAACGACTTAACAGATGCTAAAATGTTAGCTCACTTATTAAAATATGATACAACTCAAGGACGTTTCAACGGTTCTGTTGAAGTTCACGATGGTTCATTCAACGTAAACGGTAAAGAAGTTAAAGTTTTAGCTAACCGTAACCCAGAAGAATTACCATGGGGTGAACTAGGTGTTGATATCGTTCTAGAATGTACTGGATTCTTCACTTCAAAAGAAAAAGCTGAATTACACTTAAAAGCTGGTGCAAAACGTGTAGTTATCTCAGCTCCTGGTGGTAACGATGTACCAACTATCGTTTACAACGTTAACCATGAAACATTAACTGGTAAAGAAACAGTTATTTCAGGTGCTTCATGTACAACTAACTGTTTAGCTCCTATGGCTAAAGCATTAAACGACAAATTTGGTGTTGTTGAAGGATTAATGACAACTATCCACGCTTACACAGGTGACCAAATGACTCTAGATGGACCACACCCTAAAGGTGACTTCCGTCGTGCTCGCGCTGCTGCAGCTAACATCGTTCCTAACTCAACTGGTGCTGCTAAAGCTATCGGTTTAGTAATTCCTGAATTAAACGGTAAATTAGACGGAGCTGCTCAACGTGTTCCTGTTCCAACTGGTTCATTAACTGAATTAGTATCAGTATTATCTAAGAAAGTAACTGTTGACGAAGTGAACGCTGCTATGAAAGAAGCTGCAACTGAATCATTTGGTTACACTGAAGAACAATTAGTATCTTCTGATATCGTAGGTATTACTTACGGATCATTATTTGATGCTACTCAAACTAAAGTAATGACTGTTGGTGACCAACAATTAGTTAAGACTGTTTCTTGGTACGACAACGAAATGTCATACACTGCACAATTAGTACGTACTTTAGAATACTTCGCTAAATTATAAGATTCACACTAATCTGAATCATATATGCAGTACAAAAGCGGGGAAGCGACGCGCTTCTTCGCTTTTTTTAGTAAGAAATATTAGGAGGCTAAATCATGGCTAAAAAAACAGTTCGTGATATCGATTTAAAAGGTAAAAAAGTTTTAGTTCGTGTTGACTTTAACGTTCCTTTGAAAGATGGCGTTATCACTGATGACACTCGTATCAAAGCAGCATTACCAACTATTAAATATGTACTTGAAAATGGCGGAAAAGCGATTCTTTTCTCTCATTTAGGACGTGTAAAAACTGAAGAAGATAAAGCTGGTAAATCTTTAGCACCTGTTGCTAAACGTTTAGGCGAATTATTAGGACAAGAAGTTACATTTGTTCCTGAAACACGTGGTGAAAAATTAGAAGCTGCAATCAACAACTTAAAAGACGGCGAAGTAGTTGTATTTGAAAACACTCGTTTTGAAGATGTTGATGGTAAAAAAGAAAGCAAAAACGATGCTGAATTAGGTAAATACTGGGCTTCTTTAGGTGAAGTATTTGTTAACGATGCATTCGGTACTGCTCACCGTGCACATGCTTCTAACGTAGGAATTGCTTCAACTGGTATTCCAACAGTTGCTGGCTTCTTAATGGAAAAAGAAATCAAATTTATCGGAGAAGCTGTTGAAGAACCAAAACGCCCAATGGTTGCTATCCTTGGTGGTGCTAAAGTATCTGATAAAATTGGTGTTATTGAAAACTTAATTCCAAAAGCTGACAAAATCTTAATCGGTGGTGGAATGACTTATACATTCTACAAAGCTAAAGGAATGGAAATTGGTAACTCATTAGTAGAAGCGGATAAAGTTGATTTAGCTAAATCATTAATTGAAAAAGCTGGCGACAAATTAGTTTTACCGATTGATTCTGTAACTGCTGCTGAATTTTCAAATGACGTACCAACTGAAGTTCATGAAGGTGACGTTCCAGACGGACAAATGGGCTTAGATATCGGTCCTGCTACTATCGCATTATTTGCTGAAACTTTAGCTGGTGCAAAAACTGTTGTATGGAACGGACCTATGGGTGTGTTTGAAATGTCAAATTTTGCTAAAGGTACAATCGGTGTTTGTGAAGCTATTGCTAACCTTAGCGATGCTACAACTATCATCGGTGGTGGTGACTCAGCAGCAGCTGCTGAACAACTTGGCTTTGCTGATAAATTCACTCATATTTCAACTGGTGGTGGCGCAAGCTTAGAATTATTAGAAGGTAAAGTATTACCTGGACTTGCTGCTATCAACGATAAATAATTCATTTCGTCAAGGAAAGTAGTTGCTACTTTCCTTGTCAAAATATTTTTAAAGGAGTGTCCTTCATGCGTAAACCAATTATCGCAGGAAACTGGAAGATGAACAAAACTGCTGCTGAAGCAAAAGCTTTTGCTCAAGCAGTAAAAAATAACTTACCAAGCAATGATAAAGTAGATTCAGTAGTTGGCTCACCAGCTTTGTTCTTAGAAACATTAGTTGCTGAAGCGAAAGGTACTGATTTACAAATCGCAGCTCAAAACTGCTACTGGGAAAATGCTGGTGCTTTCACTGGTGAAACTTCTCCAGCTGCATTAGCTGACTTAGGTGTACAATATGTTATTATTGGTCACTCAGAACGTCGCGATTACTTCCATGAAACAGATGAAGAAATCAATAAAAAAGCAAAAGCAATCTTTGCTAATGGTATGACACCAATTCTTTGCTGTGGTGAAAGCTTAGAAACTTATGAAGCTGGCCAAACAGCTGCTTGGATTGAAGGCCAAATTACTAAAGGTTTAGCAGATCTTTCTGCTGAACAAGTAGCAAGCATGGTTATTGCTTACGAACCAATCTGGGCTATCGGTACTGGTAAATCAGCTGATGCCAACATTGCAGATGAAATTTGTGGTGTTGTACGTAAGACAGTTGAAAAATTATACGGTGGCGAAGTAGCTCAAAAAGTTCGTATTCAATACGGTGGTTCTGTTAAACCAGAAAATATCGCTGAATACATGGCTAAAGAAAATGTTGATGGTGCTTTAGTAGGTGGCGCAAGCTTACAACCAGATTCATTCTTAGCTTTATTGGAAGCTGTTAAATAATTACGCTTTCATTGAAAATTTTATTTGCAGTTTTCACAATTTTTAACTAAAATAATAAATGTAACTAAGGGATATTTTACCCTTAAGATAAAAACTCAAAGGAGAGACACAAACATGTCAATTATTACTGATGTTTACGCTCGCGAAGTCCTAGACTCACGTGGTAACCCAACAATCGAAGTAGAAGTTTATACTGAATCAGGTGCTTTCGGCCGTGGTATGGTTCCTTCAGGAGCTTCAACTGGTGAACACGAAGCTGTAGAATTACGCGATGGAGACAAAGGTCGTTACGGTGGTAAAGGTGTTCTTAAAGCTGTCGATAACGTAAACAACATCATTGCAGAAGCTATTATCGGTTATGATGTACGTGACCAAATGGCTATCGATAAAGCTATGATCGCTTTAGATGGCACACCAACTAAGAGCAAATTAGGTGCTAACGCTATTTTAGGTGTTTCTATTGCTGTTGCACGTGCTGCTGCAGATTACTTAGAAGTTCCTTTATACCACTACTTAGGTGGATTTAACACTAAAGTTTTACCAACTCCAATGATGAACATCATCAACGGTGGTTCTCACTCAGATGCGCCTATCGCATTCCAAGAATTCATGATCGTGCCTGCTGGTGCACCAACATTCAAAGAAGCTTTACGTTGGGGTGCTGAAGTATTCCACGCTTTGAAGAAAATCTTAGCAGATCGTGGTTTAGAAACATCTGTAGGTGACGAAGGTGGTTTCGCTCCTCGTTTCGAAGGTACAGAAGATGCTGTTGAAACTATTTTAGCTGCAATTAAAGCTGCTGGTTTAGAACCAGGTAAAGATGTATTCTTAGGTTTCGACTGTGCTTCATCAGAATTCTATTCAGATGGTATCTATGACTACACTAAATTTGAAGGCGAAGGTGCTGCAAAACGTACTGCTGCTGAACAAATTGACTACTTAGAAGAATTAGTTAACAAATACCCAATCATCACAATCGAAGACGGTATGGATGAAAACGACTGGGATGGTTGGAAAGAATTAACTAAACGTCTTGGTGGAAAAGTACAATTAGTAGGTGACGACTTCTTCGTAACTAACACTTCTTACTTAGAACGTGGTATTAAAGAAGGCGCTGCTAACTCAATCTTAATCAAAGTTAACCAAATCGGTACTTTAACTGAAACATTTGAAGCTATCGAAATGGCTAAAGAAGCTGGCTACACTGCAGTTGTATCACACCGTTCTGGTGAAACAGAAGATTCAACAATCTCTGATATCGCTGTTGCTACAAACGCTGGCCAAATCAAGACTGGTTCATTATCACGTACTGACCGTATTGCTAAATACAACCAATTATTACGTATTGAAGACCAACTTGGTGAAGTTGCAGAATACAAAGGATTAAAATCTTTCTACAACTTAAAAAAATAATCTAGTCAAAAAATACTGATATTTCAATAATATCCAGGGTTTTATAGATTAAAGTGTATCTTTAAGGGGCGATATGGAGCAAACTCTTACAATTTTTGGAGTTTGCTAACCATATCGTCCTTTTTTTGGCTATTTAACTTGAGTATACGGATCTTTTTGGATGGACTGAGACTACTCAATTGCATCCTGAATACATTGTTTGATGATAATCATTATGAGCCAATTATAAATTATTCGACGACAGTAAAATCTAATCTGAATAATAAAAAATCTTGGACTAAGCAAAAAAGAAAAACTGTTAGGAATAGTGAACAAAGAGAAAAGTAACTACAAATATTATTTATAAGTAAGGAAAAAGTAACGCGTGTTGTTCCAATATATGATTATGGAGGATAATCATGAATCTGAAAGAGTACGTTAATAAAAAGGTTAGAATAATCGATATTGATGATAAGGAGTGGAAGGGCAAGGTAACGTCTGTTGATTTAGCTATTAATTACGATGATATCGATTATGATGAATTAGATTTAAAAATAGATGGGCGAGATGGTGTAGTTGCTTTTCCGGAAAATGAAATCAAATCAATAGAAATCATATAGCATTTAATCAAAGTTAAGTTGATTGAGTGCTAATTTTATGTTATTAGTTACAGTATTTGTCATAGAGGTATCAATTATTATTGATTTTGTAGTGTATTAATACAGGCTAATGAAAAGTGATAGTAGTAAATGAAGTTGAATGGTAAAGGCTAACAATAAATACGGCAAATATTCGGTCAGATTAAGTTTATTTCATTTACAACGTGATATAATTTTTATAGAAAAAATGAATAGACAGATAACTTAGTCGTTGGAGTGAATAAATTTCTTAGTGCTTCAGTTTCTTCAAATGGTGTTTTATGAGGTAAGCCAAATGTAGTTATTCTAGTACCTAGTGGAACTTGTGTATTTAAGGATTTTAGCAAATGAGAGATATAAAAAATAGCGAGAATTTCTAATCAATCGTAAATCAGAATACAAATTGCTGTTGAAACACGGAGATTTATACGTATTTGAATTGAGGTGAATAAATTGGATGAAGAATTGGAAAAAAACTATCGAGAAAGAATAGATTCAGAGTCTTATAGAGGACCGTATACAGAAGAGGAAAAAAAACTTCAAAATGAAAGAGAAAAAATTTACCAAGAGTACAAAATGAAACGGCAAGCAGAGCGCGTAAAAAAAACAAAATAAGGAGCCGAAGAATATGTGGTTAGGGATATTTTTGTTTGTTTTACTTATGATGCCAATTACAGTATTTGTAATAGGAATATCCATCATTATCCTCTTGCAATGCGCTAAATATAGGCTAAATAAAGGTGGGGATCAAGATGGATGAGGATGAATTAGATGAATTAGAAGAGTTGGAAGATACAGGATTTATCTAAAAGCTTGCAAAAGGCGATGAAAGCACCATAAATAAACATGATTATTGTCCCAAGCGTTTCATTGTCCAATAATAGAAGACATTCAATAAATTTAGTAGTATGACTAGTATTTCTTGTTTATCTATGGTAAAGTAAAGTAGTCTAGTTACGTGAATAAAGGAGGTTGGATGATGTATAATATTATTCTTGGCATCGTCATTGTTATATCAGTCATTTTAATTTTTACGATTATGATGCAACCAAGTAAACAAAATAGTGCAGCAAGTGCTTTTTCTGGGGGCGCTGATCAATTATTTGGTAAGCAGAAGGCTCGTGGTTTTGAAGCGGTTATGCAGCGTACAACAGCTATTTTAGGTGCTGTATGGATTATTTTGTTGTTCGTATTATCTTATCTTTCATCAAAATAAGATTTAACAGTAAGGTGACAATCACTTTACTGTTTTTTTGTCTCATTTTGGCGTATAACTGACATTTGTTTGCGTAAATTAAGTGATGGAAAGGTAAATTTATGGATAAAATATGATAGAATGGACTTTGAGGTGATTGCTATGGTAAAAAAAATAACCTTACCTGAACCGCTTTTTGAATATCATGGAAAAAAAGGGGTCATTTTATTACATGCGTATACTGGTAGTTCAGCAGATGTTCGTCTAGTGGGACGAGCAATTGAGCAAGCAGGCTATTCGATATATTTACCAATGTTTTCTGGTCATGGAACGTTAAATCCTTGTGATATTTTACAACAGACACCTAATCAATGGCAAACAGATGTGTTACAAGCGATGCAATATGCTAAAAGTCAAGGTGTGACACAACTTGCTATATTCGGCTTATCCTTAGGGGGTATTTACGCACTAGATGCACTTACGCTCAACGAACCGGCTATTGTTGGTGGGGGCGCCTTTTGTTCACCAGTTTTTTTAAATGAAAGTCAAATCGTGCCTAATTTTAAACTTTATACAGAAAAAGTTTTGACTTATTTAACGGAAAGTGATGAAAAGAAGGCACAAATAATTGAGACAGTGGATCAATTGTTACCAGAACAGCTTCAAGCGATTCAACGTTTCGGTAGAGAAGTTGGCACAAAATTAACTGATGTAAAGGTGCCAGTCTTTTTAGCGCAAGGGGCCAAGGATGAGATGATCCCTGCTAAGAGTGTTTATGAAACAGCTAAGTGTATAACCAATGCGACGCTTACTTTGCGTTGGTATGAACAAAGCGGGCATGTCATTACGATAGATAAACAAAGAAAAGAATTAATCAATGATCTTTTGTATTTTTTAGACAAATTATCATGGAATGAGGACTAAATGAGAGAAACAATCCAAACAAAAATATTAGATGAATTAACGGCTAGTAAGAAGCAGAGTTTTTCAGTGGATGAATTAGCGCAACGGCTTTCACTAGCAAAAAGTCAAGATTTTAAATTGTTAGTTCAGGCGCTGGCCCAATTAGAGCGAGATAAAAAAATCAGTTTTAATCGTAAAGGGAAAATTCGCTTGGCTAATCAACCAGTATTAATAGAAGGCGTTTTTCGAGCCAATGATCGTGGTTTTGGTTTTGTCACAATTGATGCGCAAGAAGAGGATATTTATATTGCCAAGGAAGACACCAATTATGCAATGGATGGCGATACTGTTTTAATTGATATCTTACGTCCAGCTGATTATTTTTTAGAAAAAACAGCTGAAGGTAGAGTCGTTGAAATTAAAAAACGTGCGATTAAGCAGGTGGTCGGCGAGTTTATCGCTTTTAGTGATGAAGAAGTTGCCGCCAGTGATTTATATGGGAAGGTAGTCGTAAAAGATAAAAAATTATCTCAATATACTGTATTGATTGCCTCTCAAGGAATTCAACCTGTAGATGGACAAATTGTTTTAGTGGAATTAACGCATTATCCTGAGAAAGGTTACGCTTATAGTTTAGAAGGGCTGGTTGTCAAAACCTTAGGACACAAAAATGATCCAGGTGTGGATATTTTATCGATAGTGATTGCCAATGGGATTCCAACTGCTTTTCCTGATGAGGTATTGCAACAAGCTGAAAAGGTACCAAGTGAAATTAATCCAGCTGATTTTCCTAATCGTCGTGATTTAAGAAATGAATTAATTGTTACAATCGATGGTGAAGATGCAAAGGATTTGGATGATGCTGTTATGGTAAAGCGCCTAGCTAATGGAAATTTTAAGCTAGGTGTACACATTGCTGATGTTTCCTATTATGTGACAGAGGACAGTTTTCTTGATCAAGAGGCTTTTGAACGGGGAACGAGTGTTTATTTAACCGATCGAGTGATTCCTATGTTACCGCATCGACTATCAAACGGGATTTGTTCTTTAAATCCAAAGGTGCCTCGGCTTACAATGAGTTGTGAAATGGAAATTGATCGTCAAGGTCAGGTAGTTGATTACGAAATTTTTGAAGGCATTATTCAAACGACCGAACGAATGACTTATACTGCGGTCAATCAGATTTTAATGGAAAATGATGCGCAGACTAAACAGCGGTATGCCGCATTAGTGCCAATGTTTGAAGATATGGCTGAGCTTCATGAAATTTTAGAACGCATGCGAATAAAACGTGGGGCAGTCAGTTTTGAAGACCATGAGGCACGAGTGATTGTTGATGAAAAAGGTCATCCGGTTGACGTTATTTTAAGAACGAGAGGAATCGGTGAACGCTTAATTGAATCATTTATGTTAGCGGCAAATGAAACGGTAGCTACCCATTTTAGTCGATTGCAGCTACCATTTATTTATCGAATTCATGAAGATCCAAAAGAAGAAAAGCTAGATCGATTTTATGACTTTGTTGCAGCGTTAGGGATTTTACCTAAAGTGACAAATGGTTCAATGTTACCAAAAGATTTACAACAGTTAATGGATGAAGTCGCTGATTTACCAGAGGCATTAGTTATCAATATGATGCTTTTAAGAAGTATGCAGCAAGCGAAATATTCACCAGAAAACACGGGACATTATGGCTTAGCAGCCCCTTTTTATACCCACTTTACTTCACCGATTAGACGTTATCCTGACTTGATTGTTCATCGCTTGATTCGGAGTTATTTAAAAGATGCTTCAACAAGTAATCAAGAACAGTGGGCTGAAAAATTACCTGAAATTGCTCAGCATAGTTCACAAATGGAACGTAGAGCCGTAGAGGCAGAACGACAAGTAGATGCTATGAAAAAAGCCGAATATATGCAGCAGCATCTAGAAGAAGAGTTTGAAGGGGTAATCAGCTCGGTCGTGAAGTTTGGTTTCTTTGTAGAATTACCGAATACGGTTGAAGGATTAATCCATATCCAAGCTTTAGAAGATGACTATTATCATTTTATCGAATCACATTTAGCTTTGGTCGGAGAATGGACGGGTCGTGTCTTAAAAATCGGTCAAAGAGTACGTGTGCGAGTGGTGCAGGCCAATCCAGAGACTAGAGAGATTGATTTTGCTTTGGTATCAGCTGAAGAGGTAGAAGGCTTGACAAATGTTAAGGTGAAGAAACCGTCAAAAAATCGGCAGCCAAAACGTAATGCTAAGCCAGAAAAAAAGGCTGAAAGTAAAAAACAATCAAAAGGTAAGTCAGATAAAAAATCAACGAAGAAAAAAGGTCGGAAGCAGCCTTTTTATCGAGAAGTAGTTAAGAAAAAGAAGAAAAAGAAGAAATAGAGGTGAAGGAATATGCCAAAAGGTGAGGGAAAATTAATTGCCCAAAATAAAAAGGCTCGGCATGATTATCATATTTTAGATACTTTTGAAGCAGGCATTGTTTTGCAAGGGACAGAGATTAAGTCCATTCGCAATAGTCGGATTAATCTAAAGGATGGCTTTGTACGGGTAAGAAAAGGAGAAGCCTATCTGCATAATGTACACATTAGCCCGTACGAACAAGGCAATATTTTTAACCATGATCCATTAAGAACAAGGAAATTGTTATTGCACAAACGACAAATCCTACAATTGGATCAAGAAAGCAAAAATCCAGGAATTACGATTGTGCCTTTGAAAGTTTATATTAAAGATGGCTATGCCAAGGTTTTAATCGGTCTGGCTAAAGGTAAAAAAGACTATGATAAACGGGAGACTTTGAAACAAAAAGATCAAGAACGACAAATTCGCCGAATTGTCAAAAACATAAGATAATAAAAAATGCTTCATTCTTATAATTAAACGAAAAAGGTTCCGCTTCCATTGTTGCTATAAAGCTATTTACTAATTTCCATTATTTTTGTAAGATAGTAATTGATAGAAAAAAATTATGGAAAGAGTATTTTCAATTTAAATATTCAATGAATAAACCGATATTTTTTATGAAAATACTTTGAAATTTCTTTTTGGTGGTGGTACGATACAAATTGTCATTACTATTACTTTTGTAAGCAAACATGACATCTTTTATTAAGAAGTGAGGTGAGCACATGGAAGAACAATCACTTCTGTTTCATATCGGACCAATTTGGTTTGATGGGACGGTTGCATTGATGACGATTTTGACTTGCGTTATCATTTTCGCACTTGTTTTTATCTGTACACGCAATCTACAAATGAAACCAACCGGGAAACAGAATTTTATCGAATGGGTAATTGATTTCGTTCGTGGCGTAGTAGCTGATCAACTCCCAAGTAAAGAAGTTGGCAATTTTCATCTTCTTGGTTTTACATTGTTCTTGTTTGTTTTCATAGCTAATGAAATCGGGCTTGTTACCAAGATTGTTTTGTCTGAAAATGAACTGACATTATGGAAAAGTCCGACAGCCAGTCCTTTAGTTACATTGAGTTTGGCGTTAATGGCCATTTTGTTAACCCATTACTTTGGTGTAAAACGTTTGGGCTTTGGTGGATATTTTGTTAATTCTTATTTACAACCGGTATGGTTCTTATTACCGATTAAAATCATTGAAGAATTTACAAATGTGATTACTTTAGGTTTACGTCTTTACGGAAACATCTTCGCAGGTGAAGTATTATTAACTTTAATTGCTTCAATCTTGAAGAACTTCGGTTGGATAACTTTACCATTGGTTATTCCAATTGAAATGACTTGGATCGCGTTTTCATTATTTATCGGTGCAATTCAAGCCTATGTATTTGTTACATTAACAATGGTATTCTTAAATCATAAAATTGAAGCCGAACATTAATCGGTAAGCTTAGGAGGAAATTAATTATGAATTTTATCGCAGCAGGTTTAGCAATCGTCGGAGCAGCAATTGGTGCAGGTTTAGGTAACGGACAAGTTATTTCTAAAACAATCGAATCTATGGCACGCCAACCTGAAATGGCAGGTCAATTACGTTCAACAATGTTTATTGGGGTAGCCTTAATCGAAGCTGTGCCTATCTTAGGGGTAGTTATCGCTTTATTATTAGTTCTTCAATAAGCTTTTCTCGTAAATCCACTTCAATGGAAGCAGATGATACCGTCTGCTTTTCTATTTGAACGAATGATTTAGATGGCAAAAACGAGAGCAAAGGAGATTGAAGAATATGCCAGGAATTATACTTTTAGCTGCTGAACAACATAATAGTACATTAGGAGACTTAATTGTTGTTACGCTATCTTTCTTAATTTTGCTATTCTTATTGAAAAAATTTGCTTGGTCATCAGTTGCTGATATCATGAATAAACGGGCAAGTAAGATTGCTAATGATTTAGACAGTGCTGAACAATCACGCGTAAAAGCTGCAGCCCTTGAGAAAGAACGTCAAGAAAAATTGATGAATTCTCGTGCGGAAGCAGCAGATATTATCAAGAATGCAAAAGACAGTGGAGAACAAAGCCGTCAAAATATTTTACGCGAAACACAAGCAGAGGTTTCTCGTTTGAAAGAAAAAGCGCAAGCAGATATTTCTCTAGAACGTGAAAATACGATGAATGCCATCAAAGATGAAGTTGCTTTGTTGTCAGTTCAAATCGCGGAAAAAATTCTTTCGAAAGAAGTTTCTCCAGAAGTTCATGAAGCGTTAATCAATCAATATATTGAAGGTTTGAGCGCAAATCATGAAACTAAATAAATATGAAGTTGGCAAACGCTATGGTAAAGCCATTTTTGAATTGGCGGTCGAAAATGATTGCTTAGCGCAAACCCATCAAGAGTTATTACAACTAAAAGAAATCTATGCTGAATTACCAGAACTTGGACAATTATTAAACGATGTTCGTTTAGAACCTCAACAAAAACAAGCAATTGTCTCATTACTTGCTCAAAATTGTTCAAAGCTTGTTAAGGATGCAATTTATGTAATCTATGAAAATTCACGAATGGCAGAATTAGCATATATTGTAGAAGCTTTTTGTAGCTTATATAATGAAAAATTGGCTATTTTGGATGGAACGATTACTACTGCTATTGCCTTAACGCCTGAACAAAAGGCTAGATTGGAAGAAAAAATACTCAAAAAATTTGGTTATCAGACTGCTAAGTTTGTCGAAAAAATTGATCCATCAATTATTGGTGGCATCATCGTAGAGGCTAACCATCAGATTATTGATGGAAGTCTTAAAACAAAATTAGCAACATTGAAAGCAAGTTTATTATAAGTGTATTGTTAAAGAGGTGAATCGAATGGCCATCAAAGCAGAAGAAATTAGTACTTTGATTAAAGAACAAATTAAAAATTATCAAAATGAAATCTCTGTTGAAGAGGTGGGAACTGTTACCTATGTTGGTGATGGAATCGCTCGTGCGCATGGTTTAGAAAATGCGATGAGTGGTGAGTTATTACAATTTTCAAATGGCTCTTTCGGTATGGCGCAAAATTTAGAATCTAACGATGTAGGGATTATTATCTTAGGTGATTTTGAAACCATTCGTGAAGGAGATAAAGTAAAACGTACTGGTCGTATCATGGAAGTACCGGTAGGGGAAGCATTAATTGGTCGGGTAGTAAATCCATTAGGTCAACCAATTGATGGCTTAGGACCTATCGAAACAACTAAAACCCGTCCAGTAGAAGCGATGGCACCAGGGGTTATGCAACGTAAGTCAGTGCATGAACCAATGCAAACTGGTCTAAAAGCGATTGATGCATTAGTACCAATCGGTCGTGGTCAACGTGAATTAGTTATCGGTGACCGTAAAACTGGTAAAACATCAATTGCCATTGATACAATCATCAACCAAAAAGGTCAAGATATGATTTGTATCTATGTAGCGATTGGGCAAAAAGACTCAACAGTTCGTGCACAGGTAGAAACCTTACGTAAATATGGTGCATTAGATTATACCATCGTAGTTTCAGCAGGTTCTTCACAACCGGCACCATTATTATATATTGCACCTTATGCTGGAACGGCTATGGGTGAAGAATTTATGTATAACGGTAAACATGTATTAATTGTTTTTGATGATTTATCTAAACAAGCTGTTGCTTACCGTGAATTATCATTATTACTTCGTCGTCCACCAGGTCGTGAAGCTTATCCAGGGGATGTCTTTTATCTACACTCACGTTTATTAGAACGTGCGGCTAAGCTTAGTGATGAATTAGGTGGCGGTTCAATGACTGCTTTACCATTTGTTGAAACACAAGCAGGGGATATTTCAGCCTATATTCCAACAAACGTTATTTCTATCACAGATGGTCAAATTTTCTTAGAATCAGATTTATTCTATTCAGGTATTCGTCCAGCCGTTGCTGCCGGACTTTCAGTATCTCGGGTTGGTGGATCTGCTCAAATTAAAGCGATGAAAAAAGTTGCCGGAACTTTACGTTTAGACCTTGCTAGCTACCGTGAATTAGAAGCCTTCACTCAATTTGGTTCTGATTTAGATGCAGCAACACAAGCGAAATTAAATCGTGGTCGTCGTACCGTAGAAATCTTAAAACAAAAATTGCATGCCCCATTACCTGTTGAAAAACAAGTAGTGATCTTGTATGCATTAACGAGAGGTTTCTTAGATGCGATTCCAGTTGAGCATATTTTACGCTTTGAAAGTGAATTGTTTGAATATCTAGAAGCAAATCATAATGATTTATTTGAAACAATTCGTACGACGAAAGATTTACCAGATGAAGAAAAATTAAAAGCTGCAATTGGTGAATTTAGAGATAGTTATAAAGCTACTTTAGATGCCCAAAAATCTAAAAAAGATCGTATTGCTGAAGTAGTGAATTCTTAATAAAGAGGTGAAGTAGATGGGTGCGTCTTTAAATGAGATTAAGCAAAGAATTACATCTACCAAAAAAACTAGTCAAATCACCAAAGCCATGCACATGGTCTCTGCTTCTAAGCTAACCAAATCAGAAGCTCACGCTAAGAAGTTTCAAGTATATGCTGAAAAGGTTCGAGAAGTCGTAACCCATTTAGCTGCTCAGCAGTTATTAGCAATTGAAGATACTAAAACAAGTGGAGCAACTGATTATAATAGTATGTTAATTACTCGTCCAGTTAAAAAAACTGGTTATATTGTAATTACTTCTGATGGTGGATTAGTTGGCGGATATAATAGTTCAATTTTAAAGCAAATGATGTCTATTTTTGAACAAGATCATCAAAGTCCTGATGATTATGTAGTCATTTCCATTGGTGCGACGGGGGCTGAATTTTTCAAAGCTCGTGGTATCCAACTCGCTTATGAATTACGCAACTTATCTGATCAACCAAGTTTTGAGGAAGTTCGCAAGATTGTGCATATGGCGACTTCAATGTACCAAAATGAAGTGTTCGATGAATTGTATGTGTGTTATAACCACCATGTTAATTCATTGACTAGTCAATTCCGTGTAGAAAAAATGTTACCAATCTCAGATTTAGATCCTGGTGAAAAGAAAGAATATGAACAGGAGTATATTTTTGAGCCGTCTAAAGATGAAATTTTAAATCAACTTTTACCACAATATGCTGAGAGTTTAATCTATGGAGCAATTGTGGATGCAAAGACTGCCGAGCATGCAGCTGGTATGACTGCGATGAAGACAGCTACAGATAATGCGAAAAAGATTATTGACGATTTAACAATTTCATATAACCGTGCACGGCAAGGGGCTATTACCCAAGAAATTACCGAAATTGTTGGTGGCGCAGCTGCTTTAGAATAATTTCGTGAATGAGTGGAGGAAAATAAATGAGTTCAGGCAAAATTGTTCAAGTCATTGGGCCCGTTGTTGACGTCGATTTTTCTTTAGATCAATCTTTACCAGATATCAATAATGCGCTTATTGTCTATAAAAATGATGAACAAAAAAGTAAAATCGTGCTTGAAGCTGCTTTAGAGCTAGGAGATGGCATTATTCGTACGATTGCAATGGAATCAACTGATGGATTGCAACGTGGAATGGAAGTTTTCGATACAGGTAAGCCAATTTCAGTACCAGTAGGTCGTGAAACATTAGGTCGTGTATTTAATGTTTTAGGTGATACCATTGATACGCAAGAAGCTTTTCCTGCTGATGCGAATCGTGATGCGATTCATAAATCAGCTCCAGCTTTTGAAGAATTAAGTACAAGTACTGAAATCCTAGAAACAGGGATTAAAGTTATCGACTTACTAGCACCATACTTAAAAGGTGGGAAAGTTGGTCTATTCGGTGGTGCCGGTGTAGGTAAAACCGTATTAATTCAAGAATTAATTCATAATATCGCCCAAGAACATGGGGGTATTTCAGTATTTACCGGTGTTGGTGAACGTACACGTGAAGGAAATGACTTGTATCACGAAATGCGTGATTCAGGCGTTATCGAAAAAACTGCTATGGTGTTTGGGCAAATGAACGAACCACCTGGAGCACGTATGCGTGTTGCGCTAACTGGACTAACTATTGCGGAATACTTCCGTGATGTTGAAGGCCAAGACGTATTGCTATTTATTGATAATATCTTCCGTTTTACTCAAGCAGGTTCTGAAGTTTCTGCCTTACTTGGTCGTATGCCTTCTGCGGTAGGTTATCAACCTACTTTGGCTACTGAAATGGGTCAATTGCAAGAACGGATTACATCAACGAAGAAAGGTTCGATTACTTCAATTCAAGCCATTTACGTGCCAGCCGATGACTATACTGACCCAGCGCCAGCTACTGCATTTGCGCACTTGGATGCAACAACTAACTTAGAGCGTAAGTTAACTGAACAAGGGATTTATCCAGCGGTGGATCCTTTAGCATCTAGTTCAAGTGCTTTATCTCCTGAAATCGTTGGAGAAGAGCATTATGAAGTAGCTAGTGAGGTTCAACATGTTTTACAACGTTACCGTGAATTGCAAGATATTATTGCCATCTTAGGTATGGATGAATTATCAGACGATGAAAAAGTGTTAGTTGCACGTGCTCGTCGTATTCAATTCTTCTTATCTCAAAACTTCCACGTGGCTGAACAATTTACTGGTCAACCTGGTTCATATGTGCCGGTTGCTGAAACAATTAAAGGTTTCAAAGAAATTCTAGAAGGTAAATACGATCATCTACCTGAAGAAGCATTCCGAAGTGTGGGACGTATCGAGGATGTTGTAGAAAAAGCTAAGACTTTAGGATACTAGAAAGAGGTGTCCTATGGAAAATCATTTAACAGTTAATGTTGTAACACCTGATGGTATCGTCTATGATCATCATGCAGTGATTGTGGTGGCCAAAACGCCAGCCGGTGAAATTGGTATTTTAGCTAATCACGCACCTATCATCGTTCCATTAGTGATTGATGAAGTTCGTGTAAAACGAACGGATTCAGATACGCATGTTGATTGGATTGCGGTCAATGGTGGAATAATGGAAGTGCGTGATAATCTAGTGACGATTTTAGCTGACAGTGCTGAACGTGAACGTGATATTGACGTACCAAGAGCGCAACGTGCAAAACAACGTGCAGAAAAAATGATTCAAGAAGCCAAAGAGATGAAAGATATTGATGGTTTGAAACGTGCAGAGGTTATGCTTCACCGCGCGTTGAATCGTATCAAGGTTTCTCAACATCGTTAGCTTGCATAATCATAAAGAAAAAGCTTAAGTCACTCTTAGTGAATGACTTAAGCTTTTTTTTAGTCAAATTGAATTGATGAGCGTTAATGCTTCATATTATCTAATGCCTAGTGCAATTCGCGCATAACGACTCATGCGATCAGTTGTCCAAGCAGGATACCAGACTAATTTAACGTCAACCTTTTGTACTTCAGGGACTTCCTCAAGCGCATCATGAATATTGTCGGTCAATACGTCGGCTAATGGACAGCCCATGGTTGTTAACGTCATTTTGATAGTCGTTTCACCGGTTGAACCGTTAAATTCAATTTCATAAACAAGACCTAAGTTTACAATATCAATCCCTAATTCAGGGTCGATAACGGTTTCTAGGGCTGTTAAGATACGCTCCTTGATTGCTTCGATTTCTTCTGCAGTATAGTTACTTGATGTATTTGCCATTGTATTATCTAAACCTTCATTTTGAGGTGTATCAGTCATACAAAACAACTCCTTTTAAACATTGTCTATGGTAAATGATACCTAATTTTTTATTTTTTGTAAATAATCTGATTTTCGGTTCAAGCATCTACCAATAAAAAGAGTGAATGATTAAGTCGATAAAATGAATCAAAATCCCTTAATCATCAATTTATTCTATATGAAAAATAAAAAATTCTTTCTTTTCATAAAAAATATGGTATTATAGGAATGTTAAGGAAAAGAGGAGAAGAACTAGATGCAAGGATTTAATATTGATCAATTGGTACGCTTTTTAAGCCATTTACTTTGGATATATTTAGCTTTTTGGTCTTTAAATGCGTTAAATCTATCCAATTTGTTTAAGAAGAATCATGAGCGTCAGGTCAAAATTGCTTTAATCCTTTTTTCGATTGGTTTAGGCTACTTAGTAAGTAGTTTCTTTTACGAAATTTTACAACTGTCACGTAGTCTCTTTATTTCACGTTTATAAATAAAAAAAGGGTAGTTTACTAGCGATTTTTATTTATAGTGAAGAGACAATTATATGGAGGGAACAGAGATAATGGAAGAAATTATCGTCCAAGGGGGCAACCCTTTAAAAGGCACAGTCAAGATTGAAGGAGCAAAAAATGCGGTCTTACCAATTCTTGCTGCGACTTTATTAGCAGACGAAGGGACAACTACATTAAACAATGTACCAATTCTTTCTGATGTCTTTACGATGAATGAAGTCATTCGTCATTTGAATGTAAATTTGAGATTTAATGAAGATGAAAATAGAGTATTTATCGATGCACGTAAACCATTAGCAATTGAGGCACCTTATGAATATGTGAGTAAAATGCGGGCTTCAATCGTGGTGATGGGGCCTTTGTTAGCCCGTAATGGTCATGCGAAGGTGGCGATGCCAGGCGGATGTGCAATCGGCAAGCGGCCAATTGATTTACACTTAAAGGGATTTCAAGCCCTAGGAGCAACGATTAATCAAGAGCAAGGTTATATTGAGGCAATTGCTGATGAATTACATGGGGCGCATATTTATCTAGATTTTCCTAGTGTGGGAGCAACGCAAAATATCATGATGGCGGCTGTTAAAGCTAAAGGGACAACAATTATTGAAAATGTTGCTCGTGAACCTGAAATTGTCGATTTAGCCAACATTTTAAATAAGATGGGTGCTAAAATTTACGGTGCAGGAACAGAAACTATGCGAATTGAAGGCGTTAGTCATTTACATGGGGTGACCCATTCAATCGTACAAGACCGTATTGAAGCCGGGACTTTCATGGTTGCTGCAGCGATGACCCAAGGAGATGTATTGATTAAAGATGCTATTTTAGAGCATAATCGTCCATTAATTTCTAAGTTAATGGAAATGGGTGCAAAGATTTCTGAAACGTCTGAGGGAATTCGTGTTGTCGGTCCAGATAAATTAAAGCCAACCGACGTGAAAACATTACCTCATCCAGGTTTTCCAACTGATATGCAGGCGCAAATGACGGCAATTCAATTAATTGCGCAAGGAAATAGCTTTGTGACGGAGACTGTCTTTGAAAATCGTTTCCAACACTTAGAGGAAATGCGAAGAATGAATGCACACGTGAAAATTGATGGTTCAGTAGCTTGCATTGAAGGTGGTCATGAATTACAAGGAGCCACGGTATATGCAACTGATTTAAGAGCAGCTGCAGCATTAATCTTAGCTGGCTTAAAAGCAAAAGGTTTGACCCGTGTTCGTAATTTGAAATACTTAGATCGTGGTTACTATAAGTTCCATGAGAAATTACAAAAGCTAGGTGCGGATATCGAACGAGTGCATGATGTTGAAAATGCCGCTCAAAAACAAGAGGTACGCGCTTAATAAAGATATAAGGTGGATGCAATGAAGCTAACTTATACAGTACAAGTTGTTTTAAAATTACTATTAGTCATTGCTTTAGCGATTATTTTGTTTATCGTTGGCTTAATGATTGGCTACGGTGTAATTGGTAATGGTCAAGCGAGCGATGTTTTCCGTCCATCCATTTGGCAACATATTTTTGCCTTTTTCCAGTAATAAGCGTTAGGCGTAAGGTATAGATTTATTTTTCTCTATGCTTTACGCTTTTCTTTCACAATCATTTAGGTTATAAAAGACTAGTTGTAACTAGCTTAAGGAGGTTGAAAATGAAGCAGGCATTTATTTTTATCATAAGGGGATATCAAAGATTTCTCTCTCCACTTTTTCCCCCGAGCTGTCGCTATCATCCAACCTGTTCAAACTATATGATTCAGGCTATTGAAGTACACGGTGCATTGAAGGGAAGCCTCATGGGAATTGCGCGTATTTTACGCTGCCATCCACTGGTTAAAGGTGGCGTGGATTATGTCCCAAAGAAATTTTCATTAAGACGAAATACAAAGGATCAGCATCGACCGGATTACAGTCAAAAGTAATTAGTGAGGGCATTTGACTTCACTAATTCTTTTGCAATTTTAAGAAAACGATTACAAATTGTGTGAGTTATTCGGAAAAGTGGCAAATTTTCCAATATAATAAATTTTCTGAAAATTCTGTTGACAATCGGTTCTTTTTTTTGTATATTGTTGACATATCCTAATAGGACATTAAGGGAGGACAACGAGGATGAAGATGAAAAAGTTTGCTTATTTGCTAGCTGGACTAGTATTGTTGTCTGCATGTAGTGCAGCACCTGGAGGTAAGGGAGCTGCGGCAGGCGGCGGAAATAAACAAGAAGGTGACACAATTAAAATTGGTGTGAACTTAGAGCTATCAGGTGGTGTAGCAGCGTATGGTAACGCCGAGAAAAATGGTGTTGAATTAGCTGTTGAACAAATTAATGCGGATGGCGGTATTTTAGGTAAAAAGGTGAAGTTAGTTGTTAAAGACAACAAATCTGATAATAACGAAGCAGCAACGGTTGCAGCGAATCTAGTGACTAATGATAAAGTTGTGGCAGTAGTTGGACCAGCGACATCTGGTGCGATGAAGACAGTGATACCGAATATGACTAAGGCAAAAGTACCGGTAATTACTCCTTCTGCTACAGATGATACAGTAACTTTACAAGGTAAAAAAGTGCAAGATTATGTGTTCCGTTCATGTTTCCAAGATAGCTTCCAAGGAATTATCTTAGCAAAATATGCAACTGAAAATCTTAAAGCAGATAAAGTTGCTATTTTAGCGGATAATTCAAGTGACTATGCGATTGGCTTAACCAAAGCCTTTAAGTCAGAATATAAAGGTGATATTGTTTTTGAAGAAAACTTCACCCAAGACGATAAAGATTTCCAAGCAATTTTAACCAAATTAAAGGGCAAAGATTTTGATGCTATTTATGTGCCTGGTTACTATACACAAGCTGGTTTAATCATTAAACAAGCACGTGAATTAGGAATCGATAAACCAATCATCGGAGCAGATGGTTTTGGTGATGAAAAAATGGTTCAAACTGCAGGCGCAGCGAATGTAAACAATGTATTTTATAGTGCACACTTCTCAACTCAAGCACCAGCAAACGATAAAGTACAACCATTTATCGATGCATACAAGAAAAAATACAATGAAGAACCTTCTGCATTTAATGCTTTAGCCTATGATTCAGTTTACATGATTAAACAAGCAATCGAAGATCAAAAATCAGCGGATTCAGCAGCAATTACTAAAGGTTTAGCTAATTTGAAAGATTTTGAAGGGGTAACAGGTTCAATTACAATGGATAAAAACCATAACCCTGAAAAATCACTAGTTGTTTTAGGATTAACTGGCGGTAAAGAAACATCTGCTGATACAATTAATCCTTAATTGAGGTAAGTGTAAGTAGGCTGAGACGAAATCTCCATTTGATTTTGTCCAGCCTCTTTTAATGAAATAAAAAAATGGAAGTGAGAAAAGATATGGAAGCAATCATTCAACAATTAATTAATGGGTTGTTCCTTGGTAGTATCTACGCCCTTTTAGCCTTGGGGTATACGATGGTGTATGGTATTATCAAGTTGATTAACTTCGCTCATGGTGAAATCTACATGATTGGTAGTTTCATCGGCTATTTTATTCTAAATAATACGGGGATTGGTTTTTTCCCAGCGATGATTATTTCGATGCTAAGCTGTGCGATTTTAGGAGTAGTTATTGAATTCTTAGCCTATCGTCCACTTAGAAAGTCTACACGTATTTCCGCTTTGATTACTGCAATTGGGGTATCCTTCTTTTTACAAAATATAATGATTTACTTTTTCTCGCCAGATGTTCGTCCGTTTCCTCAAGAGATTACACGTAAAACGTATCATTTAGGCTTTATTGAAGTAAGTAATATTCAATTATTGATTTTAGTTGTCTCAATTGTTTTGATGGTATTATTACAACTAATTATCCAAAAAACACGTATGGGTAAAGCGATGCGTGCGGTAAGTGTCGATGCTGATGCAGCGCAATTAATGGGGATTAACGTGAATCGGACCATCTCATTTACTTTTGCGTTAGGTTCAGCATTAGCTGCAGCAGGTGGGATGTTAATTGGTTTATATTATAATTCAATCGATCCGATGATGGGGGTTGCCCCAGGTCTTAAAGCCTTTGTTGCTGCTGTATTAGGCGGTATCGGTATTATTCCAGGGGCTGCACTAGGTGGCTTTGTAATTGGGTTAATCGAGACAATTGCGACTGCGCTAGGCTTTTCTGATTATAAGGATGCTTTAGTGTATATTATTTTAATAATTATACTGTTTGTTCGCCCAGCTGGTATTTTGGGCAAAAATGTAAAAGAGAAAGTGTAGGTGGCCAGGATGAAGAAAAATTTAAAATACAATATCGCTTGGGTGGCCATTGCAGCTGTTGTTTATGGAATTTTATTAGCGTTGTATAATGGTGGTATGATTACCATCTTTACTGATGCCATCATCGTAAATATCGGGATTAATATTATTTCTGCTGTAGGCTTGAATTTGATTATTGGTTTTTCTGGTCAATTTTCTTTAGGTCACGCTGGTTTTATGGCAATTGGGGCATATGCCTGTGCGATTGTGACTTCACAAAATCCGACTTATGGTGGGTTTGTAATTGGTCTTATTTTAGGGATGGTTTTATCTGGTATCGTGGCTTTTGTCGTTGGGATGCCGACGTTACGTTTAAAAGGAGATTATCTAGCCATTGCTACCTTAGGAATTTCTGAAATTATTCGTATTTTGATTGTCAATTTCAGAGATATTACGAATGGACCTTCAGGAATCTTTGGCTTACCTCAAGTAACAACTTGGGAAGTGGTCTTTATTTTTGCAGTTATTGCCATCTTAGTTGTTTCAAACTTAATTAATAGTGCCCCAGGACGGGCTATTTTATCTGTTCGTGAAGATGAAATTGCGGCTGAAGCAATGGGGATTAACACAACCAAGTATAAAGTTTTGGCTTTTGTAATTGGTGCTGTTTTAGCAAGTATTGCCGGAACTTTATTTGCTAGTTACCAACAATCTGTTTTCCCAAAAGATTATCAATTTATGAAAACTATTGATATTTTGATTATCGTTGTATTTGGTGGCATTGGTAGTACGACAGGTGCGGTGTTATCAGCCGTTGTACTAGGTGTTTTGAATATGTATTTGCAAGATTTCGGTTATATCCGGATGATTTTATATGCGTTAACTTTAATTATCATCATGATTTTCAAACCAAGTGGCCTATTAGGAACCTGGGAATTTTCTGTGAAACGTATTATTGATAAGTTTACAAAGAAAGGGGACGATGCAAATGCCTCTGTTGGACGTTAAAAATCTAACGAAACATTTTGGCGGGCTGACTGCCGTTTCTCATGTGAATATCACGTTGGATGAAAATGAATTGGTGGGACTAATTGGTCCAAATGGTGCCGGTAAAACAACCTTGTTTAATTTATTAACAGGTGTGTATGTTCCTTCAGAAGGGGACGTATTATTTACCGTAGAGGGTAAGGAGCATCGTTTAAATGGAATGAAGCCCTATAAAATTGCTGATATGGGACTTTCTCGTACCTTCCAAAATATTCGTTTATTTAAAGATTTAACCGTAATGGATAATGTATTGATTGCGATGAATAGTAAGGTGCATAATGGTTTATTCTCTAGTGTTTTACGTTTACCGAAGTTTTATAAAAACGATGAAAAAATGCGTGAAAAAGCTAGAGAGCTATTAGCAATTTTTGACTTAGATAAAAAGGTCAATACTTTAGCGAAAAACCTGCCATATGGTGAGCAAAGAAGACTAGAAATCGTTCGCGCATTGGCAACCGAACCGAAGCTGTTATTTTTAGACGAACCAGCAGCCGGGATGAATCCTCAGGAAACGGCGGAATTAACGCAATTAATTCGTAAAATTCAACGTGAATTTGGTTTAACGATCATTTTGATTGAACATGATATGAGTTTAGTGATGGAGGTCTGTGAGCGAATCTATGTATTAGAATATGGTCAGGTCATCGCACATGGAACACCAACTGAAATTAAAAATAATCCTCGAGTGATTCAGGCTTATCTAGGAGGGGAGATTTAATGTTACAAGTACAAGATATCTCGGTACACTATGGCATGATTCAAGCTGTTCATGGTGTGAGCTTTGAAGTGAAACAAGGTGAGATCGTTTCGTTAATTGGTGCAAATGGCGCCGGTAAAACAACCATCCTACGAACGATTTCTGGTCTTGTTCGACCTTCTAGTGGTCATATTCTTTTTGAAGGTAAAAATATTGAAAAAGAAGCGCCACAAAAAATTGTAGCGAGTGGTCTATCACAAGTACCAGAAGGGCGTCATGTCTTTAGTGGCTTAACGGTGCAAGAAAATTTGGAAATGGGTGCTTTTTTAAGAAAAGATAGTGGAGTTAAAGAAGATTATGAACAAATCTTCAAAAAATTTCCTATTTTAAAAGAACGCCGTAGTCAAGATGCTTCGACACTTTCAGGTGGGGAGCAACAAATGTTGGCGATGGGGCGTGCATTAATGTCTAAGCCCAAATTACTATTACTTGATGAGCCATCAATGGGATTAGCGCCAATTTTTATCAAAGAGATTTTTTCAATCATTCAAGAAATTCAAGCGCAAGGTACAACGGTATTATTGATTGAACAAAATGCTAAAATGGCTTTATCTATCGCTAATCGAGGCTATGTTTTAGAGACAGGTAAAATTGTATTAGAAGGTACTGGTCAAGAATTGTTATCAAGCGAGGCTGTGAAGAAAGCCTATTTAGGAGGATAAAAAATGAGCGTACGTGATTTTATGTCAACAAATCTAATTACTGTAACTGGCGAAACTCCCATTTTTGATGCCATTGATTTAATGAAAAAACATGATATTCACCGCTTGCCGGTATTAGAAGATGGCAAAATGGTCGGCTTAATCACTGAAGGGGTCATTCAAGAATCAATGCCTTCAAAAGCGACGAGCTTAAGTGTTTATGAGATGAATTATTTAATCAACAAGACCAAAGTCGGCGATGTCATGCTAAAACAGGTTGAAACCATTGATGCAGATGCTTTATTAGAAGATGCCATTAAGGTCATGCGAACCAAATCAGTCGGTGTTTTACCGGTTTTATCAGCTAATCAACTAGTTGGGATTATTACTAATAATGATATTTTTGATGCCTTTTTAAAGATTACCGGTTATGAAAACGGTGGTAGTCGTGTAACTTTAAAAATCAAAGAAGAACATCAAGGAATTTTAGCTAAAATTGCGAATGTATTAGCCCAAGCGCAGATGAACATTGAAACAATTGTGGTCAATCGTTTAGCTAAAGGAATTTTTGTCGAAATTCAATTAGATTGTAAGGATGTTGAAAAGGTTAAAGCCGTTTTAAATGGTGAGGAATACGAAATTGTTGATGTTGTTTTAACGAATACAGCCAACTAATCTATCTAACTAATTGATTAAAACTATGCAAAGATGTTGAATGATTTTTGCATAGTTTTTATTTTTTCATTGACTTTAGCGGACATTTTTTTATAGAATAATGAAGAACAAGCGATTGAGGTGAAGAAGTTGAAAAAAAATAAAGATATTCAAGTCAAGATTGTAGAAAGCACTAAACAATTAGATGGTCAGCAATATGATATAACCGAACTATGGATTGCCAAAAAAAAGATTGGTGAAGTTTTACATTATCAGGCAAAGGAATTTGTTAGTTTCATGAATGAGGAACAAATTCAAACGGATCGGACCTTAGATTTAGCGATTGAAACGATTTTATTGCGTTGGAATTTGCAAGAATAATTATTTATTTCAAAAAAATTTGAGCATTTCTATTGAAATAATTATTATTTTATAGTAAGATTTAGTGGTTGAGTTAATTAACACTCAATTTGGAGGAGTAGCGAAGTGGCTAAACGCGGCGGACTGTAAATCCGTTCCTTTTGGTTCAGTGGTTCGAATCCACTCTCCTCCATCTGTCATTGGGG
>NZ_KE136347.1:162024-753808 GCF_000406925.1 Enterococcus columbae DSM 7374 = ATCC 51263
ATTGGGGTATAGCCAAGCGGTAAGGCAAGGGACTTTGACTCCCTCATGCGTTGGTTCGAATCCAGCTACCCCAGTTATATTATTATGAAACAAGAGTTTATGCTCTTGTTTTTTTATGTTTAATCAAAATTAAGGAATCTAGTGAAAAAATACTAAGAGAGCTATTATCTCAAAGATAGAATATGCTATAATGAACGTAACTCAATTTCAAACAAGCATTTGATAGTGGGAATTGTTGATTTTATTTAGTGGATTAGAGGGAAGAGATATGGCTGATTCAATACCCATTTACATTAAAATACATGATGAGATAAAAGAAAAAATCGAGAATAATTATTGGCAAATAGGTGATCGGTTGCCATCTGAGCGTGAACTAGCGCTTTTTTTTGGCGTTAGCCGTATGACCTTAAGACAAGCTATTCAAGCTTTATCAGATGAAGGAATATTAGAGCGTAAAATTGGTTCAGGAACCTATGTAGCAAGGCAAAAAGTCCAAGAACAAATGAAAGGAACGACCAGCTTCACTGAAATTATGCTAAATCAAGGGCGTAAACCCTCGAGTAAAGTGTTGGCCTATTCCATTGTTGCGGCAAGTACGAGTGAACGCGAAAAGCTGCAATTGCCTGAGCAGGCGATGATTTTACGGATGGAGCGGATTCGTTATGCGGATATGGAGCCGATTTGCTATGAGGTGGCTTCAATACCGGCGGATCTAATTAAGCAATTTAGTAAAGAAGAGGTGACTGCTTCGCTTTATGCAACTCTGGCTGAAAAAGGTGGTTATAAAATAGGCGCGGCCAATCAAACGATTACTGCTGTATTAGCCTCTGAACAAATTGCGGAATATTTAGCAGTTAAAAGAGGCGATGCGATTTTGCGCATGAAACAATTGACCTTTTTTGAAGATGGAACACCTTTTGAATATGTTCGTTCGCAGTATGTGGGTAGTCGATTCGAATTCTATCTCGAAAAATAAAACTTCAGGTTGCGGCTCTTCAGCAAAAGGCTGATTGCTTTGCAAGCTGAAGTTTTTTTGTTAAATTGCCCAGTCAGTTGAAAAGGGTTAGATTCTTTGCTCTATGTAGCTTTTTTCCCCCAGTTCAATCGTTACTTGATTATTTAATAAATCAATCATTTCTGCAGTTAAATCGTCAAGTAATAGCTGATCACACATAATTGTCACAGTGATATTTTCTAAATAAGTCGTTTCTTTAATAAAGATGTTTTTTTGTTCAAGAAAATTTTGTAATCTACCTAATAAGGAATATTCGATGGTAAGCTTTACTTCCTGTTGTAAAATACCTTGAACAATCCCGATTTCTTTAAGCGCTTCAGCTACACTTGATGCGTAGGCTCTAATCAATCCTCCAGCTCCTAATTTGATCCCACCAAAATAACGTGTGACAACGGCTAAAACATTTTGTAGCTCATGCTTTTTTAATACCTCTAGCATCGGCACACCTGCAGTCCCACTAGGCTCACCATCATCTGAGCTCCGCTGAATCTCTTGGTTCTTACCCAAAACAAAGGCGCTACAATTATGATTAGCTTTCCAGTGTTCTTTTTTTATTCGTTGAATGAGTTCTTTTGCATGCTCTTCTGTTTCAATTCGATATAAGTGACAAATAAATTTTGATTTTTTTATTTCAATTGTATGTTCGCCGTCTTTTTCAATCGTATAATAATCTGCCAAATGAATGCCTCCTTGTAAAATCTCTTGTCATTAGTATAGAAAATTTTATGCGGATAGGCAACTATGGATAGTTGTAAAGAGTGGTTATAATAACTATAGATGAGATTTGACAAATTGTCTGAAAATTGACTATAATAGACGAAGATGAGTTTGAGTTAATGAGTGAGGAGTCTTTTCATTGGAATCAAAAGTGATTGTGATTGTATGTACACTTGGGATGAGTTCGAGTCTATTAATATCAAAGATGCAGCAGTATGTTTACGAAAGTGATTTGCCTGTAAAAATTCTAGCTGTTTCTTCGGAAGAGGCCCTAGAATATGCGAAGGACCATCAAGTTGATTTAGTCTTTTTAAGTCCACAGGTGCGTTTCTTAAAGAATAAATTTGTTGAAAGCTTGGCTAATCAACCTACCAAGATTGAGACGATTAGTATGTCAGATTATGGTTTGTTAGATAGTCGAAATATTTTGAAACAGGCTTTTCAGCTTTTAGCAATTGATGCACCATTATAAAAACGAAACAATCCTTATTATTTCTAAAAACTGTTTTATTGCTTTGGCGATAAAGCAGTTTTTTGCGTATTTAATAATTGAAGGTGGGAGTGCCTAATTATTGCTGAAAAGAAAGGGATGAATGCAAACGATGTATGAAGATGGTTATGTTCAGGTGTTAGATAGTACACAGTGTCAACAGCTCTCAAAAGATCAATGGTTCATTCGACCAGCTATTATTCCCCAAAAATTCAACGCCATTTGTACGAGATGTAATCAGCTGATTAGCGCTGACTATCAGTTAGCTGATGGCAGGTATTATTGTCCTTTTTGTCTATCATTCGGTAGATTAACAAGTCGAGATTATCTTTGTTCCAAAAAGCCAAGAGAGGCGACTAAGCGTATTGTTGAGTTGACATGGATGGGTCAATTAACTCGTTATCAACAACACATAGCTGATCAATTATGTCACAATTATCTCTTACAGCAGCACACGTTAATCTGGGCGGTCACTGGTGCTGGCAAAACCGAAATGCTGTTTCCTTTAATCTATCAGGTGCTTGCTGAAGGAAAGCGAGTGTGTCTTGCTTCACCGAGAATCGATGTTTGTCTTGAACTTTTGCCAAGAATTCAGCAAGCCTTTCAAAAGGAAGCAATCTTTTTGTTGTATGGCGATAGTGAGGAGGCTTATCAAGAAACAAATTTGTTAATTTGCACAACTCATCAATTGATTCATTTTTATCAATCGTTTGATCTATTAATCATTGATGAAGTCGATGCTTTTCCTTATGCCGATGATTTGTTGTTGAATTATGCAACGAAACAAGCTTTAAAGGTAACGGGCATACAAGTCTTTTTAACAGCCACACCTTCCAATAGATTATTAAAAGAAGTAAAAAAAGACCAGTCATTTGCGATTTGCAAGCTACCATTGCGCTTTCATCAGCGACCGTTGCTGCAACCTAAGTGTATATGGTTTAATCAATGGGTAACAAAACTGTTACAACAAATTTAAATAAATCTACGCAAATGTGCATAGAAGTATAGATTTTTTTGAACAGAAAGCCCTGCGTATCTGGTGACAGGTGCGTACTAAAGGAGTTAAAACGGTGGAAATCCTAAAGCCTTATTGACTACAACGTAACTAGAAATGGTAAGCGTGAAAGTTGCGAAAGCAGAAAAAACAATAAGGATAGTCTAAGTTGAAATAAAATCTAATTAGGTCTTATGAATGGATAAACGTGACACATAAGATACGTTAGGCACTAAGGACGGTAATAATGGAAGTTCCGTTACGAAAGCGCTAAGTCTTATTTTTAAGATATGCGAAACGTCTAACGACTAGCCCCTTGAGGGGGATGTACAACGCAAGCGAATGGCGTTGGAAAAATTCCGTTCTTTAATATATTTAAAGAAAAACATATAGTCTACGCTCATGTGAAAGCATGAGAGGTCTACTCGTAAGAGAAAGACTGCTATAAAAGTTGCGTTTTATAGTGAATGAGAAAAATATATACAATTCTAAATGAATATTTATAACCCCTTCTTTATTGGACAAATAAATCATTTATAATGGTTTTAACAAAGAAGGGAGGTACAGAAATGATAACAGCGATTAAAATAAGATTGAAACCGACAAAAGAACAAGAAATCTTATTTAGAAAATCATGTGGGGTAGCGAGATGGTCTTACAATTATTTTCTAGCTGAAAGCGAGAGTTATTATGCAGCGCATAAAAAGACACTCAAAGAAACAGAAGTTAGAAAATATATTAACAATGTATTAAAACCAACTACCCATACGTGGTTAAAAGAAGTCGGAAGCAATGTAATGAAGCAAGCAGTAAAAGATGCGAATTTAGCTAGACAAAGATGGTTTAAAGGTATAAGTGATAAACCAAAATTTAAAAGCAAACATAAATGTAAAGATAGCTTTTATGTGAATTATGAAAGTCTAAAAAGAACCAAAGATGGTTTCAGAGGAGAAAAGATAGGCAACGTTAAGACGTGTGGTTCATTACCTAAACTTAAAAAGAATGAGCATTATTTGAATCCTAGAATATCATTCGACGGTAAACATTGGTATTTGTCTGTTAGTTACGAAAAAGAATTTGAACAAGTTAAACTAACAGATGAAAGTTTAGGGATTGACTTAGGGATTAAAGACTTAGCTGTTGTTTCTAATGGTAAAGTTTATAAAAACATTAACAAGACTAAAAAAGTCAAACGTCTTGAAAAAAAGCTAAAACGTGAACAGCGAAAACTTAGCAGAAAGATAGAGAACAATATTTCAGGCTATACCAAAAACAGAAAACCTATCTATAAGAAACCGTTAAGAGAAATGAAAAATATAGGTAAACAACAAAAAGTGATTAAAAACCTATATAAAAGACTTTCAGACATCAGAAAAAACCATTTACACCAGACAACGAACGATATAGTGAAAACCAAACCGTATCGAATTGTAATGGAAGATTTAAATGTAAGAGGTATGATGAAAAACAAACATCTAGCTAAGGCTGTTGCTAGTCAGGGCTTTTATGAATTTAAAAGACAAATAAAGTACAAATCAGCAAGATTAGGAATAGCATTTGTAGAAGTAGACAGATGGTATCCTTCATCAAAAACTTGTTCACATTGTGGAAAAATCAAGAAGGATTTAAAACTAAGCGATAGAACATTCTGTTGTGAATGTGGATTCACGCTAGATAGAGATTTTAATGCTTCGATAAATTTAGCAAGTTATCAAATTTAAACTTAATCACCAAAAAGATGGTTTAAATATGTACCTATCGATGCTAGGGAATTTAAGGCTCTGGACTGTTATATAAACGAAAGTAGGAGTTCCAAAATCGGACAGGATGAACGAGCAAGGCACAAAACGAAAGTCTAAGGATATAAGTTGTGCCACAGTAGAAATATAAATATTTAAATAGAAATGTATATATTTTTCGCATCGGAGCAGATTCCGTTTAATCGATATAAAGGTCGAAAATTTATGCGCCTGTTGTTAAAACTTTGTGCAAGTCAACTGGTTTTGGTCTTTTGTCCGAGTATCCAATATAATCATCAATTATATTGCTATGTTCGTCAGCACTTACCGACCATTGAGATGACAGAGGTCTCTTCTATAGATGAACAGCGTAAAGAAAAGGTAATAAAATTACGCAAACATCATTATCAAATCATATTTACGACGACAATTTTAGAAAGAGGGGTGACGATTGACAATGTTTCCATTGTGATTGTAGGGGCGAACCATGAAATATTTTCTAAGTCAGCCCTAGTGCAAATCGCCGGACGCGCAGATCGCAAAGGTAAGATGAAAAATGGCGAGGTCTATTTTTTACTTTCTGATTATACGCCAGCGATTAGGCATGCTTGTCAAGAAATTGCAGCAATGAATCGATTAGCAAAGAAGTGGTTAGCAGATGAAGTGTATTTGGTGTAAGCAATCATTGACGAAAAATTTAACCTTTATGGAGATTTTAAATCCTTTTTTTGTACAGGAGCATAGGTTATGTGCTAAATGCCAACAAAAGTTTGAACCATTAATAGGTGGTTGTCAGTTGTGTGGCAAGCCAACTGTACAACCGATATGTTCCGATTGTCAATATTGGCAGCGAAAATATCCAACTTACGCCTTTAAGCATACGGCTTTATATCATTATAACGAAGGGTTTCATGAGTGGATGGAGCAATATAAGTATTTGGGCGATTATCAATTACGTTATACTTTTTCATACGAACTAAAACGTTATTTCAAAGATAAAAAGGACTGTTGGATTGTCCCTATTCCGTTAAGTAAGGAAAAAAGAGAGAAACGTGGCTTCAATCAAGTTGAAGGTTTTTTAGAAGCAATAGGTATTAAATATCAACCGATTCTATCTAAAAAAAACGATACTCTGCCGCAAGCTAAAAAAGGTCGTTATGAGCGATTAAAAATGAAACAACCATTTAGTTTGAATATTGATGGAGGATTAATTGCCAATCAAGATATTATCCTAGTTGATGATGTCTATACAACGGGTAGGACATTATTTTATGCGGCGGAGTGTCTGTTACCTTATCATCCAAAGAAAATAATGACATTTTCCTTAGCAAGATAAAAATAACTATAAATTTACCTAACAATCGTTTTTGATAGCGATTTATTTTGCAATTTTTGAAATATAGGTTATAATATAGATAAGAAGAAGATTAAAGAGTGGTCCTTTAAACTTCTTTAGTGGCAGATGAAAGGGGCAATTGTTATGTTTAGATACAATGTTCGTGGAGAAAATATTGAAGTTACTGAAGCAATCCGTAATTACGTTGAAAAGAAAGTAGGCAAGCTAGAACGCTATTTTGATAATGCACCGGATGCAACTGCTCATGTAAACTTAAAGGTTTATACTGAGAAAACAGCAAAGGTTGAAGTGACGATTCCTCTTCCTTACTTAGTGTTACGTGCAGAAGAAACTTCACCAGATCTATATGCAAGCGTTGATTTGGTTGTTGATAAATTAGAACGTCAAATTCGTAAGTTCAAAACAAAAATTAATCGTCGCACACGCGAAACAGCATTAGTTGATGTTGAACCAGTTTTTGCATTAGATGTTAATGCGGACGAAGAAACCAAAGAAGCTGAGATTGATATCGTTCGTACAAAACGCCTTTCATTAAAACCAATGGATAGTGAAGAAGCCGTTTTACAAATGAATATGCTTGGTCATAACTTCTTCATTTTTGAAGATGCTGAAACTAATGGAACAAGCATTGTTTACCGTCGTAAAGATGGCAAATATGGCTTAATTGAAACTAATTAATTAAAGACAAAAAAGGTAGCTGTAAGTTTGACTTGCAGCTACCTTTTTTGTCTTTAATGGGTTAAGAGTAAAAGGCTTCTCTTTCAAGACAAGCCTAGAATCAATCTTATTTTGAATAAATTACACCTTGATTGCAATTAAATTATTTCATTTATTCTATTTTAGTGATAAAATAGTAGGGAGATTGTGCTGTAAGCAATGAAACATTTAAAGGAGTTTATAATAAATGGCAAATATTATTCGTAAAATGGTTGAGAATGATAAAAAAGAATTAAAACGTCTTGACCGGATTGCTAATAAAGTTGAAAGCTATGCTGATCAAATGGCAGCGTTAAGTGATGAAGCTTTACAAGCAAAAACTGATGAATTTAAAACAAGATATCAAAAAGGGGAAACCTTGGACCAATTACTACCTGAAGCATTTGCAGTTGTCCGCGAAGCTGCTAAGCGTGTTTTAGGTTTATATCCATATCACGTGCAATTAATGGGTGGAATTGTCTTACATGATGGAAACATTCCGGAAATGCGTACTGGGGAAGGTAAGACTTTAACAGCTACGATGCCCGTATATTTAAATGCCTTAACTGGTTTAGGCGTACACGTAGTTACTGTAAATGAGTATCTAGCTACACGTGACTCAACTGAAATGGGCGAGTTATATAATTGGCTAGGTTTGACAGTTGGTTTAAACATTAATTCAAAAAGTCCAGAAGAAAAAAGAGCTGCTTATGCTTGCGATATTACTTATAGTACTAATAATGAACTTGGTTTTGACTATTTAAGAGATAACATGGTGGTTTATCGTCATCAAATGGTACAAAGACCATTAAATTATGCCATTGTCGATGAGGTTGACTCGATTTTAATCGATGAAGCCCGTACACCGTTAATTATTTCAGGACAAGCAGAAAAATCAACGGCTTTATATACTCGAGCAGATATGTTTGTTAAGAAATTAAAAGAAGAGGAAGACTATAAAATCGATATCCAATCTAAGACGATTAGCTTAACTGAAGCTGGGATTGAAAAAGCCGAAGAATACTTCACTTTGACCAATTTATATGACATTGAAAATACAGCTTTGACCCATCACCTTGATCAAGCTTTACGTGCAAATTATATTATGCTTAAAGACATCGATTATGTGGTGCAAGAGGGTAAGGTTTTAATTGTTGATCAATTTACTGGTCGGATTATGGATGGTCGTCGATATTCAGATGGTTTACATCAAGCGATTGAAGCCAAAGAAGGTGTTACAATTGAAGATGAAACCAAAACCATGGCGACGATCACCTTCCAAAACTTCTTCCGTATGTATAAAAAATTAGCAGGAATGACGGGTACTGCTAAAACCGAAGAAGAAGAATTCCGTGAAATTTATAATATTCAAGTTATTCAAATCCCTACAAATAAACCAGTTATTCGTGATGATCGTCCAGATATTTTGTATACAACGTTAAATAGTAAGTTTAAGGCTGTGGTTCAAGATATCAAAGAACGCTATCGTAAAGGTCAACCGGTGCTAGTAGGTACGGTTGCGGTTGAAACTTCAGAATTATTATCTGATTTATTAACAAAAGAACGCATTCCTCATGAGGTGCTAAATGCGAAAAATCACTTTAAAGAAGCAGAGATTGTCTTAAATGCTGGACAAAAAGGTGCTGTTACGATTGCGACAAACATGGCCGGTCGTGGTACGGATATCAAGCTTGGTTTAGGGGTGGCTGAACTAGGTGGTCTAGCAGTTATTGGTACCGAACGTCATGAATCACGTCGGATTGATAATCAGTTACGTGGTCGTTCAGGACGTCAAGGTGACCCAGGTGTTTCTCAATTCTATCTATCTTTAGAAGATGATTTAATGAAACGCTTTGGTTCGGATCGAGTGAAGAATTTATTCGACCGTATGAAATTGGCTGATGAAGATACAGTCATTCAAAGTAAGATGATTACTAGACAAGTGGAAGCTGCGCAAAAACGTGTTGAAGGAAATAACTACGACACACGTAAAAATGTCTTACAATACGACGATGTGATGCGTGAACAACGTGAAGTGATTTATGGTCAACGCCAACAAGTTATCTTAGCGGAAGAACCGTTAGATGAAGTTTTAATGAACATGGTTCGTCGGACAATCGATCGTATTGTTGATGCGCATACACAAGTCGAACAAAAAGACTGGAATTTAGAGGCCATTGTTGATTTTGCCAAAAATGCCATTGTTGATGAAGATAGTATTTCACTAGCAGATATTCAAGGCAAAACCCAAGCTGAGATTAAGGATGATTTATTTAATCGTGCGCAAGCCGTGTTTAATGAAAAAGCCAGTCATTTAAATAGCCCAGAACAATTATTAGAATTTGAAAAAGTAGTTATCTTGCGTGTAGTTGATGCCAATTGGACTGAGCATATCGATGCGATGGATCAATTACGTCAGTCAATTGGTTTGCGTGCTTATGGTCAAAACAATCCATTGGTCGCTTATCAAACAGAAGGCTTTACAATGTTTGAAGAGATGATCGGAGCAATTGAATTTGAAGTCACTCGTTTATTTATGAAAGCTGAAATTCGTCAAAACGTACAGCGAGAACAAACGCAAACCGTTCAACAAACCAATTTAGAGGATGCTAATTCGGCTGAGCGTAAGCCAATCCGTGTGGAAAAAGTTGGTCGGAATGATCCTTGTCCATGTGGTAGCGGCAAGAAATTTAAAAATTGTCATGGTAAAAATGTAAAATAGTATTTTTCACAAGGGTGAGTCATCGCCCTTGTGTTTTACTTTAGTAACCTTTCTAAATAGGCTATAATTTAGAAAAATAAGTAGATAAGGAGCGTTTTTATGGAAATCGCAGATATTAAATCACAGTTAGCATTGATTGCTGATAAAATTCAAAGCTTTAGGGGGTCTCTTTGACTTAGAAGGACTAGAAGAGGCAATTGCCCAAGCTGAGCATAAAATGGCAGATCCTAGTTTTTGGGATGATGCAGCAAATGCCCAACAGATTATTAATGAAAATAATCTGAATAAAGAAACTTATGAACAGTTTCAACAAATGAATCAAGCTTATGAAGATTTAGAAATTTTGCTTGAAATGTATGTTGAAGAAAATGATGCTGAAGTAGCAAAAGAATTGATTGAGGGTTTAGATAATTTAACTGAACAGCTAGAAAGTTATGAGTTATCCTTACTTTTAGATGAGCCGTATGATCATAATCATGCTATTTTAGAGCTTCATCCAGGTGCTGGTGGAACAGAATCCCAAGACTGGGGAAGCATGTTGTTAAGAATGTATACACGTTGGGCAGAAAAGCATCATTTTCAAGTGGAAACTTTGGATTACCTAGCTGGTGATGAAGCAGGAATCAAAAGTGTGACCTTGTTAATTAAAGGGCACAATGCATATGGTTATTTGAAATCGGAAAAAGGGGTGCATCGTTTAGTTCGGATCTCACCTTTTGATTCAGCCAAACGCCGTCATACCTCATTTTGCTCGGTGGATATTATGCCGGAATTAGATGCGAATATTGATATTGAAATTAATCCGGATGATCTAAAAATTGATACCTTTAGAGCAAGTGGTGCAGGGGGGCAACATATTAATAAAACCGAATCAGCGGTCCGGATTACCCACTTGCCAACGGGAATTGTGGTATCTAGCCAAGCACAGCGTTCACAATTAAAAAACCGTGAACAAGCGATGGGCATGTTAAAAGCGAAACTTTATCAATTAGAATTAGAAAAACAAGAACAAGAAGCAGCTGCTTTACGTGGAGAGCAAATGGAAATTGGCTGGGGCTCACAAATTCGTTCCTATGTCTTTCATCCGTATTCCATGGTTAAAGATCACCGTACGAACTATGAATCAGGAAATGTACAAGCTGTAATGGACGGCCAATTAGACGGTTTCATTGATGCTTATCTAAAATATCGCTTACAGCAAAAACAAGATTAAAAGTTATTATAATGAAATAAAATTGTAACTTACTGCAAGCAATTTGCAATAAAAAAATGCTATACTTGGAAAGTATGAATGAAGATTTGGAGAGATAGCCATGATTGAAATGAAGGATGTTATGAAAAAATATCCCAACGGTACAACAGCTATAAGAAATATTACAATCAATATTGATCAAGGCGAGTTTGTTTATGTAGTTGGCCCTTCAGGTGCTGGTAAATCAACATTTATCAAACTAATGTATCGTGAAGAAAAAGCAACAAAAGGTATTTTAAAAGTTGCTGATTATGATTTATTAAAAATAAAAAATCGCGAGGTACCTTATTTACGAAGAGAAATAGGGGTCGTTTTCCAAGACTATAAATTATTACCAAAGAAAACCGTTTATGAAAATGTTGCCTATGCGATGCAAGTAATCGGTAAAAAACCTCGAGAAATCAAAAAACGGGTAATGGAGGTTTTAGATTTAGTCGGCTTAAAGCATAAGGTTCGCGTGTTCCCAAGTGAGCTTTCTGGGGGCGAACAGCAACGTGTTTCAATTGCACGAGCAATCGTAAATATGCCAAAAGTTTTAATCGCTGATGAACCAACAGGAAATCTTGATCCTGAAAACTCTTGGGAAATTATGAAACTTTTAGAACGGATTAATGCACAAGGGACTACTGTTGTGATGGCAACACACAATAGTACGATTGTTAATACGATCCGTCATCGTGTAATCGCCATTGAAAATGGTCGTATTATTCGTGATCAGGTGGAAGGAGATTATGGATATGATGATTAGGACCTTTTTCAGACACTTATTAGAAAGTTTGAAGAGTTTAAAAAGAAATGGCTTAATGACCATTGCTTCAGCTACAGCTGTAACCATTAGTTTAACCTTATTGGGGATTTTTCTCGCGTTAATTATGAATGCAACTAAATTGGCTGAAGATATTGAAAATAATGTAGATGTTTCGGTTTTAGTTGATATCGGTACTTCTCAAGAAGATATCGATAAACTAAAGGATGAATTAGAAAATCTACCAAATGTAAAATCAGTTTCTTTTTCAAGTAAAGATGAAGAATTGAAAAAATTAGAAGACAGCATGGGTTCTGTTTGGTCTGTTTTTGAAGGGGATAGTAATCCACTTTATGATAATTTTATTGTAAAAGCCAAAGATCCTCAAACAATTAAAGCGGTAGCCAAGGCTGCTGGTAAATTAAAAAATGTTCATCGAGCAGATTACGGTGGTGCACCTTCAGATAAAATCTTGAAGATTACACAAGGGATGCGTACTTGGGGCTTAGGTGCTGCGGTATTATTAGTCTTTGTCGCTATTTTCTTAATTTCTAATACGATTAGGATTACGATTATGTCGCGTCAACGTGAGATTCAAATTATGCGCTTGGTAGGTGCGAAAAATGGGTATATTCGTTGGCCGTTCTTTTTAGAAGGAGCTTGGATTGGAATTATCGGTTCAATCATTCCGTGTGTAATCATTTTCTTTGGTTACCGTTCGGCCTTTAGAGTATTGAATCAACCCCAAATTTTAGGTTCAAGTTATCATCTATTACCACCAAGTACATTTACTATTCAAATTTGTGGTTTATTGGTATTAATTGGTATTTTAATTGGTGCATTAGGTTCAGTGATTTCAATGCGTCGTTTCTTAAAAATTTAAATTTAATCGATCGAGTCTTTTTAGGCTCGATTTTTTTTTATAGGTGATTTATAAAATGGCTAGGTAAGGTCAAATCAGTATGATCTAGCCAAAAATAGGAGAGTATCTATATTTGCTTTAGCTATCTTTGAGCGGTCAGCTATCTAGGAGGTAGCAATGTCAGTAGTTGAAGCTTTTGTAAAGATTCGGTTTATTTGTCTGGTTATAAAATACAAGTGTTGCTAAATTACTTATGTTATCAATGGTTGTTGAATGGTCTTGATTTGCGTAATGTAAAGAAAATGATACAATAAAATTGATTCAGAATGATTCTGATGGAATTATTGTAAAATAAGGAGCTTTATTTGAATGAAAAAATTAAAACTCATTTTACCAATTTTATTAGGTACAATTTTATTAAGTGGCTGTAGTAAGTGGGTCGATCACGGTCAATCGATTACCGCAGTTGGTTCGACCGCTTTGCAGCCATTAGTTGAAACGGTTGCTGAGGAGTATCAATCGAAACATCCTGGAAAATTTATTAATGTCCAAGGTGGCGGTAGTGGTACTGGTCTTAGTCAAGTACAATCTGGTGCGGTAAATATTGGGAATTCTGACGTGTTTGCTGAAGAAAAAAGCGGAATTAATGCGAAAGAATTGGTCGATCATCAAGTTGCGGTAGTAGGTATCACACCGATAGTAAATAAAAAAGTTGGCGTAAAAAATATATCTATGCAAGATTTACAAAAGATTTTTACCGGTGAGATTACCAATTGGAAACAAGTCGGTGGAAACGATGTCGATGTAGTTATTTTAAATCGTGCAAGTGGCAGTGGGACGCGTGGAACATTTGAACGTTGGGTGCTTGATGGGAAAGAAGCTAAGCCTTCGCAAGAACAAGATTCAAGTGGAACGGTACGCCAAATTGTCGCTGATACACCTGGGGCGATTAGTTATGTTGCTTTTTCTTATGTAACAAAGGATGTAGCGACCCTTTCAATTGATGGGATCGCACCCACAGTTAAAAATGTCACAACGAATCAATGGGTGATTTGGTCATATGAACATATGTACACTAAAGGACAGCCTAAAGATTTAACCAAAGCATTCTTAGACTATGTATTATCTTCTCATGTGCAAAAAAATCTAGTTGGTAAATTAGGCTATATTCCAATTTCTGCTATGAAGGTTAAGCGTGATTGGCAAGGAAATGTCATTGCCTAAATCTTTACACAAAATTTACAATCTTTACTCGGTTTTCACAAAAGCTTTATTCAAAATTGATATTGAAAAGGTAAACTTAGAAAAGATGAAAGAATTGGAGGAGGAAACCTCTTGGAAGATATGAAAGAAATTTTAATGAAGAAATCAAAAAGAGCAAAGATGGAGCAGCGCGGAAAGCTGATTAGCTTTATTTGTATTGCAATTATTGTCTTAGTCGTTGTTTCAATCTTTTATTTTGTTGCAAGCAAAGGCTTAGCTACTTTTTTTGTCGATAAAGTCAACGTTATGAACTTTTTATTTGGCACTGAATGGAATCCAGCTGAATTAGGTGCAAATGGGCAACCTAAAGTAGGGGCCTTACCAATGATTTTGGGCTCATTTCTCGTTACCTTTTTATCAGCGATTATTGCCACTCCTTTTGCAATTGGGGCTGCTGTTTTTATGGTTGAGATTTCACCTAAGCAGGGCCAAAAATTCTTACAGCCAGTTATCGAGCTGTTGGTAGGAATTCCTTCAGTTGTTTATGGTTTTATTGGTTTATCTGTCATTGTTCCTGCTGTACGTTCTGTTTTCGGGGGAACAGGTTTTGGTATTTTAGCAGGGACCTTTGTGTTGTTTGTCATGATCTTACCGACTGTCACAACGATGACTGTAGATGCATTAAAGGCAGTTCCAAGACATTATCGCGAAGCATCGCTAGCTTTAGGAGCAACGCGTTGGCAAACCATTTATAAGGTTGTTTTACGTTCAGCCGTTCCTGGTATTTTAACAGCCGTCGTTTTTGGGATGGCTCGTGCTTTTGGGGAAGCATTAGCGATTCAGATGGTTGTCGGCAATGCTGCCTTGATGCCAACTAGTCTAGTTACCCCTGCAGCTACCTTAACTTCTATTTTGACGATGGGAATTGGGAATACGATTATGGGAACTGTTGAGAACAATGTTTTATGGTCATTGGCCTTAATTTTATTAGCAATGTCATTAGTTTTCAATATCGTCATTCGAATGATTGGTAAGAGAGGAGCCTTAAAGTAAGATGAATGCAAAACGTGTAGATAAAATTGCTACTGGCATTTTATATGCCATTTCTGGAATTATTGTATTAATTTTAGCTGCCATGCTATTATATATCCTATTTCGAGGGTTACCTCATGTTTCATGGAAGTTTCTAACCTCGCCATCTAAAGCCTATCAAGCAGGTGGAGGGATTGGTATTCAGCTCTTTAATTCGCTTTATTTATTGCTGATTACCTTAATTATCAGCTTCCCTTTATCCTTAGGGGCAGGGATCTATTTATCAGAATATGCCAAGAAAAATTGGTTGACAGACTTAATTCGTACAGCAATCGAGATTTTGAGCTCTTTACCATCAGTAGTTGTTGGTTTGTTCGGTTTTTTAGTTTTTGTTATTCAATTTCAATATGGCTTTTCCATTTTATCCGGAGCCTTAGCTTTAACTTTGTTTAACCTACCTTTATTGACTCGTAATATTGAAGAATCGCTAAGAGCCGTTCATTTTACTCAGCGTGAGGCTGGTTTGGCCTTAGGACTTTCGCGTTGGGAGACAGTTATTCATGTCGTTTTACCAGAAGCTTCACCAGGGATTTTAACTGGTTTAATTTTGAGTTCTGGTCGTATTTTTGGTGAAGCTGCTGCTTTAATTTATACAGCAGGTCAATCAGCGCCAGCACTTGATTTTACCAACTGGAATCCATTGAGTGTTTCAAGTCCGATTAGTATTTTCCGTCAAGCTGAAACTTTAGCTGTGCATATTTGGAAAATCAACTCTGAAGGGACAATGCCGGATGGTGCAGCTGTATCTGCCGGTGCATCAGCAGTCTTAATCATCGCCGTGTTGTTGTTTAATTTTGGCGCACGTGCTTTAGGTAAGAGATTGCACAAAAAAATGACTTCAGCTTAAGGAGAGTAACAAAATGAAGACCTATAATTTAGATGATCGTCATGTCATTTCTTTAGAGGAAGGAAAAGAAATCGCCTTACATACTGAAGATTTACATGTGTGGTATGGGCAAAATGAAGCAATTAAAGGGGTAGATTTACAATTTGAAAAAAATAAGATTACGGCCTTAATTGGTCCATCTGGTTGTGGTAAATCGACCTATTTACGCTCATTGAATCGAATGAACGATAGTATTGCGAACACTAAAGTAACTGGCAAAATTATGTATCGGGGAGTAGATATCAACTCACCTGCCGTCGATGTGTATGAAGCAAGAAAGCATATCGGTATGGTGTTTCAACGACCAAATCCTTTTAGTAAATCAATCTATGAAAATATTACCTTTGCTTTAAAGCGTCATGGGTTAACTGATAAGCAGGAATTGGATGAAATTGTTGAAACGAGCTTAAAGCAAGCAGCCTTGTGGGATCAAGTCAAAGATAATTTAAATAAAAGTGCACTGGCCCTATCAGGTGGGCAACAACAACGTCTATGTATTGCTAGAGCGATTGCAATGAAACCAGATATTTTGCTGCTTGATGAGCCGGCTAGTGCGTTAGATCCTATTTCAACAGGAACCGTCGAAGAAACACTGATTCATTTAAAAGATTCATTTTCAATTGTGATCGTCACTCATAATATGCAGCAGGCTGCGCGTATTAGTGATTATACTGCTTTCTTTTATATGGGAAATGTGATTGAATATGATAAAACGAGAAAAATCTTTACGCGTCCAAAAATCCAAGCGACCGAAGATTATGTATCTGGACATTTTGGTTAAGAGAAGTGGAGGGAAAAATTTTGGCTGAAACGATTATTTCCTCTCGTGATTTACATTTGTATTACGGGAAAAAAGAAGCATTAAAAGGAATTAATTTAGATATTCATCAAGGTGAAATTACTGCAATGATTGGTCCTTCTGGTTGTGGCAAATCCACATATTTACGTTCATTAAATCGTATGAATGATTTAATTCCAACCGTCACCATTACTGGTAGTGTTCTATACAAAGGTAATGACATCTATAGTCCAAAAACAGATACGGTTGAGTTGCGTAAAGAGATTGGCATGGTTTTTCAACAACCTAATCCATTCCCTTTTTCAATTTATGAAAATGTGGTGTATGGTTTACGCCTAAAAGGGGAAAATGATAAACAAAAATTAGACCGAATTGTTGAAGAAAGTCTTAAAGCAGCCTCTGTTTGGGACGATGTAAAGGATAAATTACATCAAAGTGCGCTATCTTTATCTGGTGGTCAGCAGCAACGGGTTTGTATTGCACGTGTGTTGGCAGTTGATCCAGAAATTATTTTGTTAGATGAACCAACAAGTGCACTAGATCCGATTTCATCTGGTAAAATTGAAAACACTTTGTTAGAATTAAAAGAAAAATATACAATGATTATTGTCACTCATAATATGTCGCAAGCCTCACGTATTTCTGATCGAACTGCCTTTTTCTTAGATGGTCATTTGATTGAATGCGATAAGACAAAAAATATCTTTTTAAGTCCGAAGATGAAAGAGACTGAAGATTATATATCTGGAAGATTTGGTTAGGAGGAGCCTTTATGTTACGTTCACAATTTGAAGAAGATTTGCTAAATTTGCATAACCAGTTTTATGAAATGGGGATGTTGGTAAGTAAAGCCATCCATAAATCTGTTCGTGCATACGTCCAACACGATAAAGAATTGGCTAAAGAAGTTATTGCTCAGGACGAACAAATCAATAATATTGAGATACTGTTAGAAAAGAAAAGCTTTGAGATGATTGCTTTACAACAACCGGTGACGACTGATTTACGTCGAATTATTACAGTAATGAAAGCCAGCTCTGATTTAGAGCGTATGGGTGACCATGCAGTCTCTATCGCTAAATCGACTATTTTGGTTAAAGGGCAAAATCGGATTTTGGAAATCGAAAAAGAAATCTCTGAGATGTCTGATTCAGTGAAGAAAATGGTGGATAACGTCTTGGTTGCTTATGTTAAGATGGATGAAAAAGATGCACGGATGATTGCGGCGATGGATGAGAGAGTCAACCAACATTTTCGTGAAATTTATGATCATGCCATCAGCGCAATGAAAGCCAATCCAGAAACCGTAGTCTGTGGGACGGATTATTTAAATGTCGCGCAATATTTGGAGCGAATTGGTGATTATGTAACCAATATTTGCGAATGGATTGTATATTTGGCCACCGGGAAAATTACTGAATTAAATTCAAATCGAGCTCAATAAAAGCAGAAAGCTGCAATCAAAGTGATTTTGATTGCAGTTTTTATAGTTTAAGAAAGTTTTATATCAATCAAATGATAAAATTCGTCCTTAAGACCTATGTGTGTTTAAACAAAATCTGTCATACTATTAATGTAGAAAAACTACAATTAGGAGGCAATATGAAATGAACGAAAGAAAACGTATTTTTGATTTGGTTAAGCAGGGAGTTATCTCTACTGAAGAGGCACTAGTTCTTTTAGAAAATATTGCCAAAGAAACCGGTCATAACTCTTTAAGACCAGATGTTTCTAAAGCAACCATTTCTAAGAAAGAGTGGTTTCAAGTGCCTGAACAAGATGCAGCAAATGAAGAGTTTAAAGAAAGTGAATTTGAAGAATATACGGATCAATTAAGTCAAGCTTTAGCGGAGTTAGATTCAGTGAATGAAAAAATTGCTGATTTGAATCAACAATATACTGAATTAAATGAAAAAATGAATCAAGAAGCATTAGCAAATGCTGATCATGCTGAAGAGCAAACCAATCTTTTAGCGCAGCAGCATCAAATAGCTGATGAGCTTGCCCAGTTAACCAAACGGAAAAAAATACTTGAAGATAAGTTAGAACAAGTAACTAATGAAGAAAATCAAGAGAATTCAACTGCTTATACGGATTATAAATTTTCTGATGATTGGAAAGAACAGGCCAGTGAAACCTTCAATCAAGTCAGTGATAAGCTGACAGAAGTTGGTAGCCAATTAGGTCGCTTCCTAAAAAAATCATTGAAAAATGTTTCGCAAACAGTAGAAGAAAACGTCGAGTGGAAGTCAGTTAACATTAAAGTACCGGGGTTAGCAGTAGCTAGTGTGGAGCATGTATTTAAATATGAAGGTTTTCAACCCACTATTTTAGACTTTAAGGTAGCTCATGGAAAGGTTCAGTTTAAAACTTGGTCAGAAGATCACATTCAAATTTTAGCGAAAATGAAAATCTACGGTAAATTTGATGAGCATGATCCATTAGCGGCTATTTTAGCGCGAACAGATAGTGCGATTGATCAAGATTGCTTACGCTTTTATCTGACCAATAAACGAGTAAAAGCGGATTTGGAGGTCTTTTTACCTAGCAAAAATTACGATCATGTTGCTATTAAAATGTTAAATGGTCGTATGAATCTTGAACAAATTCAAGGCAAGGATTTCTATTTGAAATTAACCAATGGCGATATTTCCTTGAATGCTTTTGAAGCAACAATGTTGGAAATAGAAGGGACTAATGGTAATATTGAAATTACCAATAGTATTTTAGCTGATACGATTATTGAGACCGTCAATGGTAATGTAACGATGGATACAACACCTGTCGCTACTAAGATTAGTTTGATTAATGGAACGGTTCGTCTTTCTTATCGTGAGGAGAAACTAGAAAAACTAAATGTTAGTACGGTAAATGGCGATATCAAGTTATCACTACCACAAGGATTAGGCTTAGAAATGTCAGCCAAATCAACTTTTGGTAGCATTCAAAGTCGCTTGACTAATGTTGAACTGCTAAATGAAAAAAATGATAAGATGAATCGTTTGCTTGAACTGAGAAAGGTTGCTGATGCTATGGCTGATATTCAATTATCCAGCAATACAGGAACTATCTATTTAAAAAATAATGATTAATTTTAGATGAAATGAGTGAATGAAGATGAAAAAGCTGACCAAATCAAGTAATAAAGTAGTCAGCGGCGTTATAGGTGGATTTGCTGATTATTTTGGCTTTGATGCAACAATATTAAGAATTATCTTTGTTGTTTTTATATTCATCGCCGATTTTGGTTTTGTTTCAGCGTTGATTTTGTATATCTTGTTGGCAGTCATTATGCCTAAGCCAGATCAAAATGCTACGCCAATGAAACCTAAGCGTCAGAATCGCAATGTGAATGTTCGCCCACGAAAGGATGCTGAAAAAATTGATAATGAAGATGATTGGAGTGACTTTTAGATGTCCTATTTTGGAAAAATCGTTGTGACCATGCTTACTTTCATTGGCATTACTGTTTTTTTCCCAAATTTACTTTTTGTAGACAGCTTTATGACTGCCTTACTGGCGAGTTTTATTTTATCGCTACTTAATTTATTGGTTCGACCAATCTTATTATTATTAACCTTACCCTTGAATATCTTAACATTAGGGTTGTTTACCTTTATCGTTAATTCCTGTATGTTATTGATGACATCTAATATTCTAGGGAAAGATCATTTTTCATTCCCATCATTTTTATCAGCAATCGGCGTGGCTATTTTGATGACTATTGTTAATGCGATTGTCAATAATTATCATGCGAATCGATAAGCATGTGGTAATGGCAAATACTTACTTCTAACTTTAAAGCTAGAAGTAAGTACTTGCCTTTTTTAGGTTCTTTGTCAACTAGTGTTGTTGGCAATTAAGTCGATGGGAGAGGAAGTTATTTTTTCGATGACTTTCTCTCCTGTTTTTATTTTCTTTTTCAATCGATGCTTTTTGTCAAACAGGCAGCTAAGCGTGCAAGGGTGACCGAGACGAAGATCGGTCACTTGCAAAGCCCTTGCACAAGCGAAAGCTCGCCTGTTACAATAGCAGTCTGATTGAGAAAGAGATTTAGGCGGATTTCTCCCCACAATTTCTTTTAGTTGGTTGTTTTGTATGCCAATTTTCTTCGTATAAAAAGATTCTTCTTCGCATATTACTAAAGTTTCTAAATCCAAAAGCCACTCGCTGAAAGACCTTGATTAAATTGTTTTTCCCTTCTAATTTTCCGTTGGAGTAAGGGGATTGTATCGCATTTTTTATAGCGTGTGTATGTTTGATTAAATATTTCAGCGATTTTTTAAAGGCTATATCTAAGTCTTCAGGTAGCGTGTGAAGAATATGGAAGAATTCGTCTAGCTGCTTTTGATGAAAACAAGCAAGTAGCTCTTGATAAATCTGGTAACACTGTCTGAATGCATCATCAAAACTAAGTAACGTATCCACCACCTCAGTCTGTGTCACATATCTTCGATCGAATAAGGGATATTGTACATATTTCTCAAAGTTTAAGTGATCTTCAGGCATTAAAAGCAACTTCCAATAGCGTTTGAATTTATTGTAAGCACGTTGATTTTTATAGCGCAATGCTTTCATCACTTGAATTCTTTTTTTATTCAACGCTCGAGTGAGTTGTTGGATAATATGGAAACGATCAATGACAATTGATGCATTGGGCAATACTTCTTTAATGACATAAGGATAAGCGGCATTCATATCCATGACCACATATTTGACACGATTTCGACTTTCCAAACTAAAACGTAGAAAAAAGTCTTTAATTACGAAATTTCTGCGATCGTCTAAAATATCAATGATTTTCCCGGATTGTCCATCACTTAAAATAAAGCACATTTTCCCGTTACAATCGCTCGTTCCTTTGAATTCATCAATGAGCAGGCATTCTGGTAGTTGCATATGGTAAGGATTTAGCTCATAAGAGTAAGACTTTAAGATTCGTTCAACTGATTTAGGCGAGACAAAATAGCGCTTGGCGATATCCGTCATTGCACATTTTTGCTTCAAATCATGTAGGATAGCGAATTTCAATGCATTTGAAAGATAGCAACGTTCATCAACGATGTTTGTCGTAGCGGAAAACGTTTGTCCGCACGCTTTACAACGATAACGTTGCTTGTATAAACGCAGGTAGGTCGGCACATTTTGATAAGGAATCATTTGAATCAAACTAGCTTTAGGCGTATGCTTAATAACCGTACCTGACTTTCCACAAGAAGAACAACAATGGGGATTTTCAGGGTAGGAAAGCAAACCAGAAAAGACTTTAGAAAACACGCCATGGACCTTCTCGTCAGAAAATGCGTAAGCATAAGCAGGAAAAGTAATATGTTTATCCTTAATATTTAGGATATTTTTGATAAGATTCGTTGTACTTGCACAAGTTTTTTTGATATTATGTAAGAAAGACATCATGTTTCACTCCTTAATGGTTTTGGTCGACTTAATTATAGAGGAAACAGATGTCTTTTTCTATTGTTTCAAACAAAAAAAGATATTCAGCGTTATCCTCAATTTGAGTAACAACACTAAATATCATAGAACCCTTTTTTTGTTGGCGATGTAGCCGTTTTCTTTTATAATGGAATGAAAGATAAATGTTTGTTCATTTTTTTCATCTGATTATAAAAAACAGCAAAAATCCTTTAAAATAATCAATGAATTAGTGAATAAAGTAGTCATATTAGATGACAAATGGTAAAATGGAGATAAGTAGATTGTTTTAAAAAGAGGGTGTTATTTATGAGTGAAACCGTAAAAGTAATTGATTTAGTCAATGCTTTGCAGCTTGAAATGATTACAGAAGATGAACAAGCCTTACAGCGAGAAATAAAAATCAGTGATATTTCAAGACCAGGTTTAGAATTGACTGGTTATTTTACGTATTATTCATATAATCGAATTCAATTATTTGGTAGTAAAGAAATTACCTTTGCTCAAAAAATGTTACCAGAAGAACGTTTAATGGTTATGCGTCGCATGTGTGCGCCAGAAACGCCTGCTTTTGTCATCTCTCGAGGGTTAGAAGTACCTAAAGAGTTGATTCAGGCCTGTGAAGAAAATCAAATTCCAGTTTTACGTTCAAAGGTTTCAACTTCACGTTTACTTGGTCAATTATCTAGTTTCTTAGATAGTAAATTGGCTGTCCGTGAAAGTGTACATGGTGTTTTAGTGGATGTTTATGGTTTAGGAGTTTTAATCCAAGGAAGTAGTGGCATCGGGAAGAGTGAAACTGCCTTGGAATTGATTAAGCGAGGACATCGTTTGATTGCCGATGATCGTGTTGATGTGTATAAGCAAGATGATTTAACCTTAATTGGTGAACCACCTAAGATTTTAGAGCATCTAATCGAAATTCGAGGCATTGGCATTATTGATGTGATGAATCTATTTGGTGCCAGCGCAGTACGTGGTTCTATGCAGGTGCAACTAGCTGTGTATTTGGAAGCTTGGGACAAAGACAAGAAATACGATCGTCTAGGCTCCGATAATGAATCCGTTGAAATTGGCGAAGTGGCTATCCCACAGATTCGCATTCCAGTAAAAACCGGCCGAAATGTTGCGATTATTATTGAGGTTGCCGCAATGAACTTCAGAGCGAAAACGATGGGCTTTGATGCAACAAAAAAATTTGAAGAGCGCTTATCAATGTTAATCGCTGAAAACTCTGGAAAGTAGGAAAGACAATGAGTAGTGAACAAGTCAATCGCGTAGCTTTTGAATTATTTGGCTTACCGATTTATTGGTATGCAATTATTATGGTATCAAGCATTGCTTTAGCTATGTATCTGAGTTCTAGAGAGGCTGTTAGAGTTGGTATGAAGGCGGATGATGTATTCGATTTTATGCTAATTGGCTTACCCCTGTCTTTTATTGGTGCTAGGATTTATTATGTGGTATTTAATCTGCAGCCTTATCTAGCTGATCCAATCCAAATCTTTAATTTTAGAGCGGGTGGTATTGCTATTTATGGTGGGTTGATTGCAGGTGGCGCGTGGTTGTTTTATTATTGCTATACCCATTTGATTAATGTATGGACTTTTTTAGATATTGCTGCACCAAGTGTGATTTTAGCACAAGCAATTGGTCGTTGGGGAAATTTCATGAACCACGAAGCTCATGGTGGACCGACGACTCTGGCTTTTTTAGAAAGGCTCCATTTACCTAAGTTTATTATTGAAAATATGTATATTGATGGTCATTACTTTCAACCAACCTTTTTGTATGAATCACTTTGGAATTTAATGGGCTTTATTATATTAGTGCTCTTAAGAAAAAAGACGCACTTGTTAAAACAAGGCGAGGTATTCTTGCTATATCTTATTTGGTATAGTTTTGGGCGTTTCTTTATCGAAGGCATGCGTACGGATAGCTTGTATTTATTTGGACCAATTAGAGTTTCACAGGCTTTGTCATTTGTTTTATTTGTTGGCGCAATTGGCCTTTTGATTTATCGAAGAAAACAGCAGCTACCTTTTTATGATCGTAGTAAAGGACAAAATGAATGGATAGTTTAAGTTAGTATCAATCTATGAGGAGGAATTATGTTGAAACAAAAAATTGCGGTTTTAGGACCAGGATCATGGGGCAGTGCTTTAGCACAAGTATTAGCCGAGAATGGACATGAAGTAACAATTTGGGGGAATAATCCCGCGCAAATTGATGAGATCAATACCTATCATACGAATCGCCATTATTTACCTAATATAAAATTACCGAATACTATTATTGGTGAGAAGGATTTAGCCAAAGCGGTAAAGGATGCAGACGCAGTTTTATTTGTTGTCCCAACGAAAGCGATGCGCTCAGTTGCCCATGAATTTGCTAAGGTTTGTGAAAATACCCCTTATATTATTCATGCTTCAAAAGGGTTAGAGCAAGGGAGCCATAAACGAATTTCGGAAATTTTATATGAGGAGATCCCTCAAGCTAAACGCAAAGAAATTGTGGTGTTATCTGGTCCTAGTCACGCAGAAGAAGTTGCTGTGCATGATATCACAACGATTACAGCGGCAAGTGTGGATGAACAAGCAGCAAAGTATGTGCAACAATTGTTTACGAATGAATATTTTAGAATTTATACGAATACAGATGTGATTGGGGTAGAAACTGGCGCTGCCTTAAAAAATATCATTGCAATCGGAGCGGGTGCCATTCACGGTTTGGGCTTTGGAGATGATGCCAAAGCTGCAATTATGACTAGAGGTTTGGCTGAAATTAGCCGCTTAGGTGTAGCGATGGGCGCTAATCCATTGACCTTTATTGGCCTTAGTGGAGTAGGCGATTTGATTGTGACTTGTACAAGTGTTCATTCTAGAAACTGGCGTGCCGGTAACTTACTAGGTCAAGGTAAGCAATTAGATGAAATTTTGGAAAATATGGGCATGATTGTTGAAGGCGTGGCAACTACCAAGGCTGCCATGGAATTAGCTGAGCAATTAAATGTGGAAATGCCAATTACGCATACCATCTATCGCGTCTTATATGAAGGAAAGGATATTAGACAGGCAGCTAAGGAAATCATGCTACGCGATAGTAAGGTAGAGAATGAATTTACAATGTAGAATTGAAGAAAGAAGGTAGTTTTTTTTGAAAGTACGTAAAGCAGTAATCCCAGCAGCTGGGCTTGGTACCCGTTTTTTACCAGCCACAAAGGCGATGGCTAAAGAAATGTTACCAATTGTTGATAAACCAACGATTCAATTTATCGTTGAAGAAGCCTTAAAATCAGGTATTGAAGATATTTTGATTGTTACTGGTAAAGGCAAACGACCAATAGAAGATCATTTTGATGCCAATATTGAGTTAGAAACAAATTTAAGAGAAAAGGGTAAGGATGACTTATTAAAATTAGTCGAAGAAACCACCGATGTGAATCTACATTTCATCCGTCAGTCACATCCACGCGGTCTTGGCCATGCTGTTTTACAAGCCAAAGCCTTTGTTGGCAATGAACCATTTTTGGTGATGCTTGGCGATGATTTAATGGAGGATAAAATTCCTTTAAGTAAACAGCTAATCAATGACTATGAGCGCACACATGCCTCAACGATAGCAGTTATGGAAGTGCCACATGAGGATACATCAAAATATGGAATTATTAATCCGGGTGCACAGGTCGTTAAAGGTTTGTACAATGTGAAAAATTTTGTCGAAAAGCCCTCACCAGATAAGGCACCAAGTAACTTAGCAATTATTGGTCGTTACTTGTTAACACCGGAAATCTTTAATATTTTAGAAACACAAGCACCTGGCGCCGGTAATGAAATCCAATTGACAGATGCTATTGATCGCTTGAATCAAACCCAACGTGTTTTTGCTCGTGAATTTAAAGGTGAACGTTTTGATGTAGGCGATAAATTTGGCTTTATGAAAACTAGTATTCAATATGGCTTAAAGCATCCAGAAGTTAAGGATTCTTTACGTCAATATATTATTGAATTGGCAAAGGAATTGTCACAACCCAAAAAATAAGGAGGGATTTTTATGAATGGATTTGAAATTGCAGCATTGATTGCCGCGATTGCCTTTGCAGTGTTGATTTACTTTTTAATTCGATTAGTTGGGCAAGTGAATCAAGTGGTGGCTCGAGTAGGAAATACAATTGATGAGACAAATAAAACCATTCAGGTCGTTACTAAGGATGTGGATATTTTATCTCGAGAAGTAGAAGGCTTATTGGTAAAGAGTAATGAGTTACTTAATGATGTCAATCAAAAGGTTGCGACCATCGATCCATTATTTACGGCAGTGGCTGATCTAAGTCAAAGTGTGATAGATTTAAATGATGCTGGGCGTAATTTGGTTGCCCATGTGGAAACACTTGGTAAATCAACCGCCCAAGCCGCTGTTGCCGGTAAGGTTGGTAAAATGGCAATCAAATACATCAAAAAAAATAAAGAAACAACGGAGGGATAGTTATGAGTAATAAAGGTGGATTTTTATTAGGTGCATTAATTGGTGGAACAGCGGCAGCAGTTACTGCGTTGTTGTTAGCTCCTGAATCAGGTAAAGATTTGCGCAATCGTTTGGCCAAACAAGTGGATGATTTGTTAGACACTACTTCTGATTATGGTGATCAAGCAGCCAACAAAGCAGACGCCTTGAAAAAATATGCCCAAGAAAAAGCTGTTCAATTTGCGAAACAATCAGAAGAGCTTTCCGCACTATTGAAGGAAAAAACGGGTTATACAACCAATGAAATCTATCAAGATTTAAAAGAGCAAGTTACTGATTTAACTAAAAAAGTAAAAGATTCCGTTAAAGAGATTGATGAGGAAGTAATTGAGCCAGTTGCTGAAGATATTGTCTTAGATTTTGAAGCATTGGCCCAAGAAGAGCAAGAACAAGCCCAGACTGAAGAGGATGTCTTGATTGAAGATATTCATGCGATTATCGATCAAGTAGCTGCTGAAACTAAAGAAACGCCTGATACGACGATGGCTGATGCCATGGAAAAGGCAGTAGAGGCTGTCGATGATGTAAAGCAAGCAACTGAAAGTAAAGCAGTAGCTGAACTAGAAAAAGATAAATAGTAAAAAAGATAGCCTCCAAAGGAACGCTGACCTTTGGAGGCTATTATTTAGGCTAAAACTTGTAAAGCTTTTGGTGTTTTGGTTAATGGAATGCAACCATCCTTGGTGACATAAACGCAATCTTCAATACGTACGCCGACTTCATTTGGAATATAAATCCCGGGTTCAATTGAAAAACACATGCCTTCTTCAATTCTTAAGTCATTCCCCGCAACGATTGATGGATATTCATGAACGGTTGTACCGATACCATGGCCTAATCGATGAGTAAAGTATGGACCGAATCCTGCTTCAGTGATGATATCACGAGCAATTTGGTCTAATTCTTGTGCGCTAATCCCTGGTTTAACGGCTGCTTGAGCGGCTTGCTGAGCTTTTAAAACTGTTTCATAAACGGTTATTTGCTGTTGGGTGGGTTCCTTGAAAGCAACGGTACGAGTTGCATCGCTACAATAGCCTTTCCAAATCACGCCTAAGTCAAATAAAGCCAATTGATTTGCTTGAAGACTAAGTGCACCTGGTGTTCCATGTGGATTAGCAGCATTTTCACCAAATAATACAAGCGTATCAAAGGACATTTTGGCTACGCCACGACGTTTTAATTGATATTCAATTTCTGCAACCACTTCTTGTTCGCTGATATTTTCTTTTAATGCTTGAAAGCCGATTTCAAAAGCGACATCCGCCCAATTTCCGGCTTCAAGTAAGGTATCTAATTCATCTGTCGTTTTGATTAATTGCATTTTTTGTAAGACATTGGTGATATCAGCTGTAAAATCAGTATTTGTAAATGCTTGGGTTAAGCGTTCAAAACGATCGACAACCAAAGCATTTTTTTCCAAAGCCATACGTTGAGGGATTGAATAGCGGTTGGTAATTTCTTGAATAATGATTTGCCAAGGATCTTGCGTATCTTGATAACCAATCACATCAAAGCTAAAGCCGCTTGCTTTGGCGCTAGCTACTTCCATGGCTGGTGTAAAAAGAAAAGGATCTTTATCGCAAGGAATAAACAAGGCTAATACCCGTTCATGTGGATCGCTCTCAAAGCCAGAGAGATAAGCGATGGAGCTAGGGTGACTCACGTAACTTAAATCAACTTGTGCTTCTTTCATCCATTGTTGCAATTCTTTTATTTTCTTGATGTTCATCAAAAAACCTTCCTTCAATTGATTTAATTACATTGTAACCAATATTGTGAGAATCGCAAAGTAAATTTCAAAAAAAGATGAAAATAGTGTTAAAACGGTTGCAAATTGTTGGAAATTCTGCTATTCTAACAAAGAAATGTAAATGGTGTTTTCTGAAAACACGAAATTATTTAAAGGAGAATAACAATGGATAAACAAACAATTACGATTTATGACGTTGCTCGTGAAGCTGATGTGTCAATGGCAACCGTTTCACGTGTGGTAAATGGTAATCCGAATGTTAAACCAGCAACTCGTAAAAAAGTACTAGAAGTGATTGAACGTTTAGATTACCGTCCAAACGCAGTTGCCAGAGGTCTAGCAAGTAAAAAAACAACTACTGTGGGAGTAATCATTCCAGATGTAAGCAATATGTTTTTTGCTTCATTAGCTCGAGGCATCGATGATATTGCTACGATGTATAAATATAATATTATCTTAGCTAATTCAGATGGCGACAACTTAAAAGAAGTGAATGTATTAAACAATCTATTAGCCAAGCAGGTAGATGGCATTATCTTTATGGGTCATCATATTACTGATGAAATTCGTGGAGAATTCTCACGTTCTAAAACACCAGTTGTACTAGCTGGTTCAATCGATCCAGATATGCAAGTCGGTAGTGTAAACATTGACTATAAGGCGGCTAGTAAAGAAGCGGTTAGCTTACTTGCTAAAAACGGTCATAAGGAAATCGCCTTTGTTAGTGGCGCTTTAATCGATGCGATTAACGGTCATGAACGCTTAGGTGGATATAAACAAGCATTAGAAGAAGCCGGTATTGAATATAACGAAGGTTTAATTTTTGAAGCAGCCTATAGCTATAAAGAAGGAGTTCGTTTAGTTGAACGCTTAAGAAATACTGGTGCAACCGCAGCCTTCGTTTCTGATGATGAATTGGCTGTTGGTATTTTAGATGGTTTATTAGATCAAGGTGTCAAAGTACCAGAAGAATTTGAGATTATCACAAGTAATAACTCATTATTAACCGATGTAGTTCGTCCTAAATTGACGACCATTACGCAGCCTTTGTATGATATCGGTGCGGTATCAATGCGTTTATTAACTAAATTAATGAACAAAGAAGAAATTGAACAAAAAACGATTACCTTACCATTTGGTATTGCGAAAAAAGGTTCAACTAAGAATTAATCGTAAACTATCTTTCTGTCTAGCGCTTGGCTAGGCAGTTTTTTTATAGAGAAAAAAACTCAGGAGCAATGAAGCGCCTGAGTTTTTAATTAGTTTTCTTGATTTTTTTGCTCTTGATTTTCAGTTTTTTTGTCTTTTTCTTCTTTATCCTCAGTTTTTTTAGTAGAACTGAATTTTTTCCAATAATCGGTGTAATTGGCGTCAGTTCCGCCAATACCGAATTTAAAGGTAGTATCCACTGGTCCGTTTTTGGCCCAAAGTGAGGTTGTTTCTTCACCAAAGTTGGTAATTTCAGCATTATTTAATTTAACCGTGCCTTGATTTTTCTGACCAGTAAATTTAGCAACCTTTTCTTTTTGAACACTATCAGCTAAACTAAACGTTTCTCCATTACCAAAAACAGTCGGCTTGACTTGATAAATTCGGTTGACTAAATTAGCAAGATAAAGTGAGGTTCGTTTACCAGCATTGCTATTAGTTGCACGATTATCTTCATAACCTGACCAGCTACTAATTGTAATACTTGGTGTGGAGACAATTAACCATGAATCAGCCCAGTCGTTAGTAGAACCTGTCTTACCAACCCAATCAAAATTGGCTAGTTGCGCATTTAAGCTTGCTAAATTTGACTTGTAGCTAGTAGTGATTTGATCTTTTAAAACGCTGCGCATTAAGTCATTCATAATCGTCGCAGCTGCTTCAGAATAAACACGTACAGGATTGGCAGTATGCTGATAAATGGTTTCTCCTTTGGCTGATTTGATGGATTCAATCATATACCCTTGCTGATAGACCCCACGATTGGCTAGTGTTTGAAAACCATTTGTCTGGGTTAGGGCAGTTACGGTTGTAACACCAAGTGGAGCAGATTCATATTGCCAATTATTGGAGGCTGGATAATTCATTTTAGCAAGATAGTTCGTATAAACAAAACTACTATCGCCAGTTTGCTGAATAATATCTTGATAAATATTATAAGCTGGAATATTATTTGACCAACTTAGCGCTTCACGTACAGTTTGGAAAGTATTGCTGCCTTTATTGGTGGCATTAACAATTTCTTTACCAGCATCTGTCCCATTTTTCCAGGTAGTTGCGTAATCAGAAACCCGACTCTCAGAACCAATAAGTCCTAAATCGATGGCTGGACCATAGACCAGTACGGGCTTGATGGCCGACCCTGCTTGGCGTTTGGCATCGAAGGCATGGTTAAATTGATTGGTTTGGTAATCTCTCCCACCGACAAAACCGAGAATTTTTCCGGTTTGATTTTCCATCAGCACATTTCCTACTTCAACCGGATCGCCAGTTTGAATGTCTAACATATAGCCATAATCACTCACAGCCTCTTGCATCGCTTGGTATACATTGGCATCGATGGTTGTTTGTACGGTATAGCCACCATTAGCTAGCTTTTCTTGGGCGGTTTGTGCATATTCATTGTAGATGTCTGGATCATCTAGTTGAGAATTGGTTAAACCATCATCGGTCGCTAGTTTATTGATGAACAAGTCGATGGTTTGTGTCATGACTTCATCATAAAGATAGCCATGCGCAGTGTTCTCAGCTTGTTGTGGTGGTAAGAAATCTTTGGTTAAATCATAGTTTTTAGCTGCTTCGTATTCTTTTTTAGTAATATCGTGATTACGGTACATACTAAATAAGACAATATCTTTACGCTTTAATCCATAGGTAAAATCCTTCTTCAACTGGCCATCATTGGTATAGGGACTATAGATGATCGGACTTTGTGGTAGACCAGCGATAAAAGCCGCTTGCGGCAAGGTTAAATCATTTGCATTCTTACCAAATATGCCTAATGCAGCTTCTTGTACACCGGCAATATTTTGTCCTTGGTTATTCCGACCAAAAGGCGAAACATTTAGATACATCGTGATAATTTCATCTTTGGAAAAGTTTTTTTCGACTTCTAAAGCCAACAAAATTTCATTTGCTTTTCTTTTAAAGGTGGTTTCACTAGATAAAATTTGTTGTTTAACTAATTGTTGCGTTAAGGTTGAGCCACCACCACCAGCTCCCCCAATGGCTTCAGATAAAAGTGCACGCAAGACAGCTTTGGGTACGACCCCATGATGCTTATAAAAGTATTCATCTTCAGTTGCGACAATGGCCTTTTTTAGCCAAGGTGAGATTTGGTTAGAAGGGACATTGGTTCTACGTAAATCTGAGCGAATATCAGCAATGGGCGTCCCATCTGCATAGAGCAATTTAGAGGTTTGAGTAATATCTCCTAAATCTTGCTGCAACTCTACTTTAGTAGGTACTTTTGTATCTTCTACTAAAAAAGCAAAATAGCCCATGCCAATTCCTAGGCCTAAAGCAGTTAAAAGAATGATAAAGGCCATCATAACTAAAAATAGTGCCTGAATCACTCGAACAGAAATATTAAAAAATAGAAATTTATCTATTGAGGTCTTCTTGGGTTCTGGCTTTATTTTTGCATGATTCCTTGTGTTTTTGTCTGACACAAAATCACCTCTTGGTATTTTATCTTGTTGTATTATAGCAAAGTTTCATTAAAATAGGTAGTGTCTTTAACTGGAGGAAGAAAGGACTTTTTTGATAAGTTGTTAGGAAAAACTTTCCTTCACAGCTATTTTCAGTTATGATAGGAATGTATATTTTGCTAAGGAGGAAGAAAAATGACAGCTGACCTATTTCAAGAATTAAAGGAAAGAGGCTTAGTCTATCAGACAACTGATGAAGAAGCTTTAGTCAAACATTTAAACGAAGAGTCTGTCAAATTATATGTTGGTTTTGATCCAACTGCCGACAGTTTACATATTGGCCATTTATTACCAATCTTAATGTTGCGTCGATTCCAACAACATGGGCATGTGCCGATTGCTTTAGTTGGAGGAGGAACAGGTATGATTGGCGATCCATCTTTTAAAGATCAAGAACGCCAATTAAATACTTTAGATACCGTCAAAAATTGGTCCCAAAGTATTAAAGATCAACTTTCTCGTTTTATCGATTTCGATAACCAGGAGAATCCAGCCGTTATTGCGAATAACTACGATTGGTTTGGCAATATGAGTATGATCGACTTTTTACGTGATGTGGGTAAGAACTTTACTATTAACTATATGATGAGTAAAGAAAGTGTCAAACGCCGAATTGAAACCGGGATTTCTTATACCGAATTTGCTTATCAATTATTACAAGCTTACGACTTTTTAAAACTATATGATAACTATGGTTGTTTATTGCAATTAGGTGGTTCTGATCAGTGGGGAAACATTACCTCTGGGATTGAATTATTACGTAGAGAACGTGAGGTACAATCCTTTGCTTTAACGATGCCGCTTATTACTAAAGCTGATGGCACAAAATTTGGTAAATCAGAGGGCAATGCGGTTTGGTTAGACCCTGAAAAGACGACCCCTTATGAATTTTATCAATTTTGGATTAATACGGATGATCGTGATGTGATTAAATTCTTGAAATATTTCACTTTCTTGAGTTTAGACGAAATTGCAGCGATTGAAAAAGAATTTTTAGCGGCTCCGGAAAGTCGAGTAGCGCAAAAAGCATTGGCTAAAGAAGTAACGACCTTGGTGCATGGACAAGCTAGCTATGAGCAAGCGGTGCATATTTCACAAGCGCTCTTTAGTGGGGCGATTGCTGATTTAAGTTTGGCTGAAATTAAACAAGGCTTTAAAGGAGTTCCAAGCTATACCGTTGCTAAAGAAGCGGATTTGAAATTATTAGAATTATTAGTTACTTCTGGCTTAGTAAGTTCTAAACGCCAAGCTCGTGAAGATTTACAAAATGGTGCAATTTATATCAATGGTCAACGCATTCAAGATGTAGACTATGTTTTAAGTGACAAAGATAAAATTGGTGAGGAAGTGTGCGTCTTAAGACGAGGAAAGAAAAAATACTTCTTATTACACTTTGCTAAATAATTGATTAACTAAAAAACTATGGCCTAATTTGCGGTCATAGTTTTTTTAGAGAGAAGGGGAGCCATGCAGAAAGTTTTTATCCAATCATTTAGTTTGTTACTGATTATTAGTTTAGGCTATCTGATGAAGCGAATAAATCTATTGTCTAAAAAAGATGGGGATATTCTTTCTAAAATTATTGTGTATTTAACTTTACCGGCAGCTATTATTGTTAATCTCTGGCATTTAGCTGTTGATGTACATTTAGTCCAGCTTATTTTTTGGGGGATTATCTGGTCAAGCTTACAAATTGGCTTCGCTTATTTATTTAGTCGTCACCAAAATATTTTACAACAAAAATTTTTAATGTTTTGTGGCTCAGGTTTTAATATTGGTAATTTTTTAATTCCGTTTATTCAAAGCGTCAATCCTTTATTGGTCCCCTTTATTTCAATGTTTGATATTGGCAATAGTATCATGCTTACTGGGGGCACCCAAGCGATGGTTGAACGATTAACTAGTCGACGCGCAGATTTTTCTATCACTAAGCTATTCAGACAATTATTGCGCTCGCTTCCGTTTTTATGTTACATTGTAATGCTGATTTTTAGAAGTGCTGCTTTTAACTTGCCAGATCAGCTATTGGTGTTACTCACACCGATTGCCAATGCAAATATCTTTTTGTCAATGTTTATGATCGGCTTGTATTTGGATTTACGCATCCCTTTAAAAGCGATGAAAACGATCGGTCAACTGTATGCTTTGCGTTTTGGCGTAGGCTTGATATTGGTGGGGCTGCTTTATTTTAGTCCCTTACCTAGTCAGCTTAAGCTTATTCTTAGTTTGCTAGCGGTTTCGCCGATTCCTTTATTTGGGGTGATTAATGCTGTTTTAGCTGGAGTGGCTGAAGAAGAAGTCGGCTTTGCCTCATCACTTAGTTTTATTGTTAGTTTAGTTTTGATGACGACTGTTATGCTTTTTTTTAGTTGATGTCTAGGTTATCATTTGCAAAAATTTTATAGGTGAAGTTATAATAATGTCATGAGAAATCGTACGTACGTTACTCAATTTTAGTTACTATGAATCGTGAAAAATGAAGTGTTTGTCATTTGATAATTAAACAGGAAGGACGATACATTATGGTAAAAAAAGTTGCAGTAATTACTTTTGAACAATCAAGCACTGCGTATGAAGCATTTTCTAAAATTAAGAATTCTCAAGGAGCAGCTTATACAATCAAGCAATTTGCTGTAGTGGAAAAAAATGAAGCAGGTACACGCTTTACGGTAAAGGATTATCTTGATTTAGAGACACAAAATAAAGTCTTTACCGATGGCTTTATCGGTATGATTATCGGTATTTTAGTCGGACCATTAGGAATTTTATTTGGCTGGATTATTGGTGATCTAGTTGGGATGGGGCGTTCGGCTGCTTCTCAGAAAAAGACCCGTACGATTTTTGACGAAATCTCTGATCGGATAACTGCCGGCCAAACTGGTTTATTGATGTATTTTGATGAAGGCGATGAAGAATTGTTAGATACCATTGTCAAAACACAATTACATGGGGAAATTACGCGCTTTGATTATCAAACGGTAAAAGATCAAGTCGAAGCAATGAAAAAAGAACATGATAAAGCGGAAAAAGAATTAAAAGCGTAGGGGGATTTAACTAATAAAGGTTTAGTCTGCTAAAATACGCTTGTAAATATAAGCATTTCATCATCACCCAAAAAAGCTCTGGTTTCCAGAGCTTTTTTTATGTTTTTTGACTGATTGCATGAAAAATCAATGAATGAAGCGCAAGTTACTTGCTTTTTACCTCTATTTCACCTTAAGATTAATCAGTAGCTGTTTCACTGAATAGGTGGCGGCGTGCATTAAATGAGCTAGCAAATAAAAATAAATGCTTGGAGGAAAAAGATGTTAATTGGTTCACATGTATCAATGAGTGGGAAAGAGATGTTTTTAGGTTCTGTTAAAGAAGCCTTATCCTATCAAGCCAATACCTTTATGATTTATACAGGTGCCCCTCAAAACACAAGACGGAAAGCAATTAGTGAAATGAGAATTGATGAAGGCAAAGCATTGATGGCAGCCAATAATCTGCATACAATTGTCGTTCATGCCCCTTATATTATCAATTTAGGCAATACAGTAAAACTTGAAAATTTTGGTTTTGCTATTGAGTTTTTAAGAGCTGAGATTTTGCGTGCCCAAGCCTTAGGTGCCCAGCAAATAACTTTACATCCAGGGGCCCATGTGGGTGCTGGGGTAGATGCCGGTCTTGCCAAGATTATTGAAGGATTAAATGAAGTCTTAACCAAAGAACAAACCGCCCAAATCGCCTTAGAAACGATGGCTGGTAAAGGCACCGAGCTTGGTCGTAGCTTTGAAGAGTTGGCTCGTATTATCGATGGGGTCCATTTAAATGAAAAATTATCAGTTACCTTGGATACTTGTCATACGCATGATGCTGGCTATGCCATCAAAGAGGACTTTGATGGGGTATTAAATGAGTTTGACCATATTATTGGTCTGGATCGCTTAAAAGTCTTACATTTAAATGATTCTAAAAATATTCGCGGAGCACAAAAAGATCGACATGCCAATATTGGCTTTGGTGAAATTGGTTTTGCGGCATTAAACAAAATTGCGCATCACCCTCAATTAAGTCATATTCCTAAAATTTTAGAAACCCCTTATGTCGGTAAAGAAAAGAAAACTGCGCAAGCGCCTTATGGCAGAGAAATCGCCATGCTTAGAGAACAACAGTTTACAGCCGATATTTTTGATGATTGGTTAGTATAAATTGACAATTAAAGCAATAATCGTGAAGTAGGTGTTTCTTTTTTTCTTATTTTTTAGTAAAATATAGAATTGAGAGTAATCAAGAGAAAGGAAGAACATGATGGTATCTACTGGTATTTTAGTATTATGTATTGTCATTGCTTTAGCTGTCGGCGCTGTTGGTGGCTTTTTCTTAGCACGTAAATACATGCAAGACTATCTAAAACAAAATCCTCCAATTAATGAGGAAATGTTGCGTACAATGATGGCACAAATGGGTCAAAAACCATCTGAAAAGAAAGTACGTCAAATGATGCAACAAATGAAAAATCAAATGAAATAGTTGCACTTTAGCTTTAGAATTAGTCGGTATGGCAGATTATTCTTCTCATTAAGAAGAGATGCTATACCGATTTTCATTTTGTCTAAAAATTGATCAAAGGAAAAACAAGGAGAAAAATATGGCAATATTTAGAAAACTCTGGTGGTTTTTTGAACGTGAAAAAAAACATTATTTATTGGGAATTACGGCTTTAATTATTGTTGCACTAGCGCAATTACTGCCACCCTGGGTCATCGGTAAGGTAATTGATGAAATTGCTAGTAAGCATGTACATATGCGCAACATTCTTTTTTACATATTTCTACTGGTGATGTCAGCGATTGTCCAATATAGTTTTCGCTATATTTGGCGAACCAATATTTGGGGCAGTGCGGCTCGCTTAGAAAAAACCTTACGTGAGCGTTTGTTTGATCATTTTACCTTAATGGATCAAATTTTTTATCATAAATATCGTACGGGTGATTTAATGGCCTATGCAACGATGAATCTAACAGCTATTCAAAATGTCGCTGGTTCTGGAATCTTAACTTTTATCGATTCGTTTATTACTGGAACGATTACGATTATTGCGATGATGATTTTTGTGGATATTCGTCTGACTATTTTAGCTTTATTACCCTTGCCCTTACTTTCATTAATGGCGAAATTTTTAGGGGATCGTTTGCATGATGCCTTTCGTAAAGCCCAAGATGCCTTTTCAGATTTAAATGATAAGGTTCAAGAGAGTGTGACGGGAATTAAGGTGATTAAAACATTTGGTCAAGAAAAAGAAGATGTGCAAGATTTTAAAGAAAAAGTCAATCTTGTGATTGCTAAAAATAAAAAGGTTGCCTTATTTGATTCGTTATATGATCCCTTAATCACCTTAATCATCGGCTTAACCTATGTTGTAACGATTATTATCGGTGGGGGCTATGTGGTTAAAGGAACCATTTCAATCGGTCAGTTAGTTTCCTTTATGAGTTATATTGGTATGTTGGTTTGGCCAATGTTTGCGGTCGGTCAATTATTTAATGTCCTTGAACGCGGCAATGCTAGTTATGACCGTGTTTTTGAATTATTCAAAGAAAAAAGCCATATCATTGAAAAACAAACAGGTATTGCTGAAAAGGCACGGGGCACAATTCAAATAGACCTTGATGAATTTACCTATCCGGATGGCCAAAATCCTGTATTGCAAGACATTCATCTGCAAATCCCAACTGGTAAAACATTGGGCATTGTTGGTAAAACCGGTTCAGGTAAAACCACTTTATTAAGTCTGCTATTAAGAACCTATGATGATTATAAAGGCAGTATCTATTTTGGTGATTACAGTATTAAAGATTATCGTTTAGATGCGTATTTACCAGCGATTGGCTATGTTCCACAAGATCACTTCCTATTTTCAACGACGATTGCTGAAAATATATGTTTTGCCAATCCTGAATACGGTGAAGAAAAAATGATTCAAGCTGCCAAACAAGCAGCAATTCATGAAGATATTTTGCAGATGCCTAATGCCTATGAGACATTGGTTGGTGAACGAGGTATCTCGTTATCAGGTGGACAGAAGCAACGGATTTCCATTGCCAGAGCTTTTATTACTGAACCGAATTTATTGATTCTAGATGATGCATTATCTGCGGTGGACGCTAAGACAGAAGAAGCGATTTTAGAACAAATTCGTCAGAAGGAAAATCATTCCTCAATGATTATTGTGGCCCACCGCTTAAGTAGTGTGATGCATGCAGATGAAATTATCGTATTAGAGGATGGTCGGATTGCTGAGCGTGGTACGCATCAAGAATTATTAGCCAATCAAGCTTGGTATGCGAAGATGTGGCATCAACAGCAATTAGAAAATGATTTCGATCAAAGGGGGGCTGAATAATGCAACAACAATCAGAATGGGCCAAATCATTTACCTTAAAAGAGCAGGTTCGTATTTTAAAGCGAATCTTTCAATTTGCTCGCCCTTTTGCGCTGACTTTTTTCTTTGCGGTAATTTTTTCAATTAGTTTGGCAATTATCAATGTCTATATGCCACAAATTTTACAGTATTTTATGGATCATTATCTGCAAACAAAATCTGCTAGCATGCGTATTTTATATTTGTTTGCGGGTCTATACTTTGCAGCTTCTATCATCAAGGCTTTGATTTGGTTTGGTCAATGGTACCTATATTCAGTTGCCTCAATCAAAACCTTAAATCGAATTCGGGTTTTATTATTTGAAAAGTTACAAGAGCTAGGGATTCGCTATTTTGATCAAACACCAGCTGGCTCGATTGTCTCAAGAGTAACCAATGATACAGAAACCCTTTATGATTTTTGGAATGTCTTTATGATGGTATTGACAGGGATTTTATCTTTGGTAAGCTCATTTATTGCTATGTATAGCTTGGATAAAAAGATTGCCTTGATTAATTTGGCCTTTTTACCCTTGTTAATGTTAATTATCATTACCTATCAGCGCTTATCTTCAAAAATCTATCGCCAAATGCGTGAACGCTTGAGTGAGTTAAATACCAAATTAAATGAGTATATTTCAGGAATGCACATTATTCAGCAGTTTCGTCAGGAAAGTCGCTTGAAAAAAAGCTTTGAGCAGACGAATACAGATTATTTACAGACGCGTTATGCGATGATTAAGACCAATACTTTATTGCTGGCACCGATTATTAATTTTTTGTATGCGATTGGCTTAAGTATTAGCTTAACACTGTTTGGTATGCAGGCGACGAATATGGTTTTAGAAGTTGGGATGATTTATGCCTTTACGACCTATGTTCAAAACTTCTTTCGACCAATGACTCAAGTGATGGATTCACTTAGCACCTATACCGATGGCTTGGTCGCTGCTAGCCGTATTCTAAAATTGATGGATACCCAAGAATTAATTCCGGTCCAAAATCATTTAGCTAATGCCAAAATTACCAAAGGAAAAATTGAGTTTAAAAATGTCAGCTTTTCTTATGATGGTAAAAATCAGGTGTTAAAGGATATTAGCTTTGTTGCTGATGAAAACCAAACAGTGGCTTTAGTTGGTCACACAGGTAGTGGTAAAAGCTCGATTATTAATGTCTTGATGCGCTTTTATGAATTTGAAGAGGGGCAAATTCTAATCGATGACCAGGATATTCGTGATTTTACCTATCAAGAATTGCGTGAAAAAATTGGCTTGGTCTTACAAGATCCATTTATGTTTTACGGAACGATTGCGGATAATATTCGACTACTTAATCCAAATATTACAGATGAAGCGATTATTCATGCGGCCAAATTTGTCCAGGCAGATCAGTTCATCGAAGAATTAGCAGAGGATTATCAAGCTAAAGTGATTGAAAAAGGTGCAGCTTATTCAAGTGGGCAACGTCAATTATTATCATTTGCGCGTACCATAGTGACCAATCCTAAAATTTTAATTTTGGATGAAGCAACTGCCAATATTGATACAGAAACTGAAAGTCACATTCAACAAGGCTTACAGAACATGCGTCAAAATCGTACGACGATTGCCATCGCCCATCGTTTATCGACCATTCGCGATGCTGATTTGATTTTGGTATTAGATAAAGGTCGAATTGTAGAACGTGGGAATCATGAAGAATTATTAGCCAAGGGTGGCTTATACGCCCAAATGTATGCCTTACAAGCAAGCGGTGAAGGAGAAGACGAATGAATCAGTTTTTAGACTTAACCGATGAGAAATTAGTCATTTTTCAATCCTGGTCCAAGCATATGGTTCGCTATGGTTTAAAGGCTAAAATTGGCCGAGCATGGTTATCATCAAAGGGCGGAATAGCTTATCAAATCGGCTGTTTTCTTTTTTTAGCAGGTGAAGTCGATGACAGGCTTTTACCTTCGCAATTAGCCTACCTTATCTTGATTAGTGAACAAGAAAATTGGCAGGCTTATCTTAAAGAACAGAACCAATTTATCGGTTTTACACGGTATGCATTTGATTTACCTAATCAGCAGACTTTGAACACCTGCCAAAGTATACTGAATAACTTGTCAGGTAATTATCAACTTGAATCATTGTCTGCACCAAGCTTTATCGAGTGTCAAAAGCAAGAATGGTCGGCTGATTTACAAGGTGTTTTTACCAGCTTCAGTGATTTTAAAAAACAAGGTGCTCTAGGTTTTGTCATTTATAAAGACAGACAATTAGTTGGCGGTGTATCCTCTGCTTTTGTTTATCAGCAGGCATTAGAGGTTGAAATCGCTGTGCATCCTGAATTTCAGAGACAGGGGTTAGCCAAAATTTTGGGTGCAAAGCTAATCATTGAAGGATTCAAAAAAGGAAGATTACCGTTATGGGACGCACATAATCTCGCTTCTTATAAGGTAGCGATAGCTTTAGGTTATCGCTGTTTAGAAAGCTATTCAGCCTTTGAAATTTCAAATACGTGGGATAATTAAGCAGCAGATCTATAAACATTAAAAGACTGCCAAAAGTTAGTGTAAAAAGGCTAACTTTTGGCAGTCTTTTTAATTAGGCCGAAAAGAATCCTGAATTTGATAATGTATTTTTTGTTTTTCTTCCTGCATAATACTAGAGCTGCTTTGTCGAATGTCAATCATCTCTCCCATCTCCAATACATGATTCAGATTTTGTTGATAATTGATAGAAAAATATAAACCGTATAAAACATCTAGCAAATAAGCAATAGAAGTATTAATGGTAAAGCTAGCAATTTTAGAATATAATTTTTCTCTTGTTGTCAAAAAAAGTGTGCAGTCACTGTATTTAGAAAGTTGATTTTCACCAATACTTGTTAAAGCGATAATCGGTGTTTTTTTCTTTTTTAACATTTTGGCAATATTGATAATCATGGGATTTTCCCCCGTGTACGAAATTAAAATCGCACAGGTCTCAGGATTAGTATTGTAGGCTTGATATAAGGTTTCGCCAATCACATCTGACATTTCAACTGGACAATTTAATCGTTGCATTTTAAGCATAAAATCTTTAGCTACCATCAAATTCCCACTGCTACCAAAGATTTTGATTTGTTTGGTTGATTTAAAAATATTTTTGGCTTGTTTTAGTTTTTGAGGTGTCAACAGATCAAACGAATCCGTAATAGTGGCACTTTCGAGTCGAGCCAGATTATTAGCAATAAGCATTTCACTGTCATTTGCCGAAAAAGGAAGATTTGGATCGATGTCGTAAAAGTGCGTTTTTAAATAAAGCTGCTCTTCTTTAAAGGCTTGCCGTAAGCTCAACCAACCATCGAAGCCAAGCTTTTTAGCCAAACGAATAAAGGTAGAGGGATGAACAAATAATTGTTTGGCTAGCTGTTGAATGGAATACTGTTCTAATTCAAAAGGAAATTGATACATAAAATGAACAATATTTTGTTCGGCAGGGGCTAATTTACTTTGTTTCATTTTTTCGGTTAGTAGCATATAATTCACTCTTTTCCTTGATTAATGCAATTAATTACTGAAATGGTATTTACAAAAAAATATAGCATTGAAAGCGTATTTTGTAAATGCTATTGCATAATTAAGCCAAAATATTGTGTTTTTATTTACAAATAGGATAATAAAAATGTAAATAATTAACAGAAAGTAGGAATGAAAATGGGTTTTAGACAAGATTTCTTATGGGGTGGCGCAACAGCAGCCAATCAATGTGAAGGAGGCTATAATGAGGGCGGTCGTGGTTTAGCCAATGTGGATGTTGTGCCAATTGGTCCTGATCGTTTTCCAGTGATTACCGGACAAATGAAGATGTTCGATTTTGATGATGAACATTTTTATCCTGCCAAAGTAGCGATTGATATGTATCATCGTTATAAGGAGGATATTGCTTTATTTGCCGAAATGGGCTTTAAGGTCTATCGTTTATCCATTGCTTGGAGTCGAATTTTTCCAAAAGGCGATGAGCTAGAGCCAAATGAAGAAGGACTAAAATATTATGAAGATTTATTTAAAGAATGTAAAAAATATGGCATTGAACCCTTAGTGACCATCACCCATTTTGATTGTCCAATGCATTTAATCAAAGAATATGGTGCTTGGCGTAATCGTCAATTAGTTGAATTTTATGAACGTTTATGTACGGTAATTTTTAATCGTTATAAAGGATTGGTTAAATATTGGTTGACCTTTAATGAAATCAATATGATTTTACACGCACCATTTATGGGAGCTGGTTTATATTTTGAGGAAGGCGACAATCAAGAGCAGGTCAAATATCAAGCCGCTCATCATGAGTTAGTGGCTTCTGCTATTGCAACTAAAATTGCTCATGAGGTGGATCCGGAAAATAAAGTCGGCTGTATGTTAGCCGCGGGCGCTTACTATCCTTATACCTGTAAACCAGAAGATGTGTGGGAATCACGTAAATCAGACCGTGAAAATTACTTCTTTATCGATGTGCAAGCGCGTGGAAAATATCCGAATTATGTTTTAAAAGAATTAGAACGAAAAGGGATTACCATTGAAATGCAGCCAGGTGATGAGGAGTTACTCAAAGCACATACGGTTGATTTTGTTTCGTTCTCTTATTATTCTACGCGCGTCGCTACTGCGGATGCATTAGAAGAAACGCAAGGGAACATTTTTGCTTCAGTTAAAAATCCATATCTTAAAGCCAGTGAATGGGGTTGGCAAATTGACCCATTAGGCTTACGGATTACCTTAAATGACATTTACGATCGCTATCAAAAGCCGCTATTCATTGTTGAAAATGGTTTAGGTGCAGTCGATGTGCCGGATGAAGCTGGTTATGTAGCCGATGATTATCGCATTGAGTATTTAGCTAGTCATATTCAAGCGATGAAAGACGCAGTTGAATTGGATGGAGTTGATTTATTAGGCTATACCACTTGGGGCTGTATTGATTTAGTTTCAGCTGGTACCGGCGAAATGAAAAAGCGCTATGGCTTTATCTATGTCGATCGTGACAATGAAGGTAATGGTAGCTTAAAACGGACGAAGAAAAAATCATTTGACTGGTATAAAAAAGTGATTGCTTCAAATGGAGAAGACTTAGCGATGAATTAGACGACTAATAAAAAGGAAAACGGTGTGTTGTTCGAAATTGGCCAACACACCGTTTTCCTTTTTATTAAGCTTTGGCTTCGGTAATTACTTTTTCCTTCCATTTACCCGCCTTCCAACGACTAATCATCAAAATTGAACGTAAAGATTCATCTAAAGCATAGGCAATCCAAACACCGACTAAACCTAATTGACAAACAATTGCCAATAAATAAGAAAATGGCAGGCTAATTAACCATAAAACAATTAAGCTACAGGTAAGTGGAAATTTCACATCGCCACTCGCATTTAAAGAACCGACTAAAGTCATATTGACTGCTCGAGCAGCTTCTAAAATAATCTCAACTAAGAATACCCAACGTGCAATTTCAATAATTTCTTGGTTTTGCGTAAATATGTGCATAATCGGCTCTATTGCTAAATATGTAATAATGCAGATAGTCGTTGAAATGATTACACCTTGAATTGTCGAACGCATGCCACGTGTATAGGCGCGGTCAAATTGATGGGCACCAACATTACGGCCAATCATGATTTGATTTCCTTGACTTAGAGCGGCTGCAGTTAAAAAGACAAACTGCGTAATGGCAGCAACATAGGATTTAGCAATCAAAACATTGGCCCCTAATGAAGCAACAATCATTGTAACTACTACTTGAGAGCCTTGATAGGAAACTGATTCGCCTGATGAAGGCAATCCTAACTTTAGGATTTGTTTCAAAAATGTTCCGGAAACCTTGTGGAATCGAAAACTAGCGAGCGAAAAGCGCACATATTTTTTGAGTAAATTTGCAGCAATTATGCCAGCACAAAAATTACCAAAAATAGCGGATAGTGCTAGCCCCTTTACGCCTAAACTTGGTAAGCCAAAAGGTTGATATAAGGCAATATAATTGCCGAAAACGGCTAGAATACTAGCTGTCATAGGAACAATCAATGCTTGTTTAGTGAAACCATGTGTTCTTAAACAGGCAATCATAATGGCATTAATGGCCGAAATAAAGATTCCCCCGCCATAAATTCGGATATAAGGCACACCAATGGTAATGACGTGTTTAGGTAAGTTCATAAAAGCCAATAATTGATGCGGAAAAAGTGCAAAACACAAACTTAATAGGCTACCGATCATTAACGCGCCTAATAGTGCTGTTTGAATCACGGTCGGAATCTCTTTTTGGCGTTTGGCACCGATGAATTGTGCAATGACAATTTGGGTACCAATGGTGATGAAGCCATAGATATTTACAGATAATCCAAGCAATTGATTTGTAGCGCTTACAGAAGCGACCGCTAATTCATTATAATGCGAAATCATCCATACGTTGATATTGCCGATAATCACTACCATTAACAATTCTACAAAAATTGGCCAACTTAAGTAAAATAACTCCTTGTCAGAACGATTAAAAAAAGTAATTTTACTTGTCAAAAGAATTCCCCTCCTATAATATGGTTTATAGCTTTGAATAATCTAAGCGATAATGTATGAATGATTATACTACTTTTAATCAATGAGTAAAAGAGAATAGAGGAGATTATTTAAATGAATTATGATGTTATTATCATTGGTGCTGGTCCTGCGGGGATGACAGCAGCTTTATATACTGCCCGTGCTAACCTAAAGACCCTTCTTTTAGAAAGAGGAATTCCAGGTGGACAAATGAATAATACCGCTGAGGTGGAGAACTATCCAGGCTATGATTCTATTTTAGGCCCTGATTTAGCGTTAAAAATGTATGATGGAATTACTCGCTTTGGGGTAGAACATGGCTACGGTAATGTGACAGGAATCGAAGTGGTTGGCGCCTACAAGAAGGTGATGACCGAAGATGCCAGTTATTTAGCCAAAACAGTGATTATTGCGACAGGCTGCGAGCATCGCAAATTAGGCGTTGAAGGCGAAGAAACTTATTCTGGTAGAGGGGTTTCTTATTGTGCGGTTTGTGATGGTGCATTTTTCAAAAATAAAAAGCTAATCGTTGTAGGTGGCGGTGATTCTGCGGTTGAAGAAGCGATTTATCTAACGCAATTTGCTTCTGAAGTTAAAATCGTCCATCGTCGCGATGCGTTACGTGCCCAAAAAATCATTCAAGATCGTGCTTTTGCTAATGAAAAGATTTCTTTTATTTGGGATAGCGTAGTCGAAGAAATCAAAGGAAATAATCAAGTCGTAACAGGCGTTCAAATTAAAAATGTCAAAACAGGTGAAAAAGTTTTAGAAGACTGCGATGGTGTCTTTATTTATGTCGGATTAGATCCATTAACCGAGCCATTTGTAGCTGCTAATATTACTGATGAAGCTGGTTGGATTATCACCAATGAACGGATGGAAACAGCAATTCCTGGCGTTTTTGCCTGTGGAGATGCTCGTCAAAAAGAATTGCGTCAAATTACTACTGCAGTAGGTGATGGTGGCGTGGCTGGTCAAAATGCTTATCAATATATTGAAAGTAATCAAGCCAATTTTGTAAGTGAATAACAAATAAAAAATTAAATGAGCAAGAGTTGATAATCTATCAGCCCTTGCTCGTTTTTTTAGTTGGTTCGGTCAATTGTTAAAAAATATAAATCAAGGATGATTCATCATTTTTAGTCAGTAAAACTTCTTTGAAATAGCACTATTTAAAAAAATAAACCGGTAAGTGGTTATTTTAAAGTAGACAAGTGAAACTTTTGTAAATTGACTAGGATTCATCCTATAAAAATGTTATACTAACCGTGAGATATTTCTCTTTGATAACAGTCTTTAATTTTTGAAAGAGGTGTTTTGTATGTCTTGGGAACAAGTCTACCAACTGTGGAAAGAAAATGAAAATCTAGAATCGCATTTAAAAGAAGAGCTTTCAGTCTTGGCTGAAAACAAGACTGAATTAGAGGATGCATTCTATGCTCCATTAGAATTTGGAACAGCCGGAATGCGCGGAATTTTAGGCCCTGGTATTAATCGAATGAATATCTATACTATCCGTCAAGCAACAGAAGGCTTAGCTCGTTTTATGGATACACAAGATCCAGAGACTAAACGACGAGGGGTAGCTATCGCCTATGATTGCCGTCATTTCTCACCTGAATTTGCAATGGAAGCGGCCAAAACATTAGCAAAACACAATATTCCATCCTTTGTTTTTGAAAGTCTACGCCCAACACCAGAATTATCTTTTGCGGTAAGATATTTGAAAGCATTTACGGGTATTATGATTACTGCTTCACATAATCCGGCTAATTATAATGGGTATAAAGTATATGGCGAAGATGGTGGACAAATGCCCCCAGCTGATGCAGATGCATTGACAAAATTTGTTCGTGAAGTAGCTAATCCACTTGAAGTTGAAGTATTAAGTGAAGAAGAAGCCAAACATAGCGGTTTAATCAACATTATTGGTGAAGAGGTTGACCGTGCCTATTTAGAACAAGTCAAGAGTGTCACCATTAATCAAGCATTGGTGGATGAAATGGGCAAAGAATTGAAATTAGTCTTCACGCCTTTACACGGTACAGGTAAAATGCTAGGTGAAAAAGCCTTAAAACAAGCTGGTTTTGAAAAATTTGTGATTGAACCATCTCAAGCAGTGGCTGATCCGAATTTTAGCACCGTGAAATCTCCTAATCCAGAAGAGCATTCAGCTTTTGAATATGCGATGAAGCTTGGTCAAAAAGAAGATGCCGATGTTTTAATTGCTACTGATCCTGATGCCGATCGTTTAGGTGCTGCAGTGCGTTTACCTGATGGCAGTTATCAAGTGCTAACGGGTAATCAAATTGGCGCAATTATGACTAAATATATCCTAACCGCGCATAAGGAGGCAGGAACGCTTCAAGCCAATGCAACCATTGTGAAATCTATTGTATCTAGTGAGTTACCAGCAGCGATTGCTAAAAGCTTTGGCGCAACTACCTTTAATGTTTTAACTGGTTTTAAATTTATCGCTGAAAAAATTCAACAATTTGAAGATACGGGTTCCAATACTTTTATGTTTGGTTTTGAAGAAAGTTACGGTTACTTAGTCAAATCCTTTGTTCGTGACAAAGATGCTATCCAAGCTTTAGTGTTATTGGCTGAAGTTGCAGCTTACTATAAAAAACAAGGTAAGACTCTTTATGATGGATTACAAGAAATCTTTGAAGAATATGGTTATTATGCAGAAAAAACCATTTCTGTAACTTTAAGTGGCTTGGAAGGAGCAGCTAAAATTAAAGAAATGATGGCGACTTTCCGTCAAGCTGCTCCAACTGAATTTGCGAATATTCCAGTCGCTATTACTGAAGATTTCCAAGCGCTGACGAAAGTTTTTGTATCTGGTGAAAAAGAAGCCTTAACGACACCACCATCAAATGTATTGAAATATACCTTAGCAGATGAAAGCTGGATTGCTGTACGCCCATCTGGAACAGAACCAAAAATTAAATTCTATATTGGGGTTAAAGCGGATTCTAGCACAGCTGCTAATCAAAAAATTGCTGATCTAAAAGCTGCGATTGAAGCGATTACGGCTTAAATTATTGAAAAAATGAACAAAAAAACTAGAACTTTGAAAATTTATTTTAGAAAGTTCTAGTTTTTTTATGCTTTTTTTGATATGCTAATAGAAAAAATTATGAGAATTAAATGAATTATTTCTAATTCAAGGTAAGGAGTCTATATGAGCAAAACACTAAGAATTGGCTTATTAGGACTAGGTGTCGTGGGTGGCGGCGTTGTCCAGGTGTTAGCCAAAGAGAAGGAAAAATTACAAAAACAGACTGGTGTGGCGATTTCTATTGACAAAGCTTTAGTCAGGCCTGGCGAGGATAAATCTGCAATGGCAGCAAAGTACGGTTTTACGTTGACCACTGATTTTGACGCGTTAGTTGAAGATGAAAGCTTAGATGTAATTATCGAGTTAATTGGTAAGGTTCATCCAGCTAAAGAGTTTATTGAAGCGGCATTACGTCATGGTAAGCATGTGGTGACAGCTAATAAGGACCTGATTGCCCAGCACGGTGTATCTTTAAATGCATTAGCCAAAGAAAATAAAGTTTCATTATTTTATGAAGCCAGTGTAGCTGGCGGAATTCCCATCTTACGTACATTGACTAATAATTATTTAGCCGATGAAATTACAGATGTGATGGGGATTGTCAATGGAACAACCAATTATATGTTGACCAAAATGTTTGAAGAGCATCTTTCTTATCAAGCAGCTTTAGAAAAGGCGCAAGCATTGGGTTTTGCTGAATCTGATCCGACTAATGATGTTGATGGTATCGATGCAGCCTATAAAATGGTGATTTTATCACAGTTTGCTTATGGGATGGATGTGACAATGGACGATTTAGAGATTGAAGGGATTCGTTCATTAACTGAGCTAGATGTATATGCAGCCAAAGAGCTTGGCTATGAAATTAAATTGATTGGTCGAGCTAAAAAATATGATCAGCAAATTGCGGTATCAGTTGGTCCAACCCTTGTGCATGCAAGTCATCCAATTGCTTCAATCAAAAATGAGTTTAATGGTATTTTTATTGAAAGTAGTGGGATTCATCAATCGATGTTTTATGGCCCAGGAGCGGGGGCTTTACCGACAGCAACGAGCGTGTTATCTGATGTGGTGGCTATTGCGAAAAATAAGGCATTGAAGCTTGAAGCGCCGCTGTTTAATCAATTTTCACTGCCAACTGCTTTGGCTAATGATGAGCAACAGCTGAGTCGTTATTATCTAGCATTAAATGTGAAAGATTATGAACAATTAGAGCCAATCTTCTTAAAGTATACAATCAAGGTTGAACGCCAGCTTAAAAAAGATGCGCATCTGTTTGTTATTTGTGAACCAATTTCCAAGGCAAAATTAAAAGAATTTACCCAAAAATTAACAAATTATGCTAGAATTGAACGCGTAATGAAAGTGATAGGAGCGTAGGATCATGTATGAAGGATTACTAAAAAGATATAAGGAATATTTACCAATTACTGAAAAGACCCCAATGATTTCATTATGTGAAGGAAATACCCCATTGATTCCTTTGCATAATCTGTCTAAAGAGTTAGGCATTACTTTATATGGAAAATATGAAGGATTGAATCCAACTGGTTCATTTAAAGATCGTGGAATGGTCATGGCAGTGGCTAAAGCTGTTGAAGAAGGAGCGAAAGCAATTGTTTGTGCTTCTACCGGCAATACTAGTGCGGCAGCGGCTGCTTATGGTACAAGAGCCGGGGTAAAGGTTTATGTCGTTATTCCTGAAGGTAAAATTGCCATGGGAAAATTAGCCCAAGCGATTGCTTATGGTGCAGATATTATCTCCATTCCAGGTAATTTTGATGAAGCCCTAAAAGCAGTTCGTGACATTGCTAAAACCGAAGACGTTGCTTTAGTTAATTCTGTCAACCCATATCGTTTAGAAGGTCAAAAAACGGCGGCCTTTGAAATTTGTGAACAATTAGGCTTTGCGCCAGATGTTTTAGCTATTCCAGTTGGCAATGCTGGGAATATTTCAGCTTATTGGAAAGGGTTCAAAGAATGGCATGAAGTAAAAGGGACTAGCTTACCACGCATGCATGGATTTGAAGCCCAAGGTGCTGCAGCAATTGTTCGCAATCAAGTGATTGAAAAACCGGAAACAATAGCTACTGCGATCCGCATCGGTAATCCAGCTAGTTGGCATTTGGCAACAGCTGCTCGCGATGAATCCAACGGTTACATTGATGAAGTAAGCGATGAAGAAATTTTAAATGCTTATCGCAAAGTTGCGGCTATGGATGGTGTATTTGTTGAGCCGGGTTCAGCTGCTTCTTTAGCGGGTGTGATTAAGCATGTTCAAGCTGGTAAAATTAAACCAGGAGAAACAGTCGTTACCGTCTTTACAGGTAATGGCTTGAAAGATCCTGATACAGCAATCAAAGAAGTACATGCCGATATTCATCGCATGGCTGATGTTGAACAGATGCGTTTGCATTTACGTTCAGGAGTGGCCGAAGCATGAAAATCCAAGTGCCAGCAACTTCCGCAAACTTAGGACCAGGTTTTGATTCTTGTGGGATTGCACTAGCTAAATATCTAGTAGTTGAGGTGATTAAACCGCAAGAAAAATGGGAGATTATTCATCATCTAGGCAGCGAAATTCCAAGTGATGAAAATAATCTACTCATTCAAACAGCTTTACAGGTAGCGCCTGAGATTATGCCGCATCAATTGAGAATGATTTCGGATATTCCTTTGACAAGAGGCTTAGGTAGTAGCTCTTCAGTAATCATAGCGGGAATTGAATTAGCCAATCGTTTAGCCCATTTAAATTTATCTGCTGAAGAGAAGTTAACGATTGCTACTAAAATTGAAGGGCACCCTGATAATGTGGCTCCAGCTATTTTTGGTGATTTTGTGGTCGCTTGTTACGATGAAGCAACAGAACAAGTGCTCTCGGTGAAGCATTATTTCCCAGAATGTGAGATTATTGCCTATATTCCTAGTACAGAACTACTAACCAAAGAAAGTCGCCAGGTTTTACCACAAAGCTTTGAATATAAAGAAGCGGTTAAAGCAAGTGCGATTGCCAATGTGATGATTGGTGCTGTAATTAACGGCAATTTAGCGTTAGCTGGCCGCTTGATGGAGCAAGATTTATTCCATGAAAAATATCGGGCCAAGTTAGTTCCGCATCTTAGTCAAATTCGACAAATCTGTCAACGCAGTAAGGCTTTTGGCTGTTTTTTAAGTGGTGCTGGACCGACTGTATTAATTTTGACACCAAAAGAGGAAGTCGCTACATTGATGGACCAATTACGGTTATTAGATAATCATGCACAGATTGAACAACTAGCGATTGATCGTGAAGGGGTCCAAGTCTTTTAAATAAGTATACGATGAAAAGATAAGTAAAAGGATGTTGGATTTTACAGAGAATCTGAGTAGCTGAGAACAGAGAAATTCATTCCTTTGAAAATGGTCTTGGAGTATTAATTGTGAAACAATAGCAATTACGGTTTGTTTTCGTTATCAAACAGAAAATAATACTTTAAAAAGTATGTTTTCATTAAGACATTCAAAGATGAATGTGAACCAAGGTGGTACCGCGAAAAGATTTTCGCCCTTATTTAGGGAGAAAATCTTTTTTTGTGCTTAAGGAGTTATAAATTATTCAGAAAGGAAGATGATTATGCCGATTAAATTAACTGAAGGATTTCCAGCTGCCAAAATGCTAGAATCGGAGGATATTTTTGCCATTGAATATAAGCGGGCACAACAACAAGATATTCGACCATTAAAGTTATTATTACTTAATCTAATGCCGAATAAATTAGATACAGAACTACAGTTTCTCCGTTTAATCAGTCAAAGTCCTTTGCAAATTGATTTGGATTTTTTAAGAGTTGCCTCACATGAAGCCAAAAATGTTAGTGCGCATCATCTTTTAAAGTATTATTTAGAATTGAAAGATGTAAAAGATAAATGCTATGATGGTTTGATTATTACCGGTGCGCCGGTAGAAACCTTGGCCTTTGAGCAAGTCGATTACTGGGAAGAGTTAAAGCAGATTATGGACTGGAGTAAAACAAATGTTACCTCAGTTATCCACATTTGTTGGGGCGCACAGGCCGGGTTATATTATCATTATGGAATCGATAAAATCATGTATGAACAAAAATTATTTGGTATCTATCCGCAAGAGCTACAAATTCATCATCGTTTATTTAGAGGCTTTGATGATCGATTTTATGGGCCACAGTCAAGATATACTGGAATTAATGAATCACAAATTCAACCAGAAAAATTAAAAGTAGTAGCTAGTAATCCAGACATTGGTGCGACCATTTTAATTTCCGCTGATGATCATGATATTTTTCTATTAGGACATTTTGAATATGATACAGATTCATTAAAAAAAGAATACTTACGGGATAAAAAACGTGGTTTGGATACAGCTTTACCAGTAAATTATTTTGAAAATGATCAAATCGAGGGGCGCGTTTTTAACTGCTGGCGTGGCAACGCCCATTTACTTTACCATAATTGGATTAACGATGTTTATCAACAAACGACCTATGAATTAAGTGAAATTCCGCAGATGTTAGCCAAACGGCGAAAGAAATTAGCAACATACTAGAAAAATCAAGGATTAAAAGAAGACGTAGCGTCAAAGACAATAAGCAAAGTTCGATGCATGAGTCCTTTGCTTATTTTTGACTACTACGTCTTTTAATTCGCTATTTTACCTATAGAAATTACCAGCTTGATCATTATCGGTAATAAAATAACTATGATCTTCTAAATTCAGTTCATTTAAAATCATTGAGGCGGTTTCTTCAATGGATAAGGTAGCGACATTGATGACTACGCAACCAAGTTTTTCGTATAATTTATTGGCAAAATCAAGTTCTTCACGAATCTTATCAATATCTGAATAGGCGGTGTCTGGATCAAGCCCATATGCACGCATTCTTTCCTTACGAATCCCGTTTAATACCGCAGGATCATTGGTCAAGCCGACAATTTTTTTAGGATCAACCTGCCACAATTGTTCTGGAATTTGTGCTTGGGGCACTAAGGGTAAATTGGCCACTTTTAAATTTTTGTTAGCTAAAAATAAAGAGAGGGGTGTTTTTGAAGTACGAGAAACGCCTAATAAGACGATATCTGCCTTTAAAAAGCCTCTAGGATCTTTTCCGTCATCGTATTTAACCGCAAATTCCATCGCTTTAATTCTTCTAAAATAATTTTTATTTAAATGATGTAAGGCACCTGGCTCGCCCGTTGGTTCAATATTGGCTCTTTTACTAACTTCTTGAACAGGCGGGGTTAAAACATTGAAACTATAAATTTGTGCTTGTTCACAGAAATCTTCAGTTAGGGCGACCAATTCAGCATTAATAATCGTATAAATAACCATCGCATCTAACTTTTTCGCATCGGTTAGCGCTTGCATTAAGGCGTCTTTATCTTGAATAAAAGTCCGTCGATAGACTTCAAAGTCAACAGTCGGATATTGGGCCATTGTCGCTTGTGCTAATTTAGAGGCAGTTTCACCTGCTGAATCAGAGATGACAAAAATGATAATTTTTTTAGTCGATTCACTCATGTATAGACCTCATTTCTTAAAAATTATAGCTAAATTATAGCATAGAAAGCAGCTAAAAAGCGGATAAATTTAGAAGAATTTTGTGTATATTCCCTATTAATCATTTAATAGTAGGAGCAAGGATAAAGAGTATCAATCGAAAAATTTTTTAAATTGTGCTATACTCTACAATAGAAAAAATAAAGAGGGAAAAAAATGGATCATACAAAAGAAATTGTTCAACGAGCACTAGCCTTAATTAAAGAGCATGGCTTAAAGTATACTAAAAAAAGAGAAACCTTGATTAAATACTTGGCTGATAAAAATCGCTATGTCTCAGCTCGTGAAGTACATGAATATATGAATAGCGTGTTTCCAGGGTTAAGCTACGACACGGTCTATCGAAATTTACATGATTTTTCGGAGCTAGGTATTTTTGAAGAAACGGATTTTAATTCGGAAATGAAGTTTCGTCTGCATTGTTCACTGATGGGCGCTGATCACCACCATCATCATTTTATTTGTAAATATTGTGGCAAAACAAAAGAAATAAAAATTTGCCCTATGGATTTTTTTCAAGAGCAGTTGGTTGGCTGTACAATTGAAGGTCATCGTTTTGAAATCTATGGCCGTTGTGAACAGTGTCAAAATGTCTAAAAAAAGTTTGCTTGTCTTTTACAGATAAACTTGACAACTTTTCTTAACTTAGCTATAATTCCAAAAGGACAATGTTTTTTTTTGAAAGTTAATTTCGATAACAAAAACGGTTACTTTTTAAGCTCGGAGGGAGGGATTTACATGTCAAAAACAGTGGTTCGCAAAAATGAATCTCTTGACGATGCTCTTCGTCGCTTCAAACGTTCCGTGTCTAAAGCTGGTACTTTGCAAGAATCTCGTAAACGTGAGTTCTACGAAAAACCAAGTGTTCGACGCAAGAAAAAATCTGAAGCTGCTAGAAAACGTAAAAAATTCTAGGAGTAAAGAAATGGAGCTGGTAGTGTGTCACTACTAAGTACTTTGAACGATGACATGAAGACGGCGATGAAAGCGAAAGATAAGGATACTTTGCAGGTTGTCCGTATGCTCAAGGCATCGATTCAAAATGAACAAATCAAAGCAGGCCATGATTTAAGCGAAGATGAGGAACTAACTGTGTTGTCTCGTGAGATGAAACAACGACGTGATGCGCTCTCTGAGTTTGAACAGGCTGGTCGTGATGATTTAGTTGAAAAAGTAAAAGTGGAGATTGCAATCGTTGAAAAATATTTACCTGCTCAGTTAAGTGAAGCTGAGTTGCGTGAAATCATTCAAAACGCAATTAGCCAAGTAAATGCAAGTTCTGCTAAAGAATTTGGTAAAGTCATGGGCGTAGTTATGCCACAAGTTAAAGGCAAAGCCGATGGTAATCAGGTTAATGCAATCGTAAAAGAATTACTAAATAAGTAATCAAACACTTCAATTGAACAATGCAGCTGGTTTTTAACCAGCTGTTTTTTTTACTTGTTGGATAAAATAGTTGTTCAAAGTATCAACCATCGAATTTTACTGGAAATTATGTTATAATCAGCGATATAGTAATGCTTCATAAAAATGAGATGAATTAGTTTGATGATAAAAGGAGCGATTTTTTTTGCCGGAAGAAAAAAAGATACTGGATCTTAGATTTAATGCAGATACTGATTTGGGACTATTATTTGGGTCACACGATAAACATTTGAAAGTCATTGAAGAAAATCTAGACGTAATTATCCGTACAAGAGGAGAAATGATTCAAATCGAAGGAGAAGCGTTGTCAGTTGATGATGCAAAGGCTGTTGTAGATGGATTGGTGGAATTAATTGACCGAGGGATTCCGGTGCATACCCCTGACGTAGTGACGGCTTTAAACCTTTTAAAAAATGGTCGTTTAAATCAGTTTGTTGAACTTTACGAACAGGAATTACTAAAAGATCGTAATGGACGAATTATTCGCGTTAAAAATCGGGGTCAGCATCGCTATATTGAGGCGGTGAAAAATCATGATGTTGTCTTTGGCATTGGACCTGCAGGAACGGGGAAAACCTTTTTAGCGGTTGTGCTAGCTGTATTGGCCCTAAAACGTGGCGAAGTACAACGGATTATTTTAACACGTCCAGCAGTGGAAGCGGGGGAAAGCCTAGGTTTTTTACCTGGAGATTTAAAAGAAAAGGTCGATCCTTATTTGCGGCCTGTTTATGATGCTTTACATCAAATTTTTGGTGTAGAACATACTACACGTTTAATTGAGCGAGGAGTCATTGAAATTGCTCCGCTTGCTTATATGCGTGGTCGTACATTAGAAGATGCTTTTGTTATTTTGGATGAAGCGCAAAATACGACTATTTCCCAAATGAAAATGTTTCTAACCCGTTTAGGTTTTCAATCGAAAATGATTATTAATGGGGACACGAGTCAGATTGATTTACCAAAGGGTGTAATTAGTGGGTTAATGCATGCAGAAAAAACCTTGAAACATTTACCACAAATTGCTTTTGTCCATTTTGAAGCCAGTGATGTTGTTCGTCATCCGGTAGTTGCTCAAATTATTCAAGCGTATGAAAAGGCAAATCATTAGTACAACAACCGATAGCTAGGAGATGAAAATATGATTGTTGAACCTTTATGGAAGTTAAGACAACGTTTAGGACGTTGGTTGTTACCAGTAATTTTTTTGCTGTTTTTTGTAGCAACAACAGCACTCATCTTTTCTAGTGTAAAAACCAAGACAATCGATTATTATGAAGGTCAAGTAGTTGATGAAAGTATTCGTGCAAATAAAACGATTGAAAATGTTGCTGCTACTGAGAAACGTAAACAAATCGCTGCTGAAGCGGTGAGCCCTGAGTATACGTTTCAAGAGGATGTAGGAAAAAATCAATATAGCTTGGTTAGTCGATTGTTTGAATTGGTCACTAAGGTGAAAAAGCAAGCGCAAGAACAATACCAAGATGCGTTGGCTAATCAAAAAGCTGGCGACGTGGTACCTTCAATTTCGATAGCAGATGAACTCGTTGATTTAAAAAAACAATTTGAATCACTAGACACAGATAATTTAAACTTTTATCAAAAATTCGATGATACTTTCTATCAAAACCTATTTACGCTATCAGATGAGGAATATAATCAAGTTAAAAGTCTGGCATTGAAATATTTAACCAAGGAATATAAAAAGCAAATTAAAGAAGCCGATATCACCGCTATTCAAAAAGAATTAACTAATCAGGTTGCAAAGCTATCTTTAGATACGCCGGCCAAAAATATTCTAGAAACTATTTTTAAACAAGCAATTGTTCCTAATGCTTTTTTGAACGAAAAGAAAACCAATCAGTTACGTCAAAAAGCACGTGATGATGTGCAACCGGTCATGATTTATCAAGGGGAGATTATTGTTCGTGAAGGCTCGCAAATCGATGCGACTGCGATGGAAAAATTAAAGCTATTAGGCTTAACTTCACAAAAGGGTTCGGTTTTCCCTTTAGTTGCTTTAATTATGGCAATTATTTTACAGCTTTTAGTCTTGCTAAGTGTTGTTTTACAAGAAAGTAATTTGAAAAAACGCTTGGTCAAAATAGTTGCGTATTTGTGCCTGATGTTTAGTGGTTTATTAATTATGAAGGTCATTCAGGTAATTCAAAATGAATCCATTTCTTACCTATCTTTACTTTTTCCAGCCACATTTGTTCCTTTTACCATTAATGCTTTATTAGAGCGGCGATTAGCTATTTTGGCTGCGCTTTTTCAAGTATTGATGGCAGCATTTATTTATTATGATGCTGTGGGAACAAGTATTGTAACGATTATTTTTATTTCCTATTTATTTTCAGGTTTAATGGGTACGTTTGTTAAGAAAAGTACCATCTACCGTCAACGTTGGCAAACCTTGCTTTGGTCGGTTGCTTATCCTGTTTTGATGAGTTTAGTAATTGTGACGATGCAGGGAATGAGCTTTGTTGATTGGAAAACCTGGCTAACAATTATTTGTAGTGGGTTAGGCAATATCATCTCTTTATTGTTTATTGTGGGCTTGTTTCCATATTTGGAGTTATTGGTTTCTGATGATAGCATGATGGTCTTAAATGAATTAAGTAATCCAAATCATCCTTTATTAAAACAGCTATTAGAGGAAGCGCCTGGAACCTATCACCATAGCATGATGGTAGCTAATCTTAGCGCCAATGCGGTTGCTGCCATTGGCGGACGTTCGCTGTTAACTCGAGTGGCCTGTTATTATCATGATGTGGGCAAACTAAAGCATGCCAACTTTTTTGTAGAAAACCTGCCTCATGGCGCTGAAAACCCGCATAACTTTTTATTGCCTGAGGACAGTAAGCAGATTATTTTTGGTCATGTGATTGATGGAGCTAAAATTTTGGCTCAATATCATATGCCGCAGATGGTGATTGATATTTGTAATCAGCATCATGGCACGACCTTGATGAAGTATTTTTATGTAAAAGCGAAAGAGCGCAATCCTGAAGTAAAAGAACAGGACTATCGCTATCCAGGTCCCAAGCCACAAACCAAAGAAGCAGCAGTTGTAAGTATTGCCGATAGCTGTGAGGCAGCTGTAAGAGCTATGGATAATCCAACTAATCAAAAGATTAAAGAATTTGTTCATCAGTTGATTGAATCGAGAATTTTAGATGGCCAACTAGATGAATCAGGTTTAACACTAAATGAAATTCATACTATTGAACATTCAATTGTTAATGGCTTATGTAGTACATTCCATTCTAGAATTAAATATCCAAAAATGGAATCAGAAGCTAAGAGTATGAAAGAAGAACAAGAAAGAAGAGAAAATTAAATGGAAATCACCTTTATTGATGAACAAAATAGAGTAACTGCTACCAAGATTACTGAAATCGAAAAGTTATTACAATTTGCTGGTAGCTATCTATCATTGCCTGAAAATACTGAGATGTCGGTTACTTTTATGGACAATGAAGAAATTCGGATGATTAATCGAGACTATCGCAATAAAGATCAGGCCACAGATGTCATTAGCTTTGCGTTAGAGGAATTAGGCGAAGACGAGTTAGCGATTCATTTTGATGAGGAAGATGACTTTGACTTGCCACGAAATATAGGCGATATTATGATTTCAGTCGAACGTGCACAAGAACAAGCGCAAGAATATGGCCACAGTTTTGATCGGGAACTTGGATTTTTAGCTGTACATGGCTTTTTACATCTGAATGGTTATGATCATATGACACCTGAAGATGAGAAGGAAATGTTTGGCTTACAAGAGGAAATATTAACTGCCTATGGACTTAAAAGATAAACAGACAACAAAAAATAAGCATTTTAGCTATTCATTAGATTTTGCTATCAGCGGTCTTAAAGTAGCCTTCAAAGAAGAGCGAAATTTACGGTTTCATATTTGTTCATTAATAGCGGTCTGTCTATTAGGAGTGATTTTGAAGCTTTCATTAAATGAGTGGCTCTGGATATTATTAAGTGCAGTTTTGGTAATCGTGGCTGAATTAGCCAATACTGCTTTGGAGAATACGGTTGATATGGTGACCAACTATCATTTCCATCCCTTAGGCAAAAAGGTTAAGGACATTGGCGCTGGGATGGTTTTGGTACAAGCGTTGTTTGCTTTAATAGTTGGCTGCTTCATTTTTGTACCTAAGCTATATCATCTATTCTTTTAACTGATTGGGTTAAAAATTATCTCAATACGTGATAAACATCGTCATTGTCTATCATGTATTGAGCTTTGTTTTTATTATTTAATGACAAAAAAATAAAAAATAGAAAAGAGGATAAAAATGAGCATTGAAAAATCAGGCTTTGTAGCGATTGTGGGCCGACCAAATGTTGGAAAATCAACCTTATTGAATCGAATTGTTGGTCAAAAAATTGCTATTATGAGTGACAAAGCCCAAACTACGCGTAATAAAATTCAAGGGGTGTATACCACAGATAAGGTACAGATGGTATTCATTGATACGCCAGGAATCCATAAACCTAAGCATCGATTAGGTGATTATATGGTGGAAGCAGCTTACAGCGCTTTAAAAGAAGTCGAAGTCGTTTTATTTATGGTTAGTGCCGATCAAAAACGAGGAAAAGGCGATGATATGATCATTGAACGCTTAAGAAAATTACAGGTTCCTGTGTATTTAGTGATCAATAAAATTGATAAAATCCATCCAGATGAACTATTGCTTCAAATTGAAGATTATCAAAAGCAGATGGATTTTGCTCAGGTGATTCCAATTTCAGCAACTCAAGGCAATAATTTTGAAACTTTAATGCATGAATTAAGTGAGCAAATGCCTGCTGGACCTCAATATTTTCCAGATGATCAAGTAACCGATCATCCAGAATATTTTGTCGTATCAGAGCTCATTCGTGAAAAAATCTTACAGCTTACGCGTGATGAAGTACCCCATTCAGTAGCAGTTGTTATTGATTCAATGAAACGCAATCAAGATGATAAGGTTCAGGTCCAAGCAACCATTGTTATTGAGCGTGATAGCCAAAAAGGAATTATTATTGGTAAAGGCGGAGCGATGCTGAAAAAAATTGGTACGCAAGCACGTAAAGACATTGAACAGCTTTTAGGCGATAAAGTCTTTTTAGAATTATGGGTTAAGGTACAAAAGGATTGGCGCGATAAACAGACTTATCTAACTGATTATGGTTATCGCAAAGAAGATTATTAATATTAGGAGATGGAAAAATGGCGTTAGCTGAATCAAAGGGGCTGATTTTATTTACGCGTAATCACAAAGAACATGACATGTTGGTAAAAATCTTTACCGAATCGGCTGGGAAGCAAATGTTTTATGTGAAGGGAATTCATCGCAAAAATCATCCATTGAAATCAGCCGTTCAGCCGTTTACTGAAGCGATTTATATTGGTACCTTTAAAACAGAAAATCTTTCCTTTTTAAATAGTGCCAAAGCAATCCATCCCTTTAGTAATATTCAACAAGATATTTTTATGTCGGCTTATGCTACTTATTTGCTTAATTTAGCGGATGCAGCGATTGAAGATCGAATTTATGATCCTAACTTATATCATTTTTTGCGTGAAGCACTCTTTTTAATTGACCAAGGTTACGATGCTGAAATTATCACCAATATTTTTGAAATTCAAATTCTTCAACGATTTGGGGTTATTTTTAATTGGCAGCAATGCGCAGTATGTGGCCAAGCAAATCACCAATATTATTTTTCACATAAATACCATGGGTTGTTATGTGAAAAACATGTGATTTTAGATACTAAACATTATCCAACTAGTCCAAAGATCATGTACTTGGTTGGTCAGTTAGCTAATGTTCATTATGAACAATTAAATCATTTGTCTTTTAAACCACAAACCAAGCAAGAACTACGCAAGTTTATTGATTTTTTATATGAGGAATACGTGGGTATCCATTTAAAAAGCAAAAAATTTATTGATCAAATGAAAAACTGGCAGGATATATTAGAACCAAATCATTAAAAATAAAAAATGAAATAGATTAACCTTTGTTTAATGAATGTAACTCCATTAAACAAAGGTTTTTTTATGGCTTTAAAATTAAAGAGGTTGACTAAAATTTAATTTAAGTTTAATATTGTTTTAATAATTATCACAGATTGGAAGTGGAATAATGGAAGAATATTTAAAATATTTATCGACTGAAGAACAAAAAACCATTCAATTGAAGGCATTATTCCAGCATCATCACTTCCAGCGTTATTACTTAAGTGCTTTTGAAAGCTATGATGTATATGTGCAAAGTCGTAATTACCAAGCTGAACAAGAGGTGATTACCTTTATTGGTTCTAATGGGCAAGTGATGGCATTAAAACCAGATATTACGCTATCGATTATTCAAAATACTGGAGCTAATGAAGCAAAACGTTGCTTTTACGATGAAGATGTGTATCGACATGATTATAAAAATCAAGAGTATCGACGTATTCATCAATTAGGTGTTGAGCAAATAGGGCAACTAAGCTTAACAGATGAACAAGAAATATTACAGTTGGCAATTGATAGTTTACAGTTATTTGGGCAAGGTCAGATTGCTTTTTCACATCGCATTTTACTTGATGAAGTCCTTACTTGGTTTGATGATAAGCAAAAAGGCGCTGTTTCACAGGCACTCAAACAAAAAGCCGTTCACGAATTAAAGAAGTTAACCTTATTAATCCCCTTTGCTGATGAAAAATGGCAATTACTGCAAAAATTATTATTTACCGAAGAGACAGTTTTGCGACAAATTGAGGATGCCTTAATGCTTTTTAATGATTCAGCTAGCCAGCAGGTGTTGAATAATTTAAAACAACTGATGCGAACATTACCTAAGCAGGTTTTTCGTTTAGATTTATCGATTATTGACGACAAAGAGTATTACAGCGGATTGATTTTTCATGGTTTCTTACCAGATGTAGCTACGCCGGTTTTAATTGGTGGACGCTACGATCAATTATTATTACGGCAAGGTAAAAAACAGCAAGGAATTGGCTTTGCAGTTTATTTAGACGAACAACTTTTTCATCCAGCAAGCTTATCTTTGACAGCGGTGAAGGATGATTATGTGAAAGTGGCACTTCCTAAGGGACGGATGGCAGAAAAGGTTTATCAATGCTTTGTTGAGGCCAATTTATGTGCAGAAAATATTTTACAGGCGAATCGTCAGCTAATTTTTACAGATGAGATGAATAAACTTCAATTCTTTTTAGTGAAGCCTAGTGATGTGGCAATTTATGTGGAGCATGGAGTCGCGGATATTGGTGTAGTCGGTAAGGATGTTTTACTTGAAAGTACCCCAGATGTATTAGAATTATTAGATTTAAAAATGGGGCGTTGTTTTTTAGCAATCGCAGGGCCAAAAAATCAACAGGTGGATCAAACGCGTGCGTTAAAGGTAGCAACGAAATATCCGCAAATTACCCGGAATCATTTTTCAGCCCATGGGCAAGCGGTTGAATTAATCCAATTACATGGTTCTATTGAGGTAGCCCCCTTATTAGGCTTAGCTGATGTGATTGTCGATATTGTAGAAACAGGCCAAACTTTAAAAGAAAATCATTTATCAGTATTACAAAAGATAGCTGATTCGTCTGCTAGATTAGTGGCCAATCAGACAGCCTATCGCTTTAAAGGGAAAAAAATAAATGAAATTGTGCAGAAGGTGGCAAAGCAATTATGATAAGAAAATATACAACTAAAACGGATGCACTCACAACGATTCTTAAGAGAAAAGCTAGTGAAACACTCGATGTAACAGATAAGGTTCGTGAAATTATTGAGGCAGTAAAAACCAATCAAGATGATGCTTTGAAGCAGTTTAGCTATCAATTTGATCAATATCAAGCTACTGAGTTTCTAGTTAGCCCTACTGAGATTAAGCAAGCTTTTGAACTGGTTGATCCAGCGCTAGTTGAAGTTATGAAACAAGCATGGCATAGAATTTATCAATTTCATGAAAAACAAAAAAATAATGGTTATATTATGACTCAAGCTGGTCAGGTTATGGGACAACGAGTTTTGCCTTTAGATTGCGTAGGTGTTTATGTTCCAGGCGGGACTGCGGCTTATCCGAGTACAGTTTTGATGGATGTAGCCCCAGCTAAGGTCGCTGGTGTTGAAAAAATTATTTTAATCACACCACCAGATAAAGAGGGCAAGGTCAATCCGAATGTTTTAGTTGCTAGTCAAATTGCTGGTGTGGATCAAATCTATAAAGTAGGTGGAGCACATGGCATTGCCGCATTAGCCTATGGGACGCAAAGCATCCCTAAAGTTGATAAGATTGTTGGACCAGGGAATATTTATGTGGCTACGGCCAAACGATTGGTTTATGGACAGGTGGATATTGATATGATAGCTGGACCAAGTGATGTTTTAATCATTGCGGATGACTCGGCGAATGTTGAGTGGTTAGCGGCTGATTTACTCGCGCAAGCAGAACACGATACCTTAGCGCAGGCCATTTTATTAACTGATAGTCAACGAATTTTTGAACAAATATCAGAAGAACTACAAAAACAACTGGCCAACTTACCACGTAAAGCTATTGCTAGTCAATCCATTGAAAATAATGGCAAGGTGGTATTAGTAGAAAATATTGAAGAAGCTTGTCAAATAGCCAATAAAATTGCTCCTGAACATTTAGAACTAGCAGTTTTAGAACCGTTTGCCTATTTAGGACAAATCAAACATGCTGGCAGTATTTTCCTAGGTCATTATACACCAGAGGTTTTAGGAGATTATTTAGCTGGTCCAAATCATACATTACCAACGGAAGGGACAGCTCGTTTTTATTCAGCGTTAAATGTTGATGATTTCGTGAAGAAGAGTAGCTATTTATATTATTCAAAAACAGCCTTACAACAGCAAATTACTGCCATCGCTCATTTTGCACAGGCTGAAGGTCTTCAGGGCCACGCACAATCGGCACTGATTCGAAGGGAGGATGAACAATGAGTTTTTTCAATCAAAAATATCACAGCTTGATTCCTTATACGCCAGGTGAGCAAGTCAATGAGCAGCAAATTCTTAAATTAAATACAAACGAAAACCCTTATGATCCTCCACAAGCAGTTCTAGAAGCCGCTAAACAGGCAGCCATGACCTTATCTCGATATAGTGATCCGACTTGTCGGATGGTACGCCAACCCTTAGCCAAGCAATTAGGGGTCAAAGAAGAGCAAATTTTTATCGGAAATGGTAGTGATGATGTTTTAGCCCTACTTTTTCAAGGGTTTACGGAGCATGGGGTGGCTTTTCCAGATATTAGTTATGGCTTTTATGACGTCTATCGTCATTTTTATCAAGTACCAGCTAAAATTGTTCCTTTAAATGCAGCCTTTCAAATTGATTTAGCGGATTATGAAGGAAGCAGTGAGACGGTAGTGATTGCTAATCCGAACGCACCGACTGGTTTGGTTATTTCAAAAGAGCGCATCATTCAGTTTTTAAGCCAAAACCCTCATCGGCTATTAATTGTGGATGAAGCCTATGCTGATTTTGGTAAAGAATCAGTCGTTCAAGAGGTGGCGCATTACCCTAATTTGATCGTCGTTGGCACTTTTTCTAAGGCAAGACAGTTAGCTGGTGCTAGGTTGGGATATGCAATTGCTAATGAGCAAATCATTCAGGATATGAATCGATTAAAATTTAGTATCAATCCTTATAGCGTAAATACCATGAGCTTATACTGTGGAGCAGCTTCTTTAAACAGTCAGGATTATGTGGATGAATGTATTGAAAAAATTATTACGACCAGAGAGTATGTTTGTAGTGCATTACAACAATTATCCTTTGAGGTTTTACCTAGCCAAGCAAACTTTATTTTTGCAACACATCCTAAAATTACCGGACAGCATTTATATCAGCGATTAAAGCAAGACAATATTTATATTCGTTGGTTTGATCAAGAACGTATTCGTAACTTTATTCGTATTTCAATTGGTACCCAAGAAGAAATGGTTTATTTTATTGAAAAAATAAAAGAAATTTTGCAGGAGGAAAATATTCATGCGTAAGGCAAAAATTACTCGCAATACCGCAGAAACGAACATTCAACTTTCCCTAGCTATCGACGGCAAGGGAGATAGTCAAATTCAAACAGGCGTTGGCTTTTTCGATCATATGCTGACTTTATTTGCTAAGCATGGCCGTTTTGATTTACGCATTTCTTGTGATGGGGATATTCAGGTAGATGCGCATCATACAGTTGAGGATGTCGCCATTGTACTTGGCCGTGCTTTTTCTCAAGGACTAGGTAATCGTAAAGGGATTACTCGTTATGGTAGCATGCTTTTGCCGATGGATGAGGCCTTAGTTATGAGTGCGATAGATATCAGTGGGCGTGCGATGGCTGTCGTTGAATTACACATTCCAAGTGAAAAGATTGGTACACAATTTGATACAGAACTCGTGGAAGAATTTTTTATTGCTTTTGCTAGAGAATTAGGTGCTACGATTCATTTACATCAAATTGCTGGTAAAAACAGTCATCATATCGTTGAAGCAACTTTTAAAGGCCTAGCACGAGCCTTAAGTCAAGCTGTGGCGATTAATCCTGCTGCGCCAGAGGAAATCCCTTCAACTAAGGGGACGATTTTATAGCTTGTGTTAGATTTATATTTAACATGAAGCCTAGTTAAAGCATGAGGAGGAAATGATTTGATTGGGATTGTAGATTATGGAGTAGGAAATTTATTTAGTGTTGCTCGCTCCTTAGAATACTTAGCAATTGAACGCGTGATTACAAGTGATTGGCATATCTTAGAGCAATGTGATCAAATTATTTTACCAGGTGTTGGTGCCTTTAGTGATGCGATGAGTCAATTAAAAGCAACTAAGCTAATTGAACCAATTCAGCAATTAGCCAATCAGGGGAAACCCTTATTAGGAATTTGTCTTGGTATGCAATTGTTATTTGAAGAAAGTGAAGAATTTGGTTCACATCAAGGCTTAGGTCTTATTGGTGGACGGGTTGTCTCGTTAAAAAATGCCTTTAATGAACAAAATATTCAGCTAAAGGTGCCACATATTGGTTGGAATGCCTTAAAGTTTCAGCAAACTAGTCCTTTAATTAGCAAAATCACTGAAAATGATCAGGTGTATTATGTCCATAGTTTTTATGCCACGGATTGTGCGCATCAAATTGTGGCAACTAGTGAGTACGGGATTAACGTCCCGGGTATTGTCCAACAAAACAATGTCTTTGGCGCGCAATTCCATCCAGAAAAAAGTGGACAAGTAGGGTTAAATATCTTAAAAGCATTTTCGGAGGTGAAAGGATGAAGATTTTTCCGGCGATTGACGTGTTGAATCAAAAGGTCGTGCGTTTATATCAAGGCGACTATAATCAAAGTACAGTCTTTGGCGAAGATCCAGTGGCTTATGCCCAAAATTTTGAAGCGCAAGGGGCTAAATATCTGCATCTAGTGGATTTAGATGGTGCTAAAGATGGACAACAACGTTATTTTGAAGTAGCTAAACAAATTGCTGAAACGACGAATTTATTTGTGGAACTAGGTGGTGGGATTCGCGATGAAAAGGCGATTAAACGCTGCTTAGATTCTGGGGTTAGCCGGGTGATTTTAGGGACAATTGCGCAAAAAGATCCTGAATTTACGCAAAAAATGCTAGCGAAGTATCAAGATAAAATTGCCATTGGTGTCGATGCTAGAGAGGGGAAAGTCGCAGTAGAAGGTTGGCTGGAAACGACAGAAACCGACGCCTTTACCTTTTGTCAGCAACTAGCTAAATGGCAAGCTAAAACTGTGATTTTTACCGAAATTTCTCGAGATGGTACCGGACAAGGCTTGAATATTGAACTTTATCAAAAACTGCTGACGATCGAAGGTTTAGAGATTATCGCTTCTGGTGGCGTTGCTTCAATGGAGGATATTTTAGCCTTAAAAGCAATTGGGATTCATGGCGTCATTGTCGGTAAAGCATTATATGATCAGAGCTTAAAATTGGCTGAAATATTAAAGGTGGTTGATGAAAATGATAGCTAAGCGGATTATTCCCTGTCTTGATGTGAAACATGGTCGGGTCGTAAAAGGGGTCCAATTTGGTGATTTAAAAGATGTCAATGATCCCGTTGCTTTGGCCAAGTTTTATAACGATCAAGGTGCAGATGAGCTGGTTTTTTATGATATTACCGCTTCAGCTGAAGAAAGAGGCATTTTTACTGATATTTTAACGCAGGTAGCCTCAGAGGTGTTTATTCCTTTAACAGTAGGTGGCGGGATTAATCGTTTAGCTGACTTTGAACGTGTTTTACGTTGTGGTGCGGATAAGGTTAGTGTCAATTCGGGGGCCTTACGTCAACCTGAATTGATTGCTAAAGCGGCTAATCGTTATGGCAGTCAGTGTGTCGTTTTATCAGTCGATGTGAAACGTGTAGGCAATCAATGGCATGTTTTTGCTAAAGGTGGGAGAGAAGATACTGGGCTTGATGCCTTAGCCTGGATTCGACAAGGAGTAGAATTGGGCTGTGGCGAATTAGTCATCAATAGTATGGATACAGATGGTGTGAAACAAGGCTTTGATCTTCCACTACTACAAGCAGTCAGTCAAATGGTTGAGGTGCCAATTGTTGCCTCAGGTGGCGCTGGCAAGGTGCAAGATTTTATCGATTTATTTGCATTACCGAATATTGAAGCGGGTCTTGCTGCTTCAATCTTTCATTATGGAGAAGTTAAAATTCCTGATTTAAAACAAGCCTTACGTTTAAAAAATATTCCAGTGAGATAAAAGGTGGGTGACAAAATGCTTGCAATAGAGCGCTTAAAATATGATGAGCACGGACTAATCCCAGTAGTTGTGCAGGATGTACATACGAAAAAGGTTTTAACCCTTGCTTATATGAACGAGGAAAGTTTACGTTTAACCTTAAAAGAAGGACTGATGACTTATTATTCGCGCAGTCGAAAAAAATTATGGAAAAAAGGAGAAACCAGTGGTAATTTTCAACATCTGGTTCAGCTAAAGGCTGACTGTGATTGTGATGCTCTAGTGGCACTTGTGGATAAAGAGGGGCCTGCTTGTCATTTAAATACTGATTCTTGCTTTAATACCGTTATTGAGGAAAAACAGCATGTGGTTGATTTTTCCTTAGCTGAATTAACCCAATTAATTACCCATCGCAAGGTGCAGCCTAAAGAGGGAAGTTATACCAATTATTTATTTGATAAAGGCTTAGAAAAAATTCTTAAAAAAGTCGGCGAAGAGTCCACCGAAGTGATTATTGGTGCGATGAAACAAGATAAGCAAGAAACGATTTTTGAGTTGGCTGATTTAGCTTATCATTTATTGGTTTTGATGATCGATCAAGGCATTAGTCTGAACGAGGTTAGTCAGGAGTTAGCTAAGCGACATGTCATTGATCATAAGGTTAAACAAGAAACCATGCAATAATTCTTGATTTGTGCTTGACAAGATAAGTTTTTAACGAGTAAACTAAAGAAGAATTGAATAGCTACTAAGAACAATGGAAAGATGAAAATCTCTGTTATTAGCGAATTCGGGAGGGTGTGAGCCGAAAACATATTTTTATCTGTGGCAGTTGGGAGTAGCCAAATGAATGAAGTTGCCGATGATTCGGAAATAGGGTGGAACCGCGAAATTTGTTTTTCGTCCCTATAGTGATGCTTTTTGCATTGCTATAGGGGCTTTTTTATTTAACGATGTGAAGTCAGTCGATTGATATAGATTTCACAAGAATGTTTTGTTTAAAAACAAAGTAAAGGAGATTGTTCATGTCAACAAAATTAACCGTTCAAGAAATGATTTTAACGCTACAAAAATTTTGGTCTGATAATGGCTGTATGCTAATGCAAGCCTATGATACTGAAAAAGGGGCTGGAACGATGAGCCCATACACTTTTTTACGTGCAATTGGTCCAGAGCCATGGAATGCCGCCTATGTAGAGCCATCAAGACGACCAGCAGATGGCCGCTATGGAGAAAATCCTAACCGTTTATATCAACACCATCAATTCCAAGTGGTGATGAAGCCCTCACCAGAAAATATCCAAGAACTTTACTTAGAAAGCTTGAAATTATTAGGAATTGATCCTTTAGCTCACGATATTCGTTTTGTTGAAGATAACTGGGAGAATCCTTCGATGGGTTGTGCTGGTTTAGGCTGGGAAGTTTGGTTAGATGGTATGGAAATTACCCAATTTACTTACTTCCAACAAGTCGGTGGCCTAGCTTGTCAGCCAGTTACAGCAGAGATTACTTATGGCCTAGAGCGTTTGGCTTCTTATATTCAAGAAGTAGAAAGCGTCTATGATTTACAGTGGACTAAAGAGGTCAAATATGGGGAAATCTTCCGTCATCCTGAATATGAACATTCAAAATATTCTTTTGAGCTAAGTGATCAAGAATTATTACTAGCAAACTTCAATCGTTTTGAAGCAGAAGCCAAACGTTGTATTGCTGAGAATCTAGTTCATCCAGCTTATGATTATATTTTGAAATGTAGTCATAACTTTAACTTGTTAGATGCCAGAGGAGCAGTTTCTGTTACTGAGCGTGCAGGTTATTTAGCTCGTATTCGTAATATGGCTAGAGAAGTTGCTAAAATCTTTGTTGAAGAACGTAAAAAACTTGGCTTCCCACTTTTATCACGTGAAGAAGCAGAAAAATGGTTAACAGAGGAGTAAAACTATGGCTAAGAATTTTTTATTAGAAATCGGATTAGAAGAAATGCCAGCACATGTGGTATTTCCTAGTATGCAACAACTAAAAGAAAAGACAGAAAAATTTTTGGCTGAAAAACATTTGGCCTATGATGAAATAAAAAGTTATTCGACACCTCGTCGTTTAGCGTTATTTATTACCAATTTGGTAGAAAAGCAAGCGGATATTCACGAAGAAGTAAAAGGACCGGCTAAAAAAATTGCCATTGATGCTGAGGGAAACTGGACTAAAGCAGCACAAGGCTTTGTACGTGGTCAGGGCTTAACTACTGATGACATTACTTTTAAGGAATTAAAGGGAGTGGAGTATGTTTATGTAACGAAGCATACAGCTGGTAAAAAAACAACAGAGGTTTTACAAGAGTTACCAAGTGTGATTACTAGCTTGACCTTCCCAGTAACCATGCATTGGAATAAATATGATTTTGAATATATTAGACCCATTCATTGGTTAGTTGCACTTTATGGAAGTGAAGTTGTTCCATTTACTATTTTAGATGTTACTACCGATCGTTTTAGTCGTGGTCATCGTTTCTTAGGACAAAAAACTTCCTTTGAACAAGCGGACGATTATTTAGTAAATCTAGAAAAAGAATTTGTCATTGCCGACCAAGTCAAACGTCAAGCCATGATTGAAGAGCAAATTGCTCAAATTGCTAAGGAAAATAACTATCAAGTGAGCCTTGATCCAGAGTTACTAGAAGAAGTGGTGAACCTCGTTGAATATCCAACTGCCTTTGTGGGTAACTTTGATCCTAAGTATTTGGCTGTTCCTCAAGAAGTTTTAATTACATCAATGAAGGAGCATCAACGCTACTTCGAGGTAAAAGATCAACAAGGAAATTTATTACCACACTTTATCTCTGTGCGTAATGGGAACCAAGAACATTTGGCCAATGTGATTAAGGGCAATCAAAAAGTGTTAACCGCGCGTTTAGAAGATGCTGAATTCTTCTATGCAGAAGACCAAAAATTAACGATTGATTTTTGTGTGAACAAGCTGAAAAATGTAGCCTTTCATGAAAAAATCGGTAGTCTTTATCAAAAAATGCAACGTGTAACAGTCATTGCCGAATTATTCGGCCAACAAATCGGTTTATCTGCTGAAGAATTAGCTGATCTTAATCGTGCAAGTCAAATTTATAAGTTTGATTTAGTGACGAATATGGTCGGTGAATTTCCTGAGTTACAAGGAATTATGGGTGAAAAATACGCTTTATTGCAAGGGGAAAAAGCCAGTGTTGCAAAAGCGATTCGTGAGCATTATTTACCAATTGCAAGTGAAGGGGACTTACCAGCTTCTAAGATTGGGGCAGTTTTAGCAATTGCTGATAAATTAGATGCCGTTTTAACTTTCTTTGCAGCCGGTATGATTCCAAGTGGTTCAAATGACCCTTATGCTTTGCGTCGTCAAGCTTATGGAATTGTGCGAATTTTATTAGATCAACAATGGTCATTTGCTATCCGTACATTGATTCAAGCAATTGCCGCTAAATTAAATGAGCAAGTTGCTGAATTTGGTTTTTCTTTAGATAATATTACTGAAGAAGTAACTGAATTCTTTGCAGCTCGCTTGAAACAGGCTTTAAGCTTAGCAGAAATTCGTTATGATATTATCGATGCTAGCCTTTATAGCAATCAAGAAGATTTGCTATTACAAGCCAAAGCAGCCCAATTATTGCAAGCACATAGCCAAGCTGATAGCTTTAAGCCAGCAATGGAGGCTTTAACACGGGTAGTGAACCTAGCGAAAAAAGCGGATCAATCAGTTGAGATTGATGAATCACTATTTGAAACGGAGATTGAGCGTGAGTTTGCAGAAAAAGTTCAAACAACTCTAGCCGGCCTTTCTTTAGATAATCTAGCAGCTAACTATGAGGCGTTAGTAGCACTTGAGCCAGTTATTGTGAAGTACTTTGAAGAGACGATGATTATGGCAGATAACGAAGCTGTTCGTAATAATCGCTTGAGTTTATTGAAGCAGTTGGCGACTGAAGTGGAAAAAATTGCCAAATTAGACGTATTAATTACTAAATAAGTTATCGACAAAAAAGCTACAGTTGGTAAAATACTCACTGTAGCTTTTTTATTATTTTAATCAGATTTGATATATTTCACCCAGTGGCAAAACTATGCCTTTTGCCTCAGTCAATAAATCAATGAAGGCTTGCGGGTCTTGTTGAATGACCGGGAAGGTGTTGTAATGAATCGGCAATACCTTTTTTGCTTTGATCCGTTTGGCACAACGAGCGGCTTGTTTGGGTCCCATTGTATAATTATCACCAATTGGCAGACAAGCAAAGTCAATGTCAAAATCTTCACCAAGTAAATCCATTTCCATAAACTCAGCTGTATCACCGGCATGATAGAGGGTTTTGCCATCTGCTTCAATCATAAAACCAGCTGGATTACCTAAGTAGTGGACAGTTCCTTCATATTCTAAGCTAGAGGTATGTAAGGCATGTGTCATGCTTACTTTACCAAATGGAAATTCAAAGCTACCCCCAATATTCATTCCATGAACCTTTTGGCCTAGTTTGCCAAAGAAGTTAGCAATTTCAGCTACTGCAATGATAGTAGGTTGTTGGTGCTTGATTAACTCAAAAACACTTGCAACATGATCACTATGCCCATGAGTGAATAGGATATAATCGACTTTTAGATTTTCTGGTTGCCATTTTGCCGGTAGCTGATGGTCAATAAACGGATCAATGATTAATTTGGTTTGATCAGCCAGCTCGATATAAATGGTGGAATGCCCTAAATGTGCTATCTTCATAGAATCACCTCGTTTTTCTTTTATTATACTGCTTTTCCTTCAAATCTGTCATTTGGCTTGTTTACTCTTTTTAATTAAATATGTGGTAATAGTATTAATAACAAAGGAATATAGAATAAATAAATGAATACTGAAAAACTCATGGTACTAGCAGCAAAGGCCTCATCAGCTTGATAAGTCCTGGCTAAAATAGGAACCGAATTTTGTACTGGCATCGAGGATTGAACCAAAAAGACCAACAGCATCATTTTAGGAATATGAATCCACTGTGCACACAGCCAAACAATCAAAGGGGAAAGTAAAAAACGTCCTATTAAAACCAACAGCATTTCTCTATTGATTTTTAGGTTTTGAATTCCTTGGAAATACATCATAATGCCAATTGCAAACATGGATAAAGGGGTGGTCAGATTGCCTAAATGATTGCCTAAATGAATGACACTTTTTGGAACTGGCCATTGGCATAATACCCAAATTAAACCCACGATAAATCCGAGTAAAGCGGGTGAAAATAATTTTTTCAAAAAGACAAGTGGGTGAAAACTAAGAGTTGCTTGCTGATAATAGGGACTATCTTTGGTGATTTGAAAAACACCAAATGTCCAAAACAGACTTGTATTCACAATATAATAAAGTAAAACATAAGGGACTGCTTTTTCACCAAAAATAGCCAAATTGATAGGTAGCCCAATAAAAATCGTATTGGAGCAGGTAAACATAGTGACAAAAACCCCACGTCGATTTACCTGAACGAGTCGACTTCTACTAAGCAGGATGCCAATAAAGAACGTACAACTCATCGATAATAAGGGAATAATCATTCCGGAAAATAATGCTAGGAATTCTTGCTTAGTAAATTGAGAAGTAATATTAATGAACATATTACAAGGCAAGCCTAAATTTAGTACCATTTTTGAAAAGGTATCGGCAGTATGATTACTAAACCACTGTTTAAATGAAAGAAAGTAACCCAAAAACATTAAAATAAAAATCACAAAAATATTAAAATAGGATTGTAGCATGTATTTTTCCTCCTAATGTCTACTAGCTTAGTAAAATTTTGCGAATCAATCAATAGGATTGCGAAAAAAAGTAAATAAAAAAACCAAATGTAATCTTAAGACTACATTTGGCTTTTTTATTTATTTTCTTCGACGATTTTGTTTTCCGGCATTGCGTCCAGCGTTCTTAGTCGCCGCAATATTTTTAGGTGCCTGTTGATTGCGAGGTGGTCGTTTCTTATCGACAGTATTGTTTGGTGCTTCAGAAAGTGAATAATTTTCCGTTACAATAATTTTTGGTGGATGCAACTTCATTTCTTCAGCAATTTGTGCTTTAATTCTTGGTCGTAGAATAAAGTTGACAATTAATGTTTGGATACAAGCAATTACCCCACCGACTGTCCAATATAAAGCCACGCCAGCTGGTGAACTAAAGGAGAAGAAAATCATCATAATTGGTGATGCATACATCATGGTTTGCATTTGTTTTTTCTGCTCTTCTGGAATATTTAACATACTCAAATAGCTTTGTAAGAAATACAACGCTCCAGTAATGATGACTAAGAATAAGCTACTCTTACCTAAAGGAATGCCGTAGAAGCTAGCGCTAGCAATTCCAGGCGTATATCTTGCGGTAGCAAAAAGAGCGGCGAAGATTGGCATTTGAATTAACAGCGGTAGACAGCCAGCTCCCATTCCACCAAGCATGCTCACATTATTTTCGGCATAGATTCGTTGCATATCTTTTTGGGCTTTTTGCTGTTGCTCGACCGTTTTTGCTTCCTTCATTTTTCTTTGAATAATGTCTAATTGTGGTTTGATGAATTGCATCTTTTCAGATTGCACCGTCATCTTATGTGATTGATAGATACTTAGCGGTAAAATAATTAGACGTACAACAACGGTAATAAAGATAATCGCCCAGCCATAATTCCAATCAAAATGATTGACTAAATAATGAATAAGATTACCTAAGGGTTGAACTAAAAAGCGATAAATCAAACCGTTTGGGTCTGGATTGCCACTTTTATCTAATTTGACACAACCAGATAAAAAGACAATCATTGAAAGTAGACCACTAGTTAAAAGCCATTTTTTTAATTTCATCTGTTTCTTCCTTTGCATTTAATTTACACAAGAAATACTATACTAAAAAATAATGGCTATTTCAATGAATAGCGTGTAAATAATCATTTTTTTAAATTTTTAATTACGTATGCTAAAATTTTGTGAATCTTTGATGGTGCAATCTTTATTTATTGTCGTGTGTGTTACTTTACCAAAAGGAGAAGGGGAGGCTTTTACTTTTTCAATAAATTTGGCTAGTGTTGGATAATCACCAATCGCTTCAATTGTGACTGAACCGTCCATTTCATTCCACACCCCACCAGTTACCTTTAATTCATCAGCTAAAACTTTAGTCATATATCGAAACCCTACTCCCTGAACTTTTCCCTGAACATTGATTCGTAATTTTATTTTTGCTGCTGTCATGGTTGTTCCTTCTTTTCCTTTTTTCTTTCATTATAATTGATTTTCACTATTTGTGGGTAAGAAACTATGCTATAATTTTTTTCGAGGTGAAATTATGAAAGAAATTCTTTCAACCAAAAATGAGTTAATCAAAAAAGTGGTCAAACTACATAAACGTAAGTATCGCTATCAAGAAAGACAATATATTATTGAAGGGTTTCATCTAATTGAGGAAGCCGTTTTACATCAAAGCCAGATTGACTATCTGTTTGTGACGTCAAAAGCTTTAGCGCAATATGGCGATTGGTTTAATGAACAAACAATTGAAGTGATTGTAGTAAGCGAAGAGGTTTTGCAAAAGCTATCTGAATTACCGACTCCTCAAGGCATGCTAGCTGTAGTGGCGATGCCGATGCAGCCAACTACTCTTAAAAAAGGCAATTGGTTATTGCTTGATTGTGTGCAAGATCCGGGCAATGTCGGTACCATGATTCGTACTGCTGATGCGGCTGGGTTTGCTGGTGTCATTTTAGGAGAGGGCTGTGCAGACATCTATACGACTAAGACTTTACGCAGTATGCAAGGCAGTCAGTTCCATCTCCCTGTAATTCAGCTATCCTTAAAGCAGGCAATTGAACAGTTGCGTGCTTTAAAGGTGACCATTTATGGTACGGAATTAAATGAACAAGCGGTTCAATATCATCAATTACCTATGCAAGAAAATTTTGCTTTATTGATGGGCAATGAAGGACAGGGACTAGCTAAGGAATATTTAGCTTTGACAGATCAAAATATTTATATTCCCATTTTCGGTCAAGCAGAATCCTTGAATGTAGCCATTGCAGCAGGTATTTTGATGTATGGATTAATTAAAAAGTAAAATATCTTTTAAGATGAAAAAGAAATCTATTCAAGGCTATGTTCTAGTGGTATACTAGCAACAGATTGAAAAAAGTAAGGTGGCAATTGAATGACAAAAAAATGGCAATATGACCAGGAGTATTTGGCGTGTGTAGGGGATTTGTTGGCAACAGAAGAAGTACAGCGCTTGGCTGAATTTACACAGCATTTTCATTCAACGCGATTAGATCATTCAATAAGTGTATCTTATTATAGCTATCGTATCGCAAAAAAATTGGGTTGGAATGCCAAAGCAACTGCAAGAGCAGGTGTCTTGCATGATATGTTCTATTATGATTGGCGAACAACTAAATTTTCGCAAGGCTCTCATGCCTATATGCATCCTAGAATTGCAGTGAAAAATGCTGAAAAGATTACTGAATTATCAGACTTAGAACGTGATATTATCATTAAACATATGTGGGGCGCAACGATTGCTCCACCTAGATATAAAGAAGGCTATGTGGTGACTTTTGTCGATAAGTATTGTGCGATTAAAGAAGCTTTAACACCGATGCTACGAAAGTTTAAAGTCAAACCTTCGCAAACTATTGCAAGATAATATGTAAACTTCAATATTTAAGAGTGTGATGGATTTCGCACTCTTTTTTTTATTTTTAGGTTTAGAAATGATAGCGATTATCTGTTTTTTAGAAAAATTGAATAATATTCGTTTTATTTTTTTGTTTATTAGCTAGTAATAACTATGTAAAGGTAGCGAGTTGGTGCTTTATTTGTTTTAAGCTATAATAAAATTAGCGAAAGGATTGGAGATGAAAGTAATGAAAAAGTGGCTAGTTTTATTGTTTAGTTTGTTTTTTTTAACTGCGTGTAGCTCTAGTAAAGCATTGTCAGAAAAAGAAGCAGCGAGTGTTTTTATCGATGCAATTATCTATAATAAGCAAACACAATTGTTTAAGGAAAATTTTGTTGATGCGACTGAAGCGTTAAAGGTGATGCATGGAAAGGATGAAGAGGCATTTACTCAGGAGTTGATTCAAGGGATTATGCAAACATCGAATATTTCTAAAGATGAGGCTGCAACAATTTCTTCTAGTATGAAACAGGTATTAAAAGAGCAAACCAAATATCAAATTAAGTCGGTAAAAGAAAAAAAGAACCATGCTTATGAGGTAACCTATGAAATTTATGGGGTGGACTTTATTCAAGGTTTCAAAACGGCGATGACCAATATGTTTGAGCAAATGCTGAAAAATCCGGCGCTGGCTCAAGACACGAATAATTTAGCAAAAGAATTAGCAGTCGAGCTTAGTCAAGGGCTTAAGGATGCGGGGATTGTGAAAAAACCGGTTGAGGTCAAGGTTGAATTAACCAAGGAGAAGGACAAGTGGCGTATAGCCAACAGTCAGCTTAAGAACTTACAAAATTTAACCCTTGCCTTTTGGTTTGGGAAAAAAGATCAGCAAGACTTTATTAAAGAGACGATGCAGGTTATTACGGATCTTTCCAATGAGTTTCAAGAAAAAATGTTACAAGGACAATAAAGACAAAAAGCCAAAGTCAGACATGAGTGTCTTTAGACTTTGGCTTTTTTTAGCTTAAAACAGATTAGTGAAGAAGGCTTTTACTTTTCGACCGAAGATCACTAAGAAATTGGCTTTTTCAACTTTTTGAGTGGTTATTATCTTACCATAAGTGGCTTTTTCTAAATCTTTCGTTAAGTAACCATAAGGATCTGTTGGATTTTTGGGAATAATTTGACCGACAATAGTGCCTGAAGCTGCTGGGGCAATTAATTGCTGATCGCTAATTGCTTTACCAGACAATTGATAACTGTATTGAATATTTTTTAGGTCTGTACCATTTTGAACCCATAGCGTAATGGGTTCTTGATTTGCGACAGGTACCTTTTGCTCTTTACCATCAATGACATTGATTTGTTTTAAATTTGGCAAGGCTTGATTTTTGGGTAAGACTTCTACATACTGCCATTGCTCTAAGGCGTAATCCATTAATTTGCTAGTTTCAATAAAGCGCGCACTGCTATTATTAGGATGGTCATTCGCGTGTAAGACGACCGTAATCACCCGTCGATTATCCTTGGTAATAGTACCTACAAAACAAGCACCAGCTAAATCAGTTGTTCCGGTTTTTAAGCCATCCACACCTGATTTTTCATCGCTAAAGCCAGGCAACATTCTATTCCAATTGGTCATTATTGTCGGGGTAGCTGTATTGGCGCCAAAGGTTTCTTGAGTTATTTGACTAATTTGTAAAACTTCAGGATAGGTATTAATAAGATGTCTAGCTACTATAGCGACATCTTGTGCAGATAGCTCATTTTCATCCTCCGCACTTGATCCAGGATAAATCATATCCCCTAAATAACTATTATTTAAACCAGATACATTGACGATTTTAGCATCCTTAATCCCTAGTTTGATTAAAGTTTCTTTCATCATATCAACAAATTTATCTTGTGAACCCGCTACTTTTTCGGCTAAAGCCATAATGGCAGCATTGGCTGATTGGATTAAACTTGCATGAATTAATTCTTCGACAGTATAGCTTTGACCAGCAGTAAGTGCTACATTGGATAAATCAGGATGAACACTTATGGCTGCAATTTCTGGTGAAATAGTGACCGTATCTTGTAAAGAAAGTTTACCAGCCTTAAGCTGATCTTCTACTACCAATATACTGATAATTTTAGAAATTGAAGCAATGGGCAGCGGTGTTTTGGCATCCTGACTGTAAAAAATCTTGCCAGATTGAGCATCTACAGCAATTGCGGCCTTAGCATTGATAGAAAAAGTGCTAGTAGTTGAATCATCATCGGCCATTACTGGATGAACCCAGCCAATAAAAATTCCCACTGCAATAAGTAAGGTAAAAATAATTTTTTGTTTAAATTTCAAAATATTCTCCTCCCGAAAGTTATACCTAATACAAAATTCTATCAAAATCAAAAACTAATGGCAATGTATTCCGTAGAAAATGAAGAGTTTTATTACATTTTTTTAGTTGGAATCAAAAAATCTAGAAGAAATAAACTGATAAACCAGTGTTTTTGGCTTTTATTATTGGGATAAGGTATAATTGAAGTGAATAAAATAGGTGGAAAGGAAGATAAGATATGTTAAAATTAGGTATTATTGGTACAAATTGGATTACGGATCAATTTATTGAAGCTGCCTTGTCTACAAATTGTTATGAATTAACTGCCGTTTATTCCCGTCGTTTGGAAACAGCTAAGCAATTTGCTGAAAAATATGCAGGAGAAATTCGCTTATTCGATCAATTAGCATTGTTTTTTAAAAGCGATGTAGATGTCGTCTATATTGCTTCACCGAATAGCTTGCATTTTGAACAAACCAAACAAGCGATTTTAGCTGGAAAAAATGTTATTGTCGAAAAGCTAGCTTTTTCAACTCAAGAGGAGATGGCTGAAATTGTCGCATTAAGCCAGCAACAAAAGGTTTGTGTCATTGAGGCAGCTAGACATTTACAAGAGGAAAATTTTGCTTTAGTTAAGGAATTTTTGGCAAGTAAAACAATTATCGGTGCGAACTTTACCTATATGAAATATTCTTCTCGCTACGATCAAGTCCTAGCAGGAGAAGAACCAAATATATTTTCACCTAAATTTTCAGGTGGAGCAATTGCTGATATTGGCGTTTATCCAATCTATGCAGCAGTCGGTTGGTTTGGCAAACCAGCTGAAGCCTATTATTTTGCTCGAAAAATTGCTACCGGTGTTGATGGATTAGGGACAATTATTTTACGCTATAAGGATTTTGATGTAACGATTCAACAAGGGAAAATTGCGGATTCAAATTTACCATCAGAAGTCTATTTAACGGATGGTACACTTTATTTAAATGGGATTAATGCAATTGAACAGGCTAATTATTACAATCGTCAGGCTAAACAAACTTATCCAGTAGCTAATGGAGTGGCAAATAATCCAATGGTTGAGGAAGCTTTTCAATTTGCTAAAATTATTGAAAACATTGATGATAGAATCATGCAAGAAAAATATCAGCAATTACAAAGCCAGTCCATTATTGTAAATGAATTAATTACGACGATGCGCAAACAAGCAGGAATTGTTTTTGCTGCAGATAAAAAATAGATAAGGAATGATGAAATGCAAGTAAATCATTTGCCAGATGCTTGGCAAAAACGTTGGCAACAGCAACAATTTAGCCAACCAACAAAAATTCAAGAAGAGGCCTTCAATCGAATGATACAAGGTGAGTCATTTGTGGGGGTTTCGCCGACTGGTTCAGGTAAAACCTTAGCCTACCTTTTACCGGCTATGCTTCAGATAAAAGAGAAACAACTGACGCAAGTTTTGATTTTAACTGCCACCCAAGAATTAGCGATGCAGGTTACGGAGGTTGCTAGAGCTTGGGCGAATGATTTAGATTTAAAGGTGCAACCTTTAATTGGTGGCGCAAATATTAAACGTCAAATTGAAAAATTAAAAGAAAAACCGGAAGTGATTATCGGAACTGTCGGTCGGGTGGTTGAATTAGTCCAGCAACGAAAACTAAAGTTGCATTTAATCAAGACGTTAATTTTGGATGAAGCGGATCAGTTATTAGCCAGTAAAGAAGCGAGCTTATTAGGACATGTTATGAAAGCTGTCGATAAAAATGTTCAACTAACAGCTTTTTCAGCAAGTGGACAAAATTTACCTACATTATTTGCCAAATATTATCAAAAAAATCTATCACTTGTGGATGTGACTGATCAAGATGATAGTCAAGGGAGGATTTTCCATGGCTATATTATTTGGCCAAAACGCCAATCTGTAGATGCCTTGAGAAGGATTGCCCACATTCCATCGATGCAAGCTTTAGTATTCTTTAATCAATTAAGTGATTTAGGGGCTGCAGAGGATAAATTATTGTATCATCAATTAGCCGTTTCTTCTTTAGCATCTGATCAAAATAAACTGATGCGTAAGCTGGCTCTAACTGCCTTTAAGGAAGGAAAATCAACCCTATTACTGTCTACCGATATTGCAGCTAGAGGTTTAGATATCGTAGAACTGCCTTATGTAATCAATGTTGATATTCCTCAAGATAAAGCTAGCTATTTGCACCGTGCAGGCCGAGTAGGGCGAATGGGGCATGATGGAATGGTGCTTACGCTTCTTGAAGCGCATCAGGTACGCGAGTATAAAAAATTATTGCAGGATTTGGATTTAACTGCCGAGGAATACTATCTATACGCAGGGCAAGTTACCAAAGAAAAACCACAAAAAGAAAGTGGTGCAAAAACACCTAAAATAAAAAAGAAAGATAAAAATAAAAAAATTCGTAAAAAATAAAAATTTCAAAACCTAGGTCAGCAGACTTAGGTTTTGTAGTCTACAAGTTGGAGGAATGTATGATGGAAAAGTTGAAAAGGCTACTTCTGTCTACAAAATTTTTAGATGTAATAACTTTTGTTTGCTCTTTTCTAATTTGTCGATGGTTCTATATGAACTTTGTCTATTTTTATGCTATTGGCATTATTGGCTTTGCTAATAGTGGCGTTGATTTTTGGCGTCCTTTAATAATGATACTTATTCTTACTATTATTTTATTTTTGTGTATCAGGACTGTTTATACGAGGCAACTAAGCTTAAAATTAATTATCTTGTTATATGTTATCTATTTTTTAGGGATATTTTTCGTGTTGTTTTTGAAAAGTCGTGGTGTCCAAGGGTTGAATCTTAATGTAGTAACCTATTTTAAGGATATGGCTAGCATAGATTTTTTGGTTCCACTTTTCAATCTACTAATGTTTGTTCCACTAGGCTTACTTTTTAAATTGAATTATAAAAATATACTCTTATTCATAGCTTTTATTTTTTTCTGTGAAGTTTTACAGTATAGCTTAAAGGTGGGAGTGTTTGATATAGGTGATCTTTTATTAAATACTCTAGGTTTTATTTTTGGCTTACTAGTATCATGTAGCAAATGTGGGAACTATGTCAAAAAATGGATTAAATAATCGAATGATTGAAAGCTTAAATACGAAAAACTATCTTGGAAAGGTATATGACCTTTTCAAGATAGTTTTTTTAGTAAAGACAATTAGATTAGTCAGCTGGGCAGAAAATTTGCCAGTCTTGAATAAATTTTTTACTTTTTCAAGACTGAGTAAATTCCAATTTTCTCATGTTTAACCAACTTGTTTCACACTTTTAAATAAAAATAAAAAAGTCTATCGTTAAACGATAGACTTCAATAGAGCTAATAAATATTATTCTATGAGTGAACTACTCTCCACTTAGCTAAACCTAACGGTTCTTAACGCTTGAAGTGGGAGCTTCTTGGGAATAGAGCATACTTGATAGCTTATTTTTTCACTAACAGCGGTGTCTCTTATATACCAAGCTATCCCCGTAGTTCCTACGGTTTTTTTTGATTTATTTTTATCGTCGGTCGAAATAATAACCACACAACGTTATGATAGATTCAGTTTGTTTTTCACTCTAGTCATAATCATTGTTACACTCGCATCGTCACGAATGTCTTCAAGTCTTACAGTTTTACTTGTGGCGCTAACTCAATATCTTTCACTTGAGCGCCTTCACACTGGAATTGCACCATCATGCTTGGAATCAAACTAATTGTAGCATTTATCTTTTCGGTCTTCGAGTTACCAACAGTAACCCTCATACCGAATGGCATTCATCACCCACCTATAGAGGATGGGCGATGAATGCCTGAATTACGTTAAAATTTATAATTAGCCTTTTACCACGTTTGTCGCTTGTGGTCCGCGTGCGCCTTGTTCTACATCAAAAGTAACAGATTGTCCTTCTTCTAATGTTTTGAAACCTTCGCCTTGGATAGCTGAAAAGTGTACAAATACGTCGTTTCCATCTTCACCTGTGATAAATCCGAATCCTTTTTCAGCGTTAAACCATTTAACTGTACCTGTTTGCATAAATAAATATCCTCCTTGTGTTAAAACACATACTTTATTGCAATTACTTGTTCAGGCGAACTTGTGGAAGATGTTTATTATTCGATGAAACAAGCTACCATAAATTACCATTACAAAAAACTACAATGTTATTGTAACATATATTTTTATAATTTGATAGCGATTTTCACTAAAAATACAAAAAAATCGAAAAAATTAATAATATTAGGCAGAAATTGCAAAATATTGTTCGCCATTCTCTTTCAAAGAGGCTTTTTGTTCCTTTAATTTTAAATAATGCTTAGTTTTTAGCTGAAGATTGCTGGTTTGCAAATTTTATTATTGGCGGAAGTGCTTGAATTTATAATCAACAAATAGTAGAATAACTTTTGTTAATTAATATTTCCATTGTCCTCGTACCTCAGTAGGATAGAGGGACCGCCTCCTAAGCGGTATGTCGCTGGTTCGATTCCAGTCGGGGACGTATTTTACAATAAATTAATGAATTAGGACTGAGAAAAATGAAGAAGTTATTAGGTTTTACTTTAGCAACAGTCTCACTATCAGTATTGCTATTTTTCCCAACCCTTACTAAGGCTGATGTTCAAGCTAAGAGCATGTATCGTATGTATAATCCAAATAGTGGGGAGCATTTCTATACTAGTGCACTAGCTGAGAGAAAAAATTTAGTTAGTCTAGGTTGGAAATATGAAGGTGTTGCTTGGTATGCGCCAGCAAATGGGCAACCGGTGTATCGTTTATATAATCCTAATGCAGGAGATCATCACTATACTTTAGATGGGAATGAACGTCAATTTTTAATTCGAGCAGGTTGGCGTGATGAAAATATTGGGTGGTATTCTGATTCTAATCAAGGAGTACCTATTTATCGAGCTTTTAACCCTAATGCGAGGGTTGGTACCCATAATTTTACTGCAAGTTTAGGTGAGCAAAATGCACTTGTTAAGCTAGGCTGGCACGATGAAAAAATTGCATGGTATGGTTTAGCTAATATACCACAATTTCAATCACCTTTAAAAACACCATTATATGTTACCAGTCCGTTTGGCAATCGAGAAGATCCGACTGGCCAATCGGGGACTCAGCATGATGGCATTGATTTATATGGAACAAGAAATCAAGAAATTCTAGCTGCTAGAGAAGGGGTTGTGGTAGATACTGGTAATCACTATAGTGCCGGTAATTATGTCGTTTTACAACACGATAATGGCTTGTATTCCTATTATTTTCATTTAACCAAGAGTTTGGTGGTAAAAAATCAAGAAATTACAACTGGTCAGGTTATTGGATTAATGGGGGATACTGGTTATGCGACTGGTGTTCATTTACATTTTGGTTTATCCAAACAATTCTGGCGTGAATATATTAATCCACAGCCTTACCTTGAATCATATATTCAAGATTGGTTTTGGAGTTAAGGGCAGCTATTGCTATATAGTTTGGCGCTTATTGAGTTTTTCTCGATGTTAGTGCTTTATCTAGATAGCAATACTGTTTTTTTATTGTTTTTTTTCCTAAAAATTGGTTATACTAGGTAAGTGTAATCTTGTAATAATGATGTCCAGATAATTAGGCTAATAGGAAGGAGGATTCATTTGGGAAAAATCTATGCAGTTGTCGATATTGAAACGACAGGAACAAATGCTAAGGAAGACCAGATTATCCAGTTTGCTTGTACTTTAGTGGAAAATGGGCAAATGATTCATACCTTTGCTACCGATATTAATCCTGGCAAACCGATTCCTAAAATGATTCAGCGATTAACACATTTAGATAATCGTCGGTTAAAAAATGCTCCGTATTTTGAGGATGTCGCTGAAACCATTTATCATTTATTAGCTGGAACTATTTTTGTAGCCCATAATGTTCATTTCGATTATACTTTTTTATCTAAAACCTTTGTCAAATATGGGTTTCCAAAGCTTACAATTGATGCAATCGATACGGTTGAATTGGCTCAAATTTTTCTACCAACAGCCAAAAGCTTTCGTCTAAACGATTTAGTTGAAAGCTTAGGTTTTAAGCATGACCGTCCACATCAAGCGGATAGTGATGCTTATGTAACGGCACAATTATTTTTGCATTTAACTGAGAAAATAAAAAGCTTGCCCTTAGCCACCTTGGGACAAATTTTACCTTTAGCGCCTAATTTAAGCCGACAAACAGGTGAATATATTCAAAAAATTTATCACCAAAGAGAGGTCGCACCCGAGATTTTTGATCCAAAGCAATTTTTTAAAGTGGACGACTTGGTTTTAAAAAGGCGAACAGTTTTAAATGAGCGCCAGTTCGCCATAGACAGCAACCTTTCATTTCCTAAAACCAAAAAAGGCAAGGAAAAGTATTTTGCCAATCAGTGGACACTAGGTAAAGAACAAGCTAAGCTGATGAATTTGTTACATCAACAATTTTCAACTGAAGGACAAACAGAACCCCTGCTAATTGAATTGTCGGCTAGTCAATTTACGCCTAGACTTTTCTTCTTGCCAATTGAATTTCAAGTGAGAGCAAATCAGCCGATTATTTTGAGTTACGCCTCAGATGAATTTGTTAAAGAGTGGTATGCCTTGAGTTCAAATGAGCAGGTACAATTTACTTTTATGAATCAAATGATGAATTATTATGCTGAAGAGTCCTACATTGATTTATTTAAGTTTAAGTTAAGCCTCGAAAAAAAAACTGATCAGAAATTAACTGCTTTATATCAAATGATGATTTTGGTTTGGCTGACGGAAACGACGACTGGCGAATGGAGCGAGCTTGGCTTATATAACGAAGACCAACCGTTTTTTAAAGAAGTTTCTTGTCAGAAAGACCAAACGATTAAGTTGCCGTCTATATTTGAGCAGGCTGATTTTATTACCTGGCGCAACCAACGTTTGTTGACCAGTCAAGTTGTTTTAGTGAATCATCAGCAATTATGTGAACGAAAATTAGATGATTTATTAGCAAATGAACGTTTTAAGCAGATTTTATTTGCTGAGTTTCAATATTTATTGGCTACTCTCACTAATCGTCCGGCTATGGTATTTAATAATAAACAAGCAGATAAATTATTAGCCCGTGTGTTAGAGTGGGCAAATGCGCAACGTCCATTATTAATCGAGCCAATTAAGCAATCACTAAATCATTTGGCGGCAGTTGTAAGACTAGTTGATGAAATACAACGACAATTTTTTGAAGAATGGATTGAATATTTCAATCATCCTTCAGAACAAATTTGGACCCAAGCAAGGGCTACTCAATTACCTGTGCGCTTATATCGAAATAGTCAACAATTATTGAAAGCCTATGCCGAAATTGTTACTTTAATTGACCAATTAAAAACGCAAGCAAACAATAAACAGAATCATTCGGAGGTAGACTATCCTTTTGTTAAAGAATGTTTTGAATATGCCCAAGCGTTACAAGAACATCAACAAATTTTAAAAGATTGGTTTGAAGATTGGCAGACACCGACACTACATACGTTTTTAATTGATGCTGCCAAGCAACAGGTCACGCTAAATTACTATGCTTTTGCTCGTTTACATCCAATGTTTGCTTATTTAAATGAGCAATTTACTAAGGTGATCGCTGTTGGCAGTGGGTTTTATCTACCTTTTGATAAAGACTATATTCAACGTCGCACACATATTCAAGCGCCGATTAAGCGCCTAACCTTTGCTGAAGAAAATTTACAGGTAAAGCTTTTGGTGCCCAAAAACGGACTATCTATACCAGAAGCTGATACGGATAGTTATGTTGATTATCTTTCAAGTAAAATTAGGCAAGCATTAGTCAAAGAAGAAGCTTGTCTGGTTGTGTTCAATTCACAAGAAGTGTTGACAGGAGTCTATCAAGCAATTCATGAGCAACTAACTAAGCAAGGCCAAGAAATTTTGGCAGTAGGGGTGAATAGTAGTTTAGCTAAAATCTTGAAACGCTTTGAATCAGCGAATCATCCATTAGTCTTTATATTGATGCAGCATCTAGTTGATAGTAATTTAAGCAAGCTACATTTTCCTAAGGTGATTATTGCTCGTTTGCTGTTTAGTAATCCTACATCAACAAAGACCAAATGGTATTATGAATATTTAAAAAAACAAGGGCTAGATCCTTTCTACAATGATTCCTTGCCGCAAGCAACTTTGCGTTTAAGACGTGCTTTTGATTTGCTAGATTTTTCTAAGGAAAGTACCTTAATGGTATTAGATAAGCGCATTGTAACGACCGCTTACGGGAAGAAAATGCAGAAGATTTTACCTAAGCAATTGCACTGGCAAGAATATTTAGTGCTTGCTGATGAAAGTGATGAAAAAAATTAAATTTCTTTCTATTTATTTTTGAAAATAGCAGTAATTACTGGATAATCTGCTATAATAATAAATGCCAAAAATGGAAAGGAGATAGGAAGTTATTTGAAACGAAGCAAAGCAAAAGAACATAAGCTAAATATTTTCTTGCTAGGCGGAATTTATTTTTTATTAGCAATTATTTTATTGAGTTGTCTATTTTATTTAAAAGCGACTAAGCCCTATCGCCAAGCTCGCAGTGAGGCTAGTGAAATCGCGACAAAATACGCTAAAATTGCTGAGATTGATCAATTTTATTGGTTTAATCGTAAAGCGACCTATTTTAGTGTGTTAGGTAAGGATGATACTGGAAAATCCAAGCTAGTCTTGATTAATCAAAAAAGTGGTAAAGTGCACATTTATAATCAAAAAGATGGCTATAGTGAAGCTGAGATTTCTCAGCAGGTGGCTAATGATTATCCGAATGAAAAGATTACTAAACTAGCGATTGGTATGAGAAGAAAACAGGTGGTTTGGGAAGTAGTCACCAAAAATAGTGAAGGAATTTTTCAATATCATTTTTATGGTTATAAAACTGGTGAAAAATTAAAAAATGAGTAAGACAATAGAAAAAAGGGATGAGTGAAATGAATTTATCAAAAAAAGTTCAAGCGTTAGCACCATCTGCTACTTTAGCAGCGGCTGCTAAAGCCAAGGCATTAAAAGCACAAGGAATTGATGTTTTAAGCTTAACGGTTGGTGAGCCTGATTTTGCAACACCAGAAAATATTCAAAAGGCGGCTATCGCAGCGATTCAATCAGGAAAGGCAAGCTATTATACACAATCTGCAGGTATTCCGGAATTAAGACAAGCGGTTGTTGATTATATGCAGAAAAATTATGGCTTGACATATAATGTAAATCAGACGATTATTACAGATGGGGCAAAATTTGCTTTATATCTACTTTTTCAAACTATTTTAGATGAAGCAGATGAGGTCATTATTCCACTACCTTATTGGGTAAGTTATAGTGAGCAAGTAAAATTAGCTGGCGGGGTACCTGTTTTTGCTACCTCTGATGAAGAAGATAGTTTTAAAGTGAGTGTGGCTGATTTAGAAAAGGTGCGTAGTGCTAAGACTAAAGCAATCATCATTAATTCCCCCTCTAATCCAACTGGCATGATTTATAGCCCAGAGGAATTACAAGCGATTGGTCAATGGGCAGTAGACAATCAAATCTTAATTGTAGCTGACGATATTTATGGTCGCTTAATTTATGGTGAGCATACCTTTACTTCAATTGCGATGCTAGGTGAAGCGATTAAAGACAATACAATTGTCATTAATGGTGTTTCTAAAACCTATGCAATGACTGGTTGGCGAATTGGTTTTGCAGTAGGAAAAGAAGAAATTATCCAAGGAATGATTAAGATTGCTTCTCAGTCTACGAGTAATCCAACGGCAGTTAGTCAATATGCAGCTTTAGAAGCCTTAACGGGTGATCAGTCTTCAGTGGAAGCGATGCGTAAAGTATTTGAAGAACGGCTCAATCGCCTTTACCCGCTATTAAAAGAAATTCCAGGGTTTAAGGTTCAAAAACCACAAGCTTGTTTTTATTTCTTTGTCAATGTTAGCGAAACCTTGAAGTTGTGTGGTTATCAAGAGGCAAGTAGCTTTGTAGAGGACTTGCTAAATGAAGCACATGTGGCTTTAGTTACTGGTGCTGGTTTTGGGATGGATCAATATGTCCGAATTAGTTATGCAACTGATTGGGAAACAATAGAAAAAAGTGTTCAACGGATCAAAGCTTTTGTTGAAAGAAAAGCTCAATAATCATCCGTTAATATATATTTTTTGAAAAGATAGATTGGAGAGACTCTCGTGAAACAAATTCAAATTGCTGATTCAAGAAATCACGTTGGTGAAGTTGTTAAGATCGGTGCTTGGGTGGCTAATAAGCGTTCAAGTGGGAAAATTGCTTTCTTACAGCTTCGTGATGGAACTGCGTATTTCCAAGGCGTAGTGGTTAAAAGTGAAGTGCCTGAAGAGGTATTTCAATTAGCTAAAGGATTAAACCAAGAAACCTCTGTTTGGATTATTGGTGAAATCAGAGAAGATGCTCGTTCAAAATTTGGTTATGAAATCGGCATTCAAAATATCGAAGTAATTGGTGAAAGTCATGAATATCCAATTACGCCAAAAGAGCATGGAACAGACTTTTTAATGGATCACCGTCATTTATGGTTACGTTCATCAAAACAACATGCGATTATGCAAATTCGTAATGAAATCATTCGTGCATCCTATGAGTTTTTCAATAATCATGGTTTTGTAAAAGTAGACCCACCTATTTTAACTGGTTCTGCGCCTGAAGGTACGACTGATTTATTTGAAACGAATTATTTTGATCAAAAGGCTTACTTATCACAATCTGGTCAATTATATATGGAAGCTGCTGCAATGGCGATGGGACGCGTGTTCTCGTTTGGGCCAACCTTCCGTGCTGAAAAATCAAAAACGCGTCGTCATTTGATTGAGTTTTGGATGATTGAACCAGAAATGGCGTTTATGCATCAAGAAGAAAGTCTAGAAATTCAAGAGCAATATGTGGCTTATTTAGTTCAAAATGTTTTAGATCATTGTGATTATGCTTTAGATGTTTTAGGAAGAGATCGCAGTGTATTAGAAAAATATACTAAACTACCATATGCGCGTATTAGCTACGATGAAGCGATTGAACGCTTGCAAGCAAATGGCTTTGATGATATTCAATGGGGAGATGATTTTGGCTCTCCACATGAAACATTTATCGCTAATTCCTTTGAACAACCAGTATTTATCATGAATTATCCAAAGGCAATTAAGCCGTTTTACATGAAACCACATCCAACACGAGATGATGTGGTAATCTGTGCCGATTTAATTGCACCAGAAGGTTATGGTGAAATTATCGGAGGTTCAGAACGGGCAACTGACTATGACTATTTACTAGCGCAAATTAAGCAACACGGCTTGGACGAAAAAGAATATGCTTGGTACTTAGATTTACGTAAATATGGGACTGTGCCACATTCTGGTTTCGGTTTAGGCTTAGAAAGAACCGTGACTTGGATTGCTGGTATTGACCATGTGCGTGAAGCCAGCCCATTCCCACGTTTATTAAACCGGATTTATCCATAAACTATTTTAGACACGAGCTTAAATGGCTTGTGTCTTTTTTAAGTGGTTTAAAGCTTAAATTTTTCTTTTGTGATTTGCTATTTTAGAGTAAATTGGTTACAATGGTCTGGTGTAAATTAGTGAGGTGAAGATGTTGCGCCTAATTGTGCAGGTGAAAAATTATTTAGAAGAAAAAAATTTGTGGGAAATTATCGCCTATCTTTTTTTTGGCGGTCTGACTTTTTTGGTTAATTTTGTTACCTATTTTGTATTTTTAAGTATTTTGGATGTGAATTACGTTGTCAGTAATTTTATCTCTTGGGTAGTTTCGGTGCTGTTTGCTTATATTACGAATAAGTTGTGGGTATTTCAGTCGAAAAATAAAACGTATTCGGAAACGTTGAAAGAGTTAGTTTTATTCTTTGCTGCTCGGATTGTTACTTTAGGATTAGATATGGGTTCATTATCTTTTTGTTTAGAGATATTAAAGACAAATAACTTTATTGCTAAGTTTGTTTCGCAATTTATTGTCATTGTCTCTAATTATGGATTTAGTAAATTGGTTATTTTTAAAAAAGCAAAAGAGAAAATATAAAATAACTTAAAATTTATAAAATGATAAGAACTTTATAAAAAATATTTCTATCTTAAACAGTTTCGTGTATAATAAAACGAGTTAGTAGTAATTTGTATTAAGGAGGCTTATGTTTTGAGTAAACAGCCAACTAATGAACAGACGTCAGTTAATCGTTCAGAGACTGCTTCGACACAGGAAGCATCAGCCAGACGTCAATCTCGTCAGCATTATCGAAAAATTACACCTGAAATGCGTGCGAAATATCAAAAAGAAAAAAGACTGAATCGACGTAACACTGAAGATAGAATTGTAAATAAAATCGTAACGATCGTCGTCGTCGTTTTGGTTTTAATTATTTCTATTTTAGGTTTTACGGTTTTTAGATATGTACAATCAAGCTTAAATCCGTTAGACCCTCAAAGTACAAAAAAAGTAGAAATTACCATTCCAAATGGTTCGTCGAATAAAATGATTGGCGAAATCTTAGAAAAAGGGAAAATTATTAAGAGCGGTTTGGTCTTTAACTATTATACTAAGTTTAATAATTTAACTGGTTTTCAAGCAGGAACCTATCAGTTAAGTGCCAATATGACCTTAGATACCATTAGCAAGAAGCTACAAGGTGGGAAGGGTCTTAGTGTAGCTGATGTGAAATTAACCATTCCAGAGGGCTTTACGGTTGAACAAATCGCTGATAAGCTAGCTGATAAAACAGAATTGAAGAAGAAGGCTTTCTTGAAGCTGATGAATGATGATCAATTCTTTGAGCAAATGTTAGCCAAATATCCTAAATTGTTAACCTCAGCTAGCCAAGCACAAAATGTGAAGTATCGTTTGGAAGGCTATTTATTCCCAGCCACCTATGACTATCTAAAAGGAATGTCATTAGAAGATTTGGTTGGTCAAATGATTGCTAAGACCGATGCGATAATGCAACCTTATTATGATCAGATTGCACAGAAGAATATGACCGTACAACAAGTGTTAACCTTAGCTTCTTTGGTCGAAAAAGAAGGGGTTAATGACAGTGATCGGAAAAATATTGCGCAAGTCTTTTATAATCGTTTGAACAATAATATGCCGTTGCAGTCCGATATTTCGGTTTTATATGCAATCGGTAAGACGAAAGAAGTCGTAACGATTAAAGATACGCAAGTAGACTCGCCCTATAACTTATATCAAAATACAGGCTTTGGCCCAGGACCTTTCAATAATCCGGGTGAAAAATCGATTCAAGCAGTCTTAAATCCTATCAGCAATAACTACTTTTACTTTGTTGCTGATGTGAAAACAGGCAAGGTTTACTTTGCTGAAACTTTAGAAGAGCATAATCAATTAGTAGAAGAATATGTTAATCAAAAGAATGATTAGTTAGTGATAAAGGAGAATTCAAATGGTAGAAAAAGTTTATCCAATGACCCAAGAAGGTAAAGAAAAATTAGAACGTGAATTAGAAGAATTAAAAACAGTTAAGCGTGGAGAAATTATCGAGCGAATTAAAATTGCTCGTAGCTTCGGTGACTTATCTGAAAACTCAGAGTACGAATCAGCTAAAGATGAACAAGCTTTCGTTGAAGGTAGAATTACTACCTTAGAAAATATGATTCGTTTTGCACAAATCATTGATAATGATGGAGTAGCTCAAGATGAAGTATCAATTGGTAAAACAGTTGTCTTTAAAGAATTGCCAGATGGTGAAGAAGAAGAATATACTATTGTAGGTAGTGCGGAATCTGATCCATTTGCGGGTAAAATTTCAAATGATTCACCAATTGCTCAGGCTTTAATTGGTAAAAAAGTCAACGACGAAGTAAGCATTTCAACTCCTGGTGGCGATATTTTAGTCCAAATTATCTCTGTTCAATAGAAGAAAATAGCAAGATTCGTTGGTTTGAAATGAAAATGAGGATGTGTTCGCAAAGTCGACTACATCCTTATTTTTTTAAAAAGAGGTGATTGATGATGAGGATGATGAACTCTTGGCGCTTTTATATTGTAGTGAATATTCTGTTAGTCATTCTATCTTTATGGCAAATTGTAGGCGACATTGATCTAACTATCTTTTTGCTATTAGGGAGCCTGAGTTTGTTTTTACATTATACGCGCAGAAAAAAAGTAAAAAATATCAATTTATTACTATGGATTGGCTGTGTTTTTATTTTCATTAGTTTAATCAATAGTTATGCCTTTTGGTTAATTTTAATTTTTAACGTTTTATTCTTGGCGCTTAAAGGTTTTGAATTTGCCGATATTGATTTTTCCTCTCTCTTTTTTTGGCGAAAAAAGCAAATTATTATGGTTGCAACAAAAGAACCAGAAAAACAGCCTGAACCAATTACACGACAAAAATATTTTGGTAGTCAGATTATTGGCAATCAAGTTTATGCTTGGGATGACATTAACCTCAGTGTGTTAGCAGGCGATACCATTATTGATTTAGGGAATACCTTATTGCCTAAAAAGCAAAATATTATTTTATTAAGAAAAGGCTTTGGCCGGACACGGATTTTAGTGCCTCAAGGAATTGGTCTTGAAATTCAACACGTAGCTTTTCGTGGAGATTTACATGTGGATAATACTGTCTACGCTTTAAATCAAGAGCAGATAATCATACATGAGACGCTTTATACTGAAAGTGAACGTAAATTAAAGATTATTTCTAACGTTTTTATCGGTGATGTAGAGGTGATTCGTATATGATGAATACCCGTTTATTTCGGCGAATGCTTTATTTAGGCCTATTCTTTTTAGCCAGTTATCTCTTTGTTTTATTTGCTTATCTTTTTGCTAAAGGACATCAAAGCTGGCTATTAGAAATTATCACGGCTAAAATTTTATTTGTGCCGTTGATTGTCTACCTTATCATTTTATCTTTTGGCTTGTCCATTGTATTATGTGTCATGTGGTCTTTTAGTCAAAAAAGCTTGCTGCAATCAATTCAAAAACAAATGAAACTGATGAAAGAAGGCAAAGAGTTAGCGCCTATTCAAAAAAATAGTCGCTATGTTCATCGGTTACATAGCGAAATTATGCATGATTTAATCGAGACGCAAAAGCAATTAAATTCGATGGCTTTAGAGTTGCAAGTGCAGCACCAAAAACAAGAAATGCTTCAAGGGGAAAGTCGTGAAGAAATCTTGGAAAAAGAACGCCATCGTTTAGCACGTGAACTGCACGATTCAGTCTCTCAGCAGCTATTTGCAGCGATGATGATAATGTCGGCATTAAATGAGATGACTAATCCAGCAGTTGTTGGTGAAAAATATCATCAACAAATTCAAATGGTTGCCAAAATTTTGACGATGGCGCAATCGGAAATGCGTGCTTTACTGTTACACTTGCGACCGATTTCTTTAGAAGGTAAGAGTCTTAAGCAAGGAATTGAGCAATTATTGACGGAATTACATTCAAAAGTAGAAATGAAGATGACTTATGAAATTGAAGAGATTAGTATCCCAACTTCTATTGAAAATGAATTATTCCGCGTGATTCAAGAATTACTTTCTAATACGTTACGTCATGCTAAAGCCAATGAATTAGAGGTTTATCTAAGTCGGGTTCAGCAACAGTTAATTCTGCGTTTAGTGGATGATGGAGTCGGTTTTGATCAAAGTCAACCTAAAGCTGGCAGCTATGGCTTGTTAAATGTTAAAGAACGTATTGCAAGTATCGGTGGAAGTGTTAAAATTATAAGTATTCTAAAACAAGGAACAAGTGTGGAAATCAAAGTTCCGTTGGTTAATAATGAGGTGAGTGAATGATTCGAGTGTTATTAGTTGATGATCATGAGATGGTTCGATTGGGGGTATCATCTTATCTATCAATTCAAGAAGATATCGAGGTTGTGGGTGAGGCTGAAAATGGCAGACAAGGGGTAGAAAAAGCCTTAGAACTGCGTCCAGATGTTATCTTAATGGATTTAGTGATGGAAGTGATGGACGGTATTGAAGCCACGAAACAGATTATGTCAGCCCGGCCTAGTGCTAAAATTCTTATCGTAACGAGCTACATTGATGATGAAAAAGTCTTTCCAGCCCTTCAAGCAGGCGCAAGTGGTTATTTACTAAAAACTTCCTCTGCAAGTGAAATTGCTGCAGCGATTCGAGCAACCGTAAATGGTCAACGAGTGATTGAAGATGAGGTCAATGAGAAAATTCAAAATCAAAGCTATGCGGAACAATACTTTCTACATGAAGAATTAACCAATCGTGAACGAGAAGTATTAGATTTAATTGCACAAGGCAAGAGTAATCAAGAAATTGCTGAAGAGTTATTCATCACCTTAAAAACAGTCAAAACACATGTATCTAATATTCTTTCAAAATTAGCTGTTGAAGATCGAACACAGGCGGCAATCTATGCTTTTAAACATGGTTTAGTGAAATAAGAAAGACCAAATCGGAAGGAGAAAAAAACAGTGAAACAAAATTATGCAATTATTGGCTTAGGCCGATTTGGCGGTAGCATTTGCCGTACATTAGTTGAATCAGGCCAAGAGGTTTTAGCGATTGATTCAAATGAAGAACGTGTAAATGAATATATGAATATTGCCACTCATGCAGTGGTTGCAAATGCCCAAGATGAAAGCACCTTACGTTCATTGGGGATTCGTAATTTTGACCATGTCATTATTGCGATTGGGGAAGATATTCAAGCCAGTATTTTAGTAACCCTGATGGTCAAAGAGATGGGGGTACCCAACGTATTGGCGAAAGCGCAAAATGAATATCATGCCAAGGTGTTAGAGCGTGTAGGGGCTGATCGGGTCGTCCATCCAGAACGGGATATGGGGGTTCGGATTGCCCATAATTTAGTCTCGCGCAATATTTTAGATTTTATCGAATTATCTGATGAATTTTCACTGGCTGAAATCAAAGTATCGAACCCTAAATTCTTTAATAAATCGCTAATTGAAGTGAATTTCCGTCAAAGATTTGGCCTAACCATTGTAGCCATTCGTCGTGCAGATGGTCAAGTTGTTGTATCACCACCGGCTAATGAAATTGTTTGTGAAAATGACAATCTTTTAGTTATTGGTAGTACGGTGAATGTCGATAATTTAGATGAAAAATTGAATGATTAATCAAAAGTGAGGGGAACAAAATGAAGTTAACGATTTCTAAGGAAGCTCAAAGTTGGTTTGATCAAGAAATTATTTTACATGAAAATCAAGGGATTCGTTTCTATGGCAAGGTTTATGGGAGTACACCGATTCATGAAGGCTTTTCAGTTGGCCTAGCAGTGGACACCCCTCAACAGCCGATTGTAAAAACGATTGTAAATGATAGACTGTATTTTATTGAGGAAACAGATCAGTGGTTCTTTGCTAACCATGATTTAATCGTGGATTATGATGAAAAACTAGATGAACCCTGCTATCGTTTTGTTCAACCATAAGTTGTGATGAATGAAGTTAAATTTTTTTTACTTCATTCATTTTTCTTTTAATCTTTTTAAGATCGTTTGGGATTACTTGTTTTATTTACAAAACTTGGGTACAATACGTTTAATGATTGCTAAAGGGGACTACCAATTTTATGATACAAATTATGAAGGATTCGGTGATACATTTCAATCGAATTAAAGAAATAAAAAGATTACCATTCGGAAAGTTAGTCGGTTATCTTTTACTATTAAGCTTATTGATGGCGATTCCGTTAGCTACGCAGGTAAATCAAGTTTTTTCAGAAATTAAGCAAGATAGTATAGAAGTTGCCAATCACCTGCCGGATTTTCATTTTGAAGATGGCAAGCTGATTCTTGCTGATCTTTCTCAAAAGGGCTTTATTTATCAAACGGATTCAATTATCTTTACCTTTGATCCTGATGGCAAGCGAAGTGTAAATGATATTGCAACTGATCGCTTAGGAAATGTATTGAGTGCGGGCTTGACGAAAGATAAATTTGTGCTATCCTTTCCGGCAAGCGAGTTTACGCATACCATGTTAGGGAGTAATCAGCTTGTTATTGATTATGATAACCCGGTATTTGCTCAGTTGACGGGTAAAAAAATACGCACTGAAATCAAAAATAGTCAGTTTCCTATATGGATGTATGTGGTCATGTTGATTATGGTTTTATATCCATCTTTTGTTAATTTAGCGATTACTATTTTTACGGTGGCTTTGATTGCAAATATTTATAGTCATATGCTACGTTACAAAAATGGATTTATCGATAATTTAAAAATGATGATTGCCTGTGCTAGTTTGCCAGTGGTATTAGCATTGCTTATTTCCACTGTCTTACCAGATTTTGATAGTAATCTATTTATTACTCTAGGTAGCTTCTTTATCTTTACGCAGGCGATTAAAGAAGAACAACGAATCGTTTAAAAAATACAAAGATTGCTCGATGATAAATGACTAAGGCTAGTCAATTGTCAACATTGAGCAATCTTTTTTAGCTCTTTTTACATTTAAGCAACTAGTAGAGCAATAGAAACTTTTGAAATTTTTTGAGCAGATTTTTTGCTGAATAACACTCTTTTTGATACTCTTACAGTGTAATAACATTTTAGGAGGTTTTATAGATGACTTATCAATTACCAGAATTACCTTACGCTTACGATGCATTAGTACCAACAATCGATGAAGAAACAATGCATCTACATCATGAAAAACATCACAACACTTACGTTACTAATTTAAATGCTGCAATTGAAAAACATCCAGAATTTGGTACCAAGACAGTTGAAGAATTAGTGGCTGCAATTAATGAAGTGCCTGAAGATATTCGTACGGCTGTCCGTAACAATGGTGGTGGTCATGCGAACCATTCATTCTTCTGGAAAATTATGTCTCCAAATGGTGGCGGTGAACCAGTTGGTGAATTAAAAGCTGCCATTGAAGAAGCTTTTGGTAGCTTTGATGAATTTAAGGCTCAATTTAAAGCAGCAGCAGCAGCTCGCTTTGGCTCTGGCTGGGCATGGTTAGTAGTCGATAACGGTAAATTAGCAATTATTTCAACAGCAAACCAAGATAATCCATTAATGGAAGGTAAAGTACCTGTCGTTGGCTTAGACGTTTGGGAGCATGCTTACTACTTAAACTACCGCAACGTTCGTCCTAACTATATCGATGCATTTTGGAATGTAGTGAACTGGGAACAAGCGAACGAAAATTATTTAGCAGCTAAATAGTGCAACGATTAAAGGAGATCATCTATAGATAGGTGGTCTCTTTTTTAGTTGTATTTTTGAAAAAAGAAAGCAAATGTTAACAAAAATAATTGCGAACGTTTTCAATGTGTTATATAATGCTTATTGAGCAGACGAATACTTGCTCAAACGATTTTTTGGAGGTTTTTAGGTAATGGAACACGGTAAAGTGAAATGGTTTAACAATGATAAAGGTTTTGGATTTATTACAACTGACGCAGGAAATGATATTTTTGTGCATTTTTCTGCTATCCAATCTGAAGGCTTTAAAACACTAGAAGAAGGACAAGAAGTAACTTTTACTGTTGTTGAAGGTCAACGTGGTCCTCAAGCAGCAGAGGTTGTTAAATTATAATAATAAACAAGAAGGCTGAAGTTTGTTCAGTTGAAAGGAGAATGGTTGTTGCAATCTTTCTCCTTATTTTTTTAGTTTATACTGACTCATTAGAAGAAAAAGGAGTGTCTACTTTTTGCGGAGTTGGAGCTGATTTTTGGTCTTTGATGAAGCAAGGTGATAAAGGAGAGAAAATGACGATGACAAATAATATTCTTGATTTACAAAATGGTTCAGATATTCGTGGAATTGCTATTTCAACAGATGAATTGACTGCTAATTTAACGGTACCAGCAGTAAAACAAATTGCTGTGGGTGTTTTAAATTGGGCCTCATCTAAGCTTGGCAAACAAGCTAGCGAATTAACGTTTGGTTTAGGCTGTGATAGTCGTTTAAGTGGACCAGAATTAAAGCAAGCGATGATTGATATGTTTACTAAAGCTGGAGCAAAGGTCATTGATTTTGAACTGGCGACGACGCCAGCGATGTTTATGGCGACGCAATTTGCGGCGTTTGCTTGTGATGTCACCTTAATGCTGACAGCGAGTCACCTACCTTACTATTATAATGGAATTAAATTATTTACGGCTAAAAGTGGGGTCGAAAAAAGCGATATTCAAGAAATTTTAACCTTAGCTAGCAACAGTGAGCTAGTCGAAGTTAAAGCGCAGCAGCCTGTTCAAACAGCTGATTTATTGACTCCTTATGCTGATTTTCTAGTTGAAAAGATTAAAAGTGGTAGCCGAACTAATGTAGACCAACCTTTAGCTGGCTGGCATATTATTGTAGATGCAGGTAATGGGGCGGGTGGCTTTTTTGCTGAAAAAGTTTTAAAACGCCTGGGTGCTGATATTAGCGGTTCACAGTTTTTAACCCCTGATGGACATTTTCCAAATCATATTCCTAATCCGGATAATAAAGAAGCGATGGCTAGTATTAAGGCTGCTGTTTTAGAGCATCAAGCGGATTTAGGTGTTATTTTCGATACAGATGTTGATCGAAGTGCAGTTGTAACAAAAAGTGGTGCATTGCTGAACCGCAACAATTTAATTGCTGTTTTAAGTCGAATTATTTTAGCGGAACATCCACATACCCGAATTGTTACGAACTCACCCACTACGAATCATTTAAAAGATTTTATAGAGTCTTTAGGTGGGAAGCAGGTTCGCTATATATCAGGCTATCGGAATGTAATTAATAAAGCGATTGCTTTAAATGAGCAGGGACTAGATACACAGCTAGCGATTGAAACGAGTGGTCATGCAGCGTTTAAAGAAAATTATTTCTTGGATGATGGCGCTTATGTTATTGCCAAAATTTTGATGCTTTTACCTAAATTAAAAGCTAGCAATCAAACCTTGGATGATTTAATTGCTACCTTAAAACAACCTATTGAAACACAAGAGGTACGTTTTAAATTAGAAACAGCCGATTATCGTCAACTTGGGCAACAGGTAATTCGTGATTTAGCCGATTATTCAGTTGAGGGCTGGACAATTGATCCAGAAAACGAAGAGGGAATTCGTTTTACCTTGACAGCTCCTTATGGGGATGGTTGGTTCTTATTACGGATGAGCCTACATGAACCGTTACTTGTTTTACAAGTTGAAAATGATTTAGCCAATCAAATTCAGCCTGTTTTAATTGAAATCCAAAAATTCTTGAACCGTTATCCACAGGTGAACCAAGAAAAATTAAAAGAAATTTTAACAAAATAGTATGCTTGATTTAGTTTTGAGTCATCCAATGTTTGCCGATTGGATGGCTTAAAAGCTTTAAAAAGTCTTTTTAGATGCTTTTTATGTATCATTGCGAATATTTCGTTTTTGTTAAATTTTTGTAATAAACCATAGGATGTATTGCTCAAAGGGGACAAATATGGCAAAATCTACATGATATATCTCCATATTTTACTGGATGTATATAATCGCTATTAATTGTGAGGAGGTTAACAAAGATAGATTCCTCCCTTATTTAGTAGACATTTAAAGAGGTGTTCTATGAAATTATATCAAAAAATTATTATTGCTATCTTGAGTGTGTTAGCCATTACTGTCACAAGTGCTACAGTATGGGCTGCCTTTGCTTATAAAGATGCAAATGCCACTTTTGCAGCAATTAGTAAACATGTGGAACGTAAATCAACTAAGCGAACAACATCGGTTAGCTTAGAAGATCGAGATCCAATAACCATTGCTTTATTTGGTATCGATACGGGTGGTTTAGGACGAACAGAGCAAGGACGTTCTGATACCATGATGATTGTTACCTTAAATCCTAAAGAGAAAAAGACGACTGTCGTGAGTTTAGACCGTGACATTTATACCAAAATTGTTGGTTATGATTCTTATGATAAATTAAATCATGCCTATGCCTTTGGTGGAGTAAAGATGGCGCTTGATTCAATTGAGTACTTATTAGATGTACCAATTGACCATTATGTTTCAATTAATCTACAAGGCTTAACTGATTTGATTGATGCGGTTGGTGGAATCGAAGTCAATAATAAAATTGATTTTACGCTTGATGGGGTTCATGTACCAGAGGGTAAACAACATTTAGATGGTACCTCCGGATTAGCCTATGCCCGGATGCGTAAGCAAGATCCAGAAGGGGATATTGGTCGCCAACGACGTCAACGTGAGGTTGTTTCTAAAATTGTACACAAAGTTTTAGGTTTAGATGGTATTTCAAAATATAAGGAAATTCTAAAAGCTGTGCAAGACAACTGTACTACCAACTTAACTTGGGATCAGCTATTAGATATTTCTAAAAATTATGTACCAGCTTTAGAAAATATTCAAAGCTATCAATTAAGTGGGGAAGAACCCTCATGGCAAAGTGATGTCTACTATCAAGTTTTAGGGAAACATGAATTATTAAATATTCAAAACTTGATTAAGTCTGAATTAGGCTTACCAACTAAGAGTGAATTAACGATTTCAGATGGTTATAGTGAGGGGTATAACCCTGATCAACTTTATGATGATGAGGATACACCATTAGAATCAGATGAGCAGACACAAAAAGAAGCTAAAACACAAACCCAACAGTCTACTGCTTCAAGTGATAGTGTGACTAATGTTAATAACACACAAACTGACTATGTTACTGATGAAAATGTGGCAGTCAATCAATAAATAAACGATTAATCGCAATGCTAGCAAGAGCGGACAGATTCGTTCGTAGGCGCATTGCGATTTTTTAATTTATTTGAAAATATTATCGAAAATAGCTAGTTTTGTGATAAAATATTTCAAGTAGTCTAATGGCTGAATTTAAATATTCAGTTAAATATTGAGATAATTTTAACCATCTATCAAACTGTATTATATAATGCTTAGTGATCAACTAGAATAAAGCCCAAATTGCTAAGAAAAAAGTTTGAGATAATAAGTAATTTTACTTGTTTAGATAAAGGAGAGCCTTAGTTTGAAAAACGTAAAAAAATCACACATTCCCTTTCGATTAAATTTTCTATATTTATTAATTTTTGTATTATTTGTCGCTTTGATTTCCAGATTAGGTGTCTTGCAATTAGCGAATACCGATAAATATACGAGTAAGATCAATGCGCTTTCAGTTATTGAGGTAAGTGAAAGTACGCCAAGAGGAAATATTTATGATGCCAATCAAAAACCACTAGCGATTAATCATACTTCACCAGCTATTACCTTTACTCGAGGGGTGAATACATCGGCAGCTACTTTATTAGCTTTAGCCAATAAGCTGAATCAATACATTGATATGCCTATTGATGAGCAGTTGACAGATCGTGATTTACGTGATTTTTGGTTAGCAGACAAAAATAATTTAAAGAGCATGCAAAAGCAATTGACTAAAAAAGAACGTGAATTAAGTAATAGTGAGCAGTATAAACGCATGGTTGCGTTAGTGCCAGCTGATCAGCTAAACTTTGATGATAATCAAAAAAAGATTATTACTATTTTTAAACGTTTAAATAGTGCGCAGTCTTTAAGTACTGTGTATGTTAAAAATGAAGGAGTGACTGACCAAGAATTAGCTGTTGTGGCAGAGCATGCAAGTGAGCTGCCAGGTATTTCTACTGGGAATGACTGGGACAGAGAAGTCGTCGCCCAGGGTAGTTTAAAAAGCTTAATTGGTAAAGTTTCTACAGAAAAACAAGGCTTACCAGCCGAAGAAGTCGATAGCTATTTAGCAAAAGGCTATGCTCGTAACGACCGAGTAGGAACGAGTTTTATTGAAAAAAGCTATGAAGATTATTTACAAGGGAAAAAAGCGAAATATGAAATTACTGTAGATGGCAAAGGCAATGTCACCAGTAAACAAGAAAAGGCAGTTGGTGCTAAGGGTCAAAATATTGTCTTATCGATTAATGCTGATTTTCAGGCAAAGGTAGATGAGATTCTTCAACGGAATTATCAGGCTTTGGTTGATAGTGGGATGGCAGCTTATTCACCTGGTATTTATGCTGTAGCGATGGATCCAAACACAGGTGGTATTTTAGCGATGAGTGGTTATTATCATGAAATACTATCTAATGAAATTGAAGAAAATGCAATTGGAACCTATATTAATGCCTTTGTACCGGGGTCTGTTGTTAAGGCGGGTACGCTAACGGCTGGTTGGCAGGCTGGCGTAATTAATGGCAATCAGACTTTGCTAGATGAGCCTATCTATATTCAAGGGACTGCAGCCAAAACCTCTATTTTTAACCGTACGGGTGGAGCCAATATGTATCTAACCGCCGAAAAAGCTTTAGAAGTTTCTTCTAACAGTTATATGATGAAGGTTGCTTTAAAATTAATGGGTCTAGAGTATCAACGCAATATCAGTCTACCGTTAATAAAAAATCAAGCTAGTGCTTATGAAGCGCTTCGTAAGGCTTTTGCAGCCTATGGCATGGGAGTTAAAACCGGTTTAGATTTACCAAATGAAGGAACCGGGGTTCAACCAGCTGTTGATCAACTTTCTGAAAAAGATAATGATGGCGGGAAAATCCTTGACTTATCTTTTGGACAGTTTGATACGTATACGACCATGCAGTTGGCACAATATGTGGCGACAATTGCTAATGGGGGCAATCGTGTAGCTCCTCACGTGGTTTCCGCAATTTATGATAATAGTGAAGATGGTCAATTAGGTAAAAAAGTGAAAGAGATTAGTACCAATGTATTGAATAAGGTCGATATTTCAGCAGAGAATTTGGCTATTATCCAAAAAGGGTTTTATGATGCAGTCCATGGTAGTAGTGCTTATACCACAGCCACTGCTTTACGTTATGCTAAAATGAACCTCTCAGCTAAAACAGGTACGGCTGAAACAACGGTAACAGATAATGGGAAGGTAATTGATGTAGTCAATTTAAATGTGGTTGTTTATGGTCCCTCAGATGATGCCAAGGTTTGCTTAGCTGTGATGATTCCTCAACTTAAAGATAGTGCCGGCCATCCTAATTTGACGATTGCTAAAGAAATCATGGATGCTTATGCGGATATTTATCAAGTAGGTCAATAATCATAAAAAAGGAAGGGTGATTATTTGAAAGAGTTAAAAGTTGCTAATCTTACAAAAACTTATGGTGAAAAGGAATTGTTCAAATCTATTTCCTTTATGGTTCATGAAAAAGATCGAATTGGCTTGATTGGTATTAATGGTACAGGTAAGAGTAGTTTATTAGCTATTTTGGCTGGCTATGATCAAGCTGATGGTGATTTAGCAGTTATTGATAAAGCCAAGGATTACACAGTAGGCTGTGTTTTACAAGCAAGTGATTTTCCTGAGGAGCTTTCAGTTTTAGAAGTGATTTTCCAAGGGGATAGTCCACAAATACGTGCAGTAAAGGCCTATGAACAAGCTTTATATGCTTTAAGCTTAGATCCACTAGATGAACAAACCCAAAGACAATTTACTTTAGCGGAACAAAAAATGAATGAATTAGATGCTTGGCAAACGGATACCAACGCGAAGATTATCTTGCAAAAATTAGGGATTCAAGATATGAATCAATCGTTTGGTCAATTATCTGGTGGACAGAAAAAGCGCGTGGGCTTGGCGCAGGTATTAATTGATGAGCCAGATTTATTATTACTAGATGAACCAACCAACCATTTAGATTATGAGACAATTGCTTGGCTAGAAAATTATTTGTCTCAGTATAAAGGTGCGATTATAGTGGTTACTCACGATCGTTACTTTTTAGATCGCGTGGCTAATCGCATTTTTGAATTAGCGCATGGTCGATTGACCGAGTATAGTGGCAATTACGAGCAGTATGTGTTGAAGCGCTCAGAACAGCAACGAATTGAAGTTGAACAAGAAAATAAACGGATGCAACTATATAAACAAGAATTAGCTTGGATGCGAGCTGGGGCAAAAGCACGTACGACTAAGCAACAGGCACGTATTCAGCGTTTTGAAAATTTAAAAGAGAATCTTCATCAAGTAAAGACGAATGAAACTATTGAAATCGATTTGGCAACGACTCGCTTAGGCAAGAAGGTCTTGGAAATCAAACAAGGTAGTCTGTCTTTGGGAGAACAAAAGCTGTTTGAGAATTTAGATTTGTTGATTCAAACCAAAGAGCGCTTAGGAATTACTGGTAAAAATGGTGCAGGAAAATCTAGTCTTTTAAACGTGCTTGCCCAGCGCTTACCACTCACTTCAGGAAAACTAATTGTAGGTGAAACCGTTCGTTTGGCTTATTATACTCAGCAAAATGAAGCGATGGATGAAAATCAACGGATGATTCAATATCTACAAGAGGCGCTTTCGCAAGCGAAACAAGCAGATGGTAGTCAAATCAGCGTCACTGAATTACTTGAACGCTTTTTATTTCCTAGATATATGCATGGTACACTAATTGGTAAGCTATCTGGCGGTGAAAAACGGCGCTTGTATTTATTAAAGCTATTAGTTCAGCAGCCAAATGTTTTATTACTAGATGAACCAACGAATGATTTAGATATTGAAACACTAACCATTCTTGAAAATTATTTGGAGACATTTCCAGGGGCCGTTATTACGGTTTCGCATGATCGCTATTTCTTGGATAAGGTTGCCAAAAAGCATTTGATTTTTGAAGGTAGTGGTCACATACAAACCTTCTACGGTGCCTTTAGTGATTATCTTGCATTAAAGAGTCAAGAAGCAATTCAAGAGTCGAGCAACGCTTCTAAAGAAGTCCCCGTTGCTAAAAAAGCCCAGCCTGAAAAGAAAAAGCAAAAGTTAACCTATATGGAACAAAAAGAGTGGGCAACAATTGAAGAGGAGATTGCTCAGCTAGAAGAGGCAATCAGTGATTACCAGGAACAAATGTTAGCCTGTGGCGATGATTTTACTAAATTACAGGAATTGCAAAGTAAAGTGGATCAACAACAAGCCCTACTAGATGAGAAATATCTACGTTGGGAATATTTAAGTGAGTTTGCAGAAGATTAAGGGGTGTAGTATGGAACAGGCATATTTAGATTTAGGACGAAAAATTTTAACCGAGGGACATTTGAAAAATGATCGTACCAATACTGGGACGAAAAGCATTTTCGGTTATCAAATGCGTTTTGATTTAAGCGAAGGGTTTCCTTTATTGACAACCAAACGAGTCCCATTTGGATTAATTAAGAGTGAATTACTGTGGTTTTTAAAAGGTGATACCAATATTCGCTTTTTACTTGAACACAATAATCACATTTGGGATGAATGGGCATTTAAAAATTATGTCGAAAGTAGCGACTATACTGGTCCAGATATGACTGATTTTGGTCGTCGTTGTTTGGTAGATGAAGCTTTTAATCAATTGTATCAAGTAGAGCTACAAAGCTTTTGTCAAAGAATCTTAGCGGATAAGGACTTTGCTGAAAAATATGGTGATTTAGGTAAAGTTTATGGCTATCAATGGCGAAATTGGCAGACTAGTCAAGGCGAGACAATTGATCAAATTAAAGATGTCATTGAAATGATTAAAAACTCGCCCGATTCAAGACGCTTAATCGTATCGGCATGGAATCCAGAAGACATTCCATCGATGGCCTTGCCACCTTGCCATACCTTATTTCAATTTTATGTGGCTGAAGGCAAATTAAGCTGTCAGCTGTATCAAAGAAGTGCGGATGTCTTTTTAGGCGTACCGTTTAATATTGCTAGCTATGCCTTGCTTACTCATTTAATCGCTCATCAAACGGGCCTTGAGGTTGGTGAATTTGTGCATACATTAGGTGATGCCCATCTATATACCAATCATTTTGAACAGATGCAAGAACAATTAAGGCGCCAGGTACGACAAGCGCCTAAGCTTTGGCTAAATCCTGAAAAAAGAGATATTTTTGATTTTGAGATGGATGATATCAAAGTAGAAGGCTACAACCCACATCCAACTATTAAAGCACCGATTGCTGTTTAAAATAATAGCCGACGTTATCGACAAGCTTTAGTCGATAGCGCCGGCTAATTTTAGGTATAAAGTAAAACAGAAAAATACATCAAAATGGCTCCTAGCATAACAAAAAGATGCCAGACAACATGCATGAATTTTATATTTTTGAGACTATAGAAAAAGGCACCTACCGTATAGGCTACACCACCAGAGGCTAATAAAATGGTTCCTACCAGTCCTAGATTTGTCACTAAAGGCTTAAAAGCGATTAAGCATAACCAGCCCATGATGATGTACACAATCGTTGAAAAGTGAGAAATCTTTTTCACTCGATGAAGCGTAATTGATTTATAAACGATGCCGACAATTGCCATTGCCCAAATTAAGCCAAATAATAGCCAACCTAACCAGCCTTTAATCGTCAACAGACAATAAGGGGTATAGCTACCGGCAATTAATAAGAAAATCGAATCATGATCAAAAACTTGAAAGACTTTTTTGGCTTTAGTAAAAATTAAGCTATGAAACAAAGTGGAGAATAGAAATAGTAAAATCATGGTTGATCCATAAATACAGTAGCTGACTACATGAATCGCTGAGCCTAAGCGTGCGCCTTTAATAATCAATAAAACCAATCCGGCAATACTTAGGCCAAAACCAATTCCGTGAGTGACAGCGTTAAATATTTCATTAATAATTAAATATTTTTTAGAAAACTTTGGCATATCCATTAAACTACCTCCTATAACTAAGTGAAATAGATGAAAATTTGGCTAGCGTCTGTTATACTATCTACTATAGTCTTTATTTTAACTCAAAATTTGGTAAAATAATAGCAGTATTAAAGAGAGAGTGGATGGATTCATGAGAAAATTAAAAATTGTTACGGATTCTTCATGTACAATGGAGAAACAAACACGTGATGATTTACAAATTCACGTTATGCCTTTATCAGTAATGATTGATGGGGTAATTTATGCCGACGATGACCAGTTACCTGGTGAAATATTTATGGATAAAATGGCCGCTGCCAGTGAGCTACCTAAGACTAGTCAACCACCAATTGGCCAATTTATTGAATTATACGATCAACTTGGTGCAGATGGGTCAGATATTTTATCTATTCATATGACTAAGGGATTAAGTGGAACGGTGGAGGCAGCGCGACAAGCCGCCCAATTATCTAAAGCCAATGTTGTGGTGATTGATTCAGATACAACTGACCAAGGACTTTCTTTTCAAGTAATCCGTGCTGCTCAATTAGCGCAAGAAGGTAAAAGCATAGAGGAAGTATTGCCAGTAGTTGAAGATATTCGTAGCAAAACTAAATTATATATTGGTGTATCTATGTTAGATAATTTAGTTAAAGGAGGACGAGTTAGTCGTGCTAAAGGCTTGATTTCAAGCTTTTTAAATGTTCGTGTAGTCATGAATTTTGAGCATGGCGAATTACACCCAGTGATTAAAGGTCGAGGAGCTAAGGCTTTTAGTAAATGGTTTGACGGCTTTTTAGATGAAATTGCTAAAATTCCTAATATTCAACAAATTGGGGTTTCTTATGCGGGTAGCCATGAACAAATTCTACATTTTAAAGAAGAATTGCAAGCTAGATTTCCTAAAATGCATATTCCTTTTCTACATACAACGCCAATTATTGCGACACACACGGGTGATGGCGCTTTTGCTATCACTTATTACTATGAATAATCAGCATAGCCAAGCTTGAAGGTAAGTCGGATAAATAGTAGCTAAGTCTACTTTATCCGGCTTATTTGAGATAACGTAAGAAAGGAATGAAGAACAGATGAAATCATCTTTAAAAGGTTTATTCTATACTTTAGTCATTTTTCTTTGTGCCTTTTGCCTTTTTTTACAAATCATTCCCAAACAGCCTAGTTTGTTAAAAACTTCGACCAATCCCCCCACTCAAAAAGTTAAACGTTTGACCTATGTTGCCTTAGGAGACTCGCTTACTCAAGGGGTAGGTGATGAAACGAAGCGTGGCGGCTTTGTACCTTTAGTTTCAGACCAATTACAACAAGCTTATCAATTAAGCAGTATTGATTATGAAAATTTTGGTAAAGCCGGTGATCGGAGTGATCAAATTCTTGCACGCTTGAAAAAAAGTACAACAATGCAAAAAAGTTTAAAACAAGCCAATGTGATTACGCTAACTTGTGGGGGAAATGATTTGTTAAAGGTTATCAAGGATAATCTGTTTCACTTAAAGAAAAAGACTTTTAAAAAGCCTTTAAAAAAATATCAACGACAAGTAGCTAATTTAATTGAGGAAATTAGGAAATATAATGCACATGCGCCGATTTATCTATTGGGCATTTACAATCCGTTTTATTTAAATTTTCCAGAATTTACCCAAATGCAAGAAATCGTTGATGAATGGAATCAAGGTACCAAACAGATTGCTGCTGACTATCAAGCGGTTTATTTTATTCCTATTAATGACTTATTGTATAAGGGGTTAGATAACCAAGTAGGGATTGTAGATAGTAAAGCGGATGATTTGGCTGCTAATGGTGAGAGTCCGACTATCTCCAATCATTTGCTATCAGAGGTAGATCGTTTTCACCCCAATAATATTGGCTATCGGCTAATGGCCCAAGCTGTGATAAATGAAATCAAGCAAACGGAAAAAATATGGCAACCGAAAGAGTGGAAAAAGAATGAATAATAACAAAATAGAATTTCGTAAGCAAAAAAAGCAGCCGAATTATTGGAAGTGGGCTTTTTTAACGTTAGTTGCGCTTTTAATAGCATTGGCTATGGTTGTATTTGTTCGGATGAACGAGCCTAGAGAAAGCCAAGAAACCCTATCAGCATTGACTGCTTCTAAAAAACAATCAACAGCAGCTGTTTTTACGATTAATACGACTAAAAAAGAAGTGAATACGTTAATCGATGACTATTTAAAGGACTTAAATAAAAAGACGCCGATTAATTATTCTTTTGTGTTAGAAAAACAAGCACTATTGACTGGCAAGTTTGAAGTACTAGGCTTTCCGTTGACCTTTTATTTGTATTTTGATCCTTATGTGATGGAAGATGGAAATATTCAATTAAGAGCCAAAAGCTTATCGATAGGTTCTCTAGGTGTTCCGATTAAAGAAGTGATGAAGATGATTAAAAGAAGTTATCACCTGCCTTCATGGATTACGATTCAACCAGAGGATCAATATATCTTGCTGCATTTAGATAAGCTAAAGCTGACTGGTCAATTGAAGCTAAGAGCTAAAACAATTGATTTAGTCAATGATCAGCTACAGTTAGAAGTCTATATGAGTAAAACTAACTAGCATAATTGATCAATCTAGTGTAGAATAAATGGCAAATGAAAAATTAGAGGTGATGAGTTTGGAACGAGCGATTTTTGCGGGGGGCTGTTTTTGGTGCATGGTGCAACCATTTGATGAGCTACCAGGCATTCATTCTGTATTATCAGGCTATACGGGTGGTCATGTACCTAATCCAACCTATGAACAGGTCTGCAGTAAAACAACTGGTCATACTGAAGCGGTAGAAATTATTTATGATCCAGCGTTGATTACTTTTGCAGATTTGGTAGAAATATATTGGCAACAAACCGATCCAACTGATGCATTTGGTCAGTTTGAAGATCGTGGAGATAATTACCGTCCAGTGATTTTTTACTTTAATGAAGAGCAAAAACAAATTGCTGAAGAAAGTAAACAACGCTTAGCTAACAGTGGTCGATTTGATCAGCCAATCGTAACGAAAATCGAACCAGCCCAAGAGTTTTATGTGGCTGAATTATACCATCAGGAATACTATAAGAAAAATCCCGCTAACTTTGCTAGAAATCATGCTAGACGTGCAGCCTTTTTAAAGGAGCATTGGAATGAGCAAAACTAAGAGTTTTTATCAGTATCTGATGGCCAAAAAGGGACCCAGTCATACTGATCGATTACAATTATTTGCCACCGCGGTCAGCGCGGATTCTCAATTTCCCAAGCATAGCAAGGATTATGATGAAATTTCGAGCTATTTAGAATTAAATACCGATTATTTAAGTAATTTGAGCTATTTCGATGATTTTTGGGAAGCCTATCTCAATGATAGTAATTACTAATATGTCTGACAGTTATAATCGTTGATAAAACCTTAGAAGGATTTATCAACGATTTTTTTTAAATAGCGAGGCAAATTTTTTGCATAGCTAAGCAGTGAACACTTTTTATCAGCCAGTCACTTTACTTATCTGCAATCGCTAAATCGTGGTATAATGAGACGAGAATTTAAGGATAATTGGAGTTTTATATGAAGGATTTAAAAAAAGTCGTTTTATTATGTATAGCCAGCGCAATCATTGCTGCTAGCTTAACTGGTGGTGGAATCTTTTGGTTTATGCGTCAAAATCAAGATCGTGAACTAGCTAAGATTAGTGAAGTCTATCGTGATATTCAAAAAAATTATTATGAGCAAGTGGATCAAAAAAAGTTAAGCGATGGGGCGATTAAAGGAATGTTGGCTGCTTTAGATGATCCTTATACAACTTTTTTAGATCGCAATCAATCAGCGGCTTTTACGCAAAAACTAAGTGGTGAAATTGGTGGGATTGGTGCGACGATTACTAAAAAAGAAGGGCGTTTTTTGCTAGTTGATGATCCACAAAAGACAACACCCGCTTATAAGGCCGGCTTAAAAGCTGGCGATGAAGTCATAGAGATTAATCAGCAGCCCATCAGCCACTTGACTTTAAAAGAAGTTGTCGAAAAGGTTCGTGGCAAAATAGACAGTAAAGTGACCTTAAAGATTAAGCGGCAGACAGAGGAATTTGAGGTTTCTATTGTTAGAGCGCCCATCCATGTTTCAACTGTTTCAAGTGTAATTGATGAAAAACATCCATCAGTGGCTAAAATTCAAATTAAGACCTTCTCATCTGGAACCGCGGAGGATTTGCAAAAAGAAATTACTGCTTTGCGTAAAAAAGAGGTTAAGCAGTTTATCCTAGATTTACGTCAAAACAATGGTGGTTTTCTACTTGAAGGCGAGAAAATGGCAAGTATGTTTTTAAAAAATGGACAATTAATTGTTAGACTTGAAGAAAAAGGGCAGGTTGTTGAAACCGTTAAAGCAAATAAAAGCTTAGATGATGGTTTTAAGATTACAGAACCAACCATTGTATTGGTTGACGGACAGACCGCTTCATCAGCCGAAATAGTAGCGGCGGCCCTAAATGAGAGTGGGAATAAGCTAGTTGTTGGGCAGCAGACATTTGGTAAAGGCACGGTTCAATCCATTAATCATTTAACGAAGCATACGGAAATTAAGCTGAGCACCCAAAAATGGTTGACCCCAAAAGGAAATTGGCTGCACCAAAAAGGGCTAACCCCAACGATAAAAGTGAATCTGCCAACAGCTGAACAACTAAATGTCCTAAATAATAGTTTAAATGATGCCAATCATTATTCAGATAAGCAAAAAAAATTATTAATTCCGCTAATGCAATTTCTCGGTTATCATGTAACCTTAGAACAATTTGATCAAGATTTTAAGCAAGCGCTAATAGATCTTCAAACAAAAAATCAATTAGAGGTGACTGGAGAAATGAATCAAGCCACCATTGAAAAAATGAATGAGTTAATTTTTGGTAAATATCTAAAGGAAGATTTAGCCTATGAATTAGCCTTAGATCAACTAATTAAAACATAAATCAAATGAAAAGATGAAAAATAAAGGATGGCAATGCTTTATTTTTCATCTTTTTTTTGCAATCAGTTCATAAAGATGATAAAATTTATGCGAACGTATATTCGTATAAAGTGGGTGGGAATTTTGGCAGTTTATTTGGCAATTGATTTGAAGTCTTTTTATGCTTCTGTAGAGTGTGTGGAGCGTAATTTAGATCCGTTAGAGCAATTGGTTGTAGTAGCCGATCAAAGTCGTAGCGACAAAACCATTTGTTTAGCCGTCTCGCCAGCGTTAAAGGTGTTAGGCTTCCCGGGAAGATTAAGATTGTTTGAAGCTAAAGAAAAATTAAAACAAATCAATCATCATCGGAGAAAACTAGCTCCGAATCAACGCTTGGTTAAGCCGACGACGAGTCTTAGAAAATTGCAGCAGTATTCCTTTTTAGCAGCGGATATGCTCATTGTGCCACCTAGAATGCAATTATATATTGATTATAGTGTGAAAATTTATCAAATTTATTTACAGTTTGTCGCTGCAGCAGATGTCCACGTTTACTCAATCGATGAGGTTTTCATTGATCTCAGCCCTTATTTGAAGCTTTATAATCAGTCACCTATAACGATTGCTGAACAAATCGCTCAGGAAATCTTTGAACAAACAGGGATTATCGCTACGATTGGTATAGGAACAAATCTATATTTAGCCAAGGTCGCTATGGATATTTTGGCTAAGAAACAAAATGCCAACGAACATGGCACGCGTTTAGCTTATTTGGATGAAAAACGTTATCAAGAGCTACTTTGGCAGCATCAGCCTCTGACTGATTTTTGGCGAATTGGCAGAGGAATTAGCCAACGTCTGGCTAAATATAGTATCTTTACAATGGAAGATTTGGCGATGACGGCACTGCAGCCATTAGAACAACCGATAAATATCTACACATTGTTCAAAGAATTTGGCATTCAAGCAGAATTGCTGATTGATCATGCCTTTGGTAAAGAGAGCTGTTCCTTAACAGCGATTAAAAATTATCATCATAAAAGCAAAAGTATGAGTATGGGGCAGGTTTTACCGCATAGCTATCCTGCTGACAAGGCTTGGTTGATTGTTCGTGAAATGACAGAGCAATTATATTTTCGCTTAATTACCCAACAACAGGCAACTACCCATTTGCATTTGTCTATGGTCTATCAAAAGGATACGCAAAAGTCGAAACGAGAAGGTGTTCGTGGACAAGTGCGCTTTAAGCAATTAACTGCTGATTATCAGGAAATGATGATTGAAATAGAAAAACTCTATTGGCAAATTGTGGATATCAATAAGACAGTGAAAAAAATTTATCTAACCGTTTATCCGGTGGTTCCCTATAGCTTTCAATTAATGCAACAGTTATCTTTATTTGATGAGATTGAGGAACACCAATTACAAATAGCTAAAAAGCATCAGCGCTACCAAAAAGAAAGGGAGCTATATTTAACCATTGAAGCCATTCAAAAAAAATATGGAAAAAATGCCGTTTTAAAGGCTTCAAGTTTATTAGACTATTCAACAATTAGGATAAGAAATCAACAGATTGGAGGGCACTTAGCTTAATGAAAAGGAAAATAGAAGCAAGTAACGCTTTGACTAAGGACTTAGACATTGAAGTACTTTTTGCTCAATATCGCCAAAAAATGCCAGTTTTTCCGATGAGTATTGAACAAAGGGCTGCGCAGTTTTTACCTTTTGCTGCTCTAAATGGTTTTGAAAAAAGCATCCAATCGGTGACTGAAAGCCAAGATGAGTTAAGCAATCATCAGCCTATTTAGTAGGTACTTTGTGTAAAAATAAAATGAAGCAAAGCAAGGAAGTCTTCTTATTTAGTAACAATTGTATTTAGAAAAATTCTTAAATAATGCATAAAAATAGCTAAAGTTGTGTTATAATTGAGATGTGAGCTACCACGATTATTTGGATAAAATCGAAATATTCGTGGTTTATAGCTAGAAAAATAGCTACATAGTTTAACTAGTAATTGATTAAATGAATAACATTATTGTTGCTAATTAACTTATATCATTTAAGCTTCTCTTTTTAAATTTCACAAATGTAAGCGTTTTAAGGTGGTGGCTGATGATGAGAGAGGATACGTGGAAAAGATTTATCAATGGGGATGAGGCTGTGTTGACTAGATTACCTACGAATATCGCGGATTCGTGGAAAAATTGTCATAGTCATCAGGTTGATCCATTTTTGCGTAAACCACGAAAAATGATGACCTTGACTGAACTAAAGGAAAAACAACGTGAAAATAAGATTTTGATTCAGCTAGTCAAAGAAGAAGTCAAAAAAATTAAATATCTTTTTAACATTCAATATCCATTGTTTATTTTAACGGATAATGAAGGAACGATTCTGTGGCGTGACGGCCATCATCAAGCCAAAGATTATGCCAATGATATTTATTTTAACATAGGTAGTCGTTGGTCAGAGCTAGATGTAGGGACGAATGCGATTGGCATGGTATTGACCTCTAAAAAAGATGCAACCATGGCACTCAGTGATCACTATGCAGTAGCTTCTAGAAACTGGGGCTGTGCTGCCTCGCCTATTTTTGATTGCGAACAAAAATTAATTGGTGTTTTAGATATCTCAACTTATAATAATGATTCCGTTCAAGAATCTATCTTTTTATTGAATACATTAACCCAAAGAATTAGTAACGATTACATTCATGATGAATTACAAAAAAAGGTCGAGCTCTTAAAATATGCTAGTCGTAGCTTATCTGAAGAGATTCTTTGTGATTTACATTTTCAAATTGTTTATTTGCCAGAGCAGCTTCAAGAAGAGTATCAATTAAATCAAGATATTCGTTTACAGCTAGCCAAAGAAGAGATTTATGAAAAACAAGAGATTTATCTATTAGACGAATTAATTGGTTATCGCTTCAAAATTTATCCAACATTAAAACGTAAGCAGCAGCCACACTTTCAAGTGGTTGGTATCCAAAGTAAAAATGCCGGTTATCAAGCCTTTTTAAGAAAGGTTGAACAATTATCCAATAGCACTGTTCCGGTTCATATTTACGGTGAATCAGGTAGTGGTAAAGAGATTATTGCTAAGACCGTTCATCTAAATAGCCCTTTTAAGGATGGCCCATTAATTGTGGTTAACTGTGGGGCGTTGAGTGAAAATCTATTAGAGAGTGAGCTTTTTGGTTATGCACCAGGCTCTTTTACGGGGGCAAATAAAGAGGGCTATGAAGGAAAAATTTTACAAGCCAATCATGGCAGTCTTTTTTTAGATGAAATTGATAGTATGTCTTATAAAATGCAGACAGCTTTATTGCGGGTGTTAGAAGAAAAGAAAGTGATGCCTATTAATGGCAAACAGCAAAGTGTGACTTTTCGCTTGATTACTGCAAGCAATCAGGACTTGCGAAAACGCGTGATAAATAAGCAATTTAGAGAAGACTTATTTTATCGAATCTATGTCGGTAAGGTAGAAATCCCACCATTACGCTGCCGATTAGAAGATTTACAGCCATTAATTGATCTATTTTGTCAGCGTAAAAATTGGTATATTCCTTGGAAGGACAGCATCTATGAAGTAGCCAAAACTTTTCGTTGGCCAGGAAATATCCGTGAATTTAATAATTTTTTGGAAAGACTCTATATTTTTTATCCCGATAGAGAGCCGACGAAAGAGGAAATTCATGAAATTATTCAGCTAGGTAGTCTAAATGAACTGGCTGAAAAAGAAGCTAATCCCAAAGAGGATAAGCAAAAACAAGCGATTCTAAATGCCTTAGCCTCAACACATTATCATGTAACGAATGCAGCTAAAGAACTAGGTATCTCACGCGCAACACTTTATCGAAAAATGAAAGAATACCAGATTAATCAAAAATAAACGCTTTTATCAGCACTTAGAATAGGAGAAAAGCCTTAATAGTTAGCCTTAGCTTCACTATTGAGAATTGACTATTCTAGGTGCTTTTTTAATAGTTGCCAGGCTTTTGTCTCATCGTCTCAAGCCAATGAGACAAAATGTCTCAATCAAATTGCAACAAAAATTCTTTCTTAAAAAAGGGGAATACATATGTGAAAAAAATATTTTAGAAAACGCTTACAAATCAAAGCTAGAGGATTTTGTAGATAGATATTGTGAAAAAATGAATATGTAAAAAGTTGGCACGTTTTTTGCTTCTATACAGGTGAAAGCAAAAGAAAGGGGTGTTTGATCATGACATTGTTGAAAAAGGGGGGAGCTAGATGCAAAGATATGATTTAGTGGTGATTGGTGCAGGGCCGGGTGGCTATGTTGGTGCGATTAGAGCCGCTCAAAACGGGTTACGTGTAGCCGTGATTGAAAAAAAGGCAGTTGGCGGTACTTGCTTAAACGTAGGCTGTATTCCATCTAAAAATTATCTAGAGCATGCACACTGGGCTTTGACCTTTAAGGAAGCTGAAAAATATGGTTTTACTTTTTCAACACCTAGTTTTGATTATGCACGTTTAGTCAAACATAAAAATCAAGTGATTAAAAAGCTACAAGGAGGGATTCAGCATTTATTTAAACAGCATGCGATTGATTACATTGAAGGTCAAGCAAGTGTTATCGACCAAAAGTTGTTAGTAGATGGCAAGGAAATCGCCTATGATAAGCTACTGCTGGCAACTGGTAGTCATCCATTTGTGCCACCAATTAAGGGAATTGAGACGGTAGATTATCTAACAACAGATACCTTTTTTGATTTAGAAACCCTACCAACCGAATTGGCAATTATTGGTGGTGGCGTGATTGCGGTTGAATTGGCTTTTGCGATGCAGCCGTTGGGAACAAAGGTGAGCTTGATTGAAGTGGCACCGGATATTTTACTAACAGAAGATCCAGAAGCTAGACAATTAATCAAGCAACAATTGTTAGCTATGGGAATTAAGGTGATTACCAAGGCTAAGATTGAACAGGTCACTAAACAAAAAATTCGCTTAAATGATCAAGAAATAACCTTTAGTCATTTATTAGTGGCAGCCGGGCGCAAACCTAACCTAGAATTAGTCCAACAGTTAGCTATTGATTTAGATGCTAATGGACGCTTTGTTAAAGTCAATCCATATTATCAAACAAGTCGGGAAAATATTTATGCAGTTGGGGATTTGATCGGGGGGTATCAATTGGCGCATGCAGCTAGTGCAGAAGCGCTAAAAGCAGTGGCGGCTATTTGTAAGCAACCAACTTATCCGGTATTAAAAGAAGATGTACCAAGATGTATTTATACCACTCCAGAGGTTGCTAGCTTTGGTTTAAGCGAACAAGAAGCCAAAGAACAATATCAAGAGATTAAAGTAAAGAAAGTGCCTTTTGCTGGCAATGGTAAGGCGATTGCCACCGAGCATACACAAGGCTTTGTTAAATTAATCATTGATCAACAATATCATCAATTATTAGGGGCGGTGATTGTTGGTTCTGGTGCTACGGAAATGATTCATACCTTACTAGCAACCAAACAAGCTGAGGGAACTATTGATGAATTAGCAAATATGACATTTGCTCATCCAACCTTATCTGAAGTAATTGGTGAAGGGGCAAATGGCTTATTGGGACAAGCCATTCATGGATAAAATAGAGGAGGAATTTTCATGAAAAAAATAAGTAAGGAAAAAGCACAATGGATTTTGAAAACAATGTATGATATCCGCCATTTTGAAGATGAAGTGCATCGTATTTTTACTTCTGGTGAGATTCCTGGATTCGTACATTTGTATGCGGGTGAAGAAGCCATTGCTACTGGGGTATGCGCGCACTTAACTGATAGCGATTACATCACTAGTACACACCGCGGCCATGGTCACTGTATTGCTAAGGGCTGTGATTTAGACGGGATGATGGCAGAAATCTACGGTAAAGAAACTGGTCTATGTAAAGGTAAAGGCGGTTCCATGCATATTGCTGACATCGATAAAGGAATGCTTGGGGCAAATGGTATGGTTGGGGGAGGTTTCCCAATTGCTGTAGGAGCTGGATTACGTAATAAATATCTAAAAACGGATGATGTAGCAATTTGCTTCTTTGGTGATGGCGCAGCCAACGAAGGAACTTTCCACGAAGGCATTAATCTGGCTTCTATTTGGAAACTACCAGTTATTTTTGTAAATGAAAATAACCAATTTGCTGAATCAACACCACAAACTTATTCATCAGGTTCAAAAACGATTGCTGAAAGAGCAGCTGCTTACGGTATTCCTGGCGAACGTGTGGATGGTAAGGACTTAGTGGCAGTCTATGAAGCAGCTGGTCGTGCAATTGACCGGGCAAGAAAAGGTGAAGGACCAACTCTTTTAGAATGTGTGACTTATCGTAATTATGGACACTTTGAAGGTGACGAACAAAAATATAAAGCACCATCAGGTAAGGAAAAGGATTTTGCCGATCGTGATTGTATCGTAGAATTTGCTGATTATCTTCGTAAAGAAAAGATTTTGTCTGATGAAGAAATTCAAGCAATTGAAAAACAATCCACTGATGACATCCAACATGCGATTACCTTTGCTCAAAACAGTCCAATTCCTCGACCAGAAGCGTTGTATGAAGACGTTTATGTCAATTAATTGAAAGGAGATCTTACCATGACAAGAAGAATTACATTTATGAGTGCCATTAACGAGGCTTTAGAACAATCAATGGAAAAAGATGATCGTGTGATTTTACTCGGTGAAGATATCGCCGGAGGAGCAACAATTGAGCATTTGGCCGAACAAAATGAAGATGCTTGGGGAGGCGTTTTCGGAGTAACCAAAGGCTTAATGCAAAAATTTGGCCGTGAAAGAGTTATCGATACACCAATTTCTGAAATGGGCTATATGGGCGCTGCTGTTGGGGCTGCTGCAACAGGCTTACGTCCAGTACCAGAATTGATGTTTAACGACTTTATGGGCTTTTGTTTTGACACCATCTTAGCTCAAGGTTCAAAAATGCGTTATATGTTCGGTGGAAAAGCAAAAATTCCAATGACTGTGCGTACTTGCCACGGTGCCGGTGCGAGTGCTGCTGCTCAGCACTCTGGATCTTATTATGGTATGTTTGGTTCAATACCAGGTTTGAAGGTAGTTGTACCATCTAATCCTTATGATGCAAAAGGTCTATTAAATGCGGCAATCGCCGATGATAATCTAGTTGTATACTTTGAAGATAAAACACTTTATGGTCTCAAGGATGAAGTGCCAGAAGAATACTATACGGTTGAAATCGGTAAAGCAAAGGTTAAACGTGAAGGAACAGATTTAACGATTGTTACAATCGGTAAGATGCTGTACGTTGCTTTAGAAGTCGCAGATAAATTAGCTAAAGAAGGTGTCTCAGTAGAAGTAATTGACTTAGTGACTGTAGCGCCATGGGATCAAGAAACGATTATCAATTCTGTGAAGAAGACTGGTCGATTGATTGTGGTTGATGAAGCAAACCCACATAACAATACGGCAACTGATATTGCATCAGTTGTAAGTGACAAGGCCTTTGATTATTTAGATGGACCGGTTAAATGTGTTTGTGCACCAAATACACCAGTACCATTTGCAACTAATTTAGAACAATTATACATTCCAAATGCAGAGAAGATTTTAAACGTTGCTGCAGAAATTATTGATGATTTGAAAAAATAAGGAGGTGCGTGATGAATGGCTACAGAAGTTTTGATGCCTAAATTAGGATTAACCATGACTGAAGGGACGGTTGATCAATGGTTCAAAAATGAAGGAGACTACGTTGAAAAAGGAGAGGTTATCTGTACGATTAGTTCAGAAAAATTAACTCATGATGTAGAAGCTCCGGAAGCTGGCGTACTTTCGCAACTTCTTGTAAAAATTGGTGAAGAGGTTCCTTGCCAACAAGCGATTGCCATTATTGGCGAAGGCGCAACTAAAACAGAGGCAGCTAAGCCAGCTGAAGAAGTAAAAGTTGAAGAAAAAGAACAAGTAGCACCACCAGTAGCGAAAAATGCTGAACCAATAAAAAGAGAGCCAACCGACCGCATTTTTATTACCCCATTAGCTAAAAAAATTGCTGAAAGTAAAGGCATTGATTATCGCCTAATTACTGGTACGGGTGGTAACGGTCGAATTACTAAACGCGATGTTGAAAATTATCAACCAGTTGCTCAAAGCGTAGCGGTTGCTGCTACGGTACCTGCTTATGGTGCGGGCTTGACTGGTATGCGTAAGACGATTGCTGAACGGATGATGACAAGCTTACATCAAAGTGCACAGGTTACCTTACATCAAAAAGCAGATGTCAGCAAGCTAATGGCCTTTAGAGCAGAATTAAAGGCAAAAGCCGATATGCCGTTAGTCGATGGACAAACCAGCATTACCACCTTGCTTGCTAGAGCAGTAATCTTAGCTTTAAAAGAAACTCCTGCAATGAATGCTTGGTATCATAACGGTGTCTATGAAGAAAAAGAGGCTGTCCATTTAGGCATGGCGGTTGCTTTACCTGATGGCTTAGTTGTACCAGTCGTTGAAAATGCTGATAATATGAGTTTAACGATGTTGGGTCGTACTTTAGCTGATCGTATTACTAAAGCGCAAAGTGGCACCTTGGCTGGCCAACATTATACTGGTTCAACCTTTACTATTACAAATATCGGTAAAACCGGAGTAGAATACTTTACGCCGATTTTAAATACGCCAGAAGTAGGAATCTTAGGGGTGGGTACTTTAATGAGTGAGTTAGCCTTAGTTGAAGGACAAGTTGTTGAAAAACAAAAATTACCACTCAGCTTGACCTTTGATCACCAAGTCATTGATGGTGCACCGGCTGCTGATTTCCTAGCAAAAGTAATTCATTATCTAGAACATCCATATGCACTAGTATTATAAGCGAGAGAAGGTGAATAAGATGAAATTAAAAGCAGCTTTTATCTTTTTAGCACCAGAAGCAGATTTTCATGTACACCAAACAACCATTGATACACCACAAGTTGAATTAACGACTGTAGGGGTGAAAAATTATGCTGATGCTGTTAGTGCTGCAGTTGAGCTAGAACAGTCAGGTATTCAAGCCATTGAATTATGTGGTGGCTTTGGAATAGAAGGAGTCGCCAAAATCAAACAAGCCCTACAAAAAACAACTGCGGTCGGCGTTGTTCGCTTTGATATACATCCTGGATTAAATAACCAAAGTGGCGATGAGCTGTTTTAATACACGCTTTGACTGCTAAATGGTCATAATTGAAAAACGTTCCATTCCATTAATTTGGAAGGGAACGTTTTTTAAAAATTAAAACACACATATTTTAAAGCGTTTTCTAAAGTGGTATAATAATAGGTGTTACGTTTAATGTAATGCAAGTCAAAGGAGGAAATTTTATGACTTATCAAACGATTTATCCATACACCAATGAGGTATTAGCAACCTTTGAAGATGCAACCGAGTTAGATTTAGAAACAGCTTTGACTAATGGCCATCTTTTATATAAAAAATGGCGTAAAAATGATTTGCTGGCTCAACGTAAAGAGCAATTACAACAAATCGCCCAGCTATTACGCCGTGATATTGACTACTACGCCGAAGTATTAACGAAGGATATGGGCAAATTATTTACGGAGGCCAAAGGGGAAATCGCTTTATGTGCAGACATTGCCGATTACTATGCTGAAAAAGCTGAAACCTTCTTAAAACCCAGAAAACTAGAAGAGGTACATGGCCAAGCTTATTATGTCAAACAAGCAACAGGTGTATTAATTGCCGTCGAACCATGGAATTTTCCTTTTTATCAAATTATGCGTGTGTTTGCACCTAATTTTATGGTAGGGAATCCAATTATTTTAAAACATGCCTCGATTTGTCCTAAATCAGCACAAGCTTTTGAAGAGTTGGTCACTGAAGCCAATGTTGAAACAGGTGCCTTTAAAAACTTATTTTTATCTTATGATTTAGTAGGTAAAGCAATTGCTGACCCTAGAGTTGTAGGTGTTTGTTTAACTGGCTCAGAACGTGGTGGCGCAAGCATTGCCCAAGTGGCTGGTGCCAATCTTAAGAAAACATCGATGGAATTAGGCGGAAATGATGCCTTTATTATTTTAGAAGATGCGGATTTTGATTTATTGGCAGAAACCATTCTTTTTGCTCGTTTATATAATGCCGGTCAGGTTTGTACCTCATCAAAACGCTTTATTGTGGTAGGAAAAGAAAATTATCAACGCTTTGTCGAGCTTGTTGTCGAAAAATTTAAATCAGCTAAATGGGGTGACCCAATGGATCCTATCACAACTTTAGCACCGTTATCTTCGGCAGCTGCGAAAAAACAAGTCCTAGAACAAATTCAGTTAGCAAAAGAGCATGGCGCAACAATTGTTTACGGTAATGAAGCGATTGATCATCCTGGTAATTTTGTTATGCCAACCGTTTTGACGAATATTACCAAGGATAATCCGATTTATAACCAAGAAATCTTTGGTCCAGTGGCTTCGATTTATCAAGTTGACTCAGAAGAAGAAGCCATTGAACTGGCGAATGATTCGAGTTATGGTTTAGGTGGCACCGTGTTTTCTAAAGATTTAACTCATGCCAAAGCAGTCGCAGAAAAGATTGAAACCGGCATGACCTTCATCAATTCTGGCTGGGCTTCGCATCCAGAATTACCATTTGGCGGCATCAAAAATTCTGGCTATGGTCGCGAGCTAAGTGAACTAGGCTTTGACACCTTTGTCAACGAACACTTGGTCTTTGTGCCAGAAGCAGTACTTTGATCAAAAATAAACGAAGTATCGTCATCTTTAATATGATTTATATTAATATAGAAGTTTAATTAGATATGTTCATAGTAAAAAGAGAGGTTTTACCAATTGAAATTTTAAGGTATCCCTCTCTTTTTCTATCGATTCTTTTAAAATAAAATTACTTATTTATTAGTTATTAATCTCCTCAATCAACTTACGACTATTGTATATTTTTTCGAAATATTGCTCGTTCTTTTGAAGAAAATTGTAAAAGATTGTATCGACTACAAGTAGCTGTGCAAAGAGTGAGTTAGTAGCTGCACTACGTAAAAAAGCCTCTTTTGGAATAGAAGTTTGGATGCAGTGAGAGGCTAATTTAATTAACGGATTTTTTCCTAGCATGGTTTGAGCGATGATTGGAACGGCCGCTTTTTTAGCAATTTGAGCTGCTTTGACAACTTCTTTAGTCAATCCTGAATTAGAAATCAGCCAAATTGCGCTATTTTCTTTATTACTAGAAAGCATAGCTGCTAAGATATGTAAGTCTTTCTCAAAAAAGACAATTTTTCCAATTCTACCCCATTTTTGATAAATATCTTCTGCAATAATTGAACTAGCCCCGATACCAAAAACAAATAGCACTTCTTTTTCTTCTAATAATTGAATCAGATTATTAATTTGCTCTTCTTTTAATAATTCACATGTTTCTTCTAATGTCAGCATTGCATTATTACATAATTTACGTTTAGTGATCTCAAAAGAATCCTCTAAATTAATATCATCATATTTTTGCTCACGCATTTCGTTTTTTTCACCGTAGATTGATAGCTTCAATTCATTGATTGAACTAAAACCAATTTTTTTGACAAAACGTACAACACTAGGGGCACTAGATTGTGTTCTTTCACCGATTTCTTTAGCAGTTGCATTAATGATTTCTTCAGGATATGTCAAGATATATTCAGCAATTCTCTTTTCTACATCGGTTAATTTATTATTCAGTAAATGAATTCTAGCTTGTACACTCATTAAAAGACTCCTTTCATCAATGGAACAAAATTTCACATTTATAGAAATAATATTGAAATAAAATTTCTTTAGGTATATAATAATTATATCATAAGAAAACGCTTAAAAGGAGAACTGATATGGAAAACTTGAATTTATCTACACTTAGTACAGAAAAACGAAATCAAAAAAGCTTACAACTAGATGAGTTGACCTCTAAAGAAGCTTTAATACTTATGAATCAAGAAGATAGTAAAGTGTCTGTCGCTGTTGCTAAGGTGATACCAATGATTGATGAGGTTGTGCAGAAAGTAATAGAGGTGTTGTCAACTGGTGGTAGATTAATTTATATGGGAGCGGGTACAAGTGGACGTTTAGGCGTGCTTGACGCAGTAGAATGTCGCCCGACCTTTGGAACATCTGATGATCAAATCATTGGTTTGATTGCAGGTGGCAATGATGCAATGTTTCGTGCTCATGAAAATATTGAAGACCAGCCAAAATCAGGAGCAGATGATTTGAAAGCGATTCATTTAACTGAACATGATATTGTTGTGGGAATTGCTGCAAGTGGTCGGACACCTTATGTGATTGGTGGATTACAATATGCCAGTGAAATTGGTGCACAAACAGTGGGGCTTGTTTGTAATTTAAATTCACCGATTAAGCAAATTGCCCAAATGACAATAGAAGTAGATTGTGGCCCTGAAGTTTTGACTGGTTCAACTCGTCTCAAGGCTGGTACGGCGCAAAAACTAATATTAAATATGATTTCAACGGTTAGCATGATTGGATTGGGAAAAGTTTATCAGAATTTGATGGTCGATGTGCAACCAACAAATGAAAAACTACGAGAGCGTTCTTTACAAATATTAATGGAAGCTACAGATATCAGTCGGAATCAAGCTAAAGAAATTTATGAACGAGCGAATAATAATCTAAAGGTGGCAATATTGATGCAATTGTTGGATGTAACAATTGAAGAAGCACAACGACGTTTGAAACAAGAAAATGGACATGTAAAAAAAGCATTGGATATGAAGTAGAGGTGAATAAAAATGGATAAAAATCAAAAATTAGCGGAAGAAATTTACAAAGCTATCGGTGGAAAAGATAATGTTAATAAAATCATTCACTGTATGACGCGTGTTCGTATAGCTATTAAAGATTATACTCGTGTTAATATGGATGAACTAAAGAAAATTGAGGGAGTCATGGGGGTTGTTGAAGATGAAATGCTACAAGTTGTTGTTGGTCCTGGTACTGTAAATAAAGTTGCTAATAATATGGTTCAAATGGCAGGTGTAGAGTTAGGTGAAGAGTTTCCATCTAATCACCAAGAAAATAAACAACTTGTTAACGAAAAAGCCAAAGAAATAAAACAGCAAGTCAAGGGGAAAAATCAACATAGATATTCTAAAATTTTGAAATCAATAGCGAATATTTTTGTTCCTTTACTGCCTGCTTTTGTAGGATCAGGTATTATTGGTGGGGTTGCCTCTGTATTAAAAAATTTAATTGCTTCTGGTCATCTTAGTGGTGATGTATGGGCAAATGTAGCAACGGTTTGTGGATTTATTCAAAGTGGTGTTTTTGGTTATCTCGTTATTTATGTAGGTATTTATAGTGCAAAGGAATTTGGCGCTTCTCCTAGTCTTGGTGGGGTAATAGGTGGGGTTACCACCTTGGCTGGTATGAATCCTGAAGCACCATTAAAAAACATTTTTACGGGTAATCCACTTTCTGCTGGACAAGGAGGTATTATTGGTGTTATTTTGGCAGTTTATATTTTGTCTTTAATTGAAAAATATTTACACAAAAAGGTACCTGAAGCCTTAGATATTATTATTACGCCAACTTTAACATTACTAGTTACTTCTTTAATCACTATTTTTCTATTGATGCCTTTTGCTGGATTGGTTTCAAGTAGTTTGGTTTCTAGTATTAATTGGGTTTTAGGTGTAGGAGGCGCTTTTTCTGGATTCATTTTAGGGACATTCTTTTTACCAATGGTTATGCTTGGTCTACACCAGATACTAACTCCTATCCATCTAGAAATGATTCAAAATGATGGAATGACGTTACTTTTACCTATTTTAGCAATGGCAGGTGCGGGTCAAGTAGGTACAGCAATTGCATTGTGGATAAAATGTCGTAAAAATAAACAACTTATCAAGATGATCAAAGGAGCATTACCTGTTGGAATTTTAGGTATTGGAGAGCCTTTGATTTATGGGGTAACCTTACCTTTAGGGCGTCCATTTATTACTGCATGTTTAGGTGGTGGAATAGGTGGTGCGGTAATTGGTTTATTCCAACATGTAGGAGCAATCTCTATTGGTCCTAGTGGTGTAGCTTTGATTCCATTAATTAATGGAGGTTATCAATTCAAATATATTTTAGGTTTGCTTGCTGCATATATAGGCGGATTTATTTTAACCTATTTGTTCGGTACTACAAAAGAAATGCAGGAAGGAATATGATCTATGTTAGGTTTTTCTATTTATCTGAATGAAACAAATGATACAATTTCTAAAAAAATTAATCACATGAAATCTCATGGTTTTTCTGTTATTTTTTCTTCGATAAATTTACCTGAATATAATAAAGTACAAGTTGATGATAAAATTAACTTTTTATTATCTATAATTAAGAACATGGGAATGAAACTTATTCTTGATGTCAATAATGTGACAGTGAATGAATATTCAATTATTGAGAAAATTGCATATTTTGATTTAACTAGTCAAGTTTATTTACGATTAGACGATGGATTTTCTTTGGAGAAAATAATAAATATCGCTGAAAAAAATCAAATAGTATTGAATGCTAGCACACTAACAACTGAATTAATATTAGAATTAGAGAAACAAAACTTAGACTTTACTAAAGTTTTAGCATGCCATAACTATTATCCTAGAGAAGATACTGGATTAGATGAAAAATATTTTCAAACAATAAATAAACAATTACGGAATAAAAAAATTAAAACCATTGCATTTTTTGGAAATTCAGATGCTACTTATGCTAGAGGGCCAATATTCTCTGGATTGCCAACATTAGAAATTCATCGTTATTCACATCCTTTAGTTAGTGCAATCAATTTATTAGAAAAGTATAATTGCGATTATGCTATTTTATCTGATTTAGGATTATCGAATGAAATGTTAGATCAATTTGATTATTATTTTTGTGAGAAAACAGTGTTACTTAGAGTTACAGAGGTAAATTTTGAATTTCAAGCTGAACTTTTAAGTACGCATTGCTCCAGAAATGATATCAGTAAAAATGTTATCAGATGTCAGCAAAGTCGTAGGAGAAATAATGGAGTTATCCGTGCAGATGTTTATCCAAAAGCTAGAGTTGTTGGGTCCGTTACTTTAGATAATGAAAATTATTTACGTTATATGGGAGAGCTACAAATTACCAAAATTCCATTGGCTGCTGATAGAAGAGTAAACAAGATTGCACAAGTAATTGATGAAGATTTAGAATTGTTATTATATATAACTTCTGGTAGGATATTCAAATTTAAAATAGTCTAATAAAATTAGAATAGTATATGTTTGATAAAAAAATTACTTTTTAATTGTTATTAAGTAAAATATGTTAATTATATTTACTTAAATTAGAAAAAGAATTATTACAAAATTTATTATTGAACTATTTGGTAGCTAAATTCGACTAAGTATATTGAATAAATATTTCAATAGATGAAGTATTAAAAGGAGAATTCCTTCCACTCTCTCAATTAGCAGATGAAGTCTTTTCAAGTGGCGCTATGGGGAAAGGAATTGCAGTTAAACCAACTGCAGGTGTTGTTTATGCTCCGTTTGACGGAAAAGTAACTGCTCTTTTACCTAGTAAACATGCCATTGATTTAACCAATAATCAAGGTGTAGGGTTATTGATTCACATTGGTAAGGATACAGTTGAGTTAAATGGTAATCATTTTGAAGCTTATGTTTCCTTAAATCAATTGGTGAAAAAAGGCGATAAGTTACTTTCATTTGATATTGATCAATTAGTATCAGAAGGTTATACCGTAACTACACCAATCATAATTACTAACACTGCAGAATATAGCGCTGTTACTTTTGAAGATGGCAATATAAAAATTGAAGTATAGTCTTCTTTAATACTAGTCAATAGTTATCGTGTTTAATAGATAGCTATTGACTAGTTTTTATTTAAAGTTGCAAAGAAGTTCGGCTAGACACGAGCAGATGAGTTTTCCAGTCTGGCAGAAAAGTTTGAAAAGTTGTAAAGACTTTTCTGGTCAGGTTGGTATATACGCCAAAGTGTTAGGCGGGTGAATACGGATGATTTAGATAAAGTGGGGCTTAGTAATTAATTAAAAAGATGTTTTTAATATTGTAAATTTTTTTTTGGAATAACAATAAATATTTATTTATGTATAACGTTTCTCAAAAAAGAAGGTATGTATGTATTCATTTGAATATTTGATTTTTTCGTTGATAAACAATGATGCTATTAAAGGATTAAGAAATAATTATTTAATTTTCTATCCTATCGAAATAAGTGTATAATGATTCTGTGATAGATTAATTGCGAAAGAGGGTCAGCAATGGTTAACAAAAATTTAGAAGATTTTTATTATCAAGCATTCGTAAAATGGATATTTTCATTAACAGATGAGGAAAAGGTGCATATTTTATCATTTTGGTCTGAATATGATGATTTAGAAGATACATTAAATGAATTAAAAAAACAATTGAGCGCCTTTTATCAATATTCTCCCTTTCAATATGAAATGGTTTATGAAAAAAAGGTTAAAGATCCGGTGAAGCATACTTTTGACAAGCTTCAGAGCGTATTTTCTTCTATATCTGGGAAAAAGCCTTTAAAAAATCCAACAATTGAAAAATCGATGCAACGGATATTAGCAAATGCTCAAAATGGGCATTATAAAATGGCGATGCTGCGATTAGTTGATTATCAAGCATTTGACAGTGAAGATCCTGTATTGATGCTTTGGCTGCAATCAATGATGGAAGTTCAACGTATTCCATATGATTTTATTTTAAATGAAAAGTTAGATTTTTATAGTCTTGAAGATTTATGTGAAGATTTAGCAGCTCAAAATCGCTTAACTCAATTAGAAAAGGAAGCAAAGGGTTCAATTGAAAAGCATCCGCGATTTGCTGAGATCTATGAAGAAAATAAAACCAAAAACTTTTTAAAACAGATGAGTGTGGATGTTGTTTGTAGTCTAGACTCTGAATTTTTAGTAGAAATATTATCGGAAACACCAGCAAATGACTATCCTAAGATTGTAGAATTGATTTTTACAAAAATGGAATCAGCATTGTTTATGGCAGCGACCATGTTAACGATTGATGAAGAAATCGTGATGAATTATGTTTTTAATTATATGAATGATTATTTAGAGAAGCTTGCCAAAAATGCAAATTTACTATTAAACTACAAGAAAATCAATAAGGAAATGACAACAAGTGAACGCTGCATTACCTTTGCACGAGCTATTCAGACTGAAGAGCGTTTTCAAGAGTTTATTGATGAATTACAATCAACCATTTCATCAGCTATTTTTGTTGAACTTGAAGAAGCGAATAATCTGGACTTTGATGAGGAATTTGGTGAGGATCAGTTTAGTAAATATCAGCTGATGGTCGATTTAGTGATGGAACAAGTCATGACACAAATTTTAAGTGAAGTAGTTTTAGATTTGCTTGATGATGATACCATTGATGTCGAACTAATTTTTGCAGATTAAAAATACTTTCAATTTAGTAAGATTATTGACTAATAATTTGTCCAGCCCAATTTTGTTGAGCTGGACATTTTTAATTATGAAAAACCGGGTATGTTAAAGTGCTTTGCTGACGTCTTCAATCATAATATCCAGCGCCTGTAAGCCAGAACCAGCTAGATACCAGACTTGTGGATTGAGATTAATTATCTTATTAGTTTGACCAGCTTTGGTTTGTTTGACTAAATCATTGTCATTGACTGCTTGTGAAGTAGTATCTCCACCAATAGCTTTGGTTCGATCCATGACAAATATAATATCAGGATTCGTTTTTAGGACATATTCATAGGAAACGCTTTGGCCGTGTAAGGAAGCTTGGATGTTGTCATCAGCTGAGGTAAAGCCAAAGGTATCAAATACTACACCAAAGCGTGAGCCATTCCCAAAAGCTGATAGCGATCCTTCATTGTATAAAACAAATAGTGCTTTTTCGTTTAATTGGCTTACTTTGTTTTTTAATTTTGTAATTTTTTGATCTAATTGTTCAAGTTTTTTATCGGCTAGTTTTTCTTTATTGAAAATTTTACCAATTGTTTGGATATTTTGTTTGATTGATTAATAGGTTTTTGTGTTATCAATAGATAGATAAATAGTTGGGGCAATCTTACTTAACTGTTCTTTAAAGTCAGCTTGGCGACCAGAAATAATGATTAGATCCGGTTTTAAGGCGTTAATTTTTTCTAAATCAGGTTCTTTGATGCCACCTGCTGATTCAACAGAGCGAAATTTTTTTAAGTAATCAGGTAAGTTTTGTGTAGCGGTACCGACAACCTTGTTACCTACACCTAGCTGATTCATTGTATCTAGAGTATTTGCATCAAAAACAACTACTTTTTTAGGATTCAATGGAATTTTCTGTTTGCCATCAGTATCTGTAATTGTAATTGTTTGTTGGGAAGTTGATTGGCTATCTGCTGTTTGATTCGTTTTGGCTGTATTTTGACAGCCTGAAAAAAAGACTGTAAATAGTAATAAAATAGAAATTAAAAAGTTTTTTTTCATTTTTTTCCTCCGTATATCTAAAATAGAATCAAGTAAAGTATAGACAAAATTTTTTATCTTGAATTTGATGTATCGTAATTGGAAATTCAAAAATTTGTGTTAAAATCTCGGTTTGGATGATTGTTTCAGTAGTACCGTGGGTAAAAATTTTACCATCTTTCATCGCTACAATATAATCAGCAAAATTAGCTGCAAAATTGATGTCATGCAAAACGATGATAATTGTTTTATTGAATTGTTGTACTAAAGTTTTCAAATAATGCATAAAGTGATTTGCATGGGATAAATCCAAGTTATTTAAAGGCTCATCAAGTAGTAGATAGGGTGTATCCTGTGCCAAGACTAAAGCAATCAACGCGCGTTGTAATTGGCCGCCGGAGAGCTGACTAATTGGTTGTTTTCTCATGTCTTTTAATTGCATCGCCTCAATTGCAAGCTCAATATGTGTGTTATCTTGTTGGGTAAATTTATTTCTGCTATAAGGATAGCGACCAAAGGAAATGAGTTCTTCAACAGTAATCTGTAAAGGTAAATGGTTCGTTTGCCTTAAGATAGCTAATTTTTGAGCTAGTTTTTTATGATTCCATTTTTGAATTTCCGTTTGATTGATGAAAATATCCCCACTACTTGCTTTTTGTAGTCGACCAAGTAAAGATAAGAGACTGCTTTTTCCAGCTCCATTTGGGCCAATCAAAGCAATGAGCTGGTTTTGAGGGAATTCCTGTGTTAGCTGATCTAAAATTATTTTTTTAGATAAGGCATAGTGTACGTCTTTTATTTGAATCATCGCCAGTTCCTTTCCATTAATATTTTTGTAATGAAGAAACAACCACCTACAAATTGAATGACAGTGCTAATCGTGGTTTTTAACTGAAATACGTGTTCTACTAATAGTTGTCCTCCTACCAAGGCAAATACACCGACAAAAATTCCAAAAATAAATAACCATTTATGTTGATAACCGCTATAAATTTGATAAGATAGTGTACTAATAATAAATCCTAAAAAAATAGTTGGCCCAACTAAAGCTGTGGCTACCCCAGTTGAAAGCGCTACGGAAAAAAGGAGCATCCGTTGAGTAAATAATGGATTAATTCCTAAACTGGTAGCTTGAACATTCCCTAGGTGTAAAATATCTAGTTCTGGTGCGAAATAAAATTGAACCAGACTAGCTAGAATAATCAGGATGGCATCAATGAATAAATGATTTGTTTGTACATTGGCAAAGCTTGCAAATAACTTTCCTTGTAATAGGTCGTATTCATTAGGATCCATGATTACTTGTAAAAAGGTACTAATACTTGAGAAAAAAGTGCTACTAATTCCCCCAGTCATTAGTAGTAAATATAAATTGTTAGTTGTTTTATTCATAAAAAAACTAAATAAAATGACACAAAACAGACACATAATCAGTAATTGACTAAGGAAAATGAAAAGGCTTTGCTGTTGTAGGGCGAAAGTTCCGCCACCCCATAAATGATAATGGTTTTCATTATCGTTTAGCATTTTAAGCTAAAACAGCTATTTTTTTCAAGATGTTTTTTAATTGTTTTTTAATTAAAAATAGCATCAAAGAATAATTTTTAGATCAAAAAACTACAGTAGCGATGCTTTTGCAAGGTTACTGTAGCTTAGAAATTTATGTGTAAAAATAGGGTATTGTCTAAGGAAAATGTACACTTTTTGCTTTTCGCCAATTTTTGGGAGTGGTTTGGTAAGTTTCTTTAAATAATTGATAAAAGCGTGTCCGATTTTGTAAGCCGATTTTTTGTGTAATATTTTCAATAGTATCGTTAGTGTTTTCTAATAAAAAGCAAGCTTGGCGTAGGCGCACTTCATTTAAAAGCTGACCAAAGTTTTTGTCGGTTAATTGCTTAATTTTACTACTTAAATAGTTAGGGTGATAGCCTAACTCATTGGCTAATTTTTGCAGAGTGACTTGTTGGTAGTCATTTTCAATCATCTGCAGGATATTTAAAAGTAATCGCTGATCAGGAGAGATCATCTTGGGCATTTGAAATGAGACATTGGCGATTAGTTCTGTAATCAAAATTGGGATATATAGTTTAATCATCTGGTCAGCTAATTCCTGAGATAAATAATAAATTTGAATCATCCGGCTTAAAATTTCTTGAACGTGTTGATTTTCTTGACTGTGAAATAATAAAAACTGTCCATTCTCTTTCACTTTATTTTGAGCCAAAAAGAAATCTAACACAAAGCTATTTTTTTTACTTAAGGTGGATAACCAGTCTAAATTGATGTTCTCACTATAAAAGATGATATTGATCAACCAGTCTTCTTGGTTTAATTGCGCAATTTCGTGTTGACTTCCACGATCTAAAAGGAGTAATTCGCCTTCTTTTAAGGTAATCGGTTGCTGATTTACAATCTGTTGGCAGCTGCCCTTTAACATATAATTAAATTCTAAAAATTCATGGGTGTGTAAGGGATACGCTGCAAAACGGTTGTGCTTATTTATATAAATTTGCTGATTTCCTAAAAAATACTCCTGACTAAAAATCATTTCTTGCTTATCATTTAAAATAGAGGCATTCGGATAGTTAAAGATAAATTGTCCGGATGCTTTTTGCTTTGTTTCAATTTCATTTAAGGTTGAAAAGTATTCTTCAATAATTGTTGGTAACATGATTTTTCCCCTGATTTTTTTGTTTATATTCAGTATAACAAGTTCGTTCTTTGAAGACAAACGATATATGAGATTTGGTTACAAAATGAATGAAGAATGGATATTGTTTCTAGTCGTACAATCCTTGATAATATGAGTAGAAAACATAGAAGAAGGGGATAGGATGAAACATTATGTTGCTGTAGATATTGGTGCTTCAAGTGGACGATTGATGTATAGTCAGCTAGTTGAGGGTAAAATTACCTTAAAAGAAGTGCATCGATTCAAAAATGGCTTTACCAATATTGCTGGCCATGATCGTTGGGATATTGAACACCTTTTAGAAGAAATTCTGATTGGTTTAGCGAAATTAAAGCAAAATGGCATTACAGAGTGTATCTTAGGAATTGATACATGGGCGGTGGATTATTGCTTAGTGGATCAACAGGGGAATTTACTTTTTCAACCAATTGCTTATCGCGATGAACGAACGAAAACGGCGATTACCGATTTTTCCAAGCATTATTCTTTAGATCGATTATACACGCGCACAGGTATTCAGCTGCAACCGTTTAATACGCTCTTTCAATTGTGGGTAGAAGATAGAGCACTTTTGCAGCAGGCTGATAAATTGCTGTTAATTCCTGATTATTTAGGTTTTTGTTTAACTGGTAAAATGGTTACCGAAAAAACGAATGCTTCAACAACCCAATTATTAAACGTTCATACGAAAACATGGGATGAGGAATTACTCGAATTATTGCAGTTACCAAAATCGTTATTTGCTCCTTTAGTGGATGCGGGAACGACTTTAGGAGAGCTTAAACAGGAGCGATTTGCTGCTTACGATTTACCTAAGACAATAGTTGTCAATGTAGCCAGTCATGATACCGCTTCTGCTATTATCGGTACACCTGGTCAAAGCAGTAATTGGGCCTATCTAAGTAGTGGCACTTGGTCATTGTTAGGAGTGGAAAGTAGTGTTGAAAATATCAGCCAGGCTGCTTTTTTAGCTAACTATACCAATGAGTGGGGAGCGCATAATACGATTCGCTTTTTAAAAAATATTATGGGGATGTGGCTAATTCAAGAGGTCGCTAGAGAAGATCATTATACTCATAGTTATGCTGAAATCGCGCAAATGGCAAGTGAGGTACCAGCCTTTCAACAGCTAGTCGATGTGAATGCAGCCGCTTTTTTAAATCCTACAAGCATGACTCAGGCTTTCAAAGACTACTGTCAACAGACCAATCAAAAAGTGCCACAAACTTTAGCTGAAGTTGCTCACTGTATTTATGATAATTTAGCTCTTTGTTATGCTTACGAGTTAGAACAATTGATGAAATTAACTCAAACCGAAAATAAAATTGATGCGCTACATATTGTTGGCGGGGGCTCCAATAATGCTTTTTTAAATCAATTAACTGCAGATATTGCACAAATTAAGGTGATAGCTGGCCCGGCTGAGGCAACGGCTTTAGGAAATATTATGATGCAAATGATTAATCAAGGAGAATTTCAGTCTATTCAAGAAGCACGTAAAGCTTTAGCACATTCTTTTGATTATGCAAGCTATTTACCGCAAGCCTTAAATCAAGATATTTTAGCTAACTATCATCAATTTATGACTACAAATAGGAACTAACTATCAATCGTTTAGAAAGAGGATGAAGAAAATGACTACTATTGCGGAAAAATATGCACAAGCCAAAGAAAAATACGCACAAATCGGTGTAGATACTGATGAGGCTTTAAAAAAACTACAAGATGTGAAAATATCTATGCATTGCTGGCAAGGAGATGATGTCAAAGGTTTTCTGTTTCCAGATGGCGATTTAACCGGCGGAATTATGTCAACTGGTAACTATCCCGGAGCAGCCCATACGCCAGAACAATTACGTCAAGATTTAGAAAAAGCCTTTTCGCTAATTCCTGGAAAGCATAAATTGAATTTACATGCGATTTATCTGGATACTGATGAAAAGGTGGATTTAAACGAAATTGAACCTCGACACTTTGAAAAATGGGTAGATTGGGCTAAAGAACAAGGCATTGGTTTAGATTTTAATCCGACCTTCTTTTCACATCCGATGCTTAAAGATGGCTATACCTTGGCTCATCCTGATAAAGAAGTGCGTGATTTTTGGATTGAACATGGGAAACGTAGTCGTAAAATTGCTGCTTATTTTGGTAAAGAGCTAGGGCAGATCAGCATCAATAATTTCTGGGTACCAGATGGGATGAAGGATAATCCAATTGACCGTTATACGCCTAGAAAGCGTTTGATGGCATCTTTAGATGAAATTTTTGCTGAAGAATTACCTGAAAAATATACTCAAGAAGCAGTGGAAAGTAAATTATTTGGTGTTGGTGCAGAGAGCTATACAGTTGGTTCACATGAATTTTATATGGGCTATGGCTTAACTCGGAATAAATTGATTTGCTTAGATGCCGGTCATTTCCATCCAACTGAAGTGATTTCTAATAAGCTTTCTTCATTAGCGCTATTTAGTAAAGGGATTATGCTACATGTCAGTCGTCCGGTTCGCTGGGATAGTGATCATGTAGTGATTATGGATGATGAACTACAAGAAATTGCCAAAGAGCTTGTTCGTAATGACTTGTTGGCTAAAACCAATATCGGACTAGATTTCTTTGATGCAACGATTAATCGGTTAGCCGCTTGGGTGATTGGTACTCGCAATACGCAAAAAGCTTTGCTCAAAGCAATGTTAGAGCCAACCGAAAAATTAAAACAAATGGAATTATCTTTTGATTTTACTGCGCGTTTAGCCTATACCGAAGAATTAAAAGATTTTCCATTTGCGGATGTTTGGAATTATTTCTGCGAATTAAACGGTGTACCAGTCGGTCTAGCTTGGTATGACGAAGTAAAAAAATACGAACAAGAAGTACTGTTAAATCGTTAATAAAGGAGTAAATAACTGATGAAAGATGTCATTAATGCTAAATTTGTCCAAGAAATGATAGAAGTAACTAGTAATATGTATCGCCTAGGTTGGGATGAAAGAAATGGTGGAAATGTTTCTTATCTCTTAGATGAGAATCAAGTGGCTGAAGTTTTAGATGTTCGCCAAGTTATTCGTACCATGAAGCTAGATTTTGATGCCAGCAAACTAGCTGGTCGTTACTTTATCGCTACAGGTTCTGGTAAATATTTTAAAAATGTGGCTAGCCATCCTAGTGAATGCTTAGGGATTTTTCGTATCGCCAAAGATGGTCACGCACTTGAATTATTATGGGGCTTTGAAAATAATAGCAAACCAACGTCAGAATTGCCTTCTCATTTGATGAGCCATATCGCTCGTTTAAGTGTGGATCCTGAAAATCGTATTGTTATGCACTGTCACGCCACGCATCTATTAGCGATGACCTTTACCCATTCATTAGCAGAACGTGATTTTACACGTACCTTATGGCAAATGTGTACGGAATGCTTAGTGGTCTTTCCTGAAGGAGTGAGCACCATTCCATGGTTGGTTCCTGGTACAAGTGAAATTGGCGAAGCAACGGCAGCTAAAATGAAAGCAACGCGTTTAGTTGTCTGGCCATTCCACGGCATTTACGGTAGTGGTAAGGATATGGATGAAACCTTTGGCCTAATTGAAACTGCCGAAAAGGCTGCTCAAATTTATACATTAACTCAAGCACAAGGCGGCGTGAAGCAAACCATTTCTGATACTGATTTACACAACTTAGCTGCTGCTTTTCATGTAACCCCACGTGCTGGTTATTTAGATTAAGAAAACTACCCCAATCGATTCTTCGAGAGGGGGGATTTTCTTAAAAACATTAGTGAAAAAGCACACTATAAAAAGTTTGGATTCAACGATTTTGGGTGCTATTTTATCTGTTTTTGCTCAATATCGAACAAATATATATTAAGGAGACATTGTTATGACAAACCGAATGATTTTAAACGAAACATCCTATTTTGGTAAAGGAGCAATTCAACACATCCCTGAAGAAGTAACCAAACGCCAATTAAAAAAAGCCTTGATTGTTACTGATAAAGGATTGGTCAAAGCAGGGCTTTTAGCAAAAATTACTGATTTATTAGAGGCGAATCAATTAGCTTATGAAGTCTATGATGAAATTGTGCCAAACCCAACTGTTGCAGTGGTCAAAAAAGGTATTGAGGTTTATCAAGCTAGTCAAGCTGATTATCTATTAGCTTTAGGTGGAGGTTCTTCAATGGACACGGCTAAAGCAATTGGCATTATTATTAACAATCCTGAATTTAGTGATGTTGTTAGCCTTGAAGGCGTTGCACCAACGAAACATCCAAGTGTGCCAATTTTAGCGATTCCAACTACTTCTGGTACAGCCGCTGAAGTAACGATTAACTATGTGATTACCGATGAAGAAAAGAAACGTAAATTTGTCTGCGTGGATGTTCATGATATTCCGGCGGTAGCTTTTGTAGATAGTGAAATGATGCTAGGAATGCCTAAAGCTTTAGCTGCAGCAACCGGAATGGACGCTTTAACTCATGCGATTGAAGGTTATATTACTAAAGGTGCTTGGGAAATGACCGATATGTTGCATCTTAAAGCAATTGAAATTATTGCTCACTCCTTACGTGCATCAGTTGAAGGTGATTTGAAGGGGCGTGAAGAAATGGCTTTAGGACAATATATTGCTGGAATGGGCTTTTCTAATGTTGGGTTAGGTCTTGTCCATGGTATGGCACATCCTCTTGGCGCTTGGTATGATACCCCACATGGTGTGGCTAACGCGATTTTATTACCAACTGTGATGGACTACAATAAAGAATTCACTGGCGAAAAATATCGTGATATTGCTAAAGCGATGGGAGTTAAGGGTGTGGATGACATGACCTTAGATGAAGCTAGAACAGCTGCCGTAGATGCCGTTCGTCAATTAGGTAAAGATGTTGGTATTCCAAGTACTTTAACCGAGGTTGGTTTTAAAGAAGAGGATATCGAATTAGTCGCTAAAGATGCCTTAAATGATGTCTGCACAGGTGGTAATCCTCGTGATACCAACGTAGAGGAAATCATTGCATTATACAGATCATTACTATAATTTTTACTATTAAATTTCTCGGTAGGGGTGCAAACTTACCGAGATTTTTTAGCGATGTAAAGCGAGTTGTTCAACTACAAAAAATTTGAGTAATACTTGCCGTATGAAAAAATGAAAGATTCGTGATGGCTGTAAAATGATGCAAGGAATGTGATATCTTTTCCTAATAGTTGCTCATATCGATTCTCGTGTTATAATGTCAAGAGATTCATTTTTTATCAATTGTGTGTAAATATATTATAATAGTAGAAAAAGAAAGGAATAGATAGATATGGCAACGATTCAGTGGTTTCCTGGGCATATGGCCAAAGCCAAGCGCGAAGTGAGCGAGAAACTAAAATTTGTTGATATTGTGTTTGAGCTAGTGGATGCGCGCCTGCCTTTATCTTCAAGAAATCCCTTATTAAACCAAATCTTACAGCAAAAGCCCAGAATCATTTTATTGAACAAGGCTGATTTAGCTGATCCAAAACAGACAACTCAATGGATTGAGTATTTTAAAAATCAAGGAATTACAGCCTTAGCAATTAATGCTCAGGAAAGTCAGGGGATTAAACAGATTGTTCCTTTGGCTAAAGAAGCGTTAAAAGAAAAAATGGCTAGGGATAAAGCTAGAGGCTTAAAACCACAAGCTATTCGAGCGATGATTTTAGGAATTCCAAATGTTGGTAAATCAACATTATTGAATCGTTTAATCGGTAAAAAGATCGCTCAGACAGGAAATAAGCCAGGAGTAACAAAAGGGCAACAATGGTTAAAATTAGGCAACGAACTAGAATTATTAGATACACCGGGAATTTTGTGGCCAAAGTTTGATGATGAAGCCATCGGTATGAAATTAGCGCTAACGGGTGCAATCAAAGATCAATTATTACATTTAGATGATTTAACCATTTATGGATTAGACTTTTTTGCACGCTATTATCCAGGACATATTAAAACCCGTTATGCTTTTGCTGATGAAAGTCTACTAGGTGGCGAATTAATTATGCAATTGTCACAAGGACTAGGTTTTAGAGATGATTATGATCGTGCCTGTGAACGAATTATTCATGATATTCGCCAGGGAAAATTAGGTCGTTTTACTTTAGATCGAATCGAGGAAGTTGACTATGAGTGAAAAGCAAACAATTGCAGCGATTAAAGCTAAGCTGATGACCATTCATGAGCGCAATCATCCTGATTTATTGTTGTTTGCTAAAGATGAACGTGCAGGTGTCAAGCAGGCGGTAAAGCAATGGATGAAACGGATGGAAAAAGAAGAACAATTGCTGCTTAAAGCGCAAGAAATGAAGGAATATGAACGTTTAGCTTATACGCAAGGCTATAAGGCGATTGCAGGGATAGATGAAGTAGGGCGTGGTCCTTTAGCTGGGCCAGTTGTCGCGGCAGCGGTCATTTTACCAAAAGATGAAGTGATTTTAGGCTTAAATGATTCTAAACAGTTATCAGAGAAAAAACGGGAGCAATTATATGATGAAATTCAAGAAAAAGCCCTAGCTATTGGGATAGGTGTAGTGGATAATCAACAAATAGATCAAATAAACATTTATCAAGCAAGTAAAGAAGCGATGAAAAAAGCTCTCGCACAGCTATCAGTAGAACCAGATTATCTTTTAATTGATGCAATGAGTTTAGAAGTCCCGATTGCCCAAGAAGGGATTATTAAAGGGGATGCAAAATCGGCTTCAATTGCGGCAGCTAGTATTGTTGCTAAAGTTTATCGTGATCGTTTAATGCAAGCATATGATCAAAAATATCCTGGCTATGGCTTTGCAAAAAATGCTGGTTACGGTACTAAGGAACATTTAGCTGGTTTACAGACATTAGGCATCACACCGATTCATCGGTTAACCTTTGCTCCAATAAAAGAGATGATTTAAAAAAATATTCTCTCCTTTTGTAGTATTTATATATAAAAGGAGGGATTTTTTGTGTTTAGTGAATTAACCCCACAGGAGCAATTATGTTTAAAATTAAGTTATCTACCTTTAAGTATCCAAAAAAAATGGTGCTGTATCGATTATTTTCGAGATAAACCGGATGAAAATGCTATAAGTTATCCAGCTGAAAGGATAGCAACAATTTTACAAATTCAACGAAATCTGGAGAAATTCAGGCAATATTGGGAGTATTTAACCGTTGAACGGTTGACTGATTTATTAAAAGATCAACAATATATTACCTATTTTTCAAGTGATTATCCTTTTTTATTAAAGCAAAGCTATCAGCCACCGATAGTTTTATACTATATTGGCAATCTTGCCCTTATTCATCAGCCCCAGATTGCTTTTGTTGGTTCAAGGCAGGCGTGTAATTATTCATTACAAATACTAGAAACTTTGATTCCTCCACTTGTAGCGAAGGATTTTTGTATCACTAGTGGGTTGGCTAAAGGAGTGGATGTGCATAGTCATTTGACCGCGATGAATCATCAAGGGCATACAATCGGAGTAATTGGCTGTGGTTTAGATATTTGCTATCCCAAAGAAGTGCTTTCAACTTATGAACGAATGAAAGGTCAACAATTAATTATTAGCGAATACCCAAAAGGGACTCTGGTAAAACGTTATCATTTTCCGTTGCGTAATCGGATTATTGCCAGTCTATCCCAAGGTGTGTGTGTCATTGAGGCTAAAGAAAAGAGCGGCTCATTGATTACCGCTCAAATTGCTTTAGATGAAGGAAGGCAAGTCTTTATTGTTCCTGGCGATGTATTAAGTGGCCGATTCAATGGTGGCTTAAAATTAATACAAGAAGGTGCTAAGTGTGTCATGAATGCGTGGGATATTTTAGAAGAGTTTAGTTATTAAAAAAACACGACCTCTAGGTGAGCGGCACTTGTTTTAGGTTAAATATTTTTTAGAAAAACAGTTTAAATGACTATTAAAAGAAATTAAGGAAATACGTGATTTTTCTTTTTTCAAACATAAGATTCTTGACAAACGTTTATTGACTAGTTATTATGAGTTACGATTTATGTTGTCAATTGTAGCAAATATATAATATATATAGTAGAAATTTGCAGGAAGGAGCAACAATCGATGGCGTATAAATATTTGGTAATCGTAGAATCTCCAGCCAAAGCAAAAACAATCGAAAAATATTTAGGAAAAAATTATAAAGTAGTCGCTAGCGTGGGACATGTTAGAGATTTACCTAAAAGTAAAATGGGAATTGATGTAGAAAATAATTATGAACCACATTACATTTCGATTCGCGGAAAAGGCGATGTGATTAAGAGTTTAAGAGCAGCGGCTAAACGTGCTGATAAAGTTTTTCTAGCAAGTGACCCGGATAGAGAAGGAGAGGCAATTGCTTGGCATTTGGCTCATATTTTAGGGTTATCGTTGTCAGAAAAAAATCGCGTTGTTTTTAATGAAATTACAAAAGATGCAGTAAAGGCGGCATTTAAAGAGCCTAGAAGCATTAATTTAGATTTAGTTGATGCCCAACAAGCGAGACGTGTATTGGATCGCTTGGTCGGTTATTCTATCAGTCCGATTCTTTGGAAAAAAGTGAAGAAGGGCTTGAGTGCTGGTCGGGTACAATCAATCGCCTTAAAAATGATTATTGATCGCGAAAACGAAATTCGTCAATTTGAACCAGAAGAATATTGGAGTATTGATGGCAATTTCAAAAAAGGTCGCCAAAAATTCAAAGCAAGCTTTTGGGGTGTAGCTGGCGAGAAGGTCAAGCTAGCTAACGCTGAGGATGTCCAAGCTGTTTTACAAAAAGTAATCTCTGATGAATATCAAGTAACGAAAGTTGAGAAAAAAGAACGCAAGCGTAATCCAGCAGCACCATTTACAACAAGTAGCTTACAACAAGAGGCTGCAAGAAAATTAAACTTTAGAACGCGCAAAACGATGATGGTGGCGCAACAACTTTATGAGGGAATTTCGTTAGGTAAACAAGGAACGGTTGGGTTAATTACTTACATGCGTACAGACTCCAAACGAATTGCAGATACGGCAAAGCAGGAGGCAGCAGCCTATATTGAAGAAGTGTTTGGCCAGGAATATGCTGCTCATGATAGTAAAAAAGTTGTCAATGCACAAGGAGCACAAGATGCACACGAGGCAATCCGACCAACCAGTACCTTACGCACACCTGAAAGTATCGAGCAGTATTTAGATAAAGACCAAATGAAGCTCTATCGTTTAATCTGGTCACGTTTTGTGGCTAGTCAAATGACGCCGGCTGTTTTGGATACAATGAAGGTTTCTTTAGAACAAAATGGGGTGACTTTTATTGCCAATGGCTCCAAGGTGAAATTCCAAGGCTTCATGAAAGTGTATATCGAAGGTCGTGACGACGGAAAAGAAGAAAAAGAGAATTTATTGCCTGAGCTAGTTGAAGGTGAGATAGTGCAATCTGTAGATGTTGAACCAAAACAACATTTTACGCAACCACCAGCGCGCTTTAGTGAAGCAACTTTAATTCGAACTTTAGAAGAAAATGGTGTAGGTCGTCCATCGACTTATGCACCAACTCTAGATACCATTCAGCGCCGTTATTATGTAAAATTGGCACAAAAACGTTTTGAGCCAACTGAATTAGGGGAGATTGTGAATACATTAACCGTGGACTTTTTCCCTAAAATCGTGGATATTCACTTTACTGCTGATATGGAAAATAGCTTGGATTTAGTTGAGGAAGGAAAAGAAAATTGGGTTCAAGTAATTGATAGTTTTTACCAACCATTTGCTAAAGAGTTAGCAACAGCGGAAGAAAAAATCGAAAAGATCCAAATCAAAGACGAACCAGCAGGATTCAATTGTGATGAATGTGGTCATCCGATGGTCATTAAACTTGGTAAATATGGTAAGTTTTATGCATGTAGTAATTTCCCAGAATGTCGGAATACCAAACCGATTGTCAAAGAAATCGGTGTAGTTTGTCCGAAATGTCATCAAGGACAAATTATTGAACGAAAATCTAAAAAAAATCGTGTCTTCTATGGCTGTAATCACTATCCAGAGTGTGATTTTGTTTCATGGGATAAACCAATTGGTCGCGATTGTCCAAAATGCAACCACTATTTAGTCGAGAAAAAGGTTAAAGGTGGTAAGCAAGTGGTTTGTCCAAATGGTGATTATGAAGAAGCCGTGCAAAAGTAAAGAGATTGGAGAAAAGAATGAGTTTTGTAAATGTAATAGGTGCCGGTCTTGCCGGTAGTGAAGCCGCTTGGCAAATCGCCCAAGCTGGTGTTGAGGTGAGATTGTATGAGATGCGTCCGAAAAAATCAACCCCTGCCCATCATACTTCGCAGTTTGCTGAATTAGTTTGTTCTAATTCATTACGTGGAAATAGCTTACAAAATGCAGTAGGAGTATTAAAAGAAGAAATGCGCCGTTTAAATTCGGTGATTTTAGCTTCTGCTGATGCAACCAGTGTGCCGGCGGGGGGCGCTTTAGCGGTTGACCGTGAGACTTTTTCAGCAATGGTCACAGAAAAAGTGAAGAATCATCCTTTAGTAACCGTGATTGAAGAAGAGGTAACCACATTTCCAGAAGGGATTACAGTTGTAGCAACAGGCCCACTTACTTCAGAGGGATTATCCAAAACAATTAAAGATTTCAATGGTTCAGATGGCTTTTATTTTTATGATGCAGCCGCACCAATTATTGAAAAATCTTCAATCAACTTTGATAAAGTATATTTAAAATCACGTTATGATAAAGGTGAAGCAGCCTATCTAAATTGTCCAATGACTAAAGAAGAGTTTGAAGCTTTCCGTGAAGCTTTAATTAGTGCTGAAGTAGCACCATTAAAGGAATTTGAGAAAGAAAAATACTTTGAAGGTTGTATGCCAATTGAAGTAATGGCGGCTCGTGGAGAAAAAACGATGTTATTTGGCCCAATGAAGCCAGTCGGTTTAGAAGATCCTAAAACGGGTAAACGTCCATATGCTGTTATTCAATTGCGTCAAGATAATGCAGCCGCTTCACTATATAATATCGTCGGCTTTCAAACCCATCTAAAATGGGGCGAACAAAAACGAGTATTTCAAATGATTCCTGGTTTAGAAAATGCTGAATTTGTTCGCTATGGTGTGATGCATCGTAATAGCTTTATGAATTCCCCTGAATTGTTGTTGCCAACCTATCAATCGAGAAAAGATGAACGAATTTTCTTTGCTGGTCAAATGACGGGAGTAGAAGGCTATGTAGAAAGTGCAGCTAGTGGACTAATTGCGGGGATGAATGCCGCTCGTTTAGCTAAGGGCGAAGAACTAATTGAATTTCCTAGAGAAACGGCGATTGGTAGTATGGCGTATTACATTACGCATGCAGAAGGCAAACATTTCCAACCGATGAATGCTAATTTTGGGTTACTACCTGAATTACCAGAACGAATTAAAGATAAGAAATTACGTTATGAAACCCTAGCCAATCGTGCTTTATCTGCTTTGGAAACCGTAAAAGATCAATATCAATTATAGGTAAAATAATCGAAGTATCATTTTGTGAATAAATATTAAAAAATTTAACTGTGTATATATCTTTGCAAAAGGCTTCTTAGCTATCTCAATCATTTAGTTAAGATCGTGTTAAAACCATTAATCAATGGCTATTTTTTGCTGGATAGTGCACAGTCTTTTTTTTTAATGATAAATATTTTATTAAGTTTTTAACGAAAATAACTAACTTTTTTGCGAAAATATGATAACATTTTTATTATTGTAGCTGTGAAAAAGAAAATTCTGACAATTGATTGTAATTTTAGAAAAGCTATGTTAAAGTGTAAATTGTATAAGCAGTTAGAAAATTCTGTAAAATTAAACAGTTTAGATATTTATTTGCTTACAAGGAGGAAATTCAATGGTTGAATCACAATTTCATTCAACAACGATTTGTGCAATTGAAAAAGATGGAAAGTTTGCGATGGCTGGTGATGGCCAGGTAACTATGGGCGAAAAAATCGTGATGAAAGGAACTGCTCGTAAGGTTAGAAGAATCTATAATAATCAAGTCGTGGTAGGTTTTGCTGGTAGTGTTGCCGATGCATTCACTTTAGAAGAAAAATTTGAAGGTAAATTAAATGAGTTTAATGGAAACTTACAAAGAGCAGCTGTTGAATTAGCTCAAGAATGGCGGACCCAACAATCTATGCAAAAATTGGAAGCGATGTTAATCGTCATGAATGACAAAGAAATGCTATTAGTTTCTGGAACAGGTGAAGTGATTGCTCCTGATGATGGGATTTTAGCCATCGGTTCTGGTGGCAATTATGCAATGGCAGCGGCAAGAGCGATGAAACAATATGGCGATCCTAATCTATCTGCCAGTCAAATTGCTAAGAATGCCTTGAGTATTGCTGCAGATATTTGTGTATTTACCAATCATAATATTATTGTAGAAGAATTTTAGGAGGATATAACGTGTTGAATCAAGTACAAACACCTAGAGAAATTGTTGGTGAATTAGATAAATATATTATTGGTCAAGCAAAAGCCAAACGCTCTGTTGCAGTAGCGCTTCGTAATAGATATCGTCGCATGCAATTAGATGAAAAAATGCAACAGGATGTCACACCTAAAAATATTCTAATGATCGGACCAACCGGAGTCGGTAAGACAGAAATTGCTAGACGTCTAGCTCATATTGTTCAAGCGCCATTTATCAAAGTTGAGGCGACAAAATTTACTGAAGTCGGTTATGTTGGTCGCGATGTCGAGTCAATGGTTCGTGATTTAGTAGAAAATGGCATTCAAATTGTTAAAAAACAACAATATGCGCGTGTACGTGTACAGGCAGAGAAGAAAGCCAATCGTCGTTTAGTGAAGGCATTGGTACCTGGAATTAAAAAAGAACAAAAGAAATCCACTAATCCGTATGAACAAATGATGTCGATGTTTCAAGGAATGCAAGGGCAAGCACAAGATGAGGTTAAAGAAGAATTAACTGATGAAATTAGAAGTACGCGTCAAGCAGTCTATGAACAGTTAGAAAAAGGCTATCTTGATCAAAAAGAAGTAACGATTGAAATTGATGAACCAAAAGTACAAATGCCTAGCTTAAATAATGGGTTAGAGCAAATGGGGATTGATTTACAAGAAACACTAGGTGCGTTGAAGCCAAGAAAGAAAATCTCTCGTACTTTGACGGTTAAAGAAGCTAGAGAATTACTAATTAATGAAGAATCTTCTAAACTTGTTAATGACGCAGATATTCATTCAGAAGCGTTGAAATTAGCTGAAACATCAGGAATTATTTTTATTGATGAAATTGATAAAATTACTTCAAAATCAAAACAATCTGGAGAAGTGTCACGTGAAGGAGTCCAACGCGATATTTTACCAATCGTTGAAGGTTCGCAGGTAAATACAAAATATGGACCGATTCAAACCGATCATATTTTATTTATCGCTTCAGGGGCCTTTCATTTATCCAAACCAAGTGACTTGATTCCAGAATTACAAGGTCGTTTTCCAATTCGCGTTGAATTAGATGATTTGACAGCTGAAGATTTTGTTAAAATTTTAACTGAACCAAACAACGCCTTAGTGAAGCAATATATCGCTTTATTGGCTACGGAAAATATTCAGGTTACCTTTACTAAAGAAGCGATTGAAAAAATTGCACAAATTGCTTATCAGGTCAATCGAGATACCGACAATATTGGCGCTAGACGTCTGCATACGATTTTAGAAAGGTTATTGGAAGATTTGTTGTTTGAAGCCTCTGATATGCAAATGGGTGAAATTACTATTACTGAAAGCTATGTAGCTGAAAAATTAGATGACATTGCTCAAGATGAGGATATGAGCCGTTACATTTTATAAAATAGAGTTAGGGGTAGATGAAATGACGACTTTATTACAAAAAACGCGACAAATCAATGAATTGCTGCAGCAAAAAAATACATTGATTAATACAAGTGGGTTACCGTACAATCGTATGGCGATGATTTTGGGAGATATTTTGGACACCATCACTTATATTATTAGTAGTGAAGGTAAGTTATTAGGTGTAAATGAAAAGCATGATGTCAATAATGATCGTGTGAAAAAAATGTTGACGGAAAAACAATTTCCAAAAAACTATACGGACATGGTTGATCACATCGAAAAAACAGTAGCGAATATTCCAGTTAGTGATGATTTAACGGCTTTTCCTATTGAATTTAGAGAATTATATCCTAATGGGCTGACAACAATTATTCCTATATTTGGTGCAGGTGAACGATTGGGAACAATTATTTTGTCTAAATTAGATCATACGTTTAATGAAGATGATTTAGTTTTAGCTGAATATAGTGCGACTGTAGTTGGGATGCAAATTTTGTACCAAAAATCGCGAAATATTGAAGAGGATATTCGTAGTGCAACGGCTGTTCAAATGGCTATTAATACTTTATCTTATTCAGAATTAAAAGCAGTGCAAGCAATCTTTAGTGCTTTAGAAGGCGATGAAGGTCGACTAACCGCTTCTAGTATTGCAGATGAAATTGGTATTACTCGTTCGGTTATTGTTAATGCACTACGTAAGTTAGAATCAGCAGGGATCATTGAATCGCGCTCATTAGGAATGAAGGGGACTTATCTTAGAATTATCAATCAACGCTTCAAAGATGAGTTAAATAAAATAGGATAAACGAGGAAAAAATATGTATTCGATTCAAAATCAATATTTAAAAGCAAGTTTTGAAAGTAAGGGTGCAGAGTTACAGAGTTTATTTCACTTGCAGCATCAAATAGAATATCTATGGCAGGCAGATCCTAATCATTGGGGGAAGCATGCACCAATTTTATTCCCTATCGTAGGGGCTTTGAAGGATAATCGTTATCAATATGAGCAACAAAGCTATAGTTTATCTCGTCATGGCTTTGCTCGGGATATGATTTTTAGTGTGGTCGATCATCAAACAAGTGAAATCACATTCTGTCTGAAGGCTGATGAACAAACCCACAAACATTTTCCCTTTTTATTTGAATTATATGTTTCTTACCACTTGGTCGATGAGTCATTGATTGTTGAGTATAAGGTCGTCAATAGTGATGAAAAACCGATGTATTATGGTATCGGTGGACATCCAGCCTTTAATGCACCATTGGAGTCAGGTTTGAGTTTTGAAGATTATCAGCTTATCTTTGAAAAAGGTGAATTTTTAAAACAAATCCCATTGGTTGATAATTGCTTAGATTTATCAGCGGCTACTCAGCCTGAGAATACTGTCTATCCACTAAGTCATGAGCTATTTAAAAATGATGCATTAGTCTTTGAGACTACGCAAGATGAAGTACAGATTACTTTACAAAGTCTAAAAGGTAAACGTAAGGTGAGGGTCTCTTATCGGGATTTACCTTTTGTGGGCTTATGGTCAACATATCCAGTCGCATCAAATTTTGTCTGTATTGAGCCTTGGGCAAGTGTGGCTGATGTAACGACAACAAATGGACAATTGGTTGAAAAATATGGGATTCAAACGTTAAATGCCAAACAGGCTAAACACTATCAATATATCATAACCGTTAAATAATCAGCGGATTGTGGTAATTACATCATTTATAGAAATAAAAAAAGTCATTGGTAAACCAGTTGAGGTAAACCAATGACTTTTTTTATTTTTTCTTGCGTAAACCAAAAGGAACTTTATTTTCAGTTCCTGATAAAATTCGTTGAATATTATCTTTGTGTCGATAAAAAATAAATACACTTACTGCAATTGCGATGACAGTTAAGAGCCAACTATGATTAGGTAAGATCAATGGACAAATATTCGGCAAAAAAATCGTTGAGAGGGTAATCAAAACGGCTGCGATCATACTTGATAAACTAACCATACTAGTGCAGTATAGACAAATGATAAAAATGAAACAGGAATAAATAAAAAAGAGAGGTTGATAACCCAGCAACATTCCTGCACTAGTCGCCACAGCTTTGCCACCTTTAAAGTTGGCAAAAATTGGAAACGTATGACCTAAAATAGCCGCAACGCCATACCAAAGCGGATTAATATTTTGGATATGGAAAATTTGTGGTAACAAGGTCGCTAACGTTCCTTTTAGAATATCGATAAATAAAACAGCGATGCCTGCTTTTTTTCCAAGTACGCGAAAGGTGTTGGTTGTCCCAGTATTTCCGCTACCATGTTTACGAATATCCGTTTGATAAAATAGTTTACCAATCCACACGCCTGATGGGATGGAGCCTAACAAATAAGCAACAATAAATAAAAAGTATTTTAGCATAATTTCCACCTTTAAATAAAAACTACCATGATTGTATCATGAAACATAACGAACAACAATCTTTCTTTTTGAAAGCTTTATCTCTAAATGTGGTATAATAAAAGGGTAGCGTTTAAATGAGGAGTGATTTGTGATGGAATTATCAGATGAAAAATTAACAAGCTATTTAAAAGAAAGTCATACAATTGCAGTAATTGGCTTAAGTGAAAAAGAAGAAAAAACCAGTCATCGAGTTAGTGCCTTTATGCAAGATAAGGGCTATAAAATTATTCCGATTAATCCTAAAATGGCCGGGCAAACCATTTTGGGTCAAAGGGTGTATGCTTCTTTACAAGAGGTAGAAGAACCCATCGATATTGTAAATATTTTTAGACGTAGTGAATTTTTGCCAGGAATTGCAGAAGAATTTATTCAAACGAAGGCTAAAATTTTTTGGGCACAACTAGGAATCGAAAATGAGCAAGCGGCTGAAATATTAACGCAGGCTAATCGCTTGGATTTTGTGATGGATCGCTGTATTAAAATTGAATATCAACGCTTGATTGAACAGCCTTAGTCGATTAAATCGATAAAAAGATTGACACTGTGACTATAAAATATGATAAAATAGCGTTTAGTGTTGGAAACACTTTGAAATGATTAACGCAGTTTCGAGGTGTTTCTTAGTTTATGAAGAGAAAGTAAAAAGGAGCGTTCATTTTGGCAAAACAAACCAATGAATATAATGATCAATCCATTCAGGTATTGGAAGGTCTTGAGGCGGTTAGAAAACGTCCAGGAATGTATATCGGCTCAACAGATGGTCGAGGACTACATCATTTAGTTTATGAAATTGTCGACAATGCTGTTGATGAAGTTCTAGCTGGTTTTGGCGATAAAATCAATGTCACAATTGAAAAAGATAATAGTATTACGGTGCAGGACTTTGGTCGGGGAATGCCGGTGGGAATGCATGCTTCTGGAATTCCAACCGTGGAAGTTATTTTTACTGTATTACATGCTGGAGGAAAATTTGGCCAAGGTGGCTATAAAACTTCAGGTGGTCTGCACGGAGTTGGGGCGAGCGTGGTGAATGCTTTATCTAGTCATTTAGATGTTACAATTGTCAGAGACGGTCAAAAATACCAACAAGTATTTGCAGACGGTGGCAAACCGGTTACAACCTTAAAATCTTTAGGGAAAACCAAAGAAGCCAACGGGACGACGGTACACTTCAAGCCAGATGCTAAGATTTTTTCAACGACTCAGTTTTCTTATGAAACTTTAGCTGAACGCTTAAGAGAATCAGCCTTTTTACTCCGCAATGTTAAAATCACGTTGACTGATTTAAGAGGCGCTGAAATTGTTGAAGAGGTTTTCCATTATGAAGAAGGAATCAAAGAATTTGTCGCTTATTTAAATGAAGAAAAAGATACGCTAACTCCAGTCATTTATTTCTCAGGTGAAAAAGATGGCATCGAGTTAGAGGTTGCTTTCCAGTATAACGATGGTTACTCAGAAAATATCCTATCCTTTGTTAATAATGTGCGAACTAAAGATGGTGGAACACATGAGGTTGGTTTCAAGACAGCTTTAACTAAATCTTTTAATGAATTTGCTCGTAAGGTTAATTTACTAAAAGACAAAGATAAAAATCTTGAAGGTAGCGATTTTCGTGAAGGGCTGGCTGCAGTATTGTCAGTCAAAGTGGTTGAAAGCTTATTACAATTTGAAGGGCAAACCAAAGAAAAATTAGGTACTTCAGCCGCTCGTACAGCTGTGGATACGACAGTAGCAGAACAATTGAGCTTTTTCCTTTTAGAAAATAATGAAATGAGTCAAATGCTTGTTCGTAAAGCAATCAAAGCTAGAGAAGCTAGAGAGGCTGCCAGAAAAGCACGTGAAGAAAGTCGAACAGGTAAGAAAAAGAAAAAAGGTGAGTCTCTTTTATCTGGAAAATTAACACCGGCTCAATCAAAGAATGCCAAGAAAAATGAATTATACTTAGTCGAAGGGGATTCTGCCGGTGGTTCGGCTAAACAAGGACGTGATCGGAAATTCCAAGCGATTTTACCATTGCGTGGGAAAGTCATTAATACCGAAAAGGCCAATATGCAAGAAATTCTAAAAAATGAAGAAATCAATACAATGATCTACACGATTGGCGCAGGAGTTGGCCCTGAGTTTTCCGTTGAAGATTGTAATTATGATAAGATTATCATCATGACCGATGCGGATACAGACGGTGCACATATTCAAGTATTACTACTTACTTTCTTTTATCGTTATATGAAACCTTTAATTGAAGCAGGAAAGGTTTATATTGCTTTACCCCCACTTTACAAGGTTTCTAAGGGAAGTGGCAAAAAATCTGTCATTGAGTATGCTTGGACGGACGATGAGTTAAGCGCTAAAATTAAAAAAGTTGGTAAAGGCTACATGCTACAACGCTATAAAGGATTAGGTGAAATGAATGCCGAACAGCTTTGGGAAACCACCATGAATCCAGAGACAAGAACCTTAATTCGTGTTCGGATTGATGATGCGGCCCAAGCAGAACGTCGCGTAACTACCTTGATGGGTAGCAAAGTTGAACCTAGACGTAAATGGATTGAAAATCATGTGCAATTTACTTTAGAAGAAGAAGGCAGCATTTTGGAACGCCGAACAGTAGATGAACCGACATCTACCACTCAAACAGATGAGTCAACACAATACGAAGAAATAAGCATCTTTGATTTGTAGGAGGGCTATGATTGGAACAAGAAAAGAATATTGAAGAACTGACACTTGAAGATGTCATGGGTGATCGTTTTGGTCGTTATTCTAAATATATTATTCAAGAACGTGCTTTGCCGGATATTCGTGATGGCCTAAAGCCCGTTCAACGCCGGATATTATTTGCTATGAATAAAGATGGCAATACCTTTGAGAAGGCCTTTCGTAAATCAGCTAAATCAGTTGGAAATATCATGGGCTTTTTTCACCCACATGGCGATAGTAGTATCTATGAAGCGATGGTCAGAATGAGTCAGGATTGGAAACTCCGTGAAATCTTGATTGAAATGCATGGGAATAACGGAAGTATGGATGGGGATCCACCAGCAGCGATGCGTTATACCGAAGCACGATTATCCGAATTAAGTGGAGAATTACTAAAAGATATTGATAAAGAAACCGTAGAATTAGTTTGGAATTTTGATGATTCAGAAAAAGAACCAACTGTTTTGCCGGCTAAATTTCCCAACCTATTGGTAAATGGCTCAACAGGGATTTCCGCTGGTTATGCAACGGAAATTCCCCCACATAATTTAGCGGAAGTGATTGATGGGACTATTTATTTAATTGATCATCCTGATGCTTCGTTAAAACAATTAATGCAATATATTCCTGGTCCAGATTTTCCAACTGGAGGCATTCTACAAGGAACGAAAGAGTTAGCGCAAGCCTACGAAACGGGTCGAGGAAAGGTTATCTTACGTTCAAAAACGTTTATTGAAAATATTAAGGGAAATAAACAGCAGATTGTTATTAATGAAATTCCTTATGAAGTCAATAAAGCCAATTTAGTTCGAAAAATTGATGAAATCCGTATTAATAAAAAAATCGAAGGAATTGCTGAAGTACGTGATGAAAGTGACCGAACTGGTTTGCAAATTGTAGTTGAGTTAAAAAAAGAGGCCAATGCAGAAGGTATATTAAATTATTTATTTAAAAATACTGAATTACAAATTAACTATAACTTTAATATGGTGGCGATTGATCAAAAACGTCCGCAACAGGTTGGGTTAAAACATATTTTGACTAGCTATATTCAGCATCGTAAGGAAGTTGTATTAAAACGCAGTCAATTTGAATTGAAAAAAGCGCAAGCTAGACAACATATTGTTGATGGCTTGATGAAAGCTTTGTCGATTTTAGATGAAGTGATTCAAACGATTCGTGCAAGTAAAGATAAAAAAGATGCGAAGAATAACTTGATTATCCAGCATCAATTTACTGCCGAGCAAGCCGAAGCAATCGTTAATCTGCAATTATACCGCTTAACGAATACGGATATTACCCAATTGCAAAAAGAAGCAGAAGAACTGGCACTTGAAATTGCAACTTTACAAAAAATCATTGCGAACGAAGCTGAATTATTCAAGGTTATCAAACAAGAATTAAAAGACATTAAGAAAAAATATGGTAATGAGCGTCTAACGAAGATTCAAGCTGAAATTGAAGAGATTAAAATCGAAACAGAAGTCTTAATTGCTGCTGAAGACGTGATGGTTACGGTAACCAAAGAGGGCTATGTGAAACGCAGTAGCTTGCGTTCATATGCGGCATCGAATTTCGATGAATTGGCGATGAAAGAATCGGATTACCTCATTATGTGTCAGCAATTAAACACTCTTGATCATTTATTGTTAGTAACAAATAAAGGAAATGTCATTTACCGACCAATTCATGAATTACCTGATTTAAGATGGAAGGAAATTGGCGAACATATTTCGCAAACGATTTTAAAGCTTTCTGTGGATGAAAATATCATTGCAGCTTTTAGCTATAAGGAATTGTCAGCTGTCGCTACTTTTGTTTTAATCTCTAAACAAGGGCTGATTAAGCAGGTAAAAATGGATGAATTTACTCCTTGGCGCACCTATAAGACTCGCTTTGCTACGATGATGAATCTAAAAGAAAATGACGAAGTGGTAAATGTTTATCTAACAGAAGAACAGGCCCTGCAAGATGTTTTTGTTGTAACTAATCAAGCCTATGCTTTACGATTTAATTTAGAACAAGTGCCGATTTCAGGTCCAAAAGCATCTGGGGTCAAATCAATTAATTTAAAAAATGATGATTATGTTGTCAATGGTTTATTGGTTTATTCAAATGGCGATACCCCTATTCTATTGGTCTCTCAACGCTCAGCAGTTAAACGAATGTTGGCCCAAGAGCTGCCAACAACTGGACGAGCAAAACGTGGCTTGATGATCTTTAGAGAATTAAAGAAAAATCCACACCGCGTAGTCTTTATGGCTGAAGGGGACACTCAAGGCTATACGATGTTCAATCAAAAAGGTCAAAGCTATCCATTCACTGGACTTGATTTCCCAATTGCTGAACGGACATCGAATGGGTCGATGATGCTAGATGAACAAGATGGAGGCCTTGTTATTGCTGTTCAGCCAATCATTACTGCTCCACAAGAAGATTTGCCAACTGAATAAGTAAGCTGTTACAAAACAAATAGCACAGAAGAAATCTGTATCAAGACAGATTTTTCTTCTGTGCTAAATTTATAAAAAAATACACAAAAAAATAATTACATAATTCACAAAATGAAAACCTTGTCATATCAACGATTCCTAGAATAACAGCTATTATTTTAGCTTTTTTGTTAAAAAAAATTGTATGAATGGGCTTGCAAAAACGGAGGTATGTGTTATACTGAACATGTAAAAACTGTTACATACTTTTTATAAGTATTAAGGAGGACCTGATAATGACATCAGTTACAAACAAATTAGAAACTTTTAACGAATCTGCTTGGAAGGGCTTTAAAGGAAGCGACTGGAAACATGAAGTAAATACTCGTGCTTTTATCCAACAAAACTACACTGAATATCGTGGGGATGATAGCTTCTTAGAACCAGCTGCACCAAGTACTGAAAAACTTTGGACAAAACTTCAAGAGTTGTTTGAAATTCAACACCAACAAAATGGTGTATACGACATGGATAACAACATTCCAGCAACAATTACATCACACGGTCCTGGCTATTTAATCAAAGAAGAAGAAAAAATCGTTGGTTTACAAACAGATGTACCATTGAAACAAGCGTTTATGCCATTTGGTGGTATTCGTATGGCCAACACAGCGTTAACTTCAAATGGTTATGAAGAAGATCCTGAAATGACAAAAATTTTCACAGAATGGCGTAAGACACACAACCAAGGTGTATTCGATGCGTATACTGATGAAATGCGTTTAGCACGTAAGAACAAAATTATTACTGGTCTACCAGATGCTTACGGTCGTGGACGTATCATTGGAGATTACCGCCGTGTCGCTTTATATGGTATTGACTTCTTAATGGAACAAAAGAAGAAAGATCATGATTTAACTGGTAACAAAGTAATGACGGATGATGTTATTCGTTTACGTGAAGAAATTGCTGAACAATACCGTGCATTAAATGACTTGAAGAAAATGGCTGCTTCTTACGGATTTGATATTTCTCGTCCAGCTGAGAACGCACAAGAAGCTATCCAATGGTTATACTTCGGTTACCTAGGAGCGATTAAATCTCAAAACGGTGCGGCTATGTCAATCGGTCGTATCTCAGCATTCTTAGATATCTATATTCAACGTGACTTAGAAAACGGTGTAATCACTGAATTTGAAGCACAAGAATTAATTGACCACTTAATTATGAAATTACGTATGGTTAAATTTGCTCGTACACCTGAATACAACCAATTATTCTCTGGTTATCCAATTTGGGCTACTTTATCAATCGCTGGTATGGGCTTAGATGGTCGTTCATTAGTTACTAAGAATGATTTCCGTATCTTACACACTTTAACAAATATGGGACCTTCTCCAGAACCAAACTTAACTGTACTTTATTCTTCACATTTACCAGAAGGATTCAGAACTTATGCAGCTAAAATCGCTAAACAAAGTTCTTCAATCCAATTTGAAAATGATGATTTATTACGTGCAAACTGGGGTTCTGATGACTGTGCAATCGCATGTTGTGTATCTGCAACTGTAATGGGTAAAGATATGCAATTCTTCGGTGCACGTGCGAACCTTGCAAAAGCGGTTCTTTATGCAATCAACGGTGGGGTCGATGAAAAGACTAAGATGCAAGTTGCACCTAAATTCCGTCCAATGACTGGTGAAACCTTAGACTTCCATGAATTTATGGAACGCTATAAAGATATCTTAGATTGGTTAGCTGAATTGTATGTAAATACATTAAATGTCATTCACTATATGCATGATAAATATGCTTATGAAGCACCACAATTAGCCTTCATGGATTCTAACCTACGTCGTACATTTGCGACAGGTATTGCTGGTATTTCTCATGCTACTGACTCAATCATGGCGATTAAACATGGTAATGTGAAAGTTATCCGTGATGAAGATGGTATGGCTATTGACTATGTACCACAAAACGAATTCCCAACTTATGGTAACGACAATGAAGAAGCCGATGCAATGGCAAACTGGATCTTAGAATACTTCATGACTCAAATTAAACGTCAACATACTTACCGTAACTCTACACCTACTACGTCATTGTTAACAATTACATCTAACGTAGTTTATGGTAAAGCTACTGGTAATACACCAGACGGACGTCGTGCAGGTAAACCATTAGCGCCAGGTGCAAACCCTTCATATCAAGATGGTAAGTTCTTGGGCGAAAAGAACGGTTTATTAGCTTCATTAAACTCAACAGCTCGTTTGAACTACCGTAACGCTTTAGACGGTATTTCAAATACCCAAACAATTAATCCTAATGGTTTAGGTAAAGATGATGAAACACGTATTAACAACTTACGTAACGTGTTAGATGGTTACTTCGATAAAGGTGGTTACCACTTAAACGTAAACGTATTTACAAATGAATTATTACTAGATGCACAAGCTCATCCAGAAAAATATCCAAACTTGACTATTCGTGTATCTGGTTATGCCGTTAAGTTCCGTGATTTAACTCCTGAACAACAAGCAGACGTTATTTCAAGAACTTCACACGACAGACTATAATCGTTTGAATGTAATGAGAGGATGACAAGCAATTGTCATCCTTTTTTACTTAAAAGTTTTCTCATTAATTATTGAATATTGTTCAATATTGCAGTAGCTTTTAAGTGAAATGATGCAGATTGGAGAAGAAAAAACTATGTCAAATTCAGCACTTGGTATGATTCACTCAACAGAAAATTTTGGTACCGTCGATGGTCCTGGCGTACGCTTTGTCATTTTTACACAAGGATGCAAGATGCGTTGCCAATTCTGTCATAATCCTGATACTTGGATGATGAAAACTGATACATCCAAAGAACGTTCAGCAGATGATGTTTTACAAGAAGCATTAAAGTATCGTGCGTACTGGGGAAAAGATGGCGGTATTACAGTTAGTGGTGGAGAACCTTTATTACAGCTTGATTTCTTAATTGATTTATTCAAAAAAGCTAAAGAACAAGGCATACATACGACTTTAGATACTTGTGGCAAACCTTTCACTAAAGAGGAACCTTTCTTTAGTAAATTCAATGAATTGTTAACGTATACTGATTTAATTTTATTTGATATTAAACATATTGATAATGAAGGTCATAAGCAATTAACAAGTTTAGGCAATGAAAATATTTTAGAAATGGCTAAATACTTATCTGATGTGAAACAACCAGTATGGATTCGTCATGTTTTAGTACCTGAAAGAACGGATTATGATGATTTATTGATTCGCCTCGATCAATTTATTCAGACGTTGGAAAATGTTGAGAAAGTCGAAGTTTTACCTTATCACACAATGGGGAAATTCAAATGGGAAAAACTTGGTTTAGACTATCCATTAGAAGGAATCAATCCGCCAGAAAAAGAACGCGTGGAAAATGCCAAACAATTATTGCACGTCGATCAATATAAAAAATATCTAGAAAAATAGAAAAAAATCGAGAAAGCAATCATTAGATATTGATTCTTTCTCGATTTTTGTTATGATGAATTGGTAAACATTGATGAATAGGAGCGAATGATATGTCAAAAATTTTAGTTTTCGGACATCAAAATCCAGATACTGATGCAATTGGCGCAGCGATTGCATTTGCCAATTTACAAAAAGAATTAGGTAAGGACGTAGAAGCGGTAGCCTTAGGTGAACCAAATGAAGAAACAGCTTTTGCTTTAAATCATTTTGGTTTAGCAGCACCAAGGGTTGTGACTACTGTAGCGAACGAAGTAGAACAAGTTATGTTAGTCGATCACAATGAATTTCAACAAAGTGTTGCGGATATTGAAAATGTTGAAGTTTTAGCAGTGGTTGATCATCACCGTATTGCTAACTTCCAAACAGCCGATCCATTATATTATCGTGCTGAACCAGTTGGCTGCACTTCAACCATTATTTTAAAATTATATAAAGAAGCAAATGTTGAAGTGCCAAAAGCAATTGCCGGTATGATGTTATCAGCGATTGTTTCTGATACCTTATTATTTAAATCACCAACCTGCACCCCTGAAGATGTGGCTGCTGCTAAAGAGCTTGCAACCATTGCTGGTGTAGATTTAGAGACTTATGGTTTAGAAATGTTAAAAGCAGGGACTAATTTAGGCGATAAAGCTGCTGCTGAATTAATTGATTTAGATGCGAAAAGCTTCCCAATGGCCGATAAAAACGTACGTATTGCTCAAGTGAATACCGTTGATTTAGCAGAAGTGTTTGCTCGTCAAGCTGAGTTAGAGGCTGCGATGCAAGCGGCCAATGAACAAAATGGCTATGATTTGTTTGTTTTAGTTGTAACCAATATTTTAGATAGCGATTCTGAGATCTTAGTGGTGGGTGAACCGAAAGAAAAAATCGAAGCAGCTTTTGATGTGAAATTGGTGAATCAACGTGCTTTGCTTAAAGGTGTGGTTTCACGTAAGAAACAAGTTGTTCCTCAAATCACAGCAGCTTTCCAAGCCTAAAAACTATCAATAGCGATGATCCATGAGAAAGTTTGTCAAATAAACACTAAAATTGGTGTATGTTATGTGGCTTGCTTTTTCATGGATTTTTTTGCCTTGAAGAAACAAAGCGGTTTAAAGTTTGTTGATTTTAATAGAAAAAAATAAAATTATTATGAGGAGTTTTTTACCAATGATGAATTACCTGTATGGGAAAAACTATCAAACTGTTCAAGCAATTATTGAAAGTCCTTTTTTTGATCGATTAGTTGATTATTTAATCAATCATGATTCAGTGATTTTACGAGAGTTAAAAAAGCAATTTGCTGATGAACATCTTTTTGAAAAGAATTTAGAAAAGCTTATTGCGGCCAAGATTATCATTCGTGAAAATCGCCGCTATACTTTTGGTGGGGAAATTTTGAACGAAAAGAGTAGCTTAGTTGATCCGCAATTTTCGGTTGATCCTACTTTATTGAACCGTCATTTACTGATGCAATTGGCTAATCGGCTAAAAGCCATTAGTGCTGAGGATTTTTATTTAGTGAAGACTGACCAACTTGCCTATTTCAAGACCTATCAAACGCCATATTTTAGTTGGCAAATTCTATATAAAAATCCCAGACAGACGAATGTTGCAACTTATTTTACGGCTTGTGCTACCCAAAATCATCTCGATGCTCACCAAGAGATGTATACGTTAATTGGTGATGTTGACGTGATTTATTATCTCGATCAGATTGAAGTGCTAATTGAAAAAATCAAAAAAGGTCGGCGGCGTATTCGTGGATCAATTTTTGTATCATCAGCAGAAAAGTTTGGTTTAATTCAAGCTGTGGATGAACGGCTAATGATTGCGAAAGATGTCATAGTGGGTGAAGAAGAGACACTTGAGAATTTTGAAGCTATTTTTCAACTGTTTGATAATTATTCAGCAATTGAACAGCGACAAATATTGGCGGATTTAATGCAACAATTAAATGTTGAACAAGTCCAAAAAATTAAATAAATGACTAGAATGCAAAATAACCTGTTTTTTCTAAAAATATTTTTATTTTCAGAAAAGTTAACAGGTTGTTTTTTTGTTTTTATTTTGTTTTCTTATAATAAGAAATGTTTTCTGTATATAGATATGAAAATTTCTTTTTTTAACATATTTTTCCATCGTTTTCAGCAAGCGTTTACTTTTTTGGAGTCTGATTTTAAATAAAAGGACTGTTTGATAGGATGTCAAGGGAAATTTTTTAATAAAATTAGCAATATAGACTAATCTTTTTAAGATAAAACAGTTTACCGATGATATTTCATCATTTTTTAAATTTATTTAATAAATTAGTTAGTTATTCACAAAATAAAGTGATATACTATACTTATAAAAGGTTTGTGTTATTTATCAAATAGGCTAGTACGTTTAATATTATGAATAGGGAGTAAGGAATAGATGATGAATATATCTGAAATGTTGGATGCGGCACAAAGGTTTACCACTGGTGAAAATTTTTATTTACATCATTTATTAGGTTGTCATATCGAAAATGATCAGGCTGTTTTTCGCGTATGGGCACCTAATGCGCAGCAAGTTTGGCTACAAGGTGACTTTAATCAATGGAATGATAGTAATCCTATGACCAAATATGAAGAATTTGGTATTTGGGAAGCAAAAATTACCGATTTTCAGGTGGGGCAGCTGTATAAATATAAAATCATGCAGGCAAACGGTGAGGTGGTAATGAAGTTTGATCCAATGGCGATTCGCTTTGAAGCTCGCCCTGGTAATGCAGCGGCTATTTACCGTTTACCTGAAAGAAAGTGGCGGGATGGTTTGTGGCGTGGTCGACAAAAGCGCGCTAATACCTTTAAGCGTCCTTTAAATATTTACGAGGTGCATGCTAGTTCATGGAAACATCACGAAGATGGTCGGCCGTATACCTTTAAAGATTTAACCGAATATTTAGTACCTTATTTAGTGGAAATGAATTATACGCATGTTGAATTTATGCCGCTAACTGAGCATCCATTAGCTGCTTCTTGGGGCTATCAAACAACAGGCTTTTTTGCTTTAGCTCATGAATATGGCCAACCAGAGGAATTGCAAGAATTTGTTGAAGCGTGTCATTTAAATAATATTGGCGTGTTGATGGATTGGGTACCTGGTCATTTTTGTGTAAACTATGATGCATTGGCTTATTACGATGGTACACCAACTTATGAATATTATGATGAAATTCGAGCCAAAAATATTCGTTGGGGGGCCTTGAATTTTGATTTAGGAAAACCACAAGTACAAAGTTTTTTGATTTCTAGTGCGATGTATTGGTTAGAAACGTTCCATATTGATGGTATTCGTGTGGATGCAGTATCTAATATGATTTATCGTGACTATGATGAAGGTCCTTGGCAAGCCAATCATGAAGGTGGCAATCGCAATTTCGAGGGATATTATTTCTTACAAAAATTAAATGCAGTCATTAAACTTGCCCATCCTAACGTAATCATGATTGCAGAAGAAAGTTCTGCTGATACCAAAGTTACTGGCATGATTGAAACAGGGGCGTTAGGTTTTGATTATAAATGGAATATGGGTTGGATGAATGATATCCTTAAATTTTATGAAATGGATCCTGTTTATCGAAAATATCACTTTAATCTTGCCACTTTTTCGTTTATGTACATGTTTAATGAGAACTTTATTCTTTCACTATCCCATGATGAGGTAGTGCATGGTAAAAAGAGTCTAATGCATAAAATGTGGGGTGATCGTTATAAACAATTTGCCCATTTACGTAATCTTTACACCTTCTTAATGACTCATCCTGGTAAAAAATTATTATTTATGGGCAGTGAATGGGGACAATTTCTGGAATGGAAATTTGCTGAAGGCCTGGAATGGTGCGACTTAGCTGATCCATTGAATCATAAGATGCAGCATTTTACGAAAGTATTAAATGAACTGTATCGTCAAGAAAAAGCTTTGTGGGAGTTAGATAATCAAATAGAAACCATTGAATTTATTGATGCAGATAATGCAGAAGATTCAGTTTTGAGCTTTATTCGTCGTGGTAAAACGAAGAAAGATTTTGTAATTGTTGTATTAAACTTTGCTCCAGTTGAAAGAAAGGATTTTGTTATAGGCGTTCCATATCCTGGTGAATATGAAGAAATTTTAAATACCGAAATGGCTGAATTTGGTGGTACATGGGTAAAACCTAACGCGGACATGACTACTCAGAAAAAGCCATTTAAACAGTATGCTCATCAGATTCAAACGATTCTTCCATCTTTGGGCGCATTAATTATTCGTCCAAAGCATGTGAATGTTCGTTCGAAATAAATTTTTGTTGTGTTGTGAAAGGAGGGAAAGGTGATTTTATCACCGAATGAATGAAAACAGAAATGCTTGCAATGATTCTTGCGGGAGGGCAAGGTACGCGTTTAGGTAAATTAACCAAAAATATTGCTAAACCAGCCGTTCCTTTTGGAGGTAGATATCGAATTATTGATTTTACCTTGAGTAATTGCGCAAATTCCGGCATTAAAAATGTCGGTGTCGTTACGCAATATCAGCCTTTAGCTTTGAATAGCCACATAGGCAATGGGGCTAGCTGGGGCTTAAGTGGAATTGATTCGGGAGTGACTGTGCTCCAACCATACTCTAGCTCTGAGGGAAGTAAGTGGTTTGAGGGAACTGCCCATGCTATTTTCCAAAATATTGATTATATTGATCAAATGGATCCACAATATGTGCTCATTTTATCAGGAGATCATATCTACAAGATGGATTATGAAGATATGCTGATGAATCATAAGAAGAATAATGCCTCCTTATCAGTAGCGGTAATTGAAGTACCAATGAAAGAAGCTTCACGTTTTGGAATTATGAATACAGATGACAATGATCGAATCATTGAATTTGAGGAAAAACCAGCTGTTCCTAAAAATAATTTAGCTTCGATGGGAATTTATATCTTCAATTGGGGTAGATTACGCGAAGTGTTAATGAACAGTCATTCTAAAGAAAATGATATGAATGACTTTGGCAAAAATGTCATTCCATTTTACTTAGACAGCGGTGAAAATGTAGTTGCTTATCGTTTTAGTGGCTACTGGAAGGATGTAGGTACGATCGATTCATTGTGGGAAGCGAATATGGAATTTATCGATCCAAAATTAGAATTAGCTATGCGTGATAAATCATGGCGAATTTATTCAAAAAATAGAATTGCCCCTCCTCATTCCTTTACTGAAACAGGGTCAGCTACACAGTCATTGATTTCTGATGGTTGCTATATTGCCGGTAAAGTTGAGCATTCCATTTTATCAGATGACGTTCAAGTCAAAGAAGGGGCAATTGTTAAAGACAGTGTAATTATGTCAGGAGCTACCATTGGTAAAAATGTGGTGATTGAACGAGCCATTATTGGGGAAAATGCCATTATTGGTGATAATGCAGTAATTGATGGCAAAGATGAAATTGCCGTGATTGGATATTCTGAAGTGATAGGAGTTGCTGTTGATGAAGACTAATAGAATGTGTGCTTTTTTAGGAAATCTCCATAATTACACTGGACTTGCGCCACTGACCAATTATCGTCCAGTAGCTACTTTGCCATTTGATAGTAAATATCGTTTAATTGACTTTAATTTATCTTCAATTGCTAATGCCAATATTCATTCCGTGTTTATGGTATTTAATTATGATGAAAGTCGTTCGGTTTTTGACCATCTAGGCGGGGGAACTGAATGGAATCTTGATGGAATCAACAATCGCTTTTTCATTCATTTGTTTGAGCAAGAAGCCGAAAAACTAAAAGATCACAACGGTTACTATAATGCGGTCATTGATTACTTAGAAAAAGCTAACTCTAAGTATATGGTCTATTTTAGTAGTAAAATCTTATGTAATATTGATTTAAAAGCCTTATTGAATATTCATCTTTTACATGAAGATAAAAGTGACTTAACGGTTGTTTATAAAAAAATGCCAAAACAATCAATCTATGACACGGATTTAGTCTTGAATTTTGGCGAAGACGGTAAGGTTATCGGTAAGACTAGTGGTAGTCAAATCAAAGAAGGGGAAACTGCCAATCTATGCTCGGATATATATATTGTGAAAGTTGAGCGCTTATTAGCTGCATTAAGAGAGAGTCAAAATAAAGGTGTTTGGACGCACGTAGAAGCTTGTTTGCGTAACATGATTGATGAAAATACAACTGCTTATGAGTATACTGGTTATTTAAGCAATATTTTCGATATTCAGAGATACTATCAAGCGAATATGGATATGTTACAACCAGCTAAATTCAACTCTTTAATGTATGCGAATCAAAAAATTTATACCAAAGTCCACAATGAATTTCCAACTTACTATACTGAAGCGGCAACTGTAAAAAATAGCCAATGTGGTACAGGATGTGTGATCGATGGTGCGGTAAATAACTCACTACTTGGGCGAAATGTATCTGTAAATCAAGAGGCTCATGTGGAATATTCGTTAATTCATTCTTCAACAACAGTTGGTCAAGGTGCGCAAATTGCTTACGCTATCATTGATAAAGGCTGTACGATTGCCAAAAATGTTAAGATTCAGGGCTCGCCAGAAAAACCGATTGTTGTGGCTAAGGGTTCATACATTACTGAAGATATTATTGGAGGCAAATAGATGAAAATATTATTTGCAGCGAGTGAATGTGCGCCTTTTTTTAAAACAGGCGGTCTGGGTGATGTTGCTGGTGCTTTACCCAAAGCTTTAGTTACAGAAGGGGTAGAAGTTGCTGTTGTTCTCCCTTATTTTTCAAAAATTGCTGAAAAATATCGTGAACAAATGACCGATGTACTATCGTTTGAAGTTCATGTAGGCTGGCGAAAACAGTATTGTGGGATTAAAGCCTTACGACTAGAGCATGTTCAATATTATTTCATCGATAATCTGTATTACTTTAATCGGGATCAATTATATGGTTATTATGATGATGGTGAACGTTTTGCGTTTTTCCAACAGGCGATTATTGAGATGATGGAGAAAGTTGATTTTATTCCAGATGTTCTTCATGTTAACGATTATCATACTGCAATGATTCCCTTCTTGTTGAGGGAAAAATACCACTGGATTAAAGCTTACCAAGACATTCGAACAGTTTTAACTATTCATAATTTAGAGTTCCAAGGTAAATACGATCGGCAGGTTTTACCAGATTTATTTGGTATGTCAACCGAACGTTTTGATGATGGCACGATTGAATTTGATCATGCGGTGAATTTCATGAAGGCTGGGATTTTATATGCGACAAAAGTCACAACAGTCAGCCCTTCTTATGCTGAAGAAATTAAGACTTCTGCATTTGGTTGTGGATTAGAAGTTATTTTACAAATGGAAAGTAATAAATTGATGGGTATTTTAAACGGGATTGATACCTTAACGAATAATCCGGCTACTGATGAGCATTTGGCATTCCATTACAATGTGAATGATTTGACAGGTAAGGCTAAAAATAAACAATTATTACAAGAAAAAATGGGCTTACCCGTTAGAGAAGATGTTCCAGTGATTGGAGTGGTCAGTCGCTTAACCTACCAAAAAGGATTTCACCTGGTCTTGGAAGAATTGCATAATTTACTCCAATTTGATGTACAGTTTGTCTTATTAGGTACAGGCGATCCGAGGTTTGAAGAAGCCTTTTATCAAATTGGCCAACAGTATCCAGAAAAATGTGCAATGAATATTGATTTTAATTTAAGTTTAGCACAATTGATTTATGCGGGTGCCGATATGTTCTTAATGCCATCAGCCTTTGAACCATGTGGTTTGTCACAAATGGTTGCCATGCGTTATGGGACTTTACCTGTTGTGCATCAAATCGGTGGACTAAAAGATACCGTTGAACCTTATAATCCGATTACTAATACAGGTACAGGATTTGGTTTTGAAGATTTTCGTCCATTTGTCATGATGCAAACACTAGTCCAAGCGATTGATTTGTATCAAAATCATCCTACCATTTGGCAAAGTTTGGTTGAAAATGCGATGAAAAAAGATTTTAGTTGGCATCAAAGTAGTTTGATTTATTTAACTTTATATCGTTCAATTATCGCTTAGACGAAATTGAAGCAATAAGTTTTCATTTCTCGATTCTTTCAGTAAGCGAGAGTGGTGTGAAAGACTGGGAGAAAGTTTTTCCCAGTCTTTCTGTTCATTAAGTGAATCGAAAAATAGTTAATTGCATTGATTGATTTAGTAAGCTATTACTAGATAATTAGGTTACCCATATTGAGGAGGAGATTGAATGACACGTGAAGAATTTATAGAAGATTTACGAAATCGCGTACGTGAAAGTTTTGCTATGGAATTAGAAACAGCTACACCAAATGAATTATTTGTTGCTATTGGACAGATTGTCCGTGCTTGCTATGCAAAGTCCTGGCATAATACTAGACAACGTTATTTAGTCAATAAACAAAGACAATCGTACTATTTTTCGATTGAATTTCTACCTGGACGCATGTTGAAGAGTAATCTGATGAGCTTGGGATTATTGGACATGGTTCGTTCGACTGTTGAAGAATTAGGTTTTGAATTTGAAGAGGTATTAAATGTTGAAAATGATATGGCCCTAGGAAATGGTGGTTTAGGACGTTTGGCTTCATGTTTTTTAGATTGCTTAGCTTCTCGTGAATTGCCAGGTAATGGTAATGGGATTCGTTATGATTATGGTCTTTTTAAACAACAATTTGTGGATGGCTATCAAGTTGAATTACCTGATGCTTGGCTAAAAAGTGGCAATGTTTGGGAGGTCCGTCGAGAAAGTGAAGCTGTTGAGGTGCGCTTTGGAGGTAATGTGTACATGCAGCCGACCAAAGACGGTAAATTAAAACCAGTTGCTGAAAATGAACGGATATTAAGAGCTATCCCTTACGATACAGGGGTAGTTGGTTACCATAATGATACGGTAAATACTTTGCGCTTATGGAGTGTTGAGGTACCTGAATCAGAAGAAGGTAAATATCGGAGCATTGAAGAACGACGTATGGTTGAAGATTTAACCGCCGTTTTATATCCGGATGATTCCAATGAACAAGGCCGCTTAACGCGCTTATCGCAAGAATATTTCTTTGTTTCGGCGGGCATTCAAAGTATTGTTCGCTATTATAAGAAGCTGAAAATGCCAATTAGTCGCATTAATGAATACGTGGCAATTCATATTAATGATACCCATCCTGCTTTATGTATTCCAGAAATGATGCGTATTTTACTAGATGAATTTGATTTATCTTGGGAAAAGTCTTGGGGCTTGACCGTTAGTATGATGAGCTATACAAATCATACCATTATGCAAGAGGCTTTAGAAAAATGGCCATTACAAATGGTAAAATATCATTTACCAAGAATGTTCCAAATTATTGAAGAAATTGATCGTCGTTTTGTGACGAATTTAACTGGCTTATATCCAGATGATTTAATTCAACGGACTCGGATTATTCAAGGTGATCAAATTCATATGGCTAACCTTTGTATCATTGGAAGCCATAGTACCAATGGGGTAGCTAAACTACATTCTGATTTATTGAAATCAGTGGTTTTACATGATTTCTATGTGTTATATCCAGAACGCTTTAATAATAAAACTAATGGGATTACTCAGAGAAGATGGTTACAACAAGCCAATGAACCATTAGCTAATTTAATTGATAAAACGATCGGTACTTCATGGCGAAAAGAACCAACCGATATGGAACGCTTAATGAACTACTGCGAGGATAATGAAGTATTAGTTGCTTTTGAACAGGCAAAACAACAAAATAAACTGGCGCTAGCTAAATATATCGAAAAAACGACTAACATTAAAGTTCAACCTAACGCAATTTTTGATGTGCAGATTAAACGACTCCACGCTTATAAACGTCAGTTACTCAATTTGATGCATATTTTAAAATGCTATTTTGATTTAAAGGACAACCCTGAAATGGATTTTGTGCCTCGAGTTTGGATTTTTGGTGCGAAGGCTGCACCTAGCTATACCTATGCTAAAGCGATTATTAAGGCGATTAATGAAGTGGCTAATTTAATCAATCATGATCCGATAATCAATGATCGTATGAAAGTGGTATTTTTAGAAAATTATAATGTTAGTCTAGCAGAAAGAATTATCCCAGCAGCAGATGTCAGCGAACAAATTTCATTAGCAACCAAGGAAGCTTCTGGTACAAGTAATATGAAATTAATGTCGAATGGTGCGATTACTGTGGCTACTATGGATGGTGCAAATGTGGAAATCAGAGCAGCGGTTGGCGATGAGAATATCTATACATTTGGCTTAACGGAAGAAGAAGTGTATCGTTATTATGAGCAAGGAAATTATTCCGCACAAGCGATTTATGATCAAGATCCAGTGATTCAAAGAGTGTTAAATGCGTTTGTTGATGGGACGATTCCTAACATTCAACGTGAAGGTCAAGAGATTTTTGATTCACTATTGCGTTATAACGATGAATTTTTCTTGCTAAAAGATTTTGTCCCATACTGTCAAGTACAAGCAAAATTAAGTCAAGATTATTTAAACCGTGAAAAATGGCAAAAAATGAGTTTGATTAATACTGCTAAATCTGGTATTTTTTCTGCTGATTATACAGTGCAAAGATATGCTGATGATATTTGGCAAATTGCTCCAGTGGATTTACACAAAGAAAAGAGGAATTAGATTTTGAATATTTACTATAATGCCTGGTCTAGTAAATATAAACAACCGTTTGGTGCCGTTCAAGCCGGTAAACCGGTCGATTTTTGGTTAGATGTTGTCCATGAACAGGTTCAGCGAGTGAGCTTGTCTATTCATAAAGATGGTCACCAAAACCATCAAATCTCAATGCAAGAAATTGAAAAGAACCGCTATCATACACAGTTTACTTTGGAAGAAGGTCCGGGTTTATATTTTTATTGTTTTGAGATTATTTATCGTGAAAATGATCTAGTCAAATCACTCTATTATGGTACGAATGAATGGGGAGGAGTAGGTTCTACCTATGAATGCGTTCATGATGTTTGGGATTATCAGCTGACTTGTTTTGAGTCAGCTGACCCAGCACCTAATTGGTATCGGAATAGCATTTTTTATCAAATTTTTCCTGATCGCTTTTTTAATGGGAATGATCAAGGAATAGTTGCTGGTAAAAAGCCAAATAGTTTTATTTATGGTACGTATGATGATGAGCCAATGTATATCAAAAATGCTTCGGGTGAGGTCGTTCGTTGGGATTTTTACGGAGGGAATCTTAAGGGGATTATGCAAAAAATCCCTTATCTAAAAGAATTGGGCATCAATGCACTGTATTTAAATCCCATTTTTGAAGCCCGTAGTAATCATCGTTATGATACAGCCAATTATTTTCAAATAGATAGTCTATTAGGTACGCTGGATGATTTTACTTTATTGGTTGAAGAACTTCACAAAAATGACATGCATATTATTTTAGATGGGGTATTTAGTCACGTTGGTCGGCATAGTCAATATTTTAACTATGACGGGGCTTATGGTAAAAATAATGGTGCTGCCCAAAATCCACATAGTATTTATTATGATTGGTTTGATTTTGATCATTATCCTGATGAATATAAATCATGGTGGGGAATTAAAGATTTACCACAAATTAATAAAGAAAATAAACATTATCAACAATTTATCTATGGTAATAAAGAAAGCGTGATTGCCTACTGGTTATCTCAAGGGGTAGATGGCTGGCGTTTAGATGTGGCGGATGAATTACCTGATAGCTTCATTAAAGGAATCCGTGCTTGTTTGGCTCGTTATCCGAATAAGGTGTTAATAGGTGAGGTTTGGGAGGATGCTTCCAATAAAATTTCTTATGACCATCGCCGAAACTACATTTTAGGTAGTCATCTACATAGTGTAATGAACTATCCATTGCGCGAAATTTTACTAAATACACTATTGCAGGAGAGTACACCTAAAAAAGCTGCCCATCAGTTGATGCAATTAGCTGAAAATTATCCTAAAGACATATTTTACAACTTATTTAATAATTTGGGTACGCATGATACTGAGCGGATTTTGACCAAATTAAATCGAAATATCCGCCGATTAGATCAGGCTATCGCCTTGCTTATCTTTTTACCAGGTGTGCCTTGTGTTTATTATGGAGATGAGGCGGGTTTACTAGGTGGAAAAGACCCTGAAAATCGTAAGTTCTTTCCTTGGCAACATGAAAACCAGCATATTTATCAATTATGGCACAAATGGTTACATTTTAGAATGCAAGAGGAGAATTTGAAAGAAGGGGAGTTTGCTATCTTTTATGATGAAAATCTTTTAGGAGTGATTCGTTATCGTAATTTACAGATGAATCTATTAATGGTGAATCTAACCTCCGTCAATCAGCATGTTGAAGCAAATCGTCTTACTTTTTTAAATACACCAAATGAAGTAGCGCAAAAAATTCGCTTAGCTGTGAATGAATTGACCATTCTCCCACAAGGATTGATTGATCTTACCTTATAATGTTCAGGCTGGCTAAACTCATCGTTCCAATAATGGTGCTTATCTTGGGTTTAGCTAGCTTTTTCATGTGTAAGGTGCTGATAAAATTTTGGGTTTGTGTTATGATAGTGAAAAGCAAGTAAAAAGGATGAGATTTAATGAGTGATTACACGGATATTAAACGCAATCATTTCCGTTTTCCAGCATTTTCTGATGAGGAAGGTGTGAAACTACAGGACGGAACTTTTCGGAAACCCTTCTCTTTTGAAGATGATTGGATTTTAACCGATGAAGACATTGATCGCAAAGCCAATCGATTGAAAGAGTCCTATACCTCTCGTCGTGGGAATAAAAGCGTTGCCCATAAAGCTGGTCATAGTGTACAACAAATGGAAGAGCTAAAAAAACATCGCGAAAACCTACCAACCTATTCACGACATCCAAAGGTTGAAGTGAGTGCAACCGGTCGTAAGAATTTATTTGGTAATGCCCATCTTCATGCAACGTATAAAGTGAAGAATCAAAAAGAAGTTGCCAAAGAGCATGTATCAACGAATGATCGTTCGGATGTTCATCAAAAAGCGGTATTTAAACCTAAATACATTCCAGCATCGTTAATTCAAGAGCAAGCGCCAGCTACAGTTGCCCAAGACGAATTAATCCATGCGATGCAAAAAAATAAAGACAGTTACATGTTGTTTGATACTGAACCATCACCTTATCAGATTAAACACGAAGAAAATGAGCCAACTGTAAAAAAATTTAGAGTGCCACAAGGTGAAAAACAAAAAAATGAGTTAACCAGAGCACCGCAAGCGGCGATTAGTCGTAAAAAATCAGTTTTAGGTTCTTTAGATACAATGATTGAAGAAGGACAACACGAAAAGAGAAATACTAAATATTTCAATTAATTATTATCGATTGGCTGATATTCATTTATGGATATTGGTTAATCGATTTTTATGAATTTTTAGTGAATGGTGGATAAAAATGGAAGTGATTTTATGGAGAGAAAACAAAAGATAAATAAAATAAGTTGGGTAATCAAACATTGGCGTCTTACTATATTTGGCGTACTTCTTGCTTTTATTGTAGTTTCCTTGGTGTCTATCGGCGTGTATAAACAAATAACTAGTCAATCTACTAGCGTTGGCTTAAAGGATATCGGTGAATTATCAACGCAATCGGCTATTGTAAGAGAAGTTAATATGATTGACGAGTCACGAACTATTTTTGGGATGCAGGTTCCGTTTACCAATTCTAAACAGCTCTATAGCTATGAGGTTGAAATTAAGGCAGGTTATGATTTTAGTAAGATTCGTTTGGAAAGAAATACAGCTAGCAAGCGTTTGACTGTAATCTTACCTAAGCTGTCTATTACCAGTAAATCATTAGTAGACGGTTCATTGAAGGTTTATTATGATAAGCAAAGTATTTTTAAACCGATAAATGTGGAAGAAACCGAAGAAGCTAGACAAAAGATGATTCATGCAGCGATTAAAACAGCGAAAAAAACAAAACTATTTGAAAATGCAAGGCAAAATGCTGAGCGATTAATCACTGAATTTTTAAAGAGAGATCAGGCAAATAAGGACTATGAAATTATTTTTAAATAAGTAGGTGGAGATAGAATGAAAAAGTGGCAAAAGAGTATACTTTGGTTGATAGGAATCGTTATTTTAGCAATCCTTGGTTTTTACTTTTATCTTTTTTTAACGAGATATTAAATGAAGCGTTTAATACTGGCTTTGACAATAAAAGGATAAATGGGGGCCCTTGTTTATCCTTTTAGGATGGATTAGTTGTTTCTTAAATTTTCAAAATATTTAGTGTTTTCACTATCAAAATGTGGATAAATTGATATAATGGACGAAAGACTACTTTGCTGGTAGTAAAGAAAAGAGGAAGACGAATGAGAAGGTTTGAAAAATCACATAAATTAGACCACGTTAGCTATGATGTTCGTGGCCCTGTTTTGGAAGAAGCCGAACGTATGCAAGAAAATGGTATCTCAATTTTGAAATTAAATACGGGAAATCCTGCCCCATTTGGTTTTGAAGCGCCAAATGAGATTATCCGAGATTTAATTATGAATGTCAGACACTCAGAAGGCTATTCTGATTCAAAAGGTATTTTTTCTGCACGTAAAGCGATTGAGCAGTATTATCAATTATTGAAATTTCCTAATTTATCAATTAATGATATTTATACGGGTAATGGGGTGAGCGAATTAATCACCATGTCCATGCAGGCTTTGTGCAATAATGGGGATGAGGTATTGGTACCAATGCCTGATTATCCACTATGGACAGCTTCTGTTTCACTAGCTGGAGGGAATCCTGTTCATTATATCTGTGATGAAGAAAGCGAATGGTATCCAGATATTGCTGATATTCGTTCTAAAATTACTGCTAAAACTAAGGCAATTGTCTTGATTAATCCTAATAATCCGACTGGTTCCGTTTATCCAAAAGAAATTTTAGAACAAATTGTTGAAATTGCTCGTGAATTTGAGCTGATGATATTTTCTGATGAGATATACGATCGTTTGGTTATGGATGACTATAAGCATATTCCAATTGCAACCTTAGCACCTGATTGTTTTGTGGTCACTTTTGGCGGCTTATCTAAATCTCATCGGGTGGCAGGTTTCCGTGTGGGTTGGATGGTCTTGACGGGTAAAAAATCAATCGCTAAAGATTACATCGAGGGCTTAAACATGCTGGCTTCTATGCGTTTGTGTTCAAATGTGTTATCACAGCAAATCGTCCAAACAGCTTTGGGTGGAATTCAAAGTGTAGATGAATTATTATTACCAGGGGGTCGCATTTATGAACAACGCGAATTTGTTTATAAAGCGGTAAACGACATTCCTGGATTATCCGCAGTTAAACCTAAGGCTGCCTTTTACATGTTTCCAAAAATTGACACCAAAAAATTCAATATCACCAATGATGAGCAGTTTGTGTTAGACTTTTTACACGAACATCATGTACTAATGGTTCATGGTGGCGGATTTAATTGGTTAAAACCTGATCACTTTAGAATTGTTTATTTACCAAATCTGGATGATTTAAAACTGACGATGGATAAGATGCGTACCTTCCTAGCAACTTATCGTCAAAAATAATGAATTTTACATGGCCTTGAAAGTGAATATAGCTTGCTAGGCCTTTTTTTATGACTAGAAAGGGTAGAATATATGCACGATTTTTTAGATACATATTTTCAGTGGTATCCTGATACCAAGCTAGAGAGCTATCCCACAGCTTTTCATCAGACCTTAAGTCAGCAGCAAAGAACCGCCTTTTACCTGGAATTATCTGCTGAGCAACAAATTCAATTAGAGCATCATCGTAAATATGAATTACGTTCACGCTTTACAACCTATGACTATCTTAAAGCGACCAATTGGCAATTTGATGAATATATTGTGGATTATCATTATCCGCATAGCAATCCCGGGTTACATTGTCAATGTGGCAAAAAATTAAAATATCAGTTTATATTAGTTTCAAAAGATCATCAAGAAAAAATGGCCTTGGGGATTCAACATTTTTCTGATCATTTGGGAGTATCTACCAAGGTTGCTAATGAAATAAAAAAAGGCTTATCCCAAGTTGATTTTGGTATTGATGAAATTTTATGGTTATACCATCAAAATCGTCGTTTTCCACAAGAGTTGTGGCGGCGCTATTGCTTTGCGCATTATCGCAACAGTTTTTTAAGTAAGCCTATTGCGTTTAATCATCAATTAGCCAAGCGACTAGCAGCGTTTAAACAAGCGGACTTGCCCATTTATATTGTTGATTTTCAAGCGGCTTTACGTGAAATAAGGTTAGTTAATCAAGCCTTTCATCAATTGGAAAAACCACTAAAAACCATCGGGACTCAAGAGAATTTTCAACATTTCTTGCAGGATTTTGGCAATGATTTATTAACCAGTGACTTTAATTATTGGCAGCCTGAAAAGCACTGTTATACATCTACTGCTAGAACTTTATTTAAAACGAAGCGACTTTCTCAACAAGTCTTGTATCAAAAGTTAATCGAACAATTATTAAGCTTAAATCAATTGCCTACTATCGAACAAAAGCAAGCGATTTTTCAGCAACAAGCGCAGCAATTTCCACTAAATAGCTTTACTAAGGAGTGTCTTGATTTTATCCTAGCTAAATATCTTCAATATGGGTTCAAGCGAAATTTTTTTGTTAGCTTACCACGAAATTTACGGCAAAAGCTCCAAAAGGGGATTAAATTGCAACAGGCTAAACCACAGATTAACCAATATGTGCAGTCATTAGCAGATCACTTAGCAGATGTTCCGAAGCTTTACCAACGAATCGTCCTTGAGCAATTATTGGAAAAATTATCAAGATAGCTTGTATTCTTTAGATAACAGGTGTAGGATATAGAACAAAAGGGGTGTTCATATGGAAATTACATTAGAAAATTTAGCGACCTTACAAGCCGACTATTTAAAAAATGAAAAATTAATCGCAATGCAAAATGCATTATTTGAAAATGATTTAACAAAAATCGCTTCTAGTCAACAGGCTAAAGCACAACAGCCTTTTGTCTTTTCGATTGATTTAAAAACACATGGCGTTACTTCACAATTGCAATCAGGACGTTGCTGGTTGTTTTCTGGGTTAAACGTCTTAAGAGAGGCTTTAATTAAGGAGTTAAAGATTGAAGGGGATTTTGAACTTTCTCAAAATTATCTAGCCTTTTATGATAAATTGGAAAAAGCAAATTGGTTTATGGAATGTGTGAAAAAAGAATTAGCACATGATTTGGACAGTGAAAAAATGCGCTTTTTATTAGAAGGGGCAGTAAGCGATGGCGGACAATGGAACATGCTTGTTTCCTTAATTGAAAAATATGGTATCTGTCCGAAAGATGCCTATCCAGAAAGTTTTCAAGCTGGTCATACCCGTAAAATGAATCGTTTAATTAATCGTCGGTTACGTAAATTTGCTGCTGAGGCAAAAGCAGCTTTTGATCAAGGTCAGCAAGATAAAATCGATCGTTTGCAAGCACAAACTTTAAAAGAAGTCTATCAGTTTATCGCTGCAAATTTTGGTGTGCCACCGAAAGAATTTGTCTTTGAATATTATGATCAAAATCATCAAGCGAAAGCTAAGCATTTAACTGCTCATGAGCTTTATCAATTAACTAATTTAAATTTGGCCGATTATGTCAATGTCATTCATGGACCAACTCAGGATAAACCTTTTTATCAGACTTTTACGGTTGAATATTTAGGAAATGTGGTTGACGGTCAAAAAGTACAATTGCTTAATTTGCCGTTAGATGAGTTTAAGCAAGCTGCAATTAAACAAATGCAAGCCGGTGAGTTTGTTTGGTTTGGCTGTGATTGCTCACAAGATGGTCATCGAGAAGCTGGACTATGGGATGATGCCTATTTCCAATATGAACATGCGTTTGATTTAGATTTACAAATGTCTAAAGAAGCGATGTTAATCAGTAAAGAAAGTGCCATGAATCATGCCATGGTCTTTTCAGGGGTTCATTTGGTCGATGATGTTGCGAAACGTTGGAAAATCGAGAATTCTTGGGGTGAAAAAGTCGGTCATAAGGGGTACTTTATTGCAAGTGATTCTTGGTTTGATCAATACGTGTATGTGGTGGCGATTCACAAACGCTTTTTATCTGAAAAAGCTTTGGCTGCTTTAGAGCAAGAAGCAATAATGTTGAAACCATGGGACGCATTTGGCACATTAGCCGATTAAATCAGTTTTTTTATTCGGATGCAATCAAGTTAAAAAGTAGTCGCTATTGGTAAACGGTAGTGGCTACTTTTTATAATAACTGAAAGAATTGACATTTACACAAGTAAACGTTAAAATAAAAAGGTATTTTAATGCAGATGTGGTGGAATTGGCAGACACGCACGCTTGAGGGGCGTGTGAGCATCGCTCGTGTGGGTTCGAGTCCCATCGTCTGCATTTTATTGAAACAAAGGATAGCGATTGTAATGAGTATCGTTACTTATTACAATCGCTATCTTTTTTATTTTTTATTTTGCATTTCTTGATCTTTGTTGATAGTAGCATCAATCCCTTTAACGACACTAGTCATAAAATTCGCTTCTTCCATAGCCAATAGACCAGCCACAGTCGTTCCACCAGGTGAACAAACGGTATCAATCAAATCCCATGGAGACTGATTCGCATCTAATACCATTTGTGCACTACCTAATACAGCTTGAGCTGCAATTTGAGTACTTAACTGTTTAGGTAAGCCGTGTTTAACTGCTGCGCGAGCCAGTGCATCGATAAAAAGATAAGCATAGGCTGGTGAGCTACCAGCAATTGCCGTAAAAGCTGAAAAATCTTTTTCGGCCAATACCCAAGCTTTTCCTACAGCATTAAACATTGCAACGATTTGTTCAAGCTTATCATCAGTTGTATACTCATTGCCACAAATAGCTGCCGCTCCTAAACCAACCATTGCATTGACGTTTGGCATGATACGAATAATCGGTAGCGTACAATCCTGACCAATTGCATTTTTCAGCTGACTTAAGGTTGTACCAGCTGCAATCGAAAGGATGGTCAACTGTTTTTCTTTTATTAAATCAGCATATTTACTGATTAAAGAAAGAATAATATTGGGTTTGACCGCAAACATTAAAGTATCGACCTGGTTAATAACCTCGGTTTCACTTTGGCAAATTTGTAAGTGATAGTCTTTAGCTAATTGTGCTAACCGTTTAGGATGATGGTCATAGACATAAATCGCCTCACCCTTAATAAAATCTTTTTCGACAATGCCTTTAATAATTGCACTAGCCATGTTACCGACACCAATAAAGCCTAATTTCATCAAGCGTTCACCTCATACATTCCTAACAAAACGTAAGTCTAATCTAAACAGTAAAATAGAGCTTTTGTTGGAATTATTTTTATTTATTATATAAGCATACACGAAAAAGTGCAGAAAAGCTACCTTGCAAAATGGTATATACCGATATTGACAATTGACGATAAAAAGCGTATGGTAAAGGTAGTAAAAGAGTTTAAGGAAGTGGAACGAATGAAACAATATATCCATGCCGCCCAGTTTTTCTTTACTTCTGGGGTCAAAACAGGAGGGTATTTGGCTATTATCGACGGAAAATTTGGCGAATATGTTGAAAATCGGCCAAATGATGGTGAAATCATTGAATATCCTAATTCTTGGATTGCGCCAGGCTTGGTGGATACCCATATTCATGGTTATAAAAATCATGATGTGATGGATAATGATGCAAATGGAATACAAATCATGTCAGAGGCTTTATTAGAATGTGGCGTAACCTCATTTTTACCCACAACATTGACGTCTAGTCGTGAGCGTTTGTTAGCTGTAGCTAAAACAGTTGGTGAGGTAGCGACTCAAGTGAAAGGGGCAAAAATCCCTGGAATCTATTTTGAAGGGCCCTTTTTTACTGAAAAATATAAAGGAGCACAAAATCCTAATTACTTTTCAGATCCCTCTTTAGAAGTCTTTCACGAATGGCAAGCAGCAAGTGGCAATTTGATTAAGAAAATTGCCTTGGCACCAGAAAGAGAGGGAGTTGAAGCTTTTGTTGAAGCCTTGACAAAAGAAGGCGTAGTAGTAGCTTTAGGCCATAGTGATGCAACCTACGAGCAAGCACGTCAAGCAATCGATGCAGGCGCAAGTGTTTTCGTTCATGCGTTTAACGGAATGCGTGGTTTTACTCATCGTGAATTAGGAATGGCGGGTGCGATGTTAACTATCAAGGAAGTATTCGCTGAACTAATTGCGGATGGACATCATGTGCACCCTAAGGCAGTAGAATTATTAATTCATTCGATTGGTTATGAAAAAGTGGCGCTAATTACTGATTGCATGATGGCCGGTGGAATGCCAGATGGAGACTACATCTTAGGTGAATTTCCGGTAAAAGTGGCCAATGGAACTGCACGCTTAAAAGAAGGAAATTTAGCTGGTAGTATCTTAAAATTATACCAAGGTATGCAAAATGTAGTGAAATGGGGAATTGCCACCCCTTATCAAGCAGTTATGATGGCTAGTTATATTCCAGCAGTGAGTTGTAATATTGCGGATGTCTGTGGAGAAATCCGCAAAGGTCGAGCAGCTGATTTTATCGTATTGGATCAACAGATGAATTTACAAGCAACTTATTTGGATGGCGTTCAACGTTTTGCTGTTAAAGAAAATAAATAATTGATTTTAAAGGTGTTGACTTGAGTAAGTCAACACCTTTTTACCTCAAGGATGTTTAACGACTCGCCCAGCTACGAGAAAATTTGAGTGTTACTCGCCGTATGAAAAATGGTAGATTTATTTTTTTCAAACGGCGAGGCAAATTTTCCGAGTAGCTAGTCGTAAAACACAGATTACCTCAAGGATGTGAAGTAGCTCGCTCAGCTACGAGCAAATAAGCTCCAATCCGGCAATAAAATCCATAGTTTTTGAAGATTTTACTGCCAGATTGGCTTATTTGATGAAGTAGCTGCTTACAAAACACGGATTGTATAAAAGATGTGAAGTAGCTCGCTCAGACACGAGCAAATTTACGTGCTACTTACTTAGCTATTTTTTTGGAATTCAAGCAATAATCATGATACAATCACTCTTAAATAGAAAAGTAAATAGAGGTGGAACATTTGAAAATTGGTCTTAGGACGCTAAAGACAGTGGTAGCTAGTGCGTTAGCGATGTTTATCGCTCAACAATTACATTTACTTTATGCATCGGCTGCCGGCATTATTGCTATTTTAAGCTTGGGCAATACTAAGCGTGCATCGCTATCAGCTGGATTAGGGCGAATTTTTTCCTTATTCATTGCGATTATCATTGCATTTATTTGTTTTCATTTATTCGGTTATTCTCCTTGGTCATTTGGCTTATTTTTATTAGTTTTTATCCCCGTTTCTGTACAGTTGAAAATTTCAGATGGTATTGTGGTGAATTCGGTATTGATTACACATTTTCTAGTGGAAAAGAGTTTTTCTCTACAAATGCTAATCAATGAGTCGCTACTAATGTTAATAGGGGTTGGTCTTGCCTTATTGATGAATCTTTATATGCCTAGTATGCAAAAGGATTTGGAACAGGATATAGAGAAAATTGAAGAAGACTTTCGGACAATTATTTATGATTTAGCTGCTCATTTAAATTTAGAGAAAATTGCACCATTAGAAAAAAATTGTGAACGATTAAAGCAAAAAATCAGATTAGCTCAAAATCGCGCGCTTGTTCATCAAGAAAATCGTTGGACCTATGAGCAAGATTATTATACCGAGTATTTTTCGATGCGTAGAACGCAGGTCCGTTTATTAGTGGATATGGTAACGTTACTGAGTGAAATTAATGTGGATGGTCTCTTTGTGGATGATTTACGTAAGGTCTTGATAATGACGGCGCAGAATTTTGCCGAAGAGAATGATGGTCAACAAATTCTAGCAGAAATAGAAAAAGTTTATCAAGCCTATCGTGAAAAGGCCTTACCTCAATCGAGAGCGGAATTTGAAAATCGTGCATTATTGTTTCAATTTTTACAATCTTTTAAAAGTTTTGTAGAAATTAAAGCTGTTTTTTATCAGGGAAAAGTAAAGTCTTTTTAAAGTTTTAGTTTAAAAGTGCCAGAAAGTGGGCAAATGAAGAGGGATTCGCTAAAATAATTAAGAGGAGGTAAGATTATGAATGATGTCTATTTAGCAATTATTCTCGATGTGATTAATGAAAAATATTATTCAGAAAAGGTTTTTTGTCAAAATCAGTTGGCAATTGAAGAAAAGGATTGGCAGGCCTGGAAGTCAGGTCAGTATTCACTGACTCCTGAGCAAACGCAAAAAATAAAGAATCTATTCACTGATTATGAGTGGATGCTTTTTCAAAAAGTGTTAAGACAAACAGTTATTTATCCAGAAAAACGTAGTCAAGGTGTAATGGAATATCGTCAAATGAAGCTACAAATTGCCAGAAAATGGATGGATGGACAATTGGCAAAAATTGAATTATTAAATGACAGTTTAGAAAATCAGGAGTTCCAAGCTTTATTAATCGCTGTGGGGATTGATTATGAACAATGGGGCTTTGATGATATTTTAACCTTTAGAATTCCAGCCCGCCTGCAAAAACAATTAGCCAATGATCAAGTAAAATTACTTGATTGGTTTGATGCACAGATTCAAGAATTACAGTAATTTTGAGTGGGAGTGAAGAATGAAGAAATATCCTAGAAAAAAAAGAAAACTACCCATACCATTCGTTTTATTAGCTATTCTGTTTATTTTTATGAGCTTTGTGTTTGTCTTGTCTGTTTTAACCACTGAAGTAGAGGAGCAACCGACGCAACAATTAGATCCTAAGGCTGAGCAACATCAATTTATTGAACGCCTAGCACCGTATGCCAAGCAGCTACAGCAAAAGTATGGGGTGTTACCAAGTATTACTTTAGGTCAAGCAATTTTAGAATCTGATTGGGGAAAAAGTGAGTTAGCTAGTAAATATAATAATTTATTTGGTATTAAGGCTTTTGGCAATCAACCTAAAGTCACTTTATCAACTAAAGAATATGTTAACGAACAATGGATAACCATTCAAGGGGATTTTAGGGTGTATCAATCTTACGAAGAATCAATGGATGATCATGCACAGTTATTTGTTCGAGGAGTAGATTGGGATCCGAATAAATATCAACCAGTGATTCAGGCGAAAAATTTTGAGCAGGCAGCTGATGCTTTACAACAAGCAGGTTATGCGACTGATCCGACCTATGCTGAAAAAATTAAGCAGGTTATTATTGCGCATCAATTACAAAAATATGATGAATAAAAAGGGTGAATGTTCGGATTTTTCTAATCATTCTCCCTTTTTTATGAGAAATTTCTCTTTTTTTCAATTTTTTTAGGCATTTTTATTGTTTTTTTCATGAAACTCATTCATAATATCAATGTGTTTTTCATAATTAATACGCTTATATATCGTCGTAATATGGTCGACAGTTTCTACCCAATACCGTAAATGTTGGACTATAAGCAAAATTCGTTGCATGCAACGCTTTTTTGCTTATCCAAAAAAGCGTTGTTTTTTTATGGTTGTAAATAGGCACAATAAATGTAAGGAGATTGAATGATGCAAGCATTAATGGAACGAATTATGCAAGATGGCAATATTTTAAATGATGGAGTATTAAAAGTAGATAGCTTCGTGACGCATCAAGTGGATCCTGATTTAATGGCAGCGATTGGTCAACGTTTTGCTGAAGTATTTAAAGAGTATGGCATAACCAAAGTGGTCACCATTGAATCATCAGGTATTGTACCAGCTATTTATACAGCGCAAGCTTTACAGGTACCGATGATTTTTGCCAGAAAATCCAAAAGTTTAACGATGAACGAAGAATTATTGACTGCTTCCGTTTATTCATTTACCAAACAAGTGACAAGTACCGTCTCTATTTCTCGAAAGTTTCTATCAAAAGAAGATAAAGTGTTGATTATTGATGACTTTTTAGCCAATGGTCAGGCAGCAAAAGGATTGGTTGAATTATGTCAACAAGCCGAGGCAAAAGTGCTAGGGATTGGTATCTTAATTGAAAAATCATTTCAAAATGGTAGACAGTTATTAGAAGAGATGCAGCTTAAGGTGGTTTCTTTGGCTAGAATTTCTTCATTAGCTGATGGAAAAATTCAATTTTTAGAAGGAGACGCATAAAATGAATCAAGTGACAAACGGTAAAGCGGCTGTGTTGGGACTACAGCATTTATTAGCAATGTATGCAGGAGCGGTTGCTGTTCCTTTATTAATTGGGATGGGCTTAGGCTTTGATGAAGCGCAAATGACTTATCTTATTTCGATAGATATTTTTATGTGTGGAGTAGCCACCCTTTTACAATTAATGGTCAATAAATTTTTTGGGATTGGATTACCAGTTGTTTTAGGCTGTGCAATTCAAGCCGTTTCACCACTGATTATTATCGGCTCTAAAAATGGCGTAGGGGCTATTTACGGTTCGATTATTGCTGCAGGTATTTTTGTGGTATTGATTGCAGGGTTATTTTCAAAGGTAAAAGTATTCTTTCCACCAATCGTTACCGGAACAGTGATCACCGTTATTGGTTTGACCTTAATCCCAGTGGCTATAACGAAGATGGGTGGTGGTGATGCTAGCGTAAAAAGCTTTGGAAATCCCAATAGTTTAATCCAAGCAGCTATCACTGTTTTACTGATTTTAGGGGTACAGGCTTTTGCTAAAGGTTTCATTCGTTCAATTTCTGTTTTAATTGGTTTAGTCGGTGGTACGATTGTAGCTTGGTTGATGGGCAGTGTTAGCTTTTCGGCAATTGGGCATGCACCAATTTTTCATGTTCCACAACCGTTTTATTTTGGTTTGCCAAAATTTGATATTTGGTCAATTTTGCTGATGATAATTATTTCTACCATTAGTATGGTAGAATCAACGGGAGTTTACTTTGCTTTAGGTGATATTACCGGTAAACCGGTTCAAGAAGATGACTTGAAACGTGGTTATCGTGCGGAAGGTTTAGCAGTTATCTTAGGCGGAATTTTTAATACTTTCCCTTATACTGGCTTTTCGCAAAATGTTGGGTTGGTTCAATTATCTGGTATTAAGACAACACGACCAATTTATTTTTCCGCAATTTTCCTAATTATTTTAGGTTTATTCCCTAAAGTTGGCGCTGTTGCGCAAATTATTCCAGAACCTGTTTTAGGTGGTGGAATGCTAGTGATGTTTGGCATGGTTGCGGTTCAAGGCATGCGGATGCTTTCAAAGGTTGACTATGCTGATGATAAGAACTTATTAATTGTTGCTTTATCCATTGGGCTAGGCTTAGGCTTTAATAGTTTGCCTACCTTATTCCAACATTTGCCAGCAACGGTACAAATGTTCACTGGTAATGGAATTGTGATGAGTAGTGTGACAGCTATTATTTTAAATCTATTATTTCATGGGATAAAATCAACAAAATAGGTTAAACGAGATGGTTTATTCAATCAAGAATAAACCATCTTTTTTTACGAACAATAGAAAAAAAGAGGTGATAATTATTCGAATATTCTTTGACTTTTGGCGACCTTGCTTGCTAAAATAAAGCTGAATCAACTTAAAGGAGCGAACAAAATGAAACCGTTAGTTGCTGTAGTAATGGGAAGTACTTCTGATTGGTCAACGATGAAGGAGGCTTGTCAAATTTTAGAGGAGTATCAAATACCTTATGAAAAAAAGGTGATTTCTGCTCATCGAACCCCTGATTTAATGTTTCAATTTGCGGAAACGGCACGCCAAAATGGTTTGAAAGTGATTATTGCTGGAGCTGGTGGAGCGGCTCATTTACCTGGAATGATTGCAGCCAAGACTACTTTGCCTGTTATTGGTGTACCGGTACAATCGAAAGCGTTAAATGGCTTGGATTCATTGTTATCGATTGTCCAAATGCCAGGTGGGGTACCAGTAGCGACCACTGCAATTGGAAAATCTGGAGCGGTTAATGCGGGAATACTTGCAGTTGAGATGCTTTCCATGTATGATTTAAAGGTAGCAGAAAAATTGCTTGAGAAAAGACAACTTACTGAAAAAATTGTCATAGAAAGTAGTGATCAACTTGTTTAAACCAATTATGCCTGGAGAAACGATTGGGATTGTCGGTGGTGGGCAATTAGGTCGTATGATGGCATTAAGTGCAAAAAAAATGGGGTTTAGAGTAGGAATTTTAGATCCAACTGAAGATTGCCCTGCAGCACAGGTAGGTGATTGGCAAATTGTCGCCAGCTATGAGGATACCTATGCGCTTGAAGAAATGGCTCGTCGTTGTGCTGTTTTAACGTATGAGTTTGAAAATGTTAGTGTGGAAAGCTTAAATGCAATTTTACCAATGGCCTATCTACCACAAGGAACGGATTTATTGGCGATTACGCAAGATCGATTGTTAGAAAAAGCTTTTCTTGAAGCAAATAATATCGTGATTGCACCTTACGCAACGATTATTCATCCAACTGATATTCAAGAAGCAATTGAAGGAATTGGCTATCCCTGTGTTTTGAAAACGACGCGTGGTGGTTATGATGGTAAGGGACAATATGTTTTATATGGAACCAAGGATTTAGCACCATCAATGAACTTGTTGCGTCAAGGAACCTGTGAATTAGAAGCTTGGATTCCTTTTGAAAAAGAAATTTCAGTGATGGTTGCTGGGAATGGTCAAGAATATATTACTTTTCCAGTAGTTGAAAACATTCATCGTAATAATATTTTACATGAGACGATTGCTCCAGCCAGAATTGCTGATGAAGTGGCACAGGAAGCGCAAAAAATCGCTTTAAGCATTGCTCAAGCGTTGAATTTGCGTGGAGTATTAGGGATTGAAATGTTTTTAACTAATACGGGTAGTATCTATGTCAATGAATTAGCGCCACGTCCACATAATTCGGGACATTATTCGATTGAAGCTTGTGATATGGATCAATTTGATTTGCATATTCGAGGAATTTGTGGTTGGCCAATTGCTACACCTAAATTACTTAGTCCAGCTGTCATGGTAAATGTTCTTGGTGAGCATCATGCTGCTTGTCGAGAGTTAATTTTAAAAGAACCAAGTTGGCAGTTTCATGATTATGGTAAAAAAGAAGTGAAGCCTGGACGTAAGATGGGGCATATTACGATTATCACTGATGATGTTGAACGTACACTTACACAAATTCAACAGACAAACATCTGGAAATAAAAAGGGGATTATAGAATGTTAGCGCGTTATACAAGAGAAGAAATGGGTAAAATTTGGACAGATCAAAACCGTTATCAAGCCTGGCTAGAAGTAGAAATTCTTGCTGATGAAGCTTGGGCTGAGCTAGGTGAGATTCCAAAAGAAGAGGTTGCATTAATCCGTGAAAAAGCGTCATTTGATATTCAACGAATCTTGGAAATAGAAGAGCAAACCAGACATGATGTGGTGGCATTTACACGTGCAGTTTCGGAATCGTTAGGTGAAGAACGAAAATGGGTGCACTATGGATTAACTTCAACTGATGTGGTAGATACTGCTTATGGCTATTTAATTCGTCAAGCAAATGATCTGTTACGTGTAGGTTTAAAACGTCTAGCTGATGTCATTGCAAAAAAGGCTAAAGAGCATAAATATACAGTGATGATGGGAAGAACACATGGTGTCCATGCTGAACCAACTACTTTTGGCTTAAAATTAGCACTGTGGTATTCTGAGATGAAACGCAATATTGAACGCTTTGAGCATGCTGCTAAAGGTGTGGAAGCCGGAAAAATCAGTGGAGCAGTGGGTACTTTTGCGAATATTCCTCCGTTTGTAGAAGCTTATGTTTGTGAAAAATTAGGAATTCGACCACAAGAAATTTCTACTCAGGTTTTACCGCGTGATTTGCATGCTGAGTATCTTGCGACGATGGCGTTAATTGCGACGAGTATCGAAAAATTTGCTACTGAAATTCGTGGGTTGCAAAAATCAGAGACACGAGAAGTAGAAGAATTCTTTGCTAAAGGGCAAAAGGGCTCTTCAGCGATGCCACATAAACGTAATCCAATTGGTTCAGAAAATATGGCAGGATTAGCGCGTGTGATTCGAGGACATATGCTAACAGCCTATGAAAATGTGTCTTTGTGGCATGAACGTGACATTTCACATTCTTCTGCAGAACGCATTATCATTCCTGATACGACGATTTTGTTAGATTACATGTTACATCGTTTTAGCAATATTGTAGAAAAATTAACCGTCTTTCCTGAAAATATGAAGCGCAATATGGATGCAACTTTTGGTTTGATTTATAGTCAGCGTGTGATGTTGAAATTAATTGATCGTGGCTTAACTCGTGAACAAGCGTATGATTTGGTTCAACCGAATACAGCAAAGGCTTGGGATGAACAGACTGCCTTTAGACCGTTGATTGAAGCGGATGAACAAATCATGACCCACTTAACGCCAGAAGATTTAGATGATGCTTTTGATTACAATTATCATTTGAAAAACGTTGATGTAATATTTGAACGTGTTGGCTTATAAAAAAGCACTGAAAAACATATTTTACGTATGTTTTTCAGTGCTTTTGTTTTATTGTACTAGAATTTAAATTTATCCTCTATAAGTTTATCGATTTAAACACGAACATTATTGAAAATTTATTTGTTAATTATCAATAAATAATTGATATTGCTGCTAGTCTGACTTAGAATGTGAATAGATGAATTAGTTTTACCAATTTTTATATGTTGAGGTGCAAAATGGAAAAGAAAGACTTGCTTTACCAAGGAAAAGCAAAAAAATTATACCAAACAACTGAAGAAGATGTGATTTTAGCGGAGTATATGGATCAAGCAACTGCATTGAATGGACAGAAAAAAGATGCCATTTTAGGGAAAGGTGCGATGAATAACCAAATTACTTCGCTTATTTTTGACAAATTAGCGCAAAGTGGTGTGCCAAGCCACTTTATTCGTAAAATATCAAAAACCGAACAATTGATTAAGAAGGTAGATATTATCCCTTTGGAAGTTGTTGTTCGGAATGTGGCAGCAGGAAGCTTTAGCAAACGTTTGGGAATTAAAGAAGGGACACCGTTATCTTTTCCAATTGTTGAATTTTACTTTAAAGACGATGCGTTGAACGATCCATTTATCAATGATCAACAGGTTTTAGTGTTAGCGATTGCTACGCAAGCAGAAATTGAACAAATAAAAGCGTTAGCCTTAAAGGTCAATGAGGTGCTAAAAGCGTGGTTTTTAAGCTTAGATATCCAACTGATTGACTTTAAAATCGAAGTTGGTCGGACAAAAGATGGCAGTATATTATTAGCAGATGAGATTTCACCTGATACTTGTCGTTTATGGGATGTGCATACGCATGCGCATTTAGATAAAGATATTTATCGTCGAGATTTAGGTGATTTAGTACCAGTTTACAAAGAAGTTTTACGTAGAATTGAAAATAATCAATAAAGGAGTACAATCATGGTTTTCGTTAAAGTTTATGTTACTTACAAAGAGTCGGTTTTAGATCCTCAAGGAGAGGCGGTTAAAGGGGCATTGCACCGTATGGGATATAGCGAAATTGAAGAGGTTAGAATTGGAAAATATTTTGAAATGCAGGTCAATCCAGGTACACGTCCGCTTGAAGAAGTCATTGAAGAAGCTTGTGATCAATTATTGGCTAATGTAAATATGGAAACTTATCGCTTTGAAATTGTCAATACGGAGGAAGCCTAGCATGAAATTTGCAGTAATCGTTTTTCCAGGATCTAATTGTGACTTAGATATGTTATGGGCGATTAGAGATATCATGGGAGCGGATGCCGAGTATGTGCGACATGATGCAACAAGCTTAGCTGGCTTTGATGGTGTTTTTTTACCGGGTGGTTTCTCTTATGGCGATGCTTTAAGATGTGGAGCAATTGCCCGCTTTTCGAATATTATGTCAGAAGTGATTCGTTTTGCGAATGAAGGCAAACTTGTTTTTGGTACGTGTAATGGTTTTCAAGTGTTAACTGAAGCAGGCTTGCTTCCAGGTAGTCTGATTAGAAATCGTTCATTGCATTTTGTCTGTAAAACAGTGGGTTTAAAGGTCGTTAATAATCAGACAAAATTTACAAGTGAATACGAAAAAGATGAAGTGATTTATATTCCAGTCGCTCATGGTGAAGGAAACTACTATTGTGATGAAGCGACTTTAGCTAAATTAAAGGCCAACAATCAAATCGTCTTTACATATGAAGAAGATATCAATGGCTCTGTGGAAAATATTGCGGGAATTTGTAATGAAAAAGGCAATGTATTAGGTATGATGCCACATCCAGAACGAGCAATGGAGGAATTGCTTGGTAGTGCAGATGGCAAACGTTTCTTTGCCTCTATTTTGAAAAACTTCGGAAAGGTGACACAAAACTAATGAAGAAATTTATCGAACCGACTCCTCAAGAGATTAAAACGCAAAAAATTTATGCACAATGGGGCTTAACGGATGAAGAATATGCAATGATCGAAAAGATTTTAAATCGTTTGCCGAATTATACAGAAACTGGTCTATTTTCGGTAATGTGGAGTGAGCATTGCTCTTATAAAAATTCCAAGCCAGTCTTAAAGAAGTTTCCAACCTCTGGTAAGCAGGTTTTACAAGGACCTGGTGAAGGAGCTGGGATTGTTGATATCGGTGATGGACAGGCGGTGGTTTTTAAAGCGGAAAGTCATAATCATCCATCAGCAGTCGAACCTTATGAAGGTGCAGCAACTGGTGTCGGTGGGATTATTCGGGATATTTTTAGTATGGGGGCGCGACCAATTGCTATTTTGGATTCGCTGCGCTTTGGTGAATTGGATAATAATCGTACCAAATATTTATTAGAAGAAGTCGTCGCTGGAATTAGTGGCTATGGTAATTGTATTGGGATTCCGACAGTTGGTGGTGAGGTTGCTTTTGATCCTTGTTATGAAGGAAATCCATTAGTCAATGCCATGTGTGTAGGGTTAATTGATCATAAAGATATTCAAAAAGGGCAAGCCAAAGGTGTCGGCAACAAAATTATGTATGTGGGTGCGAAAACGGGTCGTGATGGTATCCATGGGGCAACCTTTGCTTCTGAAGAGTTTGTTGAGGGAGAAGAACAACAGCGCTCAGCTGTCCAAGTAGGCGATCCATTTATGGAAAAACTATTACTAGAGGCTTGTTTGGAGCTTATTTTAGAGCATGCGGATATTTTAGTTGGTATCCAAGATATGGGTGCAGCCGGGTTAGTTTCATCTAGTTCAGAAATGGCTTCTAAAGCTGGTTCAGGTTTGAAATTATATCTTGATGACGTTCCACAACGCGAAAGCCACATGACCCCTTATGAAATGATGCTTTCTGAATCACAAGAAAGAATGTTGATTTGTGTGAAGCAAGGCTGTGAAGAGCAAGTAGTGGAGCTTTTCAAGAAATATGATTTAGATGCCGTAGCCATTGGTGAAGTGACTGATGATGGGCTGTATCGTTTGTATCATCATGGCAAAGAGGTGGCCAATATTCCAGTCGATGCGTTAGCTGAAGATGCACCGGTTTATCATAAGCCTTATCAAGAACCGGCGAGAATCAAGGAATTTCAAGCAATGGCAGATTTTGTGCCAGATGTAAAGGATGCTAGTCAGACCTTCTTGGATTTATTGCAACAACCAACCATTGCCTCTAAAAAATCAATTTATGAAACGTATGATTATCAAGTACGTACTAACACAGTGGTGACACCAGGTAGCGATGCAGCGGTTTTGCGAATTCGCGGAACCAATAAAGCTTTGGCAATGACTACGGATTGTAATGCTCGTTTTTTATATTTAAATCCAGAAATTGGTGGACAAATTGCAGTTAGTGAGGCCGCGCGAAATATTGTAGCTAGTGGGGGGCGTCCTTTAGCGATTACTGACTGTTTGAACTACGGATCTCCAGATAAACCAGAAGGATTTTGGGAATTATGGACTTCGGCAGATGGTATTGCGAAAGCCTGTGAAGTCCTAGATACACCGGTTATTTCTGGAAATGTATCACTATATAATGAAACGAACGGTAAAGCCATCTACCCAACACCGATGATTGGTATGGTTGGTTTAGTTGAACAATTAGCGCATATCACTACCCAAGATTTTAAACAGGCGGGTGATTTGATTTATGTTATTGGTCAAACAAGCGGGGATTTCAATGGTTCAGAATTGCAAAAAATGTTACTTGGGAAAATTGAAGGGCGCTTGATGGCTTTTGATTTAGTAACCGAAAAGGAAAATCAGCATCTTGTTTTACAAGCGATTCAAGCTGGCTTAGTGGCAAGTTGTCATGATTGCAGTGAAGGTGGTTTAGCTGTAGCGATTGCGGAAAGCTGTTTTAAAAATGAGCTTGGGGCTAATGTAGCCTTTGATTTTGAACAAGCCTGGTTATTTGCCGAAACGCAATCACGCTTTGTGTTATCAATTAAACCAGAAAACCAAGTAGCATTTGAAAAATTAGCTGGGAACAAAGCCCAATTGGTCGGTCAAGTCACAGCAGAAGACAAAATAGAAATGTCAGGGACAGATGGGAAGATTACTGCTTCTGTCAAACAAGCGAAACAATTATGGGAGGATGCGATTACGTGTCTTATGAAGTAAAAAGCTTAAATGAAGAATGTGGCATTTTTGGCGTTTGGGGCCACCCTGATGCTAGTAAAGTGACCTATTTTGGTTTGCATAGTCTGCAACATCGTGGACAAGAAGGCGCAGGCATTGTTTCAACGGATGGAAAGAAGCTTTATGGTCATCGTGATTTAGGATTATTAGCTGAAGTGTTTTCAGATGAACGTAAGCTTAATCAACTGATTGGTAATGCAGCAATCGGTCATGTGCGTTATGCCACAGCAGGTAATGGTAGCGTTGATAATATTCAACCGTTTCTATTTAAATTTTATAATGGAAGCTATGGCTTGGCGCACAATGGCAATTTGACCAATGCAAAAAGTTTGCGCAAACGTTTAGAACAAGAAGGGGCGATTTTTCATTCTAATTCTGATACGGAAATTTTGATGCATTTGATTCGCAAAAGTCATCGTCCAACTTTAGTCGATCAATTAAAAGAAGCGCTTAATCAAGTGAAGGGCGGCTTTGCTTATCTGTTGTTAACGGAAGAGGCGATGATTGCGGCCCTTGATCCGAATGGTTTTCGTCCGTTAGCAATCGGCCAAATGAAAAATGGGGCCTATGTCATTGCTTCTGAAACTTGTGCCTTAGAAGTCATTGGGGCAAGCTTTGTTCGTGATGTTAAGCCTGGTGAAATAATTATTATCAATGATGAAGGCATTCAAATTGAACAATATACGACAGATACTCAATATGCGATTTGCTCGATGGAATTCATTTACTTTGCGCGACCAGATTCAAATATTGCTGGAGTCAATGTACATACCGCGCGAAAAAATATGGGGCGTATACTTGCTAAAGAAGCGGCAGTTGAAGCGGATATGGTAATCGGTGTACCTAATTCTTCACTTTCGGCCGCTAGTGGTTATGCTGAAAGCTCAGGGATTCCTTATGAAATGGGCTTGGTTAAAAATCAATATGTTGCTAGAACCTTTATTCAACCGACTCAAGAATTAAGGGAACAAGGGGTACGGATGAAGCTGTCAGCAGTGCGTGGAGTAGTGGAAGGCAAACGATTGATTTTAGTAGATGATTCAATTGTCCGAGGTACAACGAGTCGGCGAATTGTTCGTTTGCTTAAGGAAGCTGGTGCCAAAGAGGTGCATTTACGAATTGCTTCTCCACCGTTAAAATATCCATGTTTTTATGGTATTGATATTCAGACACGTAAGGAATTGATCGCAGCTAATTACTCAATTGAGCAGATGCGTGAAATGATTGGTTGTGATAGCTTAAGCTTTTTAAGTGAACAAGGCTTGATTGATGCGATTGGACTAGATTTTGATGCGCCTTATAGTGGGCTTTGTATGGCTTATTTCAACGGTGATTATCCAACCCCGCTTTATGATTATGAAGATCAATATCGTCGTTCGCTCAAAGAGAAGACAGAATTTTTTAAAGGATAAGGAGATAAATGATGGGCAATGCATATGCGAAAGCCGGCGTTGATGTAGAAGCTGGCTATGAAGTGGTAAAGAGAATTCAAAAGCATGTACAAAAAACTGAACGTTTAGGTGTAATGAGTGCTTTAGGCGGCTTTGGCGGTTGCTTTGATCTAAGTGCACTTAAGATTAAAGAGCCTGTCTTGGTTTCTGGAACAGATGGTGTTGGTACCAAATTAATGATTGCGATTCAAGAAGATATGCACGAGACAATTGGGATTGATTGTGTGGCTATGTGTGTAAATGACATTGTTGCCCAAGGTGCGGAGCCGCTATATTTCTTAGACTATATTGCAACGGGGAAAAATATTCCTGAACGTTTAGAAAAAGTTGTAGCCGGTGTTGCTGAAGGGTGTGTGCAGGCGAATGCGGCTTTAATCGGTGGCGAAACCGCTGAGATGCCTGGAATGTATGGGGAAGATGATTATGATTTAGCTGGCTTTGCAGTAGGAATTGCTGAAAAGTCTGCGCTTATTCAAAAAGAAAAGGTTAAAGCTGGGGATGTATTAATCGGCTTACCCTCATCAGGTATTCATTCCAATGGTTATTCACTTGTTCGTAAGGTTTTCTTTGAGCAAAATGATTTTCATGGCGAAACAATATTGCCAGAGCTTAATCAACCCTTAAAAGAGGTCTTATTAACACCAACTAGAATTTATGTCCAAGCCTTGTTACCATTGATTAAGCAAGGGTTAATCAATGGGATTGCGCATATCACTGGCGGTGGCTTTATTGAAAATGTGCCTAGAATGTTTGCGGATAATCTAGCTGCTCAAATTCAAGAGGGGACTTGGCCAAATTTACCAATTTTTGACTGTCTAGAAAAATATGGAAATATTAATCATACAGAAATGTTTGAAATTTTTAATATGGGCTTAGGCATGATTTTAGCTGTTTCACCTGAACAGGTTGACCAAGTGTTGCAGATTTTACAAAGGAATCATGAATCGGCTTATATTATTGGTAAAATGGTCGAAAAAGCAACGACAAGTGTGGAAATTGTGGAGGAAAATAAATGAAGGTGGCAATCTTAGCTTCTGGAAATGGGAGTAACTTTGAAGCTTTAGCGCAGCAATTTCAAGCTGGATTACTTGCAGCTGAGCTAGCCTTTGTTTTTAGTGATCATCATGACGCTTATGTGCTTGAACGGGCGAAACGGTTAAAGGTTCCTTTTTATAGCTTTGAGGTCAAAGAATTTGCGAATAAGCAAGCTTATGAAGAAGCATTGCTAGCACTTTTAGAAAAGGAACAAATTGATCTAATTGTTTTAGCGGGTTATATGCGAATTATCGGTAAAACCCTACTGGCTAAGTTTAGCAATCGGATTATTAATATTCATCCTTCCTTATTGCCGAGTTTTCCTGGACTGCATGGGATTAAGGATGCTTTTGACTATGGGGTAAAGGTCACCGGTGTAACGGTGCATGTCGTTGATGACGGCGTAGACACAGGTCCAATTATTGCACAGGAGCCCGTCATGATTTCACCTATGGATACGTTAGCTACGCTAGAAGAGAAAATTCATCAGGTGGAGCATCGCCTTTATCCAAATGTTTTACGTAAAATCATCAATGAAAAAAATCAATGAAATGGGGAATAAATGTTCATGAAAAGACGTGCCTTACTAAGTGTATCTGACAAAACAGGATTAGTGGAATTTGCTCGCGTATTAGTAGCTGCGGGTATTGAAGTGATTTCGACTGGTGGAACCAAAAAAGTATTAGATGAGCAAAATATTCCAACCATTGGTATTGAAGAGGTAACTGGCTTTCCAGAAATGCTAGATGGTCGGGTTAAAACCTTACATCCAAAAATTCATGGTGGCTTACTTGGTCGTCGCGATCTTGCTAGTCATCTAGAAGCGATGCAAGCACACGAGATTACGCCAATTGATTTTGTGGTGGTCAATTTATATCCGTTTAAAGAAACGATTGTAAAGCCTGATGTAACTGAAGCGGATGCGATTGAAAATATCGATATCGGTGGTCCTAGTATGTTGCGTTCGGCGGCGAAGAATTTTGCTAGTGTTACCGTAATTGTTGATCCAAGTGACTATGACAAGGTAGCTGAAGAAATTAAAGTAACTGGACAGACTAGCCTTGAAACCCGTAAAAGCTTGGCAGCCAAAACTTTTCGTCATACAGCGAGCTATGACGCTTTGATTGCTCAATACTTTAGCCAAATTGTTGGTGAAACCACTCCTGAAAAACTAACGTTGACTTATGATTTACGCCAAACATTGCGTTATGGCGAAAACAGTCATCAACAAGCGTCGTTTTATCGTTCGATCTTACCTAAGGCTTATTCAATGGCCAGCGCTACGCAATTAAATGGTAAAGAATTATCCTATAATAATATCAAAGATGCCGATGCAGCTATTCGGATTATTCGTGAATTTACAGAACCGACTGCTGTTGCTTTAAAACATATGAACCCGTGTGGAATTGGTACAGGACCAACGATTAAAGCAGCGTTTGATCGCTGTTTTGATGCCGATAAAGTTTCTATTTTTGGTGGCATTATCGTCTTAAATCGTCCGGTTGATTTACCGACGGCTGAAGTGATGCGTTCAATTTTCTTAGAATTAATTATTGCCCCAAGCTTTGAAGCGGATGCTTTGGCTTTGCTTGCCCAAAAGAAGAATTTACGGCTTTTAACGCTTGATTTTTCAGAAAAGAATACCGAGGAAGATGAATTTGTTTCTGTATTGGGCGGTTTATTAGTACAAAATCAAGATGTCATCGAAGAAAATCCTGAAAACTGGCAAGTCGTAACAAAACGTCAACCAACTGAAACAGAAATGCAGGCTTTAATTTTTGCGTGGAAAGCAGTGAAGCATGTGAAATCTAATGCTATTCTTTTAGCGAATGAGCACCAAACAGTCGGGGTTGGTGCTGGTCAAATGAATCGGGTAGGTTCTGTGAAAATTGCTGTTGAGCAAGCGAAAGCAGCTGGCAAGCTTGAAGGCGCTGTGATGAGTTCGGATGCATTTTTCCCAATGAGTGATTCAGTTGAATATGCTGCTCAAAATGGGATTCAAGCAATTATTCAACCTGGAGGAAGTATAAAAGATCAAGATTCTATTGATATGGCTGACAAATACGGTATTGCAATGGTGTTTACTAACGTTCGTCATTTTAGACATTAAGAGAGGAATCGACAAATGAAGATATTAGTGATTGGTAGTGGTGGTCGTGAACATGCCATTTGCCGTAAATTATTAGAAGATGCACAGGTTGAAGCGGTCTTTTGCGCGAAAGGCAATCCAGGAATGCTAAAGGATGGCGTTCAGCTAGTTGATATTGCTGAAAATGATCATGAAGCTTTGATTAAATTTGTAAAAAGACAGCAGATTGACTGGACATTTGTTGGACCAGAAATTCCACTTCTAAACGGGATTGTGAATGATTTTCAAGCTGCAGATTTAAAAATCTTTGGTCCAAACCAAGCTGCTGCTATGATTGAAGGGTCAAAAGATTTTGCGAAACAGCTAATGATTGATTATCAAATTCCAACTGCAAAATATCAGACCTTTAGTGACTTTGAAGCGGCGAAAGCCTATGTTTTAGCAAATGGTGCGCCAATTGTCATTAAAGCAGATGGTCTAGCTGCCGGTAAAGGTGTGGTTGTTGCAATGGATGAAACAGAAGCAATTCAAGCCTTAGAAGCCATGTTAGTCAATCACAAGTTTGGTAAAAGCTCAGCTAAGGTGGTCATTGAAGAATTTCTTGAAGGTGAAGAATTCTCCTTGCTTTCTTTTGTTAAAGGCAAACAAGTCTATCCAATGGTGATTGCCCAAGATCACAAACGTATTTTTGATGGGGATAAAGGTCCAAATACTGGTGGAATGGGGGCTTATTCGCCAGTCCCTCAAATTCCAGCTGAAATGGTAGCTGATGCCATTGATCAAATTGTGCAAAAAGCTGCAGATGGTATGGTTGATCGCCAAACGCCATTTACGGGTATTTTATATGCTGGGTTGATTGCAACAGCTGAAGGGCCAAAGGTGATTGAGTTCAATGCGCGATTTGGTGATCCAGAAACTCAAGTGGTGTTACCGCGCTTAAAATCAAGCTTGGCTCAGATTATTGATGATTTACTAAATGATCGCACGCCTCTGATTGAATGGCATGACTTTGCTACCTTAGGCGTTGTTGTCGCAGCACCAGGCTATCCGGATGAGTATCAAAAAGACATTCCTTTACCGGTATTAGCAAATACCGATATCCAGCAAGTCTATTATGCCGGCGTGAAAGAGCAGCAAAATCAGTTATATTCAAATGGTGGTCGGGTCTTTTTGGTGTCAGCGCAAGGGAAAAATCTAGAGGAAGCACAAAAAAACGTTTATGACTATCTCAATAAGCAACAATTAAACGAATTTTATTATCGCAAGGATATTGGCTTCAAAGCATTTAAATAACTATAAAAAATATCGAAGCATACTCTTTTATGCTTCGATATTTTTGTAGAAAACGCTTTACATCAAATAAAAAGTGTTCTAAAATGAACCTTTGGAGGTGTGTAAAATGAAAAAAATTAAATTTGGTACAACTAACGAACAAGTGTCAGCTGTTGTGTTTGGTTGTATGCGCTTAAATAAAGCGAAAGATCCAGTTGAAGTGATTCAAACGGCATATGATCATGGAATTACTTTTATTGACCATGCGGATATTTATGGTGGAGGCGATTGTGAAACGATTTTTGCTGATGCTTTAGCAAAGACTTCAATTAAACGAGAAGATTTATTCATCCAATCAAAATGTGGGATTATTCCAGGAAAGCTATTTGATTTTTCAAAAGAACATATTATTGAAGCGGTAGAAGGTAGTCTAAAACGTTTACGTGTGGATTACTTAGATTCTTTATTATTACATAGACCGGATACTTGGATGGATCCATTTGAAGTGAACGAAGCGTTTGAAGCTTTGCACCAAGCGGGTAAAGTGCGTTATTTTGGTGTAAGCAATCAAAATCCTATGCAAATTGAATTTTTGAAAAAGGGTGTTCAACAACCTTTAGTAGCGAATCAACTACAATTTGGCTTGATGCATACGGGCATGATTGATCAAGAGTTACAAGTGAATATGAAAACACCAGGTAGCTTTGATCATGATGGCGGATTATTGATGTATTCGCGTTTACATGATATGACGATTCAAGCATGGTCACCTTACCAATATGGTTTCTTTGAAGGCGTCTTTATTGGCAATGAGAAATTCCCAGAGTTAAACCAAGCCTTAGAAGAAATGGCTGAAAAATATGGCATTACACCAACTGGCTTAGCGAGTGCCTGGATTTTAAGTCATCCAGCTAATTTCCAAGTAATTGCTGGTACAATGACCCCGAGTCGTATCGTTGAAATTGCGAAAGCTAGCGAGGTGCAATTAAGTAAAGAGGATTGGTATAAACTTTATCTTGCTGCTGGCAATATGCTACCTTAAGAATCTTTTAAGGAATGTTCGGATTTTTACGAACATTCCTTTATTTTTTTATTGATTTACACTAAAATTGCTTGCAATTATAGGTGACTATTCGTTAAACTACTCAATGGTGTTAAGAAAACACTATATTTTGCCTCGTTGAAAGGATGAGAGAGAATGTTTGATATGAAAGTTTTTGATTATGAGGATATTCAACTGATACCAAACAAATGTATTGTAAATAGCCGTTCAGAATGTGATACAACGGTAACTTTAGGAAAGCATCGTTTTAAAATGCCAGTGGTTCCAGCTAATATGCAAACCATTATTGATGAGCCTATTGCGGAATTCTTAGCTGAAAACGGCTATTTTTATATCATGCATCGTTTTGACGAAGAAGCGCGTATACCTTTTATCAAAAAAATGAAGGCTAAAAATTTAATTACCTCAATTTCTGTAGGTGTAAAGGCTGGCGAATATATCTTTATTGAACAGCTTGCTTCTGAAAACTTAGTCCCTGACTATATTACAATTGATATTGCACATGGCCACGCTAATTCAGTTATTGAAATGATTCAACACATTAAACGTTTGTTACCGGATACTTTTGTAATTGCTGGGAATGTTGGTACACCTGAAGCTGTTCGTGAACTTGAAAATGCAGGTGCTGATGCAACCAAAGTTGGAATTGGTCCAGGTAAGGTTTGTATTACCAAAATTAAAACCGGTTTTGGTACAGGCGGTTGGCAGCTTGCTGCTTTGCGTTGGTGTGCTAAGGCCGCACGTAAACCTTTAATTGCTGATGGAGGCATTCGCACACACGGCGATATCGCTAAATCTGTACGTTTTGGGGCAACGATGGTGATGATTGGTTCATTATTTGCCGGCCACGAAGAATCACCTGGTGAGACAAAAGTAGAAAATGGAGTTGTCTATAAGGAATACTTTGGTTCAGCCTCAGAGTTTCAAAAAGGTGAACGTAAAAATGTTGAAGGGAAAAAGATTTGGATTCAACACAAAGGTTCTTTAAAAGATACATTAATTGAAATGCAACAGGATTTACAATCTTCCATCTCTTATGCAGGTGGGAAAGATTTAGAAGCCATTCGTAAAGTGGATTATGTCATCGTGAAAAATTCTATCTTTAATGGCGATACCATCTAATCAAAACATTACAAAAGTAAAGAAGTAGTGAGCGATACTGCTTTGCTAATTTGAAGCTTTAAGATAAAGGTTGAAAAATTTTTATCTTAGGGCTTTTTTTAATTTCTTTTGGTTCAAGGCTTGAAAAATGTTATAATCATTAAACAAAATATTTTTTGAAAGTGGGTGATTAAATGACGATACAACAGTTGAGGTATATGGTTATGGTAGCAGAATGTGGATCAATTACCGAAGCGGCTAAAAAACTTTTTATCTCACAGCCAAGTTTATCCAATGCAATAAAAGAAATTGAAAAAGAAATAGGCATCATCATTTTTGTACGTAGTCGCTTAGGGATTACGCTTACAAAAGAGGGAATGGAGTTTATAGGATATGCTCGTCAAGTCATTCATCAAATGGAATTGCTTGAAGATCGTTATGTTACTTCATTGCCAGCTAAAGTAAAATTTAGTGTTTCAGCACAACATTATACCTTTGCGGAAAATGCTTTTGTTGAATTGGTTAAACAATTTGGTGAGGCAAGATATGAGTTTTATTTCAATACTTGTGACACACATCAAGTACTTGAAGATGTAAAAAATAGAGTAAGTGATTTAGGGATTATTTTTTTATCAGATGAAAATAGAGTGGTAATTCAAAAAATAATTGATCGTATTGCGTAAAATAATGTTTTATGGAAATTTGGTCTGCGTATTTAGAAATGAGTACGTATCAATAAAGGAAATCGAATTGCGGGAAAATCCTAAAGCGAATGAAGCGACCATGTGGTTTTGAAAGAAAGACCAACATAAACGCGGTGAAAACAGAAAAAATTCATACGATGATATATGGTTAAAGCCTAAGTATTATGAAAAATGGATAATCTGCAGCCAAGCTTCGAAAAGAAGAAGGTTCAACGACTATTCCTCGTAAGGGAAGTACACCACAAGCGATGGGTGGTGGAAGTGGTTTCGCCGTACTGGGTTATGCCAACGGATAAGAGATAGTCTGTGCTCGCATGAAAATGTGAGGAGTTCATTAGCGAACCGTATCAAAAGTAGCGTTTTGATATGAACAAACACCTCCGAAAATAGTTTGAAAAGTGACAGTCAAGATCCAAACACATATGGATTTGATCTGTAATACTTTAAAAGAATATGGATACTTGGAGGTTCAGTCAAGGTAATTATGAATCAGTATATTATGCTGAAGAAATGTATAATTCAATGTCAACAGATAAACAAATTCGCATCAGTGATCGAGGCGCGATTGTTAATTTTATGTTAGGTTTAAATGCTTATACTATTTCAAGTGGTATTTTTCCTAAATACTTACACGGGGATGCCATTGTGGCACGTGAATTAGCAGTAGAAGATTGGTTAACGATTGGTTATCTTCAACCCGCTAATCAAGAATTAAGTAAGCTGGCAAACATCTATGTTTCAGAATTACGTAAATATGGAGACGGATACATAGTTTGAAACTATAAAATATTATAAAAAATAAGTCTTACCTTTTTTAGTCAAGTGCTTTTATAATGACTTTAAAGGTGGTGGATGATAAAGTGTCAATCTATATTTTTTATAATTTTGTTATTTATTGTGTTATTAATGCTTTTACACCGGGACCTGGTAATATTTTAGCGATGAATACAGTACTAAGTCATGGTGTCAAAAAAGGTAGACCTTTATTTTTAGGTATTTTTCTAGGATATTATGTCGTGCAATTATCCTGCGCTATATTGATGTATGCGTTGAATACAACTTTACCAGGTTTAATGGAGATACTAAAATATATCGGTGCGGCGTATATTTTATGGCTAACATTTCATATTGTAATTTCTAAACCTAGTCAATCGCAAGATCAAGTGAATGTATCCTTGATGAAGGGCTTTGTCTTACAATTAGTGAATGTTAAAATCTATCTATTTGGTATTTCGGCATTAACAGTTTATGTCGTTCAATATTATCAGTCCTTACCAATGTTTATTATTTTTGAATTATTAATTGCAACTTTTGGAACGGTTGCGACATTGAGTTGGATTTGGATTGGTAATGCTATTCAAAAATTCTATATCCAACATTATCGATTAATCAACATTGTATTAGGTCTAACCTTACTCGAATGTGTTTATAGTATTCTTAAAACATAATCGTATAGAAACAAAAGATAATCACTGTAGCTATTTAGCTATTTTGATTATCTTTTTTTGTTTTTGAAAAAAGCTGTTGGTGATTAAAGAAAGTTATTCAAATCAGAGGAGGGAAATAAATAAAAGGTGTAATTAAATAAAGTCTCAAGCGTAACAGAAAATTTTTTGTTCAATTTTTAACAGATAATAATACTGTATTATTCCCTGATTTAAAAAGCTAGGTAAAACAACGATAAAACGAAAGCGTTTGCTAAATGTGATTTATTTCACGAAAACATCTGTGTTTATCCTGTTTTTTTCGAAAGAATTTTGTGCATAATACTTGTCATTCATAAAAAAAAATGATAGCTTATATTTGTAAACGATTGTATTAGTGATACAGATTAGTTAGGCTGTTACAATTAAAGTAAATTTAAGGAAGTGTGATCAGATGACAAAGAAAACAACAATTGACTTTGAGGCTTTGTTAGAAAAAGTAAATGCTGATTTTCCAACTTATCAAGTACTTGATCAAGATGGAAATGTAGTAAATCCCGACTTAATGCCTGAATTAAGCGATGAAGAATTAGTCGAATTAATGACACGTATGGTGTGGTCTCGTGTATTACATCAACGCTCAACTGCATTAAATAGACAAGGTCGTCTTGGTTTCTATGCGCCAACTGCTGGACAAGAAGCTAGCCAGTTAGCCAGTCATTTTGCTTTTGAAAAAGAAGATGTATTATTACCAGGCTATCGTGATGTCCCACAATTAATTCAACACGGATTACCGTTAAAAGAAGCATTTTTATGGTCACGTGGACATGTTGCAGGAAACCTTTATCCTGAAGAATTGAAAGCATTACCACCTCAAATCATCATCGGAGCGCAATATGTGCAAGCTGCCGGTGTTGCTTTAGGTCTTAAAAAACGTAATAAGAAAAATGTTGTCTTTACCTATACTGGTGATGGAGGTTCTTCACAAGGGGATTTCTATGAAGCAATCAATATTGCCGGAGCTTATAAAGCCAACGCAGTCTTTTACATTCAAAATAATGGATTTGCCATTTCAACTCCTCGCGATAAACAAACCAGTGCAGAAACATTAGCTCAAAAAGCAGTTGCTGCGGGGATTCCAGGTATCCAAGTAGATGGTATGGATCCACTTGCCGTTTATGCGGTATCAAAATTAGCTCGTGATTGGTCAATTGCTGGTAATGGTCCAGTGTTAATTGAAACGTTAACTTATCGTTATGGTCCACATACATTATCTGGTGACGACCCAACACGTTACCGTTCAAAAGAAATGGATGATGAGTGGGAACTAAAAGATCCATTGATTCGTTTCCGTAAATACTTAGAAGCAAAAGGCTTATGGTCTGAAGCGAAAGAAGAAGCGGTAATTGAACAAGCGAAAGAAGACATTAAAGAAGCGATTGCAGAAGCTGACCGTGTTCCAAAACAAAAAGTTTCTGATTTCTTAAAGAGCATGTTTGAAGTTCAACCACAAACAATTAAAGAACAAATTGAATTTTATGAAGCGAAGGAGTCGAAATAATTATGGCACAAAAGACAATGATTCAAGCAATCACTGACGCCTTAGCCTTAGAGTTAGCAAATGATGAGAATGTATTAATTTTTGGTGAAGACGTTGGTAAAAACGGAGGGGTATTCCGTGCGACTGAAGGCCTACAAGAAAAATTTGGTGAAGATCGTGTATTTGATACACCGTTAGCTGAATCTGGAATTGCTGGTATGGCATTTGGTTTAGCTTTAGAAGGTTATCGCCCAGTACCTGAGTTACAATTCTTCGGTTTCGTTTTTGAAGCGATGGATGAAGTTGTTGCACAAATTGCCCGTACTCGTTACCGTATGGGTGGCACACGTAATATGCCAGTGACTATTCGTTCACCATTTGGTGGTGGGGTGCATACGCCAGAATTGCACTCAGATAACTTAGAAGGTTTGATTGCGCAATCACCTGGTATTCGTGTAGTGATTCCTTCAAATCCATATGATGCAAAAGGATTATTAATTGCTTCTATTCGTAGCAATGATCCAGTTGTTTTCTTAGAACATATGAAATTATATCGCTCTTTCCGTGAGGAAGTGCCAGATGAAGCATATGAAGTGCCATTAGATAAAGCAGCAGTTACTCGCGAAGGAAAAGACGTTTCTATCATTACTTATGGTGCGATGGTACGTGAAGCAATTAAAGCAGCTGATAATTTAGCAAAAGAAGGTATTGATGCTGAAATTATCGACTTACGTACAGTGGCTCCATTAGATATTGATACAATTATTGCTTCTGTTGAAAAAACAGGTCGAGTGGTAATCGTTCAAGAAGCGCAACGTCAAGCGGGTGTTGGTGCGATGGTTGCTTCTGAAATTGCAGAACGTGCAATTCTTTCATTAGAAGCACCTATTGGTCGTGTAAGTGCTCCAGATACAGTCTTCCCATTTGGTCAAGCTGAAAATATTTGGTTACCAAATGCTACTGACATTGAAGAAAAAGTGAAAGAAATCGTGAATTTCTAGGCTTAAGAAAGGGAGAAAATCAATGGCATTTCAATTTAAATTACCAGATATTGGTGAAGGTATTGCAGAAGGCGAAATCGTAAAATGGTTCGTTAAAGTCGGCGATACCATCAATGAAGATGATACTTTATTAGAAGTACAAAATGATAAATCAGTGGAAGAAATTCCATCTCCAGTAACCGGTGTGGTAAAAAATATCTTAGTTTCAGAAGGTACAGTAGCTAGTGTTGGTGATGTATTAGTTGAAATTGATGCACCTGGTCACGAAGACAATGCTGCTCCAGCTGCTGCACCAGCTCCTGCTCAAGAAGCAGCACCTACAGCAAATGCAGGTAGCTTCTTCCAATTTAAATTACCGGATATCGGTGAAGGGATTGCAGAAGGTGAAATCGTAAAATGGTTTGTTAAAGTCGGCGATACCATCAATGAAGATGATACTTTATTAGAAGTACAAAATGATAAATCAGTGGAAGAAATTCCATCTCCAGTAACCGGTGTGGTAAAAAATATCTTAGTTTCAGAAGGTACAGTAGCTAGTGTTGGTGATGTATTAGTTGAAATTGATGCACCTGGTCACGAAGACAATGCTGCTCCAGCTGCTGCACCAGCTCCTGCTCAAGAAGCAGCACCTACAGCAAATGCAGGTAGCTTCTTCCAATTTAAATTACCGGATATCGGTGAAGGGATTGCAGAAGGTGAAATCGTAAAATGGTTTGTTAAAGTCGGCGATACCATCAATGAAGATGATACTTTATTAGAAGTACAAAATGATAAATCAGTGGAAGAAATTCCATCTCCAGTAACCGGTGTGGTGAAAAATATCTTAGTTTCAGAAGGTACAGTAGCGACAGTTGGTGATGTGTTAGTTGAAATTGATGCACCTGGTCATAATGGCCCAGCTACTGCGACTGCAAGTGCGCCTAGTGCTGAAACTGCTACACCAGCTTCTCAAGCTCCAGCAACTGTGGTAACTGCAGCTAATCCAAATAAACGTGTATTGGCAATGCCATCTGTTCGTCAATATGCACGTGAAAAAGATGTTGATATCACTTTAGTTACACCAAGTGGAAAAGGTGGACGTGTAATTAAAGCGGATATTGACCAATTCTTAGCTGGTGGTGCTCCTGTACAAGCTGCTGCTGCGACTGCAAGTGCTCCTGTCCAAGAAGTACAAGCAACAACAACTCCAGCAGCTGCTCCAGTAAAAGCACCTGAAGCGAAGAAACCATTTACTTCAAATCTTGCTGAGCTTGAAACACGTGAGAAAATGTCAGCTACACGTAAAGCAATCTCTAAAGCGATGGTTAACAGCAAACATACAGCGCCACATGTTACGTTACATGATGAAGTGGAAGTATCTAAATTATGGGATCAACGTAAGAAATTTAAAGATGTTGCTGCAGCAAATGGTACTAAATTAACCTTCTTACCATATATCGTTAAAGCATTAACTGCAACAGTGAAGAAATATCCTATCTTGAACGCTTCAATTGATGATGCAAGTCAAGAAATTGTCTTCAAACATTATTACAATATCGGTATTGCAACAGATACAGACCATGGTTTATATGTACCGAATGTAAAAGATGCAGATCGCAAAGGCTTGTTTGCTATTGCGGACGAAATTAATGCCAAAGCTAAATTAGCTCATGAAGGCAAATTAGCTGCTGAAGATATGCGAAATGGTTCAATTACCATCAGTAATATTGGTTCTGTTGGTGGTGGTTGGTTCACACCAGTTATTAACTATCCAGAAGTGGCTATTTTAGGTGTCGGTACCATTACCCAACAACCTATTGTCAATGCTGAAGGTGAATTAGCTGTTGGTCGTGTGATGAAATTATCACTAAGCTTTGACCACCGTATTGTTGATGGTGCAACTGCCCAACAAGCGATGAATAATATTAAACGTTTATTAGCTGATCCAGAGCTATTATTAATGGAAGGATGATAGATAAATGGTAGTAGGAGATTTCGCTGTAGAATTAGATACAGTCGTAATTGGAGCTGGACCTGGTGGATATGTAGCTGCAATTCGTGCTGCACAATTAGGTCAAAAAGTTGCCATTATTGAACGTGAATATATCGGTGGGGTATGTTTAAATGTCGGATGTATTCCATCTAAAGCATTGATTGCTGCAGGGCATCATTATCAAGAGTCTTTAGATTCAACGATGTTTGGCGTGAGTGCAGAAAATGTGACTTTAGATTTTGAAAAAACACAAGATTGGAAAGATAATGGCGTTGTTAAAAAATTAACAACTGGTGTCTCTTTCTTACTTAAGAAAAATAAAGTTGAAGTGATTACTGGTTCTGCCTTTTTCGTTGATGACCATACTTTACGTGTAATCAACGATGATGCTGCGCAAACTTATTCATTTAATAATGCAATTGTGGCAACTGGTTCTCGTCCAATCGAAATCAAAGGCTTCAAATTTGGCGGTCGCATTTTAGATTCTACTGGTGGATTGGCATTAAAAGAAGTGCCTAAGAAATTTGTCATCATCGGTGGTGGGGTTATCGGTGCTGAATTAGGGGGCGCTTATGCTAACCTAGGTGCTGAAGTGACTATTTTAGAAGGTTCGCCACAAATCTTGCCAACCTTTGAAAAAGATATGGTGAAACTTGTTGAAGATGACTTTAATAAAAAAGGCATTCAAGTGATTACCAATGCGATGGCTAAAGAAGCAATCGACAATGGTTCATCTGTAACGGTTAAATATGAAGTCGATGGCAAGGAGCAATCAATCGTAGCTGATTATGTGATGGTTACAGTTGGTCGCCGTCCGAATACAGATGACATGGGCTTAGAGCAAGCGGGTGTTGAAATTGGTGAACGTGGTTTAATTCCGGTTGATGCTCAAGGTCGTACCAATGTGAAAAATATCTACGCAATCGGTGACATTGTTCCAGGTGCTGCGCTTGCACATAAAGCAAGTTATGAAGCCAAAATTGCTGCTGAAGCAATCTCTGGTAAGAAAGTGGCAGTTGATTACAAAGCAATGCCTGCTGTAGCCTTTACTGATCCTGAATTGGCAACTGTTGGTATGACTATTGCTGAAGCAAAGGCTGCTGGATTAAAAGCTAAATCATATAAATTCCCATTATCAGGTAATGGTCGTGCTATTTCTTTAGGTAAAACGGAAGGCTTTGTCCGTCTAGTTACTACTGAAGAAGATAATGTCATTATCGGAGCACAGGTTGCTGGTGTGGGTGCAAGTGATATGATTTCTGAATTATCACTGGCTGTTGAATCAGGTATGAATGCCGAAGATATCGCCTTAACGATTCATCCACATCCATCTTTAGGTGAAATTGTGATGGATACTGCTGAATTAGCTTTAGGCTTACCAATTCATATTTAATCTATTTGGTTATCAAAAGAGGAATTCTTAGTGAGTTCCTCTTTTTTTATGTAGCTTTAATCGTTGGACGATTGGTTACTTTGATATTACTTCTTGTGAAAACGCGAACATTATTGACAAAGAAATTTGTCAAAATCAATTGACAAGTTTCTTTGTCAATGTTAGACTATTTATGACAAGAATAGTTGTCATAAATAGAGAATATTCTAACGAGGTGAAAAAGGTGGGATTATCTAATCGTTTAAAGGAATATCGCTCTTCTTTAGGATTAAATCAGACAGAATTAGGTAAATTAGCCGGCGTTTCAAGACAAACGATTAGTCTAATTGAACGTGGTGATTATTCACCTTCTGTTGCCTTGGCTTTAAAGCTAGCTCAGATTTGTGAGGTAAAAGTAGAGGATATCTTTCAATTGAGAGAGGATGAAGAAAGTTGAAAAGTAATTTTGCAAAGAAGCTATGGACGAAGCTATTGTTAGCTGGAGGAATTGGTGGAATCATCGGCGGGATGGTAAGGATTTTAGGTGATCGTTTCATTAAAGCTACTTCTTTTAATCTAGTGGCACTACTTCACTCACTCATCTTTCCTAGTATTATTGTCTTAACTGTTTTTAGTGTGAGTACTTGTCTAATATTAGAGTACTTCTTGAGAAAAATGAAACAACTCTTTTATTTGTTTGATGAATCCGATGATGAGAAAATCGATTGGTTAGAAAATCAATTTGAACGTTACCATATCTATGGTGAGCTTTTAAACTTTCTAGTGATCATTGCCTGTTTACTTATTCTTGCCTTGATTATCTGTTTTGCGAATACAAATCAATTTGTTTTTTCAGTTGTGATTATAGTTATTGAACTATTAGCAATTTCTTGGACAAACCGACTATATCGTCTATTAGCCCAAGTCTTTCCAAGTAAAGCTGAGGTAGATTACACTAAGCAAAATGCAATGGATCAATGGTTAGCTCACAGTGATGAAGGTGAAAAGCAGCTCTATTATCAGAGTAGTTATTATGTATTTTCTAGAATGAATTTAGTTTATGCTTTTGTTTTGCTTGTATTGTTGGTTTCTTTGAATTTTTCGGATAAAGGATTAGTGGCAATGTTTATGGTTAGTGGGTTAACAATAGCTGAAAAAGTGCTTTTTTATCGACATTATCTAAAATTAAGAAAACAAAAAATTAGCTAAATAAAAGGATCGGTCTGCAGCGATAAGAGTGAAAAGCAGTCTGCTGGTTGTTGCTATTTTGTATTTACTGCATATTATTGGTTATTACTATCGATAGTATCAGTTAATAAAATAAAATGAAAATTATCTATTTAAAGTAAGGGGTGTTTATTGTGTTAACGGTGCGAAATTTAACTAAGACTTTTGGTAATTATAAGGCTTTAGATCAACTATCATTTACAATCCAGCCTGGGTCAATTTTAGGCTTAATTGGCCAAAACGGTGCAGGTAAGACCACTACGTTTCGCTTGATTTTGGATTTTATTCAAGCAGATATGGGGACGGTTTTGTGGAATGGGCAGCCAATTGGTGAAGCGGACTATGATAGGATTGGGTATCTTCCTGAAGAACGCGGACTATATCCTAAGCTGACGATTGAAGAGCAATTATTGTTTTTTGCCGAATTACGTGGGAAATCAAGAAAAGAGATTGCGCCACAAATTGATGCTTGGTTAGAAAAATTCCAAGTTAAAGGGAAAAAGACGGATAAAATTCAGACGCTATCCAAAGGGAATCAACAAAAGGTGCAATTGATTGCTACCTTGATTCATCAACCACAATTGGTGATTTTAGATGAACCATTTAGTGGTTTGGATCCGGTGAATGCGCAATTGATGAAAGATGCGATTATTGAGCTACGCAAATTAAATGCCTGTGTGATTTTTTCTAGTCATAATATGGATAATGTCGAACAAATTTGTGATCAATTAATTATGTTAAAAAATGGCAAAACGGTTTTAAATGGAACGGTACAATCGATTCGCGAATCCTTTGGCAAAACACGCCTATATTTACAAGGTGAATCGCTGGATGAAGAGCAACTAAGATTGCATTCAGGGGTAGTAGCCCTTGCTAGACGTGAAGATCAAAGCTTGGTCTTAAAGCTAGCTGATGCTGAGGTTGGTAAAGAAATTTTTTCACTCGTTACACAAAACGGGTACCTGCCTATGTTTAACCAGCAACCGCCGACTTTAGAGGAAATTTTTAAAATGAAAGCAGGTGAAAAGGATGAATAAGTTTTTAATCATTGCGTTAAATGTCTATAAAAAACAAGTGCGTTCTGGAGCGTTTTTGGTGATGATTTTGGCCCCTTTAGTGATGTTTGCCCTTTATTATGGTATGGGAAAATTTATTGACAGCTCTAATGAAATTTCTACCGTTGCTGTCTATGCCAATCAGCCAACCATTGCCCAAAGTGTCCAAAAATTACCTGATTATAAGGTAAAAATAGTGTCGTCAATTGAAAAAGGAAAGCAAGCGCTAGCAGATGAAAAAGTGGATCTTCTTTTGACTATCCATAATCAAGAAAATAATCTTTCGGCTAAGATTTTAAGTCGTGGACAGGTGGATACGACCTTTGAATTTCAATTGAAGGAGCTACTTAATCAAATGCAGTCTCAATTGAAGGCAGCTAGCTTAGGATTAACTAGTGAACAATTTGCACAATTAAAAGCACAGGTACCTTTAACGATTCAAAGAGTACAGTTAAATGACCAAGGAAAGCTAGTGATGAAACATGAGGATGGCAAAATTGTACAGATGATTATCGCATTTGTATGTACGATTTTATTATTTATCTTTGTAATGAATTATGCCAGTGTAATCGCCCAAGAAATTGCTACTGAAAAAGGTAGTCGAATTATGGAAATTATCTTATCTAGCACGAAAGCAACCACGCATTATTATGGTAAAATCTTTGGCGTTTTATTAGTTGGCTTGACCCAAATGATTATCTATATTCCTATTATAATTGCTGCTCTTTATGTGGCGAAGGATAATGCCACGCTCAAACCATTCTTGAGTGGCTTGTCAGCGGGAAATTCATTTAATATAAATATTATTTGGAATACCTTGTTGATTGTTTTATTTATTATTTCTGGTATTTTACAATACGCCGTGTTATCCGCTTTGGCTGGTTCGTTGGTCAATCGTGCAGAAGAAAGCTCAAAAGCGATTATGCCTGTAACTTATTTAGCTTTGATTGGCTATCTGGGTGGGATTACCTTTAGCGTAACCAATATTCAAAATCCAATCTTAAAAGTGACCTCATATATTCCGTTTTGGTCTGCATTTGGTATGCCCATTCGCATTGTCAATGAAGTGGTGAGTTATCCACTAGCGTTGGTTAGTTTAGTCTTAAATATCCTTGTAACTTTCATCGTGATGCGCATCTCTTCTAGAATGTATAAGGCAAATGTCCTTATCTATGATGATAAAGGCGTATTTTCAGCCTTAAAACAATCCTTTAAATTAATGAAAACAGTCAAATAACTATGAAACAATTAACCAATTGCTAAATTCTTTAAAGAAGGGCAATTGGTTTTTATTTTAACTAGGCTTGTTTTTTTATAAACCGTTACGCTTAAGCATTCTTCCAAAACTTTAAATTGCCAGAGGAAGCGTATCTTGTATATAATAAAGAAGAGAAAACTATTTGTTAGAAAAGAGGATTTTATTTGCAAAATTATCAATATCCCATTGATTTACAATGGTCTACTGAAGAAATGATTTGCGTGGTGGAGTTTTGGAGCTGCTTAGAGCAAGCTTATGAAACAGGGATTGACCGTCAAACATTTCTTAATCAATACAAACAATTTAAAACAGTCGTGAAAAGTATCGGTGAAGAAAGACGCTTAGGCAAGGAGTTTGAAGAATTGACCGGCTACTCACTATACCAAACGCTTAAACAAGCACAGCAAACTGATGCTAAACGTTTAAAAATGAAAGGATAAGAATCGTAAATGGATGAATTAGCAACCAAAGTCATTGATATTATTTATGCAGCAGCGATTAAAATTAAAGAGCAGTTGAAAACGAAAAAGCTAGTTGTATCGACAAAATCTAGTCGAACGGATTTTGTTACAAATATAGACACCCAAATCCAAGGTTTTATTATCGATGAGTTTATGAAGGCAAATCGTGGTTATCAAGTCTTAGCTGAAGAGGGAAGTTATAATACCCTTAACGAATTAACCGGCAAGGTGCTGATTATCGATCCAATTGATGGGACAAATAACTTGATTTTAGAGCGCCAGAATTTTTGTATCATGGTTGCCTTATATGAAAATGGTGAGGGTAAATACGGTTTTATTTATGATGTGATGGCGGATAATTTGCTTTGGGGTGGACCGGAAGTAGGGGTTCATTATAATGAAGGAAAAATTCGTTCCGTACCTAATTTACCATTGAGTGAGGGCTTGGTTGGCTTTAATAGTGCGATTTATCGTCGTAATGCTTATCGGGCACATCAGATTGGTGATGAATCATTAGGCGTTAGAATGTCAGGCTGTGCTGGCTATGAATTGATGAATTTAGCTTTAGGGCGAAGAGTCGCTTACATTTCTAATCTACAGCCTTGGGATTATGCGGCAGGCAAGGTGATTTTAGAAACACTCGGCTTAAAAGTAACCAATATTTATGGGAACGCCTTAAAGCTTAAAGATCGAGAATTATTTATTGCTGCCACTCCACTTGCTCATGAACGAATCCTAGAATTAATTGATTCGATTAAATAGTCGATATAGTCAATGATTCTAATGTATTAATTACTTGGCAAATTGGGCTAATCAAAGTGTTTGATGATGTTGCAAATGATTTTTTTACTTAGGATGGTATCATTTTAAGGAGCTGTTTATTATGGGAAATATCGATCATCTAGGCTTATATGTAGCCTTAGCGATGAAAAATTTATATTTTTTAAATGTGCAAATTGAGAATGTAGTATCTGAAGTTCAAAGGCTTGCTAAGCATTTGCGGGTAGAAGAGGTAAGCGCTCAGTTACAAAAATGAACTAGACGCTCTTTTTGGCTATAATTTGTCTAAATAAGCAATTTCTCTTTTTTTTATGAAAATTTTCTGCTATAATTACATTTTGAGTGAAAGTCAATCTGATTTAAAGGAGTCAATTAAATTGAAATATAGAGAAGATATACGCAATATCGCCATTATTGCCCACGTTGACCATGGGAAAACTACGCTTGTTGATGAGCTATTAAAGCAGTCTGATACCCTAGATGCCCGTACGCAATTACAAGAACGTGCGATGGATTCAAACGCTTTGGAAAAAGAACGTGGGATTACGATTTTAGCCAAAAATACAGCTGTTGAATATCAAGGAACCAAAATCAATATCATGGATACACCTGGACACGCCGATTTTGGTGGAGAAGTAGAGCGTATCATGAAAATGGTTGATGGTGTATTGTTAGTTGTCGATGCCTATGAAGGTACCATGCCACAAACGCGTTTTGTATTGAAAAAAGCGCTAGAACAAAAGGTAACACCGATTGTCGTGGTAAATAAAATCGATAAACCATCTGCACGCCCTGAGCATGTGGTCGATGAAGTTTTAGAATTATTTATTGAATTAGGCGCTGACGATGATCAACTAGATTTCCCAGTTGTCTACACTTCAGCTATAAATGGTACTTCAAGTCTTTCAAGTGATCCTGCTGATCAAGAAAAGACAATGGCCCCCGTTTTTGATACGATTTTAGAACATATTCCAGCACCAGTCGATAACTCTGATGAACCACTACAATTTCAAGTTTCATTACTTGATTATAATGAGTATGTTGGTCGTATCGGTATTGGCCGCGTATTCAGAGGAACGATTAAAGTTGGCGATCAGGTTGCCTTGATGAAATTAGATGGTGATGTGAAGAAATTCCGTGTAACGAAGATTTTTGGTTTCTTTGGCTTAAAACGTTTAGAAATTCAAGAAGCAAAAGCCGGCGATTTGATTGCTGTATCTGGAATGGAGGATATCTTCGTTGGGGAAACAGTCACACCGGCTGACCATCAAGAAGCCTTACCAATCTTGCATATTGATGAGCCAACCTTACAAATGACCTTCTTAGTGAATAACTCACCTTTTGCTGGTCGCGAAGGGAAGTTTGTTACTGCGCGTAAAATTGAAGAACGTCTAATGGCACAATTGCAAACCGATGTTTCTTTACGTGTTGACCCAATTGGACCAGATTCATGGATTGTTTCTGGACGTGGGGAATTACACTTGTCTATTTTAATTGAAAATATGCGTCGTGAAGGTTACGAGTTACAGGTATCTCGTCCAGAAGTCATTGAACGTGAAATCGATGGTGTCAAATGTGAACCGTTTGAACGTGTGCAAATTGATACGCCAGAAGAATATATGGGTGCGGTCATTGAATCATTAGGGATGCGTAAAGCTGAGATGCAAGATATGATTAATACAGGAAATGGTCAAGTTCGAATTATCTTCTTGGCACCAGCTCGTGGCTTGATTGGTTATACTACTGAATTCTTATCAATGACACGTGGTTACGGTATTATGCACCATACCTTTGATCAATATCTACCAATGATTCCTGGTCAAATCGGTGGTCGTCATCATGGTGCATTAGTTTCCATTGATACTGGTAAAGCGACAACTTATTCAATCATGAGTATTGAAGAGCGTGGAACCGTATTTGTTGAACCAACAACAGAAGTCTATGAAGGGATGATTGTTGGTGAAAACTCACGCGAAAATGATTTAACAGTTAATATTACAAAGGCAAAACAAATGACTAACGTTCGTTCAGCAACCAAAGATCAAACAGCTGTTATCAAAAAGCCTAGAATTTTAACCTTAGAAGAATCATTGGAATTCTTAAATGATGATGAATACTGTGAAGTAACTCCAGAAAGTATTCGTCTACGTAAACAAATTTTAAATAAAAATGAACGCGAAAAAGCTGCGAAAAAACGTAAACAGGCAGAGCAAGCTTAATTAGTAAACTTTGAAGGAAGAATCAGGTGTCGTTAGACGTGGCTTGATTCTTCCTTTTGTATATTTAAGTGATTTACTTTGTAGTTCATGAGAAAGGAAGAGATTGATGAGTCAACCAACTGTAGAATATTTAAAACAATTAACGGCTATTGCGTCACCAACTGGCTTTACTGATCAAATTATTCAGTATTTACAAAACGAATTACAATCAATGGGCTATGTTGTAAAGAATAGTAATAAAGGTGGCCTGATTGTAACCGTGATAGGTGAAAATCAAACGCAGCATCGTTTTGTTACGGCCCACGTGGATACCTTAGGAGCAATGGTTCGAGCAATCAAGCCAAACGGTCGTTTAAAAATTGATTTAATCGGGGGTTTTACCTATTCTTCGATTGAAGGCGAGAATTGTCTGATTCACTTGGCTGAAAATAACCAAACCATCTCAGGAACGATTTTAATGCATCAGACAAGCGTGCATGTCTATAAGGATGCGAGAACAGCTGAACGAAATCAAGAAAATATGGAAGTGCGTTTAGATGAAAAGGTAAGCACGGCTCAAGAGGTTCAAGATTTAGGCATTCAAGTCGGTGATTTTATCTCTTTTGATGCAAGAACAATTGTTACGCCAAACGGTTTTGTGAAGAGCAGGCATTTAGATGATAAAGTGAGTGCAGCAATCTTGATGAATCAGCTAAGGTTAATCAAGGAAAATCAGCTAACTTTACCTTATACTACCCATTTTGCTTTTAGCACATATGAAGAAGTAGGGCTTGGTATGAATAGTGGTATTCCTAGTGAAACCGTCGAATACTTAGCAGTTGATATGGGTGCGATGGGAGATGATCAACAGACAGATGAATATTCAGTTTCCATCTGTGTCAAAGATGCTTCAGGCCCTTATCATTATGGGTTACGTAAGCATTTGGTACAATTAGCACAGGCTCATCAAATTCCTTATCAATTAGATATTTATCCTTACTATGGTAGCGATGCTTCAGCGGCAATGCGTGCAGGTGCCGAGGTGAAGCATGCCTTATTGGGAGCAGGAATTGAATCAAGTCATGCCTATGAACGTACCCATTTAGAGTCGATTCAAGCAACTGAGGCATTAGTTCATCACTATTTATTTAGTCCTTTAGCTGATTAAGCCTTCGTATTGTGTAATATGGGATTTTAAAATAAGGAAATTGTGCTATAATAAAGGCACTAATGTATTTTAAATGAAAAATATACTTGATTTATGAGATAGATAAGGAGGAAATCACATGGAGATGGTTTCAACAGCCGCAGCGCTTGAATTATTGCAAACAGAAGCAGATAGAATCCGATGTTTGATTTCTAATCAAAAAAATTGTCTGTGTGTCGCTCATTGTAAAGCTTTTGAAGAGGTCGTGGATACGCAAATGTATGGTTTGTCCAGACAAGTAGCTTATGCTATTCAATTAGGTATTTTAGAAAATGCTGTTGGTCAGCAATTGTTAAGTGATCTTGAACGTGATTTAGATCGTTTATATAGTGAAATTTATGATGGAAGTCGTGTCAGTGAACCGGCAAATGAGATTTAAATAAAGTGTAATTAAATAATAGTGATTTTGGGGAAATAACAATTTGGTTGATAGAACTTGTTATTTCCTCCTTTCACTTAGTATGTAGAAAGGAAAAGCTATATCAAAATGATATAGTCGGTTGTTGTAGTGCCTAAAAAAGTAAGAAAAAGACATTTTTTAGACTATAGTTTATTCATCCCTTATTTGATTTTAAATGTTTTAGGACTGATGATGGTATATAGTGCTTCATCTTATTCATTAATTTCTGAAGGCAAAAATCCAATTACTGATGTGGCAAAGCAAGCAGTATTTTTGGTAGTAAGTATTTTCTTAATTGCTTTCTTGTATAAAATGAAATTAGCAGTATTAAAAAATGAAAAGTTTGTCCGGATTTTTGCGGCGATTGTTCTAGGGCTGATGATTATTGCCTTTATATTTCCAAAGGTTAATGGAGCTCACGGTTGGATTCCTTTACCTGGACTTGGAACTATTCAACCGGTTGAATTTTGGAAGTTTGTGATGATTTGGATGCTCTCGGTACAATTTGCCGACCGTCAAACCCAAATTGTTCATCAATTAGGGACAGCTATTCGTGTACCGGTGGCTTTGTGTTTGGCCTCTATTGTGATCTTAGGATTATATCCTGACTTTGGGAATGCGGCAATTATCGGGTTATTGTTAATTGTGATGTTAATGATTAGTGGCGTGAATTATTTGTATGGATATATTGCAGTCATTGGTACGACTGTTTTTAGTATGATCGCTATTTTTATTATTCGGATTACAAATGGTAGTTTTTTACCTAGCCACGTTGCTTCACGTTTTAGAGTGTTTTTAAATCCCTTTAAAGCAGAATATGGAGATGGGCACCAATTAGTTAACGGTTATTATGCCATCTATAATGGAGGGTTATTTGGTTTAGGTTTAGGAAATAGTATTCAGAAAAAAGGCTTTTTAAGCTTTGCTGCTTCAACTGACTTTATCTATGCGATTGTAGTTGAAGAACTAGGATTAATTGGAGCTATTGTGATACTAGGTTTATTATTATTTTTAGTTGGTCGAATTATTTTAATTGGCATACGTTCTAACGACCCATTTAATTCCATGGTTTGTATTGGAATTGGCGCATTGTTTTTAATTCAAATTTTTATTAATCTAGGTGGAATTACCGGTGTGATTCCGTTAACTGGGATTACCTTCCCGTTTTTCAGTCAAGGTGGTTCTAGTTTGATTATGCTATCTGCCTGTGTGGGAGTAGCGATGAATATTAGTGCAGATGAGAAAAGAAAACAATTGATGACTTTGATGTAATTAGCTTAGAAGGCTTGACACATAGTCTCTGGATTAAACGGCATGAGCCAGCTAGTCACTCGACAAATAAGTCAAAGTGCTGGAAAAGTCTTAAAAGTAACGGACTTTTCCATCCCTTTGAAGCTTATTTGCTCGTGCCTAAGCGAGCTGTCTCATAGCCTCTAAATAAACGGCATGAGCCAAGCTGGTTTTCGGCAATAAGCTTGCAGTCGAAAAAGTGTTAACATACACGCACTTTTGTCGCCTGCTACGACTTATTGCTCAAACCAGAACGCTTGTCTCATAGCCTCTAAATAAACGGCATCAATCGAGCTGCTATTCGGTAAATAAGCAACTATCCCCAAAAAGTGTTAAAAGTTGTGCACTTTTGGTGTCTAGTTAGACTTATTTACTCATAGCAAACCGCTCGCTTGATAGCCACTAGGATAAACGGCATGTTGTTGAGCTGATACTCGGTAAATAAGCCAAGTTGCTGAAAAAATCTTAAAATATGGAGGATTTTTCCATCCACTTGGAACTTATTTACTCGTATCAAAACGCTCAACACATAGCCTCTAAAATAAAGGAGTGGTTTGATGAAGAAAGTTTTAGTTGCTAATCGTGGTGAGATTGCTATTCGGGTTTTTAGAGCCTGTTCTGAATTACATATTCAGACAGTAGGTATTTATGCTGCTGAAGATGAATATTCGGTGCATCGTTTTAAAGCAGATGAGGCTTATTTAGTTGGCGAAGGAAAACGGCCAATTGATGCCTATTTAGATATTGAAGATATTATTCGGATTGCTAAAGAGGCAAATGTTGATGCTATTCATCCGGGATATGGTTTTTTATCTGAAAATTTAGCTTTTGCCAAACGTTGTGCTGAAGAAAATATTACTTTTATCGGGCCAAGTCTACATCATTTAGATATTTTCGGTGATAAAATCAAGGCTAAAGAAGCAGCGATTGCAGCCGGCATTCAATCAATTCCGGGTTCTGATGGTCCAGTTAGCTCGGTTGAAGAGGTGTTAGCTTTTGCCCAGGAATATAAATATCCGATTATGATTAAGGCAGCTTTAGGTGGCGGTGGTCGCGGTATGCGCGTGGCTTTTGATGAAAAGCAAGCTAAAGAAGGTTATGAACGTGCTAAAAGTGAGGCTAAGGCTGCGTTTGGTAGTGATGAAGTTTATGTTGAAAAATATATTAGTAATCCTAAGCATATTGAAGTGCAAATCTTGGGGGATACGCATGGGAATGTCTTGCATCTTTTTGAACGTGACTGTTCTGTTCAAAGACGTCATCAAAAAGTAGTTGAGGTGGCTCCTTGTGTTTCGTTAAGTGACCAACAGCGTGAAGCAATTTGTCAGGCTGCTGTGCAATTGATGAAGCATGTTGGTTATGTTAATGCGGGTACCGTAGAATTTTTAGTAGATGAGGAGGATTTTTATTTCATCGAAGTCAATCCACGCGTTCAAGTCGAACATACCATTACGGAGCTGATTACCGATATTGATATTGTGACTAGTCAAATTTTGATTGCTCAAGGCAAAGATTTACATGCGGATTTGCATTTACCTAAACAAGAAAATTTAACCTATCGTGGAGCAGCTATTCAATGCCGAATTACCACAGAAGACCCATTGAATCATTTCTTGCCGGATACTGGTAAAATTGATACCTATCGTTCACCAGGTGGCTTTGGTGTACGTTTAGATGTTGGTAATGCCTATGCTGGTGCGGTGGTGACGCCTTATTTTGATTCATTATTGGTTAAGGTATGTACCCATGGAGCTACTTTTGATCAGGCGATTCAAAAGATGGCACGTTGTTTACGAGAGTTTCGTATTCGTGGGGTCAAAACCAATATTCCGTTTATGCAAAATGTGATTCTTCATCCGACTTTCCAAACCGGTGAGGCTAAGACCACTTTTATCGATGAAACGCCAAGCTTATTTGTTTTTTCAAATACTAGAGACCGTGGGAATAAGACGATGAAATATATTGGTGAAATTACCGTTAATGGTTTCCCTGGCATTGAACAAAAGGCCAAACCGTTTTTTGAAATTCCACGCATGCCCAAGCATTTAGTTGAGCATCAAGAGATTGTTTCAGCTAAGAATATACTAGATGCTTCAGGAGCTGAAGCGGTAGTTGATTTTGTTAAGCAGCAAAAGCAAGTGCTATTAACTGATACGACCTTTAGAGATGCACATCAAAGTTTACTAGCAACACGTGTGCGTACGCATGATTTAGTTAAAATTGCCCAAGCAACTGAAAAAGCTTTACCTCAACTATTTTCAAGTGAAATGTGGGGCGGAGCAACTTTTGATGTGGCTTATCGTTTCTTAAATGAAGATCCATGGGAAAGATTACGCAAGCTACGCCAAGAAATGCCAAATACATTATTACAAATGTTGTTTAGAGGCTCCAATGCTGTCGGTTATTCAAACTATCCGGATAATGTGATTACTCGCTTTATTGCCGAAGCGGCCAAACAAGGAATCGATGTCTTTAGGATTTTTGATAGTCTGAATTGGTTGCCGCAAATGGAAAAAAGTATTTTAGCGGTTCGTGATAGTGGTAAAATTGCCGAAGCAGCAATCTGTTATACTGGCGATATTGATGATAGCAGTCGTAGTAAATACAATGTTGATTACTATAAAAATATGGCTAAAGAGTTAGCCAATGCGGGTGCGCATATAATTGCCATTAAAGATATGGCAGGTCTTTTAAAACCTAAGGCTGCTTATCGTTTAATCAATGAATTAAAGGCAACAGTAGACTTGCCGATTCATTTGCATACGCATGATACGAGTGGCAATGGTTTAATGACTTACGCCCAAGCAATTAAAGCCGGCGTGGATATTGTCGATGTAGCGATTAGCGCGATGAGTAGTAGTACAAGTCAACCAAGCTTAAGTAGTTTGTATTATGCTTTAGCCAATGATGAACGGATGCCGAATATTTCAATTGAAAATGCCCATCAGTTAAACCATTATTGGGAGGACGTCCGTCATTTTTATCAACCATTTGAAAATGGCTTAAATGCGCCACAAACCGAAGTCTACTTCCACGAGATGCCAGGTGGTCAATATTCTAATCTACAACAACAAGCGAAAGCGGTTGGCCTTGGCGATCGTTGGGATGAAATAAAGCAAATGTATCATACGGTCAATAGGATGTTTGGCGATATTGTTAAGGTAACGCCATCTTCTAAGGTAGTTGGTGATATGGCTTTATTTATGGTCCAAAATCACTTATCTGAACAAGAGATTTATGAAAAAGGAGCTGAGTTAAGCTTCCCTGAATCTGTTGTGAAATTCTTTGAAGGCGAGCTTGGTCAACCAGTCGGTGGCTTCCCAGAAAAGCTACAAGCGATTATCCTCAAAAATCGCCAAGCTTATACTTGTCGCCCAGGCGAATTAGCTGCACCAGTTGACTTTAATCAAGTAAAAGCTGAGCTAAGTGAAAAAATTGGTTCTGAAGCAACTGATGAACAAGTTTTGAGTTATCTGATGTATCCACAAGTCTTTTTAGATTATTGTGCCTCTTTTGAAAAATTTGGTGCAGTAAAATTATTAGATACACCAACCTTCTTTAATGGTATGCGCTTAGGTGAAAAAATCAATGTTGAAATTGAAAAAGGAAAAAATTTAATTATTCGTTTAGATGAAATTGGCGAACCTGATGTGGAAGGTAATCGCGTCCTCTTTTTCAATTTAAATGGTCAACGTAGAGAGATTATGATTAAAGATCAATCCATTCAAAGTACAGTAACACATCGTAAGAAAGCTGAACCAACCGATAAAAATCAATATGGGGCTACTATGTCAGGTTCAGTTTTACAAGTTTTAGTGCGTAAAGGTGAACCAGTTAAACGGGGCCAAGTGTTAATGGTTACCGAGGCGATGAAGATGGAAACTGCAATTGAAGCTCGTTTTGATGGGGTAGTGGATCATTTATATGTTCAAGCCGGTGATGTCATTCATTCTGGTGATTTATTAATTGAATTGAAATAATAAATCAATAAAAGATAGCAGAATTGCTAACGTCGATCCTAGCTGATTATGCATTCAGTTAGGATCGATTTTATTAATAAAAATACAAAAAACTATCTATTGCATTTATAGTAAAAAATTGATAGTCTTATCTTTAGATGATAAAATAAGATTATTGATTGAAAGAAGGAAAGTAATTGATTATCAATGAATCGTTTGTTCAAATTGATACCCAGATTGATGAGTTGGTTCAAGCAATTCATGATTCATCAACTTATCAACAATATATTGATTTTTTTCATAAAATATATGCCGATGAAGAAATTATACAATTAATGGCACAGTTTAAGGAAAAGAAAGCCGCATTTGAGCGAATTGAAGCGTATGGCAAGTATGCACCGGATTTTAGACAAACGCAACGGGAAGCTCAGCGCGCTAAAAGAAAATTAGATTTACATCCTACAATGACTGATTTTCGGGTAGCTGAAACGTCATTTCAAGGCCTTTTAGATGAATTGTGTCTGAATTTAGCCAACGATATATCAGCTACCATTAAGGTGGATGCAGGGAATCCATTTTTTGAAAAAAGAAATCATGCTTGTGGAGGGCATTGTCATGTCAGCTGAAAATACTCATTTAACGATTACTAAGCGTCGCGGCATTGTTGTTTGGGTTTATAGCTTAAGACAGCTAAAAAGTCTAAAACGCTACGGCTTAGTGCATTATGTTTCAAAAAAATCTAAATATGTCTATTTATATGTGGATGAAGAATTGGTTGAACCAACAATTGAAAAAATAAGCAAGCTACACTTTGTTAGACACGTTGAACCATCTTATCGACCAGATGTGGAGATGAATTTTGCTGAAAAAATTGGGACTAAACGAGCTTATCAAGTCGATGACGATGGCTTTGAAGTAGAAGAATTAAACACGAAAATTCGCTTAGCTGAAGAGGTAATTTAAAAGAAAAGGCTGGTCCAATTCAAACCAGCCTTTTTTGACGCAAGAGGAATCGGAGGAATAGAGTATGCGAGTGATTTCAGGTAAATATCGTGGACGTAGATTAAAAAGCTTGTCTGGTGATAACACGCGACCAACCACAGATAAGGTGAAAGAATCCATGTTTAATATGATTGGCCCTTACTTTGAAGGTGGGATAGTGTTAGATTTATTTTCTGGTAGTGGTGCATTAGCGATTGAAGCCATCTCAAGAGGAATGGATCAAGCTTTTTGTGTGGAGAAGAACTACTCAGCCCTAAAAATTATTAAAGAAAATGTAGCGTTGACGAATGAAAGTAGCAAATTTACGCTGCTAAAAGAAGATGCCAAAAAAGCAATCGCCCGCTTTGCTAAGGAAGGATTGACCTTTGATATAGTTTTTTTAGACCCTCCTTATGCTAAGCAAGAAATTGAAGCAACAATAGAAAAGCTACAAGAATTAGGATTACTAGCTGCAAAGGCAACGATTGTTTGTGAAACGGATAGTCAAGTTGACTTAAAAGATGAAATTAAACAGGCTCACATGATACGTCAACAAACTTATGGAATCTGTAAGGTCTCCATTTATCAATTTGATGCTTAGAAAGAAGGAACAACTCGATGAAAAATATTGCCTTATTTCCTGGTAGCTTTGATCCATTAACTTTAGGTCATCTAGACACTATTGAGCGTTCAGCCAAACTATTTGATGAATTAATTGTCGGTATCTTCGTTAATACCAATAAACAGTCCTTTTTCTCAATAAGCGAGCGAATGAGCTTAATTCAAGAGGCTGTTTGTCATTTGCCAAATGTTAAGGTGATTGCTCGAGAATCCGATTTAACGGTAAATATCGCAAGAGAATTACAAGCAAATTATTTAGTACGTGGTATTAGAAGTGTCAAAGATTATGAATATGAGCGTGAAATCATGGAGATGAATTATCACCTTGCGCCTGAGATAGAAACTGTCTTTTTATTAGCCAGTTCAAAATATACGCATATCAGCTCAAGCTTGATTAAAGAAGTATTATATTTTGATGGTGATGTGAAAGCCTACTTACCAGCAAATGTTTATGAAGCCATCAGGAGGAAGCAACGTGAAAAAGCCTAATAGACAATTGAAAAAGTGGTTACTTGGCAGTTGTATAGCGGTTCTGTTGCTGATCTTTTTCTTTTTTCCTTTAAATGCTTATATTGAAAAACCTGGTAAGGCCGTCGCTTTAGCTGATTTAATTTCAGTTGATGGAAAAACCGACAAAGAAAGTGGTTCGTTTTCATTGACTTATGTCTCTATGATTCAAGCAACGCCATTTAGCTATTTAAAGGCTAAGGTGACTCCATATCAAAAAATCATCAGTTCAAAAGAATATTTGGCGGGCAGTTCTAATCAAGAAAGTTATCAGGAATTACAGGATTATTATACACAATCATCCAAAATAGCCGCTGAAAAGCAAGCGCTCAGTGCAGCAGGTTTGGATTATCAATTAGACTTTAAGGGACTTAAAGTAATTGATATGAATAATCAATCGGATTTTTATCAAAAAGTGGCCTTAGGTGATGTAATTATAAAGTTCAATCAGCAAAGCTTTAATAGCTTGGCAGACTTTCTGCAATTGCTGCAAAAAAATACAAAAAATACGTTTACCTTAACACTTATCCGGAATCAAAAGCAATTAACAGTTACAGGTAAGCTAGTAACAATTGATAAACAATTGCGCTTAGGTTTAGGCTTAGGTGGCGCGTATGAATTGTCTACAACTAAAAAAATTCATTTTGAAACGGAAGGCTATAGTGGCCCATCGGCTGGCTTGATGTTCAGCTTAGAATTATATGAACAACTAACTAAACAAAATATTCGTAAAGGTAAGCAAATTGCTGGAACGGGTACCATAGAATTAGATGGCTCAGTTGGCCAGATTGGCGGCATTGAACAAAAGGTTGTAGCTGCGGCAAATTCCAACATGGATATTTTCTTTGCACCAAATGATCCAGAAACTAAGGATAATAATTATACTAAAGCATTAGCCACTGCTAAAGCAATTAAAACGGACATGAAGATTGTTCCTGTTACTAGTTTTCAAGATGCATTGGACTATTTAGCCAAAATGAAGTAAATTAATTATGAATAAATAATAAAAATGAGGGATAATAAAAAATGGAAATTTTAAGAGAAAAACCAATTGTTGATGCATATCATTTTGATCATGGCGTTACGCCTGATGAACAAACCCAAATTAATGTAGGTTTTGTACCGTTAGTAGCCAATAATCCTGAATATCCAGAAAACAATACGTTGCTAGGGGCCCAATTAGAATTCAAAATCATTTTGCAAAACTTCAAAATTTCTGGTCAGGTTCGTCAAGTAAATCATATTGTTAATCGAAAAATTAATTCGCCAGAGGATTTAACTCAAGAAGAATCAGAAGAATTAGTTGAGCCGTTATTTGATATTTTACGACGTTTAACGTATGAAGTGACTGAAATTATTACTGATGAACCAGGAATTAATTTAGAATTCAATTCCCAACATGAACAGCCACAAGCTGAATAAGGTTAAAATTATTTGTAACAATGAAATGAGGAGAATTTATGTTTACAAATCAAGCCCAACTGGTATTATATGTTGAAGATGTACAGGCTGCTGCTGATTTTTGGCAAGCAATCGGATTTACTGTATTAAGTCTAGAAAATATGGATGGTAGTTTGGTAGCAGAGATTGCTCCAACAGCAGATAGTCCGTTAACCTTTACTTTATATGATAAAAATTTTGTAGAAACACATGCGCAAAATATCAATACTTCTGCACCGCAAATCATGTTTTTTGCCGAAAATATTCTTGCTTTATATCAAAAAATGCAATCACTTTCTATTCAACTGGGGGAGCTCATTCACTTAGAAGATCGTTATGTCTTTAATTTTGTTGATATGGATGGTAATTATTTTGCAGTAACCGGTCAAGAATAAAATAAGGGGTGATTTTCAAAAGGACAGCATTCTTTTAAGCAGCTAAAAATAGCATTTAAGAGAAAATACTTTTGAAAATCGACTCTTTTTTGTTTCATTAAAAAAGTTTGGAGAAGTATTTATGGAAGAAAAAATCGATAATCAAGTATTGGCAACATTAACTACTGAGTTATCCGGTATTAACAAAAAACAAATCGAACAAACGCTAAAGTTATTATTAGCAGGGAATACAGTTCCTTTTATTGCAAGATACCGAAAAGAGGTAACGGGTAGTTTAGATGAAGTACAAATTAAGTTAATTGAAGAACGTTATCAATACTTAATGAATTTAAATAAACGCAAAGAAGAAATCATCGCTTCAATTAGTGAACAAGGTAAGCTAACCGAGACATTAAAAAACGAAATTATGTCTGCTTCGGTTTTACAACGTGTGGAAGATTTATATCGACCTTTTAAACAAAAGCGTCGAACGAAAGCAACTATCGCTAAGGAAAATGGGTTACAGCCACTCGCTGATGCCATCTTTAGCCAAGCAAGTGATTTAGTCGTTGAGCAATTGGCAGGGCAGTTTTTAAATGAACAAATTGTCGATATCACTCAAGCACTTGCTGGGGCACATGAAATATTAGCAGAACAGATTGCTGATTCTGCACAATTTAGACAATGGATTCGTCAATATACCTTTAATCATGGGGTCTACACTAGTACGGTAAAAGATGAAACCTTAGATGAAAAGCAGGTTTATCAAATGTATTACGATTTTGAACAACCTTTAAAGACGATGGTTTCTCATCGGACATTGGCGACAAATCGTGGGGAAAAAGAAGGAATTTTGAAGGTAGCCATTGTTGTCGCAGCTGAAGCCATTGAGCAGTATTTTGAAAAACAATTAATTACCAATCCGCAATCACCAGCTTATCCGTTAATCGTTGAAGCTTATAAGGATGCATATAAACGTTTTATTCAACCGGCTATTGAACGTGAATTACGTAGCGAATTAACACAAAGAGCAGATGAACAAGCCATTGATGTATTTGGTGACAATTTACGTAATTTACTCTTACAGGCACCACTTAAAGGAAAAGTAGTGATGGGCTTTGATCCTGCTTATCGTACAGGCTGTAAGCTAGCAATTTTAGATGAAACAGGTAAAGTGTTGGCGATTGATGTCATCTATCCTCACAATCCAGCGCCTAAAGAAAAGCAAGCACAAGCCGGTCATAAATTGCTTGATCTATTGGAAAAGTATCAAGTTGAAATGATTGCTATTGGGAATGGGACCGCTTCAAGGGAATCCGAACAATTTGTTGCTGATCAACTCAAAAAATTAAAACGTAAGGTGTATTATGTCATTGTGAATGAGGCAGGTGCTTCGGTTTATTCAGCAAGTGAAGCTGCTAGAATGGAATTTCCGGATTTACAGGTCGAACAGCGTAGTGCTGTAAGTATTGGCCGTCGCTTGCAAGATCCACTAGCTGAATTGGTTAAAATCGACCCTAAATCAGTAGGTGTCGGCCAATATCAACACGATGTAGCCCAAAAGCAATTAAATGAAAAATTAGATTTTGTTGTCGAAACCGTCGTAAACCAAGTAGGTGTCAATGTGAATACCGCTTCTAGTGAGTTGTTAACTCATGTTGCTGGTCTTAATAAGACGATTGCCCAAAATATTGTTACTTATCGACAAGAAAATGGGCTCTTTACCAATCGCAAGCAATTGGCTAAGGTACCACGTTTAGGTCCAAAAGCCTTTGAACAAGCGGTTGGCTTTTTAAGAATTCCTGATGGTCAATTGATACTAGATAATACTGAAATTCACCCTGAAAGCTATGACTTGACCGAACAGCTTTTAGCAAAGTGTCAGATTTCTTTAGCTGAAATCGGTCGTCCAGCTACCCAAAAGAAATTAGCTGAGCTCAACGTAGCCCAGCTTGCTGAACAACTAGCTACTGGAGTAGAGACATTAAATGATATTATTCAATCACTACAAAAGCCTGGACGAGATTTGCGGGATGAAATGGAAGCCCCACTTTTACGTTCGGATGTTTTATCTATTGATGATCTACAAGTGGGAATGGAATTAGAAGGAACGGTTCGTAATGTGATCGACTTTGGTGCATTTGTTGATATTGGAGTGAAACAAGATGGGCTAGTCCATATTTCTAAAATGAGTCGTTCATTTGTGAAGCACCCAAGCGATGTTGTGGCGGTAGGTGAGATTGTCCATGTGTGGATTACTCAGGTTGACCGTGAGAAAGGACGAATTGGTTTATCGATGATTCCAGTTGAACTAGATGACTAATGAAGCCCTACAACAGCTGGTTGAAAAAATCTCTTTAGAGTTTTTTAAAAGACCGTTTGTTCATCGTGCTTATTTCAACGCTCGCTTAAAAACTACAGGTGGTAGATATCATTTAAAAGACCATCATTTAGACTTTAATCCACGATTGTTAAATTTAGACGAGACGGTTTTAATCGGTATTATCAAACACGAGCTGTGTCATTATCATCTGCATTTGACTGGACAAGGCTTTGAACATAAAGATGAAACTTTTAAAAAACTTTTGGTTCAAGTCGGTGGTTTGCGCTATACGCCACGCTTAGAAGTAGCAAAGTATCACTATCAATGTCAGGATTGCGGTCAACTTTATCATCGTCAGCGTAAGATGAATTTGCGTCGCTATTGTTGTGGTAAATGTAAGGGACGATTGCAATTCGTTCAGAATGATGAAAAATAAAAATTCTTTCTGAAAAATAATTGCTATTTTGCGTATTTTGTTAGATAATGAAAAACGGTTCAATTCCATCTTTTATTCAACTTTTCAACGCTTCTTAATCTGAGTCTTCAGACAAGATATTAGACAATCGGTAAAAGATCTGCTACGTTGAAACTGTGTGATAGAAAGTAAAAGTATGGATGTTTTTTAGAAGAGAGGCTAAATAAATGTTTAAAAAAGATAATATTTACCATTTTGTTGGCATTAAAGGTTCTGGAATGAGCTCATTAGCTTTGGTCTTACATCAAAAAGGCTACCATGTTCAAGGTTCTGATGTGGAGGAATATTTCTTTACCCAACGCGATTTGGAAAAGGCAAATATTCTGTTATTACCTTTTAATGCTGATAATGTTAAAGCTGAATATATTGTGATTGCGGGCAATGCTTTTCCTGATAGTCATCCAGAGATTGCTCGTGCAAAAGAAATTGGCGCTACAGTCATTCGCTACCATGATTTTCTTGGTCAGTTTATTCAAGAATTTACGAGTATCGCGATTACTGGCTCACATGGAAAAACAAGTACCACTGGATTATTAGCCCATGCATTATCAGGGGTGACACCAACAAGCTATTTAATTGGTGATGGGACCGGTCATGGTGAACCAGAAGCGAAGTATTTTGTCTTTGAAGCTTGTGAGTATCGTCGTCATTTCCTTGCTTATTCACCAGATTATGCGATTATGACGAATATTGATTTCGATCATCCTGATTATTATGAAAGTATTGAAGATGTGTTTTCTGCTTTCCAATCATTAGCCCATCAAGTGAAAAAGGCTATTTTTGCTTACGGGGATGATGTTTATTTAAGAAAATTGCAAGCAGAGGTACCAATTTATTACTATGGCTTGGCTGATACTGACGATTTTCAAGCGAAAAATATTGTTCGTAGCACATCAGGTTCTCAATTTGATGTTTACCATCAGGGAGAAACTATTGGTACGTTTACTATTCCAGCTTTTGGTGAACACAATATTAAAAATGCGCTAGGTGTAGTGGCCGTTGCTTTTGTTGAAGGCTTTGACATGCAGCTAATTGCTGAACAACTGAAAAGCTTTGCTGGCGTTAAGCGTCGTTTTAGTGAAAAGAAAGTTGCTGATGTGACGATTGTTGACGATTATGCACACCATCCAGCTGAGATAAAGGCAACAATCGATGGCGCGCGTCAAAAATATCCTGAAAAACAAATTGTTGCTGTTTTTCAGCCACATACATTTACTAGAACCATTGCTTTACTTGATGAATTTGCGCAAGCGCTGGATTTAGCCGATGAAGTGTATTTATGTGATATTTTTGCTTCAGCTAGAGAAACCTCAGGCCAAGTAAGTATTGAGGATTTATCTAAACGAGTAACTAAAGGTGGTACCGTACTTAAAGAAGAAAATATGTCCCCATTATTAAATCATGAAGATAGTGTTATTATCTTTATGGGTGCAGGGGATGTTCAAAAATTTGAACGCGCTTATGAAAGCCTATTGAGTAAAACTACAAGAAATGTTTTATAAACGATAATTAAAGGATATAATCAAAAACTACCCTTATTGACTGAAGTATACTGGACTTTAGTCGTAAGGGTAGTTTTTTGATTAATTTCGCTTGCCTTGTTCAGTAAATAGATTTAATTGTGTAATCAAGGCTTGTTTTTGGGCTAAAATTTGTTCACCAATCGTTGTTTCTTTAATTAAGGTTCGGTAATTAACCTGATCAATGACGCGTTTTACAGAGGTAATGATTTCGCCAGTTGCTAATAATTGATCAGCACCTGGAAAAGCTTGGTGCGTCACTAGCTGAAAGCCATAAGAATTATTCAATAATGAATAGCCAGCAATACCGGTTTGTTTTTGATAAGCCTTGGATAACCCTCCATCGATAACAAACAATAAGCCTTCTCCACGAATAGGCGATTCCCCTTTAAGCGTTTTAACTGGGGTATGTCCATTGATAATTCTCGATTTCAATGGATTTAACTGGAATTCCTCCAGAATCATCTCACAAATTTTAGCTGAATTACGATAAGTATAGTAGGCATTTTTTTCTTCATAATGGGTGGTGTTATCTTGAATGAAATAACGCTCGAAGGTGGTCATTTTTTTCTTGCCAAAGAGGGGAGAAAACGCACCACACCAGCAATACCAAATCAAATCGGTTGAAAAATCTTCACGACTATATTGGTTTTGGCTACTTTTACGAATATGATATTCAAAGAAATCGAAAAGCTCTTTTCCACGATAACTACAATCATGCACCTGAAATGCTAAAAATTCACCCGATTCAGCTAATGGCATACAACCATGATAGAGTAGCTGTTGATTATAAATTAAATACATCGATCCTTTTTGTAACAAAAAGTCAATATGCTTTTTCATTTTGGGTGAATTTTGAAAGGATTGCATCAAGCTATCCAATACAAAACGTTCCTCGACAGTTAGTGCTAACGGATTTTTTGGATCAATGGTTTGAAAACAAGTATGTGTTAGCTTATATTGCTTACCGGCTAGATGGATGGTTTGGTTCGGATAATCGATTTGTTGTAGATAATTTTGCTCTTGCATTTGAAACTCTGGTCGGCGTTTAATCAGTTGTTGCTCAATTTTAAATTGAATGATGGCTAATGCTTGATGCACACGGACTAGGATTTCTTTTTCTGATTGTAAGCGATAGACGGAAGCTTTACTTTCCTTTGGTTGAAAAGCGGGATTGTCTTGATAGGTTTTTTCAGCAAATAAAAATAACGGACGAAGATTAATCCCATAGGCGGCTTCAATTTCGTACAAATATTGATATCTTGTAGCAATTCTTAAGAGATTTAATAAGCAAGCTTCTGAACCGAAAAATGCCCCCATCCACAGTATATCGTGATTGCCCCATTGAATATCAACAGCAGGAAGATCAATTAAGGTATCCATTATTTTTTCAGCCTCTGGGCCACGATCAAAAATATCACCGACAATATGAATATGATCTATCACTAATGTCCGAATGGATTGGGCTAGGGCTTTAATAAAGGGCATGCCTTCTTTTAATTGCAGGAGGTAGTCAATCATATTTTGTCGATAATGCGCTTTATCGGCAAAATGCGTATCCGTATAAATCAATTCTTCAATGATATAGCAATATTCCTTGGGGAGCTTTTTGCGAACCTTCGAGCGCGTGTATTTGCTAGATACAAAGGAGATAAGTTTTAACAGTTGCTTAATCGTTTGCTCTTGCCAAGTAAGCTGTTGAAAGTCAAATAATTGTGGATTGGCCTCAATTTTTTCTGGATAGGCAATTAGCAAGGTTAAAGAATTCATTTGAGATTCAGTGAGTGAGGTTGTAAAGCAATCGCTAATTTTTTCTTTTAAATTTCCAGCACACGTTCTAAGGATATAGTCAAAGGCAGAAAATTCGCCATGAATATCGCTAATATATAATTCCGTTCCTTTTGGTAAATTTAAAATAGCTTCAAGATTAATCAATTCGGTAAGCATTTCTTGGTGGGTTAAATGGGTAGTCATGCAATCATCCTTTTCATTCAGATAACAAAAGAGAGTGGCAAATTGAAGGTTCATCAGTCTGGTAATCAAGTCAAAGGATGAATTTCAAGGTGCTACTCTCAACTATACATTAATTACTTTGCTTTTTTAGATGCTCTTGAATGACAAAAGCAGATTCTTCAATCGATTTTTCAGTTACATCAATTACCGGAATTTCTAGTTTTTTAAATAATTCATTCGCATAAGCTAACTCTTTTTCAATTCGATGAATATCGCTATAATTGGAGTCTTGATTTAATCCGAGTGCTTGTAAACGATTTTGACGGATTTTAACCAAGGCTTCAGGTGCACAAATTAAACCAAACATTTTTTCTTTCGGTAGTTGATAGATTATTTCAGGAATAGGGACTTCTGGAATTAAAGGTAAATTCGCTGTTTTAACCGATTTATTGGCCAAATACATCGACAATGGTGTTTTAGAAGTTCTGGAAATTCCTAATAGAACAACATCAGCCTCTGCAAAGCCATGAGGATCCTTCCCATCATCATATTTAACAGCAAATTCAATCGCACTGATTCGATTAAAATAATCGGCATTTAATTTATGCACAATTCCAGGTTGCTGAATAGGGGTGGTGCCTGTTTTTGATTGCAGGATTTCAAAGAATGGATTCATCAAATCGATATATTGTAAACCAGTTTTTTCAGCAAAGTTACGTGCCGACATTGCTAGCTGTGCATTCACAAGCGTGCTAACAACAATGGCTTTATCCTTAATTGCATCGCGCAAGATTTCAATTAATTGTTCTTCATGGTTTACAAAGGGAAATCGATAATTATTATGAAAGACAATATCTGGGTATTGTGCGGTAACGGCGGCAATCAGCTTTTGTGAGGTTTCACCAATGGAATCTGAGACAGTATAAATCAGAACTTCTTTTTTCATTATTCATAACTCCTTATTATCTATTTATTTCAGTATTTGTTGCGGCTTGTATAATATGCGATAAAATCCGAGTCTTGGTAATTTTACCAACAATTTTACGACTATTTGATGTTTCAACGACTGGTATGGCTTCTAAATCATGTTGTAACATTTGATTGGCTATCTCTAATAGAGTGTCATCAGGTGTACAGGTTAGCACATTGGCTAAACGTGTCATGCAAATTGCAACGGGTGTTTGATGATTATCCGTAGTCAAGGCACCTCGTAATAAATCTTTTTGATTAAGCGTTCCCATTAACAAGCCTTGTTCATCAATGACGAAGATTGAACGTACATTATACATAAATAAATTTGTAATGGCATCTCGAATGGAAGTGGATTGATCAATTAACAATGGTGAGACCATTAATTCCTTGACCGTATTTTTAAATATTTGATCGAATAAAAATGGTTCGATTTGTGTACCTGAATAAGTATAGCCAATTTTGGGCGATGCCTGTAAGATACCAGCCAAGGTTAAAAACGATAAATCCGCTCGCAGTGTCGCCCGAGAAATACCGACGAGTTCAGCAATTTTTTCACCGCTAACCGGTTGATTGTCTTTTACTATATCGATAATTTTTTGTTGACGTGCACTTAATTCCATGAAAACTCCCTCCTTTATTAGTTAATTATTGCAAATTTGACTTTATTATACTACAAAAAAGAAAATAATCAACGTGAATATGTGTATTATTTGTGTGTTTATAGATTAATATGATGATTATTACTTTGTATATTCCTTGAAGGTGCACTACTGTAAAAAATTGAGCAATTACTGCAATTTTTGACATCTTTATTTCAAAAATTGCTATTTTTATATTTTAAGCTTCTGAATATAATAAATATGTCAATTGATGAAAACGTTTTACAGGAGGAAGCTATGAGTAAAGATATTCAAATTAGCAAAGATTTAATCAATGAAAAAATTAACTTATTAATTGAAAATCTAACGACAATTCAGGATACGAAGGGAGAGTTTTTACTAGATTTTGATGGATTAAAAGTTGATGACAAAAGTTGGCATGTATGGAACTGGCCACAAGGTGTCGGACTTTATGGTATCTATAAAAATTATAAAATTACAGGAAATGTACGTGCGTTAGAAATTGTCGAAAATTGGTTTACACAGCGACTTGCTGAAGGTACACCACCTAAAAATGTCAATACGATGGCACCATTATTGACATTAGCCTATTTATATGAAGATACGAAAAATGCTCAATATGTACCGTATTTAGAACAATGGGCCGAATGGGTGATGCGAGAAATGCCAAGAACGAACGAAAATGGCTTACAGCATGCTACTTATGGTCCGGAAAACAAAAACCAATTATGGGACGATACATTAATGATGACTGTTTTACCATTAGCCAAGATTGGTAAGCTATTAAATCGAGAAAAATACATTGAAGAGGCAAAATTACAGTTTTTAATTCATATCAAATATTTAATGGATAAAAAAACAGGACTTTGGTATCACGGCTGGACGTTTGAGGGTAACCATAACTATGCAAAAGCTTTTTGGGCAAGAGGGAATTGCTGGCTAACCATTGCTATTCCAGAAATTATAGAGATTTTAGAGCTTCCAGAAAATGATTTCTTTAGAATTTATTTAATCCAAACCTTAGAAGCACAAATTAAAGCCTTAGCTGAACTACAAGCTCAAAGTGGCTTATGGCATACGTTGTTAGATGATGGCACTTCATATGTAGAATCTTCTGCAACAGCTGGTTTTGCTTACGGTATATTGAAAGCGATTCATAAGGGCTATGTTGATAAAAAATATGCAGCGATAGCTAATCGTGCTGTTGTTGGTTTATTAAAGCAAATTGATGAAAAAGGCGAAGTACAAAATGTTTCGGTTGGTACGGGTATGGGTGACACTTTAGATTTTTACAAAAATATTGGTAAAACAGCAATGCCATATGGTCAATCATTAACCGTCTTGTGTTTTACCGAGTTATTAATTTCTTATTGCTAAGGAGGCAGCGATAATGAAGAGAAATATAGTACTATTGGTCCTATTAATATGTATGCTACCGGTTATAGGTGGATGTAGTAAACAGGTACAGGCTGATAAAAATAATCAAGTGGTTCTAAGATTTGCCTATGCCAGTAATAGCCAACCGGTAATTGATTCAATGAAAAAATTTGGCGCTATTGTGGAAGAAAGAACCCATGGTCAGGTTAAAATTGAATATTTCCCCGATGGTCAATTAGGTGGTGAGACTGAATTAATTGAATTAACCCAAACTGGAGGAATTGACTTTACTAAGGTTAGTGGATCTGCCTTAGAAGGTTTTTCAAAAGACTATTCCATTTTTGGTATTCCATATTTGTTTGATGATGAGCAACATTTTTATAAGGTAATGGAAAATAGAAAAATCATGAACGAAATCTACCAATCTACCAATGAATTAGGCTTTGTCGGTTTAACCTATTATGATTCTGGACAAAGAAGCTTTTATATGAAAAATGCGCCAATCAAGACACTTGAAGATTTAAAGGGTAAAAAGATAAGAGTGATGCAAAGTGAAACTGCCATAAAAATGGTCCAATTACTAGGAGCTTCACCCGTACCTATGGGAAGTGGGGAGGTTTATACTTCACTGCAAGCGAATTTAATTGATGGTGCGGAAAATAATGAATTTGTTTTATATACAGCCGGTCACGGTAGTATTGCTAAATACTACTCATATGACGAACATACTCGAGTACCAGATATTGTGATTATGAACAATAAGGTGAAAGATAGATTGACTAAAAAACAATATCAAATTGTTTTACAGGCTGCAAAAGAATCTACAGAATATGAAAAGAAAGTATTTAAAAAAGCGGTAGAGCAAGAAAAGAAAATCGCTATTAAAAAATATGACGTTCAATTCAATCAAGTAGATGCAACAAAATTTCGAGAGGCAGTTCAACCATTACATGATACTTTTAAAAATAATCCACAGTATCATGCATTGTATGAAGAAATTCGCGCATTAAGTCAAAATAAATAGGAGGCAGACCATGAAATCATTAAGGAATTTCCTGGACAGAGTTTTAGAGCTGTTATGTAGTTCGGTTTTAGTAATCATGATTTTTGTAGTATTGTATCAAGTATTTACACGAACGGTATTAAATAAGCCGAATACAATTTCAGAGGAACTTGTTCGTTTTAGCTTGGTTTGGTTAGCTATGTTATCATCTGCTTATGTTACGGGTAAAAAAAGTCATTTAGCCGTTACCTTATTAAGTGAGCATTTAAGTGAAAAAAATCAATATCTTTTAGAAGTTATCGTTCAAATTTTATTTATGATTTTTTCAGTCGTCATCATGGTGTTTGGTGGACTAAAGGCTGTTTCAGTTACGCTTGGTCAGATTTCTCCATCATTATCCTTATCAATGGGCTTTGTTTATTTAGCTGTACCAGTTTCGGGAGCATTAATGTTTGCTTATAGTTTGTTAAACCTATTTGATTTTTATAAACTGAATAAGGGAGATGGAAAATAATGGCCTTACAAGCAGGAATAATATTATTTGTTGTTTTTGCAATTCTTTTAATCCTTGGTATGCCAATTGCGATTAGCATAGCTGTTTCGTCAATTTCAACATTATTATTGGTTGTACCTTTAGATATTTCTTTCTTCACATCTGCACAAAAGATGGTTTCAAGCTTAAATAGTTTTTCACTAGTTGCCATTCCGTTTTTTGTTTTGTCTGGGATTATTATGAATAATGGTGGGATAGCAGAAAAGCTGGTTAATTTTGCCATGCTATTTGTTGGTAGAATCCCTGGCGGATTGGCACATACCAATGTTTTAGGGAATGCTTTATTTGGTTCGATGTCAAGTTCAGCAATTGCTGCATCAACAGCAATTGGGGGTGTCTTAATTCCCCAACAGGTAAAAGCAGGCTACGATCGGAAATTTGCGACCGCTGTCAATATTGCTTCCGCACCAACGGGAATGGTGATTCCGCCTAGTACAGCCTTTATTATGTATTCTTTAGTTGCAAGTGGTGCCTCTATCTCCTCTTTGTTTTTAGGCGGATATTTAGTAGGAGCATTATGGGCTTTAGGGATTATGGTTGTTGCTTTTATCTATGCTAAAAAAAATAATTATAAATTGGTGAGTCGAAACGAGCTAGGTTCTGTTGTGGTAGTTATTAAAGAAGCGATTCCAAGTATCATGCTTATTGTTATTATTATTGGTGGAATTCTTACAGGAATTTTTACTGCGATTGAAGCTTCGGCGATTGCAGTAGCCTATTCATTATTAATTTCAATGTACTATTATAAAACGGTAACGATGAAAGATCTCCCAAGAATGTTAATTGAATCTGTTCAAACAACCGGAACGATTGCCTTTTTATTGGCTACTTCGTCTATGATGTCATTTGCTATGGCATTCACGGGTATTCCTCAAGCAATTAGTGCAGCTATTCTTGGTTTGACTACAAATAAAATTATGGTTTTACTTTTAGTCAATATTGTACTATTGTTAGTCGGTATGTTTATGGATGTAGGCCCAGCTATTTTGATTTTTACACCAATCTTTTTACCAGTTGTGACTAGTGTAGGGGTAGATCCTGTTCACTTTGGTTTATTTTCAATTATGAATTTATGTGTAGGCTCCATTACGCCACCAGTAGGAACAGGGCTTTATGTGGGAGCTAGTGTTGGTGAGGTTAAGGCTGAGCAAATGCTAAAACCGCTTATTCCATTTTATTTAGCGATCTTGATTGTATTATTTGCGATCACGTATTTTCCACAGATTGTTATGTGGCTGCCAAATATGGCTCAGTAAGGCGAGGGATTATGATGCGAAAACTAATGTATGCAATGAGGGGACATGATTTTCAAGACTATACTACACCTGAATCATTGGCTCAAAAAATGGCGATGAAAAAAATCAATGCAGTACAGCTGGCATTAGCCTATTCATTTTCTGACATAGCAACGGATGATAAAAAATTAAGTCCAGGCTTAGGCTATACTTTTCAACAAGCCTTTCAAAAGGAGCATGTTTTGATTAGTATTTTAAGCTGTTACATCAATATGATTCATCCAGATAAGCAAATTCGTGAGCAGCTGTTGCAAAGATTCGAAAGCTATATACGTTATGCTAGTTTTTTTGGTGCCAAAATTGTAGCAACAGAGACAGGCAATGTTTTACCAGTTATTCAATATACTGAAAAAAATTTTACAGATGAAGCCTTTGAGACTATGATTAGTAGTGTTTTACGTTTAGTCCAGTATGCTGAAAAACAGAATATATGTGTGGGGATTGAACCAGGCATTAATCATCCTTTACATTCTATTGAAAAAATAGTTCGTTTATTGGATAAAATTCATTCACCTAGCTTGGGGATTATTTTAGACCCGACTAATTTAATTACCAGTGATAATTATAATCAGCAATATGAGATGGTAAAGCAATGTTTAGAATTATTTAGTGAAAGAATAGTTGCATTTCATATTAAGGATTTTATAATTAAAGGGGATAAAATAGTACCAGTTAATCTAGGTCAAGGATTAATGGACTATAAAGCCTTATTAGATTTAATTGAGGCGTACAAGCCATATTGTCTAACAGTACTTGAAGAAACCAAAGAAGCACATATTTCTTCTATATATTCTGATTTATAATTAAAGTAAGGATAACGAAAGTATCATGAACGATTTAAGTAATAAAAAAGTAAATTTTGTCAATTCGATGGTCTCTGATCAATTTGAAATATATCATGTCAAAGATGTTGTTGATCGTCATCAGACCTTATACCATTACCATGATTTTTATGAAATACATGCGACTCTGGCTGGTAAAGCTACCTTTTATCTTGACGGGAATCAATTTGAAATTGAAGCCGGTACAGTTTTATTAATTGATAGAAATGATTTGCATCGAATCGTTAGTCAGAGCACAGAGATTTTTGAACGTGTTTATATTTTTATTACTCCTGAATTTTTGCAAACCTTTTCAACTAAAAATACTAATCTAGAAAGCTGCTTCGATTTAATTGATTCAAGAAAAAGCAAGGTATTAAAAATTAAACCGGATATGTTAAAGAAAATGCTCCAGTTCATTGATTCTGAGCCAAGCGATAATATGTTTGGCTCAGATATTATATATCAGCAACAATTAATCCAGTACATCATATTTTTGAATAAGCTAGTCCTATCATCAAAATATGAGCGTGAGCCAACTGTATTGATGCAAAATAAACGGATTGAAGAAATGATTAATTATATTTCTCAAAATCTAGATCATTCATTAGATTTAGATGAAATGGAAAAAACATTCTTTGTTAGTAAGTACTATATTACAAGAGAATTCAAAAAATATACGGGACTGACCTATCATAAATTTGTCCAAAAAAAGAAATTGCTTTATGCGAAGCGTCTATTAAAGACTTATCGCAGTTCAGCAGATATTTATCAAAAATGTGGTTTTAATTCCTATTCGCATTTTTTAAAATCATTTAAAAAAGAATTTGGGATTACGCCAAAAGAATATATTGAAAAAGAAGCGAAAACTCAAAGAATTTATTATCAAAATGATTGAGGTGACTATCATGAAGCAAGCTTTTAAAATGCACCTGTATCCTAATCTGGTAGAAGAATATAAAAAAAGACATGACTGTTTATGGCCAGAAATGGTTGAATTGTTGAAGCAGCATGGTGTAAAAAGCTATTCGATTTTTTGGGATAAGGAGACAAATGATTTGTTTGCCTATCTAGAGATTGAAAATGAAGCACTTTGGAATAAGGTTGCATTAACAGAAATCAATCAAAAATGGTGGAGATATATGCAAGATATCATGGAGACGAATGAGGATTGCTCACCTGTATCAATGCCATTGAGACCAGTTTTTGATTTAAATGAATAAGAGAAAAAAGTAATCAAAAATTAATATTTTTCTGCATAATAAAAATAGTTAATTTGTGCTCTTGCATTATTAGTTAAGGCACATTAGTTATTGTATATTAAATTAATTCTGTATGATTGGATATTAAAAAATGTATTTATTTAAAATTACTGAAATTAATTGAACTAGCTTGTATCAAAATCTAGTTCTATTTTATAATCGTAATAATCATATAAATGAGATATTACAGTTTTTTTATTGAATTAATTGGCTATATTTTTGCCTAATTCGGTTAACAGATAACTCCTTTTGTGTAGTATGTCGGCTATACTATAACAAATTGGAGTTTTTTTGTATTGTAAACAAAAATGACTTAAGTAATGTTGGAGCGTAAGCGTCCAATAACGATATACCTCGTTATTGGGGGATTAAAAATGAACCCTGATTCACCAAACAATATCCAGGGTAGTCGATTACTTGTATTAGCAGCGAAAAGCTAAAACACGTCAAGATTTCCATCGACCTTGGCGTGTTTTTTCTACAGTTATAGGCGCTTTACCACTGATCATCAAATAGATTCATTTGTTTATGATGACGCTTCGTTTTTGGAGAGGATTTTTTCGATAGTTTTTCTGTAAGATCAGCGACTTGTTCGCGTAAAAGCGCAAGTTCATTGGACATTGCTTCAATTGTTTTTACCTGTGTTTCAATTGTTTTTGTCAGTCTTTCAATCGTTTTTTCTGATGATGACATCTTCGTTAACTCCTCAAGATTTTTCTTTATTATACGCGAAAAAAAGCCGGCATTTCAATAGAAATGACGACTTTGACTCTCCAAAATTTTTGGTGTAATAGAAAATCCTTTCATTAACCATTCAACTTGTTCAGGCGTTAAAGCCCGAACCTCCGCAATACTTCTTGGCCAAGTTAGTTGTCCATTTTCAAAACGCTTATAAAGCAACCAGAATCCTTCACCATCCCAGTAGAGGGCTTTAAATCGATCACTTTTTCCACCACAAAAAAGAAAGACGGATTTTGAAAAAGGGTCTAAAGCAAATTGTGACTGAATAAGGTAAGCCAGTGAATCGATACCTTTTCGTAAATCCGTTTTCCCACAAACAATGTAGACGGGCCCCAGATCACTTAAGTTTAGTCCCATAAGCGAACACCTTCTCTAAAATTTCATTTCGTTGAGAGGCATCAAGTGATGAGAAAAAGCTGAGCTCAATCGATCCCACTTTACAACGAAGCAATAGCTCGTTTTTGGTTCGTTGCTTGCAGTGTTGCGTGCCAGTTTTGGGCATCGCTAGAGGGACAATGGGTTGTTTCATCATAAAAAATCCTCCAATCTTCTGTTTGAATACAGTATAACTGGAGGACTAGATAGATGCGATACACCTTGTTATTGGGCGCTTACGTTGGAGCGGCAATTAACTATCAGTGAAGATAATGAATTTATTTGAAATACTGTATTTTATCAAAAAAATTTTCATCTATTGACTTTTTTTGTTATACGATACAATTATGGTTATTTATCAAAAATAGTCAATTGAAAGAAAAATAAAACGCATTATCATAAAAATGTAAACGTTTTACATTCAGGAGGAATAAACAATGAAAAAAACAATTAGTTTAGGTATTGCGCTTACAAGTATGTTTTTATTAAGTGCATGTGGTAGCAAGAAAGATACCCAAAAAGGAGAATCAGAGAATAACAATACGATAAATATACTGTCTCCATTTATCGAAACAGAACCACCTACCAAAGATAGTGTAGTATTGAAAAAATTAGAAAAGGAAACAGGAAAGAAAATTAACATTACATGGACGCCTAATACTTCATATGAAGATAAAATGAATATTACCTTAGCATCAGATAATGTTCCTCAAATTATGGTTGTTCAACAAAAATCAGGTGGCTTTATCAAATCAGCAGAAAATGGAGCATTCTGGGATTTATCTAAATACTTAAAAGATTATCCCAACTTGAAACAAGCAAATCCTGATGTATTGAATAACTCTTCAGTAAATGGCAAGGTATATGGAATTTATCGTAAAAGAGATGCCATGCGAACAGCGGTCATCATTCGTAAAGACTGGTTGAAAAAATTAGGACTTGATTTACCAAAAAATACAGAGGACTTATATAATTTAGCAAAAGCATTCACAGAAAATGACCCTGATGGCAATGGTAAGAATGATACTTACGGTATCATCATTCCAAAATGGCCTGGTTCAATAAATACGAATAGTCCATATGATGTTTTTGCAACATGGTTTGGAGCTGGTAATACTTGGGTAGAAAAAGATGGTAAATTAGAACCAAGCTTTATGAATGATGAATATTTAGAATCAATGAAATATGTTAAAGATATGATTAGCAAAGGATATATCAATAAAGATTTTGCCACATTAGCAGCAGATAAATGGAATGATCCTTTCATTAACGGTCAAGGTGGAATTATTGTTGATACATTCTCAAGAGCAGACACCATTAGTAATTTATATGAAAAAGCGCATCCAGGTGAAGATATTGTAGTGTTTACTGGTAACTTAGAAAATGCTAAGGGTGAATTTAATCCTCTTCCAACTGGAGGTTATTCAGGTATTTTAGCTATTCCTAAAGCTAGTGTAAAAACGGAAAAAGAATTAAAAGATATTTTGAAATTCTTAGATAAATTAAATGGTAAGGATATTCAAATTTTGATTAACAATGGGATTGAAGGTAAAAACTTCAAACTTGAAGATGGTATGACAGTAGCTATGGAAGGTAACGAAGCTGAAAAAATTTCTAATGATGTAAAGAGCTTCTCTCAAATTGGTATGAATGTTACAAAGGAAATTCAATTCTACTATCCAAAACCTGCAACTCCTGAGAAACAAGAAAAATTTGATTTACGTCAAAAAATTATGGCAAGTGATTTAAAGAAAGCTGTATTCAATCCAGCAGCTTCATACATTACTGATACTTTTGTTACTAAAGGTACGCAACTAGATCAAATTATTAGTGATGCACGTATTAAATATGTTGCTGGACAAATGGATGACAAGGGGTGGAAAGATACAATTCAATTATGGAAAGATCAAGGTGGTACACAATTAATTAAAGAAACTAATGATCTTCATAAAAAATTATCTAAATAGTCTTTGATAATGCATGTGGGGATTTTCCCACATGCATTTAGAAAGGAAAATAAGCTATGAAATTATTGTATAGTAACTCACTTTCAGATAAAGATTGTGTGAATGAATTTATTTACGAAGGGAATGTAATTAGAGAAGTAAATCAAGGATTAATCCTTTCAAATGGTGATGATCTTTCAAAAGGTGACCACGCTCATTGGACAACTTGGTTAAATCATAAATTTCCAGATAATATTTGTATCACTTGGGAATTTAAACCGTTGAGTGATGAAGGATTATGTATGTTTTTCTTTTCTGCGCTAGGTTTATTAGGAGAAAGTATTTTTGATGAAAAACTTGCTAAGAGAGATGGCTTTTATGCTCAATATCATTCTGGAGACATTAATACTTATCATATTTCTTACTATAGAAGAAAGTATGAGACTGAACGGTATTTTGAAACATGTAATTTAAGAAAGAGTAAGGGATTTAAGTTAGTTGCTCAGGGTGCAGATCCTATTCCGTATTATAAAGATGCAATTGATTTTTACCAAATAAAAGTTATAAAACAGGGTTGGCTAATCAACTTTTTCATAAATGATTTACTCATTTTTAAATGGGAGGATGAAGAAGATAACTATTGGAAAGATGGCTATATTGGCTTTAGACAAATGGCGCCAATGAAAGCTATCTATCGGAATTTGAATGTATTTCAATTGGAGTGAACGTGATGGTTGAAAAATTCTATCGAGGTACAGAGATAATCTATACTTGCTTTTTAATAAATATATTTGTATTAATTGGGACTTTGCTTGGTGGTGTGATTTTTGGTATTAGTCCTAGTATCCAGTCAGGTCATGCGCTTACAAAAAAATATATGATGGGTAAAAAAGTTCATTTTATTAAAGAATATATAGAATTATATAGAAAAAATTTTTTGATTGCGAATAAAAATGTTCTCCCTATAATCATTTTTTGCGTAATCCCTTTAATACTTCTGCATTTTAAACACGTATCTTTAACTTATAGTGCACCAATTGTAATTATGATTTTGAACATCCTTTTTTCAATGTCAGAATATTATGAGTTAAGTAGTAAAAATCTATATCTTAATGTCTTTAGATTTATTACTGCAAATATTTTTGGAAATATCTTAGGGATTTGTTGGTTTTATATTTGTTGGTATTTATCCATGTTAATACCAGGCCTAATTCCGTTTTTAAGTATTGGACTATGGATATATGGAAATATGGCAATATATACAAAGCTTTATACAGATAACGAAAATGCAAAAGTAGGTGAATGAATTGAATTTAAAATGGTTGGATAATAAACCAAAAATGAAAACAGGGGTTACATGGGGGATCCCTTGGAATAGAGGAGAATTGTCTCAAGAAAAGTTCAGTCAGTCTGAAATATTAGTAGCTAATAAATTAACTCAAAAGAAAATTTTAGCATATTGGCCAGATGGATCAGTAAAATGGACCTCTCATGCTGCTGTATTTGATGTAAATGAAGAAGTAAATCAAGTATCTTTGGAAGCAACAACAAAGTCAGAAACAGTATTCATTGCAAATGAAAAATTTAATGGAATATTTATTGAAAATGGTATCTTTCAAGTATTTTTCCCTAAACACGGTGAAGGTAAGAATATTATAGATTATGTAAAAGTAAATGAAAAATATAGTTTGAAAAATTTACGATTAGTTTCTGTTTTTGATAAGGTACCTATGTCTTTTCAATTGACAAATGCTGAAATTGAAGACAATGGACCTATCAAAGCAGTTATTCGTTGTGACTTGAATTTATTAGATCATATCGGAAAAATTTTGCAATCGGTTACTATACGTTTTAAATTTTATTCACAATTATCAAAATTTGAAATTCAACATACCTTATTTATTCATTCAGATAAATGTTGTGATGGTGTTGGATTATTTTTTGATGTACCTCTTGAAGGAGAAAATTGGAATCGTCAAATCAAGTTTGTTGGTGAAAATCAAGTTTATTGTGAAGCTAGTCAACTATTAATTTCTAGACGGCATTATGAAAAGAATGAAGCCTATAAACATCAAACAAAAGGACAAATTGTTACACTTGATGAGAGTGATGGTGCGATGCTCAGCCATGCTAAGAAAAATGCGGTTTGGAACAATTTTTGGTTAAATCAAGTAACTGCTTCATCTTTTGAAATAAAAAAACAAACCAAAGAAGGATATTCGAGAATCCAAGTTGGTAGTGGAAATAGAAGTAAAGGTGCTGTATATGTTGGTGATGGCAACGGCGGCGTAACTATACAAATTGATAAATTCTGGCAAAAATATCCAAGTGGGATTGAGGTTGCAGGTTTATCAGAGCGGTCTTGTACGATGAAGGCGTGGTTATGGAGTCCGGAAGCGCAACCAATGGAATTTCATCATTATGATTCTGAAAGTCATATGTTAAGTGCTTATGAAGGGATGGACGAATTTCGTTCTACCCCGATTGGTATAGCCAATACAAGTAGTTTGTTTGTCAACATTGCCACTAAACCGGCTTTTAATAATGAAATATTAGCATTTGCACAAGAAAATATTCACCCAGCTCATCTTGTGTGTTTGCCTCAAGATTATAAAAATAGTCATGTATTTGGTACCTATTCTCTTCCGAATGAAACAAATAGTTATTTGGAACACCAAATGGAGATATTGAGAGAATTTTACTTTGATGAAGTGGAGCAAAGAGATTGGTATGGATACTGGAATTTTGGCGATGTGATGCATACTTACGATAAGTATAGACATCAATGGCGATATGATTTAGGTGGTTATGCATGGCAAAATACAGAGTTGGTACCTAATATTTGGTTATGGTTAGAATTCTTAAGAAGTGGCGATGCAAAAACGTATTATTTTGCTGAAGCGATGACTAGACATACTTCTGAAGTAGATCAGTATCATTTCGGTGAGTATAAAGGTCTTGGTTCCAGACATAATGTAATGCATTGGGGATGCCAAGCAAAAGAAGCTAGAATTTCCATGGCTGGTTTACATAGATACTATTATTATTTATCTGGTGGCGATGAACGAATTGGCGAAATTTTAGAACAAGTGAAAGATAATGAATACTCATTGAAAAATTTACCTCCGATGCGTGAATTTTTCAATGTGGAAGAGGAAGATATTATTCCTATTCGTACGGGTCCAGATTGGGCAGCTTTAGTTTCCAATTGGTTTACACAATGGGAACGTACTGGAGATAAAAAATATTTAAACAAGATTTTAACTGGAATCGATTCGATTAAGAAAATGCCAGATAGATTACTTTCAGGCCCAACTGTTCTGATGAATATGGAAACAAAAGAATTATCCTATATGGGCACAGGTAATGATGGTGGATACCACATGATTATTTCTTTTGGTGCTCCTCAAGTTTGGTTGGAATTAGCTGAAAACATTAATGATGAGAAATGGAATGCAATGTTAGCTGAATTTGGATGGTTTTATAGTTTATCAAATGAAGAGAAAATCAAAGAATCTGGATCAAAATTGGATGATAAACATTTTGCTTGGCCAATGTTTGCAGCTACAATAATGGCTTATGCAGATTCTGATTATCATACTCGTAATAGGGTGAACGAACTATTGGTAAAAAGTAATTTATCTGGAATCCCGTTACCTGTTGAAAAAACAATGAGTACAGTGGAAACTTATAAAACTATAAAAGAGATGCCTTGGATTTCGACGAATGTGGTCTCTCAATGGTGTTTGAATTTAATCTGTTCACAAGGGTATTTAAGTGAAGGTTTGGAGGCGAAAAAAGATGGAAGTGACTGAGAAAAAAGTTGAACAACCCGATAAAAAATCAAAAACTAGATCATTATTGACACATTTAAAAAATAATAAATGGTTATATGTACTTCTAATACCAGGTTTAACATATTTTTTGGTATTCAGATATGCTCCGATGTATGGATTGATTATAGCATTTAAAGATTATGTACCTTTTTTGGGCATTACTGGTAGTAAGTGGATTGGTCTACAAAACTTTAGAGATTTCTTTACAAATCCGGATTTCTTTAGAATTTTAGGAAATACTTTGATAATAGCACTTCTTAATATTATCTTTGCCTTTCCAGCGCCAATTATTCTTGCTTTGTTACTAAATGAAGTTAGAAAAAAAATCTTCCAAAGAGTAGTTCAGACGTTTGTATATGTTCCTCACTTTTTATCATGGACAATTGTTGTTAGCTTATGGTACATCCTTTTTAATGTCGATCATGGAGCTATTACCAATTTAGTTACTTCACTAACAGGAAAAGAGATTGATTTTTTATCAGATCCATCATGGTTTAGAACAATGATTGTTACACAAACTATTTGGAAAGAAACTGGATGGGGTACAATTATCTATCTTGCGGCCTTATCAGGTGTAGATCAAGAACAATATGAAGCGGCAATTATGGATGGCGCAGGTAGATTTAGAAGGGTATGGCATATTACATTACCGGCTATTCGTTCGACAATTATTATAATGCTAATATTAAAAGTCGGTGCTATTCTAACAACAGGTTTTGATCAAATTTACTTAATGACAAACCAATTAAATAGACCAGTTGCTGATGTTTTTGATACTTATGTATATATGATGGGGATTACCAATGGTGCTTATAGTTATTCTACTGCCGTTGGATTGTTTAAGTCAGTAGTAGGTATTATTTTAGTATTGGGAACAAATCGCTTAGCCAAGTTCTTTGGTGAAAGTGGATTGTATTAAGAAAAGAAGGTGATTAGATGAATAAATTTCATAACACGAAAGCAGGTAAAATCTTTGATGTAGTTAATATTATCTTTTTGTCTATCTTAGGTTTATTGATGGTATTACCATTTATCTATGTTGTTGCTGGCTCATTTGCTACTGAACACGAAATTGCTTCTCGTTCATTTTTCTTATGGCCAAGAGAATTTTCATTAGAATCGTATAAATATATTTTTTCAACTTCTACTTTTATTCGAAGTCTGTTAATCACAATCGGTGTTACAGTAGTCGGTACTATTATTCAGCTTTTTTGTACCTTTACCTTTGCTTACCCACTATCAAGAAGACATTTAAAAGGTAGAAAACTTCTTTTAAATATGGTAATTTTTGCAATGTTGTTTTCAGGTGGGATGATTCCGACATTCTTAGTTGTAAAGAACCTAGGATTAATTGATAGTTATTGGGCATTAATTTTACCAATTGCCATTAATCCATTTAATTTAATGATTATAAAAAACTTTTTCCAAGAGATGCCAATTGAGTTGGAAGAGTCAGCCAAAATGGATGGATGTACAGAAATTGGGATTCTATGGCGTATTGTATTACCATTATCTAAACCAGTAATTGCTACATTTACACTATTTTATGCAGTAGGAATTTGGAATGACTTTATGAGTGGTTTGCTTTATATTAACGATTCAGCTAAATGGCCAATCCAATTATTATTGAGACAAATTACAATGTCATCAAATGCAGCCAATGCTTTGGCTAATATGGATCCGAATTATATTCCACCTGAACAAGGATTAAAATTTGCGGTAATTATTGTTGCAACATTACCAATTCTAATTTTTTATCCATTTCTTCAAAAACATTTTGCAAAAGGAATGTTGATTGGTTCAGTGAAAGGATAAAAACAATGAAAAAAATATATGTAACTTATCCACAAGGAAAATTTAAAGCATTGACTTTGAGTTATGATGATGGGAAAATCTTTGATAAACGCTTAATTCAAATTTTAAATAAATATGGAATACGCGGAACCTTTCATTTAAATGCAGGTTTAATCCAGCAAGATGCTGAGAGAATCAAACTAAGTGAAATAAAAGAAGTGTATGCTAAACACGAAATAGCTACTCATACTTATACACATCCAACGATTGCCAGGTGTCCGTTAGCTAAATTACCAAATGAATACTTGCAAGACCGCTTAGAGTTAGAGAATGCAGTAGGCTATCCAGTTTTAGGTCATTCCTATCCGAATGGTTCATTCAATGAAGAGATCAAACAGCTCTTACCTGCATTGGGAATCAAATATGCTCGTACGATTAAAAGTACAGATTCGTTTGCTTTGCCACAAGATTGGTTAGAATGGAATCCCACTTGTCATCATAATCATCATTTGTTAGAACATACAAAAGAATTTATTGAACTCTATAAAAAACAATATTTATATTTATTTTTTGTATGGGGACACAGTTTTGAATTTGCTCGAGATGACAACTGGAATTTGATAGAAAAATTTTGTGAATTAGTGGGAAATCGGGAGGATATCTGGTATTGTACTAATATAGAATATTATCGATATATGGTAGCAAGTAAACAATTAATTTTTTCTGTTGATTCTTTAATTGTTGAAAATCCAACTAATATTGATATATCAATTTCTGTTGATAATACGTTATATGTTATTAAACCTGGGATAAACTATTTAGATTAGGGTGTCGAATATTTTGAATATGAAAAAAGTGCTTCAGTCAAAAACAATAAAGCTTTTATTGTGGGTTTCAATCCCACTGTTATTTATGTATATCTTGCTTAATTTTATGATTATTTTGCCGTTAAGACAAACATATCAGGAAAATCATGTAAAGAATATGAGTTTGAATATAAATAATTTGGATATAGAATTGAATCAGCTTGAAGTACTTTTTAGTTTCTATGGGCAGTCCTTTAAAGAAGATGTTGATCGGTATCAAGATTTAGAAGCATTTCCATATGAGTTGATTAATCAACTGTCAGATAACTTGTTTTATTTATCGAACTCTCATCGCTTTGTTTCAAATGCTGAAATAGTTGATTTTTCTCAAAATCCTTTCATAATCAGTCAGGGAGGAACTTATCCGATTTCTAATCAAACTAAGAAAAATATGGAGAAGAAGTTTCATCCTTATAAAGATATAAAATACGAATGGATAAATTTGGGTAATGAATTGTATTTTGTAGAAAGAATCTTACAAACTAAAGAAAATGATAAAGCAATATTATTAAAAGTCAGGGTGGACAAACAATTACTTTTCGATGAGCTGAATAGAATGAATGCACAATCAGGAATGGTCGCAGTATCGTTTACCCCTGGAAGAATTGAATCAAAACAATCTTCAAATATTTCTTGGCTCAATAAATATAAAAAAAGTGAAGAAGTTCGTTATAATAAGCGCTTTTTTAGCCTAACTGTAAATAAAATGAATCGCTTAAAGCAAGAGTGGATTATTTATTCAATTGCACCAACCGATAAAATTATTGCGCCTGCTATTCGAATTAAAGATTTATTATTGATTATCACTATGACATCGGTAATCGTAATTATTATTCTGAATGTATTATATACGAAAAAAGTCTACCAACCATTTACTGATGCTATAAATAAGGTGATTGGTGATGAAAACAGAGATAAGAAAGATGAAGTAAATTATTTTATTACTAAATGGCAGGAATTGCTTGAAGATAGAAAACAGTTGGATATATTGTCTCAAGAATATGATGTTGCAAATAAACGTAACATCATACGAAGGATTTTAGATGGTTATTATACTTTTTTATCTAATGAGGAATTATTGCGATTATTAAATGAGAATCAATGGAATGGTTTTTCTGAAAATATGGATATGTTTTATATTCAAATCAATGATACAAGTATAAGTGATGACAAACATTCTGTTGATGAAATGTCCTTTTTTGCTTTTGAAAATATTGTTTCAGATTTATGTAGTGAGTATTTTTATCAATGGGTTTCTTTACCACGTGGTGATATGAGTCTATTGGTTGTGGCAGAAGGTGAAAGAAAACGAGATACGAATCTAGAATTCATACAAAGGGTTATGCAAGAGTTGAATCGTGTCATAGGAAATTATGTGAGTGTATCTTTTAATGATAAACCGGTTCAATTGTCTAATTTATCTTTTGAGTATAAAGAATTGGTTAACGCTATCAACTATCAAAAAATGAAAAAAGAAAATCAATATTTCACTTACAAAGATGTATATCAACCAACAAAATATAATGTTTATTCAATAAGTGATGAACGCGAAATACTTCTTGGAATTAAAAATGGTGATTCTGCAATGCTTAAATCTGCAGTTAATAAATTTTATCAGTCTGTTTATATCTCTAGTCAGACACTGAATGATTTGCTTTTCGTCACTAGCAAGCTTTACGAATCAATTGAATTGTTAGCTAAGGAAAATGGTCTTTCCCATAGGGAATATTTATCGAAGAAAATAATTCTTTCTCGCATATCAAAAATTATTTCTATTCAAGAGATTGTTGATTTTATTAATGATGAGTTTTTGGTTCCGTTTTCTATTGTATGGAATTTAAAAGTAAAGACTTCAAATTTAGCAAAGATGAACGAGATTTGTGATTTTATAAAAAAAGAATATATGAATGAACAATTATCTTTAGAGTTTGTGGCAGAAAAATTTCACTTATCACCAACCTTGTTGAGTAAAGAGTTTAAAAAACAAAAAAATACTAATTTTGTAGATTATGTATCACAGATCAAGTTATCTGAAGCTAAAAGATTATTAGTTGAATCTGATTTAAAAATATCAGTAATTGCAGAAAATCTAGGCTATAACGATTCTTATTTTAATCGATTGTTTAAAAAACATGAGGGTGTGACACCAGGACAGTACAGAAAAAACAATAAAAGATTTTAGGTGAAATAATGAGGTACAAAAATATCGAAGGTTTATCTAATACGACGATAATGCTTCAAGAAAATATTAATTTAGCGAAGCGTCTTGATAGAAAACTAATAATTCCTGCCGGAAAGTATATTGTAGGTTCACTCTTCTTACCTACTAATTTTAAGTTAGAGTTATTACCAGGGGCAGAAATTATTGGTAGTAATGATATTACAGACTATAAATTGATTGAAACAAAAATTGCTGGTGTGCATATTAATTGGCCTGCAGCAATTATTAATATTATAAATGCTGAAAATGTTGAAATTTCTGGTGGAGGAAAGATAAATGGTCAAGGTGTTTATTGGTGGAAAAAATTTTGGGGAAATGATCAAAATGCTGGAATGTTATCAGAATATACCCAACGTAATTTGAGATGGGCGGTAGATTATCTCTGTTACCGACCTAGAAATATATACGTAGCAAATTCTAAAAATATCCAACTGCATCATTTTGAAAGTATTGACTCGGGATTTTGGAACATTCATTTATATCAATGCAAAAATGTAAATGTTTCCTCATTGGTTATTAAAAATGGAGAAGGTCCTAGTACAGACGGTATTGACATTGATTCTTGTGAGAAAATAAAAATTAATAATTGTGATATCAAAGGCAATGATGATAATATTGCGGTCAAATCAGGAAGAGACTTTCTTTCTTATAAAAATAAAGTGACAAGTAGAAAAATAAAAATTGAAAACTGTATCTTTCGCGAAGGATCAGGAGTTTGTTTTGGTAGTGAAACTGCAGGGGGGATTGAGGATATAGTCATTCAGAATTGTGAATTTTATGATACTGGTGCTGCAATCAGGGTTAAGGCCTTTTCAAACAGAGGTGGATATATTAAAAATATCATGGTGAATAATATTAGCTTGGAAAATGTAAAGTATTGTTTCCTTTTTCAAGCTGATTGGTATCCAAAATATAGTAAAATATCAAATATTTATAATTTAACTGATGAAGAAAAATCTATTCTAAAATATCTAATTGAAAAAAATGATATACCGAGAAATCTTGTTGATATTGAAAATATTCATATTTCTAATTTTAAAGCAGATTATAATGAGTTTTGCCACTTTCGTACACGAGCATTCTTTATTGAAGGCGCTATCAATAACCCGATTAACAGAATCAAATTTGAGAATATAAAGATTAAGGCCGATGAGTTTGGAAAAATTAGTGGTGTCAATAGTTTGATATTTGATAATGTCGACTTATCAATAAAAGAACAAACTAGTTCAAATAATGACATTTATACAAAATAAGGTAGGGGAATGTTGTGGAGATAGTTTTATTAGGTGACTCTTTAGTTGCTCAATATGAAGATAGTAAACGCCCCTTAGCTGGTTGGGGAGAGTTTTTAAAAAGTGAATTAATTGATGTAGATGAAAATTTACATATTGATAATTTAGCAGTCCCAGGAAGAAGTTTTTCTGAATTTTTTTACCAAGATTCCCAAGCAGTAATAGATAGACTACAAAAAAATGATATAGTAATTATCTCATTTGGGCATAATGATGCATTACATCGTAATAATATTGACGTGAAAAATTTTGAAAATTTATATCATCAATTCTTGGAAAAAATTTCGAAAGCGGAAGCAAAACCGGTGGTTGTTACACCTCCATTACCTCTTGAAAAATTTTCTGAACTTGATTTTGAAAAGTTTTATCAGATTTTAGACATTGAAAAGAAAGTTGCACGAAAGGAAAATTTGCCTTGTATAGAGCTGGATCGATACACCAAATTATTAAAGTATAAATATCAGGATATTTCTAGCTTATATCTGCAATTAAGAGAAGGTGATTCTGAAAATTATCCAGAAGGGATTAAAGATCCCGTTCATTTTAACATTCAAGGTGCGAAGGAGTTATCGAAATTTGTAGCAAAAATGCTAAAGGCCCAAGTTTTAGAAATGGATATTAACGAAAATTACTTTGGAGCATGTATGTATCCAGAAGTTTTTGGGATTGATATATTTGAAAAGGACGTTGTTCGTGCAAAATCATTAGGAATGAATTTTATTAGAATGGGAGAGTTTATCTGGTCAGATATTGAACCGATAGAAGGACAATATCATTTCGATTTATTGAAAAAGTCTTTACAAATTTGTCAACAATATCAGATGAATGTTTGTCTATGTGTACCAACACCGACTCCTCCACGATGGTTTACAATGAAATATCCAGATAGCTGTATCGTTGATGAAAGAGGTAAGCAGACGCATGGTTCGAGACAACATTGTTGCACAAATAATCCTGATTTTAGAAATAAATGTTATCAAATCGCGTACCAAATTGGCTGTTTAGCTAATCAATATACATGTGTGAAGTTTGTACAATTAGATAATGAATTTAAATGCCATGTTGATTTATGCTTTTGTGATGAATGTAAAAAACAATGGATAGAATACTTACAGAAGGAATTTATTACTATTGAAAAACTAAATGCATTTTTTGGTACTAACATATGGAGCCAAACTTATCGCAAATTTTCGGAAGTTGTTTTGCCTAGTGCGACCCCATTTTTACATAGTGTAGCATTGATGAATTCATTTAAGCAGTTTCATGAATCTAAAATAAATGAATTTGCTAAAGAGCTCTCTTACATTGTACGAATGAATGCAAATTGTCGAATTACACACAATAGTTCTTTAGGATTCAACCTAGATAATGAAGAATTATTTTCTTTTTTAGATGACTCAGGTTTTGATACTTATGCGTCTGCTCAAGATTATGCAGCATTTCAACTTAATGTGGACCGTTGGCGTAATTTGAAACCAAATAGGAGTTCTGCGTTACTATTAGAAACTTCTACTTCTCATGCTGGACACATCCAAAATTATGTTCAGCCCCATCCAAAAGATTATTTATCATGTGAGTTATTTAGCACCATGGCTGGCAATTTGAAAGCATTCAATTTCTGGCATTTTAGAGGCCATAGATTTGGTGTGGAACAACCTCATAGTAGTGTGCTAACACCTAGTGGTGAGGAGTCGTTAAGTTATGATGAGGTAGTAAAGACAGGAAAACTTTTTAATTATTTATTACCAATTATTGAAAAAACGACATATATTCCTTCTAAAATAGGATTGATTTATTCTGATGATGCCAAAAGGAAATACACTGTAGAAACGGGAGGCCATTATAATTATCGCTCCTTAATTACCAATTTTTATAAAAATTTAATTGATGCTGGATTAAATGTTGAAGTGATAAGTGATAAGCATTCATTACATGATTTCGACGTAATTTTTATTCCTTTTGTAAGAAATATTTCTAGTAATTTGTTGGATGAACTCGATGAATTTATTCAACGGAATGGAAAACTTATTGTCGGACCAATGACTGGTGACAGGGATGAATTTGGAAATTGGCATACAGAAAATGGCTTAGGTGACTTGGGTGAATTACTTTGCTTAAGTGGAATCAATCAAGAATATTTTCCAAATGAACAAGTATTTCTCAATGAATTAATGCATACTACAGAAAGGTACGTAGGTTACTTTACTCTAATAAAAAATCATTTAGATTGGGAACCCATTATTCGTTTTGATAAAGAGAATAGTTTTGTATTGCGTAGAAACAATACAATATTTATTGGGGCTTTACCCGCTGATTTTTCAAATAGCTATTTAAAGAGAATAATTATTTCTGAAATAGCACAAATTGATAGTGATGACTATCATTTAACGTGTTCTAAAGGAATCGTTAAATACAAACGTTCAAGAGATGGCAAGGACTACGTATTTTTAGTCAATATGTCATCAGAAGCTAGTCTATTTATATTGAAGAACAGTATGATAGAACTGTTTCATCATACGCGGTACAAAAATGGTGAATACTATTTAGCGCCTTATGAAAAGTTAATTTTAGTGGAAGAGTGAGAAAAAATGAAAAAAATTTATATTATCGGTGATTCTACAGCAGCTTGTAAACAGGAATCTGAGCGCCCAGAATATGGATGGGGAGAGATGTTATCTGAATTTATTCCAAGTGAAGTGAAGGTGGTAAATTTAGCTAAAAATGGCGCATCTTCAAAAAGCTTCAGAAGTTTTCCGGAATATAAAAAGCTAGTGTCAAATTTATCTGAGGGTGATTTGTTACTGATACAGTTTGGACATAATGATCAAAAGTCCGATGAACGTGGAACGAAATCAGATGGTGATTATAAAGAGAATTTACAACATTATATTGAACTAGCAAAAGTAAAGCACGCTTACCCAGTTTTATTAACTTCAGTAACCCGTAGAGCATTTAACAATCATAAATTTGATATATATAGTTTAGGAGATTATCCACGGGCTGTTAGAGAATTATCTCAAAAATTAAGTGTACCAATGATTGATTTAAACAAAGAGACCATTTCGCTATATAAAAAACTAGGTGAAGAAGTATCTAAAAATTTCCATTTATTTTTAGGTAAAGATGAATATGATAATTTTCCAGATGGACGGGAGGATAATACACACTTTTCTAAATTAGGTGCAAAAATGGTAGCCAATCTAATTTGTAGAGTCGATGACGAACATAATATCATTAAGGAATGGTATAAAGATAAAGGAGTAGAATGATGGCTTATTCAACTGTTAGTTATGATGAGATGATTTATCGAAGAGTTGGTGATTCTGGCTTACTATTACCAGCTATTTCATTAGGCCTTTGGCATAATTTTGGAAAAAATGATGAATATCATACACAAAAAGAAATTATTTGCGGTGCTTTCGAAAGAGGAATTTGCCATTTTGATTTAGCAAATAATTACGGGCCACCTGCAGGACAAGCTGAGGAAAATTTTGGAAAGATTTTTCAGGAAGAATTAAAACGCCATCGCGATGAAATGATTATTTCATCTAAGGCAGGATATCATATGTGGGAAGGTCCTTATGGAGAATGGGGCTCAAAAAAACATATTTATGCGAGTTGTAATCAGAGTTTAAAACGGTTAGGCCTAGATTATGTTGATATTTTTTATCATCATCGACCCGATTCAAATACACCACTTGAAGAAACAGCACATGCTCTAGATTTGCTAGTCAAACAAGGAAAAGCTTTGTATATAGGTATATCGAATTACTCGCCGGTTCAAACGGAAAAGATATCAAATATTTTTAAGAAACTAGGTACACCATTTATTATTCATCAAGTTAGATATAATATGATTGATAGTAAAGCTAAAAAAGAATTATTTCCAGTTTTAAAAGAACATGGTTTAGGTGCTGTTGCATTTAGTCCACTTGCACAGGGACTGTTAACAAATAGATATTTAAATGGAATTCCTAGCGACTCAAGAGCATCCAGAACAGATAGTAAGTTTTTGTCGAAGGAAGATGTGAATGTAAGACTTTCCTTGATTCAAAACTTAACAGAAGTCGCAAAAAAAAGAAATCAGTCTTTAGCACAAATGGCTCTTGCGTGGATACTAAATGAAGAATCTGTTGCGAGTGTCATTGTAGGTATATCACGTTTAGCACAATTAGATGATAATATTGAATCGTTGAAAAACTTAACGTTTTCACAAGAAGAATTAACATCAATTACAAAAATTATTAATAATAATTAGAGGTATTAAAATGAAGGATATTATTTTAGAAGAATTATTTGTACCAAAAAAATTAGTAGAAGAAAAAATTGATCTATTAACGACAAATTTAACAACAATAAAAGATAATACAGGAGAATTTTTGTTAGATTTTGATGGTTTAAAAGTCGATGATAAAAGTTGGACTGTATGGAATTGGCCTCAAGGAGTAGGACTTTATGGCTTATATAAAAATTACAAAATTACAGGAAATAACAAGTCTTTAGAAATTGTCAATCACTGGTTTGAAGAACGTATGATTGAAGGGGCGCCACCAAAAAATGTCAATACGATGGCTCCATTACTAACAATGGCTTGTCTATATGAAGACACGAAAGATTCACGTTATGTACCGTATTTAGAACAATGGGCTGAATGGGTGATGCGAGAAATGCCAAGAACGAATGAAAATGGCTTGCAGCATGCTACTTATGGTCCGGAAAACAAAAACCAATTATGGGATGACACATTAATGATGACTGTTTTACCATTAGCCAAGATTGGTAAGCTATTAAATCGAGAAAACTACATTGAAGAGGCAAAATTGCAGTTTTTAATTCATATCAAATATTTAATGGATAAAAAAACAGGGCTTTGGTATCACGGCTGGACGTTTGAGGGCAACCATAACTATGCAAAAGCTTTTTGGGCAAGAGGGAATTGCTGGCTAACCATTGCTATTCCTGAAATTATAGAGATTTTAGAGCTTCCAGAAAATGATTTCTTTAGTATTTATTTAATCCAAACCTTAGAGGCACAAATTAAAGCCTTGGCTGAACTACAAGCTCAAAGCGGCTTATGGCATACGTTGTTAGATGATAGCACTTCGTATGTAGAATCTTCTGCAACAGCTGGATTTGCTTACGGTATATTGAAAGCGGTTCATAAGGGCTATATTGATAAAAAATATGCAGCGATAGCTAATCGTGCTGTTGCTGGTTTATTAAAGCAAATTGATGAAAAAGGCGAAGTGCAAAATGTTTCGGTTGGTACGGGTATGGGTGACACTTTAGAATTTTACAAAAATATTGGTCAAACAGCAATGCCATATGGTCAATCATTAACCGTCTTGTGTTTTACTGAGTTATTAATTTCGTATTTCTAATAAAACTGTACTGATATAGTTAATAAGCATGCTATTTTTATATTATATTAATTTTTAATGTAATATTTTATGAAAAGAGGTTACTATCATGAAGCAAGCTTTTAAAATGCACCTGTATCCTAATCTGGTAGAAGAATATAAAAAAAGACATGACTGTTTATGGCCAGAAATGGTTGAATTGTTGAAGCAGCATGGCGTAAAAAGCTATTCGATTTTTTGGGATAAGGAGACAAATGATTTGTTTGCCTATCTAGAGATTGAAAATGAAGCGCTTTGGAATAAGGTTGCATTAACAGAAATCAATCAAAAATGGTGGAGATATATGCAAGATATCATGGAGACGAATGAGGATTGCTCACCTGTATCAATACCATTGAGACCAGTTTTTGATTTAAATAAATAAGAGAAAAAAGTATGTAAACACTGTCTATATTGGCGATGGTTACATGCTTTTTTTATTGCATATCTTTTAAAATTTGGTTATGATAAGAATAAATTATTTCTTATAGAGTGAATGAGGTATCTTATATGGAAAATAAAAAACCATACGGCACTGTTTTAATTAAGGCGGCTAAAATTATTGATTGTATTGCAGAAGAAGAGAATATTACCTTGCAGGAAATTGCTGCACGTTGTGAAATGACCACCTCAACGACTTTGAAAATTTTAGATACACTTGTTATAGTGGGCTATGTCAATAAAACTCTAGATAAGAACTACAAATTAGGTTCTAAACTGATTCGGTATGCGAATAAACACATTGATCAAATTGATTTAATTGAATCAACTTTACCCTATTTAGAGGAGTTGCGTGATCAGGTTGACGAAACGATTCATTTGGGGATTTTAAATAATGATGAGATCTATTATATCAATAAATTAGAGCCCATTAATCAAGCGATTCGAATGTCCTCTAAGGTGGGGATTAGTCGTCCATTATATAGTTCAGCGATGGGCAAGGCGGCCTTGGCTTATTTTGATGAAGCCTATTTTAATCAATATCTTGAAAAGCATGAGCTTAAGCCTTTTACAGCGAATACTATTACAAATCCCTTAAAATTAGCCAAAGAGCTCGCAGAAATAAAAACCACAAATATTGCCTTTGATGATGAGGAAATGGAAGAAGATATTTATTGTATTGGTACAACGATTCTACGCGATCAGCAAATGGTTGGAGCGTTTAGTATTAGTGTACCCAAATATCGATTAACTGATCATTATAAAACAGAGCTGATTGAGAAAATAAAAACTACCAAAGCACTTATTGAAAAAAGCTAATAACCATGCACCGTTTAGTAAATTTTGCTAATCGGTGTATATTTTTTTGATTTTTTTACTAAAAGCACTTTCATTTTTGAGAATTATAAAGTATACTTTAGATGTAAATTTCTTAATAATAAAATTGTATTTCCAAATAAGAAAAAGGTGACTGAAGTGAAAAAAGTAACTATTTTACAAAAATTAGAAAAATGTGGTGTGATTGCAGTAGTGCGTGGGAACACGGATGTTCAGGCTATCAAGGCAAGTGAAGCGATTATTGAAGGCGGCATTACGGGGATAGAATTGACTTTTACAGTACCTAATGCTGAAGGTGCGATAAAGGATTTGATTGAAAAATATCAAAAAGATCCTAGTGTTGTAGTAGGTGCTGGAACGGTATTAGATGCAACTACAGCTAGAATTGCTATTATGGCAGGTGCTCAATTTATTGTTAGCCCATCTTTTGATATTGAAACGGCGAAATTATGCAATCTTTATCAGATTCCGTATTTACCTGGCTGTATGACGGTCACTGAAATGAAAGAGGCATTAGAATATGGTGCAGATATTGTTAAACTATTTCCAGGATCTGCATTTGGCTCAAGTATGATTCGTGCATTCAAAGCACCCTTGCCACAGTTAAATATCATGCCAACCGGTGGGGTTAATCTTGAAAATATGGAGAAATGGTTTAAAGCGGGTGCTGTGGCTGTTGGTATCGGAGGTAATTTATTGGCGCCATTAAAGGATGAAAATTATCCATTAATTACGGAAATTAGTCAAGAGTACATCAAACGTTTAAATGAAATCAGAGGTTAGAAAAATGAAGGTTGTAACTTTAGGTGAAATATTGTTAAGATTGTCCACCGTTAACAATGAAAGATTAGCTCATTCTTCACAGCTTGCGCTGCATTTAGGTGGCTGTGAGGCAAATGTTGCTATTTCCTTAGCAAATTTTGGCCATGAAGTTGCTTTTGTGAGCAAGGTGCCTAATCATGCTATGGGTTTTGCAGCAATTAATCAATTAAAGCAATATGGTGTTGATACAAGGTATGTTATCAAAGGTGGAGACAGATTAGGGACGTATTATTTGGAGCAAGGTGTGGGCATTCGGTCGGCAAAAGTGATTTATGACCGTGCTAATTCTAGCTTTGCTCAAATAACTGAAAATGAATGGTCAACTGAGTTATTTACAGATGTGGAATTGTTCCATGTTTCAGGTATTACCTGCGCGCTATCTGAGAATTGGCCAAATTTAGTCATTGAATTAATCAAATTAGCTAAAAAAGCCGGATGCAAGGTCAGCTTCGATATTAATTATCGTTCTAAACTATGGCCTTACGATCAAGCAAGACGGGTGTTACAGGTAATTCTACCACTTGTTGATTATTGTTCAGCCGGTAAGCTAGACGCTAAGTATTTACTAGAATTACCTATTGAGGAAAATACAACAACTGAAGATTGTTATGAACTTATTTCTCAACGATTTCCTAATATTAAGTGTTTCTATGCAACCAATCGTAAAGTTCATTCGGCTAGTATCAATGAATTGCAAGGCATGATTTGGCTGCAGGGTAATTATTGGGAGTCAAAAAATTACTATATTGATAGTATTGTTGATCGTGTTGGTGGAGGAGATGCTTTTGCAGCTGGTATCTTACACGGTTTAATGGAAAAATATGATGGGCAAACAGTAATAGATTTTGCCACAGCAGCTTCTGTTTTAAAACACTCCATTCCTGGAGATTGTAACCAATTTTCAGTGGAAGAGGTTTTAGAATATTTACAAAGCGATTCAAGTCGGATTGTTCGATAAAAAAGAAAGAGGGTTAAATAAAATGCAAAAAATGGAAGTACGTTACACACATAGTCCAGAAGATATTAGACATTATTCAACTGAGCAATTAAGAAAAGAATTTTTAGTAGAGGAAGTTTTTGTTCCGGGAGATATTCGCTTAACTTATACACACAATGATCGTATGATTTTTGGTGGAGTGACACCTACAAATGAAGCGTTAGAAATAACTTTATCAACAGAGTTAGGTGTTGCGTATTTCTTAGAGCGTAGAGAACTAGGAGTTATTAATATTGGTGGACCGGGCTTCATTACTATCGATGGTCAAAAAGAAGAAATGAAAAAACAAGATGGCTACTATATTGGTATGGGTACGAGAGAAATTATATTTGAATCTCAAAGTCCTGAGAATCCAGCTAAATTCTATGTAAGTTCAGTACCAGCGCATCATACTTATCCAAATGTTAAGATCAGTATCGATCAAATCAAACCATTAGAAACTGGCGAAAAGTTAACCTTAAATGAACGTAAAATCTATCAATATGTTCATCCGAATGTTTGTCAAAGCTGTCAATTACAAATGGGTTACACCATTTTAGAGCCAGGTAGTTCTTGGAATACAATGCCTTGTCATACGCACGAACGTCGGATGGAAGCCTATGTATATTTTGATATGGAAAAAGATACAAGAGTATTCCATATGATGGGTAAACCTGATGAAACCAAGCATTTGGTAATGGGAAATGAACAGGCAACGATTTCTCCAAGCTGGTCCATTCATTCTGGGGTAGGTACAAGTAATTATTCCTTTATTTGGGCAATGTGTGGAGAAAATATTACCTATACGGATATGGATATGGTTCCAATGGATCAATTAAAATAAAACTTAATGAATATGGAGGAGAAGAAAATGAGTTTTGAAATGGATATGTTTCGTTTAGATGGTAAAGTTGCTTTAGTAACAGGAGCAGTTTATGGGATTGGCTTTGAAATTGCTAAATCATTAGCAAAAGCAGGGGCTACTATCGTGTTTAATAATTTGGACCAAGCTTCAGTTGAGCAAGGTCTGGCTAATTATGAAAAAGAAGGGATCACAGCTCATGGTTATGTTTGTGATGTAACCGATGAAGCAGCCGTAAAAAATATGATTTCAAAAATAAAAGCTGAAGTTGGCAGCATTGATATTTTAGTCAACAATGCAGGGATTATCAAACGCATTCCAATGATTGAAATGGAAGCAAAAGATTTTCGTCAAGTCATTGATGTTGACCTAAATGCGCCGTTTATCATGTCCAAGGCAGTTATTCCAGATATGATTAAAAAAGGTGGAGGGAAGATTATCAATATTTGTTCCATGATGAGTGAATTAGGACGAGAAACCGTTAGTGCTTATGCAGCAGCTAAAGGTGGCCTAAAGATGTTAACGAAAAACATCGCTTCCGAATATGGAGAATTTAATATCCAATGTAATGGAATTGGTCCTGGCTATATTGCTACACCACAGACTGCACCACTAAGAGAGCGACAAGAAAATGGCGAACGTCATCCATTTGATCAATTTATTGTTGGCCGTACACCAGCAGCACGTTGGGGAACGGCTGACGATTTAGCTGGACCTGCCGTATTTTTAGCATCTAATGCATCTGATTTTGTGAATGGTCATATCTTATATGTTGACGGCGGAATTTTAGCTTATATCGGTAAACAACCTTAGAATTTAGTTTCTCATAAGTATAACTTATTATTGCATAATTTTTGGCACTCAACTTAACGTAATGGTTAAATTGAGTGTCATTATTTTTGTAGAAAACAGCTTGACAAATATAGTAAAAAGGACTATAACTATTATAGTAAATAATACTAAAACGAACATGTGCGTATTTTATTTTTTTTAGTTGTTTAAAAGTATTTTTTACCAAAATAATTCTGCTTATAAAATCAATATTTCAGCTGCTTTGTTTACAAAACAACTCTAATAGGTATTTTATGTGAGAAGATAAACGAACAGGAGAATGAGAAGATGACGACAAATTATAATTCATCAGATTATTTAGCAAAAGTTGACGCGTGGTGGAGAGCAGCCAATTATATTTCAGTTGGTCAAATGTATTTAAAGGATAATCCACTTTTAAGAAATGAAGTAAAACGAGAAGATTTAAAAATTCACCCAATTGGTCACTGGGGTACCATTGCTGGGCAAAACTTTATTTACGCGCATTTAAATCGAGCAATTAATAAATATGATTTAAATATGTTTTATATTGAAGGTCCTGGTCATGGTGGACAGGTAATGGTTTCTAATTCTTATTTAGATGGAAGCTATACGGAAATCTATCCTGAAATTACACAAGATGCTGCAGGATTGAAGAAATTATTCAAGATTTTCTCATTCCCTGGTGGAATCGCTTCACATGCTGCACCAGAAACACCTGGTTCTATTCATGAAGGGGGCGAATTAGGTTATTCTTTATCTCATGCAACAGGAGCGATCTTAGATAATCCAGATGTCATTGCAGCTGCGGTAGTGGGGGATGGTGAATCAGAAACGGGTCCATTGGCTGCTGGCTGGTTTTCAAATACTTTTATTAACCCGGTAAATGACGGGGCAGTTTTACCAATTTTATATTTAAATGGTGGTAAGATTTCTAATCCTACTATTTTAGCAAGAAAGACAGATGAAGAATTAAAAGCTTACTTTGAAGGCTTAGGTTGGACCCCAATCTTTATGACTGAAAGCCAATTACCAAAAGCGCATGAAGTCATGGCAGCAAAAGTGGATGAAGCAATTGAAATGATTCAAGCAATTCAAAGAAAAGCGCGTGCAAAACGTGCAGAAGATGCCGTGATGCCACATTGGCCAGTGCTGATCATTCGTACGCCAAAGGGTTGGACCGGTCCGAAACAATGGGCAGATGAACCAATTGAAGGTGGTTTTAGAGCCCATCAAGTACCAATTCCAGTCGATGCTGATCATATGGAGCATGTGGATCAATTAATTAATTGGTTGAAATCTTACAATCCAGATGAATTGTTCGATGAAAATGGGACCTTTAAAGATGAATATAGAGCTATTTCACCTAAAGGGTTCAAGCGGATGTCAGTCAATCCAATTACAAATGGGGGTCTAAATCCAAAACCATTATCGATTACTGATTGGCGTAAGCATGCCATTGACACAACAATACCTGGCCAAGTCATTGCCCAAGATATGATTGAGTTTGGTAAATTTGCTCGTGATTTAGTCGTTGAAAATCCAACCAACTTCCGTATTTTTGGCCCAGATGAATCTAAATCAAATCGTCTAAATAAAGTATTTGAGGTAACCAATCGTCAATGGCTTGAAGCCAAAGATAATGCTTATGATGAATGGATTTCACCAGTTGGTCGTGTGATTGATTCACAATTATCTGAACATCAAGCAGAAGGGTTCTTAGAGGGCTATGTTTTAACTGGTCGACATGGTTTCTTCGCTAGCTATGAAGCCTTTTTACGAGTGGTGGATTCAATGATTACCCAACATTTCAAATGGTTACGTAAAGCCAAAGAACAAACTTGGCGTAATGAATATCCATCATTGAATTTAATTGCTACTTCTACCGTATTCCAGCAAGATCATAACGGTTATACGCACCAAGATCCAGGTTTATTGACCCATTTAGCGGAAAAGAAACCAGAATTCATTCGAGAATACTTGCCAGCTGATACCAATACTTTGATGGCAGTGATGGAAAAAGCGTTAGCCTCAAAAGAAAAAATTAACTTAATTGTTTCTTCTAAACATCCACGTCCACAATTTTATTCTGTGACAGAAGCAGAAGAGTTAGTGCGCGATGGTTTACGGATTATTGATTGGGCTTCAACTGCTAAAAATGAAAAACCTGATGTAGTCATTGCGGCTGCTGGTACAGAACCAAACTTAGAGGCTCTAGCGGCTATTAGTATTTTGCACAAAGCCTTCCCAAGCTTGAAAATCCGTTTTATCAATGTAGTTGATCTATTAAAACTTCGTCATCCAAAACATGATGCAAGAGGATTATCTGATGAAGCTTTCGATGCTTACTTTACTAAGGATGTACCGGTAATCTTTGCCTTCCATGGTTATGAAGGGTTGGTTCGTGATATCTTCTTTGATCGTAGTAATCATAACCTTTACATTCATGGCTATCGTGAAAATGGGGATATTACGACACCTTTTGATATGCGTGTATTGTCAGAAATGGATCGTTTCCATTTAGCTAAGGATGCGGCTTTAGCTGTATATGGTTCAGATGCTGCTGTTTTTGCTCAAAAAATGGACGATACTATTCAATATCATCATCAATATATTCGTGAACACGGCCAAGATATTCCTGAGGTTGAAAATTGGCACTGGGAAGCTTTAACCAATCATAAAGAATGTCGCTTTTCTTAATCTAATCATAGAATCTATTTTGAACGATGTGTACTGAAGATTCAGTATACATCGTTTTTTAGCTAGATATATTAGGGTTATTGTTTTATATATTTTTGTGTGATATTATAACGTAAAAGTTTTTAGCGTTAAATAATATATTCATTAAAAAAGGATTGTTGTTGGATGAAATGGATTAATCAAAATATCAAAAATAAAAAAATTTTAGTATTTCAAATTATTCTTAGCTTATCTGTTGTTGCGATGGAATTAAGTCTTCCTTATATAGAAGGTATGATGATTAATCAATTGATTGCTAAAAATGTGGTTTTATTATATAAGTTATTATTTATTTTAGTTATTGCATTTATTTTACGAATGCTTGTTTCATATTTTTCCGCAAAAATTAACTATTCATATATTCCGCAAAAAAGTATTGCTACACAAAACAGATTCGTAAAAGATTTTTATTTAAAAGATACTTTTGCCATCAGTAAAAATTCCCCAGCTTATCTTCATGATCGAATAAGCAACGATATTGAATCTTTTATAAAATATTATTACTCCATTATCCCATTGATAATTGGGGAGGGTACAGTGATGATTTATGTACTTATCTTCGTTTATAATCTAAATAAAATATTTTTTAGTATTTTTCTACTGCTTATGTTTATTTATATCATCATACATTTGTTCAGTCAGTCTAAATTGATTTCACTCGGTTATCGCTTAATGGAAATGGGAAATCATTTGTATGGACGGAGAACTAGTCTCTATCAAAGGCTGATAGAAATTAAAGCGAAAGAAACCATGCAATTTGAATATGAAAGATTACAGTCTTTGTCCAGAAAATTAAATCTATTGATTGATAAAAATTTTATTTGTAAATATTTTGTCTCTAGCTCAAAATTATTTTTTTCCTTTATAATACAAGTGGTGTTTTTTGTAATGGGTGGTAGTATGATTTTTTCTGGCCAGTTAACAATTGGCTATTTTATTACGGTAATGCAGTATTTTTGGCGCTTGTTAACTAGTTTAGATAATATGATGGAGTTTGGTGATGAGTATCGTAAAATGCTTGTCGCAAAAAATCGTTTACTAGAGTTATGTGATTTACCAGCTGCTAATGTAGGGGAGATTGTAGTAAAAGAAATATCATCTATTGCATTTAACGATGTGAATATAATGATTAATGGCAAAGCACTTTATATTCAGCCACTTACTTTTTCGTTGACGAAAAATAATATCTATCAATTAATTGGCAAAAATGGTGCGGGCAAAACGAGTTTATTATTAACTTTAGTGGGAGTATATAAGCAAAATTATACAGGTGAAATTTTGCTTAATGGTCAACAGCTTAGTTCAATAAACGACCTAGCATTGAGAAATGATTGTATTTCTTATATGCTACAAAATGAATATATGCAGGATATTTTGGTAGAAGAATACCTAACTACTTTTTTAACTATTGCTGAAGTTGAAAAACTTTTAGACTCCCCAACATTCAAGCCAATATTTACTGGTGAAAAATTCAATTTAAGAAAAAAGTATCAATCAAAAATGAGTGAGCTTTCTGGAGGCGAGCGTCAGATTATTCAGTTTTTTGTAACAATTACTAAGCCGAATACTACGTTGCTTCTGTTAGATGAAACATTTGCTAATGTGGATAGCTTTTTTGATAATCAGTTACCTGCTTTGTTTGATGATCTTAAGAAAAATAAGATTATCGTATTGATTACTCATCGAATGATTCAAAATTTAGCACAGGAATCCATTTTTCTTTCAGCAGATTAATTATTGAATTGTAATTGAAGCTTTTATTAATGGCTGATTTTGAGTGGAAAATTTTAAACTAAATGAAAAGATAGAAGCTAGTTGCTAAACTTGCACTTTAGGTAGCGTTTAGGGTAAAATGTAGGTAAGTAATTATATGGAGGAATGTAATTTGAATATTGGCAAACCCAGAAAGCTTGGCAGAACCATTGAAGAAATTGAAGAAGGTGATTCGTTATCGTTGACTGAGTCGATTGAAGACCAGCAGCTGTTATTGTATTTAGGCTTAACTAATGATGCGAATCCACTATATATCCAGCATGATTATGCAAAACAAACGGAATATGAACGTCCAATCGTTCCTAGTGTGATGTTAATGGGACTAATTACGAGTGCAATTTCTAAGCACTTGCCAGGTCCAGGCTCTCATGTTGTGAATTTTTCAATGAATTTTGTCGAGCCAGTTTATCATTATGAAACCCTGACTTTTATGTTTGAAGTGATTAAAGTAGACAAGATGAAAGGCGTGGTAACCATTTCTGTTGAAGCAGTCAATCAAGAAGAAAATCGAGTATTGGATGCTGTGGTAATGGTACAACCGCCTATGATTCAATCTGAGGAACCAGTAGAAGAATAATTACGAATTGGGATTAAAGTATAGAATAGAAGAAAGTGGTGGTTAGATGAACCCAGAGATCTCTTTATCAAAAGGTTTAAATCGTTTTTATGCAAAGGTATATGCTATTTTTGGTGTAGGTTTAGCGATTAGTGCGCTATCAGCTTACCTATGTTCAACCGTATTTTTAAATCAATTTTTAAATACGATGAACAATATGACTTTTATGTTCTTATGGATTTTTGAAATTGTATTAGTCTTGGTAATGGGACGACAAGCATTTAAAAATCCAGCATTGACGCTAGCTGGTTTTTTAGTCTATTCCTTATTAAATGGAGTAACCTTGACTGTTACCTTATTAACATATGATTTTGGTACGGTAACAACCGCTTTTATAAGTAGTGCAGCGACTTTTCTTTCAATGGCTGCCATCGGTGTATTTGTTAAGAGAGATTTATCGGTAGTTGGCCGAACAGCGATGTCATTTTTAATCGGTGTCTTAATCTTAATGATTGTCAATATGTTCATGGCAAGTAGTACGCTAGATTACTTTATCTCATTTGTGTTGATTTTAATTTTTAGTGGCCTAACCGCTTATGATAATCAACGTATTCGTACATTGTATTTTGAGCATCAAGCAGAAAACGATTTTGGTTTAGCTAGCTTCATGGCTTTACAATTGTATTTAGATTTTATTAACTTATTCTTGGCATTTGTTCGTATCTTTGCCAGAGATTAGTCTATTTAACAGCGGTGATTTATCCTGATTTTAGGATAAGTCATCGCTTTTTTGGTATAATAGCTAGCTTAGGAAATTTATATCATGATATAATTTGATTAAAAGCAAGCGTTTCAAAATATTTTCAGTTCGTGTTTAGTCAGCTAATAGGAAAAGATGATTACGATGGTGAAAAAGCTTCAATTATTCTGAGCTTTGTTATTCATGTTATAACTTTTTGTAGGACGTAGTCAGAATAAAACAAGTCCAATCAATGAAAATCCAACTGTCTATATTGGAGATAATTCAAAAGTAGCAGCTATAGCCAATCGCTTGCCTATCCTAAAGGCGTTTCATATCACTCAATTGAAATCCAGTCTAAGAAAGAACCCTGTGAATTGAAGGTGTTTTTGGATAGTAACGCTAAAAAGCTAGCTAACTTACAGAAATGTGTAGCCAAAGCCTTTAATTAAAGAAGGATAGCCCTGTTTTGGGGTGTCTAAAGGATTAAAAATAGAAAAAATAGCATTTGCAACCTTAAATTGCCTAGATGCAAAAGTATGTTGATGGAAAGAGAGAGCATTTGATGCTAGCAACAGAGAAAATTTTGATCGTATTTTCGTGCTAGCTAAAAATTGTGAGGAAAATTTATATGAGAGAAAATGAAACTTGCCAAATTGCAACAGAGAGATTAATTTTGAGAAGATGGACCCAAGAGGATGCAGAAAGCTTGTTTACCTATGCCCAAAATCCCAATGTTGGATTGATTGCTGGCTGGCCCCCAGTTCAAAATATTGAGCAGAGTAGAGAAGTGATTACGAATGTTTTTGGTGGAGCTGAGTGCTATGCAATCTGTGAAAAAGAAAATAATCGGGCAATTGGGGCGATTGAATTGAAATTAAATGGACATACAGATATGACTGAAAGCGATGATGAATGTGAATTAGGCTATTGGTTAGGCGAGCCGTTTTGGGGGAGAGGATATGTGCCTGAAGCTGCAAACGCCCTTTTACAAAGAGCTTTTGAAAAATTAGGAATGGAAACAATTTGGTGTGGGTACTATGATGGAAACGAGAAGTCAAAAAGAGTTCAGCAGAAGCTTGGTTTTAGGTATCATCATACCTGTAATCAGGTGTCAGTCCCCTTACTCAACGAGATTAGAATAGGGCACACGAATATTTTGACAAAGGAAGATTGGGCAAATAGGTTGCGTTAAGCGAGGCGCTTTCGAGGCGATTGATAAAAATGGCAGATAGCGAATGATTATAGGAAACGTATCGCCGAATAAATCGTTTTTTTGCCTTATATCATAAAGGTTGCAGATGAACGATTGATATGAGTGAATCAATAAAAAAGTGGTGATTTATCCTAATTTCAGGATAAACCACCACTTTTGGTGTTTAGTTTAGTCTAGCTTTGGCTGCGGCTAAGCGTGCGCAAGGAATTCGATAAGGGGAGCAAGACACATAGTCTACACCGATTTGTTGTAAAAAGAAGATAGAGTCAGGATCTCCGCCGACCTCGCCACAAACACCGATTGTCTTTTGCTTAGCAATACTTCTAATATGTTGAATAGCGATTTGCATTAATTTTCCTACACCGTCACAATCTAGCTTTTGGAATGGATCAAAGGTTAGGATTGCTTTTTCATGGTAAAAATGAATAAATTTAGCAATATCATCTCTAGAAAACCCATATGTCATCTGGGTTAAATCATTGGTTCCAAAGCTAAAGAAATCAGCGTATGGCGTGAGTGTGTCGGCTTTGAGGCAGGCTCGTGGCAATTCAAGCATGGTACCGATTTGATATTCAAATGGCTGGATATGATTTTCAGCAAATATTTTATGAATAGTTGCTTCAATTTGTTGGCGAATATAGCTTAGCTCATTTGCTTCTGCAATTAATGGAATCATGATTTCTGGAACGATATTGATTCCGGATTTTCTTAGTGTAATCACGCTATTAAAGATGGCACGAACCTGCATTTGATAAATCTCTGGATGCGAGATTGCTAAGCGGCAGCCGCGGTGACCAAGCATGGGATTTTTTTCTTGTAATTTGGCTATTTTTTGTTTTAAGTATGCTATATCAACTGCTAAATCTTGGGCTAATTCTTCTAATTCATGTGCTGTATTTGGTAAAAATTCGTGTAGTGGTGGATCAAGCAAGCGAATAATCATTGGTTTGTCCTGTACTAATTGATACATTTGTTTAAAATCTGCTTCTTGATAATGCTGCAATTTAGCTAAAGCTTTATTTCTTTCGTCAAAATTATCGGCAAGAATCAGCTTGCGCATGGTTAAAATCCGGTTTTTATTGAAAAACATATGCTCAGTTCTTGCTAGTCCAATTCCAGTGGCGTTAAAGTCCAATGCATTTTGAATATCTTGAGGGGTTTCGGCGTTTGCTCGTACCTTCACTGTAGCAATTTCATCAGCCCATAATAAAATTTGTGACAGTATTTGGTCGTGATTGACCATGGTACAAGGCAGCTCACCTTGGTAAATTAAACCTGTGGTACCATCTACAGAGATTATATCGCCTTGTTTTAAGATTAAGTCTCCACATTGCACGGTTTTTGTCTGTTCATCGATATGCAAGGCTTCACAGCCAGTAACACAGCACATGCCCATCCCTCTAGCCACCACAGCGGCGTGAGAGGTCATACCACCATGACTGGTTACAATTGCTTGACTAGCAATCATGCCTTCAATATCTTCAGGCGAGGTTTCCTCTCTAAGTAAAATGACCTTATGCCCTAAGCTAGCTAGTTGTTGGGCCTCTTTGGCAGTAAAGGTGATGATGCCACTAGCTGCACCTGGACTAGCGGGTAGACCTTTAGCGAAGGCTTGTGTTTTATTGAGGGCGTTTGCTTCAAAGGTTGGGTGAAGGAGCTGTTCTAAATCATCCACCTTGATTCGTCGAAGGGCTTCTTTTTTATCAATCATCTGCTCCTGAACCAAATCATAACAAATCTGAATTTGCGCTTTTGCTGTTCGTTTCCCATTTCTTGTTTGTAATAGGTATAACTTGCCTTCTTCAATAGTAAATTCTATATCCTGCATATCACGATAATGCTTTTCTAATAATTGGGTATAGTGTAATAATTCTTGATAGGCTTTTGGCAGCTGAGTTTGTAGATGATGGATGTTTTCAGGAGTCCGAATCCCAGCTACTACATCCTCACCTTGTGCATTTAATAAATATTCGCCAAATAGGCCTTTTTCACCAGTTGCTGGATTTCTAGTAAAGACGACACCAGTAGCACTAGTTAATCCACTATTCCCAAAGACCATCTCCTGTACATTCACCGCGCTACCTAATGTATCACTGATTTTGTGCAATTGACGGTATACCTTAGCTCTTTGGTTATTCCAAGATTGAAAAACTGCTTTGATGGCAGCAAATAATTGATCAACAGGATCTTGTGGAAATTGTAATCCTTGTTTTTGATAAATGGCTTTAAATTGTTCGATGACGACTTGATGCTGCTGCAAAGAAAATTGCTGACAAGTTTGTTGAAAATCGTCCTCCGCCTTTTTTAGTAGTAGATTGAAATTTTCTTTAGGAATGTGATAAACGACATCGGCAAACATTTGTAATAATCTGCGATAACAATCAAAAGCAAAGGCAAGATTCGTCTTTTTGGCTAGTAATAACACACGTGCATCATTTAAGCCCAAATTTAAAATGGTATCCATCATACCAGGCATTGAAAAGGGCGCACCACTACGTACAGATACGAGTAATAAATTTTCATCTGTGCTTTGTTTAAAGTTTTTCTGCGTAAGTTCCTCCAACGCTGCAACCGCTTTTAAAACTTGGTTACTTAAAACCTGTTCAAAAAAGTTTGGATCTTTAAGGTAGACCATACAGCTTTGAGTAGTAATGGTAAAGCCTTTGGGTATAGGTAATCCAATTTGTGTCATAATCGCTAAATTTGCACCTTTTCCTCCAAGGATAAATGGGTCTGGAGCTGCGGCTTCTTGAAAAAAGTAGATGTTTCTTTGCATAAATAAGCCTCCTGATCAATTTAATATGATACATATATAACTTGAATATTATCATATACTTGTTTATTTAACTTGTCAAACCATTTTTTTACACTAAATGTGATGAATAAATTAGGAAGTGTGTTTGAACTATCAATTGATTTTACTAAAAAATAGGATTATATTAGAAAGGTAATTATTACAAGCTTAAAGGGGAAAGAAGATGCAGCACTCAACGAAAGATGAATTAGAAAAGGCATTAAAGGCACTATTATTAAAGAAACCTTTAGATAAAATAACTATTACTGATTTGACCAATCATTGTGGGATTAGTCGGATGGCCTTTTATTATCATTTTAAGGATATTTATGATTTAGTTGAATGGGCTTGCCTTGAGGATGCCAAAAAAGCACTAAACAATCGTAAAACGAAAGAAACTTGGCAGGAAGGCTTTTTAGATATTTTTGAGGCGGTTTATGAGAATAAGCCGTTTATTATGAATGCTTATCATGTTATAAAAAGAGAACAAATTGAGAATTTTCTTTATGCTTGTACATTTGATTTGTTATTAAATGTCGTAGAGCAGCAGTCACAAGATAAATATATCACCACTGAGAATAAAATTTTTATTGCGCAGTTTTATAAATACGGTTTTGTGGGACTAATGCTCGATTGGATTAAAAATGGGATGCAGGATGATTATCATTTAATTGTCGAAAAGCTGGCGATAGACCAGATGTGATTCCAGATGGTTGTGTTAATTTCGCTTTTTTAGGTCAATTTGCGCAAACACCAAGGGATACAATTTTTACAACTGAATATTCAGTCCGAACAGCGATGGAAGCAGTGTATGGTTTGTTTACTATCGATCGAGCAGTTCCAGAAGTATGGGCGAGTGTTTATGATGTTCGTGCTTTACTAGATAGCAGTGTTCGTTTAATGGATGGCAAATCACCATTGGATATTGAATTGCCTTACCATCTAGATGTCATTAAAAAACCACTAATTAAAAAAATACAAGGAACGATTTTAGAAGATTTACTAGTGAACTACTCACCACTTCGCTAAACCTAACGGTTCTTAACGCTTGAAGTGGGAGCTTCTTGGGAATAGAGCATACTTGATAGCTTATTTCTTCACTAACAGCGGTTTCTCTTATTTACCAAGCTATCCCCGTAGTTCCTACGGTTTTTTTGATTGTGCCTAAGCTGAAGTTTGTATTCTTAGACCTTCAATCAATATATTGATACTAGCGTTGATATCACGGTCATGATGAGTATGACAAATAGGGCAAGTCCATTCTCGAATATCGAGCGATTTCTTGCCATCTTTATGTCCGCACTCTGAACAAATCTGACTAGACGGAAACCACGTATCCACTTTGATGATTTCACGTCCATACCAGTCCGCTTTGTATTGCAACTTAGCCACAAAGCTAGACCAAGATACATCAGAAATACTTCTTGCTAATTTATGATTACGCAACATACCTTTTACGTTTAAGTCTTCAATACAGATAATATCGTGATTTTTGATAATTTCTGTACTTAACTTATTCAGAAAATCAGTACGTTGATTCATTACTTTTTCATGCAATCTAGCTACTTTGCGTTTTTGTTTTTGGTAATTTTTAGCTTCAGATAAAGGGATACCTTTTTTCTTAGCTAATAAGGCACGTCTAGACAACTTACGTTGTTCACGTTTAAGCTTTTTCTCCATTTTTGAAGTGAATTTATTATTATCAATTTTTTGTCCATCTGAAAGAATCGCAAAGTCTGTAATACCTAAGTCAATACCAATGGCAGAATTGGTTTTAGGTAACTCGCTAATTTCTTCTTTACATAACAAAGAAATATAGTATTTACCGCTAGAATGGCGTGATATTGTAGCAGATTTAATCATCCCTTTTGGTTGTCTATGAAGCTTAATTCTTACTAATGATTTCAATTTAGGAACTTTTATGAATTTACTATCAATCAAAGCAACTGTACCATTTTGATTATTCGTTGTATAACTCTGAACAGGATTTTTCTTACTTTTGAAACGTGGAAAGCCAACAGATTTATCCCGAAAAAAATTCTTGTATGCTTTATCTAAATGAAGTTGGGCATTGGCCAAAGCGAGGCTATCGACTTCTTTCAGAAATGGAAATTCTTTCTTATATTTAGCCGGTGTTGGAAAAGTCATTTTTTTAGAAGGATCATTTTTAACTTCTTCATATGCTTTTTTTCGGTCATTAAGCATTAGATTGTAGACCTTACGAACGCAGCCGAAAGTTTTGGCAAAGAAGATTTCTTGTTCCTCTGTTGGATAGATTCTGAATTTGTACGCTTTTAGTCGTTCCACAAAGTTCACCTGCTTTCTATTTATGATTGTTTCCTTGATTTTGGATGTATTTCTTTATCACATCAATTGGTGCTCCACCAGTCGTCAACAGACAAAAACTTTTAGACCAAAACATTTCTTTCCAAAGAAACTGTTTGACTCTTGGAAAATCACGTTTTATCAATCTTGAACTAGCGCTTTTATAGGCGTTGATGAATTTTGTCAATTCTGTTTTAGGATGAGCTTTGAACATAATATGAACGTGGTCTTTATCATGATTCCACTCCACTAAAGTAATGTGATACGATTCTGAAATTCTTTCAAAAGTAGCTTTAGCATAATCAGATATTTCATCATCAATCACTTGTCTACGGTATTTCGTTACTAAAATAAGATGGTAATAAAGAAGAAAGACTGAATGTTTATTTGTATCTAATTCCATTTTATATCAACTCATTTCTAATACAGACTGATTATAACATAGAACGAAATAAAAAGACAATATACTGTATTGTCGGTCTTCGAGTTACCAACAGTAACCCTCATACCGAATGGCATTCATCACCCACCTATAGAGGATGGGCGACTTCTGCCTGAATTAAGTTAAAATATGGGGTATTAAGAAAAGATAGGCTATCAGATAAATAGGTGCGTAATCAAAAATATCGTTTTGTCATTTAACGATGAAATGTAGGGCTAGGAAGATAGCTTTAAAAACAGGAAGTTTCTCGTTGAATGTATTTTATAAAACAATGGTTAACCTTGTTGATGAATGAAAAAGCAGAGGTAGAAGACAATTTTCTATCTCTGCTTTTGTTGAATTATACTAATTAAATGGTCAAATTAGCTAGGTTTAAGTATTTTTTTTTGGTTCGTATGATGGAAGGATAATTTGTACGCAAGCATATCCCTCTGGCGTATTAGATAAATAAAGTTCGCCACCGTTTGCTCTAAGCACATTTGCCACGAAATACAATCCCATTCCTTTGATTGTTTGGAGATGATTTTGACTTTCAGAAAAGCCTTTATCTGTTGCATGAGTTAACGCAGCATTTGAAAAGCAAGATCCAGAATTAATAACTTTATATTCGGCTTTTTCATTTGTAACCATAAAACTTAGATTAATTGACTGGGGAGAACGCCCATGCTCACAAGCATTAAGAATAATATTAGTTAAGGCTTGGTAAAGTGTACTTTCTTCAATCATTGTATAGGCTCCAGTCTTATGAAATTGACTTTTCCACTTGTTCCCATAGTGCTTACTTAGCATTTGACCTTCTTGCTCTATTTTTCGATTGAATTGATTGAATGCTAAGGGTTCCTTGACAGCATCTTCATTGCTAAATTGTCGTTGTAATCTATCTGCGACTTCAGATAATCGATTCAAGTTAAAAATAATTGACTCCGTATATGTCACTAGACTTGAATATAGCTGTTCTTTTTCGTTATCAGAACTTGCTTTATTTAGTTGATTGAGATCTTCTTTCATAAATTCAGCATTTGCACGCGCAACAGTCAATGGCGAACGATAATCATGCAGCATTTGAGTTGTTTGCTCTCTTATTTTATGCTCGCTTGACCAAAGCGCTTCTAAAGTTGCTTTTAAATCAATGCGCATATGCTCTGTAAGGCTTCCTAGTTCCTTAAATTCAGAGATTGTTAGTGTGGGAACAGGAATCGTTAAATCACCTTGACCAATTGCAATAAGAGCGTTTTGTAGGGGAAACACGTCTTTATAAATTCGTTTAGTAATTGATTTTGCAAACCACATAGTTGGAATAAAAATAATAAGAGCAATTATGAGTAAAAACAACAGTTCCACACTTGGGAGATGTGCATTTGCCCAATCTGATGAATAAAATACACCAATATTATATTTAAAAATGCAGATGCCGTCTTTATATACAACCTTTAAAAAGTAATCTTTAGAGGAGGTTTGTTTTCCTTTCAAATAGGCCAGTGCATTTTTTTTATTCTTAGGTGTCATATTCGATTGGATTATTTTATTTTCTTGGTTTAGTTGAATGTAGCCAATATTACTAGGTACCCAGGTTGGATTGAAACTTTGACTAGAGATTATCTTTTGTTTTAAGGATTCGACTTGTTTTTCTTCGTGATTGGCAAAAGTGTATAAATCATATTTAACACCATAATTGAAGCCAATATATAATAGGAGAAAGAGAAAGCCAATAATAGCTATGAAGATTAAGGAGTAGATCGATAATATGCTTTTTAAGCTATTTTTTCTGGAATATAGTTTTTTTATTCCCATTTGTAGCCAACTCCCCAAATAGTTTTAATTGGATCCAGCTGATAGCTGGAGAATTTTTTCCGAATATTTTTTATGTGTTCTACTATGGCTGCGGATGCTGATTCGGTCCAGTATCCACCGACCAATTCGAGAATATGCTCTCGCGAAAAAACCTGTCCTTTATGCCTAGCTAAGAGTTCACAAATCTCATATTCCATTTTGGTAAATTTAATTGTTTCTCCGTTAATTTGGATTTCTTTGGCTGTTAATAGAAAACGAATCTCTCCAAAAGATAGCGAAGCATGATGAACTCGTTGTTCTCTCCTTAGATGTGCCTGTACGCGACTAACTAATTCTAAAGGGGTAAACGGCTTACGAATATAATCATCCCCACCAAGTGCCAATCCCTGAGCAACATCAGTTTCTTTGGATTTGGCGGTGAGAAATATGATAGGACAATCGACTTTTTCACGGACGTTTCTACAAAGCTCAAAACCATCCATATCTGGCATCATTACATCAAAAATCATCAAATCGAATTGATTGAGGGGTAAGCTTAAGACTTCTTTGGCCGAGGAACATGTATAGACAGAGTATTGTGCGCGTTTTAAGCTTTTCTCTATAACCGCTTGAATTTGTTCATCGTCATCAACAACAAGAATGTTTTGTCCCATATTTTTTCCTTCTTTCATCAAAATTATTCATCATTATTCTCAGGTCTACCATCCCATTTATTAAACCATTTTGGAATAATAATTACAACAGCGAGAGTAACAAGGATACATACCAACAAACCATATCGTAGCTCAGAGGAAATTTGAAGAATATAATTTGGATGAAAAGTATCTAAGAGCATAAGTGATGAGAATCTAACTGCCCAAGCTGGTGGCAGGTAATACCAAATTTTATCCAAAAGTCCCGTGCATGCTAAGGCGCCGATTAAAAAGAAAATTGCTCCAGAACCTACTGCCCAGGATGTTCCAAATTTCAAAACAATAAATAGATGGATAAAAATGAGACAAGTAAGTGGAATAAGCATAAGAATGGTCGTCAAGATATAGGATAGAATAATCATTTTCCCATATAACAAAGCAAATCCTATAACAGCAAGTATCAAGCTGAGGCTAATCATGATTGTTAATAAAATAATTATCGATAGAAGCAGTTTAATGCGGGATTTTCCAATGCATAAAAGATTAAAAAATGCCCCTGCACGTTGTTCTTGCTGCATGATACCAGTACACAATATCACAACTAGGCTATCCATAAATAAGGATAGTGCTTGAAAAAAACCAGTGATATTTTGTTCGTTACTCCATGAAGTAATGGAATAATAGGTGATAAAGAGTCCAACAAGTAAAATCGGCCAAAGAATAGCTAGATAGATTAGGGGGCTTTTTAGTATTTTATACATCTGTGAATATAAATATCTAATCATCGAATCTTACCTCGCTTCTGATTTTGTATAAAGTTTAGTTGAAATAACAGATAAAATTGTTGTTAATATTACAGAGGAAACTAGGGCAATAAAAGTATCGTAAGAGTGAGTATAGCTCAGATTTTTTTCAATCGGTAAACCATTTGGTAAAAGTCCCAACACAGAAATCATGGAACGATTGACCCATGCCCAAGGGCAAAACAGCCAGTATGGTTTAAGCGCTAATAACACACCCGAAAAAGAAGTCACTAAATTTAAAATGACCGAGAAAATAAGTCCTAATTTTTTTGAAAGAATAAAGCAAAAGGGGATTTGCCACATCGTTGTAATAAACATAACTATAATTCCGGAAAATATGGAAACAAGACTTAATTGCTTAATCTGATTGATTCCAAACAAGCTGAAAATAAAGGGAACACAAACAACAGCGATACTTAGGAGCAAGCAGGAAAGAAAGGCATAAAATAAAACTATTAAAAGTTTGCAGCTCCATATTTTATCCTGAGAAATAGGGAGGCTACGAATGGCGCGTAGTCCGTGCTTTTTGTTATCAATATTAACTGCTGTTGCACTAATTAAGGAGAAAGTGACGGGTAAAAAAACCACATAATACCAATTAAATAGGTTCAAAGAAAAATAACCTTGTTGAACAAGTGCCATTAGTGTCAGACATAGTGGACTAGCGATGGCAATCCTCCTAGTAGCACTTCTTTTTGTCTTTAAAAATTCAGATAATAGTATATTTGTATTAATCATGGGATCCTCCTTGTTGGTGACTAACAACCTCCATAAAAAGTTTTTCTAAATCAACTGATGGATCAAATGCACCTTGATATCCTAAGTGACCAGCTGCAATGATTCCTATATAATCTACGACATGTTCAACTTCAGATAAAATGTGTGAAGATAGAATAACGGTAGTTCCTTGTTGCGAAAAAAGCTGAATTAGTTTTCTTAGCTCCTTTATTGCAATTGGATCAAGTCCATTTGTAGGCTCATCGAGGATTAAAAGCTTAGGCTTGCTAAGCAGTGCCAAAGCTATTCCTAGCCGTTGTTTCATTCCCATGGAAAATTGTCCCACACGTTTTTTCCCTGTGTTTGTAAGACTTACAATTTGTAAAACTTCTTGAATTCTTTCTTTCTCAATTCCTAGAGCCAGTGAACGCACACGACAATTCTCATACGCAGTTAAGTTGGGATAGAGTGGTGGATTTTCAATTAATGCACCAATTTCGGAAAGATTTGCACGATTCCAAGGACTATTATTGAATATCATTTTCCCGGATGTAGGTGTAATCATTCCGCAAATCATTTTGAGAAGGGTGGATTTTCCAGCGCCATTTGGTCCCAATAAGCCATATATTTTTCCACGAGGTACATTAATATTGATATTCTCTACCGCCTTTTGTTTTCCAAATTGCTTTGATAAATTTTTAGTCTGTAAAATAAAATCGTTCATAATGTATGATCCTCCTTGTTTTTTCTTTACATGAGTCATTTTAGGGTAAAAAAATAAGGAATTTATAAGGAGGGTAGAAATAGCCAAATTTTCTAATATTTAAAGTGACTGGATATGCGGCTTTATGACAGAATAAATCAAGCAAAACAAGATTAAAATAACAAGGATGGTGTAGAGCCATCCTCTATTTTTGTGGAAAAGCAGAGAAAATTTACTTATTGCATTTTGATATGAGATTATCAATATCCAGGGAATAATTACAGTTATCATTAGATATAATTAGTAGAAGGATACGGCCTATCTTGACAAAATAGGTGTATATGTTTATAATTATGAACATAACCATAAAGGCGATAAAAACGTATATTACTTAATGAAACGAGGAGGTATGGTTATGGCTACAAAAAATATCTATGTTGCAGAGGCAGATTTACATTTATTTGATGAGGCAGCGCAGTATGCTGGAAGTGTTTCTGCTGCAGTTGTTCAGGCCCTTCAGGATTTTCTCAAGGTTCAACGCTACAAAAGTGAAGGTTATGATGAGATAGAGTTGAACCTTTATGAGAAAGGGGTAAGAAGAAAGGTGATGTTCTATGGTATGGAGATTACTCGTGTAGAACGTCCGGTAGAAGGTGGTACAAGGATTGATACAATATATAAAACGGCAAAAGAGCAGCTAGCAGTGGCTACAAAAATTCGTAAGGCGCTTCCTGATTGGGCGAAAGGAAATTCACGTGTATGGGAAAACCCACAGTCTTGGTCACATGATTTTTGGAATCTAGGAGATAGAGTGTTAAATGTATATCCGGACATAGAGAGCCTAAAGGAGAAGGATACGTATCTGGCCGAGTGCTGTGAATCTTCTCTTTCGGCAAAGCCTTATGAGTTTTTGGATATTTAGAGTAAATAATAAAATGAAATGGCTGGGGTGATTTATTTGAACAATGTTTTAATGATAGATGATGATTTGAGGCTATGTGATGTCATAAAAAAAGCTATGGCTGCGGAAGATGTTGCATTGGATTTTTGCGAGTCTGGGTTAGAAGGAATTTCTAAGCTAAAATCTGGCAACTATCAGGCGGTTGTGCTGGATGTCATGCTCCCGGGTATGGACGGCTTTGAAACCCTTCGACAAATTCGAGAATTTAGCAATATTCCTATACTAATGCTTACTGCAAGAACAGACAGTATCCTAAAAATCGAAGGATTTAGAACCGGTGCGGATGATTATCTAACGAAACCGTTTGAGCTACCCGAGCTTGTTGTTAGAATTTTATCTTTGATTCGCCGCTACACTGTATTTAATGGAATTGAAGAAGTAAATGCAGAAATATGCTTTGATGGTCTGAAGATCCTTCCTGATGACCGCTCTGTACATGGTGAATTTGGTATATGTGAACTTCATCCAAAGGAGTATGAGATTCTATTTTTCTTAGCAAAAAATCAGGGTAAAATTTTGACGAAGCAATCTATTTACGAATCCGTATGGAAGGACGAGTATATTTACGATGATAACAACATCATGGCAGTGATCAGTAGATTACGAAAGAAGTTACAAACTGTTACAAATATGAATGACTATATAGAAACGGTAAAGGGTGTCGGCTATAGATTTAATAAAAAATATAGGAGGCAGACCTGATATGAATCTATATATTTTTGTGATTATAATTTTGCTGGCTGTCGTTCTTTTTGGAGTTTTTCAATACTACAAGTTGAAAAAAAGCATGAATGAAATCGTAGAGGTTTTGATGGATGTAGATAGTGGTAACGGCAATAGGAGAATATTATCGAAACCACGAGATTTTCTATCACCTGTTGCTTTTCGCATCAACCATACAATTGCAGATTATGAAGATCAAATTTCGCAACTGAGAGTAAAAGAAAAAACGACCAATCAGCTGCTGACAAGCTTTTCCCATGATATACGTACACCTCTAACGGTAATACGTGCGTATTTAGATGCAATAAAAAATGGAACTGTAGTTGGAGAAGAAAAAGAAGCCTATTTAGAAGTGATAAGAGAAAAAGCAGCGGATCTTAGCTCTTATACAGATAGTATGTTTGAATGGTTTAAACTTAATTCAAAGGAATATGCTTTATACTTCGAGAGTGTGGATATAAATGAATTGACTCGTAGCTATTTGGTTAATTGGATTCCCGTTTTTGAAGAAAGAAAAATGGAATATATAGTGGATATACCGGAATATCCATCAAGGGTTTTGGTCGATAAAAATGCGTATTCCCGTATATTTGGGAATATTGTCCAAAACGTAATTTCCCATAGTCATGCCGACAAAGTAGAGATTCGGATTGACGATGATAGCGAAAAGGTCAGTGTGACAATTAAAGATAACGGTATTGGTATTCCTGAAGAAAGCATTGGTCATGTTTTTGAGCGATTATATAAATGTGATCCTTCACGCAGAGGAAATGGCAGTGGTCTTGGCTTATCCATTGCGTATGAGCTTGCTCAACTTATGAAAGGAACAATCCTTGTAGAAAGTGTTCCCAATCAGTTTACGCTATTTAAAATTGAGTTTTGCAAATAGTTGAAATCTCACGTTTTTCTTATTGACGTGAGATTTTCTTTTCATAATTGCAAGGTTATTGCAAGGTTGCTATCAGGTTTGTGTAATGTCCGGATGATAAAATTTTCCATGAAAAGAAAACTTAGGAGGTCTAGGGATGAGTAAATATATTATTGAAACAAATCATTTAACGAAATTCTATGGAGAGCAGAAAGCTCTGGCGGACATTAATATTCATGTGAAGCGAGGTTCTATTTATGGTTTATTAGGTAGAAATGGTGCCGGTAAAAGTACCCTTATGAAAATCCTTCTTGGACTCACTTCAGCAAGTGAGGGCGAAACATTTGTTTTCGGTATGAATGTAAAAAAGGACTTGCATAAAATCTTGCCGAGAGTAGGGAATTTGATTGAAACCCCCGGATTTTATCCGAATTTGACCGGATATGAAAATTTAAAGTTGTTTGCCAGAATGCGTGGTGTCACGAAGAAAAATGCAATAGAGGAAGCCCTGACGCTGGTTGGATTAAACAATGAGAATAAGAAGCTTTTTTCAGAGTATTCACTTGGCATGAAGCAAAGGCTTGCCATTGCTTTGGCGGTAATGCACGATCCTGAACTGCTAATCTTAGATGAGCCTATCAACGGGTTAGATCCTATTGGAATAGCAGAAGTTAGAAAACTGATACGAAGTTTGTCTGAAGAACGAAGAAAAACGATTTTGATTTCAAGCCACATTCTATCGGAAATAGCTTTGGTAGCAGATGATATAGGAATTATTGACCACGGAACTTTATTAGAGGAATCCAGTCTTGAGGAATTGGAAAATAAAAATAAAGTATCTATTCAGTTCCAGCTTTCAGATGTTGGGCAGGCTTCGATAATCTTGCAGGAAGTATTTAAAACGGATAACTTTAAGATTTCCGGTAAAGAAAATATTGAGGTATACGACACGAATTTGCCAATCGCAAAAATGAATAAAGCATTTGTAGAAAGTGGAATTGATGTGCATAAGGCTTATCTATTTGAAGAATCATTAGAAGATTATTTCAAGAAAATTACAGGAGGTGAGGGCATTGCTTGATTTGGTACTATGTGAGTTTCAAAAGTTAAAGAGAAGGAAATTTATCACTTTAACAATGGGTGTAGCCTGCCTTTTTCCGCTTCCTGTTTTGTTTCTTGCTCTTAGGCAGCAACAAGCGTTTTACATGTTATTCAGAATGGTATTTATATTTGGAGAAATGCTGTTTTTGCCTTGTGTATTAGGGGTGTTATCGACAATTATTTTCTTAACAGAAGATGAAAATGATGTTTTAAAAAATATACTGACTGTACCGGTCAGCAGGACAAAAATCTTTCTATCAAAGTGTATTATGCTTATGATACTGGCGATTATTTACTGCTTATTAGAGTTGAGTGCAAGTATATTATTTGCTTTCATGATCGGAAATGCCACGAACGCATCTTCATTTATATTATTTAGCATTTTAAGCGGTGTATTTATTTTTACTTGTTCCATGCCGGTCGTGCTATTTGTCATTACATTTGGCAAAAATTTTACAGTATCCAATATTGCGTCATTTATCTATGGAGTTATTTGCTTTGCATTGGCATACCTATGCACTGGCCCCGGAGGAGAGGTGCTTCTAAAATCGAAAATAGGAGTGTTGCCAATTGTAATGGTATTTCGATGGTATCTTGGATATTTTCCTTTAGAGGAACGCTTGGAAAAGTTTAACTTATATGTCGTTCCAACGACTTTGATGTTAGGTTATATATTGATATTCCTTGCAATCACAGTGTTCATTGGAATATTGGTGTACAGAAAGAAGGAGGTGTAAGAGAGAATGGGTCAATTATTGATTTGTGAATTGAAGAAACTCAAGAGATGTAACGTCTTTTGGATCATACTTGCCGGAGCCTTCTTTTCTGCGTTTATGACATATGTTCAATTTGTAATGTCAAAGAGCGTGGACAATCAAGTTAGTAATTTTATGGAATTCTATATGGCAGCGATTTGGAATAACTTTTTCGTAGCTTTTCCATTTTCAATTACGATTACAGGCGGAATGATTTTTAACCAAGAGTATAGTAATGCTACATTGAAATCCATTATGACCGTGCCTGTTTCGATTAAGAGATTGTCCTTTGCTAAGGTCATTATTATTGGTGTATTAGCATTTATCCTATCGTTGACAAATTTCATTTTTGTTGTCATCGGAGCTGCGTTATTGCATCTTCCTGAAATTACAACTTTTCATTTAATAAAATCCTTATTGCAGATTTGTGGTATTGGAATGTGTATTTATATATCCGTTTTACCCCTGATTATATGGGGCTTTAGGAAAGTGAATGGATATTATCCGATGATGTGTATTGCATTTATGTATGGCTTTTGTGGGAATTTTCTTATTCCTAGGGGATTGAGCGATTATTATCCAGTTACTGCTGGCTTACGGATCATCCAATATGATGTTCTTCCCCAAGGAAATAATGCAGTGGCATATATCACAATGTTGGCTGTGCTACTTCTATCAGTGTTAATGATTGTCTTTATTCCATATTCTTATGAAAAAGCGATTCATCTGAAAGCCGAGAAAAAGGGACAAAGAGACAAAGTACACAAAAGATAAGGAGCATAAAAATATGTAGTGGGTATAGAAATGAGCAGATATAACATAGTAAAAGGGATTAGAGGATTTTTAAAATGGAAATATTTCATACGTTGGTTTTTATTGATTATTTCTTTTCTGACTGTATGGACAATATGGGAAAACCTTACTGTAGGAACGACCTATTATCATATAGAAAACGAGCGAATACCGAGAGTCTTTGATGGATATAAGATTGCAGTTGTATCTGACCTGCACAATGCTGAGTTTGGTAAAGAGAATAGTCAGATAATAAAAATCATAGAGAAAGAAAAACCGGATATGATTGCCATTACAGGGGATTTGGTTGACTCTAAAAGACTGGATATAGATGTGGCAATTACATTGGTTCAGAAACTGATGAAGATTGCCCCATGTTACTATGTGACCGGAAATCATGAAGCGTGGATTGGACAGCGATTTTCTGAGTTGGAAAGAAAACTATTAGATGAAAAAGTTGAAGTTCTTCGTGATCGTGTGATACAGCTTGAAAAAGACCAGCAATCCATACAGATTGCCGGTGTAGATGATCCTGATTTTGCAGATAGAGATTGTTCGATACAAAGCAGTGTGTTACTTTCAAAAATTAAAGATCTGAAGCTATCCGATGAATATTGCGTCTTGTTATCCCATAGACCAGAGTTGTTTGACACCTATGTATCGGAGTATGTTGATATGGTGTTAAGCGGTCATGCGCATGGCGGGCAATTCCGGCTTCCTTTTGTAGGTGGCATCATAGCACCAAATCAAGGGCTTTTTCCAAAATACGATGCAGGGATTTATACAAAAGAGCAAACCACAATGATTGTAAGCAGAGGTATCGGAAACAGTGTTATTCCGGTGCGTTTCAATAATCGCCCAGAAGTAGAGATGATAGAGCTGAATAGCCAAGAGCATTAAATGCGTTGGTTTCACCAGCAGTAAAAACAGAATAAAGAAAACTATATAATATGGATGGGCTTCATAGCCGTCCTCATATATATCCCAATATGAAGAAATAAAACATCTTTCTTTATATTGGGATATGCTTATTTTTTGACTCTAAAAATATATTTGCGTTTGCACTTTATAATTTGTTTGAAACAGTTTGTCCACGATGGATATATTGACATCTATCGCAATTTTTTTCTTCTGATAAAACACGGCTATCATACTTGTCATAATTGATCGTGTCGGTTATTTGTAAATCTTTGAAGCAAATCGGGATTCCGGAAGAAAAAATAAAGCTCTTCCTGTTTTGTATTTGAAAATGAAGATGAGGCTCTGTAGTATTTCCGGAATTACCACATAGTGCTATTTTTTGCCCTCTCTTTACTCTTTCATTTTCTTTGACTGCTATACTGTTGTGTTTCAGATGTGCCAAAAACGAATATTCATTATCATCATGTTTAATGATAATATGGTTTCCGGCCAGATTTTTAATTAGCGGGTCAGTGCCGTTGTTTTTCATTATGGCAGAATCTTTTTGATGGTCATATACTTTCACAACCAATCCATCCGCAGGAGCTAAAATTTCTTCTTCATAACAATAATAGGAATCTAGGCTCATTTTATTGCCTGCATAGCTCTTTCCGTTTTCATCTAGTTTAATAAAGTCATAGGCGTATCTTTGTGAATTAATAGACCAAGAATGGGATAAAGCCTTAGTAATGCCTCCGTTTACTACAACCCAATTTCCTTTTAGCGGAAGTGAGTATTTTACTTTCCCTTGATGATTCTCTATGCTGGGGACGGGATTATCAATAATGGGAATGATGAACATGGAACATAATTGAGCAATTGATTGAAATGTTAGTGGAAGCTTTATAATTGCTTTTAAAATGGCAAATAACCAAAATAACCATAGTATTTTCCAAATGACGTTATCTGATATGAATATTGGAAGCCCTAGTAAACCAAACCATTTTATTTTTTCAATCAATCTGATGAATTTTCTCATGATAGTAACCTCCTTTGCTATTCGTCCATAACGGTAAAAACTTCTTCTATTTTTAAATCAAAAACTTCAGCAATCTTCCATGCAAGAACAAGTGATGGATTATATTTTCCTTTTTCCAAATTTCCAATGGTTTCTCTTCTGACATTCACTTTTTCTGCTAAATCACCTTGTGATAAATTGTGAATAGCCCTTAGTTCTTTAATCCTATTTTTAATCATTGTCTATCTCCTTGATTTCTCTTAATTCATAGTAGGATGTTAAAAGAGAATAGACGACGATAGAGATCATCCAGTTAACTGCAAATGCTACAACTAATGAATTTACTATACTTTTTTCTAAGATAAAGTAGCATATTCCAGTAATCGGAAGTAAAGAGAGACATCCAAAATGAAAAGCATATGCAGCTGACTTGTTCATGTATTTTTCCATCATTTCATCAGGCTTAATAAAAAGGTATTTAAAATAAATTGCAAAGGCAAAAAATGCAAAGAAAAATTTATTTGACGATAAAAATCCTATAAAGCCAAAAAGAGATAAAAATCCCAAAGAACTGTACACTAGTTTATTTCGTTTCATAAAATTCTCCTCATATATCAATTTCATTGCTTTTGAAAAAGCGTTTGTGAAAATAATGTGATATATATATATCAATATGATAGAAATACATCACTTTATGATAGAAATATACCACATATCAATTTACTTTTCAATACTTAATGCGTGTATCCCAAAGTGATTACTAATCAAATAGCTCTAAAGTGAAGATGCAAAAGTCCACTTACTGTGGGTAATTTTGCATCTATCCCTTTCACTTTGATCACTATATTGACTCCACACTGTACTGTGTAGTACACTATATATGAAGGAGGAAGGGTATGAATATTGAAGATTGGAAATCACAACTAAAAAGAGGAACACTTGAATTTTGTATTCTTCTTTTGATTCAGTCAGAACCGTCTTATGGGTATGGAATCATATCGAAATTGGAACAATATCCAATTGTTGCGGCAAAAGAAAATACGATTTATCCGCTACTACGCCGTCTGCTAAAAGAAGGGTATATTGATGCTAATTGGCGGGAAGGAACAGAAGGACTTCCTCCTAGAAAGTATTATTCTCTTACAGAAAAAGGCTTGGAGTATATCAGCGCGATGTCTAAAGAATGGACAAATTTAGTTTGTTCCATAGAAGCATTGAAAGGAGGAGCATCATGGACAAAAGATTAGAAGAATATCTTGCTAAAATGGAAAAATATTTAAAACCATTACCTTTTGTGGAACGTCAAGATATTATTAAAGAATTACACAGTGAAATACAGGATCTGCTAAGAGAACAGACTCCAATTGAGCAAATTTTGGAAAGACTGGGAAATCCAAAAGAATTAGCAAAATCTTATCTCGGTGAAAAATTAGAGAGAACCGGAAGATTTAGTTGGCGGCAAGTTCTTGTTGTGTGCGGATTTTATAGTTTGGTCGGTTTTAGTGGCATGGTAGTGATTCCTACACTTGCGATCGTTGCTCCTTTGTTCATGTTGTGTGGCATCATCGTACCACTTGCTGCTCTAGTTAAATTATTAGGACATTTATTTCACTTCTATTTTCCTCTTTTGCAACATATAGGAATCAATATTCCGGGATTGGTCATGAATCCTTGGGTAGATTTTTTGCTGAATGTGATTGTTAGTATTGCAATTACATATGCAGGATACTGGTCATGGAAACTATTGGTTTTATATTGCAAGAAAGTGAGTCAAACAGCAAAGTCAATAAATCCTAAGAGGGCCTCGTCATGAAGCTCATCCTTGTACACGGATTAGGTCAAAGTGCAAAATCATGGGATGAAACAAAGGGATATTTAAAACAACCAATCGATGTACACTGCCCAGAGTTATATTTAACAGAATCTGATGATGATTTTTCGTACCAAAAATTATATGAGAGATTTGAAGAATACTGCGAGCAATTTAAAGAGCCAATAATTTTGTGCGGGCTATCGCTAGGAGGCGTATTATGTCTTAACTATGCGATAGAACACAGAAATAAAGTAGAAAAGTTAATTCTGATTAGCACACAATATAAAATGCCAAAACTTTTACTGTATGTGCAAAATCTTGTGTTTCGTTGTTTGCCTGCCAAAATATTCCATCATTCCAACCTTACCAAATCGAGAATCATTCAGTTATGTACAAGCATGATGCATTTAGATTTTAGTAATAGGTTGCAAGAGATAGCATGTGATACGTTACTACTCTGCGGGGAGAAAGACCTTGTCAATCTGGCTGCGTCTAATCGACTAAGTAGAAAGATAAAAAAATCCAATATGATAAAGATTGCCAATTCCGGACACGAGGTAAATAAGGATCAGGCCCAAAAGTTGGCGGAAATTTTGTTTTGCTTTTTGCAAAAGTAATTGGTTAAACATCAGTTAAAACTGTGACTGAAATGAACGTAAGAATATGCGTATCTTCTCTTGATTATAAATGTCTTTCCTGAGCGCAATCTTTATTCCGTATATATTTATACTAAAAGTTTAAATAAAGTTTAATATGTTGAAGAGGGAGGGGTTTTGTGAAAAAAATACATTATATATTTAGTTTTATGATTCTTTGCGCAATCTTCATTGTTATTGTTCTTCCCATGATTCCCTTTTTTAGGATGAGTCCTTTTGCTTTTTTGCTTATTGCTTTCAGATCTACAATCTTTTTGGTGTTAGCTTTCATATTCTTACTTATACAAATTATTTTTGCTATCTTCGCACATAAAACAAGAATCCATGCAGATAAGAAAGGTATTCTTTCAACAGTCATCATAATGTCGCTTTTATTGGGAGGAACTTGGTATTATTCTGCTGGGAATCAAGTTTATGATTTGCATCAGGTGCCTGCGAAAAAATCAGGACAAATACGGATATTATCATGGAATACAAATCATGCAATAGAAAAAGACGAGTTGTTAAGTGTGGTCAAAGAATTAAAACCAGACATCGTATTTTTCCCGGAAGAATGGCAAGGACAGAATACAAAGGTTTTTGACTGTGATTTAGATGTGCCAGAAGATCAAAAACCTACACATTGCTATTTAGATAGTTTGATAGATAGTTATGAGTATTTTAAAGAAGAGTCACCGTTGCAGACCCTGCTTGTACCTAAAAAGTATGGATTATATTCTGTAGAATCTGGAGAACCGTACTACGCTGGTTTTTTTGCTACACCTCCAGCAAATCATTCTGAAAGTCCGTATATATTACTTGCTCACATTCAAAGACCAGAATTTGGCATTGGTACTTCGTGGTGGCAAAAACATATGGAATGGGCAAAAGAGAAATCAATTTATGAGAACATGATTGCAGCTGGTGATTTTAATGCTACATTGGGAAATATAGGTGGTCATCAATTGGGTGAACTAGAAGACATGGCTTATGCATTAAACCAAAATCAAGCAGGCACATGGCCAACTTTTTTACCAGCATTTTTAGGTGCTCCGATTGATCATATATTTATTGGTAAAGCATATAAACCAATTTGGTTCGGGGTTTTGAATACAAGCAAAAAATCAGATCATAGAGCAATCTTTGGTATTGTTGAAAAAGTAAATCGTTAGAATTAATTTTGTGTTTTGTTCTGTAAAACTATGATGCATCTGGATTTCAGTAATTAGGTTGCAAGAGATAGAGTGTGATACGTTACTACTCTGCGGGGAGAAAGATTTTGCCAATTTGGCTGCGTCTAATCGACTAAGTAGAAAGATAAAAAAATCCAATATGATAAAGATTGCCAATTCTGGACACGAGGTAAATAAGGATCAGGCCCAAAAGTTGGCAGAGGCCATATTTAAGTTTTTACAAACGCAATTGAGCAATTAAAGCAAAGTATAATAATCACTCTTTGTTTTTGAATCTGTTTACTCTAAGTTTACTTTCATGAGATATACTGAAAATTAAGGAAAACGGGAAGTGGTGATAAATTGAATAACAGAAAAAACATTTTAATCGTTGACGATGAGGTGGGCATTGTTAAAATGCTTTGTACTATATTGAATAAAGAGGGATTTAATGATGTCGATTCGGCGTTTACTGGTACAGAAGCCATAGAAAAAGCAAAAAACAATAAATATGACCTAATTCTATTAGATGTTATGCTGCCTGACTTAGATGGATTTCAGGTATGCAGTTTTATAAGAGAGTATTCCTCTGCACCTATATTATTTTTGACAGCGAAAACAAGTGATATCGATAAACTTACTGGTTTAAGAATAGGTGGGGATGATTATATAACAAAACCATTTAATCCACTAGAAGTTGTGGCTAGAATACAAGTTCAGTTTCGTAGAATGGAGCAATTCGCAAAATCAAGATTTAATGAGACGCATGACTTTTTTCACTTTGGGGATGTTATGGTTGACAAAAAATCAGCACAACTATGGGTAAATGATAAAGAAGTTCCATGTCCGGCCAAGGAATTTGAATTGCTTGTTTATTTAATGGAGCATCCGAACCAAGTATTTACAGCAAGTCAATTATATGAAAAAATTTGGGGATTTGATAGCTATGGAGATGAAAAGACAGTATCTGTTCACATTGGGAGAATTAGAAGGAAGATTGAAAAGGATATAAAGAATCCTGAATATATTATTAATTTAAGGGGCATAGGGTATAAGTTTGTTGGCAAGTTGAGAGGTGACTGATATTGAAATTTTCATTATCTGAGGGGAAAATTGTTATTCGATTTACTCTGAATTTTATTATACATCAATTTTTAATGCTGTCTTTTTCTGGGGTTCCAGCTGCCATTTTTCTTACCATTTTTAATGGAAGTACCTCGGAACCAGCATATACAGGCGTTGTTGCAATGCTTAGCTTCCTTTTTTACATTGTTTACTGCGTGTTTTATGGTTACTATGTTGCTTTTCCCATGTTGGGCATTATTTTGCGTGTACGACAATTAGCTAAAGGTGATTATCTTATCTCGCAAAAAAGTAAAACCTTCAATCCGGCTAAACGACTTTATCGAGAGGTCTACGCAAATTTAGATATGCTAGCAAAAACTTTGAAAGAGAATCAAAATAAGAGGGAGGAATTTGAAAAACAACGCCAAGAATGGGCTGCTGGAGTTACACATGATTTAAAAACTCCACTCTCTTATATCGCAGGTTATACGGAAATGCTCTTATCAAAGGATCATAAATGGTCAGATGAAGAGAAGGAAGAATTTTTACAGATAATAAGAAATAAATCTAAGTACATGGAAGAATTAATTGGTGATTTAGGGGTTGTATTTAGAATGGATAACGATCAGTTCATGCTTCCATATATGGAAAGTATTGAACTGACAGAATTTCTTCGGCGTATTCTTGCAGAGATTGCAAGTTTACCTGATACAAAAGAGGATTCCTTTGAAATAATTGATGATAAAAAACCTATTATCATATATGGAGATAAAAAACTCCTTCATCGTGCATTTACTAATTTGTTAGTTAATGCGATTGCTCACAATCCAGCGAGAACAAAGATTACAGTTAAAATAAGGTCTTATCCGCAATTGATTATTGAAATTTCCGACAACGGAAAAGGACTGAGTGAGTTTGATAAGAAGAATTTGTTCAATCGCTATTTTCGTGGTTCTTCTACGGAAGAACATGAAGGTGGTACAGGCTTAGGAATGGCTATTGTAAAACAAATAATTACAGCACATAAAGGTACTATATCTGTGGAAAGCAAGTTGAAAAGTGGGACAACGTTTACTATATACCTACCTAGTAAAGCTGAAGGATAAACATGAAGTTGGACAAAATAGTCCAACTTTTTTACGTTTAACCAGAATTTGTGGTTTGTTTACTTTCTGTTTAATTTAAACATGTAATCTATAATTAGCTCGATTCAGATAGAGAAAGAAAGGAGTTTGTTATGGACCGACAAATAGTAGTGGAACTAAAGAATGTTACAAAGACAATCAACCATAAAAAAATAGTGGAGAATTTAAACTTTCAAATTCATTCAGGAGAAATATTCGGTTTTTTAGGACCTAATGGTGCTGGAAAAACTACTACAATACGAATGATGGTAGGATTAACTCGTATCAGTGAGGGAGATATTTTCATAAATGGCTTTAGTATTAAAAGCGATTTTAACAAAGCGATTTCAAATGTTGGTGCTATTGTAGAAAATCCAGATCTCTATAAATATATGACGGGTTATCAAAATTTAAAGCACTTTGCAAGAATGGTTCAAGGTGTTGGAAAAAAGGAAATAATTGAAACGGCAGAGCTTTTAGGAATTGGTAATTGGATCAAAAATCCAGTACGTACTTACTCTCTGGGTATGCGTCAAAGATTAGGTCTTGCACAAGCTTTATTGCATCATCCGTCATTAGTGATTTTGGATGAGCCTACGAATGGTTTAGATCCAGAAGGTATTCACGAATTGAGAAATACTCTAAAGTATCTGGCACATGAAAAAGGTGTAGCGATTCTTGTTTCTAGCCACTTGCTCTCAGAAATGCAGTTAATGTGCGATAAAGTAGGGGTAATTCAACATGGGAAACTGATTACAGTCCAAAACATTGAGGATTTTATGCGTGCTGGAAAATGTGTATCTAGTATTATGGTTGATCCATCTCAAATAGATATGGCATATCACATTATTCTGCAAATGGGTAAAAATATTATTTCCAAAGATATGAGTGGTAAATTACTTGCTGAGATCGAACAAAAGGATATTCCGGAGGTGAATCATAAGCTAATGGAATCAGGAATACGTGTATATGAGGTTCAAACACAACAAGAAACGTTAGAAGAAAGATTTTTAGAAGTTATGGAGGAAAATAAATGACAGGGCTAATTAAAAACGAAGTAATAAAAATATTTTGTCGCAGATTAACAATGTTTTTGCTGCTGTTTATTTGTGTTTTTTCAATAGGATCATCTTTTGTCTATAAAGCTTCGAATAAAAGCACAGAAGATTGGAAAACAAGGGCACAAGAGACTGTTCAATTAAATCGAAATCGGATTGATTTAGTAGAATTATCTCCACAGCTAAAATCTGATGCTGAAAACAAATTAGCAATTGCAACATATAGATTAGAAAATAATATTCCAGAGCCAGAGCCAAATGCATTATCGGCAATATTAAATACAAGTGGATTGATAGAAATTATTATCTTTATTGTTTTGATTGTTGCAGCTGAAATCGTCTCAAGAGAATACAATGATGGCACTATGAAATTGCTTTTAATTCGCCCACATAGTAGAACTAAAATACTTGTATCCAAGTATATATCTATTGTCTTTTTGGGAATAGTTGCATTATTTTTAATGCTTTTATGTGCAGGGATTACTAATATATTTCTCTACGGACTCCCAGATATTCATACAACGGATTTATTTATTAATCAACAAGGTAATATCGTGAATTTATCAGTCCTTTCTCAAATAATTAAGCTGTATGTAACAAGCATATTCCCTATTCTTAGCTATGCGACAATAGCATTTACAATCTCTACAATCTTGAAAAATAGTGCGTTTGCTGTTGGGGTATCATTAGTTTTGATGCTATGTGGGAATATGATGATTGAATCAACCTCTAAGATTGCATGGATGAAGTTTTTACCATTCGCAAATAGCGATATGTCACTTTATATTTATCACTTGCAACCAAGACCGGAAATGACAATAGTTTTCTCAATTAGTGTTTTAGTTGCTTACATGTTGTTCATGTTTTTGATCAGTGTGATCACATTTAAGAAAAGAGATGTATCTATATAATGGGTATTATTTTAGAGAAAGAGAGTTTAGTTTAACGATCTCTTTTGAATAAAACAATAGGGAATGGGACGGTGTTGCAGCCGTCCCTTTCTCTATATATGCTATTAATCTAGTATTACTGGGAAAATTGGACCGACTTTAGTCTCAGCTCATTTTTTGGGGAAAGTTGATAAATAAAAATGGTGACAATTAATGAAGTTAAAAATAGTTCACATTATCTATTGACGCACAGAAAATCAAGTGATATATTTCTAACATAAAAGTGAGAAATATGTAACATTTTGGAGGAATTATATGAATAAGAAAGTGTCGCTTAAGGAAATTGTAGGAACTAAGATTTTTTATGCTGTTATATTAGTATCCTATTATTGGATGTGGGCAAGATCAGACTGGAAAGAATGGTATTCAACATTGGAGTCTTTATTGGGTTTTTTCTTTTTTTGTTTTTATACCTTTCAAAGAATAAGAATTAGAAAATATAAAAGAGAAGGTGTAGACGAACTAGCAGAACAGAACTTGAAAAGATGTGATTCAATCTGTCTCAAGGTATTCATAGTCGCTATGGTCATTGCTGCATGGGCTGCTGCAGCCATTGGGCATGTCAATATATTCGGTGCACAGGTCATTGGTTGGTGGATTGTTTTGTCTATTTTGGCGATAACAATACTGAGAACAGTCCTGTTTTTAATCATGGATAATAAGGGGGTATGATATGGCTCTTGTTACAAAAATAAAAGCTTATCGTGAGCAAACTGGAATGAAACAAAGTGAATTGGCGGAACTTGTTGGTGCAAGACGTGAGACAATCGTTCATTTGGAAAATGGTAGATACAATCCCTCTCTTAAATTAGCTATGGATATTGCGAAAGTTTTCCATGTGACTGTTGAAGAGTTATTTGAATTTATAGAGGATGAGTAGCGAGGTGTTGATGGTGGAGCGAAAAAGAAAGGTTTTATTATGTTTTTTATCATTAATCTGTTTTGGGTTGATTACGGGATGTGGTAATACAAAACCAGCTACATCAGCAAATTTATCTTATACACAAACTAATATAAGAAATATTTCAGTATCCTCCAATGTACAGATTGTTGGATTGGGAGAAGCCAGTCATGGTGTAGCGCAGTATCAGCAAATGAAAGCTGATGTATTTAGAGCTTTGGTCAAGAATAATGGTTGTCACACTTTTATCATCGAGGGTGATTTTGGTGGTTCGCTCAAAGTTGACCAATATATTAACGGAGGAGCTGGAACGGCTGAAGAAGCGATTGCAGAAATAGGATTTGGTATTTACCATACAAAAGAAATGGCTAATTTGGTAAATTGGATGCGTTCTTACAATAAAACTGTTTCGGCGAAAGAAGCGTTACATTTTTATGGTATGGATGTACAACGATTTGATAATAATAAGGAGTATCTTTTTTCAGTCATAGGAGAAACTCATCCAAAATTAAGCTTAAAATATTCAAAGTTGCTTGCACGACTTACTGATAAAAATAGAAATTCATTAGATAAATCGACTTTGAAGCATGAGAAAAAAATTATTTCAGAATTAATAGAAAAATTAAATGATATTGAGCCGGCAATAGTAAATCGATCGGGTCAGTCTGCTTTTGATTTTGCAAAAGAATGTGCAAAAACGATCGAGTCATATTGTGAACTGCAGCTGAGCGATGACTATAATGCTAGTCGTGATAAGATGATGTATGAAAAGATAGAGTGGTTTTTACAGCATGGTGATCATACAGTTCTATTTATAAATGGGCATAATGGTCATATAGCTAAAGAATCCTTCGCTGGTTATACCGGCTTAGGAGAATTGCTTTCAAAACATCTTGATAAAGGGTATTATTCGATTGGTACTGATGCAGTAACGACGAAGTTTAATTCTCAAAAAGATAATGGAGCGTTTGAAGTTTTAAAAGTCAAAAATACAAATGATTTAAATAGCCAGTTTACTAATAAAATGGTCAAACCATATTTTATTGATTTTGAAAGTGCAGCTACAAATGAAAAGTGGCAACATATTTTGAATAGTAAGCAGTCGATAACCACACTAAATGTTGGTTTGTCTGGCATACAGAAGCTATTTAAATCAGGATATACAGTAAAAATTACTCCAAAAGAGGCATTTGACGCAATGATTATTTTTAAATCTGTTACACCATCAACAATACTTAGCAATTAAAGACAAAAATAGTGAGCAAACAAATTAGGATTGCTCACTATTTTTTTATGATGGAATATTTAAAAAAATAATAGTTATAAAAGTTATTTAATTATTTTTGATAAATCTATTGAAGGCATTTATTTAAACAAATCATTCCTAAATTGCGTTTGATTCTGTTACAATAGAATTGGATTGTATCAAATGAATGAGGTGTCTTTGTGAAAAAGAAAAAATTACTATTAGTAGATGGAAATAGTGTTGCATTCCGAGCGTTTTATGCGCTGTATAATGCAATGGATAATTTTAAAAATTCTGATGGCTTGTATACTAACGCAATTTATGCTTTTAAGAATATGTTTGAAAAAATCTTAGATCAAGAACAGCCAACGCATGCTTTGGTTGCTTTTGATGCTGGCAAGACCACCTTTAGAACGGAAATGTACCAAGAATATAAAGCAGGTAGAGCGAAAACACCTAGTGAATTTAGAGAACAATTACCTTATATTCGCTCATTAGTTCATGCTTTTGGGGTAAAGGAATATGAACTACCTAACTATGAAGCAGATGATATTATCGGGACCTTAGCAACCTTGGCTAGTCAAGAAGAGGACTATGAAATCGTGATTGTTTCAGGAGATAGAGATTTAACTCAGTTAGTTAGTGACCAAATTACGGTTTATATCACCATCAAAGGGGTTAGTGATCTTGAGGTTTGTACCCCTGAGTTTATCGCTGAAAAATATGATGGATTAACTCCTAGACAAATTATCGATTTGAAAGGGTTAGCTGGTGATAAGTCGGATAATTTACCAGGCGTGACTAAGGTTGGAGAAAAAACAGCGATTAAATTGTTAAAGGAATATCACAGTGTTGAAGGCATTTATGAACATATTGATGAACTAAAAGCCAGCAAGATGAAAGAGAATTTAATCAATGATCAAGAGCAAGCCTTTTTATCCAAACGGTTAGCAACGATTAACACGACCGCTCCGATAAAAATTGGCTTGGAAGAGATTAGTTATCAAGGACGTCATACAGATGAACTGATTGAATTATATCGAAAGCTAAACTTCCAATCGTTTTTAGATAAGATGGATACCTCGCAAGTCAAGGAAGATTTGGCAAGCATTAGTTATGAGTATATTACTGAGCTATCCGATGAAACGCTTAAAGGTGACGAGTGGACCTTATATGTTGAAATGCTAGGCGAAAATTATCATGTTGATGAAATTGTGGGTTGGGCTTTTGGTAATCAAGAAAAGATTTATGTATCAGATAATGTAGATTTACTATCCGATTCACGTTTCGTTGAGGCGCTATCCACCAAGCAATCGATTCAAACCTATGATTTAAAACGGCAGCTAGTAGCTTTAAATCGCTATGGTTGTAAGCAGGTAGTCTTTTCTTTTGATAGCCTGCTAGCAGCTTATTTACTGGATACAACGGATAATAGCAGTGATATTGCCAATGTTGCTTGGAATTATGGCTATAAAGAGATTCAATCGGATGAACAAGTTTATGGTAAGGGGGCTAAACGAGGCCTGCCTGAAGACAATCAAGTTTTTTATGCGCATCTTGCTCGCAAAATTAAGGCGATTCAGTGGTTAACTGAACCACTAACCAATGAGTTAAAGGAAAAAAATCAATGGCAATTATATGCAGAAATGGAGTTGCCATTAGCCTATGTTTTAGCAGACATGGAGATGACCGGAATTACGGTTGATCCAACTCGTTTGCAGCAGATGAAGCAGGATTTTGCTATTCGACTAAACGAAATCGAAAATAAAATCTATGCGCTTGCCGGGGAAGAATTCAACATCAATTCACCTAAACAATTAGGAGTCGTGTTATTTGAAAACTTGAGCTTACCAGTGATTAAAAAGACTAAAACTGGCTATTCTACTGCAGTCGATGTGTTAGAACAATTAAAAACGGCCCATCCAATTATTGAAGAGATCCTTAGCTATCGTCAATTAGCCAAACTGCAATCTACCTATATAGAAGGCTTGTTAAAGGTGATTCAACCAGATGGCAAGATTCATACGCGTTATGTTCAGACTTTGACACAGACAGGTCGCTTGAGCTCAGTTGATCCAAACCTACAAAATATTCCAATTCGTTTGGAAGAAGGGCGTAAGATTAGACAGGCCTTTGTGCCAAGTCAAGCAGATTGGGTGATTTATTCTTCCGATTATTCGCAAATTGAATTGCGTGTGCTAGCGCATATTTCAAATGATGCGCACTTAAAGGCGGCCTTTATCGAAGGGCAAGACATTCATACTTCAACGGCGATGCGAGTATTTGGTATTGCAAACCCTGAGGAGGTTACTGCTAATATGCGTCGTGATGCCAAGGCAGTTAACTTCGGTATTGTTTATGGCATTTCTGATTTTGGTTTATCTCAAAATCTAGGCATTACCAGAAAAGCCGCCAAACAATATATTGATACTTATTTCGAGCGTTATCCTGGGGTAAAAGATTATATGCAAAATATTGTGGTGAAAGCTAAAGAAGACGGTTTTGTTGAAACCTTATATCACCGCAGAAGATATTTACCGGATATTCATGCCAAAAACTTTAATGTCCGTTCTTTTGCTGAGCGAACAGCGATTAATTCGCCGATTCAAGGAACAGCGGCGGATATATTAAAGATGGCGATGATTGAGCTACACCGTCGATTAAAGGCTGAAAACTTTACCGCCAAAATGCTATTACAGGTTCATGATGAATTGGTCTTTGAAGTGCCAAAGGATGAACTATCTCGCTTGGATCAGCTAGTGAAAGAAGTGATGGAGCAAGTGGTTAGCTTACATGTGCCACTGATTACTGATAGTAACTGGGGCAATACATGGTATGACGCAAAGTAACAGAAAGGAAATTAGAAAGCTATGCCAGAATTACCAGAAGTCGAAACTGTGCGCAAGGGCTTAAATCAATTGATAAGTGCGAAAACGATTCGTCAGGTAGAGGTTTTTTGGCCGAGAATCATTGAAAGTCCAGCGGTTGAAGTGTTTTGTACTAAGCTACAAAATCAAGTGATCAAGCAGGTTTTAAGACGAGGCAAATTTTTAATTATTGAATTAAGTGAGGGCTGTCTTATTTCACACTTGCGAATGGAGGGGAAGTACCATTTCTATCAACAGGAAACGGCTCCTAATAAGCACGAGCATGTGGTGTTTCGTTTTACAGATGGTACGGAGCTACACTATCAAGATGTACGTAAGTTTGGTCGAATGACTTATCTCCCTAAATCACAAGTCTCTGTTTATTTTGAGACTAAAAAGCTTGGCCCTGAACCAACCGTAGCTGATTTTGACCTAGAGGTTTTTGCTACGAAAGTAAAAGCTTCGCATAAAAAAATTAAGCCCTTATTGTTAAATCAACAATTAGTGGTTGGTCTAGGCAACATCTATGTGGATGAGGCTTTGTGGCAAGCGAAGATTCATCCGGAGACTCTAGCGAAAGCTTTAACAGATTCAGAAATCAAAGTCTTACATCAGGCGATTATTGAAGTGCTACACCGCGCAGTTGAAGCTGGTGGAACGACGATTAGAAGCTATGTCAATGCATTAGGCGATGCGGGGAATTTTCAAGTGCAATTAAATGCTTATGGTCAAACTGGCCAACCTTGTGTGAGGTGTCAAACCCCAATTATTAAAATAAAAGTCGAACAAAGAGGAACACATCTTTGTCCGACTTGCCAGATTAAAAAAGGTGAGCAACAATGAGCTTTATATTAGGAATTACTGGTGGAATTGCCACTGGAAAAAGTAGTGTAGTGAATTATATCAAAGGGTTGGAAATCCCAATTGTTGATGCTGATTTAATCGCAAGAGAAATCGTATTGCCTAATCGACCGGCCTTAAAAGTCTTAGTGGATTGCTTTGGAAAGCAAATTATTGATGAAAAAGGTCACTTAGATCGCAAAAAATTAGGGGATATTGTGTTTAATGACGCTACTAAACGTCAGCAGCTAGATGAATTGTTAGCACCTTATCTACAAGCTGAGATTAAACGACAAATCGAGCAATATCAGGCCGAACACTCGCTTGTAGTTGTGGATATCCCATTAATGTATGAAAAGGGTTATGATGAGTGGATGGATCAGGTGGCAGTAGTTTATTGTACGCCAGATCAACAAGTCAATCGCTTGATGACCCGAAATCATTTAACAAGTGAACAAGCAATTAGGCGCATTCACTCACAATTACCCATTGATATCAAAAAACAAATGGCAGAAATAGTTTTTGATAATAGTCAGACGCTTGAACAAACGATCAAACAAGTGGAACAATGGTTAACAGACCGTAAATTTATTAGAAAATCTAGGTGAGGAGTGAAATTGATGCATACTATTGAGCAAATGAAGCACCATGTTTCAGTAAGAAACTATCAAAAAAAAGCAATTCCTGTTGAAATTAAACAAGAATTATTGCTGGCTGCCCAAAGTGGTTCAACCTCAAATTTTGTCCAAGCTTATTCAATTATTGAAATCGGGGATCAAGCGAAAAAAAGGCAATTAGCTGAGATTACAAAATTTTCGGGACATTTGAATCAAGCGCCGTTAGTTTATGTTTTTGTGGCTGATTTATATCGTCATGCTGCGCAGCTTGAAAAACACCATCGGGATTTGGCACCGTTGACGAATACCGAATCGTTTGTCGTTTCGATTGTTGATGCAACGATTGCGGCCCAAAATATGTGTGTAGCAGCTGAAAGTTTAGGTTTAGGGATTTGTTATATCGGTGGGATTCGTAATGATTTATTTAAAGTAAAAGAGTTGCTAAATCTGCCTAAGCTGACTGTTCCGTTATTTGCTTTATCCATTGGCTATCCAAATGAGAAAAATGATCCTAAGCCTAGACTCCCTTTAAATAATCTAGTTTCGATGGATAGTTATAAGATAGATGAGATAACCAATTTAGCTAATTATGATGAACAAACCAGTCAATATTATCAAAACCGTAATAGTCATCAAGCCAATATTACTTGGACTGAAAAAGATCTCGATTTCTTTAGTGAAGTTCGCCGCCCAGAATTTGCAAGGTTCTTAAAAGAACAAGGATTTGATTTATAAATATTTTTATACGAATGCTGTTTATTTGAACGATAAACGGTGTTCGTATTTTTTTGAAGTCAGTCGATTAGCTCTAAAAAATGAAGGGTGACTTGTTAGCTAAAAATGAAAACTGTTAAGATTTTTTTCAAACGCTGAGGTGAATTTTCCAACTAGCTAGTTAATTAGGGAAAAATCTGGTTTAATTTGTTGATAGATTCATATTTATTTGTGGAATTTAATTGCGAAAATCGTGTTTTACCTTTAATCTTTTTTAGTAACCGTGTTATAATATAGGAAAAAGAAGTTGGGGTGATAATATGCAATGTCCAAAGTGTCATCATCAAAATTCTCGTGTAATTGATAGTCGTCAGGCTGATGATGGTCGAGCAATTAGAAGAAGACGAGAGTGTGAAAGTTGTGGTCAACGTTTTACGACGTTTGAAAGAATCGAAGAAGCCCCTTTATTAGTGATTAAGAAAAATGGCGTTCGAGAAGAATTTAATCGTGAAAAAATATTACGTGGTTTGATTCGTTCGGCCGAAAAACGTCCAGTTGCGATGGAGCAAATGGAAAAGATTGTTGATAATGTGGAACGTCGTGTGCGTGAAAAAGGCTTAAATGAAATATCCACTGAAATTATTGGCGAATATGTGATGGAGGATTTAGCGAAGGTTGATGAAATCTCTTATATTCGTTTTGCTAGTGTTTATCGCCAATTCAAAGATATGTCAGTGTTTTTAGAAGAATTGCAGCAAATTGTAGATAAAGCGAAACAACCTAAGTAAAGTGAAGGAGGGTTTTTGTGGCTTTATTACCTAATCAAATTTATTCAGTGTTTAAGGCCAGTCCAATTTCTTCTTTTGGCTTAGCGAGCTTAACCTATTTATATCAACCGATTATTGGCAGTCAAGCGATTCATCTATATCAACTGTTGTTGGCTGAAAGTGAGGAGGCGATTCGCCAAGAGAAGTTACATGTGGATCTGTGTGAAATGCTAGATGAAGGCATCCAACAGGTTGAAGCGCATCGCCTGCAGCTTGAGGGAATCGGCTTATTAAATGTGTATCTTAAAGATGAGGAGTTAGAAGGACAAAAATATTTTTACCAATTACAAGAGCCTCTAGCACCAAGTGATTTTTTTAAAGATGAAATTCTAAGCTTTATGTTACTGAGTCGAGTAGGGGAGCGTATCTTTGCGCAGTTAAGCAAGCGTTTTGCCAATCGACAGGTTTCTTTAGCTGGCTATACTGAGGTGACCCATAGCTTTTTAGATGTTTTTCGGGTGGAAAATGAGCGGTTTATCCAAGCTCTGCCGAAATTAGAGAAAACAAAAGAACAACATCAAGCTAACGAACTATCCACATCGGGTAAGAGTGTACAGTTAGATATTGAAAAGGCTTTGGATTGGCCATTTTTATTCCAATTAGCTCAAAAGCAATATATTGATAAAAAAGTATTTACGCCTGATTTTTGTGAAAAGCTCGCTTTATATCATGTGATGTATGGTTTAGATGAGTTAACTTTAGTTGAATATATGCGTCAGGTTGTACAGCTTGTGGATGGAACAATTGATGAAAAAGCCTTGGAACAGTTGATTTTAAGTAATCAACGGCAACAGTCGGCTAAACCAAGTCAGTCGAACTTATCGGCTGAAGTGGATACCGATCGACAGCAGGCACTACGTAAAGAGCGTTTACTTAAGCAAGGTTTTAGTTTACAAGATTGGGAGATTATTGAGTCAAGCGAATTATATCCGCCGATGACTTTTTTAGAATCCATCAAACAGGCGAAAAATAGCTATGTGACCAAAGATGAAACGTGGATTATTCGCGATTTATTAGCGCAAAGTCCATTAGCACCTGCCGTGATTAATGTGTTGATCCATTATGCGTTGGTGATACAAAATCATTCGGTTTTACAGTCTAAGTTTGTTCATCGGATTGCTACAGATTGGTCTCAACAAAAGATTGCTACACCTGAACAGGCCATTCTCCATGTCCGCCAATTAGTCAAGGAGGCCAAGGATAAGCGCCAAAAGAGTGAACAAACGAAGAAAACGGCAAATTATTCAAAAAATATCCGGCAAGAGGTGATTCCTGACTGGATGAAAAATCCCAAGGTAGCAGCGGTAGATGCTGAAAAATCAGCAGCAACACAAAAGGCCTTGGAAGCATTACGTAAAAGAGAGGAGGATTAGTCATGCAAGATATTGGCAAGAATATGGCTCATTTGTTACATCAAAAAAACTATTACCAAGAATATGAACAAATGGTCAAAAAAATTAATGAAAATCCTGAAATTCAGGCCTTCCTTGAACAAAATGCCTCTCGTTTAACTGAAAATGATATTCAAAGAAGTTATGCGCAATTATATGAATATGTTCAACAAAAAGAAAAATTCTTACATAATGATCCGACGATGATTGCCCCTGGTTATGAGCCAAAGCTGCAATTGCATCATCATACTATAGAAGTGACTTATGTACCAACTGATGAACTATTAGCTAAGAAAAATCAAGAGAAAATTAATGAACGCATTCAAACAGTTTTTGTGCCAAAGATGATTAAAGAAGCAAGCTTTGCTGCTTTTGAAAATACACCTGGTCGTGCCGATGCTTTAATTGCTGTAGCTGATTTTGTGAAGCATTATCAGCCAAATGCTAAGGTATATCATCCAGGTTTGTATTTAGTTGGTGGTTTTGGTGTAGGGAAAACCTATTTACTAGGTGCAACCGCCAAACGATTGGCTGAAGATGGTTACCAAACGATGATTGTACATTTTCCAACCTTTGCTGTAGAAATGAAGCAAGCGATTGGTAAGGATACTTTAGCGCAACAGTTAAATCAGGTAAAAAATGCGCCAATTTTGATGATTGATGATATTGGTGCCGATGCGATGAGTAGTTGGATTCGAGACGATATTTTGGGGGTTATTTTGCAGCATCGTATGCAAGAAATGCTGCCAACTTTCTTTAGTTCTAATTTCTCGATGGCTGAGCTAGAGCGGCATCTAACGGTTTCGCAAAAAGGCGATCAAGAACCGATTAAAGCGATGCGAATTATGGAGAGGATACGTTATTTGAGCCGAGAAATTTTGATGTCAGGTGAAAATCGACGAAATCCTAAATAAATAATGATCGAAAAACCATCTATTTTGTATAAAGGTAGGGGTTTTTCTTATTGACTGGCCTTAAAAATGGTTTTGTTTCCTAATGCTTAGGCCGGTTGTGTTATAATATAAGATAAATTTATTCTTTAGAAGGGAAAGTGCGTATGAACGAACAAGCTTTGTCTTTACGTCTAGAACAAGTGGGCAATTTTGTCCCTGATCATGCTCGTTTAGCTGATATTGGCTCTGATCATGCCTATTTACCAGTAGCTTTGATGCTGCAGAAAAAAATTCAATATGCCGTAGCGGGTGAAGTGGTACAGGGACCTTATGAATCGGCCTGTAAGCAAGTGAAAAAAAATAAGCTTACAGATAAGATTACGGTTCGACTTGCCAATGGTTTAAAAGCAATTGAAGAGTCAGATCAAATTGATACGGTAACGATTTGTGGGATGGGTGGAACCTTAATTCGTCAAATTTTAGAAGAAGGCCAAAATCATCTGACCGGTCGTGAACGATTGATTTTACAACCAAATGTTGGGGAAGCAACCCTAAGAGATTGGTTAATCCAGCATGATTACACGATTATTGCTGAAGAAATTTTAGAAGAAAATCAGAAAATATATGAGATTATCGTAGCAGAAAAGCTTGCGCAAGTGGTGAAATTGACAGCAAAAGAGCTGATGTTTGGTCCTTATTTAATGCGTGAGATAAATCCAATTTTTCTGAAAAAATGGCATAGGGAATTAAACCAACGTCTAAAGGTCAAAGAGCAGCTAGCCCAATCGAAAAATGCGCATTCTGAAAAAATCGCTGAATTAAATCAGCAGATTGCTTGGATTAAAGAGGTGGTGGAATCATGAAGTTAAAAGAGCTTTTAGCTGTTTTTGAAAGCTATTGTCCACCTTCTATGTCGATGAAGGGTGATTTTTGTGGGCTACAAATCGGTCGAATGGATCGGGATATTCAAAAAGTGCTATTTACCCTAGATGTCCGGCCTGAGGTAGTCCAGGAAGCAATTGATTTAGGGGTAGATTTAATTTTTGCAAAACATCAACCAATTTTTAAACCAATTCAGGCGCTTACCGATCAAACAGCGCAAAGTGCGATGTATTTAGATCTAATCCAACATGATATTGCCGTTTATGTCGCACATACGAATATCGATATCGTGCCTGATGGTCTGAATGATTGGTTCTGTGAGCGATTAGCTTTACAGGTTACTGACTTTTTATCTTTGACGCATGCATTTAATGAGCAAAAATTAGTGGTCTATGTACCCCAATCGCATGCTGAGCAGCTGCGCATAGCTTTAGGAGCTGTCGGAGCAGGACTTCAAGGAAATTATCAAGCAACGAGCTTTACTTCAAGTGGAATTGGGCGTTTTACACCAAATGAATGGGCGAATCCGACAATTGGTGCAAATAATCAAGCTGAGGCTGTTGAAGAGGAACGCATTGAATTTTTAGTTAAAAATACTTTGATGCCGACTGTGTTAGCTACTCTAAAACAAGTCCATCCCTATGAAGAGCCCGCCTATGATATTTTTGATTTAGCCCCTTTTTCGGCTAGTAGTCAAAATTACGGCATTGGTCGGATAGGAAAACTAGCCCAACCAGAAACGCTTGCGGATTTTTGTCAACGAGTCAAAACAGTCTTTGGCTTAGAACATCTGCGCGTAATCTTGCCACCAAAGCAAGCCGATTGGCAACAAGCTGTTCAGACGGTCGCAATTTGTGGAGGAAGTGGCGAAAAATTTTATCGTGAAGCCTTACAAAAAGGTGCAGATGTTTTTATCACCGGTGATGTATACTATCATACTGCGCACGATTTACAGGCAAATCAATTGATAACCCTTGACCCTGGACATCATATTGAAGTATTATTTGTAGAAAAATTACTAGAAAAATTTATTGATTGGCAAAAACAATACCATTGGGAAGTAGATTTTTTGGCTTCTAAGGTGGATACCAATCCGTTTATGACTATCTAAAAAATAGGAGTGTTGATTATGTATCAAAATTTATTACCACGTTTTTTAAAATATGTTCAAACAGAAACACGTTCTGATCATACTAGTACTACCACCCCTTCAACGCAAACACAAGTCGCTTTTGCTCATGAATTGGCTAAGGAATTAAAAGAATTAGGGATGCAAGAGGTACATTATAACGAGGAAAACGGCTTTGTAACAGCAACCTTGCCAAGTAATACGGATAAAGCAGTCCGTTCCATTGGTTTTATTGCTCATATGGATACAGCTGATTTTAATGCTACCAATGTTAACCCGCAGATTGTCGAAAATTATGATGGTCAGTCAACAATTCAATTAGATAAAGATGGAAAATATACACTAAATGTGGCAGATTTTCCCAATCTAAAAAATTATGTCAACCAAACCCTTATTACTACTGACGGCACAACTTTACTTGGTGCGGATGATAAATCAGGGATTGCTGAAATTATGACAGCAATGGAAATTTTAATTCAACATCCGGAAATCAAACACGGAAAAATTCGAGTTGCCTTTGGTCCAGATGAAGAAATCGGTGTGGGTGCAGATAAATTTGATGCAAAAGGCTTTGATGTTGATTTTGCTTATACCATGGATGGGGGCCCTGTTGGTGAATTACAGTTTGAAACCTTCAATGCTGCGCAAGCTGATGTAACCTTCCATGGAAAAAATGTGCATCCTGGTACAGCTAAAAATACGATGATTAATGCCATTCAAATGGCGATTGATTTTCAAAATGAATTTCCCAAAACAGAGGTGCCTGAGCATACAGAAGGCTATGAAGGCTTTTATCACTTACATGGTTTTGCTGGTACACCGGAAGAAGCGCAAGTGTCTTATATCATTCGTGATCATGATCGTGCAAAATTTGAAGCACGCAAGCAATTTATTGTTGATTTAGTGGCTAAATTCAATGCTAAATATGATCAAGAACGTGTATCTCTTCATTTGTTTGATCAATATTATAATATGCGAGAAGTCATTGAAAAGGATATGAGTATTGTTGAATTAGCGAAAAAAGCAATGGAAGAGCTTGGAATTGAGCCAATTATCGAACCGGTTCGTGGGGGAACGGATGGCTCAAAAATTTCTTATTTAGGTATTCCAACACCAAATATTTTTGCTGGTGGGGAAAATATGCATGGACGTTTTGAGTTTGTTTCCTTACAAGCGATGCAAAAAGCAACCGATGTAATTGTTAAAATTGCTGAATTAAACGCTAAATAAAAGATTGATAGCGAGTGTAGCGAAACGTCAGATTGAAGCACACTCGCTATTTTTATGATACTTTATTTATTTGATAAGGGGAAAAGCATGAAAAAAATATTGATGATTACAACCGGTGGAACGATTGCTTCTAAAAAGATGCAGCACGGATTAGCGCCAGGTATTAGTGCAGAGGAGTTATTAAGCTTTATTCCGCAAGTAAAAACCATTTGTAAGGTAGAGACTCTGGCATTATTTAATATAGATAGTACCAATATGCAGCCAGCTAATTGGGAGAAATTGGCTCAAACAATAAAAACACACTATGACTTTTATGATGGCTTTGTCATTTGTCATGGTACAGATACCTTAGCTTATACAGCAGCTGCGCTTTCTTATTTAATCCAACATTCAAGCAAGCCGATTGTCCTAACTGGTTCACAAAAGCCGATTGATATGGATAGTACAGATGCTAAGGTGAACCTGCTGGATAGTTTTGTTTATGCAAGCGATGATCGATCGAATGATGTAGTCATTGTTTTTGATGGTAAGGTGATTGCTGGTACACGTGCAAAAAAAGTGCGCGCAAAAAGCTATAATGCCTTTACTAGTATTAATTTTCCATATTTAGCCGTTATTTTAGACCAACAAATTATCCGTTATATTCCAAATCAATCATTTCCACAAGCAGTCACTTTTTATAATGGACTAAAGCAAGATTTACTTACCTTAAAGCTAACGCCAGGTCTAGATGAAAAGATATTAACCTTTGCCTTTGAACATTTTCGTTGCATTATTTTGGAAAGTTTTGGCGTAGGTGGTATTCCTGAAAATTTATTGTCAACCTTTTATCAGTTGATGCATAAATATCAAAATGAACGTTTAGTCGTGGTGGTCTCTCAGGTAGCCAATGAGGGTAGTGATATGACAATCTATGAAGTAGGTAAAAAGGTCAAACAAGATTTTCAATTGCTAGAAGCTTATGATATGACCTTTGAAAGTGTGGTCACTAAGTTAATGTGGTTGATGGCACGGTTTGAGACCATTGAACAAATGCGCCAAAGCTTTTATGATGTGGTAAATTATGATATTTTGATGACTCCCAATCGTTAGTTAGGTTATCTTTTGTGATAAAAGTACACAAGTGATATAATTGTTTATGTAATAGTTAAGAAAAATTAAAGTTAGCACTCTAAAGAATAGAGTGCTAACTTTTTGTTTGACCAATGCTGACCATAGGTATATACTATGCATGTATTCAATAAAAAGCAAGGAGGAATTGCTATGAATATTGAAAAAATGACCACAACTTTGCAAGAGGCAATTGCCCAAGCGCAGCAAATTGCAATGACAAGAAAGCATCAGGAAATCGATGTTGCCCACTTATGGAAGAGTTTATTACAACCCAATCATTTTGGAAGAAATTTCTATACTGATTTAGGTGTTAATGTAGATGCCTTTGAAAGTGAAATTGATCATCAACTAGATACTTTACCGGTTGTATCTGGTGGCAATGTTCGCTATGGACAAAATTTTAGCCAAGTTTTATATCAATTATTAGTTGAAGCTGATCAATTAAGAGAATCATTTAAAGATGAGTTTTTATCAACGGAAATAGTCTTACTGGCTTTGATGAAATTAAAACATCAAGCTTTATGCCAATATTTAAATAAACAAGGAATTACTGAAAAAGAGGTCCGTTCTGCCATTGAACAAATGCGAGGAGGTGATCGTGTGACCTCACAAAATCAAGAAGAACAATACAAAGCCTTAGAAAAATATGGGGTTGACTTAGTGCAAAAAGTAAAAGCTGGTACGATGGATCCGGTTATCGGGCGTGATGAAGAAATTCGTGATGTCATCCGTATCTTATCTAGGAAAACAAAGAACAACCCAGTTTTAATTGGTGAGCCTGGGGTAGGGAAGACCGCGATTGTAGAAGGATTAGCACAACGAATTGTCAAAAAAGATGTACCAGATAATTTAAAAGATAAGACCGTCTATTCGCTAGATATGGGCTTATTAATCGCAGGTGCTAAGTATCGAGGAGAATTTGAAGAGCGATTAAAAGCTGTGTTAGATGAAGTAAAAAAATCAGATGGACGAATTATTTTGTTTATCGATGAAATTCATAATATTGTTGGCGCGGGTAAAACAGAAGGCAGTATGGATGCAGGAAACTTATTAAAGCCGATGCTTGCACGTGGAGAATTACACACAATTGGTGCGACGACACTAGATGAGTACCGTCAATATATGGAAAAAGACAAGGCGTTAGAAAGACGTTTCCAAAAAGTTTTGGTTAAAGAGCCAACTGTAGAGGATACAATTTCTATTTTGCGTGGCTTAAAGGAACGCTTTGAGATTCACCATGGAGTAAATATTCATGATAATGCATTGGTCGCAGCCGCAACCTTATCTGATCGCTATATTACCGATCGCTTTTTACCAGATAAGGCAATTGATTTGGTCGATGAAGCCTGTGCCAATATTCGAGTAGAAATGAATTCGATGCCGACTGAGCTTGACCAAGTAATGCGTCGCTTGATGCAATTAGAAATCGAAGAAGCAGCTTTGAGAAAAGAATCAGATGATGCTTCGAAAAAACGTCTGACTAATCTACAAGAAGAATTGGCTAATTTACGTGAAGAAGCCAATGCGATGAAATTACAATGGGAAACTGAAAAAGAAGAAGTAAATGCTGTTTCTAATAAACGTGCGGAGCTTGAAAAAGCACGTCATGAATTAGAGGATGCTGAAAACAATTATGAATTGGAACGAGCTGCTGTGTTAAGACATGGAACCATTCCGCAATTAGAAAAAGAATTAGCTGACTTAGAAGCTAAAAATCAACCGGATACTTTACGGATGGTGCAAGAATCAGTGACTGAAAACGAAATTGCGATTGTTGTGGGGCGTTTGACCGGGATTCCAGTTACAAAATTGGTTGAAGGCGAACGTGAAAAACTCTTAAAACTAAATGAAACCCTTCACCTACGAGTTATCGGGCAAAATGAAGCGGTTGATGCAGTTAGTGATGCGGTCTTACGTTCAAGAGCTGGCTTGCAAGATCCAAATCGTCCTTTAGGTTCCTTCCTATTTTTAGGACCAACCGGGGTAGGTAAAACAGAATTAGCCAAAGCCTTAGCCGAAAACTTATTTGATTCTGAAGATCATATGGTTCGGATTGATATGAGTGAATATATGGAAAAACATGCCGTCTCCCGTTTAGTTGGTGCCCCTCCAGGCTATGTTGGTCATGAAGAAGGCGGACAATTAACAGAAGCGGTTCGTCGGAATCCATATACCATCATTTTGCTTGATGAAATTGAAAAGGCGCATCCAGATGTGTTTAATATTTTGTTACAAGTATTAGACGATGGTCGCTTAACGGATTCAAAAGGTCGGGTCGTTGATTTCAAGAATACGGTCTTGATTATGACTTCTAATATTGGTTCGCAATTGCTATTGGAAGGTGTTAGTGAAGAAGGCAATATTAGCGAAGAAGTTAGTGATCAAGTAATGCAATTGCTTAAGGCACATTTTAAACCAGAGTTCCTTAATCGAATTGATGATACAATTTTATTTACTCCTTTAAGCTTAGCAAACATTAAAGGCATTGTAGATAAGATTATCCAACAATTATCACAACGTTTGGAAAAACAAGGGATTGTCTTAAAAATCAGTGATGAAGCAAAAACGTATATTGCCGAACAAGCCTATGAGCCAGCCTATGGTGCAAGACCTTTGAGAAGGTATATTACAAGAGAGATTGAAACGCCTTTAGCTAAAGAGATTATTGCGGGTAAAATCTTACCACAAACCATCGTCACGGTCGAAGTGCAAAATCAACAATTAAGCTTTCTTACTGAACCAATTAGCTAATAATTGAATATTTAATCATAAAACAAGTGATATCTGTAGGGTGTCGCTTGTTTTTTTATGTTTAAAAAGCATTTTTATTTAAAATATTAGGTATTTTTAGATAAAAGTGAAAAAATATTCATTAAACCTCTTGAAAACAATGTATAAAAGTTGTATATTTATACACATAATAACGAAGGGGTGTTCATTATGACCTTTTTATTTCCGAATTATCAAAGAAAACCAATCGAGTTAGTTTCCGGAAAAGGCTGCATGGTTACAGATCAATCTGGTAAACAATATTTAGATTTAACTAGTGGCATTGGTGTATCAAGCTTGGGACATCAACATCCACTATTAACGAAAGCTTTAAAGCAGCAAGTAGATAAAATCTGGCATACTTCTAATTTATATACAAACAGCTTGCAAGAGGCTGTTGCTGAAAAATTAGCGAATCATAAAGATTATGTTGCTTTTTTCTGTAATAGCGGGACAGAAGCCAATGAAGCTGCTTTAAAATTAGCCAAAAAAGCGACAGGTCGTAATAAAATTCTTAGCTTTCACCAATCCTTTCACGGTAGAACTTATGGAGCAATGAGCTTAACTGGTCAAAGTAGTATTCAACAAGGGTTTGGTGAAATGCTAGGTGAGGTTGCTTATTTTCCATTTAACGATATTGAAGAGATTGCTGACAACTTAAATCAAGAAGTAGCAGCTGTTATCGTGGAACTAATTCAAGGTGAAAGCGGGATTCATGTTGCTTACAAAGGGTGGATTAAGGAACTTTATAAATTGTGTAAAAAACAAGGCATTTTATTTATCGTTGATGAAGTACAAACAGGCATTGGTCGAACGGGTAGCTTGTTTGCCTATGAGCAGTATGATATTGAACCAGATATTATTACCAGTGCAAAAGCCTTAGCTAATGGCTTACCACTTGGCGCGATGCTAGGTAAACAATCTTTAGCACAAACCTTTTCTCCAGGAAGTCATGGAAGTACCTTTGGCGGCAATCCATTGGCGTTAAGTGTGGCTTGTCAAGTATTGGATTTAGTACAGACACCTGAGATTCAAGAAAATATTCAACAACGTAGTCTTCAATTTTTTAACGGCTTGCAGCAAATTTCATCAAAGAAAATCATCGACATTCGTGGGAAAGGCCTGATGATTGGCATTGAATTAACTGATAGCCTTGTATTAACGCAAGTAATGAATCAATTAGAAAAGCATGGTGTACTAACATTAAGAGCAGGTAAAAATGTTTTAAGATTATTACCACCATTAACCATTAGCCAAGCTGAGGTAGCAAAAGCCTTAGAAATTATCGAAGAAGTTTTGGCAGGATAGAAAGTAGTGAGGAATAAATGAAAGCAGCAATTGTCGGAGTCACGGGGTATACCGGTATTGAGCTGATTCGCTTAATACAACAACATCCCTATCTAACCTTGGGGAGTATTCATCGTAGCGAAAATGAAACAGTCGAGTTAAGTGATATTTATCCACATTTATCTGGATTAAATGCGCTAATTGAAACTTTTGATGCAAAAAAAATTATGGAAAAGAATGATTTAGTCTTTTTTGCCACTCCAGCCGGCATTACCAAAGACTTGGTTGCTCCGTTTGTAGAAAAAAATTTCCTAGTTATTGATTTGTCTGGCGATTTACGTTTACGAAAACAAGAACTTTATGAAACTTGGTATCAACGACCAGCTGCCGAAGAGCAAATTTTAGATCAAGCAATTTATGCATTACCGGAATTTGTTGATAAAAAAGGGAATTTACTATCAAATCCAGGTTGTTATGCGACTGCAACGAATCTTTTATTGGCTCCGCTAGTCAAAAATCAAGTGATTGATTTAGAATCAATTATTATTGATGCCAAATCGGGATTATCTGGTGCTGGTAAAAAGCTCACACAAAGCAGTCATTACGTAAATGTTGCTGAAAATATGTCAATGTATAAGTTAAATAAGCATCAACATATTCCAGAAATCGTCCAATTTTTGCAGCAATGGGCACCAAATTTACAGCATCTACATTTTACGACCTCATTAATTCCAGTGAAACGAGGCATTTTTATCTCAGCCTATTTACGTTTAGCTGCTAACCAAAGCATGGAGGAAGTCAAGCAGGCTTATCAGCAAGCCTATCAAGACCAACCATTTGTACGGATGCAACCAGTAAACCAGTTGCCACAGCTACAACAGGTCATTGGTTCCAATTATTGTGATATCGGTTTTGCTTATAATGAAACAACGAAAATTCTGACCGTCGTGGCAGTGATTGATAATTTAATCAAAGGTGCCAGTGGTCAAGCTATTCAAAATTTTAATTTATGGGCAGGATTGCCCCAAACAACGGGGCTAATGCAGCTGCCAATTTTTCCATAAGTCGTGAAGTTAAGTTAGGTAAAAGGGGTTTTGTTCGATGAAAAAAATAGATGGTACAATTGCAAGTCCTAAAGGTTTTGTAGCAGATGGCCTGCATTGTGGTTTAAAAAGAAAGAAAAAAGATATTGGCTGGTTGTATTCTGAAAAACAAGCAAGCGTGGCCGGTGTTTTTACAACGAATCAGGTAAAGGCCGCACCGGTGATTGTGACCAAAGAAAAAATACAGCAGCAAAAGCTACAAGCAATTATTATTAATTCAGGTAATGCCAATGCTTGTACAGGGCAACAAGGCTTTGCGGATGCTAAAGAGATGTGTCAATTAGCTGCCAAGGCCTTAGCTATTTCCGCTGATGATGTTGCGGTAGCTTCAACTGGGATTATCGGGCAGGCCTTACCCATGGTTCAAGTAAAAGCCGGCATTGAGTTACTACAAGCTAAGCAAGACAAAGAACCTCAAGCCTTTCAAGAAGCCATTCTAACAACGGATACTTGTCAAAAAGTAAGTGTCTATCGAGAAACGTTTAATCAGTTTGAGGTTATCATGGCAGGTTGTGCGAAGGGCTCAGGAATGATTCATCCGAATATGGCCACTATGTTAGGCTTTGTTACCACTGATGCCAATATTTCTAGTTCATTATTGCAGGAATTACTCAGTGAGTTAACCGAAATTACGTTTAATCAAATTACTATTGATGGGGATACTTCAACGAATGATATGGTTTTAGTGCTGGCTAATGGATTATCGGGAATGCCAGAAATTCAAAAAGACACGCTCGAATATGTTAAATTTAAACAGCTACTTGCGCAGGTTTTAACAGACCTAGCTAAATCAATCGCTAAAGATGGGGAAGGAGCAACCAAATTAATTGAAACAATAGTTACTGGTGCCAAAAATTCTCAGGATGCTCGTATGCTAGCTAAATCAGTTGTCGGCTCGAGTTTAGTAAAAAGTGCCATTTTTGGGCAAGATCCCAATTGGGGCAGAATATTATGTGCGTTAGGCTATAGTGGTGTAGCATTTGATCCAGAAAAGGTACAAATTTATCTAGCTGAGACCTTAGTCTTTAAAAATGGCCAACCTACGTTATTTGATGCAGCTAAATTAAGTGAGGCTTTAGCAACAGATGAAGTGAAAATTCAAGTGATTTTAGCGCAAGGTGAGGCAGTAGGGCAGGCTTGGGGTTGCGATCTTACTTATGATTATGTAAAAATTAATGCTTTATATCATACATAAAAGGTTATTTGTGAATAGGAGTCGGTTATATGAAAAAAATCGTGATTAAAATGGGAGGGATCGCTTCTAAAAATTTAGATGCGGCCTTTTTCCAAACAATTCGAAAATGGCAGCAAGAAGGGACACAAGTGTATATCGTACACGGGGGAGGACATTATATTACCGAAATGATGGAGCATTTTGGCCTTGTAAAGCAAATGAAAGAGGGACTACGTGTCACTGATTTAAAAACCTTAGAGATTACACGGATGGTTTTACTCGGGCAAGTTCAACCATTGTTAGCTAGCCTTTTTCAAAAAGAAGGTTTTCATCCGATTAGCTTGCATGCGGGTTTTGATTGTTTAATCGAAGGTGAAATGATTGATGCACAAAAATTTGGTTATGTAGGCCAGGTCACACATATTAATCATCATTTATTGACTAAAACGGTTGAAAAAGAGCAAATTCCAATTATTGCACCTTTAGGCGTGACGAAAGGTGGGCAGTGGTTAAATATCAATGCTGATGAAGCCGCTTGTCAAATTGCTGCTAGCCTTAAAGCTGATCAATTGTTTTTATTAACCGATGTTCCTGGAATTAAAAAGAATGAAAACTGGCTTAAAGAAGTGTCAATTCACCAGATAGATCAATTAAAGCAAGAGCAGGTGATTTCTGGTGGCATGATTCCTAAATTAAATAGTGCCAAAAAAGCGATTTTATCTGGCGTTCAGCAGGTAAATATAAATAATCAAATTCAATCACAGGGGACAAAAATCACCGCCTAAAAAGCGATAAATGAGCGATCCTTTCCTTGATGCTAAGCTTTGTAAGCTCAGTTCTGGTATGAAAGAAGCCCATTTATCGTTTATTTTTTTTGTTGTAAAATTTCTTCTTGAAGTTTTTTCCCGGTTGGACTAACAGCTAGCCCACCTTCTGCTGTTTCTTTAAAGATTGATGGCATTTGTCTACCTACCCGGTACATTGTGGTAACTACTTCATCAGGTGGAATCACACTTTGGATACCAGCTAAGGCCATATCAGCAGAAATCATCGCTTGTGAAGCGCCCAATGCATTGCGTTTCACGCAAGGAACTTCCACTAATCCAGCAACTGGATCACAAATTAACCCAAGCATATTTTTTAAAGTAATCGCAACTGCATGGGCAGCTTGTAAGGCGGATCCTCCTTTAGCACAGACCAAAGCTGCACTAGCCATTGCGCTAGCTGAGCCTACTTCAGCTTGACAACCACCTTCTGCACCGGCAATAGAAGCGTTATTTGCAATAACTAATCCAAAAGCACCAGCCGTAAATAAAAAGTCAAGTTGCGCACGCTCATCTAACTGCAAACGATCGATGACTGCCATCAATACCCCGGGGACAATCCCCGCACTACCTGCAGTGGGCGTTGCGCAAATCAAGCCCATTTTTGCATTGACCTCATTGACTGCAATTGCATTACGCACAGCCTGTAAAATCGTTTTACCTGAGTAGAAATCGCCTTTTTCGATATAGTCATTTAATTTTGTTGCATCATAGCCGGTTAAACCAGTTACGGATTGCACGCCATCTACCCCTTGTTCAATGGATTGTTTCATTACGGTTAGATTTTTTTGCATCAAGGCAAGAATCTGCTCTTTATCGCGCCCGGTTAATTCAATCTCTGTCTGAATCATTAATTCAGCTACAGAGGAATAATTGGCACTTTGTTCAATAATATCTTGAATGGTATAAAACATAAAATATTTCTCCTAGTCAAAGTATGTTACAGAATCAATATGGGCGAGCTGTTTTAGCTGTTGACAAATTTCTGGCTGTCGTTCGTCAATTTCAATAATCATGATGGCTTTTTCACCTTTAGATTCTCTAGTTACTGTCATGGTACCGATATTGACATTAAGGTTGGAAAGCGTGGTACTAACCTGCGCAATAATGCCTGGTACATCTTGGTGAACCGTAATAATAGTTGGGGTACCCATCGTTAGTGAAATTTTAAAGCCGTTTAATTCAGAAATTTGAATGTTGCCCCCACCGATAGAAATACCGGTGACGCTCATTGTACGATTCCCTTTTTTTAGAATCATTTTGACCAAGTTGGGATGTTCAGCCTTTTCCTTCTTTGGTACAAAGAGGACCTCCATGTTGCTTTCATAAGCGATTTTTAATGAATCAGCCAAGTGTTCATCATCTGGCTCCATCCCTAATAAACCACCTACTAGAGCAATATCTGTTCCGTGTCCTCGATAGGTTTTAGCGAAGGATTCAAAAAGCAAGATATCTACACTATCTGGCTGTTCGCCAAAGATGGTGCGAACAATTTTACCAATTCTAGCAGCTCCAGCTGTATGGGAACTACTTGGTCCAACCATTACTGGACCGATGATGTCAAAGACACTACGATATTTTAAATGTTCCATATTTTGCGCCCCTTGTTACTTTATTCAAGAAATGATTATAACACTAATTGTTCCATTGCTAAATAGTTGAAGGATGGACTGAAAAATAAATTAATCTTTATTTAATCGAAATCTTAAAATGAAAGAAAAATTTTGGGTTATTTTTGCTCTTGAAAAAAGCATAAAGCAAGGTAAGCATTGCACCTAATGTGTTAGCAAATAAGTCACCCATGGTATCTATGAGTGCTTGTCGCCCAATCAATGGTATGCCTTTACTTAGCGCAAAACGTTGCAAATTCATTCCTAACAGCTGATCACAACCAAATTCCCAAAACTCCCAAAAAACACCGCACATTTCAGCAAAGGCCATCCCAAAAATTAAGAATAACCAGGGTGAAAGGGGCTGCTTATTTTTTGGAAGAAATGAAGCGAGGAGCCCATAGCCAATCAAGGTGAATAATATCGGACTTGTTACATGTAGTAATTTATCGTAATGGGGAATTTTTGAGATAAAATGTAAACATGTACCTAAAAATACCGATATGAAAATAAAAAGGAAATAAATAGATTTGAGCGTTGAGGGAAAAGAGATTTTTAAAAGCTTCATTAGTAGATTGGGAAGAAATAGACATAAAATGCCTAATAAACCTTCGAAGATTATAGTGGTACCGTTTTTAATCGATAGCTTTTGATTGAAAATACAAATGAGATTATAAATAATTGTTATCAGACCGAATATTACTAGATAGCGTTGTATTTTCAGCACATTTATCACGCTCCTTTGAAAGGATTATATCAAGATAAAATGGATTAAGCGAAGAATAACCTGGTTCTATAAAAAATTATTATATGTTATATAAAATAATTATATATTTACTATATTCATTTCTTGTTTATCTTAATAATTCTAGGTATAATCATCTAAGTGAGAATATTTTTAGTTTGATTGTGATTAATGTAGTATTTAAAAATAAATTTATTAACGGGGGGAGAAATAATGGTTACAATTAATCAGATTGCCAAAGAAGCCAAAGTTTCTAAAAGTACGGTTTCAAGATATCTAAATCAAGGGTATGTGAGTCAAGAAACGGCCAAAAAAATTGAAGCAATCATTCAGAAATATAATTATACCCCCAATGAGTTTGCGCGCAATTTGAAATCACAAAAAAGTAGTTTTACAGGCGTAATTATTCCACGTTTGGACTCTCCTTCAGTAGTGCGGATGCTTTCTGGCTTAGAAAAAAGCGAACGTGAATATGGCCGGCAAATCATGATGGTGAATTCTGAGCTAACGGTTGAACGCGAGATTGAAAGCTTATACAATTTACAACAAAATAAAATTGCGGCAATCGTGCTGATGGCAGTGGCGATTACTGAAGAACATCTTAAAGCGATTAATCAGCTTAAGACACCCGTTTTAGTGTTGGGTCAAAAGGATCGACGTTTGATGACCTTAACACAAGATAATTATTTTGCCGGCAGACAAATGGCTCTAGGTTTACAACGTTATGGCCATAAAAAAATTGCTTATGTGGGTGTTACTGAGAATGATATTGAAGTAGGGGTTCATCGTAAACGTGGCGTAATTGATGGATTTAATGAAATTGGTATCAATGAGATAAAAGTGTACGAATCAACGTTTATGGTTGAAGATGCCTATCAGTTAGGTTTAAGTATTTTGCCTGCTACTTGCGAGACACTCTACATTGGAGCAACCGATAATATCGCTATCGGTCTAATGAAGGCCGCTCATCATTTAGGACTAAAAATCGGTCAAGACGTTTCATTTGCTGGTTTTGGGGGACATCCAACTGGGGAATATGTTTATCCAACGCTAACAACTATTGACCTTCACCATGAAAAATTGGGGATAATGGCTTCTAAATATGTTGAATTAATGCTGAAGAAACAACCCATCCCAGAAACGACCACGATTGCTACTGAAATGATTCATCGTGAGAGCGTAGGCTATATTAAATAAAAAGCAGACCTAATGAGGCTGCTTTTTTATTTAAGCTAAAGATAAACGATAGGGCTAACAACTTCAAAAAATTTAAAAAATTTTTTGAAAAAAATATTGACAACGATTTCAATAAAATGCTATACTCAAATCGTAATAAGGGAACGGTTCCACACAAACGAAGAAAGCTCTTATTTTTATTTTTTTGATCGATGTGGGAACGGTACCGGATAGAAAGGAAGAATTATATGGAAAATCGTGAAATTGCAAAAGCAGTTATCGAAGCTGTGGGAGGAAAGGAGAATATCAATAGTGTCGCCCATTGTGCAACGCGTCTACGTTTGATGGTTAATGATCAAGCTAAAATTGATACTAAAACAGTTGAGAGTATTGAAAAAGTAAAAGGGGCATTCTTTAACTCTGGTCAATATCAAATCATCTTTGGTACTGGTACAGTCAACAAGATTTACGAAGAAGTTGTTGCTTTAGGTGTGAGTGAATCTTCTAAAAGCGAAATGAAAGCGCAAGCAGCTAAATCTGGAAATGTCTTCCAACGAATGATTCGTACCTTTGGGGATGTCTTTGTCCCAATTATTCCTGTATTAGTAGCAACTGGGTTATTTATGGGCTTGCGTGGGTTATTAACGCAACCACAAATTTTAAGTGTTTTTGGTATGACACCTAAGTCAATTGATCCAAATTTCTTATTATATACGCAAGTGTTAACGGATACAGCTTTTGCTTTTCTACCAGCTTTAGTTGCGTGGTCAACCTTTAGAGTATTTGGTGGTAGTCCAGTTATCGGTATTGTATTAGGTTTGATGTTAGTTAACCCTTCATTACCAAATGCTTATGCTGTAGCAGCAGGAACCGCTAAACCAATTATGTTAATGGGCTTTATTCCGATTGTTGGTTATCAAGGAACTGTTTTACCAGCTTTCTTCGCTTCATTACTAGGAGCAAAATTAGAGCAACGTTTACGTAAAGTAATTCCGGATACTTTTGATTTATTATTAACACCATTCTTAACTTTATTAGTAATGAGTTTACTTGGGTTATTAGCGATTGGACCAGTATTCCACTCACTTGAAACCGTTGTTTTGAATGCTACTGAATTTGTGTTAGATTTACCATTTGGTTTAGCCGGAATTATTATCGGTTTCTTAAACCAATTAATCGTGGTAACTGGTGTGCATCACATCTTTAATTTCTTAGAAGTACAATTATTAGCCAATACGGGTAAAAATGCCTTTAACGCAATTATCACATGTGCGATTGCTGCGCAAGGTGCGGCTTGTTTAGCTGTTGGGGTAAAAACTAAATCTGCTAAATTAAAAGCACTATGCTTCCCATCAGCTTTATCAGCATTCTTAGGAATTACTGAACCAGCTATTTTTGGGGTAAACTTACGTTATGTTAAACCATTTGTAATGGGCTTAATCGGTGGTGCCGCTGGTGGTTTTGTTGCTAATATTTTAGGATTAGCAGGTACAGGTATGTCAATCACAGTTATTCCTGGTACGTTATTATATCTAAATGGTCAATTATTCCAATATTTATTAGCTAATTTGGTAGCAATTGGGGTAGCTTTTGCATTGACTTATACAATTGGCTATAGCGATAAAATGCAAGAAAACGCGTAAAAAACAAAATTAGAAAGGGAATATCAGATGTTAGATGGAAAAGTAAAGGATTCAAAATATCCCGTTGGTTTTCATATTACACCTTTGGCAGGCTTGCTAAATGATCCAAATGGTTTAGTAAAATATGAAGGAATCTATCATGTATTTTATCAATTAAATCCAGCTGATACGATTCATAAAAATAAACACTGGGGGCACATCTACTCTGAAGACCTTATAACTTGGCATCGGGCGCCAATTGCTTTGGCTCCTGATGCTTGGTATGATAAAGATGGGGTTTATTCAGGCAGTGCAATCATTATAGAGAATCAACTACATCTCTATTATACCGGTAATGTAATTGATGAAGCCGGAGAAAAACATAGCTATCAATGCTTGGCTGTTTCAAATGATGGCTTTACCTTTGAAAAGAAAGGGCCAATTTTTGAGCATCCAAAAGGCTTTACTCGCCATGTTCGTGATCCCAAAGTATGGTATGACGAAAAAGAGGCTTGCTATTATCTGGTTCTAGGCGCTCAGCGTGAAAATTTGACGGGAACGACCTTGCTTTATCGTTCTAAAGATGCAATTGTATGGGAAAGTATGGGCGATTTAATCACAGATACAAGCAAGCTTTCGCAAATTGGCTATATGTGGGAATGTCCAGATTTGATTGTTCAAAAGGATCAAGCATTGTTTATTTATTCGCCACAGGGTATAGAAGCCACTGGTGATAATTACCAAAATATTTATCAGACTGTTTATTTAACTGGTGATTTTCAAGAAAATCATTTCACGCCCAATATGGATATGCGTGAGGTGGATTGGGGCTTTGAATATTATGCGCCTCAAAGCTTTTATGATGAAAATCGAGTTATATCTTATGGTTGGATGGGGATTACTCAACCTGAGTTTGAATCATCAATGCCAACAGTTACTGAAGGTTGGCTGCATTGTTTAACCATTCCGCGCACCCTTCATCTAAAAGACAATCAGTTGTTTCAAAAGCCGGTAGAGGAATTGACTGCTTTACGTAAGCAAAAACAGGTGTTTACTGTTGATCAAGCTTTAAATACAGTCATTCATTCTTCTCAGCTGGAAATCCTCATTAGTCAGCCAACAGGATTAGCTAGTTTTGATTTGACTATTGACGAAAATCTTACTTTATCTTATGATGCTACCGATTTTTCTTTAAAATTGACTCGACTTAATTGGTATACGAATCAGCTAGAAGAACGTAAAACGCAACTAACTTCGGCATTAAAGAATCTCCAATGGTTTATTGATGGCTCAGTTAGTGAATTGTTCTTAAATGATGGTCAATCAGTAGCTTCAGCTAGATTTTTTAGCTCATTTGTAGAACAAAAACAGCTAGAAGTGACTTTTGCTGCTCAATCCACTCAAGAAATGGTTGTTTATGAGTTAAAGCCATTGACTATTGAGGCTTAATATAGTAAATAGAAGTGAAGGAACTATTTGTAATCAGTTCTTTTGCTTCTTTTTTATTTAAGCATATCTCGAAAGGATGATTGATTTGCAATTACGCTTGGCACGAATGAATGATTTACAGGAAATTATGGCAATTTTTAATGCGGCGATTGCCTATATCGGAAAACAAGGCTCACCTCAGTGGCAAAATGGCTATGGACCGCAAGTAGAGCAAATCAAGCAAGACATCAACAAGCAACAGCTCTACGTATTTGTCGATGAGCTTGAAAAAATTTTGGCTGTGGCAGCGCTAGTTGAAGGAATTGATCCAGTTTATACAGCAATCGATGGTACTTGGCAAGGAAATGAAGCGTATATTTCGATTCACCGGGTTGCTGTTAGTGCGGAAACTATGGGAAAAGGCATCGCCAAGCTGTTCTTGAAGCACCTAGTTGAACAATGTCAACAGCTCGATTACCAAGATATTCGTATTGATACTCACGAATTGAATATCGGTATGCAAAAAGTTATTTTAGCTAATGGTTTTCAATACCGTGGACAAGTAGTTTTTCCCATTCCATTTGGGGAACGCTTGGCTTATCAATTATATCTTGGATAAGCTAAAAAACAATTGAGATATTGAGATAGAATTGTTAATATAGTGTTGAAGGACGGTGTCACATGAAGAAAAGAATGAAAAAGAAAAAAGCCTATAAAAAATATATTCAAGATATTTTTAAAGGCTATGAACAAATGCTAGAAAATCCAGAAATTGATCAATTAACTTTTAGTTATCTAAAAGAAGAAACCTTGCTACATCGTGATCAAGAGCGACGCATTCGTTTTACAACAAAAGAAAAATAAAAATATTATGTAAACTAAAATGCAGAATGAAGAGTTAGGAATTAAACCTAACTCTTTTTATTTGCGCTCATGCAATCAAATAATTTTACAGGTATGAATATCTATGGAAAAATGATAAAATAAAAGAATACTAGAAGAGGGGGAGCTGCTATGTTCAATGAAAATGAGTATAAGCAAGATGAACTGAGTTTTGTTGAAGCGAAGGAAACTGCTTCAAAAAATATCGGTCAGTTACTTGAAGATTTGAAGGCTTTTGAGGTAGCCATTCAAACTGAAAATGTGGCTGAAATCTATCGAATTTATCAAGGAAAACTGCACAAAGAACTAAAAGAGACATCCAATCAAAACCATGAAATTGATGATTTACTAGCTAAAAAATTGCATCACGGTTTTCTTGCTCGTTTTCCATACATGCAATTGATACAGAAAGTTTCACCAACTATTTATTATTATAAGATTGATCAGTACTATCATCAGCGGCCAACCATTGTAATGGATGTTAGTGTACCAAAAATTTATATTCAATCAACTGTTTTGAATGAATGGAGAAATTTTGATGCCAATGATCAATCGGAATTACTTAAAATAGAGAACAAAATGAATCAAATTGATGTTCAAAACCTGACTTGGCAATCTGAGGTAGCTGAATTGGAGACAACCTTACAGCAATTAGAAAAGCAAATTGAGCAGACCGCACAACAAAAAACGATTTTTAATCGAGTGAAAAATGAAGAAGAGTATCAACAATTGTTGAATTCTAAAGAAAAATTACTTGAACGTATCAAGCAAATCAAAAATAAAATCACTGATAAAACGCAACAAGCTGAAATGAAAGAACAGATGCAAGCAGAATATTTTGCCTTGCAGTTACACCGTGCTTTGATAAAAAAAGAATTGCGACTATTACAAAAGCATGCCCAATCAATTGATCATTTAGAAGCGGAATTAATGCAGTTTATTGCTGACTATTTACAGCCAAAAGAGGAGGGAAACGAATATGCCTGAGCAAACGCCAAATGTCGAGGTAACTACCAAGGAAGTGGTGCATTTTAGTGCTGAGCATAAGGCTGAGGCTTTTGACAAGCCAGCTATTCCTTCACTAGAAGTTTCCTTTGAGACGCATTATGATGAAACGAAGGTACGTGATCATCAAAAAATCTTGACGCTTATTGAAGCAGCTGAATTAGAATTACGTGATTTAAAATTACGTAAAGAAATAATGGAAGCTGATTTTTCAACATTGACTCAGCTATTTCATGCTTATCTAGTTGAAGAGCAAGCGATTTCTACATTGGCTAAACAAACTTTAGTGGAATATTTAAGCTATGAATTCCTTCGCCCATTAGCGCATCAAGGTTTAAATAAAGGAAATAACTTTAATTTGTGGAGTGCTAAGCATTTTCAAGTGTTACATCATCTTGATGAAAAAAATCGGATTATCTTTGAAATTCAGATGAATGGGTTAGATCAGCGAGTTGTTCCAGAATTTATTCCGTTAATTGCCTTTGATCTTGAACATACAACAGTAGAAATTTTTGATCATCAAATAGCTGTTTTTATCCGTTTATGGTATGAAGAAGGCGTTTATTCGCGTAATCAACTGGCTTTGTTTAACCATGACTTAAACCAACTGCTCAATTATGCACGACAATTAGGGTTTGAAGTAGAACGTAGCTTATTAGATAATACCTATCAATTAGATACCCATTTCACCAGTCAAAATCCTGTGAATACTAAAATTATTGATCAGCTATTCATTGATACGATGGAAGAGGATAGTTATGATTTTAATCTTTTAGCTGACCGACAGTATCAAGTGTTACTTGATCATCAGCAGGAAGTACAAATTCAGCTTGATGAGCATGATATTGCACAATTAGCAATCAAAACAGCAACGCAAAGACGCTCTATTTTAGATTTCTTGACTAGTTATCCATTTTTAGTGCCTTTATTAATCGGGGCCAAATAAGTAGTGAATAACCTGATAGCTAAATATGGCTATCAGGTTATTTAGCAACTTTTTTATGATAAATAGCACTTGGTTTAAAAACAAAAATAAATCAAAATCATAGAAGTGAAATCGCTTAGCTATCACGAATCAAATAATAATTGATTGAGAATACATAGGAATAAATGATAATTATAAGTCCTGTTGAAAGTAAATTTCGATTTTTTAACGAAAATATCCCTAATTTTATTTATAATAATTATAAAATAGTTGACCGATGGCGTAATTTTGGTTATAGTGGTAACGAGATAACGAAATCTCAAGTAAGATAAATAATTATTTGGAGGAATAGCAATATGTCATTAATCGGAAAAGAAATTATCGAATTTAAAGCAAATGCCTTTCATAATGGTGAATTTATTGAAGTTTCATCAGAAGATTTTAAAGGTCAATGGAGTATCGTATGCTTCTATCCAGCTGACTTCACCTTTGTATGTCCAACTGAGTTAGAAGATTTACAAGAACAATATGCTACCTTAAAACAATTAGGAGTAGAAGTATATTCTGTGTCTACAGATACTCATTTCACGCATAAAGCATGGCATGATCATTCAGAGGCTATTTCAAAATTAGAATATATTATGATTGGAGATCCATCACATGTCATTTCAGCTGGTTTTGAAGTGTTAGGTGAAGATGGATTAGCGCAACGTGGAACATTTATTATTGATCCAGATGGTATTGTTCAAGCAGTTGAAATTAACGCAGATGGTATTGGTCGTGATGCAAGTACGTTGATTGATAAAATTAAAGCAGCCCAATATGTTCGTACTCATCCAGGAGAAGTCTGCCCAGCAAAATGGAAAGAAGGCGCAGAAACCTTAAAACCAAGCTTGGATTTAGTTGGTAAAATCTAATTAGGTAGGAGTTTTGATAAATGGCTTTAGATGTTGAAATAAAATCACAATTAGCTCAGTATCTTGAGCTATTAGAATCAGATGTAGAATTTGTGGCCAGCCTTGGTAACGATGAAGATAGTCAAAAGGTGAAGGAATTTTTGCTTGAAATTGCTGAAATGTCACCCAAGCTTTCACTCGTTGAAAAAGCCTTAGATCGTACCCCTTCTTTTCAAGTAAATCGTAAAAATCAAGAGCCTAGTGGGGTGGCTTTTGCTGGCTTACCTTTGGGACATGAGTTTACTTCTTTCATTTTGGCTCTTTTACAGGTTGCTGGACGCAAGCCCAAAATTGAAGATGAATTGATTACACGCATTCAATCGATTCAAAGTAATTTACATTTTGAAACTTATGTTAGTCTAACTTGTCATAATTGTCCTGATGTTGTTCAGGCCTTGAATATTCTTTCAGTTTTAAATCCACGAATTTCACATACCATGATTGAAGGCGGCATGTTTAAAGCAGAGATTGACGAACGGAAGGTTATGGCTGTGCCGACAGTCTTTTTAAATGGCGCTGAGTTTAGCAGTGGTCGGATGAGTATTGAGCAGCTAGTAGAAAAAATTAGTGGGCCACAAGATGCTAGTACCTTCAATAACAAAGATATTTTCGATGTTTTAGTGGTTGGTGGTGGCCCAGCCGGTGCAAGTGCAGCTATTTATGCAGCACGTAAGGGAATTAAAACTGGAATGTTAGTTGAAACTTTTGGTGGTCAGGTGATGGAAACTGTCGGAATTGAGAATATGATCGGCACACCATATACTGAAGGACCACAATTGATGGCACAAGTTGAACAGCATGTAAAAGCCTATCCAGTTGATATCATGAAAGGCCAACGCGCCAAAGATATTCGTAAAAATGATCTTCTCGAGGTTGAATTAGAAAATGGGGCTGTTTTACAAGCCAAATCTATCGTTTTAGCTTTAGGAGCAAAATGGCGTAATATCAATGTGCCAGGTGAAGATGCCTTTAGAAACAAAGGGGTAACCTATTGCCCTCACTGTGATGGTCCATTGTTTACAAATAAAAAAGTGGCTGTAATCGGTGGTGGAAATTCAGGGATTGAAGCAGCGATTGATTTAGCTGGCTTAGCCGAACATGTGTATGTTTTAGAATTTTTACCTGAATTAAAGGCTGATCAAGTTTTACAAGATCGTTTAGCACAATTAAAAAATGTCACAGTACTTAAAAATGTGGCAACAAAAGAAATTGTTGGTAATGATGAAGTAGAAGGAATTATTTATACTGATCGTGCAGACAATAGCGAACATCGGATTGATTTAGCTGGCGTATTTGTTCAAATTGGTTTAGTTCCAAATACCAATTGGTTACCTGAAACGATTCAAACAACAGACCGTGGAGAAATTATTGTTGATAAGCATGGACAAACAAGTTTAGCAGGGGTATTTGCTGCGGGTGATTGTACAGACAGTGCTTATAAGCAAATTATTATTTCAATGGGCTCTGGTGCAACAGCCGCTTTAGGTGCTTTTGATTATTTGATTCGTAATTAATCAAAGGCGTTAACTCATAAATATTAAAAGATAAGCGAAGATTCATCCCGCAAGTAGGGAGTGAATCTTCGCTTTTTTGTAGACTATGTATAGTTTGAATGTAGTAAATGTGTATTTACAGTGTTTATTATAAATTAGACGATCTAATATCGGCATTAATGTTTATAAAGTAAATGATCTTCCTCGCTAGGATACAAGGAGTAATAATGTGTTTGGCGTAAAGCTGCTCGTTGGCGGCGTATTTTTCTTTTTAGACGTTTATTTCGACGATCATCCCAAGCCATAATCCATAAAATTAATAATGGTGTATAGAAAAGGAAGTTATTATAGTCACTTGAAGTCCCTAAAAACAAACCAACAAAGAAAATAATCATTAATAAAGCTAATCTTCTCATATATTTCATCGTAATCCCTCTTTATGCGAATATTTGTTCGTATTTATATTATACGAATATTTGTTCGCATTGTAAATAGCAAAATAAAAAAATCTCCTCAAATTGAGAAGATTAATAGTTACGATATAAACCGACCACCAGACCGAGAATGGTTACCTTTTTTAATCGAATAGGCTCCATGTAATCATTTTCTGGCTGTAGTCTGAAATGATCCGCTTCTTTGTAGAAGGTTTTGCAGGTGGCTTCGTCTTCATCGGTCATTGCGATGACAATATCCCCATTTTTAGCAGTATTTTGTTTACGAACGATGACTTGATCACCATCTAAAATCCCTGCATTAATCATACTTTCCCCGCGAATAGTGAGCATGAACAATGGCTCGCTTTCGTTTTTTAATTCAGGTGGAATAGGGAAATAATCGGTTGTTTCTTCAACGGCCAAAATTGGATTACCCGCAGTGACTGTTCCAACCATCGGAATTTGTGTGATGGTCGCGCCGATTTTAGTTAAGCCAATTTTCGTTAATTCAATGGCTCTAGGTTTACTTGGATCACGATGGATATATCCCTTTTTTTCAAGTCGAGATAAATGACCGTGAACAGTTGACGAAGAGGCCAGGTTAACGGCTTGAGCGATTTCGCGTACAGTTGGGGGATAGTTTTTTTCTGTTAAAAATGAATGGATATATTTTAAGATATTAATCTGTCTATCTTCATTATGTCTGGGCATGTCAAACACCGTCCTTTACAGCCATTTTATCATATCTATCTTAATATATCAAACGAATGTTCGCTTAAAATATCTATGGGCTTCGAACAAGTGATTAAGTATTATTTGGTTTTTTTGGTAATTTGTATTAATATGGATAAAGAAAGAAGCTATGAAGAAAGGACGTTATACAATGCTTTCTAAAGAAAAAATCGCCCGTATTAATGAATTGGCGAAAAAGAAAAAAACACAAGGATTAACTCCCGAGGAAACGGCTGAACAACATGAACTACGTCAGGAATATTTGGCAGCCTTTCGTGGGGGGATGCGTCATCATATCGAAGGAATGAAGGTAGTAGATTTAAAGGGAAATGATGTAACACCAGAAAAATTGAAAAAAATCCAAAAAGAAAAAGGATTACATAATCGCTAGTAGTTTAAAATTGAGTTTGAAAATAAGGCTATTACGTTGACTTGAGACTGATTCTCTTTAAGTGGGTATTGCTATTTTAGTCATAGTTCGCTATAATGAAAGCGTAATTAAAGTAAAAATAACTATAATTGTTTAGGAGGCATATCGATGTTTGACACAATTGATCAATTGGGCGTAAATACCTTACGTACCTTAAGTATGGATGCAATTCAAAAGGCTAATTCAGGTCACCCTGGTTTACCAATGGGGGCTGCACCGATGGCTTATGCTTTATGGACCAAGCATTTAAAAATTAACCCAACAACTTCACGTAACTGGGTTGACCGCGACCGCTTTATCCTATCGGCAGGTCATGGTTCTGCATTATTATATAGTTTATTACACTGTGCCGGATATCAAGTAACGATTGATGATTTAAAAAATTTCCGTCAATGGGAAAGTAAAACTCCTGGACATCCTGAAGTTCATCATACCGATGGGGTTGAAGCTACTACTGGACCATTAGGACAAGGTGTTGCCATGGCTGTAGGGATGGCGATGGCTGAAGCCCATTTAGCCGCTAAATATAATCGTGAAGGCTTCGATATCATGAATCACTATACCTATGCTTTATGTGGTGATGGTGATTTAATGGAAGGTGTATCTCAAGAAGCTTGTTCAATGGCTGGACACATGAAATTAGGTAAATTAATCGTACTATATGATTCAAATGATATTTCATTAGATGGCCCAACTAGCAAAGCCTTTACTGAAAATGTTGGTCAACGCTTTGAAGCGTATGGCTGGCAACATATTTTAGTCGAAGATGGCAATGATTTAGCCGCTATTTCACAAGCTATTGAAGACGCAAAAGCTAATTTAGCGCAACCAACTCTGATTGAAGTGAAAACGATTATTGGTTTCGGCGCACCAAAACAAGGCACTTCTGCAGTTCATGGTGCACCATTAGGCCAAGAAGGCATTCAAGCAGCCAAACAAGCTTATGGCTGGGAATATCCTGAATTTACCGTACCTAGTGAAGTACAAGCTCGTTTCCATGAAGCGATTGTGGAAAAAGGTCAACAAGCAGAAGGTAAATGGAATGAATTATTTGCCCAATACGAAGCAGCCTATCCAGAATTAGCCAAAGAATTCAAGCAAGCCTTTGCCGGTGAGTTGCCTGAAGATTGGGATCAAGCACTACCACACTATGAAGTGGGCAGTGCGCAAGCTAGTCGTGTATCAAGTAAAGAAATGATCCAAGCTTTATCTAAAGCAATCCCAAGCTTATGGGGAGGCTCGGCAGATTTATCTGCTTCTAACAACACCATGGTAGCAGCAGAAAAAGATTTTGAACCAGGTCAATACGAAGGACGCAATATCTGGTTTGGTGTACGTGAATTTGCGATGGCCGCTGCGATGAATGGGATTCAATTACATGGAGGAACGAAGATTTATGGAGGCACCTTCTTTGTATTCGTGGATTACTTACGCCCAGCCATTCGTTTAGCCGCCATCCAAAAAGCACCGGTTATCTATGTATTAACACATGATTCAGTGGCAGTAGGGGAAGACGGCCCAACCCATGAACCAATTGAACAATTATCTAGCCTACGTAGCATGCCAAACCTACAAGTGATTCGTCCGGCTGATGGGAATGAAACCCGTGCAGCTTGGAAACTAGCTGTAACCTCTAAAGAAACGCCAACTGTTTTAGTGTTAAGTCGTCAAAACTTACCAGTTATTGAAGGAACAAAAGAATTTGCGGACGAAAATGTAGACAAAGGTGCGTATGTTATTTCTGCTCAAAAAGGGGAAAAACCTGAAGGCATCTTAATCGCAACTGGTTCAGAGGTTTACCTAGCTGTGCAAGCCCAAAAAGCTTTAGCTGAAGAAGGCATCGATGTTTCGGTTGTTTCTATGCCAAGTATGGAACGATTTGAACAACAAAGCGCAGAATATAAAGATAGCGTCTTACCACGTGGCGTGAAAAAACGTGTCGCCATCGAAGCCGGTTCATCCTTTGGTTGGCAAAAATATGTAAAATGTAAAGGAAAAACGATTACGATTGATAGCTTTGGTGCGTCTGCTCCTGGCGATAAGGTCTTAGCTTCATTTGGCTTTACAGTTGAAAACGTGGTAAATGTGTATAAATCAATCTAATTAAAAGTTGATACATTTCTTTTATAGCAAAACCTATTAAAGGAAATACTAAGAGTGGTCAGTCTTTAAAATATCAAGGCTGGTCACTCTTTTTTATTTTTATTACTTAAAAATCGTGATAAACATTAGTTATCGCAATAGCTTGGATACAAAAATATCATTTGTCTTTTTTAAAGTAATTATTGTAAAATATAAACAAATCAGACAAAGGGGTAATGAAAGATGGCAAAAATTTATCAATCAGTTACTGAATTAGTAGGTCATACACCAATTGTAAAATTAAGTAAATTTTCACCAGCTGAAGGGGCAACAATCTATGCAAAAGTGGAATCGTTTAATCCTGGTAGCAGTGTAAAAGACCGTATCGCTTTAAGCATGATTGAGGCTGCAGAAAAAGCAGGTACTTTAAAACCCGGCGATACAATTATCGAACCGACTTCAGGAAATACAGGGATTGGTTTGTCAATGATTGGAGCAGCCAAAGGTTATCAAGTGATTATTGTAATGCCTGATACGATGAGTGTGGAACGTCGCAAATTAATGCAAGCTTATGGCGCAAAATTGATTTTGACACCTGGTAGTGAAGGAATCAAGGGTTCTATTAATAAAGCGACTGAATTAGCCAAAGAAAATGGTTACTTCATGCCATTACAATTTGAAAATCCTGAAAATCCAAAAATTCATGAATTAACTACAGGAAAAGAAATTGTTGAAGCATTTGGCCCAGAAGGCATCGATGCATTTGTTGCTGGAGTTGGAACAGGTGGAACCATCAGTGGTGTAGGTAAAGCTTTAAAAGCAGCTTACAGCCAAGTTAAGGTCTATGCGGTTGAACCAAAAGAATCAGCTGTATTAAGTGGTGAAAATCCTGGAGCGCATAAGATTCAAGGGATTGGTACTGGCTTTGTACCAAAAACATTAGATACTGAAATTTATGATCAAGTAATCCCTGTTGCTAGTGACGATGCAATTTTGACTGCTCGTAACTTTGGTAAACAAGAAGGAATTTTAGTAGGTATCTCTTCTGGAGCAGCCTTAAAAGCGGCTTATGATGTAGCTAAAGGCTTATCTAAGGATAAAAAAGTATTAGTTTTATTACCAGATAACGGAGAACGTTACTTATCCACTGCATTATATCAATTTGAAGATTAATCCAAGCTTTGAATATAATAACGTAAAACCACACGTTTTTTCTGTAAAAATGTGTGGTTTTTGTTTTTGTAAGGACTGGGATTTGTGAAATTAGTTAGTTTTTTCTTGTATTCTAGTTATATTTGTTATTTAAATGAAATGGAATATTAAATTTGAAAAAGGGATTGGTTAAATGTTTCATCCACTAAGCATAATATGCTAGCTTTATTGTTAAATTAATAGTAGAATAAAGTCATCAAGAAAATTGGGGGTATTCAATTGAGTGTAACGCTAAATGAAGCTATCTCAAAATTGGAAGCAGAAAATATTCGCCTAACTTCACAGCGAATAGCTATTTTAGAATATTTATCTGCGCATCATATCCATCCTACAGCTGAAGAAATTTATCACGGAATCAAGGAAAATTTTCCAGGAATTAGCGTGGCAACAGTATACAATAATCTTCGCTTATTTACTGATTTAGGATTTTTAAAAGAAATGAAGTACGGTGATGCATCTAGTCGTTTTGATTTTAGTACGAAACCGCATTATCATGTTATTTGTGAACGTTGTGGGAAAATCACGGACTTTTATTATCCTGGATTAGAAGATGTTGAGATGGCTGCAGGAAAGATAACGAATCATGAAATACACAGTCATCGCTTAGAAGTATATGGTATTTGTGAACAATGTCAAAAAGAGCAAAAAGAGGGGGTACAATAATCGTGATTATTCATACAGAAAATGCACCGCAAGCGATTGGTCCTTATGTTCAAGCGAGAGTTGCAAATGGTTTTTTATTTGCATCTGGTCAAATTGCCTTAGATCCTAAAACGGGTGAAATTGTTGGGACAACGATTCAAGAACAAACAGAGCAGGTATTGAAGAATATCCGAGCAATTTTAACTGAAGCAGGTTTAACTGCAGATGCAATTGTTAAGACGACCTGTTTTTTGAAAAATATGGATGATTTTACTGCATTTAATGAAGTTTATGGCACGCTGTTTAATGAGCAATTGCCTGCTCGTTCAGCAGTTGAAGTCGCACGTTTACCTAAAGATGTGCTAGTTGAAATCGAAATTATTGCAGTAATGGCAAAATAAATCAAGAAAGATGGCAAATGTTTAGTTGACTAGACATTCCATCTTTTTTTATCGAAAGAGTGAAGTAGATGTTAAAAGAATACTTTTCTATGGGACATACCACCGTTAGTAATTTAGTGATTGATTATTATCATGAACTAGGGATGACCAATGAAGAATTTTTACTTTGGTTACAATTGTCACGTTTTGAACAAAAAGGGGAGCGATTCCCAAATTTAGAATTATTGGCACAAAGGTTGAACTGGACGAGTAGTCAATTATACCATCAATTGAATCAATTGATTGAAAAACAGCTCGTTCAAATTGTCCAACATACCGATGAGCAAGGCAAGAAAACCGACATGTATGATTTTTCGCCGATGTATGCCAAAATTGAACAATGGTTACTACAAAAAGAACAAAAGCAAGTAAGTCAAAATAATCAACAAAAAACCCAGGCTTTGTTTCGCCATTTTGAAGAAGAGTTTGGCAGGCCTTTATCATCCATTGAATTTCAACGGATTAATCAATGGATTGATGAAGACCACTATGGTACAGAGTTGATTTATTTAGCCTTGCAAGAAGCGGTCATTAATCAGGTTTATAGTCTAAATTATATTGATCGTATTTTGTTAAGCTGGGAGAGAAAGAATATTAAAACCGCTCAGCAAGTTGCTAATGAGCAGAAGGCTAGAAAGCAAAGGTATGTTGAAAATCAGTCTACACAAGCTGTTCCTAAAACATTACCGAAGATTTCTTTACATAATTGGCTTGAAGATAATGATTAAGCTAAGTGATGAATAGCTAGTTAGTAGATATAATCTAAAAGAGAAATAGGAGGTGAAGGACTATCGAAGTGGTCGATAGTCAAAAGGAATGCTCAGTAAGCAAAAAACACAGGAAGTTTTGGCAATTATGTATGATATGTTTCCAAATGCCAAATGTGAACTAAACTATCAAACCCCTTTTCAATTGTTGATTGCTGTAATCTTGAGCGCACAAACGACTGATGTTGCAGTGAATAAGGTAACACCTGAACTCTTTAAACATTATCCAACTGCGCAAGCATTAGCTAAAGCTGAGTTGGATGATATAATTTTGCATATAAAATCGATTGGGTAGAAGCCCTTTATATCAAGTAATTGGTATAAACGCTACGTTAATTGCTTTGAAGCCCTAAAGCCTAGCCACCGAAACAGTAGTTGGAAACGACAAGCTGCCTGGTGCGAAAGCAGAAAAAATCGCTAGGATGATATATGGTCAATAACCTAAGTATTTTAGATAATGGGTCTTTAGCAGGGAATGCCCTAAGTACAAAGATTGTATAAGGGAAACCTTCAACGACTATTCTCTCGAGGAGAAGTAAAGCCACAAGCCAAGGGTGGAAGAAAAATGTAGCGCCAATTTACCTAAAATGGGAGAATTGGCTGAAGAAATAGTCTCAACTAATATGAAAATATTAGAGGTCTGCTAGAGTCATTTATTGATTCAGTAAGACTGCAGCAAAGTTGCGATTTGCTGTGAAGATCATGTTATATCGAAATAAAGCAAAAAATATCAAAGCTTGTGCGCAGATGTTATTAGCTAAGTATCAAGGTGAAGTACCTAGAGACAAAGCATTATTAGTTGAATTACCCGGAGTAGGTCGTAAGACAGCGAATGTGGTTGCGGGAGAAGCTTTTGGCATACCAGCTATCGCCGTTGATACCCATGTTGAACGGGTTACTAAACGGTTAAATATTGTCCCAGCAGATGCTTCAGTGACTAAGGTTGAAGAAATCTTGATGAAAAAAATCGAGGCTAGTAAATGGGTCCAATCGCATCATACCTTGATTTTCTTTGGACGCTATCACTGTACTGCGCGTAGTCCAAAGTGTGACCAATGTCCGGTGTTGACTTATTGTAAAGAGGGCAAAGCACGCCTTAATCTACATTAATAAAAAAAGATACCCTGCATTCAAGATGGATGCAAGGGTATCTTTTTTATTTAGTTTTGAGGAGGGGTCCCCCCGTTATTATTTGTTTGATTGTTGGTATTCCCGTTACCATTTCCATTATTACCGGTATTTTGTTGATTGCCGCCGTTTTGATTGTTCGGCGGAGTGACAACTGGCGTTTCTTCACTTGATTCAGTAGTCTGTTCCTCAGTAACGGTTGCCTCTGAGGAGCTGCTACTACTGCTGCTTTCGGCAACACTACTGCTAGATGATGACTCGCTTGTAACTGAATAGCTATTTTTTTTGGCATTAGAATAACTTTTTGAATTGCTTAGATATAATTCTCTACCATAGCGAACTAGGCCACTAGGCATTTTCCAATCAGTATTTTCATCATTTTGTGTTAAGTAAGTCATCAATTCACGATAAACATCAGTAGCAACATGGGTTGAATCATCTGTTATTGGTGTTTTACGATCATTATAACCAGTCCAAACAGCTAACGAATAAGTTGGGGTATAACCTACAAAAGAGATATCTGGATAAGCCCCATTCGAATCATCGATATTTGCTAATTCTTCAGTAGTATAGTTAGAGGTTCCCGTTTTGCCAGCTTGGTATAGGCCTTCTATTGCTGCATTTGTCCCTGTTCCATAAGTAATTACATCTTTGAGGATATCTGTAATCATATAGGCAGTGGTTGCTTCCATTGCTTTGGTTCCTTCTGCGTCAAAGGTTTGTTCTGAACCATCTTGATAAGCAATTTTGTTGACATACTGTGGTTCATAATAAGTTCCGCCATTAGCAAAGGCAGCATAGGCTGCGGCCATTTTCAAGCTTGATACGCCATATTTCGTGCCATCCTGTGTGCCACTATTACTTGAAATAGCGTTGAACTGTTGTAATTCCGGGTATTCGATATTTAAACCACTCAGGAATTTCTTCACATTTTTAACGCCAACATCTGCAAATAATTTCGCAGCTGGGACGTTTCGTGATAGATATAAGGCTTTGCGCAAGGTCATATAACCATAATACTGATTATCCCAGTTCTTTAATTGGATATTTGTACCCGCGTAAGTATAAGGAGCATCATCAATCATTTTACCGGTTGAATATTTAAGATACTCAAATGCTGGCGCATAATCGGTAATTGGTTTTACCGTTGAACCAAAGTCACGAGCGGTACTCACGGCCAAATTGTAACCTAAAATCGTACCTGCTGGAATATTACGTCCACCAATTTGGGCTAGGACTTTCCCGGTATTGACATCCATCAAGGTAGCTGCTACCTGCATATTGCTATCTGGATAGTTGACATATTGGTCCGAATTCACAATATCATATAATTTTTTCTGTGCATCCATATTCAGATTGGTATAGACTTTCAAGCCATCGGTATAAATATTTTTGCCAGTTTTTTCTTTAACTTCTTCAATTACTTGTTTAATGTAGTTGTCATAATATTTCCAATCTTGATTTTGATTAGCAGGAGTAGCCAGTAGACCGTCATTGATTGGTGTATTAACGGCTTGATCATATTCAGCTTTGGAAATCTTTTTATTTTGCATCATTGTTAACAAGACAATATCTCGGCGTTTTTTGGCTTGATCAGGATGTGCATATGGATCATAAAGTGTCGGTGCATTAGGCAGACCAGCAAGTAGCGCCGTTTGTGGTAAATTTAATTCATTTAATGGCTTACCATAAAATGCTTTGGCTGCCGTTTGCATGCCATAAACCCCATTTGACATGTAGACTTTGTTGATATAATAGGTCAAAATTTCTTGCTTAGATTTCTCGCGCTCTAATTTGACAGCTAACCAGGCTTCTTGTGCTTTTCGTTTAAGCGTTTGGTCAGAAGCTTTTGTTGAAAAATAGGATAATTTAATCAATTGTTGCGTTAGGGTACTACCACCCTGCAAGCCACCCGAACGGACATTTGCCACTACTGAACCAACAATTCGGATTGGATCAATACCAATGTGACGATAGAATCGTTTGTCTTCAACGGAAACAATTGCATCTTCTAATAATTTAGGAATTTCTGTGGAGGATATTTTTTCACGGTTTTCAGAACCGATGTCAGTAATAACCTCACCGTTTGCAGCATAAATTTTAGAAGAAACGGTTGCATCTAGTGAAAGCTCATTTAATTCAGGCGCATCCTTAGCATAGAAAATAAATAAACCTAAGCCACATAAAAAGGCAAGAATCCCCACACCAAAAACGATTCCGAAAAGCTTACCAAAAAAATGTCCACTTTTTTTCTTTTTAGGAATAGTTTTTTTACGATGCGTAGACTGTTGATGCCGTCCTTTTCTCGAAGGTTGATTATTAGCCATGAGTTGTATCTCCTTTATTTGTAATAAATTGATCCACCGCAATAAGATAAGGGACTCTTGGGGCAATGCCTAACTGAATCTCAATTGCTAATTGTTCAAGTTCATCAAGACGAATCGATTTTTTCTCTGGATTTTCCCAAAAATCAATCAAAGAAGCACTGTCTAAATAAAAACAACGCTTTAATGAACTAAAATAAAGCAAAACAAAACAAAGTCCATTTTGTTTTAAACAATTTTTCATGTGGTCAATCTGATGTTGATGGAAATTTTTTAATGGAAAAGAAGTTTTATTTTGGGTAACTTTTGCTTCAAAATCCAAATAATATCCACGATAAACCCCGTTATAGTCTGTAGTTGAAGCTTCTTTGAAATAGGCTTCTTTAATCACGGCTGCGCTCCGTCTTGGGTAGTCCACTTGTACAATTTGAACGGGTGTAGGTTTTTTGTGGATTACCGCAATATCGTGATTGAGATAGTAACGGTTGCTCTCGTTGATTGCTTCTTCAAACTTCATTCCACGATTCGCAAAGGTATTCGCCTTTTGAAGTTGGGTAGATGCATTTACTTGAGATTTATGATAGACTTTTCCATTAGGATAATGAAAAATCATTTTGATCACACTCCTAGTTACCATTATATCAAAAAATAAAATAGAAAGAAAAGTCTAGATGGAAAATCAAAAAATAATTACTATCACTGGATATCGTAGTTTTGAATTAGGAATTTTTCAAGCAAAAGATCCAAAATTATCACTGCTTTATAAATTTATTAAACAATCTTTAATAGAATTGCTAGAAAATGGTTTGGAATGGGTGGTTATTGGCGGCAATTTAGGAATTGAGTTATGGGCTGCCGAGATGGTTTTAGAACTGAAGCAATCAGGTTATACGATAAATTTAGCTGTCATTTTACCCTTTAAAGAATTTGGTAGCCAGTGGAATGAAAGCAATCAAAGTTTGCTGACTAGTGTTTTATCTAAGGCCGATTATGTGAATTATGTTAGTCAAAAGCCATATGAGCATCCGAGTCAATTCGCTAATCACACTCAATTTTTGGCTCAGTATACAGACTTGTTATGGGCAATCTATGATGAAGACTATCCGGGTAAAGCACAATTTATAATTAAAGAATTTACTAAAATCAGAGGAAGAAAACAGGTATATTTAGTGGGAATGGAAGAATTACAGGAGTTTAGCTATCAAAATTTGATGGATTGAAGTAACTTTTTAGTTACAAGTTTTTGGTTTTCGTTAAAATTTTATGAAAAAGGATGGAAAATTCCATGATTCTATTTGCTTTTCTTATTTTTTTTATATAAAATGAAAAGTGAAGTGTGGATATTTTTATTGAGGTGAAAATCATGGCAACATATAATTATAAAGCAATTGATATTTTTAACAAAGAATTTAAAGTGAAAATGCGTGGATTCGATCCGGATGAAGTGGATGAATTTTTAGATAATATCATGAAGGATTACGAAACTTTTAATAAAGAAATCCTTGCCTTACAAGAAGAAAATGATCGTTTAAACGCAAAGATTAATCAACTGAATAAGAGTCAGGCAGTGATGTCACGTATTCAACCAGAAACACAAAAGAGTCAAACGGTCACAAACTTTGATATTTTAAAACGTCTTTCTAATTTAGAAAAAGAGGTTTTCGGTAAAAAATTAGATCAAGAGGTTTCAGTTGATAGTGTAGCGAATTTAAATCGTTTAAGTCAAAATTATACCCAAGCAAATAAAGAAGACGATTTAGACAAAACACGTTTATTCTAACCGAAATGAAAATGAATTTGTGGTTTTCGGATAATCGCGGAATACATTAGGTGTTCTGAGGAAAGTCCATGCTCGCACAAGCTGCGATGCTTGTAGTGTTCGTGCTTAGCGAAACAATAAGCTAAGGTATAGTTTAGGCTATAACGGCAGAAAAAATAGCTAAGGAGCAATCTATGCTAGAGTATTCTTGAAAGTGCCACAGTGACGAAGCAGTTGAAGAAATTTAATTGGTGGAACGCGGTAAACCCCTCGAGCGAGCAACCCAAACAATGGTAGGGGCGCCTTTTGAACGGAAATGAACGGGTCAAAGGGGCAATATAATTGCAGATAGATGATTATCCAAATCCTTTTATTACCCTGGAAAGGATTGGACAAAACATGGCTTATAGAAAATCACAATAATCAGGGAAGGTGGCTGATCAACAATTCGTTCAGCCTTTTTTTCGTTTAGCAATAAATAGCTGATTGATTGGAATGAAAAATAGCTAAGTCAGCTACGAATAAAAAAATGGATAAATAAAGGATTATTTAATTGTTTAGTACTCAGTTAAAGTGAATCATATTATATGGATAAGGAAGTGAAAAGTGTGAATCAAAATCAAACGTTTAATTTACTTGCTACCGCTGCTAGTGGCTTAGAAGCGTTGGTAGGTAAGGAATTACGTGAAATGGGGATTGAATGTCAGGTCGAAAATGGTCGTGCGCGTTTTAAAGGGACGCTGGAAACAATCGCTAAGACAAATTTATGGCTAAGAACAGCTGATCGGGTGAAGATTGTCGTGGGCGAATTCAAGGCGACAACCTTTGAAGAATTATTCCAACAGGTAAAAGCTTTACCTTGGGAAGATTATTTGCCGCTAGATGCTGCCTTTCCAGTTGCAGGTAAATCCATCAAATCTAAGTTGTTTAGTGTCTCTGATTGTCAAGCAATTACTAAAAAAGCCATTGTCAATCGCTTGCGTGAATATTATCATCGTCCCAGTCATGTCCCATTGGCTGAAACAGGGGCTTTATTTCAGTTAGAAGTAGCCTTGTTAAAAGATCAGGTAATGATTACTTTAGATACGACGGGGCCGAGCTTATTTAAAAGAGGTTACCGTGTTGATAAAGGGGGAGCACCTTTAAAGGAAAATATGGCTGCGGCTTTAGTTATGTTAACGAATTGGCGTAAAGATCGGCCGTTTATTGATCCTGTTTGTGGTTCAGGTACACTATGTATCGAAGCTGCGTTAATCGGTCATAATATTGCACCTGGTTTTAATCGTTCTTTTGCTTGCGAAAATTGGGATTGGTTCAGCTCAGAAATTTTTGAAAAAGTTAGAGCTGAAGCTGAAGCGGCTGCTGATTATGATATTGAACTAGACATTCAAGGGATGGATATCAACGGCAAAATGATTGAGATTGCTAAGGCGAATGCCGAAGAAGTCGGACTTTCTCATTCAATTACCTTTAAGCAACAAGCCGTGAAAGATTTTAAAACGGATAAAGAATATGGCGTGATTGTAGCGAATCCACCATATGGTGAGCGTTTGGGCGAACAGGATTCAGTTCGTCAATTATATCATGAAATGGGTCAGGTTTTTCACCCATTGGATACATGGAGTAAGTATATTTTAACCAGTGATTTGGCCTTTGAAGAATTTTATGGCCAAAAAGCAACGAAAAAAAGAAAATTATATAATGGGGCTTTGCGTACGGATTTATTCCAATATTGGGGGAAACGACCACCACGCAATCAAGAAGCAACAAAAGAGGTGAGAAAATGACATTTGAACAATTTCAATTGGCACCGTATTTACTTGCAGCAATCGCTGATAAAAACTTTAAAGAACCAACCTTAGTGCAAGAACGCTTAATTCCGGTTATCCAAAATGGGCGCAGTGTTGTTGGTCAATCGCAAACAGGTACGGGTAAAACCCATACTTTTTTACTACCTATTTTTAATCGTTTAGATTTGGCTAAAGAAGAAGTACAAGCAGTCATTACAGCGCCAAGTCGAGAGCTAGCTACTCAGATTTATCAAGCGGCGAAACAATTAGCTGAATTTGCTGAAGATGAGATTTCTATTATGAACTTTGTTGGAGGTACGGATAAACAACGTCAAATTGAACGATTAAAGACAAAGCAACCTCACATTGTCATTGGTACACCAGGTAGAATTCTTGATTTAATTCAGTCGCAGGATTTATTAGTGTATACTGCTGATACGATGGTAGTGGATGAGGCGGATATGACTTTAGATTTAGGCTTTTTAGCCGATGTCGATCGAATTGCCTCACGTCTACCGGAAAAACTACAAATGCTCGTTTTCTCGGCAACCATACCGGAGAAATTACGACCATTTTTAAGAAAATATATGGATAATCCACTGATTGAAGAGATTCAACCCAAAACGGTTATTTCTGAAACCATCGATAATTGGTTAATTTCAACAAAAGGCAAAAATGTCAATCAATTAGTTTACCAGTTATTGACAATCGGTCATCCATACTTAGCGATTGTTTTTGCTAATACTAAGCAAAAAGTTGACGAGATTACCCAGTTTTTACGTGATAAGGATTTGCATGTTGCTAAAATTCATGGGGATGTCATGCCAAGAGAACGTAAACGAATCATGAAGCAAATCCAAAACTTGGAATATCAATATGTAGTTGCTACAGATTTAGCAGCACGTGGGATTGATATTGAAGGGGTTTCGCACGTGATTAACGTAGAGATTCCTGATGATTTGGAATTCTTTATTCATCGAGTAGGGCGTACAGGTCGAAATAAATTAGCCGGCACTGCAATTACCCTTTATGAGCCAAGTGATGAACAAAAAATCGCTGCTATTGAACAATTGGGTATTCAGTTTGTACCAAAAGAAATCAAAAATGACGAAATTATCGATTCTTATGACCGCAATCGTCGTCAAAAACGTGAAAAGAAGGCAGATGAATTAGATACAACACTTATCGGTTTAGTCAAAAAGAAAAAGAAAAAAATTAAGCCTGGTTATAAGAAAAAAATTCAATGGGAAATCGAAAAAACCAATAAACAAAAACGGAAAATGGAGCGTCGTCAAAAGACTCGTTCGGCTAGAAAACACAAGAAAAACTCAAGCATTTAATGTCAGAATGACTTATCAATGGGCCCAATTTCCGATTGATAAGTCATTTTTTATCAGGTTGTGTAGCGATTTGTATAGAATCGCAAAAATTTGAGTGTTTTTCGCTGTGTGAACATGGAAGGAAAGTATTTTTCAAACATCAAGTCAAATTTTCCAAGTAGGCTACTTACCAAACAGTTAAGTATAGCGACTTTTTGTTTGTGAAAAATTTCTTTTTTTAGAAAAATATTTTCAGAATTTTCCTAAAACATGCTATACTATAAAAGAAAAATATTGTTGGTAGGAGGGATAGGTTTGAATACTTTAGAAGCACTAGAATGGTCCAATTGGAAAAATTACTCTTCAAAAACAAAACGTGATTTATTTAGTCAGGTTTTATTATACTTTGTTAGTCCTTTAAGACGGGTAAGTAACATTACTTTAAGTCAATTTGAATTAGCTGGTGTAAAGTGTGAAACTTTTGAGGTAAATTTAGATGATGAGCCATTTGTTTTTTTACCCGGGAAAAAAGGCGCTATATTAGGTTGGGATTCTGGCACACAGCCTCTACCTGCATTTTATTGGGATAAGAAGAATTTGCTAATGAACCAAAGAGTCGAGGATTATATCAAGAATTATGGACTTGAGACTACTGAAGAGTGGGATACCTTTGTGAATGAATCTACTTCCAGTTTGCGTCAGGTAGATATACCACCAATGCTTGTTCAAAAGTATCCTATACCAACTGGTTGTAAATATATCGGTCGGCTGCATGCAGTGACTGGTGAGTTTGTTGGCTCAGTTGAGGCTTATGCAATTATCGAAAAGGATATTTTAAGCTATCTGCAGGCGCCACAAACCTTTGAGGCCTCTTTGAATTTTGAATTTCCTGGTGAGATTTTTCAAGAAAATCAATTCTATGCCGTATTAAATCCTGAAGAAGAAACTTACACAGTCTATACACATCAGGTTTGTACGCAAGAGGAACTGAAAAAAGAATTACAAAGTCAAGTTTATGAATTGCTTGATGAGGACCAATGGGAATATGCGGTTGGTGCAACCACTAGACGTCTTTTTAGATGGGGAAATGAATTAGTTGAAGATCATAGTTTTTGGCAAAATCAGACACATCGCTTGGTTAGTAAACCGAATATGTTCGGCTTATCTTTTGCTGGAAATAATCTGCGCTATGAGATTACGAGCGGCAATCAATTAAAGCAAGATAAATGGACGAACTGTCATGTACCGTTATTGGATTATTTACCATTGTCGAGTTATTATCGAGCAAGAAAGATATTGGCGAAACAAGAAGTGCTATCACCAAAAGATTATTTATATAGAAAAGCGATTATTATTGATCAATTAACATAAAATTTTACTGCACTAGAATTGACAAGCGCAGTTGAATTTTCTATACTATTTAGGTAAAGGATTATAGTTTATCTCCGCTTCATCACAGAAATTTCTACATTGCTGAGAGTAGAAAATGAATGGGATAATCTGCTCCCTTTAGATAATTGATAGAAATATCAACGTCTTCCTAGCGTTAATAGGATGAAAGAGGTAATGATCAGACATCATTGCAAGCAAGGTGGTACCGCGGTTTCGTCCTTGCATGCAGTGGTGTCTTTTTATGTAAATTTTAGAAAGTAGGTTGAATAATGAAACAATTAACTAGTGCACAAGTGCGACAAATGTTTTTAGACTTTTTCAAATCTAAAGGTCATTCGGTTGAGCCAAGTGCTTCATTAGTTCCAGTTAACGATCCAACATTATTATGGATTAACTCAGGGGTAGCTACCTTGAAAAAATATTTTGATGGCTCTATCGTACCTGAAAATCCACGCATTACCAATGCTCAAAAGTCAATTCGTACCAATGATATTGAAAACGTAGGGAAGACTGCTCGTCACCATACAATGTTTGAGATGTTAGGTAATTTTTCAATTGGTGATTACTTCAAACCTGAAGCGATTCATTGGGCTTGGGAATTTTTAACTTCACCAGAATGGATGGCGTTTGATCCAGAAAAATTATATGTTACGGTCTATCCAAAAGATACGGAAGCTAAACGTATTTGGCATGAGGAAGTAGGTTTACCATTAGATCATATTGTAGAAATTGAAGATAACTTCTGGGATATTGGTGCCGGTCCAAGTGGTCCAGATACTGAAATTTTCTATGATCGTGGGCAAGAATTTAATAATGTGGCCGAAGATGATCCAGAAAATTACCCTGGTGGCGAAAATGAACGCTATTTAGAAATTTGGAATCTAGTTTTCTCTGAGTTTAATCATAAACCAGATGATACTTATGAACCATTACCACATAAAAACATTGATACAGGGATGGGCTTAGAACGGATGGTTTCAATTGTGCAAAATGCACCAACCAATTTTGAAACGGATCTTTTCATGCCAATCATTGAAGAAGTAGCAAACATTAGTGGGCAAGTAAACTACCGTGAAAGTGCCTTAACCGATATTTCCTTTAAAGTGATTGCCGATCATATTCGTGCGTTATCCTTTGCGATTGGGGATGGTGCTTTACCATCTAATGAAGGCCGTGGTTACGTTTTACGTCGTCTATTACGTCGAGCAGTGATGCATGGCCAAAAATTAGGCATCAAACAAGCCTTTTTATATCGTTTAGTACCGGTTGTTGGTCATATTATGGAAAGCTATTATCCAGAAGTTTTAGCTAAACAAGCCTTCATTGAAAAAGTTATTCGTACGGAAGAAGAGCGATTCCATGAAACCATTAACGAAGGTTTAGCTATTTTAAATCAAGTAATGGGCGAATTAAAAGCAGAGGGTCAAGATACTTTACCAGGTACGGATATTTTCCGCCTATATGATACTTATGGCTTCCCAGTAGAATTAACCGAAGAAATCGCAATGGATGAAGGCTTTAAGATTGATCATCAAGGCTTTGAAACACAAATGCAAGAACAAAGAGAGCGTGCACGTGCAGCACGTAGTAAAGAATTATCCATGGGTGTGCAATCTTCACTACTAACGGATATTAAAGTAGAAAGTAAATATGTTGGTTATGAAACTTTAACAAGTGATGCGCAATTATTAGTCATCATTAAAGATGAGGAGCTTGTTGATGGCACAGATGAAGGGCAAGTTCAATTAATTTTTGATCAAACACCATTTTATGCTGAAATGGGTGGACAAGTTGCTGATACTGGTGAAATTATTGATGCGCATGGACAAGTTGTTGCTGAAGTACTTGATGTGAAAAAAGCACCAAATGGTCAATTCTTACACACTGTGAACCTACGTCAATCCATCTCTGTAGGCATGCAATATCATTTGGCTGTCGATGTTTTAAGACATCAACGTATTATCAAAAACCATACGGCTACGCACCTTCTACACAAAGCCTTAAAAGAAGTGCTAGGCAGCCACGCAAACCAAGCAGGTTCATTAGTTACTCCAGATCATTTACGTTTTGACTTTACGCATTTTGGTCAAGTAACGCCAGAAGAATTAGCTCAAATGGAACGCATCGTTAATGAAAAGATTTGGGAAGCATTACCAGTGGTTACAGTTGAAACGGATATTGATTCAGCCAAAGCGATGGGGGCAATGGCTTTATTCGGTGAAAAATATGGTCAATTTGTGCGCGTGGTCAATGTTGCTGACTGGTCAATTGAATTATGTGGGGGAAATCATGTTGAAAATACTGAAAATATCGGTATCTTCAAGATTGTTTCTGAATCAGGGATTGGTGCAGGTGTCCGTCGTATCGAAGCCGTTACAAGTAAGGCAGCTTATGAATTACTAGATGCACAAGAACAATTACTAAAAGAAGTCGCTCATTTAGTGAAAGCACCACAAGTCAAAAATGCAGTGACCAAAGTAGAACAATTACAACAACAATTACGTGAATTACAAAAAGAAAATGAATCTTTAGCTAGCAAATTAGCGAATCAACAAGCCGCAGATATCTTTACCGAGGTCAAAGAAAGCAATGGTTATAGTTATATCGCTAGCCAGGTTCAAGTCAAAGATATGAATCAATTGCGTCAATTAGCGGACCAATGGAAACAAAAAGCAACTTCAGATGTGTTAGTTTTAGCTACTGCTAATGATGGAAAGGTTTCATTGCTAGCAGCAATTAGTGAAGCTGGACTTGCTAAAGGCTTAAAAGCAGGTGATTTAATCAAAGCCATCGCACCTAAAGTAGGCGGTGGCGGTGGTGGCCGTGCAGATATGGCCCAAGCCGGTGGTAAAAACCCTGAAGGTATTCAAGACGCTTTAACAGCTGTCGCTGAATATTTAGCTAACGCGTAAAATAAGCATTTTTACTCCAAAGTAAAAAGGGGCTGACTCAAAAGTCAGGTTCTTTGTCAACTAGTGTTGTTGGCAATTAAGTCGATGGGAGAGGAAGTTATTTTTTCGATGACTTTCTCTCCTGTTTTTATTTTCTTTTTCAATCGATGCTTTTTGTCAAACAGGCAGCTAAGCGTGCAAGGGTGACCGAGACGAAGATCGGTCACTTGCAAAGCCCTTGCACAAGCGAAAGCTCGCCTGTTACAATAGCAGTCTGATTGAGAAAGAGATTTAGGCGGATTTCTCCCCACAATTTCTTTTAGTTGGTTGTTTTGTATGCCAATTTTCTTCGTATAAAAAGATTCTTCTTCGCATATTACTAAAGTTTCTAAATCCAAAAGCCACTCGCTGAAAGACCTTGATTAAATTGTTTTTCCCTTCTAATTTTCCGTTGGAGTAAGGGGATTGTATCGCATTTTTTATAGCGTGTGTATGTTTGATTAAATATTTCAGCGATTTTTTAAAGGCTATATCTAAGTCTTCAGGTAGCGTGTGAAGAATATGGAAGAATTCGTCTAGCTGCTTTTGATGAAAACAAGCAAGTAGCTCTTGATAAATCTGGTAACACTGTCTGAATGCATCATCAAAACTAAGTAACGTATCCACCACCTCAGTCTGTGTCACATATCTTCGATCGAATAAGGGATATTGTACATATTTCTCAAAGTTTAAGTGATCTTCAGGCATTAAAAGCAACTTCCAATAGCGTTTGAATTTATTGTAAGCACGTTGATTTTTATAGCGCAATGCTTTCATCACTTGAATTCTTTTTTTATTCAACGCTCGAGTGAGTTGTTGGATAATATGGAAACGATCAATGACAATTGATGCATTGGGCAATACTTCTTTAATGACATAAGGATAAGCGGCATTCATATCCATGACCACATATTTGACACGATTTCGACTTTCCAAACTAAAACGTAGAAAAAAGTCTTTAATTACGAAATTTCTGCGATCGTCTAAAATATCAATGATTTTCCCGGATTGTCCATCACTTAAAATAAAGCACATTTTCCCGTTACAATCGCTCGTTCCTTTGAATTCATCAATGAGCAGGCATTCTGGTAGTTGCATATGGTAAGGATTTAGCTCATAAGAGTAAGACTTTAAGATTCGTTCAACTGATTTAGGCGAGACAAAATAGCGCTTGGCGATATCCGTCATTGCACATTTTTGCTTCAAATCATGTAGGATAGCGAATTTCAATGCATTTGAAAGATAGCAACGTTCATCAACGATGTTTGTCGTAGCGGAAAACGTTTGTCCGCACGCTTTACAACGATAACGTTGCTTGTATAAACGCAGGTAGGTCGGCACATTTTGATAAGGAATCATTTGAATCAAACTAGCTTTAGGCGTATGCTTAATAACCGTACCTGACTTTCCACAAGAAGAACAACAATGGGGATTTTCAGGGTAGGAAAGCAAACCAGAAAAGACTTTAGAAAACACGCCATGGACCTTCTCGTCAGAAAATGCGTAAGCATAAGCAGGAAAAGTAATATGTTTATCCTTAATATTTAGGATATTTTTGATAAGATTCGTTGTACTTGCACAAGTTTTTTTGATATTATGTAAGAAAGACATCATGTTTCACTCCTTAATGGTTTTGGTCGACTTAATTATAGAGGAAACAGATGTCTTTTTCTATTGTTTCAAACAAAAAAAGATATTCAGCGTTATCCTCAATTTGAGTAACAACACTAAATATCATAGAACCAAAGTCAGCCCCTTTTTAATCGCTTATTGCATCTTTTTTAAAGCTTTTTTGTATTTATAGCGATAAATACTTTGGCTAAAGGCTAGCCAAACAAACAAAACGACAATCCAGTACAGGGAGAAAAAGTCAAAATGTTGACTTAAAAAGGCAACACAGAAGGCACCTGCAAAAAAGGATAAGACAACATAAAAATAGTGGAAAAATAGCTGTAATTTTTGTTTTTCCTTCGTTTCTAAATAATCAAATAGATTTGTCGCCATAGATTTAAGATTACCGGTAGTCATGATACTGGTATAATTAATGCCATTAATTTTTTCAAAGCTACACCACTGCATGGCTGTACAAAAAGAAATGATGATCGTAATCAAGGTAACTGGTAATAGATGAATGGTTAGAGCGAGCAATAAAAAAGCAAAACATTCAAAATAAATAATTCCTAATCGCCAAAACGGATGATGATTTTTACGAAAATAGGTGATGAGATATTTAGTTAGGACAATGCCTAAAAAGAAGAAGAGGGTTGAAAGTAATTTTTCACCAACCAAGGTGTATTCGCCTTTTACTCCATCAATGATTGCCAAGACTAAGTTACCAGTTTGTGTGGCCGCAAAGGTATTAAAATGAAAGTAAGTAAATGCATCAATGCCCCCACCGATAAAGGTAAGTAATAAACCGACAAAACGATGCTCGTGGAAATCGCTAGGCATAATTAATTATCTCCTTGCATAAAATTCTTTACATGGATAAGCATAGGTTATTTTCATAAAAATTTCAATATTAAATGAAAAAAGAACTAGCTTATCATTAGGGTAAGCTAGCTCAATGGGTAAATTAGAAGACCTTACGATTACGTAGGCGGAAATAGTTGATGATAGATTGAATACCTAGAACGATAAGGATTAATCCGCCAAACTGTAAAATGGCAAGGACACTACTAAATGGATTTAACAAAATGATTAAACCACCAATAATAATCAAAATACTTAGCATAATCCCAAACCAAGGTCTGCCTTGGATGGTGGATTGATTTAAACGCATCATTAATTGACTAATTCCTGAAATTAAAATACCGATGCCGATAATGATTGGAAAAATTGATAATAATGCTCTGGATAAAAAGTAGACGATGGCTGCGGCGATTAAAAGTGTGATCCCAAACATCATTCGACTATCGTAATACCCCATTTTACGTTTAAATTGATAAGAACGAAGGATAAATTGTAATCCGTAAAGTAATAAGATGAACGCAAGAATTGAAATAAATATCGTAAACGATCGGTTGGGTTTTAAGGCTACCGGTATGCCTAAGATAATATAGACCAGTCCTAAAACAAGTTGGTTGGACTGAATGGTGCGTAGTAGTTGATTCATAATTTTTCTGCTCCTTTATGATGGATTTTTTTCATTAATTTTTAACGCATGTAAAAAATATTCACCTATATTATAGCGTATATAAGAATAAAAGCGTAATAATTCCGGTTAAATTTACAAGCAACAAGTGTCAAACTATGTTAGAATTAGCTTGCGATAAAAATAATCAAAGTTAGGTGGGAAGAAACGATGCCCTTACAATTTCATTATGGTCTAGGTAGTGTCAATCACTTACCCCATTTATTAAATGAGGCCAGAAACTGGCTTAACGATAAAAGTCGACAAGTCATCTTTATTGTGCCGAATTATAATAAATTTGAAAGAGAACTAGAAATTTTAAAAAACTATCAAAAGCTTGAACAAAGTGAATCATTTAGTAGTTTCCAGCTGCAAATCTTTAGTTTTCAACGTTTAAGTTGGTTTTATTTACAAAATCTTCCGCTTGCTTTTCATCAACCGCTAAATCCTGTGGGAAAAGAAATGATTTTGCGCCAAGTATTATTGGAGCAAAAAGAAAATTTACAAATGTATCGTGGAGAAATCGAACAAAGAGGTTTTATTCAACAATTACTCGATTTATTTCATGAATTAGAAACAGGCCAGCTAACACTTGAGCAGTTACTTGCAAAAACGCAGGAAAATATTGCTCAAAATACTGATTTAACAACCAAATTACATGAACTAACGCTAATTTATCAAGCTTTTAATGATAAAATGGTAGCCTTAGCGTATCCCAATCAATCAGTCCACCAACAATTTTTAGAGGTATTAACGTTACTAAATCAAGTAGATACGTCAGATGTGCTTTTTGATTATTATAAAACAGAGCTAAAGAATCGCTTGGCGAATACTTTGTTTATCGTTACCGGTTTTTCTGAATTTTCCGGTGAAGAATATCAAATTTTAACGCAACTGATTCAACAATCGAATGTTGCTATAGATATTATACTTGATAACCCGAAAAAAAGTTATGCGCCTTTAGATGTATTTTATCCAAGTAGCCAAACGTATCAAAAATTATTAAGCATCGCAAAAGAGAACAAGCTACCCGTCTATCTGGATAAGAAAATAAAAAGTGAAGAGAATACGTGGTTGCCATTCATTGAACGTATTTGGTTAGATGAAAAAGAACAATTAGTTGGTAAAGAGCAGCAGCAGCTAAGTGAACATTTGCATTTATGGAAAATTGAAAATCCTCAAGAAGAATTGCGAAAAACTGCCGTTACGATTAAACAATTACTCATGAAGCAGCCAGATTTACGTTTGCGCGATATTCAGCTGTTGTTACCTGATATGGATCGTTATCGTCCATATATTCAATATGTGTTCAATGAGGCGGAGTTGCCGTTTTATCTAGATACGCCCAAGCAAATGCTCAATCATCCTTTAGTCGATTTGTTGAAAAATTTATTTGCTTTTAAAAAATATTATTTTAAATCCAATGATGTCATGCATTTTTTCAAAACAGAATTATTCATTCCCAAAGGTTTATTTGATCTTCCTGAAGACGATGAGCTTTACCGTGAACAATTCCGTCGCCAAGTGGATGTTTTAGAAAATGTTGTGTTAAGTTATCAGTTTCAAGGTTCAGATTGGGCAATAGATACCGATTGGGAATTAATTTATACAGATACACTTAGAGATAAAGATGAGGCTTTAAAGATGAAAGAAAGCCAAATGAATCAGCTTCGTCAAGCCTTCTACAATCATGTGGTTTGCTTTATACAAGCAATCAATCAAGTAACAACCTTTGGCGAAATGATTGAGCGCTTGTATGATTGGCTAGTGTCTAGTGGAGTTGAAAATGAACTGAAATATTGGCGAGATCAAGCGATTCAAGAAAACGACTTAACTAAGGCACGTTTGCATGAACAAACTTGGCAGGCAATGATGGATATTTTTGATCAATTTCATGAATTATATGCGTTAGAAAAATTTGATTTCTCCTTATTTGAAGCGATTCTATTTAGTGCAATTGAAAATTATCAATTTAGTCAATTACCTTCAACCATTGATCAAATTCAGATTAATCGTCTAGAGTTGGTGCGTCCAAGACAAGCAAAGGTTAGCTTTATTTTAGGGTTAACAGAGGGAGCCTTTCCTAGAAAGTTTGATAATCATTCGCTGTTTTCTAATGAAGATCGTCTTATCTTACAAACGGTGTTAAAGGCTGGCCAGGAGTTAAAGCAAGCAACGACCTTTCAGAGCTTAAAAGAAAATTTCATTGCTTATAGCGCCTTTTTGTCAGCAAGTGAGCAGTTATATTTATCTTATCCTTTAAATATTGATGATAAGCAAAATTTTAAAGCTTCTCCTTATTTGACTAGATTGACCAAACAAGCTCAGCTGCATTTTGAATTACAGCAAAGTCTACAAGCTGATAGCACGCCAGATAATTATTTGGTAAGCATGCGTGGATTAATTCGCCAATTAACCTTATTAAAACGCTTGACTCAAGACGAAAAACAAGCGTTATCTCCACAATGGCTGTTATTAGAACAGGAATTAATGCAATCTAGTGAAGCGCAGCTTGCTAGACAGATTTTTACGAGTTTAGCGCATAAAAATGAAGCCAGTGAGTTAGCACCCCAGCTTGCTGAACAGTTATACGGTAAAGAATTATATAGTTCTATTTCATCGCTAGAGACGTTTTATCAGTGTCAATATCGTTATTTTCTTAACTACGGCCTACGTTTGCGTGAAAGGGAGCGTTTACGTTTAGATGCCGCTTTAACAGGCACCTATTTCCATGATGCTTTAGAAAGAGTGATTCAGTACGTTATTGATCAGCAAATTGATTTTCATGAGCTTGCTGATCAACAGCGTCAGGAAATCATTGAGCAGATTTTCATTGAATTACTGACCGAACCACGTTATCGACTGTTGAGTCGTTCTAAACGCATGGCTTTTATTAGACAACAACTAGAAAAAACGCTGAGTCAAATGTTTTGGGTGATTCAACATCAAAGCAATCGAACCAAGCTAGCGCCCCAATTTACGGAAATACTTTTTGGTAGCTTGGCGGGGGAAAAAGGGATTGATAGTATTGATATTTCCTTGGCTGATAATCATCAGATTCATTTACGTGGAAAAATTGACCGTTTGGATTTATTCCAACATGAAGATCAATATTTCTTGAGTGTAATTGATTATAAATCAGGCAATAAGCAATTTGATTTAACTGATTTTTATGCAGGATTGGCGATGCAGCTAATTACGTATTTAGATGTTGCGATTAAGTATGTCGCTACAAGTTTCAGTCACGATGAAAAGAAGGTTATCCCACTTGGGGCCTATTATCTACATGTTTATCGACCTAATTTGAATCGTACAGATAGCATGGAAGATATCATAAAAAAATATCGCTATTCAGGGCTATTTTTAGATGAACATCAATATTTTGATATCATGGATCCAACTTTATCTGAAAAACAGCAATCCCTTGTTTTTCCTGTTCAAGTCAATAAGGATGGCAATTATACAAAGAAGCCGCGTAATGAAAATCGCTTTTATACACAGGATGAAATCAAAGCCTTAATCAAAATAAATGAAGAGAACATGCGCAAGGCCGGCGAAACATTGTATCAAGGAAAATTAAAGATTAATCCATATTATAAAGCAACTAGTGAAGTACGGGCTTGTAGCACTTGTCCGTTTAGAAGCGTATGTCAATTTGATGTTTTGCTAAAAGAAAATCAATATCGTCGAATCGAAAAAATAGATAAGCAAACCTTATTTAATAAGGGAGGAGAGTAATTTGGTAAAAGAGATTCCATTAAAACCAGCCAATGAACGCTTTACAGATACGCAATGGCAGGCCATATTTGATGGTGAAGATAATTTATTAGTTTCGGCATCTGCTGGTTCAGGAAAGACCACGGTCCTTGTAAGACGTGTCATTGAAGCGTTAAATCGTGGGCAAGCAATCGATCGCATGCTAATTGTGACTTTTACCGAGGCCGCGGCCAATGAAATGAAAGAACGCCTTCACGAGGCCTTGCAAAAAGCCATCAATCATGAGACCGATGAAGTTCGCCGACAACATTATTTAGCCCAGCTGATGAAATTACCAGCTGCGCAAATTTCAACCTTGCATTCTTTTTGTTTATCGGTTATTCGGAAATATTATTACTTAATTGATTTAGATCCGAATTTTCGCCTGTTAAGTGATGAAACAGAAAAAGCATTATTGATGGAAGAATCCTGGCAAAATCTACTAGAGGAGAAATACGCTAGTGAGGATCCTCGTTTTTATCAATTAGCAGAAGCCTTTGCTAATGATCGCTCAGATGAAGGAATCACCGAATTAATTATGGGGTTATATCGCTTTTCAAGAGCAAATGCCCACCCTAATAAGTGGTTAGCAAATTTAGTAAAAAGCTATGCAACATCTTCCTCATTGGCCAGTCAACCTATTTTTAAAGAATATTTACAGCCAATGTTACTCGATGTTTTAAAAGAAATGCAAAATTATTTAACGCTGGCCCAATCAATTGTACAACCGACTTCTCTTGTTAAGGTACAGGAATGCTTAGCTGATGATCAGATGCAAGTATCAGCCATTGTTTCAGCTTTAGAAACGCAGCAGGTTGAGACGGCTTATGAATTGATTCAACAGCTGAGCTTTAAACGCTATCCCTCGGTGCGTTCTGATAATGAGGAAAGTGCGTTTTCAGTTCAAGCCAAAATCTATCGGGAATCAGCTAAAGAAAATATTGAGCTACTCAAGGAATTATGGATGTTTTCGCCAGAAGAAACCTTACAGCTATTAGCTCAATGTCAACCAATTGTTCAAGAAGCAGCTGAATTAACCAAGCAATTTATTCAAGCCTTCAACCAACTGAAGCTAGAAAAAAGTGTGTTGGATTTCAATGACTTAGAACATTATGCTTTAGCTATATTGGTTGGCGAAAATGAAAGGTCGGTTGCAAGTGAGTATTACCGAAATACCTTTGATGAAGTATTAATTGATGAATATCAGGATGTGAATCGGCTACAAGAAGCAATCCTTTATTGGGTAAGTAAGCCAACGCAACCTGGAAATACTTTCATGGTAGGCGATGTTAAGCAATCGATTTATGCCTTTAGACAGGCCGATCCAACTCTTTTTATTGAAAAATATTTACAATTTGGAAAAAATGAAAATGGGCGACGAATTATTTTGGCAGAAAATTTTCGTTCTAGAAAAGAAGTCTTAGATTTCACCAACTTTATTTTTGAACAATTAATGGATGAAAAAGTTGGTCAAATTGCCTATGATGAAGCGGCACAATTAAAGCATGGATTTCCAAATTTTCCAGCAAGTGATCAATTTGATACAGAATTATTACTCTACTTAAATGATCAGGTTAGTTTAGAAGAGGAATCTTCTGAGTGGACGATTGATACCAAAGCCCAAGGAGAATTAATGATTGTAGCCAAAAAAATTCGTGATTTAATCGATACTGGCTATCAAATCTATGATAAAAAATTACAAAAAAATCGTCCGGTTACCTATCGAGACTTTGTCATATTAACACCGACTCGCAAAAATCATTTAACCTTAATTGATTTATTTGCCCAATTAAAAATTCCAGTCGAGTTAGCCGATGCACAAAATTATTTTCAAGCGACCGAGGTTCAATTAATTTTAGCTTTACTACAAGTGATTGATAACCCACTTCAAGATATACCGTTAGCAGCTGTTTTAAGATCACCAATGGTTGGACTAAATGAACAAGATTTAGCCCAAATTCGTTTAGTTACAAAATCAGATTATTTTTATGAGGCGTTAATTGAAGCGTTGAGTTATCGCTTTACGTTTAGTGAAAAAATTCAGACCTTTGTTGAGCGACTAAAACGTTGGCGTAAAATGGCCCGGACCGATTCAATTGAAACCTTATTGTGGGCAATCTATGATGAAACAGGCTTTTTAGATTATGTAGGGGGCATGGCCTCTGGTTTACAAAGACAAACCAATCTATTGGCCTTTATCAATCGAGCACAAGCCTATGAGCAAAGTAGTTTTAAAGGCGTTTATCAATTTGTTCGCTTTATTCAAAAAATGCAAGAAAAAGCCAATGATTTAGCCAAACCAGTAAGTGAGATTCAAGAAGATGCAGTTAGAGTCATGACGATTCATGCTAGTAAAGGTTTAGAATTTCCAATTGTATTTGTGGTAGATTTAGCGAAACGCTTTAACTATAAAGATATTCATGATCGCTATGTATTAGATGAGCATTTAGGTGCCGGTATAAAATATCGTGACAATGAGTATGTGCAATATCCAAGTTTACCCTATGTGGTTATCAAACAGATAAAATTACAAAAAATGTTATCTGAGGAAATGCGCAAGCTCTATGTTGCCTTGACGCGCGCTGAACAAAAGCTGTATTTAGTTGGTACTTACGCGAGCAAAGAACAAGCGTTAAAAGAGTGGCGCAAGGCTTTAGCACAAGAAGAACAAGTTTTGAGTGCGAATTTACGTTTGAGTAAAAGTGGGAATTTCTTAAACTGGCTAGGATATTGTTTAATTCGTCATCCACAAACGTCACAGTATTTTGATGAAGCGATTGAGCGTCATAAAACGATGGATCATCCAGCGAATTTTAAGATTATCTGGTTTACTGATGAAGAATTAACTGCACAAATGGATATCGATCGCTCAGCTGATTTGTCAGCGGCTGAGGACGAAGGTGCAGCGATGCAAACGGAAGATATCGCTCAGTTAAAACATCGTTTAGCATATCAATATCCATATATTCGCTCGACAATGACGGCTAATTATCAATCGGTTTCAGAATTAAAACGGATGTATGAAGATCCAGATGAACAGCATTTAAATAAATTGGTTTGGCAAGATCGCTGGCAGCAAGAACAAAAACAGGCATTACGTTTTGTGAGTGATGAGTTAGCAAAACCAAAATTCAACCAAAAAACTCCAAAAAAACTTTTTTCAGGAGCTGAAATTGGTACAGCGACGCATAAATTACTACAGTTACTACCATTAAATCAAAAGATTGACGAAAGTTTTTTAAAAGACTTTACTAATAAACTGGTCGATCAAGGCGTTTTCACTAATGAAATTGTGTCACAGTTGCGTTTTGAGCACATTTTGTGGTTTTTAGCATCAGACTTAGGCCAAAGAATGCTTGAGCATACGAATGAGTTAAAACGCGAAGTGCCTTTTGCTATGCTTAGAGAGGCTAGCCAGATATTTGAAGAGTTTACCGAACAAGATGCCTCGGTATTGATTCATGGTGTGATAGATGGCTTTTTTATTGAAGATGAAGCGATTGTCCTTTTTGATTTTAAAACCGATTATTTTCCAGATAAGAATGAAGTAGCTCAACAAGCAAAAAAACGTTATTACGGACAACTTAAACTCTATGCACAGGCGCTTCAAGAAGCTTATAACTTACCTGTTAAAGAGGTCTATTTGGTTTTATTAAATCACCAAAAAATCATTTCCTGTTAGACTTTTGAAGTAACGATTTGATATAAATATGTTCAGTCTTTTGTTAAGATTCTTTGAAAAATTTGACAAAAGGCTGACTTTTGTTTTTTGAATCATGTATAACTAACATATGTGAGAATAAAGGAAGGTTATCATTTATGAAAAAATTCATTATTACGGGTTTAGCTTTACTGATAGTTGGCCTTGCTAGTACAAAGGTTTGGGCTGAGGAAACGGATAGTTCAGTACCCAGCAATATTAATGCCATTGCACTTGGTAATGCACTAACACAAGAGCAAAAGCAACAAACCTTATCTTCGTTAGGCCAAGTCAAAGAAGTACCCATTTATACTACTGATGGCAATGATTTAATGAAATATATTTCGAAAACGGATTTTAATGCTAATTGGCAAGTCTTTTCATCGGTACATTTAGAAACAAAGGCTAAAAATAGTGGCATTGAAGTTGAGATTGCTACACCAAGTAACATTACTTCTATAACAGCAGATCAATACAAAAACGCTGCACAAACAGCCGGGATTACCGATGCCAAAATCACAGTAGCCTCAGTGATTCCAATTGATGGCTCTGGGGCATTAGCTGGGGTGTATAAAATTGTGGAAGAAGCTGGAGGAACGGTTGATTCAACAAGAACACAAGCAGCGCAACAAGAAATGCAAGTGCTAAATGAAATAACTAACGAAAATCAAAATGTCGAGGGTTATTCTGATGAAAAATTAAATGCTGCACAAGAAGAGGCTAAAGAATTATTAGCTAAAGCTGCTAGTGAAGGGCAAAAGATTAATCAAGCAGTAGTTACTGAAGCGGTTAACACTGCTTTGGAAAATCAAGGCTTGAATAATATTTTAACAAAAGACCAAATCAATCAATTGATTGAATTGTTGACGATGTTAAATAATAAAAATATATTTGATAAGTTAAGCCAAGAAATGAATCTATCTGATATCAAAAATCAGTTGGAAGCCAAATCTCAAGGTCTATGGGCGAAAATTCAACAATTTTTTAGTAATATCTGGCAATCGATTCAATCATTATTTGGCTCATCAACTGAAACTAGCGAATCGACAAGCAGTAATTAAGAAATCAAGAGGAAATTGAAATGAAAGCATTACTAGTTATTGATATGGAGCAAGGCTTTTTAGCTACCAAACGCCCACCAAGAAATAATTTACAGGCAGAAAAAAAGATTCAACAGTTACTTTCGGCTTTTCGCCAAAAGCATGAATCAATCATTCATATTCAGCATGTCAGCTTAGATCCAAGCTCAGCCTTTTATTATCCACAAGGGTATGCATTTATGACGGATTTTTCACCTTTAGAAGATGAGATAGTTTTTCAAAAGCAGGTAAATAGTGCTTTTATCGGCACTGATTTAGCAGATTATTTGAAAAAGCAGAAAATCAATGAATTAATCCTTGTGGGGCTTACACTACCTCATTGTGTTTCAACCACGGCTCGGATGGCTGGTAATTTGGGCTTTCGGACAACCGTTATTAGTGACGCCACTGCTAGCTATGCCTTACAGGATGTAAATGGCCATTGGCTAGATGCCGAGACTATTCATCAATGTCATTTAGCTGCCTTAAATGAGGAGTTTGCCCAAATTATGACTACCGAACAATTTTTAAATTATTTTGCGTCTAGTAATAATCAGCTTTAAAATAGCGATTCATTCAAGCGACTGTTTGCTACATGATGGATTTTTCCAATCTAAAATCTATAGCAGCTGAACAGTCGTTTTTTTTTGTTAATGAGTACGTGAAAATGCCGATTTTACTAGAAGTGTTTTTCTAAAGCGGAAATATGTTGAATTTGCTGATTTAATAGAAATGCTAGTCATACTCTCCTTTTACGGAATAGAGTATGTTATACTAATAGATGTAAAACTATAGGTGTAAGGGATTGAAAAAAGATATGTCTGAAATAAAAATTATTTTTTTCGATATTGATGGCACACTCATTGATATGAATCGTAAACAAATTACGCAAAAAACATTACTTGCTTTGCAACAATTACAGGAAAAAGGGATCAAAATTTGCTTAGCAAGTGGTCGACCACCGATTCAATTGCCTCATTTTGATAATGTTGATTTTGATGCGTTTTTAACCTTCAATGGTTCATATTGTTATACCAAAGAACAAAAGGTTGTACATAAAAATGCTTTGCTTAAAAGCGATGTAAAACAAATGGTTCATAATGCACGCCAATTAAATCGTGCCTTGTCTGTAGCGACTAAAGATCGCACACTAGCCAATAGTATTGATGAAGATTTAGTTGCTTATTATGGGGTAGGTGGCTTTAAAGTGGAAGTAGATGCTCATTTTGAACAGGTAATCGACCAAGAGGAAGTCTTTCAAATGATGATTAGTGGTAGAAAAGAAGAATACCCAGCGATGTTAAAAGATGTAAAAGCTGCGGCAATCACTGCTTGGTGGGATAGAGCATTTGATGTCATTCCTAAAGATGGAGGCAAAGGCGTAGGTGTCGAAAAAGTCCTTGCTCACTATGGGTTTGATCGAATGCAGGCGATGGCATTTGGTGATGGGGGCAATGATATTGAAATGCTTCAAGCAGTGGGTCATGGTATTGCGATGGGAAATGCCTTAGATGAGATCAAAAATATTGCCGATGATGTCTGTGGTAGCGTCACAGAAGATGGTATTTATTACTATTGTAAAGAAAAAGGCTTGATTTAAGTTAAAAATATGCATACATTTATCGAATAACTTCATTTAGGGTGATTGCTTAAAGGATGATTTAGGAGATTTTTGTTTAGCAAGTCAGCTATATTGGCTCCAATCTACGTTTTAGCAAATGCATCAACCTTGAAATCTTACTTGCAATTTACCGGAAACTCTTGTAAACTAACTATTAGTTAAATAGCAAATGGCAATGATGGAAAAGAGTAGTCTTAAATTTTCTGAAAAAAGGGAGACCTGTCATAGACTGAAAGCAGGGGTCAGACAATTAAGATGAAGTTCACTTCCGGAGCTTACCAGTATCACTGGTCGGTACACAACCGTTATGTAATTAAGTGCGTGATTGTTTGATCACGAATGAGGATGGTAACACGACAACTCGTTCCTTTTTTAGGGACGAGTTTTTTTTCATTTCATTGCACGAATCATCGAGGAGGAATATCATGTCTTTACAGGAAAAGCTAGAAGCGCTAAAACATGAGACATTAGCTAAAATTGAAGCAACTAAAGAATTAACGCATTTGAATCAAATTCGCGTAGAAACTTTAGGGAAAAAAGGACCAATTACTGAAGTTTTACGAGGAATGAAGGATTTGACGGCAGAAGAACGACCAAAAGTGGGTAGTTTTGCCAATGAAATTCGCGATTTAATTAGCCAAAAAATCGAAGAAAAAAAGGCAATTTTAGAACAAGCAGCCTTACAAGCAGCCTTAGAAGCTGAAACGTTGGATATTACTTTACCTGGTAAACAGATGAAGCAAGGAACTCGTCATGTGTTAACGCAAATCATTGAAGAGATTGAAGATATCTTTGTCGGCATGGGGTATCAAGTGATTGAAGGTTATGAAGTAGAGCAAGACCATTATAACTTTGAACGAATGAATTTACCAAAGGATCATCCTGCTCGTGATATGCAAGATACTTTTTATATCTCTGATGAAATTCTTATCCGAACCCATACATCACCTGTACAGGCACGTACCATGGAAAAACATGATTTTTCAAAAGGACCATTACGCATGATTTCTCCTGGTAAAGTGTTCCGTCGTGATACTGACGATGCTACACATAGTCACCAATTCCACCAAATTGAAGGCTTGGTGATTGATAAAAATGTGACCATGGGCGATTTAAAAGGAACGCTTGAAGTAGTCATGCAAAAGATGTTTGGTTCTGAACGTCAAATTCGCTTACGTCCAAGCTATTTCCCATTTACTGAGCCAAGTGTTGAAGTAGATGTCAGCTGTTTTAAGTGTGGAGGAGAAGGCTGCTCTGTATGTAAACACACTGGTTGGATTGAAATCTTAGGTGCAGGTATGGTCCATCCAAATGTATTGAAAATGTCTGGCATTGATCCTGAAGTTTATTCGGGCTTTGCATTTGGCTTAGGACCAGACCGTATTGCGATGCTACGATATGGGGTTAATGATATCCGTAACTTCTATCTAAATGATTTACGTTTCATTAGTCAATTTAAGGGGGAATAAGTAAAGATGATCGTATCTTATAAATGGTTAAATGAATACTTAGACTTATCGAATATTTCAGCAAAAGAGTTAGCTGATCAAATGTCTTTGACAGGGATTGAAGTGGAAGGAATCGAAGTAAAGGCGGATGGTTTGAAAAAAATCGTCGTTGGTGAAGTAAAGGAATGTATTCCACATCCTGATTCTGATCACCTATCCATTTGCCAAGTTGACATCGGTGAAGAGGAGTTATCACAAATTGTTTGTGGGGCACCAAATGTTCAAGCGGGTATCAAGGTCATTGTGGCTTTACCTGGATCAAGAATTGCAGGTAATGTGAAAATTAAAAAAGGAAAAATGCGTGGTCAGGTTTCAAATGGGATGATTTGTTCCTTACAAGAAATTGGTTATGCAGATAATGTGATTGCCAAAGAATTTGCTGAAGGCATTCAATACTTACCTGAAGAAGCAGTTGTTGGTGAACCTGTCTTTAAATATTTAGATATGGATGACGCTTTGATTGAATTGTCAATTACACCAAACCGTGCGGATGCACTAAGCATGCGAGGCGTTGCTTATGAAGTTGGCGCAATTTATCGTCAAACACCACAATTTAAGGAACTGCCTTTGATTGAAAGCAGCAAGCTTGCAAGTGACCAAATTAAGGTAACGGTTGAAGATACTACCGATGCACCTGCTTATCAAATTCGGATTATTGAAGATGTTAAAATTGCACCAAGTCCACAATGGTTACAAAATCGTTTGATGAATGCGGGTATTCGACCAATTAATAATGTTGTGGATGTAACCAATTATGTCTTATTATTATTTGGTCAACCTTTACATGCTTTTGATTATCAACGTTTAGCTAGTCAAGAAATTGTTGTACGCCGTGCACACCATGGCGAAAGCTTAGTGACTTTAGATGGTGAAGTACGTGAATTAAGCCCAGAACAAATTGTTATCACAAATGGGCAAGAACCAGTTGCTTTAGCTGGCGTAATGGGTGGCTTAGATTCAGAAATTGTTGAAACCACCACTACAGTAGCCCTTGAAGCAGCGCTATTTGATCCGATTGCGATTCGTAAAGCCTCAAAAGCCTTTAACCTACGTAGTGAATCTTCTGCTCGTTTTGAAAAAGGAATCAATCAAGCAACTGTGGGGCAAGCCTGTGATTTTGCTGCAGCGATGATTGCGCAATTAGCCCAAGGAACTGTCTTAAAAGGAGCAGTGGTAGGAAGTAGTGTAGCAGCTAAAGATACTTTAGTTGACGTTACTTTAGCTAGAATTAATCAATATTTAGGTACTAGTTTATCATTTGCTGAAGTGGATGAAATTTTTACGGCTTTAGGTTTTACCTTCCAACAAAATGACGGCAAATATACAGTGAGTGTGCCGCCAAGACGTTGGGATATTCAAATTGCTGCTGATTTAATTGAAGAAGTGGCCCGTATTTATGGTTATAATCGTTTACCATCAACCTTACCAAGTGGGCAAACCGTTGCTGGTAGCCTGACTGCTGAGCAAAAGGCGGTTCGCAAAATTCGTAGCTTATTAGAAGGCAATGGACTAAACGAGGCGATTAGCTATGCTTTAACGACAGAAGAAAAGGCGCAACGATTTACCTTTAAAGACAGTCAAGTAACAAAATTAGATTGGCCAATGACTGAAGAACGTGCGGTTTTACGTATGAATCTAATTAGTGGCTTACTTGATGATGTTGCTTATAATACAGCGCGCAGAAATAATCAAGTCGCTTTATATGAAGTGGGTCGTGTATTCTATCAAAATGGCGATGCGAAAAAAGCCTTACCTTTAGAAGAAAATCACATAGCCTTTGCGCTTGCTGGCGAATGGAATAATAAAGATTGGCAAACCTCAGTTGAAAAAGTTGATTATTTCTATGCAAAAGGCATTTTAGATCAATTATTTACAGAGTTGTCCGTTGACAATCGAATTCGTTATGAAAGAGCGAGTGAATTAACCGATTTACATCCTGGACGCAGCGCCTTTGTTTATTTAGATGACGAAAAAATTGGTTTTATTGGCCAAGTTCATCCAACCATTGCCAAAAATTATGAGGTACCAGAGACATATGTTGCTGAATTAAACTTAGAAGCGTTGATTCAAGCTTCATTTAACCAATTCGTCTTTGTACCAGTTTCTAAATTCCCATCTATGTCTCGAGATATTGCGATGTTAGTCAAAGAAGAGACTAGTCATCAAGAAGTCATGGAAACCATTCAGTCATCTGCAGGTCGTTTCTTAAATGACGTGACGATTTTTGATGTTTATCAAGGAAAGAATATTGAAGCTGGCTATAAATCAGTGGCTTATTCATTAACCTTTGTCAACGCTGAAGCAACTTTAACTGATGAAGAAGTCAACAGTGCAATGAAAAAAGTTGTTCAAGCTTTAACTGATCAGTTAGCTGCAGTGATTCGTTAAAAAATAATTAATCTTTTTGCTATCCTCTGTGTAGTCCATCTAGACAGGGGATAGTTTTTTGTAGTTTACAAATTTTAGTTTACATAATATAAATATTAAAATTATTATCTGGAAATAGATAAAAAAGAAGGAAATTCAGTAAATCAGTAAAGATAGCAATAAACAAGTAAATGCGTAATCGAAATGCTTTTCAATAATAAAAAACTATTGTAAAATCGTTAAGGTCATATTTATCAATGAGATTAATGACATTGTATAACAGATATTATTTATAAAGGAGGAAAATTTATGGCTCATACTTATCAAGACGATCCAAAAGTTCAAAAAAATCGCTGGCTTATTTTAGTGGCGGTTGCGATGTTTACCTTTATGTCTACTTTAGATGGAAGTATTGTGAACATCGCCTTACCAACGATTTCAAATGACCTTGCTGTGCCGATGAATCAGGCAGAATGGATTGTATCGATTTATTTAATGGTCGTTTGTTCGTGTTTGCTTTTATTTGGTAAATTAGGTGATAGCTGGGGAAAAATTAAAGTTTTTCGATTAGGAATGTTTATTTTTATCTTAGGTTCATTTTTGTGTGGATTTAATCATTCGTTGGCTTTTTTATTATTCGCTAGGGTGATACAAGCTGTTGGAGCGAGTATGACCATGGCATCCAATACTGGTATTATTACAGAAGTATTTCCAATGAATGAAAGAGGTCGTGCATTAGGTTCAATCGGTGCTTTTGTCTCTTTAGGTTCAATTGCAGGTCCCGGCTTAGGTGGTTTAATTTTAGGACAATTTAGTTGGGCATATATCTTTTGGATTAATGTACCAGTAGGGATTGCAACGTTTATTTTAGGAAGCAAGGTGTTACCAAAAGATATCCATCAAAGTCATCAAAAGATCGATACCCTAGGCTTTATCGCCTTTGCACTTTTTATTATGAGCTTTTTTGGCGCAATTTTTATTGGTCAGGAAGCAGGATTTATGCATCAGTTACCACTTGTTTTATTTGTCCTTTCAATTATCGCATTTGTTGCCTTTTTATTGATTGAAAAGCGTGTTCAATTACCTTTAATTACTTTTCAAATTTTTAAAAACAAGACTTTTAGCTTGAGTTTACTTACGGCAACTTTAATTTTTTCATCAAACTTTTTCATCAATGTCGTTGTACCTTTTTATCTGCAACGTGCACGTCAATTAAGTCCAAGTGTTGCCGGTTTATTGATGATGGTCTTTCCGATGGTAATGGTGATTGCTTCGCCATTAAGTGGCTATCTGACAGATAAAATTGGGCCGAAAATCTTAGTATTATCTGGGTTGACCATTTTGTCAGTTACGCAAATTTTTTATATGTTTTTAAGATTAGATACACCAATTTGGTTATATGTGGTCATTACAGCGTTAGTTGGTTTAGGAAATTCATTATTCCAATCACCAAATAATACGATGGTGATGAGCAGTGTAAGCCGAGAATATCTAGGAGTAGCTGGTAGCTTGAACTCTTTTGCACGTAATATTGGTATGGTGATTGGGATTTCGTTAGCCACTACCATCTTATATCAAGCGATGAGTGTGCATGCTGGTTATCGTGTAACTACCTATTTAGATAAACATCCAGAAATCTTTATCTATGGGATGCGGATTACTTTCTTTGGCTCATTCTTACTATGCTTTATCGCCTTAATTTTAAGTATTTATCGTCTGAAAAATTATTCAGGGAACAAATAGTCTTATCTAGCATGTTTCGGTCTGTAGTTGGATGCTTTGTCTTTATTTTTCTTGTAAACTGAAAATGAAGATGAAGCTCTGACAAAGGAGGAGAAAAAGATGAGTCGTTTGTTTAAAGGAATGTTTAAATGGAGTGCTACTTTTTTCAATGATAGAATGGGTCAGATTCATTATCCACTGTTTTTGCACCATAGCTTTATGGCGATTTTAGGCTTGTTAATTGTGTTATTGAGTGTCATTTTTGCGATCTTTTTTTGGCAATTTATATCCTTAGTCAGTTTAGGACTAATTGCTGCGATTATTTTTATTTCTTTACTGACAATTGAAAATATTGCAGATTTTTTTAGCGAAAGATGAGTAAAGAAATGTCTGATAATCAATATATTGTAACGAAAACAACAGGGTATATTAATCAATGTACTTCTGTTGTTTTGTAGTTTGTGTATATGGAATACCTTTTTGTAAGATAGATTAAACTTGAGTAAAATTTCGATTTTTTATGTTGGATAGAATGGATAAAAAGATTCATGTCAAATATGTATCGGAGTTGATAAAATGCGTTTATATGAAGTAGCGTTAAGCATAGCCATGAAAGCACATAGAGGACAAGTTGATAAAGCGGGTGTTGATTACATAAATCATCCAATTTACGTTGCTAGTTTAGTAACTAGTGAAAATGCCAAAATTGTGGCTTTACTTCATGATGTTATTGAAGATTCAGCTTATACCCTTGCCGATTTAAAAAATAATGGTTTTACAGAAGAAATTATTGAAGCTGTTTCTATACTAACTAAATCAAAGAATGTATCTTATGAAGATTATCTTAAAAAGGTTAAAGAAAATTCTTTGGCGCGAGAAGTTAAATTAGCAGACTTACAACATAATACAGATTTAAGTAGGTTGAGTAAGATTAGGGCGTGCGATTTAAAAAGAGTTGAAAAATATCGAAAAGCGATTGAATTTCTGAGTAACTAATGATTGATAACAAAAAACAAATTGAATAAATTTAGAAATTTGAAGAGATAAATGTTTATACATTGATGTGAATAATATGTTAAGTAGAGAAGAAGTTGAAAAAATATATCAAGAACGAATAGATTCTGAATCGTGGCACGGCCCTTATACTGAAGAAGAAATTAGCATTCAAAAAGAACGTAGGAAGAAGATAGAAAAGTATAAAAAATTGTTTACAGATGAACAGCAAAAACTAAAAAAGTAGCATTCAATCAAAGCGAAATTGGTTGAGTGCTATTTCTATACTCAAAATCAAGAAATATAGACTATATGCGTATTTGTCTTACTTGTATTACTAGCTAAAGCATTTTTCTTTGAGTACATTAAGGATGATTAGCATTTAGTCTATTGAGTATGAAGATAAATCAAAAAAATAGAAGCTGTCGAATTCCTTTAGATGATTGAAAAGTAAGAGTCATCATCAAATAAACGTATGACAATATTCCTGTGATTACTTTCAATTTCTTTTTCTAATAAAAAAACGAATATTCAAACTCACAATACATGTTCGTTTTGTTGAATATTCGTTTAAATATAATTAAAGTTTGGTGTATTTATTTGCTAGCTTTAGCCAAAATATTGAATTCCCATCGCGCGTTTTACTTCGTCTAGGGTTTTGGCTGCAATGCTTTCAGCGTATTGGCTACCTTTTCTTAACATATCCATCACCGCTTGTGGATCATTGGCATACATTTCTCGACGTTTGCGAATCGGTGCTAATTCAGCCTCTAAAACGTCAATCAAATAACGTTTAATTTTAACATCGCCCAAGCCGCCTCGACGATAATGATCTTTTAGCTCTTGGATATGCGCTTTGTCCGTACCGAAAACATCAAGATAAGTAAAGACCATATTGCCTTCAACCTGACCTGGATCTTCAACGTGGATGTGATTAGGGTCAGTATACATCGACATAACCTTTTTCTTAATCGTATCTGCGTCATCTGCTAAGAAAATTCCGTTGTTTAATGATTTACTCATTTTACCATTTCCATCAATACCTGGTAAGCGTCCCATTCCTTTAGGTGGTAAAACTGCCTTTGGTTCAACTAGAACTTCGGCATAAGTGCTATTGAAGGTATGGACGATTTCTTGTGTTTGTTCAAGCATTGGTTTTTGGTCTTCACCAACAGGTACGAGATTCGCTTTAAAAGCAGTGATATCCGCTGCTTGTGAAATTGGATAGACAAAGAAACCAGTAGGAATGCTTTCACCGAATTTCTTTTGTTCAATTTCTGATTTAACGGTTGGATTACGTTTCACGCGAGAAACAGTTACTAAGTTCATATAATACATCATTAATTCAGCTAATTGCGGAATTTGTGATTGAATAAAAAGTGTAGAACGAGTTGGATCTAAGCCAACCGCTAAATAGTCAAGTGCAACTTCTAAAACGTTTTTGGCTACTTTTTCTGGATTTTTTGCATTGTCAGTAAGTGCCTGAACATCTGCAATCATGATAAACAGATCATTATTTTTATCCGCTTGCATTTCGACACGTTTTTTTAATGAACCGACGTAATGTCCTAAATGTAATTGACCAGTTGGACGATCACCAGTTAATATTGTGTTCATGTATCTCTTCACCTTTTCTAAAAGTTAATTACAACTTTCATCATACCTTGTTTTGCATTAAGAAACAATCATAATTCATTGATTTTTCTAAAAAACTAGGAATCCTGTCGTCTTTTATGAAAAATACGATGAGATTTTTTAGAATATATCATTAATTATTTATATAAATGTTATCAAATGCTTGAAAAAATAGTTGAAAAAGTAGAAAATAAACAAAGAGACAGATTAGTTAGAAGGAAGATTTTTGATGTCAAAAAAAGAACGACCAATTGGTTTTATTGACTCTGGCGTGGGCGGATTGACTGTTTTAAAAGAAGCTTTAAAACAGCTTCCTAATGAGAATGTCATCTATTTAGGGGACAATGCCAGATGTCCGTATGGTCCTAGACCAAAAGAGCAAGTCCTTGAATTTACTTGGCAAATGACACATTTTTTGTTGAGTAAGCAGATAAAAATGTTGGTCATTGCTTGTAATACTGCAACGGCTGTAGCATTAGATGAGATTAAGCAAAAATTGGATATTCCTGTTGTAGGCGTGATTTTACCAGGCGCACGTGCAGCTGTAAAAGCCACTACGACAAATAAAGTAGGAATTATTGGCACACAAGGAACTATTCAAAGTGCAAGTTATGAAAGAGCTTTATTAGAGAAGGTACCAAGTATTGAACCCTTTAGCTTGGCTTGCCCACGGTTTGTACCAATTGTTGAGAGTAATCAAGCTCGTTCATCAGTGGCTAAAAAAATTGTAGCTGAAACCCTGCAGCCAATGCAACGGGCTAAGGTGGATACGTTAATTTTAGGATGTACCCATTATCCATTATTAAAACCTTTAATTCAAAATGTGATGGGGCAATCCGTTCATCTAATTGATTCGGGTGTGGAAACAATTGGTGAAGTAAGTATGTTACTAGATTATTTTAATATTGCTCATTTACCTGAAAATAAGCATCCTCAGCGTGAATTTTACACGACAGGTTCAACGGTGGCATTTAATCAGATTGCTAGAGCTTGGTTAGAAAAATCCGATATATCCGCAAAACATATTCATTTAACAGGAGAGTGAAACGATGAGACATGATGGTCGTGCAGTCAATGATTTAAGAAAAATAGAAATTAAAACGAATGTATTTAAGCATCCAGAAGGTTCAGTAGTCATTAGCTTTGGCGATACACAGGTTATTTGTTCAGCAACTATTGAAGATACAGTTCCCCCTTTCTTAAGAGGAACTAATACCGGTTGGGTGACTGCTGAATATAGTATGTTACCAAGAGCGACAAATACCAGAAATCGTCGGGAAAGTGCAAAGGGAAAGCTAAGTGGACGAACGATGGAAATCCAACGTTTAATCGGTCGTAGCTTACGTGCAGTCGTGGATTTAGAATTACTGGGTGAACGTAGTATTATTGTCGATTGCGATGTGATTCAGGCTGACGGTGGCACTAGAACGGCTAGTATTACTGGGGCTTTTGTCGCTTTAAGATTAGCTGTTGATAAATTGTTGCAGCAAAATCTAATTGATGAAGATCCAATTAAAGAACATATCGCTGCTATTAGTGTGGGAATCTTAGAAAATGAAGATTATGCAGTGGATTTAGATTATCTTGAAGATGCAAATTGCCAGGTTGATATGAATTTGGTGATGACTGAATCAGGAAAATTTGTAGAAATTCAAGGAACAGGTGAAGAAGCGACCTTTGATGGCGAACAGCTCAACGCTTTATTACACTACGGAAAAGAAGCCATTGAATCACTGATCGCCTTTCAAAAAGAAGCACTCTTTAGAGAAACAGCAACTGAGGCTACACCTAATCAAGCAAAAACGATCATGATTGCAACGGGGAATATGGGCAAAGCCAAGGAATTCGCTAAAATGTTTGCTAAAGCTGGCTATCAAATCAAGACCTTAAAAGATTATCCGGAATTGCCTGAAGTAGCTGAAACTGGCCAAACTTTTGAAGAAAACGCCCGACTTAAAGCTGAAACAATCGCTAATCTGCTACAATGTCCAGTATTGGCGGATGATTCAGGCCTTAAGGTGGATGCGCTAGGTGGAATGCCAGGAATTTATTCAGCGCGTTTTGCAGGCGAGCATAAAAGTGATGCGTCAAATAATGCTAAATTATTGCACGAGTTAACCGATGTTCCCGATGAACAACGGACAGCGCAATTCCACTGTACGTTGGTTTTTGCTGCACCTAAGAAGCCTTCCTTAGTTGTTGAAGCACAGTGGCCAGGTAGAATTGGTCGTATTCCAAAAGGGGAGAATGGCTTTGGCTATGATCCTTTATTCATTGTGGATGGATTAGATAAAACAGCGGCTGAATTGACCGCAGAAGAAAAAAATGAAATTTCACACCGTGGATTAGCGATGAAAAAATTGGCTAGTCAGTGGCAAGCATGGCTGGAGGGATAAGGGATGAAATATCTAGTAATGAGTGATAGTCATGGCGATAGAGAAATTGTCTATCAAGTTGCTGAGCATTTTAAAGACAACGTTGATTATATCATCCACTGTGGTGATTCAGAATTGCCGAGTGATGAAAAGGTTTGGCAAGAGATTACGGTGGTTACCGGTAATTGTGATTATGATAGTGGCTATCGTGAGGTCCAAATTATACATACGCCTCTTGATTGTATTTATGTTACCCATGGTCATTTAAGCGGCGTGCGAATGGGAATAACTAAACTTGGCTTGCAAGCGCAGGAAGCGCAGGTGGATATTGTTTTATTTGGTCATACGCATGAAATTGGCTGTGAAAAAGTAGGGCAACGTCTATTTTTAAACCCAGGAAGTATTTCTTATCCAAGAGGTGCGTTAAACTATCAAAGCTTCGCGATAATCGAAAGTACTGAAGATAGCTGGCATATCCAGTATTATACTCGCGATTTTCAACCGATTACAGCATTGGCATTTACCTTTTCAAAATAACTAGGAGGATCCAGTTGATGATTGGCAAACATGTACAAGCGCTATTAACTGAAACCGAAGATACCTTTTTAATTCCTGCTGCTAATGTAGCAACCTTACTGTATAATCATCCGTTAGAACACGCGATGTTAATTCTTACCAATGTGGGCTATTCAAAAATCCCTGTATTAGATAGCGAAGATCATTTAGTGGGTTTGATTAGTTTAGCTGACATCATGCAGGAAATCAGCGGGTTAACTGGCTTTGATATGCAACGTTTAGAAGTATTAACTGTTGCAGATGTAATGGAAGTGAAGGTACCAAAGATGACGGAAAAAGATGATTTGGAGACCTTGCTTCGTCGGCTAGTCAATGAACCATTTTTACCTTATGTAGATCAGAATAATGTGTTTCTAGGAATCTTTACTCGAAAGGCCATTTTGAAATCCGTCAATCATATGGTACACGAAATCGAATCGAGATATTGGTTAGTAGAAAAAGAAGAAGAACGTAAAGCACAATAAAACAAATAGCCGAGAAGTATAAGCATTAAGCTTATCTCTTCTCGGCTTTATTTTTTTATTTTGGTGCGACAATCGGTGTATTGGGGATTGTATAGCCGTTTGCTGTTAAGGCATCGATAGAAGCAGTTAAAAAGGCTTGTTTTAGTTTAAATTGTTGGCCATTTTCAACATACATAATCGTTCGAATCGCAAAATTGTTATTACCAAGATCGACTAGACCAAAGATGCTTGGTGGTGTTTCGATGACCTCGTGATATTGTTCGGCAATTTTTTGATTGACCGTTTCAATGACTTGTTTAATTTCATCGATTCCTTCAGTTGGATCAACTCGAACATCTACTAAAACTTGCATGTTGGCTCTTGAAGTATTACTAATTACCGTAATATTACGATTAGGGACAAAATGAATGGTACCATCTACTGATTTTAACTGTAAAGTCCGTAAACCAACTGAAATAACTGTTCCTTCAATTGAAAGATTTGGTAGGCGAATATAGTTACCGACATCAATTTGTTGCTCCATAATGATAAAGGCACCGGTAATGATATCGTTCATAAAACCTTGTGCACCAAGACCAATCGCTAAACCAGCAATTCCTGCACCAGCTAGTAACGAACCAATTGGAAAACCTAAAATTGATAGTAGGGAATAGATGTAGAAAAAGCCTAGTGTATACTGAATAATATTATGCATCAGTGTTTTAATTGTTTTTAGCCGTGTTTCATTCATGCCATATCGTTTGCTGTATTGATGATAAATTCGGTCTAATAAAAAATAAGATAGGCGATGCAAGATTAAAAATAATATTGACAGTAAAACGATACTGATTGTTTTTTGGATAATTAAATTAATAATTTCATCCCAATTAATATTATGCCACCAGCGTTGTAAAGCATTTAATTTTTGCTCCGTTGATTGCGTGATTGATTCATCACTTTGGGTAGTTGTTAATAAAAAAAACTTCATTACATAACCATCCTTCATATTTTATATAATATTATCATAACAGCATTTTAATGAAATCGGAAATATTCTGCTATTTTTTAACATATTTTCAAAAAAATAAAACCAATTACTCAATTAGTTAGGGGGGAGAGTAATTGGTTTATAACAAAAATAAATCAAATAATAATTAAGACAAATGAACGCCTTTATCGACAAAGATGACTTCACCAATAATCCCACTTGATAATGGGCTGATTAAAAAGGCACAAGTATTGCCGACTTCTTCGATTGTTACGCCTACATTACCAGGTGTACGATCTTCAGATAATTGTAATAACTTTTGGTAATCTTTCACACCGGTTACAGCTAGTGTTTTAATCGCTCCGGCTGAGATTGCATTTACGCGGATTCCTTGTGGGGCTAATTCGGCCGCTAAATATCTAACTGCAGATTCTAAAGCAGCTTTAGCAATCCCCATCATGTTATAATTTGGTACCGCACGTTCTGCGCCAAGATAAGATAAGGTAACAACTGCACTATTTTCGGCTAAGATTGGTTTAGCGTAACGTGTAACGGCTACTAATGAGTAACTACTAATTTCCTGTGCTAAATTGTAGCCTTCACGTGAAATATCTGTAATTTCACCTTGTAGATCTTCTTTATTCGCATAGGCAATCGCATGAACCACCCCATGAATTTCACCAGCATAAGCTTTAATTTTTTCAAAAGCTGTTTGAATAGAATCATCACTAGCGACATCACATTCAACTAAAAAGTCTTCTTCGCCGACTAATTTTCTTAAAGATTTTTCCATTCGTTCATTTTGATAAGTATAGATGACTTCAGCACCTTGTTCTTTCAATGCATTTGCGCAGCCCCAAGCGATACTTCTTTTATTAGCCACGCCCATGACAACGATTTTTTTTCCTGTTAGAAAACTCATAATTCCACTCCTTAAATATTTAGGTAATTGATTTAATAATTAACATAAAAAAATAATAAATGCTATGCCTCTATATTATTATAGAAAATTGTTTGATTGTCAAACTATTTTTTCTTAAGGAAAGTTTAAGTTGCAAAATATTCAGAAATATGATAGTTTGATAATCAAAGTATTAATAAAAATATTTTATAAATGAGGATTGGCAATATGAAAAAATTATTAACTGAAACTGAAGTAATGGAGTTAATTCCAAATCGTTATCCAATTATTTATATTGATTATGTAGATGAGATTGAATCAGGAAAGAAGATCATCGCTACAAAAAATGTAACCATCAATGAGGATTTTTTCCAAGGACATTTTCCAGGTAATCCTGTGATGCCTGGTGCATTGATTATTGAAACTTTAGCTCAAGCTGGTTCGATTCTAATCTTAAAATCTGAGCAATTCCAAGGCCGCACTGCATATATTGGAGGGATTAATAAGGCAAAATTCCGTCAGAAAGTTGTTCCAGGTGATACGATGAAATTATCTTTTGAAATTAAAAAGCTAAAAGGTTCAGTGGGCACTGCAGATGCTATTGCAACAGTTGAAGGTAAAGTAGCTGCTGAGTGTGAATTTACCTTTATTGTGGGCGAACAAAGATAAACTTCAAGAACGTAGAAAAATCGGAGAAAGATTGTTTTCTCCGATTTTTCTATATTGTTGTATGCATTGAAAACCACCTGCTATGCGGGTGGTTCCAGAGAGCTTCTAGCGTGGTAAAAAAAATCCTCCTAAAATGATAGAATAGATTTGGTTTCCCGACCACAAACTATCAATCAAATAGGAGGTTCCTTATGAAAAAGGATAATCAAAGTTTATCACATACAACATGGAAATGTAAGTATCATATTGTGTTTGCACCGAAGTACAGACGACAAATTATTTATGGTAAATATAAAAGAAGTATAGGAGAAATTTTAAGAGAGTTATGTGAAAGAAAAGGCGTAGAAATTATAGAAGCCAATGCATGTAGAGATCATATTCACATGTTAGTGAGTATACCGCCCAAAATTAGTGTATCAAGTTTTATAGGCTATTTAAAGGGAAAGAGTAGTTTGATGATATTCGATCGACATGCAAATTTAAAATATCGTTATGGTAATAGAAAATTTTGGTGTCGAGGCTATTACGTGGATACCGTAGGGAGAAATAAGGCGAAGATAGAAGAATATATTCGTAATCAATTACAAGATGATTATGTAGCAGATCAACTAACATTGTTTGAAGAATATGATCCATTTACAGGTAAAAAAAATCAAAAGAACGTATAAATCCTTTTAGGATTTGCGAGTAAATGTGGTGCGCGAGGGAAACTGATTCAGTGAGCCTTTTAGGCTTAGGCCGGTAAAAGAGGCTTTCAGCCGAAGAACAAACCTCCAGTTCACACTGGAGGTTTTGATTTTATTGTATAACTAACCAAATTCTGGCTCGCTTATTTTGTTTTTGCTTCTTGAATAATATTGATTTTTTCAACTTTCACTGGATTTACCGGTGTTGATTTTTCGCCAGATGAGCTCTCTTTAACCTCAGCTTTGGCAATTTTATCAACAATATCCATGCCTTCAATTACTTGACCAAATACCGTATAATTGCCATCTAATTGTGGGGTTCCCCCTTTTTTATAGGCTTCAATAATTTTTTCTGGATAGTATTGAATCGCTAGGCCGTCAGAGACATCTTGATCGTTTTGTACGATATAAAACTGACTTCCTTGACTATCTAATGCTTGACTTCTAGCCATCGCTAATGCGCCTCTTAGATGATAAAGATGATTAGATATTTCAACTTTAAAGCCTTTTTTCCAAATACTTTCGCCACCGGTACCATCGCCTTTAGGATCACCACCTTGAATCATAAATTCATCAATTACGCGATGAAAAGGCGTTCCGTTATAGTAGCCTTCTTTAGCGTGAGTCATGAAATTCTCAACAGCTTTTGGGGCATATTCTGGGAATAATTTGGCCTTTATAGTACCTTCAGAGGTCACGATTTCTACGACGTCTTCATTTTCTTTAATTGTATCGTCTAGTTGAGGTAGCGCTAGGCTATTTAAATCGACTTTTTTACTACTACTTGTGGTTTGTTCCTTAGAACTATCAGTAGTTGCTTTATTTTCTCCACACGCGCTTAATAATAAGAGACAAGCAGCAGCGCAAAGTAGGCCGGTTAATTTTTTCATTACGGTAAATTCCTTTCGATTTATATTTTTCTTTATGATAACAGATTTTAAAGAAAAAATACAAATATCCCCAAAAAAACAAATCGATTTTTTAACTTAATTTAAAGCTGATATATATTTAGTGAAAGAGGCTTTTTGAGAAATTAATAAAAAATAGCTATAAAGAATAGACAAACATTTTTTTGATAGGTACAATAAATAAGAGTTGCAAAAAGTTCAATCTATTTATACTAATAGATTAGGAATAGAAAGAAATGGAGGACAATATACATGTCCATGTTTTTAGATCAAGTCACAATTGAAGTAAAAGCTGGTAAGGGTGGCGACGGCATGGTTGCCTTCCGAAGAGAAAAATATGTTCCTGACGGTGGTCCTGCTGGTGGCGATGGAGGCCGTGGTGGCAATGTCGTCTTAATTGTTGATGAAGGCTTACGTACATTGATGGATTTTCGTTTCAATCGTCATTTTAAGGCTAAGGCTGGCGAAAATGGAATGAGTAAAGGAATGCACGGACGAGGCTCTGAAGATTTATATGTCAAAGTCCCACAAGGAACAACTGTTCGTGATGCACAAACAGGTGCGCTTTTAGGTGATTTAATTGAAGATGGTCAAACTTTAGTTGTTGCTAGAGGTGGCCGTGGCGGTCGAGGGAATATTCGCTTTGCCTCACCACGTAATCCGGCACCCGAAATTGCTGAAAATGGGGAACCCGGACAAGAACGAAAAATTGAATTAGAATTAAAGGTATTGGCTGATGTCGGCTTAGTTGGCTTCCCTTCAGTAGGCAAATCGACCTTGTTATCCATTATTTCAGCGGCTCGGCCAAAGATTGGGGCGTATCATTTTACGACCTTGGTACCTAATTTGGGAATGGTCAATACTAAAGATGGGCGTAGCTTTGTCGTGGCTGATTTGCCAGGATTAATCGAAGGAGCTAGTCAAGGTGTTGGCTTAGGGACACAATTTTTACGCCATATCGAGCGTACGCGTGTCATTTTACATGTTATTGATATGAGCGGTATGGAAGGTCGTGATCCATACGAAGATTATTTAGCGATTAATCATGAATTGGCCAGTCACAATCTACGTTTGTTAGAACGTCCACAATTGATTGTAGCCAATAAAATGGATATGCCGGATGCTGAAGAAAATCTAAAGGTCTTTAAAGAAAAATTAGCAGCCGCGAAAGCAGATCCACTAGATGAGGATATCCCTGTATTTCCTATTTCTGGGGTAACTAGAAAGGGCATTGAAGCATTATTAAGTGCAACTGCTGATTTATTGGAGGTAACACCTGAATTCCTATTATACGATGAGGAAATTGAAGAAGAGGTAGTACAATACGGCTTCAATGCTGATGAACCTGAATTTAGTATCGATCGTGATGACGATGCTTCTTGGATTTTATCTGGTGAAAAGCTTGAAAAACTCTTCAAGATGACCAACTTTGATCATGACGAGACAGTGATGCGCTTTGCTCGTCAATTGCGAGCGATGGGCGTAGATGAAGCTTTACGTGCGCGTGGTGCGAAAGATGGCGATATCGTCCGTATCGGTAATTTCGAGTTTGAATTTGTAGAATAATCAATGAAAAAGTGAAGTGCTGAAGATTATCTCTGGTACTTCACTTTTTTGCTTAGACAATAATCTATTCTTGACAGGGCGTACAGGGCGTATTAGGATGTAGGTGACTGGAGGAGGTTTATTTATACCAATGACAGTTAGAGAAGCTATACGTTTATTACTTGATGTAGGCTTTGTTGAGGTAAATGGCGGTAAAGGCTCTCATCGAAAGTTTGAAAAAGCTGGATGTAGACCGGTCATCATTACTAGTCATGCCAAGGAAATCTCTCGAGTGGTCGAACGAACAGTACGTAAGGCAGTGGAGCAATGACTGCTGCTTTTTAGAATAATGATGAAATCGGAGGGACGATTATGCAAAAAGTATATGTTGCAGTTTTTGAAAAAGATCCAGTTGGCTATGGTATCTATTTTCCGGATGTCGAAGGTGCAGTAACTCAAGGTAGTACCATTGCTGAAGGTATGGAAAATGCATCTGATGCCTTGGGAATAATGCTAGCGGATTTAATTGAAAATAGCGTTCCCTTGCCAAAAGCAACAGCTATTAATGATGTAGTAATAGAAAATGAACACCAATTTAAAACATTGATTAGTGTTGATTTAATGGATTATTTAAAGGAAAGTGTACTAGATAAGAAAACTGTAAAAGTGCCTCATTGGCTAAATGTCCGTGCAACAAAGGCGAATATTAATTTTTCAAAGACATTGTCTGATGCCTTAATAGAAAAACTTGGCGTATAATATCAGCAAAGAATACTCAACTTATCTGAAATATAGTCAGGGCGCACCCTGACTTTTTTGTTTTCGGATATTTTTAAGTTAACTTGCTGAGTGTAAATGAATAACCCTAATTCGTTGTTTGCACTCTATAATAGAAACTGATAAAATTATAAGGTAATTGACTATATTAATGAGGTTATATGAATGGAATTAGAATTTTTAGGGACAGGAGCAGGTGTTCCTGCTAAACATCGCACGGTCAGCAGTATCGCTTTAAAGCTATTGGATGAGCGGAATGCTGTATGGTTATTTGATTGTGGCGAAGGAACGCAGATGCAAATTTTAAAATCTAACCTACGTCCGCGAAAAATTGAGAAAATTTTTATTACGCATTTACATGGAGATCATATTTTTGGTTTACCTGGTTTATTAAGTAGTCGATCCTTTCAAGGAGGCGATGAAAAGCTTGAGGTGTATGGCCCAAATGGAATTGAAGAATACATCAAAACAAGCTTAAGAATATCTAAAACTCGTTTAGCTTATCCGATAGAATATATAGAAGTAAAGGACAATCAAGTTGTTTTTGATGATGGTCAATTTAAGGTAGAGGCCAAGAAGCTGGATCATGGGATTGAATCTTTCGGTTATCGGATTACTGAAGCCGATCGCGCGGGTGAATTACAAGTGGAAAAATTAAAAGCTTTAGGCATTCTTCCAGGTCCTGTTTATGGTCAAATTAAAAATGGCGGACAGGTTACCTTACCAGATGGGCGCATCATCAACGGAGCTGATTTTGTGGGCGAGGCGCATAAGGGGCGGATAATTACCATTTTAGGAGATACACGTTATCATCAGCATTCCATTGAGTTAGCTAAAAATGCAGATGTATTGGTTCACGAAAGTACCTTTAATAAAAACGAAGGTAAGCTAGCTAAAGCATACTTCCATTCCACGACGCATCAAGCAGCCCAGGTTGCAAAAAAAGCTGGGGTAAAACAATTGATTTTAACCCATATTAGTTCGAGATACTTAAATAGCGATTTGAATCAATTGGCAGATGAAGCACGTGAAATTTTCCCAAATACTTTAGTTGCGAAAGATTTATGGAGTTTTGACATCCCTTTAAAGAAAGGAAATGATAAAAATGAAGCTTAAAGGTAAAACAATTTTAGTTACAGGTGCTTCTTCAGGCTTGGGTGAACAAATCTGCTATCAAGCAGCAGCAAAAGGCGCACAGGTAATTGCTTGTGCGCGAAGTACAGAAAAGCTATTGCAGGTTAAGCAAATGTGTGAGGAACTAAGTCAGCAAACCTGCTATGCCTTTAGAGTGGATATGTCTGATCCACAAAGCATTGATTTTTTAATGCAATCACTTGAGAGTAATGTTGAAAAAATTGATTGCTTGGTAAATAATGCTGGTTTTGGTTTATTTGAGGAATTTATTCATTTCGATATGCAAAAAGCGCGAGAAATGTTTGAAGTCAACATTTTAGGCATGATGCTGTTAACCCAAAAGGTCGCGATAAAAATGCTAACTAAGCAAAGTGGGCATATCATAAATATTGCCTCGATGGCTGGGAAAATGGCTACCCCTAAGTCAACCATCTATTCAGCTACCAAATATGCGGTTTTAGGATTTTCTAACGCCTTACGTTTGGAATTGAAGCCCTTTGGTATTAAGGTGACCACGGTGAACCCTGGACCAATCGAAACGAATTTCTTTAATATTGCTGATCCTGAGGGAAATTATTTAGATAAATTAGGTAGTTATGTATTACAAGCTGATCAACTAGCAGAAGAAATTGTTAGTGTAATTGGCAAGAATAAACGGGAAATCAATCGTCCGCAAATTATGAATGCTGCTGCAATTTTCTATCAAATTTTCCCAAGACTAGGGGATTATTTGGCTGGAGGTATTTTTAACAAAAAATAGCAAAGGATAGTGTATTTTGAAGGAAGCAAAGAATCAATGGATTTTACCTGAAAAAGTTAATTTGACAGCCTCATTTTCTAGTTCTGCAAATGAACATGGCTTGTCTACTTTAGTTCAACAAATACTTTGGCAAAGAGGGATTCAAACGCCAGAAAGCCTAGAACGATTTTTACATGCTGATTTACAGGATTTATACGATCCTTACTTGTTATATGACATGCAAAAAGCTGTAGAGCGTCTAAATGAAGCCATTATGTCAGGAGAAAGAATTCTGGTGTACGGTGATTATGATGCTGATGGGATTACTAGTACCACTGTCATCGTCGAAACTTTGGTTAGCTTAGGCGCAGATGTAGATTACTATCTACCCAATCGATTTAAAGATGGCTATGGACCAAACAAAAACGTCTATGCAGAGAAAATTAAAGAAGAAATCAGCTTAATTTTAACTGTTGATAATGGGGTAGCTGGCCATGAGGCGATTGATTATGCCAATAGTCAAGGAATTGATGTTATCGTTACTGATCACCATGAGCTACCAGAAAAATTACCTGCTGCCTATGCGATTATTCATCCGAAGCATCCAGCAGGAGACTACCCATTTAAAGAATTAGCCGGGGTTGGTGTAGCTTTTAAATTAGCTTGTGCCTTATTAGAAGAGGTGCCAGTCGAATTGTTGGAATTAGTGGCTATTGGTACCATTGCGGATATGGTTTCTTTGACGGATGAAAATCGAATTTTGGTTAAGCATGGACTAGCAATGATGCAGCAAACAACGCGAATAGGCTTATTAGCCTTAATTCAGGAAAGTAAGCTTAATTTACAAGAATTAGATGAACAATCTATCGGTTTTGGGATTGGTCCGAGATTAAATGCCTTAGGACGCTTAACTGATCCAAATCCAGCTGTCGAACTGCTATTAACCTTTGATGAAGAGCAAGCGCAGACTTTAGCGCAGGAGATTGATCAATGGAATCAACAACGCAAACAAATCGTTGATGATATTGTAACGCAAGCCTTAGAAAAGTTAGATGAAGCCAATCAAGTGCATGTCATTTTAGGAGAAAATTGGCATGAAGGGGTATTGGGAATTGTTGCTGGTAAAATCATGCAAAAAACAGGTAAACCAACGATTATTTTAACCACTAAGGAAGAGGGGCTAGCTAAAGGCTCGGGCCGTAGTGTCGAAACATTTAATTTATTTGAGAGTATGAGTATGGTTCGACCATTATTTAGTAAATTTGGCGGACATCATTCGGCGGTTGGCTTGACTATTCCGATTGATCATATTGCCCAATTGCAGGCACATTTAAATCAAGAGGTCGTTCGCTTACAATTGGATTTTGCGGCAGGCTTACCACTAAATATCGATGTCAAGGTACCTATTAGCGCTGTTTCAATTGATTTAATTAATGAAATCAACCAATTAAGTCCATTTGGGATGGATTTTCCTCGACCTAACTTTTTAATCGAAGTCAATCAGGTAATCAATAAAAGGGCGATAGGAGTCAATAATGCCCATTTAAAATTACAGGTTGCTGATGATCAAAGTAATCTGCTAGATGTGATTGGTTTTGGCTTCGGCCAATATTTAGATGAAATTACGACTTCTTCATTGCAAATCGTTGGTCGGTTAAATATCAATGAATGGAATGGAAAGCAAAGTCCACAATTTATGTTAGAGGATTTTGTAATTACAGATATACAAGTATTTGATTATCGAGCAAAAAAATACTTTACACAATTAAATTTTGAACAACCAACCTTGTATGTGGCAAATTTTCAACGCAATATTGAACGTTTCGCAACCATCATTGAGCAGCCGATTTATTTGGCTGAAGATTTGTTACAAATGAGTGAATTGCCAAGCTTTGAACAGCTGGTTTTCTTAGATTGTCCGCAAGAAAGTTGTATTTATCAGACCATCTATCAAAAGGCGGCGGTTTCTAGAGTTTATTTTGTCTGCTACACACAAGATGATGCTTATCTTGATGGATTGGGCAGTCGAGAGCAATATGCGAAATTATTTCAATTGATTAAACAACAAAAACGTTTAGATGTCCGTTATAAGCTGGATATGATTGCTACTCACTTAAAAATTCCAAAAAAATTATTAATTTTCATGATTCAGGTGTTTTTTGAGCTGAAATTTGTTACAATAGATGATGGCGTGTTAAGCTACGTTGATGCGCCTGCAAAACGTGACTTGACAGAAAGTCCTATTTATCAAAAACGAAATGAAAAAATCAAGACAGAAGAATTTTTACTTTTATCTAGTCTAGATGTATTGAAGAATTGGTTAAACAATTCGTAGGAGGAACAAGAAAAATATGAATTTAAGAGATTACATTGCGAGTATCCCTAATTATCCTTCAGAAGGAATCATCTTTCGCGATATTTCACCATTGATGGCTGACGGTGAAGCATACCGCTATGCAACACATCAAATTGTTGAATATGCTAAAGAAAAACAAATCGATATGGTGGTTGGCCCTGAAGCACGTGGTTTTATCGTTGGTTGTCCAGTAGCTTATGAATTAGGTGTTGGCTTTGCCCCAGTTCGTAAAAAAGGAAAATTACCTAGAAAAACAATTGAAGTATCTTACGACTTAGAATATGGTTCAGATACATTAACGATTCACGAAGATGCGATTAAACCAGGTCAACGTGTATTAATTTGTGATGATTTATTGGCGACTGGTGGTACGATTAAAGCAACTATTGAATTAGTTGAAAAACTTGGTGGCGTTGTTGCTGGATGTGCCTTTTTAATTGAGTTAAATGATCTAAATGGCCGTGAAAAAATTAAAGATTACGATATCATCACATTGATGGATTATTAATCTAATTGAATCTGTTTATTTTACGAAGAGAAATTAAAAGTTTCTCTTCGTATTTTTATTATATGGTTTTATATACAGCGAATTTTTATCAATATTTTCAATGATTAGTTACTAATTATTTATCATTTGACATAATTGCAACTTTTTATTGATTTTCTAAATCATAGTTGCTAATGAATTACCAGAGTGTTTGATTTTTTACGATTTTTAATGGGTTAGATAGCTGATTTTTAACTTCAATGGGACTATATTGTTAAATATACTTTTATAGAAAATCACTGTTTTCTGTAAAGCATAAATAAACCAAAAATTCCCCTGTATTAAACGAGTGAATTGGCGTCAAATTGCTTATTTAGTGTAGCTTGAGAAAAATAAAAAGAAAAACTATCAACAACCATGACAGTTTTTCTTAAAAAATATTCCATGAGAAAGAATCGATTAATAATCACGCAAATTCAACTTTTAATTGTTTTCCTAATGCAGAAGCAATTTTAGATAAGGTGTCAAAACTTGTATTGTATCCTTTTTCAATGCGTGAAATAGTTGATTGAGGCACATTCGCGAGTTCAGCTAATTCTCTTTGAGTTAATCCTGCATTTTCTCGTGCTTTCATTAAAGCGACAGCACTTTCTAGTTTTGCATTTTCTAACTCAAACATTTCTTTAGCTTTTTTATTTTTTAAATATTCCGTTAAATAATCATCAAATTTAATTGTTGGCATTTTTGTTTTCCTCCTCAAATTCTCTACGAATTTCTAGAGCATGTGATATTTCTTTTGCAGGTGTTTTTTGCGTCTTTTTGCTGAAACCATGAGTTATAATAAATCTCGAACCAGACCAATGAAAATACAATATCTATTTCGTAATACAATTGTATTACAGCGTGATCAACTTATCAAATGCTATAGTTTCTTTAAAACTCAACAGCTATATTTATATTTCCTCTTACTTCGAATTGACTGGATTATTTCATCAATCATTAATGAATCAAGGTTTGCTGTACAATCAGACCTTTTTTTTGGTACTTTGTGTATTTAAGTTATTTTTGTCTGCAATAGTCGCTAAATTTGATTTCGTTGCTGCATTTAAGCTTAACGCGCTCCGCTCTTAGTTATGCATTTTTAAAGCCAAGCTTAGCTAGACAGTCTACTTGCATTTTAGGCTGTTTCATTTTATAATTAAAATTAAGCTTTACAGAAAACCATAATTTATATAACTAATTTCTATAAAAACTGTAAATAGTTCTTTATACCTATAACTTTTAAAATCAAAATAATACATAGTTTTTAAAAGTTTTTAAAAAGAATGATGCTGTAAGTGAGTCTGAAGGTAAATTTAAGGTATGCCCCTTTCTTTTTTGTTTAATCTTTTAAAAATCTTTAAATACAGACGGGAGTGTGATCCAATTGCAAGCAACACAAGCAACTGCTAAAGCTAAAGTTTTAGAAAATTTACCCAATTTACCCCTATTTATTCAAGAGTATTTCCAAAAGAAAATTGAAGAAGATTATTCTTCAGTTACCCTATTTGAATATCAAAAAGAAATCAAACGGTTTTTAGAATGGCTTATTCGTGAGGGTTACTCTCAAGCGAACACCATTCAAGCAATTACCGTGGCTGATTTAGAAAAAATGAGCGAAAAAGATTTAAGTATGTATAAACGGGAGTTGCAAAATCGTAAAAAGAATCTTGCTGCAGATAAACGTAAATTGTATGAGGAATCTGGAGATGAATTACCAGGACTTTCTAAAAGTACGATTAAACGTAGTCTGACTTCCTTGCGCTCATTGTTTAATTTTTTAGCAACTACCACCAATGAGGAAACTAACCTTCCCTATTTATCGTCTAATCAAATGCAAGGTGTAAAAAATGTAAATGATTCGGTTAAGATGAGCGTACGAACCAAAAAAATGGAACCAATGATTTTTTTTGATAATGAAGGCTTAGATTTTTTAGATTTTATTGAAAATCGCTATGAAAAGTTATTGGAGAGTCGGCAAGCGCTAGCTTTTTTTGAAAAAAATAAAGTGAGAGATTTAGCAATTATTGGTCTATTTTTGGGAACTGGAATTCGTCTATCAGAACTGGTGAATATCAATTTACGTGATTTGGAATTAACGGATGAGTCATTAAGCATCAGGGTTATTCGTAAGGGTGGACAAATGGATTGGGTAACGGTTGCTTCCCCTATGGTTTCTTATATTACCGATTACCTAACTATTCGGAAAACGACCTATCAAGTGACTGAAAATGTACAACCTCTCTTTTTGTCAACATACGGAGGTGCTGCTAAACGCTTAAAGGCGAATGCGATTGAGAAAATGCTTGATAAATATTCCAGTGCTTATAATAAAAGAACAACGCCCCATAAATTACGTCATTCAGTGGGAACACAGATTTATCGCAAGACTGGCTCTATTGTCACCACTGCTCAACTTTTAGGACAAAATAATACGAATTCTACAAGTATTTACACCCATATTGGGGCTAAAGAGCAAGTAAATATTATGAATCACTTGTATGATTGAGAAAGATTATTTAATTTATGTGTAGCAGCTAATCAGCTGCTACCTTTTTTGTATTAAATAAAGCATTAGCTATCTTAACGGAATATAGATAGCTAATGCTTATAGATTTGAATGAATTATAAAATTTCTTCTAAGGCTGCAACTGCCTCATTACTAGTTGCCCAGCTTGTTGCAATTCGAATCACCGTATGCTTTTCATCATATTTTTCCCAGAAGCTAACCCGTAGCTTTTCTTTAAGCTTAGCTAATTTTTCATCACTAATGATAATAAAGATTTGGTTTGTTGAATTTTTTATGTAAAATGGATATTGTTTTTCTTGAACAATTTTTCGAACCCGATTGGCACATTCGATGGCATGACGGCTGATAGAAAAGTATAAATCATCTGTAAATAAGGTGTCAAATTGAATTCCTAGTAAGCGACCTTTAGCTAGAAGCGCCCCATGCTGCTTGATTTGTGTAACAAAATGTTTGGGAGTATTTCCTTTAGTAAATACGACTGCTTCTCCGCATATGGCGCCAATCTTAGTCCCACCAATATAAAATACATCAGCAAGCTTGGCAATATCTGCAATGGTATGATCGCAATCATCAGCCATCAAAGCATAACCCAATCTAGCTCCATCGATAAATAATGGTAGGTGATATTGTCGACAAACTGTTGAAAGCTGCAATAATTCATCTTTGCTATAAAGTGTTCCATACTCAGTTGGTTGAGAAATATAAACCATTCCAGGAAATACCATATGTTCATGATTGTCATCTTGATAAAAATTAGCTAGATAGCTCTTTAGATCGAACGCATTTATTTTGCCATCAGTTTGTGACAGGGTTAACACCTTATGTCCAGTATATTCAATAGCTCCAGCTTCGTGTGAGGCAACGTGACCAGTCTGTGCAGCAATAACGCCTTCATAAGACTCTAGCATGGTATCAATGATAATTTGATTCGTTTGTGTTCCACCAGTTAATAGATGAACATCAGCATCTGGCAATTGACAAATGTTTTTGATTTTTTCTTTTGCACTAAGCGTATAAACATCATTTCCATAACCGGGATGTTGTTCAAAATTTGTTTCCAAAAGCTTTTGAAGAATTTGCGGATGCGCACCTTCTGTATAATCAGATTCGAAAGAAAGCACTTATTTCCCCTCCTTATTAAATACAAATTTATTGTTTTTGTATTTTATCATAAGTGAGTGATTAAAACAAATTGTTAATAATTGTATTATGTAAACTAAAATCACAGAGATTTTCATAATGATTGAAAATCTCTGTGATTAATTAACTAATTAAAATAAAATTGTTTAAAGTCATACTTAAATACACGATACAAATATTGGGTAGTTATTGGATGTCCGAAACTTCTTATTAAGGTCCCCTCTGTATCATATTCTGCAAAAATTGATTGCTGTCCAGAATCAACTACGATATTATTCCCAAATTGTTGAACGCTAGATACATAAGCTGAATATGGGAAATTAAAGGTTGGCTAAAGGTTGCATGAGCACTTTGAGTTAATTGCAATAGCTTATTTTGAATTTTTTCTTGTGTGGAGACATTGTAAATTTGTTTTACATTTTGAATAGCTAAATCACTATAATCAATTGTCTGGATATTACTTCCTTTGGTTGATATCAATTGATGGGTGTAGCTATTAGGGGTAGTTTGAGCGATTGGTTGAGTAGTATCTGCATCAGTTTTTAAATAAATAGCTATCGGTATTAATAAACAAATAACCAATAAGCTATTCCATAAATATTTTTTATTTAGGTATTTAAATGTTATCTTCTCCCTGTAATTATTTTACTATCCATCATTAAAATAGTGAAAACTTAAGGATAGCTTAAAAAAAGACTTGCTATTTTAAAATAGAAGGTTATTATGAAAAATAGAGGTGTATTTAGGGAGGGATTTTTTTGCTCTTTTTATTAATGGGAATTTTTGTTGGCGCTTTATTACCAATCCAAACGGCTTTGAACGCACAGATGCGCTCGTTTTTAAAATCACCGTTTTTAGCTTCCCTTTGTTCGTTTACTATTGGGACTATTTTTCTAGCCCTTTTAGTTTTATTATCAGGTGATTCCCTATTTTTAAGTAAACAACAAGTATCTATTTTACCTTTATGGGCTTATTTAGGTGGTTTATTGGGAATGCTAGGACTGACCGCGAATATTTTATTATTTCCAGTATTAGGTAGTGTGCAAACTGTGATTATGCCTATTTTAGGTCAGCTATTAATGTCCTTGCTGATTGATCAATTCGGCTGGTTTCATGCAAAAATTCATAGCTTTTCATTATTCAGGGCTTTTGGTACGATAGGCTTGATTATCGGCGTATTATTGGTTGTTTTCTTTCCACAATATTTCCGCCAAGAAAAACAAATGAAATATGTAGCTCCAATTAAAGCAAAGTCAAACCTTCAATTTTTATGGCAATTAGTTGGTATTGGTGCCGGAATGTTGATGTCTAGTCAAGTGGCGATTAATGGTTACCTTGGACACCAAATCGGTTCATCTGTACATGCCGCTTTTATTTCATTTTTTGTAGGGACAATCTTGGTTTGTTTAGCTGTGTGCTTTGAAAGAAGCTGGCTAAATATTAGACAAGTAAAATTTACTAACATCCCTCCTTGGTTATGGCTGGCGGGTATGTTAGGCGCTGGCTATGTTTTTTGCAATGCTTTTTTAGCACCAAAAATTGGAACAGGAGCAATTGTTACATTAGCTTTGGTTGGCCAAATATTATCTAGCATGACCATTGATCAATTTGGTTTGCTGGGAGCCATTCAGAAAAAAATAAAAGCAATTCAGCTATTAGGCTTAGCAATACTATTTATAGGTGTTCTTTTTATCGAAATTTTTTAAGGAGTGTAATGAATGATGCAAATCAATACCGGTCCAATTATTACTGAAGAAAAAGCATTAATTCAGATTATGATACAGTTATATTATCAAAAGCATCCAACAGAAACCATTGGCTATCAAGAAATGCTAGATTATGCTTTGCAACGCCTTAGCCTTTGTCGCTTTGGGGAACAAAAAACAACCTGTAAGAAATGTCCAGTCCATTGTTATCAGAAAAATTATCGTGAACAAATGAAAAAAATCATGCGTTATTCTGGTCCATACATGCTCTATCGTCATCCAATATTTGCTCTCAAGCATTATTATCGACAATTCACTAGAACAATAAAAAGATAAAATAAAAGCTACCTAAAACTCTCTCTCAGTAATTTAGGTAGCTTTTATTTTAGGAATGTAAGGCAGTTGATTCACTTCGAGTAAATAAAATCTAGTTTTTAAAAATTCAATGATTATAAAAATTTTTCAAAACTAGTCTGTTTTCCCCGCGCTAGTTTTTTCTTCAAAATGTAATGTTACTGCTTGCTCTGCTTGTTCTTCTCCAGAAATGGTTACAATTACATAAGCTTGTTTCCAATCGACAGAGCAATTGGCTTTGTTTAAGTTTTTTCCATCATTAGCAATAGCGATTTTTGTTTTATCAATCACTGCTTGCCCCTTTTTTAAAATAATTTGAGCATGTGAATCACCAAAAGGCCAATCAGGCTCGCCAACAGATTTAAATTCTAATGTATAAACACCATTTGGAGAAATAGATCGATCAATAGTTGTCATTTTATATTTGGTAAGGTAAATAAAATTACCAAGTAAAATACTCCCAAATAAAATTGTAGCTAGTAAAACGCCTATCAACCATTGAAGTATTTGCTTCATTTCATCACCATTATTCTGAAAATTTTTAATAGGTTCATTATACGGATAACGCGCCGATTTATCAATTAAGCTGTCGATGGATTAAAAAAAAGAAAGCCTATCTAGAATAGACTTTCTTTTTTAATTATTTAATTAATTTTTACTCAGCACTAATAGCAATGCCGATTGCTTTTTCGCCTAGATGTGTACCAATAACTGGTCCAAAATAACCAATTTCAAATTCAGCACTTGGATATTGAGCTTGTAATTTTGCTTTTTCTTCTAAAGCAGCTTCTAAATGATTCCCGTGGATAATGTAAAATTTTAAGGGGCAATCAAGTTGTTGTGCTTTTTCAATAATTAACTCTTCAGCTCGAGCAAAGGCTTTTTTACTAGAACGGATTTTTTCGTGTAAGACAATTTTACCCTCATCAAAGGTCAAAATGGGTTTAATTTTTAATAATCCGCCGATAATTGCGGCACCATTGGTCAATCGTCCACCACGAACTAAATTGTTTAAATCATCAACGATTAAATAAACTTTAGTATTTTTGCGAATAAATTCTAGATAATTCACAATTTCATCAATCGTTTTGCCTTCATCTTTTAGCTGCAAAGCCTTCGCTACCATATTCCCCATTGGCATACTGGTAATCTCTGAATCAAATGGAACGATAGTAATCCCTTCGATACTATCCTTCAATGAATAAAGTGTATTGACAAATCCTGAAATACCACTTGATAAATGAATGCTTAAAATCGTATCATATCCTGCTTTGGCTAATTTTTCATATAAATCAACGACTTCTCCAAGTGCAGGTTGAGACGTTGTTGGAAAATCCTTGCTGTTTTTTAAAATATCGTAATATTCTTCAGCATGAATATCTATATCTTCGTTATAAATTTTTCCATCAATGATTACTGGAATTGGTAAAATATATAAATCAGGATGTGTTTTAACCTCTTCAGGCAAAAAAGCTGTACTATCCGTAACAATCGCTAATTTCATTGATTTCATAATCCTCGTTTCAATTTTATTCAACATTACTTCTAATATAGCATAAAAAAAGCTAGTTTAAAATGAAAAGGAGTTAGTTTTTCAAAAAACTTTCAATAGCTTTTTGATTAGCCTGTTCATCAATATCTAAATAACTCCCTACTGTATAACTTTCTCCATACGTCCAGGTATCGTCTACAGGGACACTTAGTCGTTTTACTCCTGAGGCATTTTTAGCTGCAGCAAGTGCATGTTTATAAATATAGCTCATCGGAATATTATTAGGTGAATAGCCCATAACTTTACCAGCAGCATAAGGTAATTTAGAAATGGTTGTTAACGATTTTGCTTGTTTAAAGACTTCGTTCATTACTTGTTGTTGTCTTCTTACACGGCCAAAATCTCCTTCTTCATCCATTCTAAAGCGAGCATATTGTAAGAGTGTAAAACCATTCATTTTTTGTTGTCCTTTTTTTATTGCTACATCAATATAAGCACTCATGTCCTTTTCTGCATTAATTGAAACACCGTCCGGGAATAAGGCATCGATGACTTTTTCAAACGTTTGAAAATCGACTAGGGCATAGTATTTACAATCTATATTGAAATTCTTTTTTAGTGTTTTTCTCAATAATTCAGCTCCACCATAGGCATATGAGGCGTTAATTTTATTATAGCCAACCCCTGGAATATTTACATACGTATCACGCATAAAGGAAATTAATTTTGGTTTACTATTTAAGCTGTTGCCCATGTGTAAAACCATAATGGTATCAGAACGTGAGGCTTCTCCATCGCGACTATCATTACCAATCAATAAAATGTTTTCTGATCCATCGCTTGATGTGACTCCATGGAAGGTTTCTTTGCTCTGGGTATGGGTGTCTTTAGCAGCTTCTTTATATCCTTTTTGGTAAGCGTGGATACTATATGCACCGACACCTAGTACAATAAGCAAAAGAAGAAATAATAACCATCGGAAAGGATGAAATTTTTTCTTTTTCTTCTTCTTTCCTTTTTTCTTTCCATTTTTTTTTACGTGCAGATGATCTTGATGGTTATCATTTTGTGAAAATTGTTCATTTATTTCATGGTTTGATGGATTTTGCTGTCTTGCCTGTGCTTCAATATTTTGAATGCCCAGCAAATGATTATTATCAGTTCCCTCACTCTCAAAAGCTAACACCTCTTCTTGTGTAGCTGGATGCACGTTATTATATTTAGTTTGTCTATGCTGCGGATTGCTTGAAGAATGATTGGTGCGAACTCTCCGACTGAATATACTATCGTAATTTTTTTCTTCTTTGGAAAGTTGCTCTCTTAAGTCTCTGTTTTTCTCCATTCTATTCATAAAAAAACCTCCGTTACAATCTTTTACATTTTAGCACAAGATTAGTGAATAGAGAAACAATATTTGAATCAATTAAAAAATTTTAAAAAATAAAACAGGTAGAGTATGGATAGTCTCTACCTGTTATCATTAATCTAATTGATAGATTGGATAAATGCCAATTTGTTGTACTTGACAACCTAAAACTTGCAATTCTTCAATTGCATATTGATAGCGTTTGGCATCTTGCGTATATTCTAAATCGATAATGAAAAAATATTCCCCTAATTTAGTTTTTTGGGGTCGTGATTCGATTTTACTTAAATTTATATCCCGCCAAGCAAAAGCAGCTAACACCTTATGTAGCGCTCCAGGTAAATTAGAGGGTAATGTAACATATAAGGTTAGCCTTTTTTCCAAAAAGGTTAGTTGTGTCGGGGTGAAATCTTTTTTACCCAAAATCCAAAACCGCGTCTGATTATAGGCATTATCTTGAATATTTTCAGCAATTATTGGAACTTGATAAGCCCGTGCTGCTTGTTTTGAGCCAATCGCGGCAATTTTTAGTTTAGGGTGCTTAACCACCGCTTCAATGGCAGCTGTCGTTGATTGCACCGCTTCTAATTGAACATTAGGATAATTAGTTTCCAAGAATTTTTGACATTGGGCCAAAGCTTGTGGATGAGAAAGAATTTTTTGAATATTCTTCCCATCATAACCAATAAGCTGTTGATGAATGGGTAAAATAATTTCTGCTTGTACCTGATAATCATTTTGCTCATATAGGCGATCAACACTAGCATGAACAGAGCCCTCTAGTGAATTCTCAATCGGGATGATTGCATAATCCACTAGTTTGCGTTTTAAAGCATCCATACATAGTGGGATACTTGGAAAAGCAATCAATTCTTCATCTGTTTGCACAGCGTTTGCTGCTTGGTAAGAAAATGAATTTTCAGGACCTAGATAAGCTAATTTCATGCGTTCTTCTCCATCTTTTGTATGATTTCTTCTACGATTTGTTCTACTGATTTATTGGTTGTATCAATTTGCATAGTAGCGCATTGTTGATAAAAAGGGTATCTTTCGTGATAAATTTGCAATATCTCATCAGGTGTCTTATGTTGAATAATCGGTCGAATAGTTTTAGAATCGTTGGTTAAACGATGGATTAATTCAGTTTCATCACATGCTAAGAAAACAACATTAGGCTGTGATGAAAGCAATTGACGATTTTCAGCTTTTAAAATAACTCCTCCACCAGTAGCCAACACGCCATTTTTCGGACTAAATTCAGCCAATAGTTCACTTTCAATTTGTCGAAAAAAAGCCTCCCCTTTAGTAGCAAAAACTTCCTCAATACTTTGGTTGAGTTTTTCCGTGAAAATTTGATCTAAGTCCAGCGACGGCTGTTTTAGTTTTTGGGCTAATTGTTTCGCAACAGTACTTTTGCCTGAGCCCATGTAGCCAATAAGAATAATTGCCATATTTACGCCTCATTTTGAATTAAACTTTTTACATCATCGAAGAAATGTGGATAGGAGACAGCTACTGCTTCGGCCTTAGTCAATTCAACCACTTCATCAGTTAATAAAGCAGCGATTTGTAGCATCATGCCAATCCGATGGTCGCCCCTTGAATCAACGTTACCACCGTGTAATTGGCAAGGACCATGGATAATCATCCCATCATCAGTAGGTTCGATATTGGCGCCTAATTTACTTAACTCTTCACAAGTAGCATCAATCCGGTTGGTTTCTTTCACCTTTAATTCTTCAGCGTTGCGAATAATCGTTGTGCCTTTTGCTTGTGTTGCGAGTAAAGCAATGATCGGTAATTCATCGATTAAACGAGGAATATCGCTTCCTTCAATTGTTGTTGCTTTAAGCTGACTGGTTTGAATCGTAATCGTTGCCGATTCGTTAATCGAATCGATTTCACTTAAATGATAGTTAGCCCCCATTTTCTCCAGGACATCTAATATGCCTGTTCTAGTTGGATTGATTCCCACGTTTTTTAGTGTAATTTCACTATTTGGCATAATTGCACCTGCTACTAAGAAAAAGGCTGCTGAAGAGATATCGCCAGGCACAATGACTGTTTGACCGGTTAATGCTTGTGGGCCAGTGATAGTAATAGTTTTATCTTCAACAGCAATTTGACCGCCAAATTGCTTAATCATTTGTTCGGTATGATTTCTTGAAGGCTCTTTTTCGATAATTGTTGAAGTCCCCTTCGCTTGTAAGGCCGCAAATAAGATAGCTGATTTTACTTGTGCACTAGCAATGGGCATTTCATAATGAATCGGTTGTAACTGAGTAGTCCCTTGAATCGTAATCGGTGGATATTCTGTTTGAGCATTTCCATTTAAGTGAGCGCCCATTTGTCTTAATGGAGCCATTACACGATTCATTGGACGGCGATTTAAGTATTCATCGCCAAAAAAGGTAGTTGTAAAAGGTGCACCAGCGACAATCCCCATCATCAAACGAATGCTGGTCCCCGAGTTTCCTAAATCAATCGCTTCATTGGCGGCTTTTAACCCATCAAAGCCGACTCCTTCAATCGTAATGACCTCGCCATCATCGATAATGGGTACCCCTAATTTTTTAAAGCCGTTTAATGTACTTAGGCAATCTTCGCCACGTAAAAAATTTTTAACAGTAGTTGTTCCCTTTGCGATTGCACCAAACATAATACTGCGATGAGAAATAGACTTATCTGCGGGTACTTCAATCGTCCCTTTTAAACTTTTCGCTTGTAATAACTTCATCGTAATCATCCTTTTATTTCATTCGACATTGATAGTCGGTATTTTCTTCAATACAATTTTTTGCTTGCAATAAATCATTGTAGGTTTTAAAGGTAATTTGTAAAACTCCAATAATATCTTCTCTAGTTTCCAAAATTTTGATATTGATAATCGAAAGATTGGCTCGACCTAGCAATCCTGTAACCTCTGCAATGACCCCTGCTCTATCAGGTACATCAACAAATAGATCATGAAAACCTGGAATTGCCCCATTACTATGAATAGGTAACCGATCGCGGGTATCTTTGGCATTTTCAAAAAAGTGAAAAATCGCCGTTTGATTATTCGTTAATAGCCAGTTTTTGATTTGCAGCATATTGTTTTGCCATTGATCAATTAAGTCCACTAAAAAGTTTTGATTACTTAATAAAATATCTGTCCACATCTTTGGATCAGACGAAGCAATTCTAGTAATATCTCTAAACCCTCCTGCAGCTAATCTTTTAGCATTAGGATGTAATTGATTAAAATGATCCGCTTGATTGACTAAAGCGGCTGCAAGAATATGTGGAAAATGACTGAGCATACCGGTAATTTGATCATGTTCACTTGCTGTAAGCACAATCTGTTTGGCCTTAGTTCCACTAACTAAATCAAAAAGCTCATTGATTCGATCTTTCGTATGTGGTAATGGAGTGAAAATATAATAGGCATTTTCAAATAGCGTTGCATCAGCAGCTTGAATTCCCGATTTATGCGAACCAGCCATTGGATGTCCACCGATAAAATCAAAAGAAAATTGTTTAGCAAATTCGGTGATTTCTTGTTTGGTACTGCCAACATCTGTAACCAAAATATTTGATTGCAACTCAATATGAGCCAATTCTTGTAAATAGCTTAAAGAAGTTTTTACTGGTACGGCTAAAATTAAGTAATTGGCTTCTTTGGCACCATCAGCGAAATTATCAGGTATGCCATCGACAATTCCTTGCTCTAAGGCCGCTAATCTGGTGGTATCTAAAAAATCCCAACCGATTAAATGGTAGTCAGGATGCTGATTTTTGATGCATTTTGCCAGTGACGCACCAATCAAGCCTAGACCCACAATCATTACTTTAGTCATCTACTTACTCCTTATACTCTATTTATCGACTTATTCTAAACCATTGTTTTAAAATCAAGAAGGAAAATGCGCACACACCTTTCCTTCGTTGATTTTAAACAGCTTTCCCTCGTTTAAATTCGAGTGTTTAATAATTTTTCAGATATTGACGATAGTCAGCAACTGATTGGACTAGTTCGTCAAAAGAGTCGCTTGGAAACTTCGCTAGTAATTCTGTTGCTAGAACAGTCGCAACAACATTTTCACAAACGACACTTGCAGCTGGAACGGCCGTACTATCAGAGCGCTCAATGCTTGCTTTAAAAGGTTCCTTGGTATCAATATCTACACTTAATAGTGGTTTATAAAGTGTGGGAATAGGTTTCATTACTCCGCGAATAACTAAAGTTTCCCCATTAGTCATCCCACCTTCAAAACCACCTAAACGATTGGTTTTACGAGTATATCCATTGGTTTCATCCCATTGAATCTCGTCCATAATTTTTGAACCAGGTAAATTTCCCATTTCAAAGCCCATGCCGAATTCAACACCTTTAAAGGCATTAATACTTACCACTGCTTGGGCAATTTTGGCATCTAATTTTTTATCCCATTGGACATAACTTCCTAAGCCAGCAGGCATCCCACCTACTAAAACCTCTACTACACCCCCAATTGTGTCGCCGTTTTTCTTGGTTTGATCGATTAAGTCCTTCATCGCTTGTTCACAACTTGCATCAACTACGCGTAGCTCAGAAGCTTCAGCGATATTTTTTACTTCTTGGACAGTAATATTTTCAGGGACTTGTGCCTGAATCCCACCTAAAGTCACTACATGGGTGGCCATTTCAATATCTAATAAGGATAATAACTTCTTCGCAACAGCACCAATGGCTACACGCATAGTTGTTTCTCTTGCTGAAGAACGTTCTAAAACATTTCTTAAATCAGTATGGTGATATTTCATGCCACCAACTAAATCAGCATGACCTGGACGTGGGCGAGCCACTCGTCGTAGTTTTTCATTTTTTTCTTCGACTGGTTCAATACTCATTACGGTTGTCCAATTTTTCCAATCTTTATTTTCAACAACTAAGGTTACAGGTGAACCTAGTGTTTTACCATGACGGACACCAGAAGTAATACGAACTTGATCTTTTTCAATCAGCATTCTGCCACCACGGCCATAGCCACCTTGTCTTTTGGCTAATTCGATATTGATATCTTCAACGGACAAAGGCATGCCCGCAGGTAATCCTTCAATTATTGCGGTTAACTCAGGTCCATGTGATTCGCCAGCTGTAAAATAGCGCATTATATCTCCTCCAATTGCAAATAATTTTTCATTTCTTCAATAGGAATAGCAACGATTTTCGCTTGTCCTATTTCTTCTAATAAGATGATTTTTAATTTTGAACCACGTGCTTTTTTATCATGGGTGATTGCCTGATAAAGAGCATCTAGCTGCCAATTGTCATAACTGGTCGGTAAATTGAATTTTTCAATCATTTTTCTTAATTGGGCGGTTGTCCCTGCTTTGGTTTGTCCCAATTTTTCGGCTTGCTGGTTAATGGCCATCATCCCAATAGCCACCCCTTCACCGTGACTAACCACACCATAGCCTGCAGTATTTTCAATGGCATGACCAATCGTATGCCCAAAATTTAAAGTTAGCCGACTGCCATGATCTAAGACGTCTTCTTCAACTACTTTTCTTTTTACCTGTAAAGCACCGGTGATCACTAATTCGGCATGATTTAATAAGTCATGCTCATCATTCAGCTGCTCAAGCTGATGCCATAATTCAATATCGGCAATGGCTGCTGATTTAATAATTTCTGCAATTCCTTCGCGGACTCTTCTTAAATCTAAACTTGCCAATACCTCTGGATCAATCAATACACCATCCGGTTGAGCAAAGGTGCCAACTAAATTTTTGGCTCGTTTGGTATTAACCCCCGTTTTTCCACCAATACTTGAATCAACTTGCGCTAACAGGGTGGTTGGGATTTGTAAAAAGTGAATGCCACGCATATAAGTAGAAGCGACGAAAGCCGCTAAGTCACCAATCACTCCGCCACCTAAGGCGATGATACCATCTGATCGGGTAAATTCAGCATCTGCTAATTGATCGTAAAGCTGGCTAGCTTGCGCTAGTGATTTACTTGCTTCTCCAGCTGGAACAATCATCACTTCGACACGATAATTTTCTGCTTCAAGTAAATTCTTTACTTGTTGCGCATATAATGGTGCAACCATCGTATCAGTTATAATGGCTATTTTTTGTGGTGCCCATAATGAGCGAACCCATTCTCCACAATGCTTTAAGGCCCCTCGTTTAACAATAATTTCATATTTATGATTTGGTAATTGTACAGTTAGCATACGATCCTCCTAAAGCTTTAGATTATTCATTTTCGATTGCTTTAATTTTCTTCATTGCTTCAACCAGTAAGTCAACCTCTTTCATCATTTTAAGGTAAGTCTTCTCATTTAAAGATTGCGGACCATCTGACCAAGCGTTAGCAGGATCAGGATGGATTTCAACAATCATCCCATCTGCACCAGCGGCTACACCAGCTCTAGCCATTGGCGTAACTAAATCCCAAACACCTGTTCCGTGACTTGGATCGACAATGATTGGAAAGTGGCTCAATTTTTTAATTAATGGAACAGCACTTAAATCAAAGGTATTTCTAGTAGCTGTTTCATAGGTGCGGATGCCCCGTTCAATAAAGATGACAGGACTTTTTTCTTCGACAGCAATATATTCTGCAGCGTTTAACCACTCATCTATTGTACCAGAAATCCCACGTTTAAGGCCAATCGGTTTGCCGGTTTTTCCTACAGCACTAAGCAATTTGAAATTTTGCATGTTTCTCGCACCGATTTGGATAATATCACTATATTCTGCAACCATGTCAATGTGTCCTTCATCCATTACCTCGGTGATAACTTTCATATCATAAGCATCAGCTGCTTGGCGAATGTATTTTAACCCTTCTTCAGCTAATCCTTGGAAAGCATACGGAGAGGTTCTCGGCTTGAATGCCCCACCTCTTAAAATTTTTGCGCCACCTGCTTTAGCCATTCGCGCAGTTTCCATAATTTGCTCTAAGCCTTCAATTGAACATGGTCCCGCCATCGTTACAAAACTACCATCGCCAATTTTGACACCATCTACATCGACAATAGTATCTTGTGGGTGGAATTCACGTGAGGTTAATTTATACGTATTAGAAATGCGTAAAGTTTTTTCTACTCCTTCATAACTTCTAAATGCAACGTCTTGAATCGAGCGGGTATCGCCAATTAAACCAAAGACCACCTGCTCACTTCCCTGATTGATTTGGTAATTTAACCCTTCTGCTTCAATTCGTTTCATTACCTTATTTAATTGTTCTTGACTCGCACCTGGTTTCATAATAATAATCATTTTTCATTTCATCCTTTCGTTGGGGTTTGTTTTAACTATTGAATAGTACTTCTTTTATTTCATTGACCGGCATTTCTCTACCAGTCCATAATTCAAAAGCATAAGCCCCCTGATATAGTAGCATGCTTAACCCATTTTCTGTCTTGGCTCCTTTGGCTTTCGCTTGCTTTAATAACAACGTTTCGCGTGGATTATATATTGCATCATAAACGGCTAAATCCTTTCTGAAAAAATCGCCATTTGGTATTGGGCTTACTCGGTCATTTGGCGCCATACCTACGCTAGAGGCATTCACGAGTAATCGACTTTCAGCGAGCTTTTCTTTTAATAATTGTTGGTTTTCAAGTGGAAATAATTCGATTTGGCATTTGGTTTGTGCCGCCATTTTAGCCAGCTTTTTTTGATACTGACTGTAATGCTGGCTCTGCCGATTGAATACATTGATTTTCTTGACACCATCTAAGGCGGCTTGGGCAATCATTGCCATTGCTGCTCCGCCTGCACCGATTATGGTAATCGTTTGGCCGATAATGTTAACATTCATTTCCTTTATCGCACGCATAAAACCCTGTCCATCCGTATTATGACCGATTAAGCGTCCTTTTTTTTGCACGATGGTATTGACCGCTCCAACTAAAGATGCGGCAGAAGATAATTCATCGAGATATTGAATGACTGCCTGCTTATGGGGCATTGAAACATTAGCCCCTAATATATCCATTACACGCATGGCATGAATTTGTTGGGCTAAATGTTCAGGCGCAACTTCAAAAGCCAAGTAAACCGCATCAATATCTAACATTGAAAAGGCTAAATTATGCATTTTAGGTGATAATGAATGCTTAGCCGGTTGAGCAAAAAAGGCAACTAAGCGGGTTTTGCCAGAAATATCGGTATATTCTCGCATGCTATTTTTCACACTCCTTAGTTAAATAATTTATGTTTTGTAAAAAGCTTACTCTTCAAGTGAACTTGTCTAGCTAGTGTAATCTTTATTATTATCAAATTTTTGCTAACATTTGCTTGCGTTATGCTGAACAATTTACAAAACAATTATAAAAAAACGTCCACTTAAGTCATTGATAAACAATCTTAAGTGAACGTTGAAAAATGCAAATATATTTAGCCACTCTAGATTGTCTATCCATGTGGCTTTTTTACAACAATAATCGCTCTAGCCATCATAGATACAAACGCTTTGGTTGTTTGTATCCACAATGCTATGAATACAAACCTATCTAAAATAGCTAAAGTAAAAAGTATTCAGTTTTGAATGATTATTTAAATTCATCGCAAACACTCCAAACTGATTGTTGTAAGATTGTTATTAGTATAGGTCGTTTTTTATACTGTGTCAACTAGTTTGATTAAAAAAAGTTAAAATTTCTTAGAATTAAATGAAGAGATTATTCTTCTGGGTCTTCAAAAAATTGTAATAAGTCGGCTAAAGTAAGCTTGGCCTTTTCATCAGCTGACAAATCCTTGACGATTCTTCCCTTTTGTAAAACGATTAAACGATTCCCATAAGTTAGTGCATCTTCCATTCGATGTGTAATCATCAAACAAGTTAATTTTTGTTCTTCAACAATTTTGGCAGTTAGTTGCATCAATTGTTTAGCTGTTTTAGGATCCAATGCTGCAGTGTGCTCGTCTAATAACAATAGTTCTGGCGTCTTTATAGTTGCCATCAATAAAGAAAGTGCTTGTCTTTGTCCCCCTGATAAATCGCCTGTTGCCGTATCGAGGTGATTTTCCAAGCCATTACCAATTTGCTGACAAAGTTGGTAAAATACAGGTTTATATTTTGTGAGTTGTCTAAGTTTTAATTTACGTGTTTCTCCACGATATTTCGCTAATAATAAATTTTCAGCAACCGTCATTCGAGGCGCAGTGCCCATTTTAGGATCTTGAAAGACACGAGCAATTTGACGAGCGCGTACTTCTTCATTTTGTAAATGAATCAATTGCTCATTCAAATAGATTTTCCCTTGAGTAATAGGTAAAGTGCCAGCAATGGTATTAAAAAGCGTACTTTTTCCTGCTCCGTTGCCACCTAAAACGGTAATAAAATCACCCTGATTAACTGTGAAATCAATTTGATTAAGTAACACCTTTTCTTCATTGGTTCCGTTATTGATAATTTTGGATACTTTTTCTAAACGTAAAATACTCATTATTATTTCTCCTCAAAGCCGGTTTTTAAATTCAATGCTGATTTTAGTTGTGGAATTAATAGGCAAATAGCTAAAATAATTGATGAGAAAATCTTAATATAGGTTGTATCAAAACCAACGCGAATCACAAATAAGATTAATAATTGATAAATGATACTACCGATAACGATTGCAACCAAACGTTCAAATAAAGTTAAATTGCCATATAATACTTCGCCAATTATAATTGAGGCTAATCCAATAACAATGACCCCAACGCCTTTACTAACATCAGCGTACCCATCATTTTGGGCAATTAAGGCTCCTGATAAAGCGATGACACCATTTGATAAAACTAAGCCTAGTATTTTCATCCGATCAGTATGGATTCCTAGTGATTTCGCCATTGTTTCATTATCGCCAGTTGCAATATAAGCTTGACCTAATTGAGTATCGAAAAAGAAGTAAAGTAAGGCAACGATTAACCCAACAAAAATTAAGCCCACAAAAACCATATCGTAGTAATCAGGCAAATGTAAGTCTTTAAAAAAGTCAAAAATCTTTGGCTGATGTAATAATGATAGATTTGGTGATTGCATCACATAAAGCATGACGGAATTCAAACCTGACATAACTAAAATACCAGCTAAAATGACTGGGATTTTTCCCTTCGTATACAATAATCCGGTGACTAAACCAGCCAACATTCCTGCTCCAATCCCTAATAAAGTTGCCATAATTGGCGAAATACCGTGAGTAATAGCTGTTACGCATACCGCTCCACCTAAGGGAAAGGATCCTTCCGTTGTCATATCAGGAAAATTTAATATGCGATAGGTCATAAAAATACCTAATCCTAATATGCTCCATAAAAATCCTTGACCAATTGCTGAAATAATCATTTTTTGCCTCCAAATAATTTTGTAACAAGTAACTTCTATATGTTAGTTGTTAGCTATTGCTTATATTTTATCATTCGTGCGATTAATTGCCTACAAATTGTGCATTTTTCTTTAATTCTTCTGGAATTTGAACACCTAGAAAATCAGCTTGTTTTTGGTTTAAGACGGTGACTCCATCTTTGAAAGTATAAACTGGTGTTACTGAAGGATCCGCCCCTTTTAATATTTGCACAACCATCTCACCTGTCTTTTTACCCAAAGTGTATTGATCAATTCCGACGGTTGCTAATCCTCCTTGTTCTACCATTGTATCTACAGAAGTAATAATTGGCGTTTTTGATTTATTTGCTTCGCCAACAACAGCTTGCATCGCATTAGCAATGGTATTATCTAAAGGAATGTAGATAAAATCGACATTTTGTGTCATTACTTGCACCGTTTGGGCGATTTCATTAGTTGAAGCGACTGGATAATCTTTCACCGTCATCCCTAATTCTTGTGCTGTTTTGGTAGCTTGCTCGATTTGATATTTTGAATTCACTTCAGTCGAGGAATAAAGCATCCCCACTGTTTTTGCATTAGGTAATAATTGTTTACCTAATTTAATCTGTGAAGCGACAGGTGGTTGGTCTGATACCCCTGTAATATTTTTACCAGGGTGATCTAAGTCTTGGACTAATTTTGAACCAACAGGATCAGTGACGGCACCTAGTACAATCGGAATATCATCCGTTGTATTTGCTAAAGCTAAGGCAGCCGGTGTAGCCACTCCCACTAAAACATCCGCCTGTTTATTCACTAATTGTTGACTCATCGTAGCTAATTTACTTTGATCTGCTTGCCCATTTTGAAAAATAATTTTAATATTTTTACCTTCTTGATAGCCTGCTTCTTTTAATGCATCTTTTACACCCTTCGTAATGGTGTCTAAAGCCGGATGACTGACAAATTGTAGAATGCCTACAGTTTGGATTTTATTTTCTTTTTTCGTTGTTTTAGTTGGTGCTTGATTCATTTTGCCCATTTGAAAAACAAATACCCCAAAAATAATTAAAAATACGACAGCTACACTTGCAATTAATCCCTTATTTTTCATTTCAATCGCTCCTTCATTATTTGAATTGTCATCAAAAATCCCTTTTGTTGAGAAATAACCTGTATGAAACTAGTATCTAGCTGATTTATAAATACAGATTAAACGAAAAAAGCAACCCCCTATCCGGAAGTTGCAAAAAGCAAAACCCGCATAGTTAGTGTCTATGCGGGAAATATTGTCTATACCAGCATAGATACAGCTTTTGGTTGCTCTCCAAAAAGTTGTATCCATGGGAAAACCATCAATACAACTCATCTACGCCAGTTACGCCATGAACTATTTACAGTTAAGCTAAACGATACTCGATGATTCATTTTGTGGTCCTCCTTGTTCTTGTTGTCAATTATAATACAAAACTATTTAGAATTCGTCAATAAAAAAATGAAAAAAATTTAATTTTTAAGTTTACATAATATAATTATGACATGTGAGAACTCGGTATTTTTGCTACATTGTGCAAGAAATCCGTAGTTTTCAAAATAAATTGTTGGTTGAATAAATTATTTTTCGTTATAATAGTTAGGAGTTAAAAAGAAAAGAGGAATGAACATGTCATTTGATGGCGTCTTTACACATTTAATTATTGAAGAATTAAATCAACATTTAATCGGTGGTAGAATTAATAAAATTCATCAGCCTTATGAAAATGAAATTATCCTTTCAATTCGTTCACAAGGCAAAAATCATAAATTATTATTATCTGCTCATCCAAGTTATGCCAGGATCCAATTAACAGCTGTTCAGTACGCTAATCCAGCCACTCCTCCAAACTTTATCATGATGCTACGTAAATATTTAGATGGTGCCATTTTAGAGTCAATGAATCAAATAGCTAATGATCGCATCGTTCACTTACATTTTACCAAGCGTGATGAATTAGGGGATTTACAGGATATTGTATTAATTTTAGAAATGATGGGCCGTCATAGTACGATTGTTTTAGTCAATAAAGCAACAAATAAAATTTTAGATGTTATCAAACACGTAGGCAGTAGCCAAAATTCTTATCGGACTTTATTGCCAGGGGTTGACTATATTGAACCACCTAAGCAAGATCGCCCCTCTCCTTTTGCTATTAGTGATCAGGAGTTATTTGCACTCCTTTCTCAAACAAAGCAAATTGATGCTAAATATTTACAACAACATTTCCAAGGATTTGGGCAAGACACAGCCACTGAACTCGCCTTTCGTTTAAATCAAAAGCCAAATGAGAAATTGAAGACTTGGCATCAGTTTTTTGCAGAATTAAACCAACAGCTTCAGCCGACCCTACTGCAAAAAGGAGGAAAAGAGTATTTTACCCCTATCGCATATACTTATTACTTGCAACAAGCAGAAAAAGAACAAGTATTTCCCAATTTAAATGCTTTACTAGAGGCGTATTATTTAGATAAAGCTGAGCGTGATCGCGCCAAGCAGCAAGGAAATGAGCTAATTAAAAAGGTAGAAAACGAACGTAAGCGTAATGTATTAAAGCTAGAAAAAAGGCAGCGAACCTTACAGGAATCTGAAAATGCAGAAAGCTATCGTCAAAAAGGTGAGCTTTTAACGACTTATCTTTCAATAGTGCCTAGGGGTGAAAATGAAGTAACCCTAGATAATTACTATGATGAGAATCGACCACTTACAATTCGTTTAAATCCGGCTTTGTCGCCTAGTCAAAATGCGCAAAAATACTTCCAGCGTTATCAAAAATTAAAAAATGCAGTAAAGCTTATTGATGAGCAAATTGACGAAGCTAAAGCTGAGATTGATTATCTCGATTCTGTTTTAGCACAATTAGAAATTGCTTCGGCTATGGATATGGAAGTCATCCGTGAAGAATTAGTGGCACAAGGTTATTTAAAAAATCGTCAAACAAAACAACAACGTAAAATCAACAAGCCTTCAAAGCCTGAAGTATATTTTAGTAGTCAGGGGACAGAAATCTTAGTAGGAAAAAATAACTTACAAAACGATCAACTAACCTTAAAAACGGCTAAAAAGACCGACTATTGGTTCCACACCAAAGATATTCCAGGTTCACATGTCATTTTGAAAACGGCTAATCCAACTGAAGAAGAGTTATTAGAGGCAGCGGAATTGGCCGCCTATTTTTCAAAATATCGTTTTTCTGCACAAGTCCCTGTTGATTATGTTCAAGTGAAATACATTAAAAAGCCGAATGGTGCAAAGCCAGGTTTTGTCATCTATACTAATCAAAAAACGCTTTTTGTTACACCAGATGTAACAATTCTTGAAAAATTATCAAAATAGCCATTTACTACAAAAAAACAGAGAATCCACTTCTCTGTTTTTTTTAATATCTAGTTAAAATACTATGCTTTATTCTGCTTGATGGTAATAAATCTTACGCCCATTCAGCGCTTGAATAGGGCGATTATTTTTTAACAAGAGTTCATTTTTAAAAAGATCGATAAAATTTTGATTCATCTGTCCAATTTCATCAAAAACAAACCATTGAATCGGCCCAATTGTTGGTGGCGTAGTTAAAGAACCAACATAATGAAAATAGCTTTGCTGAACAGGTAAAAAGATGTCTGGATTAAACCATTGTATATGGTGGTCGAAATCCCAAATTTCATCTCCGTGATCGTGACATATTTGGTTGGTTAATCGAGCAGTTTGAAACAAAACACCTAAGACTAAATTTACTTGTTTTTTACTTGTATGGACTAAGTGAAATTCTAACGGTGCTTGATAATCATCCAGAATATGTTCACTAGGCATATGAAAATGGATATCGGTGAGAAAATATTTTTCTCCTTGATAGACACAATGGGATAACTGGTCGAAAGGAACAAAATGAATCGTATTTTTAAATTCTTTTTCTGTAAATTTTTGCTTTTGATAATGAATGGTGAGCTGCTCTTTTTCTGGGAGAATCAGTGAAGCATTTTTTTGTAAATGAATCGGTGATTGCAAAGGATACTCTCCTCCTGGCTTAAATCGATCACATAATAAATGCCATCTTTCAGGACCAATCTCACTATCTTCTTCATAATTCCAGACAACATCTAAATTACGTTTAATCATCAGTTCCTCCTTATTTTAGAGGCTATGAGTTGAGCGCTTTGATACGAGTAAATAAGTTCCAAGTGGATGGAAAAATCCTCTATATTTTAAGATTTTTTCAGCAACTTGGCTTATTTACCGAGTATCAGCTCAAACTCATGCCCGTTTATTTTAGAGGCTATCAAGCGAGCGGGTTGCTATGAGTAAATAAGCCTAACTAGACACAAAAAGTGCGTAACTTTTAACGCTTTTTGGGGATAGTTACTTATTTACCAAATAGCAGCTCGATTGATGCCGTTTACTCCAGAGGCTATGAGTTGAGCGCTTTGATACGAGTAAATAAGTTCCAAGTGGATGGAAAAATCCTCGATATTTTAAGATTTTTTCAGCAACTTGGCTTATTTACCAAGTATCAGCTCAACAACATGCCGTTTTTGCCAAACCGCCTCAAGCTTGATAAAAGAATAGATTAGCTAGGCTGGTAAATTTATAACTACACAGACCAACTAATCTATTTCATCTTAACAGATAAAGGTTATTTTAGCCAATTTTCTGGATCTTGTTTCCAGCTATTTAATAAAGCTAAGTCTTCTTGTTGAACGTAAGCTTTTTCAACAGCTGTTTTAAGTAAAGTAGAATAATTGGTTAAGGTGACTAAGGGGATGTGTGCCGCTTGAAAATTTGCTTGACCTTTTGGCAGTTCATAAGTAAAGATTGCGGCTACTCCCAATATATCCGCCCCTTCTCTTTTAGCAGCTTGACAAGCCTCTAAAACACTGCCACCGGTTGAAATTAAATCCTCAATAACCACCATTTTTTGACCTTGTGTGATTGTTCCTTCGATTTGATTGCCTTTACCATGATCCTTGGCTTTACTACGAATATACACCATTGGTAAATCTAAAATCTCAGCTACCCAAGCAGCATGAGGAATACCGGCAGTAGCCGTACCAGCAATAACTTCTACTTCTGGATAATTTGCCTTAATTTTCTCAGCTAAACCTTGTGCAATTGCTTTACGAACCTTTGGATAACTCATCGTTAAGCGATTGTCACAATAAATAGGACTTTTAATTCCACTGGCCCAAGTAAAGGGTTCTTTAGGATTTAAAAATACCGCCTTGATTTTTAGCAATTCTTCAGCAATTAAGTGTTCAATTGTTTTCATAAGCTATGATCATTCCATTCTTCTTTTATTTTTAGATATGCCTGATAAGGATCAGCCGCTTGGGTAATAGGTCTGCCAACAACAATCATATTTGCGGATAATTCCCGAGCTTTAGCTGGTGTAACGACCCGTTTTTGATCACCCACTTGACTTTGGTTTGGACGTATTCCAGGGGTTAAGCAGATAAAGGCTTCATTGGTTGCTTGATGAATTAGTTTAGCCTCTAAAGCAGAACAAACAACTCCATCTAAGCCAGCAGCTAAGGCATTTTGTGCATAACTAACCACACTATCGATTAATTTTCCTGGAATCCGTTGTTCCTGTTGCATCTGTGCTTCACTAGTTGAAGTTAGCTGGGTTACAGCAATTAATTGTGGTACATGCGAGCAATCCTTTGCCCCGTTGATTAAGCCTTTTTTGGCAGCTCTCATCATTTCAATTCCACCAGCCGCATGGACATTGGTAATTTTAACACCAAGCTTGGCTAAACCAGTCATTGCTTTTTCGACCGTATTGGGAATATCATGCAATTTTAAATCTAAAAATATATCATGCCCTTGACTTTTTAACCAATGAACAATTTCTGGTCCCTCTTGGTAAAAAAGCTCCATTCCTACTTTGACAAAGAGTGCTTCATTCGCTGGAAAATGTGACAAAAATTGGGCAATACTGGCTTTATCAGCAAAATCAAGTGCGATGATTGGTCTAGCTTCGTGCATGACGACGGGCCTCCTTCACTTCTTTTCGTAGTTGTTCTAATGATTCAATACCGAGCTCATCCATTTTAGCTGGTAAAGCTGCAATTAATTTAGGACAGATGTAAGGATCAGTAAAATTAGCTGTCCCCACTGCGACTGCACTTGCTCCGGCTAAATACATTTCAATGACATCATCGACATGCATCACGCCCCCCATCCCGATAATCGGTAAATCAGAAATACTGGCCACTTGATGAATTAAACGAATGGCGACTGGTTTAATTGCTGGACCTGATAAACCTCCTGTTTGATTAGCCAAAATTGGCTGACGAGTCTTTAAATCAATGCGCATCCCTAAAAGCGTATTGATCATTGAAAAACCATCCGCACCGGCTTGTTCAACGGCTTTAGCAATCGGTACAATATCGGTTACGTTAGGCGATAGTTTGACGTAAACAGGCACACTGGCAACTTTTTTGACGGCTTCAACTAATTCAAAAACGACTTCCGGATTGGTTCCAAAGGCGATGCCCCCGTGTTTGACATTCGGACAAGAAATATTTAACTCAATAGCATGTACATTGCTAGCATCGCCAATTTTACGACATACAGTGACGTATTCTTCTTTGGTTGCTCCGGCTACGTTAGCGATAATTGGCAATGTAGGAAATTCTTTTTCTAGAGAAGGTAGGATATGTTCATATACTTCTTCAAGACCAGGATTTTGTAAACCAATGGCATTCAGCATCCCACTTGGCGTTTCTGCTACGCGTGGTGTTGGATTACCAAATCGAGCAAGTGGAGTGGTAGCTTTTATCATCACTGCTCCTAGTTGTTCAATATCGTAATATTTCGCATATTCTTTCCCAAAACCAAAGCAACCAGAAGCTGGCATAATCGGATTTTTTAAATCTAATCCTGGTAATTTTACCCGTAAACGCTCCATTAGAAAATCACCGTCCCTGCTTTAAAAATTGGCCCATCATCACAAACCTTGACACTCTTTTCTTGAGTCAAATCATCTTTAACATGACAGACACAAGCGTAGCAAGCGCCCATTCCACAAGCCATTCTTGATTCTAAGGATAGCTGTACGTTGTCAATTTTATCTACGAATAAGCTTTCCACTTTTTTTAACATGCCATTATTTCCGCAAGCGAACACGGCTTGAGGTAACTGGCTTACAGACATCAGGTGTTCATCTAATAAAGTGCCAACATTCCCTTTTATCCCTAATGAACCATCATCAGTTGATAGATAAGTAGGTGCTAATTCAGTAAATTCCTTAACATAATAACTAACCTCTTTAGTTGCAAACCCTAAAAAATGAATCGGCTTTGCGCCTTTTTGGATTAGTTGTTTAGATAGTTCATATAAAGGTGGGATGCCAATTCCCCCACCGATAATATAAACTGTATCATTTTCTTTTACTTCGCTTAGATCAAAGCCATTGCCTAAAGGTCCCATGACATCTAAAGTATCCCCTGCTTTTAGTTTTGCAAAATGCAAGGTACCTTGTCCTTCTGTCCGATAAATAATCGTACAGGTTTTTTCGGTATGATTAATTTGATTGATACTAATTGGTCGACGCAAAAGTAAATCTGCTTGAGGCACCCGGATGTGTAAAAATTGACCTGGTTTATCCATCCAATCCACTAGCTCACCTTTTAAGGTTAATTCAAAAATTCTAGGCGCAAGTTGTCGATTGGCTGTAATCGTCATGATTTCTTGTTTCATCGCTTTTTCCTTTCTGCTTATAAGCTGTAAATACTTAGATTGCTTGGGTAGTAAAGGCTTGAGATTCCATTACTTTTAAAATAGCATCAGCGGTATCTAATGAGGTAAATAAAGGGACCCCATGTTCCACAGCTTCACGACGAATATAAAAACCATCTTCAGCATTGTTTTGACGATTTTTATCAATCGTGTTAATGACTAATTGCAGACTACCTTCACGAATGTAATCAATCACATGTTTGTGTGCTTCTTCGGAAATTTTAGCAACTTTTTTGGTCTTTATGCCAGCTTGTTCAAAATATTCGGCGGTGCCACTTGTAGCTAAGATTGAAAAACCGATATCCACAAAACGTTTAGCCAAAGTGAGGGCTTCTTCTTTGCTATCATCAGCAATTGTAAACAGTACTGTACCAAATGATGGAATGTGCAAGCCACTTGCTTCAAAGGCTTTATATAATGCCTTGGCTAAGCTCTTATCAGATCCCATCACCTCGCCAGTTGATTTCATCTCAGGACCTAAGTAAGTATCGACTTTTAACAGCTTGGTAAATGAAAAGACCGGCGCTTTAATGTGCACATTATCAGATTGAGGATATAAACCATTTTGATAACCTAAATCACTTAGTTTTTCACCTAAAATAGCACGGGTAGCAACTTGAGCCATTGGCACGCCGGTAACCTTGCTTAAAAATGGTACAGTCCGGCTTGCACGTGGATTGACCTCTATCACATACACTTGATTCTCATGAATGACAAATTGGATATTCATCATTCCAATACAATTTAACCCTAGTGCAAGTCGTTTGGTGTAATCAACAATCGTTTCAATTTGCTGCTCAGTCAGTGTTTGTGGTGGATAAACGGCCATTGAGTCACCAGAATGGACACCAGCACGTTCAATATGCTCCATAATACCGGGAATTAACACCGTTTGACCATCACATATGGCATCTACTTCGCATTCTTTACCCACTAAATAACGATCGACTAGTACAGGATGTTCAGGTGAGGCTTTGACTGCATTTTCCATATAATCTTCTAAATCACGTTGATTTTGAACAATTTCCATTGCACGTCCACCTAATACATAACTTGGTCGAACCAAAACTGGAAAACCAATTCGTTTAGCAATTGCCACTGCTTCTGCTTTATTGGTTGCTGTATCACCTGGTGGCTGTGGAATCGCTAAATCCTTCAAGGCTTGTTCAAATAAGTCACGATTTTCAGCCCGATCCAAGTCCTCAATTTGCGTACCTAAAATCTTAACCCCGTGTTTTACAAGCTTGTCTGCTAAATTAATGGCTGTTTGACCACCAAACTGGACAATCACTCCAATTGGCTGTTCTAGGTCAATGACATTTAAGACATCTTCAATCGTTAATGGTTCAAAGTATAATTTATCAGAAATTGAAAAGTCAGTTGAAACTGTTTCCGGATTACTATTCATAATGACTGCTTCATAGCCGGCCTTTTGAATTGCTTTGACTGAATGGACGGTAGCATAGTCAAATTCTACCCCTTGACCAATTCTAATCGGACCTGAACCAAGTACTAATACACTTGGTCGTTGACTTTTAATCGATTCATTTTCAAATTCGTATGTGCTATAAAAATAAGGGGTACTTGAATCAAACTCAGCAGCACAAGTATCGACCATTTTATAGACCGGCTTGATGTTTTGTTTTAGCCGTTCTTTTCTTAATTCATCGGGATCCATTTGCCACAATTCAGCGATTTTTCGATCAGCAAAACCATTTTGCTTGGCCATCTTCAATAAATCATAATCATTTGGATGAGCTTTTAACGCTTGTTCAATTTCAATAATATGAAGTAATTTATCTAAGAAGAGTAAATCGATTTTAGTCATTTCGGCAATTTCTTCAATTGTAAAGCCACGGCGAAGTGCTTCGGCTAGATAAAACAGACGATCATCTTGTGCTTTCACCATTTTATTCATTAAAATATGGTCAGAAACTTCAGTAAATTCTGGAATTTCCACATGATACGTCCCAATTTCTAATGAACGCACTGCCTTTAATAAAGCTTCTTCAATATTTCGACCAATTGCCATTACTTCTCCGGTTGCCTTCATTTGCGTGCCAAGTAAACGTTCGCCACTTTCAAACTTATCAAAAGGCCAACGTGGAATTTTAGCTACCACATAGTCTAAGGCTGGCTCAAATTCAGCAAAGGTTGTCCCAGTTACTGGATTTTTCATTTCGTCTAAGGTTAAACCAACCGCAATTTTAGCAGCAAGTTTGGCAATTGGATAACCAGTAGCTTTACTTGCTAGGGCTGACGAACGAGAGACACGTGGGTTTACTTCGATGACATAGTAATTAAAGCTATGTGGGTCTAATGCTAGCTGTACGTTACAGCCACCTTCAATTTTTAAGGCCCGAATAATTGATAATGAAGCATCGCGTAGCATTTGATATTCATAATCAGATAACGTTTGACTTGGCGCAAAGACGATAGAATCACCTGTATGAATCCCCACTGGATCAAAGTTTTCCATGTTACAAACAACAATCGCATTATCCGCACTATCACGCATCACTTCATATTCAATTTCTTTAAAGCCAGCAATACTGCGTTCGATTAAACACTGAGTCACTGGCGATAAAGCCAAGCCGTTTTCAGCAATAATCCGTAATTCTTCTTCGTTGTGACACATTCCGCCCCCTGTTCCGCCTAGGGTAAAGGCAGGACGAACAATCACAGGGTAGCCAATGGTTTTCGCAAAATCTATTGCTCCTTGTACATTGTTGATAATGGTTGATTCAGGAATCGGTTGATTTAGAGTCTCCATTAATTGCTTAAATTGATCGCGATCTTCTGCTTGATCAATCGCAGATAGCTTGGTTCCTAATAATTCGATACCTAGCTCATCTAAGATACCTGATTGGGCTAACTCCATTGCCATATTTAAGCCAGTCTGTCCACCTAAAGTCGGTAAAATTGCGTCAGGCTGTTCTTTGCGTAAAATTCTAGAAATAAACTCAAAAGTGATTGGTTCGATATAAACTTTATCAGCAATTTCTTTATCAGTCATAATGGTAGCCGGATTAGAATTCACCAAAACTACTTCATAACCCTCTTCTTTTAATGCTAGACAGGCTTGTGTTCCTGCGTAGTCAAATTCGGCAGCCTGACCAATAATAATTGGCCCAGAACCGATGACTAAAATTTTATGAATATCTGTACGTTTAGGCATTTTTATGCTCCTTCCATGCTTCCATCATTTCAATAAATTCATCAAACAAATGCAAGGCATCGTGTGGTCCTGGTGCTGCATCAGGGTGAAACTGTACGCTAAAGGCCGGGAACTTACGATGTCTCACCCCTTCAATCGTACCATCATTAATTTCAACATGCGTAATCAATAACTTTTCAGGATCAATTGATTTTTCATCCACCGCATAGCCATGATTTTGTGAAGTAAAATCAATTCGCCCGGTCGCAATTTCTCTAACTGGATGATTTAGCCCACGATGACCAAATTTCATTTTAAAGGTGTCTGCACCATTGGCTAATGAAAACAATTGGTGGCCTAAGCAGATACCGAAAATCGGCACTTTTCCTTGAATTCCTTGAATCATTTCAATTGCTTCAGGTACATTTTTAGGATCACCTGGTCCATTGGTTAACATCACCCCATCTGGAGATAGTTCTAAAATTTCTTGAGCAGAAACATTGTAAGGTAATACAGTCAAATTACATTGTCTTTTAGACAGTTCACGCATAATACTGTGTTTTAGTCCAAAATCAATCACGACTACGTTTAGTCCAGTACCAGGACTTGGATAAGGTTTTGCTGTAGAAACTTGTGCAACTTGATTAGTTGGTAATACAGCGGCTTTTAATTGATCAAAGGCATGATGGAATTCATCACTAATATCTACAATACTTGCTTTCATTGTGCCATGCTGACGAATCTTACGGGTTAAAGCACGGGTATCAATCCCTGCAATCCCTGGAATCCCTTTGCGCTTTAAAAATTCATCTAGCGTCATTTTATTTCGCCAATTGCTCCCTAAGCGTGCATGCTCTTTTACAACAACGCCTTTACAGGTTGGAGCAATTGATTCATAGTCGTCTCTATTTACCCCGTAATTTCCCACCATTGGATAGGTGAAAGTAATAATTTGTCCATTAAAACTTTGATCGGTAATTGTTTCTTGGTATCCAGTCATGCTGGTGGTAAAAACCAATTCACCAACGACACTATTGGTGGCACCGAATCCTTCTCCTTCAAAATACGTGCCATCTTCTAAAATTAACCAACGTTTCATTTTATTTCCCATCCTTTTTCCAAACTAGTTTGCCATCAACAAAGGTATAGCTTGTGTCACCGTATAATTTCCAACCAACAAATGGGGTGTTCTTGCCTTGAGATAGGAATGCTTGATCATTTACTTGATAAGCTTGTTCAAGATTGAATACGGCTAAATCGGCTTTGGCACCGATTTGTAATTTTCCAGCAGGTAGATTAAAAATTTCAGCAGGCTTTGTTGCCATCCAGTTAATGACTTGCTCTAATGTAAAAATATTTGTTTTTACAAAATGGGTGTAGATTAATTGAAAGGCATATTCAGAACCAACTATACCAAAGGGTGCCTTTAAAAACGATTGACATTTTTCTTCATGACCATGAGGCGCGTGATCCGTTGAGATACAATCGATTGTTCCATCTAGTAAGCCTTCAATTAATGCTTTTTGGTCTTCACTTGCTCTCAGCGGCGGATTCATCTTCCAAAAGCCATGATCTTCAGGTATATCCATATCGGTTAATAATAAATGATGAGGACATACCTCACAGGTTACGTGCACACCAGCTTTTTTGGCCTCGCGAATAATGCGGACACTTTCTTTGGTTGAGACATGGCAAACATGATAATGCACGCCAGTTTCTTCAGCTAAAATTAAATCACGAGCAATTTGTGAGCTTTCTGTTGCACTTAAAATACCTGGTAAGCCTAATTCTGCTGCACGTTTACCAGCATGCATCACTCCACCAAATAATAAAGACTCATCTTCAGTATGCGCTACGATTGCCATCTTATTTTTGGCTGCTTCTTTCATTGCTAGATACATTGTTCCGGCAGTTTGTACACCAACCCCATCATTGGTAAAAGCAAAAGCACCTGCTTGCTTTAATGCCACTTGATCGGTTAGTTCCTCACTTTTTAATTTTTTGGTAATAGAAGCATATTGATGAACTTTGACTACGGCATCTTTTTTAATAATGTCTTGTACTAGTTCAAAATTTTCCACACTATCAGGTACAGGATTCAGATTGGGCATGGCACAAACACTCGTAAATCCACCTCTAGCTGCAGCCATACTACCAGTCTTAATGGTTTCCTTATAGGTAAAGCCTGGTTCTCTAAAGTGTACATGGACATCAACTAAACCAGGAGTGACTAATTGTCCTTGTAAATCAATTACTTGATCGAAGTTTTTTTCTTCAAAAGCTAAACCAATTGCATGAATGGTATCCTCTTCAATCCAAATATCTGCAGTTTGTAGTTGATTTTTAGCCACATTAATCTTGCCGTTTTTGAGTAAAGTTCTCATCTTATTGTCTCTCCTTTTTTTATGCTTTGCCATTTAATACTGCTTCTAAAATCGCCATTCGCATGTATACCCCATTAGTCATTTGTTGAACAATCCTAGAGGGTAAGCTCTCGACTAATTGATCGGCCAATTCAACATCACGATTGACTGGCGCAGGATGCATGATAATCGCTGATTTTTTCATTCTTTTGGCACGTTCGATGGTTAATCCATAGGCTTGATGATAAGCTTCTTTAGAGAAATGATTTTCTCCAACATGCCGTTCATGTTGCACTCTAAGCATCATCATGACATCCACCTCTTCAACTAATTCATCCAATGGTAGATAGTGTCCGTAAACTTCAAAGGCTTCATCATACCATTCTTTTGGTCCAGAAAAATAAACCTGGGCACCTAATCTTTTTAAGAGCTGCATATTCGATTTGGCCACTCTTGAATGTGTAATATCACCAACAATTGCTACCTTTAAGCCTTCAAAATAACCAAATTCCTCATAAATGGTCATTAAATCTAATAAACATTGACTAGGATGTTGTCCACTACCATCGCCTCCGTTGATAATACTGCACTGTATACTTTTACTCTCCACCAATTCATGATAATAATTTTCATCAGAATGGCGAATGACAACCGCATCCACTCCTAAAGCCGACATGGTAAGAATCGTATCATATAAGGTTTCACCCTTTTGAACGGAACTAGTCGAGGCATCAAATTCAATCACTTCTAATCCTAATTTTTTCTCTGCAACCTCAAAGCTTTTGTGGGTGCGAGTACTATTCTCAAAAAATAAATTTGCAACAAAATACTGAGGTTTATTTAAAATACATCTCGCGCCTTTTTTAAATTGACTGGCACGCTTGATTAAACCCATCACTTCTTCATCGGTTAAGGCTTCTACTGTTAATAAATGTTTTAAACTGATTTCTTGAGATTGGATAATCATGATTGTCGCGCTCCTTTTAGGCTTCTTGTTTATTAATTAGGATTCGATCTTGTTGATCTATCTCTTCCATTTCCACAATAATCTCTTCTTCAGAAGCCGTCGGAATATTTTTACCAACAAAATCTGCACGAATCGGTAATTCACGGTGTCCTCGATCAACTAATACAGCTAATGCAATCCTTCTAGGTCTGCCAAAATCCATTACCGCATCCAAAGCTGCGCGAATGGTTCGACCAGTATATAGCACATCATCTACTAAAATGACTTCTTTGCCTTCTAATGAAACCGGAATATTTGAATCATGAATTTCTGCTTGTTCAGCACGTTCTTTTTTATCGTCCCGATACAAGGTGATGTCTAATTCGCCCACAGGTACATCAATTTCTTCAATTTGTTTTAAGCGTTGAGCAATTCTTTGGGCGATGTAAATGCCGCGTGTTTTAATGCCAACTAACACCAAATCTTCAATCCCACGATTTCGCTCGATAATTTCATAAGTGATCCGAGTGATGGCTCTTTTCATTGTTACTGAATCGATTACTTCTTTTGCTGTCATTATTTATCCCTCCGATTGTAATAAAAAAACTCCTACCTGCGTAAGGTAGGAGTGAAGTTCACAAAAATATACAAAATACCCTTAAAGCCTAGACGAATCCTACTAATTATATCGTAAAAGTGTACAAAAACGCCTAAGATTTCTTTTTGGTCGCTTCCTTCTTAGCCTCACGGGACTAAACTTAAAGGAGAATTATTTATATGTTACACATACTATACTCTTTATAAGATTAAAATGCAACGAATTTTATTAAAAAGTTTTATTTTTATCTTTTATTAAGCGTATAAAAGATAAAATTACATGAATCATTCATTTAAAAAAATAAAAAAAGCTAAACTGTTTTACGTAAATCCGCCAAGGTCTGAGTAAAGATTGTTGGTAATGGTGTGGTAAATTCCATCCACTCGCCAGTGGTCGGATGCGTAAAGCCAAGCGTTTGGGCGTGTAAAAATTGGCCATTTCCCTTTAAGGTTTTACGTGGACCGTAGACTGGATCACCAGCTAAAGGATAGCCAATATATTGCATGTGTACTCTAATTTGATGGGTCCGACCAGTTTCTAATTTTAATTCAATTAAAGTAAAATCGTTAAAGCGCTCCAGTACCGTAAAATGAGTGACTGCATGCTTGCCCTCTTCAACAACCGCTTGTTTCTTACGATCTTGCTTACTTCTGCCAATTGGCGCTGTAATCGTGCCCTTATCATGGGGAATCACACCATGAACCAAAGCAACATATTTTCTTAATGACGTTTTTTCTTTGAGCTGTTCGGCTAATTTTTCATGAGCGAAATCATTTTTCGCAATCATCAGTAAGCCAGAGGTATCCTTATCAATTCGATGGACAATGCCTGGGCGAATCACATCATTGATTGTTGACAAGTCTTTTAAATGATACAATAATGCATTCACTAATGTTCCTTGAGGATGACCGGCTGATGGATGAACGACCATGCCTTGTGGTTTATTTACTACTGCTACATCGGCATCTTCATATAAAATTTCTAATGGGATATTTTCTGGAATTAATGTCAATTCCTTGGGTTCAGGTAATTGAATGGTAATTGACATGGGTTCCTTTACTTTGTAATTGGCTTTTAAGGCTTGCTTGGTTTGGTCATCAAACACCAAACCTTCTTTTAACCACTGCTGGATTTGCGAGCGGCTATAAGCTGGCAAACATTCATTCATCACCTTATCTAATCGTCCTGTCTGTTCTTGTATATTGAGTTGAATACTTGTCATTTTTTAAAACGCTCCTCAAATAAAATATAAATAAAAATAAAGATAACGCCAATAGTTAGCTCTACATCGGCTAAATTAAAAATAGGAAATTGTATAAAATCGGTTTTAAACATATCCACGACATAGCCTAATCGAATGCGATCGATAAAATTTCCCAAAGTCCCACCTAAAATTAAGGCTACCCCTAATGAAAAGATTCGACCGTTCCGATAGTATTTGACTAATAGATAGCTTAGTACAGCGATGGCGACAACTGAGATAATTGTAAAAAACCACATTTTCCCTTCAAAAATACTCCAGGCTGCTCCAGTATTACGGATATGGTATAAGGATAAAATATTTGGCAGTAAGGCCGTTTGCTGACCTAATTCAAGGTTAGCCACCACCCAATATTTAACCAATTGATCAGCAATTGCCAAAATAATGGCTAAAATAAAATAAAAAAACACACTCATTCACTCTTTTCTTCGATATTGATAAAATCCCGTGGGCGAATAATGCCAACAATAGATAGATTATTCGATACAACCTCAGTGATAAAAATAACTTCTAAGGTCGGCTGCTGATGGAATAGACTTTCAGCTTCATCACAAGAAACTGCTTGATCCAATAAAAGATAATTCGATTTTTTGCCATCAGCCATTAATAAGTCATTAGCGGTCAAATTTTGTAAATTCAGTAGTTGATTTTGGGTAGCATAGCGCGCAAACCAATAGCCTAGCATTCTTAAAGTGATCACACCAATTAATTGACCCTGATGCTGCAAGGGAAACTGAGAATATTTCTTCTTTTCGGCTATTTTCAGCAATTCTAATAAAGGAGTATTTTTTTCAAACATTACCACTTTTTTACTAAATAATTGGCCGATTGTTTTGGGTTTGATTAACGCTTGTTCAATTTCTTGAATTCGTATCACTGCCCAATCATTCGGCTCAGCAATCACAAATTCAGGTAGAACCTTATCGTGAACAATAGCATTTCTCAGCTGAGCAAATTGATAAAGATCTTCTTCGTATTTTTTTACACTTACATGCCCTTTTTTGCTTACCAAACGGACCATTTGGCTAAATCCCATACTAGATGGTGAATCCAGTTTGGCTCGAAGCCATTTTTCAATTCGATTAAAACTTGCTAAAAAAGTATCCGCATTAGTCATCTATTCACCACCTACAATCAATTTTAATAGGCCACTTTTGATAATCTTCAAATTCAGTTGGCTAAGTATAACTTCATTTATCTATGAATGTCTATACCTAACAAGTATAGCATATGCAATAAAAAATAGACAATCTATCCTTATAGCAAGAATGATTGTCTATTATGATAGATTTTAGAACAGACCAACCGCTTGACCATCACTGGTTACATCCATGTTTAAGCCAGCTGGCGTCTTAGGTAGACCAGGCATAGTCATAACATCGCCAGTTAACGCAACGATAAAACCAGCGCCTAATTTAGGAACAAATTCTCGAATGGTTACTTCGAAATCTTTTGGTGCACCTAGCTTGGTGGCGTCATCAGAAAATGAATACTGTGTTTTAGCCATACAAACTGGTAAATGTTGCCAGCCGTACTGTTCAAAGGTTTTAAGCTGTGCTTTAGCCTTAGCGCTAAAGTTAACCTTCTTACCGTGGTATATTTTTTCAACGATAGCCTGTGTCTTTTCTTCGATGGATTGACTATCTTGATATAAGCGTTGATAGTTACTTGGTTGTTGCTTGATTGCTTCAACTACTGCTTTAGCAAGGTCAAGACCACCTTTACCACCTTCACCCCAAACATTTGCACGTCTAACCGTCACGTTCAATTCCTGGCATAATTGCGTAAGCACATCAAATTCAGCTTCGGTATCACTCACAAATTGATTGATTGCAACAATAACTGGGATATTGTATTGTTGCATATTTTCGATATGTTGTTTTAAATTACTAAAGCCTCTTTTTAATGCTTCGGTATCTTCGTTAGCCAAGGCATCCTTAGCGAGTCCACCATGCATCTTCAAGGCGCGAATAGTAGCTACAATGACAATAGCATCGGGTGCCTTAGATAGATGAGGAACCTTTATATCCAAGAATTTTTCAGCGCCTAAATCTGCCCCGAATCCAGCTTCGGTTACCACATAATCTGCTAGTTTCAACGCACTCTGAGTAGCTAATACACTATTACAACCATGAGCAATATTAGCAAAAGGGCCACCATGTACGAAGGCAGGCGTGCCTTCGATGGTTTGTACAAGATTTGGCTTTAAGGCATCCTTTAACAGTAACGCCATCGCGCCTTGGACACCAAGTTGGCTAACAGTTACCGGCTTACGATCATAGGTATAACCAATCACGATATTGCCTAAACGTGCTTTAAGATTATCAATATCTGTTGCCAGACATAAAATAGCCATAATTTCACTGGCTACTGTAATATCAAAGCCATCTTCACGTGGTACACCTTGAACTGGTCCGCCTAACCCAACAATTACCTGTCTCAATGCACGATCATTTAAATCAACAACCCGTTTCCAGATTACACGTCGGCTATCGATATTTAAAGTATTTCCTTGATGAATGTGATTATCTATAAAGGCAGATAATGCATTATTGGCAGTCGTAATGGCATGCATATCCCCAGTGAAATGTAGGTTAATATCTTCCATCGGTAAAACCTGAGCATAACCGCCACCAGTTGCGCCTCCTTTCACGCCCATCACGGGACCTAGTGATGGTTCACGTAAGGCAATCATCGTTTGACAATCCAATTGATTTAACGCATCAGCCAAACCGATCGTCACGGTCGATTTGCCCTCGCCAGCTGGTGTCGGATTAATCGCCGTCACCAAGATTAATTTACCATCGTTTCGACTATTAAGCTTTTGAATGGTTTCGTACCCCACCTTCGCTTTGTATTTGCCATATAATTCTAAGTCATCTGCCGCTAGCCCTATTTTTTCAGCAATTTGAACAATCGGTTTTAATTCAACTGCTTGAGAGATTTCGATATCAGTTTTCAATTTATTGCTCCTTTTTACGAATGTTTTGTTTCTGTTTTCCATTTTTCGTTAAGTTATAATCGAATTATACTCTATTTTTCATCAAAATGCATCCTTTTTATTAAACAAAACTCCTCAGCATCAATAGATCAATACAAAATCTATCCATACTGAGGAGTCAGCTCTTAAATTTGGCTAATTAAATGCTTTTGGCCAGCCTTTTCCAATTCATTCAAAAAAATTGCTAATGCCTTTTTAGACATTCTAAATTGCATTGTCGCAAAAGTTGTCTTTAGGGTGATTTCTTGCTTTTTAATTTCAATTTTTTGAATCGAATGAAATTGAATAATACTCACCTTCCAAAATCTAGCATAGTGAATCACCAATTGCTGATTACTAATAATTAAGACTCTTTTAAAGCCAATAATAATAAAAATTAGTCCTAATGCCATCACTAAATTGCTTGTTAAATAAGGACGAGTGTTTTCTAAAGCAAGAATTAACCCATAAAAAACAATGCAAAAAGCAATGGACCAATAGATAATGAAAGAGGATAGCTCAGGCTGCCAATGGAGTTTTTTATTCATTTTTCCTTCCTTACAAATGTTTATTTTTTTGTTATACTATATTAACGATATTTAATTTGAAATAAAGGAGTGTCCGTCATGATTAAAGCCTATATTGATGCTGCAGTAAAAGGAAATACAGGCCCCGCTGGAATAGGTGTTGTTCTAATTGAAAATGGCAAGCAAGAACAAATCAAAACAAGCCTACCTTTAGATTTAAATAACCATCAAGCAGAATTTGAAGCTTTGATTTTTTTGCTTGACGAATTATTGAAAAGAAAACAAACAAACTCGATTATTCAAATTTATTCAGATAGTAAAATTGTAGTGCAAACAATCGAAAAAAACCATACAACAAATGGGTTGTTTACTAAATATTTAAATATCATTAATCATAAACTATCTTTTTTCACCTCTTGCTATCTTCAGTGGATACCTGAAGCAAAAAATAAAGGAGCCGATAATTTAGCAAAACAAGCGTTAAAGTCAACCTTAAAGAATCGGCGATAGCAATCTTGAAAAATTTTGTTTAAATCGCAACCAATAGGATTGTTTAGCAATCATTGCTTCAGTTAGTAAAGTAGCTGCTTGCATGTCAATTTCAAATTGTTCAGCTAAAAGTGTGGCTACTTCTTTATCATATACAAAAGCACTCACTTCAAAATTTAATGCATAAGAACGAATATCTTGATTCGTCGTACCAAAGCTAGCGATGGTATCATCCATAATCACGGTTTTTGCATGAATAAATCCTTTTTGATACAAATAAACTTTTACCCCACGTTTGGTTAAATAATTTGCATAGTATTGTGTTGCCCGATAGATAAAAGGATGATCAGGCATACAAGGAATCATAATACGAACATCAATGCCAGAACGTACGGCAATGAGCAACGCTTTGATCATTGTGTCATCAGGAATGAGGTAAGGACTTTGCAGCCAAATCCTTTTTTCAGCAGCTAAAATCATTTTTATAAAGCCGCCGTGTAAAATTTCTTCTGAGTTTTCTGGGCCATCAGCTACTATCTGCATCGTAACATTCCGTGCTGGATTGTATTCAGGTAAAACAAAATATTGTTCCTTATAATCCATTTTCTCCGCCTTTTTGATCGCTGAGGCATTCCAATCACGAATAAATATTTCTTGTAAGGTAAAACAAGCTGGCCCAAAAATCCGGCCATGCGTATCACGCCAGGGGCCAAATTTTTTGCTTAATCCAAGATACTGATCCCCGACATTAAAGCCCCCAGTCCAGCCAATGACACTATCAATAATCACAATTTTACGATGTAGGTGATAATTTAAGCGTGTTTTTTTGATTAGGTTGCGTGACGTAATAAAGGGAACGACTTGTCCCCCAGCTTGAAGTAACGGTTTAAAAAAGCGCATGGTCACATTGCCACCCCAAGGATCAAAAATCAGTCTGACTTCTACCCCTTCTTTAGCCTTTTGGGTTAAGACGTGTAAAAAACGCTGACCAATCTTATCATTAAAAATGGCGTAATATTCCACATGTATATGATGCTTGGCTTTGGCGATATCTGCAAATAAATGCTCAAATTTATCATAGCCATCAGTGAAAAATTGGATTGTGTTCCCTTTTGATACTGGCGATTCTTCAGTATTTCTAAAATAATTTTTCAACAACTTAGATTCAGGCGTTTTCACACTTTGATGATATTGTAGATTATATTCCTGAATCGAGCGGTTAATCTCGGTAATTCGATCTTGGTATTTTTCGGTATATTTATAGACAATTTCGCCATCAATGCCTCTACCACAGAACAAATAAAGTAAGAAGCCAATTCCTGGAATAAAGATTAAGGTCATCATCCAGGCAAAAATGCTAGCGATTGAGCGCGGACGTCTAAAAATGGTGATAAAAGCGACAATGGTATTGATTGTCAGCAAAAACACCAATATTTGGATGAGAATATCAAACTCTTTAGCTAACAAACACTTCAGCTCCTTTTCTTTTATAATAAATAATTATGATCAAAAATAATTTCTATTTCATCAATTGAATATTTTTCCATAATTTTTTGTTGTAAAACCTGCGCTAAGAATTCATCTGTATATGGAAAATTTTTAGGAATAACTACATCAAAAGCAATCTTTTCGGCTTCAAAGCGTAAATCATGCATTTTTAAACGATCATCAATAGTTTTCAACTCATTTTTGATGAAGCTTCTTAGCTGTTCGTGGGTTTGATCATATAAGGGCACAGGATCTAAATGACAAACCATTTCAAGGCCCATTTCTTCTTTAAAAGTCCGTTCTATTTCATCAATCACATCATGCGCTTGGTTAAGTGTCCAGGTCTCATCAATCTCAATATGCACTGAGGCAAAGCGATTTTTCGGTCCATAGGAATGCACCAATAAATCATGGTACCCGACGATATCCTTAAAACGACCGAAGATTTGTGCGATTTTCTTTAACTCTTCTTGTTTAGGGCGCATTCCAAGCAAAATATCCATAAATTCTTTTAACAATTGATAGCCACTAAATAGGATATATATGGCTAAGCCAAAACCGAAGTAGCCATCGACCCGCCAACCGGTTACTTGTTCAATTCCTGCCGATAACAATACAATAAAAGTTGTTAAGACATCATTTAAGCTATCTTGACCAGTAGCAATTAGCGTATTTGATTGAATTTTTTTACCAAAATATCGATACATTTTCGCTTGAAAAATTTTAATTAAAATAGATAATACCAAGATAATAAAAATAATTGGTGAGATTTGAATCGATTCTGGATGCAATATTCTTTGAAATGAGCTCTCCAAAAACTTGAAACCCACAAAGATAATCATTAATGAAACAATTAGTCCACTAACATATTCAAATCGTTCATGCCCATATGGATGCTCCTGATCAGCAGGCTTACTAGCTATTTTAAATCCTAATAAAGTTAGAATTGATGAAGCAGTATCGGCTAAGCTATTCATTGCATCAGCCATAATTGAGACAGAATGCGAAAGAAGACCGATAAATAATTTAGCGACAAAAAGGATTAAATTGCTGACTAAGCCTAAAAGGCCTGCTAAGCTACCAATTTGACTGCGTTCATCATGAAATTGATCATTTGAAAACATAAATCCACCTTCAATAATAAAAATTGTTCTGCGAATACCTATTTATTGACTTCAGTTAATCTCAAGGATTAGTCGGTAGGGTTATTCCGAATAAACAGTGAGAGTAATCCGGTGACTAATAAGATGCTTGCGGAAATAAAGTAGGGTAAGTGCTGACTCAAATCAAAAAAATAGCCCGCACAGACAGGACCGACAATATTACCAAAACTTGTAAAAGTTGAATTTAATCCATTTACCGCCCCTTGATTGCCACCAGCCTTTTTAGATAAATACGTTGTTACAGCCGGTCTAAACAAATCAAAGGCTAGAAAAACAACAAAGGTAGATAGGATAAACACAAGATTATTTTTAGTAAAAGCAATTACAAAGATAAATATTGCACTTGCAAAAAAGCTTGCTTGTATTAAGCCAATTTCGCCAATTTTTCTAACGATGAAATCAAAAAGAAAGACTTGAAAAATCAAGGCTAAGGTACCACTGATGGTGATAATGAAGGCAATTTCAGCTGAGCTAAAACCAAAATTAATCGCGGTCATAATGGTATAAATTGACTCGAATGCTTGTAGTCCAAATGAAGAAATAAAAATGATTAAAAAGATAAATGGCATGCCAGGTAGACGGAAAAAATTTCGTAGCGTTAAATCAGCAGCTTGCTCCACCTTTGTCGCTAATTCTTGATTGAAATGATTGGATTCCTTTAGTATCAAGATGGTAAAGAGGCTCCCAATCAAAGCTAAGCAGCCAGCTGTAAAAAATGGAATACGATGACCAAAAGTTGCTAAAAAACCACCTAGACCCGGCCCAATAATAAAGCCCCCACTAATTGCACCAGAAACATAGCCCATCGCTTTTGGCCGTTCTTGGACACTGGTTAAATCAGCTACATAAGCTGTAACGGCTGGCATAATCAAGGCGGCTGAAATCCCACCTAAAGCACGTGAGAGATAAAAAATATACTTATCATTCGCCCAGCCAAATATAAACTCAGATAGTGCAAACAAAAGCATGCCTATCCAAATCATATTCTTTCGCCCAAATTTATCCGAACAAAGCCCAGTAACTGGCGAGGCAACAAATTGAGCAATCGAAAAAACTGAAAGCATCATCCCCATAATTGTTCCGGAAAAATGCATCTCCTCCATCAACAGTGGCATGACGGGAATAACTAATCCAACACCAGTGAAAATCAAGAAAAGATTAGCGATAGCAATAGATAACATCAAATTCTTATTTTTCAACAAAACAACTCCTTTAAATTTATCTTAATCCTATCTTACTAAATTTTGTCTAAATTGAACAGTTTTTAGCCATAACAAAAAAACAATCATAGATATCATTGAAATATTCCATCCATAATGTCAATTCCATCTATAATTGTCACTTTTTATAAAATATGATTAGAAATAATATAGCCCTTATCGTATCGATAGCGAATCTGGGTAAATTCAAAAGGACGTCCATCCTTCAAGCTCACTACCTGCTCTACTTCCAAAATAGGATCTGCTTCAACACAATCTAAGTAGGCGCAATCATAATGATCAGCCTTATCTGCACGGATCTGTCTGAACGCTGAGCCAATTTTCAGCTTTAACTCATCTGTAATATAGGAATACAATGACTGCTCCATCAACTCTTGCGTCAAATTTTTTATGACTGTAGCAGGAATAATTGTATATTCTAAACGAAAAGGCTGATTATCTAGATAACGAATACGTATAATATCGTAAATTGTACTCCCAATTTTTAAATCTAATTTTTCACATTCCTTCTCATCTGCAGCTCGAGTATCAAAAGAAATTATTTTGCTTTGAATAGTAAACAAAGATGAAAATTTCTCAGTAAAACCGGTTGAGTCATTGATATCATATTGATAAAGTACATTATTCTTGATTTTTTCGCCCTTTACAAAGGTACCGTATCCTTTTTTGGCATAAACATATCCTTTAGAAATTAAAATTTGGATTGCCTTTTGAATCGTTAAACGACTAGTATCATAATATTTTGCGAGGTCTATCTGTTTGGGTAGTTGCTCACCTGTACGAAATTCTCCATTTTTTATCCGGTCAATTAAATCATCAGCAATTTTTTGATAAATTCCCGTTTTTTTCATTGCCATGCGACCTTTCTTTACAAATTTTTTCAGTTAGCAATTTGCTTAAATAATTTGAATAAAAACATGTATGCACGAACATTTAATTTGTTAAATAACCGAAATAAATTCGATTATTTAGTCTCAAAGCTGATTGCTCTTATGCTTGCAAATCATCTTTTGAAAAATTTAGTTCTCCAACTCGATTTACTAAAAAATAATTGACTTCTTCAATCGCTTGCTGTGTCACCTTTAAACCATGATTGGTTAACTGAATCAACATACTTCTTTTATCATGGTTATTATTTTTTCGCATAATAATAGTTGGGTTCTTTGCCTCGAGGCGACCAATCAATCGAGACATTGCACTTTGACTTAATGAAATCTGTTGAATCAAGTCGGACAGTCGCATTTGTCGTTCTGGGCTCTGACTTAAAACGAATAATACGTAAAATTCATTAATGCCAATATCATATTGTCTTTGCAAAATTTTACTTAATTCATCCATCATCATTTTTTGATGGTTTATCATCGAGACCCATTTAAATAAGTAATTGGTTTCCATAATAATCCCTCTTTATTAGTTTCTTTGAACACCAGCCAATCAAAATAATTCTGAGTGTTTATAAAACACCTAAGATACACATCATAAAATTATTTTTTGTAAAATACTGTATTCCGTTTAACGTGACCCAAAAAATTTAAAAATAAATCCCTAAAAATTCGTCACCTAACTTCTAAACTAATTATACTTAGTTTTATTTAAAATTTCTAGTAATAATGAAGAATATTTATATTTTATGATAAAAAAAGCTTGTACTAATAAGATAGAATTACTTTGGAATTAAGGATTTATCTGAGATTAATAAGTATTCAAATATGACTAAACATTATTTTTACAAGTATTTAATCGTTCAATTATCGTTTGAGTTAATGCTTGTTGATTTTTAAAATTACCAGTAAAATAAAGTAGGTCATCGCTTTTTTCATCAAACACTACATACAGCGTCTCCTCCGTATGCTGAGCTTTTCTGAAAATCATCACAATAAATTGCTCTTCAATAACCTGAATTTCAATTTTTCCTTGTTTAAATAATTGTCTAAATGACTTAGCCATTTGAATTTTAGCATCGGCTTTTTGAAGCGCTTGATTTAAGGTGCAGTCATTATCCAAATATTTCTTGATTAGTTGAACTTTAAACACGGTAAACAATCGGTACTTTCTGGCTGTTTGGCTATGCTTTTCATCTACACTTTCAATATATCCCTTACTTTCCCAGTAGCGTAATTGTCTAGGGGAAACATTGGTCATCTTACTTAGCTCACTAATCCCAATTAGTAAATTATCATTGGTAAATATGTTTCTTAAATAATCACTCAAGAATACCTCTCCTATCATTGGTAAAATCACTTTTATTGTAAATCATCTCAAATTTTTGTCAACTTAGTTGACAAAAATTCGGAAATAGATTAAATTAATCAATGTCTTTCAGAAAACTTTTAGAAAAGAGTGTGAATAAAATGAAGAAAAATCAAGCCGTAGATATCTATGGTAAACCCTATAACCGTACATTAATGGTTATTGTGTTGTTAATTGGTACTTTTTGTACTGTCTTAAATCAAACGTTGTTAGCTACAGCATTCCCAACTTTAATGAAGGATTTTGATATTAGTGCTTCAACTGTTCAATGGTTAACAACAGGTTTTCTTTTAGTTAATGGGATCATGATCCCGATTAGCGCGTGGTTAATCAATACTTTTAGTTCTAGACACTTATATCTAACCTCAATGTTTATTTTTCTAATTGGGACAATTACATGCTTTATCGCACCTAATTTTCCCACATTATTAGCTGGCCGATTAATCCAAGCAACAGGTGTAGGAATTTCAATGCCTTTATTACAAAATATTATGCTTTCTATTTTTCCACCTGAAAAAAGAGGTTCAGCCATGGGGATGGCTGGAATTGTTATTGGTTTAGCGCCAGCTTTAGGCCCAACACTTTCTGGTTGGATTATCGATCATTATAGCTGGCGTGATTTATTTGGGATGGTTATTCCCATTGTCGTACTCGTTTTAGTTTTAGCCCTATTCTTAATGAAAAGTGTGATTCAGTTAACCCATCCTAAAATCGATGCTTTATCTGCACTTTTATCAACGATTGGTTTTGGTAGCTTGTTATATGGCTTTTCAAGTGTCGGTGATAAAGGCTGGACAAGCAAAGAAGTAATTATTTTCCTATTAGTTGGTGTAATCTTTATCGCTATTTTCTCATGGCGACAATTACATGTGGAAAATCCATTTCTTGAATTACGTGTATTTAAATCAAAAATTTTTACAATTGCAGCGATTTTAGCTGGCGTAACGAATATGGCGATGATTGGTGCAGAAATGGTATTACCACTTTACATCCAAAATATTCGTGGAGAAAGTGCTTTTCATTCTGGATTGATGCTGTTACCTGGTGCTTTGATTATGGGGCTAATGATGCCAATTACGGGTTCTATCTTTGATAAATTTGGAGCAAGAAAATTGGCGATTTCAGGTATGCTTATTTTAACTTCAGCAACCTTACCATTTGCCTTTTTAACAAGCAAAACTTCTGTTTTAGTGATCATTGTACTTTATGCAATTCGTATGTTTGGGATCTCAATGGTAATGATGCCGGTAACGACATCTGGTATGAACGCACTGGATAATCGTCTAATTAGCCACGGAACTGCTGTCAACAATACATTTAGACAAGTAGCCAGTTCAATTGGTACGGCTATTTTAATCAGTGTACTAACCAATGTGACTAAAGGAAATCTACCAGAAAAAGCATTATTAAAATCACAGCCATTGCTATACAGAGATCGTGCAATTGATGCGACCTTATCTGGTTACCACGCAGCCTTTTTTGTAGCGGTTATCTTTGGTTTTATCGGTTGGTTAATCACTTTCTCACTAGCTAAAAAAGAAGTCTTTCATCACGGAGGTGAAAAATAATGATTCTTTTCATTTTGATTATTAGTGTTGTTGGTTTTGCCATTTGTAACGTTTTTGCTAAAAATATTTTTCAAAAAATATTCGCCATCATACTTGGCCTAATCTTTCTTGCCTCTTTGGCTTTAATCACATTAAATGTAACCAATCATTTTGGTATGAAAAAAGAAGCTACTGTTACAACTGAAGCATTGGTTTCAAGCGCTACAAGTAAAGACTTTGATGTTTTACTATATCAACCATTAGGTAACGGAAAGGAAAAAGTCTATTTATATCGTACAAACGAAGAACAGAAAAAACCAATCGCTACTAAAACTGAACAAACTTCCTATACAGTTAAACAAACACAAACTACTCATGCAAAAGTAACAATTAAAAAATACGTCTGGGTATACAAAAATAAATTTTATGAATTATTATTTGGTATTACAGACAACAATCATGAATATATTAAACAGCATTATACCTTTGAAATTCCTAAGAGCTGGCCGGTGCTTAGTGTGAATCAAGCCAAGGCATTTGCCAAATTAATGAAAGAAAATGCGGAAAAAATGAAAAATGATGCGCAAGTATATGTCAAAGAGCAAGTAATGAACGCAATGAAAGAAAATCCGATGCTAGATGACATGCAAAAACAAACCATCATTCAAAATGCACAAAAGCAATATCAAGCTAAAATCATGCAACAATATCTTCAAGAAGTAAAACAAAACAGTTAATCAGTGTTCACTAATAAATTAATCTTGATAAAAAAAACCAGTACTCCCTTAAATAGAAGTGCTGGTTTTTTTAGAGCAGCTTATCTACTCTGTTTTTTATCCATCTGTGCTCTAATAATGGATAAAAAGAGACTATCATGAGAGATCGTTAGCGGATATTCTTGATGATCAATTAATTCAAAGCTATCAATTAATTCCACATTACGCCAAAGTGGAGCATGTTTATCTTGTAACTTTGTTTGATCAAATGAAAAATCTGCCATCTCATAATAGCTAAGATTATCTGAGAAAGAATGTTCATTTAAAGGATATACTGCATATTCTGTCAATTTTGATGTAGTATAAATCATTGAAATCACTCCCTTTCAGAAATCTTTTTCCACTCTCATAATACCATATTTTAATAAGGGTTATTAGCCCCCTAAAAATAGTATGTAAAGTATATGTATACTTTTATTGATGCTTCACTTTTACTTGATTGGTTAAACTGCCGATTCCTTCAATCGTTACAGTCAGTATTTCATTATCAGTTAACCAATCAGGAGAATCTTGACCTAAGATGACTCCTTCTGGTGTACCCGTAAAAATGATATCTCCTGGTTTTAACGTCAGATATTGTGAAAGATGGCTAATCAAGTAATCCGGTTTAAAAATCAACTGGTTGACATTAGCCTTTTGAACAACAAGGTCATTTCTTTTTAAGCAAATTTCAGCATTTTGGAGATTAAAATCTTCTTTTCTAACTGCGTAAGGTCCAATGGGTGCAAATCCATCCAAGCCTTTGCCTAAATACCACTGTGTTCGGCGCTTTTGAAGATCTCTAGCAGAAAAATCATTGCCGATGGTATAGCCCCAGATATATTCATTCGCTTCAGCCTGACTCACTTCATAAGCCGTTTTACCAACAATGATTACTAATTCAGCCTCATAATCCAATTTTTGCACACTTTTTGGGAAGTAAACCGTTTGATTATGTGCATTTAAGCTATTTGTTGTTTTGGCAAAAAATTCTGGAAATTCTTCCTCCTTACGCTTCGTTTCTATAATGTGCGAACGATAATTTAAGCCTACGCAAATAATCTTTTCGGGATTATGAATGACTGGCGCATAGGTGACCTCATCACTAGCTAAATATTTTCCTCGATAATTGGTAACGGCCTCTTTTAAAATCAGCGTCATTTCAGGTTGTTTATCCTGTAAAATAATCCAATCTTTTAATGTTTTTACCTGATCAAATGCCTTTATCGCCAATTGATCGATAGGTATAATTCTCTCTTTTTCTTGACATGCTACAATAACCTTATCTTCTTGCATTATTTGGACAAACTTCATTTTACACCCTCCAATTTATGGATAATATTTGTTTTTATTTTATGTAAAGAATATAATACTTACATACCCCTCTATCAAGCTTTTTCTGCCATCTAATTTTTTCATCCTAGAACAAATCTTCATACAAGGAGGTCATTTTATGATCGAAGCATTCTCAATTACCGTCTCTCTCTTTTTTGCTTACTCTTTTATTGGCTGGTTATGGGAAACCGTTTTTTGTTCTATTAGCGAGCATCATTTTGTTTATCGTGGTTTTTTACTTGGACCAATTACCCCAATCTACGGTTTTGGTATTTTAGGAGTTCTTTATCTAGTTACACCATATAAAAACAATCTTTTATTGTTATTTTTTATTTCCGCGATTCTAGTTAGTATTTTAGAATATTTGACTAGCTACCTATTAGAAAAATTTTTTCATCTAACCTTATGGGACTATCATCATATCCCTCTTAATATCAATGGGCGTATTGCCATCCCAGTCTCCATTTTTTGGGGAATCTGCTGTGTAATTGTAGTAAAATTCATTCAACCCCTACTTTTCAATCATGCGTTCGCTTTGTATCAACGTTTTAGTATCTTTTTGCCAGTCCTTGCTATTGCGCTAACCTCTTGTGATTTGGGCTATACTTTAGCCAATTTAGCTAGTTTTACCAAAACCATTCATTTAATTAACGAAAAACTTACCGCTAAAAAGGTGCAGCTTGGACAAGAGCTAGCCGGCTTCAAATCTTCATCTGAAAATTGGTTACAGACTTTTTTCCATGAAAATCAACAAGAATTGCCTAAACTAACTATTCAGGATAAACGATTACTACAGGCATTTCCGAATATGAAATTTAAAAATCTTCATCCAAACAATACCACTCAAGAAATCAGTAATATTTTAAAGAAGATTGGCGATTACATAAAAAACTAAGAATCCTCTTTTTCTAGCAGGCGAAATCTTTGCTCCCATATAGGTAGTTTTTGTTTAAACATTTGTTTGGATAGACTATATAATATTTTGTCTTCTGTATATTGTTCTGTGAATTCTTGTTCAGATACTAGCCCTTCATTAGTAAAACCTAAGCTTTCAGGAATCTTTCGACTACTCGTATTCGTCACATGAACAATAATATAAAAGCATTGCATAGAAAATTGTTCAATAAACAAAGACATTAAGCCAATCAAACTGCGGGTAATGATTCCTTGCCCACGTTTTTCTTGATCTAACCAATATCCAATTTCACAGCTATGATTGGTATAGTTAAAATGATGAAAATCAATGCACCCAACCATGCTTTCTTCCAAATAGATTGCAAAATAAAAAGCTTCTTTGTTTTTTGCTTGCTGTAGGCAGTATTTTAAAAATAGCTGCAAATCTTCAATATTCCTTAGTGAATCCACCCAGGTAATTTTGCCAATTAAAGTGTTTCTATTCTTCTTAATCAAATCGTATAATTCTGTTAGCACAGTATCATCAAATAATTTTAGCTGTAGCCTTTGCTGACCAATAGTTAAATCTAGCTGCCAATTTCTATCATTCATTTTAAGAGAGTCCTTCAATTGACTTAATCAAAATATACTTCCCAATTGTTAGCAAAATGTGCATCAAAACACATCTTGATTTGCTCAGCATTGACCTTTTGTTCAGCTAACGGAGGTAATTGATCGATTGAAAAATAATCACTCGCAATCGTCTCACTATTTTTTTCAAAATGACCGTCAATTAGCTCACAATCAACAAAGACTTTACATACCCCATAAATATATTCAGGAGAATTGTGTTTACTACGATCTTGAATAGCGATGATTTTCGTCGCTTTAACATTTAGCCCGGCTTCTTCTTTGACTTCTTTTATCACATTTTCCTTAACAGAGAGATTATACTCTACCCAACCGCCTGGCAAAGCCCAAGTCCCATCATTTTCTTGAACGAGCAAGATTTTATCCTCTTTGAAAATAGCAGCACGCGTATCAAGCTTTGGCGTTTGATAACCCACATTCTGACAAAATAATTGCCAAATTTCTTCAACTGGTTGTTCCGTCATTTCAGCTACCATTAAGCTGGCGATTTCTCTTATTCTTTCATATCTTTCATGATCAAAAACATCTTTACCATAATACAAACCGGCTTGGGCAATACTTTGCAATTCAGCTGCCCAATGCAACCAAGGATTATTCTTTACCATTACGCCACCTCATTTATCAACTAATTTACCTTACATTTTATCACAAAACGCTGTCAAAAAAAGGCCAAATGAAGCATTTACACGTATGCCTATTCATTGGGGAGAATCTAGTATTATTTTTATAAAAATCAATCATCCGAATAGTCAAGTTGCGTTTTACTCATCTTTGACTATTCGGATGATTTTAATTATTTATACCAGCGGATTTACAAAATATTCCCATATTTTCGTTATTCAATTTCAGCTTTAAGTGACATTCCCCCTAGTGCAATTAAATATCCCTTATCACCACTTGTAAAACAGGTAAAGCGCACTTTATTTGTATGAAGCTTGGCTAGCTGTTTAGCAGCGCTCCTTAATTGCTCAATTAAACTAGGGACCTCCTCTTTGTGGATTTCTCCTAAATAATTAATATTCAGAAAAGTTTCTTCAAAGGTAGGAATGAATGGATTGTCAACAAATTTATCAGAAGAAGTCAGATAGTCGATATGAATCCCTGCTTTTTCGTAAATTGCTTTAAAATTCTGCTCACTCTTAGAAAATAACCTTTCGTCCTCTGGTTTATCAATATGATAAGTGGTATAGATACTGCAATGAATATCCGCAAAAAGCTCTTTATAATCAACATTAGCAAACCTTCTTAGATTTTTCAGTATTTGAAAGGCAAAGACTGGAGCACCTGTTTTTTGATGGACTAGTTTTGCCAGTTGAGCAAATAACTGATTAGCCCGATCCTCGCGATTTTTAGTTGTTAAGGTAAAGCGATATTCATCAAACAGACAAGTTGTATCATAGTTAAAAAACATTCGGAAACTGTCATTTGCTAATTGAATCTCACGATAGTAATTAGATTCAGCTAATTCTATTAATCGTTGTTCATTATTGGCGGCAATCACTGAATTGACAAAGCTTGCATAAGAAGGAACGTGAGGATTTTCCTCATTTTTTTGATAATAGGCAAGCAATTGATTTTTAAAAACATGGATAGAGGCTGCATCGGCAATATGATGACTCACCAATAAATATAACTGGGCGCTTTTAAATGACTCTCGAACAAGTAAAAATTGTAGCATTTGTTTATCCGGAGATTGCTGTAATAATTGAGCATGGATTGCTTGTAGCTTTTCGTTTAATCGACATTCAGCTTCTCTAGGCTGCAAAAACGCAAGATCAATAAACGCAAGATCCTTAAGTTTAATTGGGCTATAGGCAAGCTCGACAAAACGACGATCCATGATTAGACAACGAGTCAATTGTTGATGCTTAACAAATTTATTTAAAGCAACCATTAGTTTCACATAATTAGGCTGATCAAAATTAATCACTGTTTGCAAAATACTATTAAAATTTTTTCGCAAATAAAACTCCTGACGACTGAATAATGGGAAGACTTGCACAACTTTTGGCTGCACTATCTGCTCATTTTTCCTAATAAAAATTTTATCCGCTTGTTTGGCAAGAGGTAAACTAGCGTTGATCAATTCATATAATTTTTCCTCACCTTCACCAACTAAAATTTTCTTTCCGGCATCATTAATGATTTTCCCACCTAAATCTGTCCAATCAATTGTCCAATGCTCCGCTAGTTGATCATCTTCTGGTACGATCCCCATTTTAACATTAATTAGTGTCAACAATTGTTTAAAGCTTGAATGACCGATAAATTCTTCTTCTGATAATGTTAAACCAAATTTCTCTTCTATTTCTGTCAGCAGGACAACTCCATCAACGGAATCCCCACCTGAGAGGAAAAAATCGGCAGTTTCATCGGTTAAAGGAAATTGAAGTACCGATTCCCAGATTGTTTTCAACTGATTAAAATGACTTTCTTTTTTAGCGAACTGTTGATTGGTTAAATTTTTAGTTACTTGTTCATGAAATCGCTGTTGTAAGGCTGCTCGGTCAACTTTTCCGTTTTTGTTTAGTGGAAGCTCAGCCATACTGACAATCAATTTTGGTAGAAAATACTTTTCTAAGCTGTTCTCTACGTTTTGAATAATTTGGCTATCGGCAATTTTCTTTTCCTTATCTTTCCAACTAATATAGGCAACCAGAATCTGCTTATCATGATAGGGCTCATAGCTGACTACGGCTTCTCTAATTAAAGGATTATGCTGTAAAAGTTTTTTCTCAATTTCCTCCGCCTCTACACGCACACCGTTTATCTTAAATTGATGATCTTTACGACCAATCAGGTAATATTGATTCTCCGCGTAATAACCCAAATCACCGGTCTTGTAGGCTAGCTGACCATCGATTTGCAGGATTTTTTCCTTATTTTCCTTGGGATTGTTAAGATAACCATTAAACATGCCTTTACCTGCTAGCACAAGCTCGCCTTCAGTATTCGGTTTTTCAATAATGCAGCCTTTTTCATCGAGCAAGTAGACTTTTACGCCTTGAAGTGGTGCGCCTATCGCTACAGTCTTTTCCTTTTTGTAATTTGTAACAGCAAATTTAGTCGCATAAATCGAAAACTCTGTTGGTCCATACAGATTGAATAACTCAAAATGAGGTTTTTCCTTGACATATTTTTCAGCAATTTCAACCGGGAATTTTTCACCGGCGACAAAAACAAACTTTAAAGAATGCTGCTTTGCCTTTAGCTCTTCATAAATATGACGCAAGATAGCCGGAGAAATCGCTATATGAGTAATCCTAAATTGCTCAATATAACGTGGAATTTTATTAAATTTATCACGTTCATCTTGAATGACGATTGTCCCTTCTCCAAAAAGCCAACAAAACATCTGCGTAAAAGTCACATCAAATGAATAATTGCCAGAAAATAGAAACTTATCCCCTGCGGTCATTGGAAAAGCTTCGGCCAAATCAAAAATTCGACCTAAAAAAGCTTGATCCGACAATTGACAGCCCTTAGGCATCCCCGTGGTACCAGATGTCATTAAAATACAAAAAATATTTTCTGGTAGATAAGTCACTGGCTTATCCCTATCTTTTTCAAGTTGATAAGTAAATTGTTGTAATGTTTTAAAAGGAATAAAAAGTGAGTCACCGATATCATGATGCTGTAGCTCTTTTTCTGTAATCAAAGCTTGTGGCCCAATTGTTTTGATAATATGAATAACTTTATCCTCAGGTATCTCATAGGGTAATGGTAGTAGCGCTTTTCCCGCTTTTATCAGCGCTAGCATGGTTATTAAAACCTCTTTTTTGTCTTTTAAGCGTATGGCAACAGGTAAATTGTTTGTACCCAGCATTTTTCTTAAAAAGTATGCTCTACTTTTCACAAGATTAGCTAATTCAAGATAGGTTAACGTTTCATCAATTCCTTCAATGGCTGGTTGAGCTGGCATTGTTGTTGCATATTTTTCCAAGCGCTCAATAAGCAATTGCCGTAAATTATTCATAGTGTCACTTCCTTTCAAAATTTGCCATAATTTGTTATCTGCATTTTATTATCCAATTATTTCGTTCACTTTTTTTCACAATGAATATTGGTTACATAATAACAAAAGCGTTAACTAAATACAACTATTGCTAGAAAAAATAAAAAACGGATAATCACCTAATGAATAATGGCTCTTTGTCAAATTGGACTGATGAGTTTTACAAAAGGAATAGGCAGAGATAGACAGCTATTTGCTATCTCTGCTCTTTTTGTTATTTCGATTCAATTAAACTATTCATCAGAAATAGTCTTAATTTCATGTTCACAAATGATCGAAAACCATAACTAACCCGTTTTAAAGTTTTAATATGTGTATTCTTGGCTTCTATTTTGCCGTTAGAATAAGGATAAATCAGTGCATTTCTTATTCCTTCTTCATAGTTTATTAAGTTTTGTAACTTCTCTTTCAGTACTTCATCTAGTGTATCTGGTAACGTTTTTAATATCTCAAAAAATGTATCTGGATCTTTATTATCAAAAGCTTCTAATAAATCATGGACATACTGATAGCCTAATTTGAGTTTAGGAGAAAAAGCCAATAACCGGTCAACCATCATTTCTTCTGTTAAAAGTGGAAATTTAGGTTGGCGAAAACTGCGCCAGGATTTATATTCTGTAACATCTAAGTTTGCTCTTTTCTTTAGGATATAGCGCCAATTACTTTTTAATTTTGCAGCTTGGCTTCTTTTTTTCTCTTTGATTAATCCTTTCATTTCGCGTACGCGACAGTCATTGAGTGCTTGATTGATATGTTTGACAATATGAAAGCGATCAATGATTAATTGGGCATTAGGAAAGTGACTCGCAATCAATTGCATATAACTCGCGTTCATATCTGAAACTAAAAATTGTACGTCTTCCTTATTTTTGGCGTTTTGAAAATAGTTTTTCAAATAAGGTAATTTACGAGTGGGTAAAACATCCAACAATTTCCCTGTTTCACCATCTACACAAATAAAACTCATTTTATCTTCTAAAGAAGTATGTGAGCGGAATTCATCTACTAGTAAAACTTTCGGTAAGTACAACTGTTTTGCTTTAGGCAACTGAGGTTTAAATGAGCGCAAGACACGAATAACCGTAGAAATAGAAACCTGACATTGTTTAGCGATAAAAGTAAGCGACACTTTTTCTTTTAATAAATCCATCATTTTAAATCGCACCTGCTCAGAGATAGCATGATGGGGGCGAATAAAATAGCTTTGGGCAGTCCAATAGTGTCTACACTTTTTACATACATAGCGTTGCTTATTTAAATGCATGACCATTGGTAAGTGGTTGAAAGCTTCTAAGCGTACAGTGACTGTTTTCTTGCCGTTTTTGACTACAGCGAACTTTCCATCATCATCTATCACATTGGCACCACAACATTTACAAGGTGAAGGTTGAGGGGAAAGATTCGCTTTAATGACAAGAGTCATCTGATGGTTGATTTTCTCCTGAGTAATTTCAAGAATTGTTAAATTTGGGTCTATTAATCGTAACATTTTTTTGATAGAATGATTCATATAGCATACCGTCCTCTCTTGGGTTATTTGTGGTAATTTAATCATATCAGAGAACGGTATGTTTTTTTATACCTAAAATGAAAAATTGGACTGAAGAATCGATTTTGATTCATCAGTCCAATTTATTATAGAGCCATGAATAATCATTGGTTAGTTATCCGCTTTGTTTTTCTTATTATTTTTTAGTATCTTCATCGTCCATCTTCGATTCCGACAATCCGCAAAGAAGCTTGATATATCAATACTCAATAATTAAAAACTATCTCGTGACAACGGTATGACAGCTGAAAATTAGAAAAAAATTAAATATCAAACCTCGTAAATTCATCTGCGAGTGCTTGATTGGTTTCGGGATATAGGTGTCCATATTTATCTAAGGTAGTTTTAATTGATGCATGACCTAGACGTTTCGATATCGCATAAATATTTTTATTGTGTTCAATTAAAAAGGCAACATGCGAGTGTCTAAGTCCATGTAAGTGAATTGGTTTTACTCCTGCAAATTCTGCTAATTGCTTTATTCTCCTTAAAATAGTTCTTGGAGATGGGGGTAATCCATCATAAGAAAAAACCAATTCTATATTTTCACCAATAGTTTGTTGTTCATTTTTCCATGTTTTTAAGTCTATAACAGTTTGCTTATCTAATGAAATAGTTCGTATACTTGAAGTATTTTTTGTTTCAGCAAATTCATAATCTTGTCTTGTTCGGATATAGATTGATTTGTTTATACTACATGTACCTTTAGATAAGTCAAAATCATTCCATTGTAATGCTAATAGTTCTTCACTTCTTACACCTGTAACAAAGATAAAACGCATTAATCGTTTATAAAATTCTTCATAAAAATCAGCACTATAGACACTATTATACACTTTCTTAAATTCATCTACTGTCCAAAATTCTATTTGGGGACGTCGAGATTTTATCTTCCCTATAGTGTCTACGGGATTCTCTTCAATGATTTCAAGTGCAATAGCTCGTTTAAAAACTACCCTCAGTTTATTAAATATTTGTTTGATGTAATTTTGAGATAAGGGTTGTTCAATCCCTTTATTTACGATACGGATTTGTACTAAAAACTGTTGAAATTCTTGAATATGGATCGGTCGAATCTTCTCAAGCTGCATTTTTCCAAAAAAATCTAATGCTCGTTGCAAAGTATGATTCGTTTTTACATAAGTTTTTTCTACAGTTCCTAGCTTATACCATGGAAAAAAATATTTTTGATAAAAATCATAAAAGGTTATTCCTTGTAAATAAATTCCTTGAGAATCAGAAAAATTTTGTTTTAATTCTTCCAATACTTTTTTTGCTTCACCTTGTGTTTTGAATCCTCTTCTAGTAACCTGAATTCTTTTGCCAAATTTATCGTGGCCAATAGTTGCAGAAAAAAACCATGTCCCTCTTTTCTTATCTTTATAAATATTTGCAACTCTTCTCAATTTATTATTCCTCCCAAGAAATATTGAGAACTTCTTCTAAAACGGAAACAGGAATTCTTTTTATTTTTGAATTACGATAAAACGAATATCCTCTCGCCACTAAAAGTTCTTTACATTCCTTGAATATTTTTTGAGCGTAATATCGAGAGAAACCTAGATTAACTAAATCTTGACGAGTAGCTGTTTTCATTCTATCACCTTCTATTCTTTTTTTCATTATTCAATTTCATTTGAATAGGTCAGGTAAGTTTTTTTAGTTTACAGTTAACAGTTAGAAAAATGTGCTCATATATAAATAGTTTGTTTGTAATTGAGAATCAACAAAAATACCAATTGCATCGTATTGCTCTCTCTTTTCATCGAAGGAATTAAATTTTCTAATATCATATAGTTTCCTATCTAACTCGAACAAAATATTTGTATAAATTTTACATATCGGTGTTTTCAATCCGCCACCTCCACAAAATATCTAATCTACGCTAATTGCAAATGATTCCTTGTAGTATTAATGCTACAACTATCGATTTTTGAAAAATGTTGATATACAATTAAAATAATCATTATTAATAGACTTGAGTGCATTTGGTCATGCACATTAGTCCAATTTGAACTACCGCCTCTATTCAAGACAAGCCGGCATTTACTATGAAGTATCATTATCCCTATCTATATCTTCGCAGACAAGAACACCACTCTTCCCTATTATTTAATTATTTATCGCTCATTTTCTTTTATCCTTATTCATAAATTGAATAGTATTCATTTAAACCAAATTCAGTGATTCAGCAGAAATTTCTTGGCGTAATTAAATAAAACGCTCAATAGATAGTTAACGTCTCAAGTCTATCTATTCACTTTTCAAAGAACTATATACATCTTTGAAAGAATAATCTTACATCTCACTCTATAGAGTTTTTCTTCTTTCACTCAATAGATGAATTTAGAATAAGAATAGAATAGCTATATTTATATTTTTTAAAAAAATCTTAAGAATTAATTTTTGTAATGTAAAAAAAATTCTCGTTAACATTCAAGAGTAGAACGTTAACGAGAACTTTAACATACAATTCACTACCTAATTTAACTAAATTTTTTTGGTCCATTCAAAGTTTTTAGCAAACAAATTACAGTTGAATTTTTACTACATATTTTTATTTCTCTTTTTAATTTTATCAATTTCATCTTCTAAATTTATCAATTCTTTTACCAACTTATGAACAGTTGTTCCTGGATTTTTTTTAGAACAAGGAATATTCGGATTATATTTTTTTTCTAATTTTTCAGCATTTTTTATTGCTGTTTTGGTTTTAGGATATAAAAGATCAAATACTCTAGGATCATTTTTTTCATACTTATCTATGCCATTTATTTTCAAATAACGTCTTAATTTTTCAGTGTACTGTTTCCTATCAATTGCTGACTGTAAAAATTCCATATGAAGTAAATACCACAACTCAAAAGAATCATTTGACCATCCCACACGATATCCTTTTGCCTCAGCTGAACTTATAGAGTTATCAAAATAATCTATAGGAATATCGTCCATATCAAAGATTATCCAGACATTTTCATAAATTCTGGGTTCTTTTCTAATAATATCTTCAATATCTGAAATTAATCTAAAATTACTTGAGCCTATTCCTTTTATTTCAAATTTTGGAATAGTTATCAATTCCTCATGACCTGCGTATTTTTCATTAATCATATTTGCGAATTTGCGAAAATAAATGACTTCGGTTTTTGTTCCTTCGCTTGCAATAAAATACGTTTTTGGCTCAGGTAAACGTTGACGTTCAGCTCTAGCTCTTTTTCCAATTTTTTTAGGCATCTAATTCAATACCTCCGTTCTTTTTAAACGAGGAATTGATTTATATCTACCAAGAATATAATCTTTACCATAACTTGCATCATTTCTAATTTTTTTGTTTTCTTCATCAACATAGTCTACTAGTGAATACAAAGCAGATTCACCACAGTCATTTTTATCGACAAACCAAATTTCATCACGTCGTAAATTTTCTTTGCTTAGCGTGAAAACTTCTTGTGTAGAAAATACAAGTTGGGCATTATGAGGATTTAATTTTGAATCATGAAACATGATTAAAATATATCTAATCAATAATGGATGGAGTTTTGCATCCATTTCATCAATAAATATAACTCCTCCCACAGTCATAATTCTTTTTAATTCTACATAAAGCATTAGCATTTTTCTTGTACCGCTAGATTCACTACTTAAAGAAGCCGTAACTAATTTTCCAGTTTTCGGATTTTTATGATAGGTCACTATTTTCTTACCCTCTGATTCATCAGGAAAACTAGTAGTCATCACATCAATTCCAGCAATTCCTACATCAATAGCTTGCAAAAAGTTCTCTAATAATTTTTTCTCCTTTTTATCCTCGATTAATTTAATTAATGGACTATCAGGTCGACCGTGCCCATTTTCGACTCTTCTATATTGGAAGTGCTCTCTCGCCGGATTACCATAGTCGGATACACTACTTTCCATAAACCATTGTACTACATCATTGATAGATTTTATCTTAAACTTTGACAAAACAGAAATAAATAATGTATGCTCATCTACTAATTTTAAAATATTATCTTTGCCAATTTCTTCTAACAACATTCCAGAAAAACCTTTGTCATCTCTTAAAATCAATTCATGATACTTTTCCTTTTTTTGTTTTGAATCACGTAAATATAAATATTCTTCTACAATCTTATCACGAAGAATTGAAAATCCATATTGGTAGATATTTTGATTTACTGAGAATAGTACACTGAATTCACTAGGGATACCTTCATCTTCAAACCAATTAGAAACAGAAGTGTATTGCGCTAGTCCATCTATGCTAGTAAAAGAATTTAACACCAAAAACCTCATATAGCGAAAGGCCTCAATCGCATTACTCTTTCCTGAAGCGTTAGCACCATAAATAGCAGCGATTTTTAATACCCTTTCATCCATCACATCCCTAACTACATCTGTTTCATGTTCTTTTATAGAAGCAGCAAGTAAATCTAGTGTTTGCTCCTCTTTAAAAGACTTAAAGTTTTTAAATATAAATTGATGCAACATTATCATCACCTCATGTACAGCATATCTTAATTCTATATCCAAATCAATAATTTGAGAAATTTTCTCAAATTTTAAATTGAAACTTAATATTCATTACTGACTCCTAAAAAAAAGGCCACCTAGTTATATCCCAATAAAGAGATACCTTTGGTGACGTCTACTCTATTAATATAATACGCCAATTAACATCATATTGCCATGTTTTTTGCATTTTTATCTAAAATCACACATAAATCACAATATAATTATATTCCGGATTCCGGTCAAATTATACGATTCAGCCGGAACCATAATAACTGTAGAGAGCTTTAAATAGATTGATTTTTCCACTACAAAAAAGTAAGACAGATTTTGAAAAGGAATCAAATTGCGACTGAAAGAGATAAGACAACTAATCAAGCACTTTTCGTAAATCAGTTTTACCACAAACAATGTAGACGAGACCAAGAACACTTAAGTTTAGTACCATAAGCGAACTAAAATTTTAATTCTTTGAGAGGAATCAAGTAAGGAGAAAAAGCTGTGGTCAATCAGTTCCCAGCTTACAACAACGAAATAGCTCATTATGGTTCATTTTTGATTTGTTATTTGAAGTGTTGAACGCTAGTCTCAGGAGACTCTAAAGGGACAATTGGTTGTTTCAGTTTCATAAAAAAACTCCTCTCTAATCTTATGTTTGAATACAGTATAAATAGGAGGATTAGAAAGATTCTATACACCTTACTATTGAACGCTTACCTTAGGAAACGCAGTACCTTGGAGATTTTTTCATCAAACATATTTTTTTCAATTAGCAAAAAAATGGTCTCCCTACATTATTTTAATATCTTTTTTTGCAATATAAAGCCTGTTATCAATCAGTAGTAACACTTTTATAAAATACAAATATTTATTCGTTTCTTTTGATACTGTGATATCAAAAGGAATTGTTATTTCACCGGATTTTTTTTTACTTATTTCTCCTGACTTAAGCAGAATATTGTTCTCTTCACCTCTCAATATATATATATAGTGTTTGATTGAATTATTAGTCACTCCTGTCCCTATAATTTCAACTTCTCCCGATACTTTTTCCCCATTTTTCAAGCATTCCTTAGAATTAATTGTAATAAAAATATTATTCGAAGCACACTCAGGTGCATCCTGAATAATTGCACATTTAGGACAGAACAATTGTCTTCGAACCAGTTTTTTACTATATGAATCCGTAATTTTTCTATTGATTAACTGTCGCGTACAGTAGGGACAGTTTAAGACTTCTCCAACTTCATTCTCTATCTTAAAATCAAGATTTTCAAAAATTTCTTCCTCAAAGTTTATCTTTTGTCGCAAAGCCTTCTTTTTAATTTCCTCAAAGTATTCTGCTTCCAAATAAGAAATCTCATCTAATTTTTTCCCCATTTTTTTATATATGTTTATATTTTTAGATATTTTGTTAATATTCCTCTTATTTTTTATTCTTGCTTGTTTGATTTCAAAAAGTAAAGTTTGGGCTCTATCAAATATTCTTTTAGAAAAAAATATTCCTGTAGACATTTCTAATAGAATATTATTTAATCTGTTAAAGCTGTTTTCCATTGGTATTTCTGTTACTTTCAAAAATACACTACATCTATTAAAATAACCATTGGTAAATATATCTAAATATAATTTTTCATATTCTTTTCTTAAAACTCCAAAAAGAGGTTGTTTTGTTGTGGTATATCCTGAAATCAGCATAGAAAGTTCATTTTGGACTCTATCACTGATATCAGAATCTAGTAAAATACTATAGAGACTATGCCCCTCTTGAAGTGAAATTGATATTTGTGATTCTTGTTTTGGATCCCAATGTTTTATTAAATTAAGCTTATCGTCCTTTTCAATCTTAAAATTGGGATCACCAATTAAAAACATTTCTGCTAAATCATCAATCCCTTTAATTTTACTAACTTCATCAATTTTTTTAATTATCTCATGCTGTGAGTATCCCTCTAGGTATAAACTATCATAATACATAAGTAACGTTTCATCAGCGTAACAGTAACTGCTGTAACCAGAATAAGTCAAGGCTTTTCCGTTTATAGCAGAGATTGATAAACTTTGAGGATTTGATATTGCTAAATCTGCTAACTTATTACTAAAACACCCAAATATAAAAATATCTCTCGAGTTTATTTCAGAGATTTTTATTATATCTAAATTGTGATCATGATATTGTGCATTATTAGAATTGCCCCCGATAATACCACCATTTATCCATGCCAATTCTGATCGAGTATGTCCAATATAGCAAAAGTTAGCATTCTCATCTTGTAAGGTTTTTATTAGTTCACCAATCTTCATTGTTTCAATGTAGTTTCTATCTACTGTGATACTTTCATCTACTAATCGATTAATTATGATACTTTTTAAATTTTTCATCTTGTAATAAGAAATTCTTTTTAAAGTATAGTCAAAATAATCAATATCCGACTCTAAAGGTAGTATTGACCAAAAAATTTTCCAATCTTCTCGCGAAATGTTATGTATAAATTTTGAAATCCGATTAATAATAGCAGTTGTAAAATTATTAGCTGATCCTACAAATAATATATTTCTAACTTTTTCAAAATTCAATTCCTGAAGTTTATTGAAATCATCTATAAAAATATATTCTTTTCCAGTATTGTGTGCATAAATTCTTTTAGACTCATCCAAAATATTTTCTAAATTAACAACAATTGAATTGGGTATATTCTGAAGATTTCCAATATTTACATAGTAATTTCTTTCTATAGATGAATAATTTAAATCATATTTTGTACATCTTGCTATAATATCATTGTTTCCTATAGTATTATTAATAAATAACTCTTGACCATCGTCTAGTCGAAGCATTGTCACCACCATTTTTTTTACTCTAAGCTCTTCCATAATAAACCTCCCCTCAGTCAAATATTATCATTTTGATAAGAAATCTGCTAGAATTAATATCTCCTGCTTCAATTCTTCCTTTGTAACAAATTCCTTACTAGAATGTGCATTATCAAGTTCACCGCATCCAAAAATCACTGTTGGAATACCACATTTAGTAAAATAATAAAATGCATCACAGCTAACCCTCCAACCATAAATATCACTTTGAGCTACCCCACACGTATTTATCGAAATGAGTAATTCTTTTAACAAAGAGTTGGATTCTTCAATAACATATGATTGATTTTTCAATTCAGGAAAATCAACTTTAATATTATTGTATTTCGAAAAATGATCAATAACTTTTTTTTCCAGACTTTCTAAAGTCAGTTCCTCTGTAAAACCAATATTAAATAGTATATCACATTTTTCTGGTGTACTTCCTGCCCACTCTCCTCCTGAAACCTTACCTATATTTATTTTAACAACATTATCTGTTTTTCGAAAGTTAGTATTATTTGAACAAAGCTGTTTTATTTGAGCCTCTAATTGCTCAATATCAGCGATAACATACTTAAGTTGATTATGGATATTTTTTATTTGTAAATTATTCCCCATATGTGAAGCTGTACCTTGCATCTGTAAATTAACGGTCAATACTCCCCTGTGACCTTTATATACATTTAATCTTGTTGGTTCAAATACAACAACAAAATCTGCCTGAAAATCGCTCAGTGTTTGCATCAATGTGCCGTTCCCTGTTGTCTCCTCCTCAATAACTAAATCTATAGAAATATTTTTCCTAATTGGAATGTTGGACTGTTGTAAAAATCTTATAGCTTCAACTAAGCAAATAATATTCGCTTTTGTATCACACGCCCCTCTCCCATATATATTATACTTATCACTGTAGGCCTTAAACTGATTTTGATCATAACTATTATCCGGAACTACATCAATATGACAATTAAATAATACTGTTGGTGCATTAATGTCTTTCTCTGTTTCCGCATGGATATTATAATTTTCAGTATTATTTTCTGCCAAGGAATGTCTAGTATATTTAGAGTCACTTCTCATCAAGTCAAAATTCAAATAATTTCTATTGATACTCAAACCAACTGTTGAAAGATAATCTTCTAGGAACTCGCTTGCCCTACCTTCATTCGGAGTGACTGTATCTATTGACAAGTATTTAATCAATTGTTCTTCTATTACTGAATAATTTCTCAAATACCAATTATCAAAATTCTTAATTAGGTTATAAAAATTACGATCTATACTACTATTCATCTTCTGCTCCTAAAAATTTGAATTTGATAGTATTTTCTATTCTATCAGTATTGGCAATCGCCTCTTCTCGCGTTTTCCCATAAGAAATAATATATCCAATATTACCACATCCATACTTTGGACGGACAACTTTACTTCCAGCTTCAATTGGAGTAATTCCCCACCATTTAAAATCATAAAAACCAACCTGATCAAATGTATTGTCAAAAGTCACTTCTGAAATAACTCCCTCTTCTAGGAATATTGATCTATTAATCACATAATTTTTATATTGTGGTGTCAATAATTTCATATCAATTTTCTCATTCAATAATTGTTGAATGTAAGCCTTTAAAATATTCGTCCCATTGCTCAGTGGAATCATTTCAGTTCCAAATCTTGGTCCACCTAATCTTGGCGTTATTTCTAACACATATAATTTTCCTAATTTAGATTGAATGATGTCAGCCTTCACTACACCCTCTGTTATTCCTAGTGCGATTGCCGCATCATTTACCAATTTTTGGATTTGTATTTCCGTACTTTTATCAATATCCGCTGGAATAATATCACCTACTTCAACAAAATACGGAGAATATTTGTGATATTCAAAAATTCTCTCAGAAATGCCAGTTAGATACAATATTGAATTAATCATCAATCCTTCAACACTAAATTCTTGACCATCAATAAATTCATTTACAAGAATACTTTTCTTCGATGATGTTATGGCATAAGACTTTGCATATTCAAAACTCTCAATTAATTTTTCTTCACTTTCAACTTTAATCACACCTTTTGATGAAGATAAATTCAAAGGTTTTAATACTATTGGATAATTTATATTTTCTTTTAATAACATTAATTCATCAAGTGTATCAATCTTAAAAAATTTTGGAGATAAAATATTATTTTGTAAAAACTTTTGAGAACGTAAATATTTATCGCTTGAAATTTCAGAAACTTCTATAGGGAGTCCTTTCAGATTAAAAAAATTTGCAATTACTGAGACAGACTCGGGGCAATCCCAACATAAACTTAATACCGCCTCAAATTTAAATCCTCCTTTCCAAATTTTTTTTGCTGCTTCTAGTGCATCTGCTGAATCTTTGGAATTTGCTTCAAAAACCACATTTGCTTGTGATAATCCAAAATCATGTGGAAATTCCGTAATAACGGCTATTTCATACTCGTTTGATAGTAATGGTATCACCTCTCCACTCATTCCATTACCACAAAATAATATTTTTCTTCTCATATTAATCCCTTTCCAATTGCTCTATTATGTCTAACTGATTGCTTTGTTACTCTATTTTTCCAAAAGATTATCATTAAAAAGAAGTTCTTTCAATTTTTCACAATAATCTGTAATAATAAAATCTTCATCACTAAAAGGTACAACTTCCCTAACTTTTTCGTATAATATTTTAGTACCATATGAAAGTTTTTCTTTTCCGCGTAAATCTACAGCATGACAAGCACATAATAACTCAAAAGAAACAATATAACTTAAATTATCAATAATTTCCTTAGCTCTTCTTGCAGCAACTAATCCAAATGATACTATATCTTGAAAATCTCCAGTAGAAGTTAATGTTTGTGTAGATAAAGGTACACACAATGAACGATTTTCAGCAGTAATTGATGTAGACATAAACTGACCTCCCATTAACCCCATCCTAATGCCAGGAGTTGTATGACATAAGAATGCTGGCAATCCATTGCTATTTGAAGCATCCATGAATCTATCTATTCTTCTATCTGATAAATTGGATATAGTTGTCATACATATTGAGAGATAATCCATTATTTGAGAGATATATTGTCCATGAAAATGTCCATTATGAAAAACTTCTTCATATTCGGGTATTATTAACGGATTATCACTACTTGAGTTCATCTCATTAGTTATTATACGTTTAATAAAATCTAATGACTCTTTAACTGGTCCTAAAATTTGTGGAGTACATCTTATCGAGTAGGCATCTTCAATTTGTCTATCCATCCCCTGAGAATCATTAGTAAATTTTTCTCGCAGCATATTTTCTGTTTCTTTTTCATCAACAATTAGTTTGCTTGAGTTTAATACATCAACTATTCTTTGGGCAACATATTGTTGACCAGTGTGTTTTTTATAACGATGTACTTCAGGAGCAAAAGGTTTTATTTTCGTTGCTAAACCTTCAAAACTTAAACCGCTTACAACAATATAATTATCAAACAAAGCTTTCGCCCTCATATAATTTTCAGCAGCTAAACCCACCATTGCTGATGTACCATTTATTAAAGCAAGTCCCTCTTTGTAACTCAATTCCATAATATCAATGCCAGCAGCTACCATTGCCTCCTTCCCACTAATAATTTTTCCTTGATAAATTGCTTTCCACCGTCCTGTAGCTACCAAAGCAATAAAGGCCAGTGGTCCTAAATCTCCACTTGCTCCCAACGATCCTTTCTCTGGGATACATGGATAGACTTGTTTATTGAGCATCTCTTGAAGTATTTCATAATTCTTTAATGTTATCGCTGATACTCCTTTAGACAAAGAAAGTAAACGAGCCAACATAATTGCGCGAACAACTTGGGTATCGAAGTACTCTCCAACATTCGATGCAACAGAGTGAAGTAAGTTTTGCTGTAGTCTAGAAGCATATTCAATCGGAACTAGATAGTTGACAAAACCTCCCATGCTCGTATTTACACCGTAAATTATTCTACCGTTAGTGACAAAATCTTCAAGGAGCTTTCTTGACCCATTAATTTTTGCCAACACTTCATTTGCTGTTTCAATAATACAATTTTCCTTTCTCACTACTGCAGCAAAATTCTCAATAGATATTTCTTCATCTTTAATTATAAATTTTTTCATTTTTTAACACCTCGTATAACATTGGTAATGTAACTTCATTTGAAACATTTGCTTTTGAAAATATTTGACAAATTGTATCAATTATATAAATATTAGAAGACGGTACTTTATCTTGAACCATATCATAAAAATAATTTAAGTCCTTAAGTGCATCTCTAATTTTGAAGTTCAGCACTTTATTATCTTTGTTGTCTATATATTGATTTATAAGTGATAGTGCTACGATATAATTTGTTCCTGTCAACATAATCTTTTCAAAAAGATGCCTATCTAAATTTAGCTCCTCACTATAGAAAACTCCAGTTTGAATAATTGCATTAAAAGCCATGCAAATATAGTTGTTCAAAAGTTTGTATTGAGTTGCTTTTCCTAGTGGCAAACAAAATATTTTCTCACTAAATATTTCAATAATATTATATAAACAATCACCTTTGAAAATTCCTCCAGCAAGAGTAACCAATTTCCCTTCCATAGAATCTTTGGGAGATCTAATAAGTGGGCAATCATGATAATTTATACCCAATTTTTGAAATATTTCTATTGCTTGGGCAGTAAAATCTATGCTTTGTGTTGTCAAATCAACAATTGCCGCTCCTTCCTTTATATTTGATGTAAAATAATCATTAAAAAGTATTTGCTTAGAGATTGATGAATTCGGCAAGCATATAAAGATAATATCTGCATCATATGCAATATCCTTCAAATCGCGTACAATTTGAATGTTGTTTTTAAAACATTTAAGTAACTCAATATCAATTTTATGTCTGTGCTCAAACAATTTAAATTGAGAAAACTCTAATTTTTCACATAAGTTTTTCGCTACTCCAATTCCCATACTTCCAACACCTATAAAGGAAATATTTTTATCAATTATAAAATTTTGTTGTGCCATTAGTGCCTCCCTTATTCTCTGCGTAATGCAATACTTTTTGAACTAACATACCATCGGAAAGTGTTGCATAAATACGATTATTCTTATTTTTCTCTGTTAAGATTTCTGAAATAAATCTATTAATTTTTTCATTGCCACATATACAAGAATCTTGGGGCTTGATAGATTTTTCCGTAACCTTCCTCCATTCCCCATTCTTGAAAATTTTTATCTCATAATAATCATAATCCTATCTAGGATTATCTAGATCTACACTAATCATATAGCAATGATTATCTGGCGATTTTAAAAATAAAATGATTTCTCGTTTTCTCTTGTGCCACATAAAGGAGCTTTGAAAAGTGCATATTATACTACTTTTGTCCAGTTCCATATTCATATTCAGTAATAATGTATCATCCTTAAGAGTTCCAATACCATTAAAATCACTAGATAATTTAATGGTATTCATTTGGTTGCTATTAAAATTCTTGACTTCACATAAATATATAACCAAATCTATTGAATGTGATATTTCTGAATAAACTCCCATGGTATCTCTATCATCACCTAAACGATTTTTTCCCCAAAATGTAATAGCTCTTATAGGTGTTAAATGTTTACTCACTATAAAATTTTTTATTTCTTGAATAGCACAACTGAATCGTTCAACGAAATTTATCGCTAAATGTTCATCTCCTAACACTGAAAGTAGTTCTGTAGCTTCCCATATTTTTTTTGTCAATGGCTTTTCTACAATAAAAAAACTAAATTTAAAATAATCTTTTATAGCCATAATATTAGAATAATGATCCTTATCAATGGTTGAAATAATAAAGTAATCAACCCTTGTCATACCAGATTCAATAAATTTTTGTATGGAGGTAAACGTTCTTATATTTCCATTTAATTTTAAAGTTTTTGTAGCATTTGAATCAACTACTGCAATTACTTCAATATCTTCTCGTTCTTTTATTACGTCATAGAATCTTTGTCCTGACTTTCCAAACCCTATAATTACTGCTGTTTTAATCATCAGATACTCCATATTCTATTTTTTTTTGCATTTGATTCCAATAGTCTAAAGTTTCTTTTATTCCTTCATTAAATTTGACAATTGGCGTATATCCAAGAATTGCACGTGATTTTTCAATAGAGGCCAAAGAATGTTTTATATCTCCCTCCCTAAAATCAACAACCTGATAACTACTGCATGTTCCTTGTTGACGTTTTATCTCACTAAATAGTTCTCCTAGTGTAATAGACTCTCCACAACCTACATTAAATACCTCAGCTTTCAGACTATCTCCTTTTTGCAAAGCTAATATATTTGCGTATACAACATTATCAACAAAAGTAAAATCTCTTGATATTCTTTCCGATCCATTAATTATAACATCCTCACTTTTTGTTATAAGTTTAATAAATTTTGGAATAACCGCAACATAAGCCCCCTCTGATAATTGTCTCGGACCAAAAACATTAAAATATCGTAAACCTACTGACTTTAGTCCATAACAAACGTTATACATTTTTGCATATTGTTCCACAAATGATTTACTCTCAGCATAAGGAGATTGTGGTAATCCTATTTTATCCTCAACTTTAGGAAGTGTTTTATGATTACCATATACTGATGAAGACGAAGCATAAACGATTAACTTTACACCGTTCTGTCTAGCAGCTTCAAATATATTTAACGAACCTGTTACATTTACATCATGATATAATAGAGGAGATAGGAGGCTTCTAGGAACATTACCAATTGCTGCTAAGTGTACTATCATATCTATTTCCTTACATATTTTTATGCAAGTTTGAAAGTCTCGAATATCTCCTTTAATAAACTCGAAATTTTCCTTATGTAGATGTTTTTCAATATTAGAAAGTTTCCCAGTTATTAAATTATCTAGGCAAGTTACCCTACAGCCTAAATACATTAAACTATCAATTATATGTGAACCAATAAATCCCGCACCTCCTGTCACCAAAATATGAGTATCCTTATTTATACTACAGTCTCCAATAGATAATATTTTGTTTCTCAAAATCATCATTATCAAAAACTCCCTTTAAATCAAAAAGTATTTTTGGCGTCTTGTTTTCCCTAAACATTCTAATCAATGTGACTTTGTTATGGAATTCCTTATGTGGTACCGCAACTATCATAACATCCAAATTTTTTAATGCATTTTTCGTTAGTTTTAAATTATATTTATCTAATAATTCTTTCGAAGGACCCAATGGATCATATATTTTGGGGAATATTCCAAAACTTCTAAAATTTTGTACCAAATCAATAATTTTAGAATTTCTTATATCAGAACAATTTTCTTTAAAGGTAATACCTAGTATGCCTACATTTATTTTTTTATGTCTAACCCTAGTTCCAATATTTTTTTCACTATTTTATTACCAATGTAATTAGGATAATTATTATTTGTTTTTCTACTCACAAGCATTACCTCAGGTGAAATACCAATCTGTTGGGACTTGTGTATCATATAATACGGATCAACGCCGATACAGTGTCCACCAACAAATCCAGGTTGAAAATCTAAAAAATTCCATTTAGTTTTTGCTGCACTTAAAACTTCCTTGATATCTATCTGAAGTTCATGACATATAATTGAAAATTCATTTACAAGAGCGATATTTACATCTCTCTGCGTATTTTCGAGTATTTTTGCCGCCTCTGCGATTTTAATCGTTGGAGCACAATAAATTTTACTATCTAGAAAACTTGAATATACACATCGAATAATATCTAAATATTTTTTGCTTGAAGATGAAATTATTTTATCAATTTTATCTATTGGATGTTCTGCGTCGCCAGGGTTTACTCTTTCAGGAGAATAACCCACACCGAAATCATCATTGAGTTTCATTTTTGATGTTTTCTCTAAAATTGGAATACAAATTTCTTCAGTAACACCAGGATAGACCGTAGATTCATAAATCACAACATCTCCTGGTAATAACACTTTCCCAACTGTTTCTGATGCACTCTCTAAAGGAGATAAGTCAGGTCTGTTAAAATTATCTATTGGTGTTGGAACAGCAATTATATAGATATTACATTCCTTTATATCACATAACTCTCTTGTAAATAAGATTTTTGAATTACAGATTTCAGTATCTTTAATATCATCAATTGGTGATTTTCCAAGTAATAACTGATTGATTTTTTCATCATTAATATCATAGCCAACAGTACAAAAAAATCTATCTAGATGAAGTGCCAACGGAAGCCCTACGTAACCTAAACCAATTACTCCTACCTTCAACTCATTATTGTTCAATTTGCTCATTATTTGTTTCTCCTTGAATTGAGTATATAGATTAACTCTTAACTCCAATTAAAATATATGACGTTAATAAAATTGAAATTATCTTTAAAATAAATATTACATGAATATATATCAAATAATCCTTTGACACTGAAAAAATATATTTGAAATAAATACTTCCATAGTAAAATAGTTAGAAATGCCACTTAAAAATTGACACTCTGTGTATCCTGATATTTAAGTACATATAACACATTTCAAAAATTGGATAATAAATCTGTGACAAATAATATCGAGTATATTTATTTTTTAATATTGATTTTATTGTTGTTCCTATTGAACCAAGAGTTAAATTGATTTGCGAGATTATCAATTACGAATTCAGAAAATTTTCAAACGAATATTAATAAAATTGACTATTATTCGAACAATAAGTTTTTAAATATTTTAAAGACTTAAGCATACACCAAAGCATTCTAACCACCAACAATGATAATAATATCCATAACCAACAATAAAACTGGTAAAATTTTTGACATTTTCCTCATAATATCGGACTTCCTTTCGTTTTTTATTTATTGTATAATAAATAGAAACTAATTAATTATTTGTTGGGAAAACGGGAAAATGAAATCAAAACTTGGAATTACACTTAGAAAAGTTCGTAAAGGAAAGCAAGTTAGTCTATGCTCTGTAGCAGATGAACATCTTTCCAAATCACAAATATCTCGTTTTGAACGTGGGGAATCAAAGATATCTTGTATCCGACTTATCAATATTTTAGATAAATTACACATTACTTTGGATGAATTTCTTACTTTACACGATAATGACCACACCAATACTGGATCGTTTGTTAATTTGGTTCAATATATTCGTAAACAATACTCATTGCAAAATATAGAAAATATAGTATCTCTACTGTCTGATTCTTCAAAATACAACCTGAGCCCATTTGAACAAACAATGGTAAAGTCTATTCTATGCACAATGGATTCAACTATTGTTCCATCAGATGAAGAATTACTTCAACTGACAGACTATCTTTTTAAAGTAGAAAAATGGGGTTACTATGAAATTATTCTATTAGGGAACTGTGTACGGACAATTAACTACAACACCTACTTTTTATTAACTAAAGAAATGTTAAGCAATTACATTTACTCATCACTAAATAAAATCAATAAGCAGATTGTCACTCAACTCGCTATCAATTGTTTCATTCTTAGCATAGATAAGGAAGAGTTTGCTAATTGCTCATATCTAATTGATGAGATAAAAGGATTGTTAGATAATGAATTAAACTTTTATGAAAAAACAGTCTTTCTCTATGCAATCGGTTACTATGAATTTAATCATCAATTAAATAGTGGAATTGAGAAAATGAAACAAGCCATACAAGTACTTGATATTTTAGGAGAAGACAAGCTAAAATCGCACTATACCAATCATTTTGATAAACTAGTTAACAAAAAATAAATGAAATGCCCATCTAACCTTTAACATTTTACCAATCAGGGGAGTCACGATAAAAAATCAACCACTCTGACAACTTTTCGACATATCATGGTATAGCATACTTTATTTTTATGTCCAATTTCAAAAGCAAATGAGAGTAGTTTTCAACAAAATTGAACGAAAAAGATACGTTCTTTCAATTGACTGACTTTTTGGACAGTTTCCTTCTTTCATTTATAAACAACGATAATATTTAAAATTTTCTATTTTGTTATCTTAAAATTCGCCCTTTTCTCTATTTCAATTTACCTAAATATTTTTTTACATGATAATACGTATACTGAGTAACAAAAATTTCTACTTTACTTATACATAAATATACATTTCAACTTTGGATATTATTTTCTTACGAAAACTACTGCTTCAATAAATTCGCATTAATCACTCGCTACTATTTTCTTTTATTAAGGGAATCTATATAGTAAATTATTATAAAAAGGCTCACCCAAATATATCGTTGATATTAACATCATCAGTACAACAAAAACACCTGAAATAATTGATAAACTAATAGAGTATATATAGAATCAATAACATTTTTCATAATTAATTAAGGTACATCAAGAATTAACTTGATGCACCAAGGCTTCTACCAATTAAATATCACTTTTCACTTGTTTAATATAATGTCCAACTGAAATACAGACTGCTTTTTTAGCCTTCTTCTTTGTTGAAAATTTCAACATAAGAAATTCCTCCTCAACTTATTTCAAGTAAACTGTCGATAGTTAAACTATACTTATCTATTTTGTTGTAAAACAAAACAATGCACTATTTGGCATAATTCTATATATTAATTGGTTAAACAAGACAAAATAATAGATATCCTACATTCAGATAACATATATATTATTAATAGAAAAGGAAATATACAATCACAAAAATATTGTGGACTTTAGATGGTAGAAATAAAAACATATAGAATTGCCTGTAATTCAGATTATTCTATATGTTTTTTTACTATTCTAATTTTATATTGGATTTTTTAATAAATTTCGAAGTTTCAATTGATTTATGCCCATACAGAAAATTTTCGCTTTTTAAGGTATAACCACTTTGGTTAATAATTCCATTCTCAGAAAGTATTCCCTGATGTGATAATAAAATATTCAAGTCATGTCAGAGATAAGAATATTTGAAAAATTTATCCATTTCCAATCCTGAATATGTGAGATAATTCTTACCTTTTTTATATTTATCAATATCTACGCATATTCCCCCTAAGTTCCTGAGATGCAATATCGGAATTATATTTATCTCTAATTTTATCATACAAATTCTATAATAAGATTCAATTATTTCTTCAGTAGAACAAATTAAACAAACAGCTTCTCCTAAAGTAATCGATTTAGCATTCATATCCATAATTCTAATAATTTCTAAACCATGTAGTTATTAATTGATGGAGCGATACTAATATGGACATTAAATTATCAAAATTATCTGTACTCAGCTTTGTTTTATAATTGTATTTAAATCATTTTTATAATTAATATAAAAATTCTTGTCACCAATGCTATAAATAATAAGATTAATCCTAGAAATTTTCTGTTGACTTAATATAGTTAGTCTTTCTAATTCTCGTTATAATGATTTTCTTTAATAAATTAGCTTGGATTTAAAAATTTTATAAATTGATAAACGTTTCTGGTACTATCATCTCCCACTTTTATAAAATAAACGTTATTATATATCTTTATTTACTTTTGTCAATTATATATTTTTATCTAAATATATAAAAAATTACGTTAACCTATTCATAATTTGTACTACATGAATAATCAAAACCTCCAGTGTGAACTGGAGGTTTGTTCTTCGGCTGAAAGCCTCTTTTACCGGCCTAAGCCTAAAAGGCTCACTGAATCGGTTTCCCTCGCGCACCACATTTACTCTCAAATCCTAAAAGGATTTATACGTTCTTTTGATTTTTTTTTACCTGCAAATGGATCATATTCTTCAAATAATGTTAGTTGATCTGCTACGTAATCATCTTGTAATTGATTACGAATATATTCTTCTATCTTCACCTTATTTCTCCCTACGGTATCCACGTAATAGCCTCGACACCAAAATTTTCTATTACCATAACGATATTTTAAATTTGCATGTCAATCGAATATCATCAAACTACTCTTTCACTTTAAATAGCCTATAAAACTTGATATACTAATTTTGGGCGGTATACTCACTAACATGTGAATATAATCTCTACATACATTGGCTTATATAATTTCTACACCTTTTCTTTCACATAACTCTCTTAAAATTTCTCCTATACTTCTTTTATATTTACCATAAATAATTTGTCGTCTGTACTTCGGTGCAAACACAATATGATACTTACATTTCCATGTTGTATGTGATAAACTTTGATTATCCTTTTTCATAAGGAACCCCTATTTGATTGATAGTTTGTGGTCGGGAAACCAAATCTATTCTATCATTTTAGGAGGATTTTTTTACCACGCTAGAAGCTCTCTGGAACCACCCGCATAGCTGGTGGTTTTCAATGCATGCAAAAAAATAAGCTATATAATTTTCAATATATATCAATTCTATAGCTTATTTTCTATATATATTTATAAAATATCACAATTTATATATCAATTTGTCAATTATCTATACGTAAAATCTTTTGCCAATCATTTGGAAAACCAATTCTATAAAGATCTGCGGAATATTCATCTATTCTACTTTCTAATTTATCCAAAAATACATTCCAATGAGCCTGCTCAAATTCAGGGAGTGTCAAATAAAAATACTTAATTATTATCAATCCAGCGAAAAAAGTATGTCTCAATTTATCAAGCTGCTTAAAATCCAACCTCATTGTCTTAAGAAAATAATTTGTATGCTCTTTAAGAAAAGTTGGCGTAAAATTAAGTCTACAACCATAAAATCGAGAACAATGTGCTCCATAATTTCTCAAAATCTGAATTGTTTTAAGCCATTCTATAATCCATTTGTCATCTACTCCATTAACACTTATCTCATTTATAAATTCTCTAACCCATTTTTTTCTAATTGATCTATCAAGGTATGTTACAAAAGTAGTAATATTTCCCATGGTAAGTTGCTCAACTAATACCCAGATAGGAATATTTCCGCCATATTTCTTTACATGATGTTTTATTACGGAATCTTTGGTCTTTTTTGATTCTATAAACTCTGCAAATTGAGATAACATTTCAGGAACATCCTTCTTACATTCTTCTTTATAAATCTTCTTATCTAGATATACTAATCCTCTCTTGAGTTCTGTTTGATGGTCAATTAAATCATAGTAATTAATAGATAAAAAATGGGCTAAAGAAGTTTTTACAGCTATCTCAATAGGGGGAATCAATCGATTTACAGATTCTCTCAAAAAAGCATCGAATCGATATAACTTAAATAATTGACTAAAGCTACTATTTTCTTTCACATATCTACAAAAAACAGATAACCTATAATAATTAATAGTTTTTAAAATCTTAGTAGCATCAATATATTCTTGTTCTGAAAAAGTAATTCCATGTTCCTTTAATCTAAAAATCATTTCCTCTATAGATAAGGGTTCTTTTAATTCATTTACTTTTTCTTGTGTATTTTCGTCACATATAGGGAAACTGCTTCCCTCCACATATAATTTATCGTATTCTGTAACATCATACGTTTGAAATGCTTTTTTTATTGTCTTGGAATGTACTCTTAATATTTTTTCATTCATATAAATTCACCTAAAAAATAAAAAAATAGGCCTTACCTGGTACGCTTCTTTGCTAGGCGTGGTAAGACTCGCTTGATTGTATTTTATCACTGTCTTCTACACCTGTCAATACTTACAGACTTTCAATTTAGATAGTATCGCAAAATTATGAGATTCCTGTTAATACTATTTTTATCCGGAATATACTATGCAGGTATACTACCTTCTTGTTTTTAAATCTTAAAATGGCTGCAACTAATTGATTCTATCTCTAAAATTCATAGCACGGATAACAATAATATTCCGGCTAAATTAACCAATTCAGCCGGAACCATACTTTTCTTATACTATCTTCTTATCTCAAACTTTAAAATAGCCGCAATTAATTCCACTTCTATAGAACTTTTCATATATGAATCCAGTCTATACTCATTCGTTCCAGCTACTTTGCGGGTGCTGTAAGTATTTATTAACATGCTATACTGTTCAATAATTGTATCAATGGACTCTCTATCGCCTGTTATCGCTTCTTCAATAACTGATAACGGTAAATTCATTACATTATTTTTCATATTTCCTTCTCCTTTAAATTAATTCTCAATCTACCTATAGCTTTATTCTTTAGATAGGATATTCTTTGAGGAGTTGTTTTCATTAACTCTGCTATTTCAGCACATGTCATTCCATGTACATAATATGCAATCAATATTGCAATTGAACATTTATCCAGTTTTAATAACTCTTCCAACAGATCTTCTCCGTCATAATTAAAAGAATGGGAATTATAATTGATATTTATTAATGAATCAATTGATTGTTCATGATCCAAACGATTTTTGTTTATTTTCAATAATCGACATGCTGTTCGTTTAATTACTTTTTTGCAATAAGAATCAAATTGATATTTTAATATCCTTTCATGTTCTTTCATGTACTTTTTCTCCTCTTGATTAATACATATTTTCAGTTGAAAGAATTTGAACAATTCACTCCTCCTTTACAGGTCCTTCATCCTTTCAACAATTAAATGCAGTAACAAGAAGATTTTGAGAGTGTTTTTTTAGGTTTTACGAAAAAAAGAGCACTTATCTCCTAAATCACGGAAAGATAACTGCTTTTTAAATAGATAATATACTATGAAATTTAGAAAACTTTTTAACATCTAAATTCAATAATGATATGTTTGTTATTTTGGTATAACCAAAATGAAATTTTTAATATAAAAAGTGTGAAAATTAAACTATTAGGATATACATGCAACTAAATCTGCAATTAGGGAAACATCATTCTAATACTATTGATTTCTTTATATATTAAACATTATATAGTAAAACTACGGAGCAAATAATAAGATGCAACAAACAACTGTATATATGCCATATAATACAATTTGAAGGGAGCTATATAGATGTTAAAAATAGCAGCCTATGATGACAACCGTGAATTTACAAATTATTTTGAGGAGATCATTGAAGAGATTTATCCAAACAATCAATTCAGTACTGTTGTATTTAACAATTCGATTAGATTGGTAAGTATAAATGAAGGAAAATAATTATGATATCTTTTTTTAGATATTGAGATGCCCGAAACGAGCAGATTTTGCTATTTTTTCATTGATAGCTAAAAAGAGATTTATAAAAACAATACAAGAACGAGGGATATATTTTCTATCCTCTCTCCTGTTTGAATACAGTATAACTGGAGGACTAGAGAGATGCTATACACCTCTTTATTGTACACTTACTTACTAACTGATGGGGTTAGCGTAGTAATCAAAAAACCACCTGCATAGCGGGTGGAATAATAATAAAAAATACTTGCAAAAATCTATTCAATTTTATTCAAGAATTATCTTTCACCAAGCAATTCATTCCGTTATCTTTTGAATACAAAATATAATGTAGTATAATGATATTTCGTACAACAATTTTGTTTATGAGAGCAATCATAAAAACCTATAATAAATAACAAAATAAAAAACGTTTATTACCTAACATTTACTTTTTCAAAAATAATTTAAAACTAAACTTGTATTTCTTTTTTGTTAAATATAATTGAGCTAATGGCAAGCACAATTATACAATACAAACATAGAATTGCTATTTGAAGAAAATAAGAACTAAGACTATATGAAAAACCATAATAATTTTGTTTAAAAGGATTGGCTAACGTTGTTAAACCAAAGGGGCTAAAAGCCAAAATGTTTTCTACTTTAGTATTTGCATATAAACTACCATTCATTACTTGATTTAAGATAAATAAAATGACAACACTTGCAGTTGAAACATACATTGATTGAAAGATGACTGAAATTAGCAATATTAAACAAAGAATATAAATTGTTTGTAAAAAGTTATTTGTTAGATTAACAATAAATTCTGGAAGATAATGAATAAAATACGTGTATTCAAATTCGTTCAATGTGAAGGTTAGAATAAAACTGATAATACAAATTAAAATTTCTGCAATTATAGTATATAAAACAATTGTAAAAAATTTTGATAATAGAAATTGTATTTTGCTAATGGGTCTAACCAAAATAGCTCTAATTGTTTTTTGTTGATATTCTTTAAAATAATTAATAACAAAAATTATAGGAATTAAGGTACGGAATAACAATGAAAAATTAGTCACTATCTCATTAAGTTTAGGCATAAAACTATGTGGATAGGCATAGAGAGATAAAAATATTGTCAGAAAAATATCCAAAGCTAATAAAAATAATAAGGTTCCTAAAGGCAATCTAGATAATTTCATTTTTTTCCATTCATTTTTAAAAACAATCTTCATTTTATTTTCCCCCCTGTACCATTTTTAGAAATATTTCTTCTAATTCATCTACCTGACTATGAATAGCACTTATGCGAATGTTTTGTTGATAAAGTGACTCCGTAATGCGCTGTTCAACCTGTTCATCACCATAGATAATAAAGCTATCTCCGTTTTGTTTAAAAGATAACTGTAATCGGCTAAGTAACCTACTAGTAGCTTTTTCATCAGCTGTTCTCAAGTGAATACTGCGTTTACCTAATAACATAAATTGATTCATCGTATCATTAAATTTCACTTGACCTTGATGTAAAATCACGATATGAGTTGCTAATTTTTCTACTTCACTCAGGGTATGACTGGAAAGTAGGATTGTCACTCCTTTTTTAGCTAGTTGTTGAATGATTTGTCGAAATTCATGAATGGCTTGTGGATCTAATCCATTTAAAGGCTCGTCTAATAATAAAATTTTAGGTTCGTGAATCAAAGCTTGCGCTAATGCAAGACGTTGTTTCATTCCTAGAGAATAGTTTTTAACTTGTTTATTCACTGCATCTTTTAAGCCAACTTTTTCAAGCATATTTAATAATTTTTCTTTTGTTACTTCTATCGGATACATACTAGATAAGATTTCTAAATTTTGATAACCAGTAAGATATTCATAAAGAGCTGGATTTTCAATCATCATACCAATATCTTTCAAATAATCACGTTGTTTACAAGTAATAATTTTATCATTTACATAAAATTCTCCACTGCTAGGATATAGCAAATTTAAGATAATTTTCATACAAGTAGATTTTCCAGCACCGTTTAGACCAATTAACCCAACAATATCACCAGCATGCATTGCAAAACTAACATCTTTTAAAATTTCTATTTTTTTGTAGCGTTTACTTATTTTATCAAGCTTTAAAATTGGTTTATTCATTTATTTCATCCTTTCTTGACTCATTATAATATAAATTTTGTTCAACAAGTTCTAAATAGCCGTCACAAAATTTTAAATGTTCTCGATTGTGCAAAATACAAATTATAGTACATTGGCATTTTAAACGTACTTCAAAAACTAGATAATTCATTCATTCAAATTCACAAGTCATACATTATAAATGTTAAATATATAGAAATTGCACATCATGAATTTGTCCAATGTAAATTATCTTCTATATATGACTCAAACAATATAGATATTCCTTATGGCAGAAAATTTAAAGAGACTGCAAGGAATACCATATTTGAATTATTATAAAGGAACATATTTCTTCGACTTTTTATGTAGGTTAATATATTACTTTGTATGATATCTTTTCTTTCCAGTTTACTTAAAATTTTTTTGTTTCATTGAACATGAAATCTTTCAAATTTTATAGCTTGTTATTGGACGTTTACGGATTTACTGTCTTGGTTTTACTTTTACCTTCAGGACTTCAATTTGTTATGCAAGCACATCCACCATTTAGCCTTGTCCCCAGTTTATGTTCCTAGCCCCATTGACTTTGCTACACGATTTCTCCTCTAGGTATTGCTGATGTTGGCTTGTGGTTCACTACACTAGGCGGTAAATATCCGTGTTTAGACTTATACTAGGATGTAAATTGCCGTAGAGTGAAAATCTTTCTCTAAGAAATTTAGTCGAAAAACTATATAATAGAAATGAAATTTCAATTTTAAAGATTTTGTAAAACCAGTTGGAACGGTTGATTTAATAACAATTGTGCATGTTTTGTTGCTTATTAAATATCATAGACTACGTTTTCAATAATACTAGTATCCATTACATCATAATGTATATCAGTAAGCAAATCAAGTATGATTACTCCAGAATTTTTGCATACAGAAGCTCCGTCCGTATTTTTTAATTCTTTATGAATAGCTTTTTTCAAGTAGCTAATGGCTCTTATTTATCATCTATCCTTTTGATTCATCAAAATCTACTAATATCACATTATTATAACGTGAAAGTGCTATTGAGAGAGATAGTCCTATACATACCCAATACCAACAATAGTTACTCTCTTTTTAAACTCCGTTCACATTTTTGTTTGAAAGGTACATCGCTAAAACGCTTAAAATGATAAACGAGATAATCCCTGTACCTAAATAGATAATTGAATAACTTGTTTTATCGAACAAATATCCTAATAATGGATATAAAGCGAGCGAAAAGAAACCAACCAACGTATTAAAAATAGAAAAAACAGTTGCTCTCATACTATCTTCCAAAAGAATATTTAACTTCTCACTTATATATGGATACACTAGGTCAACTAAAATATTAATCATAAAGAATCCTACTACTGATAATATTTTTTCTGATGATGAAAGGAAGAAAATTCCCATCAAAAAACAAGCGACTGATAATGTAAAGAAAATTCTAAAATGAGCATTACCTAAAAATCTTGATATATACGCTCCCAAAACCCCAGCCAATGTTACACCAGCTATCAAAACAGAAATAATCTCTTCTTTAAATCCTATTTCTAAAAATGCTCCTTGTATAAAGGTAATCATAAAATTAGCATATAACATCAAAAATGTTAAAAATAATACCAAATAAATTACAACCTTGGAACAACTCAAAAAATCTATTATTTCGTGAAATTGTTCTCTGATGTTAAATTGTATTTTATTAGCCTTTTTTCCTTCTATATTTCTGTTATCTATTTTAATAATCATTAGACCTGCTAAAATATAAAAAATACATTGTAATAAAAATACAGCTGAAAAATAATTACTAAAAATAATGCCTCCAGACGCAGTTGCAATAGCAAGAACTATCAATCCAATAATTTCTGCATTCCCCAAAACTTCAATAAATTTCTTTTCTTTCTTTTCTATTTTTAAAGTTTCAAAGATAAGTGACTCATCCGTACCACTAATTAAAGCACTTCCCAAAGAATCTAAAGAGAAGAGAAGGAGAAGGGAAATATAATTATCCATACTCATTAGAGGTAATAAAAATAACAAAAAAGAAGAGATGCTACATAAAAAAGCTCCTACTGAAACAACCGTACTTTTTCTAAAGCGATCCGCAATTATACCCGACGGAATTTCAGATATTAGTTTAACTAGATTATACACTGTTTGTATTGTCCCAAACTCAAGCAAATTTAACCCTAGCTGCATGCAATATAAAAGTAAAACTCCTCGCGAAAATCGTCCATTCATAAAAAATCTGTATAGATAAAACCTCCAAGTCTTATCTTTAAATTTAATAAACATAATCAACATTCCTTTAATTTCAGTTAGTACAGTTAGCTACTGTCAAAGCCTCAATAATAATCTTGGAATCAGCCACAATAAATCTTTAAAAATATCTCTATGAATAATCTAGTAAAGCAGTATTTCTTCTATCTTTATTGCAGATTACTTCTAAATCTTCTGACGTATATAGAGACGATAACGGTATCCGAACTGCTTCTTTTGAGATACCAGAATCAATTATTGCCACCTTTACATCTTTTGTAAACTGAGCCTGAGGATTAATTTTGGGATAATATAAAGATGTTCCCCATCCAGCTTGTTGGTGATTGATTTGAAATCCTGTAAATTGCCCAATTGGATTAGAAGTTAGTCCTTCTCTATATACTAATGCAAATAGAAAAGTAGTTAGTATTAAAAAATTACCTAGTAAAAATAAGATTTTTTTCATAGTTATAGCTACCTCCTAATAACAAAAACCAAGAGGTTCTCGAAAGGATAGACAACCTCTTGCAATAAATTACTTACTTGTGTGTATGCCAATATGGACTATGTCCGATTTTCGGAAAACAATTTCTATTTAAATCTGCACGACATTAACGCCATTCAGTTTTTTTATAATTGATTCATATACACATTGTGCTACAACTGATATTGCCATGTTACAATCAGAGGTAATAAAATTTTTTGGTCCCCATCCACTATCATCTAATAAATTACTGTTTCCTTGTTCTAAAGCATTTTTTATCATCACTTTAATCAAAGCAACTTCACTTGGTTTAGCATTAGGAAATTCATTATCTGGTATTTTCAAAATTTCCTCATAACTATATAATTTCTCTTTTTGAGAAGCATCATCAATCATCTCTTCAACCTTTACTTGACTTTCCATCATTTCACTAATTACATTTGTATTCATATCACTATGATTTTCTTCTGCAAAAATCACATTTGTGCAGAACATTGACAAAACAAATATGCCCAAATAAAATATTTGTTTCATTTTTTATTCTCTTTCATATGTATTTTTTTTGAGTATTTTTAAGTAAGAAGTACACCGGACTCACCCGCGTTCTATTAAATATTACTAACTTTTATTTTCCCAAAAACATTGTCTTAAAAATCTACTTTGATTGTATTCTACTTAATATTCAGCAGCAAAAACAGCGATTACAATTTTATTTTAAATAAAGCCTTTCAAAAGAAACATTCTCTGGTTATTTATACTGATAACAACAAACGAAAAAAATTGAACCTATAGTATTCTTTCATTAAATACTATATTTGATAATCATTGAGCGCTTTATATTAACTCTTTTTTATTAAATTTAAAATACCATAATTTATTCTCAAAAATTGTTCTATGTCACAAACAACAATTTTCATGTAATAAAATCCTTATGTGTATAAAATTTTATGAATAGATACTTTGTTATACTGTATTTTTTATAATTAACTCATTAAAAACTATATTAATATACTTTTGATGAAAAATAAAAATTATTTAAACAAATTACGGTAAGAACCCATTATTTTCCTTATACGATAAAGTTATTCTTTTTTTCACATTTTGAATCACTTAATTAAATAATATTCCAGCTAAATACTATTATTCAGCCGGAAACATAATGGCATACTATCTTCTTATTTTAAATCTCAAAATAGCTTCAATTAATTCTACCTCTATAGATTCCTTCATGTATGAATCTAGCTGATATGAATTGGTTCCTGATACTTTACGTGTACTATAGGTATTTATTAACATACTATATTGTCTAATAATCATATCAATTGAATCCTTATCACCTGATATTGCTAATTCAATAGTAGATATTGGTAAATTCATCACATTATTTTTCATAGTTTTATCCCCTATTTTCCAACCGATATCTTAGCTTCTTTAATGCCTTGTTCTTTAAAATAGAAATATTTTGAGAAGTCATACCCATTTTCTTTGCAATATCTGCACACGTCATCCCATATATGTAATATGCAAATAATATTTCTATAGAACGTTTATCTAATTTCAACAATTCCTCTAACAGATATTCACCTTCAAAGTCAAAAACAGCAAAATTTTGAGTATAATTTTGTAATAAATCAATTGGTAATTCATGTTCAACTCTCTTTTTATGACCTACAATCATCTTACAGGCAGTTCGTTTAATTACTTTTTTGCAATACGAATCAAACTGATACTTAATTATTTTTTCATATTCTTCCATGTATTTTCTCCTCATTCAATACATTTTCATTGAAAGAGTTCGAACAATTCACCCCTCCTTTACAGGTCTTTCATCCTTTCAACAACTAAATGCAGTGACAAGAAGATTTTGAGAGCGTTTTTTTAATTTTCACGAAAAAAAAAGCACTTATCTCCTAAATCACGGAAAGATAACTGCTTTTAAAATAGATAATATATTATGAAATTTAGAAAACTTTTCAACATCTAAATTCAATAATGATATGTTCGTTATTAAGGTACAACCAAAATAATTTTTTTAAATAAAAAGTGATTAAATTAAACTATTACGATATAATATTTTTATACTTTATTAATATCTAGAAAGTAGTTAAACTCAATTTAATAGATTGAGGAGTTTTAAACATGGATATTAATTACAAATCGATAGGAAAGAGAATCAAAATCGCTAGAATATCAAAGGATGTCTCTCAAGAAAAATTAGCAGAATCAGCAGGCATTAGCACTGTGCATTTAAGCAATATAGAAAATGGTCATTCAAGACTAAGTATTAAAACCCTGATTAATATAATTAATACTTTAGAGATAACTGCTGATGATGTCTTAGCCGAAAATATCTCTGCTACAAGAAGACAGGACCTGTATGAAATGTCTCTTCTCTTTGAAGACTGTACTGATAAAGAAATACATTTATTATCAAGTATCCTGCATGCAACTAAATCTGCAATTAGAGAAACAACATTCTAACATTATTGATTTCCGATTCCTTATACGTTGAACATTATATAGGAAATCTACTATGTAAATAATAAAATGCAATAAACAACCGTGTATGTGTCATGTAATGCATTTTATATGAAGGAGCAATATAGATGTTAAAAATAGCAGTATGTGATGACAACCAAGAATTTACAAATTATTTTGAGGAGATCATTGAAGAGATTTATCCAAACAATCAATTCAGTATTGATGTATTTAACAGTCCGATTAGATTGGTAAATGTAATGAAGAATAATAATTATGATATCTTTTTTCTAGATGTCGAAATGCCTGAAATGAATGGTGTTGACTTAGCCAAACAAATTAGAGATTTCGATGTCAAATCCTTTATAATCTATTTAACTAGCTATTCTCAATATATGAAGGAGGTATTCAAAGTTAATACATTTGATTACTTACTAAAGCCGATTAACAAACAGGAATTGGTAAGCACTCTAGAACGAATTATTAAAATAGTTAATGCTAGCTTTACCTATTTTAAATACCGTAAAGGAGGTAATCTTTACCAAGTTCCCTTCAGTAATATCATTTACTTAGAAAAAAATGGTAGATATACTATTTTGCATGGCAGCTCTATTGAAGAAAAATTTATTATGACAACCGATGAATTAATTAGTCAGTTGGATGAGTCTTTTATCCAAGTTCATAAATCTTTTATAATAAATTCCAGATATATTGAGATATTAAGAAAAAATATTGTTGAATGCCGATTAACTGATATATACTCTCAGAGTTACATCCAACTTCCATTAGGTAGAAAATACAAAGAACAAGCTCGTGACAAAGTATTTAAACTTTTAGAAAACCAAACGTGATTTAACTGTACTCATGACTTTCTATGAACGAAACTATGTACTCAATTTATTGAAAGGATTAATGTATTGTGACAGTTTTATTTTCATTTATATCCAGTGCAGTAGATATAGTTCTCTTTTCTATAATTTCTAACAAAAGTTTAATAAAAAAAATTAAGAAACATAATTTTATATTTTCTTGTCTAATATTAATTATAGGAAATATAAATGTACTAACCAATCTTTTATCAAATGCTTATCTTATACCATTTGTAAACTTCATTTGTATGACTATTTTTTTACTGACATTGAGTGTATATCTTAATAACTCATTCCGAGATACAGTTGTACTTACAATACTATTTATGTTCTGCAGCTTGTTTAGCGAACTTATATCAGGCGGCATTCTATCTTTTGTACTGTCTGTTGATTTATTAAATCTAAATTTTTATTCACATCTATTACTGATATTAATTAATTTTCTAATTAAATTTATCGTTATATTAATCATTATAACTATTATTAACAATATCCAGATGTGGAACATCACTGAAATATTAATATTATTGAGTAGTACTACATTTTCTATAGTAATATTAATTGTGTATTCATATTTACTATTTATAAAAAATTCTAGTTTTTCTTCTACTTATCATTTTGTATTTTTTTCTGTAATAGTTATTCTCTTAAATTTAAGTACAATTAGTCAGTTTTATATTTTGAAACTATTACAGAACCAAAGAACAGAAAAAGAAAATATTGAGCATGAAATCAATACCTATAAAACGGTCATAAATGATAGTATAGAATCACAAACAGTATTTGAATCTATTCTTCATGATTTCAAAAATAGTATTATCTTAATCGATAAATATGTAAGAAACTCAGAAAAAACTAAAGCTCTGGAGTATATACAACAGTTTCAGTCAGAAATTACCTATATTCATGAAAAACAACTTCATATTTATACGACAAACGAAGATTTAAATTACCTTCTCATAGCAAAAAAATTTTATGCTAACAGCCAAAACATCTCAATGAATATAGACTGCTTTCTAACGGATAATTCTTTAATCTCAACAGATATAATCGTTGTAATTATCGGAAATCTAATCGATAATGCAATTAATGCATGTATCAATGATGATTTTACCTCTGAAAAATATATTAGGTTAAAAATTAAACAAGTAGATGATAATCTTCATATTATTGTTCAGAACTCTATTCCATCAGAAGTTACTGAAGAGAATTTAATAGACGGGATAGGTATAAAAAATATTAAAAAAATTGTAAATAAAAATAACGGTTTTTACAAAAGAATCCTCAGAGATTGCGATTATACAGTCAAAATCATTCTTTGGGGAAAAAACAATAAACTTTCTAATATTTAAGATAGGAGAACATATAATGAATAGCTTTATCAAGAAAAACATTCTAAAACAACTAAAAAAACTAGCAAAAATCACAGCGTCATCTTCAGTTAATTTTTCATGTGCCCTTTTTTTTGGACAAGAGAAAATTCCTGAAGAAGTTAAAAAATTAAGAAAATTCTAATATGAAAATACTAGAATTTTTTACTCAAAAACTTATCAGAAAATTAATAAAATATCAGTTAATTTCAGATCAAGATGTTAACCTGTATAGCTATGGTATCAATCTATTATTAAGTTATTTACTTAATTTGTTTACGATTTTATTAATAGGACTATTGGAGAATAAATTTATTGAGACAATCTTTTTTACCGCTATATTTGTTTTCATTAGAAGTTACTCTGGTGGACTTCATTTTTCAAAATTTATATATTGTTATATAGGAACTGTTATAGTAATTAGCTTATTTATTCAAATATATAAATTTTCAATACCCATAACAATTTTGAATACTATTTTCTTTTTAATTTCTTTTATTCTTTTTATAATTAATCCAATGGATAATAAAAATCGAAAATTTGATAGTATTGAAAAAAAAGTATTTTCCAAAAAATCAAAAAGAAATATTATATTAGTATCTATATTTTATCTATTGTGCTTACACCTAACATTTTTTCAAGTTACCTATATAATTTTTTTAGCTAGTCTTTTTAATCTAATTAATATTTTGCTAGCCAAAAGTATAAGCAAGTATAATATAAAAATCTTTCTATAAATATCTATCAGTATTGATTGTAAAAAGTATTTGATAAGATAATATGAGTATAAAAAAGCCTGAATACTATGAATTATTTCAAATAGAGTAATATTCAGGCTTTTTAAGTATTATTATACATAATACACTTTACAAAATATACAGATTTTCTATAAGCGTTAGATAGCTTAACGTTCTTTCATCCTCCTTTGAATTTAGGTGGTATTAAGCTATCAAAAATTTAAAGGAGGTTTTTGCATATTTCAATCACAAATTGTACCTGTAAATCTTAGTAACAATTAGAAAAATCAAAAAGTTGATCTTACGCAAAAAAACTGTAGGCATATATTAAAACTTTATCAGAAACAAAGATACGGTTATTTCAAGGTGTATCGCTACAATTAGCACAAATATTTTTAGAGAAGCTATAATATGCTCGTTGATTTTACTAGAGTCAAAAATGTCTTTATCGTATGCGGAGAATCATTGATGGATTAGCTAGTATCGTAAGCGTTAAATAGCTTATTTACCATGAGTAGAAACCATCCAAGCAAATAGTAAATAAGTAAAAAAAATCTCCGAAGTCAATTTGAAGACTTCAGAGATTGTCAATATACCTCGTTATTGAGCATTTACCTTCATTGAAATATCCAATTCAATATAAAACTTTTATTTTTGAATTACTTTACTAAAATACATTTTGATTAGTCGCCTTCTCTCCTACTAATTAACATACCACTTACTTATTGGAATTAAACTATATTTCTAAAATAAAACAAACAAAAATAATGATTAATGCTATTTGTAGCCCAATCCACACACATTTTCCTAAGAAGTTATACGGATTGATTGTAAAACCAACACCCATTACTTTAGGAACAAAAAGTGGTCCTTTTTCTCCTATTTCCTTGTAATACTTTTTAGTAATAAAATATCCTATAGAAGTTATTAATAATGTTAATGCTATTCCTGTAGCACCAAATAGTTTAGTAAAAAACATATTTTTTAAATAAGTCGAGATGAATAACATTACTATGTCTAAAACCAAAGCTATCACAAAAACAATTGTATACTTTTCAATTTTCATCAGAATGTATCCGCTCCTTTGTGGCAAAAAACTACGCCAACATTGTATTCAATTTAATTTTATTAGTAAATCTTGTATTAATACTTTCTTCGAGCTTACTGTAATTCTCTTTTATGCATTTTTGAATTTTTTTATTTTGAAATAAATAAGCACAAGATTGACAATGATGTGCAAACTGTGGAATTTCAATAGTAGGATCCCAAACTTTCACTTGTTTTAATATATTGATTGGACCATCTATAAACAACCATTTTTTCATGAAATCTTTTTTTTTGATTATCAAAAGCAGTAACCAGATTAATATCATCAAGACTTCCTAAATGCATTTCAGGAAGATAATTTAGTGTTAACCCACAGCAGGCAATATACTGACCGTCTGGATGTAATCCAACAAAATTAAATAAATTATTACATCCATGTTCAACTTCAGTTTGCTCGATACAATCAAAATCATATTTTGTATCTTTATGAAAAGATACCCAAGCAGCACTAATAACAGTAAGCAAACCGTCCACATTTTCTTCTTTCATTTTTAAAAATAAAGGATGCTTATACAAATCTTCAGTGCTGAATTTCATTGACTTGTTAGATTCTACTGATATAACAGTACTAATTCCTAATCTTACACTCTCTAACGCAGCTATCATAACTCGATCAAATGGGACAAATTCTTGATGATTATCTCCTGTAGATATATTCAATTCAGCTAAACCAGCTTCTTTCAGTTTTTTTAGCTTAACATGAGCTATTTCATCACTTGTTGCCCAATAACCATTACTTACAATCCTCGAATACAATCCTTTATTTTTTGCATATTGTAAACATTGATACAGTCTATCTTTTAAAAGAAATGCTTCACCTCCCGTCCATACCATATATTTTACTGTACCTAAAGCTGAGATTTCATCAATAAACTTAAATATTTTCTCATCACTTAAAATCAAATCTCCCTTTGGTGAACAATTAAAGCAACACTCTCTACAAGCCGCACTACACTTATTTGTCAAAATAACAGCTGTTGAATGTGGATAAAACTTTTCTACATATTCATTCATCATTAAAGAACTACCTTCTCACCATTTTCTAAACTAGTAAAAACGTCTAATATCTCATTTGAAAAATCAACTCCGCCTAACTTGTTGGCAATCCTTACACAACTCTTGAATGTTTCATTACGAAGCATATCTAATGGTCTTAGTTTTACTTCATCAGATTCTTTTAATAAAAGATATACAGCTGCTGCAACTACAGCTTCAGCAGCTGCTGCAACCAATGTGACCGCAATAGCTCCGCCGGCAACCACTGCATTAATATCGGTATATACATTACTATTTGACTTAAACCACCCCATTCTAATATTACTCTTTGGTGAATTGTTTTGTAATTAAATTATATCGTTTTGAATTAGATAAACAATAAAATCTTTTTTATTACCTTCCAAACATATATCTCTAAAATGACTATCTTGCATTAATTCTAAAAACTTTGCATTAACATCATCTATACTAGACTGAAAGTTGCTATCAGTATTAATTGCCGCTTCGATATATAGACTATCTTTTTCAGTTCGATTTTCAAATAAACTTTCTCTCACTTCAATCTTATTCATGATTTATAATCTCCTTACTTTTAACTTTTTACACATTTTTTATACTTTGAATTGAACAAAATCACTAATACATACTCACACAAGAATTCTACAAATAAAAAATATTTTTTGATAATTAACATTCTATACTCAGCAAATGATTCATTAAACTAATATTAAATTTTTCAATATATGTCTAGTAATAAAATCTAAAACATTTCCATATATCATCTCCTACCTTCATATAAATTTTTTATATGCAGAAGTTTTTTCTTGTATCTCATTTCTCTTTCTCCTTCCAATTTTGATTCATTTCAAATGTATACTAACGATCTTTTTGGCTCCAAATAAAAGAGAGATTTCTTTATATTTTGAACCTAATAAAACTTTACAACATATATACTCTGAATTTTTTAATATGTCATCAACAACACTTACATTGTTAAAAAAAGCACATTTTTTATCATTTCTTTATTTATAATTCATAAACAATACAATATTTGAAAATAAAACATCAATTCTAGAAACAAATTTCCTAATCATTTAATGGATAAAACAATATAGTAATATAGATGAGATGAGATTAAATTTATGTAAACAAATGAAATGGAAATCTCTACAAACTTCTATTTATTTTATATACACAAATTAAATATTCAAAAAATTACTTTATTCACAAATAAAATTATTAAAGATATTTATAACCAAACTACGTAACATAAAATTTATTGATTAATAAGTGAATAAGTAATAGAATATATTTGTCATTTATACTCAGCAAATGACAAAAGAGGAAATTAACAATGAAAATAGATATCCAAAAATTATGTAAAAAAAATAAGTACACATTAATTCTATTAGCCATATCAATCATTATACAAACACTTATTAGTTCAATTTTTCCTTATCTAACAAAATTTATAATTGACGATATTTTGATAAAAAAAACTCTACACACATTGAATAAGCTAAGTATATTGATTGTATTTTTAATTATTCTCAACCTAAGTTTTAATGTGCTCATTAGTTATCTATGTTCCAAATGGACACAAGACGTTATTTTTAGTTTAAGACAAGAGATTAGTCAGTTTTTCTTTAATAGAATAGACACTCCTAAAAAAAATGGGTTATTTATCAATAGTATATTATCAGATTGTGAATTAGTCGGAAGTCAGTTATTGAATATTCTATTGAATGGTTTACCAAATATTTTATTGACTGTAATTTATTTGATAATTTTACTTTCACTCAATAAATTTCTTGTATTAATCACTTTTTTTCTTTTCCCTTATTTTTTATTATTTCATTTGTTACATCAAAAAAAATATTCACTCTCTCAAAGACTTTACAGTCACAAAAAGACACTTTATTAGAATATCTAAATGCTCACGTCAGAAATAAACTTCTTATTTATCTATATGAACTAATTATCGAAGAACAAAAAAAATTTAATGAGCAGATTAAGATTATAAAAAAAAATACTATACACGCCAATACTATTTTATCCTTCTTAGGTACTCTATCAGGAGTAATCACTATTATTATTCCTTTGTCAACATTATTGATTGGAAGTTACTTAGTCATAAATGATAAAATGAGTATTGGAACGCTAATCACTTTTAATAGTTATACAACTTTGATATTTTCACCACTTAGTAAAATATTGACTATCCCTACAAATATTTCTCAATTAAATGCTTCTATTGAGAGAATAGAAACAAACGTTTTACCAACCTCTTTTGTTCACAATGGTACATTCGCAAAAGAAAAGCTTGAAGACGATCAAATAATTTCGATACACAATTATCTACCTTTTGTTGAAAATACTGCACTATTCACTCGTCCTCTGTCAGTTTGCTTTAAAAAGGGATATATATATCGTATAATTGGAAGAAATGGTATTGGAAAGTCATTATTCCTACAAAGTATTATTCAATATTATACAAATTATAGTGGTAATATACTCGTTTCTAAAGATTCTTCTATTTCATATGTTCCTCAAGAAAACTTTTTATTTGATGGAACAATAAAAGATAATTTAACCAAAGGTTTATCTAATTACGATGAACAAGATTTATACAATTTTATGAACCTATTTAATTGTAAATTAAAACTGAATCAAGAAGTCCATTCCTATTCTCTGAAATTAAGTAGTGGTGAATTACAAAAAATTAAATTAATCAGAGCCTTATTAAGTAAGCCTGATATTATTCTATTAGATGAAGTATTTGCCAACATGGATCAAACTACAATACAAACATTGATAGATTATTTGTTAGCAAATAATCTTACCACTATTTTTATATATCACGGAGAATTAAGTAGCGAAATAGATAATTTGAATTTTCAAATCATAAACTTAAACAAATATACAGATGGGGAATAACATTTTATTAAAACAACATTTGTATTATAAATTTTCTCACATGATTGAATTATTAAATAAAATTAACTAACTTCCGTTATTTCGATTGAGTTAATACAGGAATATATTTAAAAAAAGGACGCAAGCGTCAATAACAAGATATATAGATTGTCTTTAGTCCTCCAAATCCTACTGTATTCAAACAGAAGATTGGAGGATTTTTTTGATGAAACAACCTATTTTCCCCTAAAGTTGCCCAAACATAGCACTCAACACTTCAAGCAACAAACCACATTAGAAAGCAACAAAAATTGTGCACATTGCTCTATGTGAAATGCGTAAAATCACTACTAATCACATAAGAACGGATTTAATTTTAATTACACGTATGGTGCTTGCTATAGAACATAAAACAAGAAGTATACCATGTGATTGTTGTAAGAAAAACGGCGAAGGGAAAATCAAGAAATCAAAAGTACCTGATCTCTTATTGAACAACAGATGCTTCAAACGATTCTGCGTGATACCATCATTCATATTGACGAAACGACCTATCGTGTCATCCAAGCAGAAAATGAAAAAGTAAATTTCTGGATATTTTATAATGGAAACATGCACTTCATCCAGCTTTCTTCTATCATTTTTATCTTGACAGGGGTGAAAAAGCCATCTCTTCTATCGTTTAATCATTCACATGGACTGCACACACTGATGATTATGACTATTCCCCTAACAGAAAGTCCGTTATCTAGCCCGTGTTCGTAGATATTTCATAGAAGTAGATTGAAACAAGCTCAATGGAAAAGAAGCCCTCGCAACTGGATTTGTTAAAAAGTTGGGGATAATCTTTCATCTAGATGCTTCCTATGCCAAACTAGATGCCGAGCAACGAAAGCTGTTACGGATTCAAAAGTTAACGCCTAGATTAGAACAATGGTATCAAGCCTTGGAAAAATACCGAACGAGAAGGACAACTTTATATAGAATTTTTGAATATGGTAGACTTTTGAATTGACCAATAATATAGCAGACCGTGCGGTAAAAGAGATTGTCATAGGAAGGAAAAATTGGATATTTTCTGAATCAGAACAAGGGACTAGGCTAGGACAAATGTAGTCTATCATACTGCAGAATTGTCCGTGGAAATATTTAGAGTAGTTGCTTACGTAAATAAAGAAAGTAAAAACCACCATCCAAGAAGATTATGCACAATTACTACCATGAACAATAGATGACCAAAATATTGTAAAATTAGGCCATCTGTATCTCTATTTATCAAAAAAAGAAGCCTGAATGCTATTCAATTTGAAAAAATGATAGCACATCAGGCTATTTGGCGTACACTCACCCTCCTATATGACTCTTACTTATTCACTTGATTTAAAATAAAATCAACGTTGCATTGGAAAGACTTTTCGGTTATTCCCACAATGAGTTCAGATAAAGATGCTTGGCAATGCCATACTTAAATAGTATTTCCAGGAATATTTTAAAGAAATTTTTTTTAAAATTGCAATTCTTAAAAACTTTGATAGCTTTGAGTTGCTTGACTTACTGTCGGATAGAAGTGTTAAGCAATCAGGATAATACGCTTTTGATTGTTTGTTAACATTTAAGATAACACAAATAAACCTTTCTTTTCTACTTCTAAAAACGGATAAGTCAATTGATTGTAGATTTCATGTACTAAGTCAGATATTAGGCCAGACAATTGTTTGGCTTTTGAATTAATCAAATACTTCCTTTTATGACAAAGAGCCAAGATAATAGCCACCAGTTTAGTTGAAAGACTGGCGGCTAAAACTAATCACTATTCAAATTGTATAATAACATTTACACTGAGTCAGGACTCCAAACTCCTCCTGCCTCAACCTGAAAAAGATTAAAAGAATTAGATTCAATGGCTAAGCGAACATACACTTTACCATATTTTGCATATTTTTCATATGCATAATTCGATATCTTTTTACTTTGTCCAACTAACACATTTACCTTTGGAGAATCAACTTCCGTACCGTCTGACATCTGTACCCAAGATCTTATTCCACCTTTACCACAGTAATCTAATTTGATATAAGCAGAAGTTTTATCTTGTTTTTCACGATTTTCTGTGTAAAAGTTTCCTTGAGCTCTAGGCAAGATACCACCCCAGTCAGTGTCAGTATGATTATTAGCCAAAACAAATCCACCTAATCCCAAAAATATAATCGCGCTTACCACAAAAATTGACAACAACTTCTTCATCATATAAACCTCCTCCATATTTTGGTTTCGCTTACATCATACTGCAATTTTAAATTTTTTCAAGTATTTTAATTATTCTTTTATTGTGATATCATGGAACCAAGACATTTAGATGAAAGGTGTAATTTTATGAAATCTCGTACCGTATATTTTCGTTTTTTATTAATCTTTTTGTTTAGTTTGTTACTCAACTCAATACAGTATACAACGACTAATCCTTGGAAGATAATGGATATCCCTCAAAATTTCTTACATTATACTTTGCTATTTGATACCATTGGCAATGGCTCTCAGCTATATTTATTTTGCTTACCTCTACTTGCTTGTATAGGTGGATCTTATCTTTATTCTTATAATCATATCAGTCACTTTGATCAAATGTGCTATGCTCGAATTGGAATAAAGAAATATTTACGAAAAATTTATATAAGAACGTTTTTCTATTCAGGTATCAGTGGCGTATTACCTTTGTTACTCAGCATGTTATTTGCTATAATGATTAATCCGTATTTCCAAAAAATAAGTATTACTAGCAATTATCCCATCATTGATAATCATTCTTTTCTTGCCAATCTATACGATTCATCTCCAATTTTTGTCATTCTTTTCTTAGTCATCAGTTTATTTGTATATAGTGGTCTACTAGGTTTGCTAGGAATTGCTTGTGCTAGTATTTATAATAAAAAACATATTGATATTTTCTTACCCTTTGTACTATTGATTGTCTTTTATTTTATCGTTTCTTTACTTGGACAGCCTGAATTTGCGTGTAGCATTTTTTTTCACGTAGGAATCAGTGGCGGTTTCCCAAATACACTTATCGGTATGATTAGTAATTTCATTTTACTTTTTACTGTTGTACTAGCTATCCTAGTTAAAAAGGTGAATGCGGATGATTTATAAACGTTGGAAAAACTTGACTATCATTGTTCGAGTCTTCGTTCTACTGTTTACTTTGATTATCGCTGGGTACCATTGCTACTACTGGTCGCAACCACATAATGAGAACACTTACTTTTTTAATAGGATTTATCATTATTTTTGGATTCAATTACCCTATATTGTTTTTGGTGCATTATTGTTCCAAAAACACACTGCTTTCGATATAGCTCGTAAAGGTTTATATCATTTTTATTTAAAAAATATCATGACATTACTAAAGCTAGCCGTTCTCTATCCATTGTTACCTGTGATACCTTGTCTAGTATGGAATCATGAGCAGCCGCCTACACTTATTCTAGGTATCTACCTTGCTTGTGTAGCAAATTTACTACTATTAAATAGTTTGATTTTATGGATAGGCAAAATTATCAGAAGTTCCTTTTTAGGCAATAGCTTGTTAGTCATCACTCTTTTAAGCATTCAATTGATATTCAGAGCCAATAGTCCTACTTTTGATCAATTCATCAATTGGCTTAATCCTGAAGTCATTGATAATTTCTCACAGTTACTATCAGCTAGTTTACTAAATATCGGACTTTCGTTTGTTTTCTTAGCTTTCTACGTTTTCACTTGTATGAGGAGTGATTTTATTGATTCAACGATTTAACAAAGAATTTCATCATTTCATACAATTACTTAGTAAAAATTCGATTTATCGCCTCATGGTTGCTATATTTTTTATTATTGTGAACTATCTTTCCACAGTATATTTTGAGCGAATTCCTAGATCGTTACTAAGCTATATGCCTGTTTATAAAGCAGATATTAGTGCAATCCTCAATCAGCAAGTTTTTGAGATTTTACTCTTATTAATCGGTCTACTATTTCCAGTAAACCTCTTCCATACTTTTCTATTTGAAGATAATGCTTTTTTTCTGATTAGAAAGAACTATCGAGAGTACCATTTCATTGCTTGCCAAATACTACAATGGATTTATTGTATCATTTACCTTGCACTATGCGTCCTTTTACCGCTCATACTGAATGTTTCGACAGTTAGATTAGATGGTTGGTTTATCTACTCTGTGATGCTACTAGTATTATTATTTAATGTATGTCAACTTTGTTCGATGTTTCATACGCTCTATCTTGGCTATACAATTAGTCTTAGCTATTTGTTGCTATTAGCCATTTTTTCAAGACAGATATTAAATCACTTCTATATTACTCTAATCATACAAATCGGACTACTCACTCTCATAACCATTTATGCTTATCACAAATATCAAAATTACGAATTTATTTAGGAGGGATGGAAATGAGTTATATTGAATTAAATCACATATCAAAAACAATTAAAAGTAAACCCATTCTCAGTGATATTCACTTAAATTTAGAAAAGGGACATATTTATGGAATTATTGGTTCTAACGGTTCTGGAAAAAGTATGTTATTTCGTGCAATTTGTGGATTTATGAAATTAGACCAAGGAGAAGTTAAAATCAATGGTCAACAAGTCAAGTTTGGCGAAGAATTACCTGTATCTACTGGGCTTATTTTGGAAACGCCCGGCTTTATTCTCCATCAAACTGCCTTAGAAAATCTGCGATATTTGGCAGAAATGGATAATGCTTATAATGAAGATTTGATTTTTCAAGAATTAAAATATTTCGGACTGTATGAACATCGAAATGATAAAGTAAAAAATTATTCACTAGGAATGAAGCAAAAATTAGCAATCATTCAAGCCATAATGGAAGATCAAGAATTACTGCTACTAGATGAACCTACTAATGCTTTAGATAAAGAAAGTATTGAACGTTTTCAATCAAAAATGTTGCAATTAAAAGAGAAAGGAAAAACACTCCTGATAGCTACCCATGACGATCGAACATTACAAGGGATAACGAATGAACTCATTGAATTAAGTCAAGGAAAAATTGTCAAAAAATGATAAAATAAACTAACAACCACCGTTAAAATATGGAATACTGGTGGTTGTTAGTTTATTTTTCTACTGTGCCTTTTCTATTGCTTTATCAGTTTGTCCAAACTCTATCTGCATATTGATTTCTTGTTGCTTTTTCATTAATTCATCTAGCTTTTCTTGTTCTGGGAAGTCTTGTTGACTAATATGCTTTGCTTCTTCAAATTGCTTTTCAACCAATTCTAGCTGTTGTATTTGTTGATTCAGATTTTTTTCAATAGATTTAGCAAGATTCACCAATTTAGCAATATTTCCCGTACCATTTTGCACTTCAAAATAGGCAACATAAGACTCTTTGCCTTCTAAAATCAGCTGAGTATTAGAAAATATACCTTCACTATGATCAAATCCTTTACGTAATTTTACGGTCAATCCTCGATATTGACCTACTTCTACTTCCGGCTTATCTAAAGTCAACAATGATTCCAGTCTATTCATTTGTTCAAATGCTTCTGTATATCCTTTGACGCATTGATTATGAATAAGCATTTGAAATTCAGACTGTGGATGTTCCATAATTTTCTCATTATCTTCTTTCATAGCCGTAATGCTCTTTTTTAATTTTTCTATTTTTGCAGGAAAACTATCTAATTCATCCATTAATCGGCTACGATCATTAGACCAACGCATACGAATCATTTGTAACCTTGCTACCTCATTGTCAATACTCATTTTTTCTTGCAACATTGGATTATTAGTGGCTACTGCCTTTACTTCTGCTGCTGTCAAAATCTTATCATCAATATCATCCATCGAACGATTGATATTATTTCCAGTCATAACCTGTGTAATATAGGTTAATTTTTGCTCTTGTATTTGCCATAGATAACTGTCAAAAGTCCCTTTCGTTACATATCTAAAAATTGAGACGATACTATTTTCATTTCCTCTTCTTAATATTCTTCCCTCACGTTGCGTTAAATCACTTGGTTTCCATGGACAATCAATATGATGTGCTGCAATTAATTTATTTTGAATATTTGTACCGGTGCCCAATTTCTGTGTTGAACCTAAAATCACTCGAACAACACCATGACGCACTTTATCAAATAATTCATCTCGTTGTTTATCTGTTTTGGCATCATGCACAAAGGCAATTTGCTCTGCTGGTACACCCTTTTCAATTAACTGGTCTTTAATTTCATCATATACATTGAATACTCCAGCTTTGGGAGTTCCACTATCAGAAAAAATAATTTGTGCTGATGACTTATCTTGTGTTTTTTTCCAAATTTCAAATACTTTTGACGTACAAATACATAATTTACTGCTTGGATCTCGTTGGATAGCTGGATTAATTAACCTTGGATCAATAGCCATCAATTTCGCTTCACCAGTAAGTTTAAGCATATTATCCGTATCCGGAGAAACTTCTTTTGCACGAATCGCTTCTGCTCGTTGAACAAATTCATCCATCATTTGTTGCTGAAAATCGGTAGCTTCAGTAACTATCGTTTGTACTTTACCCGTTTCTAAATCAGGCACGGGTAAATCCAACATTTCTGCTGTTTGAATATCCGCAATTTCATAAAACATATTTAAAAGTTCTGGTAAATTATGGAACTTAGAAAAGCGATTTCTCATCCGATAGCCGCCACCTTCAGGAGTGATTTCTAATGATGAAACAACTTGGCCAAACGTTGATGCCCAATTATCAAATAGCATCAAGCCTTTTTCTTCCAATACATTAGGTTGTAAGTATCTTTGCATGGTATATAGTTCACTCATACTATTACTAATTGGCGTACCTGTGGCAAATACAACATTCTTGCCATCGTGCATTTCTTGAATATATCTCACTTTGGCTAACATATCGCTAGCACGTTGAGAATTTGAATTAGATACTCCAGCAACATTTTTCATTTTGGAATAAGCAAATAAATTTTTGTAGTTATGTGCTTCGTCGATAAATAAAAAATCTACCCCAGTATCTTCAAAATAGATAACTTTATCTCTTTTTTCATCATTATTTAGTTTCGATAAACGAATCATTAATTTTTGCCTGAATGCTTCAATCTGTTTAATTGTCCAACGCTCTGCATTTTCTTTTTTCATTTGCTCAATGGTTATTGTTAATTCATCAATTTCACGTTCAATCATTTCTTGCTGGCGTTCAAGAGTTAAACTGATACGTTCAAATTGAGACATACCTATAATAATAGCGTCATAATCTCCAGTAGCAATTTTAGCAACAAATTCTTGCCTTCGACTTTTTTCAAAATCTTTTTTCTCCGTGACCAAAACGTTAGCATTAGGATAAAAGGTTAATATTTCTTTCGCCCATTGCTCAGTTAAATGATTAGGAACGACATACATAGGCTTATTGATTATCCCCATTTGTTTTAAATACATACCAGCAGTTAACATTTCTGCTGTTTTTCCAGCCCCTACCTCATGAGCCAATAAAGCAGTTCGATAATAAATGATCCTAGCTACGGCATTTCTCTGGTGAGGGAATAAATCAATATCCGCATTCATCCCGTCAAAAATCAAATTAGAACCATCATATTTTCTAGGAACAGTCGTATTAAATAGTTGATTATAAATATCCAATAAATAGGCAGTTCGTTTACTATCCGCAAATAACCAGTGCTGAAATTCTAATTCAATCTCTGATTGTTTTTGTCTAGCATACATAGTTTCTTCTGGATTAATCACATAGCGAATTTTATCTCCATCAACAACTCTGTCATTAACTGTAGATTGCTGTAAATTCAAAGAATCTTCCAAAATATGTAGACCACTTCTTCTTGTCGTTCCATAAGTATGTTTGGCTAACGTCGTATAACTTAACCGTGATTTTCCATGAATGCGCCATACACCTGTTAAAGAAATATGCTCAACTTTAATGCTATTTTGTAAATATCTAGGCACATCGAACAACTCATGAAAAAATTCATTATAAATCTCAACTGGAATCCAAGAAGAACCGATTTGAAATTTTATATCTCCAGCAAATAATCTAGGAGGTTGGCATTGTTTTAATGCTTCAATATTTTTAGATAAACAGTCCTTTAGTTGTTCATTTTCACACATTGTAAAAATTGCTTCTGCTTGTTTAAGTTTTTTTGCAACATTTCCTGTTAGATACTCATCAGATACCTCCCAAGCCTCTAGATATTCTTCAGGAGCAAGTGTATATTCCGTTAATTTCATTGGATTTAAATATATTTGACTGTCTAATTCATTGATGATTTCAGCAATTGTTTTAGGATAAATTGAACAAATAAAATGAAAGTCCACACGCCCCCTTTTTCCCATTGATATGGTCAAAGCTTGTACTGCATCAGTTGCTTTGGATATTTCCAATATGGGACGTACAGTCGGTTTGAAAAAAATACTTGCTTTTTTTACACTGCCATCTTTTTCTACACGTTCAATGGAAGTAAGTAATGGGTATTTTTTATCTCTTTTTAGAATGGTATTTGCCGGCAAATGATTAATAGCGCCAAATTGCTTAACAAACGAATCATAAGTTGTATTTAGTTCTGATAGAGCTTCTCCAAATATCTGTTGATCAAAATTTTCATTCCTCTGTATTTCCAGAACGGTTTTAATTGCTTCTCTCAAAGGAATCATTTTCTGTATAATAGCTTTTTGTTTGGACGGAACTTCCTCATACTCTCCATTCATTTTGTAATAAAAAATTCGATTCCCACTTTCAAAATACGTAAATTCTTCTGTATCAATTGGGATAGTAATTTCTTCTTTTTTAGTTATCTCGCTAGTTAATACTGACTGATTTTCTGATACATAATATCTATCCGATGACTGTTTTGAGACTATATCAGCTAAAACGGTATCTAACTGTTGCATAAAAGTGTCTGTGTTTCCTACTACATCTATAGTCAAACCATGAAAGTTTTTAACTTTTACCTCTCCTAAAATATACTCCGGATGTTCAAGAAAATACTGATTAATATATAGTCCTGGAAAATCTGGATGAGGAACAGCTTCTAACCAACTAGGCATGCTTTCTTGATGAATCATTTCTTCGTACGTTTTTTTCTGAAAAATGAGAATATCTGACACCACTTCAGTGCCACTATTCTTAAACACATGATTAGGTAAACGTAATGCACCTACAAGATTCGCCCTTTTAGCAAGATATTCTCTTGCTTTTTTCGTTCGTTTATCCATAGTTCCCGTTGATGTGATAAATACGAGATAGCCTTTTGGCGCTAATAAATCAATGGATTTAGCCATAAAATAATCATGAATCTTAAAATTATACTGTTGGTATTTTTTATCTAATACCGTAATATCACTGAAAGGAAAATTTCCTATGACCAAATCTACTTTATTTGACAATTCCACATTTTCAAAACCAGTTTGCAATATTCTCGATTCTGGATATAAATACTTAGCCATTTTACTCGTAATTGTATCAATTTCTACTCCAATAAGGTTTGCTTGTGTCATTTTTTCTGGCAAATTTGCAAAGAAATTTCCTGTACCCATAGCAGGATCTAGAATGCTACCTTGACTAAAATCTCCCAAATGAGATAAATGTTCATAAATTTTCTTAATCACCTCACTTGGCGTATAAAAGGCTGTTAATACAGAGCTTTGTGCTGCACGGTATTCTTCTGGTGTTAATAGTTGAGCTAATTGCTGATGCAACGCTTGCCAGTCAGAATTGTCTACTTCAAAAATCTCTGGTATCCCACCCCATCCAGAATATTTTGCAAGAAGGACTTGTTCTTGCTCAGTAGCCGCTCTTTGCTCTTGTTCAAGTTGTTTTAGGCACTGAATTGCCTGTAAATTGGCTAAGGCTTTTTCTTTCTTACTACTAGCATAGGAAACTGTTTCTTTTGGATGATAATTAGAAGAAGTAACCACTAATTCATTTTTTGAGACTTTTCCATCTGATAACTCAAGTGAATCGTCAAAAGTTGCAAATAAATCTAACTGTTCATTATCTGAACGAGTATCTGTCGAAAGATTTTCCGTATCACTGAATTGATCGACCGCTATTTCGAGTTCGCTATCTTCAATTGATTCCTGCTCATTATCATCCATTGTTGGTAACAGCTCTTCATCAATTGATTCCACTACATTTTGTTTATTAGATTGTTTATCTAGCCAATTTTCATACGCTTCTAAAGAAAGGTAACTTTCCCTATCAATTAAAGTTTGAATTGTTTTTTCAACTATTGGCCATTTTAATAGTATTTCTTCACAATTTCGTTTAGATAATCGAATTCCTTTTGCATCATGCATTTCCATTGACGATTTATCATCAGAAATAGCGGGAGCCTTGCCACCGATACCAAATTCATTTTTCAAAAAAGCAACTCGCTTTTCTCTATTAGCAGTCGATTGAAAATAATGATAAATTCGATAATTTCCGGATTCAAAACCAGAACCTGAGAGCAGTAGCCAATCAATCTCATCTTGTGTAATAAAAGCAGTTGGACTATCTAGTTTTTCAATAGTTGAAGTAAACGAATGTAATGGACTACTTAGACTCTCCAATCGCCAAAAAATTGTCTCTAAATCACTTCTAAAACGTAGAACTTGTTCCCCGTCATAAAAGGCTTTTAAAAGATTTTTAAAAAGACTAGCAAATTCCTTTCTTTGATCCACATTCGTAAGTATATCAAGCACAATTTGTTTTGATTTTGAAAATATAGTTTCACTACAAAAAGCGGGAAAAGACGCAAAAAATCTACTTTTTGTATCATTAGCAAAATCAATGAACACAATCGCTTCTGCTAAACTTTCAATTTCTTCGTCAATAAAAGATTGCACTTCTTGTTTTGTTGCATAAAGACCTTGTACGATTAACCGATTGATAATCGGCAGTATCTCTTGCCAAGTTAATTGTAAGTCAGCTTGATACATGGTCGTTTGCGCCATTGAAATTTTTAAACCATTCTCATCAAACCAAGCTGCGTATTTTTGACCATTTAATTCAAAGCCATTGCCATGATGATAAATTTTCTTTAAAGACTTTAAAAAGTCTTTTTGATTTTCATCAACAAATGCAGCTGCCATTAGGACTTTCATTCGATGCTTCTCTGTATTTCCACCATGAATTAAAAAATATTCAATAACTTCCAAATCGATTAAGCCTAAATCAAGTCTCTCTTGCTCAGTTGACACAAAAGAGGATATTGAGTGGTCCTCAATATCCTCTTTATCATTTTCTATATTTCGTTCAGGGTGTCTAAGTTGACGTCTATTTTCATAATCGGAATCATTTGTATCAGATAATCCACTACTAGCTCTTCTGTCCTCTGATGGATCCAATAATTCCATTCGATGACTTTCTGAAACTCCTCTTCCGGTGGACATGGGTTCTTGGTTACTAATTCTTGACGAATGACTGTCGCTTGTTCCGTTGCTTGATTCTCTTTTTCCTCCAGAAACGATTGAATTGTCTGATTGCAAATCATCTCGAACAGAAGTGGCCGATTGTTCTCGTAAAGATACGTCCAAACCACTTGTGCGTAAATTCCTAGATTCTCTAAATTCGTCTGTCTCTGAGCTGTCCAATTTAGGTCGTCCATCGTTGTCATTTCTACTCCATATTTGTCCTTCATTTTTTGCTTCCTCCTTTAATTGTTTTTGGTATTGTTTCTCATACTTCATTGCTCTGACAAGAATCTCTTGAGATAATACTGTAACCAATTGGCCAATTGCAAACATATTTTGAAGGGAATCATTCGGAATCATGTCAATGATTGGTTGCGTATGTTCCCATTCAGTTCTATAAATAATTTTTGCCAAAATTGAATCAATAATAAAAAATTGATACTCCCGAAAAATATTATTGGTCTGCTTATCAATGACATGATTTACTGTTTTTTCCACGAAATCTTCTATACTTAGATTATCAACGCTACTCTCTGCTTTAAATATCTCTTGCAACAGTTGATTTAATACTTGGTGCTGATTTTGACCAGAAAAAGAGAATACTTCTAATTGCTTGCCATATGTCTGAGAAACATCAAAATAATGTTTAGAAATGATAGGTTGCGTCTTTCCTAACTGCCCTACTAATGTTGACTTTTCTCCTCTACGCACATAACGATAATATTTCTGCCAATCATCAAATGTGGCAACATAAGTAAATGACTGGTTCAAATAATACAATTGAGTGGTTTCTTCAAAAGAAGTCTTATACAATTGACTACTAAATTTTAGATACTTCTGCCAAGTTTCAACATCTCGAAACACAAATTGAACAGCTTCCTTCATCTGTGTAATTAAATCCACTTTACGCATCAAATCATCCTTTCAAATTAATAAGATTTGAAAGTTGGTACTTCTTGATTCTATACGCTTCATCCCATCGAATCATTCAATAGCATTATACCCAAATAATACATTATAAATCATGGATTGTAAACCATGATGATATTTTTGTACTTTTACTATAATATAGATGGTGGAGGTTAACAACATGGATCAAGAAACATTTAACCAACTTTTATTAGAAAATAAAGAACTCTTAAAACAATTTCTACAAGAAAATTTGCTTACACGAGATAACGCCTCTCAAATAACGAAGCAATCTACTCGAGCCTTTGAACAAAGTGTAAATACTCATATTATCCAACCATTTTATTCTGTAAAGAAAAATGGGAGACAAATTTTTAAACTTTATTTAAAGCAAGAAATGGAAACCTATGCGCAAAGCAAACGAAAGATAAATAAACAAGCTAAAGAGTCGTAACCTTATTTGATAAGCTGTTACTGCTCTTTAGCTTTTATTTTTAAAGATTTATATTTCCATTTCAAACTCATCATTTTCTAATCTATCTTCTCCCTTCTCCAATGCAATATCCGTATAAAGTTTTAATCGCCAGTAGGGGATACCATTGTCACTACTAATCCAATCTTCAAAAGAAGCATGAAGTAAATCTTGTTCTAATGTTTCAAAACAAAATTCTCTCTTGGTTTCTACTGTTACATAATCATTTTTCTGTTGAAAAATCTCTAGCTGTCTTTGAAAATCAATGCTTACTTGGATCTCGTAGGTGAATTCCTCCTCTTCTATTTCTGTGTAAGCAATTGGTAATGGTTTTGAAAAATCAATGGGATCCATTTTTTCTCCGTAATTATTCAAACAAAACATATCGTAGGCAGATTGTATTCGTGTTTTCCAATTCTCTAACTGATTATCCATGACTATCCTCCTCTCTTTCTGCTTGCATTTGCTCATGCAGATGGATTTTATTTTTCATATAACGTTGAATATTTTCTTTTAGTTGTGGAAACTGCTGATCAAAGTATTGTTCAATTTGGTCCAAAATATCTGTATCATACAACATATATTCTGCCTGATGGTGGTAAACACTAGCTCCATGATTTAAGTTTGTCTCTAGCCCATTTTGAAAAACATATAATTCAAATGCACGAGCAAAAACCTCCGTTGGTGTAGTATAATAAGCGGCTTTCTTAGTCAGATAATTATTTTTATCCAGATACTGAATTTCATTATTTACTGTTTGTCTATACTGATGAACAATCGAGCGAAAATCTTCTTGCATACTTAATTGAGTATCTGTATAGAAATAGTCTAAAAAATGAGCGTACTCATGTATGAACGACTGAATGCCTACTCCATTTGGCGAATATCTATCTTCATCAAAAGTATGATTATCACGAAAATCAATAGCTATCGTCTGATTTACTGGTGCAAACAATCCTAATGCCTTATAGTTTCCCAATTTTCTTAATCTCAAAATAGGTTGAACAGCTTCTTCTGATTTTGGTAATACATGCTGCAACGCTGATAATTCCTCTTCAAACAATGGAAACAGGGATAAATCTACTTCATTATCAATTTCAACAAACCGAAAATATTGATTCAACCGAGTAGTATCCATTATTGATTGCGTCTGTTGATTGATATGTTCTTTGGTTTGCCACGCTTTGGCTCTTACTTGTTTTTCAATATCTTTTTCATAATTAGCTTGTAAAATGATATCGTAATTTTCTTCAATATAGGTTTCAATAAAGGACAGTATTTTATCTTTTCTTCTCAATCTGCTTAGCATATCTGGCTCTATAATATACTCTCGCTCATCTGTGTTCACCTTGATTGGTGCACGTGTGAGATCTAACTGATAGTTACTATCCGGATATTCTGTTAATGGTCGATGGGAAGGACAACTATCTTGCGTTGGATCAACCCAATAACGCTCATCTTCTAATCTATCAAAATTTTCAATTTGCTCATCGGTTAACTGAAAAAACGGACTATATTTAAACAAATAGGGATACTTTTTACTGCCCTTGGTACCATTCATTAAATCTTTTAAATACTCATTTAATTCATTTCTTGTAAATTCAAGTTCTTGTGCATTGAACTCTCCCATAATATCTTGATAAAGTTTGCTATAGCCTAATGCACGATTCAAGTTTCCTATGATAAATCGTACATCTAAATTTCCTATCAAGTAATACATTTCTCCGTGTTTATTTCCACTTTTATTGGTCGCATCTAAAAATAGATATCGTTGATGATAGTCCTCTTTAAATTTTACTTGAAATGAATATGCATGATCCAAAGGAAAGATTAAAGTTTTCCCCACTTGTTGTTGAATCATAGAATCTTCTAACTGTTGAATAGCATAATACTTACTTTCACTATTATTTCCATATATACTCTCTATTAAGACTTGTACTGCAGCAATTTCATCCTCTTGTTGCCAATCACGATTTTTATAAATATAATCTGCAAGTTTTCTAAACTTCCTATGCAATGAATCATCAACCTTGAATACAAGATTTGCTGTTTTATTAATTCCAAAACGTTTTTTCATTAAACTAGTATAGGTTTTCATCTAATCACACCTTATAAGAAAAATTTTATTTGCTCATCAAAATTCACTTCACCCTATCTTCTCCATAAAGTCCAGAAATCATAATATGACTTAAATTACGAATTTTATAATGAAAATCGTTAGAAGATTCTACTAATAATTCAAGCTGTTGTGTTGAAGTTAATTTTGGTTGTAAAGCTTCTCCTGTATCTGATAAATAATGATAGGAAAAAGTAACTTCCACTATCACCTTTTTCTGATGTTTATCTATTGTCTGAACATAATGTGTTTCTTTCATGTATTCAAACTGTCCATAATGCTGCGTTTCAGCATTCAACTTTTGTCTATTTACCATGTCTTTTAATTTTTCATAAAAGCCTACCGTGCAATATTCCTTTAATCTATCCAAGTTATCTCCAATTGTTGAATAAGTCGTAAATTGTTTTGAAAAATTAGTAATAAACTCATCGAATAACTTCTCATGATTTGTCGCTGTTACGCTAGATGGCTTAGACTGTATGGCTGATTCTGACTTTTTAGTAGCTACGGTGGTTTCCGTTTTATTTCCTACTTGCGCAAACAGTGCGTTTGTCACAAAATATCCCATGACACCAGATAAGAACCCCAGAAGAATACTGAAAAGAATCAATTTTCTAGTCATTTTTTTGTTCCCTCCTCTAATAGTTTCAATGGATCTAACCAAGTACCATCATTAATAAAAGCGCTACTTTGTGCTTGTAGCCAATCTTTTCTAGTAATTCCCAAATGTAAATGATTCGTATTTCTAATCCCAATCACTTGACCACTTGTCACCCTATCACCAACCTTCACCTTAGCAAGATCACTACTTGTCGCAAATTCTTGATAGACAATGGCATACTCTCCTGTATGAATCACTATTACGAGTTGTCCTAACGCTAAAATATTAGGATTACCACAATAGATAACTGTCCCATCATGTACTGCATGCACTTCTCTACCTGGATGGTCAATAGAACCAAAATCTAAACCATCATGAAATCCACCTATTCTAGAATTAGAATGTCCAAATAGCTGTTCCGATGAAAACTGCCCCCTACCAACACTTGGAAATGGCCAACTCCATTTTCCAGATGAAACAGGGGTCGTATTTGAATCTTGCCACAACAGAGACATTTGTTCAGAACCACCAAAAGTAACTAAAAATTTCTTTATAGTTGGTACCCAATATTGATTCAAGCCATACGGATCATTAGAAGCTCCTACTGGGCAATAAACCGAACCTAAACTTTCCACTGTAGTTAATTGTCTTTCTACAACTAAGTTATGTAATGTTGCGCCAGTTGCTTCAATGCCTTGATCTAGAGTGTCAAAATGAATGATTTCATTGCCTCTCATTTGACCAGATGGATTATTATGTTTTTTGATTGCAGCACTCGTTCCCCATGCTGATTCATGCGCCATAATTGCCGCAAATAATACGGGACTAACCCTAGCCTTTTTCGCTTCTTCTATAATTTTGTCCGCCTTATTAGAAAATGCGTGACATTGATTTAAGATAACCGAACGAAAAATATCGATATTAAAGTCTGCACTAGTTGCTATGGTTTGAGAAGAAAGAACCGTATGTTGATAAAATGCTGATAAAACCGTCTGAATGATCAGAAAAGGGAATATTCCCAAAAAGAAAAACAACATACTTAACGCTAACAATTTTTTCATTGCAATCCCTCTTCCCTAACTGTTATTGTCGATAATCCTTTTCTTTCTTGTAATAAATCGTTATAATCTATCGCTAACGTTTCATTCACTTGAGATACCGGTAATTCAATTTTCAGTTTCTGTTGTATAAAGCTTTCCGAAAATGCTTGTTCCTGTAAAAATCGAGTGAAGCGCTCAATAAATTTTTGTCCTCCTTCATCATTATTGACGCATAATGTAATCGTAGGTATTGTGACTGCCTCCTTTTTTTGAGTCGCTAATAACCGATTTTGAAGCATGATTTTTTTATAATGTTCAAACACAACAGATTGTTTTAATCCTCCCATTGAAAGAAAATCAATATTCTGCCTTTGCTCTTGATGAAATAAGCAGTCTTTTTTAATAGTCAAATAGCTCAATACTTCTATTGGTGCTTCAAACACTTTCAATTCTGCTGTTTGAAATCTAGGAGATAATTGAATATAAAAACCAGTATCCGGCTGATTCAATTCATGCTGCATTAGAAAGTACGGTCTATTTGGATGGATTCTCTTTTCTTCTGGAATCAATCTAGAGCCTCTTAATTCAACACCTACGACATCATGTAACTGATTGGTTTCTCTATTCAAATATTTGAAAACAATATTTTGGTGATTATCTTGTCGAATTAACCCTGCTTTGATTAACTGTTCCACTAGTTGTGCATCTAGCTGACGCTTATTTACTAAGTAATCAAAAGCAGCATTCGTATTTATATCTTCTTTTACTTCACGTTTGTAATCAAACATTGGTTTTGCCAATTTGTCTTTTTCAAATCTTTCCTCCAATAAAATCTCTGCTCCAGAAGAAAGAATATCTGTTACAGCTTCATTAAAATTAAATTGATATACTTTCAGAGCTACTGTAATACAACTATTTGTCGCATAATTCGTCACTTCTTTATTGAAATACATCACTTTTTTACGATTGTCGTACACCCAAGAAGAATGCTCTGCATGTCGATAATAATTTCCTTGTTTTAAAAAATTCTCACCTTTAGAGAGCAAATATTCTAGTATATCTGTATTTCGTGCATGATTAATTTCTTCTTTGTTAAAATATTTGATTGCCAAATGCATCATCTCCTTTCTTGACCAAACAAAAAAAGAGAAACAATTCGCTTTGTAATAGCAATTGTTTCTCTCTTATTGTTGGGAGATTTTGTATTGTAATTGACGATAGGCCCTTTCATTTTGATATGCTTGCACATCATTATCTAAAGCACGTTTTAACTGATACATAGATTTTTTTAACGCTAATCGCTCCTGCCAAATATCCCCTCCTTGTTCTCTATTCATCTGTCTATGCTTAGATCGATAATAGGAGATTTTTTGATGCAGCTCATTCAGAGGCACTTTTAATTCTGATTGGTAATCACTCTGTTCATTTGTCATGAACGCCATCTTATGTGCTAATTGACGATATTTTTTGTACAAGTTATCTTCTTCTAATCTCTTTTGTTGAATATATGCACATTCCTTTTGATTTAACCGTTTAGCTGTTTTTCCCAAAGTAAGATGGTATCGATCAAATATGTTCTCTGCTTCTCTTTTATAATCATTTTTTACTTTTAATCGTTCTGTTTCAATATACTGATGATAGGCCTCTTCGATATTTTTATTCTTTACTTTCTGAGCAGATGTAGCAATCATTTGTAGAGCTTCTGCCATATGCTTTACTTTCTCCTCTCTTCTCAAAGCAAAAACTTTTTGATTGGATAATTGATTCACTGCATAGACTCTTTGTTTTTGCTGTTGAAACTGTTCCATTAGACTTGTATCTTCTATTTTTTTCAGAATCGTATTTCCTAAGCGTTGAAAAAGTATCTCTTCTTTATACCCCCTTTCATCATTTTCACCAAATGCTTTTGTTTCCTGCTGAACGATATATTCTTGAATAGCTAAATATTGTTCATACTCACTCTGCTGATAGTTCTTTAAATAAGCTAAAATGACCGCATCTAATTCTCTTCTAAAATCAAATCCTTGTTTTTCAGCATAACCATACTTTCGATACCCTTTTTGTCTAGGTAATTTAGCAACTAATTCTAATAAGCGTTCTTCAAATTCGGTAACCAACATAGATGACTCCATCTGCCTGAGCTCTTGAATGATTTGTTTGGAAAGTTTGTCTAAAGCTATACGGTATTCCTTCAATGCAAGCAAGTGATTACTAAAAGCAGATTTCATTGCCCTTAAAGTTTTTCTACTTCTCGTTCCTTTATATTCTTCTAACCACTGTTGTTTTTCTTGATCAAAAAATTTTTTCTTCTCACGAGTAGGTTCAGGTTCAACCGTTGCAACATGGACATGAATATTATCTGTATTGTAATGAATAGAAGCTAACCAAATGCCTGAATCGGAAAGTTGTTCCTTGTCAAACATGACCTTCATACCTAAACGAACGGCTTCATGAATTTTACGTTCATTTAATTGATGCGTGTCCGGATTTAAATAACCTTGTTCAATTAACCAGTCATTGTCAAAACTAAATACGTCTTGCCACATCACACTGCCGTTTTGACTAGCAACAATAAATTGTTCTTTCAACAAAGTTATCTCATCTTCTGGAATTTGATCATAGACTTCATTAAAAAGTCGACTTGTCTTTGATGGATTCTCCATATAATGAATATAACCTTCTAATCCATTTAGTTCTTCACTATACGTATCCATCGTTCCTTGTGTATTTTTAAAAGCAGAATAATTTTCATAAAACTTATTTCGAACAGCTTCTTGTCGATCCATATAGCGAATATAACTAGCAAACACACCACTTTTTGGTCTAGCAAATTTACTCGACAAAATGATTCCTGGACTTTTACTCATTGTTGTTCCTCAAACTGCTTCATAATTTTTTGATGTATTTGTTGCTGAACATATAATTCTGCATCTACTAACACTTCAGATTTTGCTTGTGTAGTCGAGTAAAAATGTTTCATTCCTTGATACTGTAATATAGTATTTAGAATTTGATAAATAATATGAATCTTCTTTTCCAATTCACGTAACAGCGTTCGTTCCTTTTTTTCTATCTCCTCTAACTTCACTAATAATTGTTCTACCGTTTCTCTATCTTTTTCGCTATCCATAATCAGTCGATTGATAATTTCTGCTTTTGAACCATTCAATCGCTTTTGATTTTTTTCAATAATCTCCAATGACTGTTTATTCAGTCGAATGCTCAAACGTGTCATCTTTTTCCATCTCCTTCTCTAAAACAACTGCTGATTTCGTCAACAGCATTAATGCCTGCGTATTCAAATCAAGGTGCTTTAAAATATCATAGATTAATGACTTCATCCGAATTTCTAATTCAAAGCTTTCATAACTTTGATAAGATTGCTGAATATATTGTCGAATCATTTCTGCACGTGATTTTCCTTGCTGCTTACAAAACTTATCAAATTTTTTTAACGCAATTTCATCAACATCTCTTACTTTTATTGTTGCCATTCTTACTATCTCCTTTTTACTTAATCATTAACAGCCAATATCCTTTGTCTAGTTGCAAGAGCATAAGACAAAAAGGGGGGCAAAATTGCCCCCAACCCGACAGTGTCGGGCTTTTAGTGGGGGGCCGAATAACAGTCGGTTTTGTCACATTGGTGCAAGTAAACACCAGTTTGATGACTAAAAAATAAGGAAAAAACACCAATTTGATGTCATAGATCATCAATTTGATGCACGTTGGTGTCATTTGTCACCTGCTTTTTTTCGTAAATCTTCTTTTTGTAACAACAGTTTTTCTATTTTTTGTTGAACTTCTTTATTCGCAATCTCTGCTTTTTGTATTTGTCCTTTTGCTTCTTCAATACGATTCATTTTAGATAAAATAAGTTGTTCCGTTGCTTGTACTTCCGAAGTAGTTTGGTATTTCTTTTCTTTATTGAGCACTTGAATTTGTTTTTCAATCTGCGCAATTTCTGATAAGAATTTACTAATCGTTTGTTGATTTTCTTTAACAAGTTGTTGTGCTTCTTTTATGGATAGTTGGATCATTTCTAGTTGATAGTCGGTTACGCTTTTTGAAATTAATGACCGGTTTTTTGGCACTTTAGCTTTTGCCATGAATAGTTTTGATTGAACCGTCCGCTCTGTTGCTGACTGATTTTTTTGACCAAATTCTTTAAAAATATCTTCCAATGAATGAATCGTTTTGTAGGAATCAGTTGCATAGGTAATACCAATATCTATGATAATATCCTGCCATGTTTGCGGAATTTGATATAGTTGAATAACATATTCATTGCTAGACAATTGAAGTAATTTAGTTTCAATACGTTGCCTTGTTTTTAACTCTCCAGCCACAATCTCTAATTTTCCATTATTAGGTATTGATTCAGAAGCTTTTAGTAATATCTCTGCATACTGACGTTGAGGATTATAGGAACGTTTCAATTGCACGAACTGAATTTGGTCAATTTGAACTTGATTAGCAACACCAATACCTGTATCTTTTTGATAGACATTACTACCAAATAAAAACGTCGGCACAACAAAAAGGAGTAACCCAATTACTGTTAGAAACAAACATACTTTGTAAAAAAGCGACACATGTGTTTGTATAAACTCTTTTATTTTTTCCAACAATCTCGCCTCATTTCTAACAATTATCAATAGCCTCCGGTAAAAATATCACGTTCTGTTTTGGATAAATCAATCTTAATTTGATAATTTCCTTTACCACGAATCGAAAGGATTGCTTCCCCCACTTTTAAAGTTGCAGCTCTTTGTAATTCACTTTCTTTCAATGTGTCCTGGAAACATTTTTGTAATTCTACTTTACTACTAGCATCTTGCTGCATAATAAATACATACGTGGAAAGCTTCAATAATTTACGAACTTTCTCTTTAAAATTATCAGAGCTGTGTTCAGAAAATAAATCAGAAATATCGTGCGTTGCAATCCCTAAACCGCCAAAAGCTTTACGTGCTTCACGTTCATATCTATCTAATAAATCTATTGCTGATTCATTTCCTTTGCGTGTAATATTGTGAAATTCATCAAAGATAATCAATGTCCGAATCGCTTCGTTTATTTCTCTTCGGCCAATTTCAACTAAATATTTTTCTCTCATACCTCTCATCATTGCCTGATTCCAAACCATAAATAATAGATTATATAATTGTGCATTAAAGATTCGATCATCTTGGTTTAATAAGCGACTTAAATCAAACGAAACCGATAAATACTGACTAAAATCAACACTAGTAAACTGATTAAACATTAAGCCATGCGCATGTACCATTTTTAAAGTCGTTTGCTCTAGTCTATCTAAACGTTGCCTTTCTAAATCAGACAACTCATTGGATTGGTAAAGCATTTTTTGAATGAAATGTAAAAAATCTTCTGCTTTTGGATAGTCCGTTGCTTCATATTGTGTGCAACAGATTTTACTTAATCCTTTTTCTTCAAACCATTGATTCAGAAATAAATCAGCATACCTATCTACTGCATTTGCCAATTCTACATCAATTGAACCATACAAGTTTTGATAGATAACCACCAATTTATTAAGCGTGATTTTCCAACTACTCTCTTCATCAATTGAACCATCCTCATTTAAAATAGTCGCAAAAATTTGAAAAGGATTCGCCGTTCCATCCTTTCCAGAAGCATCAATAGATAATCCCCCATATTGTTTCATAAATTTTTCGTTCTCATTGTTTGCCATAAAATAAATAGTATAATTATTGGCTAAATGATTGTGACTGCCTAATTTTTTTAATGCGGAGGATTTACCTGAACCCGGTTTTCCCAATAGCACAAAATTATATGAAAGACGTTGCGTGTCCTTATGAAAAATATCAAATACAAATAAACCACCTGTATTGGTTGTTCCAAAATAAAAGCCGGTTGGATCTAGTAATTGACTATGATTTAATGGATAACTTGCCCCTAAATCAGATGCCGTTAAATGTTTGCCTGCTCGCCTCTTTTGTTTTTTCTGTTCAGTTAAACTTAAAAAAAGTGATTGATATTCTAAATCTTCCTCCCCAATAAAGAAATCAGCTTTATAGCCACGTGAAAATAATCGGTCATCAATTGCTTGTGCTTGGGCATGAATTTCTTCTTTTGTTTGCCCAAATAAAAAATATCTAATTTTAACTTCTTTTACACTTTCATTGGATGACACCATATCTTCTAATAAATTGGATAATAATTCTTCTTCAATTGCTGACTGCATTCGTATTTCAACATTCGCTCCACGATGTTTATTTCCATTTTCTTCAGAAATAGCTTTGGTTAGTTTGCTACGTACTTTTCTATCTTCCAGATGATGAATATCTACTGTAGTAATTAAATTTGGATGTCTAAATACCACTTCTCCCCATAGTAATCGCTCTTTTTTTGCATAACGATGCAAATGATAAATTCCGATATAGCCTCGTCCATTTTGAATATATTTATCGTTTTTAAAACTCAACCCACTTTCTGGCATAATCTCACTCATGAAAACTTTATCTACCTTGTGATTGGCTAAACTACAAGTCTCACTAAATACTGGAACAGGCTGGCCAAGATTATACAATTGATACATAATTTGCTTTTTGAGTACAGGGGAAATTTCATGTATCGTTAAATAACTACTATTGGTACTCAATAACTCACTCTTTCCTCTTTGAAGTTCTTCCTTTGTTTTACCAAATACTTGAACATAGACAATATCCTCTTGTAAACGGTGATGCGCTTGTTGCAGTTCCCAAATTTTGTGTTTACGCTGTAGGTCTATAAACGAGTGTAGAGGAGTATTAGATAAGCTTGCTCTTTTTTGAATATGCTGAATTTGTCCATTAGTGTCAGCAGAATACCCCATAAAAATCAGCTTTATATCGACAGTTACCCTCCTAAAAAAATCAGTAAATGCATTCAATACTAGCTGCTGCACTTCTTTTGATTCATCAATGATTGGATAGTTTTCAAACATCAAATAGTCCATATAACCTGTTTTCGTAACCACACAATCTGCTTCTAAACGAATTGGCTCCATTAACTGAAAAACTGAATTTTTCAAGCTAGAATACTGTCCTTGCTTCCGATGAAAGATTTTTCGATACTTTCCCTTTTTTTCTTTTGGTTTCTTATTGCCTACTACCAATAATTCATCTGTAATCATCTATTTTCCTCCATTCATTTTCAAAAATACCATCTGGAAAATAAGTGTGTGTGTCTTTTTTTAGACAGTCCATTAGAACACCAATATTTTTACTCTGTGGTTTAAACGGTGAAGGACTTAGCCAAAAAATTGTCATGATAAATAGAAAGAGACGAAAAAATAACCGAATTGGTTCATAAATATAATCAGCAAGATTCCCCATTCCAAAAAATAAAATCAACAGTACAACAAAAGCGTCGGTTAATTGATATCTTCCTAGTAGTTTAATTTCATTAGAAATTTTGTTTGGTCTTGTAAACATTAGCTATCTCCTTCCTTATGATTTTTTGTTTCTTTTGCTAGCTGTTTTTTCAATTCTCGATACTTTCTATAATTTTTTCCAACATTATAGGTATCTGTCTTGCGTTCCAAATAGGTTTGCTTGGTGTATCGTCGCTGATCATCCATATCAAATCCTAATACTTTATTTTTTACGTAAGGTTTCAATGGATTGTTTTGCTTAAGAGCGTCCATTTTTTCATGATTTTTGAGATTCTCAATTGGATACTTATTCCTTGATTGTTGTTGTGAATGATACTTATCTTCATCAGCATTCATCTGCTGAATATCTTCTTGCGTAACGACAAAAGGAGAACGACTAGAACGGTTTCCTTGCGCTTGAATCTCATCTAAAGCCTGAACCATATTAGGAGAACGTAATTTATCACTTTCTTGATTCAACGGATTATCTCCATTTACCTCTGAATCATTAATTGAGGAAAAAGGCATACCCTCATTAGTGTAGGTTGCATGATCTGGCTGTATAGTAGGCTGATTTTGATTCATCAATTCGTCTACCGTTTCATTCTGATTCGGTTCATTCTTATCACTGATCAACTGATTATTTTGGATATTTTCTCTATCATTTTGATATTCTTTGTCACTATTTGAGAATTGGCTAGATTCTCTCTGATTAATTCCTTGACTTTTTTCTTTATCAGAAAAATAGCCTAATCCAAATGCTCCAACCTCTCCAATTGAATTTGCTGCACTTCTTACAACCTTCCCCGTTGCTTTTGACAATGCACCACCAAATTTTGTAGAAGCAGCTAAAGCACCAATACCTAATGCCCAAGTTGAACGTAATCCGGCATCTATTCCAGTTACTCTTTGAAATCCATTCGGACCATCAATTAATGCCCAGCTTGCACCTGCAAAAGCGATTATATAGGTCCAAAAATCAAAATGAAACGCTTGGATGATTTGTACAGCGACTAAATAAATTTGAAAAAGCACAGGAATATATACAATTAATGCTAGTGAACCAATTAACTCACCAAGCAATGATTTAACCCTTTGCATCGTAGCCATATCTGCGAAGCCGGCAGTTACTAATAAAACATAATCACCAAACATTTTATTAATAATAATCGCAAACTTGAACGAAGTAATTACTAATGCAATGATAGAAATTAATTGAACAAGAATAATTTGGAGAAAATTAATATGGTTTCGATAATAATTGGCTTTAAATACATCTTTCGCTAAGTAATCTGCTAAACCACTAGGCTGAGGTATCTCAACAGCTATCTCTTTCCCTTTGGTATCGGTACTCAATTGATAACCAAAAACTTCACCATTTTTGACAGATTCTGGTGAGGTAATCTTCTCATTCACATCAATTTGACGAATTTCTTTATAATGATTGAGATGTTCATTTGGTTTTAATTGCCAGCCTTCTTCTGCAACCGCAAGTAAATCTGTCGTATTATCCAAAATAATCTGTGTACCAGGTGTTTGTCCATCATTGATTAAATCTTTAAACAGAGATTGTGACATATGAGAAAGCTGCCCAAAAACAAAAGGTAACATCAATGTCATTAGTAAAATCATATATAGATTAGTTGGAATTTCTCCTGCATTTTTTACACGATTAAAGGCCAACAATACAAAAAAGCCAACTAAAGCAAGGACTAATAATCCCCATTTAATTGGCTCAAGCTTATTCACTATTTCTTGAAAAGCTGGATTGTCAAATATATTTAATAATTGAATTAAATTGACTAAAGTTTGACTTAATCCATTTAATATATCAGTAAAACAGGTAATCAACCACATACCTATCTTCCGAAAAGCGTCTGTTAAAAAGTTGCTTTGAGACAAAAAATCCACAAATTTCTTTAGCAAAGCTAATATTTCAGCTTCCGTCATGAGATACACCTACTTTCTTATCCATAATTTGTTTGAGACCTTCACAAATATCACGATATAAAGAAATTCTAGGCACAGTTGCCAAAAATTGTTGAAGCTTTTCAATATTTTGCGTATTCAGTTTTTGTTCAAAGAGTTCATAATGAATGAAATCATTTTTATAATGGTTTCTTGCGTAGACATAAAGCACATGGATATTCTTTTTTCCTACAAATTCTATTAATCGAGTTTGATAGTTTGTATGAATAAAAAATTGATGAAAGACGTGATCCACTGTTTGAATTTCTTTTTCAAAGCCTATAAGTACTTGTTCGTAAATTTTTTGAGGAGGTACTTGTCCTAGCCACTGCTTAAGCGATAAAACATTGCTATTTTGTATCAATGCATTGAATTCTTGCCATTCACGATTTTCTTCACTTTTATAATGGTCATAGACAATATTTTTCATTTTTGTGCATAATAATTCTGATACACATTGATTCACTTTTTGTAGAGCATATTCTGTTGGAAAGAGTTTATCGAACCGTTTATCGAGAGTAGTTGTTAATTGGTTACTTATTGTAGGAATCACGCTAGTTCGTCCACCGGTTCTTTTTCCTTTTTGAATACTCTTTACCTCATCAGTCGGACTTTGGTTACTTCTACTGCTTTCACTCTCTTCTTTGTCAAAGCTATCTTCTTTAATTCCATTTCTACGATTGGCTAAACGCTTATTTTTTAAACCAATTTCTTTAACATCCAGTAGATAAAGTAAATGATCTAGTTCTATCTGACTATGTTCAGCTTCATCATATAAACTCATAACATCATCCCACGAAATTTCCCTGTAAGGTAAATACTCATATGTTGGTTTCATGATACAGGCATCTCTATTGTAGACGGGATAGGGATTAATGACCTTTCCTTTTAAATCATGTGTTTTCATACTTCGAATCACTACTGTCCGTCCAAAAGGCAACCTAGCCAATTCATCATCAGTTATTAATGCAATTCGTTCTGTACTTTCCGTAAAGGTTTTATTAGCATCAAAATGCCGTCCTTGTCTTGAAAGAGATAAATTTGCACGTAGACCTAAATCTTTTTGAATAGCTTCTCTTGTGTCCTTTGATTTAGTTTTCACACAAATGATATTCCCACAATTGGCACGAATCGTTTCAGCATCTTGCTCCCCATATTTTTTGAGCTGTTCAAAATTCTGGACCACAAAATAATGCTTGATTCCTACTTTCAATCCATCCGTCACTTTTGTCGCTTGATTCGGTATACGAACCATGTTTCCAAATTCCTCATCAATATAATTGACAACTCTAGGTAGTTTTCTTGTGGCTGTTCTTAATCCTACCTTATGTAATTCTTTAAAGGACTGGTCAATGAAATTGGCACACAAGGCGTGATTGGACTTATCTTGGTCACTGACAACAATAAAAATAGCCATTGGTTGTTTACCAAAGGCTAAATCTAAATAATTAATGGTACTAATCGCTGTTAACTTGGCATTTCCTGGTCGACGAAAAGCTTTCATTTTGGTTAATAAATGTGAAACAACATTCCCAATCGTTACCTTTGCCGGTGCAGAGGCTAATATATCCTGATAAGCGATTCGTGCAGGATGTCCTTCTGGCAATGTTAAGAAATAAACATCTAAAACTGATTTATCTTTATATTTCTGGAAAAGGCGCTTACGTTCTATTAAACTTTTTTCTATTCGTTTCAAACATTCATGATTTTCATTGTCAATTCTATTGGCATTCATTTCAGCAATTAAATTCAGCACAGTATAAATGGTAATGTACTTTGTTTGTTGAATGAGTAGACTCTCTTCAATTAAGGCAATTGTTGCTGCTGTAAATAAAGCAGAAGCACAATCTTGCCAAAATGGTTCTCTTGCATTTTCATCATCAAAATAGCTAAAACATAAAGTAGCCATTTCTGCCAACGCTTGGTCTAATCCATGATTCCGTATATTTTCTGTATCTCCTAATAAATATTGTCTGTAATAATAGGTTACTAAGTTCAATGGATTGATTGAATCAGAATAGTAGGTATCAATCAAATTGAACAATTTGACAATATATCCTCTTTCTTCAAGCAATAGTTTCCATTTTAAATATAACTCCATTGAAGGATCATGAATAATCATTGATTGTTTTTTATCCATATGATTCGTGCGACTTAATCCATCAATTGCTTTTTCAATACCAAATATCCCCTTACCTGAACGAGTTTCACCAACTAACAAACTATTAGTCATCTCAGTTGAAAGATATTCTCTAGAATGACCAGTTAATTTTTCCTTGAGTGTACGTTTCGCTGTACCAATAACAATACCTGATGAACCATTAAATGTATCCAAACAATCTGTGGGCATTACTTCATATTGTTGATCAAGCTCATGTGTTAGCGACCATCTACTAGTAGCATCAGTTAAATATTCTTCAATCGGTTTATACGATTGTCGCCAAATATAAAAGCGAATACTAACGAACAACATTAAGATGAAATATAGTATCCAATAAACTTTGGCAGATACAAAGGTGCTATTTGTAAAATATGAAAAAGAAAACCAGTTAATACTTGAGGTGAAATTGCCAGTCAAAATTTGTTGAAAGTAATGTAGTACCTGTTCAAAAATATGAATCAGATAATTTAGTAATCCATATACTACGATAAAGCTTACCAACCATAAAGGAAGTAAAAACCTTCGTAATCCTAAATATCTACTCCATTGTTTGAAATTAGCTTTATCTGGATCTCGCCAAGTTTCTAAGTGCAATCGACTATTTTGAAACCATGCAATCACCTTGTCTATTTTTTTAAGTATCGGTTGATAATCATGTAAAATTTTCTCATTCATTCAATCCCTTCTTTCATCAATTGTCTGATTGCATTATCTGCATCATTTGTAGTGGCATTTTAGAATGTCCATCTTCTTCCTCTTTTACTTGCTCCACTTCTTCTTGTAATTCTTTTGCTGCTTCCTCTACCACCAAAGTAGCGAATTGGGCATATTCTTTACTCATCAAATGAGCAGTATCTCCTTCTTCAATAGAATGAATCCAATCATGCAATTCCTGTTGCCAGTAGTTGATTTTTTGTTCGTTGAGTATCTCTTGATAGGATTCAATACGGTACTGTATTTTTTCTTCCTTTGATAATCGGTTATCAAATTCTTTTAATTGTTTCAGTTCTGAAGGAAGAATGTTTAAATGGAGTAAACATTTTTTATAAATTTCTTTGATACTCAGGCGTTCTTTTTTTAATTGAATGACATTCATATTCTTTCTACCTCCTTATCTGTTTCAATTTGTTGCTTCCATTCTTCAAAGGAATCAGTCATATCACACTGAGCCATAAATTTTTTTAATTGATGTTCATTGTCTATACAATTCAGTAATGCTACAACCTCGTCACATATATCAAAATAATCATGCCAATTTTCTCCATAGCAAAGTATCCCTAGTGATTGACAATCATATTCTTGATTGTAATGATAGACATGTAAAGACCAAATCTCCTGACTAGAAGTATGCTCTAACATATTTGAATCATCTACTCTCAGTTCTAAATGAACATCTTCAGTTATCGGATAGTAGTGAACATACCCTTGATGTTCTCGCCATTCTAGTAAACTCTCATCACTTAGTTCTTCATTGATTCGCTTTGCTAGTTGTTGTTGTAAAATCTGTTTCATATAATGCTCTCCTTAAAAAATAAATAACTAAAAAGAAAAATCTATTTTTAGAAATTCCTTTTTAGTTATATTCAAGCTATTCTACTGTCATTCTTCCACACATAAATCCATCATCTGCACCACTGCGTCACAAACCTCATCATAGCTAATAGCGGCAGCATACTCGAAATCTTTCTGATATGTTTTCCACTGCTTAACCATCACATCACTCTTTCTGACAACATCAATAATATTCCGATAATTTTTCAAAACTTCTGTTGAGCCACGTTTCTTGGATGTTGCATCAAGTGCCGCTTTCAAAGACTCTATTTCGATATTTTTATACTGAAGTTTGGAAAGAATATAAACATCGTAATAATCTCTCATTCTAGTATTCTGATCACCTCTCGAAACAATAGTCTCCAATTTTTCTGCCAAAATCGTTTCCAGATTATAAGCAAGTACGGAGATTTCTCTATCTTCCAATAGCAGCTTAAATCTATATACAATCTCTCTTGGTGTAATCTTATCTCCTGTTGTAATGTCCAACTTTAACGGAACTGCCATAGGGGGAAAATTTGCTGATAATGAAATACGATAACCTGTATACTCATCTTTTTCTCGAATCTCACTTAATTTCTTAAATTCAAATGTTACATCGTCCTGCAAATCAATATTGCAGATATCGAGAAACATCTTCTTGATACTTTCTTCATTTACTGGCCAATCCTTAACCGTGACATCCATATCCTTTGTAGCACGAGTGTCCAATCCAACCATTGCAGCAATCAGGAAACCTCCTTTTAATATGAAAGTTTGCTGATAGTTTGAAACAGAGATTCTCTCAAGCAGTCTTTCCAACATAAAATTCTGCATCACCAGCTGTGCTGAGATGTGTTTGTCTTTTGTTATTTTTTTATCACAGCCTTCAACTGCATTGCATTTTTCATATCAATACCTCCAGATATCTTCTCACCTTTTCTTCAATATGAAACTTCTTCGCATACTCTGACAAAAGAGGAATATTCTTGTCTCTTCTAGCTACATATTGCTTAAATGCTTCTGTAATAACTCCCGTATCAACACCACTTCGTTTACGCAAAATATCGCACAATGTTCGTTCCATATTATAGACTGAGATTATGTGTCCTCCAGGTGATTTCATTTGAATAATTCCTTCTCCGTACCATTCCAATTTTACTCTGGAGCAATTTACCCCTTCGTTTTTTACATTTGTTAAATTATAATTGTGAGGAAATGTCATATCATATCGATTGGGTGTTCTGTCTGTTAAATCCCATAAAAAAAGTGCCGTTTCATTTGAAAAAATACCTTTTTTGAACCTTGCCTGTAAATTCACAAATTCATCTTCCCATACTTCTGGCAGAATATATACTCCTCTTGCTGTTTTTTCCAACTTGCCATCGTCCACAAGTTTTTTCAAATTTCCGCGCAATATTCCTTTTTCAGAAAGAGCAGATGCTGTTACAACACCGTTATTCCTTTTTGCAATCTCCATGATTTTATCTGATATACTCATTCCATCACCTTCTTAACAAAATTGACTTTCACGCCCTTTATTTTAATTATTAAGGGCGTAAAAGTCAATGCACTTTTATGAATACTTAGTAAAAAATCTCTCTGAATAGATTAATACTCATAGAAGTCTTTCATTATTTTTATAAAAGCTGCTTTCAAATAAACCACTACAATCTTATCTATGGAATGAACTTATCGAAATAGTATACTTTTTTCAAAAAAAATGTCTTTTTTAATGTTTCCTCTTCTGCCAAAAAAATAGTAACTCCCATTTTAAAATACTTATACCTTTCAGCCTATCTTATTTAACAGAAGTATCGTCCTCCTTTAAAATATCCATTTGCTCTCCTAAAGACCACTCCGATTGAGAAAGTTGCAATTTGGACGCTTCATTTGTTACCTTCACATTCAAGCGATACTGCTCAGCTTGCAATCCTTGTTTATCCGCCACAGAATAGGTTACCGTATATTGCCCTACCTTCTCTGAATCGAAATCTGTCTCATATTGGATAGAGTTCGATATATCTCCATCTTCTTCATCTTTTGCTTCAACTAAATTTTTAAAATCAATGCTTGAGTGAATAGGAACTTCTAAATCATTGCTCGTTAACTTAGGAAGCAAATGAGGGCGCATATTATAATAAACATAAAGAGTGGTACTAAATATTTGACCCTCATCATTATTAGCTTCAATCGTTAACTGATTTTCTCCGGAATGCCATTCATATGGATTCACCTTTAAGTGGTAGTTACTTCCTACATTCGGAACCATTTCTACATAATCCAAAGGGTTAAATTTTTCTCCTTCATTGATAAATATTGAATTAGTCACCGTGCGTAATATTGGGGCCTCACTAATGGAAGTAGGATAAATCGGTTGTATCTCATAAGTTTCTGTTAGCTCCATTTCTGATGTAGGTACAATCAAAAAAGGTTCATGGATTGATGCTGTTTCTTCCGTAGACACAGGAATCAATACATTATTTTCCGTTTTTTGTTTATTCGTATCCAACGATGTCATTTCTTCGCTATTTATTGATTGATTATTCTCTTGATTTTTGGGTGCTACATTTTCTTTCAAATGATTAGCTATTGTACGTAGTTCATCAACATCCCTATTTTCAACCATAGAAAAAGTAGAAGATTGGGTGGGCACTTGTGGCGTATCCTTTTCATACCAAGATAAAATTTTTTGAAATTGTTGCTCAGTTGAAGTTTCAGATTCATCCTGTTTTTTACTCATTTCAATCTCACTCGGTGAAGAAGAAGACTTATTTTTATCAGCAGGTTCTACCCTTTTCTTTTTTGATTTAGCCGGTTTCACTTTATCAACAATAGTTTCTCTTTTGGGCTTATGCAATTGCTGGAATGTCTCGTAAGTCAAACCACCTACTGCAAAGAGACATACAAAACCAACGACAAATTGGGAAAAAATTTTTTTATTTGTCCATTTCATGTAAATACTCCTTTCCAATCGCTGCTAATTGTTGTTTCCATAAATTCATATTTGTATTATCTTTCTTTTCTTCATAATAATTGATCATTTCCTGACATATCTTAGCTGCATTGATCCATTCATGTAATGCTGCATCATTTACTTTTGCTTGAATTTGCTCTGCTTGTTGAATCTGCCCATTTTGTAATTGATAAATTGCTCGTCTAACCCAACCTTTCTGAATTTCTTTATTAAGTGATTTACTAGAAAGATGTTTTGCTACAATTTCTGCTTCCTCCATTCGATCTAGCCGAATATAAGCAAAGGCTAATTTAATTTGCCTTGATGTATCTAATTCAATAGAACGAAAACTGATAACCTTTTGCCAATTTTTTTGATAAAATGCTAAATCAAAATCACCTTGTATCGTTGGATATTTTTTCTGAAGCTTTTTCAAATTTTCAACATCCTGATTTTCTGAGATAAGCCATTCAATTTGTTCTAATTTATCAGGATACAACGACGCAGCTTGTAGATACGCATTCTTTTTTAGCAACTCCTGGTAACTAGGTTTTCCTTCATTCGCATTCCTGTTGATGACAAAATAGCTTGCGTAGCCTATCAAAAATACAACAACGAAGCACAAAGCAGAAATACAATAGCTCTTTTTTAGATGAATTATATTTTTTTGCCAACTAAATTTGTTTTTTTTAGCATGATTGAGCCTTTTCAATTCATCAAAAAAACTGCGATCTAACTGTTTTAAAAATCTCCTCCCTTTACGTGGAGAAATGGCTTGATTTTCAATTGCTTGTTCAAGCTTATCAATCAAAGTGTAGTGTGCGCCAATTTGTCCAACACCACGGTAAATTCCCTCATAAAGTATCTTTTTTCCTTTTTTTATTTGATAGGTAATCGATTGATTGTCTGTTAGTTGTTTTGTCCACTCATCAAAAGCTGGATAAGACATAGATTCTTCAGGTAATGCAGATACATTACCTGAAAGAATTTTTACACGAATCATAAGACCACACCCTATTTTATTGTCCTAAACTTTGTAACCATGCAACAATTTGAGAGACCAATGTAATGCCGATTACACTAATTCCTACCCGCCACATTACTTTTTTAGCTGCTTGAGAAATTTCTACACTTGGTAGCATATTGGCTAGTAATGCTCCACCAAAAATAGCAATTGCTACTGCGCCGCTTACATTCCGAACAAATTCAGCAATATTATTAGAAGATTGTGTCACCGATTCTTTAATATCTGCAAAAACAGGAATTGGTAGCAAAAGAATCGTTAACATAAAAAAACTAATCATTATATATTTTATTTTCTTCTTTTGTATTTGATGGAAAAATTTGTTCATTCGTCCCTCTCTCCTTCTTTTCGACATTTTTATACTTATTGAGTGCTTTCATAATAAAACTAATATTCTCTGAAACAATCTCATTATGAAATTTATCCAATTCCTCATCATAGTCTTTCCCTAGAACGGTTAATATTTGTTCTGCCAATGCTCTTGTTTCACGCTGTTTTGCATTAAGTGCCATGCTCTTTCAACTCCTCTACTTCTATTTTTTCATCTTTGCTATTTGATTGTTGTAAGGCTGTATCCTCCAAAAAATAAACTTGCTTTAAAAACTCATATTCTCTAAAATCATTCTGCGAAGGCAGTTGACTCATTCCTATACCTGTTTTTAGCTGGATGGTATCTAAAAACAGATGCCAATGACTATTTTCATCTAAAGAATTTTTTACAACTGGAAAGACAACAGAATATTCATTCCATCGAGCAATATACTGGGTATTTTCAAATTGATAATTTGCATTATCTAAAAAGTAATAATATAACTCTTCTGAATCATCCTTATACGTCTGATACTGTATCTTGGAATCAGGATAATGTACTTCAAAATGAGTCTCATCAAACGTAATCGATACCTCATCTAGAATATTTCCTTTCAAAATAGTCGGTGGAAGTCCAGAATAATTGTCATAGAGCCAGCAACAGGTTAAATCATTCGCTATTTCAATATAATCTTGTTCTACATTATCTATACACATGACAATAGAAAAACTACTACTTATCCAATTTAAAGGTGCAAGATAAGTACCATCATTCGTCATAACATTATCTACTCCAACATATATTTCTGAATTCTCAGGTTGAAAATAGAATTGATTATTAGTACAAATTTCTATAATTTTCCTTAATGAATAACTATTCATCTGAGCAACCCCTCCCTACTAAAAAGGAAACTATCAGACCACCAAAGAAAATTGCGACAACATATTGTGTTTGGATTGTGTATAGTTGGAAACAACGAATACATAAATTTTGAAATAAAGAATGCTTCGATAATTTAAATTGGGCAGAAGTTTCTTTATTTTTTTGATCAGACAATATTGTCCTGTTGGTAGATACCTTATCTTCAGCTGATTGATATTGTTGTGCATTTACCACAATTCCTAAATTTCGAATAATTTCTTGGTCCTCCATTTCAACTGGTATCATTCTTTTTAATGTAGCTTGTACCACCAACCGATTATCTGTATTTATCCCTCCTTCACACCTAATTAAAGTTAAAATAGAGGCTGTTGATGTATCTAAATACTCGCTTTGATATTTAGATACCACTTGATTAAATGTCGAAATATACTCATAAACATTCACAAAATCAGTTAAATAAATTCTTTCGTTTAACCCAAGCAAGTTGATTCTATTGAAGGCTCCTCCTCCCTCTACTAAATTATGTGCAAGTAAAATATAGTTTCCTTCTCCCATTTTCTGACTTTCTCTGTAAGTACCTGCAGCAACCGTCAAATTTGCATTCTCCATACCAGCTAAAATTGGTGTATAGATATTTAGAGAAGGAATATACAAGCTCCCTATACCAAAATCATGAAAAAGCTCTTGTTCATTTAACTTTGCCTGAACCCATTCCTTTGGCTCAACTGATTGTACTTGATCTGAATCAAAATTAGCCGTTTTTTTAGGCAAAATCGCTTGGTTATGAACTGTTTGAGTAAAATACGAAGGTGTTTTTAATATAAAATAACCATTGATTGCTAATACACCACCTATTAGAAAAAGAAAGAACCACAAAACGGGAATTTGTTTTATCAAAAATTTCATACAATTTCCCTCCCCATAGTAAAAAGGGAGTAGCTAAATTTTTTAGTTACTCCCTCTAACTTGATATTTATTTGTTCAATTTTTTGCGTAACACTGCATATCCTAAACTACCCAATCCTAATGAAACCATTAACCAAAGAACTGCATGCCCATTTACCAGTTTTCCAGACATTTGAGGAATTACTCTAGTTTGAACATAGTTAGTTTTAACGTCAGTTGGTTTATTAGGTGTCGTTGGTTGTTTTGGAGTGACTGCTGTTAATGTTTGTTTTTCATTAGTTAAATCTACATGTTTCGCATAGATTTCTTTATGTTCTTTGTCTTTATACGCAATATGAGTGGCTACAATTTTTTCTCCATCTTTTAGCATATTCGCTTTATACTCAAAAATAGCCTCAAAGCTAAAATTCACTTCTTTTGCTACATGTTCAGAAGTATCTGTTCCTAATAAGGTCGATTGTCCATCTTTTGAAATTTTGAAAAATTGAGTTACATAGTAGAAAGTTTTACCAATATCAGATTTTGCTACTGAAACCTTCACTTTATCAACTAATTGTTGATTCTTCGTTGGATCAAACGTCTTATCTCCATTTTTAGTGACAAATAATGTTTCAATCGTTGGTACAAAAGGATTTACTGGTTTAATCGTTTGTTCCTTATTGGTCAAATCTGTATGTTCTGCAACTTTTGGTCCATCTTTTTCAAATAATTCTTCTGTGAATACATAAGAAATCGTTTCGTCATCATTTGAGGTATCAACCATTTGCTGAATAACTTGCTCCATTTTTTCAGCTTTCGCTTCAAAATCTTGTTTGCCTTCCCATACTACAGTTGCATGTTGGTAATCATCTTTGACTACTCGCCACAATTTAATAGCGTTCGTATATTTTTGTCCTACTTCTAATTGACTCATTGTGACTGTATCTTGCATATTGGTTTGTTTTGATGGTTCAAAGGTTTTATTTCCGTCCACTGTAGCTTTTGTACGAATGATTGGTAGTTCTTTTACAGAATTAGTTAGAAATAGCTTGCTTAAATAGACAATATTTGAACCTTGATTGATTTTAGATTCAGGCACATTTAAAATTTTAATCGCTTCTTTTTGTCCTTTTTCAGTTACTTTGAAAGTATAAATACGTTTTTCTGAATCAAAACTAGAATTGATGATTAATTCCTTAATTGACTGATAACCTTTTGGTGTATTTACCTCTTTCAATACATAATCTCCATAAGGAATCGAGTCAAATTTCCAGTAACCATCATAACCATTTTCATCCGTATGTGTAGTGACGCTTCTAACCGCACCTTTTGTTGGCTGAATAGGTGTCAATGAAAAAGTAATGTCATTATAGCCAGATTTACTATTTCCAGACTTCGATTCAAGATACTTAAATCCGTCAATACTGAATTTAATCACTTTTTCTTTAGATTCTTGTTTGGTTAAAATATTTTGTGTATATTGATCTTTATAACTTAGTACTACCTCATGCTTTTTACTATCAATTTGATATCCTTCTGGTGCTTTGACTTCTTGCCAATAATATGTTCCTAAAGCTAAATGTTCAATTCCAGCTTCTTGATTATCATCATCTATGCGTACAACAATTGAATCACCATCTAATTTCGTCCCTGTTACTAATCTAGGACCATAACGTTCTGACCATTTAACTGGCGTACCATCTTCATGATATAACGCATATTCAGCACCTTTAAATGTCGCTCTACCTTGTGTTTGACTTCCTGTTTCCATATCAAACTTTTTCAAAACTGTTGTTCCAGTTACTTCTTGATTTTTCCCTTCAGCACCTTTAACCACTACCGCAGTCGTTTGATTCGCATATTCAATTTTTACAACGACAGGTTTGAATGTATTAACAAATCCAGTACTGGCAGTTTTTTCTACAACAACATAAGTTCCTAATGGTAAATCTCTGGTTGTTTCTGCATGTCCATGCTCATCGGTAGTAATGGTTTGAATAATTTTCCCATCTTGATTCTCTTTTCTGATTTCAAAAACATTTCCTGCTAGCGAATATAATTGATTCCATAAATTAGTACCTGATTCAACGCCTGTTTTCTCTACAATAATCTGTCCTTTTTCCTTCATATTTTTTTGAATTAATGTAATCGTTTGGCCGGCAACAACATCTCCTTCTACGACATCAGCCTCTCCAACTGCACTTCCTAAAACATATGGTTTAGGGACATTTACCTCTGTGGCTTTCACATGAACACCATGCATAATTTCACCAATAGAAGCAATACCATTTGCATCCGTTACTACGGTTTTAGTTTCAGGTGCATTTTGTCCACTAAATTCAACAATAAATTTTGTATCTGGAACAGCAACGCCAGTCTCTTTATCTATTTTTTTAATTTGTGCTTCTCCAGTTGTTTTTACATCAAAATTTACGACATAATTTGCTGGATCTTTAACGCTTGGTAAATATACTGTTTGTGAACCAGTTTTTGCTAAAGCGATAGGCGTACCTTGCATATAAGAACGTTTAAAAGCAATTGTTCCTTTTTGAACCATTGGATCTGTTGGCGTAACAGCCACGCTATGTCCATCTGGTGAAACAACCCAATTTACTTTTGCTGTATTCCCTACCATTGTTTCAAAACTATTTAAATCAACCGATGAAGATAAAGTAGTTGTTTCACCAAATTTCAGATTCACTCTTTGCTGATTAAATTCCGGTAAACGTTTATACGCAGCAATTCCATCATACAGTCGTTGTTTTTTTGCTTGAAAATCCGGAATACCACTAATTGCATCTACACGAATTCCATATTGAGGTAACAATTCCCAAATTACGGCTTGTGTGGTAATACGGTCTGCTCCAGATGGGGAAGCTCCAAAGCCAAAATGTGTGTTCCAGATTACCGAGGCTATTTGCACATCCTGTGGTAATTGACTAATATCTACCGCTTCATATCCAGGATTATTTGTGTTAAAAAACGGTACACCAGGGGCAATACAAAAAACAATTTTATCTCCTGAACCACTATCAGGAGATACAGCCATAGCTGCCGTTTCATCTGACCATGCCTGCCCATTTTTTGTTCCACTTAATGTATAAATATTATTCGTATCATAATAAACATTTCCTGTTTCCCCTACCTGCATACTAAGTTGATCTGCATGAACAATTTTAGAGTTATTGCCTGCAAACAAGCCAATTAAACTCAATAAGCCACCTATCATAAATAGTTGCCAGATTTTAGATAATTTCTTTTTACCATTCATTTTAATCTATCACCTTTCATTTGATATAAAAAAAAGCAACCTACCATTAGGCTGCTCAAACTTGGTTACGAATACGATTTATTCCTCCCCTCTATTCAAATTTTCTATATAAAAAAGACACCTAAGTAATACCTACTCAAGTGTCTGAATTTTTTTATCCAATATAGGTGGATACACCATAACTTGATGAAGTGATATTTTTCATCAATAGAGAATCAGCGTAATTATCAAGCCAAGATGTCGCTTCTGCTTCAGTATTAAAAACCTTTTGTCCGGTCAGCAAGTTATATTGTGCATCTGCCGGATTAGAGGCAGTATACCAAACCGTGTATTTCACAGTTGGTTGTGGTTGTGGCTGTGGTGTAGGCTGAGATGGTTGTGTATTTGTCGAACCATTTTGTGTTGATGATTGGCTATTTGACGCTTGATTCGAAGATTGATTGGCTGATTCTGTTGGGCTAGACTGCTGAGTATTTGTGCCTGATTGAGTTGTGTTTCCATCATTTGATTTTAAAACATAACTACCATCAGACTGTTTCTCAACAGTTCCACCTGTTTCTTTAGCTTTGGTTTCCAATTCCTGTTTGATTTTCTCTTGTTTCTCATCCTTTTCTTTTTTTAATTTTGCTTCTACAGGACTTAATCGATTGTTCAACTGACTAACTATCTTTTGATTTTTTATACGAGAGAGCAAATCTTTGGCATGAGTAAGATTATCTATGGTCGCTTTATCATTTGGTTTACTATTAGTGAACATTTCTTCGATAGACTGTTTCGTTTCGGTAACTAATTTCAATTGCTCTTCAGCCAGATTCAGTCCTTCTTGTATCACATGGTCAAATGGATTGTTTTTATCGAATACATATTTCTTTTTCAGCATTTGAATTGATTTTGGTTCTAAACTATCAATAATAACAACATTTTTATTAATCGTATCACCATACAAATACTTTTCATTAAACAATTGATTGAGATGATTTTGAGCATAAAATTTTCTTTTTATACTTTTGAAGTTTTTCAAAAATTCATGCTTTGGTTTTTCAATCGCTTGTTTCAATGGTTGTAAAGGAGTGGTCGTTTTTTCGCCTAACAAATGCCACGAATCATTAATCTCACTCATTTTATCTTGATAAACTTTGAGATTACTCTCCAATTCATTCAAATCCTTTTCAGCAAATTCTTTGGCAAGAAATACCTGATTATTATCTATATATGCCTGATCAAATTCCTTTTGAATTTTCTCAACTAAACTACTTTCAAATGCTAGCTGTTCTTCCAGTGTCTTTCTTTTTTCTTCTTGCATTCTATGGTTCATGAATAAGTAGAAACTTCCCCCAAAAATAAACACCCCAAGAAAGCATAGCACTAAGCTTTTTTTACTTTTAAACTGATTTAACCACATTTTCATTCAAATCTCCCCTTATCTACTTTGTCCAATCATGCAAGGATACGGAATCTTCTTTCGGTAAGTATAAAAAATTTAGAAATGCTTGTTTATCTAATTCCTTTTCTGCTTTTGCAATTTGAATCTCTCTGCCTTCTGATAATCTAATTGTACCATACAAATATTCTAATTGATTATGATTCAATTCAAAGGCACAAGCTCGCCAAAAATTTAACAAGGTCTTAAATACAAAGCCATCTTTGTTTGAGAAACTTTTGCCTTGATTCAATAAAATTTTATTTTTGGCAAAAATTCTTTGAATAGTATGAAATAAATCTTGATTAAAATCTTCACCTACTATCTCAATCAAATCACTAACTACTTTTCTGCCTTTTAGATAGTCCATCCATTCTCTACAAACTAATTTTTTTGTTTGATAAATCATGTCTACAATCTTTTTCGCAGCCAAATAATCAGAAGAACACTTGGCTATATAATTTAAACAGGTTTTATCAAGAAAAGTATTTTCACTTAGCAGTAAAAATGATTCTTGCCAATTGATACTAGTATCTAATTTAGTATCTATATGTGTAGTATTACTTAATTCATTCTTACTTATGTCTAAAATTTGAACTTCTTGAAGTTCATTTTTTGGAAGTCCAAAATTTAGACTTCCTTGTCTGTCAAGGGCTTCAGACTTATCATCTGACAAAACAATTGAATTCCCTAATTCATCATAAAACTCAATAATTTGATGACTGGCATCGACTAATTGTAAATATAGCTTGTTGGGTTTATTTAACCCCTGTCGCACTTCTCTCAATAAACCTAGTTTATTTAATTCCTTCTTGATTTTGATGACAGTCCCTCTTGACTTATCTAGTAAATCCATTAAATCTTCCACCGTATAGATTAAAAAGATTGAACCATCTTCATCGACAAAATCTTTTTTACCTAGTTCATACGATTTGATACTTAATTGACAACGATTATAAAGTGCTGCATACGCAAGCTTAGCATCATTTGATAATTCTTTCGCATAATCACTGGTGTATTTAATTTTTAGTATCTTGCCCCCATCTACTTTCTTTTCTGTCCTAGTCATAAAAATTTGAGGAATTTGAAAGAAATTTTGTGTAGCAATTTGGTTTATTTTTATATCTGCCATGATTGTCTCAACTCCAAAAAAAATCAGTTAATAGACACCTATTCTTAATCTATCAACTGAATTTAATATTATGTGTTTTACTCCCATAACTATTTAAACAGATACTTTTTAATTTATATTTATGAAAATTACGTTAATTTAAGATAATTATTTTCATATTATAGGTAAACACTCACAGTATTAAAAGAACAAAAAATATGATACCCTTACATCAAATACCATATACCAAAAATTCTAAAGAAACTTTTCCTATGAACGCATACTGAATGATTCGCTCTGTATTAGGAATGTCATGTCCATTTTCATATCTATCCATTGTCCATTTACTAATAGGGGGAGAAAAAAACTTGCCAAAATCCTCTCTCGATAAATGATAATCACTACGAATTTTCCGCAATCTCAAACCCATTCGTAGTGAATCAATTTTTTCAAAGCTATCAATTTTATTTCCTTTTGTTAGCATATTACTAAATAGTTCTCCGTATAAAATATACGGAACAGTCACTTTCCCTAGATAAGCTAGGTTCATTAATTTCTCAATATCAGGAACATTTTCTCCATTTTCCCACCTATGAATAACATTTTTCCTTACTGGATAGGTAAATTCTTTCCCAAATTTTGCTAAGGATGTATCTCTATTATCTCTAATTTCATAAATTCTTTTTCCCATAATAGCCTTATCTATAACAGGGAATTTAAATGAACCATCGGATTGTTTAATAACTGCCATAGATTTTTCAGCGTCAGTAGATAAGAACGCTACAATCTTTTTAAGTATATTCTGTGAAGGTTTTCTTTTTCCATTAAGTATATAGCCGAGTGACACCTCACTTATGCCAATTTTATTAGCTAACTCCTTATTAAGTAAATTATTCATTTTTTTGTAGATAACTACCTGCTTGATTAAATCCTGCATATTATCTGGTTCATTTTTTAATAATGTCTCTACATTCAGAATTTTACTTAAAGTAACATCCATAGCTTTAGGAATTTTTATTGTACCTTTTTCGTACTTTGCTAACAAACTTTGTGAAATTCCCACTAGATCAGCTAACTTTTTTTGAGATAATTTTTGTTCTATTCTAAGAGATTTTAATAAATCACCACTTATATATTCAGGCATGAAAAAAGCACCTCCTTATGAGATGCTTTTATCATACGCTAACTATTAAAAATCTTCAAGGAAAAATATTCCAATTTTGTTAATTTTATTTTCTCTGTGACAACCAAATGACATTTTAAACTCTTTTAAAAGTATAAATCGCTGGTTATCCACTACTCTAAAACGTTGATTTAATAAGGTTTTCTCTCTGTAAAAAGTTATTTCGTTTCATTTTGGTCATCCATCTTCAATACCGCCATAAAGGCTTCTTGAGGAACTTCAACAGAACCAATTTGTTTCATTCGTTTCTTACCTTCTTTTTGTTTTTCAAGTAATTTACGTTTACGAGAAACGTCCCCACCATAACATTTGGCTAATACATTCTTGCGTAGAGCTTTAATATCAGAACGAGCGACAATTTTATGTCCAATAGCTGCTTGGATAGGCACTTCGAACTGTTGACGAGGAATCAATTTCTTTAATTTTTCAACAATTGCTTTACCACGTTCATATGCAAATTCGCGATGCACGATGAAGCTTAATGCATCGACTTTTTCGCTGTTTAATAAGATATCCATCTTCACTAGCTTACTTGTACGGTAACCCGCCATTTCATAATCTAACGAAGCATAGCCCTTTGTACTTGATTTTAGCTTATCAAAAAAGTCAAAAACAATTTCCGATAATGGAATTTCATAGACAACATTCACGCGATAATCATCTAGATAATCCATTGTAACAAAATCGCCACGTTTCCGTTGAGATAATTCCATCACCGCACCAACATATTCATTTGGTACCATAATTTGCGCTTTGACATAAGGCTCTTCTACGCGATCAATCCGGACCTGCTCAGGAAAATCAGCCGGATTATCTACGACCAACATACTACCATCTGTTAAATGCACATGGTAAATAACGGAAGGTGCTGTGGTAATTAATTCTAAATTAAATTCACGCTCTAAACGTTCTTGAACGACATCCATATGTAGCAGACCTAAAAATCCACATCGGAAACCAAAGCCTAAAGCTTGGGAAGTCTCAGGTTCAAATTGTAAAGCAGCATCATTTAATTGTAATTTCTCCAAGGCTTCGCGCAAATCGTTATAACGAGATGTGTCAATTGGATAAAGACCGCAATATACCATCGGATTCATTTGACGATAACCCTCTAGCGCTTGACTTGCAGGACGATTAGCTAAAGTAATGGTATCCCCTACACGTGTATCCTGAACAGTTTTAATAGAGGCTGTGATATAACCCACATCACCGACCATCAAGTAATCACGCTGTAAGGCTTTTGGTGAAAAGACACCGACCTCGGTTACTTCAAACGTTTTACCATTGCTCATTAATTGAATCTTATCCCCTGGCTTAACCATTCCATCAACGATTCGTACATTTAAAACTACCCCACGATAGGCATCGTAAACAGAATCGAAAATCAAGGCTTTTAATGGTGCTTCGACATCGCCAGTTGGTGCCGGAACGTATTCAACAATTTGCTCTAAAATTTCTTCAATACCAATCCCTGCTTTGGCACTAGCTAAAACAGCCTCTGAGGCATCAATCCCAATAACATCCTCAATTTCCGTTCGCACTCTTTCTGGATCAGCGGCAGGTAAATCGATTTTATTGATAACGGGTAAAATTTCTAAATCATTGTCTAAAGCTAGATAAACGTTGGCTAAGGTTTGTGCTTCTATTCCTTGAGCAGCATCTACTACTAAAATAGCCCCTTCACAGGCAGCTAAGCTTCTTGAAACCTCATAGGTAAAATCGACATGTCCTGGTGTGTCGATTAAATGAAAAATATAGGTTTTGCCATCTTTGGCAGTATAGTTTAATTCTACAGCATTTAGCTTAATCGTAATTCCTCGTTCACGTTCAAGATCCATTGAATCTAATAATTGATCTTGCATTTCACGAGAAGAAACGGTATTTGTTTTTTCTAAAATACGGTCAGCCAAGGTTGATTTACCATGGTCGATATGCGCAATAATCGAAAAATTTCGAATCATCTCTTGGCGTTTTTTCATTTCATCGATCGTATGCATTTATATTCTTCCTCACATTTTTTAATCAGCTTTTTTATTATACCAATCAATATTTACTTTTGGCAACTCATTTCCGCTAGTTTTAGCTAATATCTCTTCTATTGGCTGCACTAACTCAATTGAATAATCATTGAAAAAACTCCTTTAGACTAGAAAAAGCTTACTTTCTTTATTTAGTCTATAAGGAGTTTTTTAATTGCACGCTTTATCTTTGTGGCATTGCTTCTAGAAAGCTATAAAATTGTGATTTATCGGTGAAATCTGAACGATATTTTGCATTCAAGCCCGCTGTTTGATTGTATTTAGCTAATTCTCTTAGTAATTCTTCATCACGGCCATGGAATTGAATTTTATGATTAAAGCCCGTTACGTAAATATAATTGACTAAGGCGCTAAGCAAGCTTTCTGGATTTTTAACGACCGCTATTTTCTTATAGACCTGCAATAGACAGTCAGTTATATCCTGTATGCCAGCTGTTTGTTCCTTTCTACTATTCAAACTATTATATAGCTCGTGTAGTACCAATTGAACTTTATGTGTATCCATTCTCACCACATCCTTTAATTTTTATATTCATCTTAAATAATTGCCATAAAGTAATATTCGTCATGTATCATTGGATAATAGAAGCTTTTATGAGCTTTGAATTTCTAATAAAATTTATACCCAATATCAACAATAGCAGTATAACAATATAAACAGAAATAACCACAAAACCAGTTAATACATTAATTTGATAATTCTCTATCGTTTTTTGATATATTCCTGTAGATATCTCATAGCTATGTAAATATGTTGTAGGTAAAAACTCACTTATCCTACGAACAGGCTCTATTACATATGGCAAAAGAACTCCACCAATTAACAATAAGCTAGCTACAAACAAGCTAACCATTTTATCTTTAAATAAAGAACCGATTAAATAAATCAACAAAACTATAAATAATAGAGATAAGCAGAATAGAAAAATAGATGGTAGGATAGTCAGCCAAATATAATCCGCTTACATTTATAATCGTATCACGATTTTATTTTTTTATAAATGATTTTTTAAAAATTTAATTTTTAGTCAAAATTTTTTAAATGATACGGAATCATTTATCAGGATAGTTAAAAATTTAGTTAACAAAAAGGCTTGGAGAGGTATTTAGAAATTCAAAAAATATAGGAAAGTTATTTCTAAAAGGTACTCAATAAAAATTTAGTTCATGTAGATGATGGAAAAATAGTTTTTAAATATTTCTTTCCTAACATTTTTATCATAATTTTTACTTTTGTAAAGCCTTATATGTTGCTGTTTAAAATAATTGTACAATAATAAAGTAATACAACAAAGCTCATGTACACAATTTCAGATCATTTCACTAAAAAAAACTCAGCCTATAGCTACTTTAACTATAGACTGAGTGTTCTAGCGATGGATTAAGCGTTACTGCTTCATCGCAGTTGTCTGTTTTAATTGTTTATTAGCAGTTGATAGCATTAAACGTATCCGGTTTAATTGATTAACAATTGAAATCCCTGGATCATAATCAATAGCGGTAATATTGGCTGCTGGAAAATGCTGGCGCAAGCTCTTTAGCATCCCCTTACCAACGATATGGTTAGGTAGACAGCCAAATGGTTGCATGCAGATGATATTATTCACGCCGCTTTCCAATAAATGAATCATTTCGCCAGTTAAGAACCAGCCCTCACCAGTATGCGTACCAATTGAAATGATTTCTTCTGTTGAATGAGCTAATTGCTCAATACCAGCAATTCCCTCAAATCGTTTAGAAGCTTTTAACGCCTTATCCATTGGCCGTTCTAGCTCCTCAATCACTTTAATAGCAAATTGTGCCAACCATTTTGCGCGTTTACTTTGGCCTAAATTTTCACTTCGCCATACTTGGTTATATAAAGAGTAATTCATAAAACCGATTAAATCAGGCACGACCGCTTCAGCCCCTTCTGCTTCTAGCAAATCAACAATATTGTTATTGGCAATGGGTGAGTATTTAACTAAAATTTCACCAACAACCCCTACTCTTGGTTTTCGAAGAGGTAATAATTCAATTTGATCAAATTCTTGGATAATCTTTTTCATATGATGATTAAAGCGAGTAAAGGAGCCTTTTTTTACATCCTCTTTAGCAATAGCCAACCAATGCTGGTAACGTTGATTGACTTCACCTGGATTTTTTTCATAAGGCCGTGTTCGATAAACCACGCGTTCAAACAAATCTCCATACATCGCTGCTAAAGCAATACGTTTCACTAATGGAATCGATAATTTAAAGCCAGGACTTGATTCCACTCCTTGATTGCCCATTGAAAGTGAAATCACCGGAACATTGGCAAAGCCGGCATCAGCTAAGGCTTTGCGTAATAACGGAATATAATTCGTTGCACGACAGCCCCCACCTGTTTGGGTCAACATGACCGAGGTATGATCTAAATCATATTGTCCACTTTGTAAGGCTTCCAATAGCTGACCAATCGAGATAATTGCAGGATAACAAGCATCATTATTGACAAATCGTAAGCCATAATCAATTGCGTTTGACCCTTCCACCGGCAAAGAAACCACCCGATAACCAGCAGATTTAAAGGCTTGATCGAGCAAACCCTCTTGATGAATAGGACTGAGCATCGGTAAAAGTATCGTATGTGTTTTACGCATTTCTTTTGTAAAGATTATTTGATCAGTTGTTGCATTTTCAACAAATTGTTCGTGATTTTGCTGTTCTCGTTCCTTAATCGCTGCTTTTAGTGAACGGAGGCGAATCCGAACAGCTCCAAGATTTGCGCCTTCATCAATTTTTAAAACAGTATAAAGCTTGTGGTGCTTAGTTAAAATTTCCTCAACTTGATCAGTCGTTACTGCATCAATCCCACAACCAAATGAATTTAGCTGGACTAAATCTAATAGCGGTGTTTTGGCTACAAGCTGTGCAGCAGCATATAAACGCGAATGATACATCCACTGGTTAACTACGCGTAAATGTTCAACATTACCTAAATGCGCAATACTATCTTCGGTTAGCACATGGAAGCCTTCTTGAGCAATCATTTCTGCTATTCCATGATGGATTTCTGGATCTAAGTGATAAGGTCGGCCAGCTAATACAATTCCTCTTTGATTTTTAGCATACATGGATTCTAACAAGGCTTCACCCTTAGCTTGAATATCCTTACGACAATTGGCTAATTCAGTAAAGCCTTTTTCGACCGCTGCTTCCCATTCAGCTTGACTAATCGCAAAATCAGCAAAGGCCAGCATTAAATTTTGGACCACTGAGGCTTGATTGGCCAAATTAAAATACGGATGGCGATAATCAACCTGTTGCTGCTGTATTTCATCAAAGTTATTGGCAATAACCTCTGGATAGCTTTGAACTATCGGACAGTTAAAATGATTTTGTGCTTCAGCAAATTCTTGTTGTTCAAAAACCACACTTGGATAAAAAATTAGATCCACCTTTTGATTGATTAAGGCTTGGATATGTCCGTGAACAAATTTAGCTGGATAACACACTGTATCACTAGGGATAGTTTCAATGCCTAGTTCAAATAATTCTTTATTCGATCTTGGTGATAGCACAACCTTAAACCCTAGCTCACTAAAAATTGTATGCCATAATGGATAATTCTCATACATGTTTAAAACCCGAGGAATGCCAATGGTTCCATGGACAACAGCCTCTTTTTTTAGCGGACGATATTTAAATAAACGGCGATATTTGTAATCAACCAAATTTTGACGACGGTCATCTTTTTTGATTTTTATTCTAGCACCACGTTCACAGCGATTACCGGTAATAAATTGACGACCATCTGAAAAAAGCGTCACGGTTAATAAGCAATTATTCTCGCATAGTCCACAATGCGTAAATTCCTTTTCTGCTGAAAAAGCAGCTAATTCTTCTGTTGAAAGAATCGTTGAGCTATCCCCGACTTCACTTTGTTCTAAGGCGATTAAGGCACAGCCATAAGCACCCATTAGTCCTGCAATCGATGGTCGAATCACTTCACGACCAGAAACCAATTCAAAGGCCCTTAAAACCGCATCATTATAAAAGGTGCCTCCTTGACAGACAATTTTTTCACCTAAGTCTTCAGGTTTTCTAATCTTAATTACCTTAAACAAGGCATTTTTAATTACTGAATAAGAAAGGCCTGCCGAAATATCTGCTACCTTCGCCCCTTCTTTTTGCACCTGTTTTACTTTTGAATTCATAAAAACCGTACAACGGGAGCCTAAGTCAACGGGAGCTTGCGAGTGAAGCGCAGCCTTAGCAAAATCAGCTATTTGGTAATTCATGCTCTTGGCAAAGGTTTCGATAAATGAGCCACAGCCTGATGAGCAAGCTTCGTTTAACTGAATAGCACTTAATGCGTGATCTTTTATCGTCATTGCCTTCATATCCTGGCCGCCAATATCTAAGATGAAATCAACACCGGGTTGAAAGAAATTAGCCGCTTTATAGTGAGCGACGGTTTCCACCTCACCTAAATCAATTTTAAGGGCATGCTTTAATAAATGCTCGCCATAGCCGGTGACACATGCTTTAGCAATATAGCAATCCTCAGGTAATTGTTGATAAATTTCTTTTAAGACCTCCATCGCTGTTTCTAATGGTTTCCCCCGATTATTATCATAATGCTGGTACAAAATCGTCCCTTTTTCATCAATTAAGACTAATTTACTAGTCGTCGATCCTGCATCGATGCCTAAAAAAACGGGTCCGTGATGCTGCGCTAATGATTGGTAACTAACCTGATTTAAGTCGTGTCGCGCTTTAAATGCTTGATAGTCTTCCTCAGATTGAAACAATGGCGGCAAGGTATTGGTTGGCTGTAGCGCGGTTTGATGTCCCTGTTTTAGGGTTGCTACAATTTCATCTAATGTTTGTTCTTGGGTAGCTTCAGCTAATAAAGCGGCACCAATAGCGACAAACAGTTGAGAGTCTTCAGGAAAAATAATTTGTTGTTCACTTAAATGGAGGGTTTCAATAAAGCGTTGGCGCAATTCTGATAGGAAGGTCAATGGCCCCCCTAAAAAGGCAATATTCCCCTTAATTTTTCGACCACTGGCTAATCCCGCAATTGTTTGATTAACAACCGCTTGAAAGACACTAGCTGCAATATCTTGTCGAGCTGCCCCTTCGTTAATTAAAGGCTGCACATCTGTTTTAGCGAATACCCCACAACGAGAAGCAATTGGATAAATTTGTTGATACTGTTTGGCTAATTCATTAAGGCCAGTTGCGTCAGTCTCTAATAATGATGCCATTTGATCGATAAAAGCACCAGTCCCCCCAGCACAACTACCATTCATTCGTTGTTCAAGGGTGCCATCAAAAAAGGTGATTTTGGCATCTTCTCCACCTAGTTCAATCGCCACGTCCGTTTGTGGAATGAACTGTTCAATGGCTTCGGTACAAGCAATCACTTCTTGAACGAATTGAACAGATAAAGCATCTGCCAAACCCATGCCTGCTGATCCGGTAATAGCGATACTCGCCCCTTCATTTCCATACATGCCAACAGCTTCTTCCAAAACCTGTATAACTGTAGGGATTACATCAGAAAAATGCCGTTGATATTTTTTAAACAATAACTGATGCTCATTATCCAATATAACTAATTTAACAGTAGTGGAGCCTACATCAATTCCAATTTTCATAATAAATGACCTACCTAACGTATAAAAAAGCAACACATGTTGAATATTTAACAAAGTGTTTGATATAATATATATGTATATTTTATGAACAAATTGTTGAAATTACAATCGACAATTTATTATCGATTGTGATATATACAACAAAGACATAAAAATTGTCGTTTAAATTTGAAAAAGGAAGCTAAATAAATGAAAAAAGAAGATTTAAGAACAAGAAGAACTAAAAAAATGATTTTAACTGCCTTTATGCAATTAGTTGAACAAAAAGGCTTTGAGCAAATTACAGTCTCAGATATTGCTAATGAAGCAATGATTAATCGAGCAACATTCTATGCACATTTTAAAGACAAGCAAGATGTCTATGATTATATTTTTAATCAAGCCTTTGAAAGCTTTATTTCTGTACTCGCTCCTATCCAAATCGGTCATGCCAATCGACTTCAACTTCAAAGTATTCAGATAATCTTAACGAACGCCTACGAAAAAATTCACCAAAATAGAGATTTTTTTAAAATTATCCTCAATGCAAATGGCACCAATTATTTGCGTGAAAAATTAGTTCCCTTACTACACATTACCTATGCGCAAATTTTTGAAAAACTAGAAGTCCATGAAAACGATTTTATTGTCCCAACTGATTTTATCATTGAATACATGACTTCGACCTTTATTACCAGTCTATATTGGTGGATTCATCAAGATAGTGCATTTACTCCAAAACAAATGGCGCAGCTAACCATTAAATTAGTCGGTAGTAATCACCTAAAAGTGTTAGGGATTGCGATTGATAATTGAATACCTTTTCAAGTGCCTAATTGTCTTGAAAGTTTTCACACAAAAAGCAGCACTCAAATTGGCGCATAGTTTCATAGTTTGGCAGTCGATTGACAAACTTGTACAAAAAAGCCGTCGTTTAAACAATCATTTAAACGACGGCTTTTTATTGAAAAGATGAATAAGTTGGCAAATTCTAGGCCTATCAGTTGCTACCTGAAAAACACGGTGATTTTAAACATTTCACTAGCTAGATCGTTTTTTAAGAAACTATTTACAAAACACTGTCTAACGGTAATTAGTAAACTGCAATTCGATATTTAAATCTAATTTTCTTAATAGTTGAATCACCGCTTGTAAGTCATCTCGACTTTTCCCAGTCACACGAATTTGCTCATTTTGGATTTGGCTTTTCACCTTTAATTTGCTATTTTTGATTTCTTGATTGATTTTTTTCGCATTAGCTTGATCAATTCCACTCATCATGGCTGCTTTTTGACGAACCTTTCCACCTAAAGCTCGTTCGCCAGCGCTAAAATGTAGATTCTTGATTGGAACTTGGCGTTTGATTAATTTACTAAGTAGTACATCTTTGATTTGCTCAATCTTATAGTCATCGTCACCAACAATCGTTATCTCATTATTAGCCAACTCGATTTCAACTGTTGAATTTTTAAAATCAAAACGATTAGTTAACTCCTTCAAAGTAATTTGAATTGCATTTTTGACTTCTTCAATATTTACTTCAGAAACAATATCGAAGCTTGCTTCTTTTGCCATAAAAAATCCTCCTATTTATGAATGTAAGCTTTATTCCAAAATTGCTGTAGCTCAGATTTTAACGCAGCTAAATGATGACACACTCGGCCATGCGCCCAGTGTGATGGAAACTGTCGCATATATGTTTGACTAGCAAAGCGATGATCGACTAAAATGACCACCCCATAATCCTCTTCACTCCGTATCACCCGACCAGCTGCTTGCAAGACCTTGTTTAATCCTGGTAAACGATAGGTATAATCATAACCAGGCAGGCCTTTTTTTATGAAATATTTTTTTAATTCCTCCTGTTGATCATTAATCTGTGGAATACCCACTGATAAAATGATTGAACCGATTAGCTTTTCACCTTTTAAATCAATGCCTTCAGAAAACATGCCACCCAAAACACAAAAACCAACAACCGCACGATTGGGCTGAAAAGCGGCTAAAAATTCTTCTTTAGCCTCCGCAGTCATTTGACGCTCTTGAATGAACAAATCAAAAGGCAGTTGATCAATCGGTAAGGCTTGGATGACTTCATCCATAAAACGAAAGGACGGAAAAAAGACCATGTAGTTTCCTCGTTTGGCCTCAAATGTTTGAATGATTAACTGACAAATTTCAGGAATCGAGGATTGACGATTTTGATAATCCATTTTAATGTAGTCAGCAACCAAAATCTGTAAATGCTCTTGAGCAAAAGGACTAGGTAAACGATACGTTAAACTATCCTCATTGCCACCTAGGAGCTGCTGATAATAATCAATTGGCGAAAAAGTTGCTGAAAATAAAACGGTCCCTTTTAATTGCTTCATTTTATCATTTAAAAACCAAGCAGGATCTAAGCAATAAAAATGAATTCGTCTGTCATCAATTGAGAATAAATAAGTATCATCGAAATACTCAGCAATTTTCAAAAAATGAAGTAAATCAAAATACAAAAGTAAAATCCATTCCTCATCAGTTTGTTGATTAAATTCCAAAATATAATCAGCAAAATACTCTGACCATTGATAACATTTAAAAACTAAGCTTTCAGGAAAATCAGTCGTAAAAAGCTCGTTTACCTGTTGTTTTTGCCGAGTTGAGTCAAGTAAGGTTAATTCATCGAGAATACGCTGAATCACTGAACGATGTTTTTTGGCCGATTTTGGTAAATACTGATAAAAACGTTCAATCCATTCAACAGATAAGCTGGTCGAATACATCTCTCTTGCTCGATGAATTAAATTATGCGACTCATCTACTAAAGCATAGCCATCAAAGGTTCCGCCTTCAAAAAAGCGACGTAAGTAAACCTGTGGATCAAATAAATAATTATAATCCGCAACAATCACGTCACACCATTGGCTTAAATCTAATGAGAATTCAAATGGACATAGCTGATGCTTTTGCGCGATTGCTTGGATGGTTGTTTGATCAAAATAAAGTGTCTCGCCATTTAATAATTCCCATAGCGCCTCAGATCTTTTTTGAAAATAATTTTTAGCAAATGGACAAGCATCTGGATTACAAATACACTTTTCCTGAAAACAAATCTTTTCTTTAGCGTTAATTTCTACCACTCGAGCCTGTAGCCCATTTTTTTGCAGCAAAGCTAGGCTGTTCATCGCCACTTGTCGAGTCACTGTTTTGGCTGTTAAATAGAAAATACTATTTATCTGCTGGTTTTGCAGCGCCTTTAATGCTGGGAATAAAGTTGATAATGTTTTACCCGTTCCAGTCGGTGCTTCGGTAAAAAGCTGTTTCTCATGAGTTAATGCTCGATAAACCTGCCCGGCTAATTCACGTTGACCTTGGCGAAATGCGGGAAAAGGAAAAGAAAGCTGTTCAATACTTCCATCTCTCTTTTGTTTTAGCTCTAATGCCAAATCTAGCCATTGTTCATAACGCTCAAGTGTAGCCAAATAAAAAGCCTCTAAGTCTGCAAATTGAAATAACTCCCGTAAAACCTCGATTGTTTCATCGGTGACTTGATAATAACGAATTTGCACAAAAATTTCCGTAAGCTGTTTTTCTTTAGCATAGATATAGGCATAGAGCTTGGCTTGGGCAAAGAACAAAGCTAGCTCTTCAGCCGTCAAATACTCCAAATGGACAGCTGATGTTTTGATTTCGTCAATGCAATATGTACCATCTATAACAAAAACACCATCACAGCGCCCTTCTAGCAAAATCTGCCAATGCTTTCCCTGATAAGTTATTTTTAAGGCAAGCTCAGCTTGATAGTCACCCTCAGCACTCTTTTGCAAACGGCGATGAATTTTTGCCCCGTCTAATGCGGTATGATTACTTTGCTTGCGATTATCTAAACTATCCGCTCGATAGATAAACTGTGCTAATTCACGAATGGCCACTCTTTTTTCTTGCATTAGCCTTTGTTGTCGCCTCCGTCATCTAATGTTTTTATTGGTAAATCTGATATAAAACATGATTGGTATCTAATAATATAGTATGCTTTTTATCTACCCAATTAAATTTAATTGTAAACTCTTTAGAACTAATTGTAAAATCTTCATCTGTCTTATGAATCGTACAATCAGTATAGGTCGTCTCATAAACATAATACGGATCATTTTGAAAATTAAGCTTAGCAAAATGCTTTTTAAAATCGTTCTCTAATGCTTCTTTCACTCGTTCTTCTTGGGTAATTTGCAATCGAGTATCTGCTTGCGAAGTGTGCCCTTCAGGTATGTATTGTTTAACAATATGTACACTGCCATCATGAAAATCATAAACACCTTGGCTTTGTGGAAAGCCTTGGTTATCGGTTTGAATGATAATAAAATCTTGATAGCTATCGTTTGTTTTATCAGAATTTTCGGAGGTCGTTGATTGTTTAGGCTGGATCCCTGTTTTTACCGAGGAAGATTGCGATGTACATGCACTCAATATAAATAATGAAACAACTAATAATATTGAAATCCACTTGTTTTTCATTCAAAACACCTCTTTTATGCTCTAATTATAGCAAATACACTAATAGCAAACCTTTTTTAAAAGAAGATTATTAGTGTATTTTTATCTAACTTTCAGACAATTCACACAAAACGGCTAGACTAAGACTTTTTAAAAAATGACTAGAACAATTGTTTCATATAAGTTTTTAAGCTATACTTATTCTTGGTAATGTATAAAGGAGGCTATGTTATGAATATCAAATGTATACCAACAGGAGTTATTCAAGAAAATTGTTATTTGATTTGGGATAACGATACATTATTGATTGTCGATCCTGGTGAAGATGCCGATAAAATTATCGGAGAAATTGAAAAAATCAAACTTAAACCACAAGCCATTCTACTGACCCATACCCACTATGATCATATTGGTGCGGTTGATCAACTAAGAGACGCCTTTAAAATTCCAGTCTATGTGGATGAAAAAGAAAATGCTTGGTTATCAGATCCGACGTTAAATCTATCAGGAAATCACCCTGAAATGACCCCAATTATTGTTCGGCCAGCCGATGAGCTTTGGGAATATCGAACCTATCAAATAGGCTCTATCACCTTTAAGGTAGTCCCTACCCCTGGCCATTCCTATGGCTCAGTCAGCTTTATTTTTGATAGCTTTGTCGTAGCTGGTGATGCTTTATTTAACGGTAGTATTGGTCGAACAGATTTATACACTGGTAATTTTGAACAGCTAATTAACAGTATTGTTACCCAATTGCTCATCTTGCCAGATGACTTTGTGGTCTATCCTGGTCATGGCATGCGCACAACTATTTTACATGAGAAACAAACAAATCCTTTTTTACGAGGAATATAGATTGGAGAGAGAAATATGACAAAAACGCAACTTTACATCGTCCGTCACGGTAAAACCATGTTTAACACTTTACAACGTGTGCAAGGTTGGTGTGACACACCCTTGACAGAAATTGGCGTTCAAGGAATTGAAGGAACTGGTCTTGGTATTAAAGATATCGATTTTGTTGAAGCAGTATCTAGTGATAGCGGTCGTGCCATTCAAACGATGCGGATTCTTTTATCTAAGCATAAAAATGGTGCAGACATCCCTTATCATACCGATGCGAGAATTCGTGAATGGAATTTTGGCTCACTTGAGGGTGGCTATGATGCTGAAATGTGGGGAGTGATTCCGCGCGTACTTAATTATGCGAATTATGATGAGATGATTGCAGCCAAAACAACTTTTAGAGAAATTGCCGAAGCGATCTATGAAGCGGATACTGCAAATTGGGCTGAAACCTATGAAACATTAAAAAATAGAGTCTTAACCGGATTTGAGGATATCGCCCATCGTGTTGAAAAAAATGGCGGTGGTAAAGCTTTAATCGTGTCCCACGGTTTAACAATCGCCTTTTTGATGCATTTAATCGATGAAACAAATGGGGTAAGAATCGATATCGATAATGGTTCAATTTCTATTTTGAATTATGAAAATGGCGTCTTCTCTATTGAAGCAATTGGGGATCGTAGCTTTAAAGAAGCGGGTTTAAAAGAATTAACAGAGCGTAAGGAGTAATCTATGTTTTTTGCAAACTTTATTAAAGCAGTTATTTTAGGTATTGTAGAGGGCATTACCGAATGGCTACCGATTAGTAGTACCGGTCATTTAATTTTGGTGGATCATCTCATCAAAATGCAGGTCAGCAAAGAATTTACAACGATGTTTAACGTCGTCATCCAGCTAGGGGCAATTATGGCCGTCGTTTATCTGTACTTTAACAAATTAAATCCCTTCGATGCTAGCAAATCCCCCCTACAGCGCAAACAAACCTGGGATTTATGGTTTAAAGTAATCGTTGCTTGTTTCCCATCAGCCGTTATTGGGCTATTATTTGATGATTGGTTAGATGCTCACTTTTATAAGCCCTTTCCAGTAGCCTTGATGCTGATTATTTACGGTATTGGCTTTATTTGGGTAGAAAACAGAAATCGCCATCTTAAGCCAAAATGCACGGATTTAAATCGTTTCACCTATCGAGCTGCAGTGATGATTGGAATCTTTCAAATTTTAGCATTAATGCCTGGGACTTCTCGTTCTGGTGCGACTATTTTAGGTGGGATTTTGATTGGTGCTTCTCGTTATGTAGCAGCTGAGTTTTCTTTCTTTTTAGGGATTCCTACGATGTTTGGCGCAAGTGGCTTAAAATTGCTTAAATTCCTTAAAGAAGGGAATGTTTTTGATTTCCAATTAACGGTTATTTTATTAACCGGTATGATTGTTTCGTTTGTGGTTTCAGTATTGGTCATTAAATTTTTAATGGATTACATTAAAAAGCACGATTTCTCTGTTTTCGGTTGGTATCGAATCATTTTAGGAGTTATTATTATTTTAACGATGATCTTTTAAAAAAAGTGGGAGCATGCTCCCACTTTTTTAGGTATTTTTGATGATTAAATTGCCGATTAGATCAACGGCTTTTTCAGTACTGTTAGAAATTAATTCAAATTTTTCATAGATCTCTTTCCACTTAATGATTTCTAATAAATCATTGTCTCCAGCAAATAATTCTTTTTTCAATTTGCTATATAAACGATCTGCTTCTGATTCTGTATTCCGTACTTCTTTTAATAGTTGCTTCAAATCCTTTGAATTCTTGAATTTTGGAAATTCCTTCATCGCATTTAAAACACCATTCGTTGCTACGACTAATAAATGAGCGAATAACTCTGTATCTGCACGTAATTCGGTGATACACAAGTTTTCAAACATATAAGTAATCCCATTAATCCCATCTAAAACATCATCTAATGATTCCGCTAAAAGCATAATATCTTCGCGGTCAATCGGGGTAATAAACGCATCATATAACTCATTAGTCAATTCAGTGACTAGATGATCATTTTCTTTTTCTAAATGATGAATCAATTCAGATTCTGTTTCTAAATGATCAAATGAATAGTTACGCATAATCTTTTCTAATAGTTCTGCTGATTTAAAACTATTGGCTGCTAAGGTTTCCAATGTTTTAAAGTAATCATATTTTTTTCTTCTCGCCATATTCTCTCTCCTTAAAAAATAGCTACGAAAAACTTAGCCATAATATAAGCAATTAGACCACAACCCGGAAATGTCATGACCCAAGCAAAAATCATTTCATAAACAATTCGCCAGTCTACACTACTTAAGCGTTTAGAAGCACCTACACCCATAATCGCAGTGGTTTTCGTATGTGTGGTTGATACTGGAATACCAAAAACAGAAGCTAGGAATAAACAGATTGCTGCACTTAAATCAGCTGTAAAACCTTGATAAGTCTCTAGCTTTACCATATCCATCCCAACTGATTTAATAATCTTCATTCCACCTACACTAGTACCTAGTCCCATTGTAATAGAACACAACGCCATAACCCATAGCGGAATAGTGAAGCCACCACCAGTTTTTTCAGCCAAATTGTTATAGTAAAGACCTAACATAAAAACACCCATAAATTTTTGACCATCTTGTGCTCCATGTAAAAAGGCATTAGCAGCAGCGGAAATTGCCTGACCGACTGTAAAGAACTTATTCGCTTTTGGACGAGCTACATTTTGGAATAATAGTACGATTACTTTCGTTAAGATATACCCGCCAAAAAAGCCCATAATGGTTGAAACCACAAGACCAATTAATACCTTAATCCATTCTTCACCATTAACCGCGCCTAAACCACCTAGCGCCATAGCTGATCCAGTCAATCCCGCAATTAAAGCATGTGATTCACTCGTTGGTATACCAAAATACCAGGCAGCTACCGCCCAAACGACAATCGCAAACAACGAAGCTGCAAGCGCAACCTGAGCTGCTTGAATCCCTTGCGCTTCAAAGCTTACAATTTTACTAATTGTCTCAGCTACCTGCGCATTGAAATATGTCATGACTAATGCACCAGCGAAATTCATCACTACAGCCATCCAAATCGCAAAATTGGGACTTAATACTCTTGTAGAGACTGCCGTTGCAATCGCATTAGGTGCATCGGTCCAACCGTTTACAAAAATCACTCCCAAAACGAGTGTAACGGTTACAAATAATGCAATACTCAAAAAATTCACCACCATAATTTTACTCCAATGAATATCATAGCATAAAACATATAGAATGTGTATGTAATATCAATGAGAAAGTTTACATAAAATTTTAAAAAGTTTTAACACTCCAATGTAATTAGTTATTCCTCAGCCTTCATCCTCACTAATTTCTAGTAGTTTTTAAAAAAATGACACTTTTTTTCTGTTAAGTAAAAATTCTTTACAAGTAATAGTTGCAATCATGCCTAGCATTAGGTATAATGACAATTGTTGATTTATACGTTTTGCGTATAATAACTTATTAATCGGAGGTGAAATACATGCCAAACATTGAATCTGCAATTAAACGTGTTCGTACAAGCGAAGCTGCTAATGCTAAGAATTCATCTCAATTAAGCGCTATGCGTACTGCTGTCAAAAAATTTGAAAAAGCTGTTGAAGCTGGTGCTGATAACGTAGATGCTTTACACAAAGAAGCAATTAAAGCAATCGACATGGCTGAATCAAAAGGATTAATCCACAAAAACAAAGCTGGTCGTGATAAATCTCGTTTAAGCAAAAAATTAGCTAAATAATTAGCTTATCATTCATAAAAAATAGGGCTGACTTAGGGTCAGCCCTATTTTTTTAAACCTTCAGTATAAATAATTGAAACGCAAATTGCTTTTGCACCTTACCTGTTTTAATTTGATAATCTAATTCGACTAATTGGTTGTATAAATCAAATAAGCGCGTCGTTTCATACTTTCTCACATCTTGCATCGCTAATTTCACTCGATAGCTATGAATTTTTAATTGTTCAGCAATATTGGCTTGTTGATAACCTTTACTCATCAAAAATTTTGTTTGGATGAACAAGCGCAGTTGTCCAATCAAAATTGCAATCATTTTTATTGGCTCTTCTCCTTGTAAGCACAATTCATCAAATAATTGTAGCGCTTGGTTTTTTTTCCCTAGCAATACATTTTGCGTTAATTCAAAAATATTTTGTTCAAGTGTTTTAGGAATCAATTGATCGATAATTTCCGATGTCAGTGGCTGTTCATCAGTTAAATAAAGTCTCAATTTTTGTAATTCCTGCATCGCCTTAGTCAATTGGTAATCACATGCTTTTAAAAAATAAGCGAGTGTTTCTCGATTAAATTGCACCCCTTGATTTTCCAAATACTGCTGAACATACCTTGTCACCTCTTGTTCTGACAGTGGATGAACATCAATCAGCGTGCCAACTTTTTTTAACTGCTTACTTAACTTCTTTCGTTCATCAATCTTTTCATAATTAGCAAATATAACTAATATAGTTGAAGCAACGGGCTCTTTTAGATAATCGATTAGCTGATCAATATATTGTTGCTCCCAAGACTTTTTATCACTCGTTAAAAAATACGGTTGTTCCATAAATACTAGCCGATAATCCTCAAAAAATGGCATCGCCTGTAATTCTTCGTAGATAACCGGAAATTCAGTCTCTTCACAATCAAAATGGGCAAAATTCAAGCTATCCTTTGTAATCTTTAGACGTTCAAAGAAGGTCTGCTTGACTTGTTCTATTAAATAATATTCTTGACCATAAACAAAATAAATCGGTTGTAACGGGTCACTTTTAATCTGTTGTAAGCTTGTCTGAATACTCAAAAATCATCACCTATTTTTCTAAAATCACTACTCATTTTATCATAGTATCTACTAATTGAATAGAAAAGTCTGCCTAGTGAACGCTTCCTTGACACTTGCTTTAATCTCTTGACTAAACGACTACTCAAAACAAGTTAGTATCTTCAATCAGCTCCCAATTTTTCCAGCCAGGCATCACTAAAAGGCAGACTAACATATTGGACCATCCCTACCTGATCTGTTCTTCTAATTAATATCTGGCGTTGATTTAAACGGTTAATGACTTCTTGATTGGGATGATGATAACGATTGTTTTTGCCAACTGAAATCACGGCAATTTTGGGTTCAACCTGCTTTAAAAACGCAGTCGAAGTCGAGGTTTTACTACCATGATGACCAATTTTGACAATATCGGCTTTTAAATTAGGATATTGCTTGAGTAAAATTTGTTCTTGCTCAATAGGCAAATCACCCATAAAAAGAAAATTTTGTTGATGTAGCCGGGAAAAAAGAATTAATGAATCTTGATTTTCAGCTGCTTTAGCCTGTTTTGGAAATAAAACATGTAATTGGACCCTTTTTCCGATCCAATCATTTTGCTTAAGTGTTTGCACCCTTGTTCTTTTCGGAAGACGTTTTAGTAATAAACGTAAATTGTGACTTTTTTGCGCCTGTGTCCCTACATATAAATGCTTTACCTTAATCGACTGTAGTACAGTTAAAGCATCCCCCATATGATCTTGATCACCATGTGTCAAAATCAAGCCATCAATGTGTCTAATTCCCTCCCCTTTTAAATAGGCCAACAAGCTGTAACGAACATTGGCTTGGCTTTTACGTTGTCGCCATTTAGCTGTTTGAAAAGTCACTCTGCCACCGGTATCAATTACATAAACCTCCTGATTGAAGCTACTTTGAATGACTGTGCAATCCCCTTGGCCCACATCCACAAAGCTCACCTTAATTGGCAAGCTATAGAATAAATGAAATACTAAAGGCAGGCCTAAACAAATGACAAGCATCGGCAGATATTTTTTCTTGGTATAAGCAAATAAGCCTGTAATCATGCAAAAGACTGCTAGCCATAAAGGAAGCTGCCCCAAACAAATATTACTCCAGCTTAAATAAGCTAACCCTTTTTCAAAAAATAAGAGTATGTAAGTAAATATTGTCTCAAAAAAAGGAAAAAGCAATGGGAAAAAAGATAACCCAAATAAAAGCAAACAGCCTGGCAAAATCAGCCACTGAAAGATTAGCGTAAATAAAAAAGTTAGGATGCCGCCAAGGGTTGGCCATTCATAAAATATCGCCAAAATAAAGGGGGCCGTTAAAATGGTCAAATACTGCATATGCATGATTTCTTGCTTAATCGTCAATTGCTTCGGTATAAAAAGCAAATAAAAGGTCACTAATAAAGATAATTGGCCTGATAAAACAACAAAGCAATTTGGAAAAATGAGCAATAAAATAAGACAAACAAGGCTATATAAATCTAAACTGCTTAAAGAAAAATGTCTTACTGATAAACACATTTTTATAAAGTATAAAATCGCTGCTCGCCAAACACTAATTGAACCCCCAAATATAAAGATACCTACAAAAATACTGCTTAACATGGGTAAAAAACGTTGACGATAACTGAAGTGTAACCTCCTGAAGCAATATTCAATTAAGCCAAAGAAAAATAGGACGTGCGTTCCAGAAATACTAAAGAGATGTAAAATCCCTGTTGCTGAAAAAATTTGTTGTTCTTCTTGAAAATCATCATTGCGATAACCAAATAATAAGGCTAAAACATATTTTCTCGTTTGTTGATGAAAATATCGATTCACATGCTGTATGGCATTCGCTCGTAAACGATGGAGTAGTGAACCAATTGAATGATCTGAAAAAAACTGATACTGTTCAATTGCTAAAACACCTAGATAATCCTTCTCATCAAGATACTGGCGATAATCAAAGGCATGCTGATTACTAGCTGCCCTTAGATCAGTAAAATGGGCTTTAACAACCAAGCCAGTCAAATGAGGGGCTTGCTGTTGCCACCTGCTCTTTTCCTCAGCTGACTTTAATTGATATTGAACTTTAACCAAATGATGCTGCAGCTGCCCATCTGCACGAACCAAATTCCCATCGATAGTTAAGGTATCTGGGTAAATGACCAGTCTTGCTTGAAAGCTATCAGTTTGCCTAGCTTGAAATGATAAATCGTTAAAATAGAAACGGCCACATAAAAAAACCAAAAAAAAGCAACTCAAGGCCAATAAGCCTAATTTTTTTCTTAAAATAAAATAGAAAAGATAATAAAAAGCGAAAAGTAGTAAAAAATAGTGATGATAACAAAAGCCATAAAAGGTAAAAAGAATCAATAAAACGGCATAAAAAAGCTGATTTTTTAAAGTGAAATCAGCTTTTTGCCAGTTAAATTGCACTAGAAAGAAGTTTTTCAAAATATTTTTGATCTAACGAAACTTGTTCAATCTCCACGCCAATCTTTTTGATTAATTCCATGGCATAAACATCATTATGATAATCATGTAAATAATAGATCTTTTTAATTCCTGCTTGTAAAATTGCCTTTGTACAATGAATACATGGAAAATGAGTGACATAAATTTCAGCATCTTTCGTGGAAATGCCCAATTTTGCACACTGTAATAAAGCATTCATCTCCGCGTGAATGGTCCGAATACAATGACCATCCACAACATAACAGCCATGATCGATACAATGGTCATCTCCACTTACAGCACCATTATAACCACCAGCAATAATTCGGCGATCTTTAACTAAGGTTGCCCCGACTTCTAGTCGTGTACAGGTACTTCTCAATGAGAGTAAAACAGCTTGTGCCATAAAATATTGTGGCCAAGGAATTCTTTCTTTTGACATGATTAGCCCTCCTTACAATCTTAGTTATATTCTAATCAAGTTTCGTATTTTTTCAACTGTCTTTTCACCAAATCCTGGAACTTTATTTAAATCATCAATACTTTTAAACGAGCCATTTTCCTGGCGATATGCAATGATTGCTTGCGCTTTTTTCTCACCAATACCTGATAAGGTCTGTAATGTTGTCAAATCTGCTTCATTAATATTGACCAAATTTTGCTGTTGTTCACTCGTTGAACTAGTCGAAGTGACCAAATTAGTACGCTCATCCTGACTTGCTGTAGTTGCTTCTGGTGTTTGCTCGCCGATATGGACGATATATACCTTTTGTTGGTCTTGTAATTTGATTGCTTGGTTGATTTTGTCTCTAGCAGCCTCTTTGGTTAAACCACCTGCCTTTTCAATCAAATCAAACAACCTAGCATCATCGGCTAACTGATAAACACCAGGATGATTGATAGCACCACTAATATCTACATAAATCATCGATGAGTTGGTAGTCTTTTTTGTCGTCTGCTCTACCTTTTTTTCTGATGTTTGCGCCGTTTTTGGCACTTTTTGCGCCAATACATGATTGATATCATTTTGTTTCAGCCTATCTGCATGATAAAACCAAATCCCCCCTCCAATAAACAGCAACAAAAGCAAGCTGAAACCAAGCAAATATAATTTGACAAATGGTTGTTGCTTTAATTTATTCAAAAATTTTCCACTTAAACCACCTTCTTTTTTATCTCTTCGATACTTATATACGAAAAAAAACTAACAAGAATTTTTCATTCCTGTTAGTTTTTAAAATTATCGGTTAATCAACTTGTATTGATAGCTTTTTAAAAAACTTATCCATTTTGAATAAATTGGGTAATTTCAAACAAACTATTGACTTCGTGTTTGGCACGATCAATGGTAAATAAACGTTCATCATTATAAAAAATGGTACTTACTCCTGCACCAATCCCTGCATCGATATCCATTGGACGATCACCTATCATCACTGTTTCCGCACGATTTAATTGATATTTTTCAATCAGATAATTCAATGAAGTAGGATCAGGTTTTCGCGGAAATTGATTTTCCGGTCCGACAATTTCAACAAAATAATCCACCAAATCTGACGCAGTTAAAAGTGCTTGAGCCGAACGATTCTCACGATGGGTCAATAAAAAATGTTGACCTCCTAGCTGCTGAATCGTTTCTAATGTTTGCTTAGCATCATCATAAGCAAAAACCGGCATCGAATCATTTTTTTCGTAATTCTTATAAATTTGATCAAATTTAGCAAAATCCAATTGATATTTTTCAGCTAAATCTTTTGAAGAGGCCGTTTTTAACATTCGATAAATTTCCGCAGGTGAAATATCTACCTTAAAATCCTGCATCGTTTTTACATAAGCTTTTAACATTTTTGGATAGGTATTAAACAAAGTACCATCAAAATCCCAAATAAAGTTTTTATACATGAACAAAATCCTAACTAAACAATTAATTTTTAAATGAATGAATTGGTGCCGGAATTCTTCCCCCACGTTGGATGAAATCCACAGAGCCAGCAGTATTTACTTTCATAACCGGTGCACGGCCTAGTAACCCACCAAATTCAATCATATCTCCTACCTTTGCCTCTTTGGCTGGAATAATTCTGACAGCTGTTGTTTTATGATTAATCACACCTATTGCTGCCTCATCAGCAATCATCGCTGAAATACTTGCAGCAGGTGTATCTCCAGGAATCGCAATCATATCTAAACCAACAGAACAAATCGCCGTCATGGCTTCTAATTTTTCAATATTTAAAAAACCATTTTCAACTGCTGTAATCATGCCAGCATCTTCAGAAACCGGAATAAATGCACCAGATAATCCTCCAACGTGATTGCAGGCCATTACGCCCCCCTTTTTTACTGCATCGTTTAAAAGAGCTAAGGCTGCAGTAGTTCCATGTGTCCCTACTGATTCTAAGCCCATTTCTTCTAAGATGTGGGCCACACTATCACCAACAGCAGGTGTTGGCGCTAAGGATAAATCAACAATTCCAAACGGCACCCCTAGTCTCTCAGAAGCAACTCTCCCAACTAACTGTCCCATCCGTGTAATTTTGAAGGCCGTCTTCTTGACGGTTTCTGCCACCACATCAAACGGCTGTCCCTTTACTTTTTCTAAAGCACGTTTCACGACACCAGGTCCACTAACACCCACATTGATGACACAATCAGCTTCACCTACGCCATGAAAGGCCCCAGCCATAAATGGATTGTCCTCTACCGCATTGGCGAAAACGACTAACTTAGCGCAGCCCATATCAGAAGCTTGGGCGGTTTGCTTAATAATTTCACCCATTTGTTTGACTGCGTCCATATTAATCCCAGCTTTTGTAGAACCAATATTAACAGAAGAACAAACAAAATCAGTCTCAGCTAAAGCTTGGGGAATGGATTCAATCAAGGCATGATCGCCTGCTTGATAGCCTTTTTCCACTAAAGCACTATAGCCACCAATAAAGTTTACCCCTACTGTTTTCGCAGCACGATCAAGCGTTTTGGCAAATTTCACACACTCTTTTGCATTTGCATGACTAGCAGCCGCCACAATGCCAATTGGTGTTACTGAAATCCGTTTATTGATAATGGGAATACCATACTCCATTTCAATCGCTTCACCAACTGCTACTAAGTTTTTCGCCTTTTCAGTAATTTTATTATAGATTTTCTCACAAGCCTTATCTACATCAGCATCCATACAATCTAGTAACGAAATACCCATGGTAATTGTACGAATATCCAAGTTTTCTTCTTCCACCATCCGAATGGTTTCTAATATTTGATTGACTTCCATATGATCCTCCCAATTATAGCTTATGCATTGCATCAAAGATTTCCGCATTTTGAATACGAATATCCACACCTAATTCTTGAGAAACTTCATCTAATTCATTACGGATTAAAGCAAATTCAATCGTTTCTTTGGTTTCTAAAACCATCATCATTGTAAAGTATTCTTCTAAAATTGTTTGTGTAACATCGATAATATTAATTTCTAGATTGGCTAGTTTTTGACTAACTTTAGCAATGATGCCAACCTGATCTTTTCCAATTACAGTTAATATTGCTCGCATGTGTAACCCTCCTTTATTTTTTAATATTATATCACAGCTTAAAATATTCTGAAATATTTCATGTGAAATATCTATCTAAGGAAATTTTAGCGATTAATGACGAAAAAAACGAAAATTCTACAACATTCTATTTTGATTGATCGAAAAAAGACACCGTCTAAAAATAGACCGTGTCCTTAAAAATTATATTAATCTAAAATAGTTACTGTTACTGTACGTCTTCCCCATTGAATACATTGCTCATAAGTTGGAAAATGTACATCAATAATATTGCCCTTAATCGCACCACCTGTATCAGAGGCAATCGCTTCTCCATAGCCTTCTACATATAGACGGGTCCCTAATGGAATAACTGTCGGATCAACTGCTACTGCCATTGGATTTTCTAGTAAATTTTGACCAGTCGCAGTAATCGTTCCTCCACCTAGCGTATCTCGTGGATCTGAACTATAAGCCGTTGATTCCATTACCAAGGTCTTCCCACTAGGTGTCGCAGTGGTAGTTGTAGTCGCTTGACTTACCTCAGTTGCTTGGGCTTGTTGGGTAGTTTCAGACTGAGTGTTTGTGGTATCTTGTGTTTCATCATAAACAACTTTATTGTGACGAATTAACTTTACGCCACCTTTAGTCGCTTCTTCTTCAGTGATAATTTTTAATACTTGTCCATCATAAATCATATTTGGATTTGAAATTTGATTATCACGAACAATTTTATCGACAAATTGACTAGAGCCAAAATATTTTACAGCAATTCCAGATAAGGTATCAGTCGGTTGAACCACGTGTTCAATCTCTTGGGCATTCACCTGTACACTTCCAAAAGCCAAACCTACGAACGCCATGACACCAACTGCAAGTGTTTTGAATGTTTTCATAAATACGATATTCTCCTTTGAAATTCATCTTGTCGTCAACTGACGAAGAATATCATACCGAATTAATTCATTGCTTTGGTTGCTATTTTGTAACGAAATATTGCAAAATGATAAAAAGTTTGAACAAGAAAACGACATAAACGTTTAAAAACCACGCAGATTAGGCTCTTATTAACAAAAAATAGTGATATTTTGTAATATCAATTGATTAAAATTTTCCTAAAAATTTTCAGAAACAATTGTTTTTTTCGAAAAAAACAAGAATTATTACAGTCAATTAAAAATTATTACAAAAAAGAAAGCGAACCCATTAAGTATTTATTTCAAAATTTGCTGCTTACCATAGATTGATTGATTAAAATTAAAGAAATAAGCAAAGGCACAAACGATAAAAAAGCTAGGAAAATGTTCAAATCCAAATACTTCACAGCCAATTAAAATAGGCGCTAACAATGTATTGGTCGCACTGCCAAAGACTGCTGCATAGCCTAAGGCAGCAAATAGCGTTACCGGTAAGTGCAAGATATTAGCTAATACAACGCCCAATGTTGCTCCAATAGAAAATAAAGGAGTTACCTCGCCACCTTGGAAGCCCACAGCTAGCGTACAAACAGTAAAAATAAGCTTTAAAATGAAATCATAACTATAAATGTGTTGGCCGCTGAAGCTTGCTGTAATTAAGTTGGTACCTAACCCAGCATAACGCCCTTGATATAAAAGTAATAGCAATACACTTAAACCACAGGCGATAATAAATACTCGTCGATAGGGATTTTTAAACCACATTGCCATTTTGGATTTTAAAATAGAAAGACTCTTAGCAAAAAGGCTACCTACCACTCCAAAAATGATCCCTACAATGGCTAAAAGTAAAAAATGGAATAATGAAAAATCAAACGGTTCCGCTAAATAAACTTGGAATTTTTCCAAACCTAAAAAATGTGAAGTCGTACTTGCAACAAATGAAGCCACTAGTGCTGGGATTAAAGCTGGATAAATAAATTTACCAGCAATCATTACTTCCAACGCAAAGAAAGTCGCGGCAATCGGTGTTTGAAATAAACCAGCAAAACCAGCCGCCATTCCGATAACGATTAAAAGGGTTTGAAACTTCATCAAATTTAGCTTATTGCCTAAAGTATGGGCAACAGTCGCACCAATTTGTACAGCTACCCCTTCTCTACCAGCACTACCACCAAATAGATGGGTTAGCCATGTTCCCCCAATAATAAAGGGAATCAAGCGAAAGGGAATTACTTTATTTTCGCCCTGACCCACTTCAAAAATTAACCCCATCCCCTGACTACTGGTTTTTCCATATTTTTGATACATAAAGACAATAAATAAACCAACTAATGGTAAAAATGGAATCCATAAAAAAGGCGATAATGAGCGAATCTCTGTAATTTTTAGTAAAATCATTCCAAAATAGGCATCGACTACACCAACGATTAAACCAATCACAATCGCTAGGGCAATCAATAGTAAATATTCACCATAATAATCTTTTAGCTGCATCAATATTTTTTTCATCTTTAACCTCTTCCTTTAAAATTAATCAAACACATAAAAAAAGCTGATCACTCCATGACAAAAAAGCCATAGAAGTCATCAGCGTTTTACGCGGTTTTGGTTACCCAAGGGAGAACTTCATTCCCTGTTCGTATGTAAAATTACAACACAAATGATTATTTGTCAATAAAAAGTTGATTATTCGTGTAGCTCTAATGGTAAACCATCCGGATCGGCAAAAAATGTCATCTTTTTATTGGTAAATGCATCATAGCGAATCGGTTCACAAGTAATTCCTTTTTCCGCTAACTCAGCAACCACCTCTTCAATATTCTCAACAGCAAAAGCCAAATGTCTTAAGCCGCAAGCTTCTGGATAAGATGGACGTTTAGGTGCCGACTTAATCCCAAAAATTTCTAGCTCACAATCACCTAATTTTAAATCCAGCTTGTAATCATCGCGCTGTGCCCGATAATTTTCCCGGATAATTTCAAAGCCGAGTTTTTCGACATAAAAGTTTTTAGACTCTGTATAATTGGCGGTAATAATCGCTACATGATGGATTTTATTCAAATTCAAATTATATTCCTCACTTTTACTTTAATAATATGTCAATTTTTGCTTGATAATCTTGAATTGCTTTGATGGATTCATCCGCTTGTTCATTTAAAAAGTCCCGTTGCGTGGTGACTTGCTCTTGGGTATTTACATATTGTTTTAAAGCAGAAGGATATTCGTCATCTAATTGGACTAATTCCTCTTTAATTAAGTCTTTTAGCGCATGTAATCGCTTTTGTTCAGCAAACAAGTCAGCAAAGGAATGCGTATTTTGTTGCTCCACATTTTGATTGGAAACGACGGTGGCAATCATATTTAAAGTGAATACATCGCCTTGATGATAAGCAATCAGCGCGTTTTGATATAATTCTTGTACTTCACTAGCTAAATTAGGGAATAAATCGGGATGAATATGAAGGGAAATTTTACAATAAAGCTCATCCAAAGTAGAGACCTGCTCAACAAAATTTTCCAAACCATATTCCCGTTGAAAAACAATCGCTTGATTCAATCGTTTTAGCTTATGCAAGAGATAATCCTCTTGATATGCATAAGATTGGCTTAATTGCTCGTCAATTTTAGGCAAGCTGATCGGCTCACCATTAACTATTTGTTCTTGAATCAGCGTATATTTCTTGACAATCCGTTCTAATTGCATTGCTGCTTGAATCGCCCGATATTCAGCCGGTCCTAACTCAAGCGTATATCTAATCTCTAAAATCTTATTTTCTACATATAATTGATGATCACGTTTTAAAGATAAAGAGAGCACACAATCTTTTAAGCCTTTAATTGTTTGATTTAAATGCTCATGATTAGGCAAATAGGTGACATTTGCCTTTTTAGTGACACCGATTAGTGCATCTGTCTGGTCTTTCACCGGACCAAAAGCCAACAACTGCTCAATACCAAGCGTTTTTTGTAGAATATAGGTTAATGATTGACCACGATAATTCAGCTTACCGTCCAACAAACCAGTATAAACTTCGCTTTGCCCTTCATGCTTAAAGACTAACTGCCAGGTGGATTGCTTGCTTGAATAGCTTTGATTCCCTCGATACTCACTTAAAAGCTGCCTTATAATATAAAAAAACTGTTTACACTGTCTAAAATCAATCTTTTTATGGATCATCCGTGCTAAAGATTGATTATCAGCGGATGCAAGATCTACATAATACGCCTTAAAAAGAACGCTACCATCAGATTGAATCGTTAAATGCTGTTGAAATTCCTCGTTATTAACAGGTGGCTGAGTGCTTGTTGCTTTTGTTGAGATTAAAACCATTTCCTCCATCATTCTCACCTCCAGGGGAAATGACAAAAGGTACGACTAAAAATACAATCTACGGTCCTCTAACATAATTATAACACGTTTTACTATTGAAAAAAGAAATAAGTCGCAACATTTTAAATATTATAGGATGAACACTATTTTTATGATATGATGAGAGAAAAAAGAGGTGAAAAAAATAATGCAGGCTATAATCAAATTTGATCATTTATATATTGACGGTGGCTGTAATGCTTGTGGAGTAGTAAGATGTGAAAGCTATACCCTTTATTATTTAGACAAAGAAATTGGCTTTGGCTTTTTGGATTTAGAAAATTTAATCCCAGCAATCGTTCAAGCAAATGGTTGGCGTCAAAGCTACGAAGAAGTGGGCATTGGCGAGGAAATGGAAGGATTTAAAAAAGGAGAAACATTTATCCAAGCTGAATTAAACGGTCATCAAATGACTTATATCAATCATACTTCTGGCGAAAAAATAATGACAACTAACAGCTATAAAAACGATAACGCGCAACTTTTTGCAACAATCAATGAAATCTTAACTAAATTATTCGATATTGAGGCTATTGATTTTGTCATGGAAGAAATCGATGCCTAATTATCATTAACTATTAAACATTTAAAAGCCCTCGCAAATCAAGTTTGGAGGGCTTTTAAACATTTATTGACTTTTATACTATTCTTGTGCTGCAATGACAGCTTGTTTGTCAGTCAGTTGTTCACGATTTAATTCATTTAATCGACTACTTGTAACAATTCCCGCCACCATACTATCACTCACATTGACTAAGGTACGAGCCATATCGATTAATGGTTCAACAGAAATCACCAAACCAACAATAGCCACCGGGAAGTTTAAGGCACCCAATACGATTAAAGAAGCAAAGGTTGCTCCACCCCCTACACCAGCTACACCAAATGAACTAATGGTAACCACAGCCACTAATAATAATAGGTATTCGATACTATGCACATTAATTCCGACTGTTGGTGCTACAATGGTTGCTAACATAGCAGGATATACACCAGCACAACCATTTTGACCAATTGATAAACCAAAGCTAGCAGCAAAATTAGCCGTTGCTTCATCTACTCCTAAAGCTTTTGTCTGTGTTTCAATATTTAACGGTAATGTTCCTGCACTAGAACGAGAGGTAAAGGCAAAACTCAAGGCTGGTAAAGCTTTTTTAAAGTATACCAGTGGGTTGACACGAACAGCTAAAAGGTATAATGAATGAACAATCAACACCAATAACAAGGCACTGTATGAAGCCAAAATAAATTTACCTAAATTGATAATTGCTTCAAAGTCACTGGTTGCTAATACATTAATCATTAAAGCAAATACACCATATGGAGTGAGACGTAAAACCAACGTTACAATGCGCATGGTAATTTTATATAAGCTTTCCATTAAGTTAGCGAAGGTTTGCGCTTCTTTTGGTGCTTTTTTCTTCACGCCTAGGTAAGCAACCCCCACAAAGGCTGAAAATACAACTACACCAATGGTACTGGTTGCTCTAGTTCCTGCAAAATCAGCAAAAACATTTGTTGGGATAAAAGAAATAATTTGTTGAGGGATTGATAAATCCTTTACCTGTGTTTGACGTTGTGCTAGTTCGGCAATTCGCGCACTCTCAGCTGCTCCTTTGGTAAAAGTCGCCCCATCTAACTGGAAGACAAACACCATCAACGCACCGATTAAAGCCGCAATAGCAGTAGTGCTCAATAATACAAATAAAACATTGGCACTAATTTTACCAATTTTGTTGGATTCTTTCATTCGAATAAAGGCACCAACAATAGAAACAAAGACTAAAGGCATCACTAGCATTTGTAATAAATGGACATAACCAGTTCCAACGATTTGAATCCAAGCTAAAGCATTTGTTACGACTTTATCACTTGTACCAAAAATAAATTGTAAGACGCCGCCAAATACAACCCCAGCAAATAAACCAGAGAAAACGCGAGTCGAAAACTTCACATGACGTTTTTGTAATTGATAAAAGCCAAATAAGGCAATAGCAAAAATAATAACAATTAAAAGACTAATTAGATTTGTCAAAACATACAACTCCTTAAATTTGATTGACAAGTCTATCAACGGAAGTAAAGGTTCCACAGTGACCATTCTCCAACAGACACTCTAAATTTATTGCGCGCCATAAATTTAGTGACTCACCTAGTATAAAAACAACAGCTTGAAATGTAAATGAAAAGCCCTCTAGTTTGCGATAAAAATAATCTATCGCAAATTACAGGGCTTGTCTTAAGCTCTACTAAAAAATCAACTGCATTAAATACCACTGCACGTTTCCATGCGTTGAAGCTGAAATGCCTTGGTTCACAAACTGAAACTGTTCATAAAAAGGAATCAATTCCGCTTTGCAGGTCAAAACCACTCCCTTGCGACCTTGTGCTTTAGCTTGCTGAATAAACTCAGCTAATAATTGACTAGCAACTCCCTGATGACGAAATGCTGGATGCGTGTCTACACCAAAAATCATTTGCCACTCTCCATTTTCATCATGAAAGTGAGCTTGTGCGTAAAGATTATCAGTTAATTCAGACTGATGACAAACCATACCATTGACCATTCCAATAATTTGCTCCTGGTGTTCCATCAGTAAAAAATGATTAGCAAAATACGCTAATCGTTCAGCCAATGCTTGTTTACTTGCTGCCTCTTCTTTAGGAAAGCATAATTGTTCAAGCTGATAAATTTTTTCTATATCCTGTATGGTTGCTAAGCGTATGTTCATACTATATTTTCTCCCCGTTTTATACTAAATAATTCAAAAATAATTGAGCTAATCCTAAGAAAATAAAGAAACCACCCACATCCGTCATCGTTGTCAAAAAAATCGATGAAGCTAAGGCTGGATCAATATGCATTTTCTTCAATAACAATGGTATCGTAAAACCAAATACCCCGGCAATGACTAGATTACCTATCATTGCCAATAGAATAATCAATCCTAAAAAGACATTATGATAATGCCAATAAATAATGATCGCTGTAATCAAACCGGTAATTGCGCCATTGATGAAACCAAGGCTGAATTCTTTCATAATCAACCGCCAATCCTCTTTAAAAGAAACTTCGCCTAAAGCAATACTTCTAACCATTAATGATAGTGTCTGCGTACCCGCATTGCCCCCCATACCAGCAACAATTGACATAACAGAAGCTAAGGCTACAACCTTTTCTATTGTTCCTTCAAACAATCCTATCGTAAATGAAGCAAGAAAAGCAGTTGCTAAATTGATAATCAGCCAAGGAAGCCGCTTTTTTACAGAGTCTATTAAAGGTGCTTTTAACCGTTCTTCTTTATCCACCCCAGCTAAACCCAATAAATCCTCGGTTTGTTCATCAATAATGACATCAATAATATCATCAACAGTAATTATACCTAACAATAAATCGCGATGATTCACTACTGGAATAGCTAATAAATCATACTTTGAAACCAACAACGAAACTTGTTCTTGGTCTTCTTCTGGATAGACTTTTAATACATTAGGATTTTTAAAATCTTTTAAAAGTTTCTCTTCTTGGTGTGTAAACAAATCGCGTAAATTAACTGTTCCAACCAATTGCTTTTGATTATTTAAAAGATAGATGATGGTGATAATCTCCGTTTGCGGAGCAATTTCCTTAATTTTACTCAAAGCTTGTTGGACACATAAATTTTCATTTAAGGCAATATATTCTGTAGTCATCAACCCACCAGCAGAATCAATGGGATAGCCTAAAAGTTCTGTTAAGATGACACGATCATTTTCTTTCATTTTTTTCAATAAAGATTTTCTTAACGCAATAGGTAGCTCACCAAGCATATCTGCTATGTCATCTTTAGACATATAAGTAAAGACTTTTAAAAGTTTTTCTGTAGATAGTTGTTGAACTATCCTTAATTGTAAGGCTAAATCAGATTGTTCAATAATGATAGCTAGCTGTTCTAAGCTTAGCTGCTGGCAAAACAACAACAATTCTTCTGTGGCATATTGATCTAATAACTTTACCAAATCAACTGCATGAAAGGCTGAGAAATTTTTAGCTAGTTCTTGAGGTGATAAGTATGTTGATAATGTTTTCATCATGAATTCCTCCTAGTAAATCAGCTTTTTCATTACTGATTGGCTGTCTTTTCACTTTAAAAGACAGCACACAGCATACAAAAGCTGATTGAATGAATAATGTACTTTTTCTAGACTGCGAGTGACTCGGATCATTTGACATACTTACCACCTCCTTTAATAAAATATTCATTCTAAAATGTTTCTAGCTGTTTGAAAAAAATTTTCGTATCCATCCATTTTTCAAACGACGAGTAAGACTCAAATTTTCTCGTAGCTGGACAAGTCGTTAGACATCCTTAATAATCCGTGTTTTGTAAGTAGCTACTTCGGCAAATAAGCCCATCTGGCTAGAAAAATCTTTAAAATAGTGGATTTTCCTACCAGATGCGATCTTATTTGCTCGTAGCTGATCGACTTACAAAACATCCTTAATGCAAAAAACTCACCACAAGTGCGGTGAGTGAACGATTGAAAGTATTACGTCTATTACGTACCCGTTCAAGTTTTAACTCTATTAGGCGTGAAATTACATTAGATTAAGCCTTATTTTCGACAAAATCTGTTAACCAGTGCAAAATGTTTCCATTTTTTTACGGCAGTAATCCATATCCTAATAGTAGCCTCACCTACCGAGAATATCTATTTCATTGGGAGTATAGTCCTCTTAGAAAAAATTGTCAATTGTTTTTCAGAAAATTTTCGATATTTAATCGATATAGATACTGTTCACCTGCAATCCCTTGGAATCGCTGTTTTGTGTCTTCAAAGCCAGTATGTAAATACAGCTGTTGTGCAGCAATATTTCGATGATTAACAGCTAGATATACATCATTTGCTACTATCTGTTGAGCAGCCAGCCACTGATGCAATTGTTGCAATGCAAGCTTGGCGTAACCTCTCCTTAAAAACTTTTGATCAATTGAAAACGCACGTAATAAAAGTGTATTTTCGGCTAATTGGTAGGCTTCCTGTCCTTTTTGAGCATCTAATACGAAAAAGCCTACTACTTGTTGATTCACTTCAATGACAATTGGATAGGCCTGCTGCCAATCAAAATTTTCTAGTACTTCATTTGGATGTGCAGTATAGATTGGATTGATGATTTCATAATCAGAAAACAGCTGCTCAATCGCATCAGTTGGATATAGCCTTTTTAAATAAACCATTTTTTCACTCCTTATAAAAAAACTGTGATAAAAGGCAGCCCTACACTCCCATCTTATCACAGTTGCTATTTTTTAACGATCGTTGGTTAAGTTTAATTTATCTAATACATAAAAGACTAAGCCCATAATCATTCCAACAACACAGGCTAGAACCATCCCAGATAATTGAATCGTGCCAAAATTGACTTTAATACCAGAAAGACCGGTAACTAAAATTACTGAGGTCATCGCCATATTTCTTGAACGACCATAATCGACCTTGCCATCAACTAGAATCCGAATCCCAGAAGCACCAATCATCCCATATAATAGGAATGAAATACCACCAATAACTGGTCCCGGAATGGTACTAATCAAGGAAGTCATTTTGCCGATAAATGAGCTGATAATTGATAGTACAGCAGCACCACCGATTACGTAAACACTATAGACCTTAGTCATCGCCATCACACCGATATTTTCTCCATAGGTTGTCGTTGGGACAGATCCGATGAAACCTGAAATCATCGTTGAAAAGTTATCAGCAAACAAGGTCCGATGTAATCCCGGCTCTTTTAATAAATCACGCTCAACAATTTTACTTGTTACAATTTGATGACCAATGTGCTCAGAAGTAACCACCAGTAATACCGGTAAAATAGTAATAATTGCTTCTAATTTAAACTTTGGAAAAGCAAAATTAGGCAAAGCAAAGATGGACGCTTCTTGCACTGGAGTAAAATCAACAATTCCACACATAACAGCAACGAGATAACCTACAATAATTGCAATTAAAATTGGGATAACCGATAAAAACTTTCTAAAAATTACTGATCCAAAGACTGCAGTCAATAAGGTAGCTAAAAAGACCAACACATTGATACTACTTACTTTTTCAGCGGTTAAGCCAGCTGTAGAAGCTGCCGTACCAGCCAATTCCAAACCAATTAAAGCTACCACTGGCCCCATTGCAGCTGGTGGTAAAACAATATTAATCCAATCTGAACCAAATTTATAGATAATTAAGGCAATCAAACAGCCAACAAACCCGGCTGCTACGAAACCACCTAAGGCATAATGATAGCCCCACTTAGAAATGACGATACCGGCTGGCGCTAAAAACGCAAAGCTTGATCCCAAATAAGCTGGGGCTTTTCCTTTAGTAATTAAAATAAATAATAACGTACCCACACCATTCATAAATAATACTATGGCTGGATTAATCCCAAAAATAAATGGTACTAAGACGGATGCACCAAACATTGCAAACATATGCTGCAAACTTAAAGGTAACATCATTTTAAACGGTACTTTTTCTTCAACTTGAATTATTTTTCGTTCGCTCACAACATTTCCTCCTTATTTTTCAACCATCTAGTAAACTAAAATTTACTATCTTTGTTAGCATAGCATAAGCCAAAAACGAATGCCACCTAAAATATAAATAATTTTTATATTTTAGGATGAACATTCGTTTTTAAAACAGTTTACTAAAATATGCTTCAACTTACGATTGTTGAAAGCTCTGCCAGCGATACAAAATCATCTGCTCTATTAATTGCCAATCAAGCTCAGCAGATACGGGCAATTGGATTGCACCTTTACTATAGCGCCAATTTCGTTGCTCAAGCTCTTTTTGAAAATGTTGAATCGTCTCAGGTAAAGGATCAAAACCAATATGCTTCGTAAAATTACCTACATAGCAGACCGGTTTCTTTTGATATTTAATCGCTGGCATACCATAAGCAATTGTTAATACACATTCCTCTGTTGGAAAAATTTGAAAAACCAATTGAAGCATTTGTTCAATTATCGCTCTGCGTTCAACAGCTAAATCAGCCAAATAATGCTGGACTGCTAAAGGATATTCCATCGTCGCTTTTTCCTCATTTCTTTTAGAAATCGTAATTATTATTAGCATTAGCCTACTTAAAGTCGTCCACCGACCAAGCTACATTTGAATAATCTTCGTGGCTATTTTTTGTTGAAAAGCTTGATCATGCTCTACAAATAATAAAGTTGGTTGGAATTTCAAAATTAATTGTTCAATCTGAATACGTGAAATTAAATCAATATAATTTAACGGCTCATCCCAAATATATAAATGTGCTGGTTGACATAGACTAGCGGCAATCAATACTTTTTTCTTTTGACCGGCACTAAATGAGGCGACATCTTTGTCAAACTGCTCTCTTGCAAAGCCAAGCTTACGCAAAATAGCCAAGAATAGCACATAGTCGATGGCTTTATCTTCAGTGAACTTTTTCAATGAGCCAGCTAAAAATTCAGCATCCTGTGGCACATAGGAAATAATTAGCTGTGGACTTATTTTTAGTAAGCCTGTTGTGTTAACAGTGCTATCTTGTAAAATCGCCTTGAGTAAGGTTGACTTACCACTGCCATTTTTCCCAACAATCGCTACCCGTTCTTGATTTTGAATCGTAAAATTTAATGGATTTTGGTTAATTATTTTATCAGCATAAGACAACACAAGCTCTTGAGCTAAAACTTGATTGGCTTGCTTAAAGAAAAGTGGTTGGAGTTTCAAATTCTCTATCTCTTCTACATCAGTTAATAGCTGTTCTTTTTGATGAATCGCCTCTTGCATTCGTTTTTCGTGTGTCTTTGATTTTTTCATCATTTTAGCTGCTTTGTGACCGACATAGCCTTTATCAAGCTTGGTGCCTGAATTTGTTGTTCCGTTTTTACTTTTTTCTACTTGATTCGACCAGCTAGCAGTACGTTTGGCTGCTTCGTTTAGTCGCTTGACCTCTTTTTTTAGTTTTTCATTTTGAGCCAATTCAAATTGATCTTGCTGTTGCTTATTTAAATACCAAGATGAGAAATTGCCTTGTTGCAGCTCAATGCTCGCCTTATTCATCGCCAAAATATGATCCACACAGACATCAAGTAGCCTGCGATCATGAGAAATCAAAATAAAGCCTTGTTTTTTAGCTAAATAATCCGCAATCTTTTGTCTGGCTTCATCATCTAAATGATTGGTTGGCTCATCGATTAATAAAAAGGTATTTTCATTTAAAAATAATGCTGCCAAAAGCACCTTATTTTGCTCACCATCAGATAAGGTTGCAAACGGTAAATATAAGCGATCAATTTCGACATCTAATAAGTTCAATTCCTTCATAAATTCCCAATCCTCGGCATGTGGACAAGCCTCTTGCAAAACCTCTAAAGTCATTTTTTCTGGATTTGCCACAGGATAAGGAAAATAGCGAAACGCCACTTCATGGGTAATGCTTCCTTGATACTCATATTGTGCGAGCAATAATCGGAAAAAAGTTGTTTTTCCACGACCATTACGACCAATCAAGCCCAATTTCCAAGTACTGTCTATTTGTAACTGAACCCCATCAAAAATCGGTGTATAGCTTCCTGGATAACTAAAACTTAAATCTTTAATTTGAATTAACGACATAAAATATTCCTCCTTAAATTGAAAAATCAATATTAGTCGGAATATGAGGGCCTAATACTTATTCTATAGCTTTTGATGTGCCCTCCCGACTTTTCTATAGAGTAAGTCATGGGTGATTTCAGATTTATCCATTTTAAACACATCCTTTTCTTATAGCTTAATTATACTGAAAATTGTATTGAAAAACTAGCAGGCTGTTCAATCTAGCATAAAAGCTAGCGGATACTTGTTCAAAACATTTTACGGACGATGAATCAATAACCGCAAAGAATTAAGTAAGACAATCAATGTGCTGCCTTCATGAAGACTGACACTGGCAATGACCGTTAGATGGTTCGTAAAGGTTAAACCAACCAAAAGAATCACCACAGCAATCGCAAAAAATACATTTTGTTGAACAATTTTAGATAAATGCTTGGAAATTTTGATTGCATCGACAAGCTTAGTCAAATCATTTTTCATCATTACCGCATCAGCTGTCTCGATAGCAATATCACTACCTTGTTCCATAGCAAAACCGACATCTGCTAAAGCTAGCGCAGGTGCATCATTAATTCCATCGCCCACCATAGCAATGTTTGGATAATATTTTTTCAGTTCCTGAATATATTTGGCTTTTTCATCTGGTAAAACATTACTATACACCTTATCCATCCCTAGGCGTTTGGCAATCGCTTCACCAGTTATTTGACTATCCCCGGTTAGCATAATACTTTGGATTCCAAGTTTATTCAGTTGTTGTATACTAGTAGCAGCAGTCGCTTTGACTTGATCTTCAATTGCAAAATAACCACAAATTTCTTGGTCAATCACCACTAAAATCACCGTACGACCTTGTAACTGCTCTGTTTTAATCACCTGTTGCCAACGAGGCGAAACATTTGGAAAAAGACTGGCTTTACCAAGTTGAATCTTATGCTGGTCATAGGTTGCACTTAGCCCTTTGCCTACTTCATTGGTTACATGAACGGCTAATCGCTCATAACGTTTGGCAAGCTTTTCGACAATTGCCTGAGCTAGTGGATGACTTACTTGTGCTTCCATACTATAAATGATTTGTTCCAATTTTTCTGTAGCGAAAACGGTTGAAGCAAGCTGATAACAGACAACACTTGGTTGCCCCTGCGTTAACGTTCCTGTTTTATCAAAGGCAATTGCTGAGAGATCTTTTAGCAGATAAATATAGTTTCCACCTTTAAATAAGACCCCTTTCCTCGCCAAATTAGACATCGCACTCAGCGTGGCCGGAATGACTGAGACTGCTAAAGCACAAGGAGAGGCTGCCACTAAAAAAATCAAAGCCTGTTCAAAAATAGGACTATCCACTGAACGGAAAAATAGTTCACCTAAAATAAGAATCGCTAGAAAAACACCTAAGACGACATTGACATAAATGGGTTCATAGCGTTGAATTTTTGTCGCTAACGGTGGAACATTTTGTTGCGCTTGTTTAACAATTTGAACAATTTTAGCAAAAACTGTATCCTTGTATTCCTTGGTTGCAGTTATTTCAATCGTTTGACTTAGATTAAGCGTTGAACCAAAAACCACATCGCCAACTGTTTTTTCGACTGGCAACGCCTCACCTGTAATCGTTGCTTCATTCAAAGTAGTACTACCCTTAACAATCATTCCATCAATAGGAATTTGCATCCCATTTAATACTTGGATTTGATCCCCTTTTTTGACAGCATCAGCTGAGACTTCAATAATTTGCCCATCTGCTTGTATTTTACGAGCAATTTGTGGCTTAAGCGCTAATAAATCCTCAATCGCCTTTTTACTCTTATCGCTGACATAATCTTCTAAAAAGTGGACACCCGCAAAAATAAATATCAGCAAGGCCCCTTCTTTAATATCTCCCAGATAAATCGCGCCTAATGCAGCAATAAACATTAAAATATGTGCATTTGCCCGTAAAGCATGCGCCTTTTTACTTTCCTCTATGGTTGCTACTACACCTTCAAATAATACATGAAAGCCTGACAGCCCCATCGCCACTAAAAAAATAGCTGACTGCCAAACACTTTTTTCCAATAATAGACCTATAATAAACAAACCTAAGCCGACTAGATATAAGCTAGCTGGCAAAAGGCCATGTTCATGATGATGATGGCCATGATGAAGCTCATTGTGCGAATGAACATGAGCAGTCGTTGCCGCATTTGTATGAAAAACTTTCTTCTGATTAGTATGCATTTTTCTCACCTTTTTCTGATTCTCTTTGCTATAATCAATTATAAACTATACCTTTAAGGGAGACTCAAGATGAATTCGCAAAAAAATCAATTATTTACCATCCACCAATTAAGCAAATTAACCGGCGTACCGATTAAAGCCCTACGTTACTATGAAAAAATTCAAATTCTACAGCCCATTTATATCAATCCTGAAAATAATTATCGCTACTATGGTTATGCCCAAGTGACCTATGTCAATATCATTAAATTATGTGTTAATTACCATATTCCTTTAAAAAGTATCCACCAATATTTACTCACTCCCAATAAAATCGATATGCAACAAATTTTAAGTCTAATGCAGCAAACCATTGAACAACAAAAGAAACAATTGGCGCATGACGAGGCTTTTATTAATAATTTAAACAACCAATTAGACATAGCCAAGACGATTCATCAGGATCAACAAATCACGCTTCAAAAACAGCATACTGATTATTTAATGCAGCCGTTTACTGGCGAATTATTGTCTGCGGAATATTATTTAGGCATTCAAGAAATGTTTAAGCAAATTCAAAGTCGCAATATTCAATATTATAATCGCATGGGTTGTTACTTTTATTATGAACACCAGGAGCTTAAAAAGGCGCTGGTTTTACAAATCGAAGCCCATACTTTAAATACTCAGGATTTACCTATCTTACATTTGGAAAATTATCAAGTAACTATTCGGCATATCCATAAAAATGATTGTCCACAACTACTAGGGCTAGAACAAATTGATAGTCAACAATTTTTAGTCTTAGAAACCTTTGAAACGCCCTATGATATGAATAATCCGCATTTAGAGTTACAAATGATTCAAAAAAATTAGAGTAGGTTGAGTAATTCACTCAACCTACTCTATGTCTCAAATAATAAGCAAGTAATACTTGTAAAATAAGCATTAACGGTACACCAAATTTAAAATACCATTTTTTGGTTTTATGGTGAAAGCAATACATAGACAGCCAACCACCTAAAGCACCACCAAACAAGCACACGAATAATAGCGTGGCTTCTTTAATCCGCCATTGATGTTTTTTAGCGCGTCTTTTGTCAAGGTAAAACAAACTAAAGCTCAAGAGATTCATACCGAATAAATAAATGAAAATGAACATAACACCGATTCCTTTATGAAGATTATTTTGGATTTTCTGCTGCCAAATCCGTGATTGTATCAATTTTCGACAACTTACGCATAAAAGATAATAAAATTGGCACAGCCACTGCTGCTGCTAAAAAGTAAGCAATTGGTTGAGCAATTTCAATTCCAGTCAATCCGAAAAGCTTGGGGAACAATACAATTAATGGAATGAAAAATAATCCATTTTGGGCACAGGCCAAAAAAGTAGCTCGCCCACTATTGCCTGTACTTTGAAACGTCATATTGGCAATAGACGCAGTTGGCAGGAAGATTAAGGCGACACAACCATAGCGTAAAGCATGTGTACCTATTTCAACAATGAAGGCATCATGCCGGAAAAGATGAATCATTTCCGGAGCAAAAATAAAGGCTAAGAAGCTAAGTATGGTTAAGACCAAAGTGGAAAAAATCCAAGTAAATTGAATGCCTCTTTTTACCCGATCATAACGCTTGGCCCCATAGTTAAATGAAGAAACGGGTTGGAACCCTTGACCAATTCCCACACAAATAGAAAACAATAAATTCATACACTTGCTCACAATACTCATCGCAGCAATTGCCGGATCACCAAAAGGAGCTGCTTGTACGTTAAGTAGTAGGTTGGAAACACTATTGAAGCCTTGACGAGTCAAGCTAGGAAAACCATTTGTAATGATATTTCTTATCAGCGAAGGCTGCAGGCGAACATATTTCAGCATAAGCCGACTTTGCGGTTTTCCCGAACGAAACATAGCATATAAAATCGCCATACTTATGTATTGTGAAATGGCAGTTGAAAGTCCTGCCCCAGTAATTCCCATATGTAAACCAAAAATAAATAGTGGGTCTAAAAACATATTTAAAATCCCACCAGTTGCTAAACCAACCATTGCTAACTTAGCAAGCCCTTCATATCTTAAAATATTATTCATCACACAACTCGTCGTAAAAGCTGGACCAGCAAGTAAAATATAAAAGCCATAGTCGGCAGCATAAGGCAAAATCGTTTCAGTACTTCCTAATAAACGCATCAAAGTCGGCAAAAAAGCTAAACCCACAATCATAATAAAAAGACCCACGACAAAAGCCAACGTAAAGGCAGTGGAACTATATTCACGTGCTTTTTCAACCTGCTTGGCACCAAGCAAACGGCTAATCCAGCTCCCCGAACCATGGCCAAACATAAAACCAAATGCTTGTAAAATCGCCATTAGACTAAACAAAATTCCTACAGCGCCACTCGCTTGAACCCCAATTTTCGATACAAAAAAAGTATCTGCTACATTATAAATCGTTGTAATTAACATACTGATAATCGTCGGCACGCACAAGGACAAAATTAACTGTTCGACTGGCTTTTCCGTCATTTTCCGGTAGTGCTGTTGATTTTTTAATGCATTTTGCTGAACTTTTTCTTTCATACACATCGTCTCTTTTCATTCCAAACTTTTTCAGCAAGGGAACAACTATCGATTGTAGCACTATTGAAAATAGTTGTAAATTTATTTTGATTAGCCAATCTGTTGCAAAAATCGCTAAAAATTTACCTTTTATTCAGCTAGCGGTTCTAAATAACGCACTTTTTTCCCGGTCTTCATCGCATAAGCAATTTCTGAACGTGTACTTTCTCCGATATAACCATGAACATTAACGACGAAAATTTCATCAGCTAAGTCAATTTTTCGTTTATGCATATCATCTAGCATTTCTTTAGTTTTCGTCAAGGTCCCCTCATCCATTCCTTCCCAAACTTCAGCATCGCCAGCATGACCGAACAAGCCCACGCTAATAACAATATAACCTTGTAAAGTTAAGCTTTTTTGCGCCTCCATGAAGGCCTCTTTAAATTTAGTACTACCACATAAAGTGATAATTTTATAACCACCAATCATTTTTCCACTTTCCTTCTTCTTAAAAGCTAACCCACTAACCGCAGTTGATTAGTGGGCCTTCATTTATCTATCGACTAAGCTTCATAGCTATCCAATTGAGGATAAAAAGCTTGTAATAAGGCTGCTGATTTTTGCAATGCAGCTAATTCTTCAGCAGTCAATTTAATTTCAACAATTTCTTTTGCTCCCGTTGCGTCAATAATTGTTGGCACGCTCAAGAAAGCATGGTCAATGCCATATTCTCCATTTAATTCCACAGTAACTGGGTAGATACGGTTCTCATTAAACAAAATAGATTTGGCAATAGCTGTTGTCGCAGCGGCAATTCCATAGCAGGTATTGCCTTTACGATTGAAAATTTCCCAACCCGCTTGAATAGTTTTGCTTAAAAGCACTTCTTTGGTTACGTCTTTCGTACGATCAGCATTATCAACTAAGACATCCTCGACCATTTTTCCACCAATCGTTGCGGAACTCCAAGCCACCATTTCGCTATCGCCATGTTCACCGATAACGAAGGCTTGCACACTTTTTGAGTCAAGGTCATACATACTACCTAGAGCACAGCTTAAACGTGCACTATCCACCGTTGTTCCACTACCAATAACGCGATGAGCAGGTAGACCAGAAAGTTTACGCACATAATAAGTCATAATATCTACTGGATTTGAAACAATTAAGAAGATCCCATCAAAACCAGAAGCCATCACACTATTAACAATGCTTGTCATAATGTTAATACTTGGGGCTAACATCTTCAAACGATCATTCGATTCTTTTGGCATTGGTGCTGAAGCCGTGATGATTACGATATCCGCATCTTTACAATCAGCATAGTCCCCTGCAGTCACCTTTATATTACGGTTTAGAAAATGTATCGATTGCTGCATATCCATCGCTTCCGCATAAGCTTTTTCTTTATTCACATCAATTAAAACCACTTCGGCACATAAACCTTGGGTAATAATACTATAAGCAGTAGTAGCTCCGACGTTTCCTACTCCGACAATTGCTACTTTTGAATGTTTAAAATCCATTTTACTTCCTCCAATTTGTTTAATCTATTGGCAAAAGTTATTGTAACATAAATAACAGCAAACGTTAAGGCAAAGTGCTTAACTACTATGACAATGCTACGTTTAAACAAACCAAACCTTAGTTACTTTCAGGCATTAAGCGTTGTTTGGCGCTAAGATTGAATAGATTTATTTGAATAACCTGCACCATTTTGACCATCTCTTCAGTCATCGCAAAATCACGATTGGTTTGGGTACGCATCAATACATTCAGGCCGTGGATTTTTTCGGTTGGCTCCGTTAACAATTTTGCAACACCATCTGCCATAATACTTGCATAGGCACTACTGTATTTACATGGTATTTCCTTACCATCAATCGCCCCTAAATAATGATCGATTTCTACAAATACATGAGGATTTTGTTTTAAGACTTCTATTTTACGGCCGGACATAGCACCATGTATATATAAAATTAATTGCTCCTCTTGCCATTCATAACCATAATTTAGTGGAACGACATAAGGACGATCATGATCAATCATTCCTAAATGGACAATTTTTGCCGCCTGTAACACTTCATTTATTTGCCTAATATCAGTAATTGCTCGATCCTTTCTACGCAACAAAATCACTCCTTTGTTAAATAAGTATGCCTTGGCAATGATCTATTTCGTGTTGAATAATTTGAGCGGTAAAATCAGTAAAAGTCATCCGCTGCTTTTTAAATTGTCGGTCGAAAAAGACCACTTCAATTTTAGCAAAGCGCGTGGTTGAACGAACCCCCACCAATGATAAACAGCCTTCTTCTGTTTCAAATGGACCCTCTTTTTTGACAATTTTTGGGTTAAACATCACTAATGGCCCAGCCGGTGTCGCACAAACAATGATTTGCTTATTAACCCCAATCATGTTGGCTGCTAACCCCACACAGCGCGCTTCATTTGCTTTTAAAGTATCAATTAAATCTTCAGCAACCGCCATATCCGCTTTAGTCGCTAAGACACTTGGCTGCTGTAAAAAGAATATATCTTTAACAATTGGTCGAATCATCGAAAATAGCACGTTCCTTTCTTTTTAAACGATAAAAACTTGAAATCTCATCGATTGCTTCAAGTGGTAAGTAGCTTAACTGGCTAGAAAAATCCCCATTCCCCGCTTTAACGCTAATTTTACAATGAGCGAATTTTTTAGGATACAGCCAACGTGAGGTACGAATTTCTAGACTTTGAATATTTTTACGTTGAACTATCACTTTTTGACATTCAGCTAAATGTATCTGCTGAAAGCACAATAGCTTGCTACTCATCCCATACGCTTGTAGCTTGCTTTGAAAAGAAGCATAAATCATCGATAAGGCTAGTAAAATAGCGATGCTTAGAAGCAGCCACCACCAGGCAAAATCAAAAATTAGATACAAACCAACCGGTAAAACAACAGCAAATAATTTAAAACGCGTAAAATACCATAAACGCTGCTCTTTAACTGACTGCAAGTCAAATTCGTCAGCATATTCAGGAACGAACTGGCTTAAATACTGCTGAAGCTTCGCTGTAGGAATAAGCGGTAATAAATAGGGCTGATTCGTTTGCGCTGATTTTTCATCGGCTTGTTTTTCCTGACCGCCTGCAAGCAATAAATCTACACTTACTAAACCCAGCATATGGCTAATGATGCCTTGCTTGATTCGAATTCCTTGAATTTTATTAGCGGGGATTACTTGCGATTTTTGTTCAATTAACCCATGCTCAATTCGCAGGGCATCATTATTTTCCTGATAAATACTAAAATTAGCGTATTGTAAAATCGTTTTGCCAATCGATAAAATCGCAAAAAGAACATACAATAAAACAAATAAAAGCACCGTAATCATCCAAATCAATTCACTAACCTGGCCAAATAATTGTTCTTGTAAAGGCTCAGGAATCACCTCTAAAAGCGCAAACATGAAAATAATCGGCGTAAATAGACTTAGTTCTGTCAGGGCAAATACCAGTAATTCCCTGGCAGATAGACTGTATAGGGCTTTTTTTGAAGAATGCGTTCCACTCAGACTTTTACCATATCCTTGTTTACGATAATTTTCCAATTCTTCATACAAACTTTGTGGAACGAAGGGTAAATCAATTTCGGCTTCATTCCCTGAACTAGCGGCAGTTTCAATCATTAAACGAACTAAGCCTAAGGGAATCATAATAATCCATTGCTGCTGTTTAATGGTCTGTATGCGCTCATAAGGGATAATCAATTCTTGCTTTTTGAATATTCCCTTACGAAAAATAAACGATTCCGCAGTCAATTCATAAGTTTGAGTGAAATAACATAAAAGATGATAAATAAAAAAGAGCAAAAATATACCCACAGCTGCCAATAAGCAATAAAAATAGAATCGTGCATCTTTTGAAAAACTCAAATCCTTTTTCAAAAGATTGCCGACGATTACAACTAAAAAAAGCTGCCAAACGCTGCGGATATAGGATTTTAACGGGGCAAAAAGCAGGTACCATTTAGAATAGCGCTTGAGCCTAGACATCATCCGCCACCTGCCTAATCATTTCAATGATTTGTTGCCGTAATTGTTGAGCTGTTTGCACCTCTAAACCTAAAATTCGATGCTTAGTCGCCGCCGTATGAATCACTAAGCCCATCAAATTTTCCTGGCGTAAAAACGGCCCTTGCTCCGTTTCAATATGTTGAATACGTTGTAACGGCACATAGGTTGTAGAACGAAAGATAAACCCCTGTTGAAAGGCTAAATCCTCTTTGGCCAATTCATAGCGATGAAAAGTATAGCGATAAGGAATCAACAAAAAATCAATCAGCAAGATAATGACGGTTAGCCCCAAATAAATAAGCGTACCATAAAACAACCATTGATGATGCCAAAAAAATTGATAGCTACCAAGAGATAGTCCCCCAATGAACAAAGCAACCACCATCTTACATAACCAAGTCTTACGCCAAACACGTTTAATGGCTACCGGCATTTTTTGACTAAGTAATGGATAGTTCACCTGCAACACCTTCTTTCAAAAATTTGTTATTAAAATTAACCAACTATTGTTCTAAAATAGCGTACTAACAGAACGATCATTATCCTTTTGCGCATCAATTGCTAAGACTAACATCACGACATATAACGCATCACTATCTTGATAGACCTCAATTTTGTAACAATCCGTCCATTGCCAAACATCCTTACTAATCGTAGCAACGATTTCTTGATTGGCATCTAACACTTGATACTCCCACTCGAAAATATCTCCCTTAACTTCCCAGTTGTTAAAATCAACGACAAAATGCGGCTTAAAAAAAGTCACTTCTTTTTTTACACTGCCAATTACTTGATTGGCTACGATTAACTCAAATTCAGGCACGAATAACCGAATCTTTTCTTTGACCTGACCGATGATTTGTCCTTGTTGATTTAGTAACGAAAATTGATGACCAAAAGCTAATTTACCTTCAACCTGATACACCGTTTGTTGATTCTCATCGTAAATCTCATAGCTATCCAACCAAGAAAACAGCCGTTGTTTGAAATATAACTTCATTTCCTCGCTCCTCCCAGATTAAAATTGAAAACCTTTTTACAATTAATTTCTAATCAATCTCTTATATGTTATACTAAAGGAAAAAGATTGGAGATACAAGATGATAAATACAATTATTTTTGACATGGGCAACGTATTGATTGAATGGAATCCTACACGTTTTATTCAAGAAATGGAACATGATCCTGCTCGCCAAGAAAAAATTGTTCAGGCCATCTTTTCTTCAGGTATATGGGAAAAACAAGATGACGGCAGCCTAAGTATTGCAAAAGCTTGCCAAAAAAGCCAAGCACTATTAGATGCTAGTTATCATCAAGCCATTGAACAAATGTATTATTATTGGCAGAATTATACAACAGCCTACAACGAGATACAAAATTATGCTGTAAAGCTTCATCAACTTGGTTACCAGCTATATGTGCTTTCTAATACCTCTAGGGTTTATTATACCTTAAAACAGGCTGGATTATTGCCGATTGATCAGCTGCTTTCTGGTAAAATCCTTTCTTTTGAAGAAAAAATCGTCAAACCTGATACGCAAATCTACCAACTCCTGCTTAAACGTTATCAGCTAATTCCTGAGCAATGTGTTTTTTTAGATGATGTTCCTAAAAATATCGAAGCCGCCCAAAAAGTAAATATCCATGGCTTGCTAGTGAAAAATGAGCAACAAGCCCTGCATGATTTACAAGCCCTTTTAAAACACCAAGGGAAATATGGGGGATGAAATAAAGAGCAAAAAACATGACAAACCTAATCAGCGTTTTCGCTAAAGGTTGTCATGTTTTTTCTACTAAACGGTTAATTCAATTAGATTCTCTTCAATAGCTACAACACAGCTTTCATAGTAGCCATCACCGGTTGTTCTTGGACCACTGAGTATTTCATAGCCGTCTTGTTTTAATTGCTGTGTCAGTTGATCCACTTTTTCCTTACTACCAAGACTAAAAGCTAAATGAATGAAGCCAGTTCGAACAAAGCTTTTCTTAGCATCCTCCATTTGCGCTTTATGCATAATCTCTAAGCGCGCACCATCGCTAAAGGTCAAAAAATATGAAGAAAAACCCGTCTTCGGATTATGATATCGTTCATTTGACGTGGCTTTGAAATAATACTCAAAAAACTGCTTGGTCCGCTCTAGATCATTAACATACATTGCAACATGTTCAATTTTCATTCCAATCCCTGCCTTGTTGCCATTGTTCTTTCGTAATTGCTAAATAATGTTCCGTTTTTTGGGCAGCTAAAGGGGCAATATACACCTCTTCAGTATGCTGGAAATGGAAACCACATTTTTCCAAGGCTCGCTGTGAATTGTGATTACCTGCAAAATAACCCGCCCACAAGCTTTCAATTTCCAGTGTCTCAAAGGCATACGTTTGTAAACAACGAATAGCTTCCGGTATCAACCCTTGCCCCCAAAAGCTAGGCGCCAACCAATAACCAATCTCCCTTTCGTACTTGGCAGATTTTGCCCCTTCATAACGCGCTGGCATTAGGCTGATGCTACCAATCAACGCCTTGGTCGACTGATCACAAATTGCAAAGCTTAATGGATCATCAACAAAAAAGTTTTCAATAACCTCTAGACTTTCAGCCACACTTTCATGTGGATTCCATCCAGCATTTGGTCCAATTAACGGATTTTTGGCTAATGCATATAAATCGGCTGCATCTGTTCTAAGCCAAGGCCTTAGAATAAGTCGTTTCGTCTCAAATTGCACACAATCACTTCCAATCTAGAACTAGTTGTTTAAAGTATAACAGTTTCATCAGCTTACGCAAGAAAAATATAAGCGTTTGCCTAAATATCTAACTTTAGCACTTAGCGATACACTAACTTAAGTAGTTTTGCGAATTATTTTTGATACTGGCTAATTTCATCTAAAAATTCACGATATTCTTCCTCAGTATAATGAAAAATCAACTGCTCTTTAGTTGGATATTTTAAATTTGGCTTTAAAAAACTTTCATCTATAGGATAATTCATATATCGCAACACTGCCTCAGCAAACTCCTGATAATACATACCGATACCTGTAATTAATCGCTCATCTGTTTCCACCGGCTCGTGTGTAAAGTTCTCCTTTTCCATAAAGTCAAAAAATGCTATTTGTTGCATAAACAAACCACCTGTATATCTTTTCCCTTCTAGCAATCCAGCTTTTCCAAGTAAAAGTGGAGTAGAAGAAATTGCAGCAAAAACAGTTGGCCCCCCTTTACCTTTACTAAGAAATTCAATCAGAGTATCATCAAATATGCCAGATAGCGGATTCGTCGAGCCAGGGATGATAATACAATCATAGTCTGTTATTTCTATTTCTTGGATAAGCTTAGTCGGATAAGTTGGCAACCCCTCTCCTGTTAAATAGCAGCTATTTTCACTCGCAATATAGTCAATTTTTTCATTAAACCAAATAGCTAGCGTAGCGGTTATACAGGTAATTTCTTGTAACGAATAATTGGGATATAACACAACAGCGAATTTTTTCATCTAAACCCCTCCTCGCAAAAACAAAAGCATCACAGTATTTTTAATCTAAGCTTTCGTTACATCAATTGGATTAAAAATGCTGCACAAACCAAAACGGAAAATATAAAAAGCATTGACCTAAATAGCCTAAAAAAATGACCTGCCAAGGATGGATTGATAGCCCTTCTTTTAATTGAACCACCCGATTAATACCGATTTTCCAAACTAAAAAGCCGATAAATGTCCCCAAGGTATTGGCAATCAGATCATCCACATCGCTAATTCTCGTATTTAATAATTGCGTCACTTCGATAAATAATGAAAAAAGTAACCCCATACCGACTGCTTTCAAGATATTCCGATAGCGTGGAAATAGTACGGGTAGCAATAAACCAAATGGTACACACATAACCACATTTAACATAAAGCTACGACCAAGCTGATAAAATGGCTTTGCTTGAACGAATAAATATTGAATCCAAAAGCTTTCCACTCCACCCTTTGGCGCATAGACAATATCGCTTAAGGTGCCAATACCAGTTACATCAAACACGGACCAAATATAGCCTCCAAAAATCAAAAGATAAAAGAAGTCTCTCTTTTTAAAGCGATTGCGTTTAAAAATAAATAAGTAAATAAAAATCGGCATAAAAAAGCAAAATAAGCTATAAAGAATAATCTTAATTCCCATCCTCTTTCACCTCACAATGTGTTTTATTGCTTTAAGCCAAATATTCCTCGGTTGCTTTTCTTGTTTCAAATACGATAATCTCTTTATTTTGTCGGTATTTGTCTAACAGCTTCCAAATGGCTGGTCTTTGCACAACTGGAAAATCTAAAATCCATTGTTGAAATTCTGCAGCAAATTCCTGCTCAATCCACGGCATATCCTCACGAGGCTGGCCAATACGCTGCTTCACGCTCTCAAAGCACACTTCACTAGGTAGGTCTAAGAAAAATACCGTATCACAAGCAGCCAAACGTAACTCCAAGGTATTTAGGTAATTTCCATCGATAATCCAGCATGCTTGCTTTGTAATTGCCTTTTGAGCCTCAATGAATTCATCCATTGTAATCGTCGTTTGATCAGCACGATGCCACAGCTGATCTAAATAATACAGAGGTAATTGTAATTTATCGCGCAGTTTTCGTGCAAAGGTACTCTTGCCTGCCCCCGGACAGCCAATTACAACAATCTTTTGCATTTCTTATCCTCCCAACTTCCAAAGTAAGCTATCTAACGCTTACCTTCCAAACTCTTCTTACTCATATCTTAACAAAAAAAACGTTTGAATAGACTATCCAAACGCCAAAAAATTTAAATTAATTGATTTAATTCTAAAAGCAACTGCGCTTTTAAGACTGACAGCTTTTCCTTATTGGGCTTCGTTTTTTCTGCATACATTTTTTCAAAAGGTAACCACCATACCGGCCCTCTACCATTTTGACCAAATTCACCTAAATCACCACTTCTTCTAGGAAATAGATGCCAATGCACGTGACTTTCTCCATTGCCTAATAATTCAATATTCATTTTATCTGCTTGAAAAGCTTGTGCGACCGCTTGTTGTACTAAGCTCATCTCAACCAAAAACTGCTGTTTAAATTCATCAGATAATTCATGTAGCTCATTGACATGATTTTTACATAAAAATAAAGTATATCCTTCAAAAAACTGATGATCTCCTATGACTACATAACCTGTCTTTAATTCTTTGACAAAATATGGATTAATGCCTTGCTTTATTTCATCAATACGCTCACAAATAAAACACATACTCTACTCCTATTAAACATATGTTTTCAATCTACGTAATTTTTGATAGGTCTTGCTTTCTAATAAGCAGCCGGTCACCTGCACGACTTCTCCTGCCACTTGATTGGCGAATACTAGACTTTGGTGTAAATTCTTACCAGACAAAACACCTGCTAAAAAGCCGGCAGCATGACTATCCCCAGCACCTAATGTATCACATACTGGTACCTTTTCTTGACTGACCCTTAGCCAAGTACCATTATAAGCAATGACGCCATCCGCGCCTAAAGTAACTATAACTAAACTCTGAGTCCAACTATACAACCGTTCAATCGCTAGCTGCAATTCATTTTCACCACTCATCAGATAAGCTTCTTGCTCGTTTAAATGTAAAATTGGCTGATAACTCAGTAGTTTTTGACACCTTTTTGACGCAATTTTATCCACTCTAGGACCTGGACAAAAAACAATTTTTCCTGAGAAATTAGCCAACGAATCCACTAAAGCCTCACCAGTCGGCTCTTCTACTTCCAGTCCACAAAGATACAGATAGCTATAACTAGCTAGATCATAGCTATCTAACCAAGCAGGCTGAAAGCGATACTCAACGCCATGATAAGATAGAAAACTGCGCTCACCATCCGCTTCGATAAAACAATAGCAGCAGCCATTGTCACCATCTACTCGCATCACTGGTAACTGTTGTTTGGTTAATTCCTGTGCGACAAAATCCCCATACACGCCTTGACCAACAGGCGATAAAAAGTCAAAGTCAGCTCCTAAGCCTTTTAAAGTTGCGGCCACATTAAACGCACAGCCACCAATTTGCATTTTTTGCGCTTTAATCTGCACATCTGCCTCACGAGTTGGCAATCTATCTGTATATATGAAACAATCACAAACCGAAGAACCTATAACTAAGCATTTACTCATTTTTATCTAGCCTCAATATCGTATATTTTATAAAAATTATAGGCTTATATTTCAGCTAATTCAACAAATTCAAAACGAAATTGCTAAAAGAAAGTCATATTGTTCGTGTTTATTCAATGATTATTTACTCGACGTTAAATCAAGCTGCATCATGATAAAATCCAAATAGCGTTGATTCATTTTAAAAAATCTTGGTAGCTCACCAATTTTTTTAAAGCCAAATTTTTTATATAAATGAATCGCTGCTGCATTTTCACAAGCCACCTCTAATTCCAACAATTCTAGCTGTTCGACCTGCTTAGCATATGTAATTAAAACAGTTAATAAAGCGTTGCCCACACCTTGATTTTGATAATCGGCCAAAACACTAATCCCTAATGTTGCTCGATGCGCCATTTTTGTCTTTGGATAAATTTGCAGATTAATTAATCCGATAATCTTCTCCTCGAGCTTATAACAAAAATAGACCGTATTTGCGCTTGCTAATTGCTGAAGAATCGCTGGTTCAAATTCAGCCAAGCTAAGCGTTAAACCAGATGAATCAAAAGTTAGGTAATCGGTTTGTTTCGCAACTATATTTAGATACTGATATATTGCAGCAATATCCTGTTTTTTGACTAATTCTACGCTCATCGCTTTCACCTACAATCTCACAATGCGCCATTTGCCAACTCGGTTATAGCCTAAGCGTTCATAGATGCGGGCTGCGATCGGATTTTCATAAAATAGACAAGGCGCTTTACCCTCTACTAATAAATCTGCGGTTAATTTGGCCACGGTTTGTTGCGCATAGCCATGATTTCTAAAAGGCGCTAAGGTAGCCACACCGACTAGCATGGCTAAACCAGGACATTCCGCAGTACTTCTAGCAATCGAAACAATTTTCCCATCTACTCTAACGCCATAGACACGATCTAGTTTTTTCGCCAAACTTTCTTGGATTTCATCGGGGTTCGCTGAAAAGTTTTTAAAAGCACTTTTAAAAACCTCTGAAATTTCTTGCGCATCTTCAGGACCAAACGATTCAACGGCTGTCATTTCAGGTGCCTTTTTTAGTTCTTTGCATTGTGAGAAGTAACATAATACATTCTCTCTTGCAGTAAAGTCATATTTTGCCACCAAACTCGCTTCTCCATTAATATGTGTAACCTGGTGACGTTCAACTAACTCTGCGACAAATTCAGGATAAGTTCTACCTTCATCGCTTTGGACCAACAAACTATTTCGATAACGTAAGATTAAGCCGTGAATTCCCGTTTCATCTTCGTCAATATAGATATCCTGTACTTCAGAATCAAAGCCATAATTGTACAAATCACCGATAATAAATAAATTTAACGCAGGATTTCGATAGAGATAATCTGTAACTTTTTCACGATCTGCTTCGACACATTTATGCATGTCGCCTCATCTCCTTCTAATATTTTTCTCATTATAACAAAAAAAGAACATCTTGCAAGCGCAATTGTGCAAGATGTTCTGAAAAATTATAACAATTCAGCAAATAATCTTAAAAATAGCTCTTTTATTGACAAATGCGCTTTACGACCTTGTCGATAATTTTCGGTAACTTCACGACACGTTGGAAAAATCGCATCAAAATCAGCCTTAATATCGAGGACTACTTGATTATCAACCATAAAACAGCCATTTTCAAAATGATGATACAGACTTCGATAATCTAAATTAATGGTCCCGCAAGTCGCCATGATATCATCGACCACGCTCATCTTGGCATGACAAAAGCCAGGTGTCCATTCAAAAATCCGCACACCCGCCTTGACTAAATCAGGATAAAAGGAACGCGTAACCCCATAGACCATTTTCTTATCCGGTATTCCAGGCGTGACAATCCGCACATCCACTCCCCGTTTAGCTGCTAGTGCAATCGCATGAACCATCTCATCTGTTAAGATTAAATACGGAGTCATAAAGTAACAATATTTTTCCGCTTTATTCGCCATACTGATGTAGACCTCTTCGCCTACACGTTCAGCGGAAATAGGAATAAACGCATAAGGTTGAACATAACCAGTCGCCTCTTGAGGCAGTTCAGCTGGTAAAAATCGTAAGAAATGCTCATCCTTCTCATCTGTTTCCTTCACCGCATTCCACATTTCTAAAAAGGCAATGGTTAACGAACGAACAGCTGGCCCAACCAACTGTATACCGGTATCCTTCCATTTACCATAAGGATGCGTCACATTAAAATATTCATTTGCTAAATTATAGCCACCAGTAAAACCAACCTCACCATCAATTACGGTAATTTTACGATGATCCCGATTATTTAAAAAGACATTTAATCCCGGCATAAACGGATTAAACACCCGACAAGCAATGCCTAAGCCTGCCATTTTCTTGACAAAATCAGTATTAATAAAACCAATAGAGCCCATATCATCATAAAAAACCCGTACCTCAACGCCTTGTTGCACCTTTTCAACTAAGATTGTCTCAATTTTTTGCCAAGATTCCTTATCCTCAATAGCGTGGTATTCCATAAAAATGAAATGCTTGGCTGATTTTAGTGCCTTTAATTGCGCATTTAAACCCTTCACTGCTTCATCAAAATAGGTCACCTTGGTATTTTGATAAATCGGATACTTCGCATAATGCTGTAAATAATCGGCAATACCTGCTGCTTTAGGATTGGTTTGCTTAAGCTCATCAATCAAGGCTTGCGAATCGGGTAGTAAAGGAAACAACAGCTCATCAATTGCTCGATAGCGCTCACGCATCTTACGCGTGCCATGATTCAAACCCACTAAAAGATAAATGGTTACCCCCACAATAGGAAATAATAAGATGAGAATAATCCATGGCATCTTCATCGTAGCAGTCTTATCTTCACTATAGATATACAGCACTAAAATAGCACCAAAAATGCGTAACAAAATATTGAGCCACTCCGCATAATCACTCAAAGTAGTAAATAATAGTACAATTAGTGTTACCTCTAACAAAATAGATAATACAACAAAAACCAAACGACTTACCCCATTTTTGGTTTTAGCTCGCCCTTCCATAGTTGACGCTGCATGTTTTGCACCCACGTTAAAACCTCCTTAGCTTTTCTAAAAAAATTATAACACACTCCCTTCAAAACAATGATTTTCATCCCATTTACATAACATTTAATAATCAATCTAACCCTTAGACAAATAAATATTATATAGGAAAAACACATTCAAATTCTTCACATACGACTAGCAAATCTATACATAAGCAAGGTATGGTAATCACTTGCTTAATCGCTAACCGTTCCCACGCTAGATTTTATTTGCGCACTGTTCATCGACTAGCTTCATATCCCTAATAAAAAACGATTGAGCATTTTCAGCCCAATCATTTTTCAAATATTTCTTGCATCGCTTTTCTATCATAATCTAATAGCCATTGATGATATTGTTGATAAATCGGCTTTAGCGTTGCTTTATTGGTAGCAACTAAGTCTAGCCCACGATCATCATATAAATGATAAAGCAACTTAGCTTGGCTATTAAGAAAATATACATTACCCGCTAAAAAATGTGGCTTTCTAAAATCAGTATATAGAATATCTTCAAATAATTTTTCCACATCTAAATTAAAGTCAGGTAAATACCAATAATAGGCTTTAATCAGATATTTGTAACCATCATCTTTATAGGTAATAAGTTGTGTTTCTGATGAAAGTCCGATACTCTCAACATACTGTGTAAATAGCTTATCGTTTATCGTTCCAACTCTTAAATCTATTCGCAAAATATCAAATGGTCCTAGTGCTTGAAATAATTCTCGCGCACGTTGCCTCGCATTTTGAAAATAAGAGAATATGAATTGATCTTTTTCATCTATCGGTCTCCCCACGCCCATCTCGAAACGCAAAGCATACTTTGCTTGATAAAAGATTGGAGCATATACTGTTTGAACATTCATTTGTTTAATTATTTGTAGAAATTGTTGATGTAAACTCATATAACACCTAACTTTTTAGATTAATTGGTAAAAAATTTTTTCAAAAGATACAATTATGATTTTTCTATTTTTACTTTGTTAAATGATACATAGTAAATCTTCAAGTAAAAATTCTTAATTAAAGATTAATAACACGGAAAATATCCTCTGTCTGAAATAAAGTAGGCTCTATCAGCTAATTCAATTAATTTTTTCTTACTAATTATCAGATTTATCGGTTTTTCAGGTAATCTCAAAGTGAAAGTTAAATGCAAAAAATTAAGTCCTTCTAGATTATCATAAGCATAATTTTCTCTACTATTTTGTTTACTCAACCTTAATCGTTTTGCTTTTTCCATAAGTACTTCTCTTGTTAGACCTACTGAAGATAAGTATTTTAGTAATTTCTCTTTACTGAGTAAAATTGCTTCAACTATCGTAAAATCTTTTGACGTTATTTCTGCTAAATCAATTTGAATTTTTTGTCCTGTTTTCCTATCTTTTATACATCTTGCATTTGGCCATATTAGCATATAATATTCTGTTTTTAAACCATCTTTAATTAACCATCCATCTCTAACTTTTCCCTCTTTTATAAAACTAAGTTCAAAGGCAAAAGTATCCAAATTACTATTGGTATAGTATAATGCGGATTTCTCATCAATAATTATTTCTCGACTATCTTCTGTACGAATAATTACATCAATACCTTCATATTGTAATCTTAAATCAGTCTCACGTTCAAAAGTTAAGTAAGGAGCTTGATCTTCACACAGCCTAGAATAATAATTCTCGTCCATAAAAATACCTAATTCTTGTTCTGCACGACTATCTTTATTAAAATTAGATTTTTTGACATCTTTATTATAATCCACCATATGAATCGCTCCATTCGTTTTTTATAGTAAATCTTTTACTTGTTCAAAAACATAGTCATTATTTAGCCAAAAACATTGTTTCGTCATCCAATCATCTGCAAATTCAGTGGGTTTATTTGTCCAAATAGCTGGTGTTGGTAATTGATTGGCATTTTTATCATTAGCTATATAGCTAGATTTACTAGCATGAGGTCTAACATGAATAATTCTCTTATCAGATTTTCCAATAAAATTATTTGTAACTCTCTTACCATCAAAACTCAATTGAACCCCAAATCTAATTGTATCTACTGTTTGTTGCCAAGCCAATCTGACAGTATTTTCTAAATCACTTTCTGGCATAGACCAGAATTTTGCCCCTTTAAAAACAAATTCATCATTTTCTTTTTCCTCAAATACCACAAAGAAAAACTTCGCTGAATCCAACAAGTCTCGTAAAGTTGATTCTTCCCAGTTTTCTTGAACAAGCTGCTTAAAATCAAATGCCGGAAAACTCATACTTTCTTTAATACTATGATTCTTTTGCACTCGAATGGTTTTTACTTGGATATTTGCTTTAAAGAATTCTTCTGTTTTTTCCAAGTCTTTTTGAATACCTAGCATTCTACTTGCTAACATCGCATTGATTGCCTTTGGATACTTGCCTTTCTCATCTTTCTCAATATCAAACTGTCTGGCTAATTCCGACACCGTCTTTCCAACATAGGATTTCAAACTATCAATAATATAATTTTCTAAAGAAGTGTTTTGTAAAATACTAATATCTCTAACAATACTTTCACCCGTATAATAGGGTGCTTGCCACTCAAAAAGTTCTCCCTCCTCGAACGGTTTTACTCGAACATGCGAATCTTCATTGTCACCAAAAATAAACTCACGTAATAAATAAGTCATATATCCACTCTTCAAAGAGTATGCTCTTTGTTTTGCCATAGGTGCATTTAAACTTTCATGTTGTGCACGAACAGACTTACTACTAGCTCCCTTTGTGCATGCGCTTAAATACATAGTAATTCCTTCAGATAATTCATGTGCACGACCAGTCTTTATATATTCATGAATTTTTTCCCAGTCTTGCTTAATGATTAATAAATCTTTTTCTGGATATGTAAACAATACAGATTTTAATAATTCATATTCCTGCCATTTCTTACCTGGAATATACTCATAAAAACCTAACTCCATTAACTGATTCTTTTTCCAAAATGAACTAGTTGAAAAAGTTTTATCGAACTCCTTTTCATAATTGATAATATTTAATACTAAACGCTCTTTAGCTGAAATGCCATTTTTTGTATGTTTGACTGGTGTTGCTTTTAATTCCACACCTGCATCTGATAAATCTGCTCCAGCAATACTATTTTTATCAATCCCAAACCATGATTCCCAAGCATCACCAACTTTAGATTTTTTCCCTGATGCTTTTTCATCCATACTAGCCGCTAATTCCCCCATTGTTTTACCTATAGCTTCACAACCTCTATTGTGGACTTGTTCTTTTGTTTTATATACTAAATTCATAAATAATCATACTCCCATATATTACTATTTTTATTTTATCAACAAATTGTACACCTCGCCACATCTTTCACTTGATCAAAACTCTATTTTCGTGTATAATTTTTTTATCTGAACTAAAAAGAATTGAGGTAAGAAAGTGAATTCACTAAAAATATTTTCCATGTTTGATGGAGTTGGCGGATTTATTGTTGGTTTAAACAATTCAAATAAAGATTTTTTCAAAACAACTTACTCAAACCAATTTGAACCCTCACGTAAATCGCAGGATGCTTTTGAAGTTGGAGTATATCGTTTCCCTGAAATGGAGCATATCAATACTGATGTTGAATTAATTCCTGATGAAAAATTTGATGAAATGAAAAAAAACGGAGTAAATATGATTGTCGGAGGTTTTCCATGCCAAGACTACTCTGTTGCACGTTCTAAGAAAAACGAATTAGGAATTGAAGGAAAAAAAGGTGTCCTGTTTTGGCAAATTATTCGTGCTACAACACATATTAAACCTAAATATCTAGTATTAGAAAATGTGGATCGATTACTAAAATCCCCTTCCAAACAGCGCGGACGTGATTTTGCTATTATGTTATCAGCATTCAATCAATTAGGATACTCAGTAGAGTGGCGTGTGATTGATGCTTCTCAATATGGAAGAGCGCAAAGAAGACGCAGAGTATTTTTCTTTGTTTATCGAAATGACACATCTTTTGCAAAAAAAATAGATAAAAAATTCGAAAATGCTGAATCAAATTTATTCTTTGAAGAACATCAATATGACGAGTATATCTTTAAAGATGGACTCTTCGCACGTCAATTTCCAGTTGAGCAAACACCGAATAAAAATAGAATTGCTTCATATGAATTGGCGACCGATGTAGTTCAAATTTCCGAAACTTTCAGCGGAACTGTTTGGAATACTGGTATTATGCGCCATGGTAGATATTTTACAATCGATACTACACCCACTCAGGATGAAAAACCAATTACATTGGGTGAAATCATACAAAATGAAGAAGAAATTAATGAAAAATATTACTTAAACGACAAAGAAAAACTCGAAAAATTTCAATACTTACGTGGACCTAAAAAACTTGAACGAATTACTGCTGATGGTCATAAATGGACCTACAGTGAAGGTGGAATGTCGCCTTATGATGACTTGTCCTTACCAGCTAGAACAATGTTAACAAGTGAGGGATCAGTGAATCGTTCCACACATTTATTAAAAATAAACGAACGATATCGTCTACTTACGCCAATTGAAGCAGAACGATTGCAAGATTTTCCTGATGACTGGACAAAATACAAAAAAGCAGCAGACGGAACCATCTCTGAAGTCTCTGATCGTATGCGCATGTTTTTTATGGGCAACGCTTTAGTAACTGGTATCGTTAAAAGAATTGGTGATGAATTATATAAAATCGAAAATGAAGATTAAACTATAAGGTGGTTAAACAAAATGGAAAATCCAGAAAAAGCATCCTTCTCAAATTGGCTCGCAAATAAAGGTCTATCCACATCTTCTATACAAAAATATTCTTCTCAAGCAAATAATAGAATTATAGCAGAATTGGGAATTGACTTTTATGAAGTCGAAAATTTGGACTCTTTGCGGAATTTACTGATTGCCGTGAAAGAAATGGAAGCCAATATGCCTAAAAATCCAAACCATATGTATTCTGCTGCAGTTTCCAATTACATCAAATATAAAACCAGACAATATAACCGTCTAGATACGCTTAATGACTATCAATATCTAAATAGATAAAGTACTACCAAAAAACTATGGGCACATACCAAGACTTCTTCATGAACAAAGATGCGATTAGCATAATTGATTTTGGAGAAACTATAACTTTTTGTCATATCAGTCAGGGTCTGATTCAAGGGTCGATTCAATGAAAAAATCGGAGAAAACAATCATTAATTTCTCCGATTTTTGCCTTAAAAAGGGACTTTTTAGCAGCCCTTTAGTCCCTCCGCAATTTTAGATGTAATAGTAAATCCTTTCATTAACCACTCAATTTGTTCATGCATTAAATCCAGAACTTCCGTAGTATTTCATGACCAAGTTAAGCGCCTATTTTTCAAAACGTTTATAAAACACCCAGAATCCTTCACCATCCCAATAAAATGCTTTGAATCGATTGCTTTTTCCACCACAAAAAAGAAAGCCAGATTTTGAAAGTGGATATAAATCAATTGTGACTGAATAAGATAAGCCAGTGAATCGATTCCTTTTCTTAAATCCGTTTGCCACAAACAATGTAGACGGGACCCAGATTACTTAAGTTTAGTCCCATAAGCGAACATCTTTTCTAAAATTTCATTTCGTTGAGTGTCATCAAGTGATGAAAAAAGGCTGAACTCAAGTAACCCCACTTTACAACGAAGCAAGAGCTCATTTTTGGTTCGTTACTTGCAATGTTGCATGCCAGTTTTGGGCATCGCTAGAGGGACAATCGCCTGTTTCATCATATAAAATCCTCCAATCTTCTGTTTGAATACAGTATAATTGGAGAATCATAGAGGCTATACACCATGTTATTGGACGCTTACAGTAGTCTACTATAATATCTGATATGAATGAGCTTTACCTAATCAGAAAAAATTATGAAAAATATGTAGGTAAGGAGGTGGAACAATTACTCACCATTCTCCACTTCAGTTATTATCTAATTAATTCCAATCTGTTCATATAATATGAAGGATAGTTATTCAATATTTTTTTTATCTCTTCTTTGTTCTTTTTTAATGCATTTTTTACTTGTTTTTTATTGTCGCAATTAAAATCTTTTATTACTTCAAAAAGTTTTTGTGAAATAATTCTATCCGCAAACCCAAGTTCATATATGTATGCTGTTGCTTTATTAGGAACACCATACCTTATTCTTTGAATTATTTCGTTCAATTCCCTTTGTATATTTTCTCCACAATCTTTAGTATTTAATATTTCAATAATTGCTTGGATTATAGTTAAAGAGGAATATCCAAAATCTGAATCGCACAGTAATACTATATCTTCCAATGATATACCTCTGCTATTTTTTCCGCGTCTAACTTTTAGTTTTACTTTTGTTGCATATTCCCATATTTTTAAATAACTTGTACCATCAAGCCACATTTTTAACAATTCATAAACATACTCTTTTTCAAAAAGCTTAGGTATAATCTTACAATCTTCAATTTCTTTTAATCTACCACTTATCAACTTTATTAGTATATCAAAATCAGCATTGACAATCTCATATAAATTGTCATCTATAAATTTTGATAGTTTCTGCATCCTCATTATCCCTATCATACTTTTCTTATAAATCAATTTATCACTAACTTCTAGCTGATTAATATTACTTTTTATTAAATCATAGATATTTTTTAATTCCTTTTTTTCATCTTCATTAGCTAAAAAATAACCATAAGTAGACTGAATTATTTCCAAACTATCATCTTCAGCATCTAAAAAATCAAGTATAAAATTTTCTAGAGATACGAGAATATGTTCAATATCATTCATTTTTTCAAAAACTGCAACACCGTACTTTTTTTCTTTCTCTTTAAATTCAAAGATTTTATTTCTTAGATTATTAAAATCTGCATATGAAGAATATCTTAAGGTAATATATTTCTTAATATAGTCCGATGATATATAACGTTTATTATCTAAATCAATATTCCTGACCAATTTTAAAAGGTTACTAGAACATTCTTCAGAGTTGTCTGCATTAAGAAGATGCTTATAATTATTAAATTGATAACCTTTTTTCTCGTTTTTATACACATCTTCTGTCAAGATGATAGTTCCTTCAGTTTCCTTTCCTGCTCTAGCTGTTCTTCCAATTAAATTATGAAAATCTCTAACTTTAATTATATGGTTTGATTGATATATGCTGGATACTATTAAATATTTAATTGGTAAATTTACCCCTTGTGCTAATGTTGAAGTACATACAACGCAACGAACTAATGCTTTCTTTAAGGCATATTCTTCAGCAATTCTTATTCCATTCGGTATACCTGCATGATGTCCAATAATACCATTTAATGCAGCTGTGTATAGCTCATTTCCACCCAAATGTTCCCTTATTAAATTTGCAATTTTGAGACATTCTAATTCATTTGATACTCTATTAAAATTATCAAAAGAAATCCCTCTTTCTTTTAAATCAATAAATCTCAATAGTATTTTATTTACAGTATCTTTCTTGGAACAGAAAATTGCAACACTACCGTTTGTAACTAATTTAATAGAATAATAAATTCCAACATCCTGTTTATTTTTAAAATCGGGAAAATATCTATTTTTTCTCTCTGCACCTTTTTTATTTAATTTTAATATTTGAACGACACGAGGCACATAGAATTCTTCTTCTAAATATTTATCTAAATCTACAAAATAAAGATTACTATATACTGTGTCAGAATTAAAGGAAGTAAACTTATTAAACGCAACTGTTTTCTCTGATGCTTTAATCGCATTATTTCTTATCACAACACCTTCATTATTAATCCAATCATTTAATTGATTGGCATTTGAAATAACTGCTGATATTAATAATTTCTGTGCATTCGGTTTAATATAGTTATTGATAGATGCCAAAAGAAGTTCGTAATCTGTGCCTCTTTTCTCATCATCAAACAAATGTGCTTCATCAAAAATTATCATTCCAATACTTTCAGTTATCTTTTGATTATGTTTTAAAATGTAAGCTAACTTCTCTGGAGTCATAACAAATACTTTTTTGTTAATAGATTCTAATGTAGCCAATTCCATTTCATTAAGTTCAGGGATATCCGAAAATTCTGTTATAGTTATAGAATCATCAAACTCAAAGAACTTTTCCATATCAAACATTATTTCTTTACATAATGCTCTAAACGGTGCAACAATAATTGCAATAGATGTTCTACCTGACAAAAAGGCAGACTGTATAGTAAGGGCAACAGAGGTTGTTTTCCCTGAACTTGTTGGCATTTGAATAACACCAGATTTTCCACTATAAATATTTTCTTCCCCTAACAAAATTTGAGAAGGCCACATTTCTTTTATCATCTTATTATTCTTGAAAGTTTCAAACCAATGTTCTTTATTAATATCCGAATACAAAGGCATTAAATTAATGCAAGAATTGTACACTTTCTTTTTTACTATGGCAAGAATTATATCTACAAATAAAATTTCTCGATAGTTTCCAATCTGATATACAAAATTTCTAAGTTCCTCAAAATTAGGTTCTTCAGGATTTTTACATTCAAAAAATGAATTATGATAATCCACTATTATTCTAGCGTAATCAATATATTTCGCATCAATGTCATTAATATCAAATCTTATATCATCATTCAATAACCACATTATTAGTTTTTCCAATCCTGATGCATAAAAGTTAAAATCTGATTGCTTAGGCATAGTAGTCATCATGACTTTTGAACTACCATTCATATTACAAAAATAATAAGTAACCGATGCCATTAATATATGATATGGATTCATATTTAAATCCATTTTCGATTGAAAATAGGAATCGAAAAATTTCGAAGCAAAATATAATTTATCTTTATTTTCGGATGACAGATTTATTGGTAATTCTTTCATCTTACATATTTCATCAGCAATATCTCCAACTATTCCAATACAAAGTAGTATAAGATCATTAGCCTGTTCTTCAACTTTAATATGAATATCCTTTGGCACACCATATTCATACATTTTTGCTTTTGCTCTGATTTTTTTTAAAAAATACTTGGAAGTATTTTCTATCAACATATGCAAGCCCTCCTATATAAATCTCTTAAAAAGTGCTTTAATTCTTTTGAATGAATTACCAATATATTTGTAGTGCCGATTATTTCATGATGACTATCTATAGCACTCAAAACATCTTGATTTGAATATACATCGCTATCTAATACAGCTACAGCAAAAAAATTTATCACAAATGGATTGTCTGTCTTATTTTGAAATCGTTCTACAACTTTAGCTTCTATGAATTTTGAACGATTAAGCAGCCTCCTCTTTTCTGCGTTTAAAGACTCTCCTATTCTAATTCTATCTTTAACCGAATGATCAATAGCAGTACTAACGGTTTTTTCACATAAATTTTTTCCATTTATACTAGAACGAGTTTTCACTTCTGCAACAATCAATTGATCTGATTTACTTGGTTTACTTATATCCTGTATCTTGTAGCCCATAACATCACTACCAGGAACAGGCATATTGGGATTTATTTTATCTAAATATCTAGTTCTTGTAACATAATAATTTAAAACAAAATTTATGTAATCAAATATTAATATTTCTCCGAATTCTCCTGACATAGTTGCTGCACCTTGAGAAACTGAAGGATTGGGAAATACCATTTTTTTTAAGTATTCTTCTTTTGATAGACCTGTTCCATTAATCAATGAATCTAGCAAATGTTCTTCACAATAATTATTTCTCAAACTAGATGCCCATGTATTTAAACTATCATCATCCAACAATTCATTAGCTAATTTATAGATATTTATTTTATCGCCTTGAGAAGAATAAAGTTCTTTTTCAAAAACGAAATATTTACTGTTGTCAAAAAACATTGTTCTCTCCTTATTGTAATAATTCCATTACTACCGAAATCAAAGAATAACATCGCTTATAAAAATATTTATAATGTAAATCATTTTTTATGTCAATTTTGTTTTTTTCATGATGTCTTATGCGATATGAGTTACCGATATTAGTTAATGCTTTAAATTCATCATTGAATAATTCTCTAATGTTACTATTATTATCGCCTAAACCATCGAGTATTTTATTAAGTGACTCCCTTTTATTCAAGTTTGGATCATAATATGTTTTAATTCTTTCAAAAGCATCCCAAAGTTTTTCAACTGCAAATGAATATTTCCTTTTATTGTATAAATCATTTGCAGTTCTTATCAATTCTTCTACTCCGATTTCATCAATTATAATTTCTGAATCGATAGACAAGAATTTATCCTCGAAGAAATGAATTTCTCCACATGAAAGTTCAACATTAATATTATGCATCTTAAAGATAGTATTAATTTCATTTTCAAATTCTATTGAATTAGATGTATGCCAAGCAAAACTTTCAATAACATCAAAAACAACTACTGGCTTTGTTCCCAATTGAAAATCATTGAATTGTTGTATTTCCACTAGATTGTTATCAACATAATGTTTTGGCACATAAAATTTATTTATATCTTCAAGAACACACTCTGTAGTTAATTTTTCATAATGCCAATTTGTTTCGTCAGTGAAATGAAATACTTCATTATACGAATGCATTATCTTAAAAAGTTGATATCTTGTGGTATTAGGAAGTTTAAAACTTACATTAACTCCTTTGTTTCTTTCAGAGAAAGGAATATAAATATCTGGTTTTTTAGTATATAATCTCCAGTCATAAACATTTCTTCCTGATAACTTACTAGAAACAAATAATTCATATCCATCTTCTTGCAGGAGTTCATTTATTCTTTGTAGGTATAACATCCAATCTTTACTTTCATCTCGAACTTCTGGATGAAAAACTTCACAAAGAAAATTTAATAGAACTTTATCTTTACCACACTGTAATTGGAATCTCTCATCAACAAAAATCCAATCGTCTGAATAATCTCCATTACGAGTATGCATTGCTATTTCTTGCTCGGCATTAGAAAGTCTTAAATCCCTACTTTCCCAAGTATTTAATTTATACAATCTATTAAGAAATTCTACAATTTCTAAGCGGCCATAGTAAGGATAGTATATTGAGTCTTCTATCAACCAACTAGTATTTTTTATTCCATTTTTAAATAAATCAAATATATCTCTTCTGGTAACTCCTGATATATTTTCCATAAGAACCGTCACCTACCGTATCTTATTCTAATCAAATACTAATAAATACATATTCACGATGATATTCCGTATAATTATGTCATTCCCTCTGTTGTGCTAATTGGTGAATGCGGATATAAAAACATGTTACTGGTTCTCGGATGAAATACAGTATTTAGCGTATTGACATACGGAAAGTCATTTTCAAAAAAATTCATTTCTTGCCACTTGACTTCACTCTCTTTTTCTTTCAACCAATACTGGTCAGATAAAGACATGCCATGAGCTTTGAATAGCAGCTCTTTTGTAGATCGAGCGCGCATATTTTTCAATAATTGATGCAAATGCTTCCGTTGAACTGGAATGCTGCGGCTAAATAACCAGTCATTTGTTGCTGCTAACAAGGCAGTTGGTTGGGTAGCAGACAAGCTCGTTAGCTGAATTGGGGCATAGTCGATATTTAGTAGCTCATGGATTTTAGTAATCTGCTGGTTTTGTACCTCAACATCCATGAATGGTTGGTTTTGATTATATAGCAAATAGCGCATCACTCTCACCTCATTTTTCAAATCATTCTTTTATTCTGACATCCAACTTTTTTCAGTTAATTGGAAATATTCCATGTCCTTACCATCAGCTTTAAATGGAGCCTTTTTAGCTAAGACTGGTTTAAAGCCGTTTTGCTGGATATATTCTTGTTTGATCCGATCAGCTTTGTTTACGGCAAGCCAGATGCGACGGCTTTCCAAACGGTCAAAGGCATAGGTAATTAATTTTTCAAAGATTTCTTCGGTATATTGCTTAGCAAAGGCTTCATTTTCAAAGCAAAACTGTAGCCGATACTCGTTTCTCTTTTCCACCCCTACTTTTTCTAATTGTGCATAGCCGATTGCATAAGTGGTTATTCCTTGATTGGCTCTATTTTTTATATGATGCGTCCATTGATTTTCATCAAACGGTAACGAACGCTCAACGAATGGCTGTTTAGAGGTAGGTTGATTCGTGGTGGGATATTTATTTTTTCGGTCTCTCATTCGAATGGCAAAGATATTTTCACCAATCAGCGTGGTTTGAATCAAGTCCAAGCTCGCCCATTGATCGTTCGGACAGCTAAAAGGTGCAGCTTTTTGAAAATAGTCACTTTTCGCCAAACGTTGTAAATCCTCAATGTCTGCTTCAGTCCAGTTATTTACTGTTAATTTAGCATGTGCGGTTTGAACATAGATTCCTTGTGAGCCACAAATGAATTTTCTTTGCTTTATCGCTTGTTTCACAACCATTCGCTCATGATTGAGTGCCTCTTCAATCTTCGCATCGGTGCCCGCTATTTCCTGATACAACTTAAAATACCTGTACTCTGCCGCATGTAAAAGATTGAGGTTAGATAAAAATGATTCTTCTGGCTCTGCAACCATTCGTTGAAATTGAGACAAACGAATGAGCGCGCGCACGTAATATTCACTTTGTTCCTTTTTTTCAATGACTTCTTGATAGAGTTTTTGAGCTTGGCATAAGTCTTGTTTTACCCCTTCTCCATGCCAATAAAGCTCAGCCAATTGAAATTTTGCTTCTGCATCGCCTAATAATGCTGCCTTTAACAGAAAAGGATAGGCTTTTTTTAGCCGATTTTGTCGGTAATAAATAATGCCTAAACGTGCCATCGCATTTTCTCGTCCTTCTTTGGCCGCCACGGTATAATACCTAAGCGCTTTTTGGTCATTAAGCTGTTGATATCGCGGTAAATAATGCAAATCACCAAGATAATCAGCCGCTAAGCTATCTGCATTTTGATAAAGTTGGTCGCGAAAGGCCTTCTCCATAAAAATAAAAATATCTTTAGGACAAAAACGATGTGTATCCGCCCAAAATAATTCTTTAGCTACCTCGAATGGATTGGTGTGATACAAGGTATTGTGCTTATGATCAAGCACCTCATCAATAATTTGATACGTCTTTGGAAAATCACTTTGGCGTACAAAGCAACGAAAAAGCCATTGATAAGCCAATTCATTATCCATGTATTTACGATATCTTAACCTTGGCATCTGGTTAATCTCTTCTGCAGTCATCTCTCTAATATCCATTTTGCTTCCCTGATTTCACTTTTTTCTTTATTTTATCAAGATTATAACGGTTACACAATCTACAATGATTTGACGCTTTAATAAAAATCTTATGTTAAGTTATAGCTTACAACCTATGCCAATCAAGGCCTGTCCTATCAATAAAACCAGTTGGCCTTGCTTTCTGTTGATCCTCTTTTATTCTATATCTTGGTAGTAACATACTTCAGTTACACCATCAAATATATTTTGTTAATCAAGGACTAAACCATTTCTTAGCCAGCATCTATTCTCTGTACTTTCAAAAGTAAGTTTAGTCAGCAATTTCTTTTCTCCCCCTCATTTGTTATACTTAAATCAACAATTCACATAAGAAGGTGTTAGCGATGAGCGCAAATGCACACGAGGCGATTCAACAGGGCAAGCAATTGATTCAGGCTAAGCATTATGCCGAAGCAATTCGCCATTTAAAAGAGAGCATCCCGCAATTTCCAGAACATTATGAGTTAAAGTATCTGTATTTACATGTTATCAATATATATTTGAGTAATTATTTAACTGAGCCAGATATTTTTTATAAAATTTTTGCCAGTCTACCTCATTTCGCCCATTTTGATTCTAAAGAGTTTCGTCATCCACATTTAAAACCTAAAATTAATGAGACCTGTCAATTAATTCTAGAGGTCAAAATCAAAAGGCGGCGTGATTTAGTTAAACAATTGATTACGCCATTTACCCAATGGTTAGATACTGCTGAGTTTTTAAAAATACAACATGCAGAAGAATTAACTCAGCTCTCAGCCATTCGATTATGTTTACGTGAGCTCCTTCATCTTAGTCCATTTCAAGATTGTGGACCATGGATAACGAAACTGGGATTAGATTGGATCGATCCTAGTGATCTCCAATATGCAAGTACCAAAAATTCTAAACAAGTAGTCCCGCTTGTTTGTCATTGTCTAAATAAAACAGTGGCCTATTTAGAGAGTGAAGGCCAAAGATTAAGTTCCTCTAGTGAATGCGCGGAGTCAAGTCAAAGAAAGGAAGAATTAGGACAAGTCTTTTTATCCCTTGAAAACAAACTGTTGACTTATTTACAGCAAAATCCGATTGAGCAATTTGAACATCAGCTTTTAACCGTTCGGCATCATTTATTGTCAATTATTCCTGAACATTTCAGCGCTGAGGACTATCAACAAATAAATGAGCAGCTTTTAGGGCAGTTTAAAGTAGAATTACAGCCTAAAATCATCGAAAAAGTCAACTTGACAAACATTAAGACTTTTCACAAAATACTTACTTGCCTGATACGCGCTCAGGCACACGAATTAGTGATTGGTGGTTATTGTTATCGAATGTTCCATAGTGATGATTTTTATCCACTTAGTTATGCGAACTTGCTTGAGTATGTTAAGGTGTGTTTAGCTTGTCAGCAATATGATTTAGCTAAGTTCGAAATTGAATATACGCTTATCAATGAGCCGCTACCTGATGATGAGAATGAGGCATTATGTAATTATCAAAAAACGCTTAAATCTTGGCAAGGTGCAGACTGGTATGAAGCGACTTCATTACAAGATGTCACACTTAAAAAAATACAAAAAGCGCATGCATTCATTGAATATTTAAAAAACGCTGTTGAAACAAAAAGCAACGAAACCTAATCTTAAAAAAATAAAAATTGAATAAATTTGTTTATATGCAAGGTTATTATTTCACAAAATAAAAAAGATTTGTTTGAGCATACGTTGTTTTGCACAAACAAATCTTTTTTATTATGAAAATCTAGATTGTAGGTTATTGGCAACACGTACCAAAAACAACATTACAGGCACTTCTACCAACACGCCAACTACTGTAGCTAATGTAGCCCCAGAAGACAAACCAAAAAGTGAAATAGCCACAGCAACAGCTAGTTCAAAGAAATTAGAAGCTCCAATCATGCCACAAGGTGCCGCAATACTATAAGGTAATTTAGCTATATACGCTGCCCAAAAAGTAATAGCAAAGACAAATAAAGTCTGTATGATTAAAGGAATGGCAATCAAAAGTATACTTAAAGGTTGTGCTAATAATTTTTCCCCTTGAAATGAAAAAATAATAATTAAAGTTAGTAATAAGCCAACCATTGTGTATTTATCAAATTTTGGAATAAAATTATTTTCTAAATAATCTTTTCCCTTATATTTAACCAAAAAATTTCTAGTAATAACACTAAGTACCAGTGGACAGACAATAAATAGAATAATTGATAAAAATAGCGTTTGCCAAGGAATCGTGATATTCCCCATTTTTAATAAAAAACTGACGATTGGAACATAAGCAAATAAAATAATCAAATCATTTGTAGCCACTTGAATTAATGTATAGGCACTATCTCCTTTAGTCAACTTACTCCATACAAAAACCATTGCTGTACAAGGTGCCGCACCAAGTAATACAGCGCCTGCTAAGTATTCACTAGCTAGATGTTTATTTAAGATTCCGTTATAAATGATAAAGAAAAATAATTTTGCAATGCCATACATTGTCAACGGTTTAATCACCCAATTGACCACCCAAGTGATAAATAAACCTTGTGGATGTTTACGAATATTTTTTATACTACGAAAATCAATTTTTAACATCATTGGATAGATCATTATCCACAACAAGATAGTAGTTGGAATTGAAACTTGGTAAAATTCAAATTGACCTAAAATATTTGGCACAATCGGAAAAAAATATCCAATCCCCACACCTATTGCCATACAAATCAATACCCAAAAAGTCAGATATTGTTCAAATAAAGATAGTGTACGTTTTTTCATAACCAATCAATCCTTCCTTCAATAATACGATCTCGTAAATCCTTAATTTTTTCCTCAATTAAATCAATCGTTTGTTCAAAAGTTTGATCATCCTTTCCTGAAGGATCCTCCAATCCCCAATCTTCACGATATTTACACGGTAAATATGGACAATCAACATTGCATCCCATCGTTATTACTACATCCACTGTTGGAATTGCTGATAGTAATTTAGGATGCTGCGTACTTTCTATATCAATTCCATGAATTACTTTCATCATGCGAACTGCATCAGAATTAATAGAAGATTTTGTCTTTGTACCGGCTGAATAACTCTCAAATACATCAGCAGCAAGTTTTTTCCCTAAAGCTTCTGCAATTTGCGAACGACACGAATTATGAACACAGATAAAGGCAACTTTTATTTTATTCATTTTTTACTCCTTTACATAATACATCAAATATTTTTGATATGTTTATTATTTTTTTAACCACCTATTTTTTAGGTGGCTGATTTACTTTGTAGCAGTAATTGCCAATAGTAGCTCCACCGCAGCCATTCGACCTTCAGTAGAGATTTGATAATACATCCACTTGCCCTCTTGCCTACTTTGAACTAATTGCGACTCTACTAATATTTTCATGTGATAAGATAAGCCTGACTGTGTTAAATCTAACTGTTCTAACAAAACACAGGCACACTGTTCCCCGTTTGTTAATAATTCAATGATTGCTAAGCGTTTAGGATCACAAAGAGCCTTAAATACTTTAGCATTTTGTATATGATTCATTTTGACCACTCATTCTCATATCAAATATTTTTGATATAATTATAACTATATTTAGTCGATTTGTCAAAAAAGCTAAACTTAACTATCAATATAACATAAAAAGAGTACGCCAATCTGATTCCTTCTTTATTCGGCTAACTCTTTTCTAGGTATATCATATTATAGTCGGTGAACTACTCTCCACTTAGCTAAACCTAACGGTTCTTAACGCTTGAAGTGGGAGTTTCTTGGGAATAGAGCATACTTGATAGCTTATTTCTTCACTAACAGCGGTTTCTCTTATTTACCAAGCTATCCCCGTAGTTCCTACGGTTTTTTTGATTGTGCCTAAGCTGAAGTTTGTATTCTTAGACCTTCAATCAATATATTGATACTAGCGTTGATATCACGGTCATGATGAGTATGACAAATAGGGCAAGTCCATTCTCGAATATCGAGCGATTTCTT
>NZ_KE136347.1:756198-794772 GCF_000406925.1 Enterococcus columbae DSM 7374 = ATCC 51263
CTTACTAATGATTTCAATTTAGGAACTTTTATGAATTTACTATCAATCAAAGCAACTGTACCATTTTGATTATTCGTTGTATAACTCTGAACAGGATTTTTCTTACTTTTGAAACGTGGAAAGCCAACAGATTTATCCCGAAAAAAATTCTTGTATGCTTTATCTAAATGAAGTTGGGCATTGGCCAAAGCGAGGCTATCGACTTCTTTCAGAAATGGAAATTCTTTCTTATATTTAGCCGGTGTTGGAAAAGTCATTTTTTTAGAAGAATCATTTTTAACTTCTTCATATGCTTTTTTTCGGTCATTAAGCATTAGATTGTAGACCTTACGAACGCAGCCGAAAGTTTTGGCAAAGAAGATTTCTTGTTCCTCTGTTGGATAGATTCTGAATTTGTACGCTTTTAGTCGTTCCACAAAGTTCACCTGCTTTCTATTTATGATTGTTTCCTTGATTTTGGATGTATTTCTTTATCACATCAATTGGTGCTCCACCAGTCGTCAACAGACAAAAACTTTTAGACCAAAACATTTCTTTCCAAAGAAACTGTTTGACTCTTGGAAAATCACGTTTTATCAATCTTGAACTAGCGCTTTTATAGGCGTTGATGAATTTTGTCAATTCTGTTTTAGGATGAGCTTTGAACATAATATGAACGTGGTCTTTATCATGATTCCACTCCACTAAAGTAATGTGATACGGTTCTGAAATTCTTTCAAAAATAGCTTTAGCATAATCAGATATGTCATCATCTATCACTTGTCTGCGATATTTAGTTACTAAAATAAGATGGTAATAAAGAAGGAAGACTGAATGGTTATTTGTATCTAATTCCATTTTATATCACTCATTTCTAATATAGACTGATTATAACATAGAACGAAATAAAAAGACCATGTAATGTATTGTCGGTCTTCGAGTTACCAACAGTAACCCTCATACCGAATGGCATTCATCACCCACCTATAGAGGATGGGCGACTTCTGCCTGAATTACGTTAAAAACTATAACTATTCAGCTGTTAAAAATAATCAGACAAAAACTAAGCCTGTTTGCGTTCCCTACCTCTTGCCAAAAAAGAATAAATGGGTAAAGAAAGATAGAGTATCATCGCTATTTTAGGCATAAAATAGGCAAAAGCGATTAAACCTAGATTCAATAGAATTAAGCTCACTATGCGTATCCGCATCAGTCCGACTAAAAAGGGATTTTTCGATTGGACGGTTTGCAGATGAGCCGCACTAAAAATTAACGATTGCAATAAAACAATTAGTAAATAGACCACACCATAATTCATCACTGCTAATCTGGATACATCAAGCATGATCCATTTGGTTAGAACTGGAATCAATGTCAGCAAGGCTAAAAAGCTAAAGTTAAACACTAAAACTTGATGCGTTGCTTTTTTAAAAGTAGCAAAAGTTAAATGATTTTCATACCAAAAATTTGCTACAACAAAAAAGCTGGTAAAGAAAATCCCCACATCGACCAAAAAGTTCGTGTAGCTGATGTTATCGACTGGCAAGTGAATTTCTAGTGCCATAATAGTTAAAATAATGGCAATCACTCCATCATTTAATGCACATAGTCGGTTGTGCGTCAGTAAAGGAATTTCTTCCTGCGTTTGCTTACGCTTTTCTTCTAATCTAGTGCGAACTTCCTTGGCCTGCTCAGAGAATACATTTTGCTTATTCATTACTTTGACTCACCTACTCTAGCATCACTCACTTTTACCACCACTCTAAATTGGCGTTCCGGATGCGTTTCAAGATTCACCATTTGAATACGTGATTCCAAAATCGCCCCATGACCATAATAAAGTAAGGTACTAAACAAACTATTGTATTGGGCCGGTACATAACCTATTTTGGTATTTTGATAAAAGACCGCCACCGCATCCGGATCATGCGGATTACCTTCTTCACGAACTAATTGTACATTTTGCCCTAATTTTAATTCTTCAATCACATCTAGCCCATCACAATAGGCAAATCCCGCTAAATGAAAATCCATGATGTGACGACTTGGTTGATATTTGACACTATTCATACAAATCACCTAACTTCTCTTAATATACATATTTTAACAAAATATTTTATGACCAACAATTCCCAAAGTATTGAATGTCATAATCAGATGATTCTATTATTTACACTCGTTTTAGCAAATAAAAAACTACTTCAAACGAGCATTCCGTGCAGCGCCTAAAGTAGTTTTCAGTATATTTATTTAAAAAAAGAGTTATTCCATGTCGAGTGGACATTGAACTCTAGCTAGATGCTCATTTGTTAGGATAAATGAACTCCCTTCCGCTGTAACAAAGACTTGGCCATAAGGACTATTTTCTCGATGCCCACGCACCCACTGACCATCTACCATGACTTCAAAAATAATGCGGTCACGAATCGGAAAACCATCAACAATTACAGTAGCACTAGGGTTATGAATTTCACAAACACCTTGGTAAACTTGCTTAGAAAATTGTGAAGCTAACACACTTAGCTTAGCCGCTGTTTTGTAAACTTCATTGACCTTAGCAAAATCTTCATTGGCAATATTTTCAGCTAAGGTATCAGCGTGTTTCCCAAAAATTGCACTAGCATCAGTTAAAAATTTAATCGCTGCATCCATTTTTTCACTCATTATTATCGACTCTTTTCTTTTTTGACATGGTGTTGCTTAAGCTGAGCCTAACATAATCCGCAAAAAAATACAATCGTTTTTAAACCAATCAAAGTCTTTTTAAATTTGATTGGCACTAGCATATTCTTCCTCGCTAACGGCCGCTAACCATTCATTACGCGTATTCTCACCAGGAAGTGTAATGGCTAAATGGGAAAACCAAGAATTTTGGGCTGCCCCATGCCAGTGCTTCACACCAGCCGGAATAATGATAGAATCTCCCGGATTCATCACCACTGCCGCCTTGCCTTCTTCTTGATAGAAACCTCTACCCCCTACACAAATCAGCAGCTGCCCACCCCCATTTGTCGCATGGTGAATATGCCAATAATTACGACAGCCTGGCTCAAAGGTAACATTGTGCACAGGTAATTGTCCATCAGTAATGCTGGCTAGATAGCTTGTACCTGTAAAGTAACGAGCATAGGCTGTATTTTCCTCACCAATTGGAAAGATTATAGTTTTTTGATAAGCAGCCTTAGCATCCTTACTTACACTATCCTCTGTCCAAATATTTTTAGCGAGATTAAATACAGCCCAAGCTTTCGGCCAACCAGCATAAAAGGCAACGTGCGTAATGGTCGCAACGATTTCCGCTTTACTTACTCCATGGTTTTTCGCATTTTCTAAATGATAGCTCAAAGAAGAATCAGTAATCCCTTGGGCCATTAGAGTAACTACTGTTAATAAACAACGTGTTTTTAGATCAATACCTGACAAATTCCAATTTTCACCAAATAAAATATCATCATTAAAATGAGCAAAATCTGGGGCAAAATCACCTAATTGTTTTCTACCTGCATTTTGTGTTATTTTTTCCATAATATCACCCTCCGTCATTAACTACCGACTACAATTTCCCACCATAAACCGGGAAGAAGCTTGCTTCTCCGTAATTTTGAATCCGATCGATATGAATCAAAATGTCCACATCTTCAGGACTAATTTCAAAATCTAATTGCGCATTTTCGCGCATATGATTCGGATTAGCTGTTTTGGGCAAAACAATTAGTTCTAATTGAATACAATAGCGAATACATAACTGTGCAACCGATACTCCATATTTATCAGCCATTTCAATAATTTTAGGATTTTTTAAGGCCTCACCATGCGCGACTGGTGAATAGGCTTCTACTGCAATCTCCTGACTTTGACAATAGTTGATTAAATCAAGTGGTGTATTTGAAATATGTGCTAAAATTTGATTGACTTGTGGCTTAATTTTGGCAGTTGCTAAGATATTTTTTATATCATCTTCTAAAAAGTTTGACACACCAATCGCTCTTAATTTACCGTCTTTAACTGCATCTTCTAACGCTCGCCAAACCTCTTGATTCTCTTTATAGTAACGATTATCCGATTGATTAACTTCCTTCCAAGGCTGTGGACTATGAATAATCATCATATCTAAGTAATCCAAGCCCATTAATGATAAAGTCTGATCAATTGATTGTGCTGCACTTTCATAACTTTTATGCTCTGCAGCTACTTTAGAAGTGACAAAAATTTCTTGTCGGCTAACGCCAGATTGTCTAATTCCTTCACCTACCCCACGTTCGTTTCCATATGCTTGGGCGGTGTCAATATGTCGATACCCCATCTCCAGTGCACTTTTTACTGCAGCTACCACCTGCTCATCGTCAATCAGCCAAGTCCCCAAGGCTAGTTGTGGAATGACCACCCCATTGTTTAAGGTCATTATTTTGTTATACATACATCAATTCCCCTTTTTCAAAAATAGAATCTGCAATCTTTAAATTTTTTGATTGGAACAAGGCTCGCTCACCGGTTAGTAATGCTTTTTTCATTTCATTCATAGTTTTTCACCCCTTTTCACGCTCAGTCTACTCCTTAAAGTTAACTTTAAGTCAAGCAAATATTACACAAAAATGAATCTATCTTTCACTACGCTAAGGTTTATTTGCCCGGAGCTAACCGACTTGCTTTTACTTATTTTTCCATTGGAGAGTAGCACTCGAATTTTCTCATATCTGAGCAAGCTACTTCACATTTTTGTATAATCTATGTTCAGTAGCTAGATATGCCGAAAATTCGCCTCTCCAATGGCTAAATCTCTTGCTTTTACTTATTTTTCCATTGGAGAGTAGCACTCGAATTTTCTCATATCTAAGCAAGCTACTTCACATTTTTGTATAAAAAAAGTCAAAAACCAGCTTCAATGGTCTTTGACTAAAAATGCGTAATTTGTCAGTTTTTATTTTTATTAAAATAGCGATACAGACTAAACATCAAAAGCAATGCTTGATAACCGATAGATAGCAAAATACAAGCAATGGTAATCAAGAGAATGATTCCCCAAAAACTTTGGGAATAATCGGAAATTTTTGATGGGAAAATAAAGAGTTGAATAGTCAAAAATAAAACGATTGGTAGAATCCTCCAAATAACGATTTTTTGGACAAATAATCGTTTTGAGTCTTGATCAGAGAATAGCTGGCTATCGATCGACTCATTCATGGCTGCTCGAGGTTTTCTGAAATAGTTCCAATTATCGCAAGAGCCACAGTACTGCCAACCATAGTCTTGATACAACTGTAAGTAATCTTTAGGTGTTCCAGCAAAGTCTAACTGATAGACTACTTTTTCTGGTAATCCACGTTCAAAAATGTAGAAATGGGCTTTAGAAACATGTATTAAGTGCCACCCATCAAGATGTTGTTTTTCCAACCATCTACATTCGGACTCAAAATCAACGACTTGAAAAAATCGAATCCTTCTTTTCGCCTTAGCCATGATATTCCCCTCCAATGCTGTTTTGATACAAACGGTGAATCCGTCTAATCTCTAGTGCCAATACTTCTTTTCCTAAAGGGGTCAATTGATAAATTTTACGCTTGTCTACCTCTTCTAGCAAACAAATTAGACCGTTTTTTTCCATTTTTGATAAGGTACCATACATTGTTCCCGGACTGATAGTTACTTCACCAGCTGTCATTACCTTCACTTCTTGACTGATACCATAGCCATGTTGCGGATTTTGCAAACAAAACAAAATGTAAAAAGCGGTTTCAGACATTGGCACATAAATTTTTCTAATATAATTATCCATCCAAGCACCCCTCACACCTCGATACATCTTATTACGATATATCTCACTACGATATATTCTATCACATCTCGCTAGATACAACAATAGCTATGAACTTAGGCATTTTTCGTTCATAGCTACTATTCTTAGATGATACAAATCGAACAAAGAGATTTGAAACTATTTGGTTTTTCTTAACTTTAATTGCTGTTTGAATGCCTCAGCCATCAGCTTTTTGCCTTTTTTACTGTTTATATCAGTGAGTTGTAATTTACCTGTAAAGACTAGTTCCATTACCAATAGATACGCTTCACCTAAAGCATAGGTAATCGCTGCCGCCGTAGAAGCAGAAATCGCTCCACCAACCACACTCCCTGCTCCCGGAAGTAGTTTTAACAAGTTGGAACTCACGGTTCGTCCTAAAATGGTCGCTCCACTAGCACCGATAGTTGAAGAAAGTAAGGCACCAAGAATCGATTTATTGACATCAAAACCAAAAATAACCGTAATAGAGGCAATCATCGAAATTTGGGTAGGGACAATCATCACACTATCCGCTAAAGGAATCGGGACCACTCCTTCACTCGCTGCCGCCAGAGCCGCTACTTGAATCGCTTTTCTGGCATGTCGCTTTTTTTCAACTAGACTGGCAATTTGAACATTTTGCAAAGTGTCCATTAATTCTTCAGGTAAACAATGCCCCATAATCTGAATTAAGGTATCTAACCCATAAGCCTTTTTGGTAAACGATGCATCGATTTCATAATCTTGCGCCAATACAGGAACAATCTGCGCTACAGCTAAATTTTCTTCCAAAAGAAGCTTTTTCATTTTTTCGGCATTCGGATTACTTATCGCTTGGGTTAAAACGACAATGACCGGTACTTGTTGGGCTTGATTTGCATTGGTCAGTTCTTTCAGCCAGTTGATTTCTTCTGGCTCAATGCGATTAGAGGTTGTATTAATACAATACCAAATACAATGAATCATTTGATTGATCTCTTTACTTGCGATTCCTTGGTTAATTGTATCAAGAATTTCTTTTTTCACTTCATTTTGGACTACTTTACCCAACTCAAACCCACGTGTATCATAAACGCTCAAAGGAAATCCTGGTTTTTCAATTTTACGCATATGGGTAGTTACCGGTCGTCCAATCCCCGTTTCAGTCAACTGCTCTCTAAACACCGCATTAATCAAGGTACTTTTGCCTACACCTGTTTTACCGGCCACAATGATATTTAGATGATTTAAATTGGTGAATTTTTTAGTAATTGCCGCCATCATTTCTTTAGTTACACTTTCCATATTAAAAGCCATATGCTCACCCCTATTTTAGTATCTGCTAGCAAAACTTAGCTTGAAATTTAAAAAAAACATCACAAATTGGCTAGTAAAGCTTTTTATTTAAAGATTAACTGCCAAATAAGGCCAAAAATCAGCAACCAAATGACAATGACTGGTAGTACATAATACCACTTTTTCATCTGTTTTGTCGCAATTAAGGTCTTAGCCTGTTCCTTTGATTGCAGCCAAACTTCTTTTGGGATTAGTTTAATCGTCAGAACAACTAATAACGGTAGCAAAATCAAATCATCCAAATAACCTAATACAGGAATGAAATCTGGAATCAAATCAATAGGCGATAAAGCATAAGCAACGGTTAGAAAAACCAATAGCTTAGCTAAAATCGGGGTGTTTTTTGACTTCATCGCCAAATATAACGCCGGTATATCTTCTTTCAGTTGCTTTGCACGTTTTTTTAAATTCATTACAATCTACCTTTACGTCTTACTGGATGCTGTGTGATTATTTTTAAATTCGATGGTACATCTCTTTATAGATTAGATAAATACCCCCTAATTTGATTAATGGGATGGTTATCCTCTCAGGTTAAATTTAGGTTGATCCCCCTTTTTTATAATCAAATACCCTTACGCTATTGTTTTTTATCTTTTTTGAGAATTTGCGCACCAATCACAGTACCTAAAAATTGACCGATACCTATACCTGCGCCTAGCCAATTCCAATCTAAAAACGCCATACTAAACAATGCACCCGTGAAAAAACCAATCAATAGCCCCTCTACAATATAGCTAGATTTATTCTTTGTAGGATTAGCCTTCATATATTGGATACCAACAACCACTACAACTACTAAAAAAAGCCAACTAATTATTATCGTCGCCATCTCAATCACTCCCTAAATATAATTGTCCTCCTGCATCCTTTTCACCTCAACGTTTTCTTTCATTATACCAAAAACAAGACAGGGCTAGAATGAGTAACACTAGCTTTTCCTAAAAATCAATGCTACAATATTGCAAGCACTTTGAATTAGAAAGGATATTAACTATGGCAAAATTTTATGCGGTGAAAAAAGGACGAAAAACAGGGATTTTTATGTCTTGGGCAGAATGTGAAGCACAGGTAAAAGGCTTTCCTGGGGCTATTTTCAAAAGCTTTACTACCAGACAAGAGGCCCTTGCCTTTATCGATGGTACCCTTACAAGCCAACAGGTAAGTAATAACAGACCGACTGCTAAAGCTACTATTCAATCTACTACTCATGCAACACTTCCTACACTAAAAACACCTTACGCCTTTGTTGATGGATCTTATAATTTAAAAACAAAGACTTATGGTTATGGTGGATTTTTACAAATCGATGAAAAAACGCGGATTACCCTACAAGGCAAAGGAACAGATGAACAAAAAGCTAGCATGCGCAATGTAGCCGGTGAAATTGATGGGGCGATGGCCGCGGTAAAAACAGCCTTAGATCATGAACTTACAAATATTACCATTCTTTATGACTACCAAGGAATCGAAAGCTGGGTAACCGGTCATTGGCAAGCAAAAAACGACTTTACGCAACAATACCGTGATTTTATGCGTACCCTAATGCAGCAGATTCACGTTACCTTTGTTAAGGTTAAAGGACATAGTGGAATACCAGGTAATGAATTAGCTGACCAATTAGCCAAAGAAGCGGTTGGCGTGAAATAAAATATAAGTAAGAACGGAAAAAATCAGAGTCCAATGAATCAAATAGGTGACTCTGATTTTTATTTTTATATTTACCTAGCTGAAAATATCAACGACCTTGGCCAATTTTTCTGAACCCTCTATCGATAAAACGGCAGCTTGCACACTCAGTTCAATCAAAGTAAATGTTTTTCATCAATAATTTGCTTGGCGTATTTTAGTACAGGTAACTCTCGATTACTTACCAAACGACCAAACGGGGTTGACGTATTTTCCCCATAGAATTGCACTGCTTCATTATAACGACATTTTATAACGGAAAGTTGCAAATGATTTCGCTCCATTTCGGTTAACTGCCTCATACCTTGAGATAACATTTTACACAGATAATAATGACTCACATTATGTCGCTTTAATAAATGATAATCATCCTCTACCTGCGCTAATTTACAAATAATCTCCACTTCTATTCCTAGTTCTTCTTTTAATTCTCGATTTAGCGCATGCATTTGGCTCTCACCCTGCTCAACACCACCACCCGAGGTTTCAATTGAATCTGATTTGCCAAATTCATCATCGCGAGAAACCCCCACAAAATAAAAAAAGCCTGCTTCATCAAAAACAATCGCGCGCACAATTTGGCGATGAGATTTAATTGAGGTGAAAGGCCACTCTGTATCTTTCAGTAACAAAGATAACTCCTCAACTTGAAATTTGCACATAATTTTTAACTCACCTATCTATCTTTCTTTACTTAGTAATCATAACTCTCTTTTGAAACAACCATTCATCCGTCACAATCAATTGACAGTTTTTGTGCTCCATAACATAAATAATAGAATAGTTGTCTAACTTTTACCAGATTATAAATCATTGTCAATCAATTTTCTCCATTTTTCTCTTGACCTAGATAAAACTTATAGCTATAATACGTTTTTGCAGGTACCTGTTTGATCAAATAAAAATCAGTTAATGCTAGTATTACTAAGACTAAAACTAAAAAAACGAAATATAAAAGGCACTATTTATATAGCGATAAGTCCTATGGAATCCAAAATAAAGATTCCATAGGACTTATTTTTTTGAATTGGAGATGAGACTATGCAACAAAAAAATGAAAACTATTGGTTATTCGATGCCCCAGTTAATCAAGCAATCTGGCACATGGCTATCCCTATGATACTTGGTATGTCAGTCAATATTATTTACAATATTACCGATACCTTTTTTATCGGCAAATTAAACAATACTTCTGCTCTCGCTGCTATCACTTTACTTTTACCTTATACTACAGTTTTAATGGCCCTTGGTAATTTATTTGGCACCGGTGGCAGCACCTTGTTTGCACGACTACTAGGAACTAAAAACTTCGAAAAAGCCAAGCAAGCAGCAGCGACTTCGTTTTATCTATCCTTGTTTTTCGGATTACTCGCTACCATCGTAACCTTGATTTTTAATCAAAAAATCGCCTTATTGTTAGGCGGTGATGCCAATACAAGTCCGTTCGTTCAGCAATATACGTGCTACTATGGCATTGGCGCACCATTTGTAGTAGCTAATTTCACCCTAGAGCAGTTAATTCGTGGAAATGGTGACTCAATTGAATCCATGATTGGAATGGTAATTAGCGTTATGATTAATATTATTTTAGATCCAATCTTAATTTTCACTTGCCATCTCGGACTTAAAGGTGCAGCAATTGCTACCATTATTGGCAATATCAGCGCTGTCATCTACTATATCATTTGTATTACTAAAAAAGAGCACTTACTTTCACTGTCATTAATAAAAATGCGTTTTAAAAAGCAACTGCTAACAGAAATTTTTACTGTAGGCTTTTCAGCTTTGCTGTTAGATTTGTTATTAATTTTATCAAGCCTGATGTTTAATTTCTATGCCACAAAATACGGAGAAAATGTACTAGCTGGCTTTGGTATCTCACAAAAAATCGTCCAAATTGTTGATTTAATCGGTATGGGGCTCTACCTAGGTGTTATCCTCTTAATCGCTGTAGCTTATGGCTCTAAAAATTTCAAAAAGCTAAAATTAATTATTCGTCAAACAGCGACCTATCTTGGCATAATTATCAGCTTATTATTCGTTATCCTATTTTTCACTAGACATTGGTTAATGCAATGTTTTACAAATCAAGCAGCAGTCATCCAAATAGGTGAAGTTATCCTAACCGTTCAATTATGCGCTACTTTTTTCGCTGCCGGTGCAGGGCTACTAACAGGGATCTTTCAAGCTGAAGGCAAAGGACTACCAGCTACAGTGATGTCTATTACTAGAGGGTGTATTCTTATTCCAGCCATTATGCTAGGAAATCATTTTTTTCAAGTTTATGGAGTCATTTTTTCATTGTTAGTAGCAGAGGCAATTGCCTGCTTAACTGGCCTTATCCTATATCTTTTTCAGCCAATGAAGATTAACCAGCAACTGTCTGTAAAAAGCGAGGAAATTTAAGTCTTTAGTCCATAAATCAATATTATAAAACGGCTGACTAAAACAATAGCAGCCGTTTAACCTTTTGTTGCTTCACAGTGATTGGTAATATTCACCAAATTTTTCCATTGATTTTAAGACTTGTAATAGTTCTTTACCTAGATCAGTCATGCCATACTCAACTTTTGGTGGGTTGGTTCGATAATCTTTTCTAAAGACAATCCCATCATCGCATAATTGTCGCAAGCTATCCGTCAATACCTTTTGCGAAATGCCATCAAGCGAGCGCTGCAATTCATTAAAGCGCCAATTTCTTTTCATCAAATTACGAATAATTAATAATTTCCATTTACTACCAATTAAAGCCACCGTAGTCGCAATTGGGCAATCTGGTAATTCACTTTTGCGTTTCATTTAATTCACCTCAATAATCATCATACTACAGATCATTTTTAGCGTACACACTTACAAAAAAGTGCGTACTAGAAATAAACTGTATTCCGTATTATGCTCTTAGTTGTAAAGAATACTTAACATACTGGAGGAAAAAATCATGTCAAACTTTACAAAAACTACCATCACTGATGCACCAAGAACAGAACTACACGATGCGCTAAAACTGACTGGAGCTGAAATTAGTATCAATACTTTACCAGCCAAAGCCTCTGTACCTTTTATTCATTATCACAAACAAAACGAAGAAATTTATGGGATCTTAGAGGGATCAGGAAAAGTGATTCTTGACGGTGAAACGATTGCATTAACTAAAGGGGATTGGCTACGGATTGCCCCTGCTACTCATCGCCAATTTTTCGCAGCAGAAGATAGCGATCTTCGCTACATTTGTATCCAAGTAAAAGAAAACTCACTTGAAAACTTCACTGCTAGCGATGCAGAAATCATTCAATAGACAACATAGATAGCTGAATTTTAGGAATAATGGTTGACTATTTAGTTAGCTAATTATTCCTATATCAGCGAATACTTACAAAAATTTTCCCTATTACCTCTATCAGATTAAGCATATACTAAATACGATAAAAAGTTTTTATTTTAAGCTAAACAAATTGTTCGTGCATATTTCAGCTCTGAATCCTCCACAATCTGAATCCATCCTTTGGCAATATAATCCTCTATCCGCTTAGCAAACCAATAATCTACTACACCAATTGGATAACAACCCATCATTTGACCAATTGCAAAGGCTTGTTTAACCGGTTTATGCGATATAAATTGCCACAAAATAAAATCATAAAAATCTTCATTTACACTCATTAATTGACCATTTACATTTGCACGTAAAGCTGTATTCGTCATAAGTAAATCCTGCCATTTTTCTTGATAGTATCGGATAACCTCTTTAGCAACAACCTCAGCCGAATTCAAGCAAGCTAAACAGCGCTCTGGACTGAGTTCGCCCCAGCTAACTAAATCATAAGTAATGGACTTATCTACCATATATGTTGGTAAACTCACAATGGTTAATCGCTCTAAATCATCTGCTAACTCATTGCAAAGATGGTACAAGCCACATAACGCGTAAGGAGCAGACGAAACCCATACACGCACCTCTTCACCTGATTGAACCAATTGCTTTAATTGCTGAAAATCCTTAACCGCCTTTTTATAATCTTTTTCAAATGACTGTATCAATGCCTGCTTCTGTTTAGGAAGATTTTGTGCGGATAATTGAACAACCAAATTTTGGCGATAACTACTTGCTATAGACTCTTTTATGTTCCCTACATCTAGCCAAAAAGGCAAAACAAAAAAATTGGCTTTATCTGTAAACTTTGCTTCCATCAATCCACAAGCTTCACTCTCACTAAATACAACCTCTAACATAATCGCTGTCAACTACCTTCCTAGATAATCATTTCTTTATAGCTATTGCTCTCTTTATTATATCAGCTCCATTGATATAGGCTAATAGTCAGCTAAAAAACTTTTAAAAAAGACTATGCGCCTAAACTGGCAACATAGTCAATATCAAATCATACAAAATAACTCTTAAGTACATGAAGAATTTTTTAGAGCAAATTAGTAAATGGCATCAGCAAACTTTTAAAGATACTTACTAGCTTCTCTGATACTTAATTTTGCCAATTTTTCCTGATGATCGGCTAAAAATTGTCTCACCCATTCCGGATGTACCTTTGAATATTCACGTAACATCCAGCCAATTGCCTTATTAATAAAAAATTCATTCGTACCTAGACAATTTAAAATGATTTGCTCAAGTTGAGTAGGATTGGTTTTCGATTTAAAACGTAATTGATACAAAATTGCCACACGCTTAATCCAAATATTTTCTTCAAGCGACCAAGTGAGCATCAACTCATCCACCCGAGAATCCATCATAGCAATATTCCCGACAACTTGTGAAAGAAAATCAACCGTATCCCACCATGATCTAGTCATTATAAATAATTTAATTTGTGGGATATGTTCAAAATGAACAAACTTTTTCATCGCCAAAAGATAGTCATAGGCTAAATATTGAAATTCGCGATGCTCATCACCATAGCATTGCTCTAAAAAAGCCCAATCCACTGTTTTTGTCGCTTTTTCCGACTTTAAAAAAACTTTATAAAGATTTTTTCTATCCGCTGCAGCAATGCCATAAAAATGAAACTGATCTTTCATATACTTTGACATTGCTATTGCTCGTTCAGGATTGCTATGCGCTTCAAAAAGTTTTCTTAATGACCGGTATTTGTCCATCTCACACCTCACAATGAAAAAATGCTATCCGTTTAAAGATCTGAATCAGCTTGCTTGTCAAATGAATGGAGTAACTGACTAAAGTATGCAGCCTGACCTGTAAAAATTTATTCTATCCATTCAAGAAAATATACCCAAAAACCTTTTACATGACTGTATTGGATGAAGTTTTACCTATTTCATATTTAAATCGAACTGAGGAACAGTATCTCAAAATGTACCATCCACATCACACAAACATCATCATATTATCGTCATCCAGGTTATAAAGAACAAAATGATATTGACTGGCCTCTGTTTTTCCACGGATATCTAATAAATGCTCGGATATCTTTTCAAGAATTATGTTGTATAACCACCACGATAATCTTAACTATTTAAAATTAACTAAATATCTACTAATTTTTTTGATATCGATTTACTATACTTATCTCTCTATCTCGAAATCCTCAACTGTAAGTTCCAAGAATGCTTCATTAGTAATTAACGAAAGACTTGCCAATCTATTTGCTTGGTTTGAATATGCTCGTTCAAAAAGATTCCTCATCTCTCGTCCGTTAGCAAAATTATCTGGTTTATTGATACACAATTCATGTAAATGTTTTATAAGTGCTTCACGTGCCTTTTCATCTAGATGTAAATCTGATTTCCTACATAAAGATTCAAAAATAGCGAACAATTCCTCTTGTGAATAATCCTCAAATAAAATACTTTTATTAAATCTTGATTTTAATCCTGGATTTGATTCAAGAAACTTAATCATCAAATCTGGATACCCTGCTACAATTACTATAAAACTATCTCTACGATCTTCCATAGCTTTCAAAAGTGTATCTATAGCTTCTTGACCAAAATCATTTCCACCTTTTGCAAGTGTGTAAGCTTCATCTATGAAGAGGATTCCACCCATTGCTTCATTTATCTTTTCTGTAGTCTTCAGCGCAGTTTGCCCAACATAACCAGCTACTAGACTTGCTCGATCTACCTCAACTAATTGTCCTTTTTCTAAAACATGTATTTGCTTATATATATTTGCTAGTAATCTAGCAACAGTTGTTTTACCTGTTCCTGGATTACCTAGAAATACAAGATGTTTTGAAACATCAGTCGTTTTAATACCTCTTTCCTCTTTCATTTTGTTTATCTTAATCAAATTGATTAGAGAATGCACTTCCTGTTTTACACTAGTTAGTCCAATTAAATCATCAAGTTGACTCAATAATTCTTCTAATGTATCTTCATGCTCAACTTTGCTTAGTTCTTTTATAACAGATTCTGTTTTACTACTTTTATCATCTTCTAGGGATATTTTTTTCTCTAATTGAGTTCTTTTTATATCATTAATAGGTTTATTTATCACACAATCGACAAAATAATGATTTATCTTCTGAATTAATTCAGAAAACGCCTGTGCATCAATGTCTTTTTTATCACTTGGACTAAATAAGTATGATTTTCCTATTTCCGTAATTGTCAAAAGATATAACGAACTTAACTTTACCGAACTTTCATAAAATATTTCGTTATCAATGTATGCAATCATTTCTGTCGAACATGGAAATTCCCCAAATTTTTTAGAATCTAAGTGCCACTTCCTATCAAGATATGTTTTCTGAAAAAGCGCTATCCTATCTTCTGCATCATTACGTGATATCTTTTTTATAAAAGAACATATATCCCCAATGACAAGTTGTGTTAAAGAAAGTTTTTCAATTGTTGGTACATTCTCTATTTGTTCGCACGCTGTAAGTAATTGGTCGATAGCATTTTTTACTTTAGTATTCATTAGTCCTCTCCTCAGAAAACTGCAACTTGTTGTAGTGTATCTTCAAAAACTTGTTTCAACTCTGGAGCAGGTTCTTCACCACAAGATTCTGTTACGGCATTGATAATCGTATTTTTAATATCTGTTTCCGTCATTTTACGAAGTGAACGAAGCAAATCCATATCACCAAGTGAAATAATTAATTCTTGATTGTCTTCAACTTCTTCTTTTAATTCTACAACTTTATCCAAGAGACTCATACAATAAGTATCAACACCTAACGTATCAAAACTTGTTTCAAACATCGCATAATCTTGTAATTTTTCAATGAAACACTGAGAAGTAAGGGTATCATATATTCCACACCATTTTTCATGTGAAGTATGCCATACATTATCGTCTTTAAGCACCTCATGATGATTTTCGTAATAAATTTCATCAAAATATCTTAATGAAACGGTAAACATTGAAAGTAACGAAAAAATTGAAAAAATAGTTGACTTTTTATCTGCAGCTATATCATTTTGGAAAATATTTATAAGTAATGTAAGTACATTATATTCTCTATCAACGAGTTCTCTCATTTTGGCTTCTGAATATGGTTGTTTTATTCTTCTACAATCAAGCATATCAACATGATCAGATAATACTTTATTAAATTCATAGCCTGAATGAACATCATTACCTTGTTTTACAACATTTTGAAGTCGATTCAGTTGTTGAGTGATTTCTGCACTCATCCGATCAAGTTTTTCATACAAAATAGCAAATCCCGCACATGTAGCACATAAGTTCATTCCGTTTAACAAAAGACCAATCTTTTGCGCTTGCATCACTTGTCCAACAAGTTTCAAATTACGCTCATTTAACAAAGTATTTTTATTAAGAATCTTTACTACATTTTCCATTGCTACTTGTTCTTGAACTTGAGGTAACTCATTTAGCATAACCTTTTGAAACGCTGCTATTCTTTTATTTTTTCCACGAACAACAATTTCCAAAATTTTATTGTCATTTAAAAATTGTTTTAATTGTTCTAGTGTATTTACATTTATTATTTCACTCATGATAATATCCCCCCTCCACTTTATCATTCAAAATTGTATGAAGTAGAATAATTGTCATAATGAACGTTCCCGTATCAGAACAATATAAGTCTTTAATATCGAATTTATTCTTCTTTACAGCAATAAGTGTTTCTTGTTCAGTTTTCATAGAATCAATAAGATATTTAGGATTTAACACTTTTATTGAGAAATCAATATTTGTGACTTCTTTTCCATTATTTTTTAAAATCGATGTATACAAGCAAAACATTATTCTTGAATAATCAACTAAATCTCTGACAGATAAATTTCTTGAATTTCTAATATTTAATGCTTTCTCATAGTATTTACGAGCCCTAGGTACAATAATTGGTGTTGAATTATTCTTTTTAGCCTGTGGGGTTTTAGCAATTTTTTTCCCAACAATAGAATCAATGTCCTTAATATAGCTTTCAATCTGTTTATCAAAGCTTTTATTCATTTTAAGCTCAAGTTTCTCAAAATAATCACATAGTTTTTCGGATAAAATATGCTGTGTAATCTCCTCTTCAGAAATAATAGCAAATGTGATGTATTCCCCAACAAGTATTTTTTTTAATGCTTCAAATTCTGTTTGTCTTAGTTTTGAAACAGTATTCTTTATAAAATCAGTATATTTCAAACTAATTCCTCCAATCACTTATATCTACACATTTTTTATAGAAATTCTACACTATTGAAAGTTTCTCATTAGCTATCACGTACACCAATATTCCATATATTCTTCATAAATAAACTTCAGTCATTGGTTTTCCAACTAATAAGCCATTAATTCTAGAAAAATTTTCCTCATTACTTAAATCAAATAGTGTCTTTCGATATTTTTTAGGATTTATTTTTTCAACACTTGTTTCTAAAAGTAAAATCTTATTGTTCTCTTCTTCTAGTTCAAGTAATAGCTGATATTTTTTGCATAAAAGTGGTGAATCAGCGTATCACTTACATCGTAAAGTATCCTTCTAATATTTTCCCACTAAACAATGATTTTACATGTAGCAACTGAAGAACTTGATTTTTATGCTTTTTAAGTTTAAATCCAATCTTTTCTATTTCAAAAACTGTTCTTCCTTAAAACCAATTTATACTAGAAATGATTTTTGACTAGATACTTTTCTCAATTCTACATTCCAATTTTTATCAATCAACTTGTATTTGGGTGATTAATCGATTGTAAATTTACCCCTTCGGACGAACAGGATGGCGTAAAATGGTTTTTAGTTTTTCAGGGGCACATCTTCTAGGATCAGATAAATAAATTTCATGATGATGACGAGAGGCGCTAAAATCATTTTCATAACCTGCTTCTTCTAAAAATGCTTCCATTACTTTTAATGAGTGAACTTCTTCATCATACGGACCAACATGTAACATTTGTACGACTTCACCTTCATCAATAGTAAGCAATTTAGCAGTAATTGAAGATAGTTTTTTCTTTGTTAGCGCTTGTTTTTTCGCCCACTCAAAATCTTTTTCGGTAACAAAATCAGGTACACGAATAACTGATAACCATTGAAATAAATCCTTACGCGTTTGATCATAGCCTTGAATACCCGTCTGCCACCAGAATCCTTCTAATGGTGGGACTACATATTCAAAAAAGCCTAAGATTTCATAATCCGTCTTATAACTCATTTTCAATGTATAGCTTAACATATAGAGTTCTTGTATTGCTTTTTGATAATCACCATTTACATCATTAGGATCTCCTTGACCGTAAATTCCTAAAAATTTCATTTTCGGAATGGTAATAATTGTTGGCTGCTTTTTTGGTTGATAAAGTTGCTTAAACTCTTTTTTATAATCAAATGCCATGTTTCTACTCCTTTTTTCTTTGAACATTACAAACCTATCACAATACCTAAAAATTTGATCGATAATCCCTTCATAACGAATCAACGTCATATAATACGAATCCCATCGTTATACTAAGAAATAAACCCTGAACCAATTCTTTCACCAAGTAATTCTGCAATACACGCTCAGGTATATCTTTTAAATATAAAAATCAACGGATTATTTATAACTAAAGCTCCTATTTGATACCATTGTTTTTGAATAATTACTAGATAAAATTACAACAAAAAAATGCGCAACAAAATATGATTATCTATACATCAATTATAGCAGATTTTACTGTATTTTTATGTTGAAAATTTTGATAAGCAAAATCTTAAAATTAAAAACTTATAACAAAAAATAGAAAAAATTTTCTATCTCTGTACTTTCAACTTAAAAAATAACTCCATCTATCCCTCCACTAAAAAACAGTCTAAAAAGTTCCCCCTACGAACTTTTAGACTGTTAACTTAATAGAGACTGAGACTATTTCATATCATTAGCACTTTCAAGATTTATTAATCATAGTTGATTTTATCTTTATCGCTTTTACAAAGACAAAAGCTGCGAAAAGTATTTGAGGGGCCAAACAGTGAAGAAAAGCATTTAAACCAACATCCCATAATGATCCAGTGGAAAACCAACGCTCGCTCCCAGGAATAACAGGAAAAATCACCATGGTTAAATGATCAGGTCCAAAAACTGAGTAATGCACGGGAACAAAAAGACAAATGCCATACACCATCGCATGCATCAACACCCCAGCAATAATGGTAACAAGTGCAGCAAGCCTTACTTTAAACAAAGATAGTCGCCTCTTTCCGTAAAGATAGCTAGCCGAAAAGCAAACTGCACAAAAAGCGCAATAATTCACCAAAGCCATCTGAATAAATGGCCAGCGCAGCTTTAACATTGTCCCTATATCTAAAAAAGTAACCCTTGGATGATTAGCAATAAAAACAATTGCTAAAACAGAAAACAATAAACATACAAACAAAAGGAAAAATGGCAGGCTTAAAAATATCGTTTTTAAGGTTGGTTTTCTCATCTTTGACTTTCCCTTCGTTTAAATATTTTTGGATTCGTCAAATGAAAATTCATTTATTCTAACCAGTATTTTTCATCTGACGATACAAATTAGTCTTTATAATCTTCAGACCGAGGGATTTTTCTATTTTGTTGGCGTAATTTGAAAGCCTGAATCTGTTCATTATAACAATGATCACATAACGTTTTTTTCCACCGCAAATCTGTCCGTAATGACCCTTTTTCACCACAAAATTCACAAATTTGCTTCGATTGCTCCTCTGTTTCACTGATAATATCGTCAATGGCTTGCCTTAGTAACGCGATTTCTTCGTCATCTTGTTGATTACTTGGTGAAAATCTAAGTGACTGACTATCCGAAAAATCAATTGCTGAAATGCTTTGAGGAAAATCTTTAAATCCGTAATAAAACCTAAGCGTACCAAACTTTTCCTTAATTTGCAGTGGGATGAAATCAATCTCTCTACCTGCCTGCTCGTATTCTTCTGTGATACGCAAGCAGCAATCACTTAACAACGCATACCATCCCGCTGCACACTCAAAACCCCAACGTTGATAGATAGTTCCCTCCTCAGCACGCTCGCGTTTCATAAAAGGAAACTCATTTTGGAGACTTGCCGACCAATCATCATTTATAGCCATTTGCTTTCCCCTCTCTTTCATAACACCTAAAAAAAATGCTACTAATCTAAAAGCTTATAAAAAAATTTTTTAGCTAACTTTATCAGTATTCCACTAAAAATCACGCAACGAACAATAAAGTTAACATCACAAAAACAATCAAAAGATTTATCAAAATGACTGTAAAAAATAACCGATTTTTTTGCTTTTTATTTAGCTTCTTTGATCGAACCGCATAAAAAAGAATGACCAAAGAAAATAGGATAAACCCATTACAAAGTATCGTTATATATCTAAACATAGCACTACCAATTACAAGAAAACGATCACAGCTATCTCGTCCTTTCTTTGATAATTAACTCTCTATTTCTATCTCTATTATACTAAAATTGCGAACGGTTTCAAAATAGTGGGAGATGGAAGATATTCAGCGATAATATATAATAATTTCATTTCTATGTACTTTCAAGATAATTTGAAACGCTCAATTTAAAGATATTTCACCAATCTTAATTGCTCTTTTTTCTCATCAAAACCATGCGCTTGATAAAATTGATGCGCTTCTTTTCTACTCAAGCCAGAATTTAGTCTCATCGTATAAATATCATTTTCTTTAGCCCATTGTTCCGCAGCTTCCATCAATTTTCTTCCTATCCCTTGTTTTTGATAATTATTTGCAACAGCTAAACCTAAGATATTAACCATACTCTCTAGATACAGTACCTTATATTTTTCGACATGGATAAATCCTACAACTTTAGCACCGACTTCAGCAACAAAAACCATTTCTCTCTCTTTATCTAAATGTTCAAGCCGCCTTTTTACTAAGCTCTTGTCACACTTATAGCCTAATGCTTCATTGCAAATTTTACATATATCAACATAATCACTCACTTGAAATTTTCTAAGCATCTTTCATCCTCTTTTTACTAAATTATCTGTTCACTTTTATCATATAACTGGTTGGCAGAAAATACGGATAGCCTACATATTTTTTGTAATCATATAGTAGCCAAAAGTTAGCTTCAGTTGAATTAATTACAAGCTAGCTTTATAAAAAGCTACTTATTCTTACTTAAAAGTATTCATCAAAATCTTCTTTACTAAAACGAATTGATGGCTAAATTAATTTGTTTGCGAGAGCTAGATGAACTATAAACAAAAACTTAATGACTATATTCTGTCTTTCAGCAATAACAATTTATAATCAATAGACCACACTTTTAGTCTTTATTCTCTATCAATCCTAGTTCATACAAGAAAAAATCATTTAACATTTGCCAATCGACCTTCTGCGTCATATTTTGATTATTTAGATATGCCTCAATTTCTGGAATCGACGCTTCAATAAAGGCATGAATCGCCTCAATTGGTGCTATTTGGGCTAATTCTGAACTGGACATTTTGATGCTTAGCAAATTTGTTACTGTAGTCATGAGTTCACCAGGCAAACAAGCTTTTACCAACTCGTCAAATAAAACGGGTGGTGCGGTATGATACTTTTGTAGCCAGCGACAAGCTAAAATAGGGCGTAATGCATAAAAGTATTTTTTTGGTTGTACAATATTTCCACTTAAATACTTGGCAAGATGCCCCTTAGCAATCGATAAATAGTGATACATCATGCGTTCTTCAGATAAACACATTGACAAAAGTGGTGCTAATCTTGCTACAAAATCCGTCCTTACATACACAATCGGCGCGTTAAACCATTCAAATAAAGTTGGATTGGACTTTGCTAATAATTTCAAAGTCTTATCTAGATCCCAGCCACTCACATCCCACGTCTCATCAATAGGTAACTCAATCACATCTCTATCAGGTAGCAGTTTTAGATAAGCTGGTGCCTTTCGTTTATAAATAAATCGCACATCAAAATCACTATCTGGTGAGGCAAAACCCCACGCCCGACTACCAGATTCCACAGCCCAAAGTATCTCAATATCATACTTTTCTTCAATTTCCTTCAACTTTTGCGGCACTAAAACCATCATTTCTGCTTGTGTTTTCATAGGTGGACCTTTCTAGTATTATTTTAAAGTCTGACGTTTCAAAAATAAAAAGAACTTTTATCAAGTAGTAGTTGTAGCTTTATTATCAATAAATTTTGTATTTATATATACTTGTTAAATGCTAGTTTCATTTTAACCATAACTTCGGTTAACCATTCAAACTGTGATTCCCAAGTAGCTTTATCGGCAAATTGGACAGATTTTTCCAAAACAATCCTACTCGCTTTTCTATCAGGTAACTCACGCCAATCAAACTCCAAACCTGAAGATGATTCAATATCGTCTTTATGTTCAAAAAGGCTATGAAATAAATCAGTGTCCTCACTAATAAATAATTCAACATCCAATTCATCTCTTTTTTGAATTTGTGAAACAGCGATATGACACGCTGAAGAACCGATACTGAAATTCATCCAGTGATTATTAGACGGTTTTCTTCTTCTAAAATGCTTAGAAAATGTTGGATTTTTAAATGCATAATCCTCAAAAGCAACCCAGTATTCATATCGCAACTGTTGCGTTTTGTTAGCAGATTCGCTCATCTTTACTTCTTTAGTCCAATCATTTGGTCGTTCAATGACTTCAAACTTCACAGCAGGTTCCGAATTGCCAATTTGATACAATTTGATTTCACATAAGAAAAATCCGACTTTATCATCTGTATGATTATTCAGCCACTCAATTGCAGCTTTATGTTCTTCACGTGCATGCTTAACAACCCACACAATTACTTCTGCGGATTTACCAGAAGCATATGTAATTAATTTACCCAGATGGTCGTGATTGGTATCTTCTAATTGATTTTCAATGATAATTTTTCTATTCGTACCAATTTCAGAAGCAAAAATATCAACATTAAAATCCCCTACATTGGATTCTGTTTCATCAACTGAAATGTCAATTCCTAATGTATCACCTAATAATGAAATATTGTCATCTTGTGAAAGCCAAGGTGTAAAATCAAGAGCTTCATGTGGCCATACCGTTCGTAAATCTTTTATTTCTTCTAATCTGCTTAATCTGATCATTTTGTATCAAGGCTCCTTTCAACTTTGAAAACCTATTGTCATTTCACTAATAAATTATAACTTTTTATCCATTCCTCTTTGATAACGTCGGTTAATTTTAATAACTATTATTCGATGTTTGATATCATGCTATGTAAATTCCATTGCACCGTTGATTTGCCCAAATTATTCAACAGTTAGCGCATTGAAAGAATAATGTCCAGAAACAATATCGGTTTGTTTCACAGCCCTGATATGTTGAACTATCCGGAATTTCAGGATAGTTGCAGCTACTTCGAGTTATGAGTGAGTATCAATCTTTTTAAATGTTTTTTTCTATCAAGATAACAAAAAAAGACATCTGTTTCCTCTATAATTAAGTCGACCAAAACCATTAAGGAATGAAACAAGATGTCTTTACTAAAGAATATCAAAAAAACTGTCCAGTTACAACTACTTTTATCAAAATATTCTAAAATTATTATTCGAATATAATAGTTCCGAATTTATCACTTTTAAAAAATACCTTTAAAGATCAGGGATTACAGCTACCATTTTCAATTATTATAGTGTTGTACTCGCGATATTTGCTATTATATTTTTTTGCTCTACCTCTAGTTCCTATACCAAGTTTTCATCACTCATACAATGCATATCGGATAAACACTAATTCATCAGCTAAAAGTGATTTTATTCTGATTTGAAAAAGTGCCACTACACGAGCATTTTTTCTATAAAAGTATAGGATTTGCATGCATAGCTTCACGACTTTCGAGAGTGAGACCCCACGCCCGTTTGCTAAGGACAAATATATTTGAGAAATTTTGACATATCCTTAATTTTATAAAATTGACCATCTAAAGAAATAATAGTATAATTTCTTTAGATTAAAGGAGGTGCTATCATGCCTAACATTAAATCCAGTACAGATTTACGTAATAATTACAATGAAATCTCTTCATTTTGTCACGAAACAGGTGAACCTATCTTCATTACAAAAAACGGTCGTGGTGACCTCGCTGTTATGAGCATTGATGTATTCAACAAATTCATGGGTAGATATGAACTGTATCATCTACTAGAACAAAGTGAATCTGATTTCGAAAATAGCCGTACCCTAACTTTTGATGATTCCATGAAAAGTTTAAGGGAGGAGCTAAAAAATGGAACAATATAAGATACTCGTTTCTGAAATCTATCACAGAGACCTAAAAGGTATAATACATTATATTTCTCATAATTTAGATGCGCCGTTTACTGCATCTGACTTACTTGATGAGATAGAATCTACTGTTTCTAGTCTATCTACCATGCCACAGCGCTATGAATTGGTTAATGATAACTATCTTCGCGGTAAGGAGTTTAGAAAATGTCTTGTTAAGAATTACATTATTTTCTATAAAATTCATGAAGAAAGTAAGACTGTAATGGTTCATAGAATTCTTCATACAAGACAAAATTGGATGGATATCCTATAAAATAGCCATTTCACTTGAAGTGCTTATTTTTTATTCTTCTTATCTCTACGTTGAGCATGATTTCTTACGTGACATGATTCATAAAGATATCAAATTTCTTATATCATACGTTCCATCTTCAGCTACTTTATAATCATCCACAATGTACTCTTTACTTTGAGTGTGCAATACCACATATTCTGGAATAATATATTCTTTCAAAATATCTGATTGTTCTGTTAAGGCATCATCAATTGCCGTGAATCAATGTTTAACCGCGCAGCTACATTTTCTAAACAAAAAACAGCAAATTCTAATTCTCTATCACTCTACTTTTCATCTTCTAGTTTCATCTTAATGTAATTATTATGCTCATATTTTAGTAATTTCTCAAGTTGCTAACCACCAATCCATACCGTTCAATATGTTAACTGGCAGTTGCAACTGCCCAAAATCTCTTTTTCATTTCTCATTATTCTTCTTTCTCCTATCTATCGGCTTCTCTGCATTTTTGGTATAAGCCAAACACGATTAACATTCATAATACCTTTAATCCGTTCTTCTTTCCATAGCCATTGTATCCAACTGATGTTTTAAAATAGATGACAACATGTTTCATCGTCTCATTTGTATTAGCCGGAATATGCTAAATATAACATTCTCTTTTTTACACAATAGGCTAATAATCATTTAAAATATTTCAAAATGATTATTAGCCTATTTTTTATTTCGTCTTTCACACATCACAAACAAATATTTCTGTATAATCGACCCAATCTCAATCCTCTTATCTATCCGACTATAAAAACACCAAGGTTTTATCCACTTTTTCAAGCATATTTTGCAGTCTAATTTTTAATTCAAAAAAATCTCGGAAATTCCTTTATTTCAATCCTTTTTCACACTTTTACTTGTGTGCTTTAGTCAACAGAACCACGCACTCACAATGGCTTGAGCGGAAGTTATAGCTGTCAAATACTTGTAACCAAAATATTTTTATCAGAAATTCTCTTTATGAGAACATATCCATTGTGGGCTTTCGTGTGTGGGAAGATATCAACGACATTATAACTTGGTAACTGTGTCCTATACCGTAGATGACATTAACCAGCATCTGATATCATTAAAACCAAACTTATTCCCTCTTATTTTATAAAGCTTTTACTTGAGATTTTATAACTTCATATCCTAATTTATCGATGGCATTTTCAATATCTTTTATAGATACTTTTTCATCATCATATTCCACTCTTACTTTACTTGAATTAAATAGCACCTTTATGCTTTTTTTTGTCTACTCCATCTAATGATTTAACTCCATTTTCTATTTTTTTCATACATGATGGACATGTTAATGTTTCTAATTGAATTGTTGCTTTTTGCATTTTTCATCTCTCCTTTAGTTTATGTTAATTGTATTATGTACTATTATTATCTATAATAAATTGATTTACATTAAGAATTTTATTTATTTTCTTAATTTATAGCGAAGAAGTCTCATACCATTTAAAATCACTACTAATATACTTGCTTCATGTACTAACATACCGATTGACATGTTCATCCATTTACTAAAGAATACGCTGGCAAGAAGGACTAATACAACTCCTACTGCAATAATAATATTTTGAAGCATGTTATTAGCGGTTGCTTTTGTTAAACCTAATGCATGTGGCAAGCGGCTGAAATCTGAATTCATTAAAACAACATCTGAAGTTTCGATTGCTACATCTGTTCCATTTCCCATAGCAATTCCAATTTGTGCTAGAGCTAGTGAAGGACTATCATTTACTCCATCTCCAACAAATGCCACAATCTGACCTTTTTCTTGTAACTCTTTAATATATGTTGCTTTATCTTCTGGCAACATATGTCCATGAGCTTCTGTAAGTCCTAGTTCACGTGCTACTAAATCAACTGTTCCTTGGTTATCACCAGAAAGAACTACTAGATTTTTAACACCTAGTTTTTTCAACTTTTTAAGATCATCTTTTACACCCGGGCGAATTTGATCACGAATACCCATCAATGCTTTTAATTCACCATCAACTGATGTTAAAACAAGTGAATTTCCATTTTTCTCAAATCTGGCAATATCTGCACGAGCTTTTTCACTTAAAAGAATATTTTCTTGCTCCATTAGTGCCACATTACCGACTGCAACTTTATGACCTTCTACATGAGCTACAATTCCTCCGCCTTTTACAACTTCTGTTTTTTCAACTCTAAATGGTTCTCTATCTCCAATATATTCCACAACTGCTTTTGCTAATGGATGATCTGATTCCTTTTCAACACTTGCTAGATACCCTAATACTTCATATACATTATCTGCATAAATTTCTTTATCAGCTACTTTTGGATTTCCTATTGTTAATGTACCTGTTTTGTCAAATACCATGGTATCTAGTCTGCTAAAGTCACTAATAACCTCACTACCTTTTAGAAGAATACCATGACGTGCTCCATTGCCAATCCCCGCGACGTTTGAAACCGGTACACCGATTACCAATGCTCCTGGACATCCTAAAACTAATATTGTAATTGCAAGTTCAATATCCCTTGAAAATATCCATACAATAAAAGAGAGAACTAAAACAGCTGGTGTGTAGTATTTAGAAAATCTATCAATGAAACGTTCTGCTTCTGATTTTGAATCCTGTGCTTCTTCAACCAACTCAATGATTTTACCAAAAGTAGTATCCTCACCTACACGATCAGCAGTGATTTGAATAGTTCCATTTTCTAAAATTGTTCCGGCATATACCCCCGAATCTTTCTTTTTACTTACAGGAACCGCTTCTCCTGTAATACTTGCTTCATTAATATGCCCTTCTCCTGTTAACACTGTACCGTCAACTGGGATTTTTGCACCTGTTTTAACAAGTAAAATATCACCTATATCAACCTCTTCTATTGCGACTTCTTCAAATTCACCATTTTTCAGTTGCTTTAGAGCAACTTCAGGCGCCATTTCAGTTAATTCTTTTATTGCAGAACGTGTTTTATTCAGTGTTCTTTGTTCTAGATAAGCTCCAAATAGAAATAAAAAGGTAACAATTGCTGACTCCTCATAATTTCTAATTAGAAACGCGCCAATGACTGCAATGGTAACTAACACATCAATACTGACTACTTTAACTCTGAGTGCTTGATACGCTTGGATGGCAATCGGTATAACTCCTAAAACAGAGGCAATTATTAGTGACCATATGGCTATAGGTTCGTTTTGAAATCCTAATCTACTAACATATGCAATTATTATTAAAATTGCACTTACTATTGTAATATGATTCTTTCTTCCTAAAATTAATTTTTGCATATTCATACTCCTTCCTATTATGATTTTTATTAATTGTATCACTTGTTTCTTTTATGATTCATATGCTTTATCTAATTCTGCCAACAGGTTATATACTGCTTCATAGCTTTCACAAACATCATCCGGAACTGTGTAATTGTCTGTAATTTTACGTAACTTTGCAAATTCATCTGCTAAATCAGGTTTTCCCTCTCCTGTATCTTTTATTTTTTTTGTAAGTTTATCATATACTTCACGAACTTGGTGAAATTCTGGATGATTGCCTCCATGAACTCTTGCTACAATTGGTACATACTGTGCCAATGTTTTTAAATGTGTTTCCTTGACTTGATTAAAATCTAATTTTTTCGACATGTGTTTTCCTTCTTTCTTTTTCTTGGATTGATTATATTATATAAGGGATTAAAAGATATTAACTTGATCTACATCAAGTTTGTTCTTTTTACGCAAAAAAAATAGAACAGTTAGTATTTAACTTAATGCCAACTGTTCTATTTTTTATTTTAAGATTATCTGCTATATCAGCAACAAACCATCTAAATCTAAAATCTCAATCTTTTTGTTTCTTTTTTGCTTTATATAACCTGCATCTTCAAAATCAGCCAACGTTCTACTGATCGTTTCTGGTGTCGTTCCTAAATAAGAGGCTAAATCCTTTTTACTCATCGGCAATTCAATTTCTATTGGACTAACTCCGCCATCTGTACACTCTCCAAGAAACAACGCTAATCTAGCCTCCACTTTCTCGGTGACAAATCTAGTTGTTTGTTTTTCTGATATTTCCAGTCGGTTAGAAAACTCAGCTAAGATCTTCAAAGATATCGTAGGGTACTTTAATAAAAATTCTTGTAAGTCATTTTTACTAATCATACATACATCGGTATCAATCATTGCTTCTGCATACGCTTCATGGATTGATTCACGAAACAGAGCTAATTCTCCTGTAAAATCTCCTGGATTTAAAATTCTCAATAATTGCTCTTTTCCAGACTCAGATAAACGGTAGATTCTAATTTTACCTTTACTTACAACATATAAGACATTAGATGTATCTCCTTCTCGATAAAGTAATTCACCCTTTTTATATGAAATTGACTTCATGACTTTCATAATTTCTTCCATCTGTTCTTCTTCTAGATGATTAAAGATTGGAACAACACTGATACATGAAACCTGTGAACCTGCCTCATGTTTGTGATGATGAATGTGTGAGGAAGGATTATAGAGTTTTTTTCTTATATCTTGCTTGGAATCCTTTTTCGACATTCAGATACTCCTTTCATAACTTATTTTGGGACTTGTTTATTTATTTCCAAGTATTCATGAGTCTAGTAAATGCAAGTGAATTCATGTGGAATATTTATTAGATTATCACATTAGCCTAGACTTTCCATTGTTTTTTTAGATGGCCTATTTCTTACTTAAGTCCTCGGATAGCAGTTACTATTTCTGCTTTGGGTTTTCCTTTGAAATACTCTTAATAGTAACTTTCCGAACTAATCATCATATTAGTCCGTCTCCTTTATTCGTTAGATATTTTAATCTCATTGCCATCAGGCAATATAAAAGCCTGTTCAAACCTGATGCCCAGCACATCAGCAATCGCTTTCAACTCATCCAAAGTTACCGTTTCTCGCTGTAATTTCTTATTGAAATTCTGTGGAGTCTGGCCAATGCGTCTAGCAAGTTCAGAAACGCTTATATTCATTTGCTCACATAGTTGTTTTATCATATCTGCCGTAGTCATACAGCACCTCCAAGTTTACGCTAATAATATTATAAACCATTTGGTTGATAAACACAATAGTTATTAAAATATTATTATACTCAGCAAGCAAAAGAAAACCCACAACTCTACTTCAGAGTCACGGGCTATTTACTTCTGGTTTTCATATTTCCATTTTGATGCCTTATAAGTGTTTTAGTTCTATCTATCCACTTTTTTATTCGCCGATACAATCAGCATCATGGGACGGCGCATTTCATCCTGCATCGTTGGAATATTCATCATGTTTTCCGGCGGCTGCGGCTCCACAATATGATTTATGATAAAACCATTTGAAAGCAGTGTATTTAGATATGTGGTCAGTGTTCTATGATATTTTGTAACCTTTTCTCCCAAAAACACAGCTGTCCGTTTGCCCTCATAATAATAATTATCCACCGGAAAATGCAGTATTTCTCCTTTTTCGTTATAATACCAGTCTTGTGTTCCATAGGCAGTAAAAACAGGATGTTCAACCGTAAAAACTAGCTTACCACCAGACTTCAGTATTCTATATATCTTTTTTACTAAAATCTCATAATCTGCTACATAGTGAAACGCAAGTGAACTTAATATTACATCAAAACTCTCCTCTGGGAATTCCACATCTTCTATAGCACAGCATTTATATTCAACCTGTGGAAAATGTGTTTTTTCTTTGGCTACCTCGAGCATTTTATGAGAAATATCAACACCTACAACAGAAGACGCTCCGTGTTCCATCGCATAAATACAGTGCCATCCATAGCCGCATCCTAAATCAAGCACACGCTTATCTTTAAAATCCAGCAGCAGCTTTCTCAATGTTTCCCATTCTCCTGCACCGGCTAGTCCCTGCTGTGAGCGACTCATTTGACTGTATTTTTGAAAAAATATATTATCATCATATTTGTTTTCTTTCATCTGAATTTCTCCTTGTTGTTTTATTTTCCATAGCTTCCTCCTTTTCTGTAATTTTGATTTAATATAGCATATTTTAATAAAAAGAATAGCAGAGCATTCGAGTAGCATACGATAACTGGATATATTAGTTCAAGTTCATCTTTTACCTCTTCACTTACTTTGAGAATAGCTTGTTTGATTAAGAGTTACCTACTCTATTTTCCCCCTCTAAATTTAAGAATATTAAACATTTCGTCCTGATGGATGTGCGCCAATTTTTGATCCCACATATTATTATTTTGTCCCATCATTTCAGCCATAATTTTCAACTTCAAACTCTGCGCAATAATCCCTGGGTTTGTACCTGCTTTTCCGACAGGCATTGCATTATTAAAAGTAGAATTGCCAGATACCGTAATCAAGGCTAAATTACCAAAGCAATTCAGATCTGCATCAGCCCAAGGGGCCAATTCAGTTGGATGTTGAGGGTAGAAATGTTCAATTGAACTTCTAAACTGAAATTGCCAGTCATTCGATAGTGGATGTATTATTTCATGACCATTGAATGAGTAGCCATCTCGGTAAAGCAAATAATCTAAATAACTAAATACGATCCGTTCAAATCCAAATCCAGAAGCCGTTTCAAATCTAGTTGCATCAACTTTTGATTGAGCATAATTTTCAAGAATCTCTAATATATCTGCATTTTCATCATTAAAATAACTCGATAAGACTAATGAAATCCAGTGCATTGTTTTTGGAGAAGTGTATGTTATACGTAAGGCAGATTGCAAAGTTCGAATCTGTCTATTTCGATTATCTTCATCTCCACCAAAAGTTCCGATATATTTTGGTTTGTCTCCTTTGGCATCACGATATTTTTCAAGCCTTTGTAACGACCATTTACCTATTTCTTTGTAATCACGCGCATATTCACGTTTTAACACAAATTTGTCGAACAATACGCGTGCTTTTAACATCATGAATAGGAAGTGCTTAGACGAGGATTCATCTGCCCAATTGTTCTGAAGATTAATTAAAAAATTCTTGTCATCCAAACTTGCATCATCATCCGCACTTGATCTCGTAATTGCTTCATTGACTTGCAACAAGAAGTTTGGGAAAGAAATAATCGACTCAAAACGTTCATTCTCTAGCTCATCACTTGATGTTGATTCACTACTCATCACTCTCTTACCTTGAAGTATTTCTTCAAGAGTGAAGCTTTCTTCTATCATCACTTCATTTTTATAGCAACCGATTAATGAATCAAAGTCAATTATCTTATCAGACAAGCTACTCCAATCATCACTGAATATCTTATCTCGTTGCTTTTTAGGATAATTCATTTGAATATAAGAGTCCATATTGGAACAATATTCCCAAATATCACTAGCTATTTTCTTAGCTTCTGGTGATGAAATTTTTGCTAAAATATTTGACTTGGCAATTTCATGTAATTCGAGCTGCTCACCACGAGTATTCATAATTTCAAAATAATGGTTCAAGTCAATTTTAGCAGGTACTTGAACACGGATAAGATTCACCTTATCCAAACGTTTGATGAACTTTTCTTTTTCTGAGCTCAAACCTATCTTCTCAAAATAATCATCAATAATTTTATATCCCTCTTTAATTTCTGATGACTGCAACTCATCAGTTAATTGGTTTGTATTGGGTAATATTACAAGTGTTCTATTCGCCTTATCTCTAGCTTCAAAACGTAATGCATCATTAGCAAACGCAATACCCAAATATCTTTCAAGTAAAAATAATGTTGTCAAGCGCTGTTGTCCATCAATAACTTCATAAACATTATTATCCTTTTGATTAACGATTAGATTGCCCAAAAAATAATCATCTTTGGTACTCATAATATCTTCGATTAACTGTTCAATTTGGTCAGAACCCCATGCGTAATTTCGTTGATAAATCGGAACCTCATAATGAACATCAGAAAATATTTTTGAAACTGGTATCATTTTTAAATGATTGTCCATGATTACCACCCATTCCATTGTTTAATTAATTCGTAAATTGCTTTATAGCTGCTGCTTTGAAGGTCGCTCTCTTCTACACTTTCTAAGAATATGGATTTCAATTCTTGCGGGTCATTCATTTCACTCATTATTGAAAACAAATCTTTACCCAGATTGATCCGATCATGTTGACCAATTGCATACTTATTTACCGTTTGTGGATAAATAGCCTTCATTCGTAATCTTAATGAATAACACCAAGTGTATAGCTGATGCATGACCGATTCATCGATTGTTTCAAAACCAAACCTATCAGCATAAAATAGCAACGATGCTTCATAAAGTTGTTTTATGTAAATGTCACCAGTTCGCCTTCCTGGGACTTCTTCTTTTTTATGGTAATTATCAATTTTATTTTTAATTTGTTCCAATAAAGCTGAATAATGCAAAGTCCACTCAAAGAAGCGTTTTCCGGCAATAATTGGTTGGGTTAATTGAAATTGGTTTAATTCCCCAGAACTGAGCAATTCACTTGAACCACTCGAATTAACTTGTTCAATGAAAATATTACTGGCTTTATGATAAATCGCATAGTTATAAGTATTCGATTGCTTGATTCCTTTGAAATACTGAATTTTATCAGATGAATAATGTAACCCATCCCTGTTATTAAACCATCGAATGACTGGATACAAATAATTTCTAAACAAATCCTCAAGAGCATTTTGATCCATATCTTCCCAATCAGAAATCAATCTGATTTTTAACTGCTCAGGATCTCGAACCATTTCTCTCAAGTGGTACGATTTCAATAAATCATGAGGCTTGAGTGCTTTTCCACGTGAATTTTGTGAATCAAAGAATTGAAAGGCCTCCTGCTCACTGTCTGTCACAATCTTTACAACAGTACAATTTTTTTCAAGAAACTCTTTATACTTTCTTTTTTCTTCCTTGGTAAGTTCATTCACTCTCTTTTGGAGCAATTTATAATTATTGTAAATTGCATCACGAGATGACGGTTTATAATTTTCACTCAGAAGTTTTTGGCTTTTTTCACCAAGCACATAGAGTAAAATGGATAAGGTTGTAGTCCGTTGCTGTCCATCAACTAGATTATAATCGTAATGTTGGCTATTATGATTCAATGCCCTATGCAAAATGACCGAACCTAATCTATACTCATCAATTCCTAACTTATAAGCTTCATAGGTATCTGCAAAAAGGGTATTGGTTGAACTAGATGACCAACGATATGGACGTTGATAATCAGGAATCTTTAAATTGATATTCATTAACTCTTTTACGCTGATGATTTTTAATTCGTCTTGAATTAACGTCAAAATACATCCCTCCTTATTGAAATCTAACTCCTTCATTATAGCACATACAAACCTTCAAAAGTCCTCAATTAATAATCAGAGAACACAAGAAATAATATGAACATGATATCCGAAAACGAACTCTAAGTAAGGTGTATCAATTGTATAGTTGTAATCTTATTAGCTTTTCTTTTCTACACTAGCGTTTGGAATATTTTTTGCATAAAATTCTGCTGATTGTTTATCATAAAAACCTTGTGCAATCACATTCCCGAACTAATCGACAACAATCCATTCTTGCATGTTAGATTTCTCCTCGTATAATATATTTAAGGTTTTTATCCTCGAAATTGAAATAGGAACCTTATGAACCTTTGTTACTTTTTTATGGTATTTCCTCATATTTTTTGAGAAAATATAATTAACGGATTGAGAGGAGAATCGTTCTATCCTTGGGTCATCAACTCGTTATCGAAAGACTGATTCCTCTCTCTGTTAGGCTGATTGCGAATGAGTTAGATGTTGAAAGGATTTATCCTTTACTCCGTATCTAGCACGAGGTAGTGACGCTTTTCAGTTGAGTGGTTCTCAATCCTAAATATTACAAGAAGGTGAGTTTATGCTTTATTTAGGTTTAGATATTGGTAAACGTACACATGTAGCCTCATTGATGGATAGCGAAGGAAAAATTCTTTTTAAAGGTTTTTCTTTTCAAAATTCAACAGAAGGCGCTGAAAGTCTTCTTCAACGTTTAGCTTCTTTTTGTCCCTCTACTGACGAATGCCTGATTGCTATGGAAGCAACTGGGCACTATTGGTTAGCGCTCTATGCTTTTTTGGACCAAAAAGATTACATTGTCCATGTAATCAACCCTATCCAGACAGATGGTTGGCGCAAAGGAACAGAAATTCGCAAACGTAAAAATGACACCATTGACTCTGTTTTGATTGCTGATCTCATTCGCTATGGCTCTTTTCATAGCCATCCGAAAATCGATGAAAACTATTTTGCGCTTCGACAACTTTGTCGCTATCGAACTTATCTAGTTGGAACCGCCAGTGATTTTAAAAGAAAAATCATTGCTTTACTTGATCAAGTGTTTCCTGAATACGAAGCCTTATTTTCTTCTACTGGCATTTTTGGAAAAGCTTCTCAAACCATTCTTTCAACCTTTACAGTTCCTGAAGAATTAAACAAGATTTCTGCCGAAACACTCACACAGGTCATCCAAGAAGCAAGTCGAAAACGCTTAGGAAAACATAAAGTAGAAGCGCTAAAGCAAGCTGCTGCACAATCATTTGGTATTCGTTTCGCACAAGATGCATTCATTTTTCAACTTCGTTCAATGTTGGATCAATTAGCTTATATTGAATTCCAAATCAAACAGACAGAAGAAGAAATCAATCATCATATGCAACTGATCGATTCAATGATTACCACTATCCCTGGAATTGGCATCGTAATTGGTGCAACTATACTCGGTGAAATTGGTGATATTCAGCGTTTTTCTAATCCCAAAAAATTGGTTGCCTACGCAGGAATCGATGCTTCGGTCACACAATCAGGAGAATACGAAGCCACACACAATGTCATGAGCAAGCGTGGTTCCCCTTATTTGCGAAAAGCTTTATTTCAAGCTGCCCTTGTCGCATCAAGATGTGATCCTACTTTTAGAGCCTTTTATGATAAAAAACGTGCAGAAGGGAAACATCATTTCACAGCGATTGGTGCCGTTGCTAGAAAACTTTGCTATGTTATTCATGCCATTTTAACAAAGAATGAACCATGCATAATACAACAATCCTAAAAAATTTTTAGCTTATTTAGGCTTATTTGTTGCGCACTTTTTTGTTATATCTTTTTTTTAATCTTTTTTAGTTTTTTCTGTTGACTTAATATAGTTAGTCTTTCTAAAGGGAGGTGCGGCGAAAGGATAGGAAACTCCGCACTTCCCCGCACCAAAGAAAGCAAAGAAAAAAGCCCGCTGGATTTGTTCCAGTAGGCTTCCTACAATTCTTCGCAGTTTAATAATATCACACCTATTTTTGAAAAACATTACCGCTTTTTTGAAAAGTGCCAGATAAAAGTTAGCTTCGGCAATAACAATAAAGCAATACTATGATTTCGGTATTAATTGCTTTAACGTTTCCATTCCTACACCAGATCTATAGGCATTCCAATATATTGACTGTGTATCAAATGCAAACTTGGTTTCTGCATAATAGGCTTTTGACAAATTAAAAATATCTCTTAAATGCTGATTATCTATCTGGGTATCATCAACATTAAGATATTTATTGATATCAATTTTACAAAAAATCAATGTTTTATAATCTTTTCTGATTTTTCGGTACTGATACTTCGATTTATCTACTCCATCTTCATCTGGCACAAAATAAACATTAGTGTAAAACTGAGTATTGACTTTTCTTCCTGAATCCAGAACTGGACAGTTCGAATCATTCATTTTACAAATATCCTTTTCAATTTCATCTCTTCCGTCAATACTTGCTCCTACTTGTACACATTCATATTCAACTTCTGAATCATATTTACCAAATAAAGCCCATAAATATATAACAGAATCATTATCCATCCACTCTATATCATCTTCTACAATTTTTACAATCGGAACCAAATAATCCTCTTTCTCTAAATCAGAGAATTTTCTTTTTTTTACTGCGTCTTTATATAATTCTTTCTGTTCCACTTTCATCATCCTTTCAAACACGAATCAATTTATTATAACATTTTCAACTTTTCAAATCGAGCTCAAAATGATATACTAGTCATGGTAGCATTGGTAGCCGGAAAGGAAGGCACCAATGAAAGAAAGACATTTAAAGATATACGAAGCACCAGGCCAAAAGAGAAACATTCCACGAATAAATCTCCAAGGCGATTGGTTATCCAATCTCGGTTTCCAAGTCGGAGACCACATAGTCGTATCTTACAATCAAGGTATGGAATATGAGATGTAGAATAACAGAAACAAGGCTAATGAATTCCTTATAGGTTTTCGCTAGCTATTATTATCTACGAGGAGGTTTTATTTATGAGCTATGAAAGAATGCGCGAAGAACTCCAGAAAACCACCTGTGCCTGCGGTAAAGGCATTGTGGTTCGTACATATTATTATGATATGAATGACTGGAACCAGACTCGTGAAGGCTACACTGATGAAGAAATCCAGTGCCCAGCCTGCAAAGAAAAATATCATATTGAATCGACAACTAAACACTACCCTTGTCCTCGCTGGAAGGGTGATGGTATTGTAACCAATTATTTCTTGGTACCAAATGGAAAGACTCTCCACCTTCAGAGCAAGGTAAGCAGATCCTTCAGCTATCGCTTTAATGACTGCTGCGTTTCAGATTATCCACTTGATACCTTAAAAGCGGTTATCACCGATATGAAGGAAAACAAATACAGCACACGCTTAAGACTTGATTCCAGCAAAGAAATCGTCGGAAGATATTATCGTTCTTACAAGAAAAAGAGCCTTCCTGCTATTATCACCATTCTTCAGGAATGCATAGACAACTACTCTTCTTACGAATGGACTTACGAGAAAATGCAGGAATACAAAAAAGCGCTTCAAAAGGAAACAGATGAGCACAATAGAATTATTAAGGAAGTCCTCTCAGAATCATATCCATTGGACTTCAAGTAAACAAAAATAGCCTGGCCGGTAAATCAATACCTGTCAGGCTATCGTTTTCTAATGCATGTAATCATATGGTGATCTATACCCAGCCGGCTTAGCTGCTGCCTTCTTAATAGTTGGTACGCTATTCTCGGCTTCTTCTTGTGTTGCAAATAATCTATGTGCCTTCACCTGAATCCCACCACCATTTTCAAAACGAATCAGATGCATGCCAGCGCTTACTCTTACAACAGTGCACTGGCGTACTATTCTGTTATTTTCTACAATATAGGCTTTATCGCCCGGTTTGAATCCTGCCATAACGCCTCCAAATCTGTAAAGAAAAACCAGCTCAAAAGGGAATCAAAGCCGGCCTCTTTACTACCTATTCTGATACTACTTTTTTTCTTAGGGCTATACCTTCCACAACTCCATGCAAATATGTTTCTGACAAAAGCATACTATTACAGTTTGTTGTTGCATCCAGGAATGAATGAAATGCCTACTGCTGGTCCTTGGTAAGTAAACTTTCTAAATATGCCAGCGCTCTTCTCTCTTGCTGCTTTGCAGAGACATATTCTTCCGACTGAATATAATCTCTTAACGAATCATCAAAGCCATCCTTAATATATTCTTCAAGTTCCAATAGTTAATTCCACCTCCAATATCGGGATACATATTGACTGGCTCTGTTTAACAAAAAAAAAAATAACTCCAGGTAGCGAACCTAGAGTTATGGGTCTATGATATTTAGTGTTGTTACTCAAATGGAGGATAACACTAAATATCTTTTTTTATCATCAAAATAATAGAAAAAGACATCTGTTTCCTCTATAATTAAGTCGACCAAAACCATTAAGGAGTGAAACAAGATGTCTTTACTAAATAATATCAAAAAAAACTGTCCAAGTACAACTACTTTTATCAAAAAACTTCTTTCTAT
>NZ_KE136347.1:794912-866673 GCF_000406925.1 Enterococcus columbae DSM 7374 = ATCC 51263
AAAAAACCAAAGAAACGAAAATGTAGAAGAAAATCTGCTTAAAACCTTTCCTCAATCGCCCACACATTGTAACAGATGGCTTTATCAGCTGTGCAAGGGCTACGCAAGTGGACAAGTCCACCCTTGCACAGCTCCAGCCACCTGTTCGTGTATAAGCGTCGATTGAAAAAAGAAAAGAAAATAAAAAAAGAGAGAAAGCATTCATAAAATAACTTTCTCTCTAATCGACTTAATTGCCAACAACACTACTTGACAAAGAGCCCCCTTTTGAGGCTAAATCACTTTGCCCTATAACATAGTAAAGACCTTGTAGTATTGATAGTATATCCAAAATATATTATTACTACAAGATAAATTTACTATTCATCGATAATATCTTTCTTGAAGATTGGCTTCCTATTTTTCTTCTCTTCTTCGTATTTTTTTATTTTCTCTAATTGTTCTTCATAGCAATCATCACACAAAACTATTCTCCATCTTAATGGTCTTGTTTCACCTTTTGATCCACAATGGCAACATACTTCTAAAGACTTCCTTTCGTACCTTTTAACAATATCCGATATTTCAGACGCAATGGTATTATCATCAGATGGATATAAACGTATACCTTCACCACCTATACCATCAATACCATGAATTGCTTGCCTATGATTTTTATCGATACTGAAATAAAACTTCAAAGCACTCCATTTTTCTTTGCACTGCTCGACAATTAAACCAGGTTCTTCTCCATGTTCTTCATAGCATTTATAGATTTCTTGCATCATAGGTTCAATAAGTAATTTTAACCATATCAGTGAAATTCCTTCAAATCCCCAGTTCTCATATATGGTCAAGTTATTGTCCCACTCATGAAACTTCGATTTAAACTTTGGCCTTTTTAATATTGGATACTTTTCTTGAAGCATGGTATCATATTCTTCATATTCTTTTTCTTTATTGTCCAAATTAATCCTCCTTAAAGCTTCCACATTTCAGTTATAAATGTTTTAGCCTCATAATAATCTTTCTTACCATTAGCTACATCTAATATTATAGTAAATAAATCCTCATAATATTGAATCGTTGTTTCAAATTCACTAATAACTATATCTGGATATTTTTCTACCCAATCATATGTAAAGCGAAGTGATATTGCTATGTCCTCATAGTCATCCAGGTACATTCTTCCACAAGAACTCTTTGAAACCCAATTTATAAAATTAATGGTTTTAAGAATATCTATATATTCTAATTCATCATAATCAAGCTTTACTACTCTTGGTGAGATAAATGTAAGTATATCCAGCCAATTTTCTTCAAAAAGCATTGAACTTTGTAATTCATAGCAATTTGAATCCATTTTGAACGTTAAATGTATCTCATTTATCTGTGTTCTCTCTTCTTTATAAATATATCTGAAGTTTCTTAATCGTTCTTTGATTTTTTTCATAGCAGTAGCTCTATTCATATATGGTATGCCCTCCTATAAAAATGAACATATAAGCAGTAATACAAGATCCACCCCTAACAAAATAAAAGCAAAGTGAATTTTTCTATTTATCTCACAATATTTTGGATCGGATTTCAATAATTTGTTGAACTGCTTTTTCTTATAATCCTTAATGCTAATAATATTATTTGTCATATCTTTTATCATGCTACTTCTACAGATATATATGGATGATCTGAGTAAGAAAGAGCATCATTATTTACAGAATAGTTTCTAGGTTTTAAGATCTCACGTGCCTCTCGTGAAAAGAGAACATGATCTATCGTCTTATTATCAAATGTACTTACAGGAGCAAATCCCTCTACAAGCTCATAATATCCTAGTGTTTCAGTTAAATATTTAATATTTTCACCACTACTAAGCTCCTGGAGATCCCCCATAACAATAGTAGGTATTCTTCTATATTCTTCAGATTCAAGTAACTCTTTTATCTCTTTCCATAATTTTCTTGAAAGATTTTCTCTATTTTCACGCAAATGCGGTTTTAAGATAGCTGTTTGCACCATATATACATTAATTATTCGAATAGGAGTTTTATCTTCATCTTCTCCCAACAAATAGACATCAACAACATTTAATCTATTAGGCAAGCAACAATTTACATTTTGAATCGTATATTTTATTCCATCTTTGATAATAAGAAGATTCTGTAAACTGCGTGGGTGACTAACGTTGTCAAAGTTTGGTTTTACTACTGAGTATTCCCCGCCTAACATTTTATCCAAGTTAGAAATCAAGGTTTGATGTGATGCATGCTCATTTATAGCCAAAATTACGGGTTCTTCATTTTTAACCTTTTCAACTAAATATTCTTGCTTTTCACTGAATTTCATGTCATATACTGGTTTCCAAAAATTCATATTACAAAATCCTATGTTCATATTTGATCTCTCCTTCAACTCTTTATAATAATTCCAGGAAGCTTTATATGCTTCCTGGAAACAACCATTATTTAATCCCAATAACAATCAATAGCCTCTTCTAAGTCTGCGGCTGCATCTGGAGCATTTGGGTCAATTCCAAACATTTCGAATAAAATAAATTCTTTCTCATCTTCTTCAAACATAAAATCTTCCATAAACAATTTCCACCTTTCTTAATCTGCTAATGTTTTCGTATATTTTTTAATTTTCTTTGGCTCCGTAAGATAAGGACCTATTTCATTTATATTTGTCATAAAAGAACTAAATAACTTTCTCATACCAGCTTTTTCCTTCATTCCGAAACCATAAAGGACATCATCTTCGCCAGAATAAACTGTGCCCAATGCAGTTGTTGACTCGTATCCAAGAATAATAGCATCTACTATCTTGTTATCGGAATCAATCTTTAAGTTAAGGGTAAACATTGGGTCAAAGACAATATCATCATTAATAGTCGAACATATTCCTATTAAAATTCTTTTATCCTCACCATCTATATATTCAACTTCTAAATCTAGCTTCCACCAATTTCTAGGGTTAGAAGTTGTTATAGTTCCACCATATTCCCCTAAAACATTAAATATCTTCTGTAGCTGATTTATAGACTTTTTTGTTGCTAAAACCATACTCTTATTCTCCTCTAAATATTGCTGGGATATTCCCCTCCCAGCTGGGGTGATTCATATTAGCGAATCCTAGTTACTACACCATTAGATATATCAATAAATGAATGCGTTTTTGCACCCCCAAGGCTCCCACACGCTTTCTGCACTGCATATGGATCATTTGGCATACTTGCCACCATTGCACTGATGACATCTGCTACACTCATTGACATACCCTTAGCTGTTAGAACTTTACCGATCATAAAAAGATCCTCCTTAAATAATTTTGATATCTAGATATCGTATTAATATCTTCATATCGTTATAATAGCTCCATTCTTCCTTATTGTCAATACTATTTTTATATCTAGTTATCCTTTTAATATCTGTTGATTTTTTCTCAGCTAACTACTATAATAATATCTAGATATTAAACGGAGGAATTGATATGCAGATAAACATAAAAATGTCAAAAGAACTTTTAGACTATGCTCCAATATTAAGAAATAATTATTTCGGAAACAGCTCTTCAAAAGAATATAGGGATTCTTTTGTATTTGCACGTGCTATAGATGATTTTAATTCATCACCTCAAGTACTAACAGACTACATAAACTCAGATGACAACTTAACTATTCAAAAAATGATTAGTTTACGCCAAAACACATATGACAAATTGCTGTCTTTATCAAAAACACTAGACTGTTCCGTAGCCAGCATCTACAGAGCAATTATTCAATATACCAATGATAACTTGGAAGCAAAAAAAGATGATACAACTAATCAAGAACTACTTCTTAAAATTTCATTACTAGAAAAACAACTATTTGATTGTCAGCAAACGCTTGCAGCTATAAAAGAATATATGTAGCCCTCAAAAATAATAATTATTAATAATCAAAATCTAGGGTCTATGATATTTAGTGTTGTTACTCAAATGGAGGATAACACTAAATATCTTTTTTTATAATCATAATAATAGAAAAAGACATCTGTTTCCTCTATAATTAAGTCGCTTAAAACCATTAAGGAGTGAAACAAGATGTCTTTACTAAATAATATCAAAAAAAACTGTCCAAGTACAACTACTTTTATCAAAAAACTTCTTTCTATTAAAGATGATAATATTACTTTCCCTACTTATACGGATGCACTTTCTGAAGAGGAAGTACATGGTGTTCCTTCTAAAGTCTTTTCCGGCTTACTCTCATACCCTGAAAATCCATACTGTTGCCCTAAATATGGGGGAATTGGTTCCGTCATTAAACATACGCCCAAAGCTAGCCTAATTCAAATGATTCCCTATCAAAATGTTCCCACTTATCTTCGTTTATACAAGCAGCGATACCGTTGTAAAGATTGCGAGCATACTTTCAGCGCTACGACAAAGATCGTTGATGAAAATTGCTACATTTCAAAAGCGTTGAAATTCGCTATTCTTAATGATTTAAAGCAGAAATGTTCTATGACCGATATTGCTAATCGTTACTTCGTTTCCACTAAAACGGTTGAACGTATCCTGAAGTCCTACACTTATGAGGTGAACCCTTATACCTACCAACTACCTGAATGCCTATTGGTTGATGAATTCAAAGGAACGAGAGATTATCATACAAAATTATGCTTTATTTTTAGTGATGGAGAAACTGGGAAAATCATTGATATTCTCAATGATCGTAGGAATTTTGCGATTAAAGACTATTTTCTGCACTTTAGCTTGGAAAACCGATGCCGTGTGAAATATGTGGTAATGGATATGAATGCCTCTTATCCTTATGCTATCAAAGAAATATTTCCTAATGCAGAAATTATCATTGATCGTTTCCATATTGTCCAACAATTGACTCGTGCTTTGAATAATAAACGAATTCAAGTAATGAATGAACAAAAAAAATAAGGAATCTCGTCACTATACGAAATTAAAAAGATATTGGAAATTCGTTTTAACCTACGAGGATAATCTGGATTACGAGAAACGTTCACAGTACCCATTATTCGATAAAAAATTCGTCACTCAAACAGAAGTCGTAGATACCTTACTTTCATTTGACGAAGGCTTCAAGCAATGTTACGAGATTTATCAAAGTCTGCTTGGACACTTTCATAAAAAAGAATACAACAAATTTTTTGATATACTCTATAACTTACCTCAAAACTTAGATAAAAAATTTAAAAAGTCAATTAAATACTTAACCAAACAAACTCGTAATGTAAAGAATGCTCTAAAACTACCTTATTCAAACGGAAAACTAGAAGGTAAAAATAATTTAATCAAAGTCTTTCAACGAGTTGCTTTTGGATTTAGAAACTTTGGAAATATGCGAAGAAGAATCTTTTTATACGAAGAAAATTGGCAAACGAAAAAACCAAAGAAACGAAAATGTAGAAGAAAAACTGCTTAAAACCTTTCCTCAATCGCCCACACATTGTAACAGATGGCTTTATCAGCTGTGCAAGGGCTACGCAAGTGGACAAGTCCACCCTTGAACACCTCCAGCCACCTGTTCGTACATAAGCGTCGATTGAAAAAAGAAAAGAAAATAAAAAAAGAGAGAAAGCATTCATAAAATAACTTCCTCTCCAATTGACTTAATTGCCAACAACACTACTTGACAAAGAGCCAGTATTATTCTACCAAATCTACTATGGACGAACTTTATCAAATACGAAAGAACTATGGAATTTATATGGATAAGGAGATGGAGAGATAAAATAATTTTTCTCTCCATTCTCATTTATTACCAAGTAGACGGTTTGTGCTCAATGCCATATTCGATCAAATCTTCTATGTTATCCTTAATATCATTGTAAACATATTTACTTGATGCATAACTCGAATCAAAACATTTAACATACTTAGAAAGTTTCTCTCCTTCTAATGTCAAATAATCAAATGGATTATTCCCCTTATCATCTTGTTCACCTGATGAATTCTCTAATTTATGAATATAGATTCCTACAATTCCTTTATTTAACTCATATGCTTTTTTTATTTCATAATTTATCCATTTTCTATTTGCAGTCTTTTCTCCGATTAAAACCACTAAACATGAACGCTTATTTAATTGTTCATCAATCCATTCTTTGATTTTACTGTCTGTTTTTTCTTTTACTTCCTCCCAATCATTATCAGAAAAAGTAGAGCTGCTATCCACCTTTCCCATATTGCGTACCTGTCCTGCTCTCCAATTATCATTGTCATAATGAAAACTGAAAAATACTTGCCTTTTTGACATTTAAAAATCCTCCTTATTTAATATTTTAACTGCTTGCACTATATTTTTAACAGATATATCAATATCTCCATCGCATTGTTTATTTGCCTGGTCAATTGCACTTATTGTATTTTTATCTAAAATTTCTTGAGTTATTTTGTCATATATTTCTTTAGCTGCCCCACCAGTACGTTCAATAGGCAAACATACTAATCCATGCTCTTTAGATAACTCATATTCGTCCATAACCCCACTTGCAATGTCTTCTGCTTCCTTATTACCAAAAAGAAATATAGCTATACCACAATTTTCAATCATCTGCTCTCTATTTTCTTTATACAGCTGATCTAAATCAATCCCTAATGAACTATTTTGAGGAAAAGGCATAAACGTCAAAAAATCATTTATTTTTGCTTTGTGATTCAAACAAAAATCTGCAACACCATTTAATATAAATTCTCCTACACCTTTTCCATATCCATTAACAATGCGATAACCATTCTTCGATAGTTCAAAAGATAATTTATGAATAAAATTTTGAGCGGTTTCATGAGAATAACCCGGATAATTGTATGCACTGCCTGAAATAAATATTGTTTTCCTTCTAAATCTATCGACAAGAGTGCTTAATAATTCGGTAATTTCATCATATCTATTTACTAAATATGTAAAAATACCATATCTATTTAAATCTTCAATTTGTAGCTCCTGTTTTGCTTTTTTGTATTCATAATCCTCATCAGTATTTTGGACTCTTTTCATAATACAATAATGCTTTCTCGTATTCTTTTCATCGAGCAATACCCTTAATCTTCCAATTACATAGTTAAAGTTTGGATCTTCAAAACTAAATCCTAAAAATAGAAATGTCTTGGTAAGCAAATCTCCTTCTAAAACTTCTCTGAATAATTTTCTTTTGTTATATCCAAATTCTTCATAATCACTTCTTGTTAGTACTGCGTCTTCAGGAGATTCTACATCGCCATGCAATTTATATACTATTGCATCAAAATCATGATTTGTACCTCTTAATTGTTCATCCTTTGTTTTTATATAAGGCTTTTTCATATTATCTTCTAAAGCTTTTTCAATTAACTTATCATAATTAGTTGTCCAAAAAGTGTAAATCGGTAACTGTGATAATAATTTATGGTTTTCAGTAGGTTTTACTAATTGAGAAAATTGACCTTTGATCAAGTCATCTATCGATGTTCTTTTTTTTGAATTAGAATAATACTGAGCCAAGTTAACCAAATCATTTTCTTTTTCAACATCTAGTCCAATTTCTTCTGCAGGTTCTTTTAGAAGTTCTTTCCAACTACAAAATCCGGCAGGAATTGATAGTCCTGCTCCAATAAATGCTCCTAATTCATCACTTTTAATAGCTTTTTCAATTTCTCTAATCAAATCTTTTTTTGATACTTCACCTTTAATAATGAGCACCTCCTCCTTTATTTTCTCGGTCCTAAGAATTTATCACCATTTAGATGAATCATATGGTCCGGCATATCCGCAATCCATACTTCCGTTTCCCAAGCTAAAGACTCTGAAAATTTCTTAAATGTTTTAAAGTCTAAAAATGCTGTTACATATATTTTCCCAGCAGAAACATTTTCTGTCATTTCTTCAATTTCTTTTATTCGCTTTGGCACCATTGCAGATATACGTGTAATTATCTCTTTCACTGCTTTTTCTGTAAACGTGACCATCATTATATTTTTCGGCTTTCTGTATGAAATTTTTCGAACACAGCATTTATTACAACATATTATTACACTAATTCTCATGTAGCACCTTCCTTAAACATTGAGTAATCACGTAGTTGACTGCCAAACACCTAAAAGGTTCTTTTCATTCAATTAAAGCAATGTTAGCATTATCACTGGATGGTCAGAAAATCCAATATGGCTAATCTCTATTTCTACATCCGCTGTTTTGATAGTTTCTGATACGAAAGCATAATCCCCAGGAACAGAGATCGGTTTATAATTACCTTTCTTAAGCCATACATCTATTAATCCAGTTTTCAGAAGAGCCTCAAGTCTGCTTTTATTGCGTTTATTAATTGTATTGAAATCACCAATTAGAACCAGCTTATGATTTCTATATGTTTCTACAAAACAATCAAGTTCATTCCAAAAGACCTCATCATATTTTGGGGGTACATGCGTTCCATATACAACTAAGTCATTACATAATTTTACTGCATATGCTCTTAAATTCCTTTCATGTATTTGTTCAATGTGTTCGTAATCAATTCCCTCTGCTATAAAAAAACTGTCATTGATGGTCTTTTTGATGGATTTTCTGATGCTAATTTATATCCTAATCCTTCCATTTTCCCTTTAAAGTATGTTGCTTCTTTTGAATTAATATCGAATTCTTGAAGAACAATTATATCCGGTTTAGAAGTTAAATCTTCAATATATTGGAAAATACCATCGACATTAGGTGATTTATATAATTTATCCCATTCTACAAGATACTTATTATTAAAATTTTTCTTGTATTCTTCCCGGTGATTAGCAGTACCACCAAAATCATTAATATTCAAATTCATTATTTTCATTTTGTAACACAAATATGATCTTCTCCTCCCCAAAAACAATTAAGTTAATTATTTTCTACATTATTATGAGTATACCGCTTATCTTCCGGCTTCATGGCACTAATAGGCAAAGCCAAGACGCATTGCTCCTTGAATCCATCCCTGCGCACATAAAACCTGTTATTATTCTCCATCATAATCTTTACATCTATCCTGTCTACTCAACCCTATGAAAAAATGCCCGTTATCTATTCTGTCAACTCAACCCTACCTTTTTTTAGCTCAAATTTCGCCCCAAAAGTATCCCCTCGATTTGTTTCCGCGTACGCATTATGGCACTTTAGGTTGAGTAGACAACTTGGATGTAATCTCGGAAACCCGCTTAAATAAAGGCTTACAGCCTCGTAATCAATACTACCGTCTCAACATGGTTTGTCATCGGGAATAGATCCACGGGTTGGACTTGTTGGGCGGCGTAGCCTAGTTCATTAAATAGGGCTAGGTCGCGGGCCATGGTGGCTGGGTTGCAGGAAATATAGACGATCTTTTCTGGATTCATTTCACAGCTAGCTTTAATGAAGCTTGGTGTTAGGCCTTTTCGTGGTGGGTCAACGAAAATGACAGTTGGTTGAATACCGTCTTTTACCCATTGTGCCATGACAGTTTCAGCGTTTCCTGTTACATAGGTAGTGTTGGTTAGGCCGTTTAATTTAGCATTTTTGATTGCATCCTGGACGGCATCGGCAACGACTTCCATGCCATAGACGTGCTTCACTTTATCCGCCACTGATAAGCCAATGGTTCCAATGCCAGAATATGCATCAATGATTATGTCTTTTGCTGTTAATTTGGCAAAGTCATAAGCCGTTTGATAAAGGCGTTCAGCTTGGATCGTATTCACTTGATAGAACGATTTAGCCGAGATTTGATAGGTTTTACCTAGGAGTTGATCTTCAATGGTACTGCTACCATATAGGACTTGTTCGTGTTCGCCTAAGATGACGTTGGTTTTTTCTTCGTTTATATTTTGAATAATCGATACTACTTCTGGTAAGGCTTTGGCAATTTCTTGAGCGATTTGTGTTCCTTTAAAGAATTTGGTTTTGCGAGTAACCAAGACCACCATCATTTGGTGTGTGTAATGACCGCGCCGAATCACAATATGTCTTAAAAAGCCTTCGTGGGTCGTTTCGTTATAAGCTTTGACTTGGTATTTTTGTAAGATCTCGCGAATCGTTACAATCGCTTGGTCAATAGCTGGATCTTGGATGTAGAAGTTTTCGATTGGCATCAAGTCATGACTGTTTTTACGATAAAAGCCGGTTTGTAATTGACCATCAATTCTTCTAACTGGAATTTGGGCTTTGTTACGGTAGCCAGTCGGGTTGGTCATACCGATTGTTGGCAAGACAGCAACGTCTGGCATTTTGGCAACTTTCTTCATTACGTTTTCGACCTGTTGTTGTTTGAAAAGCAGTTGTTTTTCATAGCTTAAATGGGCTAAAGGGGCAATTCCCGTTCGAATATAGCGCTCATCTGCGTTTTCAATACGATCAGGACTTTTCTTTAAAAAGTCTTTTACTTTAGCAAAGCCAAATTTATTGCCCACCTTAAGTACGTGAATGGTCACTTTTTCTCCAGGTAAGGCATTTTCAATAAACAGTGGATAACCATCAACTTTAGCAATGCCCATTCCCTCATGCGTAAGGTCGATAATGTCCACGGTTAGTTCTTGATTTTTCGTTACAGGATATTGATTCATATTTCCTCCTCAATTCGATAAAAAGATTGTTAAAAGTTTTTTGTTGATAAATTATTTAGGCTGCCAATAAATTCAATCAATTACTTGCCCATAGCATCAATACAAAAACTTTTAAAAGTCTTATACAGTTTAATAGCTGACAAAGCCTGTTTGCATCGCTTCGTTGTAAATACCATAAAAGCCTAGCGTTGTTGCGCCATTTGGGACCATCCCAGCGGCAATCCAGTTTTTATATTCTTCTGGAATTTCACTAAGTGGCGTAGTTGGTAAGTACAGGTATAGCTGATTGGCTCCAGCTAAGCCATGTGCATTCGTGTAGATGCGTTTGATACCATCAACAATTTCTTGACTGTCAACTGGATTGGCGTAGGTTAATTCTTTGATTTTTAATACGTAAACGTTCGCGTTAAGCTGTTGAACTTGTTCAAAACTGCCAGCAAAAGTCGATAGATATTGCGTGCCATTAGGGTTGTCAGTCCCCACATCGCCCATATCCATATCGCTATACTGTCCGGTAAAGCGACCATCTGGCATTATTTTTAGGCCAGTTGACCAAGCACCGGCGCCACTTGAGAAAATGAATTGCTTGCCTTCAATTGATGCAAAGATTGTTTTAGCCGCAGGTGTTGAACTTTTTTCAGTGTTTGATGTCGTTTGTTCACTAGCACTAGCTGAAGATGATGTTACTTGTTTCTTGTTTTGACTACTGGTTGTCGTAGCCGTTTTTTCTCGTTGTTGCTTCGTCTTTTTCGTAATAGCCTTTTTAGGTGTTGTTGATATTGTTTGAGAAGTTGATTGTTCTGAATTACTACCAACAAGATATAGCCCCCCTACAAAGAGCACTCCCATGCCAATTAATGCAATAATGATTTTGCTTATTTTTTTCATTTTTTTCACCTTATCATTTTTCATCAATATGCTTAGATTAATCGTAAATTTAAGTTGTTAAATTAGTCACCGTTAATCAACTAAAATTTATTAGTATTCAACAAAAATACCTTCCATATCTCCTTGAATAACGTAAATTGGCAAAGTGCTGCTTCCTTCAGGCACTCGACCATTAGCAAAGCCAGCAAATGATTGTGGCAAACTAGAAATTGGCGTTCCAGGAAGATAAATTGCCATCCGATTATTCTTAGAGATTCCATAAGTTTCGGTATAATCATATTTCTGGTTTTCTTTAATTTCTGAGCTACCAATTGGATTTGCATATTGTAAGTTTGTAATGTCAACTTGATAAACATATTCATTTAATTGGTATAAATTGGTAAATTGTCCTGATACTTGACTATACGAGACAGTACCACCTGGATAACCCGGACCCGTTACTCCCAGATCTGAGTCATGAAACACACTAGAAAAAGTACCATTTGCCTTAATTGATAATGTCGTTGACCAACCACCAGCACCACTTGAAAAAATAAAATTCTTTCCATTCAATTCATCTAAAATCGTTGGTTGAACTGCAGGTTGCGTTTGTGTTGAAGTGGTTGTTTGTTTAGCTTCTGTTGCTTGGCTTGTACTTGTTTTTGTTTGTGTTGTTTGTGTTTTACTTTCACTGGTCGTACTAGTACTAGTCTTTGTTTTCTTTTTGCTTTTTTCTTTTGTTTGTGCTTTGGCTTTCTTTTTCACCACTTCGCTCGTTGAACTTGACTTCGCTTCCGTTTTTTTGTTTTGTTGACAGCCAGCAAGACCCAAGCTAGTCACTAAAAGAATAGTCATCATCCCATTTAAAACACTTTTTTTCATATTTACCCCTCTTTTCCGGTTTCACCCGTAAATAATAATTCCATCATTTGTTTGGCTTGTTCGTTACCGACATAATAGATTACATCGCCTACCTCTAGTGTAAAAATTGGCCCTGGCGAAAGATGCATTTCATCCTCGCGTTTGATAGCCATAATCGTCGCCTGGGTTCGATGCCAAAGATTTAATTGACCGATTGTACTGCCTTGTTCAGCAAAGGCTTCACTGACTACCAATTCATAGGGCACCAAGGATAAGCTGTCTTGTGTGCGTCTAGTTTCATTTTCTAATTTGGTTAATAATTCTAAGGTATGTTCCAAGGCTTCTTGTTGGTTTTTGATGCTATCTCGTAAATCATTTTTGGTTTGAGAGATGAGCTGTAAATTTTTAGAGCGCGCCAAAAAAGCCTGAGCCTTTTCTTTAGAACGGACATACACTCCACTACCATGGCGGACTTCAACGATTTCTAAATCGGCTAATAAGTTGACCGCTTTACGGGCGGTTTCTGGCGAGACCCCAAAATTACTAGCGATAGTGGTGCGTGCGCGGATCTTTTCTTCTTTTTGATATTTTCCATCAGCAATTCGTTGGGCCATCAACAAGGCAATCTCATGATAGCGTGATTCGCTGCGTTTATTTTTCGTTTTTATTTCTTCCATGTAGCTTCCTCGAATTCTAATATTCTGTCATTCATTGTTTTATTGTACCATTTTTTTCATTTTTTCGGGGTATTTTCCTGGCAAATATTCGCTGTTTTGTCATTTTTAATGATGGATGAATGGCTAAGTATTGCAAAAATTTGTGACCGTCTTGAATCGATTTTTTACTTTTCTTCATCGCTTCAATATTGCACAACAGGATTTTCGCGTCTATGTAGGCTGGGGTATACTCCTAAATCCTCTTAAGCACTCCTAAGCATCTCTAAACGGCGAAAAGGGCTTCTCCTAATTTGGAAAAGCCCTTTTACTATCCGTATGCTTTAAATTAGCCGATCTTTTCATCGCCATCAATGTCTTCATCACTTAGTTTTTCTACTTCTTTGATGAAGTCTTGACTAATTTCTTGATAGTTTTCTTCACCTACAACGGCCTGATCTGGAATTTCATCTAGATTAGCAAAAAATTCAATATGGTTATTTAAATTTTTAAAGGTCATCGGCGCATCGCCACCGTATTCCCCATCTAAATTAATCATTAATCGTTTGCCGTCTTCTGGTTCATGTACTCGTAAAAAACTAGTCTTTGTATAAATGACTCTAGGATCTTTAATATGTTTTCCACCATTCATCATCAAAGCTAATAAATGCAATATTTCTAATACATTGGCCGTTTTGACAATGATTAAGGTAAAGCGACCGTCATCTAGCTTGGCATCAGGAACGATTTGTTCAAAGCCCCCTACCGAATTGGTTAAGGCTAAGAAGAACATAGAGGCATTGCCAATATACTCGCCTTCATCGTATTCAAGATGCATTTTGATTGGTTTAATTTGTGGTAATAATTCGGCGCCTTTAGCTAAATATGCTAGGTAACCGAAGATACTTTTTAGCTCAGATGGGACTTCATAAGTTAATTCTGTAAGATGTCCCCCAGCTGCGATATTGATAAAATAGGATTGGTCGGTTTGGCCGATATCCATGCGAATCGTTTGGTTTTTGGTAATAACCTCGGCAGCTTTGCGAATGTTATCGCGCGGAACCTTTAAGGCTCGTGCATAATCATTGGTTGTACCTGCTGGGATGATTGCCATTTTAGGTCGTTGTTCTAATTGTGCGATTCCATTAACGACTTCATTAATTGTACCATCGCCACCTGCTGCAACAACTAGGTCAAAACCTGCTTTGCCAGCACGTAAGGCTTCGTTTTTAGCAGAGTCAGGTTCTGGCGTGGTTGCATAGGCACTTGCTTCGTATCCAGCTTGCTCTAAAACATCTAAAATATCCGCTAAATTGCGTTTTAGTGTTTCTTTACCAGAAGTTGGATTATATATGACACGTGCTCTTTTCATTTCTTGCCCTCTAACTTTAGCGTTTTGCTAATTCTTGTTGTAATAATTGGTTAACGACACCTGGGTTGGCTTGACCTTTTGTCGCTTTCATGATTTGGCCGACTAAGAAGCCAACTGCGCGATCTTTTCCGTTTTTGAAGTCTTCTACTGATTGTGCATTGTTGTCTAAGACTTCATTAATCATTGGTAACAATTGCGCTGGATCAGATAATTGAATCAAGCCTTTTTCTTTAACGATTACTTTTGGATCGCCACCGTTTTTGATTAATTCTTGGAAGACTTTTTTGGCAATCTTCGAAGAAATAGTGCCATCAACGATTAATTGAATCATGCCAGCTAAGTTTTCAGGAGTTAGTTTAACTTGGTCTAAGGTTAATTTTTCACTGTTTAAGTAAGCGGAAACCTCACCCATCAACCAGTTAGAGGCTAATTTAGCATCTGCTCCGTTTGCGATAGTTGCATCAAAGAAATCAGACATTTCTTTGGTTTGGGTTAAGACCATCGCATCATATTCTGGTAAATCCAATTCGTTAATATAACGTTCGCGACGTTTAGCAGGCATTTCTGGCAAGCTTTGGCGAACCTCTTCAATCCAAGCATCATCAATGACAAAGCGTGGAATATCTGGCTCTGGGAAGTAACGGTAGTCTGATGAACCTTCTTTTACCCGCATAAGAATTGTTTGATTCGTCTTTTCATCAAAGCGGCGAGTTTCTTGTTTGATTTCGCCTCCAGATAATAAGACACGCGCTTGACGTTTTTCTTCATAAGCTAAGCCTTTTTTAACGAAGGTCATTGAGTTTAAGTTCTTTAATTCGGTCTTTGTACCAAAGGCTTCTTGACCGTATGGGCGTAAAGAGATATTCGCATCACAGCGCATTGAGCCTTCTTCCATCTTCACGTCAGAAACTTCGGTAAATTGGATGATTGAGCGTAAAGCTTCTAAATATGCATAGGCTTCTTCTGGCGAACGCATATCGGCTTCAGAAACAATTTCAATTAATGGGGTGCCTTGACGGTTTAAGTCGACATAGGAATAGCCTTCATTACCGTGCATGTTTTTCCCAGCATCTTCTTCTAGGTGCACCCGTTCAATGCGGATTTTTTTCTTCTTACCTTCTACTTCAATTTCAATCCAGCCGTCATGTCCGATTGGTTGGTCAAATTGTGAAATTTGGTAGGCTTTTGGATTATCAGGATAGAAGTAGTTTTTACGGTCAAAGTGCGTGTCTTTAGAAATTTGGCAGTTTAAAGCTAGTGCTGCTTTCATCCCAAATTCTAAGGCACGTTTATTCATTACAGGTAAAACACCTGGATATCCCCAGTCAATTACGTTGGTATTGCTATTTGGCTCAGCACCAAAATGCGCAGGAGCTGGAGAAAAGATTTTTGAATCTGTTTTTAATTCAACGTGGACTTCAAGCCCGATGACTGTTTCAAAATTCATTATTCTGCTCCTCCTAAAATAACAGGTTTTTTCGTATGGAAGTCAGTTGCTTGTTCAAAGGCAGCAGCTGCTTGATACATGGTTTGTTCATCGAAGTGTTTACCGATGATTTGTAAGCCGACTGGTAAGCCTTCGCTAAAGCCACATGGTATAGACATCCCTGGTAGACCAGCAAGGTTCACTGGAATGGTTAAAATATCGCTTAAATACATCGTAATTGGATCATTGATATTTTCGCCGATACCATAAGCGACAGTTGGTGAGGCAGGGCCGATAATTAAATCATAATCTGCAAATACTTGATCAAAGTCTTGCTTGATTAAGGTACGAACTTGTCCTGCTTTTTTGAAGTAGGCATCGTAGTAACCTGCTGAAAGTGAGAAAGTACCCAGCATGATCCGACGTTTTACCTCTGTACCAAAGCCTTCACTTCTAGAATTTACATAAACATCTTCAAGATTAGAGATATTTTCTGAACGATAACCGTAGCGGATACCATCAAAACGTTGTAGGTTTGAGCTAGCTTCAGATGAGGCGATAATGTAATAAACAGCTACCCCATATTTAGAATGTGGTAAGCTGACCTCTTCTACCGTAGCTCCTAAAGCACGGAAGGTTTCGGCTGCTTTTAAGACTGCTTCTTTGACCCCAGCTTCAATTCCTTCACCAAGATATTCTTTTGGTAAAGCAATCTTCATGCCTTTCACTGATTGACCGATTTTACTTGCAAAGTCCGGAACCTTCACACCAGCAGACGTGCCATCTTTTGGATCATAGCCACTGATAGCATTTAATGCTAAGGCGTTATCCTTCACGTTACGAGTCAATGGGCCAATTTGGTCTAATGAAGAGGCAAAGGCAATTAAACCAAAACGTGAAACACGACCATAAGTTGGTTTCATCCCCACGATACCGTTGAAGGCTGCTGGTTGGCGAATAGAACCACCTGTATCAGAGCCTAATGAAACTGGGACTTGACCAGCAGCCACTGCCGCTGCAGAACCACCTGAAGAACCACCTGGTACTTTAGTGAAATCCCATGCATTTTTGGTCTTTTTGAAGTAAGAGGTTTCGGTACTTCCGCCCATCGCAAATTCATCCATGTTTAATTTACCCACAGGAATCATATCTGCTTGATAGACTTTATCCATAACCGTTGCATCATAGATTGGCTCAAAGTTATAAAGGATTTTTGAAGCCGCTGTTGTGCGGATATCCTTGGTTACGATATTATCTTTAATCCCGATTGGAATACCGGCTAAGACATTGTTTGCATCGATTCCTTTTGCATCAATTCCTTTAGCCACTTCTAAAGCTTTTTCTTCGCTTACAGTAATAAACGCTTCTACTTGATCATCTGTTGCCTTAATGCGTGCTAAGGTTTCTTTGGTTAAGTCAGTTGCACTGATTTCTTTAGACACTAATAAGGCGTGTAATTGTTCTAAAGATTGATCATATAATTTAGTCATTATGCGCCAGCCTCCCCATTATCAATAATTGCTGGTACCTTGATAAATCCATTTTCAGATTCTGGTACATTCTTTAATAATTCATTACGGTCAAAACCAGCTTGTGCCTTGTCTTCACGTAAGACATTGATACTTTCCACCACGTTAGAAGTAAATGGAACACCTGTTGTATCAACTTCTTCTAATAATTCAACCATATCAATAATTTTTCCTAATTGAGTGGTAAATTCATGCAATTCTGCTTCTGGAAAGGATAATTTCGCTAATTTTGCGACATGCTTTACCTGTTGTTCACTAATTGCCATAAGCTCCTCCTTATTTTTCACGTATGCTCATACTTTTCACTGTTGTATTGTAACATTTTATTGAAAATCATCAAAGATAATTCAGAAATCTTTTTTAAATTTCATAAAAAAAATCAACTTTTGCCAAATGAAATGAAGGGAAAAACGTTTTTTTACTAGTTTTCTTCTGCTGAAAAGGCGGCAATCATCTCTGCTTCGCTCCAAACGGGAATACCTAGCTGCTGCGCCTTGGTTAGCTTGCTACCTGCGTCTTCGCCTGCGATGACTAAATGGGTCTTTTTAGAAACACTGCCGGTCACCTTACCACCCAGCGCTTCGATTTTAGCCTTGGCTTCCTCTCTTGTATAGGTAGTTAGCTTGCCGGTTAAGACAATGGTTTGATCTTTAAAGGCTGAATCAATGCTTGCTAATTGATCGTTGGTCATCCCTAGATAAGTTAGGTTGACACCGGCTTGTCGTAATTCTTCAATCAAGGCATGAACCTCTTGATTGCTAAAGTAGGTGGTCACACTATTTGCAATGGTCTCTCCCATCGTATGTAGCTGTAAGATTTCTTCAGCCGAAGCTTGCGCAAGCTGATCAATCGAGCCATAATGGGCCAGTAAAATTTGGGCAGCCTTTGCGCCGACATGACGGATGCCTAGCCCAAATAAGAGCCGTTCTGCTGAGTTAGCCTTACTTGCTTCAATGGCTTGTAATAAATTATTGGCTGATTTCTCCTTAATCTTATCTAAGGTCAAGAGCTGTTCTTGAGTTAAATAATAGAGATCAGCCACATCTTGAACCAATTCCTTTTCATACATTTGTTCAATCACTCTTGGTCCTAAGCCATCGATATTCATCGCCTGTCTAGAAACAAAGTGACTCAACCCTTCTTTGATTTGGGCAGGACATTTAGGGTTAATACAACGCAAGGCGACTTCTTCTTCCAAATGGACCAATTCACTTGCACAAATCGGACAATGAGTGGGCTTTGGATAAGGCTGACTAGCTGCATCCCGTTTGTCTTCTAATGCCTTGGCAACCTCTGGGATAATGTCGCCAGCTTTATAAATGATTACATGGTCGTTTAAACGCAAGTCCTTCATTTGAATATAATCCATATTATGCAAGCTAGCTCGGCTAACTGTCGTCCCCGCTACAACTACCGGATCCATTACGGCAGTTGGCGTAACGACACCGGTTCGACCTACCGTCCATTCAATATCGCGAATAATGGTTTCGGCTTCTTCTGGTGGAAATTTATAAGCAATCGCCCATCTTGGTGCTTTAACGGTAAAACCTAGCTCATCTTGTAAAGCCAATTGGTTGACCTTAATTACAATCCCATCTATTTCATAAGGGAGGCTGCTACGTTTTTCGTGATATTCTTCGATGTAGGCCCAGATTTCATCCACGCTATGACAAACTCGGCGATGCGGATTGATCTTAAAGCCTAAAGCCTCCAAGGATTGTAAGGCTGCTTCTTGTGTAGACACTTCTAATGGACCAAATTCAGCCACCGTATATAAGAAGGTGCTTAAATTACGTTGTGCTGTGATTTTGGTATCTAGCTGACGTAAGCTACCTGCTGCCGCATTTCTCGGATTGGCAAAGGTCTCTAAACCTGCTTCTTCCCGTTTTTCATTTAATTGTTGGAAGGATTGCTTAGGCATATAACATTCGCCACGGACTTCAATACTGATGGGCTCTGCTAAAGTCATCGGAATGGAACGAACGGTTTTTAGATTTTCTGTGATATTTTCGCCGACAGAACCATCGCCACGAGTTGCCCCACGAACAAATTGCCCATTTTCATATTTTAATGAAATCGACAAGCCATCTATTTTAAGCTCACATTCATAAGAAACACTGTGCCCTAAAGCCTTTTGTACGCGCTGATCAAAGACGATTAATTCCTCCTTGCTAAAGGCATCATTTAAGCTGTATAAAGGAATTTCATGCACCGCCTTTTCAAAGCCAGCCAATACTACTCCTCCTACTCGCTGGGTCGGTGATTGACTGCGAATATAGGCTGGATAATCCTTTTCGAGCTGAATTAATTCTTGATATAAGCGATCATATTCGGCATCCGTAATGATAGGTGCATCTTTGACATAATAGGCATGGGCATATTCATTTAATTGATCTTGTAACGCATAAATCTTCTCTTCAATTGCTCGATCGCTCATTTTCTTCATCCTTTTCTTAATTTATTAGATTTTTTCAATTGGGGCAAAGCTAGCTAACAAGCGTTTGATGCCTTGACCGTTAAATGCTACGTCTAATTCCACCGAATCCTTGGCACCACTGACTTTAACGATGGTTCCTACGCCCCATTTTTTATGGTTCACCTTGTCACCTACTTGCCAATTGCTACTAGCACTAGACTGATTCGTTGGTGCATTATTGGCCATTAAACGTGAGAAACGATGGTTTTCTCTAGCATTGGCCGCTGATTTGGCGGGATTGCCTTTGGTCTGTGCATAAGCGTTGTTTTGTGTATAAGCTGTGCCTTTAGACTTTCTGGCCATAAAATCAGCTGCTGATAAGCCTTGGCCTAAATTTTGCGCAAATGAAGGTGACGTGCTTTCTGTTTGTAATTGACGTTTGGCAAAGGTCCCAATTGGTTCAATTAACTGCTCATCAATCTCTTCAATAAAACGCGATGGCTTATTATACTGTGTACGTCCATAAATGGTTCTTGAAAACGCATTGGTTAAAAAGAGCTGTTCTTCTGCTCTAGTAATCCCTACATAAGCTAAACGTCGCTCTTCTTCTAGCTCAGCTTCTTCTTGTAACGCTCGTGAAATAGGGAAAATATTTTCTTCTAAGCCAATTAAAAAGACCGTTGGAAACTCTAAGCCCTTAGCAGCATGCAGCGTCATCAAGGTGACTTGGGTGCTCGCTTCTTCGTAACTATCGACATCTGAAACTAAAGCCAAGTCATTTAAAAAGAGACTTAATTTTTCGCTAGCCTCTGCTTCAGCATACTCTGCTTGGGTTACGAACTGCTCATCGAAGGCTTTGGTTACCGTTAAGAATTCTTGCAGGTTTTCAATTCTAGCATTGGCTTCAATGGTATTTTCTGCCTTCAAACTATCTAAATATCCTGTCTTTGCTAATACCTCTTCAGTTAGTTCGGTCAAGGTTAAAAACTCCTGCATCGTAGCAAAATCTTCAATCTGCTGACCAAAAGAGGCAAGCTCTTTGCTGGCTTTTGCTGAAACACTAGATAAAGCAACATTGGCACAGGCTTCTAATAAAGAAAAACCATGTAAATTCGCAAAGTCACGTAAGCGTTCAACCGATGTTGCGCCAATGCCTCGTTTAGGTACATTCACAATCCGTTCAAAGCTAATCGAATCTTTAGGATTGGCGATAATGGTCAAATAGGCCAAAATATCACGAATTTCCTTGCGATCATAGAACTTTTGGCCGCCGACCATTTTATAAGGAATATTTGATTTTAACAGCATTTCTTCAATAACCCGCGATTGTGCATTGGTCCGATAAAGAATGGCAAAATCGCCATAATTTTTCTGCTTTTGCTCTATTTGATCTAAAATCTGACTAACGATAAAGCGTGCTTCTTGCCGTTCATCATCCCCACGATAATAACTAATCTTCTCACCGGTGGCATTTTCAGTCCACAGCGCTTTTTTCTTCCGATTGATGTTATTTTCAATCACTTGATTGGCTGCTTGTAAAATATTTTTAGTCGAACGATAATTTTGCTCAAGTAAAATCACTTGTGCTTGTGGATAGTCTTTTTCAAAATCCAAAATATTTTGCATATCTGCTCCACGCCAGCCATAAATACTTTGGTCCGCATCCCCAACGACACAAATATTTTGAAATCCCTTGGCTAACAGCTGCACTAACAGGTATTGTGCATGGTTGGTATCTTGATACTCATCCACATGAATATATTGAAATTTATTTTGGTAGTATTGCAATACTTCTGGCACTTGTCTGAATAATTCAATGGTATTCATAATCAAATCGTCAAAGTCCATACATTGATTTTGACGCAATTCACTTTGATAGCGCTGATAACACTTGGCTACAATCTCTTCATAATAATTGCCCGCTAATTGGCTATAATCATCGGCCGTTTGCATCGCATTTTTCGCATTGGAGATAGCGGATAGTATCCCTCTGGCTTCGTATTTTTTCGGATCTAGATTCAGCTCTTTGATAATCCGCTTCAATAAACTAATCTGCTCAGAGCTATCTAAAATCGTGAAATTACGCGTATAGCCGATCGCTTCGACCTCGCGTCTTAAAATCCGTACGCACATCGAGTGAAAAGTCGACACCCACACTGCCTCTGCCTTATCGCCAAGCAATTGCGCAACCCGCTCTTTCATCTCTCTGGCAGCTTTATTCGTAAACGTAATCGCTAAAATATTCCACGGATTTACCCCACACTCTTCGATTAAATAGGCAACCCGGTGAGTCAACACTCTCGTCTTCCCACTTCCAGCACCTGCCATTAATAAAAGCGGACCTTGAGTAGTTTCCACCGCTTCTTTTTGACGTGGATTCATCCCTTGAATTAAGCGTTCTTTAAAAGACATGTAAAATCTTCCTTTTAATTCAAATTTAGGTTCATAGCACCTAGCAGCTTGGCATCGAAACAACGCTCAATGCCTCATTCAATCTTTTCAATTATACCACGAATATATGTTCTGTTCATAGAAAAAAGGAAAAAAGGAGACGGAAACTGCCATTCATACTTAAAAAATGAGCAATCGCAAGCCAAGAAATTATTTACGTAGATTGCCTACTAATAGTAACTAAATTATTCATTGATAAAATAAAATAATGCTATTTTTATTAATAACTAATCTTGTATGAAAATATGCTCAAATGTTAAAATAGATATTGTCAATGACAAAGGAGGACAACACAATGAAGAAGTTTTTGAAATATGTATTATTATTAGGGATTGTATTAAGTATGATTGCAGGATGCACAAATAAAGAGAAAGAAAAAGCTACGCAGAGTTTTAATCACACTGTTACACAAATCAAACAAAATAATAAAAAATTAAAAGAAAGTATCGCGGATGTACAAGAAACAATTAGTTCAAAGAAAAAACCACTGGATCCAAATACTTTAACTGCTGCTACTACCGCGATTACTAAAGCGCGTGTAAAAATTGTAAAAATTCCAAATATACCTTCAAAAACTGAAGAAATTAAAACAACTACCAAAAAACTAAATTCAAAACTAGATATTACAACTTGTTTATCAGATTTACAAAATTCACATACTAATTTGCAAAATAGCATTAAACAATTAACTCAAGTAACCAATCCATCTGAAGCTTTTGTTGTAGAACGATTAACTGGACTACCTAATATCACAGGTATGGAAGCTGTCACTGAGGGAAATGACCCCAATGGCAATCTTAATAAACAAGGTGGTTATACATCAACTGTTTATTTTTCTTCTGATTTGGTAAATCAAGAGGATGTATTTGGATCAACGATTGTTGACAAAGGAACAGAAGCTGGTGGTGCTATAGAAGTCTATCGCACAGAAAAAGATGCTCAAAAAAGAGAAACTTATTTAGCTGCTTTTGATGGAGCAGGACCTTTCAATAGTGGTTCACATAAAGTTCTTGGAACAATTGTTATACGTACCTCTGATAAATTAGCTGCCTCTCAACAAAAAACATTAGAACAAAATATCACAAACAGTTTTATTACCTTAAAATAGACCAAATTCCTCACACCAATCCATACTAAAATTGGTGTGAGGAATGATTTTTTATATAGAGTTTGTTCTTAATTTTTGCATTTCCAATAATTTTTCTTGTAACGCAGGATCAACGGCATATAAATACAAACCATTGACACCTCTAGTTAGTAAAACATTTAATTCATTTTTCAGTAAGGTATCAGACAGATAAACCTTCTCTCCATTTTTAAGTTCTCTTCGTTGAGTTGCTTTTTTATTTTTACTAGCCTCACGGTCAAAAACAATTTTACCATCGCGATATTTTACTGACGGACCAATAATTACGCCAGCATAGTTCAAATCAAACCCCTGAATAGTAAAGGTTGAGCCAACTTCATCGATTGTTTGCTCTTGCTCCGCCCATGCCAAGGATCGATTACGTCGCTTTTGGGCTGCGCTTGTTGGCAATTGTAAATTCCATGGCAAATGAAAATCACCTACAGATACATTCCAATATGCACCATCTTTTGGTTTCTTTTTATCAATATAATCCCAATCAAAGGTCGCTAACATTCGTGACAAACCATATTCTTGATTCTCTGCTTTAGACTTGATTGCCGCAAACATCTCTGCTGGATTATTAAATATTCGCAAATCATAATTTTCATCGTTAGGTATTGGCAATATTTCACGATTATCTGTAAACTGACGAATCCAATTGACCGTTTCGGCACTTGCATTAATCCTCATTTGATTTTTTAATTCAATGTAACGATTATTTTGGATAGCATCATGCTTTAAATAGGCTAAATCCTTACTTTCCCAATGTTGCTCACGAGATAAGATTTGATTTTCATCAAAAACTACAACGACAATACGCGCACGCTGTAAAATATCAAATAATTGGTTTTTACCACGATAAGCCTGCTTACCTTGCGTCCATAATAGATGGGCTTCATCAATAACCACGACATCAACAGGATGATCTATCGGAGTACGATCAATAAATCTTGTTGGTTTAGACACTATAGGGATATCCTCATCCAGCGAGTAGCCCAATTTTTTTACAATTTGTTCATAAACCTTTAATTGCTGATCATGGTTTACCAATAAATGAATACTTCGGTCAGTAAATAATGGATATTCTTCTTGTGCAGACAGCTCAAGTAAATCACAAAACAGGCTACTCATTAATACTGTTTTACCCGTTCCAGCTTGACCATTAACTAAAATCAACTGACCTATACTGTCTTTAGTAAGCGCAGATTCTATTTTTTGAATGATTAAATCTTTTGCTGCAAGCTGCTCTTGGGTTAACTTATGAAATGGCGAAGCTTTAAAAATTGCTGAATCTTTAATCACTCGCTCTAAAGGAAATAACTCTTTATTTTTTTGACGTAATTTTCGCCATATTTTGGAAAAAATTGGTTCTAATTCTTCTGATGTATAATAGTCACTTTGTGGATTCGTTCGACGATTATAAACATGTTTAATTCCTTCAACACTAGATAAGAAATGCATTAAGCGATTCTCAATATCTAATGTAAGTGATTTATTAAAATGCTTGTGACCAATTACATACATTTGAGAAGTTTGAGAATGCTTTAAGGCATACCAATCTTCACGAATTTGGTCATCTGTTTTTAGATGTTCTAATGTGCGACGGACAATATCATTAGTTTCACCAACGTAAACAGTATAACTTTGTCTTTCATCTTTATCATTGACAATATAAACAGTAGGATAATTCAATAAATATTTACTATCTTTGTTGGGAGCAAAATGCTCTTTAAATTCTTTTAGCGCTTCTTCATTATAAGCTAGGTTATATACAATAGGTGATTCTACTTCAACCAAAACAATTCACCTCTATATTAAATTTATCTTCCTATTATTTTATGAATTCAATTATACCTTGAAATAGCTATAAAAACCATATTGCTTTGATTTAAATATTATCGTAAAAACAAACACCTAACTTTCTTCTCTAATTCCCCTTTTTCTGCTCACTTCCTCTCATTTATGACCGAATTTGAATGTTTTCTGACAGTTAAGCGATTTATTTTTGAATTATTTTGAAGTTTTTTGACAGAAACTGATTGATTTATGATTTTCGATATGATACTATACATTCGTGGGAGGTGATTGTAAATGCTTACAGATGAAAGACACCAACGAATTTTAGCTAGTTTGGAAGAAAATGACATCATCACTATTGCTGAATTACTTGATCCATTGGAAGCCTCTGAATCAACTATTCGTCGTGATTTACAACATTTGGAGAATCAAGGTCTTTTAATTCGTATCCATGGTGGTGCCAAGAAAAAACAACAGCTAAACTTCGAAGCCAACATGTCTGAGAAGCAAGGGAAACATCACGAAGAAAAATTATTAATTGGTAAGTATGCTGCTGAGTTGATCAAACCCAATGATGTCGTTTATATCGATGCGGGAACTTCGACAATGGCGATGATTCCTTTTATCGATGCAAATCTAAATATCAAGGTGGTCACCAATTCAGTCAAACACGCCGCTTTATTAGTGGAAAAAGAGATTGATACAGTCATTCTCGGTGGCTCGATTAAGTTATCAACCAATGCGATTACTGGTTTTTCTACTGCGCAACAATTGCAGCAGTTTCGGTTTAACAAGGCTTTTATGGGGATGAATGGTGCGCATTTAGAAAACGGCTTTACAACACCTGATCCTGAAGAAGCAATGATTAAAAAACTGGCAATTGCACAAAGTCAAATGGTCTTTGCCCTACTCGATGCGTCGAAATTACAACAAACGGCTTTTACCCATGTCGCTGATTTATCACAAGCTGAAATTATTACTAGCAAATGTCCAAAAGACTTGTTAAAAAAATTGCAGTTGCAAACTAGAATTACGGAGGTTTAATTTTAATCATGATTTATACTATGACTTTAAATCCATCAATTGACTACATCGTTCATGTGGATGAATTAACGATTGGTAGTGTTAATCGAATGTCACATGATGCCAAATTCCCTGGTGGTAAAGGAATCAACGTTTCTCGTATTTTAAAACGTGTCGATGCCTCTTCTACTGCTTTAGGCTTTATTGGTGGTTTTACAGGTAAGTTTATCGAGGATCATTTGAAGGCAGAAGCAATTGATACCCAATTTACAGCTATTCAATCTGATACTCGTATTAATATTAAATTGAAAGCAGGTGAAGAAACCGAAATCAACGGTCAAGGCCCTACTCTTTCTGATGATGAAATCAATCAATTGAAGGCTTCATTAAATCAAGTGAAGGCTGGCGATATCGTTGTTTTAGCTGGTAGCTTACCAGCAGGACTTTCTCAAGGTTTTTATCAAGAACTCATTGAGATTATCAAAGACAAAGGTGCGGATTTCGTCATTGACACAACCGGTAAAGATTTATTAGCTGCTCTACCAAAACAACCATTATTAGTAAAACCGAATAATCATGAGTTAGCGGATCTTTATCAAACAAGCTTTGCATCGATTGCAGATATCTTGCCTTATGGCCAAAAAATGTTAGCTGACGGCGCGAAAAATGTCATCATTTCGATGGCTGGCGATGGCGCATTATTATTTACTGAATCAGGCATTTATCAATCTAATGTATTAAAACGTGAGCTAAAAAATTCTGTCGGTGCTGGAGATTCAATGATTGCTGGGTTTATCGGTCATTATGCCAAAACCAACGATCCAATTGAAGCCTTCAAATGGGGGGTTGCTTGTGGTAGTGCGACTGCCTTTTCTGATGATTTAGCAACAAAAGCATTTATTCAAGAACTATTGCCTGAAGTTGTTATAACAAAATTATAAAAAAGAATGATGGAAAAAAATTACGGAAAACTAAGGAGGATAAAGATGAATATCACTGATTTATTAATCAAAGATGCGATGATTATGGATTTAAAAGCAACTGATAAAAAAGCTGCGATTGATGAAATGGTCAATAAATTATATCAAGCTGGACGCATCTCAGACGTACAAGTTTTCAAAGATGGTATTTTAGCTCGTGAAGCACAAACTTCTACTGGCTTAGGCGATGGTGTAGCCATGCCTCACGCCAAAAATGCAGCAGTTAAAGAAGCAACGGTTTTATTTGCTAAAAGTACAAATGGTGTTGATTATGAAGCCTTAGATGGTCAACCTACTTACCTATTCTTCATGATTGCAGCTCCAGAAGGCGCAAATGACACCCATTTACAAGCCTTGGCTGCTTTATCTCGTAAATTAATCGATGCAGATTTTGTCGGTAAATTAAAAGCGGCTAATACGCCAGATGAAGTCCATGCATTATTTGCTGAAGCTGAAGAAGACACACCTAAGGAAGTGACAAATATGCCAAAAGATCGTCCATTTATCGTTGCTGTTACTGCTTGTCCTACTGGTATTGCTCACACTTACATGGCTGAAGATGCTTTGAAAAAAGCGGCTAGCGAAATGGGTGTAGATATTAAAGTCGAAACCAATGGCGCTTCTGGAGTAGCCAATCGTTTGACTGCTGATGAAATCAAACGTGCCAAAGGAGTTATCATCGCTGCAGATAAGTCAGTTGAAATGCCGCGCTTCAGTGGTAAACCATTACTTTCTCGTCCAGTTGCTGACGGCATTAAAAAATCACATGATTTAATCCAAACAATTTTAGATGGTAAAGCGGAAGTTTATGTTGGTAAATCAGAAACAACACAAGCTGATGCAGCTAGCCAAGAAAAATCAGGTCTTGGCAGTGCCTTTTATAAACACTTGATGGCTGGGGTATCACAAATGTTACCTTTCGTTATCGGTGGCGGGATTATGATTGCCATTGCCTTTTTAATTGATAACTTTATGGGTGTGCCAAAAGATCAATTATCAAGCTTAGGTTCCTATCATGAAATGGCTGCGCTATTTAAGAGTATCGGTGGCGTCGCATTTGGCTTCATGTTACCAATCTTAGCTGGATATATCGCTTATTCTATCGCTGAAAAACCAGGTTTAGTAGCTGGTTTCGTTGCTGGTTCTATCGCTTCTAGCGGTTTAGCTTGGGGTAAAGTGCCATTTGCTGCTGGTGGTGAAAAAACGCTTGCTTTAGCTGGGGTGCCTTCTGGTTTCCTTGGTGCTTTAGTTGGTGGTTTCCTAGCTGGTGGTGTAATCTTACTACTTAGAAAATTATTAGCGGGTCTACCTCGTTCATTAGAAGGAATCAAATCAATCTTACTTTATCCATTACTTGGTGTATTGTTAACTGGTTTCTTAATGTTGTTTGTTAACATTCCTATGGCTGCTATCAATACTGGCTTAAACAACTTCTTACAAGGTCTATCTGGTAGCTCTGCTGTCTTACTAGGTTTAATCTTAGGTGCAATGATGGCTATTGATATGGGTGGTCCTTTCAACAAGGCTGCTTATGTATTTGGTACAGGTACTTTAGCTGCTTCAGTTGCAACTGGTGGTTCTGTAGTAATGGCATCTGTAATGGCTGGTGGGATGGTTCCTCCAATCGCAGTATTTGTTGCTACTTTATTATTCAAAGATAAATTTACTCAAGAAGAACGCGAATCTGGTTTAACAAACATTATCATGGGCTTATCCTTCATTACTGAAGGTGCGATTCCATTTGCAGCTTCTGACCCTGCTCGTGCAATTCCAAGCTTCATGGTTGGTTCAGGTATCGCTGGTGCGCTAGTTGGTTTAATGGGAATCAAATTAATGGCACCACACGGAGGTATTTTCGTTATCTTGTTAGTTTCAAACCCATTATTATACTTAGCTTTCATCTTCATCGGTGCAATCGTTTCTGGCGTATTGTTCGGTGCGTTGAAAAAGAAAGTTGCTTAATTTTAAGTAACCAATATACATTTCATTTCACTTATGCCTAGAGCCTGTTCCCGCTCTAGGCATTTTTACTTTCATTGACAGCGTGCAAATTCCATGTTACGGTTACAGAGCAGAATGTAAAGAAGGTGAAGGAATGATTCAAAAAACTAGATTTGGCATCGATAATGAATGGATTGCCATTAATTCTGATGAGCTCTCCGCTACTAGCTCTGATTACGTTTTAAAGGCTTATGAAATCGATCAAGAAACCTTAGAATATGCCCTTGATAAAAATGAACGTGCGCATACCGAGTATCATTGGAGCAGCGGTCGCTTTACCATCATCTATAATGTTTTAAAACAAACCAAAGAAGATAATCACTACGAAACCATTCCGATGACCTTTGTCGTTAAAGAAAATCAGTTGATTACCATTTATAATCATGATAATGCCTATATTGTTGATTTGATGCAACGCTATTTGAAAAAACAAACGAACGCGATTTCTATTTTGAAATTTTTATTTGTAGCCTTATATATTATCTCAGATGCTTATTTCCCTTATCTCGAGCAATTAGATAGTCATAAGGATGCGATTAATCACCAATTACGTAAAAAAATTACTAAGGCCAGTCTATTAGCTTTATCTGATATTTCTACTGGGATGATTTATTTAGTGGCCGCGACTAACCAAAATACGATTTTGTTAGAGCAATTTAAAAGCCAACCCATTTATAAACAATTAGATGAAATTGAGCGTGAGCAATTTGAGGATTCGATTATCGAGGCCAAGCAATTATCCAGTATGACGCAATTAAACGCTCAAGTTTTGCAGCAACTATATAGTACCTATGATAATATCTTAAATAATAATCTAAATGACCATATGACCGCATTGACTATTATTTCGATCTTTTTAGCTATTAGCGCTACTGTGACCGGCTTTTTTGGGATGAATGTCACCTTACCAATCAAGGATTCCCCCTATGCTTGGCTAATCATTATCGGAATTAGTTTGATACTATGTTTGATTTATGCGTTGTTATTGCGTTTTAGTATTTGGAAAAAATAAGTTTTACTACTTTTCATCTAGCAAGAATCTGCTACAATAAAAGTACCTACGGAGGTGATTTGAATGGGCCTAAAATTTCAAAAAGATGATTTTCTAGAAAAGAAATTAGAAGAATTCGTCATTTTACCCACTGATTTAAAACCAAAGAAAGAAACGGTTGATATTGAACGTTTTTTAAAACCTGAGGATAAACAAGAATCTGAAGAACCTAAAAAAGAAAAATAAAAAGACTCAATCTAGTAAGTTAGCTTTAAGTTAGCAATTCTAGATTGAGTCTTTTATTCTTATATTCCTGCCAAGCTTTCGATTGCTTGCCAAGCCTCTTCTTTTCCTTGTTTTGTCACGGATGAGAAAATAATAAAATCGTCTTCTTTTTCAAAGCCTAGTGCTTTTTTAATCATGCTTTCATGCTTATTCCACTTGCCACGAGGAATTTTATCCGCTTTAGTCGCAACGACGATGACTGGAATTTCATAATATTTTAAGAACTGATACATTTGCACATCATCTTGCGTTGGCTCATGGCGCATATCTACTAACGAAACGACTGCTTTTAGTTGTTGACGATCAGTTAGGTAGGTTTCAATCATTTTGCCCCACTTTGCCCGTTCAGTTTTAGAAACTTTGGCATAACCATAGCCAGGAACGTCCACAAAGTGTAAGACATTTTCAATTAGATAAAAATTAAGGGTTTGGGTTTTTCCTGGCTTAGATGAGGTTCTAGCAAGATTCTTGCGATCAATTAATGTATTAATAAACGAAGATTTCCCTACATTTGAACGTCCAGCTAAGGCAATTTCAGGCAATTGTGAATCAGGATATTGTGCTTTAGAGACTGCACTGATGACAATTTCAGCTGAATGTACTTTCATCAAATCTCCTCCCTTTCTATTAGTAAAAAAGAGGATTGGTTTACGCCAAATCCTCCTTATGTCTTTGGTTAAGCTAGCCAGCCTTCTTTTCAGTGTAAACCAAGATTGGCTTATCTTCTTCCAAAACAGCGGCCTTCGTGATGATTACTTTTTCAATTGTGTCATCAGAAGGAATTTCAAACATCACATCTAGCATGATTCCTTCAATAATTGAACGTAATCCACGCGCACCAGTATTCCGATCGATGGCTTTTTGGGCAATCGCTTCTAAGGCTGCTTGTTCAAATTCTAACTCGGTATGATCTAAGGCAAGTAAACGTTGGTATTGTTTTACCAAGGCATTACGTGGCTCAGTTAAAATACGAACCAAATCATCCACCGTTAATTTTTCTAATGCAGTCATCACTGGTAAGCGCCCAATGAATTCAGGAATTAGACCAAATTTAAGTAGGTCTTCTGGAATGATGTGTTGCATGATACTTTCATCATCTGCTAGACGTTTATTCGCTGCTCCAAAACCAATTGTTTTTTCGCCTAAACGATTTTTTACAATGGTTTCGATACCATCAAAGGCACCCCCAACGATAAATAAGATATTGGTGGTATCAATTTGAATCATTTCTTGATGAGGATGTTTGCGTCCGCCTTGTGGAGGAACTGAAGCAACCGTCCCTTCTAAAATCTTAAGTAAGGCTTGTTGTACCCCTTCACCTGAAACATCACGAGTAATCGAAACATTTTCGCTCTTCTTAGCAATTTTATCAATTTCATCAATATAAATAATCCCACGTTCGGCACGTTCAACGTTAAAATCAGCTGCTTGCAATAGTTTCAATAGAATGTTTTCTACATCCTCACCAACATAACCTGCTTCAGTTAAGCTAGTAGCATCAGCAATGGCAAATGGTACGTCGATAGTTCGCGCTAAGGTTTGTGCTAAAAAGGTTTTCCCTGAACCAGTTGGCCCGATGAGACAGATATTACTTTTTTGTAATTCTACGTCATCATTTTCATCTACGAGTGCATTGATTCGTTTGTAGTGATTGTATACAGCCACTGATAATGCACGCTTAGCATAATCTTGACCAATGACATATTCATTTAACACTTCAAGAATTTCTTTTGGTTTTGGCACCTCTGTAAACTCTTGAACTAATTCTTCATAATAGCCTTCATCAATAATATCTTTACACAAATCCACACATTCGTTACAAATGTATACACCTGGACCTGCGACAACTTTTCTTACTTCTGCTTGGGATTTACCACAAAATGAACAACGGACTGTTTCATTTCCTTGTTGATTATCATACATAGTGGTCCTTCTCCTCCTCTTCTAACAATCAATATTGCCAGTAAAACACAATTTGGTTTTACGCTTCCAATACCCATCTCTTATTATCCTATATCGACTGCAAATTCTCAATAGCTATTCTTCATCATAACATATTTATATTTAAATAAAAAGCAAAACGCAAAGAAAAGCACGGACTAAAGCTTGATAGCCATGACTTTCAGCTTACATAATCGTCTTTACGGCTGAGTAAACTCGAATTTTCTTATGTCTGAGCAAGTCGCTTCACATCCTTGATACAATCTGTGTTCAGCAAGTAACTCCTTCGGCAAATAAGCCTGTCTGGCTAGGAAATCTTTATAACTATGAATTTCCACGCCAGACCGAAGCTTATTTGCTCGGAGTTAACCGACTTGCTTCACATCCTTATTATAATCTGTGTTCAGCAGCTAGACACTTCGGCGGATAAGCCAGAATGGTAGGAAAGTCTTCACACTATTTTGAACTTTCCTGCCATTCTGGAAAACTTATCCGCTCGTGTCTGAGCAAGCTGCTTCACATCCTTATTATTAAAAGCCGAAGACGCCTGGTAGTAGGTAAGTTAAGCCGAGCATGATGGCACAGGCTGTTAGGATGCCTAGTCCGATTGGTAGGATACATTTTTTAGGTGATAAGCCGAGTAAGGCAGCAATTAAGGCTCCGGTCCATGCGCCAGTACCTGGTAATGGGATAGCTACAAATAGGTATAAACCAAGCAATACGCTGTTCGGATATTTTTCTTGTAATTCTTGGCCTTTTTTTCGACCTTTTTCAGTAATCGCTTTGGCAAACTTCTTAATAGGTCCTTTTATCGATAGGAAATCTAAAATCTTTTCGATAAATAAAATGATAAAAGGAATCGGAATAAAGTTAGCGATAATACAAATTAAACTCGCTTGTAACCAAGGGACATGCAGTAGTGAAGCAGCGATTAAGCCGCCACGTAATTCTAAAATCGGCAATAGTGAAATAATAAAAATGATCAGTTGAGGACTTAATATCCCCTTCATTGTTTCAATAACTGTTTCGACCATGTAAGGCTCCCTTCAATTTTGTTTACAATCATTATTATGCCTAAAATAAGCCAAATGACCTACCTTTTTATAATGGATTAAGTGAACTACTCTCCACTTAGCTAAACCTAACGGTTCTTAACGCTTGAAGTGGGAGCTTCTTGGGAATAGAGCATACTTGATAGCTTATTTCTTCACTAACAGCGGTTTCTCTTATTTACCAAGCTATCCCCGTAGTTCCTACGGTTTTTTTGATTGTGCTTAAGCTGAAGTTTGTATTCTTAGACCTTCAATCAATATATTGATACTAGCAATGATATCACGGTCATGATGAGTATGACAAATAGGGCAAGTCCATTCTCGAATATCGAGCGATTTCTTGCCATCTTTATGTCCGCACTCTGAACAAATCTGACTAGACGGAAACCACGTATCCACTTTGATGATTTCACGTCCATACCAGTCCGCTTTGTATTGCAACTTAGCCACAAAGCTAGACCAAGATACATCAGAAATACTTCTTGCTAATTTATGATTACGCAACATACCTTTTACGTTTAAGTCTTCAATACAGATAATATCGTGATTTTTGATAATTTCTGTACTCAGTTTATTCAGAAAATCAGTACGTTGATTTTTTACTTTTTCGTAGAGACGTGCCACTTTTTGTCTTTGTTTCTGATAGTTTCGAGCCTCATAGAGTTTAACACCTCGTTTTTTAGCTAATAATGCACGCCTAGAAAACTTACGTTGTTCACGTTTAAGCTTTTTCTCCATTTTTGAAGTGAATTTATTATTATCAATTTTTTGTCCATCTGAAAGAATCGCAAAGTCTGTAATACCTAAGTCAATACCAATGGCAGAATTGGTTTCAGGTAACTCGCTAATTTCTTCTTTACATAACAAAGAAATATAGTATTTACCGCTAGAATGGCGTGATATTGTAGCAGATTTAATCATCCCTTTTGGTTGTCTATGAAGCTTAATTCTTACTAATGATTTCAATTTAGGAACTTTTATGAATTTACTATCAATCAAAGCAACTGTACCATTTTGATTATTCGTTGTATAACTCTGAACAGGATTTTTCTTACTTTTGAAACGTGGAAAGCCAACAGATTTATCCCGAAAAAAATTCTTGTATGCTTTATCTAAATGAAGTTGGGCATTGGCCAAAGCGAGGCTATCGACTTCTTTCAGAAATGGAAATTCTTTCTTATATTTAGCCGGTGTTGGAAAAGTCATTTTTTTAGAAGGATCATTTTTAACTTCTTCATATGCTTTTTTTCGGTCATTAAGCATTAGATTGTAGACCTTACGAACGCAGCCGAAAGTTTTGGCAAAGAAGATTTCTTGTTCCTCTGTTGGATAGATTCTGAATTTGTACGCTTTTAGTCGTTCCACAAAGTTCACCTGCTTTCTATTTATGATTGTTTCCTTGATTTTGGATGTATTTCTTTATCACATCAATTGGTGCTCCACCAGTCGTCAACAGACAAAAACTTTTAGACCAAAACATTTCTTTCCAAAGAAACTGTTTGACTCTTGGAAAATCACGTTTTATCAATCTTGAACTAGCGCTTTTATAGGCGTTGATGAATTTTGTCAATTCTGTTTTAGGATGAGCTTTGAACATAATATGAACGTGGTCTTTATCATGATTCCACTCCACTAAAGTAATGTGATACGATTCTGAAATTCTTTCAAAAGTAGCTTTAGCATAATCAGATATTTCATCATCAATCACTTGTCTACGGTATTTCGTTACTAAAATAAGATGGTAATAAAGAAGAAAGACTGAATGTTTATTTGTATCTAATTCCATTTTATATCAACTCATTTCTAATATATACTGATTATAACATAGAACGAAATAAAAAGACAATATACTGTATTGTCGGTCTTCGAGTTACCAACAGTAACCCTCATACCGAATGGCGTTCATCACCCACCTATAGAGGATGGGCAACTTCTGCCTGAATTACGTTAAAAATTAAGATTCTTCGACTAATTTGTCAGCCTACATTGAAAGAAGGCGAAAAAACCGGAAAATATCCAGCATTCTCGCCTTCATCATTATTTCATTCGATAAATTAAGCTTCAACAGCAGAAGTTGTAATTAAATCGATGGCTTTTTTCATTGTAATATCGTGAGCTAACATGTCAGTTGTTAATAAACGTTTTACTTGTTCAACAGGCATGTTGTAAGTTTCTGCTAAGTCAGCAACTTCTTTTTCTAATTCAGCTTCTGTTGCTTCTAATCCTTCAGCTTTCACAACTGCTTCAATGACTAAGTTTGTTTTCACACGTAATTCAGCATCTTGTTCGAATTGTTTGTGTAAGTCAGCTTCTGTTGTGTTTGTTAATTGGTAGTACATTTCTGGTGAAATACCTTGACGTTGCATGTTGTTTAGGAATTCATCCATTGCACGGTGTACTTCATCGTGAACCATTACATGTGGTAATTCAACGATTTCAGCATTTTCAACTGCTTGACGTAAAGCAGCATCGTGAACAGCTTCTTCAGCCGCAGCTAATTTTGATGAAGTTAATTCTTCACGGATTTTTGCTTTTAATTCGTCTAAAGTTTCAACTTCTTCGTCTGCATCTTTAGCAAATTCATCGTCTAATTCAGGTAATTCTTTAACTTTTACTTCATGTACTTTTACTTTGAAGACAGCAGGTTGACCAGCTAAGTCTTGTGCTTGGTATTCTTCAGGGAAAGTTACGTTTACTTCTACTTCATCGCCAGCTTTTGCACCAACTAATTGGTCTTCAAAACCAGGAATGAATGAACCTGAACCTAATTCTAATGCGTAGTTTTCACCTTTTCCGCCGTCAAAAGCAACACCTTCTTTGAAACCTTCAAAGTCGATTACTACTGTGTCGCCTTCTTTAGCAGCTTCTTCAACCACTACTAATTCAGCTAGTTGGTTACGTTTTTGGTTCAAACGTTCTTCAACATCAGCATCTGTTACTTCACGGTCTTGTTTAGCAACGGTTAAGTTTTTGTAATCCCCTAATTTTACTTCAGGTTTTACAGTTACTTCTGCTTTAATTGTCCAGTCTTGACCTTTTTCCATGCTTTCAACATCGATTTTTGGTTGTGCAACTGGCTCGATGCCTGCTTCGCTTACTGCTTGATCATAAGCTTTTGGTAATACTGCATTTAAAGCATCTTCATATAATGCTTCTTCACCAAACATACGGTTGAATACTTGGCGAGTTACTTTACCTTTACGGAATCCTGGAACGTTAATTTTTCCTTTTACTTTATTAAAAGCAATTGTTAATCCTTGTTGAATTTCTTCTTGAGGAATTGAAAACTTAAGCACGCCTTCATTTGTGCCTGTTTTTTCCCATGTTGCAGTCATATATTTCCCTCCGATTTAATATTTCATAATTGATGAATTAAATTCATGCATACTCACTTATCTTACACTAAGCTAGAAAAATTGTAAATAACTTTAGTCTAGTAAAATGGCGCTAGCCTGTGTTTTTAAGTAATATTTTTGGTTTTTTTTAGTTGATTTTTGCTATCGCCCATTCACTAAAATTGAAATTGGGCAAAGGATAGTTGTATTTGTTGAAATATTTGCTTCTCTTTTTCGCTAATCGCCTCTTTTTCGCTTTGGAAATCACCTATTTCATACGCTTGGATAAGTAGGCGCGCATATTTTTCTGGTGCTAACGGTGGCGTGAAAGGATAGGATAACGCCATTTGGATTTGAATTTCTTGTAACAGTAGTTCATAGTGACCAACTTGATTATTCGCTAACGCAGTTGTTAAATAGGCACCTACCTTTTGCCAATAAGGCTGATCATTCGGTAAGGTTAATGCTTTCGTATGAATTGTTTCAACCCCGCCAAAACAGCTGGGTAAGGATAGCGTTAGTTCAAAATGCAGACGATAGCACAATTCCATACAGCGTGCAATCAGCCATTGATTCTTGGCAATTGGCAAGGTATCTTTCATGATTTCAAGCAACGTTTGGCTAGTGATTTGATGACAAAGTGCTTGCCATTGCTCAGTAAAAATCGGGGTACTATCCATCAAGCAAACCTGCCAGCTTTGTTTTTTCTCCTGTAATTGCTTTTGAAAAAAGGTTGCATAATAATGCTCCGCTGTCGCAAGTAATGCTAAAATCTCTTCTTGTTCTTCTTTAGTTAAGAACTTTTGATAGGCAATTTCTCGAACTAACAAGAATGCGTGTTGCTTTAGCGCAAGATCAACAAATTGCCGATAAAAAGCTGGACTCTGACAATAGGCTTCTTGTTCTTCCTGGAGTAATTGCCAAGCAGTCTTTTCGTCGTGTTGTGCTAGATAAATTTCGACTAATCGATAGTGATTGGCTAATGACGGATATTCTTGATAAAAAGCTTCTGCCAAAGCGAGGGCTTGCAAATAGTCACCTTTTTGTTTGGCTACTTCAATTTTCGTTAAGAGTTCCTGGTGTTCAAAAGGAAATGGCAATTGGTTATCCATGGACAAATTCTTCCTTTGGTTGTGCAGTTTTTTCACTAGTCAGTTTTAAATAATTCAGTGTTACGACCCCAGTATTACTAAAAAAATCACCAATATGACTTTTTCGTTTTGAAAAAGCAGCTGGTAAGTAACCAAAGTAGCAAAGAATAAAGGCTTGTAGCATAAATCGACAGGCACCTTCCCTAGTAAGGACAGTCGCCCAGCTTAATTGGTCTTCAGAAAAACAGACAACTTTTAAGCCAAAAATCATTTTACCAATCGTTTGACCATGATTCCATTTAGTCATTAAGATAAAATAGGCCAAATAAATGATTAGATAACTTATTTTATCAATTACTGGTTGATCAAAAATAGTCGTAAACCAGCTAAACCAACCGATAATGATAGTTTTTAAACAACCAACCGCTATCAAGTCAACTAGATAAGCCCACATGCGCATCCAAAAACCAGCAAAATATTCTTGTGGATACTGATGAAAGGTATTTTGCTGCTGTTTTTGAGCAAGAAATTTGGGTAAGGAAGTTGCTGGTTGATTCGTTGGTTGTTGTTCATTTGGATTTTGCATCATTGAATCAACCTCCATAATAATACATTGCCTTTGGTGCTTTAGGCGTGCCGATTGCTTCAAGAACAGATTTTGCTAGCGCAGCTTGGCTTTCACTTTTTGTGCTAAGATTACTTGTGACTGAGCTAAAGAATTTACTGAATGGATTATTGTTGGCAGCAGAATAAGTAAAGACTTCTGCATCCACTAAATCATAATCCTCACGTAAGGCAGCTAATGCTTCATCGCTATAACCAATTTCATCGACTAAACCAAGCTCCTTTGCTTGTGAGCCATCATAAATTCGACCATCGGCAAGCTGTTTAACTTTTGACTTATCCATATGGCGACCTTTTGCGACTACATCGACAAAACGTTCATACATTCGATTTATATATTCTTGTAAGACCTTTTGTTCTTGTTCAGTTTGTTCACGGGTACTAGAGCCTATATCCTTTAGCGCCCCACTTTTAACCGTTTGATCTTTAATGCCTAATTTTGCTAAAAGATCAGCATAATTAAGGCTTGACATAATCACCCCAATCGAGCCAGTTGTGGTTTCTTCACTAGCAAAAATTTTATCCGCATTTGCAGAAATATAATATCCACCACTAGCCGCCATGTTTTGCATAGAGACATAAATTGGTAATTTGGCTTCTTTTTTTAGATTAGTTAAGGCCCGAGCTAGTTCGCTACTTTCATAAGTGCCCCCACCAGGAGAATTCACCTTTAAAAATACAGCCTTGACCGTATCATCTTGACTAATTTTTTGAATCATCTCTAAGGTCTGTTGGTGATTATAGCCATCTTGTGAAAGTAAGCTTGATGTATCGCTATTAAGGATGGTACCATCTACCGTAATTTGCGCGATTCGCTTGGTACTATCCCCTTTTTCTACAATTGTTTCTTTCAATGCATGATCATTTAGTAAACTTTCTAGATTTAACTCCTCATCGTTCGTTTGATTGGCTTGTAAACCTAGACTAAATAAGCTGACTACGCATAGACCAAGCGCTATGATAACAGCAATCCATCTTCTTTGATTCATCTTTTTCCCTCCAAATTTCACTAGACATTTTGTCTAATAATAATTGCTTGTTGCTTTATCGTGTCATCCTCTTTAGCGAGCTGATAGCCTTGAAATACTTCTTGGCTAATGATATCGGTAATTTGATAGTGCTGAATCTGTTCGACTGATAAATCTGCGTTGCTAATTTCTTGTAAACTATCCCAGCCTGTATCTAAAAAGATAGGCGTTTGATCATCTAATTGATAGCGCTCTTGTAATTTGGCCAAGCACTTTTTCAATTCACCTAATGATAACGTCTGTGTCTCGTTCATTCATTATTCACTCCTTTCATCCCTTACACTTTCCACAAAATTACCATGACAACTCTATTCTAACAGAAAACAGGAAAAGAATACAGCCTGCCTAGACCAATTATCTAGACCAATTATTTTTTTGAGTTTTTTATTGACATATTTTAACGCTTAGATTATGATTGCATTAGCTTTTGTTAAAAGCTAAACAAAACAAAAGACATCTATACCAATTTAGATAGAATAATAAAAAAATAAAGGTAGGTTAATTTTTATGTGTGGAATCGTCGGAATCGTTGGAAAAAATCAAGCAGAACGGGTCATTTTAAATGGATTGCATCGCTTAGAATATCGTGGTTATGATTCAGCTGGCTTATTTGTCGCTGATGAATCCCATCATCATTTGGTTAAATCACCTGGTCGCATTAAAAATCTAGAAGATAAAGTAACTGCCGAAGTGACTGGCAATATCGGTATCGGTCATACACGTTGGGCGACTCACGGTGAACCAACTGAAGAAAATGCCCATCCACATACTTCTCAAAGTGGTCAATTAGTCTTAGTGCATAACGGGGTAATTGAAAACTTTGAAGAAATCCAACAAAATTACTTAAGTGAACACACCTTCTTAGGCCAAACAGATACAGAAATCGCGGTACACTTAGTAGAAGAATTAAAAGTGAAAGAAAATCTTTCTACTAAAGAGGCTTTTCGTAAAGCCCTAAGTATCATCAAAGGTTCTTATGCATTTGGTTTAATTGATTTAACTGATTTACAAACAATCTATGTTGCTAAAAACAAAAGTCCATTATTAATTGGTCTTGGAGATGGCTTTAATGTGATTTGTTCTGATGCATTAGCTGTATTAGATCAAACAGATACCTTCGTTGAAATCGAAGACGGTGAAATGGTCACTGTTACTGCAGATAGTGTTGTAATTGAAAAACAAGACGGTCAAGTGGTTACTCGTGACAGTTTCAAAACCCAAGTCGATCTTACTGATATCGAAAAAGGAACTTATCCATTTTATATGTTAAAAGAAATCGACGAACAACCAACTGTCATGCGCCGATTAGTTCAAGAATATCAAGGTGACAACCATCAAGTAAACATCGATCCAGCATTAGTTGCTGAATTTGCTCAAAGTGACCGAATTTATATCGTTGCTTGCGGAACTAGTAACAATGCCGGTTGGAGTGCTAAAACATTAATTGAAAAATTAACAAACATTCCAGTTGAAGTGCATTTATCTAGTGAATTTGCTTATGATATGCCTTTGTTATCAGCCAAACCATTCTTCATCTACTTAAGCCAAAGTGGCGAAACTGCTGATAGCCGCCAAGTATTAGTGACCACCAATAAATTAGGTCATCCAGCGTTAACGATTACTAACGTTGCGGGTTCAACGCTTTCTCGTGAAGCGAAGCATACTTTATTACTATATGCCGGACCTGAGATTGCCGTAGCTTCTACCAAGGCGTATACTGGTCAAATCGCCGTAATGTCTATTTTAGCTAAAGCAGTGGGTGAATATAAACAAATTCAAGCAGCTAAAGAATTTGATGTCTTCCATGAATTATCTATCGTTGCCAGTGCAATGGATAGCTTAATCAATGACAAACAACATATCAAAGATTTAGCCGATGAATTCTTAGCAACGACTCGTAATGCCTTTTACATTGGTCGTTCAAATGACTACTATGTTTCCATGGAAGCTGCCTTGAAGCTAAAAGAAATCTCTTATGTCCAAGCAGAAGGTTTCGCTGCTGGTGAATTAAAACACGGGACAATCGCATTGATTGAAGAAGGTACTCCAGTGATGGCGATTATTACTGAAGAAGTAACTGGCTCACACACACGCGGAAATATCAAAGAGGTTGAAAGTCGTGGGGCTAAAACTTTGGTCATCGTTACTGAAAAATTAGCAAAACCAACTGACCAAATCGTTTTACCAACAGTGCATCCATTATTATCTAGCTTAGTTTCTGTTGTGCCTACTCAATTATTAGCTTATAACGCAACCATTCAACGTGGTTACGATGTAGATAAACCTCGTAACTTGGCTAAATCAGTAACCGTTGAATAACACTAAATATCATAGAACCAAAAGACGTAAGGATAAACGCCCCTTACGTCTTTTTTTGATCAGGCAAATAAGCAGGCTAATATTTCTTCATTACTAATCTGGTAAAAAAGTTGACTCGCTTTTTGTTTGGCTAGTACCCTTTCAACGGCCTCATAAGTAAAGGGTTGATTAACCAAAGCCTGCTCCAATTGATCTAATTCCCCATAACTAAAAAAATCTCCACGAAACGCACAATTTTGAATTCTGCCTTTTTGAATATTTAAAGCTATCTCTAGATAACCAGCTGGGAATTTTTGCGCTTTGATCATTGAAAATGGTGGATTTTTCCCAAAAGTCCACTCCCAGCTTCTAAATTTGTCTTGTGCAAGCTGCTCAATAGCTAGCTGATCAGCAGAGGTTAATGCATACAATTGATAAGCATCACTTAATATTTCAGCTAAAAGCTTTTGTCTAAAAAGGGCTATTGGCCATTGCTCGCTTAAAAACGCTTGAATATTGCCCGTGCGATCACGAACGGATTTGATGCCTTTAGATGCTATTTTATACTTTGGTGGATTGAGATATTTAGTCATTTTAGTAAAATCCATGTTGTAAAGTAAGGATCCATGATGAATGGTATACTCGCCTTTATTACATTGCGCATTGCCAGAAATTTTTTTACCAGCAAGTGCCAAGTCATTACGGCTATTATAGTCTACATCCACTCCTAGTGCATGCAAAGCAACAATAATCTTATCCATGTATGTTTTAAAGTCAATCATTTCACTGGCAGATTTTACGATAAAACTATATTGTAGACTTCCTTCATCAGTGTAAATCGTGCCACCGCCCGTATTCCGTCGAACCAAATCAATCTGATCAGCCTTTATTTGCGACAATATTATCTCACTAAAGCTATTTTGAAAATTCCCTAGCATGACAGTTGGTCGCGTTTGCCAAAGCATAAATACCCCATCGCTAAAGCGTTTATTCATACAAAGATATTCCTCCAAGGCAAAATATTGCGCCGCCTGTTGATAATTTGCGTCAATAAATATCACTTCGCACCGCCTCCAGCTGCCAAAGCTTCATGCGCTTTATATGAGCTTCTAACCTGTGGCGAGCTAGCAACAAATTTAAAGCCTTTTTGCATACCAAGCCGACGATAAACACCGAATTGATGCATAGAAACATACTCTTGTAAGGGATAGTGTTTTGGTGAGGGTTGTAAATATTGGCCAATGGTAAAGAAATCAACTTTACTAGCCAAGCAATCATCCATCGCTTGTTCTACCTCTGCTTGTGTCTCACCTAAGCCCAGCATGATACCCGTCTTAGTAAAAATATCAGGTGCTTGCTCTTTAATATAAGCTAGGACTTCTAAGGAACGTTGATAAGTAGCTCGATGGCGAATTTTAGGTGAAATACGAGCTACGGTTTCAATATTATGATTAATGATTTCTGGCTTAGCAGCAATCACTATATCTAAGCTAGCCTTATCCCCTTGAAAATCAGGAATTAGCACTTCGACGGTTGTAGCTGGATTATATTTACGAACGGCCTCGATACATTTAACAAATTGGCTTGCCCCACCATCAGCTAAATCATCACGAGCAACGCTAGTAATAACCACATGCTTCAACCCCATTTGTTTGGTCGCTAAGGCTAAATGTTCTGGTTCTAACGTGTCAACTGCCTCCATATGACCAAAACTGACATCACAAAAACGGCAATTCCTAGAACAATGCTTGCCTAAAATCATAAAGGTAGCCGTACCACTACTAAAGCATTCACCTAAATTTGGACAGGTCGCCTCTGCACATACGGTATTTAGCTTTAAATCATGTAGCAGGCCATTCATTTGACCAACAGCTTTTTGGTTAAAGCGAATTTTAGGCTTGACTCTTTTTTCCATGCTTTATCCCTCCACTTCCATCACCGCTAAAACATCATCAACAAACACTTCATCACCTATTGATACTTTAACGTCTACTACCTGTCCAGCAAATAAAGCTTCAACCTCATGAACTGCTTTTTCTGTTTCGACTTCGTAGAGAATTTCACCTATTGCTACCTTACTGCCCACAGGTTTTAACCATTCCGTAATTACGCCTTGATCAGTTTTCGTGCTCAATTTAGGAAATAATACTTCACGCTTCATTACATAACACCTCATTTTATATCAACTATTATTGTATTCGCTTTCCATCTTACACCTAGTCTCGCTACAATTCAAGTCATTTCACATATTTCGTGTTATTTTTGTTGTATCACTCTTCAATCAGAATGCTTTGTTTTACAGATGTAATTAGCATTTTCAATTAGATTATTTGTTTTTTTGTGATTTTTTTATTTGTTTTGATGATCGAAGAATGAATATTTAGCAAAATCAGCTATATGTATTTTTTCACAAAAAGCTATCCTTGTCATTGTATTCTCAATTAGCAGCAAGTTACTTAGTTCTCCACCCAAATTTGCCTCTCCACTATGGTAATCTTTCTATTCTTTCTGATTTTCATAGTGGAGAGTATCACTCAAATTTTCTCGGGGCTGTTCAATTCACTTTACATCCTTATAATCTGTGTTCAGTAGCTAGACACTTCGGCGTATAAGCCAGAATATTAGGAAAGTTTTAACACCCTTTTCGAACTTTTCTAATATTCTGGAAACTTATCCGCTCGTGTCTAATCAAGCTACTTTACAACCTTAAAATAAAACAGACTCAGAGATGCCAATTAAACGGCACTTTTGAGTCTGTTCATCATTTAATCTTTATTCACTTAGTAAGCCTACTTTTTGTTTGACAACTTGAGCAATCTTATCTACATAATTATTGACTAATTCATCAGTTGGGGCTTCTGCCATGATGCGTAATAGTGGCTCAGTTCCAGAAGGACGAACCAAGACGCGACCTGTATCACCCATTTCATGCTCAACTTCCGCAATAACTGCCAATACATCCGGATGAGTCATCGCCAAGTTTTTATCCACTACTCGTAAATTAACCAGTTTTTGTGGATAGATGGCAACTTCACTAGCAAGTTCAGATAATTTTTTACCTGTTTCTTTCATAATGTGGAGTAATTGAATTCCTGAAAGCATCCCATCACCAGTCGTATTGAAATCCAAGAAAATCATATGACCAGATTGTTCTCCACCAAAATTGTAACCATTTTTCTTCATTTCTTCAACTACGTAACGGTCACCCACTTGTGTGATTACATCACTTAAACCAATTGCTTCGATTGCCTTTCTAAAACCTAGATTGCTCATAACAGTGGTTACAACCGTATTTTGTTTTAGACGACGTTTTTCAGCTAAATATTTTGCACAAATATACATAATTTTATCGCCATCAACAATATTTCCTAACTCATCCACTGCAATCACACGGTCTCCATCACCATCAAAGGCCAAACCAACATCTGCTTGTTTTTCAACTACAAATGCTGCAAGTTTTTCAGGATGCGTTGAACCAACCCCTGCATTAATGTTTAAGCCATCTGGTGAAGTTCCCATAGTATAAAAATCAGTTTCTAAATCAGCAAATAGACGGTTCACAATTGGAGCAGCCGCACCATTAGCAGCATCTAAACAAACCGTCATTCCCGATAAATCATTTGGAATTGTTTCAGTTAAGAAAGCTGCATATTTGATTAGCCCTTCTGGAAACTCTTCAACTGTACCTAAGCCTTCTGCTGATGGGCGAGGCAAGGTATCCTCTTTTGCATCCAATAATGCTTCAATTTCTAATTCTTGGGCATCTTCCAATTTAAAACCATCATTACCAAAAAATTTAATTCCATTATCTTCGGCTGGATTATGTGAAGCTGAAATCATTACACCAGCACTGGCTTGTTGAATACGTGTTAGATAAGCTACGCCTGGTGTAGTTATAACACCTAGCTGAAATACTTCAATCCCCACAGACAGTAAACCAGCAATTAAGGCACTTTCTAATAGTTGACCAGAGATACGCGTATCCCGTCCAACTAAGACTCGAGGTCGACGTTTGCCTTCTTCATGTTGACTTAGGACATACCCTCCACAGCGACCTAATTTAAAGGCTAACTCCGGTGTTAATTCAATATTTGCCGTTCCTCTCACACCGTCTGTACCAAAATATTTTCCCATGATTTAATTCTCCCTTAACTCATTAACTTTTTGCTTTATCTGTATTGACTTCTTCTTTTGATGGAGTAGATTCTACTGTTGATTCAGTTGTTTCTGTTTTCTCCTCGCTCTTTGAAGAACTCTCACTTGTTGATGAACTATTCTCTGCCACCTGATTATTATTATTTTGCTTAGATGGTGTAATCGTTGTTGTCGCTTGATTTGACTGAGTTGTTGATGCTTTTAATGTCGGTGTGATAGTTACCGTCACATTTTTTTGATCAGTTTCATAACGACTAGCGATTGGTATATTATATACCTTTGAAACCTTTTCTGCAATCCCTGTGATATCTACTGATAACTCAATTTCATTTAGCTTAGCCAATTCATTTGGGTAACCAGTAAGACTTACCTGTGCAGGCTCCACACTAAAGCTATAACTACTTACTGTATCTGGTATAGTACCAGTTTGTTTAATTTTAACTGGTACAAGCTTGGTTTGGGGCTTCAATTTAACATGGACCTCAACTTTAGGCTGCGAAAAGGTTACATCAAGCTGTTCACCTTTTTTGTTAATCGCAAATAATTTAACCGATTTAGTCATATTTTCTTCAATTGGAGTAGTGCTTGTAACAATTGCTCGCACCGCACTAATTTCTTTCATCGTTTCTTCACCGGTAGTTACCACTATTCGCTCAGGTGTCGTCGTTACACTCTCAATTTCAACACCTGATTTGAGGCTATTCTCGGCAACTGCTGCTTCAACGTTGAAAGTTTTAGATTGCTTATTCTCAATTGTAAGCAACATTTTCTTTGGTGTCAATTTAGCTTTTACACCACTTTTCAAATTCTCAACTTCCAAACTAACTTCATGCGTTCCAGGTTTTAATTTTTTTAAATGTGCAACCACACGGAAGGTACGCGTATCTTCATTGCTTTCAGCCAAGAGCTGCACCCGGTTCACACTGGTTAATTTAACGCTAACAGTTGGTTCATAGCCTTGAATATAATATTTTTCATCATCATAATCAAATACGATTGGTACCGATTTAATCGTCTCGGAATAGGAATAATTTGACTTTTGTAAATTATTCTGAATAGTTGGGTTATTAGCATTATAGAATAAAACAATCGTAAGCAAAAAAGCAAAGAAAGCTGTTATCAACTTACCTTTTTGGATAAAATTCATTTACTTCGCTCCTTTCCGACGTTTTTTGGAATCATCTTTTGAAAAGAGACTAAACAAATTCCTTTTTTTCTTCATTTGGTTATCATAGGATAATTCACTAGATAAGATTTCTAAATATTCTTCTTTACTTAAATCAGTAATTAATTGATTATTTAAGGTAATACTCACTCCACCAGTTTCTTCAGAGACAACAATGGTCACAGCATCACTTACTTCAGATACCCCCACAGCAGCTCGATGACGTGTCCCATATTCTTTAGGAATCAAGACGCTATCTGATAAAGGTAAATACGCACAAGCAACTGCTACTTTACCCTCACGAATAATGACCGCTCCATCGTGTAAAGGGGTATTGGGAATAAAGATATTGGTGAGCAGTTCACCTGAAATGTCTGCATCTAAAGGAATCCCCGTTTCGATATATTCTTCCAAGCCTGTATTACGTTCAATGGTGATTAAAGCACCGATTTTACGTTTTGACATATATTGAACTGCCTTATCTAAAGACTGGATCATTTGCTTTTCTTCACGCTCTTGAACATTTTGTGGCGTAAAAAATTTCGTACGTCCTAAATGCTCCAAACCTCTTCGGATTTCCGGCTGAAAAATAACAACTGCTGCAATCGCTCCATAAGTGATGACTTGATCCATCAACCACGAAAGCGTGTGTAACCCCAAAAACTCAGCAACAAAGCGAATCAATATAAAAACCAAGACACCCTTTAACAGCTGAATCGCCTTTGTGCCTTTGACTAATTGCAATAATTTATATAATAAAAACCAAACAACTATAATATCTAAAATGTTTATCAAAAATCCATACGATAAGATATTTTCAGAAAAAAGTTGCTTCCAATAATCTAATTGGAAAAAATTACCGTTTTGAAAAAACATAAAACAACCTTCTTTCAATCAATACTACCATTTTAGTATAGCATACTCCCTTTATTTCTTGCAGTATATTAAGCATTTTTAAAAAATTTTTTGCATAAAACAACAAAATAAGGCAGATTACTCCGCCTTATTTTGTCAATTATTCTTTTTCCTTTTCCATTCGTTTAGCTTGTCGTTGTGCGCGACGTGCTAAGCGACGAGCTTCTCTTTCCGGATCAACGACTCTTTCTCGTGTTTTTCTAGGTTTTGCTTCTTCGGCTGAATTACTTTCATTTGATTTGGCTTCTGTGCTTGGTTCTAATTTTTGACGAATTTTTTCCTCTAAACCAGCCATTCTTGCATAATTGTAAAAGCGTCGTTTGGCATCATTGACCGTTTTTTCAAATAATTCATTGGCATATTCAGGATGTTCACGTTCTAACGAAGCAAAACGGACTTGCGTACGCATAAAATCAGGCATCGTTGCAAAATCAGGTTTCTTATAATCCAAAGTCATTGGGGTTTTCCCTTGCGCTTTTAATGCTGGATTATAGCGATATAATGACCAATAACCTGAGCTGACTGCGTCTTTCGCTTCTTGAATCGATTGACGCATCCCACCGGCTAAGCCGTGTACGATACATGGGGTGTAGGCAATGATCACTGACGGTCCAGGAAATTTCTCGGCTTCTTCAAAGGCCTTCATCGTTTGAATTGCATTGGCACCAGACGCAATTTGGGCAACATAGACATTTCCGTAAGTCATCGCCATCATCCCTAAATCTTTTTTCGCAGCATTCTTGCCACTCGCAGCAAATTTAACAATGGCTGAAGCAGGTGTTGCTTTCGAGATTTGACCACCTGTATTAGAATAAACTTCATTATCTAAGATCAACATATTTACATCTGCACCGGTAGCAATTACATGGTCAATGCCTCCAAAGCCGATGTCATAAGCCCAACCATCGCCACCAATCATCCATTGACTTGGCTTCACAAACAAATCATCTTCTTTAAGAATCTCTGCCAAGGCAGGTACTTGCGCGACCTCAGCTTGCATGGCCGCCTTTAATTTTTTCGCTCTTTGTTGGGTTCCTTCGCTAACACTTAAATGGGCTTGCCAGTCTTTAATCAATGCCTGTAATTCAGCAGAAACGCTTGGCAAGACTTCATTCATTTTATTCGCCAAGGCTTCACGGCGAGTTTGGTTAGCAATCATCATCCCATAACCAAATTCAGCGTTATCTTCTAATAATGAATTGGACCAGGCCGGACCTTGCCCTTCATCATTTGTAGTATATGGCGTAACCGGTGCTGCAGCTCCCCAAATGGACGAACAACCAGTCGCATTAGCGATCATCATCCGATCCCCAAACATTTGCGTCAGTAGCTTCACATATGGTGTTTCACCACATCCAGAACACGCACCAGAAAATTCTAATAAAGGTTTATTGAATTGGCTGTGCATGATGCTACCTGGACGCGTTGGATTTTCTTTTTGTTTTAAGGTCATTGAAAAGGCCCAATTAATGGCTTCTTCTTTCATTTCCTCATAAGGACGCATTTTGAGCGCCTTACCTTTTGCTGGGCAAGCCTCAACACATAAACCACAACCCGTACAATCTTCAACGGATACTTGAATTCGATATTTCAAACCATCCGCGCCACGCATATCGCGAACAATATAACCTTCTGGTGCTTCTTGCATTTCTTCTTCATCAGCTAAGAATGGGCGAATCGCCGCATGCGGACAAACAAAAGCACATTCATTACACATGGTACAACGATCACTAATCCACTCTGGAACCTCTAGAGCTATTCCACGTTTTTCAACAGCGGTGGTTCCTAAAGGCATCTCACCAGCAACCATATTGTTATTAACAAAAGCACTAACTGGAATTTGATCTCCTTTTTGTGCATTCACTGGTTCAACAATTTCTTCTACAAATTTTGAAGCTCGACTCAACCGTTTTTGTGTTGGATCTAAATCGGCCCATTCTTTAGGGACCTCCACCTTACGTAAATATGCTAAGGTTTGATCCATCGCTTGCTGATTTAACTGGACAATTTTTTCTGATTTATGGCCATAAGCTTTGCGTACCTGTTCTTTTAATAAGGACAAAGCTTCTTCAAACGGCATCACATCTGTTAATTTAAAGAAGGCCGTTTGCATAATGGTGTTGATCCGATTGCGCAAGCCAATTTCTTGGGCTAGACCAACTGCATTAATCGTGTAAAATTGAATGTCATTTTCTGCAAGATATTTTTTCAAATGTTTTGGTAAGAAGCGTTGAATTTGCTCATCATTCCAGGTGGTATTTAATAAAAAGGTTCCACCTTTTTTCAACCCTTGCACTAATTCATATTTATGAACGTAGGCCGGTGTGTGACAAGCAATAAAATCAGCGTTTTCTACCAAATAGGTTGAACGAATGGGTTCATCCCCAAACCGTAAATGCGAAACGGTTAAGCCACCTGATTTTTTCGAATCATAGTAAAAATATCCTTGAACAAACTTATCAGTATTGTCTCCAATAATTTTAATCGAGGATTTATTCGCGCCTACTGTTCCGTCTGAACCAAAGCCCCAGAATTTTGCTTGGAAAGTACCAGGTTGAGTTAAATCTAAAACCTCACCTAGCTCTAAAGATAAATGCGTAACATCATCAGTAATACCGATTGTAAAGCGTCGTTTTTGTTCTTTTCTCGGCTTTTGTAATTCATTAAAGACAGCTAACATTTGCGCAGGTGTCACATCTTTTGAACCTAAACCATAACGTCCACCAATGACACTAGGGCGAATTTCAGCATCATATAAAGCTGACTGTACATCTAAAAATAATGGTTCACCACCAGCACCGGGTTCTTTTGTGCGATCTAAAACCGCAATCGATTGAACCGTCTGTGGCAACTTCTCTAAGAATACTTCATTTGGAAATGGTCGGTACAAATGAATATTGATAAAACCAACTTTACGCCCTTGAGCATTGAGATAGTCAACAGTTTGTTCAATCGCTTGTGCTGCCGAGCCCATCACGACGATGACTTCCGTTGCATCAGGCGCACCATAATAATTAACCAAATCATAATTGGTTCCACGAATTTCATTAATTTCCTGCATATAATGCTGGATTATAGCGGGTACTTGATCATAATATGTATTAATCGTTTCTCTTTGTTGGAAATGAATATCTGGATTTTGATTCATCCCACTTACCGTTGGATGGTTCGGATTCATTGCACGTTTACGAAAAGCATTCAGTTCCGTCCAAGGAATCAACTTTTCTAAATCAGCATAATCAATGACTTCAATTTTTTGTAATTCATGACTCGTTCTAAAACCATCAAAAAAGTTTAAAATCGGTAAGCTAGCTTTTAAACTAGTTAAGTGAGCAACTGCAGCTAAATCCATTACTTCCTGGACACTGCTTTCAGCCAACATCACAAAGCCGGTTTGACGTGTCGCCATTACGTCTGTTTGATCACCAAAAATATTTAACGCATTGGTAGTCACTGCTCGACTGGCAACATGAAACACCGTCGGCAAAAGCTCACCGGCAATTTTATACATATTAGGAATCATCAATAATAAGCCCTGAGAAGCAGTGTAAGTGGTAGTCAAGGCCCCCGTTTTTAAGGAACCATGCACTGCACCCGCAGCACCAGCCTCGGATTGCATCTCAATAACTTTTACGCGTTCACCAAATAAATTCTTGCGACCAGTAGCCGACCATTGATCAACTAACTCAGCCATTGGTGAACTAGGCGTAATCGGATAAATCGCCGCCACTTCTGAAAAGGCATAGGAAATATAGGCCGCAGCTGTATTTCCATCCATTGTTTTTTTCTTCATTAATCTATTGCACCTCAGTGATTGTTCAAATTTTTGACATGGGGGATTTGCGTCAAAAAAATTGACTGTCCAATACTTCATTATAAATAAAATAAAGGAAATAGGTAAGGCTTTTTACTTATTTTTTTAGGAGAAGTCAACTTTTTTTAATTATCAACTCTAATCATAGCGAATAAATGCTAATTTGCCAAACAAATGATTTTGCAATCTAACTCAAATCAGCTAAACTAACAATTGAGGTGATAAAAATGGATATTTCAGTAATTAAACCAGAACATACCAATGAAAATACTGGACTAACAATTGGTAAGCAGACTGCAAATAAAGTCAGTCTTGAATTTATGAATTTACGTTGCCCTTATTGTAAAAAATGGTTCTTCGATTCAAAAGAGACGTTAAATCGTGCCGTCGCTGAAGGTAAATTACGTCGAGTGATTAAGCTATTTGACAAAGAAAAACCAAGCTTACAACGTGGCAATGTGATGCATCAATATGTGGATACAACTAATGAAGCAACCATTTTACAAAGCATCGAAACGATTTATCAGCATCAAGATGAATGGGGCAACCTATCCCTTGAAGAAGTGGCTACTTATGCTGAAGAAGTGTTACATTTAAAACGCAATACGAGCCATGCTGCTGTAAAAGAAGCAATTGTTAACGAAGCCAATCAAGCCAATATTGTCTTTGTGCCAACGATTATCTTAGGAAATCACATTTTCGATGAAAACATCACAGAAGATGAATTAACCCAATACATCAATGAATAATTTTGATCGGGACTGACCCAAAAGTCGTCAAATAGAAAATTTAAAAATTATTCCTTAATATTTTCAACAAAAGATGAAAATCCGAATGTTCAACTTAATTTTTTTTATAAAATTATTGTTGAACATTCGGATGTTTTTATTATTCAGTTTTTATATTGGACATTTGGCTCAGCTTCAAGTCGATGCACATCCTTGTAATCTGTGTTCAGTAGCTAGACACTTCGGCGGATAAGCCAGAATGGTAGGAAAGTCTTCACACTATTTTGAACTTTCCTGCCATTCTGGAAAACTTATCCGCTCGTGTCTAAGCAAGCTACTTCACATCCTTGTAGTCTGGTTTAGGCTTCTTTGCGTAATTTTTCAGCAAAGTCATTAATTTTACGGATTCGGTGATTAATTCCTGATTTTGAAATCACACCAGAAGGCACCATTTCCCCTAATTCTTTTAGGCTAACCTCAGGATGCTGCAAGCGTAATTCTGCAATCTCTTGTAATTTTTCAGGCAAAGCTTTAATACCAACCTTTTCTTTAATAAATTGGATATTTTCGATTTGCTTAGAAGCTGCATCAATCGTTTTATTCAAATTAGCCGTCTCGCAGTTAACCAAACGATTGACTGAGTTACGCATATCGCGAACAATCCGAACATCTTCAAATTTTAACATCGAATTGGTCGCACCAATCAATACCAAAAAGTCAGCAATTTTTTCGGCACCTTTGAGATAGGTAATATAACCATTGCGACGTTCTAAGGTACGCGCATTTAAATCAAAATAATTTAACATATTACAAATATCTTGATTATGCTCTTCATAGATTGAAAAGATTTCTAAATGGTAGCGACTCGTTTCAGGATTATTAATCGAACCTGAAGCCATAAAAGCCCCGCGCAAATATGAACGCATTTTCTGGCTGTTACCCATCAATTCATCAGAAACATGGGTATCAAACATTAGCCCATCCATTATCCCTAAATCGTTGAGTACGGTTTGTGTTTCATGCTTTAAACGAACGATGTATACATTATTTTTCTTCAGCTTCATCTTTCGGCGAACTAATAATTCACTGCGAACGTCATAGTGATCCTTTAATAGGCTATAAATTCGGCGAGCAATGGCGGCATTTTCAGTTTGAACGTTTAACACAAACTGTTGATTAGCAATACTCAATGAACCATTCATCCGAATTAGGGCTGCTAATTCAGCCTTAGCGTGCTCACGATGAACTTCTAAAGCAGTTAATTCTTTTTTTACTTCAGCCGCAAACGACATTTCATCGCTCCCTTTCTAATGATTTTGGACCATAAACAATGCGCAATAATTCATCGACTACTTTATCTCCATCATGGAAAACGCCCCCATCACGTAAGGCCAAAAAGTCATTGGAAACAACTCGACAGCCTTGTTCACGTAAGCCATTAAAATCATGGGTAACTTGAACAAGATACTCATCATATTTTTCATAATCCATATAGTCTTCAGGCACCTTTTCAATATTGACTAAAATCGTGTCAACAAAATTGGTCTTAAGATGACGATGTAAAACTTTAATATGTTGCGCATCGGTAAAATGCTCGGTCTCCCCTTTTTGGGTCATGATATTACAAATATAGACAATTTCAGCCTTCGTTTGTAAAATTGCCTGGGTTATCTCTGGAATCAACAAATTAGGTAAAATACTAGTATAGAGGCTACCCGGTCCTAAAACAATCATATCTGCTTCTAAAATTGCGCGCACAACATTGCGACTAGCTTTCGGTGCTTGTTCTTCTTGATGACTGTGCACACTAATTTCTTTAATGGTCTTACGTTCTAAAGCAATTTTTGATTCACCTACTGCTTGCGTACCGTCATCAAAAGTCGCATGCAAAACTAACGGTTCTTCTGATGAAGGATAGACATTTCCTTCTACGTGCATCATTTTATTTAGGATGCGGATCGCTTCATAAGTACTACCGCGCATTTCCGCAATCGCTGCAATAATTAGATTTCCTAGTGCATGATTGGCTAAAAATTTATCTTCTTTATTAAAACGATATTGAAAAATATCTGAATATAATTTTGGCATATCAGATAAAGAGACTAAAACATTACGTAAATCACCTGGTGGTACCATGTGCTTGACCGAATCCCGCAACACACCACTACTACCTCCATCATCAGCGACTGTTACAATAGCGGTAATGTCCACTCCTTGATTGCGTAAACTCTTTAAAATGACTGGTAATCCAGTGCCTCCACCCATGACAACAATTTTGGGTTTTCTAATTCGATAAGTTTTCATGAACGATTCACCGTCTCCTTACGCTTATCTTTATCACGGTGCGTAATGTTCACAGGATAATTGGCTTCTTTAATAAATTTACCAATCCGTTCGGTCAATGCAACTGAACGGTGTTGTCCACCCGTACAGCCAATACCAATCGTCAAGCTACTTTTGCCTTCTTTGACATAGCCTGGTAAAATTTGTAATAATAACTGACTAAAGGATTGGAAAAATTGCTCTGTTTCAGCAAAATTCATTACATAATCATAAACTTCCTTATCACAACCAGTTAACGGGCGTAATTCAGGAACATAATGAGGATTAGGTAGGAAACGTACATCCATAACAATATCCGCATCGATAGGCAAACCATATTTAAATCCAAACGAAACCATCTCTACTCTAAAGCCTGTATCGTGACTATTTCTGAATTCTTGATTAATTTTTTCACGTAACTGTCTTGGGGTAAGCGTTGTGGTATCGATGACTAGCGTTGCCTTCACCTTTAAATCTTCCAAAATCGCGCGCTCTTTACGAATTCCTTCTGTTACTAAACCATCCATCGCCATTGGATGAACACGTCTTGTTTCTTTATAACGTGAAACCAATTCAACATCGGAAGCATCTAAAAACAAAATTTGTGTATCGATTAAATGCGTATTTTCAATCTCAACTAACATACTTTGAATTTCTTCAAAAAATGATCTTGAACGTAAATCTACCACTAACGCAATTTTTGTTACTTTACCGGATTCCTTGATTAATTCCCAAAATTTAGGGATTAGGCTAGGAGGCATATTATCTACGCAAAAATAACCCATATCTTCAAAACTTTGGATGGCGACTGTTTTTCCTGCACCACTCATCCCTGTAATAATTACCAAGCTTAATTGATCAGCCATATTTATCTCCTCCATTCTACTTAATAAACTGTTATTCGCTTTATTATATCATTCCGGGCGTATCATTGCGAATATTTTATTGTTTTTTTTTATGTTATGAATCCATAAAATTATTCACTTAGTAAAAACTAAGAATAGGCATGTTTTAATGACTTAGCCTAGGCATTAAGCAGACAAAAAGAAAAATCGAAGCAAAGCCACGATTTTTCACGATTTATTCATTTTCAGTAAGTGCGTGCTTACGTAATTCGAGCGCCTTTTCAATTGTTCGATCAACAAGTATCGACTGGGCATCGATAATGGTGTAGTCATGCTCTTTGGTAATGTACTCAGCCACTAAGGATAGTTCCGTACAACCTAAAATAACTGCACTACAGCCTTTTTGATAACAATCATCAATGATTTCAAAAAATAAGTCTAAATTGATATAATCTCGTTCTTTGACATCATGATAGATTAAATGATTGATTTTTTGTTGAATGGCCTCTTCTGGAATATAGTAAGCCACATTTTGTTTTTCCAATTCAGCAGCATAAACGCCAGCTTTTACACTACCTTCAGTACCTAGAAAGGCTACCGTACCTTGAATATTTTGGCGTTTAATTTCATTAACAGCCTCTTTAGGCATATGCATAATTGGAATCTTCGTAGCCGCTTGTAATTCATCAAAAAAATAATGGGCGGTATTACAGGTTAAAACGATAAAAGCAGGCTGCAATAGATTTTGTTGCGCTAAATCCTCAACTAAGTAAGTAACCGGACTTTCATTTGATTCCCCGAGAATATACGCTGTCCGATCAGGGACGCTTGCATGATTGAAAAGTACGTAATTCAAATAATCCTGGTCCTTAGTCGTTGGTGTACGCTTATTCAACAAACGAACAAAGCTCTCTGTTGCCATTGTTCCCATACCACCTAGAATGCTAAAAAAATTGCGCATTATAGACCTTCTTTCGTTTGGAAATATTTTTGGTAATCCTCTTCATATTTTTTATAGACATATCTCATCAAAAGATGGTGTCTTATAGAACGGTCCTTCTTATAAAATAAGGTTGAACCATATTTACCTTGCTTTAATAAGGCCAACGCCTCATCTTTAGCCGGTGATGCTTTTGTATATTTTTTAAAAATAGAAACTGGTACATTTAACCATAATTTCGCATGTTCACCTTTAGCTTTACCATAGACCGTTTGAGTGAATGGTTGATTAAAAATTAAATCTTCGGTAATAAATTTCGCTAAATTTAGACCATTTAGAGTAACAAAGAAGCTACTTCTTCCTTGACGAAGATTGATTTCAAATAATTTATAAATACCATCACGTGGGTCGTACTTCATATCAAAGTTAGCAAATCCAACGTAATTAATTCGTTTTAAAAATTGAGCGACATCGTGATATATCTGTTCATTTTCATCCGGTAAAATAACTGTATAGTTACCTACTGAACCAGGTGCTGGATCTTCCAGTAAAGGATGGCCTAAACACATCATACGGACATTATGGTTATGGTCAACATAGACATTTAACACGCGCATATTACTATCATCACCAGGGATAAAATCTTGAACAATCATTTCACTAGTATAGCCAGCCTGATAAATGCGGGCAACAATTGTTTCAAATTCCTGGCGATTATCAATGATAAAAGCTTTTTTACGACCTTCAAAATCAATTGATAGCCATTCTACACTATTGGCCGGTTTGAGGGCAACCGGAAATGCGAACGGTAATTCTTGTTTAAATTGACCATCTTCCAAATGATTTTTATTTAAAATAAACGTCTTAGGATAAGGAAGGCCATATTGTTCACAGGTTTCATAAAATGTTACCTTATTAATTAGCACCTTAAACAAATCATAGTCATTGGCAATAAAAGTATAATAAGGCGCTAATTTTTCTTTATTTTGTGAAAGTAATTCAGCATAGCCATCCCCACAAGGAATCAATAAATATTTTTTATCTGTATGATTAAATTCCGTTTTCGCTAATTCAATTAATTTTTCAGAAAATACCGGATCTTTGTCAAATCCTTCATGCAAACGCACATCCACTATTTTCGTAAAGCGAGTAGGTGCCAATTGATGGCTACCAATAGCAATTGGTTTCATTTGGTAGGCTTCATTAAAAGCTCTAGCCATCCCATATACATTCATATCAGTTCCTAATAAAATCGGAACAAACTTATCTTCTTGCATGTTTCACACTCTCTTCATCAATTGCTTTTGAAAATAAAATTTTCAAAACATTTACAACGACCATCATACCATAAAGAAAAGGTCAATCATAGAGACTTTTCTTTGATTCACCAATTCTTTTATAAAAATATAACAATTGAATTATTTTTTTCATTGAATACTTATTTTAGTATTTTAGCAAGATATTGCCCCGTATAGCTTTCCTTCACTTGGGCTACCTCCTCAGGTGTACCAGTAGCTAGAATTGTTCCCCCACCAGCACCACCTTCTGGACCTAAATCAATTAAATAATCTGCGCATTTAATGACATCTAAATTATGCTCAATGACTAAAACAGTATTGCCTTTATCCACTAAACGCTGTAATACTTGAAGTAATCTAGCAATATCTTCTGCATGCAAACCAGTTGTTGGCTCATCTAAAATATAAAAAGTCTTACCGTTTGAGCTACGATGTAATTCGCTAGCTAATTTCATTCGTTGGGCTTCTCCACCAGAAAGCGTGGTAGCTGGCTGGCCAAGTGTGACATAACCTAGACCAACATCAACAATCGTTTGTAATTTTCGTTTAATTTTTGGAATATGCTTGAAGAATTCTAAGGCATCTTCTACGGTCATCTCTAAGATTTCAGCGATGTTTTTACCTTTATAATGAACCTCCAGCGTTTCTGAATTATAGCGTTTGCCATGACAGACCTCACAGGGTACGTAAACATCTGGTAAAAAGTGCATCTCTATTTTGATGATGCCATCTCCTTTACAAGCTTCACAGCGGCCACCTTTGACATTAAAACTAAAACGCCCTTTTTTATAGCCATGCACTTTGGCTTCATTTGTTTGAGCAAATAAATCACGAATATCATCAAAAACACTTGTATAAGTCGCTGGATTACTGCGTGGTGTACGACCAATTGGACTTTGGTCGATATCAATGATTTTTTCTAAGGATTCGTAACCAGTAATTTTCTGATGCTTACCTGGTTTACTATGCGCACGACTTAGCTTTTGGGCCAATGCTTTTTTTAGTATTTCATTGACTAAAGTTGATTTACCTGAGCCGGATACACCAGTCACCGCAATAAATGATCCTAATGGAAAATCAACGGTAATATTTTTTAGATTATTTTCACTAGCCTTATGCACGGTTAAGAGTTGACCATTTCCTTCTCTTCGTTGTTTGGGTAGGGCAATTTTTCGTTTGCCAGATAAATACTGCCCCGTTAGTGAATGCTCATTATTGGCGACTTCTGCTGGTGTCCCAAAAGCGACAACCTCTCCACCATGCTGACCTGCACCTGGACCAATATCAATTAAATAATCCGCCGCTCGCATCGTATCTTCATCGTGTTCAACGACAATCAAGGTATTGCCTAGATCGCGCATTTTGCGTAGGGAATCTAAGAGTCGGTCATTGTCTCTTTGATGCAGACCAATCGACGGCTCATCTAAAATATAAAGGACTCCAGATAAGTTTGAGCCAATTTGAGTAGCCAGACGAATCCGTTGTGCCTCCCCACCAGATAAGGTACCCGCCGCTCGACTTAAGGTTAGATAGGCTAAGCCAACATTTTGTAAAAAGGTCAAACGATCCTTGATTTCTTTTAAAATTGGCTGAGCAATGATGGTTGCTTGCTCACTTAAAGTAAGGTTGGTTAAAAAGCTAAGTGCGTCTTGAATGGACAATTCACTCAATTCACCAAGATGCATTCCGCCAACCTTGACCGCTAAAGCCTGTTCATTTAAACGGAAGCCATGACAATGCTGACAGGTTAACTCTGTCATATATTGGCGCATTTGTTCTCTAGTAAAATCGCTATTTGTTTCATGATAACGTCGATGAATATTCGGTAGCACACCTTCAAAAGGTACCTCGACATCTCTGATCCCACCAAAATCATTTTCATAATGAAAATGGAATAATTCACCATCAGAACCATGTAAAATAATCGCTTGTTGCTCTTTAGGTAGCTCTTCAAATGGCGTATCAAAATCAATCCCAAAGCTTAGACAAGCTTGTTCGAGCATTTGCGGATAATACTGCGAGCTAATTGGATTCCAAGGAACAATTGCTCCTTGTCGCAAGGTCAAAGAACGATCAGGAATAACTAAATCCTCATCGACCGCTAATTTCATTCCTAACCCATCACATTCTGGACAAGCACCAAATGGCGCATTAAATGAAAACAAGCGTGGCTCTAATTCACCAACAGTAAAGCCACAATAGGGACAGGCATAATGCTCACTAAATAGCATCTCTTCTTGCCCAATTACATCCACAACAGCATAACCTTCAGCAAGTCGTAAGGCTGCTTCAAATGAATCAAATAAACGTGAACGAATCCCATCTTTCACAACGATTCGGTCAATCACAATAGCAATATCATGCTTTTTATTTTTTTCTAATTCAGGGACTTCAGTAATATCATAGATTTCACCATCAACTCTTACTCGGACATACCCTTCCTTTTGAATATGCTCAAATACTTTTTTGTGTTGGCCTTTTTTCTGATGAATAACCGGAGCTAAAATTTGAATTTTACTTCTTTCAGGTAAAGCTAATACTTGATCAACCATCTGTTCAACTGATTGACTAGTTATTTCAACATGATCATTTGGACAAATAGGCGTGCCGCATCTAGCATAAAGTAAACGTAGATAATCATTAATCTCCGTTACCGTCCCCACTGTCGAACGTGGATTTTTACTGGTTGTTTTTTGGTCAATAGAAATAGCCGGCGAAAGGCCATCAATACTATCGACATCAGGTTTATCCATTTGCCCTAAAAATTGACGCGCATATGCACTAAGGCTTTCGACATATCTTCTTTGGCCTTCTGCATATAAGGTATCAAAAGCAAGTGAGCTCTTTCCTGAACCAGATAAACCAGTCACCACCACTAGTTTATCTCGTGGAATAGTTACATCAATATTTTTTAAATTATGTGCACGTGCACCGTGAATGACAATTTGATCATTGGCCATTTCTTTCACTTCCTCATTATTCACTTTTCAATTCTAAGATTGTATCACGCAATGTCGCTGCACGCTCAAAATCAAGTGCTTTAGCAGCTTCTTTCATTTCATTTTCTAATTTAGTTAATAATAAAGCTTTTTCTTCTTTACTATATTCATGATAATTTTTAAAGTCAAACGGCTTGTCTTGTGTTTTGGCCGTTTTGGTAATAGAGATTAACTCACGAATTTCTTTTTTGATAGTCTTAGGCACGATACCATGTTGCTGATTATATGCTTCTTGAATTTGACGGCGACGCATGGTTTCATCAATTGCTTTTTGCATGGATTCGGTCATTTGATCAGCATACATAATGACTTTTCCATCAGCGTTACGCGCTGCTCGACCAATTGTTTGGACTAACGAACGCTCACTACGTAAAAAGCCTTCTTTATCGGCATCTAAAATCGCAACTAATGATACTTCTGGCACATCTAGCCCTTCTCTTAATAAGTTAATCCCTACTAAAACATCAAATTCACCTAAACGTAAATCTCTAATAATTTCGGTTCGTTCCAATGTTTTAATATCACTATGTAAGTATTTGACCTTAATTCCTAACTCTTTAAAGTAATCCGTCAAATCTTCAGCCATTTTTTTCGTTAAAGTAGTGACAAATATCCGTTCATCTTTTGCAATTCGTTCATTAATTTCACCAACTAAATCATCAATCTGTCCCATAATTGGTCGCACCTCAATTAATGGATCTAGTAAGCCAGTAGGACGAATAATTTGTTGGACAACATGATCCGTACGTGCCATCTCATAGGGACCTGGAGTTGCTGAAATATAAATGATTTGATGCACTCTTTCTTCAAATTCTTCTAAACGTAAAGGTCGATTATCTAAAGCTGAGGGTAAACGAAAACCATAGTCAACTAACATTTGCTTACGTGCGCGGTCCCCATTATACATCCCGCGAATTTGTGGCATTGTTACGTGGGATTCATCCACAACTAATAAATAATCCTCTGGGAAGAAATCAAGTAACGTATAAGGTGGTTCTCCTTCTTTTCTGCCATCCATGTGACGAGAATAATTTTCAATTCCTGAAGTATAACCCATTTCCTTTAGCATCTCAATATCATAATTCGTCCGTTGCTCTAAGCGTTGGGCTTCTAATAATTGATTATTGTCACGTAGGATTTGTAATCGCCAAGCTAGCTCTTCTTCAATCCCTTTAATGGCATCATCCAAGGTATTTTCATCAGTAACGAAATGGGTAGCTGGGAAAATGGATAAATGTTGGGTATCGGCAAATACTTCGCCTGTTAATGCATCGATTTCGCGAATCCGCTCAATTTCATCACCAAAAAATTCGATACGCAACGCGCGTTCATCACGTGAAGCCGGGAAAATTTCCACAACATCTCCACGAACACGAAAACGGCCACGTTGAAAATCAATGTCGTTGCGTTCAAATTGAATATCGATTAAAGCTTTTAATAATTCATCTCGGTTCATCTCCATCCCCACACGCAATGAAACTACTTGCTTTTGATATTCCATAGGGGAGCCCAGTCCAAAAATGCAAGAAACAGAAGCCACCACAATGACATCATTTCTTTCAAGTAAGGCACTGGTTGCGGAGTGTCGCAATTTATCGATTTCATCATTAATACTTGCATCCTTTTCAATATAGGTATCACTTGATGGAACATACGCTTCTGGTTGATAATAGTCGTAATAAGAAACAAAATATTCTACCGCATTATTAGGGAAAAATTCTTTAAACTCACCATAAAGCTGACCTGCTAATGTCTTGTTGTGGGCAATCACCAAGGTTGGCTTGTTTACGCGCTGAATGACCTGAGAAATGGTGTAAGTTTTCCCAGTCCCTGTTGCTCCTAATAAAATCTGCTCAGCAACATTTGCTTTAATTCCTGACACTAATTGATCAATCGCTTGGGGTTGATCACCGGCTGGCTCATATTTAGAAATTAATTCAAAGGTATTGTCAACAGTTCGTTCAATCATCCATATCCCTCTTTCTTCCTATTTATATATAGATTTTTTACTTCACTAAAGATTTGTTTCAACTAAAAACATCGGCACGTACTATTGTATCATACCGAACATACTTTCGCTAATCAATTACACTTGTCTAGCAAAACCGGATACGTTTCCAATGTAACTTAATAATATTAACGTTTTTTTCTCATTTTGTGCTTTTTATTATATTTTTGACTTAATTTATTGCATAATATGAAAATTTTGATATATAATCTTCTTAAATTTTAATTTTTTTGGGAGGAATTATTTTAATGAAAAAGAGATTAACTCTGTTATCATTCATCGCAATACTCTTAGGCTTGTTTGTCTATGGCAACAAACAAGTGGTAGCCGATGAAAAGACTTATGAAATTGGGACTGATATTACATTTGCTCCCTTCGAATTCCAAAATGAACAAAATCAATATGTCGGTATTGATATAGATTTAATGAACGCCATCGCGAAAGATCAGGGCTTTCAGGTAAATTTACGACCTTTAGGCTTTGATACATCTATCCAAGCAGTACAATCTAATCAAATTGATGGCATGATTGCTGGTATGAGCATCACTGATGAGCGGAAAAAAAGCTTTGATTTTTCTACCCCATACTTTGATAGTGGTATTCAAATGGCGGTAGCAAAAGATGATCAAACAATTAAAAGCTACAACGATTTAAAAGGGAAAACTGTGGCTGCTAAGGTGTCAACCGAAAGTGCGACTTTTCTTGAAAAAAATCAAGAGAAATATGGTTATAAAATTAAAACCTACGATGATGCTACAGGTGTCTACGGTGCTTTAAAAAATGGAACGGCGCAAGCTATTTTTGATGATTATCCAGTTATCGGTTATGCCGTAACAAAAGGCGAACCACTTAAACTAGTTGGCAAACCAGAAAAAGGTAGCTCTTATGGTTTTGCAGTGAAAAAAGGGCAAAACCAAGAATTATTAGAAAAATTTAATGCTGGCCTTAAAAAATTAAAGGCTAATGGTGAATACCAAGCAATTCTTGATAAATATATTTCTTCTGGACAAAGCGAAAGTTCAACTGACAGTGGTCAAATGAAGAAAATCACACCTAAAAAAGACAAATATGTCATCGCTAGCGATTCTGCCTTCGCACCTTTTGAATTCCAAGATAGTAATAACCAATATACTGGTATTGACGTTGATTTATTACAACGTGCTGCCAAAATGCAAGGTTTTAATATTGAAATGAAATTTATCGGTTTTTCTGCTGCAGTTCAGGCAGTTGAAAATAACCAAGCAGATGCAATGATAGCCGGTATGACGATTACCGATGAACGTAAAAATAGTTTTGATTTTTCAACACCGTATTTCCAAAGTGGGATTCAATTAGCTGTGAAAAAAGGCAATGATAAAATCAAAGCCTACAAAGATTTAAAAGGGAAAAAAGTTGGTGTTAAGGTTGGAACGGCAAGTGCTGACTTCATTGTAGCCAATCAAGAGAAATATGGTTACACTGTAAAACAATTCGATACTGCTGACCAATTATATGAAGCTGTAAAAGTTGGTGCGGTAGATGCATTGATGGATGATTATCCTGTAATTGGCTATGCAATTGCTCAAGGTCAAGACTTAGCTACACCAATTAAACGTGAAGATGGTGGTACTTATGGTTTTGCGGTGAAAAAAGGCCAAAATCCTGAACTAATCGAAATGTTTAACGAAGCTTTAGCTGAGATGAAACGTACAGGTGAATACGATAAAATTGTTGGCAAATACATCAAAGATGGCTCAACTACCGATGAAAAATCAACCAAAGACGAATCCAGTTTATTCGGAATTTTGAAAAATAATTACGGTATCTTATTATCTGGTTTATGGAAAACAATGGTACTTGCTTTAATTTCATTTGCTTTCGCTATGATTTTAGGGGTACTTTTAGGTCTATGCTCAGTATCACATATTAAAGCTTTACGTGTCATTGCTTCTATCTATGTAGATGTTATCCGTGGAATTCCTATGATGGTTTTAGCCTTCTTCATCTTCTTTGGTCTTCCACAATTAATTGGCTTTACTATTCCAGACTTTACTGCCGGAATTATTACGTTAACCTTAAATGCTAGTGCGTATCTAGCCGAAATCGTTCGTGGTGGGATTAATGCTGTACCAATTGGACAAACTGAAGCTGCACGAAGCCTAGGTTTATCTTATGGTCGAACCATGCAAAAAATCATTTTACCGCAAGCAGTGAAGATTATGTTACCTTCCTTTGTTAACCAATTTGTGATTTCTCTAAAAGATACAACCTTAATTTCTGTAATCGGGGTTGTTGAATTACTACAAACAGGTAAAGTTATTGTAGCCCGTACTTTACAAAGTGCTGATGTTTACTTCATCATTGCTGTTATGTATTTAATCGTGATTACTGCATTGACTAAATTAGCTAAAGTATTAGAAAAGAAGGTGAAATAATTCATGGCTGAAAAAATTTCTGTTCAAAATCTTGTAAAAAAATTCGGTAACAATACTGTTTTAAATGATATTTCTGTTTCAATTAATGAAGGTGAAGTCGTTTGTATTATCGGTCCATCTGGATCAGGGAAATCTACTTTCTTACGTTGCTTAAACCGTTTAGAAGAACCCACAAGTGGTGATATTGTCATTGACGGTGCACATTTAATGGATAAAAACACCAATATCAACTTGGTGCGCCAACATATTGGTATGGTATTCCAGCACTTTAACCTATTTCCTCACCTTTCAGTGCTAGAAAATATTATTTTAGCACCAATGGATTTAAAAGGAGAAACTCGTGATGAAGCCGAAAAAAATGCCATTCGCTTGTTAGATATGGTTGGTCTTGCGGATAAAAAAGACGCCAAGCCAGATAGCTTATCGGGTGGTCAAAAACAACGGGTAGCAATTGCTCGTGCATTAGCTATGAATCCTGATATCATGCTATTTGATGAACCAACTTCAGCGCTAGATCCTGAGATGGTTGGTGATGTATTGAATGTTATGAAAGACTTGGCTAAACAAGGCATGACCATGGTCATCGTCACGCACGAAATGGGCTTTGCTAAAGAAGTGGCTGACCGCGTGCTATTTACTGATGGTGGAAAAATTTTAGAAGACGCTACGCCAAAAGAAATTTTTGAAAATCCACAGAACGAACGAACAAAAGACTTTTTAAATAAAGTGTTAAATATTTAAATAAATAACCCTCAAAAGCCAAACCTTGATATAATAAAATCAGGTTTGGCTTTTTTGACTATCTTTTAATAGGATTTGTTGTTATAATAATAATTGGTTAGACTATCAAAGTCATTGAAGCAAACAACAGGCTTGATTGAATTTATAAACCAACGATTAAATAGGTTCTATAAGGTTCCCTTTGTAAGTAAAACCTTAAATAAATGATACAAGGAATTAACAAGATGAACTATAAAGATTTAATTTGGAAGGATATCATTAAAGGAGCAGTTATTGTAGGTACCTGTATTATACTGATTGCCTTTTGTATCATTGGGATGATTTCCTATTCAAACCATCGCTTATTGAAAGCTGCGAATCAAGAAGAAATTACCTTTAATTATGTTATCCCAAACGCTGCTGCTGAAACCAAAGACAATCACCTTTTCCATATCAGCGCAGATATTACTATTCAAGGTCCTAGAGAAATGATTTTAACCAAAACAGATAAAAATCAAACCAAGTTTTTGATGATGAAATCTGTGCCAACAAGTCAATTATTTCAACAAGAAATGAATGACAAAATGAAAACCACCTTGTTTAAAAATTTTGAAAAAACCGTAAAATCATCACTAGACGATTACACAACGGTATCAGTCATTAATAGCTTTGATGAAATTTCCTATGGTTTTAAAGCCGATTTAACTACCCAATTGGCCAAACAAAATATCAAGGTTAAAGATATTCATTTTAGCTATAGTGAATAATAGGAAATAGCCTGACTCAAAAGTCCAATGTAAAAACTGAATAATAAAATAATCCGAATGTTCAACAATCATTTTATAAAAATTAAGTTGGACATTCGGATTTTTATCTTTTATAAAAATATTAAGGAATAATTTTTAAATTGTCTATTTGACGATTTTGGGGTTAGCACCATTTCTCTTGTTTTTAGAACATCTCATCCATATAGCCATCGCTAGCAACAAACTACCTAAACCAACAAAACTTTGATTAAAGCCAAAATAATCAATCAGCCAGCCCATCAACGGAAACAAGAAAATCATTGCTAGACTTCCTAGCATCGTATAAACACTTAACATGGTTGCACGAACCTCTGAGACAAACTGGTTTTGTAATTCAGTCTCATAAATTGGATAAAATAAAACAACTAAACCATCTGTTATCAAAAAAATCAACGCATAAAGCCAATCCTGCTGTAGAGCAGTCATCAGGAATAATCCACCAGATAAAAATAGCATAACCCAAAGGATTAATGAACTTTGATATCTTTTTCCAATCAAATTAGACAATGTAATGCTTAAAAGATTCACTATACTTGAAAACAGCATGATTCCACTAATTTGCCAAGATTTTAAATTTGGCAATTGATTTTGATAATAAAAATAATACATAGAAATAATAGTGAGCAGCAATTGAATAACCAACATTTGTCTAAATAATTTTGTTTGCTGTCTAAATAGACGATAAACCATTTGCAAAATTTGCCAACTACTTTGCTTATTATCGTTAGCCATTTTTATCGTAGGCTCTTTCAAACAAGCAATCCCCACAATGGATAATAACGACAAGACTAATTGAATATAGTAAGTATAAATCAATCCCCCATGGACAAAAAAGCCCGCTACAACCATACCTAATGTGCGAGTAGCTTCTAAAATTCCATTTAGCAAACTAGTTAATTTTAAATAACGATTCTCTAACCCTATCTCTTTAGCAGTTTCAAAAAGCAATGCTTGGCTAGTCCCAGAATCAAAATTATAGCCCCAAGCACTGAAAATCATTCCCAAAGCATATAGCCAAAAATTTCCTTGACTAACAATCATTAACCCTGCTGAAATAATACTCGCTATTCGACCTAACAATAGATTATTTTTATAGGTAAATCGATCAGCTAGAATCCCTGAAGGCACTTCAGATAATAGACTAGTCAAATGGAAAATACTTTCTAAAATACCAATTTCCCATAAGGTCATTCCCTGTTGGCTCAAAAACAAAAGCCAAAATGACGTAATACCAAAAAAGCTAAAAAATTCTATACCACCTAATATTGGAATATTCCATTTAAACGATTGCTTCCTCATTAATACCCTCCTTTCTTTACACTACTTTTTCTGACTGGCAATTTGTATAAAAAAGAGTTGCTAATATTTGGCTAGCAACTCTTTCGTTTATGTGATCAACCCGAATTACGCAAACCTGTAGCGATTCCATTAATCGTGATATGAATTAATTTCTCAGTATTTTCACTATGCTCACCACTGCGCAACCGTTTAATCAATTCAATTTGTACATAGTTTAAGACATTAAAGTATGGTAAACGATAATCCAAGCTAGCTTTTAAGTAACTATTATCCGCCAATAGTTCAGCTTGCCCTTCTATCGCCAAGATGACTTCGCGTGTCTTTTCCCACTCAGCTAATAATAAATCATAGACTTCGCGCTCTTTGGCATTCGTACATAAGCATGCATATTGACGAGCAATGTACATATTCGATTTAGATAACACCATATCCACATTTGATAATAAAGAATGGAAGAATGGCCAAGTTTGATACATTTGTTGAAGTAGAGCTAAATTGTTCTCATCCTCATCTATAAAGGCTTTAAAGCTTGAACCTACCCCATACCATCCAGGTAACATCACCCGATTTTGTGACCACGAAAATACCCATGGAATCGCACGTAACCCACTAATATCCGTAATGGTCTTTCTAGCAGCTGGTCTAGAACCGATATTAAGACTAGAAACCTCTCTGATTGGACTTGCCGCAAAGAAATAGTCATAAAAACCAGGATGCTCAAAAACTAATTGACGATAAAACTGATAGCTATTTTTAGCAATCTGATCCATCACCACTCGATAGTGCTTCAATTGAGTTTCATCCGTTACGCGTTGTGTCACCATTCGACCTAGTGTCGCTGAAATCAACATCTCTAAATTATAATAGGCCGCATCTTTATTGCCATATTTATTTCCAATAACCTCACCTTGTTCAGTTAAACGAATCCGATCTTTAATAGAATTAAATGGCTGAGAGGTAATCGCATCATAAGATGAACCTCCACCGCGACCAACCGTTCCACCGCGACCATGGAAGAAAGTAATTTTAACGCCTAACTCTTCGCCAAGCTGTGTTAGTTCATTTTGAGCCTTATATAAAGTCCAACCTGAAGCTAAATAACCTCCATCTTTATTGCTATCAGAATATCCCAACATAATTTCTTGATATTGACGATTATGAGCGAGCCAACGTTGAACAAGTGGTAATTGTAAATAATACGCCATAATTGGTTTTGATTGATCTAAATCCTCAATGGTTTCAAATAGTGGCACAATTTGCACACGTGAGCGATTTTCATCTAATAAACCAACTTCTTTTAACATTATGGCCAATTCAAGTAGATCAGACACACTTTCTGAGTGAGAAATGATATGTTGTTTAATAATTTCTTCACCCATTTGATCTTTTAGCTTACGAGCAGTAGTAAAAATAGCCAATTCCTTTTGCAGCAACTCAGATTTTTCCACATTCGTTGCAGATAAAATTCGTGGATCTTCCTCCAATTGTTTTAGTAGCAAATGAATCTTTTTCTCTTCTTTAAGTGAACTATAATCCTTTTCGATATTCGCACCTGCAAGTAACTCTGCAACACAAGCTTCTAAAACGCTGGAATCCTGGCGCATATCTATACTTGCCAAATAGAAGCCAAAAATATCAACTGCTAATAACAACTCTTGGAAGTCACCCTTAAGCAAGGCTTCTCCATTATTAGCCAATAAAGACTTTTTAATTGCATGTAAATCTGCCTGAAAGTCTCCAGCAGATAAATATCTTGGCTCGACTACTTTTTCATCAAGCAGAAATGCTAATGTATTTTGTAAACGTTCCTCAATATAACTAAACGCTTTACGATATAACTCTTTTTCACGAAAGACCGATTGATCCTTAGATTTTTCAGCCATCTGAATGACTGCTGCACTTACATTTGCTTGGGAAGTAGAAATCGAAAAAGCAAAATATAACTGTTGAATCTTTTGAATATAATAATTTAGAATAACTTCTCCTTGAGTGATTGCGGATAAACGTAATGTATCGGCAGTCACATATGGATTGCCATCTCTATCTCCACCTATCCACATACCCATGGTAATTGGTTTGGCTTGTTCTAATTGAATACCGTATTTAGCAGCTAATTTTTTATATTCATTAACCAGATTGATAATCGCCGTAATTAACGAACGATCATAATATTCAGTAACATTCGTAATCTCATTTTTAACCTTTAATTTTTTCTCACGAATCATATCCGTTTGCATAATTAATTCGATATGTCTTCGTAAATCATCATACCACTTATCTTGATTAATTAGCCCTAGCTTCACATCACGATGTTTACGTAATAAAACGTGAATTTGTTGCGTTAAGCCGAGCATCGTCTTACGTTGAACTTGAGTTGGATGCGCCGTTAACACCGGAACAACATTCAAATTCTCTAAAATTTCTTTTGCAGACTCAGACACTGCTACTTGATCAATCGTCGTTGATAGCTTACCTAAATAGGTCTGATTTGTATTGTTTTGCAAATTAACCTCATAGGCTAAATCAACGTCCTCAGAAATATTAATCAACAAAGGAAGAACAGAAAAATAACGAGCAACTACCTCCATTTCCTCATTAGAAATTGTTGCGATTTTTTCTTCTAATAAGGAATATTTTTTTTCTTGAGCTAATTGAGTTAATTCCTCAATTAATGCAAACGTACTTTGACCAACCATTTTTTTGGTTGTATCCGCCAATAATTCAGTTAGAATAGTAACCTCTTCTTGAATGACCTCTTTATGATTACTATTTTCTAGTTTATTAGTATTCACCGACAGACCCCTTTTTATTTTTATTATTCACTTCTCTATGATACCCTTTTTTTCAAAAAAAATAAATATTAGAATTTTCTAATTTAGCAATTTTCGTGAAAAATTTCATTTATTTTTAATGATTATTCAAAAAACAACTGAAGCAAGGGTTCTCATTCTTGCTCCAGCTGTCATTAACTAATCATTTTTTCTTTTAGCTTTTTTATAAAACAGTCCAGCTAAAGCTAAACATATAAAGCCCCACGCAGCATTGATTCCTTCCATTCCAGTTTTTGGTAGTTGTCTACTAGTCATTCTTGCTTGTTTTTCAGTGCTTTGCGTTGGTTGAACAGTTACCGGTTGACTCACAGGTATATCCTTATTTATTTTGGTAACCGGTTCGTTAATAGGTTCTGTCGGTTGAGGATTCCCACCAGTATTCGGTAATTGCGGTTTTGATTCTTCTTCAGGAGTCAACAATTGCTGATAAACTAAACGAACATGTTTGACTGTATTTTCAACCTTTCCTTGTAAAGCCGCTGAATCTTCAGCAAGTTTTAAGAAGGTATAGCCGGTAAATGCTTTCACTTCAACCACATACGTTTCACCAACTGGCACCTGATTTTTAATTAATTCGACTACTGTTCCTGGTAATAATTGACCCTTTTCATCCAAATAACTCACATCTACAGAGCCTTTTTGAACAGTTGGTACAACCACAACTTTTAACGCATAATTGACTTCATCCACTACATCCGGTTGTTCAACCGTTGCTTCTAAGCCTCCTGCATTCGGCTTATCGACCTGATAACCAGAGACGACTGGACTAATCACAGTTTCAAAGGTGACGGTCGCTGGTTGCCAAGC
>NZ_KE136347.1:866773-867448 GCF_000406925.1 Enterococcus columbae DSM 7374 = ATCC 51263
CCAGTATAGTGAATCGTTTGGCTCGCTTGTTTGACTAAATCTTGGTAAGTCGTTCCTTGCGGTGTTTGACTGCCAGTTGGATCTTCTGGATTGATCGGTGTTCCAGGAACTCCTGGATGTTCTGGTGTATAGGTCTGCGTTCCATGTTTGAAGATCACTTCATAGACTTTGCCAGTATTGCCTTTCCCTAATTCCTTCCCACCTTCAGTAAAGCCATCATGAACCAATTCATAGCCTTTTTTCACTAGGCTTTCAATCGTTGGCTGAGTGGAGTAAACAATCTTATCGCCATAAGTCCCACTAATCGTTTCGCCTGTATCGGTGATTTCTTGATTTTGATTATCTTGGTCAATATAACGAACGCTTAAAGTGCCTTCTTGGACATAAACCACTTCATCCACCACATCCGGTTGTTCGACCGTTGCTTCTAAGCCTCCTGCATTCGGCTTATCGACTTGATAACCAGAGACGACTGGACTAATCACAGTTTCAAAGGTGACGGTCGCTGGTTGCCAAGCGCTCCTTGCGATTATTTCACCCGTTACTTTGTCTACCGTAACACTTCTCGTAAAGGCTTTTCCGTTGATTGTTACATGGTCTTTTGGTGTTTGTTCGCCTGCGCCAGTATAGTGAATCGTTTGGCTCGCTTGTTTGACTAAATCTTGGTAAGTCGTT
>NZ_KE136347.1:867548-961065 GCF_000406925.1 Enterococcus columbae DSM 7374 = ATCC 51263
TCGCCTGCACCAGTATAGTGAATCGTTTGGCTCGCTTGTTTGACTAAATCTTGGTAAGTCGTTCCTTGCGGTGTTTGACTGCCAGTTGGATCTTCGGGATTGATCGGTGTTCCAGGAACTCCTGGATGTTCTGGTGTATAGGTCTGCGTTCCATGTTTGAAGATCACATCATAGACTTTGCCAGTATTGTCTTTCCCTAATTCCTTCCCGCCTTCAGTAAAGCCATCATGAACCAATTCATAGCCTTTTTTTACTAGGCTTTCAATCGTTGGCTGAGTGGAGTAAACAATCTTGTCGCCATAAGTCCCACTAATCGTTTCGCCTATACCAGTGATTTCTTGATTTTGATTATCTTGGTCAATATAACGAACGCTTAAAGTGCCAACTTCTTTGTTCCGAATATATACTACCGGTGTATCTTCTGTAGGATTTACAGGTGTGATGGTATTAATTGTTTTGGTATAACCTAAAATATCAGGTGTAGGTTCATCAGGTAACACATTTTCAGGATCGTCTGGATTAGTATGATAACTTGGGGTTGGTGCTGCTGGAATTGGTTGATTTGATTCGTCTACCGGAACAATTTTCCCAACGCGAGCATAATGAAAGATTACTTCCCCACTATCAGGAATAAATGGATTTGGGAAACGATAGCGATCGATAGCCCCGTTGGTATAAACGGCATAATCTGTATATTGTCCAGGTATTAGAGTGGTCGATTTTTGCAACAAATCATTACGATAGATATCTACTCTAAATTTTCCTTGATTATCTAGTAATGTATAGTCCGCTCTAATCTCACTATTAGTTGCCGAGTAAGTAAAATGTCTGGACCAAGTTTGATTCATTTTTTCTGAACTATAGATGGAGACACTTCCTTTGGTATTTCCAGTTGTATACTGATAAACATACCCCTCAATCGAAATTGGTCCCTGAATATCACGACTTTCTCCTGACAATGCTCTTTTTTGAACAGGGGCAACAATATCTGTTTGATTTTCATCAACATAACGGACAGTAACTATGGATTGCTTAGGTAAGATTCCCGTGATTGCATTATATACAGCATTTTTTTCAACAGATGATTTTTCGCCATCTCCTGAATAATCATAAGATAATGCATTATAAGGATGACTAATCGTGTAGGTATCTCCATAATTGATTACCACAGTATTATCTAATTGTTTTTTTGATCCAGCCAGCTGCGTTTGTCGTAAATTCCCATTTTGATCAAAAATAAATAAGACCCCATCATCTTGTTGGCGATTAACTGCGAAATAATAGACTTCTCCTGACCAATTATCAATGACGCTTTTAAAAATGAAATATTTATCTGGATGATAAGCATTTCCAAGTGGTAATGCTGGGTAATCAGCGGGTTCATCAATTGTTATGACCTTTTCAGGTTGATAATCGCTAGTTAAAATAGTCCCTTCTTTTGTTTCTGGTTGATTTGAATTACTATCATCCGTAGAACTTGCAACCGCCTCGCTCGTTTCTTCCATTGGTTGAATCGGTTGTTCTTTAGGCGTTTCCTCTACATCAGTTATAGATAATGCATCAGTGTTTGCGTCTACCTTATCATCATTCACTGACTCAACCGAATCCACCGTTGAATCAGATGCTAAATCAGCTGACGTCTCAGTTAGCGTTTCTGTGTGTTCAACTGAATGAATGCTCTCAGTTTCATCCGCCTGAATACTGCTACCTAATACTAAATATCCTAAAAGGAATAAACAACCAATCCCTACCGAAATAGCCCCCTTGTATCTTTTTGATTTTCTGATTGAATAACGAATCTTTTTTGTCATCACTTGCTTATTCATCTTTTCCACTCCATTTCCCTATCCATTCATTATGTACTTTCACAAACTATAAGAATTTTTTATTTTAAGTTATTTTATAAAATGGATATTTTTTTAAAGCAATAGATTTCTCCGTCTAGATATTTTTACTATATTTTTCTTTCTATACAAACGGCAATTTTTAAAATAACTTATAAAAAACATTTAAATTATAAAATTTATCCATATATTTTTAATACAAAAAAATAAATATATATTAACTTTATTTTTTGAAATTAAAATTTGTAATGCAACCCTCCTTTACTACTTATAAAATACATGAATAAATTTCGGTATTATAGCCTTTAATTGCATTATATAGAAAAAATTCAGAAAATTTTATCAAAAAATATATCTTATTTTTTCTTTTTTTGATAAAATATAAAAAGGCATTTTTTCATTTTTTTGCTAAAATATAAATGACAGGTTTTCGAACTTAAAAAAATAGTTTTTTACTGAAAAGAGAGGGAAATAATCATGGATAGGTATCTTGAAACAAAAATAAAATATAAAATAGAATTATGTACATTTTTATTTAATAATAAAAACGCAAATATAAATAATATAACTTTGTATTTTAATTTTAGTGAAAATTACACAAAAGATCTAATTAAAGAATTGAATATACAACTAGAAAACTTGGCAGAAATTACTATTAATAAGCAAAAAGAGATTCATATTGATTTAAAAAATAATATGACCCAACAACAAATTTTACACAAGATTTATAACGAATCAGCAATATTAAATTATCTACATTTTTTAATTAACAATCACGATCAACAAGCATTTACTTATTTTATTGAAAAAAATTACCACTCAATCGCCAATGCGTATCGAATAAAAAACAAAGCCGAAATGTATTTACAATCTTGTGGTTTAGAGATTAAAAAAAATCAAATTGAAGGACCAGAATATCGTATTCGCTTTTTAATAGCCCTTTTATATAGTAAGTACGGAATCAATTACGAAGAAATCAGACCTGAGGATACCAAATTAGCTCGGAAATTCATTATGCAGACAAATCAAATTGTCGATGAAGTTTTTCTCGAAAGCACACTAGCTGAATTTCAATTTTTTGAGATATTATTGATTTTAACTTGGAAAAGAAAAAATTATTCATTAAATTTTAGTATATGGAAAGAAAAAGAAGCATTAAAAGAGGTCTTTTTTTATCAAAGGCTTAAACAAAATGCCCAAAATATTATAGAAAAGAACTTATCAATCACTTTACAAGAAAGCGATTATGAATATCTGCTACTAACCTTTTGTGCTACTGATAATTGCTTGTATTCCGATGAATGGACTAAAGAAGATATAAAAATGATCCATAATATTGTATTTAACTGTCCTAGAATTCAATTATTAATCGATATTATTCAAAGAAAATTAAATTTAGGTAAGGATATTACCGAAACGCGTAATTTTCGAGTAGCAATTGTTTATTTATATAAACTCTTTATTTTAAACTTACATCCGTTAATCCCTACAAAATATAACGAAATCGGTAAACCACAATCGCTAACTTTACAAAAAACAAGAGATAAAGCTGAAGAAATCCTTATCGAATGGCAAAAGAAAGCAGATATCTTATATGAGATGCCCTCAGCACATGTATTTTCATTAGCATTACACCTAGAGACGATTTATCAGATATTTGTACCTGGCACACCAATAACAATTGTTACAACTACGATTACTGAATACGAGACACTTGCACTTCAATTGGCCACAAAATTTAATACCCACAAAATCAAATTAAACCATATGCTTTTAACTACGATTCAACCTCAAGAGATAGCTAATTTAGCTGGCAATATCATTATTATTAAACCTTCAATGGTCAATTACTTTGAAAAATTAACCTTATCAAAATGCAGTGCCGTCATCTGTGTTTCCATGGCCTTTTTGCCTGAACATCTAGCTCAAATAGAACAGGTTATCCAGCGTTATCAACAAGAACATCTATTAAATTTAATCTAAAAAGGAGTTATCGATATCTGTTAAAATGGATATCGATAACTCCTTTAATTCAATTATTTTTTATTTTTTCTTAAAGGCATCCTTCATTTTATCAAAGAAACCTTCACCTTGTTGCTCAGAAATCTTATGACCACTCACTTCAGCAAATTTACGTAGTGCCGCTTTTTGCTCTTCATTTAAATTCTTCGGTGTAATAATCTTCACTTTAACATGTTGATCACCATTACCGCCGCCACGAAGACGTGGTGCACCTTTTCCTCTTAAACGGAAATTCGTACCCGTCTGCGTACCAGCAGGAATTTTTAATTTTACATTACCATGAACAGTCGGTACGTTGATTTCATCACCTAAAGCTGCTTGGACAAAGTTTAATGGTAATTCATAATAAATTTCTGCACCATCACGATCAAAGATATCACTTTGTTCCACTCGGAAAATGACATATAAATCACCATATGGGCCACCGTTATAACCAGCTTCCCCTTGGTTAGCTAAACGCATTTGTTGACCATCTTCTACACCAGCAGGAACATTTACTTTAACCGTATGTGCTTTCTTTTCACGGCCAGTACCATGGCAAGTTGTACATGGATCTTTGACAATTTTACCGGTACCGTTACATTGATCACAAGCTGAACGAGTCATCACACGTCCTAGTGGCGTTTGTCTTTCAACATTGACTACACCTGAACCATGACATTTGCTACAGGTTTCAGGATGGGTACCTGGCTTGGCTCCGTTCCCACCACAAGTATGACAGAGTTCTTCACGATTATATTTAATATTTTTTTCAACACCAAAAATGGCTTCCTCAAAGCTTAATTGAATGACATATTGTAAATCTGAACCTTGTCTTGGCGCATTAGGGTTACTAGAACGTGTACCACCGCCGCCAAAGAAGGATTCAAAAATATCCTCAAAGCCACCAAAACCGCCAGAGAAACCACCGCCAAAGCCACCAAAACCGCCAGCACCAAAGTTTGGATCATTAGCAGCATGTCCATATTGATCATAAGCAGCTCGTTTTTGTGGATCACTTAAAACTTCATACGCTTCAGAAACCTCTTTAAATTTTTCTTCAGCATCTGCTTCTTTATTAATATCTGGATGGTATTTTTTCGATAGCTTGCGATAAGCCTTTTTGATTTCATCATCAGAAGCCCCTTTACTTACACCAAGGACCTCATAATAATCTCTTTTATCAGCCATGGGCTTACCTCCTAAAATATTTACTCACACTTTGGTATTCTATCATATTTCTATATAAGATACACCCTAAATTTTTCTATCGAAAAGGCCAAAGCAGCTACACTTTGGCCTCTTTAATCGCATTAATGATTATTTATCGTCATCCACTTCTTCAAAATCAGCATCTACGACATCATCTGCGCCACCTTGTGCGGCATTTGGATCTTGTTGGGCTGCTTGTTGTGCTTGGGCAGCTTGCTCATATAATTTAACCGTTAAGTTTTGAACGATTTCATTTAGAGCATCACGTTTTGCTTTCATTTCTTCAATATTATTTGCTTCAACCGCAGCTTTTAATTCGTCACGAGCAGTTTCAGCTTTCTTCACTTCTTCTGCATCTACTTTACCTTCTAGCTCTTTCAATGTTTTGTCAACAGTGAATAATAAAGTATCTACATCGTTGCGTAAATCAGCTTCTTCTTTACGCGCTTTATCTGCTTCAGCATTTGCTTCTGCATCCTTCACCATACGTTCAATTTCTTCATCAGTTAAACCAGAAGAAGATTTAATCGTGATTTTTTGTTCTTTTTGCGTTCCTAAATCTTTAGCAGAAACATTTACAATACCGTTCTTATCGATATCAAATGTTACTTCGATTTGAGGAATACCACGAGGTGCAGGTGGAATATCCGTTAATTGGAATCTTCCTAATGTCTTGTTATCAGCAGCCATTGGACGTTCACCTTGTAATACGTGAATATCTACAGCAGGTTGGTTATCGGCAGCTGTTGAGAACACTTGTGATTTACTTGTTGGGATCGTTGTATTACGATCAATTAATTTAGTAAATACACCACCCATTGTTTCAATTCCTAATGATAGAGGTGTTACGTCTAATAAGACGATATCTTTTACATCACCTGTGATAACTCCACCTTGGATAGCAGCACCCATCGCTACTACTTCATCTGGGTTAACAGATTTATTAGGTTCTTTACCAGTTTCTTTACGAACTGCTTCTACAACAGCAGGAATACGTGTTGAACCACCGACTAAAATAACTTCATCAATATCCGCTTGGCTTAAGCCTGCATCTTTTAATGCTTGACGTACAGGGATCTTCGTACGTTCTACTAAATCAACAGTTAATTCATCAAATTTTGCACGAGTTAATGTCATTTCTAAGTGTAAAGGACCAGCTGCACCAGCTGTAATGAATGGTAAGCTGATTTGTGTACTTGTTACACCTGATAAATCTTTTTTAGCTTTTTCAGCAGCATCTTTTAGACGTTGTAAAGCCATTTTATCAGTTGAAAGATCAATACCATTTTCTTTTTTGAATTCAGCAACTAAATAATCGATAATCTTGTTGTCAAAATCATCCCCACCTAAATGGTTATCCCCTGCTGTAGATAATACGTCAAATACGCCATCACCTAATTCAAGGATTGATACGTCAAAAGTACCCCCACCAAGGTCAAATACTAGGATTTTTTCATCTTTATCCGTTTTATCTAAACCATATGCTAAAGCAGCTGCGGTTGGTTCGTTAACAATACGTTCTACTTCTAAGCCAGCAATTTTACCAGCATCTTTTGTTGCTTGACGTTGGGCATCGTTGAAGTATGCAGGTACAGTAATGACTGCTTTATCAACTTTTTCTCCAAGATAATCTTCAGCAAAGCCTTTGATGTATTGTAAAATCATCGCTGAAATTTCTTGAGGCGTATATTGTTTGCCTTCTACTTCTACCTTGTAACCTGATTCACCCATGTGACGTTTAATTGATGAAATCGTATTTGGGTTGGTAACAGCTTGACGTTTGGCTACTTCACCAACTTGGATTTCACCATTTTTAAATGAAACAACAGATGGCGTTGTACGATTTCCTTCTGGGTTTGTAATAATTTTTGCTTCGCCACCTTCTAAAACAGCAACAGCAGAGTTTGTTGTACCTAAGTCGATACCAATAATTTTACTCATATTAGATTCGCTCCTTTATTCGTTCTTATTCTATAATAATCCATCTTCGCATTATTGAGAAACAATAACCATTGTCGGTCTCAATACACGATCATGTAGTTTATATCCTTTTTGCAATACTTCAACAACAGTATCCGCCGGAAATTCATCTGTAGCAGGAATTGTCTGGACTGCTTGATGTAAGGTTGGATCAAAAGGCTGACCTTTCGCAAGAATTTCTTCAATTCCTTCTTCTTTGAAAGCATTACGCAGACTTTCTAAAACCATTTCCACACCTTTTTTTAGGCTAGCCGCTTGCTCATCATGAACCTCAATTGCCATCGCACGCTCTAAATTATCTACTGAAGTAAATAATTTTTTCGCTAAATCTTGCGAACGATATTTTTGTAATTGCTCGCGCTCATTACGATTACGAGTGGTAATATTCGCAATTTCAGCAGAGGCTCTTAAAAATTTATCTTCCATTTCATCTAATTTTTCCTGGAGGACTTCGACTTCACTTTTGACTGGCTCTTCATCGATAGCTTCATCAGCAACGTCTTCAATTACTTCATCGTTAGCTACTTCATCTAAGATTTCCTCAGTCTGTTTTTCTTTTTCTGATTCTGACAATTGCGTTACGTCCTTTCTTTCTAGTATTACTATTAATGGCGATCAAGCGATCGATAATAGTCAGCTAGCTTCTCACTTAATTCTTGGCGAAAAGCATCAATCAAACCAAATACTTTTGCATATTGCATATTGGCTGGACCTAATAAAGCAATTGTTCCTTGCCCATGGCCATCGATTTGGTAAGTTGCTTGAATCAAACTCATATTTTGAAATAAATCATGACCGATTTCAGTACCGATTCTAATCTGAATCGTTTGATCTGTTGGTACGATTAAACGATTCAGTCCATCGACATCACTCATCAAAGCATACATCGATTTAAACTGCTCGACATCCTGATTCGGTTCAAAATCCAAAATGTTCATTTGACCACTCACATAAATTTTTTCTTCAAACAATTGACTCAGCATACCATCAAACAGCGTTAAAATTCCTTCCGTACTTTGATAATACTTATGCAAAGTCATTGGAATCTCCGTACGCAAGCGATGATATACCGTGAGTAAGTCTTCATTAACCAAACGATCATTAATAATATTAACCATCTTTTCCAAATCTTCACTGTGAACAGATTGCGGAATGGCAAAGATTCTACTTTGGACATTTCCTTTATCAGTGACTAAGATAGCCACAACCTGCTGACTGTTTAATGGAACAATCCGAAAGCCAGTTAGGCGACGATTTTTTACATCTGGACCTAGAGAAAAGGCTGTATAGCTAGTCAACGCCGATAAAATATCTGCAGATTCCTGAATGATTTCGTTAATTTCATGGAAATCACGATGAAATCTTTGACGAATCTTACTCCGATCTTCTTCATCGACTGAAGATGGTTTTAACAAATGATCCACATAGTAACGATAACCGGCAATCGAAGGAATTCTTCCTGAAGAGGAATGAGTTTTCGCAAGTAATCCATAATCCTCGAGAGCTTTCATCTCGTTTCTGATCGTTGCCGAGCTTGCTTCAATGCCATCATTCATCAATTTCTTCGAACCGACTGGCTGACCATTTGTTGTATAGTTTTGGATGATTAATCGCAAAATAGCTTTTTGTCTTTCTGTTAACATTTGCTCACCCCTTATTAGCACTCTTGTATCTTAAGTGCTAATACAATTATAAATATAGCATATTTCATTAGAATGTCAAGAATTTCGCATAAAAAAATTAGCACTCTAAACAAAAGAGTGCTAATCCAAACTAACTAACTACATACCAAGCAATTCCTTCATCGCGCCAGCCCAACGAAAGTAAATTATTTTTTTCAGCTAGCGAAGTCGTAAAATGATGCGCATCGGATTTTCCATTGGCAAATGGATTAAACAATCTATATACAGGGATATTCCCAAAAGATTGCCATGAAACTCCCTCAAAACGCCAACCTATTTCAGAAAGTCTCTCTCGCTCATCCGAACTTACCGTAAAATGATGCTCTCCGCTATATGGATTATACAATCTATATACAGGTGTACCAGATTCTGAAACATTGAAAGCCTCTTTTTCACCATTCCAACCAATTTTAACAAGTGAACGATATTCATTGAGACTATTTGTAAATAAATGTTGCCCATTATTTGGATTATACAAACGATATATCGTATGTACATTTGCCGGTTGCGTACTTATTAAATCATTGGCTGAGAGTACCCTTCTTGCATAATCAGGTTTAAACCACTGAACGTTTGTAACCTTAACAACATCGCCCGGTTCAGTAGCATGAATAAAATCTCCATTACCAAGATAAATTGCATCATGATAACTTTGTCCTTTTATCCCCCAAAAAAGGATATCACCTGGCTGTAATTGATCTAAAGATACCTCAACACCATATTTTTCTTGTGTACTTGTAGGTGACGGAATATTCATACCAATAGCTTGTTGGTAGACATACTGAATTAAACCAGAGCAATCAAAGCCAGCTGGTGTCTTTCCACCCCATACATAGGGAACATTTTGATATTTCAGCGCTTCAAAGACGATTGCTTTTTGTTTAGCAGACATATTTATGTCTATCTCCTCATTATCTCCAAGTGTCAAAGCAGACACAGGAATTGGTCTAAAATTGATACCAATTATAAATAAAACAAAACAAAAAAACATTAAAATAAATTTTTTCATCATATAAAAATCTCCACTATTAAACTAATCAATTAAAAATTTTTCAAAGACATCATTCCCAACAAACAAGCCTTTTTGCGTTAGTTGGATAAACTCCCCTTCATTATAACGAACATAACCATTTGCAACAAGTTCTGTTAATACCGAACCATAGACATCCACAAATTTTGTTTGAAATTTCTTTTCAAATTTTTGAATATCCACACCCGCAGACTTTCTTAATCCTAAAAACATCTCTTCTTCCATCTGTTCTTTTACTGTAAGTTTCTCTTCAGATAAAATCGGTAAGTTCCCAGCCTGTAACGGCTTAAGATAGTGCTGAATTGGTCCATAATTACGGTAACGTAAATCATCAACATAACCACTTGCACCGGCCCCCCAGCCAAAATAATGTTCATTATTCCAATAGACCAAGTTATGCTTAGAATAAAAATTGGGTTTGGCAAAATTACTCACTTCATATTGATCATAGCCTGCTTGTTTCATCGTATCGATTGCTAGTTGAAACATCATCGCTTCTTCATCTTGCGTGGGTAAAGTTAAGTTTCCTTTTCTCACCCAGTTCATAAACATGGTTTTGTTCTCTAAAATCAATGAATACATCGAATAATGAGGTAACTGATAGCTTAAAGCTTTTTTTAGGGTTTCCTCAAAATCCGCTAAGGTTTGGCCCGGTAAAGCATAAATCAAATCAATACTTACATTGTTAAAATCATTCTTAGCTAAAAAGTTTAAGGTCTCTTCAACGTCTTCTGCTGTATGCTTACGCCCAATTTTTTTTAACAGACGATTATTAAAGGTCTGAACACCCATCGAAAGGCGATTCACCCCATATTTTTGTAGTACCCATAATTTTTCTTCGGTCAAATCACCTGGATTTGCTTCAACAGTAAACTCCTCAACTTGGGATAAATCAATCCGTTGTTGAATACGCTCCAAGAGATATTCTAACTGTTCAGCAGAAAGCGAAGTTGGTGTGCCTCCACCGATATAGATCGTCGGAATCTTGATATCCTTATAGCGATCTAGCCATAATTGCATTTCTAGATCTAGCATTTTTAAATAAGTATCAACTGGCTGACCTTCAATAAACACCTTATTGAAATCACAATAATAACAAATATGTTCACAAAACGGAATATGAATATAAGCCGATATACTCTTTGTGCTCATGTACGTTTTCCTTTCAATTGTTCTATTTTATTCATTACTTCCTCCTGATTTTATGCTAGAATAAACAAAAATACGGAGGGAAATGCAATGGAAGAAAATATTTTATTTAATCTCGGCAATCAAATTGCCACTAGTAAAGATGAAAAGGAGCTGATTCGTATCGCCCAATATGATTCCGGTAAAAAACCAGACGAAATATTACCTAATCAATTACCTGCCGGCTATTTAATCATAAAATTTCCAGAAAATCAGCAATATAGCTTACTAAAATTAAGCTGATACCAAGTGTTTCAAAGTTACTCAAAATATTTACGCGTATCCGCCTCATCTTGCTTTAATTGCTCAATTAAAGGGATCGGGCCGGCAAATTTAATTTGTTCACGTAATAAATGATGCCACCTCACGGCTACACATTCTCCATAAATTTCTTGATGAAAGTCTAAAATATAGACTTCAACAGTTAATTTGCGACCTTCACCAAAAGTATCGTTATGCCCTATTGAGCCCATGGCATGATGCCAGGTATTGCCTACTTTTAATTCGCAGACATACACTCCTTCCATTGGCAAGCGAGTAGTTGGCGCAAATTGAATGTTTGCTGTAGGAAAACCTAATGTCCGTCCTCTAGCATCGCCATGCATGACCGTTCCTTCAAAAGTATAGACATAGCCTAATAATTGATTTACCTTTTGCATATTCCCTTCAGCCAACAGATTACGAATAGCTGTCGAACTGATTTTTTGATTATTTTCGGTTAATTGTGCCACTTTTACAACCTCAAAACGGTCATTTGCCAGTTCAACCAAGGTTGCCATATTCGCACTAGCATGATTCCCAAATGTATAATCAAAACCAGCCACCACGACTTTTGCATGTAAACCAACTAAATATTGATCGACAAAAGATTGTGGACTAAGCTTTGAAAATGCCGAAGTAAAATCAACAACATAAAGATAATCTACGCCTAGATTGGCAAAATGTGCGGCTTTTTGCTCAATCGTCGTTAAGTATTTCATGGTTTCTTTTTGAACTTTTTGAAAGACAATCGAAGGATGTTGATTAAAGGTCATCACCGCAAGCTTTAACTTTCGCTCATTTGCCATTTTCTTTCCTGTTTCAATCACAGCTTGATGACCACGATGGACTCCGTCAAAAAAACCTAATACTAATACTAACTCTTCATCAATAATCTGTGCTTTATTATATGGATGTCGTAATTCAATGATTTCCATGTTCATCTTCCTTTAAATTAGTTTGTAACACTTTTTTGGGCTTCAGTAAAAACGACTCAGTTGGATGAGGTTCATAAATACTTAAAACCTTATCCTGATAAAACAACGCCAATGCACGATCAGGTTGGTGCTTAAACCCTAATTGCTGATAGCTTAAACGCATCCCATTACATACTTTCTTGGCTTGTTCATAATTTAAGTCAATCCGCGGAAAATCCTTTACACCATATTCAATCGGCAAAAGAATTTCATCAATTCGCTGATTTTCATAATAATCAGCAACCTGCGTTAAAGTATATGCTTGTTCTTTGGTAAAACCAGCGCTAGCCGTTCTTGTTAAATCAGACATATGTGCGGCGTAGCCTAGTTTTTTACCGGTATCAACAGCCAGTGTCCGTACATAGGTGCCTTTGCTACAGCTCACACTAAACCGCCACTTCACTAGTTGATTTTTTTCATCATAGGATAGATCACTAATCCGTTTAAATTGATAAATTTTTACTGTACGGACTGGTCGTTCGATTGTTTCACCATTTCTAGCATATTCATACAAGCGTTTGCCATTGACTTTCACAGCCGAATACATTGGCGGCACTTGCTGAAGAGTGCCTTCCATACTTTTCATTGCCTCATCGATTTGCTCTACGGAAATTGGTGTTTGAATTGGCGTCTGCTCAACCATTTCTCCACTCGCATCTTCTGTTGTGGTCGCAAAGCCTAAGGTAATTTCACCTTCATATCGTTTACCTGAATCGGTTAAAAATTCAATCACTTTCGTTCCCTTACCAATACAGATTGGTAAAACACCATCCACATCTGGATCTAAGGTTCCTCCGTGGCCAATTTTTTTAGTATGTAAAATTTTTCTTAATTTAAAGACACAATCATGACTCGTCATGCCACGTTCTTTCCATAAAGGTAAAATGCCTTCCAATAGTCTACACCTCATTTAATCTAATAACCTATACATTATAACGTAAATTTTAAAAACTGAAAAGAATCCCTGATTTTTCTTCAAAAAATCTATTCGTAGCTAATGCGGATGGCTCAGCTGACTACAAAATAAAAAAACTTGTTCTAGCAAATAGAGAAAATCTAAAAGCTAGAACAAGTATAACCTAACATATTTAGTCTTTATTTAAATTACGCAGCATTTCATCAATTTTATTTCCGTAGTCAACTGATTCATCATAACTAAAGAATAATTCAGGCGTTTTATATAGGGTTAGCACATGTCCTAATTCACGACGAATTAAGCCAGTTGCTTTTTCCAAACCAGTTTGCGCCTTTTGACGATCAGAAGCTAGGTTAGATAAAATGGTGTAATAAATTGTTGCCTGTTGTAGATCACCAGTTACCTTGACCTCAGTAATTGTCACTTCTTGGACTCTAGGATCTCTAACCTTCTTGCGTAAAATTTGATTGACTTCTTTTTGGATTTCTTGGGCTAAACGTCGATCACGATAGTTTGCCATAATAATCCCTCCATTTGCTATTAATCAACTTTGATTTCTTCCATGATGAAGCCTTCAATTACATCATCAATCTTAATGTCATTGAATTTTTCAATCATTGCACCACATTCAAAGCCCATTTTAACTTCTTTAGCATCATCTTTGAAGCGTTTCAAGCTGGCAAGCTGCCCTTCATAAATAACGATGCCGTCACGGATAACACGCACGCCGCTATCACGACGGATGAAGCCTTCCATCACATAACAACCAGCAATGGTACCGACTTTAGATACTTTATAGGTTTCACGAACAACCATTTGTCCTGTAATTTTTTCTTCAAATTCAGGATCAAGCATCCCTTTCATCGCTGTTTCAATTTCTTCGATAGCCTTATAGATAATGCGATGTAAACGAATTTGGACACTTTCTAATTCAGCTTGTTGTTTAGCTTGCGGTGTAGGTCGAACGTTAAAGCCAATGATAATCGCATTAGAAGCAGCTGCTAAAGTAACATCACTTTCATTTACCGCCCCAACGGCTGAATGGACGATATTAACACGCACGCCTTCGACATCAATTTTTTGTAAAGAAGCTGCTAATGCTTCAGCTGAACCTTGTACATCAGCTTTAATGATAACATTTACTTCTTTTAGCTGTCCTTCTTTTAAGCTATCAAATAAGTTATCCAATGTTACACGTTGAGTAACTGCACGCTGTTGAACTAATGCACGTTTCGCCCGTTCTTCACCAGCAGCACGAGCTGTCTTTTCATCTTCAAAGACCACGAAGCGATCACCCGCTTGTGGCACATCATTTAAACCAGTGATTTCAACTGGTGTTGCAGGTCCAGCAGATTTTTCACGACGTCCTAAGTCATTGGTCATCACCCGCACACGTCCAAACGTATTCCCAACTACGATTGGATCACCTACATGCATAGTACCTTGTTGGACTAAAAGGGTAGCTACAGGACCTTTTCCTTTATCCAAACGCGCTTCAATTACCGTACCAATCGCTCTTTGTTTAGGATCTGCTTTTAGATCTTCAACCTCAGCGACCAATAAAATCATCTCTAGTAATTCTTCAATGTTTTGGCCAAACTTCGCAGAAATTTCTACAAAGATTGTATCACCGCCCCAGCTTTCTGGAATTAACTCATATTCAGTTAATTCTTGCATCACATGCTGTGGATTAGCAGCTGGTTTATCAATTTTATTGACTGCAACAATAATTGGCACATTAGCAGCCTTCGCATGATTAATCGCTTCAATCGTTTGTGGCATAACACCATCATCCGCAGCTACTACTAAAATAGTGATATCGGTAATGCTTGCCCCACGTGCACGCATACTTGTAAAGGCCGCATGTCCAGGTGTATCTAAGAATGTGATTGGCTTACCGTTAATATCAATTTGGTAAGCACCGATATGTTGAGTAATGCCCCCAGCTTCACCACTAGTTACACGTGAATTACGTAATGTATCTAATAAAGTTGTTTTACCATGGTCAACGTGACCCATAATTGTCACTACTGGTGGACGTGAAACTAGATTTTCTTCATTAATTTCTTCAGGTTCAAAGAATTTATCGATATCGGCAATATCCACTTGAACTTTTTCTTGCGCATCCATGCCATAATCAGCAGCCAACAATTCAATCGTATCTTTATCTAACGGTTGATTTTGATTGACCATTACCCCTAGCATAAACAGCTTTTTAATAATTTCAGCTGGTTCACGGTGAATCTTCTTAGCAATTTCAGCAACATTCATACCATCTGTATATTCTAAAACATCAGGTAATTCACGAAATTTACGTTGAGGAACAGCTGGTTTCTTTTCAGCTTGTTGTTTGCCTTTCCCTTTTTTCCCTTTACCTTTGAATTTATTATTTGGTTGATCAAAGTCTTTTTTCCCTTGTTGACGTTTAGGATTCTTGCCTTTAGCTAAGCGATCATCTTCAAATTTTTCACGATTTCCCTTAGCTTTTTTCGCTGATTTAGGTTTTTCTGAATCATTTACTGGAGCTGTTGCTACTTTCTCATTTTTATTTGGTGTTGCGGTTTTAACTGTTTTTTCTTCTTTCATAGATTTCTCTTGCTTCATTACCTTTTCTTGTTTTTGTGGTCGTTCAGATTGATTGGTCTTCACTTTTTTATCGTTTGGCACATTATCAACAACTTTCATTTCTTTCTTTTCTGTATGAGCTGGCGCTTTTTTAGCAATATTTTGCTCATTTTGACTTAACTTAACGTTTTCGTTCTTTTTCACAGCGGTACTTTCACTAGGCGCTTTTTGTCCAGATTTCCCCTTATTTGATCCTTTAGTGGATTGGTTGGTACGTTGATGCTGCTTTTGACGATTTTGGAAGTTAGGGTTATTTCTTTGCGTTTGGAATTTTTTATGTTCATCAGCTTGAACAGGTGGCTTCTTTTCAAATTGTCCTTTCAACTGATTAGCATCCTGATCACTTAACGCGCTCATGTGATTTTGAACATCAATTCCTAAAGTTTGAGCCTTTTCAACAAGCTCTTTGCTAGAGACGTTTAATTCCTTAGCAAGTTCATAAATTCTTTTTTTCCCCATGCAATCACCTTCCTAACCTTATATTAATTCCCCCATTTTCTTTGCAAAACCTGCATCCATTACAGCCACTACTTTTCTAGGTTTACCAAGTGCATTGGTTAATTCCATAGTTGATAACAAGTCGCAACAAGGGATTTGATAATAAGTACTTTTATCTTTTATTTTTTTTAATGTATTTTTACCAGTATCACAAGCAACAAAAACTAATTGCGCTTTAGATAACTGGATTTCTTTGGTGACTAATTCTTCACCACTAACAATTTTGCCTGCTCGTTGGGCTAACCCTAACAGATTGAGTAAACGTTGCTTATGATTCATCGCCAAATAACTCTCTTCTTGCTTTTTGGTGACTCACATAGTCAAATAATTCCTGATAAAATTCATCAGATAACTTCACATCAAGTACTCGATCTAAGATATGTTTTTCCCAGGCCAATTTTGCCTCTTCTGGCTCCATAGCGATGTAAGCACCTCTACCAGGCATTTTACCCGTCGGATCAATTGAAACAACGCCTTCTTTAGAGCGAGTAATCCGTAACAATTTTTTCTTTGGAATCATTTCACCAGTTACTACAGATTTTCTTAAAGGAATTTTTCTTTTTTTCATATGAAATTCCCCTCATTTTCTATTCTTCAGTTGATAGATTTTCATCTTCTAACATCATTTCGTCAGCAGCATCTGCCATTGCTTCTTCTTGCGCATCTAGTTGAGCATAAAACTCAGCCATTTGTGATTCTGGCTTGATATCAATTTTATGATTAGTTAATTTAGCAGCTAAACGCGCATTTTGACCGCGTTTGCCGATAGCTAAAGATAATTGACTATCAGGCACAACGACTGTACATGATTTAGGATTTTCTAAATCGAAAATAACATCGCTGACTTCAGCTGGATTTAAAGCATTCGCGATATAAACAGCTGGATCTTCATCCCATTCAACAATGTCCATATTTTCGCCTTTTAATTCATTAACAATCGCTTGCACCCGTTGTCCTTTTGGTCCAACACAAGTCCCAACTGGATCAATATCCTCATCAAATGAACGAACAGCAATTTTAGAACGATCACCTGCTTCACGAGCAATACTCATAATTTCTACTGTTCCATCATAGACTTCTGGCACTTCTTGTTCAAATAAACGACGTAATAAATCCGGATGACTACGACTTACGAAAACTTGTGGACCTTTTGAAGTATTTTCAACTCGTGAAACAAAAACTTTAATCCGATCATGTGGTTGATAAAATTCATTTAGCATTTGATCTTGTTTAGAAAGTACTGCTTCGATTTTTCCTAAGTTTACGTAGATATAACGATTGTCTTGACGTTCAACAATTCCTTGAAGGATTTCTTTTTCATATTGTGAGAATTCTTCATAGATGATACTACGCTCAGCTTCACGAACACGTTGTAGAATTACCTGTTTAGCTGTTTGAGCCGCAATCCGACCAAAATCCTTTGGTGTCACTTCAAAGCGAATTTTATCCCCAATTTCATAAGCTGGGTTAATCGCTAAGGCATCTTTTAAAGAAACCTCTAATTGACTATCCATTACTTCTTCAGTAACCTCTTTTACTGCATAGACATGGATATTTCCTTTCTTTTGATCAAATTCAACCTCAACATTTTGCGCTTGACCATAGTGGCGTTTGTATGCGGAGATTAGAGCTGCCTCTAAAGCTTCAATAACAATTTCTTTAGCAATGCCTTTTTCTGCTTCTAATGTGTCTAAGGCATTTAACATTTCTTTACTCATTTTATTTGTGTTCCCCCTGTATTAAAATTGAATCGCTAAACGTGCTTTGGCAATATTTGAACGCTCAAACGTAAGTTGTTTTTCTCGCGTTTTAATTCGAACACGTAAAGTTAATTCATTTTCATCAAAAGATTCTAGAAAACCTTCAAATTGTTTTTCATCGTTTACACTTTGATATAAGGAAATATGGATATATTCACCTAAGGCCTTGTGATAATCCGCCTCTTTTTTCAAAGGTCGTTCAGCCCCTGGAGAAGAAACTTCCAAAAAGTATGCTTGTGGAATTGGATCAGGATTTAATGAATCTAATTTTTCACTAAGCTGCTCGCTAACCCAGGCACATTCTTCAATATCAATGCCCCCTTCTTTATCAATGAAAACGCGTAAAAACCAGCTTTTTCCTTCCTTAACAAATTCAACTTCAACTAATTCAAAATTTCGTTGTTCTACGATTGGCGTAACTAAACTAGTAACCGTCTCAACCACACTACTCAATGAATGTTCCTCCTTATTTCTTGTAATTAGGTAATAACCATTGTCCATTAAAAAGAGTGAGCGATAAAACCGCTCACTCACCCTAAGTATCATCTCTATGACATGAATATACCACATTTTTTTCAGAAAAGCAAATCAACATTAAAATACAAGTTAGCTCTTAGTTTGCTATTTCCTAGCAGTCAGTCTTTTTTATAAAAAATTTGAATAAAAAAGCACGAAACAAATATCACCAAATGAACAATAGATAAATAAAAAGATAATTGAAAATCATTTAAAATATTCTCATCTGCCAAATTTCCAGCTAAAACCGCACATAAAATATTGAGTAGCAAAAACAGTATTGAAAATAAAATTTGTAAAGAAAAATCTTTTAAGAAAAAATACGAGCAACAAGTTCCAATTATGCTAAGCATTATGATGATTATAAAAATATTTTGTATCGTCAGCATCAATTTCCACTCCTTATAATTAAAGTAGCGTAATCATTCATATCCGTAAAAAAATATAACCAAAATAAAAAAGCGCGCAATATACTTTTTTATGCTTTTTTCTGTATATGAATTCAAGATGTTTACGCGAAATATTGAAGCTTTGCTATTTATATAATAAAATATATCCGTAATGAATGACAAATAAAAACTTAGGAAAAGTTTTAATAGATTTTGAACACTATATAGACTTCTATCTATGCTATGTAAGAAGATAAAATGAAAAAGATTCCCTATTAAGATGATTCCATAAGAATATCTAATACTTATTCTCACTACTATCTCCTGCATTAGCTAATAAGAAGCTATAATTAAATATCTTAAAAGAACATTTATATTCACTTTATGTAAAATGCGACAAAAGCTTGCTAAAAATCAATAAAAAGATTGGAGAAGAAGCCTATGATTATATCCTTTCCGGCAATTTTTACCTCAATAATTACAGTAAGCGTATTGATAACTGTGCTTTCTCTAATTCTCCTTATCAATAGATACGGAGTAAAATTAAAATATGAATATGTTTTATTCATTAGCGTTGTAATTATCGGTAGACTTATTATTCCTTTTGAATGGAAATGGACCCATACAATTCCATCAAAAAAAATTATGCCACCCATCTATAACTTTTTTTACCAAAAAATATACAATGATATTCGCTTAATCCATATATTTTTAATAATATGGGTAATAGGAAGTATTTATTTAACAATAAAATACCTTCTAAACATGAAAACATTGTATGCTTTAGACAAAAACTTTGATAATAAACTCGATGAATACAAAACTATTTTTTCATTCCTAAAGGATAAAAAAATTAATGGAATCTATAAACTAAGCAATATTCAAGAACCATTTGTTACCAATCCGTTTAAACCAACAATATATCTACCAAACATAGACTATACAAAAGAAGAACTAGCATTTATATTATTGCATGAAGCGCAGCATATAAAAAACAAAGATCTTTATATAAAAATATTAGTCCAAATCCTTATTATCTTATACTGGTGGTTTCCACTAATCTACGTACTAAGAAACATTATCGATTACATCTTAGAGCTAAGAGTAGACTATCAGGTTACCAAAAACTTTGAAGAAAAAGTTAAAAATCAATACTTGCTTGCTCTAGTAACCGTCACTCAAAAAATATCTGAAACAACACATATAAAACACTACAAGACATTAAAAAGTCAATTTACGCTAAGAAAAGAAAGCTTACTGAAAAAAAGAATTAACTTTTTTTACAACGTAGCAAATAGAAAAAAATATAAACTACTCATTATTATACCAGCTATATTCCTAATACTCTCTTTGCCAAGTATTGTTTTTGAACCTTCTCAGATTAGCCCTGAAATTCAAAGAAAAATAGATAATAATGAATATCAAACTGATGAAACAATGAAAAAAAGAATGTATATTCTACAAACTGCAGATGGCAAATATTATCTAGTCAACAAAATATCTCAAGAAAAAAGTACTATTCAAAATATCAACCAACCACCATTTAACCAACTAAAAATAATAAAGGAGAAAACAAATAACTGATTTGATGCTCTTAATTCACACAGAATTGATAGCTAGTGTTACATAAAGTTTCGTTGAACTATATTTCATAATAAAAGCGTTAGCATAATTGATTTTTTGATCGATTATGCTAACGCTTTAAAAATTTATAAGCTCTTCATATTATATGTTGATAGCTAATTATCAATACGAACGAATGATTCCTTTATCTGTTTGAATATCTAAATAAAGAATTTTATTATTCTCTAATCTAGCATGATCAATTATTTGACGATGATAGTTTGTCAGCTTATTTGATAGTGTTGTCATACAATCAGATAAATTGATCCAATTAATTTCAATATCAAATTCATTTGATTTGGGGGCTAATTTAAAATCAGCTGGAAGCTGCACATAGAAAAAGAAGCAAATGGAATGCTTTAATAATTCGTTATTTCGAAAATATACTATTGCCGCCAAAGATAAGGATAATCCATCTAAATCTAGATTTGTTTCCTCAATAAAATCTTCGCTCTAGCTCACGCAAACAAAATACTTATAATCAAATACTCTCCATTATTCATATTTCTTTGAAAAGTAGTTAGTATTCTACAGACCAATAGTATAAAAACAGGAAATGTTTCACGAATATGAAACATTTCCTGAGGTTTTTAATCAATGATAAAGTTAAATCGCTTAAATTCGGCTATAGTTTTGCACATCTGCTACGATTGCATCAACAAACATATCCAATAACTCAACTTGCGTTTCTTTGCTACCGTAACGGCGAATGTTTACCGAGCCATCAGCCATTTCTTTATCCCCAACAACAATTTGATAAGGAATCTTTTGGGTTTGTGAAGCACGAATCTTATAGCCCATTTTTTCATTACGATCGTCTACTTCAACACGTAAGCCTTTTTCTTGTAAGCGTCGTTTGATTTCATAAGCATAATCTCCATGTGCTTCCACAGAAACTGGAATAATCGTTGCTTGGATTGGTGCTAACCAAGTTGGGAAGGCACCTTTGTAAACTTCGGTTAAGTAAGCTACAAAGCGTTCCATGGTTGAAACAATTCCACGGTGGATAACAACCGGACGATGCGTATTTTCGCCATCTTCACCAACATAAGTTAAATCAAAGCGTTCAGGTAATAAGAAGTCTAATTGAATTGTAGAAAGCGTTTCTTCCATACCTAATGCTGTTTTTACTTGAACATCTAATTTAGGACCGTAGAATGCCGCTTCACCTTCAGCTTCAAAGTATTCTAAGCCTAATTCATCCATTGCTGCTTTTAGCATGGTTTGCGCGTTTTCCCACATCGCATCATCATCAAAATATTTATCAGTATTATTTGGATCACGATAGCTTAAGCGGAAACGATAATCTGTAATCCCAAAATCACGATAAACTGAAGTCATTAAATCTAATGTTCGTTTGAATTCATCTTTAATTTGGTCTGGACGTACGAAGGTATGACCATCATTTAAGGTCATTTCACGCACACGTTGTAAACCAGATAATGCCCCAGATTTTTCATAGCGGTGCATCATGCCAAGCTCAGCAATACGAATTGGTAATTCACGATAAGAATGAATATCGTTTTTATAAACCATCATATGGTGTGGGCAGTTCATTGGACGTAAAACTAACATTTCACCATCACCCATATCCATTGGCGGGAACATGTCTTCATGATAGTGATCCCAGTGACCAGAAGTTTTATATAGGTTCACATCTGCCATAACTGGTGTATAAACATGTTGATAGCCAAGGCTAATTTCCTTATCAACAATGTAGCGTTCAATCGTACGACGAATAGTTGCTCCTTTTGGTAACCAGAATGGTAAACCAGAACCAACTTCTTTAGAGACCATGAATAAATCAAGCTCTTTACCCAATTTACGGTGATCACGTTCTTTCGCTTCTTCACGCAAGCGCAAAAATTCTTTTAAGTCTTTTTTATCAAAGAAGGCTGTACCGTAAACGCGTTGCATCATATGATTATCGGAATTTCCACGCCAATAAGCCCCTGCTACGGATAATAATTGAAAGACTTGAATCCGGCCAGTTGAAGGGACATGTGGGCCACGGCAAAGGTCCACAAATTCACCTTGTTGATAGGCTGTAATCACTTCATCTTCAGGTAGCTCAGTAATTAGTTCTACCTTATATGGATCTTGGGCAAATAACTCCAAAGCCTCTTGTTTTGATAAAACACGACGTTCAATTGGTAGATTTTCTTTAACAATTTTCATCATTTCTGCTTCAATAGCAGGAAGATCTTCTGCTGTAATCGCGTTTTGGCCATTGTCTGTATCATAGTAAAAGCCTGAATCAATCGCAGGACCTACTCCAAAATGAATCTTAGGATATAAACGACGCATCGCTTGTGCCATTAAATGTGCGCTAGAATGACGTAATAAAGCTAATGCATCTTCATGATCAGGTGTGATGATTTCAATTGCTCCATCTTCAGTAATTTCACGAGTTAAGTCAATTAATTGACCATTCAATTTACCGGCTAAAGCTTTTTTAGCTAAGCTTTTTGAAATGCCTTCAGCGATTTCTTTTGTTGTTACACCAGCAGCGAATTCTTTTACTGCGCCATCTGGAAAAGTAATTTTAATCATTTGTCTGCCTCCATTTATTTTTATCGATGATCAAGCCACTAAGCCATCTCTTGTAAGTAGCCACCTCAACAAACAAGCGTAGCAAATCAGTAAAAATTATTTATTTTTCTACTAGATTAAAGCTTTTTAGCCCCTGTAAGCGACTGACAAGGCCCACTCAAAATAAAAAAGCCTAGCAAGAAATCCATCTGACTTCTTACTAGGACGTGAATGTATACGTGGTTCCACCTAATTTTAAGTATTGCTACTCCTTGACAGTCTTAACGGTCTGCACCGCTCCTGCATTCAACAAGAGTCTAACGAAAGTGGTCTGCCCTTGGTTTTCTCCTAGAAGGTTTTCAGCCACGACCTTCCTCTCTAACAGAAGACTCTCAAGTTTAGGTGTCTTTCTCATCGATCTATTTACGTTTTCTATTTAAACACCATTTCTTGAAAATTGCAAGAAAAAATCAAAAAGAAAGTTTCAACGCAGCAGCCATAGCAAAACCGCTAGTCTGCTGTCTTTATATGTGAATCAGAAAATGTTTATTTTTTCCATTCTCCATTCACACCGTATGTGCCTTTTTTCATCTCATTAACGATGACATGAATGTGTTCTTTCGGTGCACCAGTATTTTTATGAACCGCTTCTGTTACATCCTTCATCATATTTTCTAATTGCTCTGCACTACGGCCTTCAACTAATTCAATGTGTACAAATGGCATAATCTTCACTCCATATCTATTATTCTCTCATCATCATAAAATAAATATGAAAAAAGTCAAGCAGTTATGAAATTTTTGCTTTTAACTGCATAGATAGCACGACTCTTTTTGATAGAAAATTTGTTTTCCGGGAGTTTAGCTACTGTTGATTTTCGGCTAGATATGCTATAATTTTATGGTTAAATTTTGTGGAGGAAAATACATGTCATCAATTAAAGAGTTAGAAAAAAAGCATTTAGCAAATACCTTGCAAATGATTGAACAAGAAAAACAAATTTTGCTGAAACAAAAACAGCAATTAACCGGCCAATTTCAAAGTGATTTGAAGGAATTGGCTGATTTAAAAATTCAAACCGGCTCATCAGAGGCCTTCTATGAATCGGTGGTTGACTATCAACGACACGAACAGGATTTATTATTGAAATATCAAACCACGCAGCAGCAAGAAAAACGTTTGAATACTTTAGCTGTGATGGAAAATACACCCTATTTTGCTCGCATTGATTTCACTGAACAAAATGAAAAAGAAACCTTATATATTGGGATTGCTTCATTACGCGATCAAAAAGAGCAGCCCATCATCATTGACTGGCGAGCGCCGATTGCCAATCTTTATTATGAAGGAAAGCTCGGTGAAACCACTTATCAAACGGAACACGATCAATTTGAAGTAGATTTGCAGTTAAAACGACAATTTCAAATTAAACAGGGTCAATTACTTGCTGTTGTAGATACTTCTGAAGCAATTAATGATGAATTCTTATTAGAAATCTTAGATGAAGCGTCAAGTAATCAAATGAAAAATATTGTGGCTACCATCCAACAAGCCCAAAATACGATTATTCGTGATCTACATAGTAAAGCGATGGTTATCCAGGGAATTGCCGGTAGTGGAAAAACCTCAGCTTTACTTCAACGGGTGGCCTATATTCTTTATCATAATCGACAATGGCTAGATGAAAAAGCGGTGCTGATTTTTTCACCCAACCGATTATTTTCAGATTATATTTCAATGGTTTTACCGTCTCTTGGTGAAAGCGAGGTACCAACGAGAACGTTTAGTGACTTTTTGCAACAATTGCTGCCTCAACTAAAAATCCAAAAGGAAACAAAATTAGAAGAAGACTTTTTAACCGATCAGCATGATAAAATCACGCAGTATAAACAAGGAATTCATGCCGTTTATCAGATAAAGCCCTATCTGCAAAAAATTACTGCAAACGGACCAATCTTCCGTTCATTAAAAGCAGATCAGCAGGTCTATTTATCTAAAGAGCAAATGCGCCAATGGTATTTGGAAACGAACCCCCAATTACCACTTTATCAACGAATGCAATTACTACAAACCAAGCTACTGAAAAAGCTTGGTGGAATTCAAAAAGATGAAGCTAAACTGCCGTGGGTGAAAGAGCTAGTGGAAGAAAGACTACAGCTGGCTTATGAAGAAAATCCTCATTTAGAGGTAAATGAAAGAACCGAACGCCAGCTTCGAAAACAGTTAAAAGCAGAAATTGTTCGCAAAAAATTCAGTAAAATCAAGCGAGCAATTAAAAAATTCCAATTTGTTCATACGCAGCAACAATATTTGCATTTTCTAAAAACATTAGAACCAGTCATTACTATGCAAACGCAATGCTCTATAGCTGACTTTCAGCAACACCTATTATCGGTTAGAGAAGATTTAAAAATGAAACAGCTAGCTCTAACTGATGCCTGCTTATATTTCTTATTGGCAAAAGGACTCTATCCAATTTATGTCGAGCAAAAAGCACGGTATATTTTTATTGATGAAATGCAGGACTTTCCCCCTGCGCAAGTCGCCTTACTAAGAAGTCTTTATCCTAAAGCCAACCTCACTTTATGTGGGGATTTAAATCAAAAAGTTTTTGGAAATGACGCCATTATCGACTGTCTGCCGTCACTATTTCCGGATGTTGAAGTAACGAATTATCAATTAACAACTAGTTATCGCTCCACCCAAGAAATTACGCGTTTTGCCAATCAATTTTTAAGTGGCGCCGATCAAGTCCAGACTACTGCTCGGATGGGACAATTGCCACAAGCATATCATTTTGACCAAACGAAGCAAGCCATCGATTGGTTAACGCAACAAATTACAGCAAAAACTAAGCTACCGATTCGTAGCGCCATCATTTGTAAGACAAGTGCTGAATGTCAAGAATTATATCATCAGTTATCCGAAAGCATGCAGCAAAAAGTACAGCTGATTACTAATGAAGAAACCTTTATGAAAAAAAATTGGTTAATTATTCCTGCTTATCTAGCAAAAGGGCTCGAATTTGATCAGGTCTTTGCTTGGAAAATCGGTGAACAATATGCTAAAGCACATGACCAATTAATCTTATACACGATTTTTACTAGAGCGATGCATCAGTTAAAGATTATTACAATCAAGCAAACCAGCCCACTTTTAGCTTTAGCTAAGTCAGACACTTACCTCCAAGAATAATCAAAAAATCACCTGTGCATGATTGGTGCAGGTGATTTTTTTTAGGCAAATAATTAAATCTTTCATTTAAAAAAGCGATTTCCTCAAAAAAATATTTATAAATAAAATAAATACTTTAATTTTCGTCATTTCAGATCAAAAAACAACTTACTGAATTAGGAAACATTTTGTTACAATAACCCTCGTTGCAACATTTTTTCAATTTAAGGAGGAATTTATTTGTCACAAGTCAATAAAAGAAAAGTTTATCAGCATCCGTTTTTAATTATGTCTAGCTTGTATCTAGGCGCCTTTGTGGGGATGTTTAGCGAAACCTCACTCAATATCGCTTTACCCAATCTATCCAACTATTTCCATACACCATTAAGCTTGATGCAATGGATTGTCGTTGGTTATATGATGGTTATTGGCATTGTCTAACCTTTTGCTAGCTTTTTGATGAAAAATTATAGCATTCGTCATTTAACGTTATTTTCGCTAATTTGTTTTTTAATCGGTTCTTTAATCAGCGCCTTTGCGCCTAGCTTTAGTCTATTATTAATCGGCCGAATGATTCAAGGGATTGGTACTGGTCTGATTTTACCTATGCTCTTTGCTACGTCGATGGCCGTTTTTCCAATTCAAAAATTAGGTTCAGCGATGGGAATTGCAGCCTTAATCATTATGTTTGCCCCCGCGATTGGCCCAACTTTAGCTGGGATTTTATTAGGGGTTGGTAATTGGCGCTTGATTTTTCTATCATTTGCGCTCATCTTAATCATCGCTGTAATTTGCGCCTATTGCTTTATCGAAAGCCCCTTTGAACTAACCAAACAAAAAATCGATCGTTTAAGCTGCCTATTATCAGCTTTTGGTTTTGGGGGAATTATTTTGGCTTTTAGTAATGCCAGCGAATTTTCCTTTGCTTCTATTTTTGTCATTATTCCCTTGATCATTGGGATTGTTGCTTTAATTTTTTATACGAAACGACAATTAACGATGACTCAGCCGATATTAAATCTGAAAGCCTTGAAAAATAAAGGTTTTGTTATTGGCACACTATTAGTCATGTTAAATTTTGGCATTACATTATCTAGCATGTATCTTTTACCACAGATTTTACAAAACGCTTTAAACATTCCAGTAGCTTTAACCGGCATGATCATGTTACCTGGCGGAATTGTTAATGCGATCGTTTCTTTTGCTTCGGGTAAGCTTTACGATCAACTAGGTCCTAAAAAATTAGTTCCACTTGGTTTTGTTATCACGACGATTGGTTGTTTGGCATTTGGACAACTTACTACCCAAGCTTCCATTGTCTATATTATTGCTTGCCATCTGCTTTTAATGATTGGGATTCCCTTATCGATGTCACCTGCTCAGTCAAGCGCCCTACAAGCTTTGCCTCAAGGTTTATCTACTGATGGAAGTACGATTATTAATACTTTGCAACAAGTATTAGGGGCAGTTGCTACGGCTGTAACGACTTGTCTATTACAATTAGGGAGCAAACAGGCCAGCTTTACACAAGAAAGCAAAAATTATATGGTTGGCGCACATTGGGGTTTTTATTTCGCGTTCATTCTAGCAATTATGGGGCTAATTTTAGCCTTTAAGGTCCAAACACCAAGCTATATGCAAAAGAAAAAGAAAAACTATCAAGAAGCGACTATTGATAATCACTAAAAAAAAGACTAGTTGAAGAATGAAGCTTGGTTTCATCACTTCAACTAGCTTTTTTATTGAATCGTTTGATAGCTAGGTAAGCCATAGGCCGCTTTGGCTTGCTTAATGGCTACATAAATTGCTTGTTGCATCACTTGACTGGCCAAATTACCTAAAACATCGATGGCAACATCAGCCACTTCGCCATTAGCAAAGGTGAAGATACTATCGCCATCCACCGAGGTATGCACCGGTCGAATCGCTCTAGCATAGCCATCGTGTGCCATACTAGCAAGCTTTTTCGCTTGGGCTTTATTTAATTTAGCATTGGTCAAGATACAGCCAATTGTTGTATTTTGTCGATTAAAACCAATCGAATTTTTTTCAAATTGCTGACTTAACCATTGATCAGTAGGTAAAAATTCATTTTTCTTTCGATCAAAGCAGCCAGCTAAAACTTGATTATCTGGTGTATAAATATCTCCAAAGGCATTTACCGCAACGATTGCCCCGATTTTTAATGGACCAATTTGTACTGCGTAATGACCAATTCCTGACTTCATTGCATAATCATTTCCTAGACATTTTCCAACACTTGCACCTGTTCCAGCCCCAACATTTCCGCAAGCTAGCTTTCCCTTAAGGTTGACGCTTGCTTGACAAGCTTGATAGCCCATCTTCGCATCCGGGCGAATATGACTTTCACCAACTGCTAAATCGAACAAACAGGCCCCACAAACAATCGGAACCTTGCCCACACCGACATCAAAGCCAATCTGCTGTTCTTCTAAATACTGCATGATTCCATCGGCTGAAGCTAACCCATAAGCACTCCCTCCACTTAAAACAATGGCATGCACCTGTTCAACCGTATTGATTGGATCAAGCAAATCTGTTTCTCTAGTGGCGGGCGCACTCCCTCGAACATCCACCGCTGCTGTGGCCCCCTTTGGATGCAAAATGACCGTACAGCCCGTCGCCGCCTGTTCATTTTGAGCATGACCAATCGCAAAACCGATATCTAAAATATTGATTTCGTTTAATGCTACTTCTTTGTTTTCAATCATGATTCACACTGCCTAATCAATTATGTTGGCAGCTGCCTTCCTTTCGCATTAACAGCTCTTATTAGAGCGGCTTAAATATACATTTAAAGAGAAAAATGTATTCTCTTGTTAAAACAAAAACAGATCGCGAATCTTTGTTGATTCAACGATCTGCCAATTAAATCTTATTCGCCTAAGTCTACATTGTGATAAACGGATTGAACGTCTTCTAAATCCTCTAAAACATCAATCATTTTTTCAAACTTAGTTAAATCGTCCCCACTTAAGGTTACTTCATTTTGTGGAATCATTTGCATTTCAGCTACACTAAATTCAGTAATGCCTTTTTCTTTTAATGCTTCTTGAATCGCATGGAAATCAGTTGGTTCACCGTAAACGATGATTTGTCCATCTTCTGAAGTAACATCACGAACATCGATGTCTTTTTCCATCAAGAATTCCAAGATTTCATCAGCATCTTCGCCGGCAAAACCAAATAAAGCTGTGTTATCAAACATGTAACTAACGGCACCAGTTACTCCCATGTTTCCACCATTTTTACCAAAGGCCGCACGTACATCAGCTGCCGTACGATTCACATTGTTCGTTAGGGTATCAACAATTACCATTGAGCCATTTGGTCCAAAGCCTTCATAGCGTAATTCTTGATACTGTTCATCGCCGCCACCTTTTGCTTTTTCAATCGCACGATCAATAATATGACGTGGAACATTATATGTTTTTGCTCTTTCAATTACAAAACGTAACTTTTGGTTTGAGTGTGGGTCAGGATCACCTGATTTTGCTGCTGCATAAATTTCAATACCAAATTTAGCATAAATTCGGCTGTTATTTGCATCTTTCGCAGTTTTCTTCGCTACGATATTTGCCCATTTACGACCCATAATTTCACTTCACTTTCTATTATTTTCAATTATTTAACAAAAAGGTCCTTACTTATTATACTTTGCTTAGCAGTGATTGTGAAGTATTTTATCTATAATTCAGCAGATTTACCTTACAAATCTGCAGGCATAATCGGTAAGCGCCCAAAATTTTGTTCAGCAATCGTCGGTTTGGCTAGCTGATAAATACGATCGCTTTTGATTAATAGTGGCATTTTTAAAGCTGCCGATTGACTCATCCTGGTAATAATAGGATATTGGCAAACTTTTTTTTGCTGACGTAGATATTCTTGACCTTTTTCACTAAATCCCAGCACATGCAAGCTTAGCTGCGCATGCTGCTTTGTCATTGCTGCTTTTTGGATATTTAATAAAACATAAAGTAATAAACGCTGCAATCTAACCTGAGTATAGCGTTTTGATTTTATGGCCTGAATGAGCTGCGCAAAGCTAGTCACCTCAGTAATCACTTGTTTTAATTTATATTCTAAGCCATCGACCATTTGATAAATCTGAGCAAGTTCTTCAATCGTACTACTTAATATTCGATATTTCAAATAGGGAAAATAATCTTCCCAGTTAACCGCTTGTTCTTTTAAATCAACAAGTGAGCTATCCGGTAAAAAGTCCTCAATTGCCTGCTTAGCAAAAAAACTCTTGCGGATCGCGCTCGCACTAGCAATGTCTAACATTTTTGGCTGAGTTAAATCAGGTAGTGTTTCGTCATGATAAGCCGCCTGTAGTCGTTGAATGGGTAATAAAGTTAGCGGTCGCTTCAGCTTCGCATTCGCCTGAGCATAAGCTAAGGCTAAAATATGATTTGGTTGATTTGGCTGAAAGGTTAGCCTTGAATCAAAGCGACTAAAGACTTGCATCATTTTTTGAGCATAAGTAAGCTTTGGATCGTCAATAGCTTGAAAAATTGCATTTAATTCCTCTTGGCGTGAAGCAAGTAGTTGGCCTAAGCTTTGATAATCAAAAGCTTGTACTTGATCCGTACCAAAACATAATATTTCACAGCCTAAAGCATGCAAAAGCTTTAGGCCACCTGTAGCAAAATAATCAGCCGATTGTACCGACCATTCCACCGGCAATTCAATGACCAAATCTGCCCCATTAGCCAATGCACTTTTCGCTCGATGCCATTTATCAATAATCGCTGGTTCGCCTCTTTGTAAAAAATTGCCACTCATCACTGCAATCATCACATCTGCGTTACTTTTTTGTTTGCTCTGTTTAAGATGATACAAATGTCCATTATGAAACGGATTATATTCAACAATCATGCCACAAGCTTTCATTCAATCCTCCAAAAAAAGTGATTGAAAGCCATAGCTTCAATCACTAGCATTTTATTTATAACAAACGAAAAACCATCGACGACTCTTCTCGTTTGGCTCACTATCAATGAAATCTGCATAAGCCTCAACTTTACTAAAGCCAGCATTTTCTAACATTAATAGATATTGATTTAGCGGATAGGTCCGTTCTTGATGAATCTCATCCCGACGCTCAAAGTGCCCATTTTCATTTTGAACAAAAAAGGTTAAAAAATGCTCAATGCTGTGTTGATTTTCACCCGCATAGCTATCCCATAAAAAAGCAAAATCTTCCGTTTGATAGTGATAACTATAATTTGGAAAAACCTCATCTATTTGATAAGTTGAATGAACGTCAAAAATAAAAATCCCTTCATCTTCTAATATTTGATAGACCCCATCAAAAACTTGTTGGACCGCTTGCTCATCTTCCATATAGCAAATCGAATCTGAAAAACAAGTAATTGCCTCATAGGTTTCAATATCGGTTAAATCAAGCATATCGCCTTCAACAAATTGAATCGCAACCTGCGCGTCTTGTGCACGCTGAGAAGCAATCATTAGCATCTCCTCAGATAAATCCAAAGCAGTGACATCAAAGCCTTGTTTGGCAAAATCTACTGCCAAGGCACCCGTACCACAAGCCAGTTCTAAGATGCGCTTACGATTTCCTAAAAATTGTAACGAAAAATCTAACCATCTTTGATAAAGACTAGTATCCATTACTTCATCATAAACAAAGGCGAAGGTCTCATAGGCCATTATTATTCACAACCCACTTTTCAAGATTAACAATCGGTGCATCAGACCAAAGCTTCTCTAATTGATAAAATTCACGTTCAGCTTGATTGAAGACGTGAACAATGACATCACCTAAATCGATTAACACCCATTTAGCTGCATCCTTACCTTCCACTCGTCTTACTGGAATCTGCGCTTTTTCAGCCTGTTCAATCACTTCATCAACAATTGCTAAAATTCGACGATCCGTATTTCCTGAACAAATAACAAAATAATCAGCTAATAGTGAAATCCCTCGCACATCTAAGGCAACGATGTCTAATGCATGTTTATCGTCAATCGCCTTAACTGCTACTTCTAATATTTCTGTACTTTCGATGGTAAAAACCTCCTATTTCTTTACAACCCACTGATTGTAGGTTTCTATTGTTTTTGGATAAATCGGTAATTCTTTTTTTAATAAAAACTGCAAGGTATGCTTCGTTTCATAAGCAACGGCTGCAGCTAAATTGGTTAACGCAAGCTGTCTAGCTTCTTGTACACCTGGAAAATCACGATTAGGCTCAACATAATCAGCGACATAAATGACCTGATCTAATAAAGACATCTTAGCAGCACCGGTTGTATGCACACGAATCGCTTGGAGAATTTCTTCATCCTCAATGCCTAATTCCTGACGTACAAATTCTGCGCCCACTATGCCATGCCAAATTGCATTATCCCAGTTTAATAAATCCGGATCCATTTTCAATTTCTTAATCATAAAAATGAATGCATCATCGCTTCTTTCTTTAGCATAATCATGGGCTAAAGCAGCGATACTCGCTTTATTGGGGCAACAACCGTACTTTTTAGCTAAAGCAACAGCCATTTCCTCTACTCCAAGCACATGACGAAAACGCTTCTCGCTCATTTGCATTTGTACTTGTTGCATAAGCTGTTCACGAATGGCTGGGGTATAATTTTCACTAGATATCTTCAAGATAAAGACCTTCTTTTTGAATATATTCTCTTACTTTTTCAGGTACTAAATATCGAATACTACAGTTTTGAGCAACTTTTTTACGAATCATCGTCGAACTTAAATCCATCATCGGTGTATCCAACCAAATAATCGGATAATCCGAAGTTACTGGATAATCTGGCCGTTTTACGCCAACAAATTGTACCAACTGCAATAATTCATCAATTCGATACCATTTTGGTAAGTATTCGACCATATCCCCACCGATAATAAAATAAAAATCAGTATCAGGATAGCTTTCAGTTAATTCCTTCATGGTGTCGTACGTATAGCTTTTACCCTGGCGCTTTAATTCAATCGTTTCAATCGCTAATAATGGATTATCTTCAATAGCTAATTCAAGCATTTTTAAACGATAATGCGCCGGAATCGTCGTTTTTTCATCCACATGGGGTGGTAAAAACTCTGGCATTAAATAGACTTTTTCTAAATTTAAAGCCGTGCCGACTTGATCAGCAATCATTAGATGGAGTTGATGTACAGGATTAAAATTCCCACCTAGAATGCCCACTTGTTTGCGTTTAGGCGCAAGACTTACCTGCGGCATGGCAATAGTCTCAGTAATCAACTGTCTATTCATATAATCCTTCCTTAATTATAGTAATTTAAGCTGCTGTGTAAAGCGTTGATATTTTTCTTTTGAAGAAGCCTTGTATAAAACCAACACTCGACCAATCACCTGTACAATTTCACATTGTAAGGCCTGTGCAATCTGCTTGGCCGCATCTTCAGCAATTTCATCCGTATTTTGTAATAAGGAAACTTTAATTAATTCACGTTTTTCTAACGCTTCACCAATTTGTTTATTCATCGCATCATTTACGCCACCTTTACCAATCTGAAAAATTGGTTGTAAATGATGGGCTTGACTACGTAAAAAACGTTTTTGTTTTCCGGTTAAACTCATTTATTTTCCTCCTTAAATTAGGGCTTTGCGAATAATCACATCGACACCCTTTGGCGCCCAGCCAGCCACAATTGCTGGTTGACTGACCGTAATCCAACCTAAGCCAGCAAAGACAATATCGGTTTTTTCTTTAATTGAAAATTCAAAACGAACAAGCTCAGGAAATGCGGTGATTTCATCAGCATGTGGTGGCTGTAATAAAGCGCCCACATGTTTTTGATAAAACTCACTTGCTCCTTTTAACTTAGTTCGATGAATCGTTAAATCATTTGACACATAAGCGATAAATGATGAACGAGCACCACTAACAAAATCAAAACGAGCCAAGCCACCTAAAAAGAGGGTTTGTTCTGGATTGAGCTGATAAACCTTGGGCTTGATTTCTTTAGTCGGTGCAATTAGCCGTAAATCCTTTTTACCTAGATAATGCGCCATTTGATGACGATGAATAATCCCTGGTGTATCAATTAAAAACTGACCATCATCTAAAGGAATTTCAATTTTATCCAAGGTCGTTCCTGGAAAACGTGAGGTAGTAATCACTTCTTTTACGTCAGCAACCTGGGCGATAATTTGATTAATCAAAGTAGACTTACCCACATTAGTTACCCCTACTACATACACATCACGTCCATTTCGATAATGTTCAATCGCTTCTAGGATATCCTGAATTTCGCTTTTTTTCTTAGCGCTAGTTAATAAAACATCGACTGGCCGTAAGCCCAATTCATGTGCTCGTTCTTTCATCCATTGAATCAAGCGCCCTTTTTTCAAGGACTTCGGTAATAAATCCACCTTATTTCCAATCATCAAGACTGGATTGTTACCGACAAAGCGATGAAGTCCAGGAATAATTGAACCATTAAAATCAAAAATATCGACTACATTGACAATTAAAGCATCCGTATTGCCAATTTCGTTTAACAACCGTAAAAAGTCATCATCAGTTAGTGAAACATCTTGAATTTCATTATAGTGACGCAAACGAAAACAGCGTTGACAATAAACTTCACCACTAGCCAATCCTTTTTCCAGTGCAGCTTTTGGGGTAAACCCTAATGCTTGCTGATTTTCTGTTTGAATCGCTACCCCACAGCCAATACAATGTAATTGTTCTTCACTCATACTAACTCACCTCGCCATTTCATTTCTGGATTATTTTTTAGTAAATGACGCATCACAATTTTTTCACGCCAACGATTGATTCGTGTATTCCAAGCATCAGTTTGAACAATTGGTCGAACCAAAACTGACCTTACCTTTGCCGCATGTGCTGCGCGAATGTCAGTCATCAGCTGGTCACCAACCATTACCACTTCCTCTGGCAGCAAATCCAAAGTAGCTAAGGCTTTTTTAATACCATAGCCAAAGGGTTTCATTGCTCTTGAAATAAATGGTAAATCAAAACTGGCAACTGCTCGTGCAACCCGAGGCGCCTTGTTATTAGAAACCACAATAACTGGAATGTCTGCTTGTTTCATAGTAACTAACCAATTACGTAGCTCTTTAGTTCCATCTGGGTTATTCCAAGCAATCAAAGTATTATCTAAGTCCGTTAATACTGCTTTAATTCCATATTTTTTTAATTGATGAGGAGTAATTTGATAGATCGATTCTACCATCCAAGTAGGTTTGTATTTTGAAAACATAATTGCTCCTTTATTCCAAAAAATCGAGGAGTATCTTTTCGGACACTCCTCCATTTGAAAATTATACACTATTTTCAGTCTTTTTGCTAGCAATTCTAAAGACTAAGCTTTTCCCTTTACTTTAATCTTACAAAGGGAACAATCCACTAAACTTCAGTACATGCAACAAAAGCTAAGCCTGATATGCTTTAGGCAAAATAAAGCGCTGATTTTGCTCAAATTGCCGACCAATCATAAACAAGAGATCTTCACGACCCTTTGCGGCCATAAATTGTATGCCTTGAGGTAGTCCTTGTAAAGAAAGGCCGGTTGGCAGACTAAGCGCTGGTTGACCCGTTAAATTGGCTAATTGGGTATAAGGCGTTAAGGCTAAGCTCTTGGCAAACATATCATAGACTAATGCTTCTCTTTGAGCAAATGAAAGAGTATGGGCGTGAAATAATTGTTCATAAACCTCTGTACTAAGAAATGCGGTCTGTAAATGTGGCGCACAATCAGCTGTTGTCGGTGTTAAAAACAAATCATAAGTTAAAAACAATTGCTCCATGCTATCGGCAGCTTCATCCCAATATTCCAAGCTTTGCACATATTGACTAGCTGACATGCTTTGACCTAACTGATAGATAGCCCACGTCATCGGCTCCATATCATCAAGAGTAAAATGACGGTTAAAGGCCGTTTCCATCTGACTAAACATAGCAGCGGTATCTGCCCCATTCATACGATAATATTGAACCATTAGTTCAGGTAGATTAACTGGATACTTGATTTCTACTACTTCATGACCTTGATCGACTAAAAACTTTACAGCAGCTAATACGGCATCTTTAGCTGTAGCTGAAACATTTTTAGCTACGGGCGATTCAAGGCAATAGGCAATTTTTAACTTTTTAGGTGGCAAGGCTTGTTGGTGTCGCCATTCACATGCCGGCGCTTGATAAGGAGCGGCCCCTTGGCTGGTTCGCATTTGATAAAAAAGACTTTCCGTATCACGCATTGAAACCGTTAAAGCAAAAGAAATCGAAGCACCCTGCCAGCCACGCCAGCCATTAGGTCCTACCGGCATCGTTCCTCGTGTTGGCTTTAAGCCAATCAAACCACAAAAAGAAGCAGGGATCCGGATAGAGCCTCCACCGTCACTGGCTGTAGCCATTGGGAAAATACCAGCTGCCACAGCACTAGCTGCTCCACCACTTGAGCCACCTGAATAATAATCTAAATGCCACGGATTTTTACATATTCCATGTAAGGCAGAATCAGTAATATTTTTAAATCCATATTCTGGAATATTCGTCTGACCTAATGGAATCATCCCTAATTGTTCAATTTTATTAACAAAATGATTATTACTTTGTGCTCGACTGTTGGCTAAAAGCCTTGAGCCAGCTGTATTTAACCAGCCTTTTTTATTTTGACCTAGTCCTTTTAAGGGAATCGGTAAATATTGAAAAGGCGAACGAATCGCCTGCACTTGATTCATTTTTTGATAATAAGCCAAGGCTTCATCAGGATTAAATGAAATGAATGCATTGAGCTTAGGCTGCCAATCTTGATATTTTTGCGTAATTTCATTTAAATATTCTTCAAAGCTAAACTGTTTCTTTTGTAGCTGTTCGCTTATATATAAAGCATCTTTTATCCTCATCAGATCACCTCTTACCAGGGAATATTGGTTGATAGCTGGGCAGCAAAATCTTTATACTGCTCACGTTCGTCTAAGCGTGCGCTACGTCTTTTTTCATAACCTTCACAGACCAGTTTTTCTTCATCCGTCTCTGGGACAATTTTAGGCACGGTAAAGTCTACTTCCTCGTTCATAAAAGAAGGTACCGCTACAAAAGTCGTAAAACAAGTTGCTGCTAAATAGCGCTCACCAGTCACTAAATCTTCACCGACAACTTTGACAAACACTTCCATTGATTTATGATGGGTTCCCGATACAAAAGTTTCAATACAAACCGAATGATTCGCATGTAACGGCTTTAAGAAATTTAACGAATCAATCGAGGCGGTAACGGCACCTCGCCGGCAATGTCTAGATATTGAAATAGATGCTGCGTCATCAATCCAGGTCATTAATTTTCCACCAAATAAATAATCAAACGGATTTAAATCGAAAGGAAAAACGCGATGTGTTTGAATTACCTTTGATTCACGACAATATTTAAACTCACTCATATAATCATTCCTTTTCATTTAGTCCAATCAGCTAAATGAATTATAACATAAGCCGAATGAATGCTCGTAATATTCTGTCTAGTAACAATATCTCGATAATTATTCAAATAAATTTTATTTTAAATCATACGCTATGCATATCATTCCTTTATCAAATAAGCCTAGCTAACTAATAAAATCTTTAAGACTCTCGAAGTTTCTGCAAAATTGACACTAGTTTGCTTACAGCTGATTGACTTATAAAACTGCTTTAAACAAAAAAACCTGCAGGAAATACTCCTACAGGTAAAATTTATTCTTACAGCACCTTACTTAAAAAGTCTTTGGTACGATTATGTTTTGGATTACCGAAAACTTCTTCAGGTGTACCTTCTTCGACGATATAACCACCATCCATAAAGACAATGCGATCTCCAACTTCGCGTGCAAAACCCATTTCATGCGTGACAATCACCATCGTCATTCCTTCTTTTGCCAATCGTTGCATAACAGCTAATACCTCGCCGACCATTTCTGGATCAAGGGCAGAAGTCGGTTCATCAAAAAGCATCACATCAGGTCGCATAGCTAAAGCTCTAGCGATAGCAATCCGTTGCTGTTGTCCACCAGATAAAGATTGTGGATAGCTATCTGCTTTATCCGGTAAGCCCACTGTTTTTAAAAGCTCTTTGGCATAGCTTTGAGCAGCTTGTTTGTCTTCTTTTTTCACTTTAATTGGTGATAAGGTAATATTATCGATTACTGACATATTAGGAAAAAGATTGAAGTTTTGGAATACCATCCCCATTTTTTCACGCATCTTATAAATATCATTTTTAGGATCGGTAATGTCTGTTCCTTCAAAAGAAATCTTACCCGACGTGGGTACCTCTAATAAATTCATACATCTCAAAAAGGTACTTTTACCTGAACCTGATGGACCGATAATCACCACAACTTGTCCTTGTTTGATTTCATAATTGATATCCTTTAATACTTCATTATCACCGAACTTTTTACTCAAATGTTCTACTTTAATAATTGAATCCATCATCTATCCTCCTATTTTCGATAGCCTTTGCCAAGTTTTTTCTCCCAAGCATTCAAAATACGTGAAGTCGTGAATGTTAGAATGAAATAAATAATAGCAGCCACATATAGAGGGGTTAAAGGAATATAAGAAGTACTAATAACGATTTGCGCACTATTCATCAATTCATAAATACCAATGGTCGAAAGCAACGAAGAATCCTTAATTAATACGATAAATTCGTTCCCTAGAGGCGGTAAAATATTTCTAAGCGCCTGAGGTAAAATAACATATCTCATCGCTTGTGCTGGTCGTAAACCAAGCGAAGCTGCTGCTTCAACTTGACCTAAATCAACTGCGCTAATTCCCCCACGAACAATTTCAGCAACATATGCCCCAGAGTTTAGCGAAATAGCGATAATTCCTGGAAATAGACGACCAAAATCCAAACTTAAAACCCCAAGTGAAACAGTCGGTAACTTAAACAATCCTTGCAACAAGCCAAACGCAATCAAAATTTGCACTAACATTGGTGTTCCACGAAGCACCTCGATATAGATATTCGCTAGCCAACGTAAAGGTTTTAGCTTAGAAAGCTTCATTAAAGCAACTACTACCCCAATGATGGTTCCTAATATAACTGTGATAATTGAAATAATTAAGGTAATCATCGTACCTGAAATAAAGTACGGATAAAATTCCTTTAAGAAAGAAAAATCCATTTTAATTTAGTACTCCAATCTATTTTTTCGCTTGGCTTTCAGCTAAAGCTGAATTTTTTTCAACGAACTCGCTGATTTTATTTTCGTCTTGTAATTTTTTAATTACTGCATTAATTTTAGCTTTTAATTCTTTACTATCTTTCTTCATCGCAATGGCATAAGATTCATCGTCACTTGATTTCAAAGGTGCACTAGCAATAGCTAAATCAGGATTTTGAGCAACATAAGCCTTAGCAACTGCACTTTCTAATACTAAAGCATCGATTGACCCTTGTTTCACTTCAACGATTAAATTCGGTACCTTAGCTAAAGCCACAAGTTGTGCCTTAGGTAATTGAGATGTAACCACTGATTCTTGAATAGAGCCTTTTTGTGCGCCGATTTTTTTATCTGCTAGACTTTCAAGATCTTTAAATTTATCAACATTTTCTTTTTTAACAACGACTAATTGCTCAGGCACGAAATAGTTATCAGAAAAATCAAAGCTCTTCTTACGTTCTTTGGTTGCTGAGATACCAGAAATCGCTACATCAGCCTTTCCTTGATCTAAAGCAGTTAAGACTGCATTAAATTCCATATCCATAAATTCTACCTTTACACCTAAATCCTTAGCAATTTCATTTGCTAAATCGACATCAGCCCCAACAATTTTATCCTTACCATTGCTTACAGTATGGAATTCAAATGGTGCAAAGTCAGCAGAGGTCGCAACTTTAATCACTCCTGCATCTTGAATACTCTTTAATTGGTTCGCATCCGCTTTTTTCGCAGCATCACCATTACCACAGGCAGCTAAGCTTAAAGTTAAAGCAGCTAAACCTAAAAATCCTAAAATCTTTTTCATATCAAACACTCCTTATTTTTATGCAACTTTTATTAATAATTTGATTATATATGCATATTAACACATCATTCGCAAAAAATAAATAAAAATATTCATTTTTTTGCAAAAAAATTTATTCCAAAATATGTAAACCTTTTCAGTATAAATATAAAATGAGTATAAAAACCGGTCTAATCGCTTGAATTAAGCGCTAGAACCCTAGCTTTTATACTCAAAAAATTCATTCAAAAAAATTTTAAAATTTTCTAAAACGTGCATATCTATGCATTAATAATTCATCAATTTCTAGCTTGCATAGCTGTTTTAAGGTATAAACCAGCTCAACTTTGAGCCTTTGAATCAGTTCTTCAACATCTAATTGGTCATTTTGCATTTTCTCTTGAATGACTTTATCAACTACACCTAATTGCTGCAATTCCTTAGCGGTAATTTTCATCAATTCAGCCGCTTCTTGCGCCCGACTTCCATCTTTCCATAAAATAGAAGCAAAACCTTCTGGCGAAAGTATTGCATAAATTGAATTTTCCAACATCCAGACCTGATCACCTAAGGCTAAGGCTAAGGCACCACCACTACCACCTTCACCGATGATAATCGCGATAATTGGCACTTTTAAATCAGCCATTTCCAACAAATTACGGGCAATCGCTTCACCTTCACCACGTTCCTCGGCACCAATGCCACAATAAGCACCAGCCGTATTAATAAAAGTAATCACCGGTCTTTGAAATTTTTCTGCCTGTTTCATTAAACGTAGGGCTTTACGATACCCTTCTGGATGCGCTTGACCAAAGTTTCGCTTTAAATTTTCCGGTAGATTTCGTCCCTTTTGAATACCGATGACCGTCACTGGCTTCTTATCTAATAAGGCTATCCCACCTACCACCGCTTGGTCATCTGCAAATAGACGATCACCATGAAATTCTTCAAAACCTTCAAACAATTGTTCAAAAAAGTCTAGAGCCGTTAGTCGGTCTTGTCGTCTAGCTAGCTTCACTACTTCATGGGCAGCTTTACTCATGCGTCATCCATCCTTTCTGTGTATGTAATTTCAATAGATGACTAATTTTATCGCGTAAGTCGCAGCGATTCACAATTTGATCCACAAAGCCATGAGCTAATAAAAACTCAGCTTTTTGAAAATCATCTGGTAAAGCTTGCTTTAAAGTCTGCTCAATTACTCTGCGACCAGCAAAACCAATCAAAGCTTGGGGTTCAGCTAGGATAATATCCCCTTGCATAGCAAAGCTAGCCGTAACTCCCCCTGTGGTTGGATCAGTTAAAACCGTTAAATAAAGCAATTGGGCATTACTATGACGTTTTACCGCTGCGGATATTTTAGCCATTTGCATTAATGAAAAGATTCCTTCTTGCATTCTAGCACCACCAGAAGCGGTAAATAAGACAACGGGCAAACGCTGCTCAGTCGCTTTTTCAAATAAACGAGTTATTTTTTCACCCACAACTGTTCCCATGCTTCCCATAATAAAGCTAGCATCCATAATACCAATGGCGACTGCTTGATTTTGAATCGTCGCTTTTCCTGTTAATACCGCTTCATGTAAGTGTGTTTTGGCTTGCATTTGCTTAATTTTTTCTTGGTAATTTGGAAAAGCCAGGGGATCCTTGGTTTCAAAATCATTGTCCCATTCATAAAAGGACTTTTCATCCACGATTAATGCCAAGCGCTCCCAAGCACTAATTCGAAAATTATAGCCACAATTAGGGCAGGTTTTCTCTTGACCAATTTCCTTGGTATAAATCATTTTTTTACAGCTCGGACATTTGGCCCATAAATTATCTGGAACAGCTGGTTCATTTTGCGGAGCATCATTCCGATTGGGAGTAATTCGAATGTAATCTTTCTTTTTTTTAAATAAAGCCACTTAAATCACTCCTTATCCTTCAGGCTTCCAATTTGGTAAAAATTTTTCTTGTAAAAAGGCTGTATCATAATCACCAGCAATAACATAGGGATTACTAATTAAATCCATTTGAAATTCAGCGTTGGTTATTACACCATCGGTAACTAACTCACTTAACGCACGTTGCATTTTCATCAAAGCTTCAAAACGATTTTCACCATGAACGATTATTTTAGCAATCATTGAATCATAGTAAGGTGGAATTGTATAACCTGAATACATCGCACTATCAACACGTAGCCCCATGCCACCACTAGGCAACAATAAATTGTTTATTTTACCAGGTGATGGTGCGAAATTAAATGCAGGATTTTCAGCATTGATTCTACATTCAATTGCATGACCTTTTAATTGAATATCTTCTTGTTTTAAAGTTAGTATTTCCCCAGCAGCGATTTCGATTTGCTTTTTAACTAAATCGACACCAGTTACCATTTCAGTAACGGGGTGCTCTACTTGAATACGTGTATTCATTTCCATAAAATAAAATGAACCTTCTAAATCCATTAAAAATTCTATCGTACCCGCATTTTGATAATTCACTGCTTTGGCTGCACGTACCGCAGTTTGCCCCAAAGCTTCACGTTTTTCTTTAGAAATCACTACTGAAGGTGATTCTTCTAAAACCTTTTGATTATTCCTTTGTAATGAACAATCTCGTTCACCAAAATGTAAGACATTCCCATATTGATCGCCTAGTATTTGCACTTCAATATGTCTGGCTGGATAAATGATTTTTTCCAAATACATTTCATCATTTCCAAAAGCAGCTTTTGCCTCTTGCTGTGCTGATTGAAAGGCTGGGGCAAGTTCCTCTTTAGTTAAAACCTTGCGAATTCCTTTACCACCGCCACCAGCAGCTGCCTTTAGCATAACAGGATAACCGATTTTATCTGCAATGGTTAAGGCTTCTTCAACAGTAGAGATAGCTCCGTCACTGCCAGGAATAACCGGTACTTTTGCCTTTTGCATTAATTGTCGTGCATGAATTTTGTTGCCCATTGCATCAATAGTCGCACTTTTAGGACCGATGAATTTAATGTTGCATGCTTCACACATTTCTGCAAATTGGCTGTTCTCAGAAAGAAATCCGAACCCCGGATGAATCGCTTCAGCCTTTGTTAAAATTGCCGCACTTAAAATCTGTTGAGCGTTTAAATAGGAATCACTGGCTTTCGCTGGTCCGATACAAACTGCTTCATCGGCTAATTCTGCATGCATGGCTTCTTTATCTGCTTGTGAGTAAACTGCAACGGTCCGAATACCCAATTCTCTACAAGCCCGGATAATTCTTACGGCAATTTCTCCTCGATTAGCAATTAAAATTTTTGAAAACATTCACATCTATCCAATCATAAAAGTTAGTTCTGCTTCTGCCACTTTTTTGCCGTCTACTCTAGCAACGCCTTTACCCATACCGGCATTCGCACGAACCTTTAAAATTTCTACTTCAAGCATTAAAGTATCACCAGGTGTGACTTTTTGACGGAATTTTGCTTTATCAATTCCACCAAAATAAGCCGTTTTTCCTTTAAAATCAGGTAAGGAAAGTAAAGCCACTGCCCCTGCTTGTGCCATCGCTTCAACAATTAATACACCCGGCATCACTGGTTCATGAGGAAAATGACCTTGAAAGAATGGTTCGTTAATTGTTACATTTTTTTTGGCCACAACCTTTTGACCTGCTTCAAGTTCTTCGATTCGATCAATTAACAACATCGGATAACGATGAGGAATAATTTCTTTAATCTGTTGTATATTCATTAATGACATACTCTAGCCTTCTTTCACTTTGAATAATGGCTGATTATATTCAACCATCTGCTCATTTTCAACTAAAATTTCAACAATTTCACCACTAACATCACTAGTGATTTCATTCATTACTTTCATCGCTTCAATAATACAAACCACTTCGCCTTTTTGCACCCGATCTCCCACTTGCTTAAACTCAGGCTTATCCGGTGCGGGTTTTAAATAAGCTACCCCAACTAAAGGTGAAACAATTGGCGTACCACTTACTTCTTTGGCTACTTCATCTTTTTTCTTTTCGACAACAGCCTGTGCACTCGTTGACACTTCTTGCATTTCAGCTACAGGCATCGCTTCATTGTAACTTAGACCCGTTGGCAAAATAGACTGTTGTCCACGGTTTTGTTTATTTTTACTTAAATACAATTCAAAAGAACCTTGTTTTAAATCAAATTCTGTTAGAGCTGATTGTTCAAACATTTGAAAAAGTTCTTTTACTTCATTTAGTTGCATGTCTGTTTACGCCTCCCAACGCTTCATCAATAAGACTGCGTTATGGCCACCAAAGCCTAACGAATTACTCATTGCATAGGTTAATGGGGCTTCAATTGCTTGGTTTTTTACCACATTTAATTCAATCGCTGGATCTTGTTGCGTGACATTAATGGTCGGTGGAACAAATTGATGTTGTAAAGCAAGTAAAGTCGCTACTGCTTCAACCCCACCGGCAGCACCTAATAAATGACCAGTCATTGATTTTGTACTACTTACATAGGTTTGCATATAACTTTCACCCAAACCATATTGAATAGCAGTAGCTTCTGCCACATCATTAGCAGGAGTGCTTGTTCCATGCGCATTGATATAATCAACTTGGCTACCAGTAATATTCGCTTCTTGCATCGCTAATTGCATCGCCTTACCTGCACCGGAACCATCTGGATTTGGCGCAGTCATATGGTAAGCATCACAATTAGCCCCATAACCAACTACTTCAGCTAAAATATTGGCACCACGCGCTTGTGCATGGTCAAGTGATTCTAATAATAATACACCAGCACCTTCACCCATTACAAAACCACTACGATTAATATCAAAAGGAGTAGAAGCTTTATTAGGATCACTTTCTGTTGTTAGAGCAGTTAAGGTAGCAAAACCAGCAATCCCAATTTCACAAATGGTTGATTCTGAACCACCGGCTAACATAACATCAGCATAACCATGTTTAATGTTTCTAAATGCTTCACCAATTGAGTGCGTACCAGATGCACAAGCCGTAACCGTCGTTGTACAAATACCTTTTGCACCAACACGTAAGGCAATATTTCCAGCAACCATATTGGTAATTGACATCGGTACAAACATAGGAGAGACACGTTTTGGTCCTTTTTGATTCATGCGTAACACTTGCTCTTCAATTGTAGGTAAACCACCAATTCCTGAGCCAACCATTACACCAAAGCGATCAGCATCAACTTTATCCAAAGCAAGTCCAGCCATTTCAATAGCATCTAAAGCAGCATGAACCCCGTAAATTGAAAATAAATCCATTCGTTTGGTGTCTTTTTTTATAAAATATTTATCTAATGGAAAATCCTTCACTTCAGCAGCTACGGAAATACCTGTTTCTGTAGCATCAAATTTAGTAATTGGCCCAATTCCATTTTGACCTTCTTTTAGACTAGTTAAAAAGCTTTCTGCATCATTACCAATGGGCGAAACAATTCCAAAGCCGGTAACTACTACTCGATTCATTTGATTTCCTCCTAATTATTATCCATGCATTACTAAGCCACCATCAACATTGATGACTTGACCAGTAATATAATCATTTTCAGCCAAAAAGATAGCAGCTTGAGCTACTTCTTCAGCCTTGCCAAATCGTTGTAACGGAATTGATTTAGTCACTTCTTCTTTTAATTTATCAGCTAATACTTCAGTCATATCTGTTTGAATAAAACCAGGAGCTATTGCATTACAGGTAATTCCTCTTTGCGCTACCTCACGAGCAACTGATTTAGTAAAACCTACCAAGCCAGCCTTACTTGCTGCATAGTTGGCTTGACCGGCATTACCCATCAATCCAGAAACACTAGAAATATTGATAATCTTTCCTGCTCTGGCTTTTAGCATTGGTTTTAAAACTTGCTGGGTCATATTAAAAGCGCCGGTTAGATTAATTTTTAATACTTCTTCAAAGTCTTGTGCAGACATCCGTAATAGTAATTTATCATTTGTAATCCCAGCATTATTGATTAAAATGCTGATTGCGCCAAGCTGTGTTTGCGCTTGTTTTAACATCTCACCAGCTTGATTAAAATCAGCAATATCACCACTAATGCCAATACACTGCACACCATAACTTTTAATTTCATCAATCAAAGTATCGCTAACTGGTTTACGACCATTCAAAACAATATTGGCTCCTTTTTTAGCAAAAGCTTTCGCCATCGCTAAGCCAATACCACGAGTACTTCCTGTAATAAAGACATTTTGTCCATTAATTTCCATTATATCCTCCTAAAAGCTGGCTAATGTTTCACTCAAAGTGCGGCTATCTTCTACCCGCAAAATAGCAAGCTGTTTATCAATCTTCTTCACAAAACCACTCAATACCTTACCAGGTCCGACTTCAACAACTCGCTGAATTCCCAATTCCTTCAAAGTAGCGATACTATCATAAAAACGAACAGGTGACATTACTTGTTTTTCTAGTAAAGTAGCAATCTCTTCTTGTAGCATCACTTTGGCTGTTGTATTGCTTATCACAGGTATTTTAGGCTGATTAAAAGTTACTTGTTCAAAAAGCTGCTTTAATCCTTGTGAAGCTGAAGCCAATAGAGCAGTATGGAAAGGGCCACTTACATTCAATGGAATCATCCGTTTGACATTATTGGCTGTCAAATATTCTACCGCTAAATCAACAGCCTGACTTTCTCCACCAATAACAATTTGTTGTGGAGTATTGTAATTTGCTGGTGCAACAATTCCTTGGCTGCTTGCTTTTTGACAACATTCTTCAATCAACTCGATTGGTGTATTCATCACCGCGACCATTTTCCCCGTTCCAGCAGGAGCAGCTTGGGTCATCAGTTGCCCACGTTGATTGACAATTTTCAAAGCTGTTTCAAAATCTAACACCTCAGCAGCCACCAAAGCTGAATATTCACCTAAGCTAAGTCCCATAACAGCATCTGGTAAAATTCCTTTTTCTTGTAAAATACGATAAAAAGCAACACTTGTTGTCAAGATTGCTGGTTGTGTATAAACAGTAAGGTTTAATTGATCATTTTCTTCAAAGCATAACTTAGTCATATCATAGCCTAAAATTTCACTAGCTTGTGCAAATGTTTCTCGAACAATTTCATATTGATCGTATAGTTCTTTTCCCATACCAATATATTGGGCACCTTGACCACTAAATAAAAATGCTGTTTTCATCTTTTTCTCCTCTACTTACTTCAACTTCATAATCTAAAATAAAAAGACAAGGTAAACTCACCTATAAGCTCCTTTACACATGTTGCATATGTTTTTTACTTATTTTATAGTGAGCTTATCCCTTGTCTTATACTCGCCTTAATTAAGCTTGGCTTTTAGCAACAAAGTCTACTAAATCACCAACTGTTTTAATGCCTTCTTCTGTTTCGATTTTTACATCAAAAGCATCTTCAATTTCATTAATTACTTGGAATAAATCTAAGCTATCAGCTTCTAAATCTTCTTGTAAATTTGTTGTTAAAGTTACTTTTTCTTCTTCTACATCTAATTCTTCCACAATAATTTCTTGAATTTTACTTAAAATTTCTTCTTTAGTCATGTTTATTTCCTCCAAAATACATACAAATATTTAAATTTTCATTTATATCTAAACAGGTTATAGTGTTAAAAGTAGATGGCCGTAAGCCAGCCCCCCACCAAAACCTGAAAGAACCACTTTTTGTTTGCCCTCTAACGACAATGTCTGATCAGCAACCTTTTCTGACAATAACAACGGAATTGAAGCTGCTGAAGTATTACCGTAACGATCCATATTTTGCAAAAAGCGCTCGCGATCTACATGCAACTTTTTAGACATTTTGTCTAAAATACGCGCATTTGCTTGGTGTAATAGAAAATAATCGATATCTTCTAAATCATTACCAACAAATTCACTCAATGATTTGGCTACATCTCTCGTAGCAAAATCAAAAATATCCCGACCATTCATACGTAAACAACGCTGTGAATCATCTTTTGATAGAATAAATGGTGAATTTTGAAGATTGCCACCTGAAGTTAAGGAATTTGATCTTGTGCCATCAGCTAGGAGTTGATCACGAATAATCCCATATGTGCTCTGATTGGTTAACAAGACACCTGCTGCTGCATCGCCAAACAATACGCAAGTGCTACGATCTTGCCAATCGATCACTCGACTCAAAACTTCGCCACCTATTACCATTCCATACGATTGATTTGTTTTAGCTTTCAACAACTTGTCAGCAGTTGATAAAGCGTAGACAAAACCAGCACAGGCCGCACTTAAATCAAAAGCAAAAGCATTAACTGCCCCAATTGCTCCCTGCACTTGACAGGCAACAGATGGACTCTGATAATCAGGTGTCATTGTAGCCACGATAACAAAATCCAGTTGCTCTGCAGACACTTGACTTTTAGCTAATAAATCTTGCGCAACTTTTATACATAAATCAGACGTATTCTCAGTTTGGGCAATCCGGCGTTGTTTGATACCGGTCCGACTAAAAATCCATTCATCACTTGTATCGACAACTTTTGCTAAGTCATCATTCGTTACGATCTTTTCAGGTACTGCATGGGCTACTTGCATAATCCGATTATAATTTGTCATAATGCCAACTCTCACTTATATTCTTGTAAAAAGGCATGTAAGTTACCTAGTGCACGTAATAATGCGTCGGCTTCAGCTTGATCCATTCCACCTAGCACGGCTTTAATCATTTCGCGATGAAAATGCTGATGCACTCGATAAATCAATCGTCCTTTTTTCGTCAAACCCAATTTAACTACCCGTCTGTCATCTTCGCTGCGGATTCTTTCAACATATCCTTTTTTAACCAATTTATTGATAGCAATTGTCAGCGTACCTACTGTAATAGCTAGCTCTTTAGCCACCTCAGAAGTCGTCTTCTTTTTATACATACTAATTGCTTCAATCGTGTGCATTTCAGTAATTGATAAATCCTTAAATTGCGATTTTTTCAATTCAGATTCTTCAATGACCAAAATATCATTAAATACATCGACTAATAATTGATTAATTTGTTCAAAATTTGTTTCCATATTTCCCACACCTAGATAGTTTGATAGTCAAAAGATTTGATAATCAAACTATATCTAAACTCCCTTCATTTTGCAAGCAATTTTTTATTTTTCTTTATATTTTTTTAATAAATTTTCTTTTTATATAACAAGAAAGCACGATCAACCAAATTTAAATATTGGTAAAATCGTGCTTTTCTCTTGTTAAAAAAACTAAAAAAATTATTGAATTAAATCATAAATTTCCATCGCTACGATATCAATATTATCAAATTGATATGGTTGATTTGATTCAGATTCGGTTAATTCAAACGTTTCAGTTGAGCTATCGTAGGTTACGATACATTTCTCAACTCCTTCTTTTTCAAAACGACGTACCTGCACCTCATTATCTTGTGCTTCAACCATCGCTTCTAAACGTCTAATAATGGCGACTAATTGCGAACTTTTCATCCGGCAATCCTCCCTTTAATCATTTCTGTTACATTGTATCAAAAACCTTGTCATATTGCATTGGTTTTGCTAAAAAAAATTATTTTTTTAATCTTTTTTTCCTTCTGACCACCATAATTTAATCAAGGCTTGGGTACCATTATTTTCATAACCAGCTTGCGCTAAAGATTCGTATAAGCGACACGCCTCTTTTGTCGCCGGTAAATCTAAATCCATTTTTTGGGCTTCATCTAGCGCTATTTTTAAATCTTTAATAAAATGTTTCACAAAAAAGCCAGGTGTAAAATCTTCTTTTAAAATTCGAGGGCTATAGTTAATCATCGACCAGTTAGCAGCACTTCCACCAGCCAAAGTCGCTAATACACTTTCTAAATCTAAACCAGCCTTATTCGCATAGACTAGCATCTCAGTCATTCCAGTCATTGTCCCTGCAATCATAATTTGATTAGCCATTTTAGTATGCTGACCGCACCCGGCAGCTCCTTGGTAATTATAGGTTTTACCAACTAGCTTAAATAATGGTAAAACGCGATCATACACTGCTTTATCGCCACCAACCATAATCGTCAAGGTCGCATTTTGCGCGCCTAAATCCCCACCAGAAACCGGTGCGTCTAAGCTGTCAGCCTTTAATTGTTTGGCTGTTTGATACAAACGTTGCGCTAATGAAGGCGTACTGGTAGTAAAATCAACCACTGTTTTGCCAGTAATCGCTGCTTTAAAAATACCAGATTGACCATAGTATACTTCCTCAACATCGCTTGGATAGCCCACCATCGTAAAAATCACTTCAGCTTTGTCAGCGACTATTTGTGGGGTATCACACCAAGTGGCACCTAAATCAACCAATTCATCTGCCTTAGCTTTTGTACGATTATATATATACAACTGATGACCCGCTGCCATTAGATGTTTAATCATCGATTTTCCCATGACACCCGTACCAATAAAACCTAAATTCATCACATACACACTCCTTATCGCTATTCTATTGTTATTATACTATATTTTTGCTAAATTCCTATTCATTTGCAAAAAGAAAGCCATCGAAATCATCCGATTAAAGATTTTCGACAGCTTTCTTCGCTATTAAGAACGATTCAACGGTGTGCGAATCGAACGTAATTTTACTTTTATTTTTTCAATAGGTGGCGATGCTTTTTTCTCAGCTAATCGGGCATTGTAATTTACAATAACTTCCTCATAACAGGCTTCGATTGCTTTACCAAAACATTCCGCTGATATCTCATAAAGCTTAGCAGCTAAAATCTCCTCATTCTTAGGATTATTCGCAGCGATATACTGCATTAATGTCTCAGCGAAATCTTCGTCGTGTTTAAAGGTAACACCTAAACAAGGATGACTCACTAAAGCGTCTAGATATTCATTTCCTTCTACAACGATAGGAATCCCAGCGGCCATCGCTTCAGTATAGGTTAAACCTTGCGTTTCAGAAGTCGAACAGCTCACAAAATAATCGGCCGCATGATAATAATACGCCACTTGATCATTAGGAACTTCCCCAACAAATTGGACAAACTCTCTCAAATTTAGCGTAGAAACCAACGCATCCAATTCGTCAAAATAAGGTCCCTTCCCAACAATAACCAATCTAACATTCGGTAAACTTGCTACAACTTTAGGCATTCCTTGAATAATTGCTTGAATATTCTTTTCATATGAAAGACGACTTAATGATAATAGCATCACTTGATTAGTTGCAATGCCTAGTTGTTTACGCAACTTTTGGTTATCTTGTTCAGTAATATCTTGTCTGACAAAACGGTCTAACTCAATACCAGTCGGGATTACCTTCATAGCCTTTTCTACACCATAGCTTTGTAACTTTCGGCTCACCCGTTTACTTGGGCAAATCACTGCATCAATATGATTCGTATACATCTTTGTCAAAAATTTAACATGACTTGGGCGAATAACCTTCCCTTTTGCAATATAGTGCAGATAATCCTCATACATGGTATGATAGGTGTGTACAACAGGAATTTTTAATTTTTTAGCAACTATTTTCCCCAGCAAACCAACACCGAATTCTGTATGGGTATGGATCAAATCAATTTCTAAATCCTTAGCAAGTTGATAAGCTTCATACATCCCTCTGACAACAATTCGTCGATCAGTAAAGGAAATAAACGGTACACTCGGCATCCGGATGATTCGTTCTTGCGTTTCTTGTACATTTGGATCAGTTGTAGTAAAAATATACACTTCATGATTCAAAGATTCTAATTGATCCTTCAAGGTCTTAATCGAGGTTGCTACTCCACTCACTTGTGGAAAATACGTATCGGTAAATAAACCTATTTTCATCTTTTCACCACACCTTCAACATCAATATTCCTTTATACACATCTTGTTTCATTATAACATAAATAGCAAAAAAATACGCTCATTCTTAAGTCGCATCTTTCACTTACCTAGATTACTATGCTATAATACAGCTAATTATTTATCTCAAAGGAAGCGATTCTTATGCATCTACCCGTTATGGATTTACATTGCGACACCATTTATCAACTTTATCTTCATCCACAAAGCACCCTAGCTCAAAATAATTACCAGCTAGATTTAGTCAAGATGAAAAAAGCCAATTATTTATTACAAAATTTCGCAGTTTTTATTGATAAAAATGAATTTACTCAGCCCTATCAAACTGCCCTAGCTATGATTCATCTTTTCAAAAAAGAATTACAAAAAAATCAACAGACGATCAAACAAGTTTATCGTTATGAAGATATTGTAAATAATCAAAAGGAAAATAAGATTAGTGCCTTATTAACTTTAGAAGGTGGAGAAATCATTGAGAGGAAATTGGAGAATTTACAGCATTTAGCTCAGCTTGGTGCTAAAATGTTAACTTTAACGTGGAATTATCCCAACCAAATCGGTTTTCCTAATAGTATCTATTGGGATGCAAATCATAAACAGCTAAATCATTCGCAGGCTGGCCTCACTCCCTTTGGCATCGAAGTCGTTGAAGAAATGAATCGTTTAAAGATGATTATCGATGTGTCACACGGCTCAGATCAATTAATTTTAGATGTATTAAGCCATAGTAAAAGCCCCATTGTCGCCAGCCATTCTAATGCACGGAGTATTTGTAATCATCCACGCAACTTATCAGATGACTTATTGAAAAAAATTGCTAATACTAACGGTCTAATCGGTTTGAATTTTTACGAGCAATTCCTTCGCGAAAATAAGAACCAGTATTCCTTAAAGGGTGCGCTTATTGCTCATTTAAAATATATGATCAATTTAATTGGGACAGAACATATTGCCTTTGGATCTGATTTTGATGGCATACCAGTCCACCCAGATTTAAAGGATGCGACTGTTTTTATTGAATTAGCCGAAACCCTACAGCAAGCCGGTTTTAAAGCGTCAACTATTGAAAAATTATTTTATCAAAATGCTTTAAATTTTTATCGCGAAAATCTATAAAGAAGAAGACAAAACGGATAACCAAAATCTGGTTATCCGTTTTGTCTTGCCATTAAAAAGGAGCAGGCTAAGCCTACTCCTTAAAATACTTATTTTACATATTCGTTGATTAATTCAACAACTTCTTCCATTGTATCACAATCGTTTAATGCACGATCAGCTAATTCTTGCATCTTAGCAGAATCTAAACGTTTCATTAAACTACGTGTTTTAAGAACAGAAGTCGCACTCATAGAGAACTCATCTAAGCCCATACCTACAAGCAACGGTACAGCTGTTTGATCGCCAGCCATTTCTCCACACATACCAGCCCATTTACCTTCAGCGTGTGCTGCATCAATAACGTTTTTGATTAAGCGTAAAATTGATGGGTTATATGGTTGATATAGGTAAGAAACCTTTTCACTCATACGGTCAGCAGCCATTGTGTATTGAATTAAGTCATTTGTACCAATACTGAAGAAGTCAACTTCTTTAGCAAATTTATCAGCTAAAACAGCAGCTGCAGGAATTTCAATCATAATACCCACTTGGATACTATCAGAAACAGCTACACCCTCTGCAACTAATTTTGCTTTTTCTTCTTCAAACATTTGTTTAGCAGCTCTAAACTCTTTTAAGGTTGCAACCATTGGGAACATTACGCGAAGTGTACCGTAAGCAGAAGCTCTTAGCAACGCACGCAATTGTGTTCTAAACATTGCATCACCTAATTCAGATAGACTGATACGCAATGCACGGTAACCTAAGAATGGGTTCATTTCATGTGGTAAATCAAGATATGGTAATTCTTTATCTCCACCGATATCCATTGTACGTACAACAACCGGTTTACCTTCCATGCCTTCTAATACCGCTTTGTAAGCTTGGAATTGATCTTCTTCAGATGGGAAATCTGGAGAATCCATGTATAAGAATTCTGTACGGTATAAACCAACTGCTTCAGCACCATTCGCATGAACACCTTTTAAGTCTTTTGGTGTACCGATATTAGCAGCCAACTCAAAATGTTTACCATCAGCTGTCACAGTTTGTGCGTTTTTCAATTTTTCCCATTCTGCTTTTTGAGCAGCATATGCTTCACCAGCTTTGATAAATTCAGCTTGTTGTTCAGCAGTTGGATCAACAATTGCTTCACCAGTCAAACCATTTACCGCTAGCAACTCTCCAGCTTTTACTTTTGAAGTAATTGATTCAGTACCAACTACCGCTGGAATTTCTAATGAACGCGCCATAATTGCAGAGTGAGAAGTACGTCCACCAATATTAGTGATAAACGCTTTTACATATTTACGATCTAACTGCGCAGTATCACTAGGTGTTAAATCGTGCGCAACAACGATTACTTCTTCATTAATCATTGCTGGACTTGGTAAAACTACATTTAACAAGTGCGCTAATACACGTTTAGTAACGTCACGGATATCCGCAGCACGTTCTTGCATGTAGGCATTACCTTCCATACCTTCAAATAAAGTAATGAACATATCTGTTACTTCTTTTAAGGCAGCTTCAGCATTCACCTTATTTGTTTTGATTGAATCTTTAATTTGACCAATCATTTCTGGATCAGATAAAACCATCAAGTGAGCATCAAAAACTTGTGCTTCTTTTTCACCTAGCGTACTAGCTGCTTTATCTCTAATTTGTTGTAGCTCAGCTTTTGATTGTGCCAAGGCATCGTCCAAGCGAGCGAATTCAGCCTCGATATCTTCAACTGTCACTTTGCTAAATGACAAATCTGGCTCAACTAATAGATAAGCTTTAGCTACGGCTACACCATCACTTGCGGCAATTCCTTTTAGCATTTCAACCATTAGTTAGACAAACCTTCTTTAACCATTGTTTCAGTAATAGCTGCGATTGCTTCTTTTTCGTCAGCACCTTCAGCTGAGATTGTTACGTCAGCACCTTGGCCAACACCTAAAGACATAACGCCCATGATTGATTTAAGGTTTACAGATTTACCTTTGTATTCTAAGTTGATATCTGAAGCAAATTTGCTTGCAGTTTGTACTAATAAAGTTGCAGGACGTGCGTGAATTCCTGTTTCAGCAACTACGTTAAATGATTTTTTTTCCATATGAATCGTTCTCCTTTGTAAAGAAAATATTTTTGTTAGGGTTTTCTTCAAATAAATAGGACTGACTAAGTCGTTTAATACACCCTTTCAATTGATAAGATTACCATTTTTTTCATTTTAAGACAACCATTTTCCAGCAATTTATTTAGAATGTTAATTGATATTTTATTTCAATCCTTCATTCGATAAATAATTTCTCCATTTAAACCAGCTTCACCTACTACATCATTCCGATTTTCCAACACTAGCCACGCCTCACGAAAGCTGAAAAATTCATCATGTTTAACAATAATCTCTTGAATTTCACCTGCCTGCAAGCTTTGAAGTAGGTTGGTAAACTCTTCTTTTGTTTTCATGAAAATTTTCATCTCCAGTTTTCATAAAATTGTTATTATATACTTCATTTATTATAGCATATCCTTTCTTATCTTACTTATAGAATATTAATCTTTTAGTAACTTTATTTCACCCCCTAAAAATCTCTTTAGCAATAAGCGACTTTCTTGCGTAAATCAAAAAAAATAGTATAATGAACTCATAGGTCAATTTTGGTCAAACATTCTCATTTAATGAATAGCCATCATTATTGAGCCAAAATAGACGACGAGTTTTATGAGATTCTCCCAAAATCTTAAATAACTTACTGCAAGGAAGATGTCTATGAATTGTCAAAACTGCGGAAAAAATGAAGCAACCATTCATCTATATGCCAGTTTGAATGGTCAAAAACGTCAATTTGATCTTTGCCAAAGTTGTTATCAGAAAATTAAAGCAGCTCAAAATGGTTTCAATCAAAATATATATCAAGACCCTTTTGGATTTAGTAATTTTGATGATATCATTCGTCAATTTTCTCGACAAATGCAAGAAGGTCCAAAAGAGCAAACCCCACCTACTCAAAATGGTTTTTACGGTGGAAATCGTCCACCACAAGCCAATCAACGCGGTGGTTTACTTGAACAATTTGGTATCAATATTACCCAACAGGCACGTGAAGGCAAAATTGATCCAGTTGTTGGACGAGACCAAGAAATTCAACGCGTCATTGAAATCTTAAATCGCCGAAATAAAAACAATCCGGTTTTAATTGGTGAACCAGGTGTTGGTAAAACAGCAGTCGTTGAAGGGCTTGCCCTTAAAATTGTCGCTGAAGAGGTACCACAAAAGCTTCAAGGGAAAGAAGTGATTCGCTTAGATGTTGCCTCTTTGGTTCAAGGAACTGGGGTGCGCGGACAATTTGAAGAACGAATGACGCAATTAATCAATGAAGTCAGCCAAGCCAAGGATACTATTTTATTCATTGATGAAGTTCATGAAATCGTTGGTGCTGGCTCTGCTGGTGAAGGCAATCTTGATGCAGGAAACATCTTAAAGCCTGCGCTGGCTCGTGGCGAACTACAAATGATCGGTGCGACGACTTTAAATGAATATCGAATTATTGAAAAAGATCCCGCTTTAGAACGTCGGATGCAACCAGTCCAAGTCAATGAACCTAGCGTTGAAGAAACGATTACTATCTTAAAAGGAATTCAAAAACGCTATGAAGACTACCATCATGTTCTTTATACGGATAAAGCAATAGAACAAGCAGCAATTTTATCCAATCGCTATATCCAAGATCGTTTCTTACCAGATAAGGCAATCGACTTACTTGATGAAGCAGGATCTAAAAAGAATCTAACCATTCCATATGTTGATCCAAAAAACATCGAGAAGAAACTAGCTTATGCGCAACAACAAAAACAAGAAGCTTCTCAAGAAGAGGATTTTGAAAAAGCGGCCTACTATCGTGATCAAATCACTAAATTAGAAAAATTAATGAAAAATCAAGTGGACGATGAACAAGCCCCTACTATCACTGAAAAAGATATGGAAGTCATTGTTGAAGAAAAAACAGGTATTCCAGTCGGTGAACTAAAAGAAAAAGAACAAACCCAATTACGAAATCTTGCTGACGACTTAAATAAACACGTTATTGGTCAAGCCGAAGCTATTGAAAAGGTCAGCAAAGCCATTCGACGTAATCGGATTGGATTAGGTAAAGAAAATCGTCCGATCGGCTCCTTCTTGTTTGTCGGACCAACTGGTGTCGGAAAAACAGAATTAGCTAAGCAATTAGCCTTAGAGCTATTTGGTTCTAAAGAGGCAATGATTCGTTTTGATATGTCTGAATACATGGAAAAACATAGTGTAGCGAAATTAATCGGTTCACCCCCAGGATATGTTGGTTATGAAGAAGCTGGTCAATTAACCGAAAAAGTGCGCCGTAATCCTTATAGTCTGATCTTATTAGATGAAGTTGAAAAAGCACATCCCGATGTCTTGCATATGTTTTTACAAATCTTAGACGATGGACGCTTAACCGATGCAAAAGGACGAACGGTCAGCTTTAAAGATACTCTGATCATTATGACAAGTAATGCCGGTGCTGGCAAAATCGAGGCAAGTGTTGGTTTTGGTGCCGCTCGTGAAGGTCGAACACGTTCCATTTTAGGTCAGTTAAACCAATTCTTTACCCCAGAATTTCTTAACCGCTTTGATGGCATTATCGAATTCCAAGCATTATCACGCGAAAACTTATTAGTGATTTTAGATTTAATGCTAGCCGAAGTCAATCAACAGCTTTCAAGACAACAAATTCATGTAGAGGTTAGTCCTGAAGCAAAAGAAAAATTAGTCAGTCTTGGCTATAATCCAGCGATGGGAGCTCGCCCATTACGTCGAACAATCCAAGATCAAATTGAAGATCAGGTAGCCGAATATTATCTTGATCATCCTAAAGCTAGCCAGCTCTTCGCCCATTTAAATGATCAAGATGAAATTGTGATTTCAACTCAAAAACAGTTATCTGAGCAAGTCGAAGCAGTTGCTGACGAAAACGAATAATAGTAAAAAAGTCTAAAAATTAGTTATCTAATTTTTAGACTTTTTTTATTTAAAACATTTGTTATCAACAAATGTCTAAAAAAATATCAAGCGGTTACTCGAAATAAAACTTTTGATTAACACGCTAAACATAAGAAAAAGTTAGCTTTCCAACTACTAAAAAAACATTGCATAATCCATAAAATATTCAATACTTTTAGTTTTATTTTATAAGGAAATACATTATAATATAGATAGGGAAAAGAATTCGAGGTGAGAGCAATGAAATTAGTCAATGTAACCAATAGTCATTCTCGTCTGGTACTGAGTCAACTAGAGAGTACCGATGCTGAAATGGTTAAGGTATATACTGCCGGTGACACCCTAGTCATCTATACCTTAGCACCAAATCACGTGGAAATTTTGTTGTACAACGAGAAACGAACCATCCGCAATAGTGAAGTTAAAGAAATTTTGCAGCATTTTTTAAATAAACTACCAGCTAACGTCTATAATGAAGATCAAATCCAAACTTTAGATTCTGAAGGCTTAATTGAAATCTCCATTCCAAAGAAAGCCAGCTAGTAGCTTATCATGATTCATTTAACATAAAAGCAAAGGTACACCCGGCTGATTTACCGAATGTACCTTTGCTTTTTTACTTATTCATAACATATTGAAAATAAGCTCGCTATATTACATCAATGATTTTAATTCTACATCTGGATATTTATCCGCAAACCAGCGCATCGCAAATTCATTTTCAAATAGGAACAACGGCTGATCAAAACGGTCTTTCGCCAAGATGTTTCGACTTGAGCTCATCTTTTCATCCAAATCTTCAGGATTAATCCAACGAGCAATTTTATTGCCCATTGGTGTCATGACTACTTCTGCATTATATTCATTCTTCATACGATATTGGAAGACTTCAAATTGCAATTGACCGACAGCCCCAATAATATACTCATCAGTTAAATAGGTCTTATAAAGCTGAATCGCACCTTCTTGAACTAATTGATAAATGCCTTTATGGAAAGACTTTTGCTTCATTACATTTTTTGCAGTGACACGCATGAAAATTTCCGGCGTAAATGAAGGCAGTTCTTCAAATTGAACCTTTAATTTTCCTTCTGTTAAGGTATCACCGATTTGATAATTTCCTGTATCATATACACCGATAATATCACCAGCAACGGCTTCTTCGATATTTTCACGAGTATCTGCCATAAACTGGGTTACATTACTTAGCTTCATCTTTTTACCTGTGCGTTGTAAGGTAACATCCATCCCTCTTTCAAAAGTTCCGGAACAAATACGGACAAAAGCAATTCGGTCACGGTGCGCCGGATTCATGTTCGCTTGAATTTTAAAGACAAAACCTGAGAATTCTTCAGTTAATGGATCTAATAGTTCACCTTCTACTGTTTTATGTGCATGAGGAGCCGGCGCAAACTGTAAGAAGGTTTCTAAGAAGGTTTGTACACCAAAATTAGTTAAGGCAGAACCGAAGAAAACGGGCGTCTGATCTCCACGAGCAATTTTTTCTTCATCAAAGGCATCGCCTGCTTCTTTTAACAATTCCACTTCTTCTAAGACTTGTTGATAAAGACTATTTTGCGTTAATTTATGATCAGATACAATTTCACCATTTTCATCTAATGGTACAAAACGCTCATTATCATAACTTTCAGGACGATATAATTCTACGCGATGATTAAAGCGATCATATAGACCTTCTAAACCTTTTCCCATACCGATTGGCCAATTCATCGGATAAGATTCAATATTCAGTAATTCTTCTAACTCTTCTAATAAATCTAAAGGTTCACGTCCATCACGGTCTAATTTATTAATAAAAGTAAAAATTGGAATACCACGTTTTTTTACAACCTGGAATAATTTTTTCGTTTGGGCCTCAATCCCTTTCGCGCTATCGATAACCATCACTGCACTATCCACAGCCATTAAAGTACGATAAGTATCTTCAGAAAAATCCTCGTGTCCTGGAGTATCTAAAATATTGACCCGTTTGCCATTATAATCAAACTGCATCACCGAACTAGTTACCGAAATCCCACGTTGCTTTTCAATTTCCATCCAGTCCGATTTGGCAAAATTACCGGTTTTCTTTCCTTTAACCGTGCCGGCTTGCCGAATTGCGCCACCAAAAAGCAGTAATTGCTCAGTAATTGTAGTTTTCCCAGCATCCGGGTGGGAAATAATCGCAAAGGTTCGTCGGCTATTCATTTGTTCTTTTTGTTTTGGATTATGCATTCCGCTCTTTCTTCCCTTTCTTTAAAGTTCATACCAAAATAGTATAGCACACATTGCTTAAGCTTGGCTATCGATTGCCAAAAAGAAGTTGTAACTAAATAAGCTACAACTTCCTTAAATGACTATTTATCTTCTAGGTTCATCGTCTTCAAACTCTTTACGAAAAAGCCGACGTTCCTCATCTGGTTCTACTTCTTTATTTTCATTAAAAATCGCACGTAGCTTCACTAAACGTGTGCCTTCCATCTCTTCAGCAACCAAGGTCAATTGATCAATTTCAAAAGACATCCTATCCCCTTGATCTGGAATCGTCCCTAAGGCTGTAATCAAATAGCCTGCCATCGTATCTACATCTGACATATGCAGATTTGTTTGAAACACATCGTTAAAATCTTCAATTAACATGCGACCATAAACAATATATTCATTTTCACTGACTTTTTCATACAAAGTTTCTACTTCATCGGATTCATCATCAATTTCCCCAACGATTTCCTCTAGCAAATCTTCTAGAGTCACTAAGCCAACAACGCCACCATATTCATCTAATAAAATAGACATTTGGTTTTGCGTTTTTTTCAACTCATATAATAAATCATCGATAAAAATCGTTTCTGGCACAAATAATGGTTCCTGCAAAATATTGCGTAAGTTTAGCTTTTCAAAGCCAACTTTATAGGCACCTTTTAATAAATTCTTGGTGTGTAAAATCCCAATCACTTTATCTTTATCATCATCGTATACAGGAATACGCGAATAATTTTCTGATAAGATTTCTGTAATAATCTCATCAATTGGTCGATTAACATCCACCATAAAGGCATCCGTTCTTGGTACCATTACTTCACGCGCTACTTTAGTATCTAAAGAAAATACCCCTTGAACCATCTCTAGTTCATCATCTTCTAAAACGCCCTCGTTTTCTAACATATAGCGCATCTCATCACGGGTCATTTTATTATCTTCATCATCAAAATCCATCGGTGTTAATTTAGCCAATAGTGAAGTTGAGGCTGACAATAACCAAACAAACGGCTTAGCCACAAAGCCTAAAATCCGAATCGTTCCAGAAGTAAAATTAGCTACCTCTTCAGATTTATTCATCGCAATGCGTTTTGGATACAATTCACCAAACACAATCGATACATAGGTCAAAATCCCTAAAACGATAATATTTGCAATACTTTTCGCAGTAGCCCCACCACCAAAGACTGGCGCTAGACGAGTAGATAAAGTATCCGCTAAAGATGCCCCTGATAAAATATTTACCAAGGTAATCCCAACTTGAATGGTAGACAAAAAGTTGGTTGGATTTTCAATAATTTTTAAAAGTTTTTTTGCTTTAACATTGCCATCATCAGCTTTTTGCTCCAAACGATTACGGTTCACCGATACTACCGCAATTTCTGAAGCTGCTAAAAAAGCATTAATCAAGGTTAAAACAATTAGTAATAAAATTTGCGCAATAAGCGACTGACTCTCGGGGTCAGCATTCATAGTTGCATTCTCTCCTTATTCATCAATCTTATTTTATATAGAAAAAAAGCGTGGATAAATCCACGCTAAAATCGTAACACAAAACAAAAAAGTTTGCAATCTGTAACTACTATTATTTAACCCGTAGTTTTTTTATGCTTCTTTAATCATTCGATAGATAAAGGCAATGACTGTTTTAGCAATTGCATATAATGGTACCCCAAGGAAAATACCCAATAAGCCGGCTAAATTACCTGCTACCAGTAAAATAAAGATAATCGTCAATGGATGAATGGATAGTGACTTACCAATAACATTTGGATAAATGATATTCGAGTCAATCTGTTGGACAACTAATACCACACCACAACAAATTAAACTTTGAATAGGATTGGTAAAAATCGTTACAAAAATAGCTGGCATTAAGCCTAAATAAGGGCCTAAATAAGGAACCAAATTTGTTAGTCCAGCAATGACCCCTAGTAAAAAGGCATAATCTATCCCAAATAATAAATAGCCTAAAAAAGTAAAGGTCCCAACGAACAAACATTCAATCATCTGTCCACTAATATAACTAGCCAATGTGCGATTCATTTCTTTACATAAATTAGCCACCTGATCTTTACGTTTTTCAGGAACAAATTTTAAGATTCCTGGTAATACCTTTGGCCCATCTTTCATCATATAAAATAGAATAAATGGAACAGTAATGATTAATACAATTGCTGAGGTCAGCGTTGAAAAGACTGAGCCTAGACTATTGGCTAAACCACTCATGAATTTTTGAATAATTGTACCATAGGATAAATCCCATTTAGCCAGCTCTTGATTAATATCAAAATGTTTAAATGTTGGTGATTTGGCCAATTCGCGAATAAAATCTTCTATTTGTTGAATCAAACTAGGAATACTCGCCGCTAATTGGGAAAGCTGTTTAATTAAATTAGGTAAGACCGTCATAAAGACTAAGGCGATAATCGCAATCAATAATAAAAAGACAATAATGACTGCAAAAATTCTCTTCAGATGGAATTTTTTCGTCAATAGTTCGATTAACGGATTTAACATATAATATAAAAAACCAGAAATTAAAATAGGTGCAAAAAGCGTCGAGAAAAAGGTTCCTATCGGATGAAATAAAAAACTAACCTTAGTTAAGACAAAAGCTAAAGTTGCTAGGACTAATAGCTCGACTGACCAAAACAATAGCCTAGATTGGCGAATTTTTTCAAACATATTCTTCCTCCAAATTTTTTATGCCTTTATTATAACCCATTTTGAATAACTTTCCCAATCAGAACCTCTACCTTGTATAGCACTACTCTGTCAATAAACTGAGTTACTTGTAAATATTTTATAAATGTCAATTTTACTGCCAAACTAAAGTAAGTTTGCCGATTACTCAGCAATTTAAAATTATACAAAAAAAAGAAGCAGATAAAATCTGCTCTTTTTACATCATTTCTGCGACAATTGCTTGTAGCGATTATACCAAATATCAACGTAACTATCTGAGAAAGGGCCTTTACTATTATTAATCCAATCAACTAGAATCTTAACATTTTCCTTGAGAATAAAGTCTACATCTTGTGGATAATGCATAATCTTACTGTGTAATTCGTATTCATCCACATCTAGTAAACGTTTCTCCCCATCCGGAAAAACCTTAATATCTAAATCATAATCAATGTACTTCAGTGCTTCCTCATCTAATAAAAATGGTGAAGCTAAATTACAATAATACGACACTCCCTTTTCTCTAATCATCGCTATTATATTGAACCAGTATTTTTTGTGAAAATATACAATTGCTGGCTCGCGGGTTACCCAGCGTCTACCATCTGATTCTGTCACTAGTGTATGATCATTTACGCCAATCATTGAATATTCACTGGTCTTTAAGACCATTGTATCACGCCACGTACGATGCAATTTGCCGTCATGTTTGTAGCTTTGAATGCTAACAAACTCTCCTTCTTTCGGAATTCGCATCTTAACCCTTCCCTCAGCAGCTTTTTTGTGCATTTGTTCGGGTGCTATACACCTACGTCAAGAACTATTATAACAATAAACTGCGATAAACGCTAGAAATCTTTATTAAAGTTTGTCATTTTTCTTTAATTGTTCAAACCATTTATGTTGAATTTTAGGAATTGGTAGTCGATTTAAGTCATTTTGTGTATAGAGATATTGATTTTGAGTAATCGTCTCTTCTACCATCCGACCATAAAATAATAAAGTATGCCATTTTAAATGGGTAAATATATGTTTTACTTCACCAAGTGAGCGTTTTTGCCAAATAATTTGTCTTGTTAATGATAATTCATTTTCTAGATATTCATTATATAGCTGCGTTAACCGTTGACTTAATTCACTAAATTGTGTTAATGGATAAACCGCTGCCTCTTCAGCTACCTTATCTTCAGCAAATAAAGTTAACTGTTGATTAACTTGATCGTTTGGATAAACATTTAGCTGTTGATATAAAGTCTCACTGACTTCAATTAATGGAAAATGAAGCATATCAGCTAACAATCGTTCATCATCGCGTTTTTCAAAGACAAATGCCCCTTGGTTATTTTGAATCGCTAGGGCAATAAAATATTTATGCTTTGGTTTCATTTTTTTAGATTTCACTGGAAAAGCTAACTGTTGATTAGTCTGTTTAGCTAAACAAAAATCAGCTAATGGACAACGATTGCACTGAGTTTGCGTAGGTAGACAAATACTTGAACCTAAATCCATAAAAGCTTGATTAAACTCACCTGGATAATTAGTATCAATAATTTTACGGACTGCTTGATCAAACACTTTACGACTACTTGCCTTAGCAATATCGTCTTCAATTAAAAATAAACGACTAACTACTCGCATAACATTGCCATCAATAGCTGGTTCAGCCAAGCCAAAAGCAATACTACTGATTGCCCCTGCAGTATATGGACCGATGCCTTTTAACTTAGCAATATCTTTAGGCTTGTCCGGAAACTTTCCATTAAAATCTTGCATAATTTGTTGAGCAGCAATCTTTAAATTTCTAGCTCTAGAATAATAACCTAGGCCTTCCCAGGTTTTTAGCAATAAATCATCATCAGCATTCGCTAGATCAGCAATTGTTGGAAATCTTTGCATAAATCGTTCAAAATAGCCAATAACTGTATCTACTCTTGTTTGTTGTAACATGATTTCTGAAATCCAAATACGATATGGATTACGATCGAGCCGCCAAGGAAGTAGCCGATGATTTTGCATGTACCAATTGACAAATACCTCTTGTAGTTGCTTAATTTCAGCTAAAGTAAGCTTATCCCAATTATTACTCGTCATCTATTTCCACCTGTTCAAGATATTGTTGAATCAAATCAAGCTGGTAGCCTTTTTGATATAATTTTTGTTTTAGTTTTTGTTGAAATTCATAATTATTTTTCGCTTTGATTCGTCGCTTGCTTTTTTCCGCTTCTTTAACCAATCGATCCCACTCCTGTTCTTCATCGATCGTTGGCGCAATTGCTTGCATGGCCTGATCTATCAAACCATAACTAAAGCCTTTTTGAACAAAAGCAAGTTTGATTTTTTGCAGCTGCTGATAATGACTTTTTTGACTGGAGCGTTGTAACATTTTACTCATCGATTTTTTTAAGATTGTTAACTGTATTTCTGGCGTATAATCTAGCAATACTTGTTGAATAATTGAATCACTTACGCCTTTTGTGCTTAATTTTTGGCGAATAACCATTGGACCTTTATCGCTTAATCTTAAAGAAGTTCGCAAATAGCTTTTGGCATACGCCAAATCATCTAAAAGCTGTTGAGCTTTTAAATATTGACAAATTCTTGTAATATCTGCATGACTAATTTCTTTTTTTAATAAATAATCAATAATTTCTTTTTCAGTGCGTAATTGATAACTCAAATAATTTAAAGCTTGTTGCAAACCATAATCATACATCGAAGCTTGTTTAATCTGCTCAATTTCTTCAGTTGTCAATTCCTTACCTTTTAACAAGCGAAATTTAACCAAAACATCTTCTGATACTTGTAATTGTTGTTGATTATCTAAATCTAGCTGGTAAAGACCTGACTTTAATTGCTTAATTTTTTCAATTTGCACCACGATCACTACCTTTCCTTTATTTCCTAACCTATTCATTTTAACATAGCAAAGCTAAAATTGCAGAACATTTGTTCCATTTTTAACAACTATCTATCTAAATTCCTTGTTTATCTCACTAAAAGATATTTGGCAAACTATCATAGAATATGATAGTATGAAGCGAATGTAGTTAACGGAGGGAAGAAATGGTTTTATTACAACCAAAACAAAAAATACAATTAACCATAAAAAAATTAGGGATTAACGGCGAAGGAATCGGCTATTATCGCAAATTAATTATTTTTGTACCTAAAGCCTTACCTGAAGAAGAAGTCTTAGTTGAAATCGTCCAAGTAACCCCAAAATATGCTGAAGGCAAACTACGAAAAATCATCAAAAAAAGCCCTCAGCGAATCACACCCGCTTGTAAGTTTTATGATGAGTGCGGGGGCTGTCAATTACAGCATCTAGCTTATCCAGCACAATTAGATTTTAAGCGTGACCTACTAAGACAAGCCCTAAATAAATTTAAACCAGCTAATTACCAAAGCTTTGAACTACGACCAACTATTGGGATGGATGAGCCTTGGCATTATCGGAATAAAGCCCAATTTCAATTGCGCTTTAATCAAAAAAGTAAACGGATTGAAGCTGGTCTTTATCGGGAAAATTCCCATCAACTTGTAGCTATTGATGATTGTTTAGTTCAGGAAAAAACCACGCAAAAGGTGTTAAATACTATTGTTCGTCTACTTAATCGTTATCAAATACCGATTTATGATGAACGGAAAAAAACTGGCTTACTCAAAACCTTAATGGTCCGTATTGGAGTGAAAACTGGTCAAGTCCAGGTTGTCTTGATTTCAGTAAAAGAACAAATACCACAATTAGCCAGTCTGATTCGTTTAATCAACCAGCAATTACCTGAAGTTACTTCAATTATGCTAAATTTACAGCCTAAAAAGACCTCGCTTGTCATGGGCGATGAAACGAAATTACTCTGGGGTAAAGCAACAATTGATGAACAAATTAATGAAGTGCATTTTCATCTATCCGCACGTGCCTTTTTCCAATTAAATCCTCAGCAGACGGAAATCTTATATCAACAAGCAATTGATGCACTTGATTTGACTGGACAGGAAAAAGTCGTCGATGCTTATTGTGGAGTGGGAACAATCGGTCTTTCTTTAGCAAAATATGCTAAAGAAGTGCGTGGAATGGATATTATTCCTAGCGCTATTGAAGATGCCAAGGAAAATGCTAAAAAACTTGGGTTAACCAACACTCACTATGAAGTGGGGACTGCTGAAAAGCTGCTACCAAAATGGTTGGCAGAAGGCTTTAGACCGGATGCGATTGTGGTTGATCCACCAAGAACCGGCTTGGATCCAAAACTTTTAAAAGCACTTTTAGCTTATCCTACTAAAACATTAGTCTATGTTTCCTGTAATGTTTCTACTTTAGCGCAAAACCTAGTGGAGCTTAGCAAAATCTATCGAGTGGAATATTTACAATCAGTCGATATGTTTCCACATACTGCGCGCTGTGAAGTTGTCTGCAAATTGACCTTAAAATAAAGTTAAACATGCCAAGAATGCTATCTATAGTACTCTTGGCATGATTTATAGTTAATGAATTAAATTTACAGCATGTCAAATAAAGATAATTGATTCTCATCTGGTAGGCCATCTAGTACCCCATTTTCACTCATGTACTCAATTAATGTTTTAGACACCTTGCCACGAGTAGCTAAATCTTCTTTAGATAAGAATTTTCCTTCTTCGCGTGCAGCCACAATTTGTTTGGCAACGTTTAGCCCTAAACTTGGTACTGCTCTAAATGGCGCAATTAATTTATTTCCTTCAATAACAAAATTCACGGCATCTGATTTATACAAGTCAATCATACCAAATTCAAACCCACGTTCGAGCATTTCATTGGCTAATTCTAACACCGTTAATAAGTTTTTCTCTTTAGCCGAAGCTTCCAATCCTTTATTATTGATTTCTTCCATACGAGCCTTCACCGCAGCCTTCCCACGAGTCATCGCAATCAAATCAAAATCATCTGCACGAACTGAAAAATATGCACAGTAATAAAGTATTGGGAAATAGACTTTGAAATAGGCCACACGTAGAGCCATTAAGACATAGGCTGCCGCGTGCGCTTTAGGGAACATATATTTGATTTTTAAACAAGATTCAATATACCATTCTGGCACCTCTTGTTTACGCATTTCTTCTTGCCAATCATCAGGAATTCCTTTCCCTTTACGAACGCTCTCCATAATTTTAAAGGCAAGCCCGTTATCTAATCCAGCATGCATCAGATACACCATAATATCATCACGACAACCAATTACCTCAGCTAGGGTGGCCTTGCCTTGACTGATTAATTCTTCCGCATTACCTAGCCAAACATCCGTACCGTGAGAAAGACCGGAAATTTGTAATAATTCGGCAAAAGTGGAAGGATGCGTTTGTTCTAACATTCCTCGTACAAAACGCGTACCGAATTCGGGTATACCTAGGGTTCCTGTTTTAGAACCAATTTGCGCTTCAGTCACCCCTAAAACCTCAGTTCCTTGGAAAATTTCCATCACTTTAGGATCATCAGTTGGAATCGTCTTAGGTTCGATACCGGATAAATCCTGTAGCATCCGTATAACCGTCGGATCATCGTGACCAAGGATATCTAGTTTTAAAATATTATCGTGAATGGAATGGAAATCAAAGTGCGTTGTCCGCCATTCAGCATTTATATCATCAGCTGGATACTGAATCGGTGTAAAATCATAGACATCCATATAATCAGGAATAACAATAATCCCACCCGGGTGCTGACCAGTTGTCCGTTTTACTCCAGTTGCTCCTTTAGCTAAGCGATCAACTTCGGCTGAACGATAATTCAAATCATTATCCCGTTCATAGCCTTTAACGAAACCATAAGCTGTTTTATCAGCAACCGTACCAATTGTTCCCGCACGATAGACATAATCTTCACCAAACAAGACCTTAGTATAATTGTGCGCTTGTGGCTGATATTCACCAGAAAAGTTTAAATCGATATCAGGGACTTTATCCCCATGGAAGCCTAAGAAGGTTTCAAATGGAATATCATGTCCATCTTTTTTCAGACGTGTCCCACATTCTGGACAAGCTTTTTCCGGCATGTCAAAGCCCGAGCCGTAGCGACCATCATCATAAAATTTTGAGTACTGACAATTAGGACAATAATAATGTGGGGCAAGTGGATTTACCTCGGTAATTCCGGTCATTGTCGCAACGAAGCTAGAGCCAACTGAGCCACGAGAACCAACCAAATAGCCATCTTCATTGCTCTTATGCACTAATTTTTGCGAAATTAAATAAATCACGGAAAAACCATTACCGATAATCGAATTTAATTCCTTTTCTAATCGTTTTTCCACAATTTCAGGCAAAGGATCCCCATATAATTCTTTGGCTCGTTTATAACTTAAATCAGTAATTTCTTGCTCTGATCCTGGAATTTTAGGGGTATATAATTCATCCTTAACCGGAATGACCACTTCACACAAATCATTTATTTTATGCGTATTTTCAACAACGATTTCATAAGCTTTTTGTTCACCTAAAAATTGAAATTCTGTCAACATTTCGTCTGTTGTTCTAAAATGGACTTCAGGTAAGCTGTGTCGATTCAAGGGATTTCCTGGTCCCATTGAATTAATTAAAATTTTACGATAAATCGCATCTTCTTTATTGAGATAGTGGACATTTCCAGTAGCAACGACTGGTTTATTTAATTCCTCACCAATTTTTACTAGATTAGCGATAATTTCTTCTAAATCTTGCTCATTTTTAATTAATTCCTGCTCAATTAAAGGAGCGTAGACAGGTTTTGGCATCACTTCAATATAGTCATAAAAACGGGCAAGTTCTTTGGCTGCTTCATAGCCTTTTTGCATCATTGCCACAAAAACTTCACCCTTATCACAACCAGTACCGACTAACAAGCCTTCTTTTAGCTTAACAAGCTCCGTTCTCGGAATACGAGGAACCTTATCATGAAAGTATTTTACATTTGATAAAGAAATTAATTTAAACAGATTCTTTAAGCCAGCTTGCGTCCGTACTAAAATCGTAGCATGAAATGGGCGAGCTAATTTATATGCATTTTCACCACCTACATGTCGATTTAAATCCTGATGTAAAAACATATCATGCTTTTCCATCGCTTCTTTAATAAAAATCCAAGCTAAATGCGCGGTTGCTTCAGAGTCAAAGATCGCCCGGTGATGCTGCTCTAATGCTACATTGAATTTTTTGGTTAAGACACCTAAACCAAACCGTTTAAACTCTGGATATAAAAAGCGCGCTAATTCCAAAGTATCGATAACAGGATTGGTCGCTATCGGCATGCCTTTTTTCTGATAACTAGTATTTAAAAAGCCAATATCAAATGAAGCATTATGGGCAACTAAGATTGCATCGCCGGTAAATTCTTTAAACATTGCTAAGACTTCAGCTTCAGATTTTGACCCTTGTACCATATCATCAGTAATACCGGTCAATTCAATCGTTGTATTTGAAAGTGGATGACCTGGATCGATAAATTCATCAAAGGTATCAATAATATTGCCTTTATGCATCTTCACGGCAGCTAACTCGATAATCGTATCATAAACCGCAGAAAGGCCAGTAGTTTCCACGTCAAAAACAACATAGGTCGCATCATCTAAAGCTACAGGCTGTGGATTATAGGCAACTTCTACCCCATCATCAATAATATTTGCTTCGACACCATAAATAATTTTCACGCCAGCCTTTTTCCCAGCCTGGTGCGCTTCTGGAAAGGCTTGTGCGCCGCCATGATCAGTAATCGCAATCGCTGGGTGTCCCCATTTACCTGCTTGCGCGACCAAATCAGTAATCGAATTGGTGGCATCCATCGTTGACATATTAGAATGCAAGTGTAGCTCGATTCTCTTTTCATCTTCTTTGGCATAATCTTTACGCGTTTCATGACTGACTTCCATAATGTCTTGCGCCTGAATCGTTAACTCATGAGAGAAATTATCCTCTTTGACACTACCTCTTACTCGTACCCACATCCCTTTTTTCAAGGCATTGAACATCTCAACATCCTTATCATTGTTTGAAAAACGTTTAACAATAAAAGATGAGGTATAATCGGTAATTTTAATCTGCAATAACGAACGTTTCGAGCGTAATTCACGAATTTCTAAATCAAAAATATAGCCTTCAAACACCTTTCGATTTTCTTCTTCGACAATCTCAATCATCGGTGTGATTTCTTCATTGTTGGCAATTTCACGACCTAGTAAAATCGGTCCGGTAATCGTAGGTGTTTCATTTGCTTTTTCTTGCTTGCGTTTTTCAGAATGAATAATCGCCTGAGTGGCTTGTTCCACTAAGAGCGCTGTTTGCTCCTCTTGATGCTGGGCAAAGGCAATTTGTTCTAAACTAGCTAATTCTTGATCTAATTGCAAATGCATCCGTAAATTGGGAAACCCATATTGTCGATAATTTTGACTAATTACTGGTATATATTGTTGTTCTAATAAAGGAATAATTGACTCATTGCTTACAGATAAATAAATTTTATCCTCTTGAATATAAGGCTTTTGCCCTTTTAAAGCTTGCTGAATCATTGGTGTTTCACAATTCGCATTCTGTAATGCAGTATACCAATAATCTTGAAGTAAGGCTTGGTCAAATTGACTTTGATCCACTTGAATAGTTACCTTAATTTGAGCAATTGCTTGAAACGCCATAGATAAATGATTGATAAAATCATGATACAAAGCATAGGGTAAAATTTCAGGAAAATGAAACTCAAAAGCCCAGCATCTTTGTTTCTTATGTACAATTACCTGCTTAATTTGGCCGGCTTGTATTGCAGGATGATTCTGCCATTTAGCCGGCAATTGGATGTGTTCTAATAGTATTGCAAATTTTTCTTTTTCTTGTGACAAAAAGCAAACCTCCTGACTGAATGCTCACTAGCCTTCATTATACCAAATTTTCTAGATATAGCCTATTAAATAACACATAAAAGCTGTGGCTTTACTAAAAAACCACAGCTTCGCACTACATTTCACCAAGTAAAATCGCCAAGGTTGACAATAAATCATCCTTGCGCACTTCGACTTGAACATTTTGATTGGTCAAAAACAATTCAACGACCCCTTCAATCGCCTTTTTACCAACGATAATTCGAATCGGACAACCAATCAAATCCGCCTCAGCAAACTTCACACCCACACGCTCATCTCTTTGATCGAGCAAAATATCATATTGCTTTGGTTGTAAAATTTGATAGATTTCTTCCACTAATTGACTCTGATGATAATCTGCACGATGCATTTGCAATAAATGAACATCATAGGGGGCAATCTCAGCAGGCCAAATAAATTGATTTTGCTTACGACACTGTTCAGCAATTAACGCAAAAATTTCCGATAAATTCATCGCATAATGACCAAGATAAACCGGAATCTGTTCATTCTCATCATTAGTGACCTTTGAGAGCAATTCACTAGTTGCCAAAAGCTGATAGGTTTCAATTTGAGCCAAACGATTGCCCATTAAGCCGACCAATTCGCCTTGATTTTCCGGAGCTGCATCGCCAATTTGCACCAAATGTAAATCAGCATATTCGCTAACTGCTAAATCAGTGGGTAGATTAATTGGATAAAAAGCCTCTGGTAGTATAGGAATTAAATCCAAATAATAGTTAGCAAATTGCTGCGTTTTTACATCAGCTATCACGCGAAGCTTCCCTAATAATGCTGATAAATCGGCTACGTTGCCAATGATTTCATGTGCTTCTTCTATGGAAAGCTCACGCATTTCATCCGTCTGAAAATAATGCTTCATTTTTGAAATACTTAGCTGGTCTTCAGCTAGATAAAACACCATAACCAGTTCATCATTTGCTTGATAAAAGCGATAGGCTAAAGCTGGCACTTGTCGCTTTTGAAGTTCATCCGCCTGTTTAGCCGAAACCGTGGCTAAAGGTAAAAAAACTTCATGTGTTTTATGTATTTGTAGATAGCTCTTTGCCATCGATCTCAAGGCTGCGTAATCACCTTGGTTAGCAATAACTAACGCTTCTTTCCCTAAATGGGTTTCACCAATAAACACCCTTGACTTGCGACAAGCCAAGCTAGCCTCATCAACTACACTACGATACTTTAATTGACAGCTTTGTAGAAAAGTTGAAAAAACCGCTAGCAAACGTTGATACATCTCATCTAAGCCAGCCTCATCAACATGCATGAAATAACCATCCACAAACAGCGCATGACTTTCATGAAGTAACGTCTTGGCTTGCTTTTCTTCGCTGACTTTGACCGTTTGAATTTGAAAAAAAGTCAAAGGTAATTGCCGATAGGATTGAATTTCTCTACTCAAAAACTGGATAACCGACAAATCAGTTAACGTTAAATCGGTAATTAATTGGCGATGATGATCTGTTAAGGAATAAGCACTAGCTTTAACTAGCTCATTAGTCACCGAAAAACGCAATTCATTGGCGTCAATTTTTTGTAATTCCTCCCTAAGCATCGTTTCTAATTTTTGTAAAATCCGATTCGCTAAGGGCAAATAAGCATACTCGCCATTAGCCATTGGTCGAAGGTAGCCGCCTTTAATGAGTAAATCTGCTAAGCTCGTGCTGTTTACCTCTTCAGCTGACTTTTGCGTAGGAATAAACAATTTCATCTGTTGCATACATTAACTCCATTCATAATCAATCCATCCCCAACAACTTATCTAAAAAACATGCGCTGAATATCATTCCACGTAACTAAAACAAACAAGATTAAAATTAAGCCTACGCCAATCATTGTAATCAAACCTTCATGCTCTGGTTTCATCGGTTTACCACGTAAAAGCTCTACAATATTTAACACTAATTTTCCGCCATCCAAAGCAGGAATAGGTAATAAATTAAAAATCCCAATATTAATCGAAATCAACGCCATGAAATAAAGAATCGTCTTTAAGCCTTGACTAGCCACAATGGAAGATTGTTGATAAATAGCTACCGGCCCCCCTAATTTATCGATATCCGGATGAACAATCATCGAACCCAGGGCTTTAAAAATCTGGGTAGCCATATCCACCGATAATTGAAAGGCCCCAGTGATGGCCACCCCAATGCCTGATTTTTGTGCCATATTTACCCCAATTTGGCCAACCTTTTGCGTACCGCTATCGACTGCATCCGGCGTTAAAGTGGTTTGATACTTCTTACCTTTACGCTCATAGGTAACGGTTAATTTTTCTTTTGGATGAGCCTGGATAACACTTACTAAATCATTCCAATCATCCACCTTTTTGCCATCAAGTGATAAAATACGGTCACCTTGCTTTAAACCAGCCGCTTGAGCTGGACTATCCGGTAAAATACTACCTAATTTACTAGTCGAAGGATCGCCTACTCCGCCCTGTAAAACAATCAAAACCGCACATAAAATAAAAGTCAAAATAAAATTATTCATGGGACCAGCGAAATTCGTCAGCATACGACGACTCAATTTCGCTGATTGAAATTGTACATCTCTAGGCGCAATTCGAATCTTCGTCCCATCGCTTTCAATCAAGGTCGCATCATGATCGACTGAATAAGTGACCATGTTTTGATCATCACCATTAACATACCCACTAACAGTCAAAGCATCAACCAAATCACTTTGCGCCACCTCAAATGGGATTGCATTGGTTAGCTGAAGTTTTTGACTCGTATTAATCGTCTGAACAACCTCATGTTCATCTAATACCAATGAAACAAACATTCCCGGTTGTAAATCCTCGCCCTCATCGGCACCAGCCATTCGCACATAGCCACCTAAAGGCAACATCCGAAGGGTATAAGCGACGCCATCTTTTCCTTGCCATTGTAAAAGCTTTGGTCCCATTCCAATTGAAAATTCACGAACCAAAATCCCTGACCTTCTAGCAAAATAAAAGTGTCCAAATTCATGAACAATAACTATGACTGAAAAAATAATGATAAAAACTAAAATTGTTTTCATAAACTCTCCTTGATTACTAAAATATTACACATGCTCTAATTTTATCACAACTCATAATTATGACAACTTTTCTGTTAGTTTGTAACAATAATTTAATCGAAAATTGGTGATTTTTACTTTAGCTTTATCTTCTTTCATTTTTCTTTTAAAAATAATCCGTGCTAACAAGCAAGATAAACAGAAAAGTTGCTCCATTATTTAAAAAATTGAAAGCGAACTTTTTTTCATACAGCGCGTATTCCTCAATTCTTCTCCTAGCTTACCGAATGCTTGAGCACTCCTTTAATCTAAAAAAACGTGGTGAAAAATCACCACGTTCATCTTTTTAAATCAATCCTAGCAAATGCATGATTGGAAAAACAAATAGCATACTGTCAAAACGATCTAAAATTCCGCCATGTCCTGGCAGTAATTTGCCTGAATCCTTTACACCAAAGTAGCGTTTAATAGCTGATTCAACCAAATCACCAAATTGACCAACGATAGATAGGACAATCGTCATACAAGCAACCACAAATAAAGAATGGTTAAAATAGGTTTGCGCATTAAAAATCAATAAGTAAATAACAGCAACAACTACCGCTGATAAAATCCCACCTAACGCACCTTCAACTGTTTTATTGGGTGAGATTTCTGGCCATAATTTATTTTTTCCATATTTACGACCAATCATATAGGCACCAATATCCGTTGCCCATACAATGAAAAAGGCAAACATTAAAACAATTAAACCATCATTATCCATACGAGCGGAGACAAAATTACCAAAGCCTACCCCAACATATAGACTAGCTAATATCGGAAAACCGGCTTCATCGATGGTATACATATTTTTTGAAATAACAGATAAGCCCAAGATAAGCATAACCACTAGGTAAAAAAGCATCCACTTATCGGTATTAATTGGTAAAAAACTAAACCAAGGATTCCGTGGTAAAACCAAAATTACCGCACCTAATGCTGATAAAATTCCTTCAAAACTAATTAACTTCAAGCCTTTCATCCTAAAAAGCTCATAAACTCCAATCACTGCCAAAATCGCTGCGGCTAGCTGTAAAGTAATCCCACCGACATAAATAATCGGAATAAAGACAGCCAAAGCAACGACGGCGGTAATGACGCGTTTTTGCATTATTTATTCTCCTCCTTTTGATTTAAGCCCCCGAAGCGTCGATCACGTTGCTGATAGCTTGCAAAAGCCAGCTCTAAATCCGCTTCATTAAAATCAGGCCAAAATTTGGGTGTGAAGTATAATTCACTATAAGCAATTTGCCATAGTAAAAAATTACTAATTCGTTCTTCGCCACTTGTTCGAATCATTAATTCAGGGTCACGATAATCTGCTGGTAAAAAGCTTGTCATCAAATGATTAGATACCAGTTGTTCATCAATTTGACTAGCCGATAATAACCCTGCCTCTTGTTTTTCACAAATCTTTTGAATTGCAGTTAATATCTCAGCTCGTGAACCATAATTAATCGCAAAGTTTAAAATCATTCCTGTACAATGCTTAGTCTGTTCCATCGCTCTTTTAACCGCATCGAAAGTATGACTAGGTAAATCTTCTAAATAACCCATTGCATGAACCTTTACATTTGCTGCAATCAAATCAGGAACAAAACTTTCAAAAAAATCAACAGGTAGCTGCATCAGATAGTTGACTTCATCATTTGGCCGTTTCCAATTTTCAGTTGAAAAAGCATATAAGGTCAATACTTTGACGCCTAAATTGGAAGCATGCTTGGTAATTTTTTTGACATTATCCATTCCAGCTTTATGGCCAGCAACCCGTGGTAAACGCCGATTTTGCGCCCAACGACCGTTTCCATCCATAATCACTGCTACATGCTTAGGAACCCCAAGCTGAGGATTAAAAGTAACAGTAGCGTCTACTTGCGCTGATTTTTTCTTTTCAGGAAAAAAACGAAACACCTAGTTCGCCTCCTATCAAAATTCAATCTTATCTTCCCTATTATACCATAGTATGAAAAAAATCATATGAAATTTTCTAAAAGCTTCTGTATCCCCTTTCGATAAAAAAAAGCGCTCACTTCACCCTAAATTCTAAGGCAAAATGAACGCTAAATCGCTAAATAACTATTTTAAATAAATGGTCGGCCGACTCCTAAAACATAAGGATGTTGCCAATCGACAATCGGTGAAATCATCACCCGATTTGGCCATGACTCAATCACTTGATTATTGCCTAGATAAATAGCCACATGAATGACTGTTCCACGACCATCATGATAGAAAATCAAATCTCCACGTTGTCTAGCACCATAAGGAACTTTCATCAATTGTGGTGAAGCCCACATATTTCTTGATTCATACTCATAACCTGGTAAAGCATGACGAATCGGATTAATTGGCGACATATCTAAGCCAGCAGCATACAACGCTTGCATCGCTAAACCACTACAGTCTAAACCTAAGCCTGGTGCACCAGATGCCCCAATGACATATGGATCACCTAAATAATCATAGGCACGACTAATCATCGCTTCAATATGATCGCTGCGACTACTTTGTCGATTGACTCTAAGTGGACTTACATAAGCGCCTAAATGATACCAATCATACTCCGACAAGCCCATTGCTTTCCAAGTACGTAAATCAACTACCCCATTAACCGGTAGTCCACTTCTAGCTTGGAATTGACGAACAGCAAATTGGGTCCGTGGTCCATAATGCGCACCGCCCATACCAATATAACTACCCGCTCCTAAGCGTTGAATCACCTTAGCTACTTTTAAGCCTTCATAGCCATAGGATAAATTATAGCCAGAATCACCAATATTGATTTCATCCTTGATTTGATAATATGGCGCAGGATTTTGATATCTACGTGGATTCACTTTCACATTGGTTGTAGTGTAGGCAATTAATTGACTACTACCATTGGTATAATCAACATAAACATGGACATAATACAAGCCGCTTTCATAATGATGATTTTTGGTATTCACATTTAATACATAATTATGATTTTGTTTGGTCGTATTATACCATTTCAAATCATCTTGACCATTATGGTCAGTCCAAACAGCCATTCTTACACCTTTAACTGCCCCATTTGCTAAAAGATTATTTAAAGTTGCTGTAAATGTCCCAGCATTAGGATCTTGATTTGAAAATGTAATGAAATTAGCTTTAATATCAGTAATATTAAACTGCGTTTGTCCTAAAATCTGTAGCTGATTATTTCTTCTCGAATAGGCGTGAGCATTATAGGTACCTAATTCCATATGATTACCTAAAGGAACGACGGTTTGCCAAGAAGAACGACCTATTTTATTGGCAGCATACCACTGAATATCATTTTGGCCGTCCTTTTCACCCCAAGTTGGCAAAAGCACTTCTCCACCTTCAGACCAATGTTTTAACTTCAAAGTAACAGTTTCTTTATCTGGATTTACAGTCGCTAAAAGCTGTGGAGCAGCCTTAGATTCAGTTACATTCAAGGTAGTATGTCCAACAATTTGGAAAATTCCTCGTTCGTCACTAGTATACGCATGCACAAAATATTTACCGATACTGTCTTTATGATTGGCTGTATCCACTTGATAGGTATATTGATTTCCATTTAATTTGGCATCATACCACTTAAGATCGTCTTGTCCTGACGCTTCACTCCAAACCGCAAATTTCACACCAGTTAAAGCAGCCGGACTTTGGGGAGCTGATAACTGGATATCAAAAGTTTGATTATTGTCATCTTGAGCTGTGATGACCGGACTTGCCTCAGCAATCGGCTGAATACTAAAAGTCGTTGTGCCGACTAATTTTGGTTTTCCGCCTTTGAAATCATACACATGAACTTGATAGCTTCCACTTTCTCGATGATTGTTAGTATTTACAGTGAATTGCCAATTATTGCCTTGTTGTGTCGGACTATACCATTGAATATCATTTTGCCCATTTGCTTCACCCCAGACTGCAAATTTCAAGTCCGGTTGAACCACACGATAATTCTGTAATTGAATCTGGGTCGTTTTTTGCGTATTATCAGCAGTTGCGGATAACTTAAAAGCTGTATCGGCAGTCACTTGCTGTGTTTTTTCAGCCATAAAATGTAACTGACCAGTTAAATCACGGACATAAACATGGGTACGATATTGACCTGTTTCAAAATTATGCTCACTTGATGCAATGGTTGCTTGCCAATTATTACCTACTTTTTTTGCCATATGCCAAACAATGTCATCTTGCCCATTTTGATCGGTCCAAGTAGGAATGAGTACTTCTTTAATTAAATTAGCGTTTTTGTTTGGGGTAAAAGTCACTTGATAGTTACCACCAATCGAGTCAACTTGATCAATTACTGTCTGACCTTCAATGGATAAATCAACACTAACTTGTGTGGCTGCCACAAATTGTGGGTGCTGATTTTTAAAATCATAAATATGAACTTGATAGACTCCATTTTCATGGTGATTCAACAATTGTGTCGTTAAGGTTGCATTGGTCGTTTGATTATTTAAATCATACCATTGGATATCATTTTGCCCACTTGCTTCACCCCAAATAGCTGCTTTATAAACGCCATCATGATTGACATCAGCTACTGATAACTGTAAATTACCTTCATTTACCGTTGTTGAAACTTGATCTGCTTGCGCTTGGCTAACAACGCCCAAAGAAGCCAAGGAAAACCCAATACCTAAAACTACACTCGCTACTTTTCTCATCTCTATTCTCCTCTCATCCTTATCTAACAACCACGGCCATTTTTCGGGCTTCATATATGCTAGCAAATTTACTTGCTGGCATCCAATACTGACCGTCAATTGGATCTGTGACAAAAACCGTTCCATTATGCTTATTAAATCCCGAAAGAGTCACTGCATGATTATTATTTGGCACTCGACCAAATTGCCAAATTCCCCAAGCAAGTGGTGTCATATGCACTGTTACATAAGCAACAACTGGATTTCCTTGCCAAATCTGATCTAATAATTGACTAGTTGAACTACCCGAAATATTGCTCACATTCCCATACCTTTGTCCCCATTTGGTTAATGCTTGGTCAAAAATTGCGGTAAACTGCCAATTATTAGCAATAAACGGACTACCAACAAAACCTGTATAAGGCGTACCATCTGTCGAATGTGGTATTTCATTTAAAAAGCTTCGTGGATTATATTGTTTAGCATAGCCTTTTGCCTGTAATGCTTGTAATAAAGCCACGCCTTCACAACCAACCGGTGCCCCCCAAGCATTTTGATTATAATAAGGAACTGAAAGCACACGTTGTTGATAATCACCAGATAATTGAACCGGATTTAATGCAACCATTGTTTGATGGTTTGCATAATTTGTCAAATAAACATGCACCTGATAAAGACCATTTTCATAATTATGATTAGCCACATTCATCTGAACCTGGTAGGTGTCGTTATTCACTTTTTTTGCTTCGTACCAATGAATATCACTTTGATTACTACGGTGCCAAATTGGAACTCTAATCTGTTTGATACCCTGATGTGTCTTTGCATGAATCGTGACAATAAAAGAACCCAGATTTTGATTTACCTGTTCGATATTGGCTTGGATAGTATCAGGATATGTCTGAAAAGTAACATCAGGTAAAACGGTCATCATTGGTATATTCTTTTTTGTATAGGCATAAGCATGAAGATGATAAGTTCCACGATAAAACTGATGCTTAGCAATATCCATTTGCGCCATATAACTACCATCTGCTTGTTTTTGCGCTACATACCACACAATGTCACTTTGATCTGCCCTACTCCAAATCGGTACATACACTCGATCAATCCCTTGAGTAGAGAAAGCCTGCACACGTACATTTAAACGACCATTTTCATCATCGAAATTTTGAACCTGCGCATTGATCTCATTTGGATAATTATCCGAAAAATGAACATCATCCAAAACTTGAACCTTAGCTTGATTCAATTGATTATAAGCATAAACATGGAGATGATAGTTGCCGCGATTTTCCTTATGGTTTTGAATATTCATATGGGCTAAATAGCTACCGTCCGTCTGTTTTTGTGCTACATACCAAACAATATCGCTTTGATCTGCTTTACTCCAAGTAGGAACATAAACTCGCTTAATGCCATGAACTGATGATGCTAGCACCCTTATATCCATACTACCAGCTTTATCATTATAATTCTCAATACTTGCTTGCACCTCATCAGGATATTCATTAAAGGTTATATCTGGAGAAACTTGTACAAGTGGTTTGGAACTATTTTTAAAATAAACATAGGTATGGATATGATAGTTACCACGATGATACTGGTGCTTGGCTAGGTCGATTGATGCATGATAATTGCCATCATTCTCTTTTTTAGCCGCATACCATTGAATATCACTTTGATCATCAGCGTGCCATATTGGAAGATACACTTGCTGTATTTCACGAGCAGTATTGACTTTTACTGTTAAATCTGCCCGCCCAAGTTTATCTTGAAAATTCTGAATAGTAGTTTCAAGATTTTCTTCAGGCAGAGTATAATGCTGATCATTTAAAACAGCAGTCACACAACTACCATCTTCAAGATAAGCATAGACATGCATATGGTAAATCCCTTCATGATATTGATGGATCTTAGGGTCAAAATTCACTTGGTAAGTATTTTCTGCTATTTTTCCAGCCTGATACCAATGAATATCACTCTGATTATCCATATGCCAAATAGGTACATAAAGTTGTTTTATTTTTAACTGACTAGCAGTATTAATAGTTAACTGCCAGCGATTTTGCTCTACACTAGTTATTTGTGTTTGCAATGGTGAAGCTACAGCTATATTTGACAATTCATCAGCTTGTAGCCTAAATGGCAATAAGCAAAATAACACCCCAATAATTCCCAACAAAAATAGCTCTATGATTGGTTTCTTTTTCATTTTTTTACCGTTGAATCCAAACACTTATCCTTGTAAATTCACTATATAAACCTTAAATATGAAGGTAAAGTTTCTATTGATATCAACGATTTTTTCGCCCCCTTCTATTAGTACCATTATAACTACAATTATTTAATCTCGTCTAGTTATTTGTAAAGTAAAATGTAAACCTAAATAGAAAAAAAGGCAGTCAAAACGACTACCTTTCATGCAAAAATTATACTTCTAATAATTCTTTTTCTTTGTCACTAGCAATTTTATCTAGTTCTTTGATGTTACGATCTGTTAAATCTTGAATTTCTTTTTCAGCAGAACGCAAATCGTCTTCGGTAATTTCACTAGCTTTTTGTTGTTTTTTATATTCATCGATTGCATCACGACGGATATTACGCACAACAACCTTGGCTTGTTCAGCTTCTTTTTTCACTTCTTTAGCTAATTCTTTACGACGTTCTTCTGTTAATTGAGGAATCACCAAACGAATCACATTGCCATCGCTAGTTGGTGTAATACCTAAATCTGAAGCTAAAATTGCTTTTTCAACTTCTTGAACCATTGATTTATCAAATGGTGTAACCATCAAAACGCGCGCTTCTGGAATTGAAATTGAAGCCATTTGATTTAATGGTGTAGGCACACCATAATAAGTCACGCTCACACGATCAAGTAGTGAAGCATTCGCGCGTCCTGCACGAATTTGTCCTAATGAACGTTGTAAGCTTTCTTGTGCTTTATGCATTTTGTCTTTTGCTTCGTTAAAAATTAAGTCAGCCATGTTATTTCCCCCTTACAGTGGTTCCAATATTTTCTCCTAGAATTGCACGACGAATATTTCCTGGCTCATTTAAATTAAAGACAACTAATGGAATATCGTTATCCATACTTAATGAGCTTGCAGTTGAATCCATGACTTGTAGCCCTTTGGCAATGACTTCTAAGTGTGTTAATTCATCAAATTTCACTGCATTTTGATCTTTCTTAGGATCTGCAGAGTACACACCATCTACATTGTTTTTAGCCATTAAGATAACATCTGCATTGATTTCAGCAGCACGCAACGCAGCGGTTGTATCTGTTGAAAAGTAAGGATTACCTGTTCCACCAGCAAAAATCACGATTCTCTTCTTTTCTAAATGTCGTTCCGCACGACGACGAATATATGGTTCAGCGATTTGACGCATTTCAATCGAAGTCTGTACTCGTGTTGGTACGCCTTCATTTTCTAATGTGTCCTGTAAAGCCAATGCATTCATAACTGTTGCCAACATTCCCATATAATCAGCTTGCGCACGTTCCATCCCCATTTGAGCGCCGATTTGACCACGCCAAATATTGCCACCACCGACAACAATTGCCATTTCAACACCTAAATCATAAACCTCTTTAATTTCCTTGACAATTTCTTTTATTGTAGGTGGATTGATGCCAAAGCCAGTTTCCCCAGCCAAAGCCTCGCCACTTAGTTTTAATATGACTCGTTGATATTTTGGTTCAACCATAACAAATCCTCCGTGAATTCTTTTCAGTTTTATTTTATCATATTTTTACATGAATACCAGTTTTGTTTCTTGAAAAAGCACAAAATAAGTAATTTTTTATTTTAGATAGAAAATTATTGATTGCTTTCTGAAAAACATCAGTGACTTAATTTTCTTGTTTGATAACATTTTTGAAAATTCCTAAAAAAAAGGAGCGCATTTTCATGCGTTCCTATTTATTTTACAGTGCTTATTTTTTCACTTGGCTCATAACTTCTTCTACAAAGTTATCCACGCGTTTTTCGATACCTTCACCAACTTCAAAACGAGTGAATGAAGCAACGCTAGCACCTTTAGTTTCAACAAATTTACCAACAGTCATGTCAGGATCTTTAACGAATGGTTGGTCAACTAAAGCAATTTCAGCTTTAAATTTCTTCAAGCGACCTTCAACCATTTTTTCAACGATATTTGCTGGTTTGCCTTCATTTAAAGCTTGTTCAGTAAGAATTGTTTTTTCGTGTTCTAATTCTTCTTGAGGAATTTGGCTTTCGTTTACATAACGAGGGTTGATAGCAGCAACGTGCATTGCAACGTCACGAGCAACTGCTTCATCAGTTGTACCTTCTAAAACAGTTAATACAGCAATACGTCCACCCATGTGTAGGTAGCCACCAAATGCATCGTTGTCACCTTTTTCAACAACATGGAAACGACGGAAGCTGATTTTTTCTCCGATAACTTGTGTTGCTTCGATTAATGTTTCGGCTAAAGTGCCTTTTGAAGCTTGTAATTGTAATGCAGCATCCATATCAGCTGGACGGTGTTCTGCAACTAATTCAGCGATTTCTTTTACAAGGTTTTGGAACATTTCGTTTTTAGAAACGAAGTCTGTTTCAGAGTTTACTTCAACGATTGCAGCAACATTTCCTTTCACTGCAACTGAAGCTAAACCTTCTGCAGCGATACGGTCATTTTTCTTAGCAGCTTTAGCCATACCTTTTTCACGTAATAAATCAATCGCACGGTCCATATCTCCTTCAGTTTCGACTAAAGCTTTTTTAGCGTCCATCATACCTACGCCTGTTTTGTCGCGTAATTCTTTAACTAATTTAGCTGTAACTTCTGCCATTTTGAGAATTGCCTCCTAAAAAATTGGTTTAATTTTCAAAAAAGAGCTGCTTCAAAAGGAGAGTGAGGCTTCTCACCTAGCCCTTTAAAACAGCTCCATTTAAATTCTTTGGTTTGAAAGATTTAATTATTCAGCTGATGCGTTGTCGCCTTCAACAACTTCAACGATTTCTTCGATTGAAGTAGCAGCTTCTTCAGTTGCTTCGAATAAAACTTCTTCAGCAGCTTGGTCTTCACCTTGGTTACCTTCGATGAAAGCATCTGCCATTTTAGCTGTGATTAATTTAACCGCACGAATTGCATCGTCGTTAGATGGAATCACTACATCGATTTCATCTGGATCACAGTTAGTATCCACCATCGCTACGATTGGGATATTTAATTTGCGTGCTTCTTGAACAGCAATGCGTTCTTTACGAGGGTCAACAACGTACATTACGTCTGGAATTCTTGGCATTTCTGCGATACCGCCTAAGAATTTTTCTAAACGTTCACGTTCTTTGTTAAGACCTGCAACTTCTTTTTTAGGAAGTACGTCAAAAGTACCGTTTTCTTCCATTTCGTTGATAGCTTTTAAGCGAGAGATACGTTTTTGGATTGTTTCCCAGTTAGTTAACGTACCACCTAACCAACGATGGTTTACATAGTATTGACCAGCGCGGATAGCTTCGTCTTTAATTGCATCTTGTGCTTGTTTTTTCGTACCTACGAATAATGCAATACCGCCATCTTCAGCGATTTCTTTCATGTATTCATAAGCTGCATCTACTAACTTAACGGTTTTTTGTAAGTCGATGATGTAGATACCATTTCTTTCAGTGAAGATATATTTCTTCATTTTTGGGTTCCAGCGACGAGTTTGGTGACCAAAGTGTACGCCGGCTTCAAGCAATTGTTTCATTGAGATAACTGCCATGTTAAAATTCCTCCAATTTGGTTTTTGTTTTCCTCTTCTTATCTTTAACCTTGCTGGCAAACTATTGCTAGCACCTACCAACAATCCAATAAGAATGTGGGATATTGTGGTGTATTGTGCTGTACACACAATTGTCATTATACACTGAAAATTAGTCACTTGACAAGTATTTTTACTTAAATATTTCTAATTTAACCAAAATAATATCCTCATGGTCTAAACCATGAGGATAATTCTTACTTAAAAGGTATAGAAATTTTGTGAAGCGTAGATAATGCCATTAGCGTAAGCAAAGCCACAACCGATTTCTTGATAATTTGGTGAAACCATATTTCGATAATGTCCATCAGAAGACTTCCACATATCAAAAAATAATTTTGCAATTTGCTCATTAGATACTGAGACATAGCTATGATAAGCAATATTTTCACCAAAATAGCGATAATTTCCAGAAATCATTCCTTCATCATTCACTGTTTCTAGCTTGCTACCATCAGGACGCACATGATTAAAATTCAACATAATTTCCCACGCTCTTAAATCTGCTATTTGAAAAGCTTGCTCATTCCATTTTAACGGTGCTAAACCTTTTTGCTGTCGCTCTTGATTGACGAACTGCAAACAAGCCAAACCAATTTGACGACTATCAAAATTGGTTTGATTAATCGGTCTGGCCCAACCTGTCAACTCAACAGATTGACCAGCCTTTAAAGCATACCAACCAATTTTTTCATCCTGCCAGCCTTTTTGCAACAAAGCCTGATGTTCAGCCAGACTAGTCGTATAATGATGACTACCTGCTTTAGCATTGCGATTATAGCTACGATAAAGTGGAATCTGTTGGTTATCAGCCGAATACCAACCTATTCCTTCATCACGCCAACCAAGACGTTTTAACCAATTTCGCTCACCCACACTTGTTGTATAATGATGATCCCCACTTTGCACACTATACAAACGATACACTGGGGTTGAACTACTGCTTGGAGCAATCCAGCCCACCCCTTCATAATACCAACCACTTTGAGCTAATAATGATCGCTCAACGGTATTTTTAGTGTATAAGTGTTCTCCACTATTGGGATTATATAAACGATACATTGAAATTTCAGCCGCCTGCAAAGAACCAGCTAAAGACAAATACAGCAAAATCCCACCTAGGAACATCACAAATTTTAATTGCCACTTTTTCATATCTAACCCTCCAATCTTAGTTTTTTACTGCATATTTCAATACAATCAAAAACTAATCCTAACCTACACTAAAATACAGAAAATTTGTTTTTTATCTCTAAGATAATTTTACCACAATTATGAGAATAGTTGTGCAAAACTTACTTGACCTGATAAACGATTTAAATCTAGAGAGCCATCGTAGCCTTTTAATCTAGCGGTCGACGTGTACTGATGAAGTGCAAAATTCTCCGTTGAATCTGGAGCGTTATTTTCATAGTAGCCTGAATTATCTCCGTAAGTAGGTACCCAAATTGCTTGGAATTTAGTGGTATCTAAGTTAAAGGTCGCAAAACGATTATTAGCAATATAAGCGCCAATTTTACTTGCACCATTTGTAGCTAAAGTCAGCCGATAACTTTCCATCGCATCACGAATAGAGGTCCCATCAGTTAACCCACCAGATAAATACTCATCCTCCACATCAAGCCAATAAAACTTTGGCTGAAAGGAGCTTGCTAAATGATAAAATTGCGTCGCTTGTGCATTTATTTCGGCAAGCGTATCACTAGGTGCCACATAAGCATAGACTGCTACAGGTACGCCACGTTTTTGTAACTCAGTGAGATGTCTTTGATAATTATTATCAGCTCGATAGCCCGTATAGACTCGAACGATTGCCCCATCAATTTGATTGGCTAAGGTATCATAATCAATCTTGCTAGGTGATTGCCATTCTGATAAGTCGACAATTAATGGACTAGGTAGATTCACCCCATACCAAGCAATCGCTTCATCCTGCCAGCCCAGAGAAGTTAAATAAGTTTGCTCAGCTTTATTTAACGTATAATTATGGCTACCAGCTAAAGCATTAGGGTTATATGCACGATAGAGTGGTTTAGCATAATCCGCATTACTTGGTGCAGAATACCAACCAACTCCTTCATAACGCCAACCTTTAGCAACTAACGCCTCTTTTTCTCCTGCACTTAACGTGTAATGATGGTCACCTGCATTAGGATTATATAACCGATAGACTGCCTCGCCTGTCACTGGGGCATACCAACCAGTCCCTTCATCCTGCCAGCCTAGAGCAACCAACTGTTGTTTTTCCAATCTTGCTTTGGTGTAAAAATGCTCACCTGAATTTGGGTTATACAGTCGATACAAACGCTCCGAAGCGATGGTACTCGCATGAACAGACTGAACATTCCTTTCAGACCATAAACCAAAAAGAGCAAAGGAAAAAAGTAAGAGTAATAATTTCTTCATAGATAATAGGGTTCCTTTAAACATTATTTCCCAACATCCCTAGCTCTATTGTAAAGAAAATGGCAAGAAAGTGCTAGCCCTTCTTGCCATCAAAAATATTAAGTCATTAATAAGCGCCGTGAATTAACCACGCATCGCTACCAGCACGTAAATCAAATGAGGTACCTTTCGTTTCAGGCTTCTTATTAACCTGCATATTAACAGCGCCTTTCATCGTCACATCAACCCCATTCATCAACACTTGCAAATTACGGATAGATAAAGTTGCCACATTCTTTTGCCAATCTTCAATTTGGGCATGTAAAATATAGCGTTCATTAGTAGTTAATTTGGTTTGATACATACCAACAACTTGGTCATTCACACGAGTAACCACATACTCCCCTTGAGGCAATTGATAGTATTGAACGGTCAATTTTGCACTATCATCCATATAAGCTGCTGTATTCACGCTATAATATTGTTGACCATGATCGTCTGAGCCAGCTGGGAAATTCACCGTTTTCACCGCTAAACGCCCTTGGGCAAATTCGATAGAGCCTCCATCTTGATAACCAATATCTAAGCCAACTTGACCTGAGGCATCCCCATTTCCAGCGATGATAAACTGCAGACCATAAAAATCACCATCTAGCTGTGAACCCTTCATCGTTACATCAGCAGAAAATTCAATAAATGGCACTGCTTGCGTTTCTGGCATTTGATCAAATGGTTTTTGTGAATAAAGCAGGCGATAAGATCCTGGATTATTTCCCTCGCCTCCACCATTTGCTGTAATGTTTTCATCTACCTTACGTGGAGTAGCACTATCCGTAACGATTGGTCGATTAGACATCTCACTATCACCTAATGCATACCAACCTAGATTTTCACCACGCCAGCCTAGCGCGATTAATTGATGATATTCGTCGCGACTTAACGTATAGTGATGGCTACCTGCTCCTTTGGCGTTAGGATTAAATAAGCGATAAACCGCATGACCACCCTTAGAATACCAACCAATATTTTCATATGACCAACCCACCTTAACCAAATTATTCTTTTCGGCTAAGCTAGTTGTGTAATGATGATCACCTGAAGTCTTACTATACAAACGATAGACTGGACGGCCACTTGTTGGCGCAGTCCAAGCGCCGCCCTCATTCTTCCAACCAACGGAAACCAAATGATCACGTTCAGCTACACTTGACGTATAAAAATGTTCACTACTGTTAGGATTATACAATCGATACATCTTAATCCCTTCATCCGCATGAACTTGTGAAGCAACCACTCCACCTAGCACCAGGGCTGATGCTAAAAATGCCGATTTCAACCAAAAACTCTTTTTCACAAAAATGCCTTCTTCCCAAAATTAGTGCTTAATGATAACATAAGCCTACTTATTTATTCGGCTAAAGATTTATTAAATTAACCAAAAAGATAAGAAAAATCTTCCGGATGCACCAAACGACTCAAATCTAAATTACCAGTATAACCAGCCAATTCTCCTTTTGATGTATATTGATGCATATCGTAGTTTTTAGTTGCATAAGGATAGCTTTTCACTTCATTTGGATCAAACAGACCGTTATTATAAATACCATACGTTGGTATCCAAATCGCATCAAATTGATCTACATCTAAATTAAATTGCGCATACAAATGATTGGCAATATACGCACCAACTTTTTTTGCACCAAGCGCTTTTAATTGACTGCGAAATGCCTCTGCACCCTCGCGCATCGTACCTGTTGTCATCGTATTTTTTTCAAAATCGCCCCACCAAAAAGTTGGTTGAAAACCTTGCGCTCTTTGATAAAACAGGGTAGCCTCTCGTTTCATCTCACTAACCGAATCGCCCATCACAAAAGCATAAACAGCAACTGGAATCCCGCGTTTTTGAAATTCACGAATATGTGTTTGATAAGCCTTGTCTTCACCTGATAGATACTGTGCACCATTTTCAATATTTTGCTTTTCCGTACCATGCTGCACACGAACAATCACACCATCCACATCACTCGCTAACTCATCATAATTAATCTTACTTGGTGATTGCCAACCTGAAATATCTAAAATAACGGGCTGAGGAATAAAAATTGGCTCTTGATAAAAAGCCACCCCCTCATCACGCCAGCCCAAACTCACTAACTGATTCCGCTCATTTCCGTTTAAAGTATAGTGATGACTGCCTGCCCCACTTTCATTTGGATTAAACAAACGATAAACCGCAGCTCCGGTATCTTTAGTCATCGAATAACCAGAAATCGACTCATAGCGCCAGCCCTTAGTCATCAACCAATTACGTTCATAAACACCGGTGGTAAAATGATGCTCGCCTGAATTAGGATTGTATAACCGATAAATCGGCTGTCCCCCATCAGCTGCCTTCCACGCTCGACCTTCATAACGCCAACCAGCATCCATCAGCATCGTCTTTTCTACCCGATTTCCCGTATAAAAATGCGCACCATCATTTTCATTGTACAATCGATAAATCGCCTCTGCTTTAACGTTGGTAGCTACACCAAACAACAAACCAGCACTTAACACACCTAGACCTAAACTTTTTAAAAATTTCATCCATAATCCCCCAAAAGATAATTCAAGTCATACTTACAAAATATTTGTGCCACTAACCATACTTAATTGCTATTTTTTAGACATTGTTTTGTTTTTTATCATCAATTAATATTCAAAAAGACACAAAAATTGGATAACCTGTTTGATTATTTAATCTAGTAAACGAATTTGTATCCTGATATTTTTTGCAAGTTACTTCATTTACATGATAGCACAAAATGAATAAAAGACAGATATTTCCTTTCATTTTTTCTTATTTCTATTCAGAAAAAAATTCAAGTCAAAAAGACAACCTTTGCACATATCTTTAATATTGGTCCGTTTTCTAGTGAATGAAAAGACAACCTTTCTCCAGTAGAAAACGGATCAAAACGTATCTACAAAATGTACAAATCTAAAAAGAACTGGGTTGTTGCACCGGTTGTATTATTAACTTTATTAGGTGCCGTAGCTCCAGCTCCAATCGCTTTAACTAATGTGGTTAATGCGGAAGAAACAACTGTTGTAGCAGCAACAGATACAACAAAACAAGATGCTTTATCTAAGTTAAATACTTTAAAAGGTTATGGTTTTGATGTTTCTGCACAAGAAAACTCAATTAAAAGTGCGACAAACCAAGCTGATGTTTATACAGCTGTACTTAATGCTTATAAGTTAGTTACTACCGACACTGCTAAAAAATTAGTAAGTAATTATGACAATATCAAAAAGGCAGTAGAAGATGCTGCAACTGCTGGTAAAGTCACTTCTACAGAAAAAGATGCATTGTTGGGAGCTTTAAAATCTTCTGCTACTACTGAAGCAAATACTTATGTAACTACTGTAGGTGGATATACTTCTTCTACGACTGATTTGTATAAAAATCTAATTGATCAATTTACTACATTAGAAAATGCTTCAAAAAAAGTTGAAGCTGCAAATAATGATGTAAAAACTTTATTAGATTCTTATGTTACAGGTAATGTTTCTGCTGATGCAAAAGTTACGGCAGCAAACGCTATTGTTGATGGCTTGAAAAATCTAAGTGAAGCACAAAAAGCTGCATATGATGCAAGCATTGTAGCTGCTCAAAACACATATACTCAAGCTGATAAATCTACTGATGTAAATGCTAAAAATGCGCTAGATACTTTAATTAATGCAGTTGATACAGCTCTATCTACCGCTAAAGAAGCAGATGCTACGAATTTATCAAATGATGTTACTGCAGTAAAATCTCTATCTGCATATACTGGATTATCTAGTGAATTACAAAAACAATATTCAGATAAGCTAGATGCAGCAAAAACATTAGATGCTGTTAAAGCTATTAAAGATGAGTTAGTGGCTAATGAACTAGCAAACAAACGTCAATCTGCTTTAGATGAAACCATCAATGTAAATTACGGTTCTTTTGGTGCTTACTATACAACAGGTACAGCTACTGAGACACTTGCTAAGAAACAAGCAATTGTTGATTACTTTAAAGGATTAGTTAATAAAGCAGATACAACTGATAAAGTTACTTCTGTAACCAATGACTTCGAAACATGGGCTGGTTATGCTAACATGACTGCTGCTAAAGCAGTGGTGACTGTTTCAACAATCATTGGGGATACTCCTACTCCAAACTTAGATGCAACAGCTCGTGCAGAATATACTTCAAAATATGAAAGATTAGCTACAACAGCATCTCCATTAGAATTGAAGAAATTAGTTGATGAAATAGTGGCAGCAAATACTAAAGCGTTAGAAGATGCTAAAACAGCTGCTGAAACAGAAGTGAAAGGTTTAGCAAACTTACCAAAAGCTGATTTAGAAAAAGCATTACAAGATATTAAAGATGCAGCAAATGTTTCTGGAGTGAAAACTGCTATAGATAATGCTAAAGCAGCTGTAGTTGATCCTGAACTAAAAGCTGCTAAAGATAAAGCAACTGAAGCTATTAAGACTTGGAAAGCTGCTGATGAAGCAACATACATTAGTGCTGTTAATGCTGAAACCACTGTAAATGGTGTAAACAAAGTATTTGCCGAAAAAGCTAATGCTTATCTAGGAACTTCTAATACTTCTGCCTTTGGAAAGAATGATGTAAAAGATATCAAACCAATTGCTTTAGCAGTATTGGATACTCTTGGTTTAAGTGATTCAGATTTAGCAAAAGCAAAAGCCGTGGTCAATGCAAGCGATGCAACAGTTGCAACTATCTATGATGGATTAAAACCATTCTTTACAAAGACAGTGGACATCGCCCAAAATGCTATTACTCAAGCAGCGTTAGTAAAAGCTCAAGAAGATGCGAATAAAGCCATTGATAGTTTATCATATTTAAGTGATGCTCAAAAAGCTGACTTCAAATCTCAGGTTGCTAAAGCGACAACAACAGCAGCAATTGGTGCACCTACAGATTTAGCTACAGCTGATACTATTGTTGGTAAAGCTAAAAAAGCAAATGAAACAGCTAAAACATTAGCAACTGTAACTAAACCTGAAGCTGTACGTAAAGTGCTTGCTCTTGAAAACTTAACTTCTGCCCAAAAAGCTGATTATCAAGCTAAGATTTTAGCTGCTAGTGATTCAGCTACTGTTGACTCATTAGTTGCTCAAGCTCAATCACTTGATTTACAACAAGAAACTGATTTAGCTACATTTAAAGCTAAAGCTGCTACTGCAGATACTGGTGCAATCGCCAAATTACCTAATTTAACCAATGATGAAATAACAGCATACAATAATGCTGTAAATGCTGCTACTACTTTAGAAGCTGCTAAAGATGCCTTTAATAAAGCAGTGGTACAAAGTAACAAAGCAACTGATGCTGAGACGGTTAAAAGTTTGAAATCTTTATACGATAACGGTAAGTTCAATGAAGGTCTTGCTAAAGCTGCTTCATTAAATGATGAAAAATTAAAAGCTGAATGGACAGAAAAATTTGCTGACGCAGTTAAGTTAGAAAATGCTAAAACTGCAGCAATCGATACTATTCGTAAGGCTGATTACTTAACAGAAAAACAAACGAATGACTTTGTTAAAAATGTTAATGCAGCAACTTCTACAGCTGACGTAGATAAAGTTTTAGATGAAGTGAAAGCTTTAGCTCCTGCAACAGCAGTACAATTATACCGTGCTTACAACCCTAACTCAGGTGAACACTTATACACAGCTGATAAAGCTGAATATGATCACTT
>NZ_KE136347.1:961165-1061143 GCF_000406925.1 Enterococcus columbae DSM 7374 = ATCC 51263
GAAAAGACAACCTTTCTCCAGTAGAAAACGGATCAAAACGTATCTACAAAATGTACAAATCTAAAAAGAACTGGGTTGTTGCACCGGTTGTATTAGTTACATTATTAGGTGCTTTTGCTCCAGCTACTATTTCACTAGGAAATGTTGTAACAGTTGCTGCTGCTGAAGATATGTCTGATGCTCAGAAAGATGCTTTGAATCATTTGGCTGATTTGACTGCTAAAGGAATTGATGTTACTACAGAAGTAAACAACATCAAAACAAATAGTGATTCTGCAACAATTTTAACAAATGTGAAAGCAGCTTTTGTTAAAGCTGTAGAAAACGGTACGGAAGTTAATGGATATGTAGTTAACTTTGATAATGATTTAAAAGCAAAAGAAGATGCTTTAACAAAATTAACTTTATCACCAACTGAAAAAGCAACATATACTTTTACACAAACTATTGCTAAAACAACAGACAAAGATGGTAAAGAAGTAGCTTTTTCAACTGATACTGATTACAAACAAGTTGTAAACAGTATTACAGGTCTTACAGCAGCTGATTATCAGAAATTAACTGATGCATTAGCTGCGTTAGAAAAAGCATACAATTACACAGTTCAAGCAAATCAAAAAGTTTTAGACAACGCTACTGAGTTTGCTAAACAAAATGTTGATTTTGCTACAAAAGTCGCTACTGCTAAATCTACAGTTGCTGCATTAGCAGATTTAACTAACTCACAACGTTTAAAATTTGAATCAGATTTGAAAGAAATTCAAAATGATTATAATAACGCAACAGCTGAAGCACAAAAAATTTCTGTTGTATCATCTTCAAGCAATTTTTATGATCGTGTTGATTCTTTAGTAAATACTACAAAAGGGTATAATAATACAACTTTACAAACTGCTAAAGATGCTAGCACTCAACTTTCAGGAAACACATTGAGCTTAGATGCGTCTGTATATGATTCAATCAAAAAACAATTTAATGATGCAACTACTGTAGCTCAAATTCAATCATTAAATCAACAATATTTTACAGCTGTGATTGATCAAAAAGCGAAACTTGCTGCTACTTGGGGAGCATTATATAAAGATCAGCAAGCTCAAAAAGATGCTTTAGTAACTTATTACAAGGATAAAGTAAAAGCTGCAACTACTCCTACGGCTATGAATCAAGCAGTTACTGATTTTGGAACTAAAGCACTTTTAGACTCTTACACTCCAGCTGTTGGTACACAATTTGATAACTTTAACAATATTAATCCATTAAAAGTTGCTGATTATAAAGAACAGTATAAGCAAACTAAATTCCCAGTTGAAAGTATGCAATTACTTGAAAAGGTAACTGCTGAAAATACTGCGGCTTTAGCACCTGCGAAAACAGATGCTAAAACAGCTATTGATGGTTTAGCAAACTTAACACAAACTCAAAAAGATGATTATAAAAAACAAATCGATGCTGCTACACGGGTATACACTGCTACAGATAATGGTTCAGTTATTAATGTTTTAAATGTTGCTAAAGAAGCGAATGCATCATCTGAGTTAAATACTGCTAAAGAGGCTGCTAAGAAAGCTGTTCAAGGATTACCTGAAAACGCAACAGCTGATGTTTCTGCCATTACTTCTGCAGCGAATGTTACTGCAGTTAAACAAGCAGTTTTATCAGCATTAGAAACTTATAGAACTGGTAAAGTTGCTGCTGCTACATCTGCAGAACAGGCAGTGAAAGATGCTCAAGCTGTTATTGATTTATTAGATTATATTCAAGATAAAGATGCAGCTAAGAAAGAATTAGCTACTAAAACTACTGCAGCTGATGTTTCTACTCTTTTGGAAACATATTTAACCTTAAATAAAACAGAATTTGATGCGGAAAAAGACGCTCAAGCATTAGCTGATGCTAAAGCTGCTGCTCTTAATGAAAAATTGCCTAAATTGACATATCTAACTGAAGAACAAGTTAAAGACTTTACAGCAAAAATTAATGCTGCTAAATCAGCAACTGATGTTGAAAAAGTATTTACTACTGAAGGTACTGGTGCTAATGCAGTAAACGCTACAAATCGCAAGTTCGAGTTAGAAACAAAACCTCAGGCAAAAGCGGATTTTATTACAGATACTAATAATTATTATACTAATTTAACAGCTGAACAAAAAGCGAATGTGGTTGCTCAAATTGAAGCTGCCAAATCACAAGATGATATTGATAAAGCTTTAGATGCTGCTAAAAAATTAAGTGCAGAACAAACTACAGACCTTGGAACTCTTAAGAGCACTTTAAATGAATATGTAAATGATTTATCTAAACTTTCTTCTGACAAGAAAACTGCTTATACGGGATTAATCTCTGCAGCTACTTCATTAGACGAAGCTCGTTCTCTTTACCAACAAGCTGTTGCAGAAAATAATAAACTTGCTGATAAAGCATTAGTAGAAGAGTTACAAAAAGATTTAGATGCTGGTTTATATAACTCTGGTTTATCTGCTACTAAGGGATTGAATGATGAATCATTAAAGGCCGAATGGACGAAGAAATTCCAAGATGCATTAGACTTAGTTGCTGCGAAAGAAAAATTAGTTAAAGCTATTGCTGATTCAGAGTTAACTCCTACTAAGAAAGCTGAACTTACAAAAGAAGCAAATGCTGCTAAATCATTAGATGATGTAAAAGCAGTCCAAGATAAGTTAGATGAGTTAGCCCCTGCAACAGCAGTACAATTATACCGTGCTTACAACCCTAACTCAGGTGAACACTTATACACAGCTGATAAAGCTGAATATGATCACTTAGTATCATTAGGTTGGAAAGGTGAAGGGGATGCTTGGAAAGCAGCTTCTAAAGGTGCTCCAGTATACCGCCTATACAACCCTAACTCAGGTGAACACTTCTACACAATTAGCGAATCAGAATACAATGATGTAGCTAAAGCTGGTTGGAAGAAAGAAGGCGTAGCATTCTACTCTGATGCAAATAAAGGCGTAGAAGTATTCCGTCTATTCAATCCAAATGCAAAAGGTGCAGGTTCTCACCACTATACTACACTAGCTAGCGAACGTGATGACTTAATCAAAGCTGGTTGGAAGTATGAAAATGTTGCATTCTTCGGATTAAAATAATTCGATTAACGACATAACCACATGAAGAGAGCGATTCGTCGCTCTCTTTTTTTGTATTATGAATTTAAAAAATATATTTGTTATTCATTTTCTAATGTACTTATATTATAATTTGGATGATATCAATTTGATTAAGGAGTTTTTATGTTGAAAAAGTTCTATGGTTGTTTTCTATTTCTTTTAGTTTGTTTTTCTATGTTTGTAGGAGTAGATAAAGTTAAAGCAAGTAGCATGTATCGCCTATATAATCCAAATAGTAGTGAGCATTTTTATACCATCAATCATGTCGAAAAATCTATATTAGCAGCAAATGGCTGGAAATATGAAGGTGTTTCTTGGAATACAAGTAATCAAGGACAACCCATCTATCGCGTGTATCACATTCCATCTGGTGAGCATCTATATACAACAAACGGTTATGAAAAAGCTAGTCTAGTAGCAAGTGGTTGGCGTGATGAAGGAATCTTTGGCTATTCTGGCAATGGAAATGCAGTTGCACCAGTTTATCGTTTATATAATCCAAATGCTAGTCAGGTTGCTTCTCATTTATACACGATTAATGGTAATGAACGCTTACAGTTAATTAAAAAAGGCTGGCATGACGAAGGAATTGCATTTTATCAGGAATTGTTTACCCAAATCTTTGATCAAGGGCTACCTCAGCCTTTAATTGTCGATATTTCTGGTTATCAGCATCCAAATTTAATTAATTATGATGCTTTTGCAAATGCGGTGGATGGTGTGATCGTTCGTATTCAACATGGGACGATTGCTCAACAATTTGAAAACGAAGCACAATTAATTACCGGCGAAGATCGTTATTTCCGTACGCATCTTACTGAATTAAAAAAACGAGGGGTTCCTGTAGCTGTGTATGCCTATATTAAAGCTGGATCAGTTGAGGAAATGAAAGCAGAAGCGACCTCTTTTTATCAGTTAGCCAAGGATTATCAACCAAGCTTTTGGTGGGGAGATTTTGAAGAAATGACCATGCCGAATATGCGAGCTGGCGCAGAAGCATTTCGCAGTCAGTTAAAAGCATTAGGCGCAAGAAATGTCGGTGCCTATATTGGTCATCATGTCTATGCCAAAATGAATATAGATGTAGCCAAATTTGATGCGATTTGGATTCCTTATTATGGCTATAATAATGGCTTACTCTCTGGCTATCCCAAAGTTACTCACAATTATCAGCTACATCAATTTACTTCTAATGGGCATCTGCATGGTTATCCAAAAGAATTAGATATGAGTCGATTAAGTAATCCAGCTGATTTTACTCACCTATTTTTATCATAACAAGTAAAAACCGATTTACCATTTTTACGTAAATCGGTTTTTATACTTTACTTGTTTAAAATCATCTAAAACAATCAATTATTGATATATTGGCTAAAACGTTCAATCGTGTCATATTGTCTTTGCTTACTTAAATGAGTATAAATATCCATGGTGGTATGGATATTTTCATGCCCCAATCTTTCTTGCACATCCTTATAATCAGCACCTGCTTCAAATAATAGACTAGCATGCGTATGCCTAAAGCCGTGTAAGCCGATATATTCAAGCTGAGCGGCTTCTTGGTAAATCTTATATCTTTCAGTCACTGCTTGATTAATGGTAAATTGATTTTTCCCATTTGTAAAAAGAAAATTAGCTCGCTCAAAGCCTCTTTTTTGAAGATAAAGTTGTTGTTTTTGTTGCCAATCCTTTAAATAATCAATTGTTTGTTTATCCAATAAAATGATTCGTTGAGATTTTTCCGTTTTAGGTGTTGGCGAAATATAATAACGCTTTGACTTAGTTACCGTTTTATGAATAGAAAGCTCTGTTGTAGTAAAATTCAAATCTTCCCAATTTAACGCCAATAATTCGCCTATCCGACAACCACTATAAGCTAGTAAACGAAACAACATATAATCACGACTCTTTAAATAATCATTTTGCTTGTGTTGTAAAATTGTAGATAAAAATAATTGCAATTCAGCCTTGGTGTAGAATTTTAATCTAGGTTTGTTTTTTTCCTCTTTTTTGACAGGAACAAGAACTTGCATTAGTGGATTTTTCGTAATGATTCCCTTAAACATAGCAAATTGAAAAATTCGCCTTAAATAATTCACAAATAGCGAATAACGCGCATACGAATGAAGATCAACCCATTGATCAATTGTTTTCTGGCAAAGCTCTGTAGAAATACTTTGAATGTGCAATAAACCAAGAGTTGGGCGAAAATACTTTTCTACAATTTCCTCCGTTCTGGCAAAGCTACTTGCTTTGACTCCTAATTGATAGCTTGCTAACCATTCATCAATTACCTCATTAAAAATAATCGCTTCCCGATTTGATTGATTCATAAAAATTGCTCCCTTCTTAATTCATCTATTTCTATCTTAGACCAATTACATCATTCATTCTGCCTATTGAATCTGATTTTTTTATAGATAAATAAGAAAAAGCCAAAAAAAAGAGAGCGACGAATCGCTCTCTTCATGTGGTTATGTCGTTAATCGAATTATTTTAATCCGAAGAATGCAACATTTTCATACTTCCAACCAGCTTTGATTAAGTCATCACGTTCGCTAGCTAGTGTAGTATAGTGGTGAGAACCTGCACCTTTTGCATTTGGATTGAATAGACGGAATACTTCTACGCCTTTATTTGCATCAGAGTAGAATGCTACGCCTTCTTTCTTCCAACCAGCTTTAGCTACATCATTGTATTCTGATTCGCTAATTGTGTAGAAGTGTTCACCTGAGTTAGGGTTGTATAGGCGGTATACTGGAGCACCTTTAGAAGCTGCTTTCCAAGCATTACCTTCACCTTTCCAACCTAATGATACTAAGTGATCATATTCAGCTTTATCAGCTGTGTATAAGTGTTCACCTGAGTTAGGGTTGTAAGCACGGTATAATTGTACTGCTGTTGCAGGAGCTAAAGCTTTCACTTCATCTAAAACTTTATCTACGTCAGCTGTAGAAGTTGCTGCATTAACATTTTTAACAAAGTCATTCGTTTGTTTTTCTGTTAAGTAATCAGCCTTACGAATAGTATCGATTGCTGCAGTTTTAGCATTTTCTAACTTAACTGCGTCAGCAAATTTTTCTGTCCATTCAGCTTTTAATTTTTCATCATTTAATGAAGCAGCTTTAGCAAGACCTTCATTGAACTTACCGTTATCGTATAAAGATTTCAAACTTTTAACCGTCTCAGCATCAGTTGCTTTGTTACTTTGTACCACTGCTTTATTAAAGGCATCTTTAGCAGCTTCTAAAGTAGTAGCAGCATTTACAGCATTATTGTATGCTGTTATTTCATCATTGGTTAAATTAGGTAATTTGGCGATTGCACCAGTATCTGCAGTAGCAGCTTTAGCTTTAAATGTAGCTAAATCAGTTTCTTGTTGTAAATCAAGTGATTGAGCTTGAGCAACTAATGAGTCAACAGTAGCTGAATCACTAGCAGCTAAAATCTTAGCTTGATAATCAGCTTTTTGGGCAGAAGTTAAGTTTTCAAGAGCAAGCACTTTACGTACAGCTTCAGGTTTAGTTACAGTTGCTAATGTTTTAGCTGTTTCATTTGCTTTTTTAGCTTTACCAACAATAGTATCAGCTGTAGCTAAATCTGTAGGTGCACCAATTGCTGCTGTTGTTGTCGCTTTAGCAACCTGAGATTTGAAGTCAGCTTTTTGAGCATCACTTAAATATGATAAACTATCAATGGCTTTATTCGCATCTTCTTGAGCTTTTACTAACGCTGCTTGAGTAATAGCATTTTGGGCGATGTCCACTGTCTTTGTAAAGAATGGTTTTAATCCATCATAGATAGTTGCAACTGTTGCATCGCTTGCATTGACCACGGCTTTTGCTTTTGCTAAATCTGAATCACTTAAACCAAGAGTATCCAATACTGCTAAAGCAATTGGTTTGATATCTTTTACATCATTCTTTCCAAAGGCAGAAGTATTAGAAGTTCCTAGATAAGCATTAGCTTTTTCGGCAAATACTTTGTTTACACCATTTACAGTGGTTTCAGCATTAACAGCACTAATGTATGTTGCTTCATCAGCAGCTTTCCAAGTCTTAATAGCTTCAGTTGCTTTATCTTTAGCAGCTTTTAGTTCAGGATCAACTACAGCTGCTTTAGCATTATCTATAGCAGTTTTCACTCCAGAAACATTTGCTGCATCTTTAATATCTTGTAATGCTTTTTCTAAATCAGCTTTTGGTAAGTTTGCTAAACCTTTCACTTCTGTTTCAGCAGCTGTTTTAGCATCTTCTAACGCTTTAGTATTTGCTGCCACTATTTCATCAACTAATTTCTTCAATTCTAATGGAGATGCTGTTGTAGCTAATCTTTCATATTTTGAAGTATATTCTGCACGAGCTGTTGCATCTAAGTTTGGAGTAGGAGTATCCCCAATGATTGTTGAAACAGTCACCACTGCTTTAGCAGCAGTCATGTTAGCATAACCAGCCCATGTTTCGAAGTCATTGGTTACAGAAGTAACTTTATCAGTTGTATCTGCTTTATTAACTAATCCTTTAAAGTAATCAACAATTGCTTGTTTCTTAGCAAGTGTCTCAGTAGCTGTACCTGTTGTATAGTAAGCACCAAAAGAACCGTAATTTACATTGATGGTTTCATCTAAAGCAGATTGACGTTTGTTTGCTAGTTCATTAGCCACTAACTCATCTTTAATAGCTTTAACAGCATCTAATGTTTTTGCTGCATCTAGCTTATCTGAATATTGTTTTTGTAATTCACTAGATAATCCAGTATATGCAGATAGAGATTTTACTGCAGTAACATCATTTGATAAATTCGTAGCATCTGCTTCTTTAGCGGTAGATAGAGCTGTATCAACTGCATTAATTAAAGTATCTAGCGCATTTTTAGCATTTACATCAGTAGATTTATCAGCTTGAGTATATGTGTTTTGAGCAGCTACAATGCTTGCATCATATGCAGCTTTTTGTGCTTCACTTAGATTTTTCAAGCCATCAACAATAGCGTTTGCTGCCGTAACTTTTGCATCAGCAGAAACATTACCTGTAACATAAGAATCTAATAAAGTTTTTACATCATTATTTGCAGCTTCAACTTTTTTTGAAGCATTTTCTAATGTAGTAAATTGATCAATTAGATTTTTATACAAATCAGTCGTAGAAGAAGTATATCCACCTACAGTAGTTACATAAGTATTTGCTTCAGTAGTAGCAGAAGATTTTAAAGCTCCCAACAATGCATCTTTTTCTGTAGAAGTGACTTTACCAGCAGTTGCAGCATCTTCTACTGCCTTTTTGATATTGTCATAATTACTTACTAATTTTTTAGCAGTGTCGGTAGTAACTAACTTATAAGCATTAAGTACAGCTGTATAAACATCAGCTTGGTTTGTCGCACTTTTAATTGAGTTTTCTTGTGCAGAAACATCAAAACCATAACCTTTTAAAGTATTTAACTTAGATAAAGCATCTTGTTTTGTTGTATCTGTTGCTGCTACAACAGTTGTTTCTTCCGCATTAACCACATTAGTTAAAGCGATTGGAGCTGGAGCTACGGCACCTAATAAAGTTAATAATACAACCGGTGCAACAACCCAGTTCTTTTTAGATTTGTACATTTTGTAGATACGTTTTGATCCGTTTTCTACTGGAGAAAGGTTGTCTTTTCTCACGTTTTTATTGTTTTTCATTTAAAAACCTCCATACTTAGGTAATTTTTGAAAATGTACCAACGACATAGCACACTTATGATTCTAAATCAGTGAATGGAACATGTCAACGTTTTTACCATGAAATCTTCAAAAAAAAACGACATATTTCAAGACAAATCTGCCTAGAAAATGAAGAATTCAGAAAAATTGATTGATTTCATTCAATCCATTGATTTATTTTCTTAACAATTATAAAATGAATCTTGTATTTTTACAATACTTTATTCACATTTTTTAGGGGGAATTATTAATGAAAAAAATCGTCCGACTGTATTTTTATTTAATTGCGTTTGTCCTTTTTCTTACAGTCGGTTCAAATGTTTATGCAGAGGTCTCTAATCAGACAGTACCAAGTGATACTGCCCTATTACCTAAAACAAGTATTAATTTTGACAAGATAGGTAATTTCAAGCCAAATGATGAGTTTGGGGTGCCTACGCTATTTAAGCAATATCTGTTTGTTATGGGACATGGTGCAGGTGATCCTGGCGCTAGAGGGAATGGAACGAATGAAGCAAGCTTTACCCGCAATGAATTGCTACCGTTACTGCAAAAATATGCTAGTCAATTACAGTATAGTAAGATCAACTTCTATGATCCTAGTCATGATATGTACCAAGATAGCTGTGACGAATTAGGTGCTTATACTATTCCTAATTATGAATCAGTCACTGAATTCCATTTAGATGCTTCAACTAATACTAATGCAAGTGGTGGTCATGTAATTGTCCATCCAACCCAGGTAACCAATGCAAATAAAACCATTGCCCAAATTGTCAATAAATATGTTGGGTTAAATCCTAGTTATGCTGGAAATTATGGTTTGAGCTTGCGTAGCGATTTACTCAATCTAAATGTTTTAAATCATCGTGGGATTGCCTATCGTTTAGTGGAACTTGGTTTTATTACCAATACACTAGATGTAACCCACTTACGTCAAAACCTAGATTTTGTTGCTAGGGATATGGTGGAACGAATTACCGGTGAGCGAATTACACCAGATGTACAAGTAAGTAGTATTGATTATTTTGCTGCCATGGACGATCAAATGAAAATTAAAGGTTGGTTTGAAAGCTCTCAAGCAACTACTACAGGTTATCCTTATCTTTATGCTTTAGATGCAAATGAACATGAGCTTGCTCGTTTCCCACTAACTCTAACGCATCGTGCGGATGTGGCTAGTGCTTATCCAAATATTGCCAATGCTGGGAATAGTGGTTTTGAGCTAACGACCAATCTACCTAACAGTCTGCGTGGAAAGATGGTTTACTTTAAAGCAGGGAAAGCAGCTAGTGCAAATGGAGATAATCTACTCTACCAAGTTCACTTCACTAAAGGCTATCAAATTGATGGTAATGTACGTACCGGCAATATTGACAGTTTTAAAAATCAACGGAATGATGTCCAAGTAAGTGGTTGGTTCTTTGATTCAACCCTAAGTAAGCAAGGTCTTCCTTATCTTTCAGTCTTTGATGAAAATAATCAAGAAGTCACACGGATGCCACTAGCTTTACTTCCACGTGCTGATGTAGGAATAGCTTATCGTTCTTGGTCAACAAGCTTACTATCTGGATTTAATACTAGTTTTAAACTCGCAGATTCGTTACGTGGGAAAAAGGTCCGGTTAGTCGCGCGTAATTTAGCACAAGCAAATAGCCAAACGGCAATCTTTGATGTTGCCTTTAATCAATGGTATACCATTCAATCAATTATCGACAGTGCTTCACTTGATCGCTTTGAGCTAAATGGTGAACAATTAACCGTTAATGGTTGGCAATTTTATGAAAAAGCCCCAAGTACAAGTTATCGTTGGTTAATCCTTAGCGATGTACAAAGTGGTAAGGAATTACGGAGAATCAATTACCAAGCAACCGGTCGACAAGATGTAGCAGCTAACTTAGGGAATGATGCTTGGTACTCAGGCTTTAACCAAACAGTTCCAGTAACTGATGAACTACGTGGTCATAGTATAAAAGTGACTGCAATGTTAACCAGTGATGCACAAGGTAGTCAAATTCTTTCACAGAAGAGCTTTAATCAAACTGTATCGGTACCAGCATTGGAACCTACTGAGCCTGTAACACCAGTACAACCAGCTGAACCAAATGTTGCTAGCCAATCCTTATATCGAGTCTATAATCCAAATTCTGCCGAGCATTTATATACTGCCAAACAAGATGAAGCGAAAAAACTAATCAGTTTAGGTTGGAAGGATGAAAAAATCGCTTGGTACATTCCTTCAGTTGGTAATCCAGTCTATCGCTTATATAATCCTAATTCTGGCGAGCACTTCTATACCTTACAATTAGCTGAATACGAAGCTGTCGCTAAATCAGGTTGGAAAAAAGAAGGCATTGCCTTTTACTCTGATGCCAACCAATCTACACCAATTTATCGTGTCTTTAATCCAAATGCGAAGGGCGCTGGCTCCCACCATTATACCCCTAGCGCAAGTGAACGCGATCAATTGATTCAATTAGGTTGGAAAGATGAGAAAATCGCCTTTTATGGTGCAAAATAATCATTAAAAAAATAGACGTTTCACCTCTTAAAGAAACTTTCTTTAAGATTGAAACGTCTATTTTATGTTTGAAGTAGCCAAGAGGATAAATAAGCTACCTATTCTCCACTGTTTTTTTCTTCTTTATACTTTTATTTCTTCATGCGAACATAGATTTCCTTGTTTAGTAAGTACATATCATAATAATGATTTTGGGCAACCAATTGGGCGGTTGGATTTTGTTGAACAAAAGTATTGAAATCTACTGGCTTAGTGTCTAAATACACGTCAATTTGGGTATAGTGGTTGAACCAAAATTGGTTTGGCCAATACATACTAGAAATGCTTGGTACAATTTTATCTAGAATCGGATAATTACGTTTCGCATTTTCCAAAATAGTTGGTGATGCGAATAAATGATCTACATGCAAGACATTTTGCTCAGGTGTAACTACATTTTTCAAATCAGCTACTAAATTTTGACTTTGGAATTCAAAGGCTGATTTTTGTGCTGAGAGCATGCTTGCATAGCCAAATCCAAAGGCTAGTTGGTAATACATGAAAACTACCAAGAAGCTTTGAATGACGTATCGACTAATCTTTTTATCAGTAAGTTGTTGTGCAGATAATATCCCGACTAAAGCCGCGAATACCCATACGCCAAAACCACCGTAACGACCAACTGTTTTAACTAATGGATGAGCAAAAACTAATAGTACACCGTAACTTAAGATAGCGCCAACCACCAGATAGCTCGTAGCAAAAGCTAAGGTGAATAAATAGTTCAATTTCGTATTTATCAGGCTATACCAGGCAAAAACAACAATCAATATTCCCAACATTAAAAGCCAAATTTTAGCAGAATCCGTCGTAATCGTCTCATAATAAGCTTGAATATTTTGTATGATTGTTTGTGGCATTTTACCTATCGAGGCAATTTGTACCGTCTCACCTCGATTACTTAGATTTGGATTAAATTTGGTTTCTATTAGGTATATCCCCATACCTAGGATAAAACCTAGCGCACTAATAAGCAACTTATGCATAACCTTAACTAGCTTACGCCCATCAAGAATTTCTTTATAAGCAAGGGTTAGCGCAACAATGATGAATACCCCTGAGGAAGATTGATACGTATTGCATAGCATAAATACTGAAAGAATTGACGCTATGAATAGTTGCCATTTAGGTTTATTCCACCAATAAAAAGCCGTAAAGCCAAATAAGATACTTAATGCCATAAATGGACCATCAAAGCGAAAACTCAAACATTCTAAAAACCAAGGATTAATCCCGATCAATACAGAAATAATCGCTGCTCCCCAAGGAATTTTTTCTTTATAAACATAAGATAAAGCAAGACTACTAGTCAAAGTTAAGATTAAACTAGATAAAATAAACAAAGTAATGCCTTGATCAGTTAAATGTCGACTACCTTGGAAGATCCATGAAAAAATTTCACTGCCCCACCTTGAATAATGTGCGCCAAAATTAGGTACGCCAGACATTTGACGCGTAATATCATCAATATATGGAAAGTTTACTAAACCAATATTCACTAAAACCGCTAAGTATAAAATTAAAATTGTCATTATTTGAGGACTATTTAAAACTATCCATTCTTTCATTGAATAGACTGGTTGTTGCTCAATTTCATTGACTTTATGATGTTGTCTTTGTAAATTCATTATTAATCCCTTCTAGTTTTTTCTGTTTCTTGAACAATATATATCGGCCTCTTTTTCGTCTCTAAGAAGATTTTACCGATATACTTACCAATAATTCCAATACATAATAGCTGCAAGCCACCCATAAATAAAATAATCGTAACCAATGATGGCCAGCCACTTGTTGGATCTTTAAAAATTAAGGTTTTAATAATGATAAAAATCATGGCTAATCCTGCACCAATGCAAGAAAAAGCGCCAATAAATGAAGCAATATTGAGTGGTGTTTCTGAAAAATTAATGATTCCATCAATTGAATATTTAAATAGCTTCCAAAATGACCATGATGTTTCCCCTGCAACGCGTTCACGATTTTCAAAACTGATATACTTCGTTTTATAACCTACCCAACTAAATAGGCCTTTTGAAAAGCGATTATATTCACTTAATTCAAGTATTGCATCAACCATTTGTCTAGTCATTAAACGGTAATCTCTAGCACCATCAACCATTTCAACTTCACCGATTCGATTGACAATGCGATAAAACATTTTCGCAAAAAAGCTACGAATAGGTGGTTCACCCTCACGAGTCGTTCGTCTAGTCCCTACACAATCGTAACCTTCTAGTTCAATTGCCTGAATCATTTCTGGTAATAATTCTGGTGGGTCCTGCAAATCAGCATCCATTACCGTAATTAAATCACCTTGAGCTGCTTTTAAACCTGCATATAAAGCGGCCTCTTTACCAAAATTTCTTGAAAAGGAAAGATAGCGGACATTAGAATGTTTTTTCGCTAAATTTCGTAATTGGATTAAAGTTTTATCCTTTGATCCATCATTTACAAAAATGTATTCAAAATCCATGGCTAATTGTTGATGAACCTTTTCTGCTGCATTATAAAAAAGTTCAACCGTTTCTTCTTCATTGTAACAAGGTACAATAATCGATAAAAGTGACATTTTCATTTTTTCCTTTCAATCAATAACTTTAGACTTAGTTATATTTGTATCAACATATGTATCAATGGTTGGTACATATATATTGTACATTTGTACATACACACAGTCTTAACTGTAACGGAACTTCATTCATTCGTCAAGGCAACTTTACTTTAATGGTTCTATGATATTTAGTGTTGTTACTCAAATTGAGGATAACGCTGAATATCTTTTTTTGTTTGAAACAATAGAAAAAGACATCTGTTTCCTCTATAATTAAGTCGACCAAAACCATTAAGGAGTGAAACATGATGTCTTTCTTACATAATATCAAAAAAACTTGTGCAAGTACAACGAATCTTATCAAAAATATCCTAAATATTAAGGATAAACATATTACTTTTCCTGCTTATGCTTACGCATTTTCTGACGAGAAGGTCCATGGCGTGTTTTCTAAAGTCTTTTCTGGTTTGCTTTCCTACCCTGAAAATCCCCATTGTTGTTCTTCTTGTGGAAAGTCAGGTACGGTTATTAAGCATACGCCTAAAGCTAGTTTGATTCAAATGATTCCTTATCAAAATGTGCCGACCTACCTGCGTTTATACAAGCAACGTTATCGTTGTAAAGCGTGCGGACAAACGTTTTCCGCTACGACAAACATCGTTGATGAACGTTGCTATCTTTCAAATGCATTGAAATTCGCTATCCTACATGATTTGAAGCAAAAATGTGCAATGACGGATATCGCCAAGCGCTATTTTGTCTCGCCTAAATCAGTTGAACGAATCTTAAAGTCTTACTCTTATGAGCTAAATCCTTACCATATGCAACTACCAGAATGCCTGCTCATTGATGAATTCAAAGGAACGAGCGATTGTAACGGGAAAATGTGCTTTATTTTAAGTGATGGACAATCCGGGAAAATCATTGATATTTTAGACGATCGCAGAAATTTCGTAATTAAAGACTTTTTTCTACGTTTTAGTTTGGAAAGTCGAAATCGTGTCAAATATGTGGTCATGGATATGAATGCCGCTTATCCTTATGTCATTAAAGAAGTATTGCCCAATGCATCAATTGTCATTGATCGTTTCCATATTATCCAACAACTCACTCGAGCGTTGAATAAAAAAAGAATTCAAGTGATGAAAGCATTGCGCTATAAAAATCAACGTGCTTACAATAAATTCAAACGCTATTGGAAGTTGCTTTTAATGCCTGAAGATCACTTAAACTTTGAGAAATATGTACAATATCCCTTATTCGATCGAAGATATGTGACACAGACTGAGGTGGTGGATACGTTACTTAGTTTTGATGATGCATTCAGACAGTGTTACCAGATTTATCAAGAGCTACTTGCTTGTTTTCATCAAAAGCAGCTAGACGAATTCTTCCATATTCTTCACACGCTACCTGAAGACTTAGATATAGCCTTTAAAAAATCGCTGAAATATTTAATCAAACATACACACGCTATAAAAAATGCGATACAATCCCCTTACTCCAACGGAAAATTAGAAGGGAAAAACAATTTAATCAAGGTCTTTCAGCGAGTGGCTTTTGGATTTAGAAACTTTAGTAATATGCGAAGAAGAATCTTTTTATACGAAGAAAATTGGCATACAAAACAACCAACTAAAAGAAATTGTGGGGAGAAATCCGCCTAAATCTCTTTCTCAATCAGACTGCTATTGTAACAGGCGAGCTTTCGCTTGTGCAAGGGCTTTGCAAGTGACCGATCTTCGTCTCGGTCACCCTTGCACGCTTAGCTGCCTGTTTGACAAAAAGCATCGATTGAAAAAGAAAATAAAAACAGGAGAGAAAGTCATCGAAAAAATAACTTCCTCTCCCATCGACTTAATTGCCAACAACACTAGTTGACAAAGAACCACTTTAATTCAAAAAAGAAAAAGCTTATTCTAAATAACAGTAACGAAATTTAGAATAAGCTTGAACTATTTTATTTTTCATCAGCTAGTCGAATGCCAAAATGTCCACCCACACGTGAAAGATTTGGATTATAGTAAGGATCGTTTTCGATATATTTACCCCAACGCGCTTCCATAAACTGTGTTTCTTCATCAAAACGTTTCTTCTTTTCAGGGGTATTTTCATATCCTCTGGTTTGTGATTCGTAATGATATAATTCTACTCCATGTAACCAGACATTATCATGGCCAGCCGTGTATTCACGCAGACACAAATCAACGTCATTAAAGGCAACGGTTAATTCTTCTTCAAATCCACCTAATTGATCAAAGTCAGCTTTTCTAATCATACAGCAAGCTGCCGTTACTGCTAAGTAATTGACATTAATTTCCAATTTACCAAAATAACCAAAATCACCTTTTGGATAGGTATGGTGACAATGCCCGGCTGCTCCACCCAGACCGACTACCACGCCAGCATGCTGAATGGTTTGGTTAGGATAATAAAGCTTGGCTCCCACCACACCAATACGTTCAAACTGCGCAAAGGAAACCATCTTGGTAATCCAACCTTCAGTAATCACTTCTGTATCATTGTTTAGGAATAATAGATATTTTCCTTTCGCCTTTTTAGCAGCTAAATTATTGATTCGTGAATAGTTAAAAGGAATATCAATGACTTCGACTACAAAACGTTCACCAAGTTGTTCCTTGAATTTTTGATAAAGCTTAGGCATGCGTTCATCAGTACTGCCGTTATCAGCGACAATAATTTCGTAATTACGATAAGTTGTTTTAGCCACAATTGAGTTTAAACAGCGCAACATATCATCATAGCCATCACGAGTTGGAATAATGATACTCACCAAGTCTTCGCTCAATACCTCATATTCCACATCATATAAGCCATTACCAGCCGCATGACGGGCAGTACCCTTAATATTACGACGAACTAAAGCCTCTTGGACTGCTTTTAAACCAGCTTCAAAGGCATAACCCTTCGTTGATTGGTCTGCAGCCGTAGAGGTTGGCAAAATTCGCCAGTAATATAAAATCTTAGGGATATGATGGATACGATTGGCGGTCGTTTTTTCTGTAAAGCGTAAAACTAAATCATAATCTTGCGAGCCTTCAAAGCCAGCTCGAAAACCGCCAATTTCATTCATAATGGAACGACGATAAACGCCTAAGTGCGAAATATAATTGGTACCTAGCAATAAATCATATGACCAATCTGGTTTAAACGCTGGATCAAAACGATTGCCCTGCATATCAATTTTATCTTCATCACTATAAATCAAATCTAATTCAGGATTTTCATTTAGTGCCTTCACCACTTCGTAAAAAGCAATCGGCGCTAATTCATCATCATTATCTAATAAGGCAACAAATTCACCAGTAGCAATTTCTAAGGCTGAATTCGTTGCTTTAGAAATATGACCATTTTCTTTACGAAACACTACCTTAATGCGTTCATCGCTTTGTGCATATTTTTCTAAAATTGGGCGTACATTTGGATCAGTTGAGCAGTCATCTGCCATACACAACTCCCAATTTGGATAATACTGATTTTTGACAGAATCGATACATTTTTCAAGCCACACCCGATCGACATTATAAACAGGCATCAAAATAGAAATTTTTGGTTGATAGTTAAACTGGCTAATTTCAGCTTTAATCGCCTCAATATCCCAATTTTCATTTTGTTGAATCCATAGTTGATAGTCCTGAACACTCTTACCGGGTGCTTGATCCATTTTGACACGACGTAGCGTACTCATCAAACCATTACGACGCAAATAGCCTAAACCACGCTTAAAGCGATTTAGCTTTTGCACCCAAGCACTCTCGGTTCCCGGTACTAATGGTAGCTTCCCATCAATGACTACTTCTTTTTTACAAACGCAATTTTGCCCCTCAAATACTAATTGAATTGGACCAGTTGCTTTTCCGTATAAATCAATTTGAAAGCCTGCAGAGACATTAGAGGCTAGCTTGTGTAAAGCATTCACATCACCACGGTAAACATAAGAGATTTGGACATTACCAGGAAAACCTTCAACATGAATAGAGGGAACAGTTTTACTTTCTTCATCTAATGCCCAACCATTAATCACAATGCTACCATTGGAACCATTTCGCAAGATATTATCAATATAAACGGTATATTTATCAGCCATAATCTTCTCCTAAACTAATTTATTTGGATTTTGATAGGTATCCACAAGCAGGTCAGCTGTATAAGCTGCGGCCATTTGTCCATAAGCCTTCTTATCTATTTGACGAGAAATATTGACTTGTTCAACCAATGTCGCATACGGTGTAAAGATTACCTTTTTACCTAATTGTTGCATACGAATACTTAGGTCCACCCCTCTTAGCTGAGATTGTAAGGCTAAATTAAAGCCATTTAATTGCAGATAATCTGTCTTACTAATCATCAAACAATCTTCAGTAGCGGTATAAAGTTCACGTGGTAAAACAATTCTAAAATAATAACCTAATGTTTTATTCGATACTCCAGCTTGCTCATAGATTAAGCTTTGCTGTTCATTATCTAAAACAACCCCCGCATTCATGACAAAATCATCTTTATTGACAATTTTGCCCGTTACCAAGCCAACCTCTGGCATCAGCATAAAATTAGCCATTTCTTCTAGCCAATGTGATTCTTGTGGAAGTAAGCTTGGATGAATAAAGATTAAATATTCCCCACTTGCCTGTTGAACTAACTCTTCAAGGCTATTTCCTCCAGCTAGAACGACTCGGGCATTTTTAAAATCAGTAATATTTGCTGGTAAGACTAATTCACAATTAGAATAATTCGTCTTTTCTAATAGTTCTTTCGCCCAATTAGCATTGACTAATTCCGGCATTAGTGGAATCAAGCTAATTTTCACTTTATCCCCATGCTCATAATCCACTTTATAAGCACCGTAATTTTTAGTCATCGTAACATTGCCACGGATTCCTTCACGCTTTAGCGTATCGATTAACGCATTCTTTCCAGCAATATAGGCATATTCTTTAGTTTGTGGATCTAACGCCGTCGAGGTTTCGACCGTTCGCCAATGATATAAAATCTTTGGAATATGGTGAATCTTATGTGCTGCTTGCGTTGCACGTAAAACAAAATCATAATCCTGACTACCATTGTATTCTTTTCTTAGACCACCTACTTGATTTAAGACTAATTCCCTCTTCACAACAACAAAGTGAGTGATATAGTTATGGCCCATCAATAAGGTTTGATTCCATTCTGGTTTAAAGAATGGATCAAAACGTTTGCCTCTAGTGGTAATCTTATCTTCATCAGTATAAATAAAATCGATGGATTGATCCAGATTTAAAGCTTTTACGACCTCGTATAAGGCATGTGGTGCTAATTCATCATCATTATCCATAAAACCGATATATTCTCCTGTCGCAATCCCTAAAGCGGAGTTCGTTGCTTCAGAAATATGGCCGTTTTCTTCACGGAATACCACCTTAATTCGTTCATCTTCTGCCATCATGCTTTCTAATAATGGACGAATGTAAGTCTGCGTAGACGCATCATCGGCAATACATAGCTCCCAATTTGAGTAAAACTGGTTTTTTAATGAATCTACACAAACCCGTAACCATTTTTCTTCAACATTATACACCGGAACAGCAATCGAAATCTTAGGTTGATACTTAAATTGCGCAATTTCAGCTTGGATTTGCTCCAAATTAAACTGCTCATTTTCTTCAATCCAGCGCTCATATTGATCTTGATTTTCTTTACGGGCTTTGATGTGCTTAAGCGTCCCTTTAATGCCTAAATGACGAACCATCCCTAAAACATAGCGTACTCGTTTATATAGAGAGGCATTGGATAAATTATGACGATTCACTAAAACGGGGATTCGTTCCCCATTGATTGTTTGAATGGTTAAATGTAAACAATCCGCTTGCTCAAACTGTTCGATTTCCATAATAAAGCCATACTTTTGTTTGGCTGGTAAATCAAACGCATCGTTAACATCCTTACGATATAGTGGGGTTACCTTATAAAAACAACCTTCATCATAACGTAATTGATAACTTAATGGCTCCAAGTCATTTTTAGAAAAGCCCCAGCCCTTGATAATCGTCGTATGCAGCTCAGCATCCACTTCAACTGACTCAATTGTTAACTGAACCAATCTTTCTTGTAGCTTTTGATGACTGCGACTGAAAAATAGGCTTTCAAGCCATTGTTCATATTTGCGATGTCTTTGCCATGCTTTTTGCTGAATAACCTGATTATATCTAGCTGACATAAAGTCATATCGAGCCTGCACCTCTTTTTCAAAAGCTGTCTGCGCTTCTTCTAGGCGCATTTTTTCTAAACGATGTCGCTTAAAGTCATTAAGCACAATATGCTCTAATTCAGTAAAACGACCATCAAATAAATAAATTAATTCAATCTCAACCGTTTTACCAGCAACATCGTGACCATTTAGTACAAAAAAGTTTTCCTTTTCGTTACCTGAGAAAAGATACATGCCATCCTTACGCCAAAGTGCACGACTTTCAAAATGACGAAAGACCTTGCCATCTACCCACACCTTGAATTGAACAATACCATCACCAGCTAAAGGCTGAATATAGAGATTTAATAAGTCACTAGGTAGCTGTAATGAATACTTACGATTTTCTCCAGTTCGATTGTTCAACGGATAAGTTTGTGGTTGTACTCCTTGGGCTGTTTCAATAAATAAGGTTACCGTTTTAACAAAATTTGAATTTTCAGGTCGCAAAATGACTGGATTGGCAACCGGTGCTTTAGTTAAAGCAAAGAAATATTGATAAACCTCACCAAATTCACGTTGTTTAAATTCATGCTGCACACGCAAGGATAAATCCTCGTAGTGTGAGGCAATTTCATTTTGACCCACCTGCGAATAGGTAAAATCTTCAATCGCTACATTTAAGCCCACTCGTCTAAATAGCTCCATAAAGCCTTGTTCAGTAAAGAAACTATGGTGAGTAGCATCTAATAAGCCGTAGCGATTCCAATTTAATCGATTGTTAAATAAATCAATTAATACTGAATTATGCGCAATATTTGGGAAAGTAATCAATACTTGACCGTTTGGCTTTAAAAATGGAACGACCGCTTTTAAGACCTGTTCTGGATTGGTTAGATGCTCCAAAACATCGGCAAAAACGATTGCATCATAAAGTTGTCCTTTAAATCGCTCCACCCAATGATAATCTTCGATGTTGCCATAAACACCATCTTTGGCAAATTGCATCACATAATCAAAAAGCTCTTTATCAAACTCAACAATAGAAACCTCACATTGCTTTTCGTTGATAAGATATTGTGTCATGCGACCATTACCAGGACCAAATTCTAAAACTTGACTATTTGGCTTAATCTGCTTCACAATTTTACCAATGCTCGTATGCTCATCTAAAGAAAGTTCAAAATCATATTTCATCTAAATCGAATCCTTCCATTCATGATCCAAGACAACAATTCCTTCACCTACATATTTGCCCGTAATAAACATCGTTACATATTTAGTCTTATAGACAAAAGGAACTGTCGCGTTTTCTTCAAAGAAAGCCACATCAAAATAGTACTCCCCGCTAAGCAAGGCCATTTTCGGATATTTTAAGTAGAAAGTATTTTTACCTAATTTCCATGGAATTGGGGTCTTATCTAGTAAGGTATTCAAGCCACAGACATAGTGATTTTGGACGGTTCGAATAGCAATACCTAAAACTGGATTTTTCGGTGAATCATCTTTTACTGTATATTCAACTTTCACATATACCGGTGAATTTTGTTCGACAATATCAATTGGCTGCATTGCTTCATCAAGTAACACAGCAGAATCCACCGTGACAATTTCAGGGGCACTATGTTCTTCAACCACACTTTTTTCACGGTCAATTGTTTTCAAGGATTTACGTTTTAGGAAGTTTTCGTATTCTTCAGTCACTTCCATCGTTTCTCCTTCATTTTCAACAACCCCATTTTTTAACCAATAAACGCGGTCACAAAAACGACGAACAGCATTCACATCGTGTGAAACGAAAAGAATCGTTTTACCAGCATTGCGAAACTCTGTAAACTTCTCCATACATTTTAATTGAAATTCCAAATCACCAACCGCTAAAGCTTCATCGACAATTAAAATTTCTGGATCAACATTAATCGCCACTGCAAAAGCTAAACGGACAAACATTCCACTAGAATATGTTTTTACCGGTTGATATAAATGATCGCCAATATCCGCAAAATTAATGATGTCATCAACCATTTCGTCCACTTGCTCTTTGGTAAAACCTAAAACCATCCCATTTAGATAGATATTATCAAAACCTGAGTACTCAGGATTAAAACCAGAGCCCAATTCTAATAACGCAGCGATGTTCCCATTGATTTTCATCTCACCACTTGTTGGGGTTAATACACCTGTGATGATTTTTAATAATGTCGATTTTCCTGAACCATTCTCACCGATAAAGCCAATCATTTCACCTTTCTTAACATGAATATTCACATCATTTAGCGCATAAAAGGTTTCGTGAAATGAGCGGCGCCGTAAGTCTAGCGCTTCTTTCAAACGATCAGTTGGCTTTGCATACATCGCATAAGTCTTGGTAATATTTTTTAATTCAATTGCATAATCTGTCATTGATTTTCTCCTTATAATACATCAGAAAAATGAGGTTTCAAACGTTTAAAGACAACGCTCCCTACTAGTAAAAGTACAATTGTCCAAACCCAGAAGTAAATGCTCAATGCGGGATGTTGCCAGAACCATCCTTCGCTAAAGAAGGCATTTCGATAACCTTGAATCACATAAAATAGTGGGTTGGCTTTCAAAACCATTTGTACTACAGGTGGAAAAGTATTAATACTCCACAAGACTGGCGTTCCCCACATCAAGGTTTGCATGATAATTCCAATAAATTGATTGATATCTGGGAAAAATGGCTGAATTGCTGCCGTAATCCAAGTTAGACCGGTTAAAAACATCATCATACAAAAAGCATAATAAATGATTTGTAAGGTTTGTAAGGTTGGATAATAACCATTTAAAATAGTAACTAAAAAGGCAATAATCATAAAGAAAATATGCATATAAAAGTTAGAAATTAGTTTTGATGTAGGTAAAATGCGAATATTAAACACTACTTTTTTTACTAGATAGCTATATTCTCTAAATACATTGGTCGCAGAACCCAACACATCTGAAAAATAAAACCATGGAACAATCCCTGTTAATAAGTAGCAGATAAAGGGATATTTACCATCCGTTAAGCCAGATTTCAAGCCCACATCAAAGACAAACCAATAAGTTAACACTGTAACTACCGGGTTAACAAACGCCCAAAAAATTCCTAATGTGGAACTCGCATAACGAGAACGGAAATCATTATACGAAAATTGCATCAATAGCTTTTTATTCGTAAAAATATCCTTAAAAATAGAAAATAAATCTTTTAACATATCAATATTCCTTCCTTGGTTTCTTATATCTACAAAACATAAGATAATCAACAGTCCTATTTTACAAAATGCCACTAGTAAACGCAAGATAATTCCAAAAATCGACCAATCTTCTCATTTAAAGTAGGAGAAAAATCGATTAAATTTAAAAATTTTATAAGTTTTCGCTGAGGCTACTTCAAAAATAATCTATGGGTTAAATCTATCTCATCCTATAAAAAACATATAAACAAAAAATCCTGATTTACTCAAATTTTTATAGTAAATCAGGACAAATTTATTTCGTACTGGAAGATAGTGCTTCTTGTTTCTTTAATAGTTTCTCATCATAATACTTGGAACGTTTCGACATTTCTTGATTAAAATACTTATAACCAAGTTTTTCTGGCAAAGTCTGTTGATCAGAGAACAAATTCACACCAAACCCTAATTGATTGCCTTCAATCGTGGCGCCGAGAGCTGCTAACGTGGTTGGGTACATATCAAAGGTTGTAAATTTTCGATTTTTTGAATTAACTGGTTGAATTGGACTATTGATAATCGTGTTAAAAATCGTTCTTTGATAGTTACTAGGAACATTATCAAAGAAATCTTGATCCATACTCAAATGATCCCCAGAAATCACGATTGTTGTATTTTCATAAAAAGGTTGTTGCTGAATCCAAGCAATAAATTCAGCTAACATTTGATCTGAAAAATGAATAACATTTGCATATTGATCCTTGAATAAACGTGGTGTATCAGCAGACATGTAGCCATCCTCAAAATGCGTATCAGCCGTTAACATGGTGAAATTAAAAGGTTGCCCCGTGCTAGCCGTTTCAGTTAAAACATTTTTAGCATTTTCAAGTAGCTTTTCGTCCTCATAGCCCCACCAAACATAGTAATCATCAGGAATCCATTGCTGTTGCTTAGCAGTGTTATAGTCTAATAAGCGATAATTACCATGTTCTGTAAAATACTTCGCTCTTCCAGAGAAATTAACATCTGAACCTAACATTAACGTATTGGTATACCCTTCTTTGGCTAAGATTTCGCCAATTGAATAAGCTCCTGGTAAAAAGCTAGATGCTTCGCTACCATAATTATTGGCTTCATTACCTAATTCTGTTTGACTATCTGCGCCTAAAGACACCTTTACTGGCAGACCAGCTGTCTGCGCTACCATTCCTCCAACTGTAAACGAGGTGGTTGTAATAGGTAACGCCCCCCCAATTTTATCAGTATTTGAAAAATTGATGGCTTGGTTATTTTCTATCATTTGTGAAAAATTCGGTAGTAAGTTTTGTTTTTCAGCACCACCCAATTCTTTTGAGACATAGGTGCTTTCCATTGATTCTAGAAAAATATAAATCAGATTACGTTTTTGTTCAGGAAACGTAACTTTTACTTGCTTGGGATTAACATAATTCGTTTCATAAATTTTCGTTTTTTCAAAAAAGTAAGCTTTTACCTCCGCATAACCAATTTCATTAACACTAATTAAAAAACCAGCAATCAATAAGACTGATGACAGAATTGTTAAAAACAGTTTACGATAACGGATTTTTCTAAAAATTAAAAAACGATTAATACTTTTTGAAACACGAACCAAACTATAAACCAAAGCAGTAGTAATGAATAATGTAACGAAAACACCAATAACTGGTCCAAAGATAAACGAATCAATTTGCGAGGAATCCGTTCCATCTAATGGTTGTGTCAAGGTGTAGATAATTTGATCTATTGCAATCCCCTTAAAATGATTCATTGCCCAATTGGCACTATATATTAATAGTAAAGCAAGGCCGTAACAAATCACTAGCACGCTACAAAGTATCTTTTCAGAGATTTTTAAACGAAAATTATCAATAATTTCAAATTGATTATGTAATAAATAAACTAATAAGTAAATTACCCCTGTAACAATGATAAAAATAAAATAAGTTAACTCAATATTTTGACTTGGTACAAAACCAATCACATCGCCAAAAGTAAGCTTTGAATTATTCAACCTAACAAAAAAAGTTGAAATAAGGAAAGCTCCCACCCCCCAATAAACACTTGATGATATTCTGGCAACTCCTCTTAAGCCAAACATATTTTGAAAATATAAAATTACCATCAAAAGTAATGGGAAAATAAGCATTTCATCACCTCAAAATTTTACTAACATGTATTTTAACATAGCTTATCTCACCTAGTCTATACATTTACAATATCTGTAACCTAATTTAAGCAAAATCTTACTAATAATCTACTATTAAATTTTTAAGACAAAAATAAGAACCTAAACAACAACTGGTGATGTTTAGGTCTTTAATTTAACGAATATATTATTTTAATCCAAACTAGCTAACATACCTGCTAGTGCTTCTTGCCAAGTTGGGATGTTAAAACCTAAAGATTTGGCTTTAGATAAATCCATTACTGAATATTGTGGACGTTTGGCCTTTTGTGGGAATTGCTCAGAAGTTACTGGCAAGACCTTCACATCAGTATCTTTTAAAATTTCTTTAGCAAATTCATACCAAGTACAAGCATTATCATTAGATAGATGATAAATACCAAATGGTGCTTTTTGTGCGATAACAAAATGCATGAATTCAGCCAAGGTTCTAGTCCAAGTTGGGCGACCGTATTGATCATCAACAATGGTTAATTCATCGCGAGTTTGCGCTAATTTTTGCATTGTAAAGACAAAATTATGTCCATATTTTCCAAATACCCATGAAGTACGTATGATATAATAATCGTCCATAATTTCTTGAACAGCCTTTTCACCTAAAGCTTTAGTTCGACCATATTCATTTTGCGGATTTACTGGTGCATCTACTGCGTATTCACCATCTTTAAGGGTACCATCAAAAACATAGTCCGTACTAATGTAGACTAAGGTAGCACCAACGGCTTTAGCTGCAAACGCCACATTCCGTGTACCGTCGACATTAATTTTTTCATCCAATTCCTTGCCTTCGTCTTCGGCTTTATCTACTGCAGTATAGGCCGCACAATGATAGATTACAGTTGGTTTTAATTCTTCAATGTAGGCCATTGTTGCTTTAGCATCCGTAATATCCATTTCAGCTGCATCTGTTGATACATACTTCATTCCTTTTTCGTCTAAAAGATGACGTAATTCTGTTCCTAATTGGCCATTGCCACCAGTTAATAGAATCATGCTGTTCTCTCCTTTAAAAGTCTTTTAATAGACATTTTAGTGATATTCGTTGAAAAAGGCTGCTCAGAAATTTGAGCGAGCCTTTTAAAAATCTTTTTAATTACTTGTTGTTGACTACTGTCCATTCTTGGCATAGTTGGCTTCAACTGCATCTTTTTCAGCTTGCCACCAATCACGATTTTCGGTATACCATTTAATTGTGTCGGCTAAACCATCTTTAAAGTTTGTAAATTGTGGTTCCCAGCCTAGTTCTTCACGTAATTTGCGTGAATCAATCGCATAACGCAAATCATGACCTGGACGATCATTCACGTGATCATACGCTTTGGCATCTTGACCCATTAATTCAAGAATTAATTCGATGACTTCTTTATTGTTTTTCTCACCATCAGCACCGATTAGATAGGTTTCTCCAATACGGCCTTTGGTAAGAATCGCCCAAACAGCTGATGAATGGTCATTGGTATGAATCCAGTCACGAACATTTTTACCATCGCCATATAATTTTGGACGAATGCCACTTAAGACATTGGTAATTTGACGTGGGATGAATTTTTCAATGTGCTGATAAGGACCATAGTTATTTGAGCAGTTAGAAATAGTTGCTTGTAGTCCAAATGAACGAACCCATGCTTTTACTAAAAGGTCAGAACCTGCTTTAGTTGAAGAATATGGGCTTGATGGATTATAAGGTGTTTTATCGGTGAATTTTTCACCTTCCCCTTCTCCATGTCCAGGTAAATCTTCACGTAATGGTAAATCGCCATAGACTTCATCTGTTGATACATGATGGAAGCGAACGTTGTATTTACGACATGCCTCAATTAAAGTATACGTACCAATTAGGTTGGTTTGCACAAATGGGAATGGATCTTTTAATGAGTTATCATTATGTGATTCAGCTGCGTAGTGTACTACTGCATCAGTATCTTGCACCAATTCATCCACTAATTTCGCATCAGCGATATCGCCAACGACTAATTTTACACGATCCTTTGGTAGTCCTTCTAAATTCTTTTCATTTCCTGCATAAGTTAATTTATCCAAAACAGTTACATGAACCTCTGGATGATTATTGACAACATAATGAACAAAGTTAGAACCGATAAAGCCGGCACCACCTGTAACGATGATTTTCTTCATATAACTCTCCTTATATTTCTCCATAAACAAATGGATTTTCTGCTTCAAATTCTTTTAATGTAGGATGTTTTTTATCTTTTTCAGATAAAATTGCTTTTGAAAGATCGATTGGCCAATTAATCGCCAAATCAGGATCATCAAAGGCAATTCCGCCATCAGCTGGAGCATTGTAGTAGTTGTCACATTTATACATGAAGTTTACATTATCCGTTAATGTAACAAAACCATGCGCAAAGCCTTTTGGAACTAATAATTGACGATGATTGTGTTCAGATAAGATATAACCTTCCCATTGGCCATAGGTTGGGCTGCCTTTTCTGATATCTACAATGACATCTAAAACGGCACCAGTTACCACGCGAATGAGTTTCGTTTGCGCAGCTTCTCCTTTTTGGAAATGCAAGCCGCGTAAAACTCCGGCTTGGCTAGATAAAGAATGATTGTCTTGAACAAAATCGTAATCTAAGCCATGTTCTAAAAATTTTGCTTTTGAGTAGCTTTCTGTGAAAAAGCCACGATGATCACCAAAAACATCCATTTCGATGATTTTGACATCTTGTAATTTTGTATTATAAACCTTCAAAATACTGCCTCCTAGTTTTGTGCTGCTAATCGTAATAAATATTGACCATATTGATTTTTCTTCAATGGTTGCGCTAATTTAACCAATTGTTCTTTATCAATGTAGCCCATACGGTAAGCAATTTCTTCTAAACAAGCCACTTTTAGATTTTGGCGTTTTTCGATTGTTTCAATAAATGTGGATGCTTCTAATAATGATTCGTGTGTTCCAGTATCTAACCAGGCAAAACCACGACCCATCACTTCAACAGATAATTTACCACGTTCAAGATAGACCTTGTTGACATCAGTAATTTCTAATTCCCCACGTGCAGATGGTTTGATATTTTTAGCAATTTCAACTACATCGTTGTCATAGAAATAAAGACCGGTTACTGCATAATTTGATTTAGGATTGGCTGGTTTTTCTTCAATTGAGACAGCTGTCATATTTTCATCAAATTCAACTACCCCAAAACGTTCAGGATCGTTTACGTGATAGCCAAAGACAGTCGCTCCTTGTTCTTTGCTAGCAGCACGTTGGAGCATTTTAGAAAGACCACCCCCATAATAGATGTTATCGCCTAAAACGAGACACACGCTGTCATCACCGATAAATTCTTCACCAATAATAAAGGCTTGTGCTAAGCCATCAGGACTTGGTTGGACGGCATATTCAATATGGATTCCTAGCTCATGGCCATCACCAAATAACTCTTCAAAGCGTGGAGTATCTTGTGGTGTTGAGATAATCAAGATTTCTTTAATTCCAGCCAACATCAAAGTAGACATTGGATAGTAAATCATTGGTTTATCATAAATTGGCATTAATTGTTTTGAGGTTGCACGAGTTAACGGATATAAACGCGTACCGCTTCCTCCAGCTAGAATAATTCCTTTCATATTAAAAAAACTCCTTCAAAATTTTTTTCACTATTGCATTATCTCATGGAATAGGCTATTTGTCATATAAATCTAGATTTTGATACAAAAATGTAAAATTATTTTTTTAATAATTTACGCAAAATTAAATAATAAGTTAAAGATAATCTCCATTTTAACTGTTGAAGGCGACTAGCTTTGGTGTGTAACTCACTGGCATTTTGTTCGTGGCGCCGATACAAGGTGAGCGGCTCAGCGAATAATTGCACATTTGGTTCAGCAAGCAGGCCAATCCACATATCATGCATCGGTACATTTTCTGGGATTGGTAAAATCCTTGGTAAGAGCGCTCGGCGAAAAGCCATCCCCGCACCAATATAGGTATTGCGTAAAATATTTGCATAAAAACCTGTTCTGACCTGTTTATGCGTAAAATAAGAGGGAAACACCACTTGTAAATCTTGGTTTACAATCATTAAATCACTTAAAATCAATAGACATTTTGGATTGGCTTTAAATAAAGCAAGCATTTTAGCTACTTTATCGGGTAACCAGACATCATCTTGGTCAGCCAAAAAAAGATAGTCTCCACTAGCTTGACTGATTGCAAAAGAGAAATTGGCAATGACTCCTTTACCTGGCCCTTTAAAAAGCTTAATCCTTGCATCTTGTTCTTTTAGTGTTTGTAAAATCGAGTATGTTTCATCTGTTGAACCGTCATCAGAAATGATTAATTCATCGTCTTTCGCTAATTGCTTTAAAATGCTAGTAACTTGCTCCTGTAGATAGGCCGCTCCATTATACGTAGCCATACAAACCGAAATCATTGACCTACCTCCTTTTGGTTAAAATGCCAAAAAGCCTTTAAGGTTAGTTTCCATATTTGACGATTTTTTACCGTAAGAAATTGTTTCAGCGTGCGTTTGAATAATTGTTGGCGATGTTTGTTCAGCCATCTTGTTTCATAACAAGTATAATAGCGTTTTTCCGCTGCTAAAATGGATTTGTAACGACGAACGGATACTTTTTCATAATCAAAAACCGATAAATCATGAGTTAAAGTCGTATTTAAAACAGCGATTTGCCATTGTTTTTGATAGACTTCATAAAAAAGCCAATGATCAAGAAAATCTAGTGGAAATTCCTTAGAAAATCCACCAATCAACTTTAAGAAATCACGCTGCCATAAGCTAGCTGAATTAATCGCCATTAGCCGATCATTGGTTAAACCACTATCCACAGCCTGAAAGCCTGCGCGAATATATTCATTCGCATAGATAGGCGAGATTTGTTGATGACTAGCCACAATTTTCGGCACAATCACGGCAATTTGCTGATTCATTGCTGTTTGCATCATTTGGCTAGCTTGCATTAAATACGCTTCTGTAAGCAGGGTATCTTGATCTAAAAGCAATAACCAATCCGTCTCAGCTGGCATTTGCTCAAAGGCACTTTGATAAGCAACACTCAAGCCTAAATTTTCAGGATGATGGCTGTAGTTTATCCCTTCTTTAGTAAAATCAGGATGGTCTTGTGGTTGTAGACTATTATCATAGACCATCAATCCGGATAGTTCGTTTTCGGCTAACCACTTCAGTAATATTGCTCTAGATGGTACTTTTTCCCAAGGTGTTTGATATAAAACTAAAACAACATAGGGTTTCATCAAAACCACTTCCATCCCCATTTATTGAAAAATTTCGCCATGGATTGCATAAAAATCATAAATAATTTGCGATTGCGGTGCGCACCCTTGCCGTATAAATGAATAACTTGATCAAAAGGTGAGTACAAAATCTGTCCCCCAGTTTGGTTTAACCGTAGACAAAAATCATTATCTTCAAAATACATAAAGAAACGCTCGTCAAATCCATCAATTTGCTTATACACAGCGGTCGAAACCAACATAAAGCAACCTGATCCCATCTTGATAATACTACATTGATCATCCGGTAAATTGCGACATTCATAGGTTGCTAAGCGTTGATCAAACAGTTTTTTCACCCATTTAAAAGGGATAAAACGCAAGAAATAATCAAATACGGTGAGACGTTGACGTACAAGATGTTGCGTAGAACCATCTTCATTTAAAACCTTAGGACTTACCGCTACGATATTTTCTCGTTTAATTAATTGATGCATGTGTACTAAGGTTTCTCTTGTCACTAGAATATCCGGATTGCAAATAAAAGCATAGTCAGCGGTATGATTGAAGATGACTTGATTGTGCCCATGTCCAAAGCCTTTATTTTCACTGGCACGAATCAATTCAACAAAGGAGTATTGTGCTAAACGATCACAATAAGCAGCCTCAGAGGCATTGTCATAAACAACTACTTGAAACTGCGGATCTTGCCCGATTTCATGCTTTAAAACATCTAAGGTTCGGAAGATATCCTCACTATTATGGGTTATGATACTAATTAATATTTTCTCCATAGTTTATCCTTTTACTCTGTTTTTCGTTCAAATGCTAAGGAAGGCAACGCATTGACTGACATTTGTCCAAAGGCTTTTTGTTTCAGTGCAACATGAGCATAGGCCCCAATCATCGCAGCATTGTCTCCGCATAATCTTAAAGGTGGAATTAATACTTCAACATGAGGTAACTGCTCTTGAAAAGCTTGGGTTAGCGCTTGGCGTAAGCCTTGATTAGCAGCGACACCACCGGCTAAAACAAATTGCTTAATGGGATAATTTTGACAAGCCCGCAACGTCTTCGTCACTAATACCTCAACAACACTGGCTTGAAAGCTAGCCGCTAAATCCTCCTTAGATAAACTTTCACCTTTTTGATGCGCATTATGCACCAAATTGATAAAAGCACTTTTTAGGCCACTAAAGCTAAAATCATAATTTTCTTCATTTAACATCGCGCGAGGGAAATGATAGCAATCCTTCCCTTTACTTGCTAGTTCGTCAATTTCCTTCCCACTTGGATATTTTAATCCTAAAACTCGACCGACCTTATCGTAGGCTTCACCCGCTGCATCATCTCGCGTTTCACCGATAATTTCAAACTGGCCATCTGCTTGCATATACACTAATTCCGTATGTCCTCCACTAACTAACAAAGCCATCAACGGAAATGCAAGTGGCTGCACAAATCTAGCCGCATAGATGTGACCTGCCATATGATTGATAGGCAATAAAGGGAGTTGATGGGCAAAAGCAAACGCCTTAGCTGCTGATAAACCGATTAAAAGCGAGCCAACTAGCCCTGGTCCATAGGTTACTGCTACTGCCGTTAAATCATTTGGCGTTACTTGCGCTTGTAGTAAAGCTTCTTCAATACAAAGCGTCATTTGCTCAACATGGTGGCGACTAGCGACCTCTGGCACAACACCCCCAAAGCGCTGATGACTTTTGATTTGTGAGGCGACAATATTACTAAGAATCTCAGCTCCATTACGAATAATCGCAACACTGGTTTCATCGCACGAGCTTTCAATTGCTAAAATTAATTCATCCATTACTTGGTTAATCAACCTTTCTTATCATTTTTCTCATTATTTGTGCATCTTCTAGCGGATGATGATAATAGGCTTTGCGAATAGCCATTTGTTCAAAACCCATTTTTTGATAAACAGCCAACGCTTTAGCATTACTCTGTCTTACTTCTAAAAAGATCGCTTCAACTTGATTTTCTTGAGCTAAATTGACAAGCTGTTGGCATAACTGTTGGGCAATTTTTTGATTTTGCCATTTTTCATCCACGACCACATGATCGATTTCAATTTGATCAATCAATAATCTAAAGCTTAAAAAAGCAATCAATGTTGTTTTTTCATATAAACATAGATAGATGCTCTGTCTTGATAAAACATCATCAACAAATTGTTGTTTTGTCCAAGGAGAGCCAAAAGGATAGCTAGCCTGCGCTAAAAGATAAATAGCACTAGCTTCTTCTTCATTCGCTAGATAGCCTGCCGTTAGCTTTACTTGTTTAGTAGGCAACTTCGCGTAATCTATTTTAATGATCATTTAAATTTTTCACCATTTCTAAAGCATCTTCTTGATATTTATCATAGTAATTTTCTAAAATTTTTTGAGAAACAAACCCAAACCGTCGATACAGTCGTTGAGCATCTAAATTACTTACTCGAACCTCTAGGCTTAATTGCTCACAAAATTTCGTTTGGGCAAAATGCTGCACCTCATTTAATAAAAAAGTGCCTAGCCCCAAATTTTGATAATTCGGTAAAACCGCAAAATTCGTCACATGACCATCCTTTTGATCAACACGTAACCCAATGAAGGCCACCATTTTTCGCTCATCAAAAACGCCTAGATATAAATGAGGCTTTTTAGAATATAACTCATACAAAAAGGTACTTCTAGTCCAAGGTAAATCACCGTCATAAACAACGCGTTCTACATCAAGCAGGCTTTTCATATCTGTAGCAAAAATTTCACGAATCAAAAATGCTCTATCTTGAAAAGTTTTAGTTTTCGCTTGATAGGATCGATGATTTCTTAATAGTAAGGAATGAAAAAGTGATTTAGATTTTTTCCACATAATTTACTTCAGCCTCATTTTCATGGGTCAATAACCATTTTTCCTCTGCTTCAACGCGTTTTAAATAATTGGGTAAAAAGCCATGAATGTCTTCAACCGGTGCTGCTTGACTACCCAATAAAGCCAATTGACTCGCTTTAGGATATTGCCAATCTTCCCAGGTATTAATCTGCGCTTTAGGGAGTGTGGTTAAGATTTGCTCACTAAATTTTGTGACATCCATCCCAACAAAATAAACCGCTTGATCTTTGAAACGTTCCAACAAATCCGTTAAAGCCATATGCTGTTCAGGCATGATGGTGTTTAATTTGTCTTCTTGCCACTGATAAGCAGCTGCATAGACATTATTTCTTCTAGCATCAAACAATGGAATAATAATCTCTTCTCGTCCATAGCAATTGGCAGCTAAGACCTTCAAACTAGAAACGCCCACTAATTCACAATTCAGTGTATAAGCCAGTGTTTTGGCCGTAGTTACCCCAATCCTAAGACCAGTATAAGAGCCTGGTCCTTGTGCAACCACAATCCGATTTAAATCAGCTGGCTGTAGGTTAATTTGTTGCATCAATTGTTCAATAGCCGGCATTAAGGCTACACTATGATTTTTATTGACGGTTGTTTGCATTTGTCCTAATAGCCTTTGATCTTCACATACCGCAACTGCTAAAGTTTGATTGGAAGTATCGATTGCTAATATTTTCATTTAACTTTCCCTACCTTTACAAATTCCCTACTATTATAGCATAGAGCCTGACACAAGTGTATGAAAATCAACATAAAACTTATTCAATCGCATCGATTTACACAGATATTATACTTAAATAAAATAAAACGAGTACCTGTTTTTCCATCCTCACATTGTACTGGAAGCAGGTGTTTCATATATGTTTCTACATAAATTATAGCTTTACAAGTGATCATCTCTACATTCTACAAACTAAAAAAGGCAGTCAAACGACTACCTTAATCCTTTCTCATAGTATGTCCACATACTTAATATTTTGATTACTTTATCATCTTCTAAAACTTGATAAACCAATCTATGTTTGATATTAATCCGACGTAAATAAAGACCAAACAAATCACCTTGGAGCTTTTCGAAAGATGGGGGTGTTTCATAAGGATTTTCTTTTATCAAATCAATTAAATTTTTCGTTTTTTTATCTAATTTTGAAGCTTTTAAATATGGAATTTGAGACACAGCTGTTTTAGAATAAACAATTTGATAGGTCACCAATCCACCTCGTCTTCTAAAACAAACTCACTCAAAGGTGCATTCATATCTGCCTTGAGTTGCTCTTTAAGTTCAGGAACCGAATATAAGTACAAGGTTTCAACCATACCATTATACTCATCCTCGCTTAAAACAACAGCATTACCATTTTTAGTAGACACATTAATAGGTTCATTAAACTTAATGGTTTGTTCTAACAAATTGTAAATATCTTTTCTAAAATTTGTAATAGTTGTATTTAACATATCACATCACCTCTTTACACGTACATTATAGCGTACGCCGCTGAAAGAATTAAGTATAAACGATTTATCCCCAATCTTAACAATACTCTTCCGAAAGTGGATTGAATACTTCAATGATGTAATAGATACTCCTCTTTTAAATTCTAAAAATAAACCGACAGCTCATCAATTATACCTAAACTAGTTCAAGATAAATAATGAACAATCGTTATCTTCAAGACAAAATCAACCGAGTCAATCAAATACAATCAACTCGGTTGAAAATGGTCTAGCGAATGGTTCGCCATTGTTGAACTTTGGCTAGACTATAGCCACTTAAGAAAACAATAACCGCTATACTAACCAACAGATTCGGCCAGAAAGTACCAAATATACTAGAGGTAAGGACTAGTGCAACTACTAGAATAATAGCGACTATCCATTTGACTATCATCATCAAAAACAGCTTACCATTACTTTGGCCTCGCGTCACTAATTGAAGGTAATCACTCCACTCAAAAAATGGGAAACGATAATCTTTGAATAGATAATGCATACAAGTAGGTATCGTAAACCATAGCCCACCGATTAAAAAGCATAGCGCACTTAGCAGATTTAACTTAGCGATAAAGCAAATAAAAAGTAGTAATACGGCATTAGCGCCCAATTGAACCGCCAAAATAAATTTTAGTTTTAGGTTTAGATACATTTTTTTCGATAGTGGTGTTGTAAATAGAAATGGAAAATTTTGACGTTCAAGTGAAACTAAGATTGCAGGTAGACTATTTGGTGTTACCACTAAACTAGTAATCAACACGCCTAACAAAAGAAATAAACCAAAATACTGATCTAAATTATTAAAGAGTGCGATTAAATTAACCATACTAAAAGATAATACGATTGGCATGATAAAGGTCATACTAAAAATTTGAAATAAAAGCGAGCTTTCGCCAATCAAACGCATTTGATAGCGGATGAAAATATGCTTAGCGTTAGTCGAATTGGTTAACGCCTTTTTCGTTTGCTTGGTTGCTTGATTCAAATCATTTTGCGTAAGTAGTGGATAAATTTTGATTCTTGTCAGCAAAACCAAGATAACAATAACCGCTAAGATGATGCCAAGACTGAGCAAGCTGAGCTTTGAAAATGGTTGTTTTAAAACATTTAAAAATGGCTGAATGAAAAAATAAGGTTTAGCCGAAAGACTTGCGGTTTGATATGTATTCAACATAATCGCTAAGAGAATAAATAGCGAAGTGATGACCATCATTGTTTTAGCAATTTGCTTTAATTTTTGCTTAAAAGCCGGGATTAAGCTAAGACCAAATAGCAATAATAAAGCCAGCGAAAAAAGCAAAATAATTAAAAATAGCCAAAATAAAAGTGAAAGCAATAAGGTCAATACAATATTCGTTCCTGCATTTAAGCCATAATTTAAAAATGCGATAAAACAAGGTAATAAATAAACGATGATTGTAAAGATAGTAATAAAGGATTTAGAAAAAATGACCATGTCAATGGAAAGTGGCAAGGTTTTGTAGTGATCGAAATCATTATTGTCAAAAAAGGTATTATAAATTAAGGTAATCCCCTGCGATAACGAGATACCGATTAAAACCAAAAACAGGCCATTAAATTGCCCGGGATAGCGATAAAGATCCTGTGAGAGAAAGATTCCTCCATAAACAACTACCAAAAGTAACGGAAAAAGCGTATTTTGCAATACTAGGCTTTTAATAAGTGCTGGACCGTATTTACCTTTCGCTCGAAAACGTTGGGTAATTTGAGGATTACTTTGAATGAGTCCAAGTTTTAACAAAGCTAAAAATTGTCGTTTATTCATCTAATTCACCTACCTGCTGTTCTTCTCCTGTTAGTGATAGATAAATCGTTTCTAGACTTTTTCCTGGTTGCGTAGCCAATAGATTTTCCACACTACCAGTATAGATTACCTCACCTTTTTTTAAAATCGCCAATTCATCGCAAACTTCTTGAGCAATTGCCAAAATATGAGTAGAAAAAATAACCGTATTGCCACTAGCAACATGTTTTTTTATCAATTCTTTTAGCTCAAAGGCTGATTGTGGATCAAGACCGGTTAATGGTTCGTCTAAAATCCAAATTTCAGGATCTAATGTTAAGGCACCAATTAAAATGACCTTTTGTCTCATCCCATGTGACATACTCGAAAGCAAGGTATTTTGATCATCTACCATCGCAAATATTTTCAAATATTCTTGCATTCTTGGCATCGCTTGCTCAAGACTCACTCCATAAATATCCATCATCAATCGCCAATATTCCATCGCTGTAAGCTGTAAGAAAAGATCGGGACTATCTGGAACATAACCAATTTTTTGCTTGATTGCCTGACGATGTTCAGCTAAATCTAACCCGTCCACTTTAATTTTGCCCTTAGTTAAATTATGTGCGCTCACCAAACTTTTTATTAACGTCGATTTTCCCGCTCCGTTATGACCTAACAAACCGAAAACAATCCCGTCTTTTATGGTTAGATTCACCTCTTTTAGCGCTTGTTTTTTGTCGTAAAACTTATCTGCCTGAATAATTTCTATCATCGCTTTACACATCCTTTTTCATTCGTATTTTGCGACTAGTTACTTTGGCAAATAAGCGAGTCTGATGAAAAAATCTTTTATCCTTCTAATTTTTCTCAGACTAGAACTTATTTGCTCGTAGCTAATCAACTTACAAAACATCCTTTTTAATCTGTGTTTTGCAACTAGCTACTTGAAAAATTTGCCTCGCCGTTTAAAAAATTTCATGCTTCACCTTTTTTATACGGCGAGTAACACTCAAATTTTCTCGTAGCTGAGCAAGTCGCAAAACATCCTTGTTTTAATTATAACATGTTGAATGTAATTTTTGATATCCGTCTGGAGGTTTATTTGGACTATTTTTAAGGAAAATTGACTGATTTGCTAGTAGTCGGTTAAGTTGCTAAATGGCTTCAAGTAAGTAAAAAAACGCAATAGCCATTAGCTACCGCGTAAACTCGATAAATGGATTTAACTTTCATTTTTTAGCTGCTTGCCTATTTTTTTAAGAGCTAGCAAACCAATGACCAAGCTTAAAAGAAATATTCCCCCATAACCTAGATAGTTGATTATCTTGAAAAAGTGCGTAGCTAAAGCTTGGTCTAAAACTACCAGCAAAAGGCTCTGTAATAACAATTGACCGCCATATAGAAAAAGCATCTTTAAACCATTGGCTTTGCGATTCAACAGTTGAAAATAATCATTCCAGGTAAGATAAGGTTTTAGATAATCTTGAATAAAATAATAGCTACCATAACAAAAGGTGCCGATAATAAGACCAAGAATACCACTTAATAGGTTAGCAATGGCTAAAGGAAATTTAAGTAAAAATAAGCCATATAACAAACCATTTATACCCAGTTGTAACATCAAGCCAAAGATGAATTTTTGTTTAAGATATTTTTTTTGATTAATTGGCAATTGATTCATTATTGGCAAGTTCTGTCTTTCTAATGAAAAAAGATTTGCGATAAAGCTTTGCGGATGAATCGTATAGGCAGATAAAAAAAGACCACCTAAAGCAATTAATAAGCTATAACGAGCATGAAATAAATGGTTAGGCATACGCTGGGCTAATTGCCAGATAAAAATTAACGGTATAATCAGACTAGCTAAAAGAACCTGAAAACAAAAGCGATAATCCGATACTAAGCGAAAATGATATACAAAAATAATCGATTTGAGTGAACGAGTAGAATAAGCTAACTTTTGCTTTTTGATTAGCTGTTGATTGGCCGCCAATAGCTGCCATTGGTGTCGACTCAATCGATATTGACTCAGCCATACCATCAAACAAATAATACTAACGGTTAATCCCATTAATATACCAAACCAAGTCATAGTTTCAACAGAAAAAGGCCGTCTTAATATATGAAGCATAGGATAAATCAGCCATATTGGCCTGACATGACGATGAATGTTCAATTGATTGATATATAATATACTCCAAACAACCAAAACGGTCATCGTTATCATCAAGAGCTGTGACAGTTGCTTTTGATATTGAGCAAACTTTGGAATAAAAGTAAACAGCAGTAATAATAGATTGACCAATGCATAATTAATCAGCAACAAAAACACATAAAGGCAAAATGCTAAAAATAGATTTGCAACTAGATTCGTCCGTTGATACCAACCAAAGTCGATAAAAACCAAGACACACGGCAGTGAATAGGCGGCCATATTCAATAATGCAATCAAACTCTTGGATAAATAGATTTCCTGCAAAGTTACCGGTAATGGGAGATATTCTTTTAGCCCTTGTTCATTAAAAAAGAGATGGTTGATACTAGCAATCCCTTGTAATAGCGCTAAGCCATTGAACAACAAAAAATAATAGCTCATTAAACCCGGAAAATGATAAAAATCTATTGGAAAAATGGTTAAACCATACACCACTATAAAGATCAAACTAGTTAAAAAAATTTGCTGCCCTAAATAGAAAATTAATGATTCTTCCTTTTTCCCTCTCAATCGCGCACGCTGCGTTAATTGAGGGTTAACCGCTAAAAAATCAATTTTTAATAAAATAGCTAGAATTTGTTTACGCAACAGTTCATCACTTCTTTAGTTCAATAATAGTGTTAGTGAACTACTCTCCACTTAGCTAAACCTAACGGTTCTTAACGCTTGAAGTGGGAGCTTCTTGGGAATAGAGCATACTTGATAGCTTATTTCTTCACTAACAGCGGTTTCTCTTATTTACCAAGCTATCCCCGTAGTTCCTACGGTTTTTTTGATTGTGCCTAAGCTGAAGTTTGTATTCTTAGACCTTCAATCAATATATTGATACTAGCGTTGATATCACGGTCATGATGAGTATGACAAATAGGGCAAGTCCATTCTCGAATATCGAGCGATTTCTTGCCATCTTTATGTCCGCACTCTGAACAAATCTGACTAGACGGAAACCACGTATCCACTTTAATGATTTCACGTCCATACCAGTCCGCTTTGTATTGCAACTTAGCTACAAAGCTAGACCAAGATACATCAGAAATACTTCTTGCTAATTTATGATTACGCAACATACCTTTTACGTTTAAGTCTTCAATACAGATAATATCGTGATTTTTGATAATTTCTGTACTTAACTTATTCAGAAAATCAGTACGTTGATTCATTACTTTTTCATGCAATCTAGCTACTTTGCGTTTTTGTTTTTGGTAATTTTTAGCTTCAGATAAAGGGATACCTTTTTTCTTAGCTAATAAGGCACGTCTAGACAACTTACGTTGTTCACGTTTTAATTTCTTTTCCATTTTGGACGTAAATTTATGATTATCAATTTTTTGTCCATCTGAAAGAATCGCAAAGTCTGTAATACCTAAGTCAATACCAATGGCAGAATTGGTTTTAGGTAACTCGCTAATTTCTTCTTTACATAACAAAGAAATATAGTATTTACCGCTAGAATGGCGTGATATTGTAGCAGATTTAATCATCCCTTTTGGTTGTCTATGAAGTTTAATTCTTACTAATGATTTCAATTTAGGAACTTTTATGAATTTACTATCAATCAAAGCAACTGTACCATTTTGATTATTCGTTGTATAACTCTGAACAGGATTTTTCTTACTTTTGAAACGTGGAAAGCCAACAGATTTATCCCGAAAAAAATTCTTGTATGCTTTATCTAAATGAAGTTGGGCATTGGCCAAAGCGAGGCTATCGACTTCTTTCAGAAATGGAAATTCTTTCTTATATTTAGCCGGTGTTGGAAAAGTCATTTTTTTAGAAGGATCATTTTTAACTTCTTCATATGCTTTTTTTCGGTCATTAAGCATTAGATTGTAGACCTTACGAACGCAGCCGAAAGTTTTGGCAAAGAAGATTTCTTGTTCCTCTGTTGGATAGATTCTGAATTTGTACGCTTTTAGTCGTTCCACAAAGTTCACCTGCTTTCTATTTATGATTGTTTCCTTGATTTTGGATGTATTTCTTTATCACATCAATTGGTGCTCCACCAGTCGTCAACAGACAAAAACTTTTAGACCAAAACATTTCTTTCCAAAGAAACTGTTTGACTCTTGGAAAATCACGTTTTATCAATCTTGAACTAGCGCTTTTATAGGCGTTGATGAATTTTGTCAATTCTGTTTTAGGATGAGCTTTGAACATAATATGAACGTGGTCTTTATCATGATTCCACTCCACTAAAGTAATGTGATACGATTCTGAAATTCTTTCAAAAGTAGCTTTAGCATAATCAGATATGTCATCATCTATCACTTGTCTGCGATATTTAGTTACTAAAATAAGATGGTAATAAAGAAGGAAGACTGAATGGTTATTTGTATCTAATTCCATTTTATATCACTCATTTCTAATATAGACTGATTATAACATAGAACGAAATAAAAAGACCATGTAATGTATTGTCGGTCTTCGAGTTACCAACAGTAACCCTCATACCGAATGGCATTCATCACCCACCTATAGAGGATGGGCGATGAATGCCTGAATTACGTTAAAAAATCAAATTCCTAACTTAACCCAACTTACTAAACAAAATCAATCGCTTAATAATCGTTACTATAATCGACCGGTTAGTTGTAAATAGATACTTTCTAAATTTTCATTAGGATATTGACGGTATAATTCTTCGATACTTCCACAATAATATAACTTACCTTCTTTTAGAATAAGTAATTCCTCACAAATTTCCTCGACAATACTTAATAAATGTGTGGAAAAAAGGATGCCCTGACCTTTAGCGGCATAATCTTTAATCAACTGCTTTAAATCATACGTTGCCTGTGGATCTAGGCCAGTTAAGGGTTCATCCAATATTAAATAATTAGATTGGACGATAAAGGCAGCAATCAACAGTACCTTTTTGCGCATGCCATGTGAAAGCTGACCAATTAAACTATCTGCCTGATCATCCATATAAAACAAATGGCGAAAATAAGCTAAGCGTTCTAAAAAGACTGCTGTTGGTAGCTGATATACTTTACCAATAAAATGCCAATACTCATTGGCGGTTAATTGCAAAAAAATATCAGGTGCATCTGGCAGATAAAACAATGCTGATTTTAACTGCGTTCTATACTTTACTAAAGACAGCTCATCAATCCAAATTGCCCCATTTTCTGGTTTTAGTATACTAACTAATAATTTAATCAAGGTTGATTTGCCTGCACCATTATGACCGAGCAAACCAATCACTTTTCCCTTAGGCAAGCGAAAAGAAATAGCTTTTAACGCATGAAGATCACCATAATATTTATCTACATTTTCAAAAACGATCATGCTCTCATCCCTTAAACAATCTAAAATTCAATGCCAATAATTATGTACATTATAGCACAATCTATGCATATGCATAAAAATAAAAATCAAAATAATTATTTGCTCTAAATGAACAAACAATTATTTTGATTTTGTTAATTACGAGTAGATTCTCGAATAATTAATTCCGTAGCAATCGTGATCTTTCTTGGAACAGGTGTCTCTTCTTTAATCAAATCAATTAAAGTATTGACTGCCAGCTCTCCCAACCATTCTGTATTTACTCGAACAGTCGATAAGCTTGGACTTACATATTTCGCAACAGATATATCATTAAAGCCGATGATGGAAATATCTGCCGGTACACTTAAGCCATGCTCAGTGATTGCTTGCATGGCACCAATAGCCAAGGCATCACTAGCTGCAAAAAGAGCCGTTGGATAGTCCTCATGCGCTTTTAGATATTCAGCCATCACCCGTTTGCCCTCCTCCACAGAAAAAGGCGCTTGTAAGAAGGTAGCCTGATCGGTTAATTTTAACTGCGTAAGTGCTTGCTTGAAATAGACTAAACGTCGATCAACAATCTCATGATGATTCGCTTTGGTGTATTCCAAACCACTTAAAATGCCAATTTTTTGATGGTTTGTCTTCACAAAAAAATCAACTACCTGCGCAATGCTCTGTTCAAAATCAACCACTAACGAGTTAAAGCCATGAATTAATTCATCTGAATCAACAAATAAAATCGGCTCATTTTTTAAGCTGAGCAAATGAATCTCTTGCGCTTCAAACTTACCTAAAGCAATGATACCATCTGTCGTTTGATCAGAAAGATGATGTAAAGATTCCTTCACTAAACCAATATTTAGCTCTTCAGCTTTCTTTTCAATTCCTAATCGAATGGCTAAATAATATAAATCAGCAAGCTCTTCATCACCATCGTACCATTGTACCAAGCGAAAAGTCATCACTTCTTTTTTCTTATTTTTATGCTTGGTATAGTTTAAATTTTCTGCAACCTCAAATATTTTTTGGCGGGTTTCTTGGCTGACAGATAATTCCATATCATAATTTAACACCCGTGAAACGGTGGCAGGAGAGACCCCTGCTTTTTGTGCAATATCTTTTATAGTGGCCATACCCCCACACACCTTTCTGATTTTCATTATAATGTATCAAGGAAACGTTGAAAGGCTTGTTGTCCTTCAGCAGTTCGCTTAAACACTCCTGCATGTTCTAAGACTTCAGTAAATACCTTCCCTACTTCTTCTTGTACAACCGATTGAACATTTTCTTCAGTTAGCTGATGCTTTGCTTTGATTTGGTTCGCCCAATTGAAATGATAATCGGCAATCGCATTTTCCTGATCTAACAAATATTTTTCCACTTCTTTTAGTTCAGTCTTTAAACGTGGAGGCAATACAGCTAAGCCCATCACTTCAATTAAGCCAATATTTTCTTTTTTAATGTGATGTACTTCTTGATGCGGATGGAAAATACCATCTGGATATTCAACTGAAGTATTATTATCACGTAAAACTAAATCTAATTCATATAAATCGTTTTTGCGACGAGCAATTGGCGTAATTGTATGGTGAAGTGTTCCATCGTCTGATTTAGCCACAACTTGAACGCTTGGATCAGAATATTCACGCCACTTCTCTAAAATCTCACAAGCTGCCTCTACTAACGCTACTTTATTCTCAGATTGTAAACGAATAACTGACATCGGCCATTTTACAATCCCAGCCTGAACCTTTGGATGATTGGTCAAGGCAATGTTTTTTTCAATCGGTGCTTTTTCCATTGGGAAGGTGTGTCTTCCTCCTTGATAATGATCGTGGGTCAAAATTGAACCACCAACAATTGGTAAATCCGCATTAGAACCTACAAAATAATGGGGTAACACTTCGACAATTCTGAGCAAGCGATTGAATGTAGCACGATCAATTTTCATTGGTCGATGTTCTTCAGCTAAGATAATACAATGTTCATTATAATACGCATAAGGGGAATATTGGAAGCCCCAACTTTCGCCATCTAAATTCATCCGAATAATACGATGATTCGTTCTAGCTGGATAATTTGCGCGACCTTGATAACCTTCATTTTCCATACATAGCATACATTTTGGATAATTAGTCGCTTTTGCGTGACGAGCTGCGGCAATCGCCTTAGGATCTTTTTCCGGTTTAGATAGATTAATCGTTATCTCTAAGCTACCATAAGGTGTATTCACCGGAAAAACAATATTTTTAGCAATATCTCGTGTTTTAATGTAATCATTATTTTTGGATAATTGATAAAAATAATTCGTTGCTTCTTCTGGCGATTTAGCATAATGTTGGGCAAAAAAAGCATTAATCACTGATGGTGGTGGGGTCAAATAATCCATTATTTGACCAGTAAGCTGTTCTTTTTCAGTAAGACTATCTTCAATCACTCCATTTTCAATGGCTTGTTGGAGTAATTGATCTAATAAAGTTAGGGAATCTACTTCAACTGGACGGATACTCGTCTGCGTTAACTCCTCCTCACCTATAAGATGAAGCAAGCGATTTTGCACATATAAGCGGTCCATCTCCATCCAACCACCTGATTGAATCGCTAATGTTGTAAAATCCGTAATGACTTGACTAATACTCATTTTTCCACCTTCTATTTTTCATAACCATTTGGATGACTTACATGCCAATTCCAAGCAGTTTCGATAATTTTTTTCACATCATTATATTTTGGTTGCCAGCCCAAAATGCTTTTGGCTTTTTCGCTAGAAGCCACTAATGTACTAGGATCTCCTGCTCTTCTTGGCGCAATGACTGCTGGAATTTCCTTACCAGTTACTTCTCTAGCTGCTGCTAACATTTCTTTTACCGAATAGCCATTGTTACTTCCTAAATTAAAGAAGTTGCTTTCGTTACCAGCCTTAAGATATTCCAACGCTAAAATATGCGCGGCAATCAAATCTTCAACATGCACATAATCACGAATACAAGTACCATCTGCTGTAGGATAATCATCGCCAAAGATTTTTAATTCCTCACGTTGACCTAAAGCAACTTGTAAAATAATTGGTACTAAATGTGTTTCAGGTGTATGATCTTCACCAATACTTGCATCAGCCTTGGCACCGGCAACATTGAAATAACGCAATGCGACATATTTCATGCCATATGCCTGATCACACCATTTCATCATTTTTTCCATCATTAATTTGCTTTCACCATATGGATTTTTAGGATTCGTTGGTGTGTCTTCGGTAATTGGACTTTGTTTTGGCTCGCCATATGTAGCCGCTGTTGAAGAGAAGACAATTTTATTTACACCAAATGCATGCATGGTTTCTAATAACACTTGCATTCCATATACATTATTATTGAAATATTTTAATGGATTTTCTACCGACTCACCTACTAATGAGCTAGCAGCAAAATGAACGACCGCTTCAATGGATTCTTTTTCAAAAACCGAACGTAAAAATGCACTATCACGAACATCGCCTTCATAAAAAGTCGCTTTCGGATGAACGGCTTGTCGATGACCTGTTAATAGATTATCCACAACAACGACTTCATATCCTTGATTAATTAATTGATCTACTGCATGTGAGCCGATATAACCAGCTCCTCCAAGTACTAATACTGACATTTTATTCACCTTTTCATTCTTATAATTTACGTGCACCATCGTCTATGCTAGCTTGATAAATATCTGTGGCATAGCCAATTTTTTCAAGATAACTTGCTTCAACCTTCGCTTTAAAATCATCAAAATCACTAGCCTTCACTAAAGCAATCGCACAACCACCAAAGCCTGCACCCGTCATACGTGCACCTAACACACTTGGATGTGCTTGAGCAGCGGCAACTAAAGTATCTAATTCAATTCCGGTTACTTCATAATCATCTTTTAATGATGCATGCGAACCATTTAATAATAGCCCAAATTCTTTTAAATTACCAGATTGTAAAGCTTTTTTCGCTTTTAAAGTGCGTTGATTTTCAGTAACCGCATGTTTTGCACGTTTAATTAAGGTTTCATCACCAATTAACGCTTTATTTGCTTCAAAAGTAGCTTCATCTAAGTCACCTAATGATTGAATCGCTAATTTAGTTTGTAAACGACGTAAAGCCTCTTCACACTCAGCGCGACGTTCATTATATTTAGAGTCAGCTAGTTCGCGACGTTTATTCGTATTCATAATAGCAACCACATATTCACCAAACGCAGCTGGAATCACTTCATATTCTAAAGTGTTCGTATCTAGCAATAGGGCATGGTCTTTTTTCCCCATACCAATAGCAAATTGGTCCATAATTCCTGAATTGACGCCAATAAATTCATTTTCTACTTTTTTACCAATTTTTACTAAATCTAACATAGTTAAATCTAAGTTGAATAAATCACGGACAATAACGCCAGTTAAAAGTTCAATTGATGCTGAAGATGAAAGTCCTGCACCATTAGGAATATTACCATTAAACGCAATTTCAAAACCAGTGTCGACAACATTACCGGTTTCTTGGATAAATTTAATGACGCCTTTTGGATAATTTGCCCAATCATCTTCCTTTTTATAAACTAATTGATCTACATCAAAAGTAATAACGCCTTTATTTGGAAAATTTTCAGAGTATAGACAAACTTTTTTGTCCTCACGTTTACGTGCTAAGCCATAGGTACCAATGGTAATAGAAGCAGGAAAAACGTGCCCCCCATTATAATCCGTATGCTCACCAATCAAATTAATCCGTCCTGGTGCGAAATAGCTCCCGGTTGCCTCAGTGCCAAATTGCTTGTTAAAAACTTCTTTTAATAATTCGATCATACTATTCAGACCCCTTTGATTTATTTAGTAAATTTATTATAAAATATTTACTAAATTTTTTCAATAGAATTTTTAGATTTTTTAAAGGGGTTTCACTTCCTTTTTTAGCGATTTTGTTACATAATAGAATTGTAATTGAATCTTAAATGAGGTGATGACGATGAAAAAATTCTTTTCTGGCTTTGTAGCTGGTAGTATCGCAACGGTCCTAGCAGCATATGGTACTGCTAAAGTTGTAAAAAAAGTATATATTGAACCTGAAGAAGAAAAAGAACGCGAATTAGAAGCAAAACGCAGGATTGCTCATCGTAAAAGCTTCGCTAGATAAAAAGGATTAGCTAACACGCTCCTTTAAAGACAAATAGAGGTCTTTCCAACACCATCAAATTGGAAAGACCTCTATTTTTTTATTTACTCGCTAATTATGAGATAGCTACTTTTTAATCTTCGTATTTTTTACCTTTTGTTTTACCAGTCCAGCCATCAAAACCTTCTTTTAGAATAAATAGATTTTGATATCCTTTTTTGCGTAATTTTTTCGCTGCACGCGTGCTTAAGGCAATTCGTGTATCATATAAATAAACTGGCTGATCTTTACGAATGCTCGCTAAGGATTGCATTAGCATTGGATAAGGAATATTACGCGCGCCTAAAATATGCCCACTATCAAATTCCTTTTTCTCACGAACATCAATAATCTGTGCTTTACGCATCCCCTCTTTAAAGGCTTCTTGATCAAGTAAAGTAGCAAAACGTTTGCTCATAAACTGATAGTATGCCCAGTTAGCAAACATCGCTAATAATACCAACAAGATAATACAGTTCAACCAAAACCAAAAACTCATGAATGATAAATTCCTTTCTTTGTAACTAATCTAAAAATTGTAGGGCTAGAGAGGCTGCGCCAATTACTCCAGCATCATTTCCTAATTCGGCTAAGCGGATAACCGTACTTTGACGAACTTGTGGGAAAGTATATTCGTTAAAGTATTTTTCCACTCGACTTCTTAAAAACTCACCAGCCGCAGACACACCACCACCAATAACAATACTTGCAGGATTTAAGGTATTACCAATATTACCTAAAGCCAAGCCAAGATACATACAGACTTGATCAACTACTTTTAAAGCTAGCGGATCATTTAGATTGGCTAATTCAAAAACATCCTTACTTGTAATATCTTGACCGTCATCTAAACGACGCTTCAATTCAGAATCACCTGCATATTCCTCAGCTAATTTACGAGCCACACGGACTACACCAGTTGCTGAAGAAACAGTTTCTAGACAACCTTTTTTACCACAAGTACATTCAAAGCCATGTGGATCTACTGTGATATGACCAATTTCACCGGCGCAACCAGCTTTTCCATGGAGCAATTGGCCTTCCATAATGACACCACCACCAACGCCAGTGCCTAAAGTAACGAAAACAACGTCAGGATTATTTTCACCTGCACCTTGCCATCTTTCACCTAGTGCTGCTACATTCGCATCATTATCTAAGGTAAAACGAATACCTGTTCCTTTTTCAATCTGCTCGCGAACCGGTTGCAAAGTTTTCCAATTTAAATTATACGCACCAATTACTGTGCCTGCTATGCGATCTACACTACCCGGTGTTCCCATACCAATACCGATAAAATCATCTGCGCTTAATTGATAAAGTGACAAATGATGATTGATTGATTCAATAATATCTGGAACGATATGACTACCTTCATCTAAAATATTAGTCGGAATACTCCATTTTTGTTGAATTTCTCCATCTAAAGTTAAGATAGCAAACTTAACCGTTGTTCCTCCTAAGTCGATACCTATGATTTTTTTAGCCATCGCCATTCATCTCCTCTACTTTCCTCAATATGATGCTCTCTTTTTAAAATTGCCCAAGCATTTAAATAGGTTGCTTTATCAATTAGCTGGCCTTCATATAATTGCTTGACCTCCATACTCATCAATTCGATATCATAGATTCTTTTACCGACATAAACATAGATACCGAATTGTTTAAGCAATTGTTGAACATCGTACAAAGTTTTCATAAAAAAAACACTTCCTAAGTATTATACTAGTATTTGGTACTTTTTAAAACCGTAGAATAGACAAATTATGCATAAAAAAAGAAAAAGTAAGCCAAAAAGAAGCTGAACAGACTTTTTATAAAGCATCGGCTGCTGTTTTAATGCAATCGCTTGTCCTAAACAAAAACCACCAAGTAATCCGCCAATATGCCCGAATAGATCGATTGAGCTACTGAATAAGCCTAATGCTAAATTCATGATAATTAATAGCAAATATTGTTTCATCATTGACTGCATCATCGGATAATGCTTAAAATGCATCGCCATTGCTACAAAAGCACCAAACATTCCAAATAAGGCGGTACTTGCACCAGCAGAGTGAACATAGGCTGGGTTAAAGGCAAAACTGACAATATTCCCCATCACCCCACTAAGCAGATAAATCAGTAAAAATCTAGCATGACCATAAATCGCCTCTAATTGTTGGCCCATATAATAAAGAACTACCGAGTTAAAGAGAATATGGGTTAACCCAAAATGGATAAATATCGGCGTAACCAAGCGCCAATACTGCTTAGCCACAGCGATTAACGGTCCATTCATCACCCCAAAATATTGAGTGCTTGGAAATAAATAGTTCAATAGAAAAAGACCAATTTGCAAAGTCAGTAAGCTGTAAGTCACATATGGCCCATTCAAAAATTTTTTTACAGGCGTCATCTCGTCCTCCATTTCTAGGCAATGATTATTTGTTGTACGGGTAAATCAAAGCTTTGCGGCTGCCAGTTCGTGATTAATTGCTCTTTAAAGACCAAACTAATTGTCTCACCTGTATAATCAGCTAAATAGCGATCATAAAAACCCCCACCATAACCAATTCGATAGCCTTCTTTTTTAAAGGCCACTCCAGGTACAATTAATAACTGAATGTTCGTTTTGTCGACAAAATGCTGACTAAGTGGCTCTTCTACCCCAAATTTTGTCGTCGTATATTCCGTTTTTTCATCTACAGCATAAAAAGCTAATTGTCTATTAGGTAGACTCTTAGGCACAACAACGGTTTTGCCTTCTTGCCAAGCTAATTGATACAAAGGATAAGTCGCAACCTCTAAAGGTGTTGAGCGAATCATGCCGATACATTCAGCTTGCTGCCAGCTTTTAGTTTGACACAATTCTTGATATAATTGCGTCTCTCTAGCTAATTTTTCTTCTGGTCGATTAGCTAATGATTGTAACTTAGACAAGATTGCTTGTCTAATCTGCTTTTTTTCCATCCTACCTCACCTAGCTATAAAGATCAAATATAGATATTATTCTAACTGATAGCAGCTCTTTTGCCAATGAAAAAGAGGAAACCACCACTGATTTCCTCTTTTTTTAAACGAACGATAATCATCGCATTATTTTGTTTCACGGTGTAAAGTAACTTTTCTTTCACGTGGGCAATATTTTTGCTTTTCTAAACGATCAGGATTGTTACGTTTATTTTTGCTTGTTAAGTAGTTACGTTCTTTACAAGAAGTACATTCTAAAGTAATGTTTACGCGCATGTTTTTCCCTCCTCAAATTTACGTTGATCTCTCCAAGAAATCTCTCAGACTGAATTATCATACCATGTTTAATTAAAGAATGCTAGTCTTTTTCAAAAAAAATGTTAAGTAATTTTACTTGACGTAATTAATTAGCTTTTGCTGCTTGTCCGGTGAGATAATTAATCCGATAGCCCTCTTCAACATTATAGATAAAAACATTATAACTGATTTGGTCATCTTCAATGCTTTTGGCTTGCATCTGTACTCCACGACAAACTAATTCATCGCCAACAAAAATAGGCTTGACCTGATAGCGTACATGATGTTTTGTTTGTTTGATATAATTGGCTACCGGCTGTTCATATTGGGTCATATATTCTTGGTTCATCATTTCCGTACCCGTAAATAAATTTTTCCAATTCGCATTTTCTCCGGTTAATTGATGCGCAATTAAATGTGAACGGTTATAGAGAAATTCACCATTTGACATCTTCTTTTGTCGCCAACCTGTTGGATATACATGAGAAATATCTTCCCTTTTTTGTTTAGGCATTAAATCATAACCTAACATTGCATCCGCTTGGCCCACACGATTTTTCGCATCTAAATCACTAAATTGTTGCCAGCTTCCTTTAGCTAAGGATAAATCAGTAGCACTAAAGGTTGGTTGATTATTATTAATCGTTATCACTATATTTTTGCCATCAAAATCAGCTAGTTGGGTAATGCTATCCATATTTTTACTTATCTGCTGAGTAATTTTAGTTTGTTGCTGTGTTGATGACTGATTAGCCAACTGATCCTGGTTTTTTAGATAAGTAGAGGCAATTGCTAAAATTACCACAATCACTATCGAAAGCAAGCTATACTTTTTTTTCAAATCATTCCCTCCAAAAATTAACTATCGCTTTTATAGTACCAATAGCCAACCTATTTTGTCCATGAAAAAAACCAGCGACTTGAGCCGCTGGTTGCATTTAGCTTTACTAGAAATTTTCACCATAAACATCTTCAACCGTCTTAGTTGGGTCGATAACAATGTATAAGCAATTATTCTTTTCGCTGATTTTCGTTGATTGATGGACGTTATCTAAGCCATCACCATCTTTATCTTCATATGGGAAGTATACTAAATCTGGTGTGCCAGCGCGATAGATAATTTCCATTCTTTCAATGTCCTCGTACTTAATTGCACGATCGAACATACCTAATTCTAAGCCACCTAAATTAATATCTGAAGTTGCTACATTGTCTGCTTCGGGATAAATTTCAATTTTAAAACCTGCACACGGATGAATTTCTACAAATTCACTGCCGTTAATACGTCCGTAACTAGTCGTAATTTGTTTAATCCATAAATCACCGATATGGCGACGATCAATCGTCCAAGTTTCGCCATTACGGAATAAAAATTTTAATGCTTTCATTTCTCTTGCCATAGTATCACTCCTAAAAAAATCATTACTACATATCTAAGTTTAGCATACGATTTCAAAAACGTAAACAAAGTGCAATTTTCACAAGATATTTTTTAGCTGAAAATAATAAAATTTAGTTTCTTCCTTGAAATAATCGCTATATTTCTAAATAACAACTAGTCTTTCCTTTTAAAAAACCAATTATTTTTATAACATTATTCTATTACTTGTTTTTTTCAGATAAAACGCTTAATCTATTTTTTCACAATTCATTTGTTCTTTCGCATAGGCTAAAAGGACCGTTTTTTCATTGGCTATTTCACCATTTAAAACCGCTTGTTCACACAATGTTAATACTTGTTTCAGCCAGCTACCACCTTTACGTTGAAATGCAGTCATTAAGTCATGACCATTGATGGCCAAATCCTTTAGCTGATGAATCGGTAAGGCTTGATAACGTTGTAAGAGTACTTCTGCTGTTTCAGGTAGTTGATAAAGCAGACATAGTTGACTTAGTTTAGGGACAATTGCTGTATTTAAATGATATAAATCAAGCGCTTCAAAAACTCTTTGTTGACGAATAGTGAGCATTTGTAGCAATAATTGAACATCTAGACAAAGTTGATTAGAAGTTTTCCAAGCTTTTAAAAAAGGTTTGACTTGTTTAGACGAAAAACCTAGCTGTGCTAATAAAAGCGCCCAGGCAACCGTCATATCAGCTACCTCGTTACGATTATTATTGGCAAAGGCCAGTAACTGTGCTTGGTATTGCGCTAATTGTGGACAGTATTTAAAACAAGTCGTTTCCACAAATAATAGTAAAGCTTGCGAACGATTTTTTCCAATTAATAATTTTTCAAATTCAATACAGATACGTTCCACTGAGATTTTAGCTAATAAGTGGGCATGAGCAGTAATCGCTTGCTTTGTTTTTTCTTCTAATTGAAAATCAAGCTGCGAAACAAAACGCAACCCACGCATCATGCGCAAGGCATCTTCTTTAAAACGATCTTGCGCTTGACCAACCGCCCTTAAACAGCGATTTTCTAAATCGGTTAATCCATCAAATAAATCAATTACCGTACCATCATGAGCCAAAGCAAGTGCGTTAATCGTAAAATCACGTCTTTTTAAATCTTCTTCTAAGCTACGAACGAAATCCACGTGATCTGGTCTGCGATAATCTTGATAGGTAGATTCGGTACGAAAAGTAGTGATTTCATAGCTTTCGTCTTCGGTTAAAACCAAAACCGTACCATGTTCAATGCCCACATCTATCGTACGATCGAAAACGGCTTTAATCTCTGCAGGAAAAGCACTGGTCGCAATATCAACATCGTGAATCGGTAACCCTAAGATAGCATCGCGAACACAGCCACCGACAAAATAAGCTTCAAAACCGGCTTGTTCAAGCTGATTAATCACAGGCAAGGCCCGCTTAAATTCATCTGGTAAATAAGTTAATTTCATCTAATCTTCCTTACTTTTATTCATAAATTGAATATAATCCTCATCATTATAACATAGCTATAGAATTCTGTCTGAAGATTTCCATAGCGATCTATGTATTTTTGACAAGTTTTACATCTTTTTATCATCATCTTCTTATTTGTTTTTTGCTATTTTATCTGCTAAAGTAGGAGAGTCGGTAATTTATCTAACGGGAGGGATTTTTGTGTCACCGAAAGTTTCATGGAAGCTCTTTTTTGATGTGTTTATTATTATTTTAGGAACAGCTATTTTTAGTTTTGGCTTAGTCTTTCTAAATATTCCTAATAAATTGGCTGAAGGTGGAATCGCAGGGATCACCTTGATTTTAAAAGCATTATTTAACTACAATCCTGCCATTACAAACTTAATCTTAAATGTCCCTATTGTCTTAATTGGTGGGAAAATGCTTGGCCGTCAATCGCTCATTTATACGATTATTGGGATTTTTGGTGTGTCTTTTTGGATTGATTTTTGGCAAAGAATTCCCTTGGTGATTGATTTACAGCACGACTTATTAATTGTTGCTTTAATAGCCGGAGCGGTGATGGGCTTAGGGAGTGGGATTATCTATCGAGTTGGGGGAACCACTGGTGGTAGTGATATTGTCGCACGGATTTTTGATAAAAAATTTGGGATTGCTATTGGTCGAACCTTGTTTGGTTTTGATATTATCGTTTTAATCCTTTCTTTAACCTATGTCGACTTACATCGCATGATTTATACTTTGATTTTTAGCTTTGTTTTCTCACGAACAGTGGATGCTGTGATTAACGGTGGCTATTCTGAAAAAGGTCTGTTAATTGTCTCTAATAAAAGCCACGAAATTGCTGCTACCTTAAGAGAAAATGTCTACCGCGGAATTACCTATTTTAAAGGTGAAGGTGGTTATTCTGGAGAAGATAAAAACATTATCTATATGGTCGTAGGCGTGCGTGAAGTACCCGTGATCAAGCGCTTAGTCCATGAAGTAGATGAGAAAGCCTTCATTTCAATAATCAATGTTCATGAAGTGATTGGAGAAGGTTTTACTTATTTGGTTCCTAAAAAAACGCTGTTAAAACAAAAACGCTAGTGAATAAAAAAGGCTCATCATCAACTAGTATTGTTGACAATGAGGCCTTTTTTTGCTATTCTGTGAAAAGGACATCTTGTTTCACTCCTTAATGGTTTTGGTCGACTTATTTATAGAGGAAACAGATGTCTTTTTCTATTGTTTTGATGATAAAAAAAGATATTTAGTGCTGTCCTCAATTGAATAACAACACTAAATATCATAGAGTCATACATAGCCGTTTTTATACGAATGTTTCAGTCAATTGTTTTAATTGTTTAGAAAGTTCAGCAAATTGCTCTTCATCCCCTGCTTCAAGCGCTAAATCAATTTGTTCAATCAGCTGATTCTTTTGGTTTTGTTTTTCTAACGCTTGAAAATATTCATCTACCTGCTTGGTTGCTTGACTATCTAATTGTTGATTCCAAGGAGCGTGAGGATTATCCTCTAAGGCACCCAAATATAAGGATTCTTGCCAAGCATCAGCAAAACGACACTCAATATATAAATCCTCCTGCCAATGAAAGCGAATCTCATGAAAAATCTGATCAATATCAGTAAAACACTGCTTTTCTTTGTAAAATAAAATATTAGGTTCGCCTTGTTGAGAGGATTGAATCAGTAATCCTCGAGGTGTTTGTTCTACTTTTTCGACAATATGCGCATGCTTTAAAATAGCATCGTGACTAATCAAATAATTAACTAGCCAAGATACTTCACGTCTTGAAAATGTTTGATTTGCAATAAACCAAGATAAAAATTGTTTTTTTCCTTCAATGGTAACATCCATCTCATCCACCTCTTTTATTTACAACCAGCCCACATTAATTTTCCATCAAAGCATTTGCTGTATAGCTAAGTTCATTTTACCACTGATTTTCACTTAATTCATCATAAAGCGCATGTAAGCTTTCATCATGCACCGAATGATTCGTCAAGTAAGCACCCAATAGTGTCAGCGCATCGTTGATTCTACCTTCATCTCTTAAGAAATAAGCATAGTCAGTTAAAAAGGCTGGACTATCGGCCAATTCTTCTTTGGCCATTTCATAATAGCGACTAGCTTGCTCAAATTCTTCTAATTGATTATAGCATTGGGCCACTATCCATAATAAATCACCTTGATAGGCATTTTCAATTTCAGCAAAGTAGCTTAATGCTTGTTCATAATCCGCTAAATAGAAGCTATTTTTAGTTAATGCAACAAGCACTTGGTCGTCTTCCTCACCTAAATTCAATGCTTGTTCTAAATAATCCTTGGCCTTTTCATAATCTTCTAACTGCTGATAGACCTCAGCTAAATGTAAGTAGAAATAAACATAATAAGGATTTTCTTTAATGGCTTGCAACAGTCGATCACGTGCTTTCAGTGGTTGTTGTTCTTGAATATAAACATCAGCTAATTCGATAAATGGTTCTGTTTGACTAGGATCTAACTCAAGTAATTCTTCATAATATGGAATAGCTGATTGGTTTTCTTTTAACTGCACATATAGTCTAGCTAAATGCAATAAGACATCCACACTTTTCTTTTGTTGATAGGCTTGTTGATAATAAGTAACCGCTTCTTCAAATTTTCCTTGATTGGCTAAAGTTAGTGCTAGACGGGCAATGATCGAAACATTGCTATATTCTTTATAACCAGCTGCAAGCAATAGTTCGTACATATTTTGCGCTAAAGCATCACGCTCTGCTAATAAAGCTATTTCTGCATAAGCAAATTGCACCGTTGGATCATCGGGTAATAACGAAAGTAAGGTTTGTAGCTTAGCTAAACTAACTTCTAAAAAGCCAATCATTTGGTACGCATTAGCCATTTCAAAAAGTGCTCTTGGATAATAGGGACTGTTTTCTTTAATTTCATCTAATAAAGAAAAGGCTGTTTCAAAGTCCTCTTCTTCAATCGCAATTTCTGCTAAATAAATTTGCACTAAATCCGCTTCTTCATTCCCATTTTCTTGTAGATGTAAAAATACTTCTTTGGCTTCAATTAAAAAACCACGTTCGATTAATATTTCACCTAACTCTAATAAAATAGCCAAATCATCGTGGATAAGTGCTTGCTGTAAAAATAAATCTGCACCATCAATATCTCCATCCGCCAATGATTGTAACATTTTCTCACTAAACGACATCATAATTCCTCCATTAGCACTTAAATCAGCTTATTATACCATAGATTCAGTCGGTTAGTGAAATGAATAAAGTGATTATTCACTTTTGAGTAGACGAACCAAAAGTCAGCTAACTTGGATGGTTCATGCAAAAGCAAATAATCACTTCTGTTTTAAACTAATAAACTATACAAAGTAGGATGTTCACTTAGCTGAATATAATTTGGATCAAATTGCGTCATTCGCTCTAGTAATACTGGTACATCCGCTTTATCTTTTGAAAGCAAGCCCAAAACTACCGGTCCTGTTCCACGATTGACTTTTTTGGTATATTCAAACAAAGTAATATCATCATTTGGTCCAAGCACTTCAGTAACAAATTCTTTTAAGGCACCGGGACGTTGAGGAAAATTCACGACAAAATAATTAATTAAGCCCTGATAAATCAATGAACGTTCCTCAATTTCAGCCATTCGATTGATGTCATTATTCCCACCACTAATGACACAAATAACCGTTTGACCAACAATTTCATCCTTCATTAATTCTAAAGCCGCTACACTTAAAGCCCCAGCTGGCTCAGCAACAATCGCTTGTTTACTATAAAGATCTAAAATCGTTGAACAGACTAACCCTTCTTCTACGCTTAACACTTGGTCGACAAAAAGCTTAGCAATTTCAAGAGTATGTTGGCCGACTTCTTGTACAGCAGCGCCATCGACAAATTTATCAATTTTAGGTAAGCGAACCGGATGCCCGACTGCTAGGGCTGCTTGCATGGAAGGAGCCCCAGTTGGTTCAACCCCAATCACTTTGGTCTTGGGGCTGACCGCTTTTACATAGGTACTCACACCACCAATTAGACCACCACCACCAATCGCAGCCAGCACTAGGTCAGCTTGGACTTGTTTTTGCGCTAAATCGTGCATCATCTCAAGCGCTAAAGTTCCTTGTCCAGCAATAATATCTTCATCATCAAACGGATCGATAAACGCCATTTGATAAGCTTTGGCATAATCTTTGGCAGCTTTGGCTGAAGCATCGAAGGTATCGCCTACCAACTGAATGTTTACATAATCACCACCAAAGAAGGACACTTGTGAGATTTTTTGAGCCGGTGTAGTGGTCGGCATAAAGATAACTGCTTGCACCTTAATCTCGTTACAGGTATAGGCAACCCCTTGCGCGTGATTACCGGCACTAGCACACACAACGCCATTGGCTAGCTCTTCTTTTGAACGATTTTTTATCGCATAATAGGCGCCTCTTAATTTAAAGGAACGAACTTTTTGCAGATCTTCTCTTTTTAAATAAATATTTGCTTGATACTTTTCAGAAAGATAACGGTCATATTGTAAGGGTGTATGGCTAACAGCAGTTTTCAAGACTTCATAAGCCTGCTCGACTGCTTGTTTGGTTATGATGGTCAAAATTCTTCACTTCCTACTTATTTCTTAATCATTTGGATTTTGAACAAACGGCATCATTTTGCGTAATTTAGCGCCCACTGCTTCAATTGGATGACCCGCATTAGTTGCTCGCATTTCTTTAAATTTAGGGAAACCAGCTTTGTTATCTTCAACAAATCCTTTGGCAAATGAACCATTTTGGATATCTGCTAACACAGCTTTCATATTCGCTTTTGTTTGTTCTGTAATGACGCGTGGTCCTGATACATAGTCACCATATTCTGCTGTATTTGAAATAGATTGACGCATTTTATCAAAGCCACCTTCATAGATTAAATCTACAATCAATTTCATTTCATGGCAAACTTCAAAGTAAGCTAATTCTGGTTGATATCCTGCTTCCACTAAGGTTTCAAAGCCAGCTTCAATCATACTAGTTAAACCACCACAAAGCACAGCTTGTTCACCGAATAGGTCTGTTTCAGTTTCTTCTTTAAAGGTTGTCTCTAACACACCCACTCTAGTAGAACCAATGCCCTTTGCATATGATAATGCGATATCACGAGCGTTACCTGTTGCATCTTGATAGACCGCAAAAAGAGAAGGTACCGCAAAACCATCAACAAAAGTACGACGAACTAAATGACCTGGTCCTTTTGGTGCAACTAAAAATACATCAACCTCTTTTGGTGGATTAATTACATCAAAGTGAATATTGAAACCATGGGCAAAAGCTAATGCATTACCAGCAACTAAGTTTGGCTTAATTTCATTTTCGTATAATGCCCCTTGAATTTCATCTGGTGCTAAAATCATCACTACATCTGCTTTAGCCGTTGCAGTAGCTACATCAAAAACTTCAAAACCATCTTCACGAGCTTTTTGGGCAGATTTTCCTTCACGAATACCGATGATGACTTGATTACCGTTATCGCGTAAATTTTGTGCATGCGCATGGCCTTGTGATCCATAACCAACAATAGCAATCACTTTTCCTTGTAGTGCATTTTCCTTAACTGAATCTTCATAATAAACTTGAACCATATTTCTTTCCTCCAATAACTTTTTTCAAAGTCCTTTTTTTATATTAAAAGCATAGTGCTTTTAACCACGAATTAAACTGGTAACGCCTGTTCTAGCCATTCTCTTAATACCATAAGGCTTCAATAATTCAATACAAGCTTCGACTTTATCTGGATGGCCGACCACCTGAATGGTAATGGTAGAAGCTGCCACATCGACAATGTCTGCTCTAAATGGTGAAACCATTGCCTGAATTTCTAACCGTAAATTAGCTGGTGCATTGACCTTAATTAAAGCAAGCTCTCTTTCAACATGAGGGGTATGCGTTAAATCAGTCACTTTTAACACTTCAATTTGTTTATTTAACTGTTTGATTACTTGCTCGGCGTCGGCTTCAGATTCTACGTTAAACGATATGGTCATACGAGAGATATCTTTTCTTTCAACTGTCCCTACTGAAATACTTTCGATATTCACTTGACGGCGATTTAAGGTACTAGTAATCCGGCTTAGCACACCAGCTTGATTATAAACGACCGCTGTCACTGTTCTTCTCATTTACTTCACCCCAATCATTTTATGGTTTGGTGCCCCAGCAGCAACCATTGGTAAAACATGCTCATCAGCTGGAATTTCAACCTCTATTAACACAGGTCCTTCTAGAGCAAAAGCTGCTTTCAAATCTTCCTCAATCGTTTTAGGATTACTTAAGCGCACTCCCTTCACATGATAAGCTTCGGCCAATTTCATAAAATCAGGTTGGGTATGAAACTCTGAAGAAGAATATCTCGCACCATGGAATTTTTCTTGCCATTGATGGACCATGCCTAAAACATGATTATTCATCAATACAAACTTAATATCTAATTGATGTTCATTTAAAATAGCAAATTCTTGATTGGTCATCTGGAAGCCACCATCCCCAACAAAGACTACTACTTGACGATTAGGATGGGCGAATTTGGCACCAATCCCAGCTGGAATACCATAGCCCATTGTGCCCAGCCCGCCAGAAGTGATTAACTGTCTTGGGAAGGTAAATGGATAAAATTGTGCTACCCACATTTGATGTTGACCAACATCGGTTACAACATAAGCATTCGATTCAGTAATTTCACCGACAATTTCCACTACCTTTTGTGGCTTAATCTCATCAGTCGTTTCATCATAATACAATGGATGGTTGACTTGTCTTTCATGACATTCATCAAGCCATTCTTGATAATGCCCGGCTGGAATATCTAACTCTAGCATTTTTTTCAACGCATCCTTAGCATCGGCAACGACTGGAATATCTGTGCGAATAACCTTACCAATTTCGGCTGGATCAATATCAATATGCGCAATCTTCGCATTGGGAGCAAAGCTTTTTGGTGAAGTAGCCAAACGATCGGCAAACCTAGAACCAATATTGATTAAATAATCACAGGTAGATAACGCCATATTCGCAGCATAAGTTCCATGCATCCCACCCATTCCTAGATTTAATGGATGCCTACTTGGTACTGTACCTAAAGCCATCATGGTTTCAACTACAGGAATTTGATACTTATCAACAAACGTCCGTAATTCCTCGGTTGCATTGGCATAACTGACTCCAGCGCCAACTAGTAATAAAGGTTTTTTCGCACGCTTCAATTGCTTCATTACTTTTTCAATTTGCAACATTGAAGCTGAAGTATTGGGTTGATAACTAGGGATATTTACTTCAAATTGTTCCATAAAATCTCCCATTGCTTGGCTAATATCCTTAGGTAAGTCAATCACCACCGGCCCCGGTCGGCCTGTTGAAGCGATATGAAAAGCTTCATGAACAATTCTTTGTAAATCATGAATATCCCGCACTTGAAAATTGTGTTTAGTAATCGGTAAAGTAATCCCTAAAATATCCGCTTCCTGAAAAGCATCGGTACCAATTCCGTTGGTGCCTACTTGGCCTGTAATCACCACTAAAGGTAGCGAATCACTCATTGCATCTGCAATTCCAGTAATCGCATTGGTCGCTCCAGGGCCACTGGTCACCACCACAACACCCGGTTTACCAGTCACTCTTGCATAGCCTTCAGCAGCATGAACGGCTCCTTGTTCATGACGTGTTAAGACATTTGGAATGTCAAAATCATACATGGCATCATAAAGTGGTAAAACCGCTCCTCCAGGATAACCAAAAATTAACTCAACCTTTTCTTTTTTCAAACTTGCTAACAAAAGCTCAGAACCATTAAGCTTTGTCTGATTTTCCATATAATCCCCTCAATTCTCTTGTTTACTCCGTTATCCGCATAATACCACCAGTATTGGCTGAAGTAACTAGCGCTGTATAACGTGCTAGCCAGCCTTTTTTCACCTTAAATTCAAATTTAGGTAAATTTTCTTTTCGCTTAGCTAATTCTTCCTCACTAACTGATACGTTTAATGTACGATTGGTTAAATCAATGGTAATTTCATCCCCATCTTGAACCAAAGCTAACGGTCCACCAGCAGCTGCTTCTGGTGAAATGTGACCAACAGCAATCCCACGAGTCGCTCCTGAAAAACGACCATCTGTAATTAAAGCTACCTCACGACCTAAGCCACGACCAACGATACTTGAAGTCGGTGCTAACATTTCCGGCATTCCTGGACCACCTTTTGGCCCTTCATAGCGAATCACTACAACATGCCCTTTTTGTACTGTTCCATTATCAATTGCTGCCACCGCTTCATCATGAGAGTTAAAGCAAATCGCCTTACCGGTAAAGCTTTGAATATCTGGATCAACTCCACCAACTTTAATCACTGAGCCATCCGGAGCAATATTCCCATAAAGAATAGATAGACCGCCGACTGGACTATACGGATTATCCTTAGTTCTAATAACTTCTGGATTGTTAATTTTGGCGTCTTGGACATTTTCACGAATAGTTTTCCCGGTAACAGTTATACGGTCAGGATGAATAGCTCCCGGTACATCAATTAATTCTTTAATAATGGCACTCACGCCACCTGCTTCATGTACATCATGCATCGAATAAGCTGATGATGGAGCGATTTTTGATAGATAAGGTACGCGCTTAGCTATCTCATTAATATCTTCTAAGTTATAATTGATTTCTGCCTCATTAGCGATGGCTAACGTATGCAATACAGTATTGGTTGATCCGCCCATCGCCATATCTAAAGCAAATGCATCGTCAATGGCTTCTTTGGTTACAATATCACGTGGTTTGATTTGTTTTTTCACTAAATCCATTAGATGAAAGGCGGCTTGCCGAACTAATTGGCGACGGTCTTGAGAAACAGCTAAAGTGGTACCGTTACCTGGTAAAGCCAAACCTAAAATCTCTAATAAGCAATTCATCGAGTTAGCGGTAAACATCCCTGCACAAGAGCCACAAGTTGGACAAGCATTTTGTTCCATAAATTGAAACTCATCATTGGTTAAATTCCCTGCTTTATAAGCCCCCACGGCTTCAAACATGGTCGATAAGGTCATTTGATGACCACGCGGATCAATTCCCGCTTTCATCGGACCACCAGAACAAAAGATAGCTGGAACATTGGTACGCATCGCTGCCATAATCATCCCCGGCGTAATTTTGTCACAGTTTGGAATATAAAAGACTCCATCAAACCAGTGGGCATTAATCACTGTTTCAGCAGCATCAGCAATTAATTCTCTACTTGGTAAAGAATAGCGCATACCGATATGTCCCATGGCAATCCCATCATCGACACCAATTGTATTAAACTCAAATGGAATCCCGCCAGCTTCTCTAATCGCTTCTTTGGCAATTTCCGCTAATTCTCTTAAATGAACATGGCCAGGTACAATATCAATATAGGAATTACAAATTGCGATAAACGGCTTTTCCATATCCTTTGCACTTTTCACTTGACCAGTTGCATATAATAAACTTCTAGCTGGTGCAGCATCAATACCTTTTTTTATTTGATCACTTCTCAATCGTCTCACTCCAAATCATCAATTTAATAATAGCTTTCATGTTTTTAAACGACTAGCTCAGCCAATCATTCCATCTGACCAGTAAAAATCTTGAAAGGAAAGCGATGAAAATTTTCGCTAGTCCGGATTTTTGGTAGCTAATCAATTTGCAAAACATGCTTAAAACATAAAAAAGCATCCGTTTCATAATGAAAGGGATGCTTGGTAAGAATCCCATTCACTAACACAAATAGGACTCAAACATTCGGGGAAATTTCCGTGTTCAAAGTCCTCTAGGTAATAATGACAATTAATAATAAATCATTGCTCAACTTGCGCATATGAATCGTCTCCTTACAAACAAATGATGTTTTTGTAATTTTTTATAATATACTTCTAATTTAATTAAAAGTCAATACTTTTTTTAATAAAAATAAAAATTTGATGGAATTTTCTGAATATTATTAACTAAACAACAAAAAGCTAGTATATCAACTGTCTTTACAGCTTATTGCTTCTTTACAATCGTAAATAATGAAAACTAGCCAACGACTTAGCTAAATCAAAATGAAAATTTAAAATAAAAAATGAGAAATTAAAAAAATATCCTAAATAAATTTCATTATTTATATTTTAGATTGAAAAATTTGTCGTTTTAATGCAACCTGCACAATCTCTTGCTGATTTTTCCATTGGAGAAAATCACTTACATTTTCACCAATCTAGGAAGCTGTTGGATATATAAAAAAAGAGCTCTCGGTAATACCGAGAGCTCCTACAAGTAACCTTATTTAACGGCTTCCTTCAAAGCTTTACCTGGTTTGAAAGCAGGCACTTTGCTTGCTGGAATGATAATTTCTTCGTTAGTTTGTGGGTTACGACCTTTACGTTCTGCACGAGAGCGAACTTCAAAGTTACCAAAACCGATTAATTGAACTTTTTCACCGTTAGCTAAAGCGTCTTGAATTGCTGCAAAAACAGCGTCTACTGCAGCAGTAGCGTCTTTTTTAGATAATTCTGTAGCCGCTGCAACTTTTTCGATTAATTCTGCTTTATTTGCCATGGATGATTCACCTCCTGATATTTGATGTGATGTTTTCCATCAGTCACCATCCTTGAGTGGTCCAAGGCTAGTGTGTAATATTGAATCATGTATCAATATCCTGATACTAAGTTATCATAAGAAGCCTATAATATCAAGGATTTTTCAAGCTTTTTCCCTTAAGCTATGTTTCATTTTGATTACAAACTAGAAAATTACTGAAAACACGACTTGTTATTTTCTTTTTCTTGCAATAATTCGAATCGGCGTTCCTTCAAAGGTAAAAGCTTTACGAATTTGGTTCTCTAAAAAGCGGGCATAAGAAAAATGCATCAATTCTTCTTCATTAACAAATACAACAAAGGTTGGTGGTTTCACGCTAACCTGGGTTGCATAAAAGATCTTCAAGCGCTTGCCTTTGTCCGTTGGTGTTGGATTAATCGCTACCGCATCCATGATAATATCATTTAATACTGCTGATGGTACACGGAGATTTTGATTTTGACTAACCTCTTCAATCATTGTTGGTAGCTTATCAAGACGTTGTTTGGTTTTGGCTGAGACAAAAATTAATGGCGCATAATCTAAATATTGAAATTCTTCTCTAATTTCTAATTCAAAATTACGCATTGTATGGGTATCTTTTTCAACCAAATCCCATTTATTTACTACAATAATCATCCCCTTACCGGCCTCATGAGCAAAGCCAGCTACTCGTTTATCTTGTTCACGAATTCCTTCATCGGCATTTAAAACCAGTAAAACGACATCTGAACGATCAATCGCTCGCATTGCACGCATCACACTATATTTTTCGGTCGATTCATATACCTTTCCACGTTTACGCATACCGGCAGTATCAATCATTGTAAATTTTTGACCATTTTCACCAACAAAGTGCGTATCAATCGCATCTCGCGTGGTTCCTTCCACATCGGATACAATCACACGCTCTTCACCTAAAATCGCATTAATTAAAGATGATTTGCCTACATTTGGACGACCGATTAAACTAAATTTAATCACATCATCTTCTTCATCCTCTGCTTCAGTTGAAAAGTATTTGACAGCCTGATCTAAAACATCGCCAATACCTAGACCATGACTACCCGAAATCGGATAGGGGTCACCTAAGCCTAATGAATAAAATTCAAAAATATCATTACGAAGCTCAGGATTATCCACCTTATTTACAGCTAGAATGACGGGTTTATTACTCTTATACAGCAAACGAGCAACCAATTCATCGGCATCGGTAATCCCTTCTCGAACACTTGAAATAAAAATAATTACATCCGCTTCTTCAATAGCAATTTCAGCTTGATGTTTAATTTGTTCCATAAAGGGCTCGTCACCTAAATCAATTCCACCTGTATCAATAATACTAAATTCGCGTCCTAACCATTCGCCCTTAGCATAAATACGGTCCCTAGTTACCCCAGGAGTATCTTCTACAATTGAAATACGTTCGCCAGCTATACGGTTAAAAATAGTTGATTTACCTACATTTGGTCGACCGACAATTGCAATCGTTGGATTCGCCATATTCTCTCCTCCTACAAATTTTCTCAATCTAGATTAGTTTACCGAAACTTACGCATTCTTGCAAGCCAAACTTATTTTTTTACGAAACAACAATAAAGCGAAAGGCTCAAATCCTTCTTTAGAATTGATGAACCTTTCGCCAGTTTTATTTTCATTATTCAATACAAAGCTGTATCTTATCGTGTAGGTTAAAAATAGACCATTTTTAACTATGAACAATTGTTTTATCCAAGCCTAATCATCTATTTGATTAAACTAAAGCTTTTTGCTAATGCAGAGTGCTTTCAACTCTTATTCTTCTGTTTTTAATGCGTCACCTAAAATATCGCCCATTGTAAAACCAGTTGATTCTTCAGGTAGCTCAAAAGTTTCTTCCTCAACAGCTTCTTCAGCCTTAGCCACTGCTGGTTTTTCCTCTAAAGCTTTAATGCTTAAGGCAATACGTTGCTCTGTTGGAGAAACATCTAATACCTTAACTTTGACTGTTTCACCTTCACGTAACACTTCATGTGGTGTTGCGATATGCTTGTGGGCAATTTGTGAAATATGGACAAGTCCTTCAACACCAGGTAAAATTTCTACAAATGCACCAAAGCTAGTCAAACGTTTAATCGTACCTTCTAATACACTACCTACAGCAACTTTTTCTTCAATATTTGTCCATGGTCCAGGTTGAGTATCTTTAATTGATAAGGAAATGCGTTCAGTTGTTGGATCAATGCTTAACACGACTACATCTACTGAATCACCAACAGTTAAAACATCACTTGGTTTTGCCACATGCGTATGGGCAATTTCTGATACGTGGACTAAGCCATCAATACCACCTAAATCAATGAAAGCACCAAAATTCGTTAAACGAGCAACTTTTCCTGTTAATTGGTCCCCTTCTTTGATTGAAGCAATCAGTTCTTCTTTACGTTTTAATTTTTCTTCTTCAACAACTGCTTTATGTGAAAGAATTAAACGATTTTCAGATGGTTCAATTTCGATAATTTTAAATTTCAAGGTCTTGCCTTTATAAGTATTAAAATCATCCACATAATGATCGTCTACCATTGAAGCTGGTACAAAACCACGTACGCCAAGGTCAACAACCACGCCACCTTTTACTACACTAGTAATTGGTGCTTCAACAATCTCACCAGCCTGGAATTTAGCTTCAATATCTTCCCATACTTTTTTCGCATCTAAGCGACGTTTGGATAGTAAGTAGCTACCATTTTCTTTATCTTTACCAATAGTAGCAATTACAACTAGTTCTAAAATATCGCCCACAGCAACTAATGAATTGATATCTTCTACTTGCATGGTAGATAATTCTTTACTAGGAACGACACCTTCCATGCCAATCCCTTCAATACCAACAATCACTTGCTTGTCTTCGATTGCTAGAACTTCACCTTTTACAATGTCACCGATATTAATTTCTTGCACACTGCTTAAAGCTTCCTCCATTGTTTCGTTAACTGTCTCTTGTGATTGAACTTCAAAATCTGTCATACATTTGTCCTCCTAACCGACAATTGTTCATATATACACTACAATAATAATTTTATTGCAAAATGCTAAAAAAATAAAGCGATTTCGCTTATTTTTTGAAAAAAATATTATCAAAACAAAATTCGTTAGTTATTCTTATCAAAAAAAGAATAACTAACGAATTTTCGCTTATTCTTAATTCAATTTTTGTTTAGCAATGTTTTCGATTGCTAAAACCACTTCATCAATTGACATTCCCGTTGTATCAATAGCGATTGCATCGCTAGCTTGTTTTAATGGTGAATTTTCACGATGAGAATCATAATAATCCCGTTTGGCAATCGCCTCTTTCAGCTCGTCAAAATCACACGCAATTCCTTTTTCCATATTTTCTTTGTATCGGCGTTGTGCCCGTTCTTCAACACTGGCATTTAGAAAAATTTTCACTTGCGCATCGGGTAAAACCACCGTACCAATATCCCGTCCATCCATAACTACACCACCAGCTTTAGCAATAGATTGTTGTTGTTTAACAAGCTCTTGTCTAACTGCCTTTAAAGCTGCGATTTGAGAAACATGCTGGGTTACTTCTGGCAAACGAATAGCCATTGTAACGTCTTGTCCATCTACAAAGACCAGCTGACCACCTTCAGCTTGTTTAAATGTGATGGGATAGCGATGAATTAAATCAACTAATGCTTTTTCATCAGTAAAATCAACCTGATATTTCAACGCTAAATAGGTGACACTCCGATACATTGCCCCCGTATCTGTATATATGTAGTTGAAATCTTTAGCGATGATTTTAGCAACCGTACTTTTTCCTGATGATGCAGGACCATCAATGGCGATATTTAGTTTATCCGACATACCTATTCTCCTTATCTTTCTCTCAACAAAAAGCAACTGAGTTTAAATTGAGGGTACTTCACAGATAAACTCAGTTACTTATTTTAAACAAAATATTTATTATTTAATACGAATTTGTTGTCCTGGCGTTAAATTAAAGTTATCGGCCGTCATGCCATTCAAGCGATAAATATCCTCTACTGATACACCGGTTCGATTGGCAATAGATTGTGGACCTTCGCCGGCTTGAACCGTTGTATATTCCTCACCAGCTTGGTTTTTAGTTTGTGAATCAGTATTTGTATTCGCATCTTCTGTTTGATTTTCAGTTTGATTTTCAGTTTGATTTTCATCTGCTTCAGCTGTTGCAGCAGATGAATCAGTGCTTTGAGTTGATTCAGTCGTACTATTCGTTGTCGATGCAGTCGTCGAAGTAGACATGCTTGACTTCGTGCTTGATTCTTTACTTGCAACTTTTTCTGTAGCTGGCTGATGATCAATGTAAAGCTTCCACACACCAAAAACAGCAGGACCAGCAGCAATGATAAATAATAAAATCAATACAATGGTTAAAAAGCGATGATTGCCCCGTTTTCTTCTGCCGCTTTGCACACGTGAAGGCACTTGCTCAGATTCTACATCATAAATGGGTTGCTCCCAAGGTTCATTCACTTGTCTATTCTCTTTTTTCTTTACTTTCTTAGGCAATGTAACGTTCCCTCCTATTTACTTTCCGAATCATTATACCATAGCTCTAAAAAATTTTGCGCAAAAAATTAAGGATATTTAAACTGTTTTAAAAATTTTTTTGAAAATAGCCTGCCAGTTAGTAACTGTATCCGGAAAAATCGCCTCTCTTTGGGACTGTTCAGCTAAATTAGGTACTTCTTGTGTATCGATATCACAACAATATTTAGGTTTTAGTGGCTGTTCATTATTAAAATAATCAGCCAACCATTGGCGCCGACAAGCTTGCGTATGAATAAAGGCAAGCATTTGCTTTAGCATCTGACGTTTGGTTAACTCGCTATCTTTCAAACGTTGCATAAAAGCTGCATAGCCTTCTTTTTGAATTTGTTGTTGCCATTTTAATTGTTGCTCAGATAAATACGCGGCATTTAAAAGTGCGGGTGCTTGTTCATACCAAGCTTCATATTCCTTTCTGGCATTTTTTTGCTGTTCCTGTAAGAAATAATGAATCTGCTCATCCTTTTCTTGATAGAGTAAAATTGCTTGACTTTGTTGACCGTCACGACCCGCTCGGCCAATTTCTTGAACATAATTTTCCAAGCTGTCTGGTAATTCATAATGAATCACAAAACGAATATCCGCTTTATCTATCCCCATCCCAAAAGCATTGGTAGCAATTAATAATTGCAGCTGATTTGCTTTAAATTGCGCTTGTAACAATTGACGCTGATTGCCAGCTAAGCCACCATGATAATAAGCAACCTGGTAAGTTGATTTTAATTGCTGATAGAGTGCTTCCACTCTTTTTCTAGTCGCACAATAAATAATCCCTGCGCCCTTATTTTCAGTTAAAAGCTGCGTTAAAGCTGCGAATTTATCGGTAACATGCATGACTTTTAAAAAAATATTTTGCCGATCAATCGGCTGTTCAAAAACAATAGGCTGATTGCTTAACAAAAGGGTCGTCAATTCTTCTTTGACCTTTTGTGTAGCACTAGCTGTTAAAGCCAAAGTTAGTGGTTGTTGCAGACTTTCTTTAAGCAAATGAAGATTGCGATATTCTGGTCGAAAATCTACGCCCCATTGTGAGATACAGTGCGCCTCATCAATGACTAATAATGCAATTTTTTGTTGACTTAAGCTTTGTATCACAGCTTCCTGACTCGCCATTTCCGGACTTAGAAAAAGGAATTTATAGTTGCTTAAGTGCGCTAAAACGTATGCTTTTTCTGATTTATCCAATAAACTATTCAGTGCAACCACTCTTTTTTCCCCTAATGCCCATAAATTATTGACCTGATCTTCCATCAATGAGACTAAAGGCGAAATGATCACGACTAAGCCCTCTAACAGATAGCCAGCTAATTGATAGCAAAGACTCTTCCCTGTCCCAGTTGGTAAAAGGGCCAAAACGTCTTTTTGTGCCAATAGTGCTTGGATAATTTCTTTTTGTAAGGGTCTAAAACTGGTAAAGCCATAATAATGCTTTAAAGCATCTTCTAAAGATTGAAATGCTAACTGATCTTTTGTTGTCATTTGCTTTTGACCTATTCTTTCTCTAACTTTCGTTGATTTAATTGATAAAGCTGACTAAGCCGGTAACATAGAAAGCCTTTATCTGCGTATTTTTCTTGAAAATCTTGATAAGTCTGCGTTAAAAGCTGCGCATCGACTATCAATTCAAACCGTTCAAAAGGAAATTTTGAATCTAATAGCGCCCATTCAATCATATGATCATTTAGTGTACCAATTTTTAATCTGCGTATTTGGGCGATTTTTTCGATACTATAGCCCTGTAAAAATAAATGACGCGTTTGGAGCATACTTTGATTGTAATTTAACAGTAACTGCGCATGAAATAACTGATAAAGTAAATTGTCGGGATGACGTAAGACTTGATACCAAAATTGGTGAATCATCGCTAATCCATAACATTCATTAAGTGGATAGGTTTGATATTCTTTCGGACAAAGTTGAAAAAAAGTACGTCCTTGATACTGTTCTCCTGATAAGGACTGAACCAAAAACAAGCTCACCTCATTAGGTAGCAAATCAAAAATCGCATAGCAATCCTCAATAAATTGCGCCTTTTTTTCAGGAGTCATTTCTGTTAAGATACGTTCTGTAAAAAAGACATAGAATGGACTGATTTCTACCGGTAATTGATTGAATGGCTTGGGCCAAGCAGCTAGATTTTGCACTAAGGCCTGTAATAAACGCCATAATTGCTGTCCATTTCTGGCAAAACGAAAACCATCTAGCTGAGAAATCACCTCATAATAAGGGGTTAGCAAACTAGCTGGTTGTTTAATTAAAATTAAGTCTTCTGCTTCTTGCTTCAGATAGTGTTGTTTAATTAAGGCATGAATGGATTGATGAAAATCCTTTTCACTTAAGTGTGGAAATAAACCAAAGACATTTAGTAAGCCATGTAATTTAGCATAAAAATAAGTCGAACTGGTTCGCTTACCTGTTAAAATGAGATATAGGGTTTTACGTTTTAACTTGTCTTTTTGATTAAACAAGGCTAGAATAAATTCGTTCATAAATTCCTCCAGAAAGTGGGTGAAATTTTGGAAACAATTTGTCAAATTATCCCCGAACAATGTATTGCTTGCGGATTATGCGCGGTTTACGCACCCGATTTATTCGATTATGATGAAGAAGGCATCGTCCGCTTTAAGGATTTTCCTGATAGCAATGAACTGACCTTAACTCCTGCACAACAACCCACAGCACTACAAGCATATCGTAAGTGTCCAGTTCGTGCAATCCTTTTAGAACAACCTTCTAGAAAATAAATACGTGCTGATTACTGAAAAAAATTAATTTTTAGCTCTCTTACGACGACTTTGATAAAAAAAACGCAGCTTCCACTTAAGTAATTGCTTAAGTAAAAGCTGCGTTTTCAATTTAATTGAATAATTATAGCGAATCGGTAGTTAATCCCTCTTAAGACAACCCCCGATGCTTGACGTTACTACGAATTTTCTTTTTAGATAACCAAGGTAACAGTTTAGCATGTAAGACAACGAATACTCCACTAACTAAAACACCTTTAATCAGATTAAATGGAATAATCCCAATAGCAATGTATTTCGCTAAAGTCATACCTAATAATTGATCAGCATTAAGCCCATAGAATTTTAAGTAAAGTGGCGTAATAACCAAATAATTCGCTACACTCATAAAGATGGTTAGAGAAAGTATGCCTAATCCGATACCCAATAGTTGATTTTTTCTATTTAGTTTTTCTTTAAAGAAATAATAGATTGGTAAACTAAAAACCATTGAGGCTAAAAAGCTAGCTACATCACCGACTAAATTAGCAGGATCAGCAATTCCAGTTGTTAATAAATGTAAAAATGAACGAATGAAAGCTGTCGCTATTCCAGCAAATGGACCAAATAAAAACATACCAATTAATACGGGAATGTCACTAAAATCAATTTTTAAAAATCCTAATGCTGGGAAAATAGGAAAAGCGAGATATTGCAAAATCAAACCCATTGCCCCTAAAACTGCGATACCGACTAATTGTTGAACTTTACTACTTTGCATGAAAATCCTCCTGACAAGGATCCATCTTCAATGAACCTATTAAATTCGCTTTTGTGAAAAAATAAACAAAATACCCTATTTTCACAGGGAAAATAGGGTATCTAATCACACAATTAGGCAAATCAAATACGCTCTATCTTCTTTATCCAGACTATACTGTCGGTACTGGAATTTCACCAGTTCAGCCATTTAGTAGTACTACTAAACAGGTCGTGGACTATCACCACCGGTCGGGAATTACACCCTGCCCCTGAAGACGAACCTTTATTATTTATTTTTAAGTTCACCTGTATTATACAGCAATTCAAAAAAAATACAAATGATTTTAACACTTATTCTGCCTAATTAAATAATTTTTTTGGTTTACACACTGCCAACAATATTATTTTGCTTTGGATTGTCCTAATAATTGCTTCACTTCTTTTTTAGTTAATTCACGAAATTCTCCTGGTTTTAAACCATCCAGAGTTAAGTCACCATATTTTTCACGTTTTAGCTTTTGAACAGGTAGCATCACAGCTTCCAGCATGTTCTTCACCTGGTGATTTTTACCTTCATGAATAGTCAATTGTACCACGCTCGTTTGTTTTTTTACATCAGTAGAAATAATTTCATAGCGAGCAGGTGCATATTGAACCTTCTGATAACGTAACCCTTTAGTTAAGGGATATAATTTCTTTTGATCGGCAATCCCTTTTACCTTAGCGACATACACTTTATTTACTTCATGCTTGGGATGAGTCAAGCGTTGGGCAAAGGCCCCATCGTTCGTCAAGATTAATAAACCTGATGTATCATAATCTAAACGGCCGACTGGATAAATTCGTTGGGTGACATCACTAAAATAATCCGTCACCACTTTACGTCCCTTATCATCACTCACCGCTGAAATAACACCTCTTGGTTTATAAAAAAGATAATAGACCGGTTCTTCTTGATAAATGGGCACCTCATCTACTTCTACTTGATCCTTAGCTGAAACCTGAACACCTAATGTTGTTACAACTTCACCATTGACCTTTACTCGTCCGGCAGTAATCAATTCCTCAGCTTTTCTTCTTGAGGCAATCCCCGCATGAGCAATCACTTTTTGTAATCGTTCCATATTTATTCCTTTCCATCACTTTCTTTTAGTTCTTCCGTATTTTCTCGATGAAAAATCGCTTCATCCACTTCTTTAAATAACTGATTTGGCAGCTCTTGAGCTAAATCTAACTCCATTTCTTGAATATCAGGCAATTCCTTTAAATCACGTAAGCCAAAGTAATCCATAAAATACTGCGTGGTTCCATAAATTCGTGGTCTACCAGGTGCCTCTAGCCGGCCGGTTTCTTCAATTAATTGAAAAGAGACCAATTTTTGAATAGAAGCACTCGAATTCACACCACGAATTTGATCCACCTCTAAACGCGTTATTGGCTGTTTATAAGCAATAACGGCTAATGTTTCTAAGGCAGCTTGCGATAAACGGTTAGCCATTGGTGACTGCGCATATCGTTTTAACAGCTTGGTATGCTGCTTTTTGGTCGTTAGCATAAAGCGATTGCCCAATTCTTTGATTTCGATTGCACATTCAGAATTATCTAGATAGCGCTGATTTAAGCGTTCAAGCTGTTGATAGACTTCAACTGTAGAAGTCTTTAATAAATAGCCTAATTCATCAAGTGTAGTGCCTTCATCACCAGCTACAAATAATAATGCTTCAATTTGACTAATGATACTCATAATTCAAAAACCTTTCAATCCTATTTCTAAATAGCTAGGCAGCAAATAGATAAAGCGCAGAAAAATGATCCTTTTGTCTAACAATTATTTTTTGATGCTTCATTAATTCTAACAAAGCCATAAAAGTCACGACGACCTCACTACGATTATACACTGTAAGCAAATCCTCCAAAGCTAAGCCCTTTGAAGCTACCTTTGTTTGTAATTGTTTTTCGATTTCTTGCATTTTCTCTTCAATACTAAATTCATCAGCAGCAATCGTCGCCTGCAGAACCTGTTGGCGTTTTTTCTTTTCCAGCAATTGATGAAAAGCTAAGAATAGATCAATGGTATTGATTTGATTTTGATCTAACTTCTGCTCAGTAGTATAATCCTGTAAATCCATGGGCTTTTTCGTATAATACTGACTACGCTCTTGGGCTTTATCGGCTAATTTCTCGGCTGCATACTTATATTTACGATATTCAACTAGCTGTTGGACTAACGCTTCTCTTGGATCTTCTTCATAGATAGTCTCATCATCAAATTCTACCGTCTGCGTTGGCAATAGCATTTTGCTCTTCATTGCCATCAAGGTCGCCGCCATCACAATATATTCTCCAGCAATTTCTAATTCCAGGGTTTGCATAGCATGAAGGTATTGTAAATATTGCTCCGTAATCTTGGCTATCGGAATATCATATAAATCAATTTCTAATTGATTAATTAAATGTAACAATAAATCCAGTGGCCCTTCAAAGACATCTAATTTTATTTGTAATTCTTTCATAAATTCCTTTCTTCCTATGTCTATCATGCACGTGGGAAATACTTCAAATAGGTTTCACTTAATCTCTTCTTGGTCATTCTTACATAGATTTCAGTCGTAGAAATATCTACATGACCTAAAATTTCTTGAACCGTTGCCAAATCAGCCCCATTTTGCAATAGATGAATGGCTAGGCTATGGCGAAAGGTTTGTGGAGTCACACTTTTTTCAATTTTCGCTTCTGTAATAATTTGCTTAATAATTTTCCAAATTCCTTGACGCGTAAACGGTTTGCCACGATGGTTCACAAATAAATAAGGACTGTCGTCGCTAATTAGCTGTGGTCGGGATTGCTCTAGATATAACTTCAGCCAATTTAACGTAGTTGGCCCCAAAGGAATAATCCGTTCTCGATTGCCTTTACCTATTAAGTGTAACAATCCCATCACTAAATTAAATTCACTGAGCTTTAACTCAATAAACTCGCTTACCCGAACACCTGAAGCATATAGCAGCTCTAACATTGTCCGATCACGTAAGCCTAAGACTGTGGACGCATCAGGTATTTGCATAATCTGCTCAATTTCTGCTAGTGTCAGATATTCTGGAGCTTTACTTGATTTTTTGGCAAGTTCGACTTGTAAGGTTGGATTATGCTCAGTTATTTGCTGAAGTTGTAAATACAAATGAAATTTTTTCACACTACTGAGCATCCGCATCATTGTTGCCTGTGCTTTCTCTTGTCTTTGCAAATTGCTAAAAAAATCAATCACTACCTTACGTGAAACATCATTCCAATGGTTTATTTTTTGGTTCTTCACATAATGCAAATACTGTTTTAAATCATTTTGATAACTTTGAATGGTATTTTGCGATAAATGCTCCTGTTGATTTAAATAGATAAAATAGGCTGTCAAAATCTCTTCCATAAAACTTTCCTCTATCACTCAAAAAAAGAGGGCAGAAGTGTTCCTACACCTTCTACCCAACAGTTGTCCTTAATCTTTTGGCTGTTGCTTCATCTTTTGTTGGCAGTTTTTACATATTCCATGAAAGGTTAAGCGATGATCTTTAATTAGAAACTGGAATCGTCTTTCTACCACTTCTTCCACACCGCCTAATAGATCTTCTTCAATCTCTTCAATGTCGCCACATTCTAGACATAGTAAATGATGATGAAAACGTTTGGCACCTTCTTTGCGCAAATCATATCTGGCTACTCCATCATTGAAGCTGACTTTATCGACAACTTTTAATTCAGTTAAAATTTCTAAAGTACGATATACGGTTGCTAAGCCAATATCAGGATTTTTACGTTTAACAAAGAAATATATTTCCTCTGCAGACAGGTGATCCTTCTCATTTTCAAGTAAAACCATTAAAGTCGCTTCACGTTGAGGCGTTAATTTAAAACCGGAATCATGTAATAATTTTTTTATTTTACTTAAGCTTGGTGTATTATTCACGACTCAAAAAGCCTCCTACATTGCTTATACTCAATTAACTTAAGAAACAAACTAGCTATCAATCAAATATTATAGCAGTTTGGTTTGTCCGTCAACTTGTTCAATCAATTTTTCTTTCATCAAGTGACCTAAAGCACGCTTAAATTGTCCTTTACTGATACCAAACATTTGCTTAATCGCTTCTGGACTTGATTTATCAGTATAAGGCATGGTTTGGGTCTGACTACGTTTTAAATAAGCTAAAATCATTTGTGCATCATCATTAATTGCCTCATGCGCGCGTGGCTTCATGGATAAATTCAATACCCCATCTGGTCGCAAACCAATCACACGTGCTTGGACTTTTTCACCTAAGCGTGGTTCTTGATAACGTTCACTAGGATGTACAAAACCAATATAATAATCATCAGTTAACAGATAACTGCCAGCTAATTTCAAACGATAGACAGTCCCCGTCACATTTTCATTTTGCTGACTTTCTTGGCCTTTTCTAGCCATCGCTTTAAACATCTTTTCATCAGCCAAAGTCGCCCAAATTCTATTTTTAGCATCTACACGTAAGCTAACAAATAATTGATCTCCTGCTTTGGGCCATAACTCGCGAATAGTCGGTAATTCATCACAAGAGACTACCATCTCTTTATCACTAATACCAATATCGACAAAAACTCCTAAGTCTTTGCGCACTTGAGTCACCGTTGCAAAAGCATAATGCCCTTTTCTAACTTTTGGTATCTTGGTCGTTACACAAGATTCTTGTTTTTGATTGATATAGGTAAAACCTTCTACCATCTCACCGATTTGATGCGCTCCTTCAGCTTTATTTAAACGAAAGGTTTGACCATTTTTTTGTAAAAAATAAAAATGCTCATTTTCATCAATAATTAAACCACTAATTATGGTTGCTAATAACTCGTTCATCATGTCTCCTTATAATTAAAAAATTAGCCGGATCACTGCAATCGTAATCATGCCAGTCACCACTATTTTCATTAAGTCCTTAGTATAGTATCCCACGATTAGCGTTGGAATACAAGCAATCAATTCAGGAATTTTCAGCAGCGGCCAGTGATTTTTTTCAAAGGTTAATAAACTTTGGAAAAATAACGCTCCCAAGATACAAATGGGTAAACAATTTAAAAATAATTGCACTTTTGGTGGAAAAGACATTTTCCTAGAAAAAATAAAAGGGAGAATTCGTGGCAGCCAAGTCACGAATCCACATAATAAAAACAAATGAAATTCACTCAGACTCATGAGTCATCACTCCAATCAAGCAGCCCAACAAAGTAGCGCCTAAAACGGCAATTTCCGCTGTACTAATACGCATCAGTACAATCAAGCTAATCAGAATCGTTACTAAAATTTGGACCGTACTCTTAGTCTGTTTTTTTAAAGGAATTTCCACTTGAAATAGAAAAAGCCCTAAAAACATCGCCACTAACGCAAAATCCAAACCATATTTAGCCGGATCGGTGATAAAACCACCAAATAGTGCACCTAAGATTGTTGCAATAATCCAGCTAATATAAGCCGTTAAATTGAGCCCATACATCCAGCTAGCCGTTACTGGCTGTTTCCGTAAAATTTCGGTAATGACCACCCCATAGGATTCGTCTGTTAACAGACTACCAATGCCTATCCTAATAAATAACCCCTCATTTTTAAAGGTTTGGGCAACGGATAAACTCATTAAAAAATGACGTAAATTAACCAAAAATACCGTCAATACAATCGATAATAGTGGCGCATGAATACTCAATAAGCCACACAATATAAATTGAGAACTACCGCCATAAACTAAAATCGACATTAAACCAATGGCCCAAACACTTAAACCAACCCCTTTACCAACAACACCCATCGCAAAGCCAATCCCCATATAACCTAAAACAGTAGGCAAGCTAGCCTTCATTCCCTGTTTAAAAGTTAGTTCCTTTGCCAAAATAAAACCCCCCTTTTTTTTAAGATAAGATAATAAATCTTATCTTAACGAAAAAAGGGGAGATTGACAACTGTCATTACAGGCTTAAATTAACGGATGGTATGATCATTCCCATTTCCTTTATAAAAACCTGTTTTACAGTTAATGGTTACCACATACATTGGTTTATCTGGACTAGCACTAAATTTAGCGCTTGGACTAATTGAATATAGATTGTAATAACCTTCGCCATTTTCAATACGTACACGTTCTAAAACATAACCACCAGGCACAACATAACCACGATCAATACATGCCTGTAAAACTTTTTCCTTGATTCCAGGTGCCCAGGTCCAAGCTGGATTATTTACATCCTGCAAATCACTCAAGCGTGTAGCAATAATTGGTTGATTATTGACTTGATGCGTCGTTTGTGGTGTTAATACCTGTGTCTCTTCACTTAACCAACTTGCATAAACAGGTTGCGTATTATAAGCATTTTCTGCACTAATTGTAGCAGAACCACTAGTATTATTACTTGAACTAGTTTGATTGTTCGCACTAGTAGCTGAGGTATTTGTGCTATCCGTTGCAGCGTTTGTACCTTGGTTGGTTGTATTGGCTTGCTGGGCTTGTTTTTGCTCATTTTCTTGCTTCGTCAAAGCTTTGTCGATAGTTTGCAATTGCTCCGTCATTGCTGTTTTCTGCGTACTAGTAAATAATTGATCGACTAATTTTTTAGCTTGTTGATATTTTTCACGAGTAACTGAGCTAGCTAATAACTGATTTTTATAGCCAGCCATTAGCTCATCAACAGCCTTTTTTGCAGCCTCATAGTTTTTATATTCATCTTGACCTTGCTTAATCGCCAGATTAGCCAATTGATCGAAAGCCGTTTTGCCTTTTCTTAACTGTAAATCAAATTTTTTAGCATAATCAATATGTGCCTCATGATTTAATTTACCATTGGCTAAAATCGCTTTGGTGAAATAGCCATTAATATCTTGCTCAGCTAACAATTGTTCTTTCGCAGCTTCTAAACGTGTTTTTAATTTTTTATAATTTTCTTGACCATCAAAATTAGCTAATTGTTTAGCTAGCTGATTGATTTGAGCTAACGTAACGGTCGATTTAATAAAATTACGTTGTTTCGTTGTATATAAATCATCAATCTTTGACGATAATTTGGCAACCTGTTGGTCCACTTGTTCTAAGACCTTCTCGTCACTAGTATTACTACGCTGCTGATGCGCATACCAATAACCAGTTCCCACGGCTAACAATAAAGCTGCCGCTAAAGCAACCGAACGCCATTTTTTATTTTTACCAGTCGTCTCTAGTTGCTGTTCTTCAGCTATTTCTAAATCCTCATTTGCTGTAGCTGGTATTGGATTTTCTTCCACTTGCGTTGTATTTAATTTTGAAATTTGAGTTAAGGCCGCATCAATATTTGCCTGTGGCGTGTCTGCTTGCTCTTTGACATCATTGCTATCAATTAAATAATCCGGATCAAAATTTGTTCTATCCTTCGCTTGGTTGATTGTCAAGGAAGAGTCAGCCGATGTTGCTTCAGCTATGTGCTTTTCATCAATAGCGTCTGTTGCAGTAATAACTGTTTGTGCTTCTTGTTTGTCAGCCATTACTGTTTTATCTTCAACGCTTGATGCCTCCTCAGTTGCTATTGCTGATTTTTCATCAGCTAGCGCTTGTTGTTCAGCAAGCTTACGCGCATTATGTTTTTGCAAATACTCAGCAAGAATCGGATTTGGCGCATCATCATCAGCATAGTCTACATTATCATCACTCTCATTGGTGGAGGCTACTTCGTCTATCCCCTCAGTAGTATCCGCCTCAGCATCAGTCTCAATCGAAGCTTCTTCTGTCTGCCGTTGGTGAAGATCGGAGTCAGTAACTAAATGATTAGAATCTGTCGCATCCTCAATCGATTCATTTACCGGCTTTACTTCATCGGCTTCATCCTCTAATTCACTGTCACCACTCATATGCTCCATTAAGGTCCCAATTGGCACTTCTTGCAGATCAGACCATACAATATTATCATTTTTTTCTGTTGTATCTTCTTCTAAGTGAATCACTTCTTTATTATCAATTCGTAATTTTTCAGCTATGTTTTCTTTAATTTCTTTGCCACAATTTGGACAAACAAGCTGATCTTTAATAGGTTCAAAACCACAATGTGGGCATCGATTAATCAATATAAACGACTCCTTACTATTATTTCTATCCTTAAATGTACCATATCTTATAGATTAAGCCAATGACTCCTTTCGATATTTTATCAATTCACAAATGAAATTTTAGCATTTTGTTTGAAACGACATCTAAATGTAAAAAAACTTCGGATAGCCGAAAACGGTTATCCGAAGTTTACTTAAATAAAGGATTATTCTAAAAAGTCTTTTAATTGTTTAGAACGAGATGGATGGCGTAATTTACGCAAAGCTTTTGCTTCGATTTGACGAATACGCTCACGAGTAACACCAAAAACCTTACCCACTTCTTCTAAAGTTCTTGTACGCCCATCATCAATACCAAAACGTAAACGCAACACATTCTCCTCACGATCGGTTAAGGTATCTAAAACATCTTCTAATTGTTCTTTTAGCAATTCATAGGCTGCGTGTTCAGCTGGTGAAGTGGCTTCTTGGTCTTCAATAAAATCACCTAAATGTGAATCATCCTCTTCACCAATTGGCGTTTCTAATGATACCGGCTCTTGAGCAATTTTTAGAATTTCACGTACCTTTTCTGTTGGCATCTCCATTTTTTCAGCAATTTGTTCAGGTGTTGGTTCGTGACCTAATTCTTGTAAAAGCTGACGTTGAATCCGAATCAATTTATTGATGGTCTCAACCATATGAACAGGAATTCGGATAGTTCTGGCTTGGTCTGCAATTGCACGGGTAATTGCTTGACGAATCCACCAAGTTGCATAGGTTGAAAATTTAAACCCTTTACGATAATCAAATTTTTCTACGGCTTTCATCAAGCCCATATTTCCTTCTTGAATTAAATCAAGAAATTGCATTCCTCTACCAACATATCGCTTAGCAATACTTACGACTAAACGTAAATTTGCTTCAGCTAATCGTTGTTTAGCCTCTTGATCGCCATCTTCAATTTTTAAAGCAAGATTCACCTCTTCATCAGCTGTCAATAATGGGACGCGCCCAATTTCTTTTAGATACATACGAACTGGATCATTGATTTTCACACCAGTTGGCGCAGACAAATCACGATCATCTTCGGTGTCAGCTTCTTCTTGCTTTTCACTATTTTTTAAAGAGTGAATAGATGGTTCACCATTTTCATCGACAACACTAATCCCTGCATCCTCTACCTTTTGAATCAATTGATCCATCGCTTCAGCATCTAATGAATAGGGGACAACTAATTGATTCGACAGTTCATCGTATAAAACTTGACCTTTATAACGATTCTCACGAATAAATTGTGATAGTGCTTGTTCATAAGATTTTTGTGGTTGTTCTGACATGTAAGAAACTCCCTTCACCTATTAACTCATTTGTTTCAATTGTTTGGTTAATTGAATAACTTCCATTGCAAGCGTCAGCTCTAACGCTTGATTGCCTTGCTGACTAGCTAATTGCTGCGCAGCTTTTTTTTCATTTAATTGCTTTTCTAAGCTTACGCGCTTAAATAATTTTTGTAAATCTTGCCATTCCTTTTCTTCCATTTGTTCCGGCACATTCAAACTAGCGATATCAGCAACAATATTTTTAAGCTCGGCTTCTTTTAAAATATCTAAAAACTTAGCTACCTCAAAACTACCTGTACTTTCAACAAGTGTATCATATAAAAAATAAATTTGTTGATAATTCTCATCAGGAAATTCTATCTGCTCTGCCTTCACACGCTGATTTAACCTTGGATTGGTAAATAATCGATTTAACAATAATTCTTGCGCTTTTTGTAACTGTGTTTTCTTCACATGAGTAATCGTTACGATAGTCTGCGCTTGTTGGTTAGATTGCATGTTACGATTGTAGGCACTAGTTGATTGTTGTTGATTTAATCTGCGCTGTTGCATAAACTGACTTTGCAAGGCATCTCGACTAATATTGAATTCAACTGCTAATTGATTTAAATAGCGGTCTTGCTCAATAACTGAATCCACGCGAGTTAAATCCATCAACAATTCTTGCACATAAGCAAGCTGCTCGCGTTCATTCCCTAGATGACGATTTTGTTTTCGATAACGCATCAAAAACGGAAAGACCCCTTCACGGCCATGAACAGCTAGCTGATAAAAAGCCTCTTTACCATATTTCTTGATATATTCATCCGGATCAAGCTTTTCTGGTAAAGAAACAATCGCTATTTTTAACCGTGTTTTTTCTTCAAATAATTCAATTGCCCGAAAAGTTGCATTTTGTCCAGCCGAATCACCATCATAAGCGATAATCACTTCCTTAGCTAGTCGTGAAATCATATGAAGCTGTTGATCAGTAAGGCTCGTTCCCATCGAGGCTACCCCATTGGTTATTCCAGCCTTGTATGCCGAGATCACATCCATAAAGCCTTCAAATAAGTAGACTTCCTCTGATTTACGAATACTTGAACGAGCTAAATCCAGATTAAATAAAACATCACGTTTATTAAATAAAAGCCCCTCTGGACTGTTCAAATACTTAGGCTGTTCTTTATCCTCTACTTGATTTGCTTGAGGTAAAAAGCGCCCAGAAAAAGCAATCACTTTCCCTTGTTCGTTGCGAATCGGAAACATAATGCGCTGATAGAATCGATCCATCAACTGATTGTCACCGTATTGAACAAATAACCCAGAAGCCAACATTTCCTCAAAAGTGTAGCCGTCATTAGTGAAAACTTTAAACAAAAAATTGCGTTCATTTGGTGCAAACCCAATTTGAAAGGTATCCATTAATGACTCATCGAGCGCACGACTTTGCAAATAACTTAATGCTGGTTGACCGACTTGTGTGTGCTTTAACATATGCACATAAATTTCACAAGCCTTTTGGTGCATTTGTAATAATTTTGTCTGCAAAGGCGAATGCTGAATCATTTCCTCAGGCTGTTTATATTCTTCAGCCAAGGCGATTCCTTCCATTTCAGCTACTCGAACAACTGCTTCTTGAAACGAAAGTCCCTCTAATTCTTGAACAAAATTAAAAACATTGCCACCTTTTTTGCAGCCAAAGCAATAGTAAAATTGCTTATCTTCAGCTACCGAAAAAGAAGGGGTCTTTTCATCGTGGAAAGGACATAACCCTGAATAATTTTTCCCTGCCTTTTTTAAATGAACATGTTGACCTATAATATCTACAATATTTGTTTTACTACGAATATCATCAATAATATTTTGTGGAATTTTTGCCATCCAAACACCTCCTCAATCAATGAATTGAGAAAATTTTACTTAAGGTACACCAAGCGAAATCTCCCATTTTCACTACGTACATCAATGATTCACTCTATTCACATTTATCGCTAGATTATACGTTAAAATGTGGTAGATAAGGCTTTTGACACCAAAGTAAAGACTGAGAATCAGATCTCAGTCTAAAAATACAGACAATATTCCATGCTATTGATTGTAGCATATTTCGGCGTTTTTTCAAGTTAAATGTTCTTATTTCAGCACAAAAAATCATGAACAAGCTAAGCTTAGCTGTTCATGATTTTTTGATACCAATGAAGCTGAAATTGATTAAGCTTGACTAATTGCGCATAGTAAAAATTGCCCCCATTACGGTAAAGATAGCCTCCATTATGCAAAATAGAAATAATATGAAGATATCGATAACGTACTTGGCTCGTATTGCCTAAAGCTGGCGCTAATTTTTCCTTTGAATATTTTTCAGCCAAATCAAGACTATGCTTTTTTCCATGTTGGGCAACATAATCAATATAATCCATGCCGAAATTATAGGCCTGAATAACCGTCGCAAAGTCACATTGAAGCTGTTTATTATGCTGATATAAATCAACAAAATGCTTCACACCTTGCTGCACACTTCGCTTACTATCATCGAATTTGCCTGCTTGCTGTGTTAAGCTTTCAAAACTTTGCATCGGATCGTCGCCTTCGCCTTTACTTTCCGTCATAATAATCGCTAAAATACTCTCTGTATACTCTGTTAACTGATATTTAGCTAATTCTTTGCGAACTAAAGGTTCAAATTGCTGGACTCTTTTTAAATCCTGATATTTCTGATAACCAAATAAGCCCAATAATATTAGCAATAAGACAAAGCTTCCCAGGAGTAGACGTTTGATTAGTTTTTTCATAGCTTTCCCCCTAGAAATGAGCATAGTTCTATCTTAAACAAAGAAGGCGAATCATGCTAGTTATATAAACATTCGTAAAAAAAAATTATAATTTAGCAGAAATATCTTCAATATTTTTAATCGTTACCGAAATCGTACCGTCTGGTTGATTGATAAACTCAAGCTTACTTGGATCACGATAAACATCCATCGGAATAATCAATTCAATTCCATTGGATAAAACTAATTTTTGCTTACTATATTTCTTTTCGCTAATCTCTTTAACTTGAGAAATCATAGGTACCTGGGAGGTAATTCCTTTTTCAGCAACTTGTTCCTGAAAAGCTAATTGGGCAGTAATATTTTCTTTAAATACTTCCTTGGCGATTTTTTCAGGCTCGATATAGCCGTTTTCCTCAATAGATTGAGCAACCGCCTGTTTGACATCAGCTACAACTTGAAAATTTGCTTCATCAAAATCTTTACCAATCTTACTTGCTACTTGCTTTATCACACGCACATTTTCTTCTAAAGAAGCTGCTGGGACCTGTTCAATAAAAGCTGTTGAAAAATAGCTTTTCTTTTCACCAGAAAACAGATATTTTTTTTCAATTAATTGAAATTCATAATTCAATAGCTGAATCAAAACACCTTCATCTACCTTCTGACTCTTATTAGCCAAAATAGCCCGGTGCAAAATCAATTTATTCTCCACCCCTTGGTCTTGGCTTTCAACAAAATGTGTATAGCCTTCTGCAAAGTTAATTTTTAAAAAAGCTAGATAGGGAATCGTATCTATTTCATATTTTGCGATAATGATATCACAGGAAGGCGCTTCTTCACTTTGCTGATAGGCTTCATACCATTTATTGACTAAATGATGCGATAATTCAATAAACTGCTCCCCGTAAGTATTTAAAAGTTGTGCAACTGCACTATCAGGCGCTAACATGCCTGCTTTAGTTTGTGGTGATGAAAGTTTTTGAATTTTCTTTTCGATATATTCACGGATATAATCATTAGCTAAATCTAAAGGAACTTCTGATAATACTGGATCTCCCGTTTGACGATCAATAATATGTAAAATAGCTTCTTTCAAATAAATAGTAAACATGCTTGTCCTCACTTTAATCATAATATTTGCACCTTACTAGTTTACCAAAAAACTTCTCTTAATGAAGTGTAAAATACAATTTTTTACTAAATACATGAAAGATATTTGTAATTATTTTAAAAGGTTGTTACACTAGAATGGCTAAGTAAATCTATTTGTGATCTGAGGTGAAAGGATGGACAAACAACAACTTGATGCACTTCCCCTTTACGTTCAAAAAGCTTTACATCCAGATTTTGTCTTTTTAATTCAACCAAATTTAATTCAGCACTTTCCGGCTAGAAATTGGCAGAGAGAACAATTTTTAACCGCTCTAGATGAACGTCTAGGAGAAAAATACCGTTTATCCACTTGGCATGGTTATGCTGTGGCGATTGCTGAAGAAAAAGACTGTATCGCTATTATCCCTAAATTTGAACATCTATAATTTTTTGAATTTAATTAAAAATAACTTGTTTTTTTTAAGTGAAACATCATTTTTTCAAAAAAAGACTGTTCATTTGTCCCAATTTTTCTTATAATCATTTAGTATTGAGAGGAGATTGTTATGAAGAAAAAGCAATTACAAAAATTAATGAAGCATTTCCGCCCATCAATGGAACAAACCAAAACCCAATTATTTAGAGAACTAGAAAAGAAAGCCATGGCTTTGTATCAATTACCAATCAAGGTTTACATCTATCGAAACCGTAAAAATGAAATGATTATCGAATTTTTAGGCGAGTCTGATAAAGAAAAGACAATTGCTGTGCCTTTAGATAAGAATTTCAATACCGTTATCAAGCGAATTCAAAATGAAGAAGAAGGACTTTTCGAACGTTTTAGTACCAATCTAGTTGAAGAAATCGCTAGCTATTGGCAAAGACCGATCGTACCAGCTGCAGAGACTACGGCAAATGAAGGAAAAGAAACGGTTGAAGAAGTAAAAGAAGCTACCAAAGAAAGTAAAGAAGCTGCTACCGAAGAAAGTAAAGAAGCTGCTACCGAAAAAGTAGCTGAACAAAAGCCAACTGAACAAGTAGCAGCATCTCGAGCAACTACACAAGAAGCAGATGTTTTAACTGCTGAAGCCTTTATTGAAAAAATCAGTCAATTTCCTAAATTCAAGGTCAATGAAACTGCAGATGCCTTTATCGTAGTTGAACAAGCTGCCAAAGAAGAACGTGTACTGGCAAGCATCGATAAAAAAGTGGCAGATACTTTCCAAATTGAAAATGCCCTTGAAAGAAAGTATAAATTAAAATTGGAAGTCATTCCATTAATCGAAGCCTTTGCTCACACAGCCATTGCTAAACGTTAAGCTAAATCAAAAAAAATAAACTGTAAGCTTTCAACTTACAGTTTATTTTTTTTTCGATAATCAGTTAATATAGCGCTAGCCTGCGCTTGATTCATCGGTGATTCAAGCAATTTTTGGGAAACATACTTGATTTCTTCACCTTTGGCACCTACACTCATCGCTAAAGAGCGAGCTTGCATTTTCATGTGTCCCTTTTGAATCCCTTCGCTAACAATCGCTCTTAAAGCCGCTAAATTTTGTGCTAACCCTACAGCAGCAGCTAATTGACTAAGTTCAACGGCATCGTTTAAATCTAGCAATTCCAAAGCTTCTTTTGCTCTTGGCAAGATTTTCGTTGCACCACCAACTGTTGCTAATAAAAGCGGTAATTCAATGCTACCATATAAGACATTATCACGAACCTGCCAATCAGTTAAGCCTTGATAGCTACCATTGCGAGCAGCATAGGCATGGATAGCAGCAGCACAAGCTCGGGTATCATTACCGGTAGCTGAGACTAACGCATCAATCCCATTCATAATTCCCTTATTATGCGTAACTGCCCGATATGGATCTAACTTTGCCACAGAAGCAGCCATGGCGATTTTTTGAGCTACCTTCTTCCCCTCACCCAGCTTATCTAATTGATGGAAAGGAATTTCAACCTGAGCTTTAACCACAGCCTCTGTATTATAATTAGTCAAAATTGCAAATAAAACCTCTATATCTAAAACGGCTTTAAGATGGGCGGCTAAAGCTTCTAAAACCGTATTTAACATATTCGCACCCATCGCATCTTTAGTATCCATCAATACATCGATACTCATTAAATGCCCCTCATCTAATAGACGCGTTTCAATTGCTCTTATACCGCCTCCTCTTTTAACAATGGAAGGATAGGCATCGTTGGCTACTTGGATTAATTCTTGTTCATGTGCTATCAGCCATTGCGTAAGCTCTTCAGCAGCATCTAGCGTTAAATCGGCTACCACGATCTGTCCACGTGCCCAACGTTTTTCCATGGTTGCTCTAAAGCCACCGGTTGATCGTGCCATTTTAGCAGCGTAACTACAAGCAGCCACTACAGAAGGCTCCTCCGTAACAAACGGTACATAATAGGTCTGATCATTTACAACAAATTCTGGCACAATCCCTAATGGTAAAGCAAAGTCAGTTACTTGATTTTCAATTAAATGCTCAAAAACATCTACTGGTAAAGCAATCTCTGACCAGGATGCTTGTGTTGTTGCATCAATATATCCTTGTTGCTTTAAATAATCTCGTCTTTGATTGCTAGAAAGTTGCTGGAATTTTTTTTTTTCAAAAGTATCGATTGACTCTACCTCGATTAACATAGCTAACCCAAGTCCTCCACCAATACATAAAGAAGCAACCCCAAAACGTGCGTTTATCCGGCGTAGTTGATGAATTAAAGTCGTTAGAATCCGTGCACCACTCGCTCCAATCGGATGACCTAAAGCAATTGCCCCACCAGCAATATTCACCTTTTCCTCAGGGATTGCTAATTCTTTAGCTACCACGATAGAAGAAGCAGCAAAAGCTTCATTAATTTCAAATAAATCAACCTCTGATAAAGAAATATCAGCCTTCTCCATCAAACTTTGAATCGCCTTGATTGGTGAAATCCCCATAATCGCTGGATCGATTCCAATCTCACTGGTTGCTTTGATGGTGGCTAAATAAGGAATATTGTGGGCGACTGCATAACTTTTAGCTGCTAAAATAACTGCCGAGGCACCATCATTAATTGGTGAAGCATTTCCCGCAGTAACCGTTCCGTCTTCTTTAAAAACGGTTTTTAATTGGGCTAGCTTATCTAGTGAAGTATCAAAACGAATACTCTCATCTTGATCATAAATTGTTTGCCCTACCGTTATTGGGACGATTTCTTCTTTGAACCAGCCACTTTCTTGGGCAACTTGGGCCTTTTTTTGTGAATTAAAAGCATATTCATCCTGAGCTTGTCTGGTAATTTGATATAATTCGGCAACATTCTCAGCAGTTAAGCCCATATGTTTGCCACTTAATGCATCAGTCAGCCCATCTACGAGCATCACAGGCTTAGGGGTAGTATAGCTATCACTTGCCTTATCATACTGACTAACATGAGGCGCATTCGTCATGTTTTCTGTCCCACCAGCCAAGACAACCTGCGCCTTGCCTAATTGAATCTGTTCCATTGCTAATATAATTGCTTTTAAGCCCGAACCACAAACTTCATTGATCGTCATGGCTGGCACAGCTTGATCTAGACCAGCATTTAAACTAATCTGACGTGCCGTATTCTGCCCACTTCCAGCTTGCAATACTTGACCAAAAATAGTTTGATCAACTCTATCTTTTATCTGCGGATGACGATTAAATAACTCTTGTGTTAATTTTGTCGCTAAATCTACAGCATTGATTTCTTTATACATCCCACGAAATTTTCCAATTGGTGTTCGCAGTGCATCAATAATTACTACTTCTTCCACATTAACACCTCCAAATTGAAATATATCATTCTTTGACCAAAAAAAAAATACAAACACTTGTAATTTATTGTTATTCTAAAAAAATTTTAAATTGTAGTTAACTATAATTGAATCTTTTTAATAATCGCTTATTTAAAAAGGCGTTGATTTAACTATATCTAGTGCTAAATTAACAATCACTTAATAAGCAGACGAAAAGATCAAGTTAGGATTTTAGTGTATTAAATATTTATAGTAAACGTACTATTCAATTGGATTGTAATAGATGGAGTTGTGCTAGAGAAAAAAAGATTCCAAAATCGGATTTCACTTTCTCAGCAGTATCCACCTACTAAAACAAATACACGATAACGGCGAAAAACGCTAATTAGCGAGAGGAAACGTGCCTCTTTCATCAAATTAGCGCATAACTATTATGAACAAAAATATTTTTACATTTTTGTGCTGATTTTTAGTGTTATCTGCCTAAAATTTAATTACTTGGTTTACACTACGATTCGTTAAATAAAAAGACTTGACGATACTTTTCTTATAATTTCATTGTTACTATACATGATGGTATACATAAGTAATTTTTCATTGACAGCACCTAATCAGTTCTATAAAACACTAACAACTCACATATTCCAACATTTTACCAACAAAATTTTCATCATCATTCTCTGTTTTAAATGCTACAGAATTTTTAGAGTCAAACATTACGACCGGTTTATAAAGCTTATCGCCTATTTTATAGGAGTTATATCCATAAAAATTGTTGTTAATTTTTTCAAGATATAAAATCGTATATGGTCCTATCTTGTTTTGACCGATTATTCTTTGGTGCTTTTCCATTTTTCTTTCACCTATTTCTATAAATCGATTTTATTCCTTTCAATTGAACATATATTTTTACATTTTCTTCAAAATACAGTATTGCATTTTTTCAATTTCCATTAACCTTCTTTTTACATAGCTAATCTACTAATTTCATTATACCATTTCCATTAACATTTAAGAAAATCTTCTAGCAAATAAACTTTAATATATGTTTTATTCAATTCATCCATAACTATTTTCAACTTTTTTTGTAACCAATTCTATATCTCATAAAAGTTTATAAAATTTGTTTATACAGTGGTTAATCAACGCAGTACCTCACTAGAACTTTCCCCACCTTATTCAACAAAATGTTCATTATAGAAAAATAATCTTAGCATAGAAGCCTATTAATTAAATTATATACTGCCCAAAAATACAAACACTTGTAATTTATTGTTATTCTAAATATTTTTTAACAATATAAACATTTCAATCCCCAAAATAGCAAAATTATGCTATGTTATTATAGTAGCTTATTGAAGGGAGTTAATAGAATGAATGTAGGTATTGACCAAATTAGTTTCCATGTGCCAAATTTCTATGTTGATATGACAGAGTTAGCACAAGCTAGAAACGTTGATCCTGGTAAATTTCTAATTGGAATTGGACAAGAAAAAATGGCCGTAAACCCTAAAACTCAAGACATTATTACATTTGCCACGAATGCTGCAAAACAAATTTTAACAGCTGATGATTTAGATAAAATTGATTTAATTGTTGTTGGGACCGAATCAAGCATTGATGAATCCAAAGCATCTGCAATTATTTTGCATCGCTTACTTGGAATTCAGCCATTTGCACGTTCCTTTGAAATTAAAGAAGCCTGCTATGCTGGGACAGCCGGCCTACAAATGGCTTTAAATCATGTTCGTTTACATCCAGATAAAAAAGCGCTGATTATCGCTTCAGATATTGCGCGCTATGGGTTAAACTCAGGTGGGGAACCCACTCAAGGTGCTGGAGCTGTTGCTATTTTAGTTGCTGCTAACCCAAGAATTTTGACAATTCATGAAGAAAGCCTAGCCTTGACACAAGATATTTATGATTTTTGGCGACCAACCAATCATGACTATCCATTAGTAGACGGACCATTATCAAATGAAACGTATATTGAGTCATTTAAACAAGTATGGCAAACATATAATCAGCAATTTAACCAACAAATTAGTGACTATCAAGCTTTATTATTCCATATTCCTTATACGAAAATGGGGAAAAAAGCTTTACAAAGTATCTTAGCTGAAGCAGATGAGCAAACGCAAACCCGACTATTAAATCATTATGAAGCAAGCATTACCTATAGTCGTCAAGTTGGTAACTTATATACAGGTTCGTTATACCTTGGTTTGATTTCTCTACTAGAAAATAGTCAAGATTTAACTCCATCACAAAAAATTGGCCTATTCAGCTATGGTTCTGGTGCTGTTGCTGAGTTTTTTACAGCCAATTTAGTCGAAGGATATGAAAAACAATTACAATCAGCACTACATCAAAAGTTATTAACCTCAAGAATCAAATTGAGTATTGATGAATATGAAGAAATGTTTAATGATCGTTTGGATATAACAATTGATCAAACGTTTAATGACAGCTATCCTTATAGTATTCAATCCATTCAACAAACCATACGGCAATATCGTGAAAATTAAACGAAGATGGACAAGCAATTTGTCCATCTTTTTTAATAAAGGTTGTGCAACAACTTGATCAGACACGAGCGGATAAGTTATCCAGAATGGCAAGAATATGTAAAAATGGGTTAAGACTTACCTATATAGTCAATTGGACAAGTTAGCCTTTCGTAAAACATTGATTGACGAAAAGACTTAATCAATTCACATAAAAAACTCAAAATAGTTTCATTTTTTCATTGACTTTTAATATAAAGTTAATTATAATTCAAGTAATTCAACTGGAAGGAACGATTGTTTATGAATAGAAAGATAAAACATCCACACCAATTGAATAGTTTTTACTTTAGCTATTTTAGATAGACTTGTATTCAGCATTATGGATACAAGTAGCAATGTGATTTGTATCTATAATGGCTAGAGCTTTTTACTGTGAATTTTAGCCATGTAGACACCCTAGATGGCTGAAAACTTTTGATATGATTTCATCACCATTTAGGCATATTGCTTAAATGGTTTTATTTTTATCTAATATTTTTTAAAGTTCCTTCTCATTGATTATTACTTTATCGAAAGGTTTGATAAAAATGAAAAAGAAAAAAATGTTAACCTCACTAGTTGTCTTAGCTAGTGCATTATTATTTGCGGCTTGTGGGAATACAAAACAAAAAACTGATAATGAACAAAAGACAGTGGGTGTCCTACAGATTGTTCAACATCCTTCTTTAGATGCTGCCTATAAAGGATTCAAAGAGGGCTTAGCTGAAGGTGGCTATAAGGAAGGAAAAAATATTAAATTCGATTATCAAAATGCACAAAATAATCAGGATAATCTAAAAAGTATGAGTGAAAAATTAGTAAAGGAAAAAGCTGATTTACTCCTAGGTATTGCCACACCTTCTGCTCAATCATTAGCGAATGAAACCCAAGATATACCTATTGTCATCACTGCCGTAACTGATCCTGTAGCAGCAAAATTAGCTAAAAGTTTGAAAAAACCTGGATCCAATGTGACCGGAACAACTGACATGGTACCTATTGCTAAACAGATTGAATTACTACTAAGTATCGTACCAAATGCCAAAACAATAGGTATTATGTATAATTCTGGGGAAGCAAATTCTAAAATTCAAGCTGATTTGGCCGAAAAAGCTCTGAAAAAAGCTGGTGTGAAAATTAAAACCTTAACAGCAAACACTACTAACGATGTCCAACAAGTAACTACTAGTTTAGCAAAAGATGTTGATGGTATTTACATTCCAACAGATAATACCTTTGCATCTGCTGCCGCTGTTATTGGTGAAGTGGCCAAACAAACAAAAACACCAATCGTTGCTGGTTCAGTAGAACAAATTGAAAAAGGTGGTTTGGCAACATATGGTATTGACTACACGGAATTAGGTAAGCAAACTGGATTAGTTGCTGCTAAAATTCTAGATGGTAAAGCCAAGCCAAGTACTACTGCAATTGAATCTGCAAAAGAGCTAAAATTAGTAGTAAATGAAGAAATGGCTAACGCACTAGGAATTGATCCGGATAGTATTGTTGCACCAGAATAATAAAATAGATTTAAATTTTGATTGGGGATAAATTATTATGAGCATAATTAGTAACATACCTCTTCTGTTACAATCAGCTGCTGCACAAGGCATCTTATGGTCTTTATTAGCAATTGGGGTATTTATCACATTTAGAATTTTAGATATCGCTGATTTAACAGCTGAAGGAAGCTTTCCATTAGGTAGTGGTATTGCAGCAATCAGTATTACACATGGCGCTAGTCCGCTTATTGCCACACTTTTAGGTTTTGTTGGTGGTGTTTGTGCTGGCTTTATTTCAGGAATATTACACACCAAATTAAAAATTCCAGCTTTGCTTGCCGGAATCATTACGATGACCGGTTTGTACTCTATTACTTCACGTGTAATGGGAGCACCAAATATCGCCTTACTTGGTGAAGACACCATTTTTACTTGGTTACAAAATATAGGATTGACAAAGGTGAATGCTGCCATCGTAACTGGCTTAATTATCACAGGAATCGTTATCTTCCTACTATATCTATTTTTTAGAACAGAAATTGGTTTAGCTATACGATCCACAGGAGATAATATTGAAATGAGCCAGGCTAATGGAATTAATACAGATAATATGAAGTTAATTGGCTATATGATTTCAAACGGCTGTATCTCGTTATCTGGTGCGCTGATTGCACAAAATAATGGTTTTGCCGATCTAAATTCTGGTGTGGGGACCATCGTTATTGGTTTGGCATCGATTATCATTGCTGAAGTTTTGTTTAATAATAAGCCATTATGGCTACGTTTTATCACCATTATTATTGGAACCATTATTTATCGTTTTATACTAGCGCTTGTCTTTGAATTTAATGTAGAGCCTAGCGATTCAAAACTCGCTTCCGCAATTGTATTAGTCATTTGTCTATCCCTTCCACAATTAAGACAAAAACTTGGCTTAAATCGTTTGATTAAAGGAGGGAAAAAATAATGACCCCTGTTTTACAAATTACCGATTTGCATCAAATTTTTGAAAAAGGAACAATTAATGAAAATCATGTTTTAAAAGGAATCAATTTAACGATTGAACAAGGTGAATTTATTACTATTATTGGTGGAAATGGTGCAGGAAAATCAACTTTATTAAATAGTATTGCCGGAGCCATCCCTACAGATATCGGAAAAATTGAGCTCAATGGCCAAGATATTACCAAACAATCTGTAGTTAAACGTTCTGGTCAAATCAGTCGCGTCTTCCAAGATCCTAAATTAGGCACTGCTGTACGTTTAACTGTTGAAGAAAATATGGCTATTGCTCTAAAACGTGGACAAAAAAGAGGCTTTGCATCTGGTGTAAAAAGTAAAAATCGCCAATTCTTCAAAGAACAACTTTCCAAGCTTAATCTAGGCTTAGAAAACCGTTTGACTGCTGAAATTGGCTTATTATCTGGTGGACAACGTCAAGCAATTACCTTATTAATGGCTACTTTGATTCGTCCTGAATTAATTCTATTAGACGAACATACAGCTGCCTTAGATCCCAAAACCTCGGCAACTGTAATGGCACTAACGAATCAACTGATTAAAGAACACGAATTGACCGCATTTATGGTTACTCATGATATGAACGATGCGATTAAATATGGCAATCGCCTGATTATGTTACATCAAGGAAAGATTGTTGTTGATGTCAAAGGTGAAGATAAAGCTAAATTAACAGTCCCAGAATTGATGGAAATGTTCCAAAAAAATAGCGGTAGTCAATTAAATGACGATCAATTATTGCTAGGTTAAAGATAGTAGTCAGCTAAATCAATCATAAATTGACAGTGTTTAACAACTAAATACTAAAAACTTACTCGATAAGACCGGACTCTCTCTGTCAAGTGGAGCTTGAAATCATCAAATAATTTAAGTAGCCTGATTCCTGAATACTAAAGGAATCAGGCTTTTTCTGTTAAGATGATATCGCTTAGAATTGTAAAAATAGATGGAATAACCCTTCACTTCAACTAAGTTATCATCATTCGGAAAGAAATGATCATCGTAAGCTTCAGTCTTGAAATGTCCAAATAAGAACTCAGTTAGGACATAACTCTACACTTCCCAACTTACGATGAAAAACGTGTTCGCCCAGCTTGTATCATCATTACGAATTCTCTGCCATAGAGCCATTCTTGCTTTCATATTATGAAAGTCTAAAAAGAGCACAAAAAAAAGCAGCTGAACTAGCTGCTAACCAACTGGGGTAGCTGGATTCGAACCAACGCATGAGGGAGTCAAAGTCCCTTGCCTTACCGCTTGGCTATACCCCAATAAAAGGGCGAATGATGAGAATCGAACTCACGAATGCCGGAGCCACAATCCGGTGCGTTAACCACTTCGCCACATTCGCCATAATTATTCAAATAAAAAACTAAGACTTACATCTTAGTCAATACCGGCGGCCGGGGTCGAACCGGCACGCCCTCGCGGGCACTGGATTTTGAGTCCAGCGCGTCTGCCAATTCCGCCACGCCGGCATGATAGAAAAATAAAGTGTTACAAGGCGGTAACCGGATTTGAACCGGTGATGAAGGTTTTGCAGACCTCTGCCTTACCACTTGGCTATACCGCCATATAAACCAACTGGGGTAGCTGGATTCGAACCAACGCATGAGGGAGTCAAAGTCCCTTGCCTTACCGCTTGGCTATACCCCAATAAAAAGGCGAATGATGAGAATCGAACTCACGAATGCCGGAGCCACAATCCGGTGCGTTAACCACTTCGCCACATTCGCCATGGCAGGGGCAGCAGGAATTGAACCCACACTAACGGTTTTGGAGACCGCTGTTCTACCTTTAAACTATGCCCCTATAATGGAGGAGAGTGGATTCGAACCACTGAACCAAAAGGAACGGATTTACAGTCCGCCGCGTTTAGCCACTTCGCTACTCCTCCAATGGTGGCGCGGGACAGAATCGAACTGCCGACACATGGAGCTTCAATCCATTGCTCTACCAACTGAGCTACCGAGCCACAATATTTAAATAATGGCGGTCCCGACGGGATTTGAACCCGCGATCTCCTGCGTGACAGGCAGGCATGTTAACCCCTACACCACGGAACCGACAATGGAGATTAACGGGATCGAACCGCTGACCCTCTGCTTGTAAGGCAGATGCTCTCCCAGCTGAGCTAAATCTCCAAAATGATCCGTACGGGATTCGAACCCGTGTTACCGCCGTGAAAGGGCGGTGTCTTAACCACTTGACCAACGGACCAATAGTAAAAACGGAGAGTAAGGGATTTGAACCCTTGAGACAGTTATTAACCATCTACATGATTTCCAATCATGCTCCTTCGGCCTCTCGGACAACTCTCCAGGCAAAAAGAGCGCAATACTCTTTTCTCTCTTAATAAGAGATACTCCGGCAGTAGGACTCGAACCTACGACATCATGATTAACAGTCATGCGCTACTACCAACTGAGCTATGCCGGAATCAAGCGTGGCGACGTCCTACTCTCACAGGGGGAAACCCCCAACTACAATCGGCGCTAAGAAGCTTAACTTCTGTGTTCGGCATGGGAACAGGTGTATCCTTCTTGCTATCGCCACCACACTATTTATTGAGTAAATTGCTTCACTCAAAACTGGATTTGAAGGTCATCAATCTACCGATTTTTTTGGTTAAGTCCTCGATCGATTAGTATCAGTCCGCTCCATATATCACTATACTTCCACTTCTGACCTATCTACCTGATCATCTCTCAGGGATCTTACTTTCTTAAAGAAATGGGAAATCTCATCTTGAGGTGGGCTTCACACTTAGATGCTTTCAGCGTTTATCCCTTCCCTACATAGCTACCCAGCGATGCCTCTGGCGAGACAACTGGTACACCAGCGGTAAGTCCATCCCGGTCCTCTCGTACTAAGGACAGCTCCTCTCAAATTTCCAACGCCCGCGACGGATAGGGACCGAACTGTCTCACGACGTTCTGAACCCAGCTCGCGTGCCGCTTTAATGGGCGAACAGCCCAACCCTTGGGACCGACTACAGCCCCAGGATGCGACGAGCCGACATCGAGGTGCCAAACCTCCCCGTCGATGTGGACTCTTGGGGGAGATAAGCCTGTTATCCCCAGGGTAGCTTTTATCCGTTGAGCGATGGCCCTTCCATGCGGAACCACCGGATCACTAAGCCCGACTTTCGTCCCTGCTCGAGTTGTAGCTCTCGCAGTCAAGCTCCCTTCTGCCTTTACACTCTTCGAATGATTTCCAACCATTCTGAGGGAACCTTTGGGCGCCTCCGTTACCTTTTAGGAGGCGACCGCCCCAGTCAAACTGCCCATCTGACACTGTCTCCCACCACGATCAGTGGTGCGGGTTAGAGTGGCCATAACGCAAGGGTAGTATCCCACCAGCGCCTCTGCCGAAACTGGCGTCCCGGCTTCTACGGCTCCTACCTATCCTGTACATGCGGTACAGACACTCAATATCAAACTACAGTAAAGCTCCATGGGGTCTTTCCGTCCTGTCGCGGGTAACCTGCATCTTCACAGGTACTAAAATTTCACCGAGTCTCTCGTTGAGACAGTGCCCAAATCGTTACGCCTTTCGTGCGGGTCGGAACTTACCCGACAAGGAATTTCGCTACCTTAGGACCGTTATAGTTACGGCCGCCGTTTACTGGGGCTTCAATTCGTACCTTCGCTTGCGCTAAGCACTCCTCTTAACCTTCCAGCACCGGGCAGGCGTCAGCCCCTATACTTCATCTTACGATTTTGCAGAGACCTGTGTTTTTGATAAACAGTCGCTTGGGCCTATTCACTGCGGCTGCTCATAGAGCAGCACCCCTTCTCCCGAAGTTACGGGGTCATTTTGCCGAGTTCCTTAACGAGAGTTCTCTCGCTCACCTTAGGATTCTCTCCTCAACTACCTGTGTCGGTTTGCGGTACGGGTCGTTGTTTTCTCACTAGAAGCTTTTCTTGGCAGTGTGACATCAGAAGCTCGGTCGATCTTAATCAACCTCCCCATCACAGCTCATCCTTATAGTGACAAGCATTTGACTCATCACAAGACTTACTGCTTAGACAAACTTTTCCAACTGTTTGCTCTTCCTAGCCTCCTGCGTCCCTCCATTGCTCAAACAAAAACAACGAGTACAGGAATATCAACCTGTTGTCCATCGCCTACGCCTGTCGGCCTCGGCTTAGGTCCCGACTAACCCTGGGCGGACGAGCCTTCCCCAGGAAACCTTAGTTATTCGGTGGACAGGATTCTCACCTGTCTTTCGCTACTCATACCGGCATTCTCACTTCTAAGCGCTCCAGCAGTCCTCACGATCTACCTTCAACGCCCTTAGAACGCTCTCCTACCATTGCACCTAAGTGCAATCCACAGCTTCGGTAGTATGTTTAGCCCCGGTACATTTTCGGCGCAGGGTCACTCGACTAGTGAGCTATTACGCACTCTTTAAATGGTGGCTGCTTCTAAGCCAACATCCTAGTTGTCTGTGCAACCCCACATCCTTTTCCACTTAACATACATTTGGGGACCTTAGCTGGTGGTCTGGGCTGTTTCCCTTTCGACTACGGATCTTATCACTCGCAGTCTGACTCCCGGATATAAATGAATGGCATTCGGAGTTTATCTGAATTCGGTAACCCGAGATGGGCCCCTAGTCCAAACAGTGCTCTACCTCCATCATTCTCACTTCCGAGGCTAGCCCTAAAGCTATTTCGGAGAGAACCAGCTATCTCCAAGTTCGTTTGGAATTTCTCCGCTACCCACACCTCATCCAAACACTTTTCAACGTGTCCTGGTTCGGTCCTCCAGTGCGTTTTACCGCACCTTCAACCTGGACATGGGTAGATCACATGGTTTCGGGTCTACGACTACATACTCACTCGCCCTATTCAGACTCGCTTTCGCTACGGCTCCGTCTCTTCAACTTAACCTCGCATGCAATCGTAACTCGCCGGTTCATTCTACAAAAGGCACGCTATCACCCATTAACGGGCTCTAACTTGTTGTAGGCACACGGTTTCAGGTTCTATTTCACTCCCCTCCCGGGGTGCTTTTCACCTTTCCCTCACGGTACTGGTTCACTATCGGTCACTAGGGAGTATTTAGCCTTGGGAGATGGTCCTCCCGGATTCCGACGGAATTCCTCGTGTTCCGCCGTACTCAGGATCCTCCTAGGGGCTTACAACATTTCACCTACGGGGCTTTCACCCTCTTTAGCTGACCTTTCCAAGTCATTCGGCTATCTTGCTTGCTCCCACATCGGAGTCCTACAACCCCAAGATGCAAGCATCTTGGTTTGGGCTGGTCCCGTTTCGCTCGCCGCTACTCAGGGAATCGATTTTTCTTTCTCTTCCTGCAGGTACTTAGATGTTTCAGTTCTCTGCGTCTACCTCCTTTAAGCTATGGATTCACTTAAAGGTAATATCCTATTAAAGATATTGGGTTCCCCCATTCGGAAATCTCCGGATCAAAGCTTACTTACAGCTCCCCGAAGCATATCGGTGTTAGTCCCGTCCTTCATCGGCTCCTAGTGCCAAGGCATCCACCGTGCGCCCTTATTCACTTAACCTTCGATCTGTGCGATCAGATCTTT
>NZ_KE136348.1:2500-180736 GCF_000406925.1 Enterococcus columbae DSM 7374 = ATCC 51263
TATAATATTTTAAAATTATTAAATACTTGATTGACAACTTCTTTGGCGTTACAAGTTTCATTACCGTAATAGATATCTACTTGTTTGGCTCTAGATAAATCTAGCATCTCTTGTACCAAGTCTTTCATCCGTTTAATTTCTTGCATACTAGCAGTCAATGATTCTTCTAGAATTTCAGGATCATCTTTCCCCCAGCGATTTAACATACTTAAATGTCCTTCAATAATCGCTACGGGCGTTCTAAGCTCATGAGAGACGTCCTCAACAAATTGCTCTTGTTGTTCAATATAAGTGCGCATCCGATCAAGCATTTCATTAAAGATTTCAGACAAATCAGCCAATTCATCTCGTGTATCGATGACAGGCGCATGAATATCTGATTGTGGATCTTTACGAATACTGTCCATCGTATCTCGCAACATCTTTAATGGTTTCAAATAATAAGATGATAACAAGAAGGCCAAAATACTACTTAAAATTAACGAAACTAATTCAACGGCAATTAAGATCATCAATAGATTTCGCTTAATTTCATAAAAGGAGGTTAAAGCATAAAACGTTTGAACATAACCGATTTTTTCTCTTGTTTGCTTCGATATAACCGGTTGTATACTTAAAAGACCTGTTTTGCCATTAATTGTCGTCAAGCGACTATTGGTTGGCTCTACTGATTGCAAGGATAGGCTAGCCGCTTTTGTTCTAAAGACCAAATGATAGTCAGGATTATAGACATAAAGGCGAAAATTCGTTTGTCCTAACTCAGCGATAAATGGATCAATTGACATCAAATTTCCACTAATCGTCGAAGTCCGATCATACAAACGTGATTGTGTATTCGAGCTATTCGTTAAGTTGCGATAAACGCTGACTAGGGTTAAATTTTCATCTAAGTTAGCCAATCGAGAGACAATTTGATAAGTGGTCTCCTCACTTTGTTTACGTTCCTTTTCAACCAGTAAATTAACGGCTGCTTTATAAGTCGTCACCGCAAAGACCGTAAAGATGACAAATATAAAGAAAGAGCTTGCTAAGGCCCACTTAATTGTTAAAGAAGGCCCTTTTAGCTCTTGCTGTTGTTTCTTTTTTAAAATCATGAACGCATCACATAGCCTGTTCCACGTACTGTTTGGATATAGCTATCCTCACCTGGAATATCAATCTTATTACGTAGGTAACGAATATAAACATCCACTACATTAGTCTCAACTTCGGTTTCATAGCCCCAAACCTTGTTTAATAAAACATCACGAGCTAAGACAGCATTTACACTTTCCATTAGAGTGAGTAGCAATTCATATTCACGCTTCGTTAATTCAATAATTTCATTACCTCGACGCACCACGCGATTTTCCTTTTCGATAGTTAAGTCGCGATAAGTTAACGTGGTTTGTTTAGCTGCATTTTTATCTCCCTCAATGTCAATGCGACGAAGCAATGCACGTAATCGAGCTAACAATTCTTCAATCGCAAAAGGTTTAACAATATAGTCATCCGCCCCATGATCTAAGCCAGAAACTCGGTCAATAACCGAATCACGTGCAGTCATCATGATGATAGGGGTATTTTTACTTTGACGAATTCTCCGGCAAACTTCTAAACCGTTTAATTCTGGTAACATCAAATCAAGCAAAATCGCATCCCAATCTTTATTTAAGGCAGCATCTAAGCCCGTACGGCCATTGTAGTGAACTTCTGTCGTATAGCCCTCATGCTTCAGTTCTAATTCAACAAAACGAGCTAAGTTCTTCTCATCCTCAATAATTAAAATATTACTCATCTATTTTCAATTACTCTCCTTTAATTTATATTTAGTTATCAAAGCAATTCTATCATGGAAAACCAAGAAAAAAAAGAAAATGAAGAAAATTATTGAATAAATTCCTTCATTTTCTTTTAGTATATTTTAATTTAGCTTCAATTATTCATACCATGAATAGTGATAAATACCTTCACGATCGGTACGTTGGTAAGTATGTGCACCAAAATAATCACGTTGCGCTTGAATAAGGTTAGCTGGTAAGCGTTTTGCACGATAAGAATCAAAGTAAGCAATCGCAGATGAGAAGGTTGGAACAGGCACGCCTGCTTGCACCGCTAAAGCGACTACATCACGAACTGCTTGTTGGTATTTTACCGTAATATCAAAGAAGTAGTCATCTAATAATAGATTTTCCAAATCGGCATTTTTTTCATAGGCATCCGTAATTTTTTGTAAGAATTGTGCACGAATGATACAGCCGGCACGCCAAATTTTTGCAATTTCGCCAAATGGCAATTCCCAATTGTATTCTTTTGATGCTTGACGTAATTGAGCAAATCCTTGTGCATAGCTCATGATTTTGCTAAAGTATAAGGCTTGACGTATTTTTTCAACAAATACTTGCTTATCCCCATCAAAAGTAAAGTTCGTTTGTGGGAATTTTTTACTTGCATTGACACGTTCTTCTTTGTAAGTAGAAATAAAACGAGCAAAAACTGATTCAGTAATCAATGGAAGGGGCACACCTAAATCTAGAGCACTTTGACTGGTCCATTTACCAGTTCCTTTATTTCCTGCAGCGTCCAAGATAACATCAACAATTGGTTGACCCGTACCTAAGTCATCTTTACGAGTGAAAATATCCGCGGTAATTTCCATTAAGAAACTATCTAGCTCGCCTTGATTCCAAGTAGCAAATGTATCAGCTAATTCTTCTGTAGATAAGCCTAAAACATTTTTTAATAAATCATAGCTTTCGGCAATTAACTGCATATCGCCGTATTCAATTCCGTTGTGTACCATTTTTACATAATGACCTGCACCATTTGGACCAATATAAGTGACACAAGGAGCACCATCTTCAGCTTTAGCTGAGATTTCTTCTAAAACCGGAGCAATTAACTCATAAGCTTCCTTTTGTCCACCAGGCATAATAGATGGTCCTTTAAGCGCGCCTTCTTCCCCACCAGATACCCCAGTACCGATGAAGTTAATTCCTGAATTCGCTAACTCTTCATTGCGACGGATTGTATCTTTAAAGAAGGTGTTCCCACCATCCACTAAAATATCCCCTTGATCTAAATGTGGTAATAATGCTTGAATAGTCGCATCTGTTCCCTTACCAGCTTGCACCATCATGATAATTCGACGTGGTTTTTCAAGTGAAGCAACAAATTCTTCAATACTGTAAGTAGGTTTGAAATTTTTTTCAGGGTGTTCTTTAACTACATCTTCTGTTTTAGAGGCTGTACGATTGTATAGTGCAACTGAGTATCCACGGCTTTCAATATTTAAAGCTAGGTTTTTACCCATTACAGCCATTCCAACAACACCAATTTGTTGTTTTGTCATATTCATTCCTCCTCGTAAAGTCATAGACTAAACTTAATCTCTATTATTATAGCTCAAAATACTTACGAAAGAAAGTAAGAAATATTTATGAAAATTTCCTTTACTAATCGTTTTATTAAAGGACTAAGCAAAAAAAATAAACCCTAGGCTCCATGGTTAGCCTAAGGGTTTATCAAGCATTCAGTTGAATTATGCTTCTTTTGAAACTACGTCTTTACCGTCGTAGTGTCCACAATTTGCACATACGTGGTGGCTCTTCTTCATTTCACCACAGTTTGGGCATTCGTTTAAGCCGTTAATCGTTAATTTGTAATGAGTACGGCGTTTTGCTTTTTTAGCTTTAGAAGTTCTTCTAGCTGGTACTGCCATTTGCTACACCTCCTTATAAACATTACAGTAAAAATACTGTTTTATATTCCAATCTTACTTATCAGCAGAAGAATCTTCATTCTCTAATAGTGCTGATAATTTCGCAAGACGAGGATCAAATTGATTTTTTTGGTCAGATTCTTTTTGCTTTTGATAGGCCTCTTCAGAAAGCACTACCCAATCATTCCCTGATGGAAAGGTATCACTTTCATCTTCAGCAAACACCTGCATAGGAATCGCCAATAAAATGTTGTCAATAACTGATTCCTCTAGATTCAACGTTTGCGTTTCTAGCAGGAGAATCTCCTCTTCAGGAATCAAATTATCTCGTTTTGCAAATTGCTCAGGTGTCATAAAAATCTCATCAACATCAAAACTAAGTGGTAAACAAACCGGCTCTAAAGATCGTGTTGAAGGAACGGTAATCATCGTTTCAACATGATAATGAGTTAAGTAATCATTCGCTTCTACACGTAAGAAGCCTTTGACTTCCACTTTCGCTACATCAATGATAGAACTATCACGATCTAACAATGCTTTCTTTAAATCAAGAACTTCTGAAAAATCAAGATTTTGTTCTTGATACTTTCTTAATTCCATTAATGACCATTTCATTTTTCTCACCTCTAAGCAACAAAAAGAATTATACAATTGGATTTTGGCTTTGTCAATGAAATTTTCTTGACACCTAAAAAATCCTAATCAAATTCCAAGATAAATGTTGTTTAAAACCATATATTTCATAAAAAAGTGGATAAACCATCTTTCGACAATTTATCCACCAAAAGTCTCTAATCTAACGAAAATTCAATTAGATAGTTGTTGTTTCTCCACGGTATACAATACCACGACGTGAGTCAACAGTTACAACTTCTCCATCTTTAATTGAAGTTGTTGCACCTTTGGCACCAACGATTACAGGTAAGTCTTTAGCAATACCTACAACTGCAGCATGTGAAGTTAAACCACCGTCTTCAACAACTAAAGCAGCAGCTTTTTCAATTGCTGGCATGAATTCTTTATCAGTTGTAGGAACAACTAATACCATACCATCTTTTGCATTAGCAATTGCTTCTTCAGCAGTTTTAGCAACAACTGCATTGGCAACAACTGAACGGCTACCTACGCCTTGTCCTTCAACTAATTTTGAACCAATTAATTGGATCTTCATCACGTTTGTAGTTCCGCGTTCACCAACTGGTACACCAGCAGTAATTAAGATTAAGTCGCCTTCTTTAGCAAAGCCTAATTCTACAGCTTTCTTAGTAGCTAATTCAAACATTTCATCAGTTGTTGTTGGTTTTTCAGTAACTGTTGGATAAACACCCCAGTTTAACATTAAACCACGTTTTGTACGTTCGTCAAAAGTTACAGCTAAAATGTCAGCATCAGGACGATATTTAGAAATCATTTTAGCAGTATGACCTGATTCAGTTGCAGCAACGATTGTTTTAACACCTAAGTTTTTAGCTGCTGTAGCTACAGCCATACCAATTGTTTCTGTAACGTCAGTTTTATCGAAATGATCAATTTTATAAGTGCCCACTTTAGCAAGTTGTTTTTCAGCTTCCATATCGATACGAGCCATTGTTGAAACTGCTTCAACTGGATATTGACCATTTGCAGACTCACCAGATAACATAGTTGCATCTGTACCATCAAATACTGCGTTAGCAACGTCAGAAGCTTCCGCACGTGTTGGACGTGGGTTGTGTTGCATTGATTCTAACATTTGTGTTGCAGTAATTACTGCTTTACCAGCAGCGTTACATTTCTTGATGATTGTTTTTTGAACCATTGGTACCATTTCAGCTGGAATTTCTACACCCATGTCACCACGAGCAACCATGATACCGTCAGAAACTTTTAAGATTTCATCGATATTGTCGATACCTTCTTGAGATTCAATTTTTGAGAAGATTTGAACGTGTGTCATGTTCTTTTCTTCTAAGATTTCACGAATTTCTAAAACGTCTTGTGCTTTACGAACAAAACTTGCAGCAATAAAGTTAATATCATTATCTAGACCAAAACGAATATCAGCCGCATCTTTTTCAGTAATCCCTGGTAAGCTGATTGATACGCCAGGAGCATTAACCCCTTTACGTGAACCTAGGATACCTGCATTTTGTACTTCAGTTACTAATTCACGATTTGCTTCATCTTTTTCTAAAATCTTCATGTCGATTAAGCCATCATCAAATAATACGTGACCACCTACATGAACATCATCATATAATCCTGGGTAAGTTACAGCGATTTTTTCTTTTGAACCAACATGTTCGCCATCCATTGAGATACGAACGATGTCGCCAATGTTAAATTCGATTTTACCAGATTCAGTTCCTTGAACAGTAGTACGGATTTCAGCACCTTTTGTATCTAATAAAAGGGCTACATCTTTACCGGTTAATTTAACCGCTTCACGAACCATGTTCATACGTGATAATTGTTCTTCATGGTCACCATGTGAGAAGTTGAAACGGAAAGCATTTGCTCCTGCTTCAATTAATTTTGCGATTGTTTCGACACTATTACTAGCTGGTCCTAATGTACTAACAATTTTTGTTTTTTTCATTACTACTTGCTCCTATTCGTTTATTTTAATAGACGTACGCCTATTAATTCACAATGTAAAAAATATATATTAAACAGATAATTCTCTGTTTAATTGATATAATGATAAGTCTGGTTTATGTTTGTTGTTTTCTAAAGTATCGATGATGTCACGAGCAACGATTTGTTCATTTTCGATACCGATACATAAACCACCTTTATTTTCTTTAAGTAAGTCAACAGCATAACCACCAAACTTACTTGCTAACACACGGTCACGAGCACTTGGTGAACCACCACGAACAATGTGACCTAAAATAGATACACGAGTATGGAAGTCGCCATATTTAGCTAATTTTTCAGCAAATTCATTTCCGCCCATTACACCTTCAGCTAAAACGATTAAGCAGTGTTTTTTCCCACGATCACGACCAGCTTGGATACGTTTAGCAACATCTTCCATATCAAAATCATGTTCAGGAATGATAATGTCGTCTGCTCCACCAGCAACACCAGCCCATAATGCGATATCACCAGCGCCGCGTCCCATTACTTCGATAACAAAAGTACGAACGTGTGAAGTCGCTGTATCACGAATACGGTCTAAAGCATCTAACACGGTGTTAATAGCAGTATCAAAACCAATTGTATAATCAGTTCCTGGAATATCATTATCGATTGTTCCTGGGATACCTACTGCTGGGAAACCATGTCTAGTTAAAGCCATTGCTCCATGGTAAGAACCGTCACCACCGATAACAACTAAACCTTCAATACCGAATTTCTTTAATTGTTCGATTCCTTTTAATTGACCTTCAACAGTTGCAAATTCAGGATAACGTGCTGAGTAAAGGAAAGTACCTCCACGTTGGATTTTGTCACCTACATCAGCAACATCTAAACGACGGATATCACCAGCTACTAATCCAGCAAAACCGTAGTTAATTCCGTATACTTCCATTCCTTCATAAATTGCTTTACGCGTTACAGCACGAATCGCTGCATTCATACCAGGCGCATCGCCACCACTGGTTAAAATTCCAATGCGTTTCATTTCATTTTCACCTCATAAAAAAATTTTTTAACACAATTGCTTCGTGTTCCCTTGCTAAACTTAGCCACGAACAGTATTTTACCATTAATTAAGCAAAATGTCTTGAAATATCGTGAAAAAATTCGAAAAATGTAAAGATTATTTGAAAATGACTGTAAATTATTTCATAACCACATTATTCTCCCCTAAAAGTTGTCTAAGGCTATCATACAAGTTATTTGTCGGTTCAATCCATAATTCTCTAGCTACCTGTACCTTTTGATGGGTTATCGGATCATAAATAACAACCGGTATCTTACCTGGAGAAGATGCAAGTAGTCGTTTTAGCTTTTCAACTATCTCTTGATTGGCAAAACCTTGTGCTAAACGTAAATAGCAGGTTTTACTTGTTAAATATTGAACAATTTGTGACTCAGTAATTATTTTTTCTGCAATCAATTGTAGCTCATCATTATATTTACTTCTTTCCACCTTACCAATGACTAAAAAGCACTGATTCACAGCCAATTCCTTGCGTATTTGTCGATATAGCTGAGGGAAAATCGTTACGCTCATTTCTCCACTGCTATCATTTCCTTCTAGAAATGCCATTTTTTCCCCACGTTTGGTCGTAATTTCCTTTAAACTGGTCAAATAGTAAAAGATTTTGGCCGACTGATTCACCTGCAATTGACTAATTTCATTTACCAAGTATTGTTCATAATATTTCTCAAAACGATCTAGCGGATGACCAGAAACATATAGCCCTAAATATTGTTGCTCTAATGCTAGAATTTCTTGCTGGCTATAGGGGGTAAGCTCTTCAGCAGGCGATAATTTCATAATCGCAAGTAAGTCTAAGCTACCTGCACTAATTTTGAAATTTTGAATTTTGCCTTCTAGTTGCTCCAACAAAGCCTTACGATGCTCACCTAATTGATCAAAGCAACCACTAGCAATTAACGGAATGAGTAATTCCTCTTTGAGCCAATGACTGTTGATATGATATAAACGCACTAAAAAATTATCAAAATCTGTATATTTGCCATTTGCCATTCGCTCATGGACAATCGCTCTTAAAAAATCTCGACGCATGCCCTTTACATTAGCTAAACCTAGCCGAATTGCTTTTAATGAAATCGCTCGTGTTTCACTAGCGCTTTGATTAATATCTGGAGGTAGCAGGGTTAGTTGATATTTCTTCAACTGATGCACATATTCTTTTAGCTTTTCTGTATTATTTTGAACGGTATTTAGTAAAGCAGTGAAGAAGGCTGCCGGATAATGAGCTTTTAAATAAGCCATTTGATACGCAATCAATGAATACGCAAAAGAATGCGATCGGTTAAAGCCATAATCACCAAAACTTTCAATATAGCTATAAACCTTCTCTGCATTTTTTTGACTATAGCCTTTTTGTAAAGCACCTTGAATAAAAGCTCGACGCTGTGCATCTAAGCCTTGATGATCCTTTTTACTGATTGCCCGACGCAATAAATCAGCTTGCGCTAAGCTAAAACCAGCCATCTGAGCAGCAATCTGCATGACCTGCTCTTGATACACAATAATGCCGTAAGTATTCGCTAAAATCGGCTGTAAGCTCTCATCCAAATATTTAACCGCCTGCTTTCCATGCTTACGGGCGACAAATTCATCAATATGTTGCATCGGGCCTGGACGATACAGTGCATTCACCGCTGCTAAGTCCTCTAAATTTTGCGGTTGAACTTTTTTTAATACTTGCCGAATTCCATTTGATTCAAATTGAAAAACACCAGTCGTATCACCCGTTTGAAATAACCGCATCGTTACTGGATCATTTAAGGGAATTTGTTTTTGTGAGAAGCTTCTATTTTGAATATATTGAATTCCTTTTAAAGTTTCATCAATAATAGATAAATTTTTTAAGCCTAGAAAATCAAATTTTAATAAACCGATCGTCTGGATGTCATTCATTGTCAGCTGTGAAAGGAAAATCCCCTCACTTCCAGGTTGTAATGGAATTAAATCCATTAAATTTTCATCTGAAATAATGATGCCTGCCGCATGAGTAGAAACGTGGCGTGGCAATCCTTCTAAAATCAGCGCCACTTTAAAAATCAGCTGATTGCGTCTACTCTCTGAAACCATTTGTTGCAATAGCTTAGATTGCTCATAGGCTTGTTTAAGCGTAATTTTTAATACATTTGGAATGGCCTTCGACCATCGATTCGCCTCACTTTGCGACAAACCAAATACACGACTGACATCTCGTAAGACCATTTTAGCAGCTAAAGTACCAAAAGTTGCAATCTGCACAACCTGATATTGACCATATTTTTGATGAACATAGTGTAAAATCTCTTGCCTACGATTATCTGGAATATCCAAATCAATATCAGGCATGGTTTGGCGTTCAGGGTTTAAAAAGCGCTCAAAAATCAAATTGTATTTTAGAGGGTCAACATCTGTTATCCCTAGTACATAAGCAACCAACGAGCCTGCAGCCGAACCTCTGCCTGCACCGGTTACAATCTGTTGACGATGCGCATAATCCATCACATCCCAAACAATTAAGAAATAATCGGCAAAGCCCATTTGTGTGATTACTTTTAGCTCGTAAGCCAAACGCTGTTGATAGTGCTCATTATAATCAGGTACGCGTTGAACTAATTTTTCTTGACATAATTTAGACAAATAACTAGGTGCCGATTCGTTTTCCAATGGATAATGAGGCAATTTTTTCAAATGTAAAGGAATTTGTAAATCAATCTTTTCGACTAAACTAGCTAAATTCGTTAATGCTTGTGGATACGTACGCTGATAATACTCTTGATAGACTGCCACTTCCTGTAATTCATGGGCAAACGACCAAGTCACCTCTTGCATTTCATCCACCGCTAATTGCGTTCCTTTTTGTAAATGATTTAAAACTTTTAAGGCAAAAGCTTCATCTTTAGTTAAAATATTCACCTTGGAAAAAGCGAGTAGCTCGATAGCATTTGTTGCTAAATACTCTAAAAAAGTAGGCTTAATTTTTTGCTCATACATTAAGCCAAAATAAAGCGCATGATTTCCAGCCATCTCTTTTAATTCTCTCATTAGACGATTGGCTTGCTCAACCTCTATATTAAAGCCGGCAACGACTTGATTAGCCGAAGTAAAAATGAAAATCAAATGTGATAAGTCCTTAAAATCAGCCAATTGTAACTTACCGTCAATTTGATACTGGCTAGATAATCGAAGCAGGGCTTGATATCCCTGATAATTTTCAGCAATTAAGGTAATTGGTTGGGTTATACCTAAGACTTCAGAATAGTATTGAACTGTCAAACCAATAATTGGTTGAATTTGGTGTTTTAAACAGGCTTGATAAAATTCAATACTGCCTGATAATACCCCTTCATCCACTAATCCTAATGATTGATAGCCCATCTGTGCAGCTTTTTGCACATAATCGGTCACTTTAACTGTACTTTTCATCAGGGAATAAGCACTTAATGTATGAATCTGCACATAGCTCATCAGCGTTCACCTCAATTAACTATTTGTCTTTATTTTAACCTATCTTTAACGATGTTTCGAGCAAGAAATACTTTACTTTCAGAAAATTTGTGATAAACTAAATAGCAGCAATGACTTGGAAAGAAGGTATCTTCGTGCGTTATATAGTTACATTGATTTGGGCTTTTGTACTTGGCCAAGTAGTTGGTTATTTAGGTAGCGCGTTATCAGGAGGTCAATATAACTTTTTAGTAACGACAGAAATGTCTTTACTACTAGGTGTAATTGTTATCCTAATCGCTAGTGTAAGTTCACCCAAAAAAGCAAAATAGCTAGAAAAAAAATCCAAATAAAAAAACGAACGATTTTGTCGTTCGTTTTTTGTTTTATTTAACGCCATAATAAACAATTGGTTTTCTAAAATTAAATAATGACACACATAAATTAACGAAAATACAGGCAGCGGTTACCAAAAAAACCGCACGATAACCTAATCCTTGTGCTACCGTTGAGCCCACAAGTGGACCGACCACCTGACCAAAATTAGAAAACATCTGATTAAAGCTATAAATTCGACTAACCCCTTCTGGAGGCGTAATCTTACTGATTAAGGTATTTACTGAAGGCATCAATGCGCCCGTTGAAAAACCTAATAAAAATCGTAAAAGGCCTAATTGCCAAGTTGTTTGGACTATAGACATTGGAATGATACAAATTAACGAAAAGACCAAACCACCAATTAACACCTTTTGATTTCCTATCTTATCCCCTAATTTGCCTAGACTTGGCGATGAAATCATCGCTGAAACCCCCGCAATTGAAACAATCAAGCCACTTACAAATAAAATATTTCCCTTTGAAGTACTCAATTGTCTGATATACAAGGTTAGAATTGGACTAATAGAGGTAATCCCGACTTGAATGATTAATGAAGTAATAAATAAACCAAACAATAATTGAACATTATGCATTTTTGCTAACAATTCTTTCAATGATAGCATTTCTTGTTTATGTACAGGTTGAAAATCTTCTTTTACCATCGTTACAGTTAAAATCAACGTGATAAATAAAACAATCCCCGTAATGATAAAAACATTCTTCATTCCAAATAGCTGAGCTAAAATTCCACCTAAAGAGGGGCCAATCATACTTCCAGCGATTGCGCCTGTCGCTAGTGTCCCTAGTGCCCAGCCACTTTTTGCTCTAGGCGCTTGTGAAGCGATTAAAGCAGTTGCATTAGGGATATACCCTGATAGAACACCGGTTAAAAAACGCATGATTAACAGCCAATAGACATTGGGCACAAAAGCAAGTGCCCCCATGCTAAATGTCATCCCCGCAGCAGCTCGAATCATCATTAAACGACGACCTTTGCGATCAGCTAAATTACCCCAGATAGGTGCAACTAAAGCAGCGGCTAATGCTGTTACCGAAATCGCAAAACCAGCAAACAACTCTACCTGGCTCTTAGGTGTACCTAATTCTTCAATATACAGTGGAATGAATGGCATCACTAGACTAAAACTTGCACCCGTAAAAAAGCAACCAATCCATGAAATATATAGATTTCGTTTCCAATCAACTTTCAAATTTATTCCTTCCTTCATTTCGACTATTAAATAATATATATTATTCATTCAAGCTTTGACAACCCTTTTGAAGGAAAAATGTAAATTATTTAGATAATTTTCAGAAAACAATACTTACATACAAAAACTACACCAAAGCAATTAAGCCTTAGTGTAGCATACAAAAATCACTAATGAATCATTTAAATAATCGCTAATATTACAAAGTTTAAGATAAACAAAGCATTTACAGCCCAGATAACTGGTGAAACTTCTTTCCCTTTACCTTTAAGTGTTTTAGTCAAAGCAAACATTATGAAGCCTGCAGCGATACCATAAGAGATACTATAGCATAAGCCCATAAAAATGGAAGCAAAGAAAGTTGGAATAGCATCTTCTAATTCAGTCCAATTAATATCTTTAAATGATGCCATCATCATAACACCAACTAAAATCAACGCCGGTGCAGTTGCTTGACTTGGTACAATTGAAATTAATGGTGAGAAGAAACTACTAATCGCAAAAAGAATAGCAACAACTACCGAAGTTAAGCCTGTACGACCCCCGGCACCAATTCCTGCGGCAGACTCAACATAAGTTGTTGTATTGGATGTACCAACGATTGCCCCAATACTTGTGGCAATAGCATCCGCAAACAAAGCACGATCTAAACGAGTATTTAATCCTTTGCCATTATCTAATGATTCTTCATCTTCTTTAGAGAAAATACCTGTACGACGACCTGTACCAATAAATGTACCAATTGTATCAAAAGTATCAGATAAGCTAAATGCCAAGATTGTCATGATAACTTGTGGGATTTTATGTGACGTACTAAATAAAGATTGCATTCCTTCTGGACCAAATGCTGCACCAAAAGTAGTGCCTAATGCTTTAAATGAATTAGTTAATGAATTCGCATGCCAATCAATTGCACCTAAATCAACAACACCCATTAAAATACCAATAACTGTTGTACCAATAATCCCTAAAATAATTGCACCACGAACATTTAATACAACCAAAATAGTCATTAAAAATAAACCAATTAAGGCTAAAATAACCGGTGCATTATTAAAATTAGCTAAACCTGGTACCACACCACCATTCATCGCCACACTTACGGCTTTTCCTTTTTCAACAACCGCATTGGTAATTGTTGCACCATCAGCTGAGAAATGAAGTAAGTTGGCATTTTTAATTCCTACATAAGCCACAAAAATACCAATTCCTCCACTGATTGCATGTTGCATACTTTCAGGAATTGCATGAATAATCATTTTACGAATACGTGTAACAGTAATAAAAATATTAATGAGACCACAAATAAAAACCATCGCTAAAGCTTGTTGCCATGAATAACCCAATCCAAAAACGACAGTAAAGGTAAAGAAAGCATTCAATCCCATCCCTGGTGCTTGCGCATAAGGAACATTGGCAAACAATCCCATGACTAAAGTTCCAATAACCGAAGCAATGATTGTTGCTAGAAATACTGCTTGAAACGGCATGCCAGATTGCGATAAAATACTAGGATTAACGAACAATATATAGCTCATCGCAAAAAATGTTGTTAAACCAGCTAAAACTTCAGTTGATACAGAAGTTTTATTTTCTTTCAATTTGAAAAAACGTTCCATTTTCTAATTTCACTCCTAAATAATATGTATAATGTTAGATAAAAATACCATAAATGTACGTATTTATCATAACCACATTCCGAGTATAGAAAATACACTAGCGATTTTCAATCTTTTTTTTACATCAGATGACGAATTTTTTTCGAATGTTCGTGTTTAATAGTTAGAAAACGTTAACTTGAAGATATTTTAAGTTTTTTCACGGATTATCACTTATATCTTGTTTAATTCTAAAGATATGATACACTAATGAGAAAGCATTTTGATTGAAAGGAGATTTTTAATGGAAAGAAAATTGATTGCTATCGATTTAGATGGAACCACGCTAAATAACCAAGCGCTAATCACTCCCTTAACAGAGCAGATTTTAAAACAAGCGCAAAAAAACGGTCATGTTGTCAGTATTGCTACTGGTCGCCCGTTTCGGATGAGCCGCCAATTTTATCAACAGTTGGCATTAAATAGTGCGATGGTTAATTTCAATGGTTCGCTGGTGCATAAACCATTTCAGCACTGGGATAAAGAAAAAGAACATTTTATCAATCGTGAAATCGCCTTTGAATTAGTCAAACATAAGGAAGAATTAGGAATTGAATTTGTCGCAGCCGAAAATCGCCGCTCATTCTTTGTTAGTCAATTGGAGGGAATTGATCCTAGCTTTTTTGGTTCGACCCAAATCACCAATGACCATTTGTTACAACGATTGCAAAACAATCCGACCTCTTTATTGATTAAAACTAAGCCTGAAACCTTACAAAACGTCGCCGCTACCTTACATGAGCGTTATCTTGAGGTAGACACTAAAACTTGGGGCGGACCACACAATATGCTAGAAATGACACCAAAAGGGGTAGACAAGGCAACTGGTTTAGCAATCATTGCCAACGATTTAGGCATTAAACGCGAAAACATTATCGCATTTGGTGATGAATATAACGATGTAGAAATGCTAGAATATGCGGGACATGGTGTTGCAATGTTAAATGGCTCTGATAAAGCAAAAAAAGTTGCAAATGACATCACTACGCTAACTAATGATCAAGATGGACTAGCGCACTATTTACAAAAATATCTTAAACTATAAAAGTTTCCTTAAGCCTAGCTCAAGGAAACTTTTTTCTAATCTTATTCAGCTAAAGATTCACGAATAATTTGCATTACCTTTTGGCGATCTTCTGCGATTTCTATATCATATTCAGTAATTGGAATGGCAATTTTTTTACTTTTATCATAAGCATCATACCATTCATCATAACGACTATGTAAATGCTTATAATAAGCTAATAATTCATCATCTTCATTTTCAACCTGTTCATATTCACGTCCACGTTTTTTAATTCTTTCTAAATGAATAGAAAGCGGACCTTGTAAATAGACCAATAAATCTGGTGCTTTTTTAGGCATACCTGCTAATTCTTCCATCATATTGTCTAATAAAGAAAGATACGTGTCCATCTCTGCTTCACTCATATTCCCACTTTCATAATTGATTTTAGTGAACAAAGCATCTTCATAAATGGAACGATCTAAAACATTATGCTGATGTTTTAACGCTTGCTTGATACTTTGAAAACGAGTATTTAAAAAATGAATCTGTAAAGCAAAGGCCCAACGTTTAGGATCCTTATAAAACATCTCTAAAATTCGATTATCCTCAACACTTTCATAAAAAGGCTGGCTACCTAATTCTTCTGATATCATCTGTGTGTATTTGGTTTTACCAGCACCAATCATTCCGGCTAAAACTATCACTGCTTTTTTATCTCCTTTCATCAACTAAAGCTCCTTAATCTATTCAAAAAAGTCTATTAACTACTAAATCTAGCGCACAAAAAGTATCATAACACAATATGTAGTAGTGAACAAGTAAATTTCCAATAAAAAAAGCCCAGTCAAGTCACTGCGCTAAACTCATCTTTTTATAAAGGAGAGTACGGGATTTGAACCCGTGCACCGAAAAAATCGGCTCGCTGGATTTCGAGTCCAGTGCATTACCACTCTGCCAACTCTCCAAACACCTCTTTATTTTTACCTTTTTTGCTTCAAATGTCAATAAAAAAACTAAAAATAGGTAGGAAAACAATCAAAAACCGATATGTCCCTACCTATGAGTGATTAAATAATTAAAAATTCAATTCTAACTTTTGCCCTTGCGCAATATCACCTAAAATCTTCGTAATCATTTTGATGATTTCATCATGACTTAAAGTAATAATCCCTGACATTTGTAATGAAATTAAGCCACTAATTAAAATGAGCGTTTCAAGGTGATGCATCTTAAATTCTTGTTCACTTAAATGTTTGAAGCGTTCATCCTTAAAAGCATATTCGTGATAAAATTCTTCAGATAAACCAAATAAATATTTACCCCCACCATTTGGATCTACCCAACATGCTTTATATAAAATCGGTTTTTTCAAAGCCCATTCTACAAAATGAGTTGGGGCATCAATTAAGACATCACCAGTAAAAGGTTTAGTTAGACTGTTTTTAACCAAATCTGCCCACACCTTATCCAACACATGATGCTTCAAATCGTCCATATTTTTAAACTGTAAATAAATCGGTTGTGTCGAAATCCCTAATTCCCGTGCAACATTTCTTGCCGTAAACTTATCAAAGCCTTCTCGTGCAATGATATTGTAGCCTGCCCTAATAATCTGTTCTTTTGTATAAATCTTGTATCTCATAATATTCTCCCCCCAGATACTTATTTACAATTCTATTTTACACAAAAAATTAGAATTTAGCAAAGATAAAATACAAAAAAATGTTATCATATATTTTAAAATAAGTTATCATAGTAAACGGATGTCTTCTACTTTAAATCATTAATTTTCGTTATCTATTTATTTTTTGCTATATAACAATATTTTCGTTAAAATAAAGAAGAAAAGTTAGTCTAAAAAGGAGGTAAACAAATTTGAAAAAATTACAACAACCCCAAAATTATTTAAATGATCCCAAGGCCAAACTATTAAAAACTTCCCTCTTAGCCGGGAAAATAATGATGGCAAACGGTTCTGAAGCTTATCGTGTAGAAGATACAATGAAACGAATTGTCATCAATGGTGGAGAAGAGAATTGTAGTTGTTACGTAACTGCGACTGGTATCTTTGTCGGTTTAGAAAATCAACAAAGAGTGATGATAGATAATGTCGATCAACGAGTGATTAATTTGGAAAAAGTCGTTGCAGTCAATGAATTATCGAGACAATTCGCTGAGAAAAAAATTACCTTAGATGTTCTATATAAAAAACTAATCCGAATCGATCAACGGGTCCCCACTTTTCCACTTTGGCTAGAAATTATTGCTGCCGGCATCATTAGTGCAGGCGCAATGTACTTATTTGGGGGTGTTTTAGCTGATTTGTTGATAACTTTTATCATCGGTTGTATTGGTTTTAGCATCAGCGTTCTTTGCAAACAGTGGATTAATTTAAATTACTTTGATTTATTCATCTCCTCTTTTGTCATAGGTTTTTTAAGTATTTGTGCAGTGAAATATCATTTAGCAACAAAGATTGATCCCATTATTATTGGTTCAATTATGCCCTTTGTACCAGGTGTAGCCATCACCAATTCCTTTCGTGATATTTTGGCAGGGCATTTAATTAGTGGCCTTGCTAGAGGAACGGAAGCATTAATTGTCGCTGCAACGATTAGTGCTGGTATTGCCAGTGTCTTCAATTTGATTGGAGGTTGGTTATAAAATGGAATGGATGATTCAGATTTTATTCAGTTTTTTTAGTACGATTGGTTTTGGTATCTTAACCAACATTCCAAGAAAAGCCTTGCCTGCCGCCGGATTTACCGGTACTTGTGGTTGGTTAATTTTTTGGCAACTCAAGCTACATCAAATCGGTTTAGGCGGTGCCAACTTTTGGGCTGCCTTCATCATTGGCTGCCTAAGTATCTTTTTTTCACGAAAGATGAAAATGCCGGTGATTATTTTTCACATCCCAAGTTTGTTTCTCTTAGTCCCGGGTGGCCCTGCTTATCTAGCCATTCGAGAATTTGTGCTTGGCGATACAAAGCAAGCCTTCTATCAACTATCTGTTGTACTAGTTACCGCCGCTGCGATTGCCGGAGCCTTTTTAATGAGTAACCTAGTTGAAAGAATCGTTCTGAAATTTACCTTGCAAAGAAGAGCAAGAAAAAAATTATAAATTCCTAAAATCAGTCCTAAGTTCTATTCTCAAACAAAGTAAAAAGCACTATAATATACATAGACTATCGGCAAAGGAGATGACCTGATGAACGCTGAAACATCCCGTAAAATCGTAAGCTTTATCTCGTTATGCGGCTTGATCGCAACGATTATTTTAACTATCTATTTCTATAAATTGGGACTATTTAAGGATATCCATTCCTTACGATTATATATTGAAAATGCAGCTATTTTCGGTCCATTCATCTTTGTCCTGTTACAAATTATTCAAGTAGTCATCCCCATTATTCCGGGTGGTATTTCAACTGCCGCTGGGGTAATCATCTTTGGTCCGTTTTGGGGATTTGTATATAATTATGTAGGAATCTGTATCGGTTCAGTAATTGCCTTTTTACTGGCTAGAAAATATGGAAAACCATTTATCTTGAGTATGATTAGTGAAAAAACTTTTCATAAATATAGTTCCTGGTTAGAAAATCAGAAGCGCTTTGATCGATTATTTGCACTTGCAATTTTTCTACCAGTAGCTCCTGATGACGCCTTATGTATGCTAGCAGGCTTAACGGATATTTCATTAAAGAAATTCACCTGGATTATTCTTCTATGTAAACCAGCAACGATTTTAGTTTATAGCATGTCTTTGATTTATGGTGCAAACTGGTTAGCAAATTTCCTTCATTAATTTTCCCACCCTACTTGAAATTTTGGTTTCAAGTAGGGTGTTTTTTGTCTTCATGAGACTTAAACGATAGCCATTAACGAAAAGATTTGAGCAGAATGTTTGCCCAACTATATTTTTTGTGATATAATGAACAATGTAAAAGGGTTTACAAAACGAAAGGAGGAATTTTGATGACTTATCAAAAAACAGGTTTTACTTACCGTGTCGCTTTTGATACAAAGGAAAACTTATTCATCGCCTATAATGCAAACAACGAAGACCAATTTGCTTATGGCATTACTATTGAAGAAGCTGTTGCTGCCTTAATCCGTAATTAACCAATCATTCCAAGAAAGGAAAACCTTGATTATTTATGTCTACCCAACAGAAAATAAATTCGCTTTAAAAACCTCTTTAGTAATCGAACTAAAGAGGTTTTTATGTTACTTAAATGAAACCCAGTAAAAAAATCATTTTTTCGCATGCATCCCGTTTTCGCACAACGCAAAAAAGCCCTGGCGCATTTGCGCCAAGGCTAATCATTCTTTTATAGACGATTGTTTAATTCTTTTGCTAATTCTTCAAAACCAGGTTTACCTAATAAAGCAAACATGTTTTTCTTGTAAGCTTCAACACCTGGTTGGTCAAATGGATTGACACCATTTAAGTAACCAGACATCCCTACTGCAATTTCAAAGAAGTAAATGACATAACCTAAAGTATAAGCATCCATTGATGGTAATTTAACTAATAAGTTTGGTACATTACCATCTGTATGAGCAAGTAAAGTTCCTTCGAAAGCTTTAGTATTAACAAAGTCTACTTCCTTACCTTGTAAGTAACCTAAACCATCTAAATCATCTTCTTGAGATGGAATAACTACAGATTTACGTGGTTTTTCAACTTTCACAACAGTTTCAAAGATATTTCTTACACCATCTTGGATTGTTTGACCAACAGAGTGTAAGTCAGTTGAGAAGTTAGCACTTGAAGGGTAAATACCTTTTTGATCTTTACCTTCAGATTCACCGTATAATTGTTTCCACCATTCTGAGAAGTATTGCATTCCTGGTTCATAGTTTACCAAGATTTCAATAGCTTTACCTTTACGATATAAAATATTGCGTAAAGCAGCATATTGATAAGCTTCGTTTTCTTTTAAGTTATCTGATGAATAGGCATCATGAGCATCAGCAGCACCCTGCATTAACGCATCGATATCAGCACCACTTACAGCAATTGGTAATAAACCAACAGCAGTTAATACTGTAAAGCGTCCACCAACATCATCAGGAATAACAAAAGTTTCCCAACCTTCAGCATCTGCTTCAACTTTTACTGCACCGCGAGCACGGTCAGTAGTTGCGTAGATACGTTTGTTAGCTTCTTCTCTACCATATTTTTTAATTAATAATTCTTTAAACACACGGAACGCAATTGCTGGTTCTGTTGTTGTACCAGATTTTGAAATTACGTTAACAGAGAAATCGCGATCGCCAATTAATTCAATTAAATCAGCTAAGTAAGTTGAAGAAATTGAGTTACCAGCAAAGAAAATTTGAGGTGCTTTGCGATCTTCTTTTGATAAAATATTGTAGAATGAATGATTCAAGAATTCAATTGCAGCACGAGCTCCTAAATAAGAACCACCAATACCAATTACTACTAAAACTTCAGAATCAGACTGAATTTTTTTAGCTGCAGCTTTGATACGTGCAAATTCTTCCTTATCATAATTTTTTGGTAATTCTAACCAACCAACAAAATCATTACCAGGACCTGTACCTTCTCTTAACGCTTTGTCGGCAGCGGACACTTGAGTTTGCATGTAGTCTAACTCATGTTCACTAACAAATGGAGCCACTTTTGAATAATCAAATTTAATGTGAGCCATTGTTCTCCTCCTAAATATTCGTCGTTTACAGTTTATACTTTACGTTGTTTGACAAAATTTTTCAAGTAAATTTCTAAATTTAGTGAAAAAAATATCGAAATATTACCAATGAAATTTTCTAATTAATTAAAGGAAGGCAGCCTTAATTGTTTCATTTCTAATGAATCATCTTATTGACTAAATGAAATATACACTTATTCCTTCCATTGATTAAGACCAAACAAGCAATTAACTCATATTACACCAATCCTTGACTGATCATTGCTTGAGCTACTTTGGCAAATCCAGCAATATTTGCACCTAACAATAAATTATTGGGTTGATTAAAATGTGTCGCTGTATCACGGCATGAACGATAGATGTTATGCATAATTTCATCTAATTTTTGATCTACTTCTTCTTTACTCCAAGTTAAACGTTGCGAGTTTTGGCTCATTTCTAAAGCTGAAACAGCTACTCCCCCGGCATTTGCTGCTTTACCCGGACAATAGTGAACACCATTTTCAATAAAGTAATTAGCCGCTTCTAATGTTGAAGGCATATTTGCACCTTCAGCAACAACTTTTACACCATTAGTTACTAAACGTTTGGCTTTTTCTAAATCTATTTCATTTTGAGTGGCACTTGGAAAAGCAAAATCCACTTTAAGCGAAGCATTCCAAACTGAATCATTCGCAATGTATTTCGCTGAAGGACGTTTTTCTTGATAACTAGTCAAGCGTTCCCGTTTAACTTCTTTAATTTCTTTTAGTAATGCTAAATCAATACCAGCTTCATCGATAATATAACCACTTGAATCAGAACAGGTAATAACTTTAGCCCCTAATTGTTGCAATTTTTCAATTGTATAGATAGCAACATTACCACTACCTGAAACCATGACTGTTTTACCTTTAAAGTCTTCATTTTCATCGGCTAATAAATGTTTGACGAAATACACTGCGCCATAACCAGTCGCTTCTGTTCGACCTAAACTTCCCCAAAAGATAAGTGGTTTACCAGTTAATACACCGGCATCATATTGTTTTAACCGTTTATATTGGCCAAATAGATACCCAATTTCTCTTCCACCTACGCCAATATCACCGGCAGGCACATCTGTATCTGGTCCGATATGTTTGACTAATTCTGTCATAAAACTTTGGCAAAAGCGCATGATTTCTGCATCAGATTTGCCTTTAGGATCAAAATCACTGCCACCTTTTCCCCCACCAATTGGTAAGCCAGTCAAACTATTTTTAAAAATTTGTTCAAAAGCTAAAAATTTTAAAATACTTAAATTAACACTTGGATGGAAACGTAAGCCCCCTTTATATGGACCTAAAGCCGAATTAAATTGAATACGATAGCCACGGTTGACTTGCCAGTTACCTGCATCATCTTGCCAAGGAACTCTAAATTGTACAATTCGTTCAGGCTCCGTAATTATGCCAAGTAAATTATGGGCCACATATTCGGGATGTTCTTCTAAAAAAGGCGTAATCGTCCCCATAAACTCATCAATTGCTTGTAAAAATTCTTGTTGATGACTATCCTTTTCGTGAACGGACGCTTGAATTTGTTTAACATAAGTCAATACATCTACCATTTAACCTCTACTCCTTTGTTTAATTTAGCAATAGTTACACTAAACGGATGAAAATATCAATCCTTCTGATCAATCTTTTCAGCTGTCAGTTAACTATTTTCTTTATAATCAATTAGCTCACTAGCATTTATACTAACTAAAAAGATGGCTAATAAAAATGACTAAACAAACTAACTGACTATATGCTATCATTGTAGCTGAAAATACAATTTTTTTCAGCAAAAGTCTGAATAAATATTTTTATATAGGAGAATTTAAATGAATACAAAATATGACGTAATTGTTATTGGTGGTGGCACCAGTGGTTTGATGGCTGCCATTGCCGCTAGTCAAGAAGAAGCAGATGTATTATTAATTGAAAAAAATAGAAAATTTGGTAAAAAGCTTTTAATGACTGGTGGCGGCAGATGTAATGTGACGAATTGCCAATCGATTAATCACTTAATCGAACACATTCCAGGAAACGGAAAATTTTTACATAGTACTTTTGCTCAGTGGAATAATCAAGACATTATTCAATTTTTCGAAAATGAAGGCGTAGCATTAAAAGAAGAAGATCACGGACGGATGTTTCCAATTACTGATCAATCAAAAACAATTGTTGATACGCTTGTCAATAAAATAAAAAAATTAAATGTCACTTGTTTAATGCAAACTAAAGTAGAAAAATTAATTCACGATGGCGTAAGTATCCAAGGTGTGAGATGCGATAAAGGAGAGTTTTTAGCACCAAGCGTGATTATTGCAACGGGTGGAAAAACCTATCCTTCAACCGGCGCTACCGGTGATGGATATCAGTTAGCCAAGCAAGTAAAGCATACGATTACGCCACTTTATCCAACTGAATCGCCACTAATTTCTAATGCTGCATTTATCAAAGAGCGAACATTGCAAGGTCTGTCTTTAAGAGATGTGCAACTTGCAGTTTTAGATGAAAATGAAAAGATGATTACCAAACATCAATTAGATTTATTATTCACGCACTTTGGTTTATCAGGTCCAGCTGCTCTACGCTGTTCCTCATTTATCAATCAATTATTAAAAAAACAGTCAATTGTAAATGTTTGTTTGGATTGCTTCCCAGATGATTCTAAACAAGCACTAGCTCAAAGAATCAAGCAGTTATTGAACACACAAGAGAAAAAAACAGTGAAGAATGCATTGAAAGGCCTATTGCCAGAGAGATTATTACACTTTTATCTAGAACAATTAGCTATAAGTGATTTACCGGCTCATAGCTTAACCGAGCAACAATTAACAAGTTTTTGTGAATTATGTAAAGCATGGACTATTCCAATCGAACGCACCTTTGCTCTGGAAAAATCCTTTGTAACTGGTGGGGGCATTCATTTAAAAGAAATCAATCCCAAAACCCTAGAAAGTAAAAAAATCAATGGACTATACGCTTGTGGTGAAGTACTAGATATCAACGGCTATACTGGTGGCTATAATATTACTGCAGCCTTTTGCACAGGACATGTTGCAGGTAAAAATGCTGCGATTACTGCTAGCTATTATAATTACTCATAAAATGAAACAATTCCACCAATAACTACAAAAACATACGCACTTAGCCAATTATAAAGCAAAAGTGCGTATGTTTTATTTAAAAAAACTATCATCAAGCTTTTAATTAATTCTTCTTTTTTATTCTTCCTCGTGTGCTAGCAAATCTGCAAAAGTACCACGGACTAAATTAGCCAAATCAATTGGCGATAATTCCATTTGTAGACCTCTTTTACCGGCTGAAACCATGATAGTATCAAAATTTTGTGCACTTTGATCAAAAAAAGTGGGAAAAAGTTTTTTCATACCGACAGGAGAACAGCCCCCACGAACATAACCGGTCAAAGGTTCTAGCTCCTTTAAATGCAACATCTCAACTTTTTTATTGTCGCTAATCTTAGCCAATTTTTTTAAATCTAATTCGCTGCTGCCAGGAATCACCGCTACTATAGGACCCGTTTTATTCCCCACAGCTACTAGTGTTTTGAAAATCTGATTTTCATCTTGTCCTAATTCTTTCGCCACTTGATCAGTCCCAACATGGCCTTCACTCCAGGTATATTCATGTTCAGTATAGGGAATCTTTTTTTGTTCAACTAAACGAATCGCATTCGTTTTATTTACTTTTTTCTTTGCCACCAATATCACCTAATCTTTTTTAATCTGCCGCATGATCAATTTGAAGTGCATCAAGCACTTGCGCTAATAAATCTACTGGCAATTGTCCAGGTGCAGAGATTTCGCCATAAGCACCAAAGGTAAAGACTGAGCCAGTTAATTCACCACTTAATCTCGAAATCTTACCCAAATCTCCCATTGCCATAACAGCTAAAGGAAGGGTATAAAAATTGTGTGCCTTTTGAATAATGCCCATCATTCTTAAAACATCATTTAAATCATTTGGCATCATCGCAAGCTTACCAATATCTGCGCCTAATTGATACATCAAGCCCACCTTAAAAATCATTTCAGGATCAGCTAAAGTTTTTTCAAAATTGTGATGACTTAATATCACTAGCGTATGACGTTTTTTTAACTTTTTAATAAAATGTCGACCTAAAAATTCCGCCATATTCAACTCTATATCAATCAAGTCAACTAAACCCGATTTAGCAACCGTCAGACACAGCTGCTCATAATCTTTTAAGCCGATCTCTATTTGACCCCCTTCTGCTAAAGTCCGAAAGGTAAACAAGAGCTCTTTATTATGTAACTTATTTTTTAAAATCTGTAGCATAGATAAAACATGTTCTAAATCAGCAAAATCTTCAAAATAATCACAACGCCATTCAACAATTTGTGCTGCGCAATCTTTAATTTTTTCAGCCTGACTGACAATTTCATCCGCAGTTTTTGCTACGATAGGTACACAAATCCGCGGTCGTCGATATTTTTTTAATTGTTGAGAATTCATCTCTTCACACCCTTTATTGAACAATTTGATAAATAAACACTTTTAAATAATTACCTTGAGCAAAGGTTGGTCGCACTGCAAAATCTGCAGGTAATTGGAAGGTATTTAACAATTGATAGCTCTTGACAGTTCCTTTGAATTCCTGCTCAATCATTTGCTTAAATTTTTTGCTTGAAACATTCGCTGCGTTAGTCGAAGCCACAATCCAACCCTGCTTATTCAAAATTGGTAAGCTATCAGCGATTAATTGTCCATAGTTTTTGGCCACAGAAAAAACTTTTTTACCGTTTCGGGCAAAGCTTGGTGGATCTAAAATAATTAAGTCAAATTTCAACCCTTTTTTACGTGCATAATGAAAATAATCAAATGTATCCATGACATGAATCTTTTGCGTCGCTGGATCAATGCCATTGATAGAAAACTGTTCTTTCGTTTTTGGCAAGCTACGTTTGGCTAAATCAACACTAGTCGTCATACTAGCGCCTCCCATCGCAGCAGCCACTGAAAACGCTCCTGTATAGCTAAACATATTCAATACGCTTTTACCACTTGCAAAGCCGTTTGATAAATATCCTCTAACATCCTTTTGATCTAAAAAAATCCCTGTCATCCACCCTTCATTTAAATAGGTAGCATACTGAATGCCATTTTCACGAATGATCAGTGGTTCTGGCGCTGTTTGTCCATAAATGTGTTGCGTTTCAGGTAATTTGGTTTCAAAGCGATTTTTTTCATAGATACCTAAAATATCAGGATAAACAGCTAAAAAAGCGGCTAAAATCAAAGCCTTAAACTGATAAATTGTTGCATTATACCAAGAAATTACCGCATAACCTTGATAATAATCAATCGTCACTCCACCAATCCCATCGCCTTCGCCATTAAATAAACGAAAAGCTGTAGTCAAGTCTTGATTAAAAAAATACTGGCGTACCTTTTTCGCTGATAACAGTTTTTCAGTAAAAAAAGCTTGATCAAAGGGTTGTTTCGTTAGGCTTAAAACCCAACCTACCCCTTTATTTTGTTTTCCCAAGTAGCCTTGAGCAATCCATTGATTTTTTTCATCAACAAAATCAACCCATTGATTGACTACCTGCAAGTCTAGACAATCCTCTTGTTGAATTAACGGCACTCCGTTTAGAACACGTTTTTTGGCTTGATTGGTTAATTTTTGTCGATAAAATACTTGTTGTTTGCTCATACCTTTACTCCATTCTACAAATATCTAAGAAAAATTATAACATAAAATATCATGAAACACGATGTTCACAACTAGATAAATCCTAAGTTTAAATCGTAAAGAATTCATAAATAATCATGATTACACTTTAAGTTCAATTGACAGTCAATAAGTGGATAGGTAAAATGGTTAGGAACAGAAAAGCTATGTCAAATATTATTCAACTAAGAAAGGAGCCTTCCTTTGTTTAAGAAAATTAATTTTAACTGGGTAAATAGACGCCTTGGTTTTTTTGCGTTATTAGCTGCACTAATGTGGATTAAAAATCTTTTCGCATATACAGTTGATTTTCATTTATCCTTGGAAAATGCGTTACAACATTTCATTTTAATTATAAATCCAATCGCAACAACCTTACTACTGCTTTCATTCGGCTTATATATACGCAGAAAAAAACTTTCCTATAGTTTGATGCTTGGTATTTATCTCTTTATGACGATCTTACTTTTCGCCAATGCTGTCTACTATCGCGAGTTCACCGATTTCATTACTATTAATACCTTCTTAGGTGCAGGGAAAGTGGCAAGTGGCTTAGGTGAGAGTGCATTAAAGTTATTTAGACCATATGATGTGCTCTATTGGATTGATATTCTCTTTTTAATCTTCGCCCTAGTCACTAAGCGGATTAAAATGGATACACAACCCGTTCGTGTACGCATGGCTTTTGCATTTTCAACATTAGCCATTATGATTTTTTCTGGAAATCTATTTTTAGCAGAAAGCGACCGTCCTGAATTATTGACTCGTACTTTCTCAAGAGATTATCTAGTTAAATATTTAGGAATAAATGCATTTACGGCTTATGACGGTATTCAAACCTATCAAACAACACAGGTGCGTGCACAAGCGAGCGCTACTGATATGGATAAAGTGGCTGAGTATGTTAAGCAACACTATGCCAAACCCAATGATCAATTGTTTGGTATGGCAAAGGGTCGCAATGTCATTTACATTCATTTAGAAAGTACCCAACAATTCCTGATTGATTATAAGCTAAAAGACAAAAATGGCGTAGAACATGAGGTAATGCCATTCATTAATAGCTTATATCATAGTAATAGTACCTTTAGTTTTAGTAACTTCTTCCATCAAGTGAAAGCTGGTAAGACCAGTGATGCAGAAACCTTATTTGAAAATTCCTTGTTTGGTCTAAACCAAGGGGCTTTATTTACCCAACTTGGTGGTAAAAACACCTTTGAAGCAGCACCAAATATCTTAAAACAAACACAAGGCTATACTTCAGCTGTCTTCCACGGAAATTCTGGAACTTTTTGGAATCGAAATGAAACCTATAAGCGTTTAGGCTATGATTATTTCTTTGATGCTTCTTATTATGATGTAACTGAGAATAATTCATTCCAATATGGCTTAAATGATAAACCATTCTTCCAACAATCAGTTAAATATCTAGAGCATTTACAACAACCATTTTATACTAAATTTATTGCTGTATCGAATCACTATCCATATACTCAATTAAATGGGGATGAAACAGGGTTCCCACTTGCTGATACCAAGGATGAAACCATCAATAGCTACTTCTCAACAGCTAACTATATGGATACAGCGGTTCATGAATTTTTTGATTATCTAAAGCAAAGTGGGCTATATGATAATTCAATTATTATCCTTTATGGCGACCATTATGGTATTTCAAATGCTAGAAACAAAGATTTAGCTGCACTGTTAGGTAAAGATAAAGAAACATGGTCAAACTTTGATAATGCGCAAGTACAACGTGTTCCTTATATGATTCATATTCCTGGAATGACTCAAGGAAAAATCATTGATACTTATGGCGGTCAGGTAGATGCTTTACCAACCTTACTGCATTTACTTGGAGTGAATACTGAAAAATATATTCAACTTGGACAAGATATGTTTTCACCAGATCATAAACAGCTAGTGGCTTTCCGCGATGGTGATTTTGTTACACCTGAATATACTTATTACGGTGGCGTTTTATATGATAACAAAACCGGACAAGAAATTACCGAGCCATCCAAAGAATTGACCGATACCGTCAATAAATGGAAGGATGAGGTTTCCGATCAATTGGCTACCTCAGATAAGATTAATAACGGTGATTTACTTCGTTTCTATACTCAAAGTGGTTTGGAAGCTCTAAATCCAGATAACTATAATTATCTAAAAAACAATGAGCGTATACTACAAATTGAAAAAGATTTGGGAGAAAAATCAACTAGTGTCTACAGTAAGCACAACAATACCTCCCTAGCCAATCAATATCAAACAAAATCTTATCAAGAACTACATCCAAAAGAAACAACAACTAGCTCAAGTACCGAGCAAAAATAGTTAAAAAAAACTTCTCAGCTAATACCGGCTGAGAAGTTTTTTACTTTATTTATCCAAAGTTATTCATAAATTTTTCATAAAAAACCACTATACTAAATGTAACAAAAGGTGGTGAAACTTCATGCAGTGGCTAACAATGGTTAAAAATGGCCTACGTTATTATAGAAAAGGTCTGTTCTTTTTGGCAGGCTACCTTTTTATTGCTAATAGTCTTTTTTGGCTCTGTGCTATTATCATCAAGACTTTTCCTAGCTTTATCAAAGGGATACTCACTGTATTTAATAATGAAATAGCACTTAATAATCAAGAGCTAACACATTATTTTACCAACAGCGAACAACAGTTTCATCGATTAGCACTTAGTATATATGCTTTTTTATATATTCTTTTTTTAATTGGTCTAATCTACCTATTGAATAAACAAAACCAAAAACGACAAAATGAGCAACGGATTTGGTTTGCAAATGGAGGCAACCTAGCTAGTTGGTTACTTTTCACTACGACCGAACTATTCAGCCTGTTAGCAATTGGCTGTCTAGGTTTATTTTTCATTTTTTATCTATTTCAACCACTTATTAGACAAGGTATTTTTGAATTGAACTATTGCTTTTTACACCATCTCCAACAATTCTCTCTTAAGAATTTTGTTACGGAACATTTAAGTCAAAAGGGTTATTTTCAAATCAAGCTGCCAGAAACCAATGTCGGCTTGTGGCAATTAGTCAAACAACAGCAACAAACTACTTCTCGTTTCCAATGGATCTATCTTCAAAATATGCTATTTATCAACGGGAGTGTTTTACTCCTTCATTTATTATTACAACTTCTTAACTTTAAGAAAATCATCCGTAGCCTTTCATCAAATAAGCCTGTCTAGCTAGTCAAATCTTTAAAGCAATGATTTTTTTGCTAGACTTTGCTTATTTGCTCAAAGCTTAGTCAATCGCTGAACAGCCTAAACAAAAAAGATGATGAAAATTGATTTTTTCATCATCTTTTTTCTCTTTTATTCGGTTATCTCAACATCTGGGAAGGTGACTGTAAAAGTCGTCCCTTCTCCTAAGGTGGAAGCTACACTAATTGTCCCTTTATGCAAGCGAACTAATTGCTGAACAATAGGTAACCCTAAACCTGATTCACCAAATTTCTTATTTTTTCTTGAAGGATCCACCTTATAATAGCGATCCCAAATATTTTTTTGCTGCTCTTCGGTCATACCAATCCCCGTATCAGTAATACGGATAATTGATTCTAAATTACCCTTTTCAAGACTTACCGAAATTGTACCATTTTCAGTAAATTGAATCGCATTTTGAATGATATTTACCATAATTTGTACAAAACGATCATAATCCGCGTAGACATCAATCGCTTCGGTGGTGGTTAGTCTCAACTGATCGTTGAATTGCTCTGCCTTAGATTCCAATTGAATCAAAATATTATTTAAAGCTTCCGTGGCATTAAATTTTTTAATCACCATCGAAATTTGATTGGTGCGAATTTTTTCATAATCTAAGTTTTCGCTAACTAGCCGAATCAAGCGTTCAGTTTCATTTTTCATCAAGTGAATGGCTTTTTCTTGTTGATTTTCTGGAATTGCATGATATTGTAGCCCTTCTAGCAATCCATTAATCGTCGTTAGCGGTGTCCGCATTTCATGAGAAGCATCAGCCATAAATTGCTTGCGTCTTTCTTCTTGACGCTCAATTTCTTCATGTGAAGCCTTTAGAGATACTGCCATCTTATTAAAATCGGCTGCCAATTCATCGAACTCGTCCCGATTATGAACCGGTAAGCTAATATCAAAATTACCATTGGCTACTTCTTTGGTCGCCTTTTTCATCCGATTGATTCTTCTTACCTGAAAAGAAGCGTAAAAATAGCTAATAATAAAAGCAAAAATTCCCGAAATTACAAAGCCTTTCATTAAATTGCTGGTAAATTCACCAACCGTATCTTCCACATTTTTGGCGGGCTGACTGACAATTAATACCCCAAATTCATTGTTTAATAAAAAAGGGACCATTGCATAAGCGGTAATATTTTTTTGACCAAAAATATCCGTATCTAACGTCACCTGCTGCATTTGGCCTTTATTTAACTCGCTCCACTGCTTCTTAGTGATTGGTAGCTTGACTGCGGCTTCTTGTGAAGGATATAATATCTTCCCTTGGCCATTGATAAATACAAAGGTCACACTTTGCTGATTCAAGACAGCTTCAGATAAATTCAAAGCATTCTGGACAATGTGATACTGATCTTGATCTTCAGCAAAAACATTGGTAAAGCTTTTTGAGATACGTTCAACTGCTTTAGCATAACCATATAATTGCTGATAATTGTTTTGCTCGATTGTATGACGCGTCATTTGTGTAAAAGCAAAGCCGGTCAGAATAAATGTCACCGCAATGACCACCCAAAAGGCGATTAATTGTTGGTATAAATACTTCATTCATCCATCCCCGAATCATCAAACTTATAGCCAACGCCCCAGACGGTTTGAATGACCTGTGGACCAACCTTTTCAATTTTTTGACGTAATTTTTTAATATGCGCATCAACGGTCCGTTCATCGCCAAAATATTGATAATCCCAGACAAGCTCTAATAATTGCTCACGTGTGAATACCTGTCTAGGCTTTTTAGCCATCGTATAAAGTAAATCAAATTCTTTTGGGGTTAGTCCTTCAATCAACCGATTATTCAAATAGGCTTCACGAGTTTTTATATTCATTTTAAAATGAGTCGTTTCAACATCAAACTCCGCTGTATTATCTGCATTCACGTGCACTTGTTTTTCAGCCAATTCACTTCTTCGGTGCAACGCCTTAATTCTTGCAATCAAAGTCAATGGACTGAAGGGTTTAGTTACATAGTCATCAGCACCAATTTCTAACCCAATCACCTGATCACTTTCAGAATCGCGAGCGGTTAGCATAATGATGGGTACACTACTAATTTTTCGAATTTCTTTGGCTACAAGCATACCGTCCATTCCCGGTAAATTCAAATCAAGTGTAATTAAATCATATTTCTGTGGATCTTTTAAAAAGGTATCTAATCCTTCTTTGCCATCATATTTAAAAGTTGCCTGCCAGCCTTCATTCAAAAAAAACATCTGCATCATTTCTGAAACTGACTCATTATCTTCAATCATCAATATTTCCATATTTATCACCTCAAATTAACAGTGGATTACTCTATTTCATGAAGTATAATTTGTATTTATTATACCTTACTTTAAATCTTAAAACCAATCTTAACCTCACTCAACTATGAAAATAATAGCTAAAAAAGCTTATAAAAAACTTAAATTCATTAAATATTTTTAGGAATCTCTCTGGTTTAGCTTTAATTCGAAATATGATTATGCTATAATTCAAATTGTAAGTGTTACCCTCTTTTTATAAAAAGGGGGGCGTTACGGATTCGACAGGCATAGTTCGAGCCTGAATTGCGCTTCGTAGGTTACGGCTACGTTAAAACGTTACAGTTAAATATAACTGCAAAAAACAACAATTCTTACGCTTTAGCTGCTTAATAACCAGCATTGCGTGATCCACTCGGTATCTCCCATGTACTCGAGTCTGGGTCTCATTTATTAGTGGGATACGTAATAATCATCCGTCTGTTGATTATTAAAGAGTTTTTCAGACTAGCTATTTAGCAGGCCTGTCATTCGGCATACTTTTTAGCAAAACATAAATAGAACTGACTATGAGCGTAGATTTTTAGGTAGCGATATGTTTGGACGTGGGTTCGACTCCCACCGCCTCCATTGTTTTTTTTAAAAAAACTTCCATTAAACCAACGACGAAAGAGGCTAAAGTGATGGTCTCAACTATCCAACGAAAATAGCAAGGAGCAAATAGAAATGATTATTTGCTCCTTGCTATTTTTATGCATCATTTGTTGTAATATAGTCTACCCCTAAATAGGTCATTTTACTAAATTGATCAAAAGGGACAGTCCAAGCACCTACCTGTAAGCCTGCTTGATGGGCAAGTTGAACATTCGCTTGATTTAAGGCTTGCCAATGGACATTAACGCCAGCTCGCGAGCCTAATTTTTTCGTTTGGTTAATCACCTGTTGATTCAAATCCTTGCTCAAATACATAACTGAAGCTTCCGGCATCATCTTTTTCAGTTCTTTAAGCACTTGGTAATGAAAGGAGATAAAGCGAACCGTATGAGCAAATTGGTAACTACGAACAAGTTCAATTAGATTACGATAAGCCACTTCATCGAAAGCTGAGGTCTTCACCTCAATAATGGGTATTTTCCCTTTAGCTTGACAAATAGCTAGGTAATCTTCTATGGATGGAATCCGTAACTCCTGAATAGCATATTGCTGTTCACCCGTTCCTTTTAAATGATAGCTTAACAATTGCTGGGCAAGAAATTGACTAATCTCCCCACTGCCATTAGTTGTTCGATTCAATGAACCATCATGCATAATCACCCATTTTTTATCAGCTGTCAGATGAATATCTGTTTCAATTGCTTCATAGTTAGCCTGTTTAAAAGCCGGAATTGAATTTTCTGGTGCAAATTGTTGCTTTCCACGATGATTAACATAGATTGGTTGTGTCTGCTTTTCTATCGTCGTTTGCATGGTCTCCATCTCTTTTCTACCCGTTAAGTCTAAGTCTACACTCGCTTTAATCGTTAAATTGACATCATCAAAATGCACCTTACGCACATCGATTGTTTGTTGCCAAATATTATTATCTACTAAAGTATTCGTAACATAATTAACTGCATCATCTTTTCCCTTGTGCTTTGTCCATACATCAAAATCAACTGACTTCACTCGCTCATTTTTATTCAAAACCAACTGAATTTGATACAAGCCTTGCGCAATATTCTGAGGAATTAATTCAAATCTTTGAACCTTCAAAATATATTTTGGAATAAATAGTTGCCGATTTAATTGTACTACTTTACTTGACACATGACCAGCAGCATTCGCTAATAGATAACTGATAAAACTACCTTCTGCATAGTTATCATGTGCACGATTATTGAAGTTAGCGACAAAATCACGTGAACCAATCTGTTTAAACGGATATTGATGTAAATCAGCTAAGCCACTATTTTTTCGCCAAATAGCTAAACGATAAGACTGCCCAACAGGTGGCAAGCTAGCCAGCTGCAAACGACAGCTAAACTTGCCATCGTCAATTGCACTATAATCAAACACAGCAGCTTCAATATTGTCACTACGTTCAAAGCCAATTTGCTGTTGCTGCCAACGTTCTCGCCAATTCTGATTTTGAGCTGCTTGAATCAGCTGATGTAGCCGGTGTTTATTCAATAAATTAGCAGGGATTTCCTTTTTTTGTTTGGTTGGTAGCTGCTTAGCTAGCAATGGCATTGAGTGTGCTGTTTGCGAAAACTCAATCGTGGCATCTATGTTTTGCCATTGATAATTGCCGTCTTTAGTCATCAATACGATAGCTTGCCGGTACGACTGCTTTTTAAAAAAATCTGTTTGCATGACAAATGTATGTGCACCAATTTGCTTAGCAGGCACCTCCTGAGCTTGTTTCCCTTCTTCAGTATAAAAGATAACAGATAAAAATTTTGCCTGCAGCACTACGGGTACATCAATATAACAGGTATATAAATCCTCTGCTGTTTTTGGTTTGTGCTGAAAAAGCTGAATTCCTTTAGCCATTAACTCTTTTTTTTCAACTAACTGCTCATTAGCTAGTTGCTCTTGAATCAATGGAATCTGAGGATCCTTTTTGATTTTAAAGGCTGACTCTTTTTCCTTATCGCTTTGAATAAAAGGGATATTTTTAAGCAGCGAGGAATCATTTGCTGTCAGTTGACGATAGCCTACATAAACCAAACAACTCCCTATCGCCAAGCTACAACATGTGATTAAAATTTTTGTTCTTTTTTGCATTAAAAATTACAACCTTAATTTCATATAATTACTGTCATTCTATAACTAAAGCAAACATCGTTCAAATAATTAAAGGCTTTTTTAAGAAAAATTAAAAAGACATTGCCTCATTTTTGAAGCAATGCCACCATTTTATAAACTATCTAATAAAATCGCTACATATTTTTCTAAATATTCTTGATCAATTTCGTCATACATATCCGTTTGACTACTATCAATGTCTAATACACCAATCAACTGTCCATCTTTAATCATCGGCACAACTATTTCAGACATCGCTGCTGAATCACAGGAAATATAATTTTCATGCACCTTAACATTCGGTACAATTAACGTTCTTTCTTTTTGCGCAGATTCACCACAAACACCTTTGCCCATTTTGATTCGAGTACAAGATACTCTTCCTTGGAATGGTCCTAAAATCAATTCTTCACCATCAAATAAATAATAACCAGCAAAAACAGTAGCTTTTAAGGTTTCATTTAGTAAAGCCGAGGAATTACTCAAATTAGCAATCCAATTATTTTCAATCTCCAACAATCCTTTTTGTTGAAGCAGTAGTAGTTCATAGGCCTCTTTTTTTTCTTCTTTACTCCACATAGATATTCCCTCACTTTTATCAATCTATCTGCCTTACTTTACCATAATACATTCACTCTAAGCAACTATCATTTATTACTAAAAAGGGATTCATTTAATTAAATACGAGTTATCCACAACTTTTCTTATATTTTCTTTTTTTTGTTTCACAAAATTTTTTTCAAAAAAATTTTTTCCTTGACTTATTGATTTATCAAGCTTATTTCTATGAAAATTTTTCAAAAATCTTTCTCGTAAATTGTTTTACCTAAATAAAATTGAATTCCATCGCAAAAAACACACGTTTAAAACCTTGAAATATCAAGTGTTCAATCGACTTTTTTTTAAAGGTAAAAAAAGAATTACACATTGTTCCATAAAAAAATATTGTTTCACAGCTAACACTTCACAATGACTTGACAAAAAATTTAATGCTGTTCAAGACCGTTTATATTTTTGTAATCAGTTTAAAGTGCCAACCCTTTCGGAAAATTCACCTCTCCATTTGAAAAAATTTTCATTTATCTACTTTTCAAACGGAGTGTAACACTCGAATTTTCTCCTGTCTAAATCAGCTTTTTCACAGCCTTTTTGTTTAGCAAACAAAAAAATAGCTAGGTTCATTTTGATCCTAGCTATCAAACTCTATTCATTTAAGTAATCATAATCGGCTAAAAAATTAGCAACAATTGGTTCAGCCTTTTTTATTTGCTCCATACCAAATTCAGTCAAACCAATCTTTATTCCTCGTCGATCATCATTACACTTCTCACGCGTAATTAACGGCTTTGGACTAGTAGACATTTTTTGAATCAAGCGTGATAAAGCGCTGTGACTCAAAATAAACAGTTCTTTCAACTCATTTAAACGCAACTCACGTCCTTCATGGAACAAATAATACGTAACATAAAATTCATTCAGCTCCATTTGCAGCGTCTGTTCTAACTCTTTTTCTAAACGTTCTTCAATAAAATCGTGTATATGCACATCTTCTAGCCATTGTTTTATACGATCATGTTCCATGTTATCCCTACCGTAAATCATACTTATTCAGATTTATTATATGCACAGGCATATGTCATGTCAAAACAGGAACATTTATTTTAATCATACAAGACTAGTTAAAAAAGCTTATAAACCAAGACATATAGTTGCGTACGCAAATAATCATTCTAATAAAGTTAGTTATTTATACGACCTTTCCGTCATTAATATTCTAGATTAGAAAGATTATTATAAATTACCCATTCCTCCAATAATTTTCTATCTCCGTTAAAAATACTTTACTTATTGGAAAAAAGCAAGCAATACCCCTGCAGCAACTGCCGAACCAATTACTCCAGCCACATTTGGCCCCATAGCATACATTAGTAAGTAATTATGTGGATCGGCCTTTTGTCCTTCCAAATGTACGACTCTAGCTGCCATTGGAACTGCTGAAACCCCTGCCGCTCCTATCATTGGATTTATCTTTCCCTTGGTTAGCCAATACATCAATTTCCCCATCAAAACGCCAGAAAGCGTGCCAATACTAAAAGCTATTAGACCTAAAAAAATAATTAATAACGTTGTAGGGGATAAAAATAGATTTCCTTCTGCTTTTGCTCCTACAGTTAAGCCTAAAATAATGGTAATGCCATACATAAAAGTATTTTGTAAATTATCTACTAATTTGGGAACGATTTTGACCTCTCGAATTAAATTTCCTAACCTGTTCTTTCTATTGATGAGTGTTAGCGTGTTATCTTGCTGTATTATATAGATTGTTCCTTGACAAATCAACCTTCAATAAATAAATTCGCAAAAATACAACACGAATACGAAATTTTAGTATCGATCTCATCAAATAGTATATTTGTTCACATAGAAGCGCTAATTCTATGCAGTTCGCTGATGAACTTCTTATGCTTTCACATAAGCACAGACTATCTCTTTTCCCTAAGTGTCATCTGTTAGGGCGAAACCACTTCCACTATCAATCGCTTATAGTGTACTTCCCTCACGAGGAATAGTCGTTGAACCTTCTCCTATTCAGAGCTTGGCTGCGGATTGCCGATTCATACAGTACTTAGGCTTTAACCTTATACCATCTTCTAAATTTTTTCTGCTTTCGCCACAATCACGCTGATTTTTCTTTCAAAATTACGTTGTTGTTTTAGAAGCTTTACGGTTTTTCCGCAATTCAGTTTCTTCGTTGCATAAGTGGCTGACTTATGACTACTTGCTAATTACTTAACAAGCTGACTGTTCAATCGCTTTTGTTTACAAAAGACTAGCCAATCAAACATCCGATTAAGGTCGTTGCACTAGGTACAAGTAAGCTAACAAAAATGGTTACCACTATTGGAAAAATAATTTTCTCTGTCCGACTTACTTTTCGATTTACCTGCATTTTACATTTGCGTTCTTTTTTGGTTGTTACCAAACGAATAATTGGTGGTTGAATAATCGGTACCAAGGCCATATAAGAATAAGCAGCTAACGCAATTGCCGGTAGTAAATTAGGGGCTAGACGACTAGTTAAGAAAATCGCTGTTGGTCCATCTGCCCCACCAATAATACCAATTGATGCAGCCTCTTGTGGGGTCATGCCAAATAATATCGCTAAGAAAAACGCAGCAAAAATACCAAATTGTGCCGCACCACCTAATAAAATCGTTGAAGGATTAGCTAACAAAGGTTCAAAATCTGTAGCTGCCCCTAGACACAAAAAGATCAGTGGTGGATAAATACCATATTTTGTGCCCAAATATAAATAATGTAATAATCCCCCTGGCTGATTACCGAACCCACTAGCCATTAAATTAGCTAAAGGTAAATTGACTAATAACATGCCAAAAGCTATAGGAATCATTAAATAGGGTTCATATTGCTTTTTAATTCCTAGATATAAGAAAAAACATGCCAAGATAATCATTATTGCATTTTGAATGGTTAAATTAGCCAAGCCTGATGTTACAATCATTTGATGAATAATTTCATTCATAAATCTCACCTACTCTCATAAATTTTTTAGCAATACTCAGCTATTTTTGTTTAAAAAATTGACCGATTAAGACCATCAATCCCCAAATACCTATCAGCACAATAAATACCACTACCATCGAAAAAAACGTCAGAAACAAAATTTTATCTAAGCTATACATATCGCCTCACCTCTTTTTTGAAAACGTTTTCTTACAACTGAATTATAACATACTTTTTCAAATAAAATACAAAAAGATTGTTTAAGCTCACCTTTGAACTTAAACAATCTTTTATATTAATTATTCAATTGGTAGATTTTTTGTTCCTGACCAAAAATGCTTTCCCAATCCTTGGTAAAATCAGCCACTGCTTGATTAATCGCTGGCATTGCAAAAATTTGATTGACTACCTCATTACCGATTGTTACAGCCTGCGCACCTGATTGGATGGCTACATTTACTTGTCCAAGATTTTTAAAGCTGGCGGCTAAAATTTTACTGGTACTATTTGTCCGTTCGATTTCTTTAGCTAAATGCGCAATAATCTTTTTGGCATCAATATTACTGTTTTCCATTCGATTGAAATAAGGTGCTAGATAATCCGCTCCCCCCGCAATTGCTAAGTAACCTTGAAATTCTGTATAGATTGCAGTAGCCGTAACCTTTAAACCTTGCCGTTTTAATTCTTTTATCGCCTTAATTCCGACTGGATTGACCGGAACCTTGATATAAACATCTGAGTCAATCTCAGTAACAATTCTTTTGGCATCTGAGAGCATTTCCTCATATTCCGTCGCTACCACTTGAATATGTAGGCTGCGTTCTTTGCCAATTAGTGAACGAATTTGGCGCATATGATTAAAAAAATCAATCTTGCCTTCTTTTTTGATAATTGACGGATTGCTTGTAACCCCAGCAATTGGTAAACAATCCGTCCATTGCTTGATTGCTGCTAAATTTGCGGTATCTAATAATAACTCCATAATTTTTCCCTTCTTTACTTTAAATGACATGTTCTGTTCGGGCGATAATATCATCCTGTGTGGCCTTAGACAATGCGTTGAAGAAGGCTGAGTAACCAGCTACGCGCACGATTAAATCACGATGCTTTTCTGGATGTTTTTGTGCATCTAATAAAGTTTCTTTTGAGACCACATTATACTGAATATGATAGCCCTTCAGCGTATTAAAGAATGTTCGCAATAGCATGATTAATTTTTGCTTATCTTCTTCTTTAGCTAAAGTCTGTGGATTCACCTTTTGATTAAGTAGTACCCCACCTAAAATATCTTCGGTTGGTAGTTTGGCTACTGATTTTAAGACAGCTGTAGGGCCATGTTGATCCATATTATGTGAGGGTGAACAGCCTTCAGCTAATGGGCTCCAAGCTTTTCGACCATCTGGGGTTGCCATTGTTCCTTTGCCTTGACCGACATTTGCAGAAATAGAGGAAGTTCCTGAATAGCGAATGCCGCCAATCGGTCCACGACCAAAACGTGTATTCGGATATTTCTTAATTTCATCAATATACACTTCATAAGCATCATGAACTAGTTGATCGACATAATCCTCATCATTCCCATATTTAGGTGCCTCTTCAATAATCATTTCGCGTATTTTTTCATTTTCTTCGCCTTGCCAATCAGCAACTAAAGCATTCCATAATTGTTCAGGAGTGATGCGCTTTTCTTCATAAACTAATTTTTTAATAGCAGCCAGTGAATCGGCTAAATTAGCAATCCCAATTTGTAAGGCAGAAATATAGTCATAGACTGCTCCCCCTTCTTTTAACGTTAGTCCACGTGCAATACAATCATCAGTTAAAGCCGAACATAAAATATCAGGGACTTCACTTTCAATCGCTAGATCGACTACATTTTCAACAATCACACTCATTTTTGTTAATTCTCGCAGCGTTGCATCCCAGGCTTGCAATAATTCATCGAAACTTTGCATTTGTGTAAAATGTCCATGCGACTTAGCATAGCGTTTTTGGCTAACTGGATCAATCCCATCATTCATTGTAATCATCAATATTTTAGCAAAATTGATATAACTCATGCCAGTACAACGATACCCCCATTTACCTGGGACCGCCGTTTCAACACAGCCAATTGCGCTGTAATTATAGGCATCCGCTTCTTTCACTCCATATTTAATAAAGGATGGAATAATGATTTCATCATTATTAAAGGCTGGCATACCAAAACCTAATTTCATTACTTCAATCGCTTCATTCATAAACTCAGGATTTAGATTTTTATGATAACGAACGGTTAAATTAGGTTGGGGCAATCTTGTTTGCGCCACACTTTGTAAAACTAAAAAGGAGAGTTCATTTACGGCATCTTTTTTATCGGTTGTTTGACCACCAATCGTGACGTTTTGATATAACGGACTACCTGCACTACTAAAGGTATGGGCTTGACTACGAACTTTATTAATTGTTAATGTTTTTATCCAAAGATTGGTTAATAATTCTAGTGCCTCTTGCTTGGTTATTACCTTGTTATCAATATCATGACGATAATATGGATACATATATTGATCAAAACGACCATAGGATAAAGAATGCCCATTCGATTCGATTTGTAAAATTAATTGAATAAACCAAACAGATTGAATCGCTTCATAAAAGGTTTCCGCTTTTTCATACGGAACCTTCGCACAAATTCGGCTGATTTCTAATAATTCATTTTTACGTTTTTTGTCTGGTGTTTGACTAGCTAATTCTTTGGCTAGTTGACTAAAACGTAAAGCATAGGTCTTTACGGCATCAATGACGATTAATACGGCGCGATAGAAATGATATTTATGAATATTTTCCGGCTTCGTTAAATCCAATGCTTGCTTGGCTTGCTTCGTACGAGCTTCAAAATCACGCAAACCATACTTTAAAATCTTTTCATAATTCACGGCCAAATGAGCATCGCCTGAGTTCATCTTACCTTCCATACCAAAAAAGCCAGACTCCATATAAACCTGTACTTCTTCAGGTAACATCGCCCCCGCTCTTGCACGTAAATTATTATTTTGCCAAAACGGCGCGATAGAACGTAGCTGCTCTTTGGTTTCTTCAGTAATATAAAAGACATCACCATCGCGTTTTTCAAAGGTATCTAGCTCATTTAAAACAAACTCTAACGTATACTCAGGAAAAATAGGGGCATCCTTATTTGACTTGGCTTGATTGCCAACGATGAAGGTTTCATCCTCAATGTAGATACTCATATGACTTAAAATATTTTGCAACATATATGCACGCTTTAACAAATTTGGCTCATTTTGATGCGCCTGATAGCTTTCTGTTGCTAAAATCGCACGTTCAGCACAGATATACGGTTTTTTGTTTAACACTTCTTCACGATATTGATGCATGCGTGAGGTTAAATCACCAAAATGTTTACGATTGACCTGATCTTTAGTTGCTACGGCAGTCGGCATAAAAACCCCTCTTTTCTTCATACGAAAGTTTGTTTTGTTTCTTACGGAATTAATATAGCACATTTATTCACAAGTTGTCAAACGAAATTAAAAATACTTTCATTTGAAAGCTTATAAACGATAAAAAAGATCTGATTTTGCTTTCAATCAGATCTTTTAAATACTATTCCTATAACTTTTCTCTATTTATTTATCATGACTTACTGATTATCGCTTTTTTAAACAGTAACAATTTCTATTCCTTTTTGTTCTAAAAATTCCTTTTTATTTGCCTGTATGCCTTTATCGGTAAAAATTTTGGCAATCGCTGAAAAAGCAAATTCAGAAACGACACCAATTTGTTCAAACTTACTAGAATCAGTCAAAATAATCGTTTGGTTCGCAGCAGCCATCATTGTTTGGGCTGTATCGCATCTAGTAATATCACTGCCAGTAAACCCTCTTTTTTCATCAAAGCCATCAATGCCAACAAATAATTTATCTACCCTAAATTCACTAATTACCTTTTTGACTAAGGGACCAACGTTAACCTGTGAATCCTTTTGGTACTCGCCGCCAATCAAAATAACCTTTACAGATTCAGCCTTACGAACATATGAAGCAATAAAACAAGAGTTAGTAATAATCGTGACATCTGATTTATTATAGGCCAATTCTTCGGCTAAAAGCGCGCAGGTCGAACCTGATTCAATCATCACGGTTTCTCCATCTTTAACTAATTGCGCAGCTTTTTTCGCAATTTTTCGCTTTAAATCATAGTTATAAGCCAAACGATAGTTGATATCATCTTGCTTATTTAACACCGCAAAGCCATGTTGGCGATGTAAAATCCCTCGGGCTTCTAATTTATCTAAATCCTTACGAATGGTTACACTAGAAACTTTTAACATTTCCGCCAATTCGTTCACTTCAATTTTCTTCTTTTCACTAACAATCGCAATAATTTCTTCCGCTCGATTCATACGCTCACCTCATCTATCATCTCTTTAAGAATAACATATAGTAGCAAAAGTGACAACTTTTCGCTATTTTCATTTGAAATAAAAATATTTACGTTTGAAATTATATGTGATAAAATGAACTTGATAAAGAAAGTGAGTGAGAAAGATGCCATCAACACAAACAAAATTAACTGCTTGTATTTTCAATATCCAAAAATTTAGTTTACATGATGGTCCAGGGATTCGGACCGTGGTCTTTTTTAAAGGCTGTCCTTTACGTTGTTATTGGTGTGCCAATCCTGAATCACAGAATACCTATCCTGAAAAAATGTTTCATCCTCAGAAAAATAAAATGCAAACGGTTGGAGAAATAAAAACCGTTGATGAAGTGATGGCTGAGGTACTAAAAGATTTGCCATTTTATCAAGAATCTGGTGGCGGAGTGACGCTATCAGGTGGGGAAGTATTGTATCAAGCTGATTTTGCCATCGCTTTACTTCAGGAATTGAAAAATAAGCAAATTCATACAGCGATTGAGACCACTGGTTATGCCAAAACTGCGATTTTTCAAAAAGTGATTGATCTCGTTGATTTCATTTACTTTGATCTAAAACATTACGACGATCAAAAGCATCTAGCTGGTACTGGTGTTCACCAACAACTAATCTTAGATAATCTTACTTATGCCTTAGCACATCATCAAAATGTCGTGGTGCGTATCCCTATCATTCCAAATTATAATAATCAACTTGCTGATGCGCATGAATTTGCGCGCTTCTGTCAAAATTTAGGCATCACCAAGGTTGAATTGTTACCCTTCCATCAATTTGGTGAAAAAAAATATGAACAATTAAACCGACAGTATCGTTTAGCAAATGTAGCGCAATTACACACTGAAGATTTATCACACCATCAGGAAATTTTCCAACAAGCAGGAATTGCATGTTGCGTGAGATGAAAGCCGTTGATTGTTAAATATCATTCTTAAAAAAAGCCTAAAATGTTTCAAGGAAACATTTTAAGCTTTTTTAGTTTAATTTAACTCATTCATTTTCACTTGATTACGAATATAAACGACCACACAAAGAATACTTACTCCTACCAATATAACCGTCATTAAAAAGGTCATGTGTAACCCATCATATAACACCTTGCGCAATAGCTTATGATACATTTCTGGGACTTGATCAGCAGTTTTAGGATTGACAAATTGATTTAATAAGTCCGTACGTCCGGCTAATTGAACCTGATTTAGGCTTTGATTGGTAATGAAGTTAAAAATCAAGCCAAAAATCGCCACCATCACCGTTTGACCAATCGTACGAACTAATGTATTAAACGAAGTAGCTTCCCCTAAATGACTTTTAGGTACTACCTGTTGTGCCGTAATCGTTGTAGAAACAATCACCATACCCATTCCTAAACCAAATACAAACATTAAGATGACAAAATACCAAGCAGGCATATTAATTGGCGCAATAAACAAACCAATTGTTGTTACTAAAATAAACAATAATCCAATGAAAATAACTCGACGAATGGAATGTTTGGTTAATAGCTTGCTAGCAAAATTGGTCCCTACTACCCAAAAAAGAGAAATTGGTGCTAAAACTAAGCCACCAATCCCCGCAGCTAAGCCTGATACCCCTTGCATCCACATGGGAATATATACCTCTACTCCCATTAAAATGCCGCTTACCAAAGCAGCTACTAAATTCACCCCGATAAATAAGGGATTATTAAATAAGCTTAAAGTAATAATTGGGTCTTGTGCTTGTTTTTCGATTTTGATAAATAATGCCAAAAATAACACACTGACTACTAAACAAGCAAGGACCATGAAATGAAAACCCTGATCACTTAATAATTGGAAGCTTGCTAGTAAAGTTAATAAAACCAACATCAAGAGAAAACTTCCGAGTAAATCCATTTTCTTTGTTTGACGAACTCGCTTTTCTTCATGCAGACTCATAAAAACCAATAATAATTGCACGAGGCCAATCGGAACATTAATAAAGAAAATCCAATGCCAACCGATTGTATCTACAATTAAGCCACCAGCTAAAGGGCCAATGACACTCGCTATGCCCCACATCGTTGAATTATAGCCCATGACCTTGGTCCGCTTTTCAATTGGATATAAATCGGCTAATAAGGTTAGCGAAACTGGCATCAAAGCTCCCGCTCCCATCCCTTGTAGGGCACGTGATAAAATCAAGGTGTGCATATTAAAAGACAACCCACAAAGAGCAGAACCGATGATAAATAATAATGTCCCCACCATGAAAACTGGTTTACGCCCAATTTTATCCGTTAGTTTTCCGTAAATTGGGGTTAACATCGCACTAGTTAGTAAATAAATTGAAAACACCCAATTCATTAATTCGATTCCATGCAACGAACCAACAATGGTGGGCATCGCAGTTGTGACAATGGTTCCTTCAACAGCAGTCATAAAAGTTGCTACAAAAATCGCAATGGTCACTAATTTGACATTTGTTTGCTTCAAAACAATTCCTCCAATTCCTAAAAAAGGCATGCACGCGAAACAACAATCAGTGTTAAGCGTACATACCTATTAAAGATAGCAAATATTCACTAAAAAACCTAGTAAAATGATTAGAGGATTGTTAAAATGATTTGATTTGCGCTAAAAGCGTTAAATCCGGTTGTCTTCTTGCTTTTGTCGCCTGTTCAAATGCATAACCTAATGTCAACAATTCAGCATCCTCATCTTTAAACCCAATAAAAGTAGCGCCATGTGGTACACCTTGCGCATCAAAAGCAAATGGCACCGTTAATTCAGGATAGCCTCCTACTGCTGGTAATAAGACTTTGTCATAATTAAATGAAACAAAAGCTGATAGTTGATAGGCTTGTCTGAGCTGATTTAAACGCTTGCGAGCCAATTCAATTTGCTGGGTAATAAATAGTTTATCAGGTGTTTGATAATTACTTGCCTCTTCAATCAAGCGTTGACCATAGCGTGCATTTTGTTGTAAATTTTTTTGGTTAAAGCTGACTAAATCAGCTAAATTTTGGATTGGATAATGGTAACGAGTTGTAAAATTTTTAAAATCGGTAAATAAATCATGATTGATAATTTGCAAGTTATCGATCCCTTGCTCATCAAATTCCACATCAACAACAACGGCTTCAAGCGCCGCTAATACTTGACGAAGCTCATCTTGCATTGGATGATCACTTTTTACCAAACCAATTCGCATCCCTGCCAATGAAGCTTGCTTAAGCGCAAGAACATCAATTTTAGCCAAATGACTACTTGCATTGTAAACCAAAATAGCATCTTTTACAGTTTTAGTAATTGGTCCAACTACATCTAAGCTACTCGATAATGGAAAAACCCCAGTTTCTGGTAGTGCGCCTTTAGATGGCTTATAACCTACTAATGATTGAAAAGCGGCAGGAGCAGTAATAGAGCCAGTTGTCTCTGATCCAATGGCAATCGCACCAATATTCGCTGCAATACTTGAGCCAGCTCCTGAACTAGAGCCTAATGGTGAAATGCGCAATGGTCCATATGGATTTAAGGTTTGCCCATGCTTGCTACTATAACCACTTGGCATAGTTGGATCCATAAAATTAGCTAACTCAGATAGATTGGTTTTACCTAATAAAATAGCCCCAGCTGAGGATAATTTTTGGACAATTCCAGCATCTTCATCGCCAATATATTTGCTAAAAGCGATCGTTCCAGCACTTGTTGCTAAATCCTTTGTTAAAATATTTTCCTTATAGGTAACAGGAATCCCAAACAGTGGATGATTATTCGCTAAATATTTTTGTTCATCACATCGTCTAGCTTCAGCCAAAGCATGCGGATTCACTTCCGAAATAGCATTCAATCCGGAATCACAAACATCAAACGCTAACATACGGTCCAAATAAAAAGCCGTTAATTCTTCATAAGTTAATTTTCCCTCTTGAATGAAACCTTGGATAGTCAAAACATCTTTTTCAAGGATGTATTTAGCCTTCTTTCTAATTGCCAAGCGATCAATGGAAGCTAATTGTGTTTCAATTACTTCTCTTAATCGTTCATTTTCATATTGTAATAATTCTTGATCAGCTTCAAAATCAGCAGTAATTTTATCCATTCCCTCTTGAGTCTTCTCTTCGCTATGAGTTAGCGCTTTTTTTCTTTTGTAGAATCGATAACCTGCCAAACTAGCCGTCAAAACAGCCGCTCCTGTTGCCAACCATAACCCTTTTTTTCGCATTTAACTCACTTCCAATATCATAATTTTTTAATCATTTTATCATGAGAAAAAACAGATTGCCAAAATTAAGCAATATTCTAATTGGATATTTTTGGATGAAACAAATAATGCACTAAAAAAACATCTTCACAAACAAAAGCATGCTATGCTTAACTTGTAAATCACCAAAGAAAAGGACCACTAAAATGCTAATGATTGGATTAACCCTATTTATCGCCTTTATTGGCGCACAAATCGCCAAATATTTCAAACTACCAGCACCTTACATGACTGGTAGCATGATTGGTGTGGGCATTTTTGCTGCTTTAACTAATCAGGCTGTCATGCCCAGTAATTTAAAAACTTTTGCTCAAATAATCAGTGGTGCCTATATCGGCCAACAGATCACCAAACAAGATCTGAAAAATCTACCTAAAATGGCTTTACCAATTATCTTTTTATTAAGCCTGTTTACAATTAACACCTTTTTAACTGGCTGGTTGTTTGTTAAATTTTTTCATTTTGATTGGATCACAGGCTTGCTTTCCTGTTTACCTGGGGGCATTATGGATGTTTCACTGATCAGTATGGATATGAAAGCTAATGCACATACTGTTGCAACTTTACAATTTATTCGTTTGGCAGGAATGTTATTGATTTTACCCTATTGGATTGAATTGTTTGTGCAACACTTTCATAAACAGACACCTCAACCAAAAAATGAAACGAGCGTAGCCAAACAAAAATCAAGCTTGCAGACAACTAAGCAGAGAAAGTATTTTTGCAATCAATTATTCATTCTATTAGTAGCCAGCTTAGGTGGACTATTCGGTTTATATTTACAACTGCCAGTTGGTGCATTGAGTTTTTCACTACTAGCTTCAATTATTTTAAAATTAACCATGAACACCACGCCTTTAGATAAAAACATTCGCTTTTTTGCACAATTAATTGCTGGTTCAATTATTGGTAGCACCTTTACTGATGACAGTTTACTATTTTTTCACCAATTAATTTTGCCTGCAGCCCTATTATTGTTCAATTATCTAATCGTTAATTTGATTTTTGGTTTGACCATTTATCGCACTAAACGCTTAGATTTACGCTCTGCTTTATTTGCTTCTTCACCAGCTGGAGCAACCGATATTTCCTTGATTGCAGGCGACTTAGGTGGTGATATGACTAAGATTGCACTCATCCAAATTAGCCGAACCTTATATACGATTTTAGTGCTTCCTCAGCTTATTCAGCTTTTTTTATCCCTTTGCTTAGCGCATTGATTAAAATCGAAAGAAGCTAAGTAAACCCAAAATTTTATTGTGTATTAAAAAAATTTCTAACTGACAAGAATTTTCTCTTTACAGCAAGTATATCTCTATGTTAAGATAATTTTTGAGCGTGTGCTCAACGATTACGATATTCCGCTGGGACCTTATAAAGTCTTAAGAGTATTTGGTATAAGGAGAAAGAGAAATGAATCCATTAATTCAAGAATTAACACAAGAACAATTACGTACAGACATCCCTGCATTCCGTCCTGGTGATACAGTACGCGTGCATGCAAAAGTTGTGGAAGGTTCACGTGAACGTATCCAAATTTTTGAAGGTGTTGTTATCAAACGCCGTGGTGCTGGTATCAGCGAAACTTACACTGTACGTAAAATTTCAAATGGTGTAGGTGTTGAACGTACCTTCCCATTACACACTCCACGTGTTGCACAAATCGAAGTTGTTCGTTACGGTAAAGTACGCCGTGCAAAACTTTACTACTTACGTGCATTACACGGAAAAGCTGCGCGTATCAAAGAAATCCGCCGCTAATCTATTTTCTGACACGAACCATCTGCAAAATTGCAGATGGTTTTTTTAGTTTAAAATCGACTGCTTCATATTCCTAAAATAAAGAATAGCACTCGAATTTTCTTATGTCTGAGCAAGCTACTTCGCATCCCTAGAGTAGTCTGTGTTCAACGACTAGCTACTCGGAAAATTTGCCTTACCGTTTGAAAAAATTTAAATTCTTCCGTTTTTCAAACGGTAAGTAACACTCAAATTTTCTCGTAGCTAGGCAAGTCGCTGAACATCCCTATTATAGTCTGTGTCCAGCAAGTAACCCCTTCGTCAAATAAGCTAGTCTGGTGAAAAATTTCTATAATCGCTGAATTTTTCCCAGACTAAATCTTATTTGCTCGGAGCTAACCAACTTGCTGAATATCCCTATTAAAAAAAGACTAATCGCAGCAGTGCAATCAGTCTTTTGGGGTTTCTTCTTTTTTTACTTCAGCTAAGAGCTTAGTCATTTGTTTGGTTAAAGTTAGTTTTTCTAACATATCTGGCCGACGTAAATAGGTTCGGCGTAAGGACTCTTTTAGTTGCCATTCCTCAATGAGCTTATGGTTGCCATTTGTTAAAACAAAGGGAACCTCCATACCTTTAAAATTAGCTGGTCGCGTATATTGTGGGTGCTCCAAAAGTCCAGTCGAGTGTGAATCAGTTTGAGCAGAGGTTTGATTGCCTAAGACATCTGGCAATAGGCGAACAGTGGCATCAATCATAACCATTGCACCAAGCTCTCCACCAGTTAATACATAATCGCCTAATGACACTTCATCTGTTACCAATGTACGAATACGTTCATCGTACCCTTCGTAATGACCACAGATAAAAACAAGCTGCTCTTCTTTAGAAAATTCTTCAGCCATTTTTTGATTAAAAGGTTTGCCAGCTGGATCAAGTAAAATCACTCGTTTTTTAGTATCTGGCGTTTGTGCTTCAATTGCCTTTAAATTATCATAGATAGGCTGAACCTTCAGTAGCATACCCGCACCGCCACCATAAGGATAATCATCGACCGTTTGATGCTTATTGTCAGAATAATCACGGAAATTATGCACATGAATAGATAATAGCTCTTTCTCACGTGCTTTACCTATAATCGACTCTCCCATTGGTCCTTCAAACATTTTAGGAAACAAGGTTAGCACATCAATCCTCATCATCTAACAATCCTTCCAGTAATTCAATGTGTACACAGCCATTTTCAAGATCAATCTGTTTAACAACTGGTTCAATATAAGGTAATAGCAAGTCTTTTTTTCCAGGTCTTTTAACTACCCAGACATCGTTGGCACCTGGCGAAAGAATCTCAGCAATTTTCCCTAGCGTTTGCCCATTTTCATCAATTACATTTAAACCAATAATTTCATGATAGTAATATTCATTTTCTGCTAATTCAGACAAGTCTTCTGCCGCTACTTTTAAAATACCATCTCTAAACGCTTCGACATCATTCACATTTGTATAGCCTTCAAAAGTCAAAAGGTCGAAATTTTTATGCTTACGGTGACTAGTAATCGTTAGGGTTAGAGGTTCGTGCTTGGCTCTAAATAAAGTCAGTTGATTGCCCACTTGATAGCGTTCATCCGGAAAATCAGTTTGAGAAATTACTCGAACTTCTCCACGGATTCCATGTGTATTCACGATTTTTCCGACATTATAAAATTCCGTCATTGGTTGCCTTCCTCATCAATTTTATTTAAGATTTTAGCTCTTGAATTTAAGCAGGAAATCTTATAAACCTTTATCGTATGCTTAATCATCACTAAAAAATTTGTTGAACAAAATCTCTTAACCAAGTAAGCCCCTGATTGGCCCAATCCTTTAGTGTCTGTAAATCCATTAGTTTAGGACCATTTGATTTTACGTATTGTACTAGTGAAAAAATTTCGCTCTGGTAAATCCATAGTAAAAAGAGGATTGCTGCTAGAAAGAGTAATTTTAATAATTTAGATTTTACTTTGAAAAGAGCTATCATACAAGAGATAACTACTGCCCACATAATCCAAAAATCCATCAGCACATCACCTCACATCCTAGTTTTTAAGTGTTTGGAGGGTAGCTGTCTTCGCATCTAAGTCATCTTGGCTGAAGTGTTTTTAAAGCTTATTCACCTTCTAGCCAAGATGCAAGCTTAGCTGCTCGCAGCTAAGCAACCCACCTCACATCCTAGTTTTCAGTGTTTGGCAACTAGACATATTGAAAATTCGCCCCGCCAATTGCCAAAATCTTAAAATCATTTGATTTTTGCATTGGTGGGTATACCCGAATTTTCTCATGTCTTAGCAAGTTGCCTCACATCCTAGTTTTCCTAGTTTTCAAAAAAAAGACTAGAACAATCAGTTCCAGTCTCTGATAAAATTTTATTTTTATTCTTTGCCGTCTAAAATATTTAAACGCACCTTTTTAGGACCATTTACACGTACACCATAAACAATTGTACGGATTGCCTTAGCGACACGTCCTTGTTTACCGATAATACGACCAATATCTTCAGGTGCAACGGTCAAATTATATTCATAAAATTCTGCGGACTCAGTAATTTCCAAATTTACTTGGTCTGGCTGAGTCACCAATGGACGAACGATTGTTAAGACTAAATCTTTCAAATCTTTCATATCCATCCACCTTATTTCTTAGTGAATTTAGCTTCATGGTGTTTCTTCATAACGCCTTCTTGAGAAAGGATGTTACGAACAGTATCAGAAGGTTGCGCACCTTTTGATAACCAATCAAGAACTAAATCTTCTTTGATTGTTACTTCTGCAGGGTTCTTTAATGGGTTGTAAGTACCTACAGTTTCAATAAAACGTCCATCACGAGGAGAACGTGAATCAGCAACTACAATACGGTAGAAAGGAGCTTTTTTAGATCCCATACGTTTTAAACGAATTTTTACTGCCATGTTAATTAACACCTCCATAATTTTTAATCACATGTGCTAGTTTAACAGTTTTTCTTCATGGTGTAAAGAGTTTTTTCTTTACAGCTTGCATTTTTTTCAAAAAAATTTTTATTTTGAGATTGACCGTATTAAGTGTACTAGTTATAATAGTACACAAAGGACAGGAAAATCATTCACGGAAAGGAGTAGATAGCATGCTTAGTATTGATAAAACCAGCAGTAAACCTTATTATGAGCAGCTCGTCTTATCGGTTAAAGAGAGTGTCATTCAAGGCGTGCTTCAGCCAGGCGATCAACTTCCCTCAGTAAGAGAAGCTGCCAAACAGCTTTTAATGAATCCTAATACCGTCAGTAAGGCTTATAAACAGTTAGAAGCTGAGCAAGTCATCGTTACCGTCAAAGGAAAAGGGACTTTTATCAAACAAACGCAAGATTTACCTAAGGATACCTATAAAATCCAGCTATTGAAAGAACAGCTCTATCAACTAATCATTGAAGCACGACATCTTAAAATTACCAATGAAGAGCTTTTTACTTGGATTAATGAAATTTCTAGCGAGTTAGGAGGCGACGAAAAATGAAAGTCCAAAATTTAAGTAAAATAATTGATCAAAAAGAAATCCTACGTGATATCCAATTTGAACTAACCATTGGCGAAATCGTTGGCTTAGTTGGTCGAAATGGTTCAGGTAAAACCACACTATTTCGAACCTTGAACAACCATTACTTAGCTGACAGTGGTGAAATCATCCTTCAGGGAACCAATCTTTTGGAGGATCCCCAATATAAAAACGAACTATTTTTTATCGATGAAAAAGAAAATTTTTTCAATCCCTATTCTCTGAAAAAAATTGCTGCTTTCTATCAATTAAGCTATCCCAAATTTGATTTAGACTTTTTCACGAAGCTCATCCATGCTTATCAGCTACCTTTAAATCGTAGTTATCAACGTCTTTCAAAGGGAATGCAAAAATTATTCCTGCTTATCTTAGCCATGAGCTCGAAAGCAACCTATATTTTCTTAGATGAACCCTTTGATGGTTTAGATGTTTTAGTAAAGAAACAAATGATTGAATTGTTGCTTGATGCTGTTGGTAATCAACCAATTAGTATTTTGATTTCTTCACATCAACTTAACGAATTAGAACCAATTATTGACCGTGTGATGCTATTAAGTCAACACACCATTACCCAAGATTATCAATTAGAAGCTTTACGTGAGCATGCTAGAAAATTACAGCTCGTCTTTAAAGGTAAAGAAATACCTGAAATCGTCAAGCAAAATTCAAAGGCTATTTCAATTCAAGGTCGAGTCATTGTCGCATTATTTGAAAACTATTCTGATGAGTTAGCTGAAAAAATCAAAGCGTTAGAGCCACTAGTAATGGAAGAACTACCTATTCAACTTAGTGACGTCTTTGAAGCTAATCTTAAAAATGAAACTATTTAAGGAGGATTATTATGCTTTATAAAATCTTTTGGCAACGTAGTAAATGGCTAATTTTATTGGCTAGTTTGATCATTATCGGAAGCTTTAGTCTCTCAGCAAAAGATTTGAGTAATCAGTGGCATCAAAATTATGATTATTACCATTCCAAAGAATTTAATCAATATTTTGATGAAACGCCCAAAAACTTTTTACAAGGATTTAAAAAAGGCAGTACCAAAGCAGACTATATTCGTTATAACTTAACTTTGCATTCCAAAAATACTGACTATTATTTGCAACCTAATAGCGATCTTGACCATACTGATTGGATTGGTTATCTTAGTGCAACTGGTAGTATGTCTATTTTCGGTAGGATTTTCTTCTTTTTATTCTTAGGATTCGCTATCTTTTTTATCGATTTAAAAACCCATTTTAACAAATATTTATTGAGTTTAAATGTAAAACGATCCACTATCTTTAGAAAAAAAGTAATTTTTTACTCTCTGATTGTTTTCATAAGTACCTTGATGGGTTGTATTATCGCCCAAAGCATTTTATGTATATCGATTCCAAGTGAATATTTAAATGTAACTTTTCTTCAAAGCATTTATGCTAGCATTTGTACTACACTAACTTACTTTACCATCTACATTATTGGGTTAGCTTGCGGCGTAGTCTTAGGTCATATGGTACTAGGACCACTTTCTATAGTACTAGTTTTTTACTATGCGGCATTTGTTAGTGCACTCTTGCCTTATTCTTTAACAAAATATTTAGCTACACTACAATTCATAGCTACTTTTTATGGAATTCATCCATATTTGCTAGCATTTTTAGTTATTGCTATTGTCTGTGGGTTATCCATAGCTTATTACAGTTTTAGCCATACTAGCTTGGAAGAAAATGGAAACTATATCCTTGTTCCTAAATTACGCTTGCCAATCTTTTTATTAATGTCAGTAGGTACTAGCTTATTTTTCTTTTATGGATATGTAAGCCACACTCTTGTATTTAGCAGTTTTAAACATCTCTTTTATTTCCTATTCATTTGGGGAATTTCAACCTTCTTGGTGTATCACCAAGCACTTCTAAAAAAATGGCGTTCCTATCAAGAAAAGCGGGGTTAAGACTAGGAAATGATCAAAATGAAAAAATCCAAAATAGGAAAAATACTATTTTTATCACTATTTTGTACCTTTTTATTTTTTATCTCCAAACAAATTGTAGTAAATCCTGATCTATTCTTTGAAAATCTATCGAGACTATTAGTAGATACAATGGCTAAGGTGGAGGGAAACCTCCCCTGGCCTTTTTCTAATGGAGTAAAGGTTCAGATGGATGTACCTTTAGAAAATCAGTTTGAAAAACCTAGTCTACAAAATGGTTGTGAGATTACTGCCTTATCCATGCTTTTGCAATATTATGGACATAATGTTAATAAAAATCAATTAGCCAATCAATTATACTATGTACCTTTAAAGGTAGATAATACCCATTATGACGATCCTAATGAAGGCTTTGTCGGCAACATAAAAGAAATAAATCAAGCGATGTGCGTATGGTTCTCTCCCATTAAAGCGGTTGCCGGTCAGGTCGTTGGCAACAGTTATATTGTTCATAATGAATACCTTTCATTTAAACAACTAAAAAAAACTGATTAGCCAATCAACACCTATTTCGATTTTAGCCACCTTAGAATTAAAAGTACCGCACGAACAAGCCTTCCATAGCTTGTCTACGCTAAACGGAGTAAGAAAAGTAACATCTAAAATTCATTCAGCGGCTATTACTGGTACCAATGGTACGATACTTTTGGTTATAAAAATTGTCAAGTAAATCTGCAAAAGATTTTTGAAAGTCTAGGCAATCAAGCCACCTATGTGGAGAAAAAATAAAACTAGCGATTATCTATCAATATATACCAATAGATAATCGCTAGTTTATCTTCTACGTATTTTTTTTAAATCTTCTTTTTCCTGCTTTTCTTTTTTCAAATAGTAATCTTTTTGCAAGGTAAATCCACCTTTTTTTAAGGCTTTTTCTGCCTGTTTTAATGTTAAGTCTTTAGGTGGAAGTTTGCCGAATATCCATTGATTATTTGTAGTACTAAAATCGCCTTTAGACATTTCTTCAAAATTAAATGTTAGTTTTTCAATAACCACGCTTTGTTCAAAGGTTGCTTTTGTTTTAATACCTGATCTATTCTTATATTTTTTTGCAACGCCTTGATATTTTTCTTTAGCTTCATCTGCATTTTTTAGACCAATGTGCTCATACATTGTTGATAACTCAATGGAATATCCTGTTAATTGTTCATTATGATATTTTAAAATAATTGTTCTTGTTGGTGTTTCAAAATTGTCAAAATGAAACCATTTTTCTTCTTGCGTTGCAAAGGACGATTTTCCAGCCATGAGGTAACAAATAAAAATCATCAATGGGATTGCGAGAATGAAAATGATAGAATGTCGATATTTTCTAAGTGTTTTTAACAATTTGTCCCGCCTCGATTTCTGTAATAGTATCACATAGCTCTTTAATTTCATACTCATTATGGGAAGCCATAAAAAAAGTCGTTCCTTGTTCTTTTAGTTCTTGAACAATTTCGATGAACTGTGCTACTGAACGTTTATCTAATCCGTTGGTCGGTTCGTCTAGTATCACTAACTCTTGATGCTCCATAATAGATTGAATAATTCCTAATTTTTGACGCATTCCTAAAGAAAAAGTCTTTACTTTTTGATCTTTATTTGCCAAAATACCAAATTTATCTAATAAGTAACAAATATATTTCTCATCATAATTATTATTCAAATCAGCTAAATATTTTAAATTTTCCATCGCCGTTTCATTACTCAAAAATCCTGGATGTTCTAAAATTAGCCCTGTTGATACAGGTAATTTTTCATTAAAACGAACAAGCTGATTGTTAATCTTAATTTCTCCACTATCTAATTTTATCAAACCACAGACAGCTCGAAATAGCATCGTTTTACCTGAACCATTTGCTCCAATTAAGCCATTAACCGTACCTTTTTCATATTGGAGCGAGATATTTTTCAATACATCTTTTCTTTTGATTCGTTTATTAATATTTCTAATTTCAATATACATCGTAAGATACCCCTCTATAGATACTCTTTATTTTTTAACAACAGTGGATTTATTCCTAATAAGATAATATTTCCTACAATTGCTAGCCCAATTTGAAATGGAGTGAACGTTGGTGTAGTAGCAAGACAAATCAATACACAGATTAAGAAAATGTAACCAATAAATGGCATATTAATTAGATAACCCACTGCAAGCATTTGTTGTAAAAATAAGATAAACAAAAAGCCTATTACACTTTCACTCACAGACAAAAAATGATAAAAAGACACCATTAACAAACTATTTGCCAGACCAACAATTAATAAGCTATAAGCTACAATACCACTGTAGTATATTAATAGTGATGTAACGCTACCTTGATTACGTATCCTAACCCATAAATTCTCTTGACTGATCATGACTGGAAATACATCATTCATCCATAATGATGCTCCGAAATAAACGATGATAGGCATTAGGTTATAAAACAACAATTTATAAAATGTCCAATTTTCGAGATTACTAGGAAATTTAAACAAAAAAATATGACTGTCTAAATCTATTCCTCTCATCCACATTATTAATAAAAAGATAGCAAATAAAATTGCAACAACTATGCGATATAATAAATTTTTGCTAAGTAATTGTAGTAAATATTTCCATTCTAAAATCATTTTAATCTCCATTTAGTCAAATTTCCTATTAAGATAGATGTTCTTGTGTAACAAGTCGAAAGTAGCATAATACACTTAGTAAGCCTGAACTTCCCACAAAGACTGGAATAATTGCTACTAAGGAATGACCTGATTCTGCAACAGGAGGGGTTAGGTAAAAGAAAGCCATCTTAAAAAGGTTTCCAAAATCAGTTCTTATATAATATAAAAAAGCTAAGCATGAAAAACTAATCATCAAAAAACCTGCCATATACCATTTATTTTTCAACCACAAAGTCCCTAAATATTGAATAAGACCAATCGTTACAAACATCATCAAATAACGAATATACACTTCTATCATCAAACCCAAGATAAAGATTTGCGTTGTTTGATGATAAATTGCTAAAATGATTAAAGCGAAAATTGGAACGAAGGCGCTAGTAAATGCAGCAGAGGCAATGCAGCAAAGATTCACTTTAAATTCTAATTTTTTAGTCAACCGAATACGCTCCATTGATTCTGGAAATTGAATCAAGCAAAGTAGTAATGCAAAAAAAGGGGGCAAGCCGTAAAAAGTAAATTCAATCGAGAATAATATATTTTCATATAAATTTCCATCGATGAATTCGTTTAATGCCAAGGCAAAGGCCGGAGTAACCAACAAAAGAATCAATATGAAAATAGTCAATTGCAAGAGAGATAAATTTTTTAAACGACTTTTGACAATCTTCGACATCTCTACTCCTCCTTGCTAACGAATTGATTTTTGTTTTACTTGTAGGACATCTCGCTTAATTTCGATATATTGAATAATTAAGATGACTACTGTCCAACAGATAGCATTAATCATAATTAATGGGAATAAATTTTCTTTATGACTTGCGCTAATAAAATCTAAAAAAGAATAGAAATGCAAGCTACTTAATCTAATTAACATCAAAAATAGATTCAAAACAAAAGAAATAATAAACATTCCTAATACTTCAATTAATTGATTAGCATAGAAGTAACTAATTGATAAACTAAATAAAGCGAATAGACCACCAAAAATAAAAAAGATTCCTATAACAAGGGCAATCATAGAAAAAGGATGGATTTCCGCCCATTTTTGAGCAAAAAAATGCTTGCCATAAATCGCAAAGCTCCCTAAATCAACTTTTAAATAGGGCATTTTAAAAGCTGCTGTCACTAAATTGATTAGTAAAGGAATGACACTCGCTATCCCACCTAATATAAAACTAGCTACTGCCAACGAAGTTAGATAAGTTCTTTTAGAAAGTCGTACAAGATGAAAAAGATTACGCTTACTTCGGACTTCCTGACCATATAAACTACCACCTACTAAGCTGGCAATAAAGGGTAAACTGGTTAAAAAATACATTGAAACTGCTCCAATATTATCAAATATCATGGTATACAATAAAAAATTATCTTTTCCCATTTCGTCCCAATGGTTAGTCGATTTTAATTCAATATAAGTTAAGATATAGCCAATAATAATCACGAAAAGAAATCGAAAACTAAAAATATTACGAACAATTTGTGATTTTACAAGTCTTAAATTCATTTTGATACCTCATATAAGTAATGTATAGCTACTTGTCAAAAGTAGCTATACATTACCTTCTTCCTAAACTGAATCTGGACTCCATACACCCGAAGCTTGAGTACTAGTAGAAAAACTGTTAGCAGTTTCAATCGCCATTCTCACATTACTATGTCCATATTTTTCATACGCATAATTAATAACATAAGCTGCTCCGCCTGAATAAACTCTTGTTTTTGGTGAACCGATTTCTGTACCATTGGCCATCTGCAACCATCCATTAACACCACCAGACTTGCTCATACTATGTAGAGCTAAATACGCTGAACTAGCATCTGTTTTTTCTCTTGAAGCAGTATAAGAATTTCCTTGGTTAGCCTTTAACCAAAAAGACCAACTGGTATCAGCGTGATTATTTGCCAATACTGGAATACTTCCAGCTAATAACAATACACTAGCTGCTCCCGCTAATAATACTTTTTTAATCATATTTTTTCTCCTTATATTAATATTTTGTAAAATATTTTACACAACGATTATATTAATACAACTCAAAAAAATCAATACACTTTAGAAATATTTTTTTATATCTGTATATTTATTGATTTTAAAAATGTAAGAATATATAATAAAAGCGGGAATATTGGAGGTGAAATTTATGCGAAGTTTAACAAGAAAAGAGTTGGAAATTTTATCTGTATTTTGGAAAAATCCCACAAAAGAATTATACGTTAAAGATGTCATACAATCAGCAACCAAGTTAAATAAAAATACTGTTCCAGTAGTTATAAAAAAGTTAGCAGATGAGGGCTTTTTAAAACCTAGCTCAGTGCAAAAGGTAGGGAAAACATTTGCTCAATATTATTTAGCAAATGTGAGTGAAGATGAATACATTGCTAGTCAATTTTCCAGAAAAGGACGACAAAACCTATTTGCAGCTTTTATCCAAAAAGATGCTAAAAAAGAAGAGTTAGAAGATCTCGCAGAACTACTGCAAAAAAAATTAGAACAATTAAATGAGGAATAATTATGATTATCTCTGTACCTGCTATTCTTTCGTCATTATTAATTGCAACGATTTTAATTCTTGTCCTTTTTGGTATTCACACTGTCAATCGTCTAGGCTTTGCAGTAAAGTTTGAATACCTACTTTTTGTTAGTCTACTCATCATCTTACGTTTGATGATTCCTTTTGAGTGGTCATGGACACATACAATCTATTCTGAAAAGCTATTGCCACCAATTACCAATATAACTTATATTCAGTTAGCTAATCATATCTATGTTTATCATCTACTACTATTGATTTGGTTTTTTGGAAGTATTGGTTTCCTATTCAAATTTTTAGTTAAAGCTATTAAACTGAATTATCTAGGTGACTTTACTAAAAATTATAAAGAGGAATTACAAGAAAAATATGCTTACTTAAAATTAGAAAAGATAAAAGGTATTTATTTCATTGAAGGGCTATCTACTCCCTTAGTAACCAATCCACTTCAACCGGAAATCTTTCTTCCAAGGTATAGTTATACTCAAGAAGAACTCAACTATATTCTGAAACATGAAGTTCAGCACATTAAAAATAATGATTTATACTTTAAGTTGGTTTTACAATTACTAGTGTGCATCTACTGGTGGTTCTTACCTATTTATCTTTTAGTTTCCATGATTAACTATCTGCTTGAGCTTAGAGTTGATTATCAAGTAAATAGCAAACATAGCGAAGTAGAAATATTAGCTTATTTTCAAACGTTGACTTCAACTGCTTTGCGCCTAGCTAGGTTTCCAGCACTCACTAATCTACTAGCAAGTAGTCAGTTTACTATGCGTAAAGAAAGTCTTTTAAAAAAACGGGTATTGTTTTATTTTGAAGCCCAAAAAAGACAAAAGCAAAAATTACTATTTATCATTCCACTCATTGTCACGTTTATTGCTCTCCCTACTTTCATGTTTGAACCTGATTCTATTGACGAACACACTAAAGCTACCACGTTATCAGAGGAACAAGTTATTCAAAATTACTATATATTAGATAAAAAAAATGGCGAACATTGGTTTTATGAGAAAAAAACCAACAAACAAACAGCAAGGATAAGAAAAAGTAGTTATTTCTATAATAAGTTGGAACATCGAAAGGAACAATAATCTATGAAAAAAATAATTTCCATAGTGCTTTTCTTAAGTATAATTATTAGTCAAGCACCCATAACTCAAGCAGATAGCATTTCTAGTAACGATTCGCAAATTTATAGTATTCTATCAGTTCATTATACTTGGCGATATAAGTTTGAAAACGGTAAACAATATAAGCGTAAATATGATGCTACCCATCAAAAATACGTTGGTGATTGGATACTTGTAAGTTAATCGTTAATTAAAAAATCCGTCAAAGATTGATTAAATCAAATCTTCGACGGATTTTTTTGATATAGAACGTTTACTTTATTCAGCTATTTTAATTTGCCCTGCTGATAATTCAATTATCTCATCACAGACCTGAGCTAAAAAGGGTTGGTCATGACTGATAATCACAATTAAAACGGGATACTTTTGTTGGAGATATCTTAGCTGTTGACTGACTTGTTGCATCTGTATCGCATCTAATCCGCTAGTTGGCTCATCAAAAAATAAACAGGTTTTTCCTGAAAGAATGGCACTAGCAATGGCTACTCGTTGTTTTTCCCCACCAGACAAGCTTTGGGGATGACGTGATAATAATGCTTGAAGAGACAAAGCCTGCACAATATCCTCAAAGTAATCTAGGCGCTTGGCTTGAAAAGTTAGCTCTTTTTCCACCGTTTCAAAAAACAATTGCAGACTTACCTCTTGGCGAACCAAGAAGCTCTGCGCTAGTAAATCTTTGGGTTTCATGGCTTGATTATTTAAAAGGATATGTCCACTTTTAGGCTTTAACAATCCCGTTAATAATTGAATAAACGTAGATTTACCGGCTCCATTTTCACCAATTAGTCCAATGATTTGCTGATTATTTAAAGCCAGTGATTCAATGGATAGCTGCGGCTGTTTTTGCTTATGATAGGCAAATTGTAGCTTTTCAATTTGCAGATGAACACTTGCAGCTTGAGCGATTGCTGGCATTGTCCCTAAAGCAGTAGGCTCTTTTAAGTGACGTAAACCAAAGGATAATAATTGAGTGCCTGACAAAGCTTTTAATTCTGATGCTGATAGCTCTTGCTTTAACTTCCCCTTTTCTAAAACATAAATACGATCTAATAACTCAAGACAATAGTCTAAACGATGCTCGATTAAGACAACGGCTACTCCAGCTTGTTTTAATTGTTGTAAGGTCTGCTTTAATTGCTCAATTGCCTGCTGATCTAGATTACTGGTCACTTCATCTAAAAATAAGATTTTACATTCTGGTAATAGACTGCTTGCTAGCGCGACTTTCTGCTTTTGCCCTCCTGATAATTGGTACAAAGAATGCGCCAATAATTCGTCAATTTGAAAAAAACTAGCAGACGCTTTGATTTTTTCTTGCATTTCCTCACGAGAAAAACCAAAATTTTCCATTTTAAAGGCTAACTCACTTAAAACCTCACTCGTGAAAAACTGTGATTTTGGATTTTGAAAGACACGACCGATTTTAGCTGCATGACTTTGAAAATCAGTTAGTGGAAACGGTTGATCAAATAACTGTCCTTCTCCTCGGAGCTTTCCTTCAAATAATTCAGGAATTAAACCAGTCAAGATGTTTAATAGCGTTGTTTTGCCACTACCGCTTTTTCCACAAAGTAAGACACACTCACCGGGATAAAGCTTAAAGGCAATATCTGTTAATAAGGTTTCTTCACTAACAGTCTGATAATGAAGATGCTTTAAATCAATCAACGCATCCATAATTGTCCTCCTAATAAACCAAGCACGATTCCAAACCAAAGATAATCCGCTAGACGTAATTGCAAGGGATAAATGCTAGTCTTTTGATGCGTGCTTTGAATGCCTCTTAGCAAACTGCTACTAGATAAATCCATAATCACTTGTTCACTAGAGGAAAGTAAAGGAATAATAAAATATTCAAAAAAACGCCAAGGATGAAAAAGGACACTCCGTTTATTTGGCGCTAATCCACGATATTTCAACGATTGCCAAATTTGCTTGCCTTCAATGATAAGTGTGGGGATAAAGCGAATACAGACGATTAATGGAATCAAAATAAACTGTGGTACCTTCATTTTAGCTAATGCAGCCTGCCATTGGCCAATTGATTTTAAATTCATCGCCAAGCTCATCGTCATTAATAATGGAAGCAAGCGAGCAAGACCTATCGCTAAAAAATCTAAAAGCACTTGTAGCCAGGTATTCCCTACTAGCCAATCTACTTTAAAAAGGCAAACAAGCACCAAATAAACGATAAATTGTCTGTATTTACCAACAAATAATAGCATGATAAAAACCGTCACTAAAAAAGCGGTTTGGATCCTAAAATCAAAAGGAAAAATCAGCAACAAGCTAGCAAACAATAAATACACTAAACTAACTCTAGGATCAATTGCTAAATGTTTTTTATTCATAGATTCGACCAAAACGTGCGGCAAAATGCTTTTGATACAATCCAAAGGCAATCAGCATCCCTACGATGCTACCGATGAAAGTCGCCACTAGGCTAACTACAAACATCTGCTTGGTCACATGTTCAAAAACAAAATGAATATAGGCTTGATCCTTTCCTCTAGCAATCAAAGCATCGATATATGCCTGACGCATAAACCAAAGGGGTAAAATAGGCCCGACTAACCCATAGCTAAAAATCGTATAGCTAAGCATCGTCTTTAATTTAATTGGTAAGGCCGTCTTAAATTGAATTACATCTGCTAAAAGCGCGGCGATAATATTAGGTAAAAATGCCAATGGAAAATGCCCCGTCATTAAAAATAGTAAGCCAATCACACTTCCCATAATCGTAATAGCACCAAAGCGTTGAACTTTAGCAATTAAAATCAAATAAATAAGACCGGTAAACAAAGCCGTTACACCTGGAATCATCAGATTATGAAAGCCTGGAATCGTAAAACGTAAGACCAAAAGACATAGGGCCATAATCATAAAATATAATGCCGTATAAATCCCTGTCGAAATTAAATGCTGTATTTTTAATTGCTGCATAAAAAAACTCCTTTTCTGACAATATAATCTCATTTTAACTGATAACCATTCTCAATGCAAAGCAAAAATTCACTCCACTATCTAGCCAAATAGTGGAGTGCCATTCATTTATTTACGTTTTTTCTTTTTCTTTTTATTCTTTTTAATCATGCGATTCATCGCCATTTTACCAAGCTTTCCTTTGATGCCGCCACCAAACATTTGATCCATACCTGGAATATTAAAGTTGCCATTCGTCATCTGCTGCATCATTTTTTGAGACTCTTTGAATTGCTTGATCATGCGGTTAACTTCCACCACGCTATTTCCTGAACCAGCCGCGATTCTTCGACGACGACTTGGGTTTAACAAATCAGGATTTTCGCGTTCTTCTGGGGTCATCGACATCACAATGGCTCTTTGTCTAGCAATTTGTTTTGGATCAACCTTAATATTTTCGATTCCCGGCATTTGGCTCATTCCTGGAATCATCTTCATCAAATCTTCTAATGGCCCCATGCTCATAACTTGGTCAAGCTGCTCAATAAAATCATTAAAGTCAAAGCTATTTTCCTTCATCTTGCGCGCAAGCTCTTCTGCTTTTTTCTCATCATAATCTTGCTGCGCTTTTTCAATTAAGGTTAATAGATCCCCCATGCCTAGAATTCGACTAGACATACGATCTGGATGGAATACTTCAAGATCGGTTAATTTTTCACCAGTACCGGTAAATTTAATCGGCGCACCTGTGACCGAACGAATCGATAGGGCAGCTCCCCCACGAGTATCCCCATCTAGCTTAGTAATAATCACCCCGGTAATTCCTAGTTGTTGATTGAAGCTATCAGCGACTGTCACCGCATCTTGACCGGTCATTGCATCGACAACCAAAAGAATTTCATTAGGTTGAGCGATTTCTTTGATTTGTTTTAACTCATCCATCAAGGTTTCATCGATGTGTAAACGACCAGCCGTATCGATTAAGACATAGTCATTTTTCTTCTCATGTGCCAAAGCCATCCCTTGACGAACAATTTCAACCGGACTAACATTGGTCCCCATATCAAAGACTGGTACATTTAACTGTTCACCTAAAACTTTTAACTGATCAATCGCAGCTGGTCGATAAACGTCACCGGCAATAAGCAAGGGACGTGCTTTTTCATTTTTGATTAAATGATTCGCTAGCTTACCGGTAAAAGTCGTTTTACCAGCCCCTTGTAAACCAACCATCATGATAACTGTTGGAATTTTTGGTGATTTATTTAATTCAACAGTTTCAGCACCTAACATCTTCGTTAGCTCTTCATCAACAATCTTTACTACCTGTTGTGCTGGTGATAAGCTTTCTAAAACCTCTACTCCAACGGCGCGTTCACGAACGTTTTTAGTAAATTCCTTTACTACTTGTAAGTTTACGTCGGCCTCTAATAAAGCCAGACGAATCTCGCGCATCATTTCTTTTACATCCGCTTCGGTTACTTTACCCTTGCGACGTAATTTACCCATCGCATCTTGTAATCGTTTGGTTAAACTTTCAAATGCCATTTATCAATAATCCTTTCTTTATTCATCAATTTCTTGTAATTCAGTCATAAAACTACGTAAGGTTTCATCTTGTGGATATTTCTCATCAAGATATGCTTGTAGTTGGCTAAAAATCTGCCGACGAACCATATAATCAGAATACATATGGAGTTTTTTTTCATAGTCCTCTAAAATTTTTTCAGTCCGCTTAATATTATCATAGACCGCTTGACGACTGACTTCAAATTCCTCAGCAATCTCACCTAATGAAAAATCATCCGCATAATAAAGCTCCATATAATTCATCTGCTTTTCAGTTAAAAGCGTTGAATAAAATTCAAACAACGCATTCATGCGATTGGTTTTTTCAATTTCCAATTAAAGCACCCCTTGTCTTTTTAATTCCGGTACTTCTTCTTCAGAATAAACCTGAATTTTCTGCATAGAAAAATATGCGGCTGCCACACCATAGCCTTTAACCTTTACGCCAGAAAAGCTACCATCGTAAATCATCGACTTGCCACATGAAGGGCTACGTTCTTTTAAAATGACTATCTGGATATTTTGTGCTTTTAATTTTTGATAAGCAAGCTTGGCTCCTTGCTTAAAAGCTTCCGTCACATCTTCACCGTCTCGATTAATCACTTTAGCTTTTCCTTGCCAAACAGCAAAGCCATCGCCACCAATAATTTCTGCTGGCACTCTAGGAATTGGCAAGTTTCCCAGCACTTCTGGGCAAATTAAAACAGCTTTTTCTGCTTCAAGTAATTCTTCTAGCAGGTTGACCTTTTGCATTTTACCATCATACCGACAGCAAATGCCACCTAAACATGCACTAATGCCTATCATCAAGATGATTTTCCCTTCTACGTAAAGTCTTTTACATTATATCATTGATTAAGTAATTACAATAGTCCTGATGATAAATTCATGTTAAAATAAAACGGAGAATGTAAATAATAAAGGAGAAGTTATGAAACGGGTATTAGTAGTTGACGATGAACCGTCTATTCAAACCTTATTACGTTTTAATCTACAAAAAGAAGGCTATGAGGTCATCTTAGCTGATGATGGAAACGAAGCACTTAAATTAGCCTTAAATGAAACATTTGATTTTATTATTCTTGATATTATGCTGCCAGGCTTAGATGGGATGGATATCACGAAAAAATTGCGTCAAGAAAAGAAAAAAACCCCGATTTTAATTTTGACCGCTAAAGATGATCCGATTGATCGAATTTTAGGCTTAGAAATCGGTGCCGATGACTATCTAACAAAACCTTTTAGTCCACGTGAAGTCTTAGCCAGAATGAAGGCGATTTTTAGACGAATGGAGCCTGTTGAAGTGCCAACTGTAAGCACGCATACACTTGATATCAATCAGACTGAAAAATTACAAATTGGAGATATTACGGCAGATTTAGCGAACTACCAAGTGTTTGTTAAGCAAAAATTAATTACCTTGACCCCAAAAGAATTTGAATTGCTGGTTTATTTTATGCAAAGAAAAGATCGGGTCATCAGTCGAGATACCTTGCTCGATCGAATTTGGCAATTTGATTTTGATGGGCAGACAAGGATTGTCGATGTGCATATTAGTCATTTACGGGAGAAAATTGAAAAAGATCCTAAACATCCTGAATATCTGGTCACCGTCCGTGGTTTTGGCTATAAATTTCAGGAGCCTAGCAAATGAAAAAAATAAAAGAGCATGAATTCATCTTATGGGCAATCGGCTTATTAGCTCTCTATTTACTTAGCTGGCAGGTGATTAGTTATTTTTATAATCAACAAGTCACTTTACAGCAAGCGAATTATCTAAAGCAACAAGCACAAACGCTAATCCGTATCGCTGATGGTCAAAAAGAGCAATTAATCGCACTTAGTGATGACTATGTACAATCAGCTAATGAGCGGATTACCTTAATCGATGCTAAAAACGGTAAGATTATCTATGATACTTTTAATGAACAATTAATCAATGATTTACGTACCACACGCCCTGAGGTTAAAGCGATTATGGATGGTAACACTACTGCTCAGGCCATTCGCTACAGCCAAACCTTAAAAAAAGAATTAATCTATGTCACAGTACCCATTAAGGAAAATCAACAGCTTTCAATGATTTTACGAATTGCTGAACCGACTAGCCTGTTTATTCAGCAGGCTAAAGGGATGAAGCATTCCATCTTTTTGGTCTATCTCATCATGTACGGCTTGATTACACTGTTTTTACTCAGAATTATTCTAAAAAGAAACCAACCCATCCAAACCATTCTACCGATTTTGCGTAAAATGACCAAGCAGCCCAATCAAACCGAACTGATTCTAACCGATTCTAAATATGGTTCTGAGCTATATCAATTAATTAACCAGCTAAACGAAACCTTAAGAGATACCTATCAGGCATATACCGATACCGAAGAACAATTTCAAGCTTTGCTAAAGGAATTGACGATTGGTATTTTTATGATTCAAGCAGATGGAAATTTACGTTTGATGAATCATGCGATGTGCGAGCAACTTGGCTTAGTCCCACCTATCAAGGAAAATCAAGCCTTTGCCAAAGTTATTAATGATCCTCAGCTGATTCAAATGATCTATCAAGTCCATCAAACACAGGGCTTTATTCATCAAGAAATCACCACAGCCCAGACGAAACGTCGTCTTGATATTTCCGTTCGCTTTTTTACTGAGGATCATCAAATTCTAGGTGTCAGCTATGATTTAACCAAAATTCGGCACTTAGAAACAATGCAAAAAGACTTTGTCAGCAACGTTTCACACGAATTAAAAACACCAGTCACCTCTTTAATTGGTTTTACCGAAACCTTATTAGATGGTGCGAAAGATGATCCAGAACTTACCGAGCAATTTTTACAAATTATGCAAAAAGATGCCTTACGTTTACAAGCCTTAATTCAAGAAATCATACAGCTCTCAAAAACGAACGAATTGTTTGCATATGAATCACAAGAGGTTGATTTAAGCTTGCTTTGTCAGCAGATTTTAACTAACTATCAAGAAAGTATTCAAAATAAGCATTTGCAAATTGACTTTGTTGCTCAATCAAATTTAAAGGTGCTAACAAAAAAAGAATTGTTACAGCCTATTTGTAAAAATCTCATTGAAAATGCGATTCAATATGCACCATTAAACAGCCAAATTCAAATTCAGTGGTGCCTACAAGAAAACCATTATCAATTCATAGTGAAAGACAATGGATTAGGTATCGATCCAAAAGAACACGAGCGTATTTTTGAACGCTTCTATCGAGTGGATAAAGCTAGAGCCCGCCATTCTGGTGGGACTGGCTTAGGCTTAGCAATTGTCAAAGATTATACTGAAAAATTAGGCGGCACAGTCGCCATTAAAAGTCAGCTTGGCAAAGGCGCTACCTTTATCATCACCATTCCTTATTTGAAACGATAGAATTTTAAAAGATTGATTTTTCAACCAGTAGTTACTAGTTTTTTAAACTAGTTAGCCATGAAAAATCAATCTTTTTTATCCTCAAAAAAACCTATCTGTTAAACAGATAGGCTAAAAGGGAGATTTACACTTATTTTATTGGTGTCACAATGCCGTCTGCACTGCGTTGTACTTGCATTTTAGTAATTGGTAGATAACCTAAGTCTTTTACTAAAGAATCTTGGACCTCATCAGAAACCATGTAATCTAAGAAAGCTTTTAATTGTTTGTTTGGCTTACCATTTGTATACATGTGTTCATATGACCAGATTTTCCAATCATTTGTTTCAATGTTTTCAGCAGTTGGTTCAACCCCATCAACTGATAAAGCTTGCAAGCTATCATCAATATAAGATAATGCTAGGTAGCTAATTGCACCAGGAGTTGTTGAGACAATCTTTTTCACAGTACCTGAAGAATCTTGTTCTTGGGCTTGGATAGTCGTTGCTCCATTTAAGCCCCATTTTTCAAAGGTTGCACGAGTACCTGAGCCTGCTGCTCGGTTGACTACCACGATTTCTTGATCTTTCCCACCAAGTTCTTGCCAATTTGTCACTTTACCAGTAAAAATATCAATCAGTTGGGCCTGAGTCACATCTTTCACACCAACATTAGGGTTAACCACAGGTGCCATACCAACAACAGCCACTTGATGATCGACTAATTTACTTGCATCGATTCCATCTTTTTCTTCGGCAAACACATCAGAGTTACCAATTTGTACAGAACCATTCATTACTTGGCTTAACCCTGTACCTGAACCGCCACCTTGCACGGTAATTTGATAATTCGCATTTTTAGCAACAAATTGCTCTTGGGCTGATTCGACTAATGGTTGTAAAGCAGTTGAACCTACTGCCACAATGCTCACTTGCTCATCACTTTTAGCCGTGCTTGATTCTGCTCCTTTATTACTGCCGCATCCGGCTAAAAATAATCCTGATAAAAGTAAAACTGCTGCTAATTTTTTCATTTAAAATTTCGCTCCTCTTTAATAATGCTCAATTTTTTATTTTTTGTAGTTAGCTTTGCTTAGCTCTTACAGGATTATCATAACAATTGGATGTAAAAACTTAATGGATTCTATGTAAAAGTTTCTCATAGATTGTAAAGGTTAAGTAAATAAACCAATCCTTATTTTTTCTTAGCTTTTATTTTCTTTTGCTTGCGATACACTTTGTACAAAAGGACAAGATTAATGAAAAGTACGAACCAAATATTCTCAATTAAAAAATCGCCATGTAAAAGAAATTCGATGGTAATACCAAGGATCGAGCCCACTAAAGCAGGAAGAAGCACCTCTTGATACGGATGTTGCTTAAAATAGATATTCAATCGATTCCAAAAAGACTTCATCTAGCTCACCTCGACTACTTTTTCTATATTTTAGCATGATACAATTGGAAATTGCGACCAATAAATCAAGCTTTTCCAATCATTCAAACAAAAAAAATCAACCCACTTTGATCATCAAAGTAGGCTGATTGACAAGACGACAAGCGAACTTAGGCTTTTTCGTTAGCAACATATTTTTCTAAGCGTTGCATCGCTTCGGTTAGTTTTTCCATACTTGCAGCGTAGCTTAAACGAACATAACCCTCTGCCTCTTTACCAAAAGCAATCCCTGGAATAATCGCTAATTGTTGTTTTTGCGCTAAATCGACACAAAACTCAAAAGAATCTTGGTTTAAGCCAGCTGGAATTTTGGCAAAAATATAAAAAGCACCAGATGGTCGAGCAATTTCAAAGCCTAACGCTGACATTTTTTCAAATAAGAAATCACGACGTTTTTGGTATTCGACCTTCATTTCATCTGCATCATTAATCCCTGCTACTAAGGCTTCAACCGCAGCTTTTTGTGAGATGGTTGAAGCGGCAGTTACTAAATATTGATGCACCTTAATCATTTCTTTCGTTAATTCATAAGGCGCACAGATAAAGCCGATTCGCCAACCAGTCATCGCATGCGATTTAGATAAACCATTGATTAAAATCGTTTGTTCTCTTAAATATTCAGCAATCGAAACATGTGTGCCATCATAGGTTAGCTCGCTGTAAATTTCATCACTAATAACAAATACTTCATACTTCTTTAAAACCTCGGCTAAGGCCTTTACTTCTTCACGTGTATAAGTCACTCCAGTTGGATTACTTGGATAATTTAAAATCACAGCCTTTACCTTGTCTTGGTGTTGAATCAAGGCTTGTTCTAAGGTTTCTGGCGATAAGACAAAGCCATTATCGCTAGTATCCATATAAACAGGTGTTGCACCAGCTAGAGTAATCACCGGTTCATAGCCTGGATAAATTGGAGCTGGCAATAAGACTTCATCACCTGGAACTAACATAGAAAGTAAAGCTGCTGAAATGGCCTCAGTTGCACCAACTGTGACTAAAATTTCATTTTCCCAGTTATATTCAACCTGATACTTTTGTTTTAAAAAAGCACTCGCCGCTTGACGAACATCAGCTAAGCCAGACATGCCCGTATAATGCGTGTGATTGTCTGTGATCGCCTGCATTCCTGAATGTTTCACATGCTCAGGTGTCGTAAAATCAGGCTCACCTAAAGTTAATTTTAAAATATCAGGAATAGATGAAACTCGCTCATCAAACTGACGAATTAAAGATACGGCAATTTTGCCAACCTGGGGATTAAATTTCTTTGTTAAATCAACCAAAAGGAACACCTCTTTATTTTTCTTTTAATTGTTTTCTGCCTATTGTATACAATATAGCTAAACTAATCAATAGTAGGAGAAAGAATAGCAAAAAGCATTGCATAAAAAATTGCTCAGTCAGTACATTGATAATTGGATCAGTCGCTGGATCAAATAACCAGTCGCTGTTTCTAAATAAAATTTGATGGAAATAAACAAAAAATTGATCAAATCCAAAAAGCATCAGCACGCATAAAATAACTAAGCTGGCTAAAAGGAGTTGAATCGGTTGAAGGAATTTCCATAATTGGCGTTTTTGCCACAATTTTTTTAAATACAAGATACTTGGCACAAGCCCTAGAATGAAAACAATATAATCGAGAAGAAATAATCGTTTCACCTCATAAAAATGCTTTAAACCTGAAGATGACATCGGAAAATCCGGTAAGACTAGCTTGGTTTGCCAAGGAAAGTTTAAGTAAGCCAAAAGCTGATTGTAATTGGCTAACAATTCTTTCGTTGATAGATTGGCTATTTGGGCAAGCTGATATTTTTCAACATTCCAAGCATAAAGTGGCGTAAAATTAATCGTAAAAGCAATACAGAAGCTTAGAATGGTCAATAATACCAGTGCAAGCATTACCCCTTCAAAGTATGGATATAATTTTAGCTTCATCACTCAAACGTCCATTCATCCAACTCATTTAAGACAAAAGTTGGCGCAACCGGTAAGGAGTCAACATCTTCTTTTTTAGTAAAACCGGTTAAAACTAGCAACGTATCAATCCCATTATTGATGCCTGATTTAATATCCGTCTCGTAGTTGTCGCCTACCATGATCACATCTTCTTTTTTTAGCCCAATACGTGCTAAGGCTTTTTCCATAATGATGGCTTCAGGCTTGCCGATATAAGTCGCTTTTTTTTGGGTTGCAGTCTCGATTAAAGCAATTAAAGAGCCTGCTCCTGGCATTAATCCACGCTCTGTTGGGATATTTTTATCCGGATTGGTACCGATGAAAAAAGCACCTTTTTGGATAGCTAACGTTGCTTGAACAAATTTTTCATAGGTAACTTGACTATCTAGACCAACCACCACATAATCTGGATTTTCTTCCTCCCAAACATAGCCTGCTGCCAAAATTAAATCAATCAACCCAGCTTCCCCAATGACAAATACTTTTTTTCCCAAAGCCTTTTCGTTCATAAAATCAATCGTAGCAAGTGTCGCTGTATAAATGGTTTGGCTATCAACAAAAATGGAAAATTCATTGGCCAAACGCTGTTGAACGGTTTGCGGACTTTTAGTTGTATTATTGGTTACAAATAAAAAGGGAAGATTTTTTTCTTGTAACGTCTCAACAAAACGTTTTCCCGCAGGAATTAATTCTTTTCCTCGATAAATCGTGCCATCTAAATCAATTAAATAACCTTTGTAGCTCATGCTTCCTCCCTTTTTCTAATCACAAAGCCTTTTTTATCTGTGGCTTGTTCTTCTTTGATTTTTTCATTTTTTGGCGCTGTTACCTTACGATTTTTTATTGTAGGCTTGATTTTTTTCTTATTTTTGACTACTTCAGTCTTTTCATCGATATAAGCATTTTGACTATAATTATTTTTCTTTTTATTTTTACGATGCTGAGCCTTTTCTTTTTTAGTCCCTACACGTTGAATAACAAAATAAGCACAACCAAAATTACAATATTCATATAAATAATCTTCTAGGGTATCAATACGCTGTTCAGGCAGTGCTTTTTTATTGTCTACATCAAAAAAGCCTTTTAAACGCAATTGATCATAGCCCCAGTCGCCAACGATATAATCATAACGAGCTAACACATCGCTATAGCGCTCGCCTAATTTTTGCGCATCAAAACCATCACGATGATTCGCAACTAACACATATTGGCGATTACCAATCATATATTCATTTTCAGCAATTCTTGTCACTAGCTCCCCTTTTGTAAGCTCACTATTCTTGGTTTCAGCTTCAATAGCTGCCGCTAGTGTTTGACTATCTTCAAGTTGAGTTGTTGTCTCTTGTTGTTTTTCCATATTTTTCATCACCTAGCTTTGATTATACCTTGTTTTTTAGTGATTGTGTATGTAAAGTTTGGTAAACTTCCTGAAAACTCATTTCACCGGATATTTTTTAGCCAAATAGGCACCAAAATATTCACGTAATAATTTAGGATAGATTAATTCAATTTTGCCAGTTAGCTCTAAGGTCGGGAAAAAAGGCAGATAGACCAAATAATCTAAAGTAACAATGGTATATTTTTTAGACAAATCGATTTTTTCCCCTTGCAAAAAGCCTTGTTGACTTAACGGATCATAACTTAAATCATTACTGATAATCCTGCCAAATTCTGACCCTCTAAAGCCCAAGCCCCTAGGATGATAGTATAATAAAAAGCCCTTATTTTTATGAATCTCACCAGCTAAACGAACTAAATTCTCACCACTTAGCTCAATGCTGACCAGATGCATTAAATGAGGTAGGCATTGGTGCAAATCATATTTATTCACCATTCCTGCCTTCAATTCTTTACAAACTAACCCAGTATTAAATAAAACAACCTCACAATCTCGTACACTTTTTAAACATTCCTGTATCGCATCAATCATTGAAAAGGCTGGTTGATTGAACGGTTCCATCGATAAATCAAATGGCAGCTTAGCCAGCGTTTGTTGGGCCAACAATTCTTGACCAACGGCAAATAACTCTTTTGATTTTAACTCATTTTCAGCAGGCTGCAACAGCGCTGCAACATCATAGGTTACAGCTTTTTTAGCTTTTATTTGTTTATTTTCAATAGTTAAGGTAATTTCACCAATAAAATGACCATATTTTTCAGCTGCAGTCAACAAGGTCTGCCCTACCAGCTTGCCATTGGCGAATAAATGATGCGTATGTCCGCCAATAATTACCCCAATCTCTGGATAACGCTGCGCAATTTTCTGATCCAAACTAACGCCTAAATGACTAATTAAAACAATTACCTCTGCCTGCGTTTTGATTGCTGGTAAACAAGCAGCAAGACACTCTAAAGGATCTTGAATCAACCATCCGTTGGCAGCATAACCAGCTTCAAAAGCCGCAGTCAAACCGATAAAAGCAATCCTAGTCTGCATCTTTGTTTGTATAATGAAATGATCCACACACCAGGTAGGTCGTTTTTTCGTCTTTTGATCAAAAAGATTGGTCAAAATCACTTTAAAATTTGCCTGTTGATAAAGCTGATTTAATTGTTCTTGGCTAAACCCAAGGCCTTCATTATTGCCTATCGTTACTAGATCATAACTGGCCGCATTTAATAATTCAGTATTCGCTAAGCCAGCACTTGCGTCAGTTAAAGGATGCCAGCGATCACAAAAATCACCGACATCAATCGTTAAAACTGTCTCATTTTCTGCTTTAAGCTGCTGCTTACGCTTAGTTAAAAACGCTTGAATGGTTGGCCAATTTTCTAAATGTGAATGAATATCATTGGTATGTAAAAAATGTATTTTTTCCATTAAGCCACTCATTCCTTTCGTTGATAAATTTATCTTACTGCAATCTAGCGAAAACGCAAACCAAAAAAACTCAGCAGGACATCTGCCACTGCTGAGTAAACATCTATGATTTATGAATGAATGCTTGTTTATTGAATGTTTGTTTTAATCGCTTTGGTAATGCCGTCAATACTAAGGTTGCAACAATAACAGCTAATAAGCGATCACAATAATCTGTTACAATCTGTACCAAAATAACGCTAGTAAATTTGCTCAAACCTAGTCCATAAATCATTTGTACGATGATACTTGAACCTGATGAAGTAATTCCTCCGAATAAGAAATAAGTAATCAAAGAAGAGAGAATCGTACCTGGTATCATAATGACTAAGGCTTGTAAAGGCACCTGAAATACCCGTTGGAACCGTGAGTAAACCCAGCCGGCAGCTAATCCTGTACACATTGCTACTGGAATATAATACAAGGAGAACAAATCTGTGGTAATCCCACTTAATAGACCACTAGCTAAACCTGTCAACATCCCATAAAGCGGACCAAGTAAAAAGGCACAAAAAATGGTACCAATACTATCTAAATAAACAGGTAAACGTAAGAAAAGCGCAATATTCGCGCCTACATAATTTAAGGCAACTCCAACTGCCAAAAAAGCTAAAATTTTTACTGAAAAACGTCGCATTTATCCTCATCCTATCTTCCATAATTTTAAATCTTCAGCAATCACTGAAGCGGGTGCATCTAATAGAACGGATAAAAATTGGATAAAAAACTGATCTGGCAAAACTTTGGTCAAAACTTTAGCATTCGCTTTTTTTTGCCAAAAATGGTGGCGATCTACTAAGGTCTGTCCTCTAGCAATCCCTTGTGTCTCCACATCTACAAAAGTGGTGAAGCCTTCACATAATTGCGGTTGAATAAAATACGCTACAGCTAGTGGATCATTAATTACACAGCCTAGAATATGCTCTTGCTGCCAATGAAAATCGAAATAAAATTGTACTAGTCTAGCTAGATATGTCCCCATTTCCGGCTGAACATATTGGCAATAGCTTAATAAATTTGGCGTAAAGACAATCTCTCTAGTGACATCTAAACCAACCATTTCAATTGTTTGATTTAAATTTTGATAAACAGCTCTAGCTGCATGCGGATCACACCAATAATTGTACTCAGCAACTGGCGAACAATTACCATGACTCAAATAAGCGCCACCCATGCTGACAAAGCGTTGCATATTGCTACCGATTGAAGGATTTAACTCTAAGGCCAAAGCAATATTAGTGAGTGGTCCTAAAGCAATCACCGAAAGCTGGGTTGGTTGGGCAAAAATTCTAGCATAAAAAGCTGGTGCTGTTTCTGATTGGATAGGCATATCCACCACATCACTAGCTAATTGACTTTCACCTAAACCATCCATACCATGTGTATCCTGTGCACTAGTGAAATCAACCACTAAAGGTTGGTCAGCCCCCACATAAACAGGGATGTCCAATCGATTACACTTAGCTAGGCAGTGAAAAACATTGCGAACACCGATTTTAGTTGGCACATTTCCACAAACCACACAAATTGCTTTCACCTGTAAATGAGGTGATTTTAAGGCATAGAGTAAAGCTAGACAATCATCAATTCCTGGATCACAGTCAATAATCACTTCATGCATTTTTCCTACCTCCTTTAAAATAGAGATTCTTAGTTTTTTAACCTGGGAAGTTTCCGAACCAGTCCAAGTATGATACTTGATTAGAATGCACCTTCTTATCATAGAAGACTTCCTACTTAATTACAAGCTTTATTTTATAAAAAATAACCAACAAAAAAAGCTTCTTATTAGTTAATCCAATAAGAAGCTTTTCATTCGCATAATTCATCTTTAATTAAGCTTTAATCGCTTTGGCGAATTTTACTACAAAAAATGTACCAATCAATGAAATAATCGCACAAACAATTTGCATAACGATAACATTGCTATATTCCAAAATAAAGCCACCTAATAAACTACCGACTACCCCACCAATCGTAATACTCATCGTGAGATAGGCCTGACCTTTAAATTGATCTTGCGGTTTCATCATTTGGTTGGTGTAATAAACTGAGGCTGGTGTAAACAAAGCAAAAGCACCCATTTGGAAAATTTGGGTAGCATAAAGCATCGGAATATTCATCGCAAAAATCGTCACTGCAGCCTTCACCGTAAAAATGATACTTGAGAAAATTAACAGCTTATGACTGTCAAATCGTTTGACAATTTTGGAGAATAAAAACATTGTTGGAATCTCCACCATAGCAGCTAATGACATCGTCGTTCCTAGATTTTGCGAGTTACCATGTAAGTATTCTACCACTTTAATTAAGTAGCTATTAAACATATTATGGTAGATAAATAGACAAACACTACCAACTAAGACAAAACAAAAACTTGGATATTCTTTAAAGAAATAAGCAAAAGAACCACTAGATGTTGTCGCTTGATTTTCAGCCTCATTTAGACTTTTCTCTTGGCTTAATTTCTTAATAGCTGGAAAACTTAGCATTAATAAAGCAATAATTGCAATGCAAACAAAACTACTAAAAGGAATAACCCAACTCTGGAACTTAGTTAATAAATAACCTAAAATACTTGATAAAATAGCAAATGCTAATGAACCAGTTCCTCTAGCTAGCCCAAAATCAATTTTTGCACCATGACCAATATAATAAAAGCTAAGTGCATTGATTAATGGTTGTAAAACTTGTAGTAAAATATTGGCAACTGTAAAGAGCAAACCAACTAAAAGCAAGTTGCTTGGAACAAAGACTAACGCCATTAAAAATAGCGCTAAACAGGCCACGACCATTAAAATAATCTGGCGAATCGTTAATCGCTTGGTTTGATCAGCAATGGTACTTACATAAGGCTGTAAGAAGCTACTTAAAATGTTGCTGCCTGCTACAATCATCCCAATTACGGCACTATTGAAGCCTTTTGAAATCAGATAGACCGTAGCAAAACTATACAAGGCACAATAACTCATCCAATAACTACCTTGTAACAAACTGTAATTCAGGGTTAGATTCTTCCCTTTCATCATCGACATCCTTCCAAATCCTAATTCTTTTCACCTAGCGTAAGTAAACGCTAAGACGATTTATTATATCACAAACGCTTAAAAATAAAATGAAACATTTATGATAAAATAAAAAAAGCTGAGATCACTCTCAACTTATCAACACTCTTATAATCAGACACATGGAAAGACATGCTTAGTGCTGCTTCCTTCCAGACCTGACACGCTTCACAAGCTTCCCATTGTCCTAGCCTTGCGGCAAATATTATTATATAATATTTTAAATTAAATTGCTAGCATTTTTTTGTTTCTTTTTCTTATTTCTTAATTCTTTAAAAAAACTAGATAGTAATTGGCTGCATTCATCCGCTAAAATTCCTGATTCTACATAGCTCCAATGATTAAAACGGGTATCTGTCGCAATATTTAATAAAGAACCGGCAGCACCGCCTTTAGGATCGGTTGCGCCATAGTAAATTTCATCCACTCTAGCTAATTGAATCGCCCCACTACACATTACACAAGGCTCTAGAGTGACAAAAAGCTGACTACGCTCTAAGCGCCAGCTGCCAACTTTTTCACACGCTTCTTGAATGGCAAATATTTCGGCATGTGCAGTGGCCTGTTGTAAGGTTTCTCTTAAATTATGACCACGGCCAATGATTTGTCCATCTAATACCACCACCGCACCGATGGGAACTTCTGCTTTTTCTCTGGCTAGCAAGGCTTCTTGAAGGGCTTCACGCATAAAAAAATTTTTTTCTGCTTGCGTTAACTGACTCGTCTTTTCCATTTTTCCCCCTAAATATTCTCTCAAAAAAAGAGAATCACTGTTTAGTTTCCTGTTTACAGTCATTCTCTTTTTTATTCAGTTTATTTCTTTAATTGTTGAACAACTTGGCTGACTTTAGTTTTAGCACCATTCGTTGCTTTTTTCACGCTAGCACCATATGCAGCAACTTGTTGTTGGCCTTCTTCAATTTTGCGACCAATATTTACTAAAGATTCGATATCTTTATCACTTAAGCGATCAACCATATCAGATAATACCGCATTACCATTTAGCTTATCATCAACAAAGCGTTTCACTTTTTTACGGTTGGACACTTTTTTTACTTTAGTCATAATTTTATCAGCAACAATAACAGAAGTAACGACACCAGCCACTAAAGTCGTACTCAAGCCGATAGCGATTTTAGTTGAAGTTTTCATACAAATCAGCTCCTTTAATTATCATACATTTATGATAACATAAATAGAAAACATTTTCATTGATGAACCCTTCTATCCCTGACAATTTTTTTCATTTGTCAAAAAAACCAAGGAAAAACTTCCTTGGTTTCAATTTACTCATCTCGACGATTCCCGCCGAATAAAATAATTAGCCTTAATAATTGTAATAGGGTACTTACGGCTGCCGCAACATAAGTTAAAGCCGCTGCGGTTAGTACCTTGCGTGCCATTGGTAATTCTTCTTCATCTAAAAGACCACCTTCCGCTAAAATGCGTAGGGCTCTTCTTGACGCATCAAATTCAACGGGTAAGGTCACCAATTGAAAGATAAAAGCTAACGAAAAAGCAATTAACCCAAGATTAATTAAAAATTGACCACGCATTAATACCCCAATTAAAATCAATGGAATCGACATGGTTGAACCAATATTAGCCAACGGGACAATGCTTGCTCTTAAGCGTAATGGAAAATAATTTTTCGCATCTTGCACTGCATGACCACATTCGTGAGCCGCCACACCGATTGCTGCAACCGAAGTGGATTGCGCTGTTGCTTGCGATAGGCTGAGCATCTTGTTATGCGAATTATAATTATCCGTTAAATCACCAGCAATGCCTTGCACGCCTACATTATGAATTCCTTGATTTTGTAAAATATACTGGGCCGCTTGTGTACCGGTAATATGTTTTTTGCTTAACACTTGATCATATTTGCGGAAAGTACTATTGACATAGCCAGAAGCTGCCATTGAAAGTACCATCCCGATAATCACTAAAATAAAAGTTGGATCAAAAAAGAAACCCATTGGATACATACCGTACATTCAAATCTCACTCCTTTACTAATTCAATTTAACAAACAAACATGAAAAAAATATATCGATCTTTTGAAAAATTTTTAAAGCTTTTTAACAAATTCTGATTTTAATTTCATTGGACCGAAACCATCGACCTTACAATCGATATTGTGATCGCCTTCAACTAAGCGAATATTTTTCACCTTAGTTCCTTGTTTAATGGAACCACTCGCTCCTTTTACTTTTAAATCCTTGATTACAGTAACAGCATCGCCATCTTGTAGAATATTGCCATTTGCATCCTTAACGACTAAACCGCCTGCTTCTTCACTTACTTCTCCTGACCATTCATGACCACATTCAGGGCAAACAAAAAGCCCGCGATCTTCGTAAGTATAGCTTGATTGACAAATTGGACAATGAGGTAATGTTGACATTGAATTCTCCTTTACATCTTTAATACTTTTATCATACTGATTTTTCGCCTTTTTGAAAAGCAAAAACCTCAGCTAAGCTCTATCTTAACATAATCTTGCTAAGCAAAAAAGCCAAGTAAGCCACTTGCCAGTAAAATTTTTGCATTGGCTACTTATTTAAGATAACCCCTTTTTACTAACAAGCGCTACTTGGCTAAAAGAAACTACTAGTTATTTACGCAAATCATCTAAAAATTCTGTTTTTGCGATGGTTTTTTCATCCTTCATTTTGATGATTTTCGCTGGGCTACCTGCAACCACGGCACCGGCAGGAACATCCTCTGTAACCACAGCGCCAGCCGCAACCACAGCTCCTTGCCCGATGCGCACACCTTCTAAAACGACTGCATTCGCACCGACTAAAACATCATCTTCTACAATAACAGGCGTTGCTGAAGGTGGTTCTAATACACCAGCTAACACCGCACCGGCACCAATATGCGCGCGTTTACCTACCGTTGCTCGTGCACCTAAAATTGCCCCCATATCAATCATGGTTTCCTCGCCAACCACAGCCCCAATATTAATGACCGCGCCCATCATTACGACCGCATTTTTGCCAATAACGGCTTGGTCACGAATAAAGGCACCTGGTTCAATTCTTGCATCGACTTTGGTTAAATCTAATAAAGGCACTGCTGAATTGCGACGATCATTTTCTAGATAGCTATCGGTAATTTTTTCTTGGTGCTCAGCTAAAAAGGCCTGAACCTTTTTAGCATCGCCAATAACAAAGTGAAAATTGCCTTCACCAAAAATTTTCACTTCTTCACTGGTTACACCACTTAAATCACCTTGGACATAAGCTTTTACAGGTGTTTGTTTCGTCGCATCTTTAATATATTTTGCTAATGCATAAGGATCGGTAAATTGTAATTCTGACATTTCACTTCTTTTCCTTTCATCTATTTTTTATTTACTCAAGATTATTGGCATTGACTAAATCAGCCATTTGATATTGACCAGCTGGCTGCTTGGCTAAAAAGACAGCGGCCTGCAGCGCCCCTTTAGCAAAGATATTTCTAGATAAAGCAGTATGCTTAAATTCTAAAATTTCATCTTCCCCAGCATAAATGACGATATGTTCGCCAGGAATGGTTCCCCCACGGACCACCGAAATACCTAGTTCGCTGGTTGCTCTGGCCTCATCTTTTGGTGTACGGTCATACACATAGCTTTTCTTTTCCTGACAGACTGCATTAATACTATCAGCCAATAACAAGGCGGTTCCACTTGGCGCATCCTTTTTTTGATTGTGATGTTTTTCAATCATTTCAATATCAAAATCTTCTTCAAGAATTGGCGTCACCGCTTGCAAGGCCTTAATCAAGACATTAATCCCTAAAGACATATTGGCTGAATAAAAGACAGGAATGACTTCACTTGCCTCTTGTAAACAGTTTTTTAAATGCTCATCCAAACCCGTTGTTGCTACTACTACTGGTAAGTTTTTAGCTTTACAATCAGTTAACAAGCGCTCAACTGCACTAAAATGTGAGAAGTCAATAACGACATCGGCTGCTTCTTTCACTTCCGATAAAAAAGTGTAAACCGGAAAATCACTTGGCAATTCTGGTTGCTTGTCTACACCAGCGACTACGGTTAATCCTTCTTTGACTGCAATCAGGCGTTGTAATGCCTGGCCCATTTTGCCATGACAACCGCTTAAGATTATTCTTAACATGTTACACCTCATTTATATTTTTTCATTGGCTAGCAAATGACTACTAGCTATCCTTAGTTATTACAATAAGCCGTAATTTTTCATTTCATTGGTCAAACGAGTGATCGTTGTCGCTTCTGCTTGGTCTAAAGGTAGACGATAATGGGTTTCATACCCTTTTAACAGACCAACCGCGGCTTTAATCGGCACTGGATTGACTTCACAAAAAATCGCATCAATTAATGGTTTTTGTGCTAATTGAGTTGCTAAAGCCGCTTGATGATTGCCGGCTAAGTAATCATGAACCATTTGCGAAGTCTGCTTTGGTGCAATATTGCCAATAGTTGAAATGACACCAGAACCCCCTACTGATAATAGCGGTAATACCTGATCGTCATTTCCTGAATAAAGGGCAAAATCTTCATCAACCAATCGTGCAATCTCAACAATTTGTGAAATATCTCCACTTGCTTCTTTTATCCCAACAACATTTGGAATTTTCTTTAGTTCACCAACAATCTCTGGAGTTAAATTCATCCCCGTACGTGAAGCTACTGAATAGAGAATAACAGGAATCGTTACACTTGCACAAATCGCTTGATAATGCTTGATAATACTTTTTTTCGTTGCTTTATTGTAATATGGTGTCACAACCAACAATGCGTCCGCGCCAACCTTTTGCGCTGCTTGTGACAATTCAATCCCGTGTTGCGTATTATTTGAACCAGTTCCACCAATTACCGGAATACGTCCATTAACCTGTTGTACTACAGCTTCAATTACTGCAATGTGTTCTTTGTCATCAAGAGTCGAAGCTTCACCTGTTGTACCACAAGCAATAATAGCGTCAGCACCTTCTTGAACATGCCATTCAGCTAATTCCTTCAACTTGGCAAAATCTACCGTCCCATCTGCATGCATTGGGGTGATTAGCGCGATACCTGCACCTTCAAAAATTGCCACTTTCGACACTTCCTTTCAAATTTTTCAACCTTTTTTTCAAAAAAATGATAAAACCCTAACAAATTCTTATGGATTATTTGAATTATATTATATAATATTAATAATTATCAATGATTTTTATCATTAATCTAAAAAATTTTAAATAAAAGTAATTGCAAGTAGATGAATTGGAGTGATTTAGATGCAAATTTCTGCTGATGTACGGCGCTTATTGCCAAATGTAGTTGCTCATCGCCGTGCGCTTCATCAAATTCCTGAATTAGGCTTAGCTGAATATAAAACTAAAGCTTACTTACAAGAGCAATTAAGTAAGCTCCCTCATGTAGTCATTCATGAAATTTTAGATACCGGCTTAATTGCCATTTTTAAAGGCAAGCAGCCAGGCAAAACTTTGGGCTTTCGGACAGATATTGATGCCTTACCGATTACCGAAGAGACCAATGTTGCCTTTAGTAGCACCCATCCAAATTGTATGCATGCTTGTGGTCATGATGGCCATATGGCGACAATGCTAGGGTTTGCTGAATATTTAGCTACACATCCAGAAGAAATTATTGGTACGATTGTATTAGTATTCCAGCCAGCTGAAGAAGGACCGGGTGGCGCGCAGCTTTTAATCGATGCAGGGTTATTTGAACAATATCCTATTGAACAAATGATTGGCTTGCACGTTTTTCCAGAATTTGAGGAAGGCATTATTGCCTGTAAGCCCGGTGCGATGATGGCTAGAAATGGAGAAGTGACCATTGAAATTATTGGTAAAAGTGCGCACGGTGCGCAACCACAAATCGGTGCAGATGCCTTGTTAGCTAGTGCTGCCGTTATTCAAGGCTTACATAGTATTATTTCAAGAAATCTGTCCCCACTTGATTCAGCCGTCCTAACCTTTGGCAAAATTACTGGTGGTGATGCGATGAATATCATTGCCCAACAAGTTCGTATAGAAGGAACCATGCGCGCTTTTAGCGATGAAGTTTATGAAGAAATGACTCGTAGAATTCAATTATTAAGTGAAGAAATTGCTAAAGGCTATGGATGTGTGGCCAAAGTATCCTTTAATCATATGTATCGGGTGGTCGAAAATGATCCAGCAATGGTTACTGCTTTAGCAGAAATTGTTGGTGACAGCTATCAAACAACGCCCCCTTACATGTTGGCCGAAGATTTTTCGATGTACCAACAAAAAGTTCCTAGCCTGTTTTTCTTTGTAGGGATAAGAAATGAGAGTAAAAATTATGTTCATCCTTTACATAGTAGTAAAATGCAATTTGACGAAGAAACTCTCTTAGGTGGCATTGAATGCTATCGTCAATTAATTCAAAAGCTTAATTAAACCAAAATGGAGGAAACTATGACCAAATCAGTACAAAATCATCATTTAATGTGGGATGGCTGTGATACCGTTGCCTTAGCAAAAAAATACGGTACCCCCTTATATGTCTTTTCTGTGAATGAAATCGTGAAGGAATGTCAAAATATCAAAGCTGCCTTCACTGAAAAATATCCAAATACTAGAATCGCCTATGCTTCTAAGGCTTTTTCAACAATTGCGATGCTTCAACTTATTGAAAAAGAAGGCTTATGCTTAGATGTCGTCAGTGGAGGCGAGCTGTATACAGCAATTGCTGCGAACTTTCCAGCAGAGCGTATCGAGTTTAATGGGAACAATAAATCTATCGAAGAACTAACCCTAGCCCTTGAATATGGTGTCGGTCGGATTATCGTCGATGGGCTACAAGAAATTGATTTACTACAAAAAATTGCGCAAGAAAAAAATAAACAAGTCAAGATTCTATTTAGAATTACCCCTGAAGTCAAGGCGGCCACCCATGATTTTATTTCAACCGGCCAAAAGGATTCTAAATTTGGTATTCCATTAGACGAAGAGATTCTATGGCCAACGATTCAAAAGGCCATCGATGCACCAAATATTCACTTTTTAGGCTTTCACTTCCATGTAGGCAGTCAATTAGCTGACAATGCCGCTCATCTAGCAGCAGCCAAGATTGCCTTGGATTTAGTCTTAGCAGTCAAAGAAAGATGTCATTATGAAGTACAAGAGCTTAATTATGGTGGGGGCTTTGGAGTCAAGTATCTTCCAAGCGATTTACGTCAGCCATATAGCTACTTTTTAACCCCGCTAATGGAATTAACTGAAGCTTTTTGTACTGCGCATCAATTAACACGCCCAACCATTGTCATTGAACCAGGAAGAAGCATTGTAGCTGAGGCTGGGATTAGCTTACATACAATTGGGGCGATTAAAGAACTACCAGGGATTCGTAAATATGCTTCCATTGATGGCGGGATGACCGATAATATTCGCCCTGGACTCTATCAAGCAAAATATACAGGCTTACTTGCCAATAAAGCAGATTTACCAAATGAAGAAGTCGTAACCATCTCTGGGAAGGCATGTGAAAGTACAGATATTCTGACCAAAGATCTCGCTTTACCTAAAGTGCAAACTGGAGATATTTTTGCGACCTTTTCTACCGGTGCCTATGGTTATTCAATGGCTAGCAATTATAACAAACTTGCTATCCCAGCAGTTGTCTTTGTCAAAGATGGTCAAGATGCTTTAGTTGTTAAACGCCAAAGCTATGAACAAATGATTCAAAATGAATGTTCAGCGCTAGCTTTCATTTAATTAAGAAAGGATTGAATCGCACATGATGATTCCATTTTTTAAAATGCAAGGAACAGGCAATGATTTTATTGTCATCAACAACCTACAATTACAATTGAGCAAACCCCAATTAAGTCAACTAGCCAAACAAATTTGTCAACGAAAAATCTCGGTGGGCTCAGATGCTTTAATGGCCGTTGATCAAGCGCATGAGGGGGGCGATTTTCGCATGATTTTTTTCAATGCGGATGGAACGGAAGCTGAAATGTGTGGAAATGGTGCCCGTTGTATCGCCCGTTACGCTTATGAAAATCAACTCGCTAAGGAAGAAATGGTCATTGAAACAGTGGCTGGTAAAGTCTATGCTCGAAGAATCGATCAACGCTGTTATGAGGTACAGCTAAATGAACCGACAAATGCTCAATTTGATCTAAGCTTTGAAAATTTTGCCGGTAAAATCGATTATGTCGAATTAGGTAATCCTGGCATTCCTCATTTAGTCGTCCATTATGAAAACCTGGCGAACACTGATTTGGCTACCATTAAGCCTTTAGCTGAAAAATTAAGACATTGGTCCCTCCTACCTAAAGGCGCAAATGTAAATTTCTATGATTTTTTAGATAATCAAGAAGTCATCGTGCGAACGTTTGAACGTGGAGTGGAAGATTTCACCCTAGCATGTGGAACGGGTAGCGGCTCAACGGCTTATTTATTAAAACAATTAAAGCAAGTGAGTGAGCCTAAGGTTAAAATCAATGTATTAGGTGGGCAACTAACCATTCGAGTGGAAGAAAATCAGCTTTATCTAATCGGTGATACCAATATCATTGCTAAAGGAGAAATCTGGGACGAAGATTTAGCTGCTATATTTTCCAAATAATTAAATGACAACATAAAAAGCCAATTAGTCAACGAGTACTAACTAGTGTACTTAGCTGCTAATTGGCTCTTTAATTAACTAAATAAAGCTTGCATTTCCTGATAAATCTCTTTGGTTTCTTCTAGACTATACGCATTCGCTCCACTAGCTAATGGATGTCCGCCTCCATGGTGACGTTTGGCAATTTCATTGATTGGTCTTTCCTTTGAACGTAAACGAACACGATAATAGCCCTCTGGTTGCTCCACAAATAAGGCCCAAGTTTGCACACAATCAATCTCACCTGGTAAAGGGACTAAACTTGCTGTCATCGCATCAGTAACTTGATACTCATTTAAAATTGCTAAAGGCAGATAAACGTTAGCCACCCCATTTTCATCAATGGTGAGATGTTGATACACATAGCCAACTAACTGAGATACGGCATAGCTGATTTGACTCAATTGCCGATTTAACTTAGCCATTTCAAAAGGATATTGTAATAATTGGCTAGCTAAAAATAAGGTTTGACTAGAAGTCGCCGGATATAAAAATCGACCGGTATCACCGACAATTCCGGCATATAATAAGCGAGCAGCCTGACTGGTTAAAACCAGCTCTTCTTTTTGTTCATACCAAAATTGGGCAATCATTTCGCTGCAGCTACTAGCCTTGGTATCTACCCAAACCAAATCACCATACGGCTCATCATTAGGGTGATGATCAATTTTAATTAGAAAATCACCTAAATGATAACGATCATCGCTAATTCTTGGGCTATTAGCGGTATCGGTAACGATGACTAATGAACCTTGATATAGTTGATCTTCAATTGTTTGCATCGAAGCTAAGAACTCTAATCCTTCCGTGCTTTTACCGACTTGATACACCTTTTTTTCAGGGAAATTCGCCCGAATGATTTCAGCCAATCCCACCTGTGAACCAATCGCATCTGGATCTGGTCGCATGTGACGGTGAATAATAATCGTATCATAGGCTTTTATTTTTGCTAAAATTTCTTGTTGAATGGTCATCTTTTTTTCCTCTCTATGCCCGTTCCATTATTTGACAGGTAATAATCGCTTTGGCAACAAGCATGTTTTCTAAAAACACCTCTAAATCAAGCTTTGCCGAACGACGGCCGAACTCTAAAATCCGCGGCTTAATTAATAATTCACTTTCTAATTGAATTAATTTAAAATAATGCAAATTCACTTGCTCAATCCAAGTATTTTTCCGTTTATGTAGCATCATCGTTTGTTTAGCTGTATTCGCAATGAGTCCGCTCAATACCCCAAAAGAAATCGTCCCTAATTCATCGACCATTTGTGGGGTCACCGTAAATTGGAAATGTGGCAGTTCCAATGGATTACCTTCATAATCTTCTTCAATCATGTGAATTTGCGCATTCACTTGATCAGCAATCGTATCAGAAACCTGTGGCTGTCTTTGAACTAGATGCATCGCCTTCATAATATCCTGTCTAGTAACAATTCCTAATAAAGATAAATCATCCGCAACGACAGGCATTACCTCTAACCCATCCCAAATCATTTGATGACTAACCGAAGCAATGGACATCTCTTTTTTGACCACCCGTGGTTCTTTGGTCATCACACGCTCAATGGATAGGTGATCAGCTTTTTCCAAAATATCCTTAGTCGTTACAATCCCCACTACGCGCATATTCTTATTCACCACAGGAAAACGTGAATGGGAGGTTTCCTCTGCCAGTGCCAAATAATCTCTGACCGTATCATTGATAGTAAGATAGTTCGTTTTTTCTAATGGCATATAAATATCGCTGATTAGCATAATTTCTTTTTTGATTAGCTGATCGCTTAATGCACGATTGATCATGGTCGCAACCGTAAACGTATCATAGGTCGTCCGTAAAATAGGCAACTCGTATTTATCCGCCAAATCAGCAATCTCTTTTGTTGTATCAAAACCACCAGTAATCAGTACCGCTGCTCCATTTTCTAAGGCTAGCTTTTGAACGTTGACCCGGTTACCGACAATCATTAAAGAGCCAGGTGTCACATAGCGTTCAATTGCCGAAACCTCCATCGCACCAATCACAAATTTATTTAATACATGAGAAAGCCCGGTCGCACCACCTAGCACATCACCTTCAATAATCTCGACCACTTCTGCAAAGGTTAATTTTTCAATATTTTTCTTTAATTTTTTCTCAATCCGAATCGTACCCACCCGCTGAATCGTGGATACTAGCCCAATTGTTTCAGCCTCTTTAATTGCACGATAAGCCGTTCCTTCACTTACCCCTAGCTCTTTGGCAATTCCCCGGACAGAAATTTTTTCACCCACCGGTAATTGTTCGATATAAGATAAAATAATGTCGTGTTTCGTCGCCATTTTCTCACTCCATTTTCTGTTACAAAAATTATAATACAGCCTTTTATTTTAACGTTTTCATTCTATTTAATTTTTAACAAACTAATACAGCTTACAAAGTTTATTGTAACAGATTCTGAAATAAGTACAAGCCTAATCCATCAATCTTTTTCATAAGTAAAAACAACAAAGCCACTATACACTAGCCGTTCACAAGATTGCCTTATAGCGAAATTTCAAGTTTTACAGTTAAATGAGTGAATGATTGCTCTATGCCTTGGTATAACGCGATTTTTTTGTTAATTTTTTGCAATTTTATATGCGTACTTTGCAATATCATAGCGTTTGAAGACTACTAGGAGAATGCGCTTAAAAGCGATAAAATCTAACCATTCAAAGCCATTGTCAAAGATTGATGCGTTCAAGAATTGCCATGTATCTCTTCCTATCGACAAAACAAATGACAAGCGCTATATTGAAGGTAGCAATAAACATTAGGGAGTACAGATTATGGAAACAAAAATTATTCAGCTGCAAAATTTTCACGCGATACAATTACCAGATGCAATCATCCAACAGCTTCATTGGTCAGTAGGCAATACCGTTGTTTTGGAAGTCAATCCTACACAAGAAACATTGACTTTACATATCCAAAAACTAGCACAAAATCTATACGAAACGGATTTTGTTCAAAATTATGATTTCGACGAAGATAGAAAAAACGATCCTTTACTTAGAAACAACTGGCCGCTGATAGGAAAAGAAAAAGCTAGCAGTATCAATTAAACAATTTAAACCGTTCATGCCAAGCAAAAATCACCATCTTTAAAAAAGTAGCTCCTTTCTACGTAAACAGTGTACAAATAATTAAATTTATGCACTGTTTATGTAGAAGATTACCAAAAATTTTCACTGGCAATATTTTACATTCATATGTATTAAACTAATTTCTCATATTTTCAAATAATAGCGGTCTGTTAGATAAATAAAAAAAAGACCTACATCTAAACTAAAAAATTCTTAGTTTAAATGTAGATCTATTATTTAATCCTCGTCTTCCATCGAACGCACTTTTTCTTCAATAAATTGAATTTCCTCTTCAGACAATCCATATTTTCTATAAAGTTGTTGATCGATTTCAGAAATAGACTTAGACCAATCAATATCAGAAGAATCAGTAAAATCCTGCATAGGTACCTTAGCCCATTTTTCCCTAGTATTGGCTTGTGTTATCTTTAAAATACTTAACATTGCACGTGTAAATTTAGTTTTAATATACTTTAGCGCATTTATACCTTCTTTCTTTGTTTCAAACGAACCAATCGAATTGAATGTTTCAGTATGTCCCATTTTGGGGCTACCAATAAAAGGAGAGGAAATAGTTTCTCCAAATGCACCACTTCCATTTGCTTGTGGAAGTATTACTTTATAATAATCAAAACTTTCAGGCGTTGAAAGATACTCTCTCTTAATCCACCAAATTTCACGTTGATTGTTAATACGACCAATAACAGCTACATCGTCGTCATTACGTTTTTCTTTAAAAAATACTATATTCTCAAGTATTTTGAATGCACTTGAGCCGACATCTTTAGAGTGTCCTTTGGATTGAATATCTATTATTTTAGGATGATCCTCTAGCGCTTTATCGCTTAATCTGTATACTCCACGTCCAGTAATAATCTCATTCATTGTATGATTAAGTTGAGGGGTAACTTTATGTAAAATACTATTTAATTCAGTATAGGTAGTAAAAACATCAATAGGTATATACTCTTTATTTTCATCTCGATAAGAAATTGCTACTCCTCCTTTAATGTCTGTAGTAGGAAAAACTACAGAAGAATCTTGAATATAATCGATAATTTTAAAATGAGGATCATTTAGCATTTTTTGATTCCATTTTTTTGGAGTAGCGCCTGCATTAAATAAAAAACGTGCAGGCGTAATAAAAGAAACAATCGGCGAAATATTGTATGCCTCTTCCATAAATAAATGATAGATTGGTGGAGTTTGTGTACTATCACCCTTTGCTTCTTCTTGATAAGGTGGATTCCCTATGATTACATCAAATTGAAATTTATCTTCCAATCTTGTCACCTCCGAATACTTTTTGAATGGTTTCTCTCATTGTACCATCCTTAGCTGGTTGTTCTAAATTCATAAGTTTCAAATTTTTACTAGAAATTTCTGGGAATGGTCCAAATACAAAATTTTTCGCAATTTGATAGATAATTTCTGTTGGAGCAGCACCATAAATTTGATTTTCCATAATATGACGTATCCGTTCCGTTTTATCAGGAAAAGCCTTAATCAACCCCTCGCTTTGATATAACTTTTTAGCAATCTCTGTTAAAAATAAGCCAGATTTTACATATGGATCAAAGAATGTTTTCGTTGGATCATCAAAAATTCCAGGATTTTCCTTTTCTAAACTTTCAACCATTAACTTCACATATTTTTTGGGGGTGAATTTTTGATTTGTCTTTTGTAAAGGAATGTAGTCAAAAATATCTATTTCCTGACTTTCATCAAAATAATTGCCTAATTGTTGCTTTAGTCTTAAAAATTCTTGAATCGATTCATTAAAGACAACTTCATCAAATAACTTTCCTTCAAAATACTTCACTTCACCAGTTTCACTATCTATATATTCTCCACCATCTCGTAACATACGAAACTGTTCTTCGCTAATTCCAGTCACCTCATAAAATACCTCATCTGGTGTATATTCATCAAAGTTAGCTAAAGTTAAGCCATTATCCCCATAAGCCATAACAAAACTTGGAATAGTTCTGGAAAAACCTCTTAAGTGGTCACGTACATCATTTTCCACCATCTTCATTTTTCGTTTTTCTTGTCGTTCATATTGTTCCTTTATTACATCTTTTTGTAATTCTTCCATCGATTCATTGATAACCGAAACAAGCTTTTCTTGTTGAACCTTAAACAAATCATCTAATTGCTTAATTTGTTCATGTTCAAGTTGTTGTTTTTCAGCTTCGTTCTTAGCGTTTTCTTGTTTTTTAGCAAATTCTAAATGAATAGAGGCTGTTTTCTTATTTAATTCAATTCTATTTTCATTTATTTTTTCAGCAACCTTATTTTTCATCGTTTGTTGCATCTTATTAACATCTGATTTAGTAGGATTATCAAAATGTTTATCTAATTCTTTTTTCGTAGGCATAATCTGAGAAGCAAGCTGTTTGGCAACTTTGTCAACAAACTTATCATCATTTTTTTCAACAAGATTTTGTGCGTTAGTTTCTAAAGTTTCTACCACCTCAGTCATTTTCTCATCAGAAAACAGACCATTAGTTGTGTTAATAACCAATTCATCACTAATTTCAATTTCACCATTATCATTTAGGTTCAAATGTGACGTATCCACTTGTTTATTTTTCTTCTTGTCTTCTTTTGCAGGTGTTAATTGATTAATTGTTTCTTGAATTACTTGAGGTGCACGGAAAATATTCGCAATATTGGCAAATAAAAAGTTACTCATAAATCCATGACGAACCACTTCAGTTGCTTTGATTTTTCTTGGAATGGTTAATACTTTTTCTGCATCCAATTCAACCATTTTACCAAATTCATCTTCACCAATCACAGGTAAAAAATTCAAAAGTGTTTGAATATTCACTTCACGATTTCCGCTTGTGCCCTTTCCACCCGTTGTAGAAGTTTTCAAATCATTGGCAAATTCATCAAATAAAATCAGGGTTCTTTCGGGTGCAAAATCAAAAACATATGCATTTTCTTTACGTTTTAACTTGTTATCCTCCACATATTGATATGGATTCTGCGCTCGAAATGCTGCTTGCATATATAGTGCAGGAGATTTAATGTTTGATAGCATCAATACAGCTGTCCACTCTGGAATAGTTACACCAGTTGTTAACTGACCTACAGATAAAGTAATTGTTTTATCAGATTTTCGGACTGCCTCTCTTACTAAATCAAGGCTCTTTGCATTACGCTCATAATCTGTACTTTCACCTTGATTATCCAGCTCTTTTTTCCCATTTCCAGCAGCTAATACTACCTGGTATTCTTTAAATACAGGGTGCTCTGCCAATAATTTTGCCATCGCTTTAGCTGAATCTACACGGTCTAAAAGCCAAAAAGTATGTTTTAATTCATTTCGTAATTCAGGTGTAGAAAATGGATATTTATCATTTTGTGTCAGTCTATCTAAAAATAACTGTACCTCTTCTTCATACTTGAATCGTCCATTTTCATTGGTTGCAAAAAACTCATTTAAATCAAAATAATACGCATGCTCTTCTCCGTCTACTTCTACTCCTTCAGAGGCTTTATCAATCATCATATTTGACAATTGATAGGTAAACATATTTAAAGTTGGCAAATTTTCATATGGATTATAATCTTCACTATTCCAAGATTGTTTTGCTTGTTGTTCATCTTCATAAGACCAAGTATATATTTGCTCATCGGAAAATTTATCATTCGCGAGTGCTTTAAACGGTGTACCTGATAAGTGTAAGAAATGCTTAGCTTTTAATACATTGAATGCAGCATCTGTTTTAAATGTATCAATAGCTTCATGGGCTTCATCTATTATCACAATATCCCATTGTGTATTAGCTACCCATTTTAATTTATCATATCCTCCCGTACCAAAATACATCGATCCTTTCAAATCTTGTAAACTGACAAACGCAATTTGACCTTTAGTACTCATTTCATCCTTATTTGCCAAAGCTTTGTATTCTTCTCGACTCAAAACTGGACGATTTTTTAAAGCTTCACTTTCGCTAATAAACAGATATTCTGTTTGCCATTGGATAAATTTTTCATAGTCATCATACCAAGAATTAGCAATTGCTGGACGATTTGTCACAATTAGCACATTAACAGCATTCAACTTACGAATTAAGTCGTAACTAGCTAACGTTTTTCCAAATCGAGGTTTTGCATTCCATAAAAATTCTTTTCCACCATTATTAAAATATTGAAACGCTTGGTTAACAGCCTCAGCTTGTTCTTTTCTCAGTATGTAATCAGACTGATTATTTGATTTCTTATTTTGCATCCAGTCTCCAAATGCAAAGTCCTTAAAATCCTTTTTTGATTGAGCAACATCATCATGATAGTTAAACCATTCAGAATTTTTTTCACGTTCTACTTTACGGATTCGAGTTAAAAAATTATGAAAATCATGATCATTAAAATATTTCTCCTCCTCTGATAAATTAGCATCTGAATATCTCGCATCATAACTCCAGATTAATTCTTTTTTTATTTGTAGTTGGCTTGCTTGCTCCTCAACCCTATCTTGAGCACTTCTTGTTGTATAACCTATTTTAAACCATCCTTGATACTTAGGAATATCCGGAGTTCGCCAAGCATAAATTATTGGTTTGATTGTTTTAGTCGTTTGAATCACTGTTTTCATCCACTAATTTCTCCTCATATATTTTTTTAAAAGGAACAATTTTATACTCTTTTTTAGTAATAGATTCTTCTTCGGCAAATAAATCTAGTTGCACAGCAGGCGAATGATAATATTCTTCAATTGTAGGTTTATCTTTAAACAGACTAGAATATATAAAAGGAATTCGCTTCACAGTATCGTTTTGTTCATCAATAATTTTCCACTGCGAAAAAATTATTTCCTCTCCTGAATCTGTTTTTCTAGTAAGTGTATTTCCATGAACAATATTTGTCGTCAATATACATTGAACACTTTTATAAAAATCGGTTCTCTCACTCGCTTCTTTTTGATAAACTTGTTTATAATTTTCTAACATGACATCTGCCATTCGCCATCGAGCAGTTATAACATTATCGCTTAATAATTCTATTGCATAAATACTTGCTAACACTCTCAAAGCCTTATTTTCCCAATTTTTTTTAGAAGAATATAAATATGACAATTTCTTTTCTAAAATAGCCACTAAAAAATTTCCCTCTCCACATGATGGCTCTAGAAAAGTTGCATCAATATTTTTTAATTTCTCAGTTATTTCTGGAATAGCAAGCATTTTTTCGATAATCCAATCCGGTGTAAATACTTCACCATGTCTTTGAACTCTTGTTTTATTTTTAATTAGAGATTCGTTCATCTTTCCCACCCTTCTTTAAATCCTAATAATGCTATTTTTATTATACAATGAATTTCTATTACAAACTATATTAAAATAACCAAGAAGGCTAAGCGCACTTCTTGGTTATTACTAAATCAATATTTTTTGCCTTTACGGCCGCTTGCTTCCATAATCACAGGTAAAATGACCGGACGGCGACGGGTTTGTTCAAATAAATAGCGACTTAATTGATCGCGAATATCTTGTTTTAAATTTCCCCAATCAAAGCCATCCTCAGCTAAATGCGTTTCTACGATTGACTGAACCAGCTCGGCACTTTCTCTAATCAAATCACGGCTAGCCTTCACGTAGACAAAACCTCTAGAGGTAATCTGTGGAGAAGAAATAATTTTCTTTTCACGACGACTAATCGTAACCACCGCGACAAAAATACCATCTTCTGATAAAACCTTACGATCACGCAAGACAATGTTGCCAATATCCCCGATTCCTTTACCATCAATCATCACATTTTCGGCAGGTACCGCACCATTTAGTACTAACTCGCCTTTTTGATAACTCAAAACATCGCCTTTACCAGCAATAATGACTTGATTTGCTTGGTAGCCTAGCTGTTTAGCTAAATTTGCATGGGCAGCTAACTGGCGATATTCCCCTTGGACTGGGATTAAATATTTTGGCTGCATTAAATTCAGCATTAATTGTAAATCATTGGCATTAGCATGACCAGAAACCACTAAATTATCTGAAATATTTTTCACCGTTCCGCCTGCTCGATAGATAATATCCTCGGTTTTTGCTACCACCGTTTCCATCGCAATTGTCGGCGTAGTCGTGATATAGACTAAATCGCCCTCTTGAATTTTTAAAGTACGGTGAGTCCCTTTAGCCATCTTTTGTAAAGCACGAATTGGCTCACCCATCCGACCTGTTTCTAAAATGACTAATTCTTCTGGACGGTATTTCTTCATTTCTTTTTGGGTAATAAATAAGTTTTCATCAGGTAAAGTCAATTTGCCTAGCTTCATCGCTGTACGAATAATCTTGCCGAAGTCTTGACCGGTCAATACGATTTTGCGATTAGAGCGGTAGCTAGCATCAATTACTTGTTGCACTCGTTGCAAGTTACTTGCCACACAAGCCACAACAATTCTGCCTTCCCAATAAAGAATGGTATCATACACTTCATCAGCAATCTGTAATTCTGAGGCCACACTTTGCTGATTTTCCGCATTGCTAGAAGTGCTTAATAAAGCCAATACACCTTCACGACCAATTTCAGCTAAACGAGCAAAGTCGGTTTTATACGAAGCACTGGCCGATTGGTCAAATTTAAAATCACCCGTATAAACAATATTCCCTTCAGCTGTTTTTAGACTAATCCCTACTGAATCTGGGATAGAATGTGTCGTTCTAAAGAAAGAAATCACAGTTGAACCAAAATCAATTTCAGTAAATTCATCAATAACATGAAATTCCTTGAAACGTTTGGTTGCTTCATAACGATGAACATTCAACTTGGCTAATTCAATCGTTAATTTCGTTCCAAAAACCGGCGCTTGAATCTCCTCTAAGAAGTAAGGTAACGCGCCAATCGCATCTGGATGTCCGTGCGTTAAAAAGACTCCAGCTACTCGATTGGCATTTTCCTTCAAATAAGTAAAGTCAGGAATGATGGTATCAATTCCTAGTAACTCGTTTTCTGGATAACGCAGCCCGCAATCCAGCACAAAAATATCATTGTCTACCTCGACAACAAATAGATTTTTACCACTTTCACGAATTCCGCTCAGTGGAATAATATTTATTTTAGTCAAAAAATTCACCTCTAAATTCATTTTTTATGTATATATCGTTCTTTTTTATTCAAAACATATGAATGATTACATTCCTATTATACATGAATTTTAGATAAAGCCAAAAGAATTAAGAAGTTTTTTATCTAAAAAAGATTACAAATCTCATTGAAGAGAATTGTAATCTTTTTGCCTAACTATTTACTTGGTACGCGGACTAAATCCATTTCATGCAAGGTTTCAGCAATTTGCACGGAATTCCAAGCCGCTCCTTTTAATAAATTATCTGAAACAACCCATAGATGTAACCCGGTTTCGACATCTAAGTCTTTACGGATACGACCAACAAAGGTTTCCTTCTTACCCACTGCATTTAGCGCTTGAGGATAAATTTGTTGACTTGGATCGTCTTCTAAAACAACACCAGGTGCCTCTTTTAGTAAGCTACGAACTTCATCTACAGTTAATGGAGTCTTTGTTTCGATATAGACTGATTCAGAATGGCCACTTAATACTGGCACACGCACGCAGGTTGCAGAAACCTTAATGCTGCTATCAGACATAATCTTTTTCGTTTCGTTGACCATTTTCCATTCTTCATAAGTATAACCTTCATCAGCAAAAACATCGATTTGCGCTAAAGCATTGAAGGCTAATGGATAGTGCTTTTTATCGCCACCACAAGGTAAAATTTCGGCAGTCAATTCGTTTAATGGTGTGCCATTAGCGAAAGCCTTCACTTGATTGCTCAATTCTTCAATCGCACGAGCACCTGCACCAGATACCGCTTGATAAGTCGAAACAATCACGCGATCTAACCCAGCTTTTTGACGGATTGGCTCTAAAGCAACCATCATTTGAATCGTTGAACAGTTTGGATTTGCAATAATTCCTTTATGCTCCTTCAAGGCTTCTTTATTCACCTCAGGCACAACCAATGGAATTCCTTCATGCATTCTAAAATAACTCGTATTATCGACAACTACAGCACCACGTTTCACCGCTTCAGGAGCAAAGACCTTAGAAATACTACCACCTGCACTAAACAAGGCAATATCAACGCCTTCAAAAGATTCTGGCACCAATTCTTCAATGGTCAATTCTTCCTCTTTAAAATAAGCTTTTTTACCTGCTGAACGCTTTGAAGCTAATAATTTTACCGCCTTAATTGGTAAAGTCGATTGCTCCAACATTTCAATCATTTTTGTTCCTACCGCACCGGTTGCACCGACGACAGCTACTGTATAGGATTTTGCCAACATGAACACTCCTTTAATTCTTCATAATCAAATAATCAATCCTTCATTGATTATTTATTCGCACTCATCACTCGCCTTAATTAGACTAAGAGCAATGAGTAACTAAAGATTAAGATTTTTTAATCATTTTACCATATTTCTTGTTTTTTTCTAGTAGTAATCTTGATTTTTCGCAGATTTATTTGTTGATATAATTGCAACAATTCTCATTATTTGTTATAGTTGTCAATGCAAGGAGGCGAAAGCAATGGCAAAAGTTGAAAGCTTTAGTTTAGATCATAATAAGGTAAAAGCACCTTACGTACGTATGGCTGGATTGGAAACTAATGAAGGAGTCACTATTCAAAAATTTGATTTACGTTTCTTACAACCAAATCATGATGCCCTACCAACAGCTGCATTGCACACTTTAGAGCATTTATTAGCTGTGAATTTACGTGACTATATCGATGGTGTCATCGATTTATCACCAATGGGCTGCCGTACTGGCTTTTATTTAATCGTATGGGGCGAACATTCTACCGAAGAAATTCGTGATGCATTAAAAACGGTTTTAGAAAAACATGTGATCGGTACAGACTTTGTCCCAGCTGTTTCAGCTAAGGAATGTGGGAATTACCGTGATCATTCATTATTCGCTGCCAAAGAATATGCCAAACAAGTATTAGATCAAGGCATCAGTAGCGATCCATTTGAAAGAAAGCTATAAAATAGCCACTTTCTTGGCAATACACCTGTATGAATATCTGAAAAACCAGTAGTCTTTAACTCTTATTAAAAGACTGCTGGTTTATTTTTGGCGTATTCACTTTTAAACGAGCTGTTTAACAAAATTTTTTCGCATCAATTAAGAATGCGCTTGATTTTTCGCCCTTAACTGCGCTAGTTTTTCTTGTCCTTCCTTAAGCATAATTTTTTCTACCATCGTCCATTTGCCAAACAAAAGATTTTGTAATATATCAGCAGCTAATCCCGCATTTATTTTTGAATCATACTTACAACTTCTATCTCTTTGATAAATTTGAATTCGATTAAATATTTGTTCTGTTTCCAGCTCACGTAAATGAGCAACTAGATGCTCTACAATCAAATCATGATGTTCTTTTGGGGTAGCTCTCGCCTTGGTTGGATCAAGTGCATAAAGCTCTTCATAGCGAAGCAAAGTACTTAAATAGGATAATTCTGGTTTGGTTGCAATTAAAGCTAAAGCAACCTGATAACCTTTAGCTTTTAAAAGATTTGCAGTCTTTTTTGGTACTTGAACGGTTCGTAAAGTACCTTCAATCAGTAGGTGGTACCCTTGGTTGCTTAATTCGTTTACCAACGATTCTACCATTTTTCCAGCAAAGTCCTTCGTATATTCTACACTATCCTTACCATATTTTTCTTGTAATGCAAAATAATTAGGATGTAATGAACGATAACTATCTCCATCAATAATAATGATATTGCCTTGAAATTCTCTTTGTTTAATCCGATGAATCGTTGTCTTACCAGCACCACTTTGCCCACCTAAAATAATTGCTTGCGGCTGTTTTGAAGTTTGTTTTCCTAGAGTTAATGCGCGAATATTTCTTTTCAACGCTCTTTGAAATTCAGCTTCACTGTATTCTTCGATTCCCATTAAGCAACCCCTTGATGGCTGACCATCATTAACATTCTCTCAATACCATCCAAATAACCATTGTATCGTTCTAGCTCACCAAAACTGTCTACTAAATAAAGCTTAGTATTAATCAAATTGGCCAAATCATCACTCATCAAAATCCAAGGATTACTAACATCATCAAAAGCAATACCTTGTGTATCTTGATAATGATAAAGGCGAGATAAAATCGCTGCCCCTCGTTCTTTAAGTACTTCTATCGTTAAAGTTAATTGATAATCTTCAATTGGCGTTAACAGTTTTTCTTCACCCACAATATCGAGATAAGAAACATTAAATTTCTGACAAATACGATCAATTAATTCTGTTGAAATCATACTCGTTTCATTTTCATAGCGACTTAGACTATTGCGAGAAACGCCAATCATTTGAGCAAACTCTAGTTGCGTTAAATGAAGTGAATGGCGCAGTGTCTTGATATTTTCTCCAATCATGATCAAATCCTCCTGTTTAGTACTTCCATTGTACCACAAAAGCAAACAATGCACCAATTTTGGTGCATTGTTTATTTCAGCATATCCTACCTCAGTTTTTCTTTACTTATTTCGTAAGCAGCAAATTTTCCTACTATGCCAGCTATGGGTAAGCCACCTGGTGACATCAGCCATTGATTAGCAAACCATAAATTTTTTATTTTTGATAATTTGTTCGGTAAAACAAGCGAATTCGTACGCTCTTTAGGAATCGCTCCCATAAACGAACCATCAACAACATTACAGTAACGATAATAAGTGAGTGGAGTCCAAATATCTAAAATCGATAGTTCATTGATCAAATGTGTATAATCGGCAAATATTAATTGTTTGATTTGATTGGCGTATGCTAATTTTAATCGTTTATAATCTTCTTTTGATAAGCTATGCCAAAACTGATAATCATCTTGATCTTGAAAAATACTCACATAAACAATTGTTTGCTCAGAATTTTTTGCCTTTTTAATTTTGACACTTATTCTAGAAATTGATTTTGTCGCAATGCTTAATTCACGAATCGGAAAAGTAGCATTAGTGAGAAAGTCAACTTTGCTATCCAGTTGATAGGCTACTTGAAAAGAACTAGTATGAGTAGTATTCGTTAATTTTGATAATTTATCATTTATTTTTTTAGAAAAATAAGCTGGAGACAACAACTTTTGGTAAATCTGATTAATATCATAGGCCAAGATATATTTATCCGCAGTCATTTGATAATTATCTTCAAAAGATATAGAAGCAATATTTTCATCAACGATTGTTAAATGCTTTAACTTTTTTCTATAATGGATTTTTCCACCTAAGCTCAAATATTTATCCACTACTCGATTACTTAACTCAAGCGATGAGCATGGAGCGATTGCAGCATTTCCCGAAATAAACGAAGCGTACGTAGATAGCAACATATAAGCTGGATAGACCGATGGAAAATGGTCTAAGAAAGCATGTCGCAAATAGGAATTTTTAAAATGATTGGCAAAGTCCGCTATGGTCTGGTCACCGTATAGGGATTGAATCTTTTTTTGAATAGCCAATGTCGGTATTAAACATAAAAAATCAAATAGATGATAAAACTGAAATGGTTTTTTTGCTGGAATTTGTAGCTTAGTCAACAATAAAACGTTTGAAAAAAATTGAAGAATGGACTCACTATCTTCCGGAAAAAGTGTAAGCATCTCCTTTTGTGTTCTTTGCCAGTCTTTCCAAAAAGTAATTTGACCATTTTTAAATTTCGATAAAAATAGATAATCGGCTGTTTCAAAATCATCCGCTTGCTTTATTAAACCAATTTCTAGCCACAATTGATTCAAATCAGACTTAGGTTTGGTTCCCGTAATCCAATGAATACAGTTATCAATCAATACCTCTTTTTTATACCAGCCTGTACACAAACCTCCCGCATTTTGATTTTTCTCATAAATTTCAGTTTCAAAGCCAGCTTTTTGCAAATATATCCCAGCAGTCAAGCCAGCTATGCCCCCACCAATAATTGCAACTTTAACCATTATTTTCTTCCCTTCTTAAGATAGCAAGAATCCAAGATACTTCTGGTAATTTAAAATCAGCAAAGATCACTTTTGCTTCTGCCATCCCTTGGATACAACACCAATATGTATAAGATAAGGTATGCGGATTGCCTTCCCTTATACTCCCTTCATCTTGACCAGTAACAATCCACTCACAACAATCCTCGATAATGGTTATTGCTTCAAGTAGTGCTTTAACTTTCTCAGATACATGATCATTTTTTCTAGCTTCTGACAATAGCATAAACATTTTAGCCACAACTGGATTAGTATCTAATTGTGAAAAAATATATCGTGTAATTTTCTCAAATAATTCAAGCATGTTAGTATGTGGAATCTCTAAAGAAAAATTGATAGATTGTACCCCCTTTTCTATCAGATGCTCATATAAAAATTCCTTTGAATGAAAATATTTCATCACTAACCCCACACTAACATCCGCCTTTTGTGCAATATCTGAAATTTTTGTTGCTGAATAGCCTCTAGTGACAAATAAATCGAGTGCTGATTGCTCAATCAATTGAATTTTTCTCAGTTTTTCATTTTCTCGTTTATTCATTAGTCGCCTCCACATTTTAAATGAACACATATTCATTGAACGATTATTCACTTAAAATATATACGAATCAACCATCCATTGTCAAATCCTATTTCCCTAAAATTTTTCGCAATAAGCTAATCAAAAAATTTTCTCTAATTTCGTACGTTTGATAACGTGGTGCATTGAAAGCGGTACGAATTTGTCGTTTACGAAAAGGAACAGTATTAATTGGCAAACGATTGACAGGAAACCATTTAAGCTGCGTAGTTTCTGTTGTTTGATTTTGAGGACTGCCTGAGATAATCTCGCTTAAAAATAGATGCTGGCAATCTTTTCTTTTTATATCGTAATACTGTCCATAACAACAAATAAGCTTTATTTGATACCCTGTTTCCTCATGCATTTCTCGAATAGCCGCTTGTTGTGGCGTTTCATAGTGCTCAATCTTGCCACCTGGTAAATCCCATAGTGGTAAATCACGACGTTTGACCATTAAGACTTTGCTATTTTGAATGACCACGTTAAATGAACCCTGTGTGAAAATCATTTTCTTCCCACTTTCTAAAAATAGGGATCCTTCTAATCAATAGAAAAATCCCTAAATATACGTATTTTTTATGCCTCAATTCAACTGGTAAATAAATGCAGCGAAAGGTTGTAGGTGCATCCTTTTTACTAAAGGCTGAGAACTTGTATTAGTTAAAAGAACTTTAGCCTCTGATTGAACTACACGATTAGGTAAATCAACTACCACCTCTTTATCACTTAAATTGACCAAGACCAACGCACTTTGATTGGTTGTGTTTCTAGTGTAAGCAATCACTTGTGGATGCTTTGGCAAATGTAGCTCATAATTTCCCTCTACAAACAGCGCCGTTTTTCTTAAGGCAATGGCCTGTTTATAGAAATTTAGTAAGGAATCTGGGCGTTTTTCTTGCTCTGAAACATTGATTTCTTGATAATTTGGATGAACCGCTAACCAAGGCTTCGTTTGGCTAAAGCCTGCTGCATGACTTGCTTCCCATTGCATAGGGGTTCGTGAATGATCTCTAGTCCAATGGCAAATTTGTTGCAAGGCTTCATCAGGGGTGATGCCTTGTTTAAGCAATTCTTGATAGTGATTATAGCTATCTTTAGCATCTAATTGGTCCACCGAGGTAAAAGGAAAATTCGTCATACCAATTTCCTGACCTTGATAAATAAATGGTGTTCCCTTCATAAACATGAAAGCAGTAGCAATGGCTTTAGCTGAATGTTCACTTTCGTTTCCTAAAATTGAATTGATTCGTGGATTATCGTGATTTTCAACGTATAAAGCATTCCAGCCATGTTGATTTAAATCTTTTTGCCAACGACTAACCACCTTTTTCCAGCCTAAAACATTGATTCGTTCATGACCGGGCTTTCCTTCTCTAACCTGATGCTCTAGTTCAAAAATCATATCTAAATAACCATCACGATTGGTCCAATTCACGGCTTTTTTACTCGTTACGCCACTTGCTTCACCAACGGTTACGATTGGATATTCAGCAAAAATTTCTTTCAAATCTTGCATGTACGCGTCAATCCCAGCAACATTCATAAATGGCGCCCAAGGATTGTCCGTAATTTTAAAATCCCAAGGTGCTTTTTGAATATGACTAATTGCATCTAAACGAAAGCCATCAATCCCTAAATCTAACCACCAACGAATCATTTGATAGATTTCTGCTCTTAGCTTTGGATTTTGCCAGTTTAAATCAGGCTGCTCAGGCGCAAAGATATGAAAATAGGCTTGTTTTGATTTTTCGTCATATTGCCAAGTTGAGCCACCAAAAAAGCTTTGCCAATCATTAGGCATTCTCTCTGGTGTAGCATCTGCCCATAGATAATAATCACGATATGGATTATCCTTCCCCTTCAACGCCTCTTGAAACCAGGGATGTTGATCACTCGTATGATTGACTACCAAGTCCATAATTATTTTTAAATCTAAAGCATGAGCCTTGGCGAGTAATTCCTTAAAATCGGCCATCGTTCCAAAATCTGGATGAATGGCCTGATAATCAGAAATATCATACCCGTTATCCACATTTGGTGAAGCGTAAATCGGATTAAGCCAGATAAAATCTACGCCTAACGCTTTGATATAAGGCAATTTGGCGATGATGCCTTGAAGATCACCGATTCCATCATTGTTACTATCATAAAAGCTGCGTGGATAAATTTGATACCCAACTGCTGTTTCCCACCATTTTCTCTCCATGTTACTCCTCCAATTTCACCACAAAGGCTTGCCATGGTTTTAACTGTAAGTCAAGACTTTCACTTAATTCAATGGGCATGTTGGCAATCACTAACTCAGTTGCTTTAGCTTGTGGATTAGAATAATGAAATTCATGACAATCATCAGAAAAATTCGTTACCACTAACCAGGTTTCTCCTTGATATTTACGTAAATAGGCAAAAACGGCCTCTTTGGTATCAAGTAATTCGAAATCGCCCCAAATCATAATTGGATTGGCTTTACGCAAAGCAATTAATTTTTGATAAGTGTAAAAAATGGAATCAGGATCTGCTAAAGCTTGTTCTACATTGATACTTGAATAATTTTCATTAACAGCAATCCATGGTTCTACAGTTGAAAAACCAGCATAGGCTTGATTGCTCCACTGAACTGGCCGACGTGCATTATCACGCCCTTTGACATTGATGGATTGAATAATTGCTTCTTTGGTAAACCCATTGGCTAAACGTTCCTGATACATATTGATTGTTTCGATATCTTTAGCTTGGGTAATATCAGTAATCGCCGTATTGGTCATGCCGATTTCTTCTCCCTGATAGATATAAGGCGTACCTTTTTGCATATGTAAAAGGATAGCCAACATTTTCGCACTTTCTACTCGATAGTTAGTGTCATTGCCCCAACGTGAAATCATTCGTGGCAGGTCATGATTATTCCAAAAAAGTGAATTCCAACCTTGATTATCCAATTCAGTCTGCCATTTTGCAAAAATCTGTTTCAATTGGCCTAAGTCAACAGGTGCCAAGTCCCATTTTTCACCACCAGCTTGTTGATCTAAGCCGATATGTTCAAATTGGAAAACCATCGAAAGTTCATGCCGGTCTGGATTAGAATATAATTTAGCAATTTCCGGGGTGGCTCCCCACGTTTCGCCAACCGTTAATAAATCATGCTTACCAAAAGTGGCTTGATTCATCTCTTGTAAAAATTCATGCAAACGTGGGCCATTCCCGGTAATCTCTTGTTCTGGTACCTTCCCGATTAAGTCAATCACGTCCATACGAAAACCGCCAATTCCTTTATCAATCCAGAAATTCATCATTTGATAGACAGCCTGACGGACTTTTTCATTTTGCCAATTTAAATCTGGCTGTTTCTTACTAAATAAGTGCAAGTAATATTGACCCGTTGTTTCATCTAATTGCCAGGCTGAACCTGAAAATGCAGAACGTAAACCATTAGGAACCCCGCCATCTGCGCTAGGATTGGCCCATACATAATAATCGCGATAAGGATTATCCTTGGATTTCTTTGCTTCCACAAACCAAGCATGTTCATCAGAGGTATGATTAACAACCAAATCCATCACAATCTTGATCTGTCGTTTATCCGCTTCTTGAATTAACCGATCCATATCCTCCATTGTCCCGAACTCTGTCATGATTGCTTCATAATCTGAAATATCATAACCATTATCATCGTTTGGAGATTGATAAACCGGTGATAGCCAAATCGCACCAATTCCTAACTTTTCAAGATAATCTAGTTTTTCAATAATTCCTGGTAAATCGCCAATGCCATCACCATTACTATCTTTGAAGCTCCTTGGATAAATTTGATATACAACGACTTCTTGCCACCAATGTTTTTGACGCATTATTCAACACCCTCCCAATAAGTAATCACAAATCCTTTAGGTAAAATTTGATTGGCTTGTGTTTTTTGACTTAATACGATTTTTTCACTTACTGGCATCGTGATAGGCTGCTCACCAGTATTAAAGGTGGCAACTAATAACTTATCGCCTAATTGTCGAGCAAGCGAAAGAATTCCTGTATGGTCATCTGCAGCTAACCATTCCACACTACCTTCACTTAAAATCGGTTGATATTCTTTTCTAAAGCTAACCAATAATTTCATGAATGCATACATTTCTAAGTCTTGGTCCGCTTCATCCCAAACCATACATTTACGACAACCAGGGTCAAATTCACCCTCCATAGCATATTCCGTACCATAATAAATGCAAGGAACCCCCATTTGTAGATAAGTAAAGGCCATGATTTGACGAACTAAGTCCTTGTCACCTTTCACCTCAGTTAAAAGTCTTGGTGTATCATGTGAATCCAAAACATTAAATTGTACTTGGTTAGTCTGCATTCGATATAACATCAATTGTCGATTCATTTGAGCAACCATTTTGGATAATGAAATTTCATTTTTTACAAAATAGGCTTTAATTGCATCCGTGAAGGCATAGTTCATCACTGCATCGAACTCATCGCCTTGTAACCAACGTTGTGAAGAATGCCAAATTTCTCCTAAAATGTAGAAGTCTTTTTTCACTGCATCACACGTTTGTCTAAATTTCTTCCAAAATGCATGGTCTACTTCATTGGCAACATCCAAACGCCAAGCATCAATATCAAATTCTTCAATCCAGTATTTTGCAATCGAAAGTAAGTATTCTTGTACCTCTGGATTAGCAGTATTTAGTTTGGGCATATGTGGCGTAAAAGCAAATGTATCAAAAGTTAAATCTTTGGCATCTTCAAAGTGTTCGCCTTCTGTATAGCTAACTGGAAATTCATGAATATGGAACCAATCAGCATATTTTGATTTTTCGCCATTTTTAATGACATCTTGCCATTGCGGAGAATTGTCGCCAATATGATTGAACACCGCATCTAACATCACTTTAATCCCACGTTCATGGCATTCTTGAACCAAAGCTTTAAAAGTTTCAGCCGTACCAAAAGCTGGATCAATCATAAAGTAATCTTCGGTATCGTACTTATGATTAGAAGTCGCCTTAAAAATAGGACAAAAATACAAACCGTTCACCCCTAAATCAACGAGATGATCTAGGTGGTCGCGTACGCCTTGTAAATCACCACCAAAGAAATTAAACGGGGTCGGTTCTTCACTCCCCCAGGCAAGTGTACCTTTAGGATCATTAGTTGGATCCCCATTGGCAAAGCGTTCTGGGAAAATTTGATACCATACAGTTTGCTTTACCCATTCAGGAACCTTCACTCGATCTGTTTCATGGAAATAAGGTAAACGATAGTAAAGATTTGGCGAAGCGAGATATTCTTCAGTTGCTGGAAAAATCCCTTGATCACCATAAAACGCTACTGTTCCATCAATTCCTTCGACAATAAAACCATAGGCGATTCGTCGAAATTTTGCCCCCACACTAATTTGCCAATAATCATGTAATTGAGTGGTCAATAATTTTTGCATAGGCACTCTCTTTTGATACCAGTTTTCTTTATTCACCAAATAAGGGTCCCCATGAATAAGATAGACAGCTAAAACATCTTCTCTAGCCGTTTGTAAGCGAATATGCATTGTCGATTCATTATATAGATAAGCAAATTCACTTTCAGGTCGATGATAGATTGCAGAAGTATTCATCAATTACTCAACTCCTTTTTTCTTTGCCCCTATTATGGCATATTTTGCAAACGCAATCAAGCACTCATCAGCAATCGGTTGCACTTTAAAAAAACATTGATTTTGAACAATTTAAAATACCATCCAATATCCATTGATATATCAACATTTCTGCAATATAAAGCAACTTAAAACATTTTATTTTATTTTGAACTAAAGAAAAATTTTCTTTTTTCACGAAAAAACATTTGACAAAAGGCGCAAACGATTGCATAATGAACATGTAATTATTTTTCTCAAATAAAATTGGAGGTCTTGAGAATGAAAACAAATTTTAAAAAATTTGCTCTAGGGGCTGTAGTTATGGGAGCAAGCACACTATTACTTGCAGGTTGTGGCAATTCAAGCAAAAATGAAAGCGCTGCAAAAGACGACTCTAGCGCTAAGGTATCTGGAAACATTAAATTATGGATTGATACTGAACAAAAGGATACCTTCACAAAAATTGTGAAAGACTTTGAAAAAGAATATCCAGATGTCAAGGTTGATGTTAAAGTTGGTCAATCAGCCGATGCGAAAAAAGACGTTTCAAAAGATCCAGAAAAAGCGGCCGATGTCTTTATGTTACCACACGATCAAGTTGGTCAAATGGCCGAAGCTGGACTGTTATATAAAAATACCAAATATGCCGATGAAGTGAAGAAAAACAATATTCCTTCAGCCGTTGAAGGGGCTACTTGGAAAGGCGATTTATACGCTTATCCATACGGTGTTGAAACTCAAGTTCTTTACTACAATAAATCTGTCCTTTCTGAAGAAGATGTTAAATCTTGGACTGGTATTACAACTAAAGGCAAAATGGGAACCAACTTTGCTGAAGAAGGTGCCAACTATATCTTTGCCCCATTATTTATGAGTAACGGTGATGTGTTATTCGGTAAAAGTGGCGAAGATTTAAAGGGAACTGATTTTAACAATGAAAAAGGTATTCAAGTATTAGATTGGATTGCTAAACAAAAATCAAATCCAGGCGTAGTACAATCTAGTGCAACTGCCATTGCTAAGCTTACTTCTGGCGAAACTAGTGCCTTTCTTTCTGGTCCATGGTCTAAAAATGATGTGAAAAAAGCATTAGGCGATAATATGGGGGTAGCTGCTTACCCTACTGTTGACTTTGGTAACGGCGAAGTCCCAATGAAAGCATTCTTAGGTGTGAAATTAATCGGTGTGAACCAACAAACGAAACATCCGTTAGCTGCTATGGCTTTAGCCAACTATATTACTGGTGAAAAAGCACAATTAACATTATTTGAAAATCACGGAATCATCCCATCAAACAAAGCCGATCAAGAGGTGCAAGAAGTGCAAGATGATGCAGTTGCCAAAGCGGTTTTAGCTATGTCTGATGATGAACATTCAGTTGTAATGCCTAAATTACCTGAAATGGTATCATTCTGGCCAGCAATGGATGCATTGATTAACGATACTTACAAAGGAAATATCAAAGCTGACCAATATCAAGCAAAATTAGATAAATTTGTAGCTGATATTTCTAAAGAAAATAAATAAAAAATGCGGTGTTATCTGTGGGAAAAAATTTCCCACAGATAACCTTATATTATAAGGAAAATTAACATTACTTTCCCAACTACTTTCTCTAAAGGTGTGAATATTATGGCTCAAAAAGCGAATACTCATCCTAACAAAATAACCTTCCGTACATTGTTTGTTAAGGGTGACTTACCAACAAAATTATCGTTCTTCCTGATGGGAACAGCCAATCTATGCAACAAACAAATTCCAAAAGGACTCATCTTTTTATTATCCGAATTGCTTTTCTTCTTTTGGTTAATTCGTAATGGAGTGACGGCTCTTGCAATGCTACAAACTCTTGGTACCAAAAAACAAGGGTTGATGTTTGATGAAAAGCTTGGCATTGAGGTCCTACAAAAAGGTGACAATTCCATGCTCATCCTTCTTTTTGGTATCGCTGCAATCCTTACCTGTGCCTTGATGATTTATTTATACGTAATCAATTTAAAGAGCGCACGCAAACTTTATGTGTTAAAACAAGAGAACAAACCAATTCCTACAACCCTTGACGATTTGAAATCCCTACTAAATGAACGTTTTCATGCAACATTGATGACCATTCCTTTACTTGGTGTGCTATTATTTACTATTTTACCGTTACTATACATGATTTCAATCGCCTTTACGAACTATGATCATAACCATTTACCTCCTAAGCAATTATTTACTTGGGTGGCGTTTAAAAATTTTGGGAATGTAATTACTGGTGATATGGCATCAACCTTCTTCCCGGTCTTAATTTGGACCTTGATCTGGGCAGTGCTAGCTACGGTAACTTGTTTTATTTTTGGCGTTATCCTAGCCTTATTGATTAATACAAAAGGCATTAAAGGCAAAAAAATCTGGCGTACACTTTTTGTTTTAACTATGGCTGTGCCACAATTCGTTTCACTATTAATCATGCGTAATTTATTAAACGATGCAGGCCCAATCAACTCTACCTTATTAAATCTAGGTTGGATTCACTCAGCAATTCCATTTTTAACGGATCCTACCTGGGCGAAGGTCTCAATTATTTTTGTGAATATGTGGATTGGGATTCCGGTAACGATGATTATCACAACAGGTATCTTACAAAACTTACCAACCGATCAAATTGAAGCCGCTAGAATTGATGGTGCAAACAGTTTCCAAATCTTTAGAAGTATCACTTTCCCTCAAATTTTATTTGTAATGATGCCATCTTTAATTCAACAATTGGTCGGCAATATTAATAACTTTAACGTTATCTATCTACTTACTGGTGGTGGCCCAACGAATTCTAACTTCTATGGTGCAGGTAATACAGACTTACTTGTTACTTGGTTGTATAAATTGACCGTTGATACAATGGATTATAACTTAGCTTCTGTCATCGGTATTTTAATCTTTATTCTTTCTGCTATCTTTAGTTTAGCAGCCTACACCAGAACCAATTCATTTAAGGAGGGCTAAACATCATGAATTATCGTACAAAACGCAAATTAAATTTAAGCTTAGTCTATGTAACGCTTACTATTTTAGCCTGTATTTGGGTCTTTCCGATTATTTGGATCGTCCTTACAAGCTTTCGTTCAGAAGGTGGTGCCTTTGTTCCTTACATCATTCCTAAGCAATTTACCTTAGAAAATTACACACGGTTATTAACCAATTCAAGTGGCACTTATCCTTTCGTTCGTTGGTTTTTTAATACCTTAATCGTTGCGATTTTTAGCTGTCTTTTATCCACACTCATTACCATTGCAATGGCTTATGCATTATCAAGATTACGCTTCAAAATGCGCAAACCATTCTTAAAGGTAGCCTTAGTTTTAAATATGTTTCCTGGGTTTATGAGTATGATTGCCATCTACTATATCCTAAAAGCAATGAACCTAACTGAAAGTTTATTAGCCTTAATCATTGTCTATTCTTCAGGTGCTGCGCTTGGCTTTTATATCGCTAAAGGTTTCTTTGATACCATTCCAATGACTTTGGATGAATCAGCGATGATTGATGGTGCAAATAAATGGCAAATCTTTACCCAAATTACCTTGCCTTTATCCAAGCCAATCATTGTCTATACTTCTCTAATGGCCTTCATGGCTCCATGGATGGACTTTATCTTTGCTAAGGTCATCATGGGAGATAAGGTGGAAAATTACACCGTTGCGATTGGTCTTTACTCAATGATGACCAAGACAACCGCCAACTCATTATTTATGTCCTTTACAGCCGGCTGTGTAATGATTGCCATTCCAATTACACTTTTATTCATCTACATGCAAAAATTCTATGTCGAAGGAATTACAGCTGGATCGGTTAAAGGGTAAATTGACTAACTTAAGCTTGATGTCAAAAAAATTTGACATCAAGCTTTTTTTTATTAAAAAAACAGTTTTTTCACTTGAATTTTCAACAAAATAAGTGTACCATAAAATTAAATTTAGGCATACCTAAAAATTATATACGAGGTGAGATGAATGAAGCAAAAAAGACAACATTCAGTAATCACTCCTACACATACAGCAAGCTTAGAAGAAATTAACGGAACGGTCGCTATACCCAAAACAAAAAGCTTTTGGCGAAATTTATTAGCTTTTTCAGGTCCAGGCGCACTGGTTGCCGTTGGTTATATGGATCCAGGTAACTGGATTACTTCAATTGGTGGTGGCGCCAAGTATGGCTATCTGCTCCTTTCAGTTGTATTCCTATCTAGCCTCATCGCCATGTTATTACAATATATGGCTGCTAAATTAGGAATCGTAACTCAGATGGACTTAGCCCAAGCAACACGTAAATTCACGAATAAGCCTATGGGCATTTGTTTATGGATCATCACCGAACTTGCAGTAATGGCAACGGATATTGCCGAGGTTATTGGGAGTGCTATCGCGCTAAACCTATTATTTGGTATCCCATTAGTTTATGGTGTCGTACTAACTGTTTTTGATGTATTCTTATTGTTGCTCTTGATGAAGTTAGGCTTTCGCAAAATCGAAGCGATTGTCATGACGTTAATCTTAGTCATTTTAGGAGTCTTTCTATATGAAGTCTTCCAAGCTGATCCAGTGATTCGCGATGTTTTTGGTGGCTTTATCCCGCAAAAACAAATCTTACATCATGGACAACTAACTATGGCTTTAGGAATTGTCGGAGCAACGGTCATGCCACATAATTTATACTTAGGCTCTTCTATTTCGCAAACAAGAAAATATAGTCGCAAGGATCAAGAGGAAATTGCGCAAGCCGTTCGTTTTGCCACTTGGGATTCTAATTTACAGCTATCCATGGCATTTTTAGTCAACTGCTTGTTGCTAATCTTAGGAAGCGCCCTATTCTTTGGCCATCAAGGAGATTTGGGAACCTTTACTGCTCTTTATGATGCGTTACAAGATCCAAACATTGCTGGCAAGGTTGCTAGTCCTGTATTAAGTGTCCTTTTCGCTGTTGCGTTATTGGCTTCTGGGCAAAATTCAACTATTACTGGTACATTAGCTGGACAAATTGTCATGGAAGGCTTTCTGCACATTAAACTCCCTTCTTGGGTGCGCCGTTTGCTGACAAGATTATTATCTGTTACACCGGTTATTATCTGTGCCTTGCTATTTGGCGATAATGAAACCACCTTAGATCAATTATTAATCTATTCGCAGGTCTTTCTAAGTATCGCTTTACCTATTTCAATGATTCCATTGGTCTATTTTACTAGCTCTGAAAAAATCATGGGCAAACGCTTTAAAAATAAACCAATTATTACCTGGTTAGGCTGGATTAGTACCATCGTGTTAACTATTTTAAACATTCAATTAATTATCAGCACCATGCAAGAAATATTCTAAGTGATTTGATTTTAGCTTACTTTAACTGCTTTTAGGTTAGAGTAAGCTTTTTTATTTAGCTAATCCCTGATTTTTTCACTTAATTTTTTACATTCTTCGTAAATACTTACCAAAAACTTCGCTTGGTTTAAAAATATATATTCCCAAGTAAACGGAAATGATTTTAGTAACTGTAGCCACTGTTTAAAATTCACACTTTGTAAATAAAGCATACGTAAAATCAGCAAATCATGCCCAAATAAAACCTGATAGCAGCTTGCTTGATAGCACCATGCCGGTAAATTAAGGAGATTTTGATGATGCAGGTAACAAAATTCTTGTAACGAAATAAAATAAGGTCGTTGATTCACTAATTGATGCTGCAAATAAAAACGATACTCTATCTCTTTCCAAGTAAATGGAGCAAGCTTCTTTGGACAAAACAGTTGAACAGTCGTCAAGCTACATGACTGAAGGGGAAATAAATAAGACTGATAATAATATCCTTTACGATAATGCCAGCAAATATTACCATAATAAATAATGGCCTGTTGTTTTTCATCAAAGCCATAAAAATAAAAATCAGCTAACGGATGATAGCAAATCATACTCTTAACCAAAGAGCGAAATTGGTGCTTTTTTGGCTGTAGCTTGCTACCAATTAACCACCAAGGAGAATAATGGTGGGACAAATAGCCCTGGTTTCTTTCTATAAAACGACTAATGGTAAGTGGTGAGCATTGCATTTCTATAGCTAAATGAGCAACTAATAAATCTGGTCTTTGCTTTAAATTCGGTAAATAAGCCTCTAATTCTACTGGATAATTTTGCTTTTTCAGCCAATTAAATAATAGCTCTTTTGCATGCAAATGTTCGAGAGTCTCACCTTCACTAAAGCTATCACAAGCTTGATTCTGTAAATGGGCAAAGTGAGCAATTTTATGTCGCCCACGCTTTAATTGAACGCTTTGCTTACAAGCAGGACAATAAAATTTTTGGTTACGCGTTGCCTCTTTAGCATTAATCAGTTCATGCTGTTCATTCATCGCCAAAAACATCCTTCTCACCTCTATTTTATAAATACGCAAAAAAAGAGAAAACCTTGTCGCTAAACAAAATTTTCTCTAGTTTTTAGTTATAGGTAGCAAGCGATGCCTTTGTGCCTGCTTTCTTTTCAGCTAATTTCTTTGTAGCTGCTTCTTTGTTGTAATGTTCATGAAAGGTTAAGAAATATTGATCTTCCATGTATGCGATCGCTTGATATAATTTAGACAGAGTGATGCTTGTCTTTTTTTCATTCCATTCAAGTATATCATAACGGCCAGCCTTTAATACCATACGTAATTCTGAAAGCGGGATGTCTAGTAATTCCATAATCAAGGCAACCTCTTTAAACATCCTTCCTCGACGAAACAAATTAGGACCTACAATCATCGGCGGGATAATTGGTAAAAATGGTGAAATGGAAATACCTAAGAATTTGAGTAAAAGCAATAAAAATAAGATTAGCAAAAGTATATTGCAATCGATTAAAAAATCAATTTTCCATCGAACAGTCATCTTCTTCCATATTTTCATCATTTATTCTTTCTCTCTTTCATTTTTCAATTGATAACGAACTAGCAAATACATCGCACCACCGAAAAAAATTGCTTCAAATAAAAACGAGAATAGACTATAAGGGGAAAACAATTCTGCCATAAAGCTACCTTTTGAATCAAAGGCACTCATCACAGTCACTATAGCTGCAAAAAAAATCCCAGATAAGGCACATTTCAAAACAGACTTTCTTTTTAGTGATTTACGTTGACTATCACTAGCTTCAATTTTAGCTAATTTCAATTTGAAGACCTGATACGTCACATAACCACACACTCCAAAAACTAATACAAGGATATTTATTGTGCAGTAGCCAAGTAAAATGATTTCTGGATCCAGTCTATCAATTAGATGGATTACGATAAAATTCGACAATAACAAATACCAAAACAAAAACATAAAAGCATTATTGCCAATGCGTCTAATTTCTTGTAACCGATATTCATCAAGTACTCCAGAAATGCCATAAAAGCGCTTAATCATTTTTTCCATTAACGTTTCTTTATGTTTCATCTCTCTCACTCTCCCAAAATAAAGTATTCAAAATCATTATTTGAAAAAGTTATAGTGCCCAACCACAAGCAAAAAGACATTTTATCCAGGTATCGTGACGACATACGCTAGACAGAATCGTTGATCACGGATTCAATATAATTATTAATGTACGTAATTAGCATTGCGATTGTCCGGACATTTGCGTATAATATATGTAGATTGAAATACTACTCACGAAAGAAGATGGTTTATATGGCTACGAAATCAGCAAATTTATATGCAAGAATTGAACCAGATGTCAAAGAAAAAGCAGAAAAAATTCTATCTACACTTGGTATCCCTGCATCCAGCGCTATTAATATGTTTTATAAACAGATTATCTTACAAAGAGGGCTTCCGTTTGAAGTAAAATTACCATCTTCTACTCCTGTAGACATCAGTACATTATCAGAAGCAGCGTTCAACGAAGAATTGGAGAAAGGATATGCGGATATGCAGGCTGGACGGACAAAAAAAGCGAAGGAGTCCTTTGCTGATATTCGCAAAGATTATGGTTTATGATATATGAAGTGGAAGTATCTGAACAGGCTGATAATGATTTGAGAGAAATTTTTAAATATATTGCTTTTGAATTACAATCACCGGAAAATACAAGCAGACTACTTGACCGTCTGGAAGAACAGATATTCAGTCTAGATACAATGCCAGATCGTTATCAAAAATATGAAAAAGAACCATGGAAAAGTCGTGGACTCCGTGTACTACCAATAGACAATTATCTGGTACTTTATGTTCCAGATAGTGATAAAAAGGTTGTAACAATACTGAGAGTAATGTATGCCGGACGAGACATAGCCAATCAGTTAAATCACTATCAAAACAATAAATTAGATATAATTTAAAGCAATCTTTCAGTTATGATTGATTGCTTTTTTCATACTCAAAAAATGAAGAAAATCCTGACTTTATTCCGTACACTTTCCTTGATTACGATAGTTAGAGAACAATATTTTCCAATTTTTATTTCTGTAAGCAACAAGACTGTGAAGAAGCTGTAATCATGGCACAATCAGCATTAGGTTTAGCCTTGTATGAACAAACGCAAATGCCCCCAGCCAGTTCACCGAAAGACATTCACCTTGAAAGTGATGAGGATTTGGTAGTCATGATTTCTCTTGATTTAAACGAATATCGACGTAAAAATACCTCTATTCCTGAATGGTTAAATATCCTTGCAGAAAAAGAGCATATTAATTTTTCGCAAACCTTAACCGACGCCTTAAAGCAAAAGTTAGGTGTCTAAACGTATTCAAAACATGAACACACGGAATTACTTGCTAGTTAATTTCCGTGTGTTTTTTCGTTTTTAACTTTCCTAAGGTCAAAAAGCAAATTTTCTGGTTAAAAGTTGACTTATCAAGGTTTATAACAAATCGCTCCTACACTAAGAAAATCTCTCTCAGTATAGAAACGATTTTTATACCTCATAACGAAAGGAAGGAAGCTATGAGGTGCTTTGCTAAAAACAGGTTCTTAACTATTTTAAGCAAAAAATATTTGATTAGTTTTCACTAGAATCAACTTGTTTAATTTCACTTGGAATAGCAAATAATTTGGTTAAAGTATAGCAAACTACTACAGTGATGATTGAAACAACAAAATCTATCAATATTTGATACCCTTGATAGATATACATTAATACTATTTTTATTTTTTCAATGTAAATACAAAAATAAATTCTAGCGCTATTTATTCCTTTTATTTTATATACTTATTTTCTTAAATTCATCCAGCATCACGGCTCAAAAAATAGTTGATTCCAATCAAAAACACCGCTACTAAGAAAACCTGCCAGCGTGAAACGTTTAGTATAAACGGCGTATGAATACTGATAAATAAAACAATATTTAATGCAAATATTACAGCAATCATCAATAAATGCTGCCATTTAGCCTTTTCTCCATATGTTCGACCCGTCAGCCATAAGATGAAAAATACCGATCCACCTGCTATTAAACTACAAAACAGATACTTGCCGACATCTAATTGTTGCAAGGTATTTTGATGAAAAAAAGCTTCTAAGTAATCCATAATTAATATGACAGTCAAATAAGAAAAAAAGGCCAATAAAGTAAGCCTTAGCATTTGTCGCCAATCAGTCGGCAATTGCTTGATCAAATCATCAGCAATCGGTTGAGGCTCCTTACCAAAATAATCCTGTGCACTCATCCCATTTTGCTGTGCTTCTAAAATATCCTGCAAAATGCTTAACAACATTTCTTCTGTTTGTTGCTCGTTTTTATTCATACTATGAAGACGAACATATACCAAAAGATCATCGTAATATTGTTTGTTAGCTACATTCAACTGTTTTTGAAGCTGTGTATTTTGGTCGATTAAATTACTCATTCTCCTCATCTCCTATCACCTGATTAACATTTTCTTTAAGTAATTGCCACTGATGTTTAAAGTGAAGCAGTTCCTCTTGACCTAGTGCAGTGACTGCATAATATTTACGCTTTGGACCTGTCTCAGATTCACGCATCTGTCCAACAATCCAGCCTTTTTTCTCCATTGATAGCAATAATGGATATATTGTTCCATTTGAAATATCGCTAAATCCATTGTCAGCTAAACGTTCGCTTAAAGTATAGCCATAAAGCTCTTCTTTTTGCAATAATTGTAGGATACAGCCTGTTAACACACCTTTTAATAACTGAGAATCAATTTTGGTTGTCATTTCACCACCCCTATCTTGTATTACAAGGTAATTATAGCAAATGTTGGCTACCTTGTAAAGCATAATAGTTAGTTTGTTTCCTCGTAACTGAGTAAATAGCTCTCTAGCCTCTTTCTCGCGGCTAAGCAATCCACTTCGCATTTTTTTAATCTATGCTTAGTGGATAGCCTCTCGGAAAATAAGCCAGTCTGGCATATAAAGTCTTTAAATAAACGGACTTTTTCGCCATTTTGGTCCTTATTTTCTCGCGGCTAAGCAATCCACTTCGCATTTTTTAATCTATGCTTAGTGGATAGCCTCTCGGAAAATAAGCCAGCCTGGCGTATAAAGTCTTTAATCGCACGGACTTTTTCGCCATTCTGGGCCTTATTTTCTCGCGGCTAAGCAATCCACTTCGCATTTTTTTATAAAAAAACGAATATACAGGCTAATGGTGATAGCTTGTATATTCGTTTTATTCATTATTTACTTCTTGTTTCTAAATCATGGATTAATAAGCCACTTAATAGTTTAGGTTCAAACCATGTTGACTTTGGTGGCATGATTTGTTTGGCATCAGCAACAGCTAATAAATCATGCATCGATGTTGGATACATCGCAATAGCTACCTGCCATTTTTGACTATCCACCAAACGAACAAGTTCTTCAGAGCCACGAATGCCGCCAACAAAATCAATCCGTGAATCGACTCGGACATCGGTAATGCCAAAAATACCTTCAATCACATACTTTTGTAAAACAGCAACATCTAAGCCATTGACTGCATCATTAGGTCGTAAGGCTTCGTTAAAGGTTAAGGTATACCATTGCTGATTGTAATATAATTTAAACTCACCTTTTTGCTGTGCTTTTATTTGGGTCGTCGGTGTAACTGTAAAGTATTCCGCTAAGCGTTGGAAAAAATCAGCCGGTGGGACAATATTAATCACTCGATTATACTCCAAAATATGCAATTCATTTTCTGGAAAAATAATCGATAAGAAATACTCACTTTCCGCACTTGCTGTTTGATTTTCTCGTTTTTCTAAGCCGACCTTCACGGCTGAGGCTGCCCGATGATGCCCATCAGCAATATATAATGCGTTCACTTGCTCAAAAATGGCCGTAATTTGCTCAATGACTGCTAAATCATCAATGACCCATAGACGATGGTGAACCTGATGATATTTTTCAAAATCATAGATTGGCGCGTGCTGCACCTTCCACGCTTGAACAATTTGCTGCATCGCTTCTGGCTCACGATAGCTTAAGAAAATCGGTGAGGTATTGGCATCACAGTATCGGATATGATTCATCCGATCTTCCTCTTTAGCTGGTCGAGTAAACTCGTGCTTTTTAATTAAGTCGTTGACATAGTCCTCAATTGCTGTATTCGCAGCAATTCCTGTTTGAGTCCTTCCAGCCATCGTTAATTCATATAAATAAAAGCAAGGCTTGTCCTCTTTAACAAACCAACCTTCAGCTAAAAATTGTTGCAAAACCTCATTTGCCTTTTGATAAACTTCTTTTGCATAAGGATTCATCTGATCATCAAATGCAATCTCAGAGCGATCAATATGGAAATAGCTATATGGATTATCCTTGGCTAAATTGCGCGCCTCGTTGGTATCAATCACGTCATAAGGTAATTCCGCGATTTGACTAGCAAGATTGCTTTTAGGACGAATTGCTCGAAAAGGACGTACTTGAACCATTAATATGGCACCTCCGTATGTTGAATGCTACGAACACGAATAATATTTTCCTGCTCTTGTAATTTTTCGACAATCTGCTGGATAACTGTTTGCTCTTTTTCGGCTACATCCACTAGTGTATAAGCATAATCGCCACGTCCACGATTAACCATATTTTCAATATTTACGCCTAATGTAGCGATTGCTGAAGAAATTTGACCAAGCATATTAGGAATATTGCGATGAATTACAGTTATTCGATAAGGTGATTGAAAGGCCATCTCAACGGTTGGAAAATTCACCGAATATTTGATTGCACCGGTTTCTAGATAACGCTTCAAGGTACGAGCAGCCATTTTGGCACAATTAATCTCAGCTTCATCCGTAGAAGCGCCTAAATGTGGCAAGACCAAAATATTTTCTTGATTAAGTAATCGTGCATCTGCAAAATCAGTCGTGTACCCACTAATTTGTTGTGCTGAAATCGCTGCTAACAAGGCAGGAACATCAACAATTTCGCCACGTGAAAAATTAAATAGATGCGCATTTTTTTTCATCATAGCTAATTCTCTTGCGCCAATAAATCCTTTTGTCTTTTCATTTAATGGCATGTGAAGTGTAATAAAATCACAGGTTTGTAGAATTTCTTCTACTTGATTGGCACGTTTGACACGTCTTGAGATACTCCAAGCTGTATCAACCGAAACATACGGATCATAACCAATGACTTCCATCCCTAAACGATAGGCATCATTCGCTACCATCGCACCAATAGAGCCTAAACCGATGACTCCCAGTTTTTTCCCTTCTAGTTCATGACCAACAAATTGCTTTTTATTGGCTTCAACCTGTTCTTCTGTATTTTCACCCGTTAATTGCTGGACCCATTTGGCACCTTGCATAATTGGACGAACACTTAATAATAAGCTTGCTAAAACTAATTCTTTTACCGCATTGGCATTAGCTCCTGGTGTATTAAAAACAACTATTCCTTGTTCCGTACAGTGATCAATTGGAATATTATTCGTTCCCGCACCAGCTCTTGCTACAGCTAAAACTGATTTTGGAAAAGCATAGTCATGTAATTTTTGACTACGTAATAAAATCGCATCAGGCTGTTCACTTTCATTAATCGCATAATTTTCTTTTTCAAAACGTGCTAAGCCTTCTGGAGCAATTGCGTTAAATGTTTTAATTTGATACATTATTTTTCACCACCATATTTTTGTTCAAATGCTTGCATAAAATCAACCAAAGCCTCCACACCTTCATAAGGGAAAGCATTATATAGGCTTGCTCGCATCCCACCTACACTACGATGTCCTTTTAGATTTTGAAATCCAGCTACTAAAGCTTCTTTATTAAATAATTGATCTAGTTTTTCATCACCCGTAACAAATGGGATGTTGGTAATGGAACGATTGTTAATTGCTACCGGATTTGAAAAGAGCTTTGAGCGATCAATTGCCTGATAGAGTAGTTGAGCTTTGGCCTGATCTTTTTCGATCATTCCCTGAACGCCTCCTTGAGCTTTGACCCACTCTAAAACCAATTTCATGATATAAATCGCATAGGTTGGTGGTGTATTGTATAATGAGCGATTTTTCGCTTGTAAAGCAAAATCAAGCATCGGTGCAAAAATCGGCTCTTTATTTAATAAATCATCTCGAATAATAACCAAAGTAACCCCAGATGGACCAAGATTTTTTTGTGCTCCTGCATAGATTAAACCAAAATCAGTCACCTTAAAATCATTAGCTAAAATATTTGATGACATATCTGCAACTAAAGGCACTTCACCCGTTTGTGGTAATTTATCATAGGTCACGCCACCAATTGTTTCATTAGTGGTAATATGCACATAGGCTGCTTCCTGATCGATTTGATCTACTGTCACTTCTGGCACATAAGTGAAGTTTTGATCTTCACTGGTAGCAATTACTTCTACCTCAACACCTGGAACTTGCTCAGCTGCACTAATGGCTTTTTTGGACCAAGCACCGGTATTGATATAAAGTGCCTTCTTCCCTTGCGCTAAATTTAAAGGAATTATACTAAATTGCAAACTAGCACCACCTTGTAAAAATAGCACATGATAATTATCTGGAATCGCCATTAATTCTCTTAATAAATGCTCTGCTTCTTTGATGATCTGATCGTATAAGGAGGAGCGATGACTCAGCTCCATTACAGACATTTCACTACCTGCATAATTTAAAAATTCTGCTTGAGCTTTTTGTAATACTTCTTTTGGTAGCACGGCTGGACCGGCTGAAAAATTGTAAACAATCATCTATACTCTCTCCTTTATTTTAGAGGCTATGTGTTGAGCGTTTTGATACGAGTAAATAAGTTCCAAGTGGATGGAAAAGTCCTCCATCTATTAAGACTTTTACAGCAACTTGGCTTATTTACCGAGTATCAGCTCAACAACATGCCGTTTATTGTAGAGGCTATGAGACAAGCGTTCTGGTTTGAGCAATAAGTCGTAGCGGTCGATAAAAGTGCATGGTTTTTAACACTTTTTCGACTGCAAGCTTATTGCCGAAAACCAGCTTGGCTCATGCCGTTTTTAGAGGCAATCAAGCGAGCGATTTGCTATGAGTAAATAAGTCTAACTAGACCAAAAAAGTGCACAATTTTTAACACTTTTTTGGGATAGTTGCTTATTTACCGAATAGCAGCTCGATTGATGCCGTTTATTGTAGAGGCTATGAGACAGCTCGCTCAGGCACGAGCAAATAAGCTTCAAAGGGATGGAAAAGTCCATTACTTTTAAGACTTTTACAGCACTTTGACTTATTTGACGAGTGACTAGCTGGCTCATGCCGTTTTCAGAGGCTATGTGTTGAGCGCTTTGATACGAGTAAATAAATTCCAAGTGGATGGAAAAGTTCTCCATCTTTTAAGACTTTTACAGCAACTTGGCTTATTTACCGAGTATCAGCTCAACAACATGCCACCTCTATTTTATGTGATTACAATTATATCAGATTAAAATTCATTAATAAAGTTTTAATTTAAAAGAATGCGAAAATTTTCTCAAACTTTACAAAAAAAAGATTCACTACCTTAGATGAGGTAATGAATCTTTTAACTACTATAAACTATTTTAACAAGTCTTTCGCCATAGCCAAACACCCAATTGTCGCTGCATTATCCACTAATTTAGGGGTTACAATGTACGCAGCTAAGTCTGGTGTTTTCACATAGTTCTTTAATAATTCCGTAAAGTGACGATGCACTCGCTCCATCATGTGCGCTTGTTTCATCACACCCCCACCAAAAATAATGACATCTGGTGAAAGCATTAGCGTTGTATTATATGCACATTGAGCAATGTAATAAGCTTCTTGTTCCCAATATGGATGATCAGCAGGCACATCTTGGCCTTTCATTCCCAAACGTTTTTCCACAGCCGGTCCAGCTGCCATCCCTTCTAAGCAATTACCATGGAATGGACAAGCCCCTTCAAAATGATCGTCTTTATGAGGAACCACTAACATATGCCCCATTTCAGGATGACTAAAGCCTTCAATGAAATGACCATTTTGAATAGCGCCACCACCTACACCAGTACCAATTGTATAGTAGACGACACTTCTTTTCCCCTTACCATGACCATAATAATATTCACCGTAAGCTGCTGCATTCACATCTGTAGTCCATGCAACTGGTAAATCAAAGGCAGCTTTTAGCGCACCAACAAAATTATAGTTTTGCCATGCAAGCTTAGGGGTTGAGGTAATATAGCCATAGGTTGCTGAATCTGGATGAATATCAATTGGTCCAAATGAGCCAACGCCGATGCTAGCTAATTCTGCTTGATATTCTTTGAAAAAGTTAATGACATCCGTCATCGTTTCCTCTGGGGTAGTGGTAGGAAAGCTTTCACGAGCTACGATATTTAATTCTTCATCACCGATAGCACAAACAAACTTAGTGCCTCCCGCTTCAATTGATCCAAAATACATACTAAGCACTCCTTTGATTTTGATGGTTTCGTTTTCAGCTTATTTTATAGAATCATAATTATTTAGTTACTTCTAAGACGACTTCTTTACTATTGACTTGGCCTAAATGAGTTGGTTTAACGTCTTGATATTGATCAGTGTTCGTAACAATCAACATAACAGTCGTATCATAGCCTGCCTTACTGATTGCTTGACGATCAAAAGTACCTAGTAATTCACCAGCTTGGATTTTATCGCCTTGCTTTTTGTTCGTAGTGAAATGTTTACCTTCTAAATTCACAGTATCCACACCGATATGAATTAATAGCTCCATACCACTATCTGCTTGAATACCATAAGCATGACCAGTTGGATAGGCCACTGTTAAAGTACCAGAAACCGGTGCATAGACTTGATCAGCTTGTGGAATAATCCCTACACCTTTCCCCATCATTTCACTTGAAAAAACTGGATCCTTTACCGTTTTTAATTCGACAGCTTCACCAGTTACTACTGCTGCTACTTGATTTTCAGCTAAATTAATAGCGCTTACAGATTCCGCATGAATTTCCGGTTTTTTACCAAATAATTTATCAAAAATGCCCATAATATTCTATTCTCCTTTACTTTCCGCAAAATGTGGGAACGGTTCTACATTTTTATCATACTAAATTTTCTGATTTTGTCAACCGGATTCATGACAAATATATTATAATCTATGTTTTTAGATTTGCGAATAAACTTTCTTTATTCCTTCTATATAGAATACAGATGTAAGCACTTCTTTTCCATCGTTAACAAAGATTTCAATACTCTGTTGATCAATGTAAACTGTCAAATGAGTGGCTTGGATTTGCACACCACGGTATAGAACTGGATTCCGTTCTTCACCAATTAACTGATACTTCAAATTCTTTCTATCAATATAAACTTCTTTTCTAAAAGCATCGTATCCAAAGCATAAATAATCATCTTTTGTTCCTAGTCTCAGAGCGATACTTTCATTTATATCAATCTCAATTTTTGAAGGTTCCTTAATCTCTTCATTTAGATGAGATTCAATGAACTGGTTAGACAAACTTTCTGGTAATTTTTGCATTATTTGGTTGTCTTTTACTGTCAAGATTCGAGGTAAGCACATCGAACCAAACCAACCATGTTGTAATTGATCAGTAACTAGTGGACGTCCCCAAGTATGCATCCAAGCAATCATGATTCGTTCATTATTTGCATTTTTAGTTGTTTGAGCAGCATAAAAGTCATGACCATGGTCAATTTCTTTAAGGTTGTTAGGATAAAATTTTCCTATTTGCCAGTCCACTCGACCTTCCATAATAATATTGGAATTTTGATTATTAAAATCCAAGTGTTCAGAATGATATTGCATCGGAGACACAATCAGATAACTTTGACCATGCATTTCAAAATAATCTGGGCATTCCCAGACAATTCCTTGATGTTTTTCACCTTTTAGAAAAATTGACTTAAAGGACCATTCAATCAAATTCTCAGACTCTATTAAAACAATACAGCCAACTTGATCTTGATGTTGAGTTGCAACCACAGCGTAGTATTTTCCATTTTTAGTAAATAACTTTGGATCACGAAAATCACTTCTACTAATTTCATTAGGTAATTGTTGACCTGTAATAACTGGATTTTCCTTAATTTTATGGAAAGTAATACCATCAGTAGAGTAAGCCATATTCTGCACTTGAGAAATTGAGCCATCTTCATTCACAATATGGCCGGTATACATTAACCAAAGTGTATCATCAACTACTAAAGCTGAACCTGAAAAACAACCATTTTTGTCATAATCTTGATCTGGTGCTAAGGCGATAGGTAAATATTCCCAATGCGCTAAATCCTTGCTTTTCGCATGACCCCAATGCATTGTATCCCATTTACTATCATAAGGATTATACTGATAAAAAAGATGATATTCTCCTTTATAATATACGAAGCCATTAGGATCATTCATCCAACCAATTTCTGGAACAAAATGTAATTTGGGCTGATAGGTTGATTGTACATTATTCTTATTTGCTTCAATATATTTATTTGCACGTTCAATACTATACATGAATATCCTCCTAATGATTCTTTTGATTGATATCATAATATTTTTGCTTAATCTTCAACCAATCGTTTAAGCCATATTTATCTAGATCTTTCAAATAACTATCCCATTCTTTATCAATATTGCCATTTACAATCCATTCTGCACGTTTACGATAAATATAATCATTCATATCTGCTTCTACTTGGCTAATCTTGTCTAAATCTTTTTCTTTCATGAATACTTTTGGATAGATATTTTCATTGTCCATATAAGGAACATAGTATTCTTTCAACAAATCTAAACGCCATTTTGCATCATCAGGCATTGTGGTCACTTTTCCATAATAACTATTTAGAATGGCTAATGGTCCACCAATTTCAGTCTTTTGACGCAATTCAGCTGGTGCCGTACCTTCTAATGGTAAGTGTTTCAATGAATTCGTTGCTTTATCAAATTCGAAAATATTTTGTTGTTTCTTATCGCCATAAGTTCCCCAGTTATTTTGGACAGATTGAAGTGGTCGATATTGATAATCAATCCATTTGGCAGTTAACTCAAGGTTTTTATTGGCACTTGTAATCACCATACGATCGCGTTGGAATCCCATACCATTTGAGCGAGTAATATGTTTTTTACCACTTGGGCCAGCCAATGCAGGTAATACATCATAAGAATCATTCATGCCTGATACATTCGCCTTATCCCAAGTAAAGTAAACACCATAACGTTTTTCCGCCCCTTTGGCAATATAAGTATTCCAGTCTTGTTCAAAAGCTTCTTTATCAATTAATCCTTTTTCTTGTAATTGGCGCATAAATTTAACGCCTTCTTTATATTCTTCATTATCAGCAGTAAAATCGACTGTACCATCATTATTTACAACTAAGTGATCATCATTGTCCCCGATACCAAATGCTCCGAACAACATTTTGAAATCTTCATTACCTCCACCATTTACAAAGGACATCGGAATTTCATCTTGTTTACCATTTCCGTTTGGATCTTGCGTTTTAAAGGCTTCTAAAACTTTCACTAAATCATCTGTTGTTTGTGGCATTGGCAAGTTCAATTTTTTCAACCAATCGACATTAATCCAAGCCATATCATTCACACTATGAATAGACTCTTTACCTTCACCTAATTCTTCAATCCAAGGGAAAGAATAAATATGTCCATCCGGTGCTGTAATCATGGATTTGTATTGAGGGTTTTCATCAAGAATTTTTTTCAAGTTAGGCATATAGTCTTTAATTAAATCTTCTACAGGAATGATGACGCCTTGTTTTGCCCAGTTCATTAATTCCACATCTGAAGCCCCATCATTATGAATGGCATCTGGTAAATCACCAGAAGAAATATCTAGGTTACGTTTTTCAGCAAAATCAGATTGATAATTGGTCCAATCAATATGCACATTTGTCGCTTTTTCCATCCGCTTTAAAATCAATTTTTGGTTTGGATTTTTTGGTGATAATGGTGAAGAAGAAGTCATAAATTTCAAAGTCACTTCATCTTTTAAAGGAAATTTCACTTTTTCTAATTTATAATCTGGGCTCGCTGCTTCATCTTTTTTGCTACAACCCGCTAATAAAAGTGCACTGCTCGCTACCAAAACACTACCTACTGTCATCCATTTTTTCATGATATTTTTCTCCAATCTAAAATTATTTTTATCCTTTAAGTGAACCAACCATAATTCCTTTATCAAAGTATTTTTGGAAGAACGGATACATAACAATCAATGGTAAACTTGAAATGACAATTGTCGCATATTTAATCATTTCAGCCAAGCGCTTCATCTCGTTCATTGCAGCTTGTGCCCCAATCATATCTTTGGCTGGTTGACTTTGAATTAAGATTTTACGTAAAACTAATTGCAATGGTTCTAAATTCGGATCCTTGATATAAATCATCGCATCAAAATATGAATTCCATTGGCCAACAAAAGCATACAAGAATAATACAAACATAATTGGTTTCGCTAAAGGTAACATAATTTTCAAGAATATCTGTAAGTCATTTGCACCATCAATCACTGCTGCTTCAACCAATTCTTTTGGTAATCCTTGGAAATAAGTTCGCGCTAAAATAATATTCCATACATTGACTGCACCAGGTAAAACAATCGCCCACATTGTATTTAGCATCCCTAATTGTTTAACCAAAAGGTAAGTTGGGACTAACCCACCGCTAAAGAACATAGTAATGATTAAAAAGATATTGACCCATTTACGTCCAACTAACTCTTTATTTGCTAATGGATAAGCGGTTAATACAGAAATCGCAACGGTTAAAACTGAGAAAGTAAAGGAATATAATAGCGAGTTTAAAAAACCTCGAAGTATCGACTTATCACTAAATACTCTGGCATATCCTTCTGTTGTCCAATCTTTAGGGTTAAAACTAATTCCTTTGCTCACTAATACTTGTGGATCCATAAAAGAGGCGACAAGAATATAAACTAAAGGAACAAACGTAATTAGTACTAAAAAAGCAATAATAATCTTATTTAATACCAACATTCTTTTATCAAACTTGGTATACATTTTCATATTCATACGATTTTCCCTCCTATAATCCTTGACCATCATTAACTTTAGAAACTAGTTTATTCACCGCAACAAGTAAGATTACATTAATCACCGTATTAAACAAGCCAACTGCTGTAGAATAAGAATAATCACCAGAGACTAGCCCCACTTTATAAACATAAGTCGCAATAATTTCAGATGAAGTAAGGTTGAGTGAAGTTTGCATCAAATAAGCTTTTTCATACCCAACGCTCATAATGCCACCAGCTGCTAAAATAAACTGAATCACCATAATTGGCTTTAAAGTTGGAATGTCAATGTGCCAAATACGTTGAAAAATATTCGCACCGTCTAATTTTGCCGCTTCAACTAATGAGGTATCCACATTTACTAAAGTCGCGGTATACAATGTCGAAGCCCAACCCATTCCTTGCCAAATCCCACTAAAGATGTATAATGGACGGAACCAATCAGGATCAGTTAAGAAGCTCGCTTTTATCCCAAAGAAACCAAGGATATGATTCACTGGTCCGTCTACTGAGAAGAACAAGAAAATCATCCCAACAATGACAACCACTGAAATAAAATTCGGTGCATATAATACCAATTGAATCCGTTTCTTTGCTTTTTCACTCAATAATTGATTTAACATAATGGCTAAAATAATCGGTGGCAAAAAGCCGAGTAATAAGCCATAAACACTTAATTTCAGAGTATTCATCAATAAATTCATAAAATTAGGTGAAGAGAGGAATTTTTCAAACTCAGAAAAACCAACCCATGGGCTACCTAAAATTCCACGTAACGGATTATAGTCCTTAAAGGCAATGAGCACACCGTACATCGGAATATACTTAAAAATAAAAGTTAATACTAATCCAGGCACTAACATCGCAAGTAATAATTTCTGTTTTTTCACCTTTTGAAGGAATGAATCACTCTTATTCACTGATACTTTATTCATAATTTCCTCCTTTTTTGAAACGTTTCATTTTTGTTTTAAAAGTAAAGAGAGTCGCGCGTAACCTCTCTAACTTTTTTTGAAACGTTTCAAATTTTGCTAAATAAAAAAATCATTTCTGACAAGTTGATACTAACATTGGTAACGCTTCCTGTCAATAGATTTTTTTAATTTTTTGTTGTTGGACCTTCTATGTAGGTTACTGGCAAGATATACTGTAACTTTTTAGGTGACTCTCCTCCAATTTTCTGTATAATTAATTCGACAGCTTTTTGAGCCATTGATTCCAATGGCTGACGAATGGTGGTAACTGGTGTGTTTCTTTCAACAGCCATTTTAATCCCATCAAACCCTATCACTTGAACATCTTCTGGTACGCTTTTACCAATTAGCTTCAATTCCTCTATCACATCTAATGCAGTAAAATCATTAATTGCAAATATTGCATCAATGAATGGATTTTCTACTAAAAATTCATGTAGCTTTCCTTTAAAATCAGTAAATGGTTCTTCTAAATCAAAAGCAACAAATGGTAGGCCCGCATTTAAAATGGTTTTTTCAAAATATTGTCGGCGTTTTTTCGTTTCATTAATGGTTTTGTTATGACTTCCCACAAAAGCAAAATGAGTGCCACCTTTTTCAATTAGCTTTTCTGCTGCAATCGTAGCACCTAAAGCATTATCAGCAGAAACACAAGCAATATGCTTGTCCGTATAAGTACGGTCAATACTTACAAATGGAATATCTGTAGATAAGTGGGATTCAATAGGACTATAGGTAATGGCAATAATACCATCTACTTTATTTTGTTCTAACATTTGGATAATTTCTACTTCTGAATTATACTGACCTATATTACATAAGAGTGTTTTATATCCTTTGCTTGCTAACAATTGTTCGATGTATTGTGCGAATTCACTAAAAAATGGATGCCAAATCGTGGGAACTATCAAACCAATTGTTGAGGTTTGATTTTTTTTCATACCTCGAGCATAAGCATTTGGAATATAATTCAATTCTTTAATCGCAGCCTTCACTTTTTTTAGAGTAGATTGTTTGATACCACTTTCATTATTTATCACGCGAGAAACTGTTCCAACACTCACACCTGCTAACTGAGCCACATCTTTCATTGTAATTGATTCTTTTATTTTCTCCATTCAAATCACCTCCTTACATGGATAGTAACATAATCAATAAAAAATGTCTTTAAAAAAATGATTCCTTTTTTCTTTTCAAAGTAATTAGCTAAATTTATATCCACCAGCAAAAAAAGAACGCTTTCATGAGACATTAACATCAACATTTACATATCTTTCTCGTCTATTGATTATAAAAAGTTCTTCGAAAATTAGCTATCATATCAGCTAGAAATCTTTGTCCTAACTAATCATTCATAACTAAAAATGCCTATGGTCAGTATTAAGCCGAGATTAATATTGGTGAGAAATTTGTATCAAAACATCAAGAATTAGCTGATAAAAATTATAAATATTACAATTCAATTCATATATCTAGCTAAAATTATCTAGCTTAAATGTATCAATACTATTAAGTAAAAATTACTCAAGCTTTTAAAACTACTTGAATATTCATCTAGATAAATCACTATATTTTATTCTGAATGAATCTCTATACTTTATCTTTTTTACAATATATATAAATATTAAAAAACTTGAGTAATTTTTCAAGTTAGATTTAAATAACGTTCAAATAGTCGATACATCAATTAGCTGATCAACTCACAATAAAAAAGGAGTATCTTATGAAAACAAAGCTTACTGATGTAGCCAAGCTTGCAGGCGTTTCACCAACAACGGTTTCCAGAGTAATCAATCATTATCCGGCAGTTAGTAAAGAAACCATTCAATTAGTACAAAAAGCGATGAAGGAATTGAATTATCAACCAAACGCTTTTGCACGTGGACTACATGGAAAAAATACCAATCTAGTTGGCATTATCTTACCTAATCTAAATGATAGTCTTTATGCTGATTTAGTCATCGAACTGGAAAAACAATTACATACTTTAGGCTACTTAACCACTCTTTGTATTAGCCAAAACAACAAAGAAAAGGAACAAGATTTCATTAATCAAATGCTAAATAATAATGCAGCTGGCCTGATTACTGCTAGTCATGCCTTAGCTGTCAAACGCTATCATAATTTGGACTTTGCCGTTACTGCATTTGATCGTAAAATGCAGCATATTCCCTATGTACATACGAATAATTATGAAAGTGGCTTCCAAGCAGCAAAACATCTGATTATGAATCAGCGTAGCAACCTTGCCATGTTTGATGGGCTCAAGCTACATAAAGAGCCAGTTGAACAACGTGCTATTGGTTTTCGAGAAGCCTTAGCTCAGCATAATATCGAGCCACTGATTTTTCATATCAATATGCAGAGCACACAAAGCGCGAAACAAATAGAAAAAATTCTTTTATCAAATACATTAGATGGTGTTTTTTGTTCAGATGAAGCAACAGCTGTTCAACTGATTAAGGTTTGTAAAAAATTAGCCATTCAAATTCCCAAGCAATTACAAATTTGTAGCTACACTTCTAATGAAAATTTATTAAGTTATCTTCATGATATCACTATTTTCCAACATCAAACAGTCGATATTGCTAAAAAGTTAATTGAAATTTTAATGAGTCAAATTACTAAACAACCATTCAGTGCTTCAGAAATTGGCTATCAAGCAGCACTAGTTAGCCACGCTTAAAAAAAGACAAATCGCTTCACTCATCGCAAAAATGAGTGAAGCGATTTTTATATAAGCGAAACAAGCTGAATCTCTGTATTTTCAAACAATGCCAATTGCTTCACCTGATGCTTGGCTAATAACTGTGCCATTTCTGGAAATAACAATTGATAATCATCAGCAACATGTGCATCAGAGCCTAAGGTGAATAACTTTCCACCTAGCGACTGATACAGTGGGATAATATAATCATAAAGAGGCGCATTTTGATATTTGCCAAAACTCTTAGCATTTAATTCTAAGCCCATTTGTCTTTGAATAACTAATTTTAAAATTCGCGTTAGTTGCGTTTCAAAATGATTAGCCAATTCTTCTGCACTAAAAGACAAACGGCGTAAGCCATATTCAAAATGAGTTAAGATATGACCATATTTAAAGGTTTGTAACACTAATTCCATCTGATCAAAATACATTTGGGCAATCTTCAACTTATCCATTGTTAACACAATATCATCCATATAGTCAAAGCGACCATTTTGATGAATACTTAATAAATGTAGGTCGTAAGGATGTGTTTGTAAATAGGCTTCAATTTGCGCTTGCTGCCCGGGAACTACCCCTAATTCGATTCCCTTTAACAGTTTAGTAGGATATTTGTTTGTAAGGTCTTGATGTATTTGACAAAGCCGGTCATAGTTTGGAATATCATCTTTGAATTGGCTACACGGATTTTGCAAATCAAAATGGTCGGTAGCGACAAAAATAGGTAAATCTTTATCTAAATAGGCTTCAAATGTTTCTTCTGAATCAAATGATAAAAAAGTATGTAAATGTTGATCATAATACTGCATTAGTTTCCCTCCTTAAGAAAAGAAGAGCTATCCGTCTCAAAAGACCGATAGCTTTCTAAACAAATGAATTATACTTGATATGTTAGCGCGCGTAAGGATTCATCAACCTTTTCAGCAGCTAGTCTACCTTCACGAATCCCCCAGATAACCAAACTTGGACCACGTTTAGCATCACCGGCTACTAAAACTCGTTCATTATTGGTAGTATAGTCATCATAAATTTCACTTACCCCAAAACGATCAAGTAATGATTTTTCTGGACCTAAAAAGCCCATTGCTAGTAAAACTAAATCAGCCTTGATGACCTGCTCCGTTCCTGCGATAGGTTGGAAGTTTTGATCAACTTGTACTGTTTCTAAGCCAATTAACTGACCTCTTTCTGCACCGATAAAAGCAGTTGTTGAGGTACTATAATAAGTCAATTGCTCATTTTCAAAAACCGTTAAAGCTTCTTCTTGACCATAGCCAATCCGATTAATCATCGGATATTCTGGCCATGGATTATTGGCAGTACGACTTTGTGGTAATTGTGGGGTGATTTCTAATTGTTTTACTGAAGCTGCCCCTTGACGAATGGCTGAACCGATACAGTCATTTCCAGTATCTCCACCACCAATAACAACAACATGCTTGCCTTCAAGCTTACGACTAGTCGCTTGTTTGCCATGCTTTAAGACATCCTTTGTTGCTTCGGTTAGATAATCTACCGCAAATTTCACACCGTTTAATTCACGACCTGGAACTTTTAAGTCACGTGGCACACTGGCACCTGCTGCAATAATCACTCGATCATATTTAGCTTGTAATTCTTCAGCTGAAATATCACGTCCTACTTCCGTATTAGCCACAAATTCAATGCCCAATTCAGCCATTAAATCAATGCGACGTTGCACGATTTCCTTGTCTAATTTCATGTTCGGAATGCCATACATCAATAAACCGCCAAAACGATCACTACGTTCAAAGACAGTGACTTGATGTCCTAATTGATTTAAACGCCAAGCAGCTGATAGTCCTGCTGGTCCACTACCGACAATCGCTACTTTAAAATCAGTACGTTCAGCTGGTAAACCAGATTCCTTGACCCAACCGTTTTCAAAGGCTGTATCAATGATGAAGCGTTCATTATCGTGAATGGTAACTCCTGAACCATTTAAAGCCTCTGTACATGATTTTTCACAAGGAGCTGGACAAACACGACCAGTCATCTCTGGTAAAGGATTGGTTCTCGCTAAACGTTCAAATGCAGCTTTAAATCTACCTTGATACACCAAATCGTTCCATTCAGGGATTAAATTATCATTTGGACAACCTGAAACTGCCCGTTTGCCTCCATAAAAGGTACCAGTATGACAAAATGGAATCCCACAGTTCATACAGCGTGAGGCTTGCTCTTGTCTTTCTTGCGTTGACAATGGCACTTGTAATTCATGCCAGTCGGTAATTCTTTCACCGACTGGACGATATGGATTTTCTTTTCTTGCATACTTTAAAAAACCAAATGGATCTGCCATTTTATCACTACTCCTTTCCTGTAGGGATGCTTAATTGAACACCGACTACTGATTCAAATGCTTGATTCATCAATTCATCGCCAGTATAACCTTTAGAAGCAAAATGCTTAGTCGCATCAACCATCTTATGGTATTCACGAGGATAAACCTTCACAAAATGTTGTTTTTGATTTTCCCAATCATTTAATATTTCAGCGGCTTTGATTGAATCGGTATAGGCTAAATGTTTTTCAATTAATTCTTTCAAGATTTCATCATCTTCGGTTTCATCAATCTTAAATAAATCAACCATTTCCATATTGCAACGATTAGCAAAGGTCTGATCAACATCATAGACATAAGCCACACCACCAGACATCCCTGCACCAAAGTTACGACCTGTTTTTCCTAAAACAACAGCCACGCCTCCAGTCATATATTCACAGCCGTGATCACCGACTCCTTCAACGACAACGTGCGCTCCACTATTTCTAACACAGAAACGTTCACCAGCTAATCCTCTAAAGAAAGCCTCTCCTTTATTTGCACCAAAGCAAGCAACATTCCCTACAATTGGTGATTGCTCTACATCATAACTTGCATCAGTAGGTGGTACAATCACTAAGCGGCCACCACTTAAGCCCTTAGCTACGTAGTCATTGGCTTCTCCGATTAGTTTTAGTTCCATTCCTTGAGTTAAAAAGGCACCAAAGCTTTGGCCAGCAATACCGGTGTACGTATAGTTGATTAAACCAGGTGTTACTGAATAATTACCAAAACGCTCTGCAATCCAACCAGCCATTCTAGCACCAACTGAACGCTGTACATTATTAATCGGTTGATTAATACTTACTGATTGATTGCCTTCAATTGCGGCTTTGGCAAATTGATCCAGCTCTTTCCATTGACGTTTTTCATAGAACGGATCAATGGTTTTGCGTTCAATACCGATTTCATGACCAATAATTCGTGAATAATCTAATGATTTGGCTTTTCCTTTAGCCACAAATTTTGCTTCTAATACTTCACCGTGACCTACCATCTCATCAATTGTCTTAAAGCCTAACTCAGCCATTACTTCACGTAAATCTTCAGCTAAGAACATCATCATATTGACAACATGTTCAGGTTTTCCAGCAAAGAATTTACGTAAAGCCGGATTTTGCGTAGCTACACCAACTGGGCAAGTATTCAAGCTACATACACGCATCATCACACAACCCACTGCAACTAAAGCTAAAGATGCAAAGCTATATTCTTCCGCACCTAATAAAGTGGCAATTGCAATATCTCGACCGGTCATTAGCTTACCATCTGTTTCTAAAATCATCCGTTGACGTAAATTATTTAATGCTAATGTTTGGTGTGCTTCTGCTAAGCCCATTTCCCAAGGCAGTCCAGCATCGCGTACAGAGTTTCTAGGTGAAGCACCTGTTCCACCATCATAACCAGAAATCACCACTACATCTGCACCAGCTTTTACAACACCGGTAGCGATTGTACCAACCCCCGTACTTGAAACAAGCTTCACGTTGATACGGGCATAAGGATTAATGGTCTTTAAATCATAAATCAATTGTGCTAAGTCTTCAATTGAATAAATGTCGTGATGTGGTGGAGGAGAAATTAACATTACTCCTGGCGTAGAACCTCGAATTTCTGCTACCCATGGAAAGACCTTTTTAGCAGGTAACTGTCCACCTTCACCTGGTTTTGCACCTTGCGCCATTTTGATTTGCAATTCATCTGCACTCATCAAATACTCAGCATTCACACCAAAACGACCGGAAGCAACCTGTTTAATTCGGCTATTAAAATTGCGTCCATCCGCCTGTGGTTTAAAACGATTGCGATTTTCGCCACCCTCACCACTATTGGATTTACCACCGATACGGTTCATCGCTTCTGCAATACATTTATGCGCTTCTTCACTCAACGAACCATAAGACATCGCTCCAACCTTAAACCGTTTGACAATGCGTTCGGCCGGCTCTACCTCATCAATCGAGATACTTGGTCGAGTCTTTTTAAACTCCCATTGTGAACGAAGTGTCGTCGGTGTCGCAAGCATTTCTTCATTCATCTGACGGGCATATTCTTTATACAACTGATAGTCACCAGAGCGAACAGCACGTTGGAAATTATAGATAGTCTTTGGATTATATAAGTGATGTTCACCGTCTGCTTTATATTGGAAGCTACCACCAGATGGTAAATAATCATTTGCTTTTTCTCCATAGGCAGCTTCATAACGTTGTAGGTACTCTTCTTCAATTTGTGCTAAGCTAAGTCCGCCAATTCGCGTAACTGTTCCTGTAAAGAATTCGTTCACCACTTTTTCACTTAGGCCCACTGCTTCAAATAATTGTGCACCGTGATAGCCTGCCACCGTTGAGATCCCCATCCGTGACATAACCTTTACAATGCCTTTTTCACAAGCTGTACGATACTTTTCAATTTGATTGCCTAACTCAACATGACGAAGCGTACGATAAGCCCCATATGGATGAATCGCACCTGCACCAAAACCAACTAACATCGCAAAATGATGGACTTCACACACTTCAGCACTATCCACCACGATAGAAGCCAATGCCGCCTTCCCTTGACGAACAAGATAATTATGTAAGCCTGAGACCGCTAATAATATTGGCATTGCTACCTTACCTTCTTGATAGTCACGGTCAGATAAAATCAAAATTGTCGCTCCTTGATCAATAGCCAGTTCACTATCACGACATAATTTTTCCATCGCCTTAGCTAAGTTTTCTCGATTTTCAGGATTATAATCATACAAGGTAGATTGCGTCACTGCACGATGATATTTGCGATTTAAATGCTTTAATTTTAAAAACTCTTTCGTTGTAAGGACTGGTGAATGAACTTTTAATTTACTACAATTTTCCGGAATATCATTTTTGACATCATAATCACGACCTAAAAATAATTCCGTACCAATGACCATTTTTTCACGAATTGCATCAATCGGTGGATTTGTAACTTGGGCAAATTGCTGTTTAAAATAAGTAAATAATGATTGTGGTTTTTCACTTAAAACAGCTAATGGTGAATCAAATCCCATTGAAATAACTGGTTCTTCGCCATTTTTCGCCATTGGAATAATCACCGTACGAATCATTTCTTCTGTATATCCATTTAATTTCCACAAACGATTCATTTCTTGATCAGAATAGGTAACAATTTCTTGTTCAACATCTGGTAATTGATCAAAAGTTAATAATTGTTTTTTCACCCATTTTTCATACGGATGTTGATTCGCATAATGCTGTTTAACCTCTGCTGAATGCATAATTTTACCAGTCTTGGTGTCAACTACAAAGAAATTAGCTGGGCCTAAAACCCCTTTTTCAATCACACGTTCTGGCTCTAAGTCAACAACACCTGATTCAGAAGCGACAACAACCAAGCCATCTTTGGTAATCGAATATCTAGATGGACGTAACCCATTACGATCAAGTGCTGCCCCAACCATTTCACCATCTGTAAAACATAGAGCAGCAGGCCCATCCCATGGTGCCATAAAGCTCGCATTATATTCGTTGAAGGCGGTTTGGCTTGGACTTAAATTTGCTGCTTTGGACCAAGCTTCTGGAACCATCATCATTAAAGCTTGTGGAATATCTCGCCCATGACGATATAAATATTCCATACAATTTTCTAGCTTAGCTGAATCAGAATTTTCCTCATCATAGACCTCAATTTGATGAGAATGCATCCAATTTTCCGCCCCACGTAAGGTATTGATTTCCCCATTATGTGCTAAGAAACGAAACGGTTGCGCACGATTCCAGCTTGGAAAAGTATTTGTTGAAAAACGTGAATGAGTTAAAGCAATACTTGTTTCCATTGCTTCATCTTGTAAATCAAGATAAAACAGACGAACTTGATAAGCATGCAGCATGCCTTTATAGACAATCGTTTTTGATGAAAGACTACAAATCGTTAAATCTTTCGCTTGATAGGTTTTTTCTAGTTTTCGTCTTAAAGTAAATAATTGATCTTCTAATTTTCGACCAGTTGGTGTATCCAATGGTTTTTCAATAAAAATTTGCACAAAGCTAGGCATTACCTTCTGCGCACCTGGGCCGCAGTTGGAAAAGGCATAAGGAACATCACGCTCCCATAAAACATGATAACCAGCCTGCTCAATATCATTGACAATCGCTTTTTGCAATGCTAATTTAGGCGCTTTTTCTTTCGGTAAAAACAGCATGGCTACTGCATATTCGCCTTTTGGTGGCAAGTGTAAGTCAATCTCACTTGCCTTCTTTTGAAAGAAGCTATCTGGCATCGCCATTAATATTCCAGCACCGTCACCTGTATCAGGCTCAGCCCCAGTTCCCCCACGATGATTCATTCGCTCTAACATGGTTAATGCGTAATCAACCAACATATGTGAAGCTTGACCATCTTTTTGAGCAATAAAGCCCATCCCACAAGCATCTTTTTCAAAAGCTGCATCATACATTAATTTTTGATTTTTCTTCATTGAATGGCTCACTTGACACACCTTCCTTTTTATCACTAAATGATTAACCAACAAAATAATTATCTGGATAACTCTTATTATACGATAATTATTAATTTTTGATGAGTTTTTTTCTTATAATAATTTAAAGTTTACACAAATTTTTAGAAAATTCCATCATTTTTTGTGAAAAAATACTGAGAATCGTTATCAATTAGTGCTTATTGATAAAAAAAGAGAGAACCAACCCGATTCTCTCTTCAAATATTTTATGCTTCAAATCCTTGTTCTACAGCTTCTGGAAATTCTGCTGTAACCACTTCTGCACAGTGATGGCAGACATGTGGCATTGCTGGATGATTGCTTAATTCAGCTTTCATTTGACGGCAACGATCACAAACTTCACCTTCTGCACGTTCCACTAAAATAGCGACATCTTCAAATTGCGTAGCATTAGCTGGTGCACTTTGATGGTTTTCTTTAGCAATAGTAAAGAAATCAGGTGAGACAATTAAGATTTGTGGTAAGTTTGCATTTAAGCTTTCTAATAATACACGAACTTGTTCACTTGGATAAATGGTTACTTTCGCTTCCATTGATTTACCAATTAATTTTTCGTTTCGAGCATTTTCTAAAGCTTTTAAGACCTTATCTCTAAAGTCCATGAAAGATTGCCACATATCTAATAGCTCATCTTGATTTGCATATTCTTGATATGCAGGGAATTCAGCTAATTGCACAAATTCCTCTTCTTCTTTTAGATAGCTCCAAATTTCTTCAGCAGTATGTGGGATAATTGGCGTTAATAATTTAGTTAAAGCAACTGCAATATCATAAAAGACCGTTTGCATGCTACGACGTTCATAATTGTCAGCAGCTTCAATATAAACCACATCTTTTGCAAAATCTAAATAGAAAGCAGAAAGGTCAACCGTTAAGAAGTTTACCACTGTACGATAGATATTTAAGAAGTTATATTTGTCATAGCCTTCATCACGGATTTGTTTAATCGTTTGATTTAAACGAACCATCATGTATTTGTCTACAGAACGCAAATCTTCATAGGCAACGCGATTTTCTTTTGGATCAAAATCTGAGGTATTCGCCAATAAGAAACGCATAGTGTTACGGATTTTACGATAAACTTCAGAAACTTGTGCTAGAATTTCCATTGATACGCGAACATCGGCTTCGTAATCAACACTACTTACCCATAGACGTAAAATATCTGCACCCATTTGTTTAATTACTGTTTCAGGAACAATTGTATTGCCTAATGATTTACTCATTTTGCGTCCTTCACCATCTAAAGTAAAGCCTTGTGATAGCACTGCTTTATATGGAGCAACACCATTAATGGCAACACTTGTAGTAATACTTGAGTTAAACCAACCACGATATTGGTCAGAGCCTTCTAGGTACATATCCGCCGGGAAGCTTAATTCCTCACGTTGACGTAAAACTCCTTCATGAGAAGAACCAGAGTCAAACCAAACGTCCATGATATCTGTTTCTTTTGTAAAGAGCCCATTTGGTGAGCCTGGATGAGTGAAGCCTTCAGGTAATAAATCTTTTGCTTCACGTTCAAACCATACGCTTGAGCCATGTTCAGCAAACAATTGAGCAACGTGTTCGATGGTTTCTGGGGTCAAGATTGCTTCACCATTTTCAGCATAAAAGACAGGTAGTGGGACACCCCAAGCACGTTGACGAGAAATCACCCAATCCCCACGATCACGAATCATGTTGTACAAACGAGTTTTACCCCACGGAATAATCCAATCAACTTTTTCAACTTCATCAAGAATATCTTGACGGAATTTATCAATTGAAGCAAACCATTGTGGAGTTGCACGGTAAATAACTGGTTTTTTCGTACGCCAGTCATGTGGATAGCTATGGGTGAAGAAATCTAGTTTTAATAATGAACCATTTTCTTCTAGCATCTTAGTAATAATTGGATTGGCTTTATCATAAAACATACCTTCAAAGCCTGGTGCTTCTTGCGTATAGCAACCACGACTATCTAATGGTGATAAAACATCTAAACCATATTTCTTGCTGACAATGTAGTCTTCTTCCCCATGTCCAGGAGCAGTGTGGACTAACCCAGTACCAGCATCTAAAGTCACATGATCACCTAACATCAATAATGAAGTACGTTCATAGAATGGATGTTGGGCGGTCATTAAATCTAAGGCTTGACCTTTGAATTCTTGTAATACTTCAACTTCTTGCCAACCAATTTCTTGGCTTACTGTTTCAAGCAGTTCTTTAGCTACTACAAATTTGCGGCCATCTGCTTTAATTTGCACATAGTCAAAATCAGGATTGGCTGAAATTCCTAGGTTCGCAGGCAAGGTCCAAGGAGTCGTTGTCCAGATAATAAATGAAGTATCTGTATCTAATAAATCCTTACCATCTACTACTTTAAAGGCAACAAAAATTGAAGGTGATTTCACATCATGATATTCAATTTCAGCTTCAGCTAGTGAAGATTCACTAGATGGTGACCAATAAATTGGTTTTAGACCTTTGTAGATATAGCCTTTTTCAGCCATTTTTCCGAATACACGGATTTGTGCTGCTTCATAATCGGGGGTTAGCGTGATATAAGGATGATTCCAATCACCAGAAACCCCTAATCGTTTAAAATCAGCGCGTTGTTTATCCACTTGTGATAAAGCATAATCATGACATAATTGACGATAAGCAACCATATCCATTTCTTTACGCTTGATGCCTTGTTTCGCTAATACTTGTTCGATTGGTAAACCGTGTGTATCCCATCCAGGAACATATGGCGCACGAAAACCTGACATTGATTTTGAACGGACAATAATATCTTTACTAATTTTATTTAATGAATGACCTAAATGAATGTTTCCGTTAGCATATGGAGGACCATCATGTAAAATAAAACTTGGTTTACCTTCATTTAGTTTTTGACGTTGATTGTATAAATCTTTTTCGTCCCATTCTTGTTGCCACTGCGCTTCACGTGTTGGTAAATTACCACGCATTGGAAAGCCAGTTTTTCCAAGATGTAAAGTTTCTTTTAACTTCATTCTTTGACACTCCTTTAAATATTAATCAATACTTCCTCGTTATTTCAGACAAACAAAAAAGCTCGCCCCTAAAGATAGGGACGAGCGAAATCGTGGTACCACCCAAAATTTGAAGATGATTCTTCCTTTATCATCAATAACGCGATGAACCGTCTATCCCTACTTAAAGCTTCAGGATAGCAAACTCAATGGATGATCTAACGAGATAACAGGGTTTACCGAACTTCCACCAACTTCGGCTCGCTTAAAAAATATTATCTGTTTTTCTGTTCCACAACTTTTATATAATTATTCGTCGATTGTTTGAGAATCGGTTTCTTGTGTTGAAACTTCTATCTCAGAGTTTACTTCATTTTCATTTTCATTGTCAAGTGTTTCCGCCAAAACTTCACGAATGACCGTTGAACTATCTGGTACGTAGCTGGAAAACGGCGCTAGGATTTCATCCCATTCTGGACTTTTGACTTCTTGTAACTGTGTTTCTAATTTTAACAATAAGCTATTGTAAAACACGCGTGTCTTCTTCTTCAAGTCGTTAGTTTCTAAAGCTAACTGACGTGCATTTTCGGTCGCAGCAGACAAAATTTCTTTGGCTTTTTCTTCAGCTGCATTGGTAATTTGAAAGGCACGTTGTTCAGCACTTGCGACCAATTCTGTTGCTTTATTTTGAGCAGAAGTTAATAACACTTCAGATTCTTTATTGGCGCTTGATTTTACCTTGTCAGCTGTATCCTGTGCAACAATGATGGACTGATTCAAGGCATCTTTCAATTCGTTAAAATATGCTAATTTTTCTTCGGCATGCTTTAAGGCTTTTTCTAACTCACGATTTTTTTGAACAGCAAGCTCGTAATCACGCGCAACTAAGGCTAGAAAATCTAACACATCATCCTTGTCATAACCACGCATTTTTACTGGAAAATCTTTATTTGAAATATCTAATGGAGTTAATGTCATAATTGCCACCTCTTTATTTTATTTACGTAATACACCCAATAATAAACGAATTTTTTCTTTCTTAGTCGTCCCTTCAAGTGATCGAATCTGTAAACGACCAAAACCTCTTATTGATACAATATCAAGTAAATCAAGCGTAAAATCAGAACGATTCATTTCTACCCAATTCAACTTAACCTTTCCCGCTTCAATTAGCTGCTTAGAACGCTGACGCGAAATATTAAACACACTAGAGATAACGGTGTCGATTCTAAGTGAACTAACCGTTGTCTGTTCCATCGTCCAATCATCCTTTGGTATCAGCAAATCCGTGTATTGTTTGGTTTCTAAACGAACAGCAATCTTACCAATTTTTTCTACCTGAAGCTGAACATAATTACTTGTCTCTTTGGCTAGTAATACCTGCCAACGCTGCCCATCAGAGATAATATCTCCAAATGAAGCTCGTTTTAAGCCGGTTGACAGCAAAGTTCCCAAAATCTTGCCATGACTTAATGTTGCAAATTTTTTAGGATAATTGATTTCAAACAATGCTATTTCAAAATCATCTTGCGTCGGTTCAAAATAATCCGGATAAATCAAGCATCGAACACGTTCTGCTCGTTCATACCCACCATAAAAACGAAAAGCTAAGTCCGAGTTTTGACGTACCAAGGTTTCTAAAATGTAAGCTTGGCGTGGATCTAAAAAATCGGTCAAAAACGGCGCATACTGCATTTCAACTTTTTCTAACCATTCCTCAACATTGTCAATAAAAGGGCGCTCGTCATCACGAAAATGCTGATAGACATTTACGTTCATCCTAGCTCCCTCCTATCCTTTTAATTTACTAAAAATAATACAATACGAATAATTGTTTGACTGGCTAGCTGTAAAACAATTACCGCAAATAAAATCGTAAAGTCAACCGGACCAAAATGTAATTTCACCCGATCAAAAATACTTAAATATGGTTCACAGATTTTGCTTAAAAAACGACCAAATGCCGAATCATAAGCACCAGGAAACCATGATAATAAAGCATAAATAACAAGTAATGTAGTATATAAATATACAGCATCACTAAATAAACTAAGTAATTGATAGATAATGATAGGCCTTGCCTCCTTATTGAATCTCCAACATGCTAGTATCCATTAATGATTGAGCCGTACCGTCAATTTCAACGCCTTGCGCTGTGCAAAGGAAAATTTCATTACCTACACGTTTAATATCCCCATTTTGAGCATAAACCGTACCAGTCAAGAAGTCGACAATGCGTCGCGCTTGATATTCTTCAATTTGATGAAAATTAATTAAAACCGATTCACCATTCATAATATGCTTAGCAATCTTCATCGCTTCAGAATAAGCACGTGGTTCAATAATAATAATTTTATTGCTTTGATTTGCTTTGACAGCTCCTGATTTAGGTGTACGAGCACTTCTTTGTTGCATCGATACCACGTTTGGTTGCTGATAGCTAGGCTGTGCTTCACTTGTACGTTGGTTTGTTTCTGGTTGATTAAACGTCCCTGCATTTGCAGTTGTTTGTGATACAGTAGGTCGTCTATAATTTGTACTTCTTGGTGCCTGTTGATAGGCGTTTTGAGTTGATGTGTGTGTTGAAGGATTTACTTTATTGGTAATTGGCTTTTGGACTGGTCGTTCATCTGCCAATTCCATTTCTTCATATTCATCATACTCATAATCATAATCATCATCGCCCATTCCAAAAAATGAGGAAATACGATCAAAAATTCCCATGCAAATGCCTCCTTTCAAAAATTATCTAAACAAAGCCGTTCCCACGCGAACAAAAGTTGCCCCCTCGCCAATAGCAACGGGATAATCATTTGACATTCCCATACTTAAATCTAAACAAGGGGCGTTTGTTAAGTGGAGATTTGCTATTTTTCTTTGTATTAGATGCAATTTTTTGAAAATCTCACGTTGCTCTTGTTCGGTAGATTCAAATGGTGCCATGGTCATCAACCCGACCACTTGGATTTGTGTATGTTCAGCTAGCGAGCGAATAAAGCTTTCCACCTCATCAGGGTGAATACCTTGTTTACTCTCCTCACCGGATACATTCACTTCCACAAAACACTTTATGACTTTTTTCGCCCGTTTTTGAATTTCATCTGCTAAACGCAAACTATCTAAAGCGTGAAAATAATCAATCTCATTAATTACATCCTTTACCTTACGACGTTGCAAATTGCCAATGAAGTGCCATACCACCTCAGGATAAGCCTGCAGCTGCGCTTTCTTAGCTAAAAACTTATCCACTCGATTTTCGGCACAATTCAATTGACCTAAACGAATCAAGGATTCCGTTACTTTAGCATCCACCGTTTTGGTTACAGCTACCAAAGTCACTTCATCACTAGAACGATTCGCTAGCGCACATGCTTCATGAATGGTTTGCTGTACTTTGGCTAAATTTTCTTGAATCATCTGCGACTAGCTCCTTTACTTATTAGTTATTGCGTTTGCGACGGAAGAATGGTGGGGTACTCAATTCATCGTCGGCTGTTTTATTTACTTCCTCACGATTGAAAGTCTCAAATTCACGTTTTTCAACATTTTCAAATTGACTTTCATCCACTTTAGGACGTACATTTTGTTCTTTGCGAATATCCCAATCACCGAAAGAATTTTCTTCAGTGACTGGACGTGTTTGATCTAAATCAATCGTAGGTTTAGCTTGTGTTGTATGAATTTGACTTACACGGTGACTACGTGAGGAACTATTTTCTTTTTTACTTGGATCAATACCAGTCGCAATCACTGTTACGCGAATCTCATCTCCTAATTCTTCATTGATTGAAGTACCTAAGATAATATTCACATCTCCACTTGCTGCATGTGCAACAATATCTGCTGCATCCTGAGCTTCAAACAAGGTCATATCTAAACCACCAGTGATGTTTAATAAGACTTGTTCTGCCCCATCAATTGAAGTTTCTAATAATGGAGAAGAAATCGCACGTTTGGTTGCTTCAATCACGCGTTCTTCACCACTAGCAACACCGATTCCCATCAAGGCTGTACCTTGATTAGCCATCACTGTTTTCACATCCGCAAAGTCAAGGTTCACATAACCAGGCGCAGTAATTAAATCAGAGATCCCTTGTACCCCTTGACGTAAAACATTATCTGCTTCACGGAAGGCTTGTAACATTGGCGTTTTCTTATCAACGATTTCTAATAAGCGGTTATTTGAGATAATTAATAGTGTATCGACATTTTCTTTTAATTTAGCAATACCTTCTGCCGCATAACGACCGCGTTTTGGTCCTTCAAAGGTGAATGGTCGTGTAACCACTCCAACAGTTAAAGCACCGATTTCTTTAGCGATACGTGCAACGATTGGCGCAGCCCCTGTTCCTGTTCCACCACCCATACCGGCAGTGATGAAGACCATATCTGCACCTTCTAATGATTCACGAATCGCTTCTTCACTTTCTTCAGCCGCTTTTTGGCCAACTTCAGGTTGAGAGCCAGCACCTAATCCACGAGTGAATTTAGGTCCTAATTGAATGACTGTTTCTGCTTTAGAATTTTGTAAAGCTTGTACGTCAGTATTAACAGTAATAAATTCAACGCCTTTAACGTTTTCTTCAATCATGCGATTAACGGCGTTACCACCACCGCCACCAACACCGATAACCTTAATGACAGCACCAGTGTTTACGCTGTTATCAATAGAGAATTCCATAATATTTATTTGCCTCCTAACAAATTAGTCAAAAAAGTTTGAGAAGAAATGTTTAATCTTATCGGTCACATTACCTTCTGCTTTAGGTTCTTGTTCTTCATAATATGAAGTTTCAGGTTCTTCATAGGTTTGTTCATAAACTGGCTCCGGTGTAACTGGTGCAGCTACCGGTTGAGAAACCGTGGTAGTCGTAACTTTTTCGCCAGTAATCGCTGAAACAACGACTTGGGTAATATCACTCATGTTTGCTGAATATTCAACTAAACTAATGACGTTGGTAAAGACTGGATTTCTTAGTCCCATATGATTTGGCACGTGTAATTTAACAGGTACACCTAAAATTTCTTGTGCTAAGTCAACCACACCAGGTAGACTAGCTGCACCACCAGTTAAGACTACACCACCTGGTAAATCTAGGGCATCAATTTCATCTAACACATCTTTGGCTTTCGTAAAGATTTGTTCCATACGTGCTTCAATAATTTCTGATAAGTAGCGTTCATCAATTTTAACTGGCTCAGCCTTACCAATGACATCCACTGGGAATTCTTCACTAGCAGAAGTACGTGCTGGATAAGCATCGCCATAATTAATTTTCAAAGCCTCTGCATTATTAAATGAAGTATTTAACACAGTTGAAATATCACGAGTGACAAATTCGCCACCTTCTTGATTCACATGTGTAAACTTCAATTGTTTATCATGCATCACAGCAGTCGTTGTCTGACCACCACCAATATCCATCACGATGGTACCAAAATCTTTTTCACCATCAGATAAAATAGATTCAGTTAGAGCTAGTGGGGTAATTACTGTTTGACCAATTACTAAACCAGCTTTTTCGACACATTTGCGAATGTTATGTATGATGGTCTTAGGTCCAGTAAACATAACACCGTACATTTCTAAACGTACACCAATCATGCCACGTGGATCTTTGATGCCTTCAAAGCCATCAACTGTAAATTCTTGTGGTAAGACAGCAATGATTTGTCTTTCTGGTGGAACTGAACGTACCAAAGCCGCCGAAGCTACATTACGAACATCCTCACTAGTAATTTCTTTTGAATCATTGTTTACCGCAATCATTCCTTGACAATTTTCAACCTCTAAAAGATTAGCTGGTATGCCAACGTTTACCGTACGAATTTGGATACCGGCCTTTTCCTCAGCCTGAGCAACTGCTCGTTTGATTGCTTGAACTGTTTTTTCAATATCAACAATAATTCCGCGATTGATTCCTTCTGATTTTGCGTTCCCGACACCGATAATGTTCATTTGGCTATCAACATATTCTGCGACAACGACTTTTACTGATGTCGTACCAATATCAAGCCCGACATAAATTCCCGTTTTTGCCATGGATGGGGCTCCCTCCTAATTTTTAACTATCAATAGAACAAATTTGTTCTGAATAACTTTTTTGAGTTTTCACTGTTACCAATTCTAACACATTTGTACCACTTTTAAAAAGTAGCTAGCAAGAAATTATACAAAAAAAGCGCTAAATTATCAAATTTTTTTAAAATTTACTCGGTAACCTCAGATGAAGTAGTTGCCTCAGTAGAATCACTACTACTTTCACTTGTGCTTGGATAAGGGTAGCTAAAAATTCCTACTTCCATATCAACAACACCTGGTGTCGTCAAATTAGCAGCTACCTGCGCATAATAGGGCATTCTTTGAACCAATTGATCACGATTAATTAACACTTGATTCCCATCATTCATAATTAAAGTCAACAGTTCGTTGTTATCACTTCTTGGAGTGGACTTAATTTGTGAAATGCTTTGTTTAATCTCTTGTGATAGTCGCTCGTAGGCCTGTAATGTTTTTAAAATCGTTGTTTGTTTTTTAAAGCCCTCTAAGATTGGATAAGTTGCTTGTGGTTGATCAGTTGATTGATCGATAACCTTGCCGTTTTCTAAAATCGTATAATAACGATTATCCTTTAACAAATATGCTACTTCTGGATACTCCTTAATCTCAAGTTTAAAATGATTAAAATCAGTAATGCTTACACTAACGGACTTAATCCAAGGAGATAATTTTTTTACTCGTGTTTCATTCTTATCACGGTTAAAATATTGCTCCCATAATGGCTCGCCGACTTTAAATTGAGCGGTCTGCACGATAGCTTGTGCATTCACGGCCTTATTCCCACTCACCTCAACTTTTGCTAGTTGCCCTAAAGGAGAAATATAGTATAGACAAAAAATCAGTGGGATAGCCAAAATGCCAACAATCAAGCCTAAACGTCGAAATAGTTTTTTCTGACGATAATCTTTCATTTTGGGTAACTTATCTGAAAAGCTAGTCTTCTCTTTTTCCGCTTTAGCCTTGTCATTTAGCAGACTACCTTCAAGTGTAGCATTTGTTTCATCCTCTAGTTCATCTGGCGTTACAGCATCTGCCTGTTCTTCTAACGTTTTTTCTTCCTGTTTAGCCATCAACTCATCCATCAAACGCTTTTCTTCTAAATAACGCTGATGGGCCTCTTGCCAGGGAGTTAGTTTTTTTGATTCATTTAAATGTTGATTCTTCTGCGATTTGTTAGCTGCCTGTTTCGTTTTCTTAGTAATGGTGTTCACCTACTTTGAATGAGAATATTCCTGAATCAATGCTTGCACAATTGCATAAAGTCGCTCTGAAGCATCTGTAATCCCTTGAGACTTAGAAGCCTTAGCCATATTTTTTTGCTTATCTGCATCATTCATAATCCGATCAATCGCTGCAACCAAGCTAGAACCAGTTAGCTGATTATCGGCTATGACTACCGCAGCACCAACTTTTTCTAAGCTTTTTGCATTCTTAGTCTGATGATCATTGGTGACATACGGACTTGGAATTAAGATTGCCGGCAAGCCTAGTGCTGTTAATTCCGCAATTGAAGTAGCGCCAGCCCGACCAATTAACAAATCACAATTGCCCATTACCTCTGCCATATTGTGAATGTAAGGTTGAATGCTGATGTTTTTAAAAGCATCCTTAGACATGCCAATTTCTTCTTCAATTTGGCGATAATAGCGTTCCCCAGAAGCATATAACACTTGATAATCCCTTTTGGCTAATTCAGGTAAAGCGGAGATAACGGCTTGATTGATTTTTAACGCTCCCTGACTTCCCCCAAAAATCAAGACAGTCGGAATGCTTGGCTTTAGGCTATATTGGCTCAATACATCCGAGCGCTCAATTCCTTGCATTTCTTGCGCGCGAGGATTTCCTACCAGCACTGTCTTATGTAGCGGAAAATACTGTCCCGCATCAGAAAAAACAATCCCCACTTTATCAACAAAGCGTGATAAAAATTTATTGGTAATACCTGGTACACTATTTTGCTCATGAACAATGGTTGGAATTTTTAAACGGCTAGCTGCATAAACAACCGCTCCAGAAACATATCCCCCTGTACCAATCACTACATCCGGTTGAAATTCTCTTAAAATTTTTTTGGCTTGAAAATAGCTCTTCAAAAATAATTGAATGGTTTTAAAATTATCTAATGACAAGCTTCTTTTAAACCCTTGAATTTCCAAAGTCTTAAAAGGTAGACCAGTCTGAGGGATAATTTTATTCTCTAAGCCTCTTTTCCCACCTACATACATAAATTCACATGTAGCATCAATCGATTGAACGTATTTAATAAAGGCAAGTGCCGGATAAATATGACCGCCTGTGCCTCCACCGGTAACTAAAATTTTCATATATAGCCTCTTTCAATGATTTATTTCCATATTTATAATGCATTGACTGCATCCATGAATTTTTGTCCTCTAATTTCAAAATTAGGGTATTGATCCCAACTAGCATTAGCTGGTGAAAGCAAGACAATATCGCCTTTGATTGCTTTTTGATTAGCTAATTTTGCCCCAGCTACCACATCTTCAACCATTGTGATATCGCTAATGCCCGCTTTTTTAGCCGCTTCTTGTAATTTTCCCTTGGTTTCCCCAAAGAGAATAATTGCTTTTAAACCAGTTAAGGTTGGGACTAAAGCATCAAAACTATTACCACGATCTAATCCACCCGCTAATAAAATGACCTTAGTGCGATCAAAACCAGCTAAAGCTTTTTGCGTAGCTAAAATATTTGTAGCTTTTGAATCATTATAATATTTTACCCCAGATACTTCACGAACAAACTGGGTGCGATGAGCAACACCATGAAAGTTTTTTAAAGCAGTGGCAATCGCTTTAGTTTCTTGATTTTGTAATTTTCCTACCGCGATAGCAGCTAAGGCATTTTCGATATTATGTTTCCCAGGAACGCCTAATTCGTCAGCGTTTAAAATGAATTCATCTTGATAATATAAAGCCCCATCAGCTAAATAGGCACCTGCTACTTTTTCTTCAGCAGAAAATGGAATGACTGTTGCTTTGGTTGTTTGAGCTAATTCTCTTAGCTCTGCTTGTTGCCAATTCAACACAAGAAAATCATGAGCATCCATATTTTTTTGTAAATGCCATTTTGAGGCGACATAATCTTCACGACTACCATGATAATCCAAATGCGCTTCATATAAATTGGTAATTACCCCGATATGTGGATGAAATTTTTCAATTCCTTTTAGTTGGAAGCTAGATAGCTCCATTACTAAAACATCCTCTTTTTGCGCTTGGCTAGCCACATTGCTAGCCGGAAAGCCGATATTACCGGCTAGACGCGCCTGACCGAGTTTGCGCTCTTGATTTAAGACATTGGCAATCATGGTGGTAGTAGTAGTTTTACCATTTGTACCGGTAATACCGATAATTGGGGCTTCCGATACTAAATAAGCTAGCTCTACCTCGGTAATCACCGGGATGTTTAACTCAAGGGCCCGCGCGACCATTGGCTGTGTATACGGAATACCTGGGTTTTTCACCATCAAGGTAAAGCCTTCATCTAATAATTCGATTGGGTGACTACCAGTAATTACTGTCACACCCAATTCCAGTAGCTCTTGAGCCTCTGGATTTTCATTAAAAGGTTTTCCGTCATTAACGGTAACAAGTGCACCCAAATTGTGTAACAATTTGGCCGCACTTACTCCACTTTTAGCTAGTCCTAAAACTAATACTTTTTGATTATTCAATTGATTGATTGATTTCATAATAGTCATCTCCTACAATACAACAAATAGTGTTATTACTGAACAGATTAATGCAACAAGCCAAAAGACAATGTCAATCTTCCATTCAGTCCAACCGCTCATTTCAAAATGATGATGAATCGGTGACATCTTAAAAATCCGTTTACCTGTTAATTTAAAAGAAGTCACTTGCAACATGACACTAGCCGTCTCGATGACATAAATCAAACCGACTAATAATAAGGTCCATTCTTGATGTAATAAAATGGAAACAGCCGCTAATAATCCACCTAATGCTAGCGAACCAACATCACCCATGAAAATCTTGGCTGGTTTGTGATTGTAAGGGAAAAAGCCAATTAGACCACCAACAACACTGATACAAACAATCAAAATATCATATTGTTTTTGGTAAAAAGCGATGATGGCATAGGTTAAAAAGGAGATAGTCCCTAAACCGGCAACTAAACCATCAATACCATCAGTTAAATTGACTGCGTTGGAAAAACCAACTAACCAAAAAATAATAAATAATCCATAGAAATAGGATAATGGAATCTCAAAGGTAAAGAAATTTAGGACATTTGCTTGATGATCCATTAGAAAAACGATATAAAAAACAACTCCACCAATAATTTGACCAATTAGCTTTTGTAAAGAAGTCAGACCAAGATTACGCTTTTTGAAGATTTTAATGAAATCATCTAAAAAGCCCAGGGTTCCATAAAGGAAAAAGACAAACAATAAAATAAACATTGTTGGTGTCAATTCCCCTAACCAGATTGCCACCCAAATGGCTGTGAGGATTGCCGCACTTACAAAGACAAAGCCCCCCATCGTCGGTGTTCCCGCCTTTACATTATGCCATTTAGGGCCTTCATCCCGAATTTCCTGACCATATTTTTTTTGAATAAAATATTCAATAAACAAAGGCATAAAAGCAAAGGTTATGCCAAAGCTACTTGCTAGTGGTAAAATCATTTTGGTTAATTCCATCATTTTTCTCCTATTACAACATTTTCATTAATTTTCTTTCAAGGTAAAGCTTAGCGTATCGCCAGTAATGGTTTCGTATGGCTGAATACTCTGGCTCACACAATAGCCACTACCTTCCAGCTTTATTTTCAAGTCCAACATACTCGTTAGCTTAATCAAATCAGCTTTAGACCAACCAGAGACATCCGGCATATAGTACTGCTCACTTTTGGTTTTTAAAATAATCTTTTCATTTGGTAAGACTTTAATCCCTGCTTTAATCGATTGAGTAGTAACCTTTTCGCCACTACCTAAAACAATCACTTCTAAGCCTTGTTTTTCAGCCTGATTCGCTGCCTCAATTGCTGACATTCCTTCATAATTGGCCACTTTAATTTTTTCGTTGCTCTTTTCTTCAGTAGTGTCAGCTAATTGATCGGTATCTAATAAATCCATCGCCCGTTTTAACAACGGATTCCCTACGCTAGGTAAAGCTGTTCCATCATATTCTTTTGGTAATTTAATGGTTAGATACAAGACGTATTCAGGCTCTTCGGCTGGAATCATTTCAACAATCGAATAAAGATAATCGTTGCTACCTTTAAGGTATCCACCAGATTGTGAAGCAACCTGCGCAGTCCCTGTTTTAGCTGCAATCGTATACCCTGGCACACTATACTTACCATAGGCGCTACCATAATCCTTGCTTTCAACAACGTCTCGCATATATTCTCTGACCTTACGAGCAGCTTGTTCACTAATCGGTTTACCCACCACTTCCGTATCTGTTACAACACGCTTATTGGTAGTATTATCCACGATTTCTTTAATAAAATGTGGTTTTACCATCGTTCCATTATTGGAAACAGCGGTAAAAGCTTGGAGCATTTGGAAATTGGTTACCGCAATCCCTTGACCAAAGGAACTCATCGCCTTAGATACGACATTATCTTCTGGTAAAATACCTGAACTTTCGCCTAAAATACCGGCATTCGTACTTTGACCAAAACCAAATTGTTTCAAATATCTTTGCCAGCGATCTTGCATCCGTTGTTCTAGAATAACCATTCCTTTATTACTTGACCAAGAAAGCGCCTGACGCATGGTCAAGGTTCCTAACGCACCATGATCCCAGTCATCAATCGTTGTATCAGCAATCTTAATCGTCCCTGAATTAAAGGTCTCATTTTCATTAAAAATGCCTTGGTCAATCGCTGCCGAAGTCGTCAATATCTTCATCGTAGACCCCGGCTCATAAGTATCTTGTAACAGTAGATTTAACCAAGTGAAATCATCGCCGCCTAATGTTGATTTATCTTCTGGATTAAATGACGGTTGTTGCGCCGCTGCTAAGATTTCACCAGTTTTTGCATTCATCAAAACGCCAGTCATATTTTCCGGCTTATTCTTTTGATAAGCTTCAGTTAATAATGTGTCTAAATAGCTTTGTAGGCGACTATCAATCGTTGTATAAATGTCCTTCCCGTCAATTGCCGCTTGTTTTTGTGCAACAGTTCCAGGCAATGGATTTTGATAGTTATCCTTTTGATAGGTAATCTTCCCATCTTTTCCTTTCAACACATCATTATAGGCCTCTTCAATTCCTAATTTACCGACTAATCTTTCTTCATTATCCTTCGTTTCAATATCCGCATAACCGATGAGGTGTGAAGAAAACTGACCATTTGGATAAATTCTTGAAGGGTGATCATTGAAATATAAGCCTTTGCTTCCCTGACGCTTTAATTCAGCTTCGATTGCTTCTTTTTGCTGTAAAGTAATATTTTTAGCAGCCGAAATTTCTACCTGATAAGGTCGAGGATCCGTCTGATAAGCATTGTTCAATACTTTTAGGACACTTGCTTGATCGATACCGGTCTGCTGATTTAAAACCTGGGCGATAATGGCAAAATCACTTTTTTCAGCATATAATTTTTTCTTTCCTTGTACATATGTTTTTGAAAAGACCACATATGCCGAATAAGAAGTCGCATCTTCTGCAATCGCCACCCCATTTCGATCATAGATCGTACCACGCTTGGCAGGGATAACTTCCGATCCTTTATACAACTCGGCAGTTTTCTCTTTTAACGAAACATCGCCTACTTTTCCGACTAAAACAATGTAGCTAAAGCGTATCGCAAATAAAAAGAACAACGCAATGGCGGTAGAAAAGAAGATTATCCCTACTTTTTTGCGGTTGTTCATCGTGGATTGATTTTTTTTACGAATAAAATCCTTAATTTTTTTATATCTTGAACTCATTAATTTTTTACTTCACTTTCTTTAAATTATCATCATTAATTGATAACCCTAATTTCTCAGCAATTTGTTTAATTCGTTCAGCTTTAGAAAGCTCATTTTTTTCTTGCTGTAAGCGAGTAATATCTTTTTCATTTGTACTAATTTCATTTTCGACAATGGTAATGTTGTGTTCTAATTGATTAACTGAGGTACGAACATAAATCATTCCCAATGCCAATAAAACAACTGATACCAACAACAAAAAAGCCAATGTCTTTTCCAACAGACTAATTCTTTTTAGTTTTAAGGCTGGTGATTGAGGGGCAATAGCAACTTTTGGTCGTTGAACTTCATCAATTGAGAGATAATTCACTTGTTCAATCGGTTGTTCGATTGGGCTATCTAAATCAAATGAATAATCTTCAAATTTCAATTCTGCCATTGTTACTACTCCTCCTCTCTTAATTTCTCAGCAATTCGTAGCTTTGCACTACGCGAACGGTTATTTTCTAATAATTCTTCCTGACTAGCAACGATAGGTTTTCTAGTAATCAACTTCAAAATAGGCTGTGCTTCTTCTGGAATAACCGGTAATCCTGGAGGCACATCTTTAGGTTGACTATATTCTTTAAACATCGTCTTAACGATTCGATCCTCTAAAGAATGGAAGGTAATCACACTGACTCTACCACCCACCTTTAAGAGCTGAATGGCTTGTTCCAAAGAATCTTCAACTGCCCCTAATTCATCATTGACCGCAATCCGTACAGCTTGAAAGATTCGTTTTGCCGGATGTCCACCGGCTCTTCTAGCGGGCGCCGGAATCGCTGTTTTGATAATATCGACTAACTCACCAGTTGTAGCAATTGGTTGAAGCTGTCTTCTTTTTTCAATTTCTCTAGCAATCTGTTTAGAAAATTTTTCTTCTCCATAACGGAAAAAAATCTTCACTAATTCGTGATAGCTATACTCATTAATGACATTATAAGCGCTAAAATCAGCACTTTGATCCATGCGCATATCTAACGGCGCATCTTGATGGTAACTAAAACCACGACTGGCTTCATCTAACTGTGGAGATGAAACACCCAAATCATAGATAATCCCATCGACTTTTGTCACGTTTAATTTCGCTAACTGATCAGCTAACTCTCTAAAATTAGCACGAATAAAGGTCACCATCTTTTTTTCAACATACTGAGCTAAACGTTCCTTTGCATGTGCAATCGCTAGCTCATCTTGATCAAAACAATAAAGATGGCCATTGGTTAATTGTGACAAAATATATTCACTATGACCGGCACCACCTAATGTGCAATCCACATAGATACCGTCTTCTTTGATAGCAAGACCATCAACTGTTTCTCGTTTCATTACAGTATAATGCTGGAATGACACCATTATTATAAATCCTCATTTCAATATTATAGACCAAAATCAATCATTGACTCAGCAATTTCATCAAAGCTTTCTTCAGCTTCAGTCGTAAATGCTTGCCAACGTGCTTCATCCCAAATTTCAATTCGGTTACTTACCCCAATGATGACACAGCTTTTTTCTAACTGTGCATGGGTTCGTAAGGTTTGGGGAATATTAATGCGCCCTTGTTTATCAATTTCACACTCCGTCGCTGCTGAATAGAAGAAACGAACAAATAAACGAGCGTCTTTCTTAGCTAGTGGCATTTCATTTAGTTTTTCTTCGAGCTTGTTCCACTCATCTAGAGGATAGCCAAATAAACAGCCGTCCAAGCCCCGTGTTACAACGAAGGTTTCACCTAATTTTTCACGAAACTTCGCTGGGACAATTAGCCGGCCTTTCGCGTCTATTGAATGTTGAAATTCACCCATAAACATCGAAAGTTCCTCCATTTACCACTTAGTAACCTAAGTCTACCACATTCCCCCACTTTCTACCACTATTTCTATAACATTTAATCGAACTTAATAAAAAAAAACAAAAAAATTCAAATTTGAAGACTTTTAAAAGTTTTTATAAAGATTCTTGCCGTTTTTAAGCCTTTTCACCTCGACAAACTTAAAAAATAGCGACAAACAATAAAAAGAAATACAAAGCAGCTAATAAAATAAATAAAAAGCGCCAAAACATTTTTAAATAGAAGCGATAAGCAATTTCATCATAAAAATAAGCCTGTACTAAGGCTACACCAATGCCTAAAACCAAAGCTGAAATCAATAAATAAGGCCAGACACTTTCATTAAATAAAAGCTTGACAATATGATTTTCAACGAAAAATAAAATAGGCACCATAATATCAACTAGGCGTACTTTCAAATATTTTTTTAAACGAAAACGTTGAATGACATAATTCAATCCCATAAATATAATGATAGGTGATACAAACCAAATAAATACAACCAGTGTTGAGTGATCCATAAATCTAATCCTTTCTACAAACATCCATTCTATAATATACAACAAATACGTTACATCCTTGTTGCAAACTTTTTAAAAATATATTTAGTTCAACAATTTTTTAAATTCCTTTTGCAATATTCATTAAAAGCTTGAGTTCTAACCTAAATGGTTGTAAACTGAAACCAAATAAAGATAAAGGAAGGCTACTATGAACGAAAAGAAAAAATTATCTACCTTTGAAAAAATTACCAAAGTAGTAGTGTGGTCAATGTTAATTATCACAATCGGCGGTGTCTTACTTTCTGCCGTTGCCGCCTTAATGTAAGGTGAGCAGCCAATATAAGCCCATAAAAAAAGCTGTTGCTGACAAGGATTTGATTCTAAGCAACAGCTTTTATTTTATTTTGCTTGTTTATTTAGCCTGCAAGCTAGTAATTAATTCTTTCGCATGCTCGATGGTTAACGGAGTAATTTCAGCCCCTGATAGCATCCGAGCAACCTCTTGTACTCGCTCTTGTTCGTTTAATGGTTGAACAATTGTCGTGGTTCGGCCATCTTGAACAGTCTTTTTAATAAAATACTGATTCGTTGCGGCAGCTGCTACTTGTGGCAAATGGGTAATACAAAGGACCTGTGATTGCTGAGAAATTTTGAAGATCTTCTCAGCAATTGCCTGTGCGACGCGCCCACTTACACCAGTATCCACCTCATCGAAAATAATACTAGTCATTTGTTGAGCCTTAGAAAAAATTGCTTTTAAGGCCAATAAAATTCTAGATAGTTCTCCACCAGAGGCCACCTTCACTAGTGGCTTTAAGGGCTCACCAGGGTTAGTGGTTAAATAAAATTCTACCTGATCCATTCCTTGAAGGTGTAGCTGGTGTTTGTCTTTAAAAAAGCGAACCTCAAATTGGGTATTTTCTAAATACAGCTCTTTTAGCTCCTGCATGATTTCTTTCGATAAGTGATGGGCCATTTGGTGTCGCTGATGACTAATTTGTTCAGCTTGCTGCCACAAGCTTTGTTCCAATGCTTTACATTTAGCTTCTAATCTTTCTAGCTGATCTTCTGTCTGAGTCGCATTTCCTAACTCATCGGTAATTTCAGCTAAATAATTTAAAATTTGCTCAATATCTTGACCATATTTCCGTTTTAATTTTTTGATCACACTTAGCCGTTGTTCAATTTCATCTAGGCGCGCTTCATCTAGCTCCAAACCATCTATTTGCTTGGCAATCCCTGCTGAGACATCTTGCAATAGATAATAAGCGGACTGTAGTTGTTCACTTAATTCCTCGTAATCAGTATCCAAATGCGCAATCTCTTGTAATTGACCACCAACTAAAGACAGGGTATCCATTAGATTTGGCTCTTCTAAGCTTAGAATCGCCCGACTTTTAGCAAAAGCATCCATGATTTTTTGAAAATTTAATAATTTATCCCGCTCTTCAAGTAATTGATCTTCTTCTCCTGGCAAAAGTGCGGCTTGTTCAATTTCCTCTTTTTGAAATTTCAGCATATCCAAACGCTGAACATACAGCTGCTCATTATTGCGGATTTGTTGAACCTGCTTACTTAACTGTTGATAGGTTGTAAATTGTTCTTGATAGTCAGCTAATTTTTCCTTAAAGTCATCACTGCCTAAAGCATCAACAAAGCTTAAATGCTTATCCGCTTGTAATAATTGTTGGTGATCATTTTGCCCTTGAATATCAACTAAATAACTACCAATCCGTTTTAAATTGGCCAAGGTCATCGTACGACCATTCACTCGACAAAAGCTCTTGCCACTTCGTACTAAATCACGTTGAATAATTAAGACCCCTTCATCCAAATCTAGACCGAGCTCTTTAGCCAAACTAGTAAATTCAGCTTGTACAGGTAATTCAAAAATTCCTTCAATTACCGATTTATCCGCCCCTTGACGAATAAATTCACTAGAACCTCTCGCACCGGCTAATAAAGACATAGCATCAATAATGATGGATTTACCTGCCCCGGTTTCTCCTGTCAATGCCGTCATGCCTTCTTGAAAGTGTAAGTGTAGCTTGGGAATGATGGCAAAATTTTGAATGGATAATTCCAAAATCAAGATTCTCACCTCAGTTTGATTTATTGACGATACTGTTGCAAACGTTGATAGCACGCTAGACAAGCTGCTTCTTCTTTAAAAATCATCAACACACTATCATCATCATTTAGTAAACCAAATAATTCATTTTTAAAGCATTTATCTGATAAATTACCAATTGCCGAAGCATTACCAGGAATCGTTTTGACGATGATCATTTTATCCATTTGATCAATACCTAAACAAGCGGTCTTTAATAAGCGCAATAAACGATTAAAGCTATCCTCTGGCGTTTCAGCTGGCAAGCTATAGCGATAGCCTCCAGAAGCAGCTGGTACTTTGATTAATTTTAATTCTTTTATATCTCTAGAGACAGTTGCTTGGGTAACCTCTACTGAATAGTTACGCAATAATTCAACAAAGTCTTCTTGTTTTTCGATTTCATGTTCTGTCAGTAACTTAGTAATTAAGCGATGTCGATCTTTTTTTCTCATTCAAGCCACGTATTAACCACTGCTAACCGTGGTTCCCTCCTTTGTATTTAAATATTTATTTTTATACACTATTTTCTTCAGTATTCTGATTATATCATGCTTATACAAAAAAAGAACCCTCAAAAATTGGGTTCTTAGATAATTTTTATGCAAAATTAACCTAGTAAATGTTGATGCGCTGCTTGAATCGTTGCTAATACATCTACTCCATCAGCAAGCTGTGGGGTCGCTTCTTTTCTTAAATGGATTAAAAATTCGATATTCCCTTCCCCACCAGTAATTGGTGAGTAGCTTAAATTTTTCACTGAAAAACCATTGGCTAAGGCTAGCGCTATCGTTTGATTAATCACACTTTCATGCACCTTTGGATCACGAACAACACCGTGTTTCCCCACAAATTCCTTACCAGCTTCAAATTGTGGTTTAATTAAAGCCATCACATCGCCTTGATCCACAATAATTTGAGCTAATGGGGGCAAAATTAAAGCTAATGAGATAAACGACACATCAATCGTTGCTACACTAGGTAAGCCATCAAGAAAATCAGTTGGCTGACTATAACGGAAATTCGTTTTCTCCATCACAACAACACGTGGATCTTGTCGAATTTTCCAAGCCAATTGATTATAACCAACATCTAAAGCATAGCTTAATTTAGCTCCGTTTTGTAAGGCAACATCGGTAAAGCCTCCAGTTGAAGCACCGATGTCTAGCACAATTTTATCCTTTACATCAAAATCAAAAATTTGCAAGGCTTTTTCTAATTTCAAGCCACCTCTAGATACATAGGGGAGTTTCTTCCCTTTTATTACTAGCTCTGTCGATAGTGGGATTTTTTCACCAGGTTTATCTAGGCGTTCATGCTTGTCGGTCTGAATCCAAATGGAAGGTGTTCACATTAAGTCGTTAATTTAATGCAGTTCTCTAATGAACTTCTGTATGTTTCCATACAGCACAGACTATATCTTCAGCTTCACCATAATGTGTTAAGCGCCACTTACTTCGGATGACTTCATCCTACTCCTAAAAGGATAGTCGTTGAACGTTACTCTATTCAAGTCTTCGCTGCTGATTATCGATTCTTACAGTTCTTAGGATTTAACCTTAAACCATCTGACGAATTTTTTCTGCTTTCGCCACGTTCACGCTTAAGCCTCTTTCATCTTTACGTTGTCGTTCCGTCAGCTTTACGACTTTCCAGCAATTCAAGTGGAATGAATGAACCATCATTCATCATATACAAATTTCTCTATATATTTACTACTTATTAATAAACCAAGCCCGCCATAATGCCACGCTTTGCCTGTTCGCGGCTATCAAATAAACCTTGCATCACTGCTAGTACATCTACACGTTCTTTCTTCATATTCTCATCCTCATCTCAATCAATTTTTAGGCGATGAATTAGTGATTGTAGCAGGTAGGTTTCAGCACCACTTGCAGCTAATTTTGCTAATAGTTCATCGGCTTGTGCCAAACGCTGAGCAAAAGCCTCTTTCGCCCGATCAATCCCTAATAATTGCGGATAAGTACTTTTTTGTAATGCCTCATCACGATGCACGACTTTGCCTAATTCTTCGGTTGTAGAAAGGACATCTAATAAATCATCGCGAATTTGAAAAGCAACGCCCACTTCTTGACCTAATTGCTGACATAAGATTTGTTGCTCATGACTTGCTTCTGCCAAAATAGCCCCAAACAAAAAGGCACATTCGATTAATTTTCCAGTCTTTCGGCGATGAATAAACATCAAATCATTTAAAGCTAGCTGTTTTTCTTCAGCCAAAATATCAGCTGCCTGTCCAGCCACCATCCCGCTTGCGCCAGCTGACTCAGCTAATAAACGAATTAATCGTAGACTCTGCTTACTAGAAAGTGTTAAGTGACTTAATAATTCAAAGGCCATTGTCAGAAGGGCATCACCGGCTAAAATAGCCATCGCTTCACCGAAGACTTTATGATTGGTCGGCTTACCACGACGTAAATCATCATCATCCATCGCTGGTAAATCATCATGAATCAATGAATAGGTATGAATCATTTCGATTGCAGCAGACGCGCGATAGGTATTCCAATCAATTTTTCCACCTAAAGCTTCGGTCACCATCAACACAATCTGCGGACGAATCCGTTTGCCGCCAGCTTGCACCGAATAACGCATACTTTCTTGTAGTTTTTCATCATTTGTATGCGTAACGATAAATTGCTGCATCAATGCTTCAACTTGGGCTAGTTCATGCTCAATGGTTTGCATCACCTTCAACCCCTTCAAATGGCAATTCTTCATCTTGGTCATTCATCATTTTGGCCAAGGTTTTTTCTGCACTAGTTAATTGATCTTTACATTTTTTACTTAGGGCAATTCCCGTTTGAAAAGCCGTTAATGCTTCTTCTAAAGGAACATCGCCACGTTCTAGTCGCTGAACAATTTGTTCTAATTCAGCAATTGATTGTTCAAAGCTTGGTTCACTCATCATTTATCCTCCTGAATTTTTTCTACTTTTGATTGTACTTTACCATCAGCATAGTGAATCGTTAAAAGTTGATTAACAGCTAATTGCTTCACTGATTTAACTACCTTTTCCTCACTTGTTGTATAGCTATAGCCTCTTTGCATAATTTTTAATGGACTTAATAAATCAAGTGAGGCAACTAAATGCTGGAAGGTCTGCAGCTTTTGTTGATAGATGCGGTTGGTTGCCTGATTTAATCGTTCATAGAGATAATCCAGCTTTTGACCCTCAGCTTGTAGGCGATAAATGGGCGTTTGCTGATTTAAGCGTTGCGCTATAAACTGATAAGCCTTTTCCTTCTCTCTTAGCATTGATTGTAGTTGTATATTCAACTGTTGCTGCAAATGATCTAGCTGTAAAACCTTCGCTTCATACAAACGTTGAGGTTGGGTAAAGATATAACTTTGTAATAAGCGGTCTAATTGATGCGTCTTTTTTTGTAATTGGGCTTGAAAAGCTTGAACTAAACGCATTTGTTGCTGGTTAATTTTCAGTACTTCCTCAGTTAAAACCGGCACAGCTAACTCAGCGGCTGCCGTTGGGGTTGGCGCACGCATATCCGCAACATAATCGGCAATCGTCGTGTCAGTCTCGTGACCAACGGAAGAAATAATCGGTGTATTGGTCGCAAAAATTTGCCGAGCAACCACTTCTTCATTAAACGGCCACAAGTCCTCAATCGAACCACCCCCACGACCAATAATAATTGTATCGAAGTTTTGTTGATCTGCCCGTTTTAAGTTTTCAACAATATTCCTTGCTGCTTGATCTCCTTGAACAACGGTTGGGTAAAGAATGATTTGCGCAATCGGATAACGTCTACGAACGGTGGTAATAATATCTCTGATCACTGCACCACTTGGACTTGTCAAGACAGCAATTCGCTTAGGAAAACGTGGAATTGCCTTTTTAGGTGCAGTAAACAAACCTTCTTTGGCTAATTTTTCCTTTAATTGTTCAAAAGCTTGATACAAAGCGCCGATACCATCTGGTTCCATGCGTTCAATATTGATTTGATAGGCACCAGTTGCTTCATAAACCGAAACATAGCCGACAACGAGAACTTTCATCCCTTCTGTTGGTTCAAATTTCACTTTATCAAATGCACTTTTGAACATAACAGCGGAGATCTTCGCATGATCATCCTTTAAAGAAAAGTATTGATGCATCGGCCGCTTACGGAAATTAGAAATCTCACCGGTTAAATAAACGCGTCCAAGATAGGGATCAGCCTCAAATTTACGTTTAATATATTTAGTCAATGCACTGACAGTTAAATATTGTTGTTCTGTCATTTAATCTACTCCATTCTTTTCGCTGCCTCAATGGTTTGCTTCATTAGCATCGTAATCGTCATTGGACCAACGCCTCCAGGAACAGGCGTGATATAGCTACATAATGGGGCTACTTCTGGATAAGCGACATCGCCAATCAGTTTGCCCTCTGCATTACGATTAATCCCTACGTCAACAACTACGGCTCCCTCTTTAATAAAATCCTTTGTCACAAAAGCTGCCCGACCAATCGCTACGACTAAAATATCGGCTTGTGAGGCTACCTGGGAGAGATTTTTTGTTTTAGAATGTGTCAAAGTAACTGTTGCATTTTCGGCTAATAATAAATGCGCCATTGGTTTCCCCACGATATTACTACGACCAATAATCACCGCATTTTTACCAGCAATCTCGATATTAGCAGCTTTCAACATTTCCATAATGCCTGCTGGTGTACAAGGAATCATCGTTGGTTTTCCAGCAAATAAATTTCCCAAATTCATTGGATGAAAACCGTCAACATCCTTTTTAGGATCAATCGCATCAAGAACAACTGCTTCATTAATATGTGCGGGTAAAGGTAACTGAACTAAAATACCGTGAAAGGCTTCATCGCTATTTAATTTTTCAATTTCAGCTAATAATTCCATTTGCGTCGTCGTTTTTGGCAGACGCAATACCTTAGAGTGTAAGCCGATTTTTTGAGCAGCTCGTTCTTTATTGCGCACGTAGACCTGACTAGCTGGATCATCCCCTACTAAAATTACGGCTAAACCAGGATGAATATCATCTTTTGCCAATTCCGCTACTTCCTGTCGCATTTGATTTTGTAATTGTTCAGCTAAAACTTTCCCATTCAATACTTCAGTCATTCTTTTCTTACCCCTTTTTCATATGATTTCTAATGATGAAAAAACCGAAACCTCTAAACTGCTACAAGTAGTTTAGAGTATCTCGGTTATAGCCAATCATCCAATTAAGCAATTGCCTAGCATTACTCACTTTTTTCTTTTAGTTCTTGGTTAATTGCTGATAATACTCCATTAACAAATCGCCGTGATTTTTCGTCACTGAAAGTTTTTGTCAATTCAATTGCTTCATTTAACGCAACTGCATTTGGTACATCTTCAACATAAACCATTTCAAATAAAGCCAATCGTAAAATCGTTACATCCATTTTAGCTAGCCGACTAATCTTCCAACCAGGACGTAGATGACTTTCAATCAACTGATCTAATTGCGCTTGATAATTGCAAACGCCTGATACCAATAAATCTAAATAAGCCGGAACGAAATGTTCATGCTCTTCATCTAATTGATCAAAAAGATTCAAGGTTAAAGCATGATTAATCGCTGACTGCTTAGATAAATCTTGATTAAAAATTAAAGGAAATAAGGCTTGAACAGCCATTTCTCTAATTTGATGTCTTGATAATTCTTTATTACTCATTGTCATCCTCTTCAGCATCAAATAATTCGTCTAAATTCACAGCTTCTGTCTTTTCAGGTACAACCGCAACGACATGTACATTGACCTCAGCTAAGGTTACATCTGTCATGTATAATACTTGCTGCTTAATTTTTTGTTGGATTTCAGTAGCCACTTTAGGTACTGATACACCATATTTTACACTAACATAGGCATCAACCTGAATGCCTTCTTCAGTAGTAGATAGATACACTCCTTTACCATAAACAGAACGACCTAAAAGTTCCGTTACATTATTGGCAAATGAACCTTGCATACGATGGACACCTTCCACCTTTGCAGCAGTAATTCCACTAATAATTTCAATTACTTCAGGCGCGATAACAATTTCACCAAGATCATCTTGAACATCTAATTTTAATGCTTTTTCATCAGCCATCATACTTTCCTCCGTTCCTACATTCAATCTACTTAAAAGAAAACTTCTATTCTTCTAAGCACTAATCATTTTTAGTTTATCATTTTATAGTAAGATTAGCTAGCGCTTGATGCAAAACTCTTGCTAATTCTAAGCTTTTTATAAGATAATCAACTCTTTTGGTGAATGGGTAAGGACTTCATTACCTGTTTTAGTAATTAAAAGATCATCTTCAATCCGTACACCACCGATACCTGGTAAATAAATTCCTGGCTCATCAGTAATAATATTCCCTGGCACAAAAGCTTTATTCGCTCTAAAGGATACATTTGGCCCTTCATGGATTTCTAAACCAATTCCGTGACCGGTTGAATGACCAAAAGCTTCTTTATAGCCAAAGCTAGCGATATGATCTCTAGCTACTGCATCCAATTCAATACCTGTGATTCCAGGTTTAGCTGCTTCAATTACCTTTAATTGAGCCTGTAAAACAATCTCATAGATTTCTTTTAATTTTTCACCTGGATCACCAATAGCAAACGTACGCGTCATATCTGATACATAGCCTTGATAATAACAACCAAAATCAATCGTAATCAAATCATTTTTTTCAATTAGCTTTTCACTGGCTACACCATGTGGCATTGCTGAACGTACACCACTTGCCACAATGGTATCAAATGATACACCACTTGCTCCTAATGAACGCATATAAAAATCTAGTTCATTAGCGACTTGGATTTCACTCATTCCTGGTTGAATATAGTCTAAAATATGTTGAAAGGCTTGATCAGCAATCGCACAAGCTTTTTTGGTAATTGTAATCTCTTGTTCATCTTTGATTTCTCTTAATTCTTCAATTAGCCCACTAACTGGTACTAAAGAAGTCTCAGCAATCAATTCTTCTAATAAATCATAATCCTTAACTGTTACAAAGCTTTCTTCAAAAGCCAAAGTAACTAATTCATCCTGTTGACAAATTTTAGCCACTTCTTCAAAAATATGACCGGTGTTTTTTACTATTTCAAAACCTTTCGCTTGCATACTTGCTTGCTCAGTATAACGAAAATCAGTCACAAAATAGGCTTTATTTAAAGTAATCACTGCCAATCCGGTAGTACCTGTAAAATTCGTTAGGTAGCGTAGATTATATGGACTGGTAATTAAAAACGCTGATAAATCATTTGCTCGCAGTAATTTACGTAAATTTTCTACTCGAATCATTGTATCACCCTTCATTCTTCATTTTTATCTATTATAACAAAGGTTTGGCTAATTGCCTATGTAAACAGTCAAAAAAGCGTAATCAAGTAGTTCTTTTACACCTGCACTACTTAATTACGCTTTTTTTATTTTTTTTTATTTAATGTCCCCTTAATTCCACGAGTTATCATTTGGAAAAAGCTTAATGCCCGAACCATTTTCTTCGGATTAACATAAGCCTGCATTGCACGCAATAATTGTTTGGGATTTTTAGCAGCAAATTGATAGGTGCCATTTTTCTTAGTCTGAATTGCAAACCTTGGAATCCATTTTCCTTTAAAAACAACGGTTGCTACTACACATTCAACTTCTTCCCATGGAATTTGTACAAATTTATTTACATCACGATCATTATAAAACTCAAAGGCTTTATCACCAATCATAATTTCTCCATAATTGGGTAAACCTAAAAATGATGTGCCGTCCATAACTAAATCAACTTTTGTGTTTAATGATTGTACCATAAGTATATGCTAGCTAAAAGCCAGCGCCTCCTTCTTACTCTTTGTTTAAGCATATCATATTTAAAAAATAGAAACCACTAGTAAAAAGGTCGAGAACCTAGCAGCGATTCTCGACCCAATAAACGAATAGAAATATAATTAAAAATTATAAAATGTGTACTAAGTGTCCCACGATACCAACGATGAATAATGCAATGATGATAACAATTGGAGAAACTTTCTTCTTCAATAACCACATGCATAGGAAAGTTAATAGTAATGGAACTAAACCAGGAATTAATGAATCTAAGTTTCCTTGTAATGTTTGTTGTTTAATTGGTTCAAATGCCATACCTGAATTTACTTGTTCAAATAAAGTCTTCAAGCCTTTACCAGACATTTCAACTTTATCCCATTCAATATAAGCACCTTTAGACAATTTAATATTTGCAATTACTGGAGTAAATTTGATTGATACCCAACGTTCTACCAAAGCAGCTAATACGAACATACCCAAGATTGAAGCACCTTTAGTGATGTCTTGTAATAAACCACCTGATAAATCTTCAGTAATTTTTGAACCTGCACGGTAACCAAATTCTTGTGTGTACCACATGAATGCCCAACGAATTACATTCCATAATACGAAGAACAAGATTGGTCCTAAGATATTTCCACCTAAAGCTAGAGATGCCCCTAGAGCCCCTAACATAGGACGTACAGTAAACCAGAATACTGGGTCACCAACACCGGCTAAAGGTCCCATCATACCAACCTTAACCCCTTGAATTGCTACATCATCGACAGCAGCACCGTTTGCACGGTCTTCTTCAAGTGCTAAAGTTACCCCTAAAATAGGAGAAGCTACATATGGGTGAGTGTTAAAGAATTCTAAGTGGCGTTTTAAAGCCGCTTTACGATCTTCTGGATCTTTATATAATTTTTTGATTGCTGGAATCATAGCATAGCACCAGCCACCGTTTTGCATACGTTCATAGTTCCAAGAACCTTGAAGGAAAGTTGAGCGCCATGCAACTGATAAACGATCTTTTTTAGTTAATTCAATTCTTTCAGCCATTATTCATTTTCCTCCTTCTTAATAGTCGTTTAGGATATCGCCTAATGGATCTCCTGAACCAGAATTTCCACCTGCTGAACCAGCATTTTTAGTGATTTGGATGTAAAGTAATGCTAAAGCAACACCGATTACCCCTAAACCAATTAATGTGATTTGAGAAATTGCAGCGATAACAAAACCTAACATGAAGAATGGCCATACTTCTTTAGATGCCATCATATTGATAACCATTGCATAACCTACGGCAACGACCATACCACCACCGATAGACATACCTTCATTTAACCATGCAGGCATTGAATTTAACAATGCTTGTACGCTTTCAGCAGGAATCATCAATAGTAAAGCAGCAGGAATAGCTACACGTAAACCTTGCATACAAATTGCAGCGATTTGCCACATTTCAATTGCACGAATGTTACCATTGTCAGCAGCACGGTCCATAGCATGAACCATAGCAACCGCTAAAGTACGAGCAATCATAGTAATGAATAAACCAGCAACAGCTAAAGGCATTGCAACTGCAAATGCTGCAGGTACCCCAGCAACACCTTTACCACCTAATGCTAAAATAATTGCTGATGCAACAGAAGCTAACGCAGCATCTGGTGCAACGGCAGCACCGATATTTGCCCAACCTAGAGCAACCATTTGAATAGTACCACCTAAAATAATTCCGGCTTCTAAATTACCAGTAACTAATCCGATTAATGTACATGCGACTAGTGGTTGATGGAATTGGAATTCATCTAAGATCCCGCCCATTCCGGCTAAAAAGGCAACCACTACGACTAATACCATAGAAATAATAGACATAATAAACCTCCTATATAAGTACTTTATTTGGTAAATTAAGCATTACCTAATTCTGATTTTGCTTTTTGTAATAATGCATCCATATTATCTTTTGCATCATTAGGTACTTTACGTACGTCAAATGTTAAGCCAGCTTTTTTCAATGTTTCAAATGATTCTACATCTTTTGCATCCATTGATAATACTTTGTTAACAAGTACTTTACCAACTGAGTGAGCCATTGAACCTACATTTAATTCTTTGATTTCTACGCCACCTTCAACTGCGCGAACAACGTCTTGTGGGTTTTCAAACAATAGTAATGCTTTAGTATTACCAAAACGAGGATCTTTTGCTACTTCAATCATTTTAGCAACTGGTACAACATTTGCTTTTACTCCTGGAGGAGCAGCTTGTTCGATTAATTTCTTACGTAAATCGTCTTTTGATACTGCATCAGAAACAACGATAATACGGTTTGGTTGTGTAGCTTTAGTCCAAGCTGTTGCCACTTGTCCGTGTAATAGACGAGAGTCCACACGAGCCAATACATATTTGATTTTTCCATCACCAAGAACTGTTCCTGGAGGGATTGCTCCAACTGGACCTTGTGCAGCAACGGCTGCTTTTTCTTCTTTTGGTTCTAGTTCTTCAGGTTTCACTTTCACACCATCTTTTGCAGTAGCGATAATGTGCGCTGCAATTTCGTGTGCAGTGTTCATTGAAAAACGTGAAGCATAAGCTTCAATTACCATTGGTAAATTCATACCGGCAACAATTGCCCATTTGTCTTTGTGTGCTTCAAGCAAGCTGTTTGCTTGGTTGAAAGGTGTGCCACCCCAAAGATCGACTAAGAATAATACTTCGTCTTGGTTTTCGAAAGTAGCAATCGCTGCTTCCATTTTTGCTTTTACATCATCTGGACCTTCGCTAGGCATCAATGTTACAGCTGCAACATTTTGTTGTTCACCAAAGATCATTGAACCAGATTGTAAAATACCATTTGCGAATTCCCCATGACTTGCTAGGATAATTCCTACCATCTTCATACCTCCTATTGATAAATTTAACCTTAACCAACGAATACTTCTTTATTTACTCATCGAAATCTTGAAAGTAAATCCATAAAATTTACTTTGCGATCGGCTGGTACCTGGCGTACTTCTAATTCTATCCCTTGCCCATACAAATATTTAAATGCTCGTACGTCGTCTTCACTCAATGAAATGACATTGGTAAGCATCTTTTTGCCAGCTGCAAAACGCATCCCACCAATATTCACCGAGGAAAATCGAATTCCCGCTCGTACCAGTCGTTCGACATCTTGAGGACAGGTAAATAATAACATGACTTTTGCATTTAAGAATAAAATGTTATGAAACACCTCAAGCATCTTATCAATAGTAACGACATTCGCCTTAATCCCAGGTGGAGCTGCTTGATTCAATAAGAATTTTTGCATCTCGTCCTGGGCGACAACATCACTCACCACGATAATACGTTCAATACCGGTTTGCTTTGCCCAAACCGTCGCAACTTGACCGTGGATTAAGCGATCATCAATTCGAACTAAACGGACATCCATACCAAACGCTCCTTAGTAAATTTAGCACTCACTCAAAATTTCTCCCTTAGTGTTCCTCCCTCCTTTGTATTCACTTATATATAAGCAAGATGCGTGCCAACTTTTTAATTAATACACTCCTTAAAAAAGTCTTAAAAATCAACAAAAAAGCAATACACTAAAAAGATACACTACCATCTTTGATAGTGTATCTAGTGTATTGATCTTTTACTGTATTATTCTGTATACTGTATTCTTGCCTGGTGATTTAAAATCAGCTCTAATAAATAGTATTCTTCTACCGGTGGCAATTCAATATTAAGCATCCGAGCTAAGCTTTGTGTATATAGATGTAATTTATCATACAACGGCTCACTATGTAGCTTCTCTAAATAGTCTTCTGGCTCACTTAACGGTTTTTTCAATACATTCCGTTCAAGCATATTCCCACAATGTAAAATGAAATTAATCCGAAAACCTTTTAACTCCTCTGTAAATTGCCATTCTTGAATAATTTTATCAGCAAAGCCCCAAAGTAAATCAATGACTTTTTTCGGATTGATAAAGGTAACATTACGTTCTAAAAATTGAATGCATAAATCTCTGGTATCATCAGTCTCACTAGCTAAAGCAAGCTCCTCAGTATCAAAATCAACTAATAATTCATTATCCAACAACAATTTATCCAAAAGCTGATCAACATCAGAATCAATAAACTGCTCTAATGAAATAAAGGGTACGGGTACAGCTGGTTGGGCAATACCGGTGCTAGCAATTAGTTGATAGTGTTGCATAATTTCTGGTAAACGTTGATTAATCTCAATGATGGAGGAGGTAACAATCTCAATTTCATCATTTTGCCGTTTTTGTAGTGAAAATTCCAGAATCTCCTTGATTCGCTGCGCCGTTCCTTCACCAGAAGCACAGATAGCTAATATCGCTTTTTTCTTAGTTGTTTTTTTCGCATCAGTTTGTTCGACATGACCATACCCTCTAAAGTGCCTTAGCGAATCATAAACACTATCTAAATCAGCACCGATAACCGAAGCTTTACGGACTGCTTCTAAAACCACTGCTGTTGTCACCATATCAATCGTGCGTACTCGTACCTTCGTATCACGGAAAATTTCCTGCGAGAAGGTTGCCAATGAACCCATATCAACCAATAGTAAGACACCATTGCCATCATTGACTTCAAGTACAGCTTGTTCAATTTTTTCCAAGGCTACCTTAGGCGACATATCTAATGGCATATCAACCGCGCGCAGCTGCTCAACGCCCAAAAGCTGCGTAACCACTTCAACCATACTAGTTGCCGAGCTTTTTCCATGAGCGGCTACGACTACGCCAATTTTACCAACAGAAGGCGTTGATTTTAAGGAAACCAATAAGGCAGCTAAATAGTAATCTTCACTTTCTAAAATTTCTACTGAAAAACTTTCTTCTATTATATGACGAATTTTTTTAGCCAAGGCGAATTCTTCAGGATAGTCACTAATCATCGTACGAATATTATCATTAATATGACGTTGCTCACCTAGGTTCATTTTTTTCAGCAGACTACTAATATGTAGACTAAAGGCATAGATAAAGTTAGCCTGATAGTCAATCGCGAGCTCATTTTCTACTAGTTGATAGATTTTGCTAGTTACCTCGATGACTCGTTTGTCTACTAGTTCACTCAACTTATTTTCTGATTGAAATGAGAATTGATGATGTCGATAGAAGGATTTCAAGTGCACGTTAATATCCGTCTTGATAAAATGATTGATTGCCTCTTGATCGATTCCTTCTGCTTTTAATAAGGCTGCTTTGTCCCCAATAATATCATACAAATTATAGGGTAGCTCATAAGAATCGGTATTAATATCAATGATGCTTTCATTAGGTTGAACAATCAATTTAGGGACTAATTGCTTTTGTAACTCAGCCAATTGTTCACGCTTGTTCGCTAATACAATCAGACCACTCCGAATGCCCTCTGATAAATCGTCTAAATCAATATCAATCTGCTCTTGCTGCATATGATTTAAAAAACCACGGGCACAAATTAACTGAACATTAGATTTTAACTGACCGATATTACCAAAGCTAACACTACCAAGCAAGGCCTTCACCACATCTTCGGTCAAGGTGATTGTGCGTTGAATTCTTTTGGCTTCTTGGGCCACCATCACACGTACTAAATCAATTTGCTCGCCAGCTGGTCTTTTCTCAAAGGCCGGCAATTGAATATTAATTGGAATTCGACGTACAAAAGTATCCAGCAAAGCTGAATTTGGATCTTCGGTTGTAGCGCCAACAATCCGTACATCTGCTTGGTGCTTCTTACCAGTTTCCCCTAAACGACTATAGGTTCCATGATCCATGAAATAAAAAACCATTTCTTGACCTTCAGGTGGTAAGCGATGAATTTCATCTAAAAAGAGCATTCCACCGTCAGCCTGATCGATGACCCCTTCTTTTTCTTGATCTGCACCCGTAAAGGCACCTTTAGCATAGCCAAATAGGTGACTCATCAATAGCTCAGGGTTGTTAGCATAGTCTGCACAGTTAAAAACAATCAAATCCTTATCTTGATCAATCACTTGATGATCCTTAGCAAATTGGAACATCGCATGCGCAAAATAGGTTTTACCAGAACCGGTTGGACCAGTAATTAAACAGTTTAAACCTTTGGGAGGATATAAAATCGCTGCTTTCGCTTGCTCAATTGCATTTTTCATGCTTCCCTTTACACCAATCATTTTGGCAAAAATGTCAGGATTTTGCTGTAAATCACGCGCCTTAGCCATAGGTTTTGAAATAACTTTTTGCTCTAAAATGACTTCTTTTGCTTGCAGTTGATTAGTATTTTTAGAATGATCTGCAATCTGCACTACATAGCGAACAGGTCGACCATCTAGCTTTAACAGACGATCTTGACGGACTAATTCATTTAAATCTTTGCTTGCATTGGTTCTTTGAATAGCCAAAGCTTCAGCCACTTCATTAGTGGTAACTCCTGAAAGATTATCCATTTGTCCATTAGAAACTAAAAACGTCTGTTCATAAACATATTGATATATTCGATCCATCCGTTTGCTCATAGAACATCCTCCTTAACTTTTTATCTATAACAACTATCGGCTATTTATCTAAATTAGATAATATTATGGACTTCAATCATTACTGTGCTAATTGACTAAATGGGATAAAGTTAGCCGGCTGTTTAGGAAGCGGTGCTAATGTCTTTTGCATCCAACAAATATCATACCATTGATTAAATTTATAGCCAATCTGTTCAAACAATGCGACTTTTTTATAGCCCATTTTTTCATGGAAGGCTTCACTTTCTTGATTGCCGGCTGTAATACATGCAGTCAACTGTAACACATTTTGTCGTTTTAAGTATTGTTCTAATTGTTCGTAAAGTTTTCTACCCAGTCCTCTACCTTTAACATCCACTTTTAGATAAACAGTCACTTCAACTGACCAATCATAAGCACTTCGACCTTTATAAACTCCCGCATAAGCATAGCCTAAAATCTGCTGATTTTCATCTTCAACCACAATATATGGATAACGTTGCAAGGTGTTTTCGATTCGTTTAGCAAATTCTGCGACAGTTGGTACTTCGTATTCAAAAGTAATCGCAGTTTCCTCTACATAAGGTCGATAAATTTCAACCAAAGCCTTAGCATCGGCTACACTCGCTATTCTAAAACGTTCATTCATAACCAACTCACCTCTTTTTAAATCTCATTTTTCATTATAATATAGATTGATTCCAAAACAAAGTAGCTAAAAAATCACTATTGTTAAAATAGTGTCTGAATTCAAACGGCGAGTAGCACTCGAATTTTCTCATGTCTAAGCAAGCTACTTCACATCCTTTGGTAATCTGTGTTCGACGGGTAACTCCTTTGCATCTAAGCCGGAATGGCAAGAAAAAACTTTAAACATTTTGATTTTTCTTGTCATTCCGGACAACCTTAGCTGCTCGGAGCTGTTCTACCCGTCTCACATCCTTTATACAAAAAAACTGAGAATATTGATTGTTCAACATTCTCAGTTTAAAGTCTAATTATTTAGCTACTGGGTATACAGATACTTGTTTTTTGTCGCGACCTTTACGTTCGAAACGTACAACGCCGTCAACTTTAGCATATAAAGTATCATCTCCGCCGATACCAACGTTTACACCTGGGTAAATTTTAGTTCCACGTTGACGGTAAAGAATTGAACCACCTGTAACAGTTTGACCATCAGCACGTTTAGCACCTAAACGTTTTGCACGAGAGTCACGTCCGTTAGAAGTAGAACCTCCACCTTTTTTGTGAGCGAAGAATTGCAAATTCATTTTCAACATGAGCTGCACCTCCTAGTGATTTGTAATGGTTTGTACTTGGATATATTGTTGATATTCTTCTTGAATCGATTCTAAACCTAAAAGCAAGCTTTCAAGTAAAATCTGAGCGACATTTTTTTGCTCTTGAGTCAAATCTTCAGAAATCGTTGCTTGTAAAAAGCCACCGTTCTCTTGATCTGCTTCAACCTGCATCTTTACGCCTGCCAATGAAGCGACACTATTAATCGCATTTAAGCTCAAAGCACTCACAGCCGCACAGACGACATCTTCGCCATATGCTCCTGCACCAGCATGACCGGTAATACGAAATTGGTGTATCGTTCCAGATTCTATTCGGTAAAAAGTACCTTTAATCATCAACTAATCCTTCTTTGTCTAATTATGCGTTAATTGCTTCGATAACCACTTTAGTGTATGGTTGACGATGACCTTGTTTGCGGTGTGAATGTTTTTTAGGTTTGTATTTGAAAGTAACAACTTTCTTTTGTTTACCGTGTTTTTCAACAGTACCTACAACAGTTGCACCAGCTACTAAAGGAGTTCCAACTTTAGTAGATTCACCACCTACTAAAACAACTTCGTCAAAAGTAACTTTTTCGCCAGCTTCAACGTTTAATTTTTCAACGTAGATAGCTTGACCTACTTCAACCTTCACTTGTTTACCACCAGTTTTGATAATTGCGTACATGCTTAACAGCACCTCCTTTGTTTAAACTTAGACTCGCCATCGCAAGTGACTGACGTACTTAAAAACTTGGTCTGTGCGGTTGTAGCTGTGGAGCCCACAATTACAACAATAAAATCTTATCAAAAAAATAGCCGTTCGTCAATGAAAAAATGGGAGTGGAAAAAATTTTTTCCTAGATAAAAAATAGTGGAAAACTTTAGCTTAGTTCCTATAAGCGAGAAAAAAGCTAGCCTAGTTATAATCATTTATAGATTTCTTTTCGATGACCAACTTCAAAAATAAATATTGTAACTACTTCATCTTTAATCTCCGCAAATAAACGATAATCGCCAACACGGTAACGCCAGATTCCTTTAAGTGCCTTACCATGATGACGAGGATCTAATGTATCTACTAGATTTTTAATCACCCAATTTTTGATAACACGTGCGGTTTGTTTATCTAATTTTTTTAATTGCTTTACCGCAGATTCTGAAAATTCTACACGATACATTGCTAAATACCTAATATCTCCCAAACTTCTGTATGATCATATTTTTTCTCAGTTTGAGCCTTGGCTTTCGCTAATAAAATTCTTTCTTCATCCAGTTGAAAATCTTCTTCAATTTTATCTAAAACAGCCTCTCGAATAAATTGTGATAGATTTAAATTATTAGCAGTTACATAATCTCGAATTAATTTTGATTCTTCTTCGTTCACGCGTAAAGAAATGGTACTCATATTAATCACCTTCATCGTATTACTTGTAATACAATTATATTCTTTAGATTGTTTTTTATCAATTTTCCCATACCTTGCTGCAAACATCCTATCTTTTCAAATAAAATACCCGTTCGTCAATGAAAAAATGGGAGTGACAAAATTTTTCTTAGATTGCACCTCAGACTTGTCCACATTATAATGAGAGAAAGAGAGGAGTTAAAAAATGTTTTGGCAATTATTTTGTTACTTTTTGATAGGAAGCTTATTTACACTGCTTGATTGGGCGCTTTTTTATCTCCCTAAAAACAAACATTTATTTAGTAAATTTTTGGGATACACTATCGGCCTACAATTGGCTACTTTGACCTTTTTTCGTTTCGGTCTAAAACAAGCAGATGTATTAACCAGTCATTTATATACGCAAGGCTTCTTTTTTAAATATTTTTTAGTGGCTTGTATTTTGGGTGGAATTGTCCTTGGTGGTAAGTACTGCTGTTTACGAATTATTCCCTTCAGCTGGAAAAAACAACCATTTAGCAAGCGACAAAAATTCGCACTAGGGATTGGTCTAATTTTATTTGCATTAAGCGTAATCTTTACTTTAGGCACACACTGGTTTATTACTGCTTTTGGACGTTTAACACCTGAACAATTTATCTTTAATTTCAAATCACCAGTTAATGGTACGGCTACAGGCATGACTAGCCAAATTTTTAATACCCCAGTCTTACTTGGCTGTGATATTTTTTTCCTATTTATTTTACTGTGCAATCTGGCCAAATACGAAGGCTTTTATCAACAGAAAAAAATCTACTCGGCGAAGCTTTTACGTTTTATGCTAGCTTCAGTTACAAGTGTTTGTTTTATTTTTAGTGGCATTTACGCTATCAAAGAGTTACGATTAATTGAAGTGTATGTCGCCTACTTTGATCAATCAACATTTATCAAACAAGAGTATGTGCAGCCTAGTAAAAATCGGCTACAATTTCCACAGCGTAAGAAAAATTTAATTCATATCTATTTAGAATCTATCGAAAATTCCTATTTTGATCGTGCAAACGGTGGCTATATGACAGAAAACCTAATGCCTGATTTACTAGCGTTATCAAAGGAAGGCATCCATTTTTCTGGTACTGATACGTTCGGTGGACCTATTCAAACCTATGGATCAAGTTGGTCAGTGGCTGCTATGGTAAATATGAGCAGTGGCTTACCTTTAAAAATTCCGATGGATGGCAACAGCTATGGTAAAACCGGCCAATTCCTACCAGGTGCGGTGATGCTTGGAGACCTCTTGCATGAACAGGGCTATAATCAAACCATTATGTTTGGTGCGGATGCTGATTTCGGTGGCTTAACTAGTTTTTTCACTACTCACGGGAATTACCATATCTTTGATGTAAAATACGCTAGAAAAGCTGGACTTATCCCTGAAAATTATAACGTTTGGTGGGGCTTTGAGGACAATAAATTATATGATTTTACCAAGCAAGAGCTTACTCGCCTAGCTAGCCTACATCAGCCATTTAACTTTACCATGGAAAATGCCGATACTCATTTTCCGGATGGTTTTGTTGAACCTGAAATGAAAAAGCTTTTTGCTAGTCAATATGCTAATGTTATTTATCATTCACAAAAACAAGTTGTTGAGTTAATTCGTTGGATTCAACAACAGCCGTTTTATTCGGACACGGTAATCGTATTGACCGGTGATCATCCAAGTATGGATAAAAAATTCTTTCAAAATTTTGATCCCAAATATCAGCGAACGACCTTTAATTTAATTTTAAATGCTGATTTCCCTAATCAAAATTTTGAAACCTTCCATCGCCAATACGCGCCTTTTGATTATTTTCCAACCATTCTAGCTAGTCTGGGAGTTAAAATAAAAGACGAGCGTTTGGGCTTGGGAGTAAATCTAGCCTCTAAACAGCCTACTCTAATAGAAACGTACGGATTAAAAAAGGTGGATCGAGAACTAGCCAAAAATAGTCATTTTTACAATGATCATTTCGTTGATGAGAAAAAGCGACGTGGGTAATCTGTGTTCAGCAAGTAACTCCTTCGTCAAATAAGCTAGTCTGGTGAAAAATTTTTATAATAATATTATTTTTCCCTGACTAGATCTTATTTGCTCGGAGTTGACCGACTTGCTTCACATCCTTTGGGTAATCTGTGTTCAGTAGCTAGACATACCGAAAATTCGCCTCTCCATTGGGTAAATCTCGACACTTTTTTGATTTTCTCAATGGAGAGTAACTCTC
>NZ_KE136348.1:180976-220264 GCF_000406925.1 Enterococcus columbae DSM 7374 = ATCC 51263
ACTTTTTTGATTTTCTCAATGGAGAGTAACTCTCGAATTTTCTCATGTCTAAGCAAGCTACTTCACATCTTTGGGTAATCTGTGTCTAACGACTAGCTACTCGGAAAATTTGCCTCGTCGTTTGAAAAAATTTTAAAATCGTTCATTTTTCAAACGGCGAGTAACACTCAAATTTTCTCGTAGCTGTGCGAGTCGTTAGACATCCTTTAAATAATCTGTGTTTTGTAAGTAGCTACTTCATCAAATAAGCCGTTCTGTCAGTAAAATCTTTAGAGCTAAGGATTTTATTGCCAGACCGGAACTTATTTGCTCGTAGCTAGACAACTTACAAAACATCCTTTGTATAATCTGTGTTCAGCAAGTAACTCCTTCGTCAAATAAGCTAGTCTGGTGAAAAATTTTTATAATCATATTATTTTTCCCTGACTAGATCTTATTTGCTCGGAGTTGACCGACTTGCTTCACATCCTTTGTATAATCTGTGTTCAGCAAGTAACTACTCGGAAAATAAGCTAGCGTGTTGTAGAATATCTTTAAAAATAATTGATATTCCACCACGATAGTACTTATTTTCTCGTAGTTAACCGACTTGCTTCACATCCTTTGTATAGAAATAGCCTGGTTACTTTTGGTTTAAGCAAAAGCAACCAGGCTATATTGATTAATTAACTATTTAGCCAAGCCCCTTTAAGACAGGTGCCATTAATACTTTACCCGTTCCTCGATAAACATTAACTAATCCTTCTCCAGAAGCTGCTGAACCAAGTAATGATTTACCAGAACGTTCAACGGTAAAATCTAAGCTACTACTCCAAGCAATCGCATAATTTCCATCCACTTTTAAAACATCATTTTCTAAGGTAATTTCAATTAATTCTTCTTTTGGACAGTGCGATTCTAGACAAACAAAGCCTTGCCCCTTTAAGCCTAGATTAAATAGTCCTTCTCCACCTGCAACCGCTGAAGAAAGGTTAGAACGCATCACTGCTTTTTGTTGAATATCAGCCTCACAAGCCAAAAATAAACCATCATCTAAAACAATTGAGCCTTGCCAATCAGCTAAATCCAGCAATAAAATATGTCGATAAGTAGGCTCTAATACCAAGGTTCCCGTTCCCACATATTCAGGCTTTACGACTGTTTCACCGGTAACCTTGCCTTTAAAAGCTTTACCTAAAAAATCGCCTACCCCTTTAATGCCAGTAGTCGCCTGAACATCACCAACCATCCACTGCATCGCGCCGGCTTGCACCACTACCCCGTTTGTCTGACTTAAATCACAGACCACTTGGCGTTTTCTAACTAACATTTGATTAGCATAGTAAGCAGACATCGCCGTTGATAAGGTTACACTTAAATCACGTTGATATTCAGCAATACTAAAAGGGCCCTTTTGATCAACAACTCGAACATCATCATTATCTAAAAAATTATTCACTTGAAACATAGCACTCACCTCATGACCTTTTTTTCTATTGTAACATAAACCATCCAAGAACTAATGCGTCCTAAGGCGGAAAAATTTTCCTGTACACCAATTAGCCTATTAGTAAAAAATTATCGTAAACAAAACTCCAGCTAGCCTATCTGACTAACTGGAGTTGATTTTGACTTGCCTATTCAAAAGGGTAGTTAGTAAAAAAGCAAGTCGTTTATTGAAAGACTACAGCATCATTTCATGTATATATTTTAGGGAAGACAACATCTATCAGCTGTAGTCGTTTCACAAAATTATTGCCAATAGCTTGGTATAGTTTGTTCATAGTCTTCAATTTGTTGAAGTGATTGTAAGGTAATGCCAATTTCATCCAACCCATTGATTAATTTATGCTTCCAAGTTCGATCGATCGCAAAGGAATGGCGCTGATCATTAAATTGAACAACTTGGTTTGGTAAATCGATGGTAAGAGTAGTCTCAGCAGGTAAATCAGCAATGGCCTTTCTAACTTCAAGCGGTAAAACAATAGGTAATAGACCATTTTTAGTCGCATTCATATAAAAAATATCACTAAAACTACCGGCAATCACCGCTACAAAGCCATAATCCATCAATGCCCATGCCGCATGTTCTCGTGAAGAACCTGAGCCGAAGTTATCACCAGCGACTAAAATCGTTGCCCCTTGATACTTTGCTTCATTTAAAACGAAATCTGGATTTGGCGTGCGATCTTTCAAATAGCGCCAATCGTCGAATAAGAATTCTCCAAAGCCCGCCTTTTCAATCCGTTTTAAATACGATTTTGGAATAATTTGATCGGTATCAATATTATCATTCATAAAAGGGACACTGCGCCCTTGATAAACTGTAAATGCACGCATTATCTTTCACCTACCATTTCTCTAACATCGACAAAGGTACCATGTAGAGCCGCGGCTGCTGCCATCGCTGGCGAGCAAAGATGGGTTCTTGAATTTTTTCCTTGTCGACCTACAAAATTCCGATTTGATGTTGAGGCACAGTGAATATATTCAGGTACTTTATCTGGATTCATCCCTAAACACATCGAGCAACCTGGTTCACGCCATTCAAAACCTGCTTCAATAAAAATTTGATCCAAGCCTAGTTTTTCTGCTGCTTTTTTCACCGGTCTTGACCCAGGGACAACAATTGCGGTGACCGTATCTTTCACCTTTTTCCCTTGAATGATCTGCGCTGCTTCTTGCAAGTCAGACAAACGGCCATTCGTACAAGAGCCGATGAAGACATATTCAATCGGAATGTCACTTGCCTTTTGACCTGGATGCAAATCCATATATTCATAGGCCAATTGATCATTATGATCTTTAATCGTCGGAAAGGCTTCATCAAAAGCCACCGCCATTTCCGGATTCGTTCCCCATGTTACATAAGGGGCTAATTGACTAGCATCCAAGGTTAACAAGCAATCATATTTTGCATCCACATCGGTATAAAGGGTTTGCCAGTCCTCAACAGCTTGCTCAAAATCCTTAGGGGCATATTCTCGATCTTTTACATAAGCAAAGGTTTTTTCATCTGGACGAATCATGCCCATTTTGGCCCCGCCTTCTATGGACATATTACAAATAGTCATTCGTTCTTCCATCGATAAGCTTTCGATTGTATCACCAAAAAATTCAGCTGCATAGCCCACACCAAAATCTACGCCATATTTAGCAATTAAAGCTAGAATAATATCTTTGGCATACACGCCTTTTGGTAATTTACCCGTTACCTGTATTCCTAGATTTTTAGGCTTTTTTTGCCAAATGGTTTGTGTAGCTAGAACATGCTCCACTTCAGAAGTCCCAATCCCAAAAGCAATCGCGCCAAATGCCCCATGCGTAGCTGTATGTGAATCACCACAAACGATGACCTTACCTGGTTGAGTTAGGCCAACTTCTGGCCCAACCATATGAACGATTCCTTGTCGAGCTGAACCATTATCACATAAAGTAATGCCAAATTCTTCACAATTCTTTCTTAGAGTGTCAATTTGTTTTTTAGAAATCAAGTCTGTAATATTAAAAATATCCTGAGTGGGTACATTATGATCCATCGTCGCAAAGGTTTTATCTGGCCGACGAACCGTTCGATTGTTCTGGCGCAAGCCTTCAAAAGCCTGTGGAGAGGTAACTTCATGAATCATTTGCAAATCAACATATAACAATTGTGCTTCGCCCTCTTCACCCAAAATAACATGACGCTCCCACAATTTATCAAAAAGGGTCTTGCCCATAGTTCTCACTCCTCTAGTTTAGCAATTACTGCTTGTGTAAATTCTTCTGTAGTGGCTGTTCCGTTTAAATCCGGAGTTAATACACCCTCAGCCATCACTGCAAAACAAGCCTGCTCAATTTGATCAGCTAATTCTTGATAATCAAACGACTGTCTAAGCATTAAAACGATAGATAAAATCATCGAAACCGGATTCGCAATGTTTTTACCTGCAATATCAGGGGCTGATCCATGAATCGGTTCATATAACGAAATGCCACTGATACTATGACTTGCACTTGGTAAAACGCCAAGTGTACCCGGTAATACAGAAGCCTCATCGCTTAAAATATCTCCAAATAAATTTTCAGTCACAATCACATCAAAACTAGTTGGTTGTTGAACAATTTTCATTGCAGCTGAATCCACATATTGATGCGCTAAGGTGCAATCTGGATACTCTTTAGCTACTTCTTCAGCAATTTTTCGCCATAATTTGCTAGTCGCCAAAACATTGGCTTTGTCGACGGATAAAACCTTTTTCCGTCGACTACGTGCGATTTGAAACGCTTGATGGATTATCCGGCGAATTTCATCTTCATGATAGCGATTCGTATCTACAGCAAAATCTGCAGCCAATTGACGAGGTTCTCCAAAGTAGATACCACTGGTCAATTCACGAACCACTACTAGGTCTGTTCCTTTGACAATCTCACTTTTTATCGGTGAGCAATCTAGTAAAGCATCTGGCACTTTGACCGGCCGAATATTCGCATATAAATGTAAAGCTTTACGCAGAGCTAATAAACCAGCTTCTGGTGTTTTTTCTGCTTGCTCCCATTTTGGCCCACCAATTGCCCCTAGTAAAATTGCATCGGCTTTTTGACAAGCTGCTAAAGTCTCTTTGGGTAAGGGATCTCCATAAGCATCAATTCCTGCGCCGCCAAAGGCATGATGTTCAAAAGTAAAACTATACTGACTTTTTTCACTTGCTGCTTGTAAAACAGCCAATCCACTTGCCATTATTTCTGGACCGATTCCATCGCCAGCTAATACTACAATATTTTTTGCCATTTTATTGCCCTCTTTCTTTTAATAGCGAACTAGCATGGACATAGGCTTTAGCTGATGCTTTCAATACATCAAAGTCTACCCCGACACCATTAATCATCGCTTTGCTCGCCTCATCAATAATACTCACTCTAACCTCAGCTTGTGCATCCTCTCCACTGGTCAAAGCTTGAATTTCATAACTTGCTAACGTTGGCTTTTGCATAAAAACCTCATCGATAGCATTGTAAATCGCTTGAATGCTTCCATCACCAATGGCCGAAGCAGTGTGTATATTTTTTTGCTCATCTTGAATCGAAATCACTGCCGCTTGATAGCCGTTAGAAACATATTGAAGTTGAATTGCTTGTAAATGATAACCATCAGCTGAGCGTCTAAACTTATCCGTGACTAATGCAATTAAATCTTGGTCAGTAATTTGTTTTTTCTTATCTGCCAATACTTTAAATTTCTTGAATAAATCATTAATTGTTGAGCTATCAAGGTCATAGCCTAACTCACTTAGCTTAGCTGAAAACGCATGTCGGCCAGATAATTTGCCTAATGGTAAGGCATTGGTTTTTACGCCAACTAGTTGTGGGGTAATGATTTCATAGGTTTCCGGATTTTTTAAGACACCATCTTGATGAATACCTGATTCATGAGCATAAGCATTTCCACCAATGACCGCCTTGTTTTTAGGAATTGGAATTCCTGATAGTCTTGCCACTAAATCACTAGTTTGTTTGGTTTGTTCTAAGACAATTGCACTGCTACATTGGTAAAAGTCTTTACGAATGTGTAAGGCGACTGCCACTTCTTCTAAAGCAGTATTCCCCGCTCTTTCGCCAATTCCATTAATGGTTCCTTCCACTCGATTGGCCCCATTTTCAATTGCTGCTAACGCATTGGCGGTTGCCATACCTAAATCATCATGGCAATGCGAGGAGAAAATGATTTCCTGATCACTTTTAATATTTTGGGTTAAATAAGCAAAGATTTTTCCGTATTCAGTTGGATTACTATAACCCACCGTATCAGGAATATTGATAATTGTAGCACCGGCATCGATAGCAGTTTGAACTGCTTGTAGTAAAAATGGTAAAGAAGTTCTAGTTGCATCTTCTGGAGAAAATTGCACCTTCTCAAACTTGCTTCTAGCGTAGCGTACATGATAATCAATGGATGCTAATACTTCCTCAGGGGTCATTTTTAATTTATATTTCATATGCACATCACTTGTGGCTAAAAAGACATGAATTTGAGGAAATTTGGCCGCCTTAAGGGCTTCATAAGCTGCATCAATATCTTTTTGCTGACAACGAGCCAAACCGGCAACCGTCATCTTTTTCACTGCTTTACTAATTGCCTCAACAGCCTCAAAATCACCCGGTGAGGCTACTGGAAAGCCAGCTTCAATGGTATCAATCCCCCATTTTTCTAACTGTAAAGCAATTTGAACCTTTTCTTGGGTGTTGAAATTAACGCCTGGTGTTTGTTCACCATCTCGAAGGGTGGTATCAAAAAATTGGATTTTTCTCATTTTGCCTATACTCCTTAGTCCTAGAATTTTTCCTACAAAAAAAGCATCCCATAAAGTACCTTTCTTTATGCAATGCCAATAGAACTCTTTATTTATGCTAATGTTTGCAGTCAAAAGAGTTCTCTATCGTAATAATAATAATAAACCAAATGCTTGAATTGTTTGTTTTTTCATCTTACTCACCTAACAAAATAAATAATTTATTAAAAAATACCTAATTTTTAATTAGAAGTCAAGTGTTTTTGCTAAATTTTCTGAATATTTTTTATATAAATAAAATGAACCGGCTTTTTCTATGCGTAACTACTCGAAAAATTTGTCTTATCACTTGTATAAATTTCAACTTCTGCTAATTTTTTCAAAGGATTCGTAACACTTAAGTTGATCGTAGTAGGTTTATTCTTAGATAACAAAAAAATCCTTAGAGACTTTGAATCTCTAAGGATATTAGCGTCACAGGAGGGATTCGAACCCCCGACCGTTCGCTTAGAAGGCGAATGCTCTATCCAGCTGAGCTACTATGACCTATCAGCAACAAAAATGATTTTAGCAGATTTTCAGCTGATATGCAAGCCATTTCTGCTAAATTTCTTAAAATAAGATAACTTTTTTTTAAAAAATTACTATAAAAAAAGCAGTTGTCCATCCATTACAACTACTTTAAACATCTATTTTTATTTTGTTAAATCTATTTTTTTACCAACAGTATAAATAATAACTGCCCCAATTGCCATCGCAATAAACTCACCGATACCAATCGTTAACCAGTTAAAGAAAAATGGGGCATCATAAAGGAAAGTTAGCTCTCCTGAAATAGTAAACATCGATACCGCACAAATCATCGTACTTACAGCCATTTTCTTTTTCATTGAAGTCATATTAGCAGTTACCTTCACATTGATTAATAAAACAACTAAGGTAGATAGGGTACCGACAATTAAATCGACCACACCATTTTGTGAAAATAAATTAGAAATAAATACACCTATTGTTACTGCCCAAATATAGCGTTTATTATACAACGGCATAAAATTAAACATTTCGGATAAACGAACTTGAATGGCACCATAACTAATCGGTGCTAAAACAACGGTAATGACTACATATAAAGCAGCCACAATAGCGGATCTGACTAATTCCAAAGTTTTACTTTGGCTAGTTACTTGATGAGTTGGTTGATTCATAATAACACTCCTTTGCAAGGGATTCCCTTGGTAATAAGCTGCGACTAAAGGATGGAAGTTTCGCAGTGTGGACTTTCCACGAATGCTATCATAACACAGATTGCTTAAAAATCAATATTTTTGGCCAAAAAAAAGAAATGAGTCTGGTAAATTCCCATTTTTACTCATTTCTTTAAATCTATTACGACTAAAGTCGCGAGTATGCGCACGCTTTTTAAATCGCTTATTTCAATAACCAGCCGCCATCGATAGGAACAATGGCGCCTTGTAAGTAACTGCTTTTTTCACTTGCTAAAAACAGGGTTAGCTCGGCAACTTCTTGTGCCTTGCCCCACCGTTTTACCGGTGTTTCATCAGCGACCCATTTCGCCATCTTTCCATCACCAGCAAAATCAGCTGCATTCATGGGCGTTTGAATCGCACCTGGAGCAATGGCTTTCACCGAAATTCCTTGATCGGCATAGTCTAAAGCAATTTGCTTAGTAAAACCTGCGATAGCATGTTTACTTGCTGTATAGGCTACCCCACCACCACCAGCAACTAGACTGGCAATCGAAGCCATATTAATAATCGTTCCACTTTTTTGTGTTAGCATAGTAGGCAACACCAATTTAGTCAAATAAAACATACTATCCACATTGGTCCGCATGATTTGCTGCCAACTTTCAAGTGTAGTATTTAAAAGATCCGCATAGCCATCTAGCTTGCCAGCCGTATTTAGTAAAATATCGATTTTTTGATACTGTTTCAGGCAAGCATTAACTAGCTCCTGACATACCTGCCAATCAGCTACATCAGCTTGATAAAAAGTAAACTGTGGCTGTTTGAGTAATTCGCAAGGTGCAGCTTGGATATCTGCTCCAAACACAAACGCTCCTTGCGCCAAGAATGCTTGCGCCTGCGCGAGACCAATTCCTGAAGCACAACCAGTCACGAAAATTACTTTACTAGCAAACTCACGATTATTTTGCATACTCAACAATTTCCCAATCATCAGCTAAAATATCGCAAACAGTTGGTGCAAAGCTTGAAAAACCTTCATCTGAGGTTTTAATTAAAAAATACGGGGTAACTGGGGCTTGTTCATATTCTTGACCATCCACCAAAGTAACATATAATTCATAGCCACTCCAGCCTTTACGGATAATTTTAGCCCCTTTTTTTAATTCAGGTAAAATTTGTTCAAAAGTCATCGCGTTTCTCCTTCTTTCCACTAACCCTTTAATAGCTAATTGAGGCTAACAGGGTACTCATTTTTGATTTATTTTGTTTCTGTTATTTGTAAAGAATTTGGATCAATCTCAGCAGCTTCTTTAGTAATCAAGGCAATTCCATCTCCTAAAGGAACCAAAGTCGTAGTAAGGTCTGCATGCGTGGTAATAACGGTTAAAAATTCATTCAATTTACGATGAATCGCGCGTTTACCTCGTGGAATCGTTTCATAGGGATCTAAAATCGTGCCCCCTTGAAAAATATCATCCACCATCAAGACCCCACCTTGCTTAAGCAGGCGTAAACATTCAGGTAAAAATTCAATATATTTTGATTTCGCACTATCCATAAAAATAAAATCATACGGTCCTGTTAAGGTAGGCAAAATTTCAGCAGCCTGTCCTTCTAAAAGTGTGACCTTATCCGTTAAACCAAGTCGTTCATAGGTCTTTTTAGCTTTTTCAATCATCACTTCATAACGATCAATGGTCGTAACATGGCCTTTTTCACCCACAAATTGCGCCATTAAACTAGACGAAAAACCAATCGCACAGCCAATTTCTAAAATATTAACTGGTTTTAGCTGACCAAGTAAAAATTGCATAAAAACCACGGTTTCATGCGGAATAATCGGTACTTCTTGCTGATTGGCTTCTTGTTCAATTTTACCTAGCTCACCAGGTAAAGCCTTTTGTTGGGTTCTTAAATAATCAACCAATTCTTTTTTAACAACTGGTCGATGCATCATCTCATTTCTCAAACAATTTCCTCCACTTTCTAGTTATTACACTTAAAATTCATTATAACTTTTTCATTTTAGCTAGGCAACTCAGCAAATTTTCACCCATCATCCTTATTTTTGATGCAGCTTTTGTTGAGCTTTTTCGCTAAATTGCATTCGATTGACGATAAACCGTTCATGCGTACCTTTAGCTATTAAATCGACTTCATCATAGACTTCAAAAGAAAAAACCAATCGTTTACGATCAATGGTAGTTAAATTGGTGTGACAAGTGACTTGCAGGCCAACAGGTGTGGGTGCTAGATGGTCCAAAACGATATTGGTGCCCACCGTTGTTTGTTCAGCTGAAAGGCATGAAGCAATACTTTGCCAAGCCGTTTTTTCAACTAACGCCAAAAGACTAGGGGTAGCAAAAACCGCCAATTCACCACTTTCTACTTGTTGTGCCGTCTCCTTTTGAGTAACGATCATCGTCTGTTGTGCTTTTTGATTCATCGCTAGCATTTTCATCCGCCTCCAAATGTTCTTTTCTTACTTATCTTATACCGAATAATCTAAAAAGAAAAGAAAACAAAAAAGAGACAAAGCCCCCCATGTCAACGAAAAAGGCTTTGTCAAAGGCTAGTAATATAATTAAAAACAGAAATTAAGGAAGCTGGTGGATAGCAGCCTCTAATAACTTCATTTGAAACAGCGTCTCTTCATCCTTTACGAGCTTATCCTTTCCATTAATAAGCGTCTCGTAAAGTGCTTCATAAAATCGACTATAATCGCCGACTTCAGAAACGACCTTCTCTTCATGATAACGACCATAGTCATCGACATAGGTCAACGTACCATAATGTTCAGGTAAATCCAGACCGAAATCAGCATGCTCAGGTAGATAAAACATCTTTAAATGCTCTTCCTGACGATCCTTTGTTTCTTTTACGAACATCCCCTTTGTTCCATAAACAACAAAGCTCGGTCTTGGTTTAATTCTAAAGTAACTAGATTTTACAGAAACTTTTAGCATCCCATAATATAAATCTAAATCGAAATAATCGTTCATCCGACCTTCCCCCAAAAGCTGGCGAACTTCCAATTTAGAATCATCTGGTATTCCAAAATAAGAAATGACTTGATCTAAAGTATGACAAGCATGCCCATATAAGAAACTATCTGCCACTGAAAAATGCTCAGTGTTTAACGGCACTTCTGGACGATAGTAATCAAAGTGCATTTCCATCTCTAACAAATTACCTAATCGACCACTTTCAATCACCTTTTGCACAGTTAAAAAGTCAGAATCGAAACGACGATTTTGGTAACATTGAACGAATAAATTTCGTTCACTTGCAATATCAAACAACTCTTTGGCTTCGGCATAGCTTAGTGAAAATGGTTTTTCAACTAAAACATTTTTACCATGCAATAAAGCATCTTTAGCTAAGGCATAGTGTGAAGCATTAGGTGTAGTGATAATTACAAGCTGGATTTCATGATCACTATAGATATCGTCTAATGAATCAGTATAATTCACTCCATCAATCGCTTGCCAAGTATCACGTAAAGTTCTAGCATAAATGCTCTTTACACGTATTTTATCTTTCAACTTTAAAGCAAACGGTAGATGATAACGATTGGTACTTTTGCCATTACCGATGTAAGCGATAGTTAACATGAAATCCCCCCCATTCCTGATTCTCATTATACGTTTTTTTCATCGTTAGCAAAGATTTTAGCTGATTTTTGGCAAAAACTTTCACAAAAAAGCCTTTTCTTTCAAATGAAATTGAATATTTTTTTCAAAAATTTTCAACTTGTCTAGCTAAGATAGATAAATATTTAACAAAAAGGATTAAAACCTTTAAAAAAACATCCGATGTTTTATCATGAGATTTTTTTCTTATTTATATTTAATTTTATAATGTGATATAATTAACATGAGTTTATCGTAACGGAGGAGATAAAGATGTTTTTGATTGATAAATTACAATCAAAATCTAGTTTAACCATTAATGAAGAAAGAATTGCTGAATATGTACTAAAGAATATTGACAAAATCCCCCAAACTACCTTGGAGGAATTGGCACAAAATACTTATACATCTCACTCTGCAATTGTTCGTTTTGCTAAGAAAATGGGTTATGATGGGTTCAAAGAATTTAAACAAGCCATTAGTGAAATTGTTCATCAACGGCTACACGAACTGGATTCAGTTAATCCTAATTTTCCATTTGAGCCTGGTGATAATCCTCAAGTCATCGCCAAAAAAATGGCAACCTTAACGACTGAGACAATTCAACGAACCTTAGCCCAATTAGATTTTCAATTGCTTGATCAAATGGCTGCCAAAATGCTAACTGCCAATCGGATTTTTATCTTTGCTCAAGGTGATACGCAAATTAGAGGGCGCAGCTTTCAAAATAAATTGATGAAGCTCAACAAATTTTTAATTATCGCTGAAGAATATGCTGATGAAGATTGGACTGCCGCTAATGTTTTGCCAGGTGATTGCGCCTTATTTTTAACCTATAGTGGTCGAATTAAGCAATATCAACGTTTCTTAGAACATTTTAAACAGAATAATATCAGTACTATTTTAATTTCAGGCAATCCTCATTCAGAATTGGTTGGACTAGCTGATCTTTGTCAAATCATTACGCAAAATGAGTATGATTTTTGGAAAATCGGGACTTTTTCATCACAAATTGCTTTTCAGTATGTTTTGGATACTATCTTCTCTATCATGTATAGTCAAGATTACCAAAAAAACTTGGTAAATTTAAAAAATAAATACGAATTACTAAAACGTGGCTTATTTGCTGGTGAAAATCCCGCCGATAAAGACCAATTACATGAATAAATTTGTTAAACAAAGTAAGATCTTTTCATTTGAAAGCATCTTGCTTTGTTTTTATAGACCACTATACAGGTAAGAAAGAAAACAAATACTCACCTATTCATTTTTCAAAAGAAAGACTTGCTTTTTTTATTATTTCCGTATAGGATTAACAGTAGATTTGGACTAGTAGCAAAAAGATGTTTCAAGAGAGCTGAAGCTAGGCTGGGACTTTGGCACCACTGTTTTTGTGAACCTACCATTTATTTTTGATTGCAAAACAATCGGGCGCTGTCTCCTTATCGACAGTTAAAGTGGACTGCACAAGGCAGTCAATAAAGGTGGTACCGCGAAATTACAGCATTTCGTCCTTTTTTAAGGATGGAATGCTTTTTTATTATTTTTTAGGAGGATATTTATGGCAGAGACTAACCAAACAAATGATTTTACAGAATGGTATTTACAAACCGTTCAACAAGCAGAATTAATGAGCTACTCACCTGTTAGAGGATCAATTATTTTCCGTCCAGATGGCTTTGAACTTTGGGAACATATTCAAGAAGAATTCAACAAGTTTTTACGTCAAGAAGGCATTCGTAATGCCTACTTCCCTATGTTAATTCCTAAGAGCTTTTTCATGAAAGAAGCCGATCACATTGAAGGCTTTGCTCCTGAACTACCTTGGGTGACCGAAGTGGGCAATGAAAAATTAGAAGAACCATTGGCTTTACGACCAACTTCAGAAACAATGATTGGTTCAGCCTTTTCAGATTGGATCAATTCTTATCGTGATCTACCTTATGAAATCAACCAATGGGCCAACGTATTCCGTTGGGAGAAAAAGACGTTACCATTCTTGCGTACCTCAGAATTTTTATGGCAAGAAGGACATACTGCCCACGTTGATGAAGCCGATGCACGTCGTCGAACTATGCGTGTATTAGACGAATATGCGCGTTTATGTGAAGAATTTTTGGCCATCCCAGTTTATAAAGGGCAAAAAACACCTTCTGAGCGATTTGCTGGTGCAGTGGATACCTATTCAATCGAAGCGATGATGAAAGATGGTAAAGCGGTTCAAGCGGGAACTTCTCACTATATGGGAACTAAATTTGCTCAGGCCTTTGATATTACTTACTTAAATAAAGAAAATCAACATACCTTAGCCCATACTACTTCATGGGGTGTTTCGACACGTTTATTAGGTTCATTAATTATGACCCATGGTGATGAAAAAGGCTTGGTCTTCCCACCAACTGTTGCACCAACCCAGGTTGTTTTATTACCAGTTGGCCCATGGAAGAAAAATCCAGCAATCATGGAAAAATTAGATGAAATCTTTGCAAATCTTAAACAAAAAGGCATCCGCGTACGTCTAGATGATTCTGATAATTCTCCAGGTTTTAAATTTAATGAATGGGAATTAAAAGGTGCTTGCTTACGTGTTGAATGTGGCCCTCGTGACTTAGAAAACGGTCATGTAATGGTGAAAATGCGTGATCTTGATGAAAAAGTAACCGTAAAATTCGAAGACTTGGAAAACTACATTGACGAACAATTACAAGCGATGACCCCTCGTCTATTGCAAGCGGCTAAAGAACGCAATAAAGCTAATGAACATTACGATATTAATACTTTAGATGAATTAAAAGCGCATATTGAAGCATCTAAAGCAGCAGGCAAGGTACCAGGTTTTGTCTTAATTGGTTGGGATGGCACCGAAGAAACCGAAGCCAAAATCAAAGAAGAAACCGGCTTTACTACTCGTAATATCCCATTTGAAGTGCCAATGCAAAAAGAATTTGACATCGTTAGTGGTAAACCTGCTAAACATACGCTATGGATTGCTAGAGCCTACTAATCCCCCAAAAACGTCTACTGAAACACTGAGTAGACGTTTTTTTGATTGATTAAACATTTTTCTTGCAAAATGTCCAAACGCTTATTATGATAATAATATATTGCAAATGCAACATATAAGGAGGGAAATTTAATGAAAGAATTAATTATTCATGAAGCATTTTGGCAACTTTTTCCTGAAGGACGAATTAATGTGCTTGTCGTAAAAAATATAAACAACCAACAAACGATTGATAGTCAGCCCTTATTAGATCAAGCTTCAACCAATGCATTATCATTCACTCAGGAAGAAAGCTGGACTGACAATCCTGTCATTAGTCAGTGGCGCCAAGCTTATCAACAATTCAAAACTAAAAAAGGCGCACGCTCATCCATCGAAGCTTTGTTAAAACGAAACAAACAAGGCCACCCTGTTAAGTCAATTAATCCACTTGTTGATTTATACAATGTTATCTCTCTGACTTATGGTGTCCCTTGTGGAGGGGAAGATCTTGCAAAAATTGATGGTAATTTAAATCTCGGACTAGCTAAGGGGGGAGAATCCTTCTTACCTTTAGGCGCTGAAGAAGATAGTCCCGCACTTGCTGGTGAATTATGCTATTTTGACAATACTGGTGCTGTATGTCGCTGCTTGAATTGGCGCGAGGCACAACGAACCATGCTCACTGATACAACTCAAGAGGCCATATTGTTGATTGAAGCTATTAACAATGAGCAAGCGCAACGTGCCGATGAAGCAATCCTTCACCTACAAGAATTAGTTGCTGCTACATTAGGTGTAAAAGGAGAAATTTATCATTTAACACCTACTAATACAACCATCACACTTTAAATGATTCAAAACTAATAAACTAACATTAATCAATCCGAGTTGCTTCATTCAGATGGCAATAGCTAAATGAATGATCAAGCTCGGATTTATTTTGCCTCTCAGCTCTTTTATTTTTCATAAAATGCTAGAAAAATGGTACAGTAATTTCTCATTATCTGAACCTGCAAGTATGATTGCTTATATTTTTCGTTTTTTTTCCAATTTTGTTATACTATTAGTAATAAAAAAATAGCCTAAAAGGAAGTGAGTCCATGAAATTGCCAACCAATGATAATTATACCAATCAAGAATTCTATCAAAAAATGTATGAAGACAGTGATATCACTCGTGAGGATTTAATTATTCTAACTTGCGCCATTTTTATTGCCTCAATTGGACTTAACATGAATTCACAAGCAACCATTATTGGGGCCATGCTCATTTCACCTTTGATGTCACCAATTTTAGCCATCGGTACAGCCATCGCAATTTATGATCAACAACTATTGCAAAGAGCTGCCAAGACCTTATTAATTGAGGTTGGTTTGAGTATTTTAGTAGCTAGCTGTTACTTTTATTTTTCACCGATTAGCCATGCTAGCCAAGAAATTATCAATCGCACCTCGCCAACTATTTGGGATGTATTAATCGCCTTTTTTGGCGGCGCTGCTGGGATTATTGGTGCTCGCAAAAAAAGTGTGAACAATATCGTCCCTGGTGTGGCAATCGCAACTGCGCTAATGCCTCCTATTTGCACAGTTGGTTATGCGATTGCTAGTAAAAATTTAGCCTATATGACCGGGGCAGCCTATCTTTTTATTATTAATGCTTTTTGTATTATTTTAACGACCATCGCCGGTGTAAAAAGCTTACGCATGCCGACTAAACAAAGAGTCAATGCGCAGCCTAGACTGGCTAAAAGCAAACGGATTCTCTATATTGTCCTAACCATTTTAATTATTATTCCTAGCCTAGTTTCAGCCAATTCATTAGTGCATCAGTCCATTTTAGAGGCAAATGTCAAAAATTTTGCTAACGAAGAATTAGCACATACAACCATAATTAAGCAAAGTATTGATGAGGAAAAACAAACCTTACGCTTCACTATCGCCGGCAATGATTTTACTGATCAAAAAATTCAAGACCTGCAAAATGATTTAGTGCACTATGGATTAAAGGGATATCAATTAAAAATCACCCAAATTGCAGAACTTTCACAACTATCGGGTAAACAATTTGAAGATTATATCAATAGCATCATCGAGGCCAATCAAAGCAATCAGCTTGCAAATAAAAATACTGATAACGATGATTCTACTGAAAATGCTATCGTCTTAAGTGAAAAAATCCAACAATTATCGCCTGATACCATACAACAAGTGACTGTTGCAACCGGCTATCAAAAGGATCAATGGTTGGAATTAGTCATTATTCAGCCGAAAAAGACCTTGAGTGCAGATGAGAAAAAACAATTGAGCAAAAAAATTATGAAACGCTACCCTGAAATTGACCAAGTCTTTTTCACTGATTTAAACCAAAAACAACAGCTGAACTAAGCCGTGTAGCCTGTTTTTCATCCTTGAATAATTTGTGTTTTGTAAGTAACTCCTTCGTCAAAAAAAGCCACTCTGAAACTAGAGTGGCTTTTTTAGGCTATTAACGGACAAAATTTTGTCCAAAATCACGAATAATTTTTAATACCTCATCTTTAGATTCAGGCTTTAGCCAAGGCGTTAGCTTCGCTTTAAAGCTCGCTAAAAACTCAAGATCAAAACTGCCTTGTGCTTGTTTGGCAAAGCTTTCTTTTAGTAAAGACTGGGCATCTTCAAGATTTTCTGTTTTTACTCGCGCGAGAATAAATTCATAAAATTTTTCTTGATAAGCATTCATCATCTGCACCCCATCAAAGGATTAATAGATTAGGCCTAAGAAATCTGTTTTTTCAATATTACCAAAGTATTTTTGTAAATCAATGGTGTCAATGACTGCTGCTAAATCTTCTTTAGCATAACGAGTGCCAATTAGTTTTTCTTCCACATCTTTAATTTCACCTAAGCCAAAGAAGTCGCCGTAAATCTTCAAATCAGAAATCTTACCTTCTGCAACATTTAAACGCACCTCAATTGAACCGATAGCAAAACGTTGGCTTCTTTGTAAATCAAAGGCTGGTGACTGTCCATAGTTCCAATCCCAATTGCGATAATATTGGTCAGAAATGGCATAAACTTTTTGCCAATCTTCATCAGTTAAGGTATAAGTTTTAATTTCTGCTTCACTGTCAACACCAAAGATTTTCAATAAAATTGCTTGTCTAAAATCTTTCGTCGTCATGTTTTGTTCACTTGCTGGTAAAAACGGTTTAATGTTCGTTACACGAGAGCGGATAGACTTGATTCCTTTAGATTCGATTTTTTCCTTCTTCACCTTTAAGGCATTAACCACTTCATTAATATCACTATCAAACATAATTGTACCGTGGGCAAACATCCGACCATTTGTCGCATACATCGCGTTACCAGAAAATTTTTGATCATTGATTACTAAGTCATTTCGTCCCTTTAATTGGGCACCACTCACCCCTAATTCATGTAGGGCTTCAATAATTGGTTTCGTTAATTTTTCAAAATCACGGAAAGATTGACCGTCATCTTTCATAATAAAGCTGAAGTTTAGATTCCCTAAATCATGATAAACAGCCCCCCCACCGCTAAACCGGCGCACAACATGAATCCCATGAGCATCCACATATTCTTTATTAATTTCTTCAATCGTATTTTGATTCCGCCCAATAATGATTGAAGGCTCATTAATGTAAAATAATAGGATGGGTTCATCGACCTGCATTTCCTGTAATAAAAATGTTTCAATGGCTAAATTAATTCGTGGATCGGTAATTTCATTAGGTACAAATAACATTTTTCTTCCTCCTAAATTTGGTAACTGTCACCGACTTTGGCAATAGTTACTTGAACATTTTCACCAGCTTCTTGTTGTGCCTGTGCTTGTAGTAATTGCCAGTCCCCTTCTTCTGGTAAATGTGTAAGGACCAGACGTTCTACTTTAGCCGCTTTAGCAATTTGACCAGATTCTTGTGCAGTAAAATGCGCATGATGTTTTTCAGCGCCATTAAATAAATAGGTATCTGCTAAAAAGAGATTAGCATCTTTAGTAAATTCAACAAATGAATCCAGGTATCCAGAATCACCAGTGAATACAAAAACTTTACCTGTACTATTCTCTACAAAGCGCATAGCATAGCATTCAACCGGATGTATCGTTTTCATAAATGTAACAGAAAACGGTCCCAAATTCAACTGTTTTACCTTGAGATAATCTATTCCTTGACTGACCTCATTCATCGTTAAATCATTGAAATGAAACACATCATTTCCGTGACCATAAATGGGCAAAATGCGACTGTGATCACGACGCGCAGATAATTGCCACATATATTGTAAAACACCTAAATCTGCAATATGATCGTGATGATAATGACTTAATATCACCGCATCTAATCTTAAAGGATCGATATGTTTACCTAGCTCCATTAATGTATGGCTGCCTGCATCCAGTAATAATTTGTAATCACCTGATTCTAATAAATAGCCGGTAGTTCCTTGATTATGTGAAGGATACGCACCCATACAGCCTAAAATTGTTAACTTCATTTAACATCCCTCCAGCATTTAAAAAGGCAATCTGGTCTTTCACCAAGATTGCCTCATTCAATCTATTAATAGCTTAATAATTCATCAACCGTTTGACGATCTAATCGACGGACAACTTCAGTAACTAATTTTACTGTGTTTAAATAATCATCTTCATGGATAACTGAAGTATGAGAATGTAGATAGCGCACAGGTACTGTAATGGCTAAAGATGGCACCCCTTTGCGTGTTAAGTGCATCTGACCAGCATCCGTACCGCCGCCTGCAATCACTGCATATTGGAACGGAATCTCTAATTCTTCAGCAACTTTTACCACAAAATTTAATAGCTTTTTATGGGGAATCATGGAGGCATCAAAGATTAAAATTTGTGGCCCTTTACCTAAAACAGAATCTGCCTCTTTTGGAGTCATTCCCGGTGTATCCCCAGCTGTACCAGTATCTAAAGCCAATGCAATATCTGGATTTACCAAGTAGGTACTGGTTCTGGCACCACGCAAGCCAACTTCTTCCATCACGTCACTACCAGCATATAATTGATTATTGTGACCTTCAGTTGCTAGATTTTCTAAGACACGTAGCGCAACTGCGGTACCCACTCGATTATCCCACGCTTTGGCTAATAAGAATTTGGTATCATTTAAACGTTTATATTCGATATAAGGGGTAATCATATCTCCAGGACGAACGCCCCAAGCTTTAACCTCTTCTTCACTGGTTGCACCAACATCGATAAACATATCTTTAATATCATAAGGCTGTTTGCGCGCTTCCGGACTTAAAACGTGTGGTGGCTTACAACCAATTACACCATGAATCAATTTTCCTTCACTCGTTTTGATTTCAACTTGTTGGGCAAGCATCACTTGTGACCACCAACCACCTAAAGTCTGAAATTCAATAAACCCTTTTTCGGTAATTTTTGTTACCATAAAGCCAACTTCATCCATGTGGCCTGAAATAAAAATTTTAGGTGCTTGTTCATCTTGACCATGCTTGGCAATCACACTTCCGATACCATCAAACATGATTTCATCAGCGAATGGTTTGGCATAAGCTTTAAAAATTTCTCGTACCTCTTCTTCATTGCCAGGCACTCCTCTAGCGCTGGTTAAATCAATTAATAATTGTTCATCCTTTTGCTCTAACATAAAATTGCCCTCTTTCCTTAATTAACATCTGCTAACTACTATAATATCATACGTTGGCATAATTAGTATTCTAAACGATACTTTTCAATTTCATTTTTATTGCCATAAACAAAATGTCCTGGAACAACTTCCTCAAAACTTGGTTTATCTACTGAATAATCATGAGCACTTGGATCATATACATGTAGCTTTTTCTTCTTTGCCAAAATCGGATCTGGAATTGGAACCGCCGATAGTAAAGCTTTTGTATACGGATGAATTGGATGATTGAATAATTCCTCCGCCTCGGCTAATTCTACAATTTCTCCACGGTAGATAACCGCAATTCGATCCGAAATAAAGCGTACCACTGATAAGTCATGAGCAATAAAAAGATAAGTCACCTCTCGTTCTCTTTGGGCTTCTTTAAGTAAATTCAAAACCTGCGCACGAATGGATACATCTAATGCGGAAATAGGCTCGTCAGCCACCACCAATTCTGGCTCCATAATCATTGCTCGGGCAATGCCGATTCGCTGACGCTGACCACCTGAAAATTCATGTGGATAACGATACATATGTTCAGGTAATAACCCAACCTTTTCTAGCATCGCACGTACTTTAGCTTCTCGATCAGCATCATCTTTATAAAGATTGTAGTTATACAAACCTTCTGAAATAATATAATCAACTGTTGCTCTTTCATTCAGTGAAGCTGATGGATCTTGGAAAATCATTTGGATTTGCTGAATAATCTCATGACGTTTTTGTTTAGTGATGCCTCCATTAATCTTTTCACCTTTAAAATTGATTTCCCCTTTACTGGTTGGATTCAATCCAACAATTGCCCGTCCAATTGTTGTTTTCCCTGAACCTGATTCTCCTACTAATGAGAAAGTTTCGCCCTTATAAATATCAAAATTCGCATTTTTTACAGCGACAAAACGATTCTTTCCTTCACCAAAGGCTATTTCTAAATCTTTAATGGATAGTAATACTTCTTTGTTATCTTTCACGAATCAATTCACCCCTTCTTCAAAATCATCCGCATCAATTTCTTGGGTAAGATGAATCATTCGCTCATGTAACTGCTTAATTTTTTCAGGTGTATCAACTTTAGGAGCTCTAGGATCAAGTAGCCAAGTCTTAGCAAAATGTGTTGGTGTTACCTCAAACATCGGTGGCTCTGCTTTAAAGTCAATCTCCATCGCATATGGACTACGAAAAGCAAAAGCATCGCCTACAATCTCTTTGTATAACGATGGTGGCGTACCCGGCACATAGTAAAGTTCTTCACCTTTTTCACTTAATTGTGGTAAAGAAGATAATAAACTCCATGTATATGGATGTTTAGGATCATAGAAAATTTCTTCAGATTTACCAATTTCGATGATTTGACCAGCATACATTACAGCTACCCGATCGGCGATAGACGCTACTACCCCCAAGTCATGAGTGATAAAAATAGTAGTAAAACCATACTCCTTTTGTAATTCCTTAATTAAATCAAGAATTTGCGCTTGAATGGTTACATCCAATGCTGTTGTAGGTTCATCACAAATTAAGATCTTTGGTCGGCAGGCTAAAGCAATCGCAATAACTATTCGCTGACGCATTCCACCTGAATATTGGAAAGGATATTCATCGTAACGGTGAGCTGCATTAGGAATCCCTGTTTTTTCCATCAATTCAATAGCTAATTTTTTTGCCTCTTTCGGCGTTTTGCCACGATGCTTAATAATCACCTCAGCAATCTGTGAACCAATCGTTCGAATTGGATTTAAAGATGTCATAGGATCTTGAAAAATCGTGGCAATTTCTTTGCCTCGAATTGCTTCCCAATCCTTGTCCGTTTGATAATCGGTTAAAACCTTGTCATCATAGATAATTTTTCCTTCGCTGACACGTCCGTTTTGTTCTAACATTCCGGTAAAGGTTTTTGTCAGTACGGATTTTCCTGAACCTGATTCTCCTACAATAGCTAAAATTTCGCCTTCCTCTAAACTTAGTGAGACATTCCGAATGGCCTTTAATTGACGCTTTCTGACTTGGAAGCTCACTGAAACATTTTCAGCCGTTAAAATCGTCTTACTCATTTTCTGTGTCCTCCTTTATAAATGTGTTCGTGGATCAGTTGCATCAGCCAAGGTTTGCCCTACAATATATAATGAGATTGACACTAATGCTAAAACTACAACCGGTATCCAGAATAAGTATGGATAGTTACTAATGTTTGGTGTGTATTTAGAAATAATACGTCCTAATGAAGGAACATCTGCACTTAAACCTACACCTAAAAACGATAGGAAGGTTTCAGCAGAAATAAAACCTGGTAAAGTTCGAGAAATATCCGTCATCACAACAGATACTAGATATGGCAAAATATTTTTACCAATCATCCTGCCGACAGGCGTCCCTAGATTGCGAGAAGCCAGATTGTATTCACGATCACGCATAATCATAACTTGTACACGAATAAAATAAGCTGTTCCAATCCAACTAGTCAAACACATCGCAAACACTAGATTCCAAAAACCACTACCAAAAGCATAAGCCAAAACAATAATGATTAAAAGTGAAGGCACATTGGAAATAACGTTGTAAACCTCTAACATCACACGGTCTACTTTTTTACTAACTCCCCAAAGCGCACCAACAATCACACCGATTACTGTTGTTATGGTTGTTGCCAATACACTAATCAAAATTGAGGTTCTCGCTCCAGCCCACACAGCATCAAAAAGTGATTGCCCATTAGCATCAGTACCAAACCAGTTTTTAGCGCTTGGTGGATTATAACGAGCATCAAAATTATTGATATTTGATACATTCATAAAATCATAACCACTAAATAAAGGTTGAATGAAACTCATTAAAATAATTAAAACAAGTATAATCAGCATTGCAATTGCTACCTTACTTGCAAAAAACTTTCGTGCCACTGATCGCCAGTAGGAATACTTCGGCGTATCGATTTTTTCAGAGTTAATCGTATCAATCGACACAAAGCTAAAATCTTCTTGGTTGATTTGATTTAACTTTTCCAACTCTAATCCCCTCCTGACAATTTAATACGTGGATCTAAGTATACCATTAATAAATCACCTAACAATACAGCCAATACACCAACTACTGTAAAGATAAAGACAATGGCAACGGTTAGTGGATTATTATGCGAAATAATTGCATCTGGTAACATTTTTCCCATACCTGGTACCGCAAAAATCGTTTCGGTAATGGTTGCCCCAGCTATAGATAAAATGATGCTACTTGGAATACCATTGGCAATTGGAATCACTGCATTTTTAAAGATGTGTCGACGTGAAATCTCTTTAGCAGTCAGCCCTTTTGATTTAGCAAACTTAACATAGTCAGCAGATTGCTGATCAATCATATAGCGCCGTACCCAGATGACTAAACTAGATACATTTAAGAAGCCTAAAATAAAGGTTGGTAGGATATATGATTTAATATCTTCCGCACCATATGTTGGAAACGATAATGGTAAACCAAATAGTGTATTTCCAAGATATCTAAAGAAATAAACAAAAGCTAAGGATGGTGCCGATATCATGACAGTAACTAAAGCAATCCCCATCTTATCTGGTAATTTTCCTTTCAAGCGTGCCATTAGCATCGCCATAGGGACACCGATTAGATAGGCAATCACCACTGCTAAAGCACCCATTTTAAATGAAATAGCAATCATCGATGGATCTTTATAATTCGGTTTTGTTTGAACATAATTATCATGATACATCGCTTTTTCACGAGATGAAATACTATTTGATTTCTTATACTGGCGAGTATAGATATTCGCTGAAGAACGCATTGTCTTGCCGTCAGCTAGTGTAATTTCTTCAGTTACCGTTTGTCCTTGACCACCAAATAAAACATCTGTAACACTCTGTCCAGAAAAAGTTGGATAAGAAGTTCCTAGATTGATATGAATGATATTTTGATGAATGAATGGAAATTGACTATTAAAATAAATTTGATATTTATATTGCGTACCAGAACCGACTAAAGCCCAGCCAGCCATTGGATCTTTTTCAATCTTCAAGTATCGTTTCAAATCAGGATTAGACGAATCCTTAACTTTCCACGGATGATCAATTACAATCAAATTGGCATAAAAATTCCAAATACGTTTTAAAAGTGGAATATCTTTCGTTGCATAGTAACGACCACTTTCAGGGAAAACACCTAATTTCCAACCATTGGCTTTTGTCCATTTTTGATACAAAAGTTTATTAGACTTACTTGGTTTGGCAGTTACCTCTTTATATTCTTTATGTACCTCTTTGACTAAATCTCGTGAATCGAGATACTCCATATAGCCCATACGACTAAACGCGATATTTTCATAGTTAGTCAACTCATCGGGATAGGCTTTTAACTTAGAATAGGTTGAATCATCTTTGAAAATAGTATTTCGCGGTACCAGAGTATAAATCAATACATAAGTAATCGTGGTAACTAAAAAGATACTCACAACAGAACGCAAAATACGAAAGAGTAGATAACGTTTATTCACTCAGCTTCCTCCTAAATTCTGACACGTTTGAACATTAATTATTAAATCTTAAGCCCGGCTCAACCAATTCATAAGCTTATTCAAAGGTGTCTTACTAAAATAGTAAACCATCAATATGATATGCTTTTCCAAGAAATATTGTATTTCCGTTGAGAATAAAAATCATCTTTAGACTTTCATTCTCAACGGTGCAAAATTTCCCATAAAGCCTGAATCATTGATAGTCATTATTATACTGATTAAAAAGAGTAAAAAGGGCAATACTACGCCCTTTCTACTCCTTTAAGGATTTTTTAACAAATCTTACTTAGTTTTTTCAGCTGTTTCTATTTTTTTTGCTTCCCAATTTTTCAACGCTTTTTGATATTGTTTAGTAGTAACAGCCTTATCTTGAAGCTTCATACCTTTAAATTTGAATCCAGCATTTGTCGATGCCATACCAGTTAAACTAAACTGTCTAGTAAATGGCACTTCTTTGCTAACTTGTGGTTTTGCTTGACCAGCCTGAATTGGAATTTGCAAAGCGTTCGCTGTAAGCCAAGCTTCAGCATCAGCATAGGCTTCATAGCGTTTATTCACATCATCTGTGGCAGTAATCGCACCTGCCTTATCTAATAAGGCATCATATTCAGATAACTTCAACTCATTCACCACTTGAGCAGATGGATTATCTTTAGCTGTATCTGATGGTTGTAAGCCTAAGTTATCTAACTGAGCACCTGAGCGTGAATCATAGATATCCAAGTAAGTTGATGGATCCATGTAGTCAGGTCCCCAACCAGAAGCCGTAGAAATATCATAGTCTTTATCAGCCGCAGTTGTTGCTTGATAAGAAGCAGCCAAATAAGTGTCTTCGTTTAGTAATTGAATATCAATGACTACATTATCTTTACCTAATGTATCTTCAATTGAATGTTTCAATGATTTAGCCTGATTTACTAACACTTCTGATTTTTCATTTTGTGGCAAGTCTAAGTGAATTGGGAATTGCACTCCTTGACTTTGCAACTCATCTTTAGCTTTTTCAAGTAATGCCTTAGCTTTATCTTTATTATACCAACCTTCTTGGCTATCAGCTAATTTTACATCACTAAAAGTATCTGGATCTAATTTTGCTAATTTTTCTTGGACTACCTCACCATATGATTTGCCATCGACCGTAACAAATTGTGACGGAGTAAGCATATTACGAATCGCTTGCGATGCCCCAGTTTTGCCAGAACTTTGTGCAATGTAATCTGCTTTATTTAATGCAAATTCTAAAGCTAAGCGGAAATTCTTATTCATAATTGCTTTATGCGTGCTATCTTTTTCAGCATCAGTTTTCTTAGAGGTAGCACTATAAGCTTTACGATCAAAGTTAAAAGTCATATTAAATGTTGATCCATCTGGTTGAGTAAAATTAATCGCATCCCCATATTTCTTCTCTACATCCTTGTAGCCACCTGAGTTAGGGAAAACACGACCCATAGAATAATTTCCTTGATCGAATTCCTTAAATAATGAATCAGGATTACTTCCATCATAGTAGGTCAACTTAATGTTATCGATGTAAACGTGTTTTTTATCCCAATATGATTCATTCTTTTTATATTCAACAACAGATTTTGCAGTATTATTGGTTAAGATATACGCACCATTATAAAGAATACTATCTGGAGCTGGCTGTCCGAAATCTTTGCCTTTTGATTTTAAGAATTCTTCATTGACTGGACACATAACACCATAAGTTAACTTAGAGTTCCAGAAGCTTTCTGGACGAGTTAAGGTATATTGTAAGGTGTAATCATCAATCGCTTTAACTCCAACAGTAGAGAAATCTTTAGTTACCCCTTTAACATAGTCATCTAGCCCTTTAATACTATCCTGTACTACATAAAGAGTTTCCGATTTTACATCCACCGCATGCTTTAATCCTGTTACGAAGTCTTGCGCCTTCACCTCTGCATAATCATTACCTTCACTATCAACCCATTTCACGCCCTTGCGCAAATGATATGTATAGGTAAGACCATCATCACTAACTTCCCATGATTTTGCTAGCGCAGGCTTTAAGTTCCCATACTGATCATTTTCTAACAATCCATCAATAAAGTTTGTAAAGTGGTCACTATTTGAGCTACGTGATGAAAAAGTATAGTCCAAGCTGTTAATATCTGTCTGATAGACATATGAAAAACTTGATCCTCCTTTTCCAGAATCTGAAGCTTTTTTGCTGCCACCAGAACATGCTGCTAACAATACCACACTAGATAGCAACAAGGATGGAACAACAATTTTTTTCATTTTATTGCTCATGTTGCATTCTCCCCTCTCACTTAATTCATAAAAATCTCATACAAAGTACAAAATTATTAAGAAAAGTTAAAAAGATTATAATTTTTAATCACACAAAAGTCAATACAATTTCTTGTATTCCGTTATAAAAGTTAGTTTACATATATTTAAAAATAAACGTTTATGAATTATTTCACATTATATAATTATTATTTTATTATTCCGTTTACTCACTAAGACTTATAATAATAAACCATTTGGTAGCGCTTAATAAAAATAAATTTTTTATTTTTTTCTACCTTTACATATTCTTTTGTCTATTTTTTATCTAATAATAAAAATTAGTTTTCAAAGGATGAAAACTTCACCTAAAAAATTTCCCACATCTCCATTCTAACTCATATTTGCTGAGAACCTTAGTTATATACAAATAATTTTCTTGTCATTTATCATTTAAAATTTTTAAATGTTTCACAGCATTATGAAACATTTTTAATCACTTGTGAACCTTGATACATAAAGTTTTCTTAAATTTTCACAATACTATATATTGTGTTTTAGTATGGTTTTTTAGTTATAAAGCACAATATCTTGATTGCTAATCTTAGTGTTTTAGATTATGATGGAGAAGGTAAAAAAACAGAGGAGTTGGTTTAAATGATGAACATCAAAGCGCCAGATAATAAGCTTTCTAGCCAACAAGCGCACTTAAAACAAATGAAAGTCATTAAGCGTGACGGTCGTTTAGTTGAATTTGATGATCAAAAAATATACGATGCTTTAATTAAAGCCAAACAACATATTTCAGGAAAGCTTTCACCACTTGATTATGAACATTTGTTAGAAATTGTACAATTAATCGATCGTGAAATTGCGAATCGTTTTGCTAAAAATGTTAAAATTTACGAAATTCAAAACATCGTTGAACATACCCTGCTAGAGAAAAACCAATATGATTTAGCCGAAGAATATATTTCGTATCGAACCAAGCGTGATTTTGCTCGTAGCCGTTCTACCGATATCAACTTCACAATTGGTAAGCTAATAAATAAAGATCAAACCGTGGTCAATGAAAACGCCAATAAAGATAGTGATGTTTTCAATACGCAACGTGATTTAACCGCAGGGATTGTCGGTAAGTCAATCGGCTTAAAAATGCTCCCTCCTCATGTAGCAAATGCTCATCAAAAAGGAGATATTCACTATCACGATTTAGACTATCATCCTTATGCACCGATGACAAATTGTTGTTTAATCGACTTTAAGGGCATGTTAAATGATGGATTTAAAATCGGCAATGCTGATGTAGAATCGCCTAAATCCATTCAAACTGCCACCGCACAAATTTCGCAGATTATCGCCAATGTTGCTTCTAGTCAATATGGTGGTTGTTCAGCTGATCGTGTGGATGAATTATTAGCCCCTTTTGCCAAGCTAAACTATGAAAAGCATTTAAAGGATGCAAAACAATGGATTGACGGTAATGAAAAACAAGCCGATTTCGCTCGTCAAAAAACCCAAAAGGATATCTATGACGCGATGCAAAGCCTAGAATATGAAATCAATACCTTGTTTACCTCTAATGGTCAAACCCCTTTCACCTCATTAGGTTTTGGCCTTGGTGTCAATTGGTTTGAACGCGAAATTCAAAAAGCCATTTTACAAATTAGAATCAATGGACTCGGTCGTGAAAGACGAACTGCAATCTTTCCAAAATTGATTTTTACAATTAAACGAGGGGTAAATGCAGCACCAACTGATCCGAACTACGACATTAAACAGCTTGCCTTGGAATGTGCTACTAAGCGCATGTATCCAGATATTTTAAACTACGATAAAATTGTGGAATTAACTGGTAGCTTTAAAGTGCCAATGGGCTGCCGCTCCTTCTTACAAGGCTGGAAAGATGAAAATGGTCAAGAGGTCAATGTTGGCCGGATGAATTTAGGGGTGGTTACCTTAAATTTACCGCGTATCGCCCTAGAAGCAGAAGGCAATCAAGATAAATTTTGGAGTATTTTAGAAGAACGCTTGAAGATTGTTAAAGATGCTTTGGTTTATCGAGTAGAACGTTGTAAACAGGCTAGTCCTCAAAACGCGCCAATTCTTTATATGTATGGTGCTTTTGGCCAGCGATTAAATCGTGATGATGAGGTAGACAGCCTATTTAGAAATAAACGGGCGACTGTTTCTTTAGGGTATATCGGTTTATATGAAGTCGCTAGTGCCTTTTATGGTGGCGCTTGGGAAGATGACCCAGAGGCCAAAGATTTTACCTTAGCCATCGTTAAAACATTAAAAGCGCATGCTGATCAATGGGGCGATGAATACGGCTATCATTTCAGTGTCTACTCTACACCATCTGAAAGCTTAACCGATCGTTTCTGTCGCTTGGATACAGAGAAATTTGGGATTGTTGAAAATATTACTGACAAGGAATATTATACGAACAGTTTCCACTACGATGTACGCAAAAATCCAACGCCATTTGAAAAGCTTGACTTTGAAAAAGATTATCCAAAATACTGTTCAGGTGGATTCATTCACTATTGCGAATATCCAGTATTACAGCAAAACCCTAAAGCCTTAGAAGCTGTTTGGGATTATTCCTATGACAAAGTAGGCTACCTAGGTACGAATACGCCGATTGATCACTGCTATGTTTGTGGCTTTGAAGGTGATTTCACCCCTACCGAACGTGGCTTTGAGTGTCCAAATTGCCATAATCACGATCCTAAAACCTGCGATGTCGTGAAACGTACCTGTGGTTATTTAGGTAATCCACAAGCACGACCAATGGTAAACGGTAGACATAAAGAAATTTCTGCTCGCGTTAAACATATGAAAGCTTAAAAATAAAGCCTAGAATATTTCTAGGCTTTCATTTATCTCAAAAATCCTTGAGTAGATTGAATGATTATAGAAAGAAGGAAAAATATGCGGAATCCAAAAGCGCAAGAGTGGAAAGCCGAAGAACTTTCTAAAAATTATATTGCTGACTATAAACCATTTAATTTCGTTGATGGCGAAGGTGTGCGGAATAGTTTATATGTAAGTGGCTGTCTATTCGCTTGTGAAGGCTGTTTTAATCAAGCTGTACAAAATTTTCACTATGGTACACCTTATACAACTGAATTAGAAGATACGATTATTGAAGATTTAAAACATGACTATGTCCAAGGCTTAACCTTATTGGGCGGCGAACCTTTTTTAAATACGCCAGTCTGCCTCCAATTAGTTAAACGCGTCCGCCAAACCTTTGGCCATAGCAAAGACATCTGGTGTTGGAGTGGGTATACCTTTGAAGAACTACTCCAAGAAACACCCGATAAATTGGCGCTTTTAGCACAAATTGATATTTTAGTCGATGGTCGCTTTGAATTAAGCAAACGCAATCTAAATTTACAATTTCGCGGAAGTAGCAACCAAAGAATTATCGATGTCGCTAAATCTCTCAAACAAAAACAGGCAATTATCTGGGAAAAATGTATCGATGCAAATCAAAGCTATGAGCAAATCAAGCGACAGCCAATGATCTAATGGCAAACAAAAAAACACACCGCTAAGTCAACTACTCCACCCAGTGACTTAGTGCTGTGTTTTTTCGTTTGGCCATAGTGGCAACACAATTGGCTCAAAATTACGATTTTCAAGATTAGTCAAAGTAATCCCTAACAAGCGAATCCCTTCACCAGCTTGAAAAAGCTCTTCAAACATTAAACTAGCTAAGGAAAAAATCGTCTCCTTTTGATAAAAAGGATGCTCTAAGGTGGTCCGCTTAGTGATGGTCGTATAATCCTGATAACGTAGCTTTAATACTACGGTTTGGCCATGCTTTTGCAATCGTTCCGCATTACGCTCCACACTAGCAGCTAATTGTCTTAGCTGCGAAAGCGCTTGTTCTTCAGTCGTTAAAACTTCCGCAAAGGTATGCTCTTTACCAATCGACTTGCGTTCTCGATGCACTTGAACCGGTGAAAGATGAATCCCTCTTACCTTACGATATAGAGAATAGCCCATCTTACCAAAATGATGAATCAAATCCATTTCTGAACATTGATATAAATCATCGCCGGTAAAAATACCTAATTCATGCATTTTAGGAATTGTCTTTTTACCTACTCCATGAAATTTTTCAATTGGCAGCCTTCTTAAAAAAGCAACCGCCTCATCTGGCGTAATCACCGTCATGCCACAGGGCTTTTGATAATCAGAGGCTAATTTCGCTAAAAATTTATTATAGCTAACGCCAGCTGAACAAGTCAGATGTAACTCACGCCAAATAGCTTCTTGAATTAATCGTGCCACCTTCATCGCACTTTTAGCATGGAGCTTATTTTCGGTCACATCAAGATAGGCCTCATCAATGGACACAGGCTCAATAACATCCGTATATCGCAAAAAAATCGCTCGAATTTGTTGAGAAATGGCTCGATATTTTTGATAATCGCCCGGAATAAATTTAGCTTGTGGGCATAATTCATAAGCCTTTTTGGCACTCATCGCCGAGTGAATGCCATATTGTCTTGCGATATAATTAGCCGTCGTCACCACTCCACGTCCTTTGGTATCTTTGGGATGACGAGCAATCACCAACGGATACTTCGCCAATTCTGGATTATCACGTTCTTCTACTGAGGCGAAAAAAGCATCCATGTCGATATGGATAATCTTGCGACTAGTATCATTTTTTAAAGGAAATCGTAAATGCGTCAACTGAACCACTCCCTTCAGCCCCCATTATACAAGAACATATATTCGTATTCAAGATTTTAATCCTCGGTCTTTTGGTAGCTGATTAAATCACCCGGTTGACAATCTAACGCTTGGCAAAGCTTTTCTAATGTAGAAAAACGAATCGCCTTGGCCTTACCACTTTTTAAAATGGACAGATTCGCAATAGTAATATCTACCGACTCAGAAAGCTGCGTTAAAGTCATCTGCCGTTTTTTCAAATATGTGTCTAAATGGATTTCTATCATTTAAATCACCATCGCTAGTTCATTTTGTAATTGCAGCGCTTGTTGATATAACTTCGTAAAGCTTAGACAAATGAACATAACACTCATTAATAATAGACATAGCCCGAGCCCTAATAGCATCACTCCCGGTGCATCACTTAAATCTGCCCAGCGATAAAACATCGGTAACGTACCTAAACTAAGGACGAAAATTACTACACTGCCTTTCGTTACTCGATGAAAATAGCGGCATACGCGATTTTGAAAAGTCGCCAACGGGCACTTACGCCAAATACGCACGCTCTCAAAGGCTAAATAACTAACAATGAAACTAGCTAAGGTTAAACAAGCCAAGGTTAACGCGTTTTGCCATATAAAGGTTGAACGCTCACTAGTAAACAGCTGAACAGCAAATAAATAGCTGATTAACCAAAAGAAGGCGCTAATACTAATCGTTAATAGTAAAAGTAGATATTTTTTCATTTTCATCATCCTTTCTTTGCTTACTATCATAACTTATTTTTATCGAAAATCAATAAAAAATTATCGAAAAACAATAAATTTTTATCGAAATTCAAAAAAACTCTCCTAGGAGTAAACAAACAATGACTTTTGTTTGATACGTCCTAAGAGAGTTGCTGATTATTTATCCAAGCTTAATTAAAAAGGCAATTAGCTCACTCATCATTTATACTTAGATTGCTTCTTTGCCTCTTTCACGTGTACGAATACGAATCACTTCTTCCACTGGTGAAACAAAAATTTTACCATCACCGACTTCACCGGTGCTACAAATCAATAAAATACGGTCAATCACACTTTCTAAATCTTTTTCTTCAACAACGAAGCTAACTTTGACTTTAGGCAGTAAACTAGTAATTACCGCCTTACCACGCACATATTCTTTCATCCCTTTTTGATTGCCATAACCTAAAACCTGGGTTACTGTCATCCCTGAGATTTCAAAATCGCGATTAATTTCGGCTTTTAAATCTTCTAATTTTTCTAAACGAATTACGGCTTCAATTTTTTTCATGGTATCATCCTCGCTTTAACCTAAATTATGAATCCAATCCCATAAATGTTGGATAGGCTGTTTCATCATGCTCAATACGATCCATTCCTAAAGCTTCTTCATGATCAGAAACTCTAATTGGCATTATCGCTTTAATCACCATGATAATCACAAAACTAAATACACCAGCAAAAACAATCGTAAATAAAATACTTTCAATTTGTGCTAAGAATAAGTGCCAGTTACCATAGAATAAACCAGCCTTGCCGCCTACTGAAGCATCAGCAAAAATTCCCGTCATAATTCCACCAAAAATTCCACCAACGCCGTGACAACCAAAAGCATCTAACGCATCATCTAAACCTAAGCGTTGTTTTACCTTAGCGATAAAGTAATAACAAAACGGACTCACTAAAAAGCCGATAATAATTGAAGACCATAATGAGACAAAACCAGCACCAGGCGTGATAGCTACCAAACCAACGACAGCACCTGTACAAGCACCGACCACAGTTGGCTTACCAATTGTAATTTTTTCAATCAACATCCATGAAAGCATCGCACAAGCGGCCGCTGTATTGGTTGTTAACAAAGCGTGAACTGCTAAACCATTCGCTGCTAAAGCCGAACCTGCATTAAAACCAAACCAACCAAACCATAATAACCCTGCACCTAAAACGACAAATGGAATATTGTGTGGACGATATTCAATTTGTGCATATTCTCGACGTTTACCAAGTACCATTGCCAAGACTAAACCAGAAATTCCTGAGCTAATATGCACCACATTCCCACCAGCAAAGTCAATAGAGCCGATTGCATCAAGTAATCCCTTACCCCAAACCATATGAGCAAGTGGTGAATAAACGAAAATAATCCAGGCTCCGATAAATAGGAAGATTGCTGAAAAACGCATCCGCCCCACTACTGATCCAGTAATAATCGCGGTAGCAATCAAGGCAAACATCATTTGAAAGGCTGCAAACAAGCCTTCCGGAATACCATCGCCTTTAGTCATCGATACATTGCTAAAAAACATCTTATCAAAATTTCCCACTAATAAATGATCACCACTAAATGATAATGAATAACCAACCACAATCCATAACAAAGACGCAAGGCCTAAGGTACAGATAACCATCATCATCGTGTTCAAAATATTTTTTCTACGTTCTAACCCTCCATAGAAAAAAGCTAGAGCTGGAGTCATTAAGAAAACCAACCCACTACAAATTAAAATAAAAGCAATATCTCCTGCATTCATGAGTAACTCCTCCTTTACTTTATGTTAGAAATCCTAACACCTTTTTCAAAAAAATTCTAGTATTTTAAGCAAATTTGTTCATTTTTTCTTTTTTTACTTACATTTCATGTAATAAAATATTACGTAAAATTAACAAGTAGAAGTTGCGTGGCTTAATTACTTAAAAGTTACCCAAACTACGCTTTATTTACTTTTTGATCATATTTTTAAACTAACAAATAGTTGTTGTCAGTATTTTTGGAATAAAACCAAAAAAAGTCCTGCCAATTAAGGACAGAACTTCATTTTTTTCATTATTTCAGCCTATAATAAAGCTGACATCAGTCAAGCCTGAAACGAATTCATTTTTAACGATGATAAAGTTGATATAATTCTTGCTTTTTCCAGCCTGCTTGCTTAGCCACTTCCTTAATCGCTGCATTTGCTTTGATTCCTTGAGCGATTAATTGATCGATTTGAGCAATTAATTCTTCCTCAGAATAAGCAGCGAGTGTTTCCTCGCTTACAGGCAATTCATAGCCCGCTACTAACAAACAACATTCACCTTTTATTTCATTTTCCGCAGCATAGGCGAATAATTCACCTAAATTTGCCCGTAAATACTCTTCATGAATCTTGGTCAATTCACGACATAATACGGCTGGACGCTCTTTGCCAAACACCTGTACCAAATTAGCAAGTGTCGCTTTAATACGATAAGGCGATTCATAAAAAATTAAAGTAGCGGGTATTTTTTCAAGTGTTACTAAAACACTTTCTTGTTCCTTTTTCTTTCTTGGTAAAAAGCCATGAAAATAATGTGGCTGAGCAGGTAAGCCCGAAGCAATCAAAGCGGTTAAACCAGCAGTCGGTCCAGGTAGTGAGATGACCGGAATGTCTTGTTCCACACAAGCAACCACTAACTCATGTCCCGGATCACTAATCGAAGGCATCCCAGCATCACTTACCTGGGCAATTGATTGACCGGCTTTTAATAGCTCAATGAATTGGGGAACACGTTCTTTGTAATTATGCTCATGCAAACTCTTTTGTGGCGTATGAATGGCAAAATGATTGAGTAATTTTTGCGTATTTCGCGTATCTTCACTAGCAATTAAATCGACCTGCTGTAAGGTTTCAATCGCTCGCTTACTCGCATCGCCTAAATTGCCTATAGGAGTAGGAATTAAATATAGACAACCAGTTGCTTGCGTCTGATAACTTTTTTGTTTTTGTAACAACTGCATACACTCCTTTTGCTAAAAAATCTCTTTTACAAAAACAGATGGTTAGACCAGGCTAACCATCTGCAATCCTTAACTTTTATTTACCACTATCTCGATAAATAACCTCTAAACAAAAAGCGCACGGCTCATCATTGGCTCGTCTAGAACCATATAAATCATAACAAACATGAAAGCCTTCTTCATAGATTTTCTCTAAATTCTTTCTAGAGATAGACAAATCCTGTTTGATTTTTTCAGTAGGGGTAGCTTCTTGCGCTACACGATTCAATTCACGCAAATGATCACGGAGTTTTTGATTTTCCAATTCTAACTGCGTGTTTTTTTCAACTACCTCTTGCAAAGATTCCTTCATTTTTTGTAATTTATTTAACATAGCTGATAAATCTTCTTCAAATTTATCAATACTATCATATAAATCACGTTTATCTAATGTCATCTTTACTCACCTACTTTAGCTACTTTTTGAATTTCATCATGAGTGTATTCCACCGCAATTTCTTTTCCTGGTAATTTCACTTTAACAATTCTAGATAGTAAATTCAATTCAACCACGCGACCTTTACCATCTGGCGTTTGCACTTCTGCACCAAAATCAGGCATTTCTTTTTTCGCTAACTCATATTCATCATTTTCGTATTTCAAACAACACATCAAACGACCACACAAGCCGGAAATCTTCGCTGGATTTAAAGACAGGCCTTGATCTTTAGCCATTTTAATTGAAACTGGCATAAAATCTCCCAAAAAGGTCGAACAACAAAGCGGCCGTCCACAAGGGCCAAGCCCCCCAAGAATTTTCGCTTCATCCCTAACACCAATTTGGCGCAGCTCAATTCTGGTTTTAAAAATGCTGGCTAAATCCTTTACTAACTCTCTAAAATCAATTCTCCCATCGGCAGTAAAGTAAAAAATCATCTTACTACGGTCAAAGGTATATTCCACTTGAACCAATTTCATCTCCAATTGGTGCGCAATAATCTTCTTTTTGGCAACATCAAAGGCGGCTATCGCATCTTCTTCGTTTTTAGCTGCCTGCTTTAAATCATTTGGACTAGCTAACGAAATGATTGGTTTAATCTCTTCAGGTAAATCAGCTTCATCCATTTCGCGATTGGCCAAAACCACAGTGGCTAAACAGGTTGCTTGTTGTGACTCCACCAATACTTTATCTTGATATTTATATTGCGTGTTCCCAGGAGAGAAATAATAGATATGACCGGCTTTTTTATAACGTACACCTACTACTTGAACCATTATGGTCTTCCTTTCCACGTAAAGTATCATTGTTTTTTTAGAAGATGTAATACTAGCTGTTCGGCAACTGCTTGAAAAGCAACATTGGCTTGTAATTTACGCTGCGCATTTAAAATAGCAGCTAGCGCTTGATTGATTGCTTGTACCTTTTTGACTTGCATCAATTGCGTTTGCAAAAATTCGCGATAATAAAACATCAACATATCCAGCAACTGGATTTGTTGATTCTTATCTTTAGCTAACGGGACTAAACGTCGTTGGACAAAAATAAAAGCCATAAAATCATCATTTTTCAAGTAGTCGAACCACTTATTTATTTCTTCCTTAGCATCATTAAACCATTCATTTTGCGATATTTCAACTGCTTTATCATAACTATTTGTCATAAATGTCAAAAGTTTAGCTGTTTGCGGATAAATATTGGCTTGGAGTAATTGCTCATATAAATCTTTAGTAGCAATCGGCGGAAAGTGAACAATTTGACACCTAGATTGAATCGTTGGCAAGATACTACCTAAAGATTGGGTTTCTAAAATCATCAGCACTTCTCCTGAAGGCTCTTCTAAAAACTTCAACAAACTATTCGCTGCTTGTGTATTCATTTTATCAGCTTGCGATAAGATAAATACCTGGCGACCACTCTCAAAACCTCGTTTAGCAAATTCTGCCTGCAATTGACGAATTTGATCTACTCGAATCATTTGGCCATCAGGTTGGACCACATGGACATTGGGATGCTCTAAATGTTCAATTCGCTGACAATTAATACACTGTTGACAAGGTGCTTCATCAATAAGATTCGTACAAAATAAACGTTTAGCCAACCATAAGCTCACTTGATGTTTGCCCGTTCCCTTGGCGCCTTCAAAAAGATAAGCATGTGCCAATCGCCCATGCTTCATACTTTTTTTAAACAAGTCAAGGAGCGGATGAACCAATTCAGTCATATCATTCTCCTCTTTGCTAGCTAATTTATAGGGTTAAAAATGATGGAAACCTTCGACTGGTAAAACAAACACCGTCGCTCCACCCACTTCTACTTCAACCGGATAAGGCATCTGCGTTTCGATAGATAAATCCAAAGACATCGGTGAAGTCATGTATTGCTTACGAGATTGACAAGTCTTTTTAATTAATTCCAAAGCTTCTTCAACCCGTTCATCTTCAATACCAATAATGAAAGTTGAGTTGCCAGCTTTCAAAAAACCACCCGTTGTTGATAATTTGGTTGCGCGGATATTCGCATCAATAAATTCATTAGCCAAACGGTTACTATCTTTGTCTTGGACAATCGCTAAAATAAGTTTCATTTTATTCACCCCGTTTAAAGTAATTTGGATTAGATTCAACAATCGCTGAAAAACTAGAATCAACCACATCTTGTAAGCTAGCTTTTGCATCAATCCGATGAATCCGTGCTGGGTTTTCTTCAGCCAATTTTAAATAGGCATGACGGACACGTTGATGGAATTCTAAGCCTTCTAAGTCCAAGCGATCAATTTCTTGGGTGCGATTACGATGAATTCTACGTAAGCCAGTATCAGAATCCACATCCAAATAAAGCGTGAAATCAGGTGTTACCCCTTCCGTTGCAAATTCATTAATTTGAGCAATCTCTTTCATACCAATTCGGCGACCAGCTCCCTGATAAGTCAACGAACTATCCACAAAGCGATCACAAACAACAATCTTACCCGCATTTAACGCAGGTAAAATAACCTCCACTAAATGTTGACGACGGGCTGCCGCATATAACAAAGCCTCGGTACGTTCATCCATTTGCTGATGATCAGGATTTAAAATGATTTGGCGAATTTTCTCAGCAATCAATACGCCACCTGGTTCACGAGTCTTAATAATCTCTGACTTTGCAATCATTTGTAGTCGTGGATATAATTCATTCAATACGGTTGTCTTACCAGCTCCATCTGGTCCTTCAATAGTAATAAATAATCCGTTCACGCTGTTTTCCTCCAATATTTGCCACTTAAAAAATCTCTACAATTCTCGCCGACCTTCAACCGCCTTTAACAAGGTTATCTCGTCAGCATATTCAATATCGCTCCCTACGGATAAACCATGGGCCAAACGAGTGACTTTAATGCCAGCCGGCTTAATCAATCTAGATAAATACATTGCTGTTGCTTCACCTTCTGTCGTAGCATTCGTTGCAATAATCACTTCCTTAATGCGCTCATCATGCAAACGAGCTAACAAAGAAGGAATCTGAATATCTTCAGGCCCTGTACCTTCCATTGGCGATAAGACACCGTGTAACACATGATATAACCCACGATATTCACGCATCTTCTCCATCGCCATCACGTCCTTAGGCTCCTCAACCACCAAAATCGTACTTACATCACGACTTTTATCCGCACAAATCTCACAAGGATCCTCTTCAGTAATATTTCCACAAATGCTACAAAAACTTAAATCACGCTTTACACTTAACAAAGACTTGGCAAATTCATTCACCATTTCCTCCTTCATATCAATCGTATGAAAAGCTAAGCGTGTCGCTGTTTTCTGACCAATCCCTGGTAAATTCATATAGCTAGCAATTAATCTTGCTATTGGTTCAGGATACTGCATACAAACACACTCCTAATGCTTTAATTAAAATCCTGGCAAGCCCTTAGTATATTTACTCATTGATGATTCATGTGCCTTCTCAACTTTTTCTAAAGCATTATTTACAGCCATCATCACCAAATCTTGTAACATCTCTGGATCTTCCGGATCAATCACAGCAGGATCTACCACTAAATCCTTCACCTTACGATCGCCAGTTAAAGTTGCCTTCACATAACCATTTGTTGACTCACCATCAAAAGTCTGTTGGTTCAACGCATCTTGCGCCTCCATCATTTCCTTTTGCATCTTCTTCACTTGCTTTAACATACCTTGCATATTACCCATACCACGCATCATAAAAAATCCACTCTCCTTATAATAGAGGCTATGAGACAGCTCGTTCAGGCACGAGCAAATAAGCTTCAAAGGGATGGAAAAGTCCATGCATTTTAAGACTTTTACAGCACTTTGACTTAT
>NZ_KE136348.1:220604-239902 GCF_000406925.1 Enterococcus columbae DSM 7374 = ATCC 51263
TCCAAGTGGATGGAAAAATCCTCCATATTTTAAGATTTTTTCAGCAACTTGGCTTATTTACCGAGTATCAGCTCAAACACATGCCGTTTACTTTAGAGGCAATGAGACAGCTCGTTCAGGCACGAGCAAATAAGCTTCAAAGGGATGGAAAAATCCGTTCATTTTAAGACTTTTACAGCACTTTGACTTATTTGTCGAGTGCCTAGCTGGCTCATGCCGATTTTAGAGGCTATCAAGCGAGCGGTTTGCTATGAGTAAATAAGTCTAACTAGACCCAAAAAGTGCACAACTTTAAACACTTTTTGGGGATAGTTACTTATTTACCGAATAGCAGCTCGATTGATGCTTCCTGTTTCACTAACCATTAAACGAAAGGCTTAATGGCCTATTTAATTATCTTCAATAATAGCCAAATCACCAAATAAATCCTGGGCTTTTTGCACCATTTCATCTTCTAAACGACTCTCTTGGTCTTCTCCGCTACCTAACAAAGCTTCCATATAACTAGCATCTTGCGCTATAGGAGTCGGTTCAGCTAATGATTCCTCTGTCGCTTTGGCTTCATTTGTGTCCTGCTCATTATTCGATTGCTGTAGCTGTGCTTTATGTATCTGGACAAATTCACGGCGCAACTCTGGCCAATTATCTTCCGGAATAAAAACTAATTTTGGTACATAATCTTTAATAATCAAACTTAAATAGTTTTGAACATCGGTAATTAATTCCTGATCATTCGCCGCCTTTTGACATAAAATTTCATAACCAAAAGCAATCACAACGCCATTTGGTGAAGCTGCCTGTACCTTAGAAGCACCCAACAAAGCTCGCTGCGTTACTTTTAAATGTTGCAATAATTCTGGCCAAGCCTGATTCACCATCTCTAAATGCTGACGAGTGGCCTCAGATAATACCTCAAAGACCTGTGTTTTCGGTAAGCGATACTGAATATTACTCGTATGACTTTTTGGTTGTGCCTTCGCCTTTTCTGGTGTGTGTGTTTGTGTACGCGCAACAGTTTGCTTCAATTCAGCCAATTCTTTACTCAACTGTTGAATTTGTTGTTTTAATTGCCCAACCTGTTCAGAACCACTCTCTGTAGCTATATCTCTAGTAGTTAGATTGCTAGCAGTCTGTTGCATCAAGACAGCTGCTTGATTATTGGAACAACTCGCTAGCTGAACAATAGCTACTTCTAAATAGATGGTAGGATTGGTGGTAAAACGCAAGTCTTGCTGTGTTTTATTTAAAATCTCCATCCACTGATATAAAGTACTTTCAGGAACCTGTTGACTAAAGCTGTAAAAACTTTCCGTATAATTAGTTGATTGCTGAGCTAAATACTCCGGTGCTTGCTTTTGAATCAATACATCTCGACAATACACTAGCAAATTTTCCACTAAACGCTTGGCTTCTTTGCCTGAATAAAGTAATTCACGAATTTTTTCTAGTGCTTGTGTTGTCTGATGTTCAAAGCAATCCTGCAATAATTGGTCCATCGTCTCATTAGACAAACTACCCGTTACTGCCATCGCCGTTTGTAAATCAACTTGTTGATCACTAAACGCAATGGCCTGATCTAAAATACTCAGTGCATCACGCATACCACCTTCTGCACATCGCGCGATCAATTCCAACGCGGCCATTTCATAGCTACGTTTTTCTTGATCAAGAATATGGGCCAAATGTGTAATAATAGCGGCAGGCTGAATGCGTTTGAAGTCAAAGCGTTGCGTTCTAGAAATAATCGTTGCAGGAATCTGATGGGCTTCTGTCGTCGCCAAAATGAAAATAACATTCTTTTTAGGCTCTTCCAGCGTTTTCAACAAGGCATTGAACGCGCCAGTTGATAACATATGCACTTCATCGATGATATATACTTTATACGTTGCTTGTGTCGGCGCATAATTCGCACGATCTCTAATTAAACGGACTTCATCAACCCCATTATTACTAGCCGCATCCATCTCAATCACATCATCTTGGCGACCTTCTGTAATCGAACGACACATTTCACACTCATTACAAGGTTCACCGTCTACTTGATTTGGACAGTTCACTGCTTTGGCAAAAATTTTGGCAGCACTTGTCTTCCCAGTTCCACGTGGACCGGTAAACAAATAAGCATGAGAAATTTGTTCTTGTTTTATCGCATTTTTTAACGTTTGCGTAATGGCTTGCTGACCAACAATATCTTCAAATCGTTGGGAACGCCAAACACGATAAAGGGCTTGATAACTCATCCATTTTTCTCCTTCCAAAAATTTTCGCTATTACCTATTATACAAATTTTTTTAACAAAATACTAGGCTTACAAATGAACTGCTAGAAAAAGCTTAAGGATTTTACGAATTTTTCTCTGCGTCAACATTCAATAAAAAATAAAATCCATCTTTTGACGGATAAATGTCTATCGCTTTTTTATGGTATAATGAGCTAAACAAATGAACCATTAAGGAGGTTTTTTTATGGGGATTATTAAAGCAGCAACAAGCACAATTGGTGGTACCTTAGCTGATCAATGGCTTGATATTATTGAACCAGAACAAATGGACAATACCACTTTGATGTCTAAAGGTATTTTTGTTCGCCAAAATAACAAGCGTGGTAGTAATAAAAGGGCTAGTGAAGACTATATCACCGATGGATCAGTCATTAGAGTGTATCCGAATATGATGATGCTTTTAGTTGATGGTGGAAAAATCATCGACTACACAGCTGAAGAAGGTTACTACACGGTGGATAATCAAGCCGCCCCTTCCCTGTTCAATGGCCAATTGCAAAATGTTTTAAATGAAAGCTTTGATCGTTTTAAATTTGGTGGGATTACCCCTCAAAAACAAGAAGTGTTCTTTATTAATTTACAAGAAGTTCGTGGTATTCGTTTTGGCACAAAACAGCCAATCAATTACTTTGATAATTTTTATAATGCAGAATTATTTTTACGTGCACACGGTAATTATTCTATTCAAATTACCGATCCTATTTTATTTTATAAAAATGTTGTCCCAAAAGGCGCAACACGTTTAACCATTGATGAAATTAATGAGCAATTTTTAGCTGAATTTGTTAGTGCTTTACAGACTTCGATCAATCAAATGTCCGTTGATGGTCTAAGAATTTCCTATTTAGCTTCTAAAACAGCAGAACTCAGTCGCTACATGAACCAAAGCCTTGACGATCAGTGGCGCCAACTGCGTGGAATGGAAATCGTCTCAATCGCAATAGCAAGTATTTCTTATACAGACGATTCACAAAAACTGATTAATATGCGCAATAAAGGTGCGATGCTAAGCGATCCAACCATTCGCGACAGCTTTGTCCAAGGAAGTATTGCTGCTGGGATTGAAGCAGCCGGTAATAATCCTAATGGTGCTGGCAATGCCTTTTTCGGTTTAGGGATGGGGATGCAAGCAGCTGGTGATTATTTAAGTCAAGCAGCCAAAAATAATCAAGCAGCGACAGCAAATAATACGAATCAAGCAAGTAACCCAACTTGGCACTGCCCAGATTGTCATCAAGAAAACACTGGCAAATTCTGCAGTAACTGTGGAAAAGCAAAGGTCCAAGCAGTCCCTAGCAGCCAAGCAAGCCTACAAATGAAATGTAGTCATTGTCAACATATTGTCCAGCTTGATCAAGGTATTCCTAAATTTTGTCCTGAATGTGGGCAACCATTTTTAGGCCAACCACTCTAATAAGATTACCAAAAAAAGCGTGATTGAGGTGAGAAAATATGGATGCACTAACCCATAAATGTCCAAACTGTGCCGGTCCATTGACCTTTGAGCCCAATGACCAAAAATTTCATTGTCCGTATTGTTTGAGCATTTTTACTGAACAAGAGGTTTCTGAATTTGAACAAGCGCAAAACTCAGCGCAGCTTAAAGAGGAAACTGAGCCGTCAAACTTTGAACAAACGAAAACGACTGAATCAGAAGAAGCCGGCTTCGACTTATATTATTGTCCGAGTTGTGGTGCCCAAATTGCCACTGATGCTACAACGGCTGCAACTGAATGCTATTTTTGTCAAAATCCAGTCATCTTAAACGGGCGAATCAGCGGAGCCTTTTTACCTGAAAAAATACTGCCCTTTAAAATTGATAAAAAAACTGCACAAGCCAAATTTTTAGCATGGGCAAAAAGTAAAAAGTTTGTTCCCAAAGCCTTTTTTAATCAGCAACAAGTTGAGAAAATAAAAGGTGTCTATTTCCCTTACTGGCTAGCTAAAGGACGGGGTCAAGCCGAAGTCAAAGCAACCGGGACGACTTTAAGCGTTTGGCAGGTGGGGGATATCGAATATACCGAAACCAAGCAATATCAGATTCATCGAAAGGGACATTTTATCTATCGAAATCTCATTGAAAATGCCCTAAGTAAAAACACCCAGCAGACCATGGTCGAAGGAGTCCAGCCCTTTCCTATCGATGAGGCGATTGATTTTCATTCACAATATTTATCCGGTTTTTTTGCAGAAAAAAGAGACATTGAATTTGAAACAATTGCGAATCAAGTAAAAAATGAAATGGTCAACTATGCGATTAGCGATTTAGAAGAAACCATTGCTCCAATGGCGACAATGACTAATGAAGAAAAAAGTGGCTTCGTTGATGAAATAACCAATCAATATGTCTTATTGCCTTTATGGTTAGTGACCTATCGCAGTAATATCCAAAAAAATAAGGTGTTTTATTATGCAATGAATGGCGTCACCGGCAAAGTCCAGGGTATTTTACCATTAGACTATAAAAAATTAGGGCTTACTTCATTTGCATTGGGTATTCTACTTAGTCTTTTATGTATGTTAGGAGGGTATTTCTTCCTATGAGTAAAAATTTTGCCTCCTACTTACTATCCGTACTATTTTTAATTAGTTGTTTTTTATTCGTGCCTAAAAACATCTTCGCCCAATCAATCGAATATATTAGCGACCCTAATCAACATTTGGATCAATCCCAGTGGCCTGCATTACAAGAAAAAGCTACAGCAATTCAAAAAATCAACCAAGCCAAGGTTTATTTCTTAATTACTGATGAAGCAACTGATGATGTTGAATACGCTGCGCAAAAAGCTTTATTTCAACGTGTCGGTAAAGACGGGAACGGTGCTATCGCCTACATTGATTTAACGAATCGGAATTTTACCGTGGTTACTTCAGGAAATATGATTGACTACCTAACTGATCGGCGTATTGATGACTTGATTGAGGCAATCAAAGAACCTTTAAGTGAAGATGATTATAACCAAGCTGCCAAGGTCTTTTTTGATAATACGTATACTTATGTAAAAAAAGGAATCCCCCATGGTCATTATCGAATCAATAAAGATACAGGGGAAATCACCTACTACAAGTCCCTAACCGGCTTTGAAATTGCTATCTCACTAGCTGTAGGTGGAATTGCTGCTATCGCTTGCTTTTTTACCATTATGGGAAAATATCAGCTACGATTTGGTAGTGGCTATCATTATGATACACACGAAAATGGCAAAATGAGTTTTGAAATCAATGAAACTCGTTTAATTAATCGCTTTGTCACCACTCGTGTTATTCCTAGACATACAAACGATTCAAATTCCGATTCTGGCGGGAGTAGTTTTGGTAGTGGTTATGGTGGCGGTTCTTATGGTGGCGGCGGCAGTCATTCCTTTTAACGACAACAATCAATTATACAAAAACCTATCTTTACGTATAATTGATTGTTGTTTTTTAGTAATTTTCAGAAAATAATGACATTCTGCTCAAAGCGTGCTATACTAAAAAACAAAAAGTTAGAGTTTCATGAGCATAAAACATTGAGGATTCATTTATTTTTAATCATGCTTATGAATGAGCTAGTGTAAGGCGTATCTAGTCAAGCTAGACACTCGTCAAATAAGTCAAAGTGCTATAAAAGTCTTAAAAATAATGGACTTTTCCATCCCTTTGAAGCTTATTTGCTCGTGTCTGAGCGAGCTGTCTCATAGCCTCTAAAGTAAACGGCATGTTGTTGAGCTGATACTCGGTAAATAAGCCAAGTTGCTGAAAAAATCTTAAAATATGGAGGATTTTTCCATCCACTTGGATCTTATTTACTCGTATCAAAACGCTCAACACATAGCCTCTGAATAAACGGCATGAGCCAAGCTGGTTTTCGGCAATAAGCTTGCAGTCGAAAAAGTGTTAACACACACGCACTTTTATCGCCTGCATAACTTATTGCTCAAACCAGAACGCTTGTCTCATAGCCTCTATATATAAGGAGTGGTTTGATGAATATCGATTGGAATCAACTTGGGTTTAATTATATTAAAACCCCTTATCGTTATCTTTCTCATTGGAAGGATGGTCAGTGGGATGATGGTGTGTTAACAGAAGATAGTACTTTGCATATTAGCGAAGCTTCTGCAGCGTTACATTATGGCCAACAATGTTTTGAAGGCTTAAAGGCTTATCGTCGTAAAGATGGTAAGATTAACCTTTTCCGTGTGGATGAAAATGCGAAACGTCTTCAACGTAGCGCCCAACGTTTATTAATGCCTACTATTCCAGTAGAAAAATTTATTGATGCAGTAAAACAAGTAGTAAAAGCGAATCAAGATTACGTGCCGCCTTATGGTACAGGAGCAACCTTATATCTTCGACCATTATTAATTGGGGTCGGTGATAGCATTGGTGTCAATCCAGCGCCAGAATATATCTTTACAATTTTCTGTATGCCTGTTGGTCCCTATTTCAAAGGTGGTTTAACCCCTACAAACTTCATCGTTTCAGACTATGATCGCGCTGCCCCTCAAGGAACCGGTGCAGCCAAGGTTGGTGGAAACTATGCGGCCAGTCTTTTACCAGGTCATCAGGCCCATGAGCACCAATTTTCTGATTGTATCTATCTCGATCCGGAAACTCATACGAAGATTGAAGAAGTTGGTTCAGCAAACTTCTTTGGTATCACCAAAGATAATCAATTCATTACGCCAAAATCACCTTCCATTCTTCCAAGTATTACCAAATATTCATTACTATACTTGGCCAAAGAACGACTAGGTTTGACGGCTATTGAAGGCGAAGTAAAAATCGATGAGTTAGATCACTTTGCTGAAGCTGGCGCATGTGGTACCGCTGCAGTCATTTCACCAATTGGCGGTATTCAATATAAGGATAACTTCCATGTATTTTATAGCGAAACAGAAGTTGGTCCAGTTACTAAGGCTTTATATGAAGAACTAACAGGTATTCAATTTGGTGATAAACCTGCACCAGATGGCTGGATTTTTGAAGTAGAGTAACTTTCAATAATTAAGACAGAGAAAAGTTCAAACCGCTTTTCTCTGTTTTTTTGTGAATTTTCTCATTCATTTTTCGTTTAAGCCTTAAGTCGGTTGACAAACCAGCTAAAATCTAAGATAGTTATTATTGTATAAGTTTAGTCTGAGAAAGGCAGTGAAATTTTGATTCGAATTAATATGTTCTCTTCTGCCGAAAAAGTGAAGGGACAAGGAGTGGCTAGTGCCTATCGTGAATTAGTAAACATGTTGGAAAATCAATTTTCCGATGAATTTGCCATTTTCTACAACAGTTCTCAATCTGCGGATATTTCGCATTATCATACAATTGATCCAATCTTTTATCTTTCCACCTTTTTTAAGAAAAAGCGAGGAGTGATGGTGGGCTATGTCCATTTTTTACCAGAAACATTAAACGGTAGTATTAAATTATTCAAACCGATTCAAGCTTTGGTGAACTGGTATGTCACATCCTTTTATAAACGAATGGATCAATTAGTGGTAGTCAATCCAAGTTTTATCGAAGATTTAGTTCGTTGTGGATTAGATCGTGAGAAAATTAGTTACATTCCTAATTTTGTATCTAGTCAAACATTCTATCCACTCTCAATTGAACAAAAACACAAGTTAAGAGCTAAACATCACTTTACGCCCAATGATTTTATTGTATTAGGGATTGGTCAAATTCAAGAACGCAAAGGAATCGATGACTTTGTCAAGCTTGCTAAGGAAAATCCTCATCTTCACTTTATTTGGGTGGGTGGTTTTTCATTTGGTAAAATTACGGACGGCTATGACAAGTATAAAAAAATTGTCCAAAATCCACCAAAGAATCTCACCTTTACAGGGATTATTGACCGACAAAAAATCAATGAATACTATAATCTAGCAGATGTATTTTTACTACCTTCATTTAACGAGTTGTTTCCAATGAGCATTCTGGAAAGCTTTAATTGTCACGTACCAGTGATGCTTAGGAAATTATCATTATATGATGCGGTAATTAAGGATAAGTATATTGAGGCGAATGATGTTGCGACCATGTCGAAAAAATTAAATGATTTTTATCAACAACCAAGCTTATTAGCTCCCTATATCCAAAAATCACAAGAGGCGGCACACTATTATTCTCAAGAACACGTTGCCTCGCTTTGGTATCATTATTATACCCAACTACTTTCAACACAAGCACTGAATACAAACGAATAATCAGGCAGTGACTACAATCGCTGCCTGATTTTTTGTATAAAAAATTAGTTAATAATGGCTCTTTAACAACAACACTAGTTGACAAAGAGCCAATTTTTTGTATAAAAAAAACTCTGAAACTTCAAATGAAGTTCCAGAGTTTAAAGAGACTAATGTTAATTATTTAACAGTTACAGTAGCTCCAGCTTCTTCTAAAGCAGCTTTCAATGCTTCAGCTTCTTCTTTAGATACGCCTTCTTTAACTGGTGCAGGAGCGCCATCTACAACAGCTTTAGCTTCTTTCAAGCCTAAGCCAGTAGCTTCACGAACTGCTTTGATAACTTTAACTTTTTGGTCGCCAGCAGCTGTTAATTCAACAGTGAATTCTGTTTGTTCTTCAGCAGCAGCTGCACCACCAGCAGCAGCAACAGCTACAGGAGCTGCAGCAGTTACGCCAAATTCTTCTTCGATAGCTTTAACTAAGTCGTTTAATTCTAAGATTGTTGCGCCTTTTAGCTCTTCAACAATGTTTTCAATGTTTAATGCCATTTTGATTTTCCTCCAATTATTTAAATTAAAATCTTTATATTGTGTTGTATTGGTTCAATTTAAAATTGACTAAGCAGCAATTAAGCCACTTCTTCGTTCTTTTCTGCCACAGCTTTGACAGCGTATGCCACGTTGCGAACTGGAGCTTGAAGAACTGAAAGTAACATAGAAAGTAATCCTTCGCGGTTTGGAAGTTTTGCCAAAGCTTGAACTTCTTCCAAAGTAGCAACACTACCTTCGATGATACCACCTTTGATTTCTAATGCTTTTGCTTCTTTAGCAAATTCATCCATAATCTTAGCTGGTGCTACCACGTCTTCGTTACTGAAAGCTACAGCTGTAGGACCTGTGAATACTTCATCAAGACCTTCTAAACCAGCAGCTTTTGCAGCGCGAGAAAGGATAGAATTTTTGATAACTTTCATTTCTACGTTTGCTTCACGTAATTGTTTACGTAAACGAGTTACTTCATCTACTGTCAATCCACGGTAGTCTACGATAACTACAGATGCAGCAGCTTTGAATTTTTCACTTACTTCTTCAACTAAAGCAGCTTTTTTAGCGATTGTTGCTTCACTCATTATAAATTCACCTCCTGATTTTGATGGAAGAGCTTCTCTATACGAAAAAACTCTATGCCACCGCAGACATAGAGGGACCATTGATTTTCTCAATAAATGTCCTCGGTAGGATTTATGAGTTACCTCACCTACTGTCTTCGGTACAGTTAATTATTAACCTTGTTCACCTTACCATAGATAAGGTGAACAAGTCAACACTTTTTTCTAAAAAATTAGAAAGTTGTTTGGTCAACGTGGATTCCAGGACCAAATGTTGTTGTAATTGTAATGTTCTTCATGTATTGACCTTTAGCAGCAGATGGTTTTGCTTTTACTAAAACGTCATGGATTGTCTTGAAGTTTTCAACTAATTTTTCGTTGTCAAATGATACTTTACCGATTGGCACGTGAATGTTACCGTTACGGTCTACACGGTAAGTTACTTTACCAGCTTTTACTTCGTTAACTGCTTTAGTAACGTCCATTGTAACAGTACCTGTTTTAGGGTTTGGCATTAAGCCTTTAGGACCTAAAACGCGACCTAATTTACCAACTTCAGCCATCATATCAGGGGTAGCTACAACTACGTCAAAGTCGAACCAACCACCTTGAATTTTTTGTACTAAATCTGCTTCACCAACAAAGTCAGCACCAGCAGCTTCAGCTTCTTTAGCTTTTTCGCCACGCGCAAATACTAAGACAGATTGTGTTTTACCAGTACCATTTGGTAATACAACTGCACCACGAATTTGTTGGTCAGCTTTCTTAGGATCTACGTTTAAACGGTAAGCAACTTCAACAGTTGCGTCGAATTTTGCAATGTTTGTTTCTTTTGCTAAAGCTACAGCTTCTTCAACAGAGTATAATTTCGCAGCTTCAACTTTTTTCAATGCTTCTTGCATTTTTTTGCTTTTTTTAGCCATTAGTTTTCCTCCTTGATGTGGTTATAACGGTAGAACCTCCCACGTGTTTTATATTTTTCAATATAAAGCCAACTGAGAAGCTACTCTTGGGGTTGTAGAAATTATTCTACAGTGATACCCATGCTTCGTGCAGTTCCTTCAACCATGCGCATTGCAGCTTCAACAGATGCAGCGTTTAGGTCTTCCATTTTCAACTCAGCGATTTCTCTTACTTGATCGCTAGTAACTTTGGCAACTTTAGTTTTGTTAGGCACACCTGAGCCTTTTTCAATTTTAGCAGCTTTCTTTAATAATACTGCAGCTGGTGGTGTTTTTGTAACGAATGTGAATGAACGGTCTTCGTATACAGAAATCACAACCGGAATAATTAAACCTGCTTGATCAGCGGTACGAGCATTGAATTCTTTAGTGAATCCCATGATGTTAACCCCTGCTTGACCTAATGCAGGACCTACTGGTGGAGCTGGTGTTGCTTTACCTGCAGGAATTTGCAATTTAACGATTTTTTCTACTTTCTTTGCCACGCGACATACCTCCTTGAGTCCGTGATGTGGTTAATTGGAGCTCAAAATTTCTCCTCCCACGTAATGTGCGCTTTTATGCACACTAAAATAGTTTAGCAAAAGAATTCTTTTTTTTCAAGTATCTTTTCAAAATAATTTTCATTTTTCTTCATTTTTTTCTGGCCACAAGAATTTTGCTACTGCTGCATCAACTTTTCCATTAGCGTGTAAGGCGGAATGTTGAGCATGAATTCCTGTAAAAATTTTGGTTTGGACTTGATTACCGTGACTAGCTAGTAATGCATTGACTGCCAAGGCTGAGCTTAAAGGAACCGTCCCGTCATCCAATTCATCTGCACTTAATTTGCCAGCAAACAAAGCTACCTTTACATCAGTTGGCATTTGCGCGATTTGATTAGCAAAATCCTGATAACGCGTTGATTCCTCAGCGGGTCCATTTTGCAATAATTCTGTTTGATTTTGTTGGCTAAAACTATCTAAAAATTCGTTAAAGGGAGCGGCAATAGCAATATATTTAGCTACATGTGGCAAATCATTGCTCTGCATTGAATAGGTAAATAAATAGCGAAAAATACTCACCCCACCCATTGAATGACCAACTAAATTCACTTCATTGACTTGATAGTGATTTTTAATATAAAGCAATACCTGTTTAATCCAATCTGCTTGATTCCATTCGTTGTTTTTGTTATCCGCAAATAAAACATTAATCAAAATCGGTTGCTGGCCTGCTTGAAAACTGCCCTTTTCCTGAATCTGACCATCTGGCTGGATAACTAAATCCAAAGTGTGAATGGCTTGATAGTGGCGCGTTAAACGCTGAACCATCCCACCCATTGAATAGCGCGTTCCACCATAACCATGAAAGAATAAAGTAACTGGATAAGACTTTTTAACTTTCGTTTCATTTGTTGATTGCACAGTAGAATGAGCTCTTTTATTTATCGAAGGTGTCTGTTCAGGAAAATGATAGATGAAAAACAAGGCAATTGCCGAAATTACCACAATAAGCAGACCTAATAGGCGAAACAAATTTCTTTTCATAATTTCAGTCCTTTACTAGTAATGTATCCAATCCAAAGTATACGCTAGCTAAAGAGTTTTGCAATGACCTCAAAGAAAAATTAACAAACACCTATCCAGCCTTTTATTATTGAAAAAATTTTCCAATCGTCGCAAATTGAAAATCTTAACGTTCAAAAGTTAAAAAAATATGTAATGCTTCCAAAATTCACAGTAACTTCTACAGTAATGTTACTTAACGTAAATATCTAGCAGTTGAATCGCGTTCTACTATAGAAACTGGCAAAACAATATTTGTATAAGGTAAATCTGGATGTGCAATCCGTTTAAGCAGTAATTTTGCACTTTGTCGTCCTAATTCAAATGTTGGCTGGGCAATTGTCGTTAATCTAGGCACAACTAATTCATTGAATTCTTGATCGTCATAACCAATAATACTATAGTCTGTGGGAACGGTTTTACAAAGGGCATTTAAACCCTGGTACAAGCCTAAAGCAATCTCATCATTAGCTGCAAAAATTGCGGTAACTTCACTAGCAACTACCTTTTCACTCGCTTGCTTGCCTCCAGCTTTGGTTAGTGGACTATCTATAACGAGACAGTCTGGATAAATACTTTGAATGCCGCTCAATCGTGCCTGAACATTTTCCGGTGCATTCTTAGGTATAATTACAGCAATTTTTTCGTGACCAAGCTCAGCAAAATGTTTCCCTGCTAAAACGCCACCTTCAAAATCAGCTGTTTCAATTGCGTCACTAAAACCAGTATTCTTTTTCTGATCTAAAACGATAAAAGGTAAATCCTGATCCACTAACGTTTCTTTCAATGTTTGATTGGAAATTGACGAGCTAGCAATAATAAAGCCATCTACGCCTCGTCGAATAAAGGTTTCTAGATACTTGTTTTCTTTTTCTTCATTAAAATCAGCGTTGCATAGCATCACCACAAATGCTTCTTCATACATGACGGATTCGATACCTTTTAATAATGTGCCAAAAAATGGATTGGTAACATCTGGTAATATGACACCGATCGCCCGACTGTGTTTACCAACCATTCGTCGAGCCAAATAATCCGGTTCATAACGTAAAGCCTTTTTTGCTGCATAGACCTTCTCAACGGTATAAGGACTGAATTTTTGTTCATGTCCATTTAAAATTTGAGAAACAGTAGCAATCGATACCCCAGCCATTTGGGCAACTTCGCGAATAGTTACTTTTTTTCCATAAAGTTCCCCCCTAAAAATTTTCCAATAATCAACCCTTTATTTCATTTGAAGTTAACAGGAAGATCTACTTATTTCACCAAAAATGTTCAACAAATCACAAAAACAGATAAAATAAGCTACACATACAACCCGTTTTAAAAATAACGATCATTATAAAATTACAACTACTTCAATTCTTTTTAAAATAAAGTGATCTATAATTATAATCGGACATTTCCTACTCTTTTTAATTAGTACCTATCTAAAAATCAACTGTATAATTTTGATTAGGATAAATATAAAAGGCTAAAAAAATGAGCACCTAGAATTAGGTACTCATGTGTGATAATCTATATCAATTCAATCAAAGAAACCAAGAAAACTTGGCTTCTAATGACTTAGACCATTACGGTTATGCTTGCTGCAAAAATAATTAAAACCAGCCCTAAAATAGTCACCCACATTTCTTTTTTAGTTTTGGCTTGTTTTAAGAAATAGATTCCCGTCAAGGTTGCCAAAACAACAGAAGTTTGTGAGAGAATGAAGCCGGTAGCAAGCCCATTCATATCTGGCTGTGCCGAAATCAAATAGGTTAAAGCTGCAAAAGCAAAGAAAAATCCAGAAAAAATTTGTTTATAGGAAACGACTTGTCCTAAAGCTAGGGGTTCGTTTGTTTTGAAATGGTTATAACAATCATAGACAACTGCAACAATGACCATCCCAATTGCTTGTGGTAAGAAAGCCTGCATTCCGGTTAAATTGGTAGCTTGTGGCGCTGCTGAATAAGCCCAATAACCAATCTCACCAATCGCCAAAATAAAAACAGCTTTTTTTAAATGCGCTTGATGCTCATTGGTTTTATGTTCACTCCAAACAGTCATCCACGCACCTAAAATAATTAAAATTAAAGCCAATGCACCGACCACTTTATTCATCATTGTTGGCCAATTGCCTAAAGCTATCACACCCCATAAGGATGCCCCTAATAATTGAAAAGCAGTCGTAATCGGCATTGCTCTTGATGAACCGATTAAAGTAAAACAGTAAAATGTTAAAATTTGTGCACTCGCCCAGCCTATACCAGAGAGAATCGCAAAAAGCAAATCATGTCCTGTCGGTAAAGCAATTCCTCTAATCAAATTAAAAATAAGCGCAAAAATCAACGTACCTAGCGTCGTTCCTAAAATTTGATTACTTGGTCGACCTCCAAATTTAGAAGCAATCGTTGGGAAAAAGCCCCAACCAATCAGTGGTCCTAACCCAATTAATAAAGCTAGCGTATTCATCAAAAAATCTCCTTTAACCATTCTTTTTCGTATTATCTTTTAACATACTTTAAAATACAACGCCACTTTCTAATAAGATATTGGCATATGGCGTCATTTCACCCGTACGAATAAAGGCATGACAACGATTTAAGTCTTGTTTCATTTGACTGTGAGGAATAAATGCTACCTCAATTTCCGGCATCGCTTCCTTGATTTTAGCTAACATCTCTGGATTATGTGTTTTAATCTCCTCAGCGAGATAAATTTTTTGAACCGCCAATTCAGTTAGTACATTTTCTAACACATCCATAAAGCTAGGAATGCCGTTTGTCACAGCTAAATCAATTTTTTCAGTGCTCATTGGCACGGGCATCCCTGCATCGCCAATCGCCAATAGATCAAAATGTCCCATTTGGGCAATCACACGTGAAATATCTGAATTAATGACTGTTGTTTTTTTCATTATACTAATCCTCCAAAGGTTTCATTTCTTTTAAATACGGAATAGATGGTTGAGCGCCAAAACGTTGAACAGTTAACGAAGAAGCTTGATTACCATACAAAATAGCTGATTTTAGATTACTTAAATCATTTTTCAAGACGCTACTTAACGCACCGATAAAAGTATCTCCAGCAGCCGTGGTATCCTTAGCTTCAACTTTAAAGGCCGGCACAATGCCATGCTCACCATTAAAATCATAATAAGCGCCTTTACTACCAACTGTGATAATGACTCCTTCAATGCCAAGTGCATGTAGTTTTTCAGCTGCTTGCTGCATGCTTTCTTCATCAGTAATCGTAATTCCGGTTAAAATTTCGGTTTCAGTTTCATTCGGAATAATAAGATCAGTCAAACGTAGCAGCTCATCAGGGACTTTTTTCATCGCTGGTGCAGGATTCAAAATCGTCTTCACTTGCGCATTTTTAGCAATTTCAAAAGCTGCAATCGTACTATCCAAATTACTTTCAAACTGAGCAATAATAAAATCACTGGCTTCGATAATCGCACGATAGTTTTGAACATGTTCTTTCGTAAAAGCATTATTTGCCCCAGCGTGAATCATAATACTATTTTGACCTAAATCATCCACCATAATATAAGCTTGCCCAGTTGCTTCATTAGCTATCGTTGCTACAGCCTCAAGATTAATTGATTCATCGTTCAGTAAATCTAACATTAACTTACCGGCTTCATCATTCCCTACTGCACCAATAAAATTCGTCTTAGCTCCTAAGCGTTTAGCCGCAACGGCTTGATTGGCGCCTTTACCACCACCAGCTGAGAAAATTTCCTTGGTATGCATAGTTTCCCCTACTTGAGGCATATGGGTTAACCGAATCGTCCGGTCTAAATTAATACTACCAATTACTGTAATCGTATTCAAAAAAATCACTACCTTTTCAAAAAAATGGAATCCTATTTGGCTAGCCAATTAATTAAAACGTTTTATTAAAACGTTTTAATTAACTTACAAAAAAAATATAGCACACATTGAAAGCTATTTCAAGTGTGCTGTAGAATTTCTTTGGATTAGACGAACCGGTAAAATCATCTGCATACATGTCTGTTTTGAAAAATGAATCCGCTCCAACAACAACTCAGCTGCTTTCTCACCTAGTTCAAAAATAGGTTGTTCAATAGTGGTTAAAGATGGCGAAACAAAGGCACTCATCGGTACATTATCATAGCCAATCAAACTATAATCCTCTGGAATTTTCTTTCCCAACTGTTTTAATCGTTGGCCAACACCTAATGCAATCTCATCATTTAAAGCAAAAATTGCAGTCACGGTTTCTTTCACTATTTCATCAGCTGCAGCTATTCCCCCATTTAAGGTTAATGGCTGGTTGACAAAAACAAATTGGTCATATACCTTACGAAATCCTTGGATTCTCGTCTGAATATTATTCGGTGCATCAAGTGGTCCAACAATTGCCACCTTTTCATGGCCTAATTCTTTTAAATGCGTAGCCGCCAATACTCCACCTTCAAAATCATCCGTTGAAATTTCATCACTAATCCCCTCTGATTTCTTTTGATCCAACACGATGAACGGAATTTGATTTTTCAATAATTGTTCTTTAATCGTTTCATTTGAAATCGTTGAACTGGCAATGATAAAACCATCTACCCCTCGACGTATCAATTCAGCAAGATACTCACTTTCTTTTTGGACACTAAAGTCTACATCGCATAGCATGACAATATATTTTTCTTGATATAATACCTTCTCAATCCCTTTTAGCAATAATGAAAAAAACGGATTTACAATATCTGGTACCATCACACCGATTGTTTTGCTTTTTTTCATAATCATTCGTTGCGCAAAATAGTCCGGCTGATAATCTAAGCTTTCCTTAGCCTGCATGACTTTTTCAACCGTTTTGGCGCTAAATTTTTCAACATTCCCATTTAAAATCTGCGAAACGGTAGCAATTGAGACTCCAGATTGAGCCGCCACTTCTTTAATTGTTACTTTCTTTTTCATATCAATTCCCCATCTATATTCTAAAATAGCAGCACGAATGCGCCTTTATTCGACACGTTGTAGCTAGCGCAGTCTTAATTGAAGCACTAGTTATTTACCTATTTATCATAGTATAGCACGTAATAGTCATCCTTTGTTTGTGAAGTCTTCACCCTTTGTCCTCGCACAAAACCCAGATGCTCATAAAATCCTAACGCTTTTACATTATGAGCTAGACACTTTAAAGTCAAAGGCCTCGAAAACTCAGCAAACGCATAACTTAACAAGGCCTTACCGATACCATTTTGCCAAAAAGCGGGATCGACAAATAATAGATGAATAAAAGAATCTGGTCGATAATAGCTTAAAAACCCAACTATTTGTTCGTCGAAAAGACAAACATAGATTTCTTCATCGACGGTATCACGTTTGAAATCAAGCAACTTACTCGTTTCATCAGGTGCAAAACAGCCACTTTTTAAACGTGACCAATAATAAATATCAGCTAGCTTAGCCCAATCTACCTTCTTAGCTGCTCTAATTTGAAAATAACTTTTCAAATAGCTAAATCCTCCTAAAAAAGCAAGCGATATAAAAACTCTACCGCTTGCCTTTTCTTTCTTAAAAAATTAAATGTGATCAACCTGTTCAAAATCAAGCTCTGTACTAGTTTCTCGACCGAACATATCGATATTTACTTTCAGTTTTTGTTTTTCTAAGTCAACTTCAACAACTTGACCTTCCAAACCAGCAAAAGCACCCTCGATAATTTTTACAGTATCGCCAACAGCTACTTCTAATTCAACTGTACGGGTACTCATACCTAATGAGCGTAAAATTGAATTAATTTCTTCTGGTAATAGTGGAGCAGGCTTGCTACCAGCGCCGTGTGAACCAACAAAGCCAGTTACACCTGGTGTATTACGTACAACATACCAAGATTCATCGGTCATAACCATTTCAACTAAAACATAACCAGGGAAAGTTTTATGAACGATTTCTTTTTCTTTCCCATTTTTCACTTCTGTTTCTTTTTCTTCCGGAACAACTACTCGAAAAATATAATCGCCCATACGCATACTTTGTGCACGAGACTCAATATTCGCTTTAACCTTATTTTCATAACCAGAATATGTATGTAAAACATACCATTGCTTTTCAAATGATTCCATAAAATGAACACGCTCCTTAATTAATAAATGGTCAAATCCCGTAAAACGACAAACAATATTCTTAACCAAATAAAAAAACCTCAGTTACCCCGAAGTTTGCTTTCCACAGATAGTATAGCAAACTTCAGCCTCGTTTACCATAGATTCAACAAAAAAAGCGCACCTTACCTTTTAAAAGTAAAATCCGCTTTTTAATTGCGAGCTTATTTCAAAATTAAGCCAAAAACTTTTTGAATGACAGTATCCATGATGAAAAACATCACAGCGAAAATAATTGATGTTTCAATAACCACCACTGTATCTTTTCGCAATTGTTTCTTTGTTGGCCAGGTTACACGTTTCATCTCGTCAACGACACTACGCAAAAATTTCATGATGACAACTCCTTTTACTTGGTTTCTTTGTGTAACGTATATTGATTACAATACTTACAAAATTTATTTACTTCTAAACGTTTTGCGTGATTCTTATTTACACTTACTGCTTTCGTGTAATTTCGTGAACCACAAACTGAGCAAGCCAATGCTGCCTTCTTAACTGCCATATTTGCCGCTCCTTTCTACAGAGGCTATGAGACAGCTCGCTTAGGCACGAGCAAATAAGCTTCAAAGGGATGGAAAAGTCCGTGCATTTTAAGACTTTTACAGCACTTTGACTTATTTGTCGAGTGACTAGCTGGCTCATACCGATTTCAGAGGCTATGTGTTGAGCGCTTTGATACGAGTAAATAAGTTCCAAGTGGATGGAAAAATCCTCCATATTTTAAGATTTTTTCAGCAACTTGGCTTATTTACCGAGTATCAGCTCAACAACATGCCATTTTAGAGGCTATCAAGCGAGCGGTCTGCTATGAGTAAATAAGTCAAACTAGCCACAAAAAGTGCGTAATTTTTAACACTTTTTGGGGATAGTTGCTTATTTACCGAATAGCAGCTCGATTGATGCCGTTTAATCAAGAGGCTATGAGACAAGCGTTCTGGTTTGAGCAATAAGTCGTAGCAGGCGACAAAAGTGCGTGTATTTTAACACTTTTTCGACTGCAAGCTTATTGCCGAAAACCAGCTTGGCTCATGCCGTTTATACAGAGGCTATGAGACAGCTCGCTCAGGCACGAGCAAATAAGCTTCAAAGGGATGGAAAAGTCCGTTTATTTTAAAGA
>NZ_KE136348.1:240002-250287 GCF_000406925.1 Enterococcus columbae DSM 7374 = ATCC 51263
GAAAAGTCCGTTTATTTTAAAGACTTTTACAGCACTTTGACTTATTTGTCGAGTGACTAGCTGGCTCATGCCGTTTATACAGAGGCTATGAGACAAGCGTTCTGGTTTGAATAATAAGCGAAATCTATACAACAGATAAATTACCATGCTTTTTTACAACTGTCAAATAGTCCTTGTAAACTATCCAGAAAACACAAAGAATCTCTGTAACACGAAAAATCCCTAATTTATTTGGTTTCCGATAAATTCTCAACATCCACTACTTTAAAATGCTTGCTTTCTAAAGCCGCAATAATTTTATCACACATCTCTTGATCAACCTCTTTAGGTAAGGTGACTAGCGTTCTACGGACAAATTGCTCATTATCCAAATCTAAAGTGATACAGCTGGCAATACTAGTATATTTTGAAATAATTTTACCAATCATTGCAAATTCGCCACGTTTACCTGGGGAGGCAATCGTCAATACATAACTACCTTGATTAATATTCCAAGACTGTGACAGCATGTTTAATAAAGAACTGTGCGTTAAAATACCATAAAATTGATTTCTTTCATCTAAAACTGCAATATAAGGCAATTCCTTAATCGTAAAGAATACTTTAAAAAATGAAGAATCTAAATAAATGAATTTCGTTGCGTTTTTCAAAAGATAGGTAACTGGCAAATCCAAATCGCCTCCATTAGCAATATGACGATAGATATGCATCTTATAAATATTTCCACGAAAAATACGACCAGTTTCATCTAAAATAGGGACACAACGGAAACCAGACTCCTCTAAAATAGCCAAAGCTTCTTTTAAGGTGTTGGTTTCTTTAACAGTTGTTAGATTTTCTTTTTTATAAACCATTGATTTTAATAACATAGCAAATCACCTATTCTTTCCTTTAATCTCAATACTATCATAACATAGTTTCACTAAAATGAATACAAGAAGACTATGTTTTTACACATTCATCCCATAGAATGTTATAGAATCTAACATAGAATAAATCGGTTGCAAAGAGCAAAAAATCTAGTACATAAATAAAATTTACAGCACAATACTTTTATCTGATGACTCTTCCATGCTATAATAAGCAGGATTAATAAAAAAATGGAGTGGTTAACAAGTAATTATGGAAATCTTTTATCATGTCTTGATCAACCCTAATTCCGGTGGTGGCAATGGACGGATAGTGGGCGAGAAGATTATCGATTATCTCTCTGAGCATCAGTTAGCCTTTGACGTACGCTTTACGGGATATCCGGACCATGAACGCCAATTCATCAGAGAACTCGCTCAAACCACCTTACGTGAATATCAACCAGAAGATCAAAGCAACCAACCCTACCCACTCTTACTGATTATCGGTGGAGATGGTACAATTCATCAAGTGGTAAACGAGCTCTATCGCTTAAAAAAACAGTTCCCAATTGCTTATATTCCTGCTGGATCTGGTAATGATTTTGCCCGTGCATTAAATCTACCAAAAGATCCTGTAGCAATTATCGAACATATCCATCAAAATACGCAGCCAACCTTTTGTCATATCCTTCACTATGATGAAGCTATTTATGGAGAAGAGGGTTTGGCTTTAAATAATGTTGGTATTGGTTTAGATGCAGCTATCGTATATGAAACAAATCATTCTAAAGTAAAAGATATCTTGCAAAAATTTAATTTGCTCTCATTTTCTTATTTGTCCGCGGTTATCCAAACTTTAGTCAAACAACGAAGCTTTCCAATACTAGTAGAGGCAAATGGGCAAACTTATAATTTTAAAAAAGCTTATCTATGCACAACTTCCAATCATCCTTATTTTGGTGGGGGGATTCCGATTGCGCCGAAAGCTTCTGTTTTTCAAAATAAACTGGATTTAATTATTATTGAAAAACCTTCTATGCTTTTAGTTCCTTGGATTGCTTTTAAAATTTTTACTAGAAAACATCTGGAAGCAAAATTTTGCCATTATATTCAAGCAAATAAAATTAAGATTGTCTCAACTATAGCTCAGCACGGTCAAGCTGACGGCGAGGAATTAGGTGAACGTTCTTATGATATTACTTTTGATCTAATTGAACAGCCTTTTTGGTTTTAATCAACAAAAAAACTCAAGCACTTCAATCTATTCCAAATGATTAAAGGCTTGAGTTTTTTATTTTAACTAGGCAATTTGCGCAATGGCTGGCTTACTACCATCTTGGATAAAGAATACTTGATACCAAGTCAGGAAAGTAAAAATGGTCCAAATTTTGCGACGTTCATCTACAACACCAGCATAGTTATCATCTAGTAAACGTAAAATAGCTTCTTGATTGAAGAATTCACGAACAAAATCTTGGCTAAACAATTGACGGACATGTTTGTAATATTTTTCCTCACGCAACCAATCTTTAATCGGCACTGGGAAACCAATTTTTTCACGGTTATACCACTCTTCTGGTAAGTGACGACTAGCTGCTTGACGAAAAGCAAATTTCGTATTGACTTCATTGATAAGATATTTCGTTGGTACTTTTTCAGCCGTACGCATCACTTCAATATCAAGTAAAGGCACTCGTAATTCTAAAGAATGGGCCATCGACATTTTATCTGCTTTTAGTAAGATATCTTTTGGCATCCATTGGTGAATGTCCAAATATTGCATCTTTCTAATCTCACTACGATCAATCACCTTACGATATTGCTCATCTACAATTTGTTTCACAGTAGGACTTGTTTGATATTTAGGCTGTAAATAGCTCAAGGTTTCCGCTTCTTCAAAAACCTTCGCTTGTCCGATAAAGAAGTCCTCTGCTGGCGCTAAATTGGTATATAAATGTAAGCTACCGTGAAATTGCTTATTTTTAATTGCACTAGCAATGAAATAGCGCGCGCGTTTTGGCAATTTTTTCAATCCTTGTGTAAACACACGAATAGCTTTAGAACGAGTGTAGAAACCATAGTTAGCATAACCAGCAAATAACTCGTCTGCTCCTTCTCCACTCAATACTACGCGCACATCGCGACTAGCTAATTCTGCTAGGAAATATAAAGGTACGCAAGAAGGATTAGAATCTGGTTCATCTAAATGATATTGGATACGTGGAAACATCTCAAAGGCTTCTTCACCTTTAATCACTGTAGAGGTGTTATTAAGACCAATCATATCCGTTAACTGACGAGCTTGCACAGATTCATTATAGCTTTCATCCCCAAAACCAATCGAATAAGAATGCTCTGGACGTAAAACACTAGTTACATAGCTTGAATCTACCCCACTAGAAAGAAATGAACCTACCTCAACATCAGCAATTTGATGCGCAGCAATGGACTTAAGGACTGTATCATCAATTAAATCGACTGTTTCTTCTAATGTCATATTTTGTTCATTATCTTTTACATCCCAATATTGTTCAATTGTTAATTCACCTTGATGATAAGTGAAATAGTGCCCTTCTTTGATTCGGAAAACGCCTTTGAAGAAAGTTTCATCTAAAGCAGAATATTGGAAAGTCATATAAGGCTTTAAGGCTTCAGTATTTAGCTCTTTAACAAAATCTGGATGCTTTAAAAAGCTCTTAATTTCAGAACCATACATAAAAGTCCCATTCATTTGTGCATAATAAAAAGGCTTGATACCAAAATGATCTCGTGCACCAAATAAAGTTTGTGTCTTTGTATCCCAAATAACAAAAGCAAACATCCCCCGAACCTTTTGTAAAAGCTCAGTCCCCCATTCTTCATAACCATGCAATAAAACTTCTGTATCTGCATGAGTCTTAAAGATATGACCAGCTTGTTTTAATTGTTCGCGAAGTATTTGATGATTATAAATTTCACCGTTAAAGGTAATGACTTTCGTACCATCTTCATTATAAATCGGCTGCGTACCACCCTCTAAGTCAATGATACTTAATCGTCTGAAACCTAATGCCGCACCACTGTCCACATGTTCACCACTACTATTTGGTCCACGGTGAATAATGGTATCCATCATCGCATTAACAATTTTTTTCTTTTCTGTAAGATCGGCTTGTTGATTAATAAATCCTACAATTCCACACATATACTTCCCTCTCTTATCTATCGGAAAAAGTCAATACTGACTCTAACTTAAATTTTTAGCAATCGTAACTAGTATAGCATATCTAAATGAGGCTTTCATTAGGTTTCTGAAAATGCATAGGTATTTTTAGAATATCTTAAGACAAAAAAAACTCACTAAACAAATAGGGAAAAGAAAGTTTAGTGAGTCAGATAAACAATTTATGAAATTAGATGTTACCTTTTACGTTTAATTCTTTAGTATTGCCGTCAGCTAAAGCTTCTTCAATTTGTTCGAGTGTATATCCACGAGTTTCAAATACGAATTTTTGAACAAATATAACAGCAATCATACACACAATACCGAAAATGATAAATAAAACTTGATCTCCTAGGCTATGTTCTAGCACTGGGAAACTTACAGAAACCGTCCAGTTAGCTGCCCAGTTTACAAGTGAAGCAATCCCTACAGCTAATCCACGAACTTTTAATGGAAAGACTTCCCCGATCATTACCCACATTACTGGTCCCCAAGTTGCACAAAAACTTGAGATATAAGTCGCAATAAAAATAAAAGTTAATAAATGGAAGCCATTGTTATTTGCTTCTACATGAAAGGCAAATGATAAGGCAAAGAAAGAAAGCCCCATAGCCAATGCACCGAATGTTAAGACAGTCCTACGTTTAAAACGATCCATATAAAAAGCAGCTATGGCAGTTACAATAACATAAAATATGCCTAAAATAATTTGTGTTTTAATAGCAGAAGTACTATCTGAACCGCCACTCATTAAAATACGTGGTGCATAGTAGAAAACGGTATTACATCCCATCCATTGCTGTAAAATAGCTAAACCAAAAGCTACCACAATTGATGGTCTAATCCATGCAGAGAACAATTCACCGATACTACCTTGCTCAATTTTTGATTGTTCTTCAATTTCTTTAATTTCAGCCTCAGTTTCTTGTTTAGTACGAATATTCAATAAAATTTCTCTAGCTTTTTCTACCTTACCAATTTTTACCAAATATCGTGGAGATTCAGGTAATAGAATGCCACCAATAAATAAAATAGCGGCCGGCACAGCTGCAAAACCTAACATTAAACGCCAACCGATTGGTGATAAACGCCAAACATAATTAGCAATATACGCAATTAACATTCCAATCATAATCATCAACTGATTTAAAGAAGAAAGGCTACCACGTTGACTTGCAGGGGCTAATTCAGCTAAATACATTGGAACTAATGCACTAGCTCCTCCCACAGCAACACCGAGGAATAGACGAGAGACATTTAAAATGAACACATTAGGGGCAACCGAACAACCCAAAGCACCTAGAAGAAAGATTAAGGCTGTGAGCATCACCATTTTTTTTCGTCCGTATTTATCCGATAAAGGCGAAATTAAAACAGCACCTACAATGGCTCCAATCAATACACAACTAACTACAAAACCAATTTCCGCCTCATTCAAGTGAAAATCTTGTTGAATAAATAATTGTGCACCAGCAATAACACCAGTATCGTAGCCGAATAATAAACCACCTAATGCACCAAAAAAGTAAATCAAATTTTTTGATAGCTTCATTTCCTATATCCCTCCTAAAAATCTTTTGTTGCTTGATAAATTTGTTGCCATTTTTGATAAACTGCTTGATAAATTGCTACATTTTCTTTATTTGGTGTGAAAGTCGCTTGTTTATAATCAACAAAAGTTTTGATTAAATCTTCTACCGTTTCAAACCAACCTAAGCCCATTGCAGCAATCATACAAGCACCTAAACCAGGACCTTGTTCGACGGATAAACGAATCATTTCTGCATCGAAAATATCTGCCTGCATTTGCATCCAATCTGGATTTTTCGCACCGCCACCAACAGAGATTAATTTTTTAAATTTCTTCTGTTTGGCTTGTTCCATAATCATCTGCGAATCCTTCAAACTAAAAGTAATCCCTTCCATGACTGCTCGTGCAAAATGATTAAATGTATGCTTAGTATCAATACCAATAAAACTACCTCTAACTTGACTATCAATGTGTGGAGTACGTTCACCAGCAATATATGGGGTAAACATTAACCCATCAGAGCCTGGAGCGATTTGATAAACATCTTTTAGCATATCTTCAAAGCTTATTCCCTTAGCAAAGGTTTCTTTAAACCAACTTAAAGAATTACCAGCAGCTAAGGTTACGCCCATTGAATAATATTTATCTTCAATAACGTGATTAAAGAAATGAAGCTTGCCTTGATAATCAGCGACCTTATCTTCAAAAGAACTAAAAACACCACTCGTTCCAATTGAAACCAACCCAATTTCATCATCAGCGATTCCTGAAGCTAAAGCAGCACAAGCATTGTCGGCACCACCGGCAAAGACACTCACTTCATTTTTGATATTATAACGCTTACAAATTTCTTCTTTAACGATCCCTACACGATCCATTGACGGAATCAGTTTTGGTAAAATATCCTTTGAAATAGCAAATTGATTTAAAATTTCATCCGACCAAGCTCTTTTTTGAATATCTAATAATAATGTACCTGCCGCATCACTATATTCCGTACAAATTTCGCCGGTAAACCAAAAAGATAGATAATCCTTTGGTAGCATGATTTTTTTCACTTTTTGCCAAATAGCCGGTTCATTTTCTTGTAGCCATAGAATTTTTGGTAAAGTGAAACCTTCTAAAGCAATATTTTGGGTAATTGAAAGCAAACGTTCACCAAATGTTGACATAATTTGTTCGCACTGCTTAGTTGTACGCACATCATTCCATAAAATTGCAGGATAGGCTGGTTTAAAATCAGCATCTAAGGTTACCAATGAGTGCATTTGTCCAGAAAAACTAATTCCTGCTAATTTTTCACCAAAATCAGATACTGCAATTGAAAGCTGTGTCAATACATCCTCACAAGCGACCACCCAATATTCTGGGCGTTGTTCTGAATAACCATTCGCTGGTGTATCAATTCCATAACCACTAGATTTTTCGCAGATTACTTGACCTGCTTCATCCATCAATATTCCTTTTAAACTACTTGTTCCTAAATCGATTCCTAAAACATAACTCATTTATATCCCTCATTTAATCAGAATATGCAGTTTGTATTGATACACTGCGATATTCAATTCTTCAAAGGGCTTCCTTTATAACGCTTACAAAGAAGCCCTTAATGTCAGTTTGTTGTCATTACTTTATTGATTTTGTCATTACTATTACTTGTTTACTATCTTTGTTGAATGAATGTTTGAAAATTATTCTACTATTATATTAGAATAAATAGTCATTTAGACGATTCTTCACATATTCGATGTGACTTGATTCCATTTTAATATCATCATGTTTCAAAGCATATGCAGTTAAACTTTCTAAATCTTCTTCATCAGCCACGATTTTCGCACCGATACCTTCTTTATATGAAGCATAACGTTTTTCTTTGATATCATCGAAGAAACGTTCTTCTTTTAATTTCGCAGCATTCTTAAGTGCGCGAGCAAAAGTATCCATACCAGCAATATGCGCTAATAATAAGTCTTCCATTTCAAAAGCTGAACGACGAACTTTTGCATCAAAGTTAACCCCACCAGGAGCAATGCCACCGTTTTCTAGAATTTCATACATTGCTAAAGTCACATCATAAACGTTTGTAGGGAATTCATCCGTATCCCAGCCTAATAATACATCACCTTGGTTGGCATCGATTGAACCTAAAGCATTGTATGAACGTGCAACGCATAATTCATGTTCAAAGGTATGACCAGCTAAAGTTGCATGGTTAGCTTCTAAGTTTAATTTGAAGTCATCTTGTAAACCATATTTTTGAATAAAGGCCATTGTTGTTGCCGCATCAAAATCATATTGGTGTTTAGTTGGTTCTTTTGGTTTTGGTTCAATTAAGAATTGAGGTTTGTGACCAATTTTTTCACCATATTTAACTGCCATCTTGAACAAACGAGCAATGTTATCTTGTTCAAATTTCATGTCAGTATTTAATAGTGTTTCGTAACCTTCACGACCACCCCAGAATACATAGTTTTCACCATTTAATTTTTTGCTAATATCTAAGCCTTTTTTAATTTGCGCAGCTGCATAAGCAAAAACATCAGCATTATTTGATGAAGCAGCACCATTTACGAAACGTGGATGACTGAAAAGATTTGCTGTATTCCATAATAATTTGATTCCTGTTTGATCCATCTTTTCTTTGATTAAATCAGTAATTTCATCCAAGTTTTGTAAAAATTCTTCTAATGAATTACCTTGTGGTGCAATATCCACATCATGGAAACAGAAGAATTCAGCGCCTAATTTTTGTAAGATTTCAAAAAACGCTTCCACACGATTTTTAGCTGTTTCCATTTCTGTTGCTCCAAACCAACTTCTTTGGTTGACAGCTACACCAAATGGGTCTGAACCATCTTGAGTCATTGTATGCCAATAGGCTACCGCAAAACGAAGATGATCTTTCATTGGTTTACCCAAAACTAATTCGTCAGCGTTATAATGTCTGAACGCAAACATATTCGTTGTATTTGGTCCTTCATATTTGATTTTGTCTACATTTGGAAAATAAGTGGTCATTACTTATACCCTCCTAAAAAATTTTTTTCTTTACATCGGTTAGTTAGTACGATAAACTAACTTACACCAAGAATAATAGCACTAATAAATAAAATGTCAAGCGATTTCAAAAAAATTTTTAATCGTTTACATTTATAATTTTTTAGAAATACTTTATAATAAAGATAATTTATTGGGGGGAAGCCTATGATATCAAGTAAATATACGATTCGTGAACAAAATCAAGCCAAGCTTTTAAGAGAAATTATTCAATCTCAAGAAATTTCTCGGGCAGATCTTGCTCAAGTGACTGGACTAAACAAGGCATCTGTCTCCGAAATCATCAAAGATTTACTAGAACAACATTTCATTTTTGAAACGCGAATTGGTAATGCTTCAACAGTTGGCGGCAGAAAACCAATTCTACTTACCTTTAACAAATGTGCTGCCACGGTGATTTCTATCGATTTAGGACCAGATTACATTGAAGGCATGTTTGCCTATATTGACGGCACAGTTATTTGTTCAATCTCAAAAAAAGAAATTTTTATTTGTCAAAAAAATGTACTCTCTCTTTTGCGTGAAGTCATCGAAACAATGATGAAAAAACAACCGGTCACTCCACATGGTATCGTTGGGATTGCGCTAGCTATCCACGGAATTGTTTTTGAAAACGAAATTCGTTTTACACCTTACTATGATTTGGATCAAATGAATTTACAACAGCAGCTGAGCGAGCTGTTTCATTTACCTGTCTATCTAGAAAACGAAGCCAATCTTGCGGCTTTAGGTGAATATACTTTTATCAGTCAAGCTGATAATCTACTTAGTATTAGTGTCCATAGTGGGATTGGGGCTGGGATTGTTCAGGATGGGGTATTAATCACTGGAAAAAATGGCGAAGCTGGTGAAATTGGCCACAGTATTCTCTATCCGGATGGTAAATTATGTCCATGTGGGAATCATGGGTGTTTAGAACAATACGCTTCACATCAGGCACTTTATAAAAAAATTAAAGAACAGCTGAATTTAGATATAGTCAACTCAGATATTGTTCAGGAATTCTATCGTAAACAACATCCTGTTATCCAAGATTTGATTCACGAAAATGTGCATCTACTAAGTATCGGTATCAATAATGCAATTATGGCCTTTAGCCCTGAGGTAATCGTGATTAATAGCTCTATTTATCGCAAAATTCCTGGTTTAATTGCAGCTATCAAAAAAAATCTACCCAGTCGTTTTGCCAAAGAAAACATTATCCGTAACACCCTTTTGGATGATAAAGCGATTCTTTACGGAGGCTTTGCTTTAGTCGCGCAAGCATTTTTAAATATCCAAAATCTTAAACTAACTTTGGAACAAGCACAATAAAAATTTAACACGCACTAAAAATGCACCTTCAAAGCGCTCATTTTGAAGGTGCATTAAAATTTTCTCATCATTTTGATATTAGTGATTTTTTCTTTTAAAGAAAATCAGTATAGAAATTAACAGTGAAGTGATTCCTAAAATCAGGCTATTTCCTTTTTGATAGCCCGTTTTCGGTAAAAGTGATGACTGCTTATTTGATATTTTATCAACTGTTTGAATTGATTCGACACTACTATTGGATGATTGCACATCTACTACTATTGCCTTGTTCGATTCTTCTATGCCCTCACCTGTAGTTGGTGTTTCTCCTTCTGTTGGTGTAGTCGGATT
>NZ_KE136348.1:250867-254121 GCF_000406925.1 Enterococcus columbae DSM 7374 = ATCC 51263
GTCGGATTGGTCGGCTCTTCTTCCTCACCCGTAGTTGGTGTTTCTTCTGTTGGTGTAGTCGGATTGGTTGGTTCGACCTCCTCACCTGCAGTTGGCGTTTCTCCTTCTGCTGGTGTAGTCGGATTGGTTGGCTCTTCTTCCTCACCTGTAGTTGGTGTTTCTTCTGTTGGTGTAGTCGGATTGCTTGGCTCGTCCTCCTCACCTGTAGTTGGTGTTTCTCCTTCTGTTGGTGTAGTCGGATTGGTTGACTCGTCCTCCTCACCCGTAGTTGGTGTTTCCGGAATACCTGTTCTCCCATCATTCAAATTGATTGCAGCTAATAATATGCTCTCAAAATTGCTTTCGTTATTAGTACTCAATTGATTAATAAAATTATTTTTTTCATTCTCAGTCAAATTACCTAACTGATTAATTTTATCGATATATTCTTCCCGTAATTGATTTAAACTAATTGTTATCGGTAGTTTAAACACATTTGATATTGAATTATCTTTATACTTCGCTTGTAATAATACATCATATTTACCTGGAATTTTTGACCAATCATCAGGTTCATTCAAAATTGTATAAACTACTTCAGATGGGTGTAAAATTGGTATTTGATCTTTCAATGCTTCAAAACTGGTATCTAGAGCAGTCGCAGCTACTCCAATCAGTGTGTTTTTTTGAATCTCAGTCGGTGTTTTAAAAGTAAGCCCTTTGGTGACAGCCGAATAATAAAAATCACTTAGTTTCGGAAAACTGGATGCATCTAGTGGATCAGTACCACTAGCCAACTCAATTTTATCACCATAACCATCATTATCTGTATCAATAGTATTTAAATCAGTTCCAATTGCCAATTCATCTTTATCCGTTAGCCCATCGAAATCACTATCATCTGTAATATATGGTGTATCTAATCGATAACCGGTGGAAAACCATTTTTTAAAATTTTCATCTTTTTTAGTACCAAAAAAGTTTGTACTAGAGTGTTTACTGCCATTATTGATTTGATTTGCCCATCGTGTATTTCCATAATAGTATAAACCACCGACAGTATCGCCATTTATACTATAGGGTTGAATGAAACCCTCCTCACCGCTAAATCTACTATCAGCATCATTATTGATTTTAGGTGCACTCAATTCGTCTGTTAATTTTAAACTATTTTCTGTAGTTGTGCGATGTAATAAATTTCCCGATATCCATGACCATGAGTCTTTTATCCCCGGAGCATTAAACACTGCAACATGTTTTAGCTGGTTGTTATTATATAAATAACTTGCTGCCATATAGACTGCAAGATATCCGCCTAATGAATGTCCGGTTAAATAATAATTATCATATTCACTCAAAGCACTGACGATTTCTTTTAAACTATTTACTTGTCCAGGTTGTGCACCATTAAAAATGTCTATATCATCATCGCCATCATTCCCATCATTTGTTCCAGCAATAGATACGACAGCTTCTCGCCCGTTTGTAAAAATCGTCGCTGAAAAACCATTCGTTTGATGAATTTGTTTAACAAATTGCCAATTATTGACAATTTCAGATACATCAGTGACATTTAATAATTTTGTTGAATTAAAATCAGCAATAGCGGCTTGATCCTTGTTAAAAATTTTGGTGAGTTCATCAGAAGTTCGATAAGCAAGTTCTGTGAAAAGTCTTAAATCTCGATCAGTTACATTCCATTTCTCAGGTTCTCTATCATATCGATCAATAATCCCATCATTATCAGTATCTTTTGCGTAATATTTTGATACTACAAAATTTGAAAGTTCATTTTTTATCGCATCAGTATCTGCATAAATCGGACTACATAATATAAATCCAATAATTACGGAACCTACTCCCACACTGAGTTTACGTATACTATATTTATTCTTTTTTTCTTTTAACATATTTTTACCAATCACTTTCATTACTTATAAAAATCGGCCTACCAAAATGTAGTATCTTGGTAGGCCGATTACTCTCTTATCAATGACAAAAGATTTTTGATAAGCTACTAGTCTTCTTTTTTACGATTCTTAAATCCAAGTACTAATCCACTAATCAATGCCACCACTCCAAAAAAATGATACATTCATTATATCGTGAATAACAAGAGAACCCCTCTATTACGAGAGATTCCCTTGTTTTATTTGAGGAGATTATAAACCTCGATAGATTGATTCTTGAACTTGCCATCCGCGAGCCACTAATTTTTCACGTTCTTTCACATCCGTTGTGAATAAATGTTGGGCAATTGCTTTGGCTTTTGGATTGAATAAGTGGAAAACTTCGACTGCTTTATTAGAGTCAGTGTAGAATGCCACTCCTTCTTGGGTCCATCCTTGGTTTGCCATTGCGGTATATTCTGCTTCATCCGTTGTGTAATGATGTGCACCAGTTGAAGCTTGGTATAGACGGTAAACTTTTTCGCCTAATGAATCAGTTTGCCATGCTAGACCTTCTTTCTTCCAACCTAGGCTTGCAAGTTTGTTGTATTCATTTTCATCTGCAGTGTATAGATGTTCCCCAGAATTGTGGTTATATACACGGTAGACATTCGTTACGGTTTCCACTGCATTCCAAGTATTGTCTTGTGCACTCCATCCATGTTTCACTAATTCGTCAAATTCATATTGCGAAGTTGTGTAAACATGTTGACCTGTTTTCGCATTGTAAAGGTGACGAACTGCTAGGCCATCTGCTGGGTTAGAGTAGAATGCTAGACCTTCTTGTGTCCATCCTTCTTTCGCTAATTGATCATAGCGTTCTTTATCAGCAGTGTATAGGTGTTGACCTGAAGCTTGGTTGTATAGACGCATGATTGCAACGCCTTTATTCGAAGCAATCCAAGCTACTCCTTCGCCTGTCCAACCAACTTTCACTAGGTTATCGTATTCCGCTTTATCTGTCGTATATACGTGTTCGCCTGAGTTATGGTTGTAGACGCGGTAAACAGTCACACGATCTTCTGCTGCGGTACCTCCATTATTTCCATTGTCGCTACCGTTGTTGCCGGTATTACCACCGGTATTACCGCCTGTATTACCACCGTTATTGTTAGCTGAAGTTGGGTGGTCTGTTGGATCTAATGGATCGGTACCTTTTTCAACTTCGACTCCATCAGCATAGCCATCGCCATCAGTATCCACCTTGTTTGGATCCGTACCTAAATCTTTTTCTTCGCCATCGGTTAAACCATCATTATCAGAATCAGCATCTAATAGGTTCGTGCCATCTTTAACTTCTTGGCCATCTTTGACACCATCGCCATC
>NZ_KE136348.1:257858-281225 GCF_000406925.1 Enterococcus columbae DSM 7374 = ATCC 51263
TCTGGTTTAGAGTTTGGATCTAACGGATCTGTTCCGGCTTGATTTTCGGCTTCATCAGAATAGCCGTCATTATCATCATCTGGATCGGTCGCATCTGGTGTACCATCCCCATCCGTATCCGTTGGTTTAGAATCTGAATCTAATGGATTACTTCCTGCTTGATTTTCGGCTTCGTCAGAATAACCATCATTGTCATCGTCGGTATCTTTTGAATCCGGCGTACCATCACCATCGGTATCCACTGTGTTCGGATTAGAACTTGGATCTAATGGATCTGTACCTGCTTGGTTTTCCGCTTCATCCGTAAAGCCATCGTTATCATCATCCGTATCCGTTGCATCTGGCATGCCATCTTTATCGGTATCAGTTGGTGTAGATGAAGGATCTTTTGGATTACTTCCTGCTTGATTTTCTACAGTATCAGTATAGCCATCATTATCATCATCCGTATCTAAATTATCTGGAAGACCGTCGTTATCCGTATCTTCTGGTTTTGAATTTGGATCTAACGGATTGCTACCTGCTTGATTTTCGATATCATCTACATAATTATCATTATCATCATCGGTATCAATCGCATCTGGTGCACCATCGCCATCGGTATCCGTTTCTGGAAGTGGCGTTTCTGGATGAGAAGTCGCATCTAATGGATTCGTTCCGGCAGCTTTTTCTTCTTCATCAGTATAGCCGTCATTGTCATCATCACTATCTAAGGCATCTGGAATTTTATCCCCATCAGTATCCGTTGGTGTAGATGAAGGATCTTTTGGATCACTACCATAAATTGTTTCGATGTCATCTGAATAAATCTGGATTATTTGGATTAGTACCATGGGCTACTTCCTCTTCATCAGATAAGCCATCGTTGTCATTATCTGGATCAGTCGCATCTGGTGTACCGTCACCATCCGTATCGACTGTATTTGGATTTGAATTTGGATCTAACGGATTTGTTCCGGCTTGATTTTCAGCTTCATCTGAATAGCCATCATTATCATCATCCGTATCCGTCGCATCTGGTGTACCATCATTATCCGTATCCGTTGGTTTGGAATTTGGATCTAATGGATTTGTTCCGGCTTGATTTTCCACTTCATCAGAATAGCCATCATTATCATCATCCGTATCTAACACATCTGGCACTTTATCACCATCAGTATCGATTGTATTTGGATTTGAATTTGGATCTAGTGGGTCCGTACCTGCTTGGTTTTCTACCGTATCTGTAAATCCATCGTTATCGTCATCATCATCCAATACATCTGGTACCGTATCCCCATCAGTATCTTTTGGTTTAGAATCTGAATCTAATGGATCACTACCCGCTTGGTTTTCAAGCTCATCAGAATAACCATCATTATCATCATCGGTATCCGTTGAATCTGGCACTTTATCCCCATCATTATCTTTTGGTTTAGAATCTGGGTCTAGTGGATCCGTACCTTCTGCTTTTTCTACCTCATCAGAATAACCATCATTATCATCATCTGGATCCAATACATCTGGAATCTTGTCATTATCACTATCTTTTGGTGTTGAATCTTTATCTAGCGGATCGCTACCAGCTTTTAGTTCATCAGCATCGCTATAGCCATCGCCATCGGTATCAGCTTTGGTTGGATCGGTGCCATGAGTTGCTTCATCTGTATTAGACAAGCCATCACCATCTATATCTTCTGGTGTTGAAGCTTTATCAGTTGGATTGCTACCAGCATCAACTTCTTCTTTATCTGTATAGCCATCGCCATCGCTATCAGCTTTAGTAGGGTCTGTACCATGAGTGTTTTCATCTGCATTAGACAAGCCATCACCATCTATATCTTTTGGTGTTGAAGCTTTATCAGTCGGATCACTACCAGCATCGACTTCTTCCTTATCCGTATAGCCGTCGCCATCAGTATCAGCTTTAGTTGGATCGGTATTTCGGCGAGTTTCTTCTTCGTTAGATAATCCGTCACCATCTAAGTCTTTTGGTGTAGAAGTTTTATCTAGCGGATCACTACCAGCATCGACTTCTTCTTTATCTGTATAGCCATCGCCATCGGTATCAGCTTTGATTGGATCGGTATTATGCGTAGCTTCTTCTTCATTCGACAAACCATCGCCATCTAAGTCCACTGGGGTTGAATCCTTGTCAGTTGGATCGCTACCAGCATCAACTTCTTCTTTATCTGTATAGCCATCGCCATCCGTATCAGCTTTGGTTGGATCGGTCTCAATTAACAATTCATCCCCATCGTTAATGCCATCACCATCGGTATCAGGTTTGTTTGGATCTGTGTGTGTAATATTTGTTTCAAAATCATCAGATAAACCATCACCATCGCTATCAACGCTCGGTGTAACAACTGGCGTATCTGGATCGGTTGCTTTAACAACGACACCGACCATTACAATATCTGAACTACCATCTGGATAAGTCACTTTTACTTTACCGATTTTTTCACCTGGTAAAGTCGTATTAGGTTTCGTATCAAAAGTATAAGTTACACCATCTGGATATTTTTCATCAAGCTCTGCATGGTTCGTGATCGCATTTTTCGCATCCTCATCAGTTAAAAGATGGTCCTGATCAACCGTGATTGTGCCGCCTTCAACAGCAGTTTCATCTGCATTAGAAGGTGCAACATAAACAGCAGAATTAATGGAGTCTGTCGAACCATCTGGATAGGTCACAACATAAGTCACTGGTTTTGCACCTAAAGTCGCTGTTGAAACTGGATCAGTTGTACCTTGAGCATAAACTGCCACTGTTGTACCTGTTGGCAATTGATCAAAGTTTTGGATATGTGTTTTAGCATCTGCTAAAGGTGCATCCAAAGTAACATTTCGAGGAACTTCTACTGCATTGTTAGCGACTGGTTCATACATTTCATTTAATTCTTTTACGCGTACTGGAGCTGAAACTGTATCTTTACTGCCATCAGGATAAGTCACTGCTACGTTTACTGAATAATTACCAGAATTAGCTGTACTTGGTTGCGTACCATCTACAATTGCAAAAGTAGTGCCATTTGGAAGATTCGCTTTATCTACAAGTGTTGGATTACTTGGAAAATCTTTATCTTGATCGACAACGATAGTGTCAAATTTTGGTGTATATTTGCTAGCATCACTTGCATCTACTATATCTGCTATCCCATCGCCATCTTTATCAGTAATTGTATTTTGGGTTTCATCAGATTCATCAGCATTGGTTATACCATCCTTATCTGCATCTAACGTACCATCTGCACGTTTACCATCTGTTTTTTCAGCAAACGGATTTAGACCGGCTTTTTTTTCATCTTCATTATTGATACCATCATTATCAATATCAGTATCATCTTTATCTGGAATACCATCACCATCTGTATCACGATAAACAGTTACTGGTACTTTGATAGTTTGATTGTCATAAAGACCATTATCATCTTTAGATAAAGTTACCGGAATCTCAACAGGCTGTTCCGTTTTTTGCGCGTTATCGCCAGTCCAGTCTAAACCAGTTGGTTCACCGACTAGATTTCCTTGTTCATCAATCCTTAAGCCGTTAGTTTTTGTAGATTGAATCGTGGTTCTCTCAACAGCAGGTACTACAGCTGGTGTACTGGTGACTGCTGCTTTTTCATTAGCTGTTAAATTTTTCTTAATTTCTGCTGTTAATTTAGGTTTTACTACTAATTTAGAAGCAACAGTATCACTAGTATTATCTGTATAAGTAACCTTGATTTGAACGGCTTTTTCCCCTGCTGTCGTGGTATCAATGGTGCTAGCAGAAACAAATTCTACCTTAGCAATATCTTTACTTGGGATAGGAGTGTTTCCTGTATCAATATTGGTAATCATGGATTTAGCTAATGTTTCACCTAATGTAATGCCATTTTTGACAGCTTTTGACTCTACTGCGGTTGGTTCATATTTTTCATTCAAGTTAAGAGAGGTTTTTATATTAAATATACCGTAATGACGATAATAATCACCCGAAAGTTCTCTTGATTTAAGCCCCACATAAAATGGCATCTGTGTATTTTCAGCTTTAACAACAGTATCAAATTCTACTACAACCTTATCGTCCGCCTGTGCACCAGCTACTTGGGTTACCAAAATCATCGTATGATCATTACTAATAATTTTTCGACCCCAAGGAGCCTGAATGTTATATTCATCTCCCCAATCATACCCATATAGAAAATGCTCTTGAGCTCCATCTGACTGTGAACCTGGTATATAGTATTTGCGATCCCCTAATTTCCAGGCAGCAACCGTACTATACTTGTTTGAGCTTCTAAGGATATCACTAGAACCAATATTATAATATCTATTTTCTACAATATTGATAGGATCGCCGACTACATCAATAGGAATACTTACCGCATATTTAGGGTTCATCCAGTTCGCCCATGACGGATTAAAGGTTAATTTCCAATGAACATACTTATGCCCGTTAATAACCTTGTAGCTAATCTCCGGCATAGCTACTGATTCAGCTAATTTTTCAATAGGTTCTCTATATGTGTGCTTCAATATCTGCGTATTATCGCCAGCAAAACCTTCTGTCTCTGCATTTACCCCAACTGCTAAACTGAAAAACAGAGTAGTCCCTAATAAAACCGAACCAACGCCGGTTGAAAACTTGCGTAGCGAAAAACGAAATTTCTTTTTCTCAATCTGACGATGCTTTTCTAGCTTTTTCATGTCAACTTTAACTCCTCTCATATTCAACGACTAAAAATAAAAAGAAATAATTGATTAAAAAACTATTTCTTATCACCAAAAATTATACTATCCTTCGATATTTTTTCAACCAATCTCGCTAAAACTCAGTGAAAATAAGTTTACATAGTCAATTAAATACTTTTGTTTCCTCTATCACCATTTCGATTAAGATAACAAAAAAAATAATAACAACCATATATTTATTGTGTTTTCTGTGATTTTCATCAAATAAATTACAATCATTTAAATTAGAATTTTTGAAATTAGTTTTTATATAATGTTTACATACTTTTACAAAATGCTCGCTTTTTCTATGTAATCAAAACGTTTTTGCTAGTTATTTACTCACCTTCATTATTTCTATCTATTGAATCAACGAATAGCATCAACCCTCGCAATAAACGCAAAAAAAAAGCAGAGATAGAAAGTATTTTCTCTATCTCTGCCTTATTTCAAATTATTAAATGATTAGCTGTAATGTCATTTACATACTCGTTGCTAGCAATGACTTTTCTCATTTAGGAGCTAGCTATGTTTACTTATTGTCTGCTAGTTTGCCAAATGCTTATTCCATAAAATCATACGGAGAAATATTCTCCATACCTATCAATGGATCGATCCTTTCATCTTCAATCAGGCTGATTGTCAAATAATCTGGTAAACTTTGTTTTTCTTCAACCAATGATTTTTCCTGAATATCCTGGTTAGTATCAGTTAATAAATCGTATTGAAGACCTGTCTGCTTACGCTCTAGCACATTGGTGTCGAGTTTTTCTTGCGTTGTAGCAGATGGCGTAGGTTCGTCAATAGTAAATAACTCATCGACTTTTGCTCGATCATCTTTGGACAATTGCAGCGTTGCAGCTGTTTGGTTATCTGATTGGAAACTACCTAGCGAATCTATTTCATCAGCCAGCTGAGCGGTTTCATACTGATCGATTTTAAGGCGCAGCCAGTCGGTAATTTCATCCCGTTCTTGTACACGCTTAGTTAGTGTCGTCAACCGATTGGCCGCTTCGTTTTGAACACAGCTGACAAAAGATTGGACCTCACCTAAAAGGATTAGTAGTTCTTTACTACGAGTCACCGCTGTATACAACAAATTACGCTGAAGCATGCGACTATATTGCCGAACCATTGGTAAAATCACCATTTTAAATTCACTACCTTGGGACTTATGAATGGAACAACAATAGGCTAAGGTAATTTGCTGCCACTCGTTGCGTGGATAGGTAACCTCTTGATTATCGAATTGAATAATGAGTTCATCCACCTTGTCTTCGGTATCTTTGGCATAGTTAATGCCGACAATAATGCCCATATCACCGTTAAACACATTTAATTCTGCAGCATTGACCAACTGCAAAACTTTATCACCAATCCGATAACAAATTTCGTTAAAATAAACCTCTTTTGTTTTAGCTGTCGGTGGATTAAAAATAGCCTGCATCATTTGATTTAGGGCATCAATCCCAGCCACCCCTCGATACATAGGGGCTAGCACTTGAATGTCTTGTGAGCTAAACCCCTTTTCCTTCGCCCGAGTAACAATTTGTGCAATTGCCGTTTCAATTTGATTGGCCTGACAAGAAATAAAGGAGCGATCGGCCTTTTTTTCTAATAAATCATTGGGTAGCTGGCCAACTTTAATTTCGTGCGCTAAAGGAATGATGCTAGAACCTTCCCCTTGACGATAAATTTCATTTAACTCACAACTAGCCAATTCTTCAATCGCCAATAAATCATGAAGTACCTGACCTGGACCGACTGAAGGCAATTGATCCTTATCCCCAACTAAAATGACCTGCATTTGATTACCGATTGCTTTGAATAACATATTAGCTAACCAAGTGTCTACCATCGACATTTCATCAACAATCAACAAGCCGCCTTCTAGCTCCCTTACATCGACTAAGGGTTTCTTTTCCTTCCCATTTAACCCTAATAAACGATGGATGGTCCCACTAGGTAAGCCAGTTGTTTCATTCATTCGTTTTGCCGCTCGTCCAGTAGGTGCAGCAAGTAAAATAGGAAAAGTTGTTTCGGTATATTTATGTACCTGTAAATCCAGATCATTCAATTCAGCAAATACCTGAACAATCCCATTGACGACAGTTGTTTTCCCAGTTCCTGGTCCTCCTGTTAAAATAAATAACGGAGATTGAATGGCTTCTTTGATGGCGGCAATTTGTGAAGCGCCATATTGAATGCCTAATCGTTTTTCCACTTTGCGAATTGTACGTTCAAGCTTTTCTTTTGGATAATGAATTTCTTTTTTCCTTGATAACAAACGAGCAATCGAATTTGCAATGCCATATTCCGCAAAAAATAAGCTATTTTCATATAAACGCATTTCATCCTGTTGAATCGCTCCTTCTTCAACTAACTCAATAATCACTTGCGCAAGCTGTTCAGGAACGATTTCAATTGGTCGACTTTCTTCTAATAGACTTAAGGTTTTCTCCATCAAATCTTGGGCTAAAACATAAGTATCGCCTTGTTCAAGCGACTGTTGCAATATCTGATGTAAAATCGCTGCCCGTAAACGTTTGGGACTATCAGTGGCGATACCTAATTGATTGGCCAAGTGGTCTGCTTTCTTAAAACCAATCCCTTCAATCTCTTCGACTAACTGATATGGGTTATTTTCGATAACATTTAAAGCATCATTTTTATACTTTTGATAGATGGCAAAGGATAACTGACTGCCAAAACCATATTTACTTAAACCAACAATGACTTGATCCATCCCATGATTGGCTAAAATGGTGTCCACAATCATCTTTTGTTTTTTTTCATTGAGTGTAGGAATAGCAGCTAAAATACTTGCATCAGCTAAAATCTGCTCAATGGCATTTTCGCCTAAAGTATCCACAATCTTTTCAGCTGTTTTACGCCCAATTCCAGGAAAACGATCACTTGAAAAATAGGCTACCAAACCACTTGCAGAAGTTGGTTGTGCCTGTTGATAGCTTTCAACCTGGAATTGCTGCCCATATTTAGGATGATTGACTAACTGACCAAAAAACTGATACAACTCTCCTTCTTGAACCTGACCGAAGCTTCCAGTTACCACCATTTCTTTTTCTTTAATCGGCAAATTCGTCTGTTGAATTTTAATTAACATTACTTTATAAAAGTTCCGTTGATTTTCAAAAAAGATTGCTTGAATAGTGCCGGTTAGCTCAGCTTTTTCATTCATCAATCACCCCTCCTTTATGAGCTATTTTTCTAAAAAATGTGTGTCATTCCATAACGACAATTGATAAGGTAAGATACCGTCTGTTGTTTCTAAAATCGATAAGCTGCTATTTTTTAAGCCACCCATCTCTCTTAATTGTGCTAAAGGCTGACCAGTTAACCAAGGAATACTTGCTGAAAAAGCGGCACCATGACCAACAAAAAGAATTGGTCCTTCTGCTAAATGTCGCTGACAGGCACTAACTATCGCTTCTTCCATTCGTCGAAGCATATGCCCGACCTTTTCCCCAGCAAACGGACTAGGATCATACAAATCCAAACGATCACGCATCCGTGAAGCTTCTGGAAATTCCTGATTCACCTCAACAAATTTACGCCCTTCTAATTGTCCAAAGCCAAACTCTCTTAGCTCATCTAAAGCATAAATAGGTACTTTGGTATTTAAATGCTTCGCTAAAGTTTCTGCCGTATTGACCGCTCGTTTAGCACTAGAAGTATAAATCGCCGCAAAGGGAATCTCTTTTAGATACTCACCTAGCAAGGCTATTTCAGCATAACTTTCTTCTAACAATGGAGAATCGCCTTCACGTCCTTGAAAACGACCTTCCAAATTCCATTGTGTTTTTCCATGACGTGTAAAATAAAGTTGCATCTTCTATTCCCTTTCTAATCCAATTTATCATGTTCATAATGATGCGTTAATTCTAAATTAGGGAAGCTTTGTTGTCTTAACGCTTCATAGATAATCAATGCGGCTGTATTGGAAAGATTCAACGAGCGCACATGCGTATCATTCATTGGAATACGCAAGCATTTTTCTTCATTTTGGCGCATAAATGTTTCTGGTAACCCTTTTGTTTCTTTACCAAACATAAAATAATGATCTTTACCATCATTAAAATCAACTTCGCTATAGACCTTATTAGCAAATTTAGTGATTAGATGAAGGTGGGCATCCTCTGGTAAATAGGCTAAAAAAGCAGCTAAGTTTTCATGATAGGTAATGTCTACACTATGCCAATAATCTAATCCTGCTCGCTTTAAATGCTTATCATCTGTACTAAAGCCTAAAGGTTCAATCAAATGCAGCGGCGTATTCGTGGCAGCACAGGTTCTAGCAATATTACCAGTATTCGCTGGAATCTCTGGTTCAAATAATACAATATGGTTCACTATTTATCATCCTCTTATCTTTAATAGAAAGTTTATTAATTATGCATAAAAAAAAACGTAACCCACTCGGTGTCAAGCACTGCGAGAAGCTACGTTAGTGAAGGTTTTTCACTAACTTTTATCAGAACAGGATGCTGATAAAAACCAATGAAAAACAACTTGTGTATACTATATCACTATCATATCTTCTTAGCAAGAGAAAAAGCCAAAAAAATTCAATTTTTTTGAATTTTTTTTGGCAAAAGTTGAAAAAAGTTTAAAAAGATTAGGAAAAGTTAAGTTAATTCATCAATATCTTCAAAATCATCGGAGTATGACAGTTCGCTTTTTTGTCTGAATTCATTGATTTTGACTAATGGCAACTAACAAATCAATCGTTATTTTTTCTAATGGTTTTTCTTGCAATTGTGCTTTTCTTTCATCCGAAACACCCCATTCTAAAGGCGACATTTCTAATAGTGATAAACGTAAATCTTCCGGGATGGCAAACTGATAGCTTAACCGTTCAAATTGAGTCTGTGGGAAAGCCTGCAATAATTTTTCCACCACCTGTTGATTTGAATAACGTTGTTTTTTCTCGTCATCCGGATAAAAGGCACAGCGTAATTCATATAAATATTTTTCATCAGGAATCACTTTGATTAAGCGACCACCTGGTTTTAATACTCGTTTAAATTCATGATAGTTAGAGGGTGAAAAAATATTTAACACCACATCAAAAGAATGATTGGCAAAAGGCAAATTGGTTAAATCCGCAACACACCAAAAAGCATCCGTTGCATGATTACTCGCTTGATAAATGCCTTCTTTAGCAATATCAAAACCAATCGCTGCCTTTAAAGGAGTTAATTGCTGTAATTGAGCCAAAAAGCTCCCTTCACCACAACCAACGTCCAAAACTTTTTGATTAGCTACTAAATCAGCTAATTTAAGCAATAAGGGTTGGTACATGCCGCCTTGAATCATTTTTGCACGATGAAAAAATAAATTTGCATCATAATCGCTTTTTATCTGTGATTTTAAAAAATATAAGGTCCCCTTTTTAGAAAGATCAAACCGGTGTCCTTTATCACAAGCTAATCCACGCTCAGTCTGCCTCATCGCTTCATGACAAATTGGACAAGCAAATAAGGCTGCTTGTTTATTTAAAAATATGCGTGCTCGATCAATTTTTTTCAACATTATAAACTTTCCCTACTAATTTATTTTATTTTTTTCAAATCATCTACATTCAAAATATATCACATGGTCAAAGACTCTAGCAATGTGTAATACGTAAATACGACAAATAGCCAAGTTCCAAAATTTTGAAACTTGACTAAATCATACCCAGTAGCTAAAAATGCAAAGTAGTCCATCAACGATTAATCTTCATCAAAAATTAGTTGATAGATTAAATCAGTTTGCGGATCGTCTCCCATCCAAAAAACATGCTGATCAAATTGTTGAAAGCCTTGTTTTTGGTAAAACGAGATGGCTTTGGTATTGTGCTCCCAAACGCCAAGCCAAACCCTCTTTTTTCCAAAATCTTTTGCCTTTTTTAAAGCAAAGGTAAATAATTCTTGGCCACAACCTTGACCTTGAAATTGCTGCTTGACATAAATTCTTTCTATTTCCATACTATCAGCGCTCTGGTACTCTGTTTGCGCTTGTCCGACATTCAGCTTAATAAACCCTGCTATCGCTCCTTCTTTTTTTAAAAAATAGAAAAATGATTCAGGATTAGCGACCTCTTGCTGCAATTTTTCAATGGTTAAATTTTGCGCTAAATAATCCTGTAAATCCTTAGGCGTATTAACTGGCGCAAACGTTTCTACAAAGGTCTCTTGACTAATTTCACACAATTTATTCACTTCAGTCGATTTTACTTCCTCAATCATCCGATTTCCTCCTCAACATTTGACTATAATCGCGTATTTTTCCAGCCTTAACCGTTTGAAATTCATTTAAAATATTTTCATCCACAACCTGCAATAACGTACTTAGCTGTTCAATCTGCTCTGAATTTAATCCTTGCAAAGCCTTTAATTCTGAATAATTGTTTTCTAATAAAATAAACTCCGCCAAGCGTTTACCCTCAGCCGTTATCTTTAATAATTGACGTTTAGCCGAGTGGGTATCTTGATACTTTTTTACCAATCCTTGCGCAACCAACTTATTAACCGCTCGAGAAGCTGTTGTTTTATCTACCCGTAAAAGTTGGGAAAGCTCCTCTAAAATGATATTTGGTTGTTCATAAATTCTAACTAAATATAAATACTGGCCTCGATTCAATGCCAAATCTTTAAATTCAACATTGGCAATCGAATCTAACGCGCGAGCAATTCGACCAATTGCCCGTAAAATTTCTGCCGCCATTGACTAGCTCCTTTATCCTTTTATTTTTTGATTATACTCAATTAATGTTGCATTTGCAACACAAAAAGACCCACCACTCAGCATTGTCACTCCTCAACGCTATCTTACGCATACAAAAGCAAACCCATTGATTGAAAGATAGACTGTAACAAAGGCATTTTAATGAGAGTAAAGATATTTCATGCGATAAAGGATAGAATATGGTAGAATAGCTAAAGAATTTATCAGAAAGGAATGGAAAAATGTCAAAACTCATCAAAGAATTTTGTGCAGAAAATTATACCGATATCCCTTTAGCGATCCATCAAGGTGCAAATCGAATTGAATTATGTGACAATCTAGCAGTTGGGGGAACTACTCCTAGCACAGGGGTAATTGAAGAAGCCTTAAGCTATGCTGGTGAGAAACATATTCCTGTGATGGTCATGATTCGCCCGCGTAAAGGTGATTTTATCTACAATGATATTGAATTAAAAATCATGCATACCGACTTAATTGAAGCTAAAAAATTAGGTGTTGACGGGGTCGTCTTTGGCTGTTTAACCCCAAGTGGCTGGTTAGATGAAGAAGCACTAGAAACCTTGATTGAGGCAAGCGAAGGCTTAGAGATTACCTTCCACATGGCCTTCGATCAAATTCCTAAAGAGATGCAATTTACAGCGATTGATTGGTTAGTTGAACACGGGGTTAGTCGCATCTTGACTCACGGCGGCCCATTATCTACGCCTATTGAGGAAAACATAGCTCATCTCGCCGAATTAATTCATTATGCCAATCAGCGGCTAACCATTTTACCTGGTGGAGGAATTACCTATCAAAATGCTGAAGAAATCGCCAATAAATTAGGCATTCACGAAGTCCATGGCAGTAACATTGTCAAATTAGATTAAATCGCACAAAACAAGCAGACTAGAACTTAGTCATGCTTGTTTTTTTATCTAAAATTTATCACTTTTAATGAAAATGATTTGAAAAATTACATTTACAAAAGTCATGTAAATATCACTATTCTTAGTTTACCTCGCATTTTCCATTTAAAACACCTATTGTTATAAATAAAAAAGCCGATAAATCAACCCTCTAAGCTTCTAACAAAATAGAATAACAGAAAAACAGGCGAAATTTAGCTGAAATTTAAGCGTTTGACGATGAATTTTCACAATTAACATATTGACTTATTAAATAAAAAATAAAAAAGACTATTCTTGAGCCATTCGTTTATTCAATTTTCTAAATTTAAAATGACATTTTTGGTAAAAATCGTTTCCTTCATTTCTTAAATACGCAAATACATCCCCATTCTACGTTATTTTAAAAAATAACTTTATAAAATTTCTGCTATAGTACAGCTGGTTACTTAAGTAAATCAAACCACGTGCACGAGAAAGCAGAAAAAATGAATACCTATGAGCAAGATCAATTAATTATGAATTATCAAAACATGATGCACAAAATTTTACATCGTCTCTCCATTCATCAATATCAGTCAGAATATGAAGATTATCTGCAGATTTTGAGTATCCAGCTTTGGCAGGCCAGCAAAGATTATCCTTCCATCCAAGCGTTTCAAGAAGACTATCCGGTTAATCGCTTGTGGCAACTATTATATTGGCGCGCCCAAGATTATCGGCGAACAGTCTTAAAATTACCTGATACGCTTGACGAAACACAATTAAACTATGTATTCAATCAACAAGTGCAACCAAGTCAAAGCGATGAACGAATCCTGCTAGCACAATTTTTCGCTCAGTTAAATACAAAGGAGCAAAAACAACTCCTTAAGCTTTGTAGTGATAGTTGTTCTAGACAATTACGTGCTTATTATCGCCAAAAATTGCGTAGCCACTTTGAACAATTTCTGCAAAACGATTGAAAAAATCAGTAATTAGGCCAGATATAAATAGGCGATAAAGCGGCAATATTTCTGCTCTTTATCGCCTTATTTAGAGATAATTTTGGAAATATTTCAATTAGACCAGCGATTTAACCCTTATCACTTTTTTAATTAAACCTCTTATTTAAAAAAAAAACAAAACTTCCGAAAAACAAACGATAAAAAATAAATCCACTTTTTTTCTTTATTGTAAATTCGCTAATAAACTTATTGGAAATACTGTGTTTTTAATAGATAGCCCAAATAAAATAACCCTATAAAAAAACGTTAATTTTTAACGCAAGCTTAATGCAAAAATTCATCAAACATTATTAAATAGGTAAATACATTCAAATAAACAAGGCTTTTTTATAATCTAAAGATAATAAAAATCTAGTTAAAAAAAGCGTTCATCCCATACATAATCGTGTCGGATAAACACTTTTGAAGTATCTTTACCTGAACAAACAAAAATAGTGCGATAGTGAAATCGCACTATTTTTGTTTATCACAAAGAATTGAGCTGGCACGTAAGCAAATTTCCTGATACGTCCATTAGCAAATATATAAATCAGTTGAATAAAATAGTGGGTGGGGGGATTCAAATAATTGAACTTTTATCCAAGCAATTTATAATTGCTCATCCTTTGCTGGATAATGTGCCAACCAAGAAAATTTGCTTGTTTGAGCAAATATCCAACCTACCTTCATTATATTCATTTGTTCAATTAACAAAGTCATTTCATCCACAAAAATTTACATTTCAGCCAAAAGGTTAAATCAACGCAAATGGCATTACTGTAATTTTTACATTATAATAACCATTCACCCTAGCCAATTGACAAAAGCCAAGCGATGAAATAATCCGATTAATAGATAAATACAACCGTCCACTTTGATGATGAACAACTTTCCCTTGACCAATATGAAATATCCGTTCTTCAACTTTACCGATTAAACACCCCGGCGGAAACTCATATGGTATATTTCTAGAAACTGATCTTTTTAATCGATGATCTGCCGCACTAAGTAATCGTTCACTATCATTGATTTTACAAAATCCTCCCTTATAAGTAATTGTTACAAACGAATCTGGATAAAGATCAATTCCGGTATCGTTCCATCGCTGTTCAGCTTCTACCTTGATCATTTTTTCAATCACTGTGTGCTCATCGCCTTGAAAATTTTGCATATTTTCACTTACTTTCATTAAGTATTCAATATTAAATAATTCAATATATTTTAAAATAATATGTTTAACATTTAAATTACTAGTAACCATAATTATTATACCACTTAAGAAAACGATTACAATACTGTGTTTATTAAATTATCTAAAATAAGAACGGATAAAAATGCTAAAATCAGCCATTTCACTAACCTTCATCTTCATTTAAACGAAAATAAATTAAGAATATTAGTCAATATATTTGTGCACGCAAATATATATCCCTCGATAATAAATAATATGTGAAAGAATAAAATAACAAGTAATGCTGATTAAATAATTTTTTATATAAATTCACCGTTTACAACAATCCACAATTAGCGCACAGTGATTGGTAAAACTCAACGTACGCATATCCAAAATGATTTCATTAAGATCGATATTCCGGCCTAAAGCGTAATCTATTTGCGTATTACTATTTGTTGTCCGATAAAAATGCGTCTCATTTGCTAAGTGCTTTTCTCCACGATAATCTAAATAGTAAGCTTTTTGCTGCTCTAATCCCTCTTGCCATAAATTGCGATAAAGCGGTTCTTCCCCTTTGGTAAGGCGTTGCATCAGTTGCCAATTGTGGTTCAATGGTTTTTTGTTGTGTGCATTAAAATTTCCCATAATCAAGTGCCAGTGCTGCTCATCTAATAAAACATGTTCCCAAAGTGCTTTGTCTTCATTTCTTTTTAGTAACAATGGCATATGTACACCCAGAATCGTCCAATAAGCTGGATTACGAATAGAAACCATATATTTTCCAGCAACTGGATTTAAATAGTTTTGCTGAAAAAACCACTGCTGCTGTTTAAGATGCAAAGCGACAGTCATATGATTTCTAAAATCAACGGTTGGCTGGCTGTGATAAGGAAACGGTAAGATAGCCTGAAAATCCGTGGGCAAATACTGAAGCTTTGAACTCCTCACCTCTTGAAGCAAGGCAACATCGATTTGATGTTCTTTTAACAATCTAAATAAACTATCTTCTAAATAAGCAGGATAACTCTCCTGTTGATGAATAAATAATTCAAACATATTCACCCCTAAACTTAATACCCGCATAAAACACCTCATTTTATCAATAGATTTATTTTTTATGAATTATCTCTATAAAAAATCTGTACTTCCTCAGATACAATAAATAAGCCCACCATTTGCGGTGAGCTTGTTTATTAATTGCAATTAATTGTAAAAATTAATCTTTATAAATAAAAGCTGTACTATCAGCAAAACCTGTCATGCTCTGTCCTGTCCAAATTCGATCTTGATTATGATCAGAAGCATCGGTAATCGTTGTACCAGCGATTGTTGTCGACATATCCACTCCCTTAGGAATAAAGTAAATCATCGCCCCACCTGGTCTTGGTTCAGTATCATTGGCTGCTTGTTCTTGAATAGATTGCGTATAAAAACCAGCTTTCACCGCACCATTGGCTTCAATTGTTGCACCATTAATTACAAATTTTTGATCTCCCTGAACAATTTGATCTTTTGTAATTTGGTATTTTCCACCACCCCAAGTACCTTCAATACTTGCAAATTGAAGCATGGATAGACCGATTGCATCCATCCCATCTGTTATACTTTGCCACTTTAATTGATCAAGCGCTAAAGGCTGTTTATCCTTAGTCCCAAAGACATCTTCGGCACGGCTATCCACATAGGAATAATCTTGTTCTTTAATAACCTGTAATTGATTGTCAGCAGTTAATTGCATTAATTTTCCATGGAAGATGGGACTAGTCGATTGGCCTTCTTCAAAGTACAAGCTGCCATCTTGATAAAGTGCGATTTGCGAACGATAACCGCCAGCACTTGCAACACGACTTTGGCCTAGCTCAGTTGGTTGTTGATTGACTATAGCATAGATACTATTGATAACCGGTTGATTATTATAATAATTAGCCAAAAGCAATTCGTTTTGACCATCTTTATTTAAATCATAAAAACAATATACACTGGCATGAGTTTCTGTTGCATCATTTCTAGCTTTATCCAACACACTGGCATATAAAGTAGTATCGGTTGGCTGAGTCTTTTTACTTTTTTTAGTCGAAACCTTCTTTGATTCATTCGTGTCTTTTTTCAACACTTTTTTCTCTTGACTAGTGGTTTGGGCAGCCTGACTACCTGCCGTTTCTTGATTGCTTTGTTTTTGACAGCCTGCTAACAAAAGCAAACAGCCTAACGTTGTGCCAATAATTTGCCATTTTTTCATCTGAAAATTTCTCCTAACCTTTCTTACTATTAACTAAATAACCCTTAACTAACGGCATACCAACCAATTAATTCATCTTGCCAACCAATGCTCACTAAATGTTGTTGCTCATTTTTAGACAAGGTATAATGATGAGCACCAGCTTTTTTAGCATAACGGTTGTATAAGCGATAAATCGGTGTCTCGCCTCCAGAAAACCAACCACTTCCTTCATCTCGCCACCCTATCTTTATTAGATTCTCCCGTTCTATTTTAGAAGTCGTATAGTGATGATCTGAAGCATTTGGATTATACAAACGATAGACTGGATCACCTTTTAGCGGTGCGTACCAAGCAATCCCTTCTGCTTTCCAACCTAATTTGGCTAAGCCATCTCGTTCAGCTGTTGAACTAGTATAAAAATGCTCACCTGAATTTGGATTATACAAACGATAAATCGTCTCTTTAGGCATCCGTATATTTAAGGTTCCTTGAACTTTATTGCGACTCCAAAGACTACTCAAAATTCCTGAAAAAGCCAGTTGCTTATCCTCTTTTACGGTTACCATTTCTTGGGTTAATTTAGCCCACTCAACAGATTCTAAAGAAATTGATTTATCGGACCAAATCACCGGTATCAAGTTCGGCAGTTGGGGAATCTCTCCTGAATACGTACTTAAATTTAATGGCTGAATTTGACTAACCACCGCCGTATCTATTGTAGCCTCTACACTCAGCTCGCTATTTACAATATGACCAGTTACCTGATTGGTTTTAGGCTGAAGTACCTGATAATTAGATTCTAGCTGAGCCGGCCAAATGACTTTCTCTTCAGTGATGCTACCATCTGACCAGCTAACTTTAACTTTATCTGGAAAACGCGGCAATGAGCCACTTTTGTTGCTCACATGAATCTCTTCTGCTTTCACCATTTTACGTACAGTTACTTGTTTTGTTACCGTCGTATTATTTAGATTGGCACTAATTGTAACTTTACCAATTGCATAAGGGGTTACTTGCCCTAAATGATTGACCTGTGCAATCTTTTCATCTGAGCTTTCCCAGTGAACGCCTTGACTAAACACTGAAACACTCTCTTCGTTTAATAGCTTAGCTGATAAATAGAAGCCTTGAACATTAGGAAAACTCAAAACATCCGGACCTTTTAACATCAATTGACTCAATTTATCCGTACTAACCTCTGAAACTTGCACCACCTGACCATTTTCAGTTGAAGTACTATCATCACTAAGCTCATTACTATATTGACTAGAACCAAAGCGTTGCACTACACAGGTCCAATCATAATTTTGTTCATTCCAAAAGCCACCCATACCAACTGTTGTATAATTTGGATTAATCATACTAGTATAATGCCCTGTTTCACCACTTAATACGCCTGTTTTTTTGTACTGCATATAAGTAGCCTTTTCTTCATAAAACTGATTGATGGCAGATAAAAACGCTGAAGTTGCACGCTCATTATTCCACGCAATATTTTCACCACCTGAATTTTCAGCAAATGAATCGCCAACTGTCCAAATTGACTTGTCTGTTAGCCGACGATGAGCAAGAACAAAACTAGATTCGACCGAACGGGTTTTAGCAATCTCTTCTAACGCTCTTGACCACTTTATCGGCACATAAGTATCCACCAATTGCTCATCATAGGCTTCTTTTCTAATTTCATTGATGCGCTTTAAAACAGCCTCTTTATCCACCTGATAAAAGGTTCCCTCAATGCCTACCATCACATTGGCCGGTGAGGTCGGTAACATGGTTTCACTAAAACGGACCTCACGTTGACCAGCTACAGCTTTGGCTTGGTCGATTAAATACTGTTGCGCATTTTCAGCAGCTATTGTGGGTCGAGCAAATAAGCAACCAAAACTGATGAAGCCAAGCAAGCATAATCCCAGTTTTAAACCCTTCATACGAATTAACCTCCAATTAAAAATAAACGTTTTCTTTTATTATATTACAAACGTTTAGTTAAAACTAGCCAACATAAGCGTATTTTGCCTATTTTTATTCATAAAAAGCTGCCCCACAAAACTATGGGACAGCCTATTATCGATATATTTTAGACTTGCTTTTTATTCTTTCTAAGCATTAAATATAAAATAATCCCAATTAAAATAAAAATACATAACACTAAGAAAATAATCAAGATCCATAGCAATTGACCTGAAACCGGGTTTTGGTCTTGGTTTTGACCAGCTAGGGTAGGAATTGGTGAGGATTTAATTTGGAGTGTTTGGACCTTCTGCCACTTAGCTTCAGGCGTCATCGCCACTATTTTCAAACGATAACTTCCCGAGCTTAGCGCATTATTTTCGAGAAAAAAAGGTAAGCTAACTAAACTATTCGGCGCCATTTGCAACTGTTTTTTATTCAGTTTAAGCACTGCTTGTTGTTTACTATTATACAGAGTAGCTTGTACCTGCAGCTGATTCAGATAATTGGCTCGTTGATTTGCTAATTGAATCAATAACGCCTGCTGCTGATTCATTTCACTCATTTTGGCAGTTAAAATGCTTAATTGATTCTCTAAAGCCGGTAATGCCCCATGCAACAAGATAGCCACCGTATAAGCAAACCGATTGTTAAAAGCTGTGTCACCTCCCTGTTTTTCATGCGTCACATCCAAAAAAGTCAAGCCTCCTGCTACCACTCCCGCAAACTGATCATCAGCAATCGTTACATACACCGTCGTAGTAATCGTTTCCTTAGCAGGAATGATTAATTCTGGCTGGTCGATAGTCACACAGCTTTTTAAAACGAAAGGCAAATTGCTAGCAAGCTTGTTGTTAGAAGGACCATATTCAACAAAACCATTTAAATTAGTGGTTGCTTGGTTCACACTGACACTAATTTTTACCGGATAATCAACTACATTATGAATCTGCACAGTTAATGCAACCTTTTGCTTGGCTGGTAGTCTTAAATCAAAATAGGACTTAGACTGATCGACTTGATAAGGACTATTTTCCGTTCTTACAACAAAAGGTGCACTATTTTCAGTAGCAAAAATCAATCGTGCCTGCCCAAATAAAAGGATGAATAAGCATACTAGCAACAATAAGCAACGATTATAATTTCTATATTGAAACAACTTTTGCAACTTTTTCTCCCCCAAATCTCATTTGCTTATTCATTCGTCGGTACATCTGCCAAGGTCCAAGTGAGCGTACACGTATATTGCGTGGCATATTTACTGGTTGAACCAGGAACTGTTAACGTAACATTTTTTCCTTGCCAAGTCGCTTGGATTAAATTGGAGCCAGCATTCCCACTACAAGTCATCACGGTTGCTGCATTGCCAGGAATCAATTGAATTTGCGAAGGTAAAGTAATGGCGGTACTTGGTGTAGCTGTTCCTGCTTTCATCAAGATTTGCGCACCAGATAATTCTTCATTTTGCTGCGTTTTTAATTGTGTTTCTTGTTTGACAGTTAATGTCCAACCACTCGTTGATCCACGTAAATCAGCAACCGCGATACTGGCATCTGCTTGTAAAGAATACGTTCGATTAACCGGGCTAATCTCCCAAGTACCAAACTCAAAATTAGGCACCGACAAAATACTCAACGCCCCGGCTTGAAAGGAAATACTAGAATCAGAATTGGTCGACATCGCTGCTTTAACCTTACTAACAGGCAGCATATAACAAACTACCAGCAATAACCCTAACACTAAACTACCAACGTACACTTTTTTCTTTTTCATTTTATCCACGCTTCTTTCTATTTTTGTTTTTTATCATTAATAAAAAAATACTAGCAGACAAGCTAACACAGCCCACAAAAAAATAAAGTATAAAGGAATGACCCCCGACTTGTGGTAAGGAAGGATTGGTTTTTGAACTAGGTGATTTTTGATTGTACATTTTAAGCGAAAGGCTTGGTTCTTTGCTGGTAAGTGTAAAGTGAAGCGTATTTCGTGAGGAAACATAACCAAAGGGAGGCTGTATTTCAATAAACGTATAAGCATCGTAGGGAAGCTTTTTTAAAATAATTTTTCCCTGATTATTTGTTTGTAGCTTACTAAAAATGAGGGTATTTTGATCATTGCGCAATTCAAAAAGGGCATAGGCTAAAGGTGCTTGCGTACGCTGATCGAATAAGGTTAACACAACTTGTGTCGGAGCAATTGACTCCTTAAAAGAAATGGTGGCCTGACTTTGACTTGCCTCAGCGCTACCACTAGAAAGGTAGCCTAAAATCAAGATGACTAGCCCAACAATTAGCCACTTTTTTGGGGATAATTTTATCACGTTATCACTGCCCCTTTAAGCTTGTAACTCTCTAACGCTTGGTTAGTTAATTGGTTATGATTTATTTTACAATAAAATACACAAGGAATTTTTTCTAAAATTATTGTCAAATCCTTTGAAATAGAAAAAAATTGAAAAATGCTTATACTTGTCATTTGAAAGCTTTATGATTAAAATAGCTTTGGTAGCTTGCGCGCATTAGCAAGCATTCCCTCATTAAATGAACAATAAAATTGAATAACAGGTGATTCTATGTTAATCGAAAAATATATTGAAAAAGATATTATTCGTCAGATCCACTTACTTGAAATCCTTCAAGTCACCAATTCCTGCTCGATTAGCCAACTCGCCAAAAGCTTAAAGGTTAGCTGCCCCACGATTAAATTAGACTGTCAAAAAATCAATCTCCTTCATGCTAAAAAGATGCCAATCATTAAGAAAAAAGCCACTCACCTCCGACTGAATCTTACAGACGACAAGCAATTGCACCACATTAAACAACAGCTCTACCAACAATCCTTGTTTTTAAAAGCCAGTCAAATCATGATTCAGCACTCCTTTGACTACCTAGCATTAACCCATAAACTCCATTGCTCCATCTCACAAGCATTCCGTCTAAAAAATAAGCTCCAGCAATACCTAGAAGAAAGCCAACATCAAGCCAATTTACTGGCCCATTTTTTTAATCAAGAATATTTTCAGCGCTGTCTACTTTTGAATCTCTACTCATTGACCGGACAAAATCAAGCATCGACTGATCAAGCTTCCTTTCAATTGGCACAACTAATCCTAAAACAAGCACTTAAAGAACAAAAGCTTCAACTTGATTGGCAAAGCTTTAACCAATTATCAATTTTCTTAGCAATTCAGCTAACTCGAGCAAAAATCCAGCCCATCTATTTACAACAAAAGCTTTCTCCTTTGCCTCAGTCGATTGCTGCGCTAGGACAAACAATCGCTCAACTCGGTACACATTTTTTTACCGATTTTCATTTTTCTAATGATGAACAAACGTATCTCGGCCTCTATCTAGCTTTTCTGGAAACGAAAAATACAAACCACTGCACTTCAATTGCTTTTACATGGCTATTAGACAATTTAGCGCTCCAAGCTGACTATCAACGAATGTTAACTCACCTAAAAATAACTCCCACTCAACTAAACAAAAATCCCCTATTAAAAAAGACGTTTGAAGCTTTATTCCTCTCTGGACTCTTTTTTCCCATGGAACAAGCAACCATATGCTCACCATTTGCTACTGAAAAAATATTGCCAATAACGCAAAAACAACAAAAAAGCCTTGTCCAGCTAAGACAGCTTTATCCAAGCTACCATTTTACTGAACAAGCGCTCCAACAATTTCAATTAATGTATGCCTTACTCCCAACTACAAAACGAATAGATTATCAGCTTTATTTAATTGCAGCTGATCCAATCAGGCATGCCTTTTATCATCAAGAACTCAGTCGCTGGGTAGATGCCAAACAAATTCATATCTGTCCTAAAGTTTATACCCAACTAAATCAGCTTGACTTTTCGCAAATTTCTCCTAAGAGTTTAATTATTTGCGAACAGCCCTTTCACCTTTTACAACCATTGAACATTCCCATTTTTCCGGTTACTTTAACTCATTACAAAGCAGATCTCCAAGAGGTACTACACTATTTATATCTCAACAGCTAAAGACTAGGCAGCTAAGCTAAACAAAATTATTTCAGTTTAGCCCTTGCGCCAAACAAATTGATTAACTACCAGTGTATATCTTTGAATAATCTTGGCAACTTTTTTTATTGTTTACAAGCTTTAATCTTTCTTACTGTTTACAAGCTCTAAATCCTGCTTTTTCAGCTTCTGCCTCCGTAGCAAACCAGGCTATCGGCTGCGTAATTTTATGATAATACTTTGAATCTGGCGTATGGTAGATATAATTTGCAGAACCTTTAATTAGCCCTGTTACTTGCTGAGTGGATTGTTTACACATAGAATAACGAATGAATTTAGAAAGACTTTCTAAGACGGCAACAAGTAGAGTCGATATATAAGCCACACAATCAAAGAAAACCATCATGCTGTCAAAAATAAAAATAAGCACTTTGCCAAAATATATTTTCAAGCTATCATTTTTTCTCACAAATACTTCTCCTATCTGACCAAAAAGCTAATTTATTCATTTGAATGTTTGATATCTAAATCTTAAGGGTACAAAAACAGAATTTTGTTTTATTAAGCAAAAAAACTTCATCATACTCTCACAAAAACACCATTACTTCAATCCACTCACCTGTGTAAGGTGAGACTAATACACAAAATTACCGAACTGCCGGGTAAGCAGGAATTTCAATCCACTCACCTGTATAAGGTGAGACGGTACGGCT
>NZ_KE136348.1:284659-285096 GCF_000406925.1 Enterococcus columbae DSM 7374 = ATCC 51263
ACATTTCAATCCACTCACCTGTGTAAGGTGAGACTGATTTATGACGAAAAAGATGCGATGAATAAAATATTTCAATCCACTCACCTGTGTAAGGTGAGACAACACATGCCCTATCATAAACATATGCATTACCAATTTCAATCCACTCACCTGTGTAAGGTGAAACATATTCGATATAGTTACCCGGTACTGTGTTACCCGTATTTCAATCCACTCACCTGTGTAAGGTGAGACTTACAGTTTGTCAATTCGTTCCAGTAGGTAGGCTATTTCAATCCACTCACCTGTGTAAGGTGAGACTTCTTCCGAGGTTTCAAGGTTAGACGTTGGAATAATATTTCAATCCACTCACCTGTGTAAGGTGAGACCAATCCTGCGGAATACGTCACGGTTAAATCTGTAATTTCAATCCACTCACCTGTGTAAGGTGAGACACT
>NZ_KE136348.1:288880-289369 GCF_000406925.1 Enterococcus columbae DSM 7374 = ATCC 51263
ATATTTCAATCCACTCACCTGTGTAAGGTGAGACCGTATTCCTCAAATTCTTCTTGGTGTACTGCTTTATTTCAATCCACTCACCTGTGTAAGGTGAGACACAGATGGAATCGGGTTTACTCATGATGATATGATTTCAATCCACTCACCTGTGTAAGGTGAGACTGGTATGCGAGTAGACAAAGCCAAACAAGCGCTATTTCAATCCACTCACCTGTGTAAGGTGAGACTAAGCTAGAAAGTTTGGATATTGACGACTTTTCCATTTCAATCCACTCACCTGTGTAAGGTGAGACATCTCGCAAAGCCCCTTCCTTAGCCGGCGAGAATGATTTCAATCCACTCACCTGTGTAAGGTGAGACGATACACTTTTACAACGTGTCAGCGTGGCCGATTGATTTCAATCCACTCACCTGTGTAAGGTGAGACCAATGCCCATGACCAATACTCGTCTGTGGTAATTGATTTCAATCCACTCACCTGTGTAA
>NZ_KE136348.1:289509-313577 GCF_000406925.1 Enterococcus columbae DSM 7374 = ATCC 51263
TCAATCCACTCACCTGTGTAAGGTGAGACACTATATAATATAAATGTAAGCAAGAGATAAATAATTTCAATCCACTCACCTGTGTAAGGTGAGACTGAGTAACGCAATTAATACGGTCAATAAGCGTATTATTTCAATCCACTCACCTGTGTAAGGTGAGACTTTAACGTGCCACTCACATCAAACACAGCTTGTGATTTCAATCCACTCACCTGTGTAAGGTGAGACGATCAGTAGCAAGCACTTATGCACTACTAGATTTAATTTCAATCCACTCACCTGTGTAAGGTGAGACGCATTAGAGCCATTGTTCCAATTCGTACCGAGTTATTTCAATCCACTCACCTGTGTAAGGTGAGACAGTTTCATTGCTAGGAATAAACAATTCATCATTATTTCAATCCACTCACCTGTGTAAGGTGAGACTTAAAAAAGCGAGAAAAAGGAGATTTAATTATGATTTCAATCCACTCACCTGTGTAAGGTGAGACTTAGTCAAGACAAGTTAACTTATCGAACTATAATTAATTTCAATCCACTCACCTGTGTAAGGTGAGACGTTTATGTCGATTTTGACAAAGTAACAGATATTATTATTTCAATCCACTCACCTGTGTAAGGTGAGACTGCGCGATACAGCACAGTTTATACCATTTTTTGAATAAAAAATTATTACAAAAAGTGCTAAAACATTCAAATAAACAACAAATTTTGGGCGAACCTATACATGTTTTTATGTGCACTATAGGTTCGCTCAAATCAAAAAATCAACAAATCCTTATCTGGATCATAGGTATCATCAAACCCCATTTTTTCAACCCTGTGTTGCCAATTTTTTCCCAAATTATAAAATCGGATACTATCTGTTGATTTATCAATTATTTCAAACAATTTTTCTTTAATTTCCACATATTCAGCAGGAGTCAACGAACATTCGAAAACAGAATTTTGAACTCTTTGTCCATAATCTACACATAATTCTGCAACTTTTCTTAATCGTTTTCGTCCATGCCTATCTTCAGTATTTACATCGTAAGTAATTAATACCATCATTTTAACATCACCCAACTATATAAGAAAAGGTGGATATTCTTTAAGGTCGCCACGAATTGTTTTAGCAAGTAGTTGCGCTTGAACATACGGCAATAGACCTATCTTTACTTTTTCATCAATGTACGGATGTAAGATCAACTTGTCTTTCTTTTCCTTCCATTTTTTCAAGAATACCTTTCTACCTCTATCGTTTAATAATACACTCCCATTTTCTTTGAATTCAAAATCTTTTTCTGAAACTTGTTTCAAATTAATTAAAGAAAAGACAAATCTATCAACCAAATAACTACGAAATTCTTCCACTAAATCCAATGATAAACTTTCTCTTCCTGGGCGATCTGTATGAAAAAAACCAACATAACAATCTAATCCAACAGTTTCTAAAGCAGCAGAACATTCTCTAGTTAATAGTGAATAACCAAATGAAAGCATTGCGTTGACACAGTCCATTGGAGGCCGCTTAGTTCTTGAAATAAAGTCAAATGATGAATTTCCAGATAAATTTAGATCTTTGAACAAACTAAAATATAAATTTGCTGCAGTACCTTCCAATCCACGTAACGTATCTTTATCCAACGTATTTTTGATTAGTTTAATTAACTTGGATAATTCACCATCTAGGGATTCAAATTTTTCTATATCAATTTTCGTTTTGTGATCTTTTTTAAACTTAAGTACATACTTGCGAGAATTAGACACTTTAGATAAAATTTGTCTTCTTGCATAATCCATTGACCTGAGTTCATTATCAGCAATTCTATATTGTTCTCTTCTTAAAAGAACATTTCCATTTGTTTTACCTAATACACTACCACAATATTGCCCGTTTTTCGAAATAAAAGAAACGTGAATATTATTTTCCATACATAGTTGCATAGCAGATGGAGATATTCCGATATATGAAAAACAGACTACTTGCTCAAGAATCGTATGTGGAAAGCGTGCTATTTCATTGCCATCTAATTTTACTACTAAATTTTCACGATTTCGTGATAGATAATGATTTTCTTGAGTTAGATATAGTGTATTTAAAAGCTTTCTCATAATACTTCATCTCCATATATCTTTTCATCAATATAATTTTCAACATTTCGCGGCTTTTTATTGATTCGTGGTAAACAAATATCTTTTAAAGAACACAAGGAACAGTTTTTGAAATATTCAGCTTTGGGTAACACTTTATTATCATAATAACTATGCATTTGTTCAGCCATAATCATTACTTCATTTCTTAATTCTTTAGTTATTTCAATTTTTAATTTGTCTTTTGATTCAAAATAATACAAATAACTATGGTCAATTTTGGTATTTAAAGTCTCTTCTAAGCATATAACTTCAGCAACTAATTGTACAATATCTCGATTATCACGTTTCTTTTTACCTTTTTTATACTCAACAATACAAGGTTGCCAAAGTCCTTTCTTTCCTTTGACCGATATTCCATAAGCATCTTTATAAAACTCAACAACATCTAGTATGCCACTTAATCCCAACCTTTTAGAAGAAACATGAATCGCTCGTGAAATAAACTTATCTTTTCGCTTTTCTTTAAGGTAAGGATTATCTGCCTTTTCGTGTAAAAATTGCCCTTGCATAGTCGCTGCATTTTCTTCCCATTGCTGTTCTAAGTGAATTAATCCCCACTGTCTTTTGCAGAAATAAAAATGTTGAATCCCAGAGAGCATCAGATAGTCATCTTCATCCATCTTACTTACCTGATAAATATTCTACAGTTAATCCTTGTGCTTCATACTCGGCTACTTTTTCTTGATCTAATTGAATATGGTAATCGCTATAAGAAACCAAACGATTAACCTCAACTTGCGGTTCTTGCCATTGTAATAAATCTCTAATTTTCGCGCTAGAAACTGTACCCAACTTGGAACCATGAGTAAACCAGAATACATCGCGAATAGCCATTGACCCTTCAGGACGTGCTGAGGAAGCATCATTTTCAAATAATGTTAATAAACATTCTTTAACAACTGCTAAATCTTCATCACTAAATCCTGTTTTTTCAGCAAAATAGGCGTTAACAGATCCATAAATAACATAAACCGCATGATCAACAAAATGTTTTGTACCCATAGTATCTGATGAACGACCAGAATCATTTTTAGCTTCCATACCATTTGTACTACGTGTAATTTGCATTGTTGTTGAAGTAATTGGTAATAATGATTTTGCAATACTTATTGAAATAGGTCCTCTTATTCCAATTGATTTTTTTAAGAAAGTAATTACTTGACCAAATGAACGCACATCTAACCATTTTTCATTTGAACCTTTAGTAATTGTTTCATCAGTATCTTTACTGTTAAATTCTTTTTCAAATCTTGCTTGTAAAGACTTGACATCATCTTCGATACGATCTCTAGATTGAACAAAGATTGGATATCCCATATCTTGCATGCGATTGCGAATTTTTCGTTTAATTGCAACGTCACTAATCAATCCATAACCATTGGCATCTGTGCGTGGCATATTTCCTGCTAATGGATCGCCATTTGGATTAGCATTTGAAACTTCTACTAGTGCAATAAAATCTACTTTCTTATTAATCATTTTGTGTTTCCTCACTTTCATGTTTTGTAAAAATGTAATTAGTTTCTGCGTAATAACCAAAAATAAAATGATAATCTAACGGTTGATTCAATTCTTTGCTATCTATATAATGATCATGAATTGCTGTAATGATTTTTTCTTTTTCTTTCTTTAATTTTTGTGCTAACCCATAATGACTATTAGATAATGTTTGTTCATAATACTGGGTTTTCTCAAGTAAGGTTTGCATATAAGTAGCTGGTTTATTTGAATAAGAAGTCCAGAATTTTTGAGCATTGGTTACTCTTTTTGTTCCATCTTTTCCAGAAGTATAAGTAGCATCTTCAATTCGTTCAAAAACGGCTAATAAGCGCCCAAATAAATACGAGCGATTGGTATTATTTTCATCTAACATACGTTTCAAATCCTCCTCATTCCGATTGTGAAATATAGCCAATGCCGTATACAGTACTGTATACCACTTTTCCTCATATTTTAATCGTTGTTTTACATTTTGTTCTAAGGCTTTTTCAATGTTTATAGGGATTTTCTGACCATCTATTAAAGCCATAATCATTTTCTGAAATTGATCCTTAAAAAATTTATCATTACTTAATTCCAATTTTTGATTACTTTCTATTCCATACGCAGCTAAAATCATTTGCCCCATCGAAGGAATAGTACCAACCATTTTTTTAGCTTTTTGATCAAAATATTCCCACTTATAATTAAACTGCCATTTCTGCAAATTACGATAAAGTTGCGAGATACTGAGTTCTCTAAAATATTTTAACGAAATTCTACCATTGCTTGCTTTATCGATAATTGCTACGTAATATTTTGAACCATCCGAAAATTGTTGTTCACCTTTAAGAAATGATTTTCCGATTAATTTATTATCCTCAGTTGCTAATTTTACATTATTAGAAACTTGTAAAAATGTTGGTATACCTGAAAGATTAAATGTAGATGGATTAATAAAATCAATCTCACTATCATTAGCTAAATCATCACTAAACCAGTTCACAAGATACTGCTGTTCTCTTAATCGTACATTAGTATTTTTATTTTCAAGTAAAAATTTAAGCATTAAGTGGATTTTTTCCGATGTCCTATAACCAATCGAAATAATATCTTCTCCTTTACTAAATCTTCCTTGATAAGTTTCTTTATTATTACTTACTGAAATTAATTTAGCATTTCCTAACAAACCTCTATGTTTACTCGTAAGCTGCTGTTCTTCGCCACTAATATTGCATATACCTCTTGGTAGGTCCAAATTTTCGACATATTCGATATATTGACGATGCAAATTCACGTAATTGGTAACAGAAACCGTCTTACCCGAAATAAAATTACTGATTGAAAAAGTTAAAAATGTATTGGCAATATCAATTTTTTTCTCTTCATTTTCAAAAATATATTTTTCAATCTTTTCGTAAAAATTAGCCTGATCAATAAATTTTTTTATAGCTACCAAAAATTCGTTTACTTCACCGTCAGTAATTCCTTGTAGCAAAGAAGTAAAGCTTTCTATATACATTTCATGTAATTTCTCATTTTCAGTTGTTATATAGCTTAATTTATCCACTATTGGATGACTTGGTGGATACTTTCCTGAGCGAGCAATAGAATCCTGAGTTACTGGGAAAATAATTATCTCATCTTCTTCTAGAAATTTAGCAGACAAAAAATCACCTTGTTTATCAAGTAGTACACTGATAATATTTTTCCCATTAGAACGTAAACTTGTATGATAAAGTGGTAGTAAAATAGTCGAATTTCCTTCATGCAAATCAACTAAATTATTTTCTAATGCATAATCATACGAATGTAGCAAAGATGTAAAAAAATCCATTTTATTCACCCCCAAACATCTGATTATATTCATCATATTCTAAATCAACATTCTTTATAGAGATTGCTGGTTTAAATGCATAGGTAGATAACTCATTGACTATTTCACATTCATTTTGATTTTTAAAGGTAATAATTCCATTTTTCATAACAGTATCTGTGTAATAACTGATTAATTTTTCTGCAGCGTCAGTTGGATATTTAAAAGAATGGAACATTATTCCTAATGAAATAGTCTGTCCATCATATCTACTTGGCGTTTGTTGATATTCTTTCGAAGTAAGATGACTAACTAACCCAACACATTCGCGTGTTCCCAGAAAAATATCTCTTCTACCACCTTTTTTAATAGCCCGTTCCATAATTGCTTCATGTTTATTCATGTTTCTATCCTTTATTAAATCTGCTCTTCGCTCATTCCAAATAAAATGAAATTTCACTAGATATTCAACATCGCGTAAATATGAAACATAGTTTAAATCTGCACTCATATTGTTTAACAATGCACGTGTGCCAATTGTCTCTGTTTGAATTTCATTAATGATCTTTACTTCATCGATAACATTAATAATGGTTGGTTTATAATAAATGGCATCGACAATCCCCTTCAATGCTTGTCTCGTAGGCACAGAAAATGAAACTTTTTCCCCACCACCTTTTGTAGACGGATTCGTAAAAAGAGCATAGTCTCCTGAAATTCGTGCATAAAAATATTTCGATTGTTCCACATTTACCACCTCCTAAAAATAATTTTATATTTACAAAGAGAATATTTCTTACTTTTAACAACAAATATTCTCTTTGTAAAGTAGGCATAATTTAGATATAATAAAATTGTTCATAGATAATCTATGCGGATTGAAAAATTGTTCTATTTAAATTAGTTAAGCTGTATCTATTAATTAATGGATGCAGTTTTTCTATTTTAAAGAATAATATCAACAGCATCATCAACAACAATTCCCCTATCTTGACTATAATAATTTTCTGGTAGGACAAGTATAGATTGAGTTAAATATTTTGAAGTTTGTTCAATCAAATGACTATTTTGATACACATTAATAGTATAGGGTTGCAATTTTCTAAGTAACTTTTTTATCCCTGTATATAAGCTGGAATCATAGGTTGCTTCATATTGATCAATGACAGCAAAAAGTTGTTGTAGTAACTCTTTTGATTCTTGATAATAAACAATTAACCCCACTGTATCATTCTGAATTAAGTTAAAGCGTTCACTTGCCGTTTTAAAAGATTGATATAATAAATTTTTTCCAACCATCGTAGCCGATAGTAAATCAAAAACAGTGGCTTTATCTTGTCCTAATGGATAATCAAAATCAGTAGAAACACTACCATTAAAATATTTTTCAAAAAATTGATCATTTAAATTAGATAACGAAATAGGGTTAGCTAGTGGTCTTAATATTTCTGTAGTAGTCTCCTTTTTTTTCAGTAAATCAGGTAACCAAGTAAGATTCTCTTCCTTAGTAGGTAAATTAACTAAATAAACCTCTCCACTTTCATAATTTCCTTCACGATTACATCTTCCAGCAGCTTGAACAATCGAATCTATTCCTGCATAGGAACGAATGACCATTTGAAAATCAATATCTACCCCAGCCTCGATCAATTGCGTACTAACACAAATTACAGGTTCTTGAATTTTTAATCTACTTTTTATACTTTCAATAATATCTAATCGATGCTTTGGACACATACTTGTAGATAAATGATAAACTGGATTATCTTCAACCAGTGACACTATTTTTTCGTATAATTGGCTGACTGCTTTTTTAGTATTTAAAATAATCAAAATAGATTTCTCACTGTGTTTAATAACAAACTCTGCTAGTTCATCCAAACTAGTAAACATAGATTCTGTCTGAGACAATACTTCATTTATTTTATAACTCGTTGTACGCTCAAACATCGCGCTTTGATGGTTATTCATTTGAATTAAATCAGTGTTATTTCCATAATAATCACCATATGCTAAACGATGTTCTAAAGAATCTAAATCATATTTTGGTTGTGTAGCTGTACATAAAATAACAGTTGTTCCCATTACGCTTTTCAAAAAATTTAACGATAAATTTAAAAGAGAAGTGACTGACAGAGGCAATGATTGTACTTCATCCAATATAATGACTGCATTAGCTAAATTGGCAAATCTTCTAACACAACTGGCTTGTACTTTAAAAAGTGTTTGAAAAAACTGAACCATTGTCGAATTCACTACATTTGTATCCCAAGTATCCTGTAAATATGCTCGATAAAGAACCTCTTTATCGTCTTCATCTTCTACGATTTCATCAATCATATTCGAATGATGCTCGATTATCCCAAACATAAAGTCATCTTCATCAAGCTTATCTTCTCCTTTAATGATTTTCTTGATTTCTAAAGCATTTTGCTCCAAAACAGACAAAAAAGGCGTGATATAAATAAAACGATTTTTCTGATTTTTCATCTGATGAAACGCATAACGCATGCTAAGCTTTGTTTTTCCAGCCCCGGTAGGTAGATTCAAACGATAAATCCCAGTTGAATCATTTTTCCCTCTAGACAAAATTATCTCAGCTAATTCAGTTCGAACTTGGTTAATTGGTGAAATAGGATTTTTATATTTTTCATAAAGATTCTCAATTTGTTTTACATATAGTTCTTTTAATTGATTCTTCTTATCTTCTTCCATTGGCATAAGTTGTATTCCGTATGCATTAATCGTATCCAAAATATCTGCATTTTTCAGATAAGATGAATAAAGTCTTTCAAGTAACCCACAATAAAAAACATATTCAGAAAATTCTTTACTTCTAGTATTTATCATGATTGAATCAATTTTAGAAAGTAGAAGCAAAAAATCATCAAAAGCTTGTTTGATTAACTGTGAAATACTATCATAAATAGTTTTTTCGCTTAATTGTTTATCCAAATAATTTACAAACGGCAAAATATCTTCTTCGTAAATAGCCTGATTCGCCGTAATATATTCCTTCATTCGTCTATGTAAATGGCTGTAATGATATTCTGAGCTATTAGATTTATCTTTAAAAGGAATATCGTATAATCCATGATGAGAACTAATCACATATGCACAAATTTCTTCAAATAATAATTTTTGAAACATTTGTTTATCAGATATTTCTAAATCAATCTGATTAAACAAATAGTATGCCCCTGCAGTGCTATGATCTACATGATTATTAGGATGATTCAATAATTTATCTTGAAACTTTCGACTTGCTTTACCTAAATCATGAAATAACCCCAACAGAAATAAAACATTATTTTGTTGCAAATCTTTAGCATTAGCTGCAGCATTATTAGCTACATTCAATAAATGCAGAACGAGTTGTTGCTTTTTCTCACCATCAATATGCGCAATTACTTCTTCGACAAGCATATGCTTTTCACCTCAATACGTCAAATATATTTAAATAGTACAATGAAATAATATGTCTCAGACCAAAAATTGTCAACATTCCTATTTAAAATTCTCAAAATTTTTTAAACCCTTAACTACAGTAATCTCAATTTCTTATATCAAATAATTAATAAGGTTATACTACTGATATACTAAACATTACAAAATACTATGTAGATAAAACTATATATGTTATATTCTATGATTTCAAAAAGCAGAATCTTAATCAATATTTCTTCATTAATAACACCTTTGTTTATTAAATATATTTTATCATAATAAGCTATGATTTTGTAGAAAGCGCTATCAATTTGTGCAGTATTTTTATCAAAAAAAAATGATTATACTACTACTTACAATATGATTAACACTAAATATCATAAATTTTTTAACTAAACACTGGTAATTAAGTAATAAAATAAGCTGGTTCATAAATTAAAATACGCTATTTTTATTTAATCTCACTAATCCACATTTATTCTAAAAAAATTAGCTATTCCCAATCAACAGATAAAATACTATAATCCAACTGCTCATTTTATTCCTTTAAGACAAAAAGAGCATCCTATCATTATGATTAGAATGCTCTTTGAACGGTTAATGACTCGTGATTATTAGATTGATTTATACACATCCACTACATGCTCCACAGTAAAGCCAAATGAAGCTAAGACCTTATCGCTAGGAGCAGAAGCACCAAAGCTATCAATCGTAATGGTTTTCCCTTTACATTTTACATATTTTTGCCAACCAAAGGATGAACCGGCTTCGATAGCGACACGTTTTTTCACACCACGTGGTAAGACGCTATCTTTATATTCAGCGCTTTGTTGTTCAAATCGTTCCATACTTGGCATAGAAACAACCGAAACATCGATGCCTTCTTCAGCTAAAGCTTTTTGGGCTTGCACAGCTAGGTAAACCTCTGAACCAGTTGCGATTAAGATGCCTTCAGGTTTTTCCCCTTTTTGAGCAGAAATAACATACGCACCTTTGGCTACATTTTCGTCCGCAAATTCTTTTGTTCCTTCAATAACTGGTAAGTTTTGACGACTTAACACTAAAACAGTTGGCGTTTCTTTAGAGGTTAAGGCTAGTTTCCAAGCTGCCCGTGTTTCATTCCCATCAGCCGGACGAATCACTTGTAGGTTTGGCATGCTACGTAGGCTAGATAATTGTTCAATTGGTTCATGGGTTGGGCCGTCTTCCCCTACTGCCACTGAATCATGTGTTAATACGTAGATAACCGGTGCTTTTTGGATGGCGGCTAAACGAATAGCTGGGCGTAAGTAATCCACGAATACAAAGAAGGTGCCTCCATAAATCTTCGTACCCCCATGTAATTGAATCCCATTCATCGCAGCGGCCATCGCAAATTCACGCACACCAAACCAGATATTGCGTCCTTCGTATTGACCTGGTTCAAAATCTTTTTCTGCTGCTACCATGGTGTTGTTAGAAGCAGATAAATCGGCCGAACCTCCCCATAAGCTTGGAATTGCTTTAGATAAAGCTTGGATCATTTCTTTACTTGATACACGACTAGCCTGCGCACTACCCACTTCATAATGTGGCAAGGCTTGATCCCAATCGGCAGGTAACTCGCCAGCAAAGGCTTGCTTGAATTCATTGGCTAATGCTGGATAGGCTGCTTCGTATTGGGCAAATAATTCATTCCATTTACCTTCTGCTTGTTGACCTTTTTCCACAATCGCTTCATGGAAACGAGCTTGTACTTCACTAGGTACGGTAAATTCAGGATATTCCCAGCCGTAAGCTTGTTTGGCTGCTTGAATGCCTTCTTGGCCTAATGGTGCACCATGAACCGCAGAAGTGCCTTGTTTTGGTGCGCCGAAACCAATAATCGTTTTCACTTCAATCAAAGTTGGTTGAGCTAAATTAGCTTTTGCGTCTTCAATAGCTTGTGAAATAGCGGCTAAATCATTGCCATCTTCAACTAAAATATGTTGCCAGCCATACGCTTCAAAGCGCTGACCAACATTTTCAGTAAAGGCTTTGCTAGTTGGACCATCTAATGAAATATCATTTGAATCATATAGTACGATTAATTTACCTAATTTCATATGTCCAGCCATTGAACAAGCTTCTTGAGACACACCCTCCATTAAATCACCATCACCACATAAAGCATAAGTATAATGATTCATGATACCGAAGCCTTCACGATTATATTTAGCGGCTAAATGGGCTTCAGCCATCGCCATCCCTACAGCCATGGCAACACCTTGTCCTAATGGTCCAGTAGTGGCTTCAACCCCATCAGTATGATGAACTTCAGGATGTCCAGGAGTTTTACTTTCCCATTGACGGAAATTTTTTAAATCCTCAATCGTTACTTGATATCCGGCACAGTGTAATAAACTATATAGTAATGCAGAACCATGACCTGCCGATAGGATAAAGCGGTCGCGGTCAACCCAGTTACGTGAAGTCGTTGGGTTAATTTTTAAATGCTTGGTCCATAGAGCATAAGCCATCGGTGCAGCCCCCATTGGTAAACCAGGGTGACCTGAATTAGCCTTTTGAATTGCATCCATACTTAAGGTACGTAAGGTATTTACGCCCAATTGATCAATTGTGTCAAACATCGATATGCCTCCTAATTTAAAAGTTTTAGGTCGAAGGATTCATTTCTTCGACCTAAAATTTATTTATGCCTGAGCATAGTTTATGCTTTACTTACTTTCTTTTTTTGAAAAATCGTTAAAAGAACTAAAATAAGTAGTACAGCTAAAATTCCAGATATCACAGCAATTTGTCCACCCATATTTGCCAAATTACCTAAAAATATTCCTGTAACTCCATAGTCGGTATCAGAGAAAGTAGAGCCTTGGAATCCTAAGCCTCCCATTACTGGCATCAATAATATCGGCATGAAACTGATAATGACTCCGTGAATAAATGATCCTACAACGGCTCCGCGAACACCACCTGTTGCATTACCATAGACACCGGCTGTAGCGCCACAGAAGAAATGCGGAACCACACCAGGAATAATAACTGTTGTACCTGCAAATACCATAATAATCAAACTAACAATTCCACCTAAAAAGCTAGTTAGAAAACCAATTAAAACTGCATTTGGAGCATAGGGAAATACAATAGGACAATCTAAAGCTGGAATAGAATTTGGTACCAACTTTTCAGAGATTCCTTTAAATGCTGGTACAATCTCAGCCAAAATTAAACGTACACCTGCTAAAATAACAAACACACCTGCTGCAAATGAACCTGCTTGTTGAATAGAATAAATAATATAATTCGTTCCACCACTTAAATTTTTTGTTACATAGCTACTACCAGCAAACAATGCTACGATAATATAAACCACCGACATCGTTAAAGTAATACTTACTGTAGAATCTCTTAAAAAACTTAATCCTTTTGGAAACTTAATATCCTCAGTAGACTTTGTTTTATCTCCTACATATTTTCCAATTAACCCACTTAACGCATAACCAAAGTCACCCGTATGACCTAAAGCAACTGAATCATTTTTAGTGATTTGGCGTGTAAATGGTTGAGCAACAGCCGGAAAAATAGTATTTGAAATCCCCAATGCTAAACCGCCAAATAAAACCAGCATCCATGTTTGCATGCCTGTTACACTCAAAATTACTGCTATCATACACGCCATATACAAAGTAGCATGTCCAGTAAGATAAATGTATTTATAACGAGTAAAGCGAGCGATTAAAATATTGAACGCCATTCCTGCAAGCATGATCAACGCAGTATACGTCCCAAATTTAGTTAGTGCTAACGCTACAATCGCCTCATTATTTGGAACTACTCCTTGCATGTTAAAAGCAACTTTGAACATTTCACCAAAAGGCGCTAATGATTTTTCAATTACACCAGCACCAGCTGTGACTACTAAAAAGCCAACAAAAGTTTTGATTCCACCCTTAACAGTTGTAGCCGTATCTTTTTTCTGTAAAATATTTCCCAAAATAGCAATTAACGCAACTAAAATTGCTGGCGTACTTGCAATATCAATGAATATATCCAAAATACTTTTCATAAAAATATCCTCCCATAGATTTTCTATAAAATCTCTCGCTATAATAATCCTTTTTCTTTACAAACTTTTGTAACCTTTTCTTTTAATTCATCTAAATCAATAATACTATCCAAAACAACTACTTCTCCTAAGTGATTGGCACTATCAGCCAAATCACTACCTACAAAAAAGACATCAGCTAATTCTGGCGCAGCACTACCTAAATCATAATGTGCAACCTCCACATCTGTAACTCCAAGATCACTTAACACAGAATTAATATTCATTTCAACCATAAAACTTGAACCTAGACCAGATCCACAAACTGCTGCAAATTTCATTATTCGTTCTCTCCTTTTTCAATTATATTTAAAATTTCTTCAATTGTTTGCGCTTGTAAAAGCTGATTTAAATACTCTTTATTAGACAAAATTTTCGTCAAACTAGATAATGCTCTGAGATGCGTTTCATTATCAACAGCCGCTAAACAGATAAACAGTTGAACTTCATGGGCAGGATCATCTAACAAACAAATTGGTTGCGTCACTTTCAGTAAACTTATACCAATTTTATTGACACCATCTTCAGGACGAGCATGTGGTAAAGCAATCCCTTTTCCTATATGGATAAACGCACCATAATCTTGGACCTTTTTAATCATCGCCTGAATATATGACTCTTCTATTTTTTCATGATCTAATAATGGTTTTGCAGCCTGACGAATAGCTGTCTGCCAATCCATTTTCTCATCTGATATCCGAATATACTCCTTAGTTAATAGTTCTGACAACATTGGTCTATCATCTACCTTTCTTTTCATATCTTTTACCAACTTATTTTGTACATAGTGATAAATTTTTTCTTTTGTCATTCCTTTTTTTATGTCTACATACGGTAAAATAGCATCGACAATTTCATTAACCGTTGGCAGAAAAACTTTTGGAAAAATGAAATCTTTTTGTACTGTCCGTAACAAAACACTTTTTTCAATATGCGTCATAATTGGATGGATAATATATAACTTTTTCTCTGTTTGAATTGGAATACTAGAAAAAATCATATCAACGTCTTGCATCTCGCCATTTGAATAATAACTTTCGATAGATTTCGCCTCAATAAAATCAATTTGAGGAAACAATTCCTGGAGTTCAGATTTCATGATTAATGATGAACTAATTCCATTAGGACAAAGAATTAACGCTTTTAAATGATTAGCTTTTTTTCGTTCTTTCTCATTACTAATTGCTCCACCAAATAAAATGGTAAAATAGGCAATTTCTGTTTCTGGAATGTTTTCTTGAATCAATAACTTCAATGGATGAAGTGCAATATGGGTAATTTCAAACATTTCTTCATATTGAACTTTTATTTCATCAACCAAGACATTCTCAATGAAAAAGCCAAAACGAATTCTAAAATAGGCTGGTACTAAATGATAGAACAAATCCAAAAGTAACTTTCGATAATTTTGAAACTCTATAGCAGTTAAACGCTCGACTTCATGAATCATCTGACTTGCACAATTTAATAAAAATTCTAATGCGTTATCTCGAATTTCCCCTTGCAAAATTGTCATAATGATAATTGTAAAATAATAAGATTCCATTTGTTGATCTTTCAACTGCGTAAATGATGCCAAAAAGTGTACACTTGCTTGATATGACGTTAAAGAGCTTAGCAATTTTTGATCGACTTTTTTGACCTTCACAGAATACTTCAAAATCCGTTTCAACAAAAATGCCACGTAATAGACCATTTCATCTAATCTACTAGGAACAACAGATAAATTATATAACTCTATTGTTTCAAATAATCGTTGACGAATCGATTGATAATAGCTATACGATTCTGTAAAATAAGCCTTCGTAATCAGCCTTGTTCCTTGTTTAGACATTAAAATATTGGATAAAAATTTGTAAGCAAGTAATCGTATGTTTTCCTCACTTCCTTTTAGGACAAAACCTTGCTTTCTTGAATAAACCATACGAACGTGATACAACTCTATTTGCTCGCGTATTTTACGCAAATCATTTAATATTGTATTTTTACTTACATGAAGAAATTCCTGAAAATGAAATACTGAATAATAATCATTTTCCATAAAAACCAATAGAAAAATAATCTCTTGTCTTTCCTTCTCTGAATACACAATCTCTTGTTCTTTTTCGGCAAAAAGTATATTCAACCAATTTTTTTGTATCTGATTAGGAATATCAATTACTCGACTATTTAGCTTGATTTCTGGTAATGAAAATTGATAAGCTAGTTCATTAACTTTTTGAATTTCATTTACCAATTCAATGTTGGTCATTGAGGTTAATCGTAAAGCCTTGGATAAAGGTATCGCTAAATTCTCTTCAGCCATAAGGAAATTTAATTTCTGATTAATCATTTTTTCATCCCCCACATAAAATATACAACACAAAATGTATCCGTTTTCTTATACTTGAGCACATATTTAAGAAGCACTTTTGTAAATCAATAGACCGAACTCTGCAAAAATACGATGAGATCAAGAAAAATTTAATAAACAAAAATAGTATTTTCAAAAACTATTCTTTTATACGCATTTCATTTCATTCATACGTATGAGTGCGCAGTATTATTATGATAGTGTTTTAATAGTAAAAGTTTATCATAATATTAATGACTATCTATTAATAATTTTATCAATAGTTATCGCTTCTAACAGCGAAAATCTAGATTAAAAATACTAAAAAAATCTGAAGCCAGCATTTTAGCTTCAGATTTTTATTTTCTAAATTTTACTTTTAGATGGCTATAAAAAACATACTGTCCGAAAAAAACATTACTTCAAACAGTATGTTATTGTGAAATTACATTTTATCTGTTATCTGATAAAAAATTGGCACATTTCCTATTTTTCTCTTCTATCCTTCCATCTGGTAATAGCTGATTCCTTCTGCTTGCCAGCCTAATGAAAGCAAATGGTTTCGCTCAGCAAGGCTAGCTGTTAGATGGTGCGTACCTACCTTAGCATTTGGATTATATAAGCGATAGACTGGTTTACCAGAAGTCTTGTCTGCTGAATACCAAGCAACCCCTTCTGCTTGCCAGCCAACTTTCACTAGATGATTAACTTCCGCTTTAGCCATGGTATAGTGATGATCGCCCGAGTTTGGGTTGTAAAGACGATAAACTGGTTGATCAGATTGTTGTGGTAAAACAGCTGTCTGAGATTCTAAGCGCCAGCCTAATCCTTCTAGATATGCTGCTTCAGCGCTATTTGCCGTAAAGAAATGAGCACCATTATTTGGATTATACAAACGCGACAACAGCGTCTTAGTTTCTATCGGCTGAACAGGTTCTTCTCCTGGATTTGGATCAGGATTTTTAGGCGTATCGTCTGGAATAGTTGGAATTACTGGGGTTTGTGGATCAAAGCTTAGCTGAACAATAACCGGATCATGGTCAGAAGCTCGTCCATCTTCTTGCATAAACATCGCATTGATATGCACCATATCAAATTTTGCTTTGGAAACTAATCGGTTAGATACCAATAGATGATCCAGTGTTTGGCTGTTTCCTTGATAAAAGTAAGAATATCGATCAGCTGCTGGGTGATTTTTTACTAAATTCGTTAATTGATTGCCTTCTAAAATTTGTAAGGTTTGACTAAATTCAAAATCATTGAAATCCCCTGTCATCACTACGTTTAAATGTGAATTAGCTTTGATTTGTTCGTCAACAAAAGCCGCAATTGCCTTGGCTAATTCATGACGTTGGACTTCTGAACCCAAAACAGCAGGTTGATTCTTTCCATATAATGGTTGATCCCCACGCTTAGAGTTTAAGTGATTACCAACCAACAAAATTTCTTGATCGTTAAATTTAAAGAAGCCAGCTAAGGATTTGCGCGTATTCGCAAAAATTGGATTATCTTTACCGATTGCTTGGACCTTCATAAAACTTACACGCTCAGGATTGTATAAAAAGCCTACGCGAATATTAGCGCCAGGTGCACCGCCGTCTTGATTATTTTCGGGAGCAATATCAATATATTGATACTCTGGTCCGCCAAGCTCTTTGATTTTATCAATTAAGCGTTTCGCACTCAAACTAGCATCGACATTGCCACTATCCTCTTGACCATCATTATCTTGCATTTCTAGTAAATTAATCAGATCTGGTGCATGTAAATCACTGACGAACGACTGCGCAATCCGCTGAACCTTTTCATCACTAGTGGTGCTTTGATTGGCTGAAAAGTTTTCGATGTTATAAGAAGCGATGGTTAGCTTGTCTGCTGCCGGCTGAATAGTAGAACTTTCACGCGCAAGCTGGCCATCTTGAATGGTTACACTCCCTTTTGGTAAATAAATTTTGTACATTCCATAAGAGTAGGTGACTGGACCTGCGACTTGACCAATCACTCGATCATTGGCTTTAGCACGTAATTTTTTATCACCTGTGGCTAAAACGATTAATTGTGGATTATAATCTTCATCTAATAATAAGCCACCAGATTGATTTAAAACATCTTGACTTTCTTTTGGTAAGACATACAACTCTCCATTTTTTTGTGGGCCTAAAATTTTGGCATCATTTACCGCCACTTGCATGCCTTCGACCGATTCCCAAAAATCTAAAGCATCCTCATTAGGATCAAACTCACTAAAACCATCATTTTCAATCACTTTATCAGGAACTTTACGATCTACCCCCAAGACAATCGGTGCGGGTGTAGCTGCTTGCCCTACTTTTTGTAGCTGTTCTGCCTTTAATTGGGTAATTGTTAAATCAGTATCTTGTTTCTCTGCATAACCAGCACCCAAAAATTCTACAACTTCACCGGTAAGAGTTAGCTTATCCCCAACCTTTACTTGATGGTTTTTAAAATAAACATTCAATCCATCTGAAGTTTTAGCATCATCATCTGGCTGTAAATCCTGAATGTAAAAACGACTAGTACCATCCACGGCCGTTACTACAACATCCTCAATAGTCACCTTTTTACCTTCGTAAGGCGAACGATGCTGCATCCCTTGAATTTGACCAATCTTTAATGTCTCGGCAACTGGTGTGACTGGCGTGGTATTATCCTCAGCTTTTTTGATAACTGTAAAGAAATTTTGTTCAAAAGGCTTCAGCTGCAGACCGCGATAATAGGCTAAAATCCCACTAAGGTCAATTAGATCATTATTTTGTAACGCTTGACTGACTTGTTCAACATCAATACCTGTACGACTATTTAAATAGACGTGTAAAGAACGTTGATTCGTATCAATAACGTCGAATTCCAGTCGTTTAGAGCCATTAGCTTCGCTTGTAACCTCAGTTTTATTTGCTACCTGCATGGTCGTTAATTTAAGATAGCTTCCCGTATCACTAGCTTGGAGGTTAGCAACACTATTAAGTGCAGTAGCTTGAATCGTCTTTTCTTTAGCAATCACTTCAATTGTGACACTACCACCCAGTTGCTTTTCACCGTTATACTCACCTAATGTACCGGTAATCTTGATTTCATCGCCAGGCACGACATTAACCACTGAATTCCTTGCAGGATAGACATACAATCCACCTTGCGCATCTTGGATATAAAAGCCCGTACCACCCCAAACACCAGGTGTATTGACCACCACACCTTGTAAGGTGACCACCGTTCCATTTGTTAACTGTTTTACTTGGGAAGTTGTTAAGATTTGTTGTTCATTGGTTACGCTTACATTTTCTTGCGCATAAATCATTGGAGGAACACTACTTAAAAATACCGGGGATACTAAGACTGCACTAATAGCTAGGGACATGAAACGTTTATTGGTTTTACTCATCGTCGCTCTCCTTTGTATTCGTTTATAGATGAGTTCGTCTGGTAGTTTATTTGCTACCAGACGAACAATGTGACTATTTTGACTAAATTAAATCAGTGGTATGTTTATTTTGCTGCATAGAAAGCAATGTTTTCGGCAGACCAACCAATGCCTTGTAAGTGGTTATATTCTGCTTGACTTATAGTAAAGTGATGTGAGCCAGCACCTTTAGCAAAACGATTGTATAAGCGATAAACCGCTACACCATTATCCTTAGTTGCTGAATGCCAAGCCACTCCTTCAAACTTCCAGCCTAGCTTAGTTAAATGATCACGTTCTAATGCTGAAACTGTGTAGTGATGGTCGCCACTGTTTGGATTGTACAAACGATACACTTCATCACCATTATTTGGAACATTCCAAGCAATCTTTTCATCATGCCAGCCAAGTTTTACTAGGTGACTCTTTTCACCTGCACTTAGCGTAAAGAAGTGTTCCCCACTATTTGGATTATATAGACGATATAAAGCACCAGCTGTTGGTTCAACTTGCGCTGGTCCATCAACCTTGACTTTACGACCTAATGTAGGCACGGCTAAATCACCATTAGCAGATGCTTTTTGGATATAGTTGACAAAGGTTTCAGTATCTGGATCAATCGCACCAATTAGTTTAGCTTCAGTAAATCCTTTGAAGCCATCCCCGCCACCATATAAGAAGTCGTTAATCACTACTTTATAGGTTTGATTCATTTCAACGGCACTACCATCTTCTTTGGTAATCTTATCCACTAGGTATTTTTGTTCAGAGGCTGTATCTGGATTTGCATAGAAAGTATAGCTTAAACCAGAAACCTGTAAGAAGTATTTGGCATCATCATATTGTTCTTCTAAAACCTTCTTGATTTGGCTACCAGTCATTTCAACTACTTGTAAAATATTACCAAATGGTTGGACGGCTTGCGCTGCTCCCCAAGTAATATCACCATTTTCGTTAACCAATAAATCGGCACGAATCCCACCATTATTGGTCATAGCAAAGTCAACTTCTTGTCCGGCTTCTTTAGCCATGACACGTTGGCCGTCTGTGATTAAATTACCTAAAACAGATTCGCGTGGTGCCTCAGCAGCAACCTCACGAGAAATATTGCCTTTAGCTGAAGTATGACCAATCACTTTGTTTTGTTCCTCAGCAATACGTGCATCCGCATCTTTAACGATTGCCTCCACACTAGCATCTGGTGTAATACCATTAGCAGCAATAACTGGTTGGACATCTCCATCTGGAACCTTCACAAAGTCTTGTGTCGCTACGTCGATTTCACCAGTGACTTGGGCAACCCCTTTCCCTTGAGAAGTTGATTGAACCACCCGTGTTTTGCCATTAACCCCATTAGTATAAACGTGGTTATGTCCAGCAAAGACCGCATCGACTGTATTTTCAGGATCAATTTGAGCTAATTTAGCTAGCATATCTGCTACGCCGCCAGTTGTCGTCTCCCCACTTTGTACGCTTGGAACGTGTGCTAAAACTACAATCGCATTAACCTTTTGATTTTCACGTAATTCTTTTTCATACGTAGCAATCGTTTGAGCTTCATCTAAGAAGGTATAATCTTGCCAATTTTTCTTTAAGACTAAATCAGGAATTTCTGTAGTGACTACCCCAATAAAGCCAACCTTCACTTCATTACCTTGGCCATCCGCTAATGTTTTGACCGTATATGGTTTCCAACCAAATGGAATCTTGCCTGAAGCATCCTGGATATTTGCTACCACTAAATCTAATTTAGATGCTTCACGAGGATAGGTTTTTACAATATCTAAAAAGTTACTATCACTAGCAGGTGCTTGTCCTAGTAAAATACGATTAAACTCAGCTAGGCCTTCATCGAATTCATGGTTTCCAAGTGTTCCTACTGTAAAATTCATCGCGTTAAAAGCTTTAATCGTTGGTTCATCTTGTAATAAGCCAGAGTTTGCTGGACTCGCACCAACCATATCCCCGGCTGATACTCGTAAAGTCTGACCAGTCGGATGCGCAGTTACGAAGTCATTTTGCATTTTATTTAATTGACTAGCTAATAAAGCTGCCCCACCAGCATTAGCAATTTTTCCGGTTGGACCATAGTAACTACCTGTTGTACTCAATGCACCATGGAAGTCATTCACTCCTAAAATTTGTACAGGCACTGTCTTAGCCTCATCTGCTAATACAGTCGTTACCCCACCACAAGCTAAAACAGCCGTTGTAAGTAATAGCGTATTGACCAATTTTTTCATTTTCAAAATATAACACACTCCTCACTCTAAATATGAGCCAAATCCATCAGCTGGCACCTGAAAACAAATCCTACCCACCTTTCATCCTCTTTATCACTCGTTTACAGCAATAAAAATATTCTTGTTTTAATAATAGCTACAATTATGATTATAATCAATCAAAATCAACTTTACAAGCGCTTTCAATAATTATAACTTTCGTATTTTCATGAGAAGAACTGAACGATAAAGTGAAGGATTCACACAGAATAACAATGACTTCTCTACATAGCAAACCGTTTAGCAATAATAGCCATTTAACCTATAATAAAAAAACGTTTTTATCTCACCAAACATAAAGCAGCGTCTATTTAGCAAACTGTATTTTGGTTTATTAAATATAGTAATAAAAACTAAATTTTATTGTAAAGAGCTCATTTTTCTAGCTAATTGAATCAAAAAAAATGATGCTGAGTAAAATTTACGTAACTAGATGATGAGGAAAACAATGAATGAAGACAAAATTTATGAACAACTAGCACTCATCTAAAATAAATCATTGGAGGATGTAAAATGATAGCACCATTGCTTAGATTTTACCTGGTAATCTTGCTTGCGCTCATAATGATGATAAGCTATCTGTATTTCTGCTTTACCCAGTCAGATTATCAAAAGATCAGCCACCACAGCTTTTTTCAAACCTTATTGAATAAAGGTCTTTGGGGAGAATATCGCATTTTTAATACACTAGAATCATATGCTCGCCCTTATTATATTCTCACCAACCTCTATCTCCCTCGTAAAGACAACACTACCACTGAAATTGATTTGATTTTCATCAATGAAACAGGCCTATTTGTCATTGAATCTAAAAATTATGCTGGCTGGATCTACGGGGATGAAAAGCAAAAATATTGGACCCAAGTATTTAGCAAACAACAAAAATTTCGCTTTTTTAATCCTATTTGGCAAAATGCTGCCCACCTCAATGCCTTAAAAGAACAATTGCCAAACGAATATAAAGAAAGGCTCTATTCCTTTATTGTTTTTAATAACAAATGCGAATTAAAAAACGTCCACCTCACCTCAGCTAATCTTACAGTAATTAAAAGAAAGCAATTAAAGGAGAAAATCAAACATTTTCAATATAAGAATAGACAAACTTTGACAGAAACCCAAATTAATCAGATTGCCTGTAGCTTACAGCCATTTACGCATCCAGAACAAAAAATCAAAGAAGCACATATTGAAAGAATCAAGAAGAAAAAACAAACAACGGTAAAATAGAGGTGAACAAAAAAATTAAGGAATAACAAGTACTAACCTGTTATCCCTTATTTTTTGTGTATTAATCTATTCTATAATATATCTCAAAGCATACTCCCCACGCTTTATCTAAGCGGATATTATAGAAATACGATACCTTCGAATCTGAAGTCAATTGTGGCTTTATACGGCTATAAAAGTAAGAATATACTCTTGAATACACCGTTAAATAAAATCCTTCCATAAAATCATTAGCAACATCATTTCCATTAATATAATAATTGGAATCTACTTTTTGAAGGCTTGGAAATACAATGTTATGCTTATTATCTGTATATTTGGTCGCATCATATTGTAAGTTAATATTTAAACGTTCAGTTATTTCATCAAAAATTGCATTAAAATCAATTGACTGAACGTGGCGTAATAACTGGTCTTTTTTCACAAGAAATACGGTATCATTGGCTGGAGCATAAATCGGACTTTGATTGGTTACAACAAAAGTATCCGCGGTCTCACTAACTTGTGGAATAGTTTCACCAGCTTTATAAGTAATATCCTCACCAAAAGTACTGATTGAATTCATATCTAAATCAATTAATTTTTGACGGATCGTACCTCCTATAATTGGTTTACAATAAATATCCTTCACTACATCTTCATTAGATGTTATATGATAGTATATGTCTTCCGGATTTAAGAATGTATATCCTTCGGGTACATATTCTGACAAATCATAATAACCATAACCACCTTGATATAACCATGACAAAACAACAGGATCCTTAAGTTCAGTCCCTTCAGTATCTAAAAAATTAAAGGTTATCTTTGGAACTCGAATCATTTTAGTACTATACTCGTTTTTATGCCAATCAAATGGTTCTGATCCATTACCAACGGCTGTATAATTTCCATAGATTTTCCGATCTTCATCTGTCAAATAATTCATATATGCTAAATAATAATTATCAGACATATCAAAATCGACTGTTCTTTCCAAAGTTGGCTGCATACCAGTAATGTCTTGATCAGGTGTGGTTACTGCATAATATTTGATTTTAATTTTTTGAATGGTTGGGACAACTGAAAAATAATAATCAGTTATTCCTTCTCTTTGGATCTGACTGGTAGAATAAATATCATTTACAAGAGAATATCCTCTTGGACATAAATTATATGCTGGAATTAAGTCATCTATATAGCCAGTCAATTCGTCTATTGTACGAACCTCTTTATTATTATCTTGTGCATCCATATAATGGATAACAATTTTTCCTTTCTGTTCATCTAATTTAACATATACCTTATATTCGACACTTGAATCATTAATCATTCTGTAAAAATCTCGATTACTTATATTATCAAGCACAACATGATATTCTCCAAAAATATTTGACTTTTCAGCCTGAGATAGATAATTCAAAGAATCTCCTCTACCAATTTGTGTATCTACTGTCTTGAGTTCTTGACCAGTTTTAAAATCGACTAGTTGTACCTTAATAGGAATGATTTTTCGATAGTACAATTTAACGATTTTTTTATCGGTTGTGGGATTTTCAATGTAATAAGAACTATACTTATAGCCTTCAATTGTTATATTCCATTTACTAAAATTAGTATCCGCACTAACCGATGATGGTAAATCTACGCCATTTTCATCTTTTTTAATATCTATCTCTTCATTCGTAAAGGGATCTAAATAAACAACCGGAACAGTCTTATCACTTGGAGTAGTTGGTGTACTGCTGCCATTATCTCCTGCGCTTGGAGTAGTTGGTGTACTGCTGCCATTGTCTCCAGCACTTGGGCTAGTTGGTGTACTGCTGCCATTGTCTCCAGCACTTGGGCTGGTTGGTGTAGTACCA
>NZ_KE136348.1:313677-560968 GCF_000406925.1 Enterococcus columbae DSM 7374 = ATCC 51263
CCATTGTCTCCAGCACTTGGGCTAGTTGGTGTACTGCTGCCACTGTCTCCAGTACTTGGGCTAGTCGGCGTGCTACTTCCGTTATCTCCAGTACTTGGGGTGGTTGGTGTACTGCTACCATTGTCTCCAGCACTTGGGCTAGTTGGTGTACTGCTGCCACTGTCTCCAGTGCTTGGGCTAGTCGGTGTGCTGCTGCCACTGTCTCCAGTGCTTGGGCTGGTTGGTGTAGTACCACCATTGTCTTCAGTACTTGGGGTGGTTGGTGTACTGCTGCCACTATCTCCAGTGCTTGGGCTAGTTGGTGTGCTGCTGCCACTATCTCCAGTGCTTGGACTAGTTGGAGACGTTACCGTACCTCCATTATCTTTTGGCACAGTGGTATCTTCACCTTTACTTGGTGTAGGCTCTTCTTTAGCAGGTTCTGTCGGTTGTGTCTCTTGAGTTTTTGCTGGTGCTTGATAAAAGGCAACTCCTTCATCCTTCCAACCAATTGAAACAAGATAATTTTTCTCAGAAACACTAGAGGTAAAGAAATGACCATCAGCTTTTTTAGTATTTGGATTATACAAACGATAAACTGCTTGACCACCTTTATCTTGGAAATAAAAAGCGACCCCTTCCATTTTCCAACCAATGCGAGTTAATTGCTGTTGCTCCACGGCAGATTGTGTAAAGAAGTGTTCTCCTGAATGAGGATTATATAAGCGATAAACAGCTGTCCCACTTTTAGCAGAATCCCCAATAACTCCTTCATATTTCCACCCTAATTTATTTAACAGTTGATATTCATTTTGATCAACTGTCATCAAATGATCGCCAGTATTTGGATTGTATAAGCGATGAATCGCATCTGCATGCGCAATAGTTGGTATTCCAAACAACCCTAACGCTGCCACTAAAAATAATTTTTTACCCCTCATAAAAAACACCTTTCATTATTTTATTTTTAACAAAGGTATTTTAGCATATAAATATAATGAATAAAATATCGTTTTCACAAAAAATATAATTATATAAGACTATAAAAACAACGTTCAAAAACAATAAATCCACCAACAAAATAAAAAACACATATAAAAAGTTTACATTTTCACTAAAATATAAATTACAATTATTGATATTAAAATAATTTATGACTTGTTGGAAACAAAAAAATTCACGCCTCACTTTCTACATTTCATAGAAAGCAAGCGTGATTTTAGCCATTGTTATTTCTGATTATTTCTCATTTGTTGCTTCTAGTTCTTTACCTAGCTCGATAATATAGTCCTTCAATGAATCTTTGACCTCTGGATGCGTCAAACCGTATTGGATACTTGTCTTTAAGAAACCAAACTTATCACCGACATCAAAGCGTTGACCCTTGAATTGATGAGCAAAGACTCGTTGGGTTTGATTTAACGTATCAATCGCATCGGTTAATTGAATCTCACCACCTGCACCAGGCGCTTGATTTTCTAAAATACTGAAAATTTCGGGAGTTAGTAAATAACGACCAATAATAGCTAGATTACTTGGTGCTTCTGCTGGCTTTGGTTTTTCCACAAAATTCTTCACGCTGTATAATCCAGATTTCACTTCTTCTTCCGGCGCAATAATCCCGTACTTATTCGTTTCCTCATGCGGCACTTCCATCACCGCAATCGTGGAAGCATGCGTATCTTCATAATGATCCATCAATTGCTTGGTAAGCGGTGTGGAATCATACATCAAATCATCCCCAAGCATAACCACAAACGGCTCATTGCCCACAAAGACTTTGGCTTGCAGCACGGCATGCCCTAACCCTTTTGGATGAGATTGTCGGATGAAATGCAGATTCACATTGGTTGTTTCTTCAACTAAAGCAAGTAAATCAGACTTGCCTTTTGCTTTTAAGTTTTGTTCTAATTCAATATTGGCATCAAAGTGATCTTCAATCGGACGTTTTGCCTTACCTGTCACAATCAAAATATCTTCAATTCCAGAAGCCAAGGCCTCTTCAACAATAAATTGAATCGTTGGTTTATCCACAATCGGCAGCATTTCCTTAGCCATCGCTTTGGTTGCTGGTAAAAAACGAGTCCCCAGCCCGGCTGCTGGAATAATTGCCTTACGTACTTTTTTCATGTCATTCACTCCTAGAGAATACTGTAACGGTTACATTATACATGAAAAATAACTAGGAATATAGTAATTTTCATTATTATAATGATAGGGGATAGGAATTATCTGATAAAATTGGTTTGCGAAGGTCATTATGGTTATTGTAATAACATCAAAAAGTGATTGTGAATATAAAAAGACAACTATAGGAAAAATTTTATCTTAGTATTATATAGTAACCCCTTATTATTAAGATAATTATCTAATTAAGTAGTTCTTTTAATTCATTTCAAGAAGAGTTATTTATTTTATACAATTCTTTTAATCTAGGAAAATTAAAAATCTTCTACAAGATTATTTTTAAATTCAGAAATTGTTTCATCTATCGAAAGAATTAATCTATTTTTTATTTGAAATTTGACAACTTTACCCAAGTTTTTCGTTTGTAAATCATTTAATAATTTTTCTTTAAATCTCTGTGCAAATTGTAGTTCAGATTGCAAATCAAAAACTACTTCATTTTTATATCGTTTTATTTTAAAAGCTAAATCACTCGCCTTGCTTGGTTCTGAATATATATATTGTTCTACTATATCAGGACAATTTACTAATAACTTGAAAAATCTTGTAGAATCAGTAAGAGAGAAATATTGCTCATCCAGTAATTTAATTAATTCTTTTTTATCATTGATACCATTTTTATTTAACTTAACTAAATCCTCATATTCACGAGGATATTGCTTGGCAAAATTTTCATATGCAAAACTAAAGGATTTATTAATAACAAAATCTAACTCCCTACATTTAGACGCTGCAATTGGATAAATTATACCCATATAGTTGTTATCTTCTAACATAAGCAAATCATGTTGCTCAAAAAATTTAAATAAACAGGCTAGATTTAATATTGTTTCAAAAGGAAGACTATTCAATTTTTGGAAATTTAATATTTGGTTCTGTTTTATTTTAAAATCATAGTCAGTTAATTTTTCAAAATTTTCCAGTTCTTTAATATCATCATTTAATAAAAAAGTATTTTGCCATTCTGTAACATAATTATTTTCCTCATACACTCCTGTAAAAATGTATTGATTGATAGATTGATGATAAAAAATATAATCATTGAAATTTGAATTGTTTGTTTTATGATATCTATCAATAATCAGCTCAACTTTTCTTTTTTCTTGTTTTTTTAATGGGATATAGAGAAAATTCCTGGTTTTACATATTCTTTGTAGACCATTCAACTCATTTTTGAACAGTCTTCCCACCTTTATTTCGTTCGTAATTACAAATATATTCAAAAATAAGCTTTTTTTAATTTTTGTTTTTTGATTATTTTCCAACAAACCAATATTCCTTGAAAGCCTTTGTGTTAAATAACTAAAATCTTCTAAAACACATTGTAAAGTCCTAAGATTTATACTTTTTCCATAGTTCGTAGATTCAAACAAACTTAAAACTGAAATAATCCAGTCAGAATATTTTTCAAAAAATTCATTGCCATGCGATTCAAGTATTTCCTTTATAGTGAGCATATCTATCTTAAATTCAATGGTTTTTCCAATAATTTTTTCCTTCATATTAAAATAAGAATTATTATTAGAATAATAGTCATTATCATTTTTACTCGAGTCATTGACAACATCCATTAATACAGATTCATTAGAAATAATAATTACCTTGCTAGATAATCTTTCTAGTAATTCATTTTGAATAAATCCTAATAAATCACGTATATCGATTTTGTCACTGACTCGTTCCAAGTCATCAATCAAAAAGACTAATGGTAACTCATTTTGATCATACATTGAATCTTGATATACAGAAAATCCTAACTCAGCTGCCTGAAATAAAAATTTGATTTTCTTATCAAATTCAGATAGTGCTTTTATCTTTCCATATTTAGTTCTATATTTTTTAAATTTTGATGTCGGTAAAATAGCGTACTGTTTTTGCATAATTTCTATGCTCAAATCTTTTTTTATTTTATCTATATCATCATATCCATATAATGAAAAATAAATAGCAGCATACTTTTTCTCATTTAAAAATGTTAACAATTTATTCTGTATATAGAAAGTCTTTCCTATCCCCCATGGTCCGTCAATTTGAAAGGCCAATTTATCATTTTGTTCTAAATAGCATTCAACAGCCTCAATTATTCTATCTTTTCTACACTCTGTTATCATATCTAATATTTTACCCTCCTAATCAAAAACATTAATTATGAATATTGATTAATTATTGAACCATTATAATTAAATAATCCTCCTCTAGAAAACCTCATTATATTGGACTTTTATCCGATGCATATTCCCAACCTTTTCGTAAATCCGTTTTCCCACAAACAATGTAGGCAAGCCCCAGATCACTTAAGTTTAGTCCCATAAGCGAGCACCTTCTCTAAAATTTCATTTCGTTGAGTTGCATCAAGTAATGAGAAAAAGCTGAGCTCAATCGCTCCTACTTTACAATGAAGAAATCTCTCGTTTGGGATTCCTTGTTTGAAGTATTGCGTGTCTATTTTGGGTATCTCTAGAGGGACAATGGGTTGTTTCATCATGAAAATTCTCCAATCTTCTGTTTGAATACAGTATAACTGGAGGACTAGATAGATGCGATACACCTCGTTATTGGACGCTTACATCCTATCCAACGCTTACAAAAGAATCTCCAGAGTCGAGTGACTTTGGAGATTTTTAATATACCTCATTATTGGGCGCTTACAGATATCATAGAACCGAAACATTTTCTTTACCAAATATTTCCTCAATATTTCCTCTGATATTCTCTATGCTGTTGGTTTCATAAATCACAGTTAAATTTTTCCTTGCTCTGGAACAAGAAACATATAATAAGTTACGAATCTCCTCAAACACTTTGTCATCATTATTTCTACTATTTCTATAATTTTCAAAAAAATATTTAAAATAGTTACTTTTGCGTGCAAAATGGTCATTCAAAACAACAATAACATTGTCGAATTCTAATCCTTTAGATCCATGTAAAGTATAATATTGAAAGACTTCATCTTTATGTACATCATGAATATAGTTATACCAATTCATAAACTCTGCAAAAGGAAGTTCAAAAAACTCCTCCGTTGCTTCATCTTCTTCAAGCTCTTCATCATTATTGATATATCTTCTAAAAGAAGAATTAATCTCGAGAAAAATGTCTTCCTCTGTAAATCCAACTATATTATTCTTATCATCAAATAATGAAAAAATATTTGCTATAATTATTTTACCTTTTAATTTACAATTTATTTTTACAATTACTTCTTTTATTACTTCCTTAAAAGACTTATTCTCTATCACTATATCTTGAAAACATTGATACATTTCAAAAAAATCTACTAGATTCATTTTTCTGCTATATCCTTCATAATACTTTAAAACATCTCTCAAAAAAACGTTAGGTCTTGTTATTGTATTAATAAAATCAATAAAATTATGAATATTTCTAAAAAATGGATCTATTCTAGTTAAATCTTTATTAAATAATTGTTCATTAATCTTGTTCCAAAATCTTCCCTTGAAACGATTAATATTTTTAAAAAAATTATATAAAGCATTAAAATCATTATACTTGGCTATATATTCATTTTTTGTAATCAAAACAGCAGTATTCTCTTCGGTATCATTCTTAATATATGTACAATTTAAAAAATTATTTAAATCAAATCTTTCACAATAATAAAATCTTACTCTACCTGCATCTAACTCATCTAACTGACTATTTTGAATTAAATTATCATTTCTAATTTTATTTATCACATTAACTATATTTTTACCTGAACGATAATTATACAAACTCTGTATATTCTCTAATTGTGCGATATTAAAATCAGCATTAATTTGCGTACTGTAAATTTTCTGTGATGAATCACCAAAAAAACCTAATAAAAAATTTTTTTCTTTATCAATGGCTTGCGTATTATCAAAAAAACTAAAAAATAAATCAATGACATAATCACTTGCATCTTGATACTCGTCAATAAATATATATGGATATTTATCATAAATTATTTTTTGTAAAATAGGAAATTCTCGAATGATCTTACTAGCATACTCCAAAAGTGTTTGATGGCTTATTTGAAATTTCACTAAATTATCTATATTTTTATTTGAAACATAGCGTATAACAATATTTTTATCATGGATGATATCATATTGTAGTGCTTTTTCATAACTTATTAACTTATTTAAGCTATTAATTAATTTTTTGAAAGTTTTAACATTAGTTAAATACCTTTTTGTCCAAGCAAATCTACCCATTATCTTTCTAAAATCATTTGCATTTTCTAAATAGTGTCTATTATACTTATCAAGAAATCCTTCGTCAGAACTATTTTTGATGAATGATTTTAATTGCTCAAATTCCTTATCATCAGTAACTAGCGAAAAAATAAAATTTTTTTCTTGTTGTATTCTTTCTTCTAATTTTAGTATGTGTTGTTTCTTTAGTAAATATTGTTGTTGTTGAATAAATTCCCAAATAAAACTATGAATAGTTGCTATTTTTACAGAAGAATTTTTACCCAAACGATTTTTAATTTCATCTTTAGCTATATTGGTATAAGTAATACACAATATTCTTTGATTTCTTGATTTCAATAGATTACCTTTTTTAGACAAAATATATTCAATAGCCCTTTGCATGGTTGTAGTCTTTCCTGCCCCTGCTCCGGCTTTAAAACAAAAACTCTTACCTGTATCTATACAGTTTTCTATTGTTTCTAATGAATAGTTTTGATTTGATTTTTGATTTATGTTCATTTCCTACTCGTCCTTAAAACCAAGTTCTTCTAATCCTTTTTTTATATAAATAGGGATTTTAAGCCTAAATTCACTATCGGTACTTAAAAAGAGAATCATGTTCAAAGCAAATTCTCTTTTTTTAGAAGCTAATTTTATTTGTATTTCTCTTGAATGATTCTTAATATTCCCCTTGTATAACTCCTTATCTTTAGGAAGGATTTTAGATAAAATTTTTATTAAGGAATTTTTATTTTCCTCACAATTTGATAAAATAATTGCCTCTTCAAAACTTGTTGCATACTTACCATTTATCTTTCCTTGTGAATATACAGATATATTATTTAGTGGAAAAAATATATAATCCTTAGATTCCTCACTTCCTATCCTATCCTCATTAATATGTTTTTTATCATAACTACTATAAAATGTTTTTAAACTAGAATTTGTAGAATGCATTTCTAAATCTACAAGGCTATCATCAAGATTACTACTTAAGATATTATTTTTTCCAATATCTTTTTTTATATCCAAATCAGTATATATAATTGATTTAATACCCAATAATTTAAGTAATGATGAAAACAAATGGGCATATGCCCCTCCTACTACAAATACTTTGATATGAAGCTTAGATAATTGATCATCTTTGCTTATTAAATATTTTATGTACATTTCTTCAGTAGAACCTTCAACAAAAATAACTGCATCTGCAAAAAATATATCGATAAGCTCTAATGAAACATATTTTGCAATATATTTTCTCATCTTCACATTATCAATCTCCAAATTATCTGTTCTTTTCTTCCTAAGTTCCTCTTGTAATTCTTCATTGTATAAATTTATTATTTGTTTAAAACTTTTAGTATCGTCTTCGTTCTCAAATATTTTATTCCGTCCACTTCTAACATATACTATATTATTAAAGGAGTTTTCTGAACTAATCTTACTGCTTAAAATATAAGATGAGTGTGTTGTGATAACAATCTGAAAAGATTTTTTTAATTCAGTATTACCAATTAATTTATCCATTGCACTGGAAATATTTCTAATAAACAATTCTTGCATTTGTGGATGCATAAAAGTTTCGGGCTCTTCTATACAAAGAATATTAATTGAGCTGTTCAGTTTTTCTTTATCATACATATGAATGTAATCAACTATATTTGCAATGATTACCATTAAATTTGTATATCCCATGCCAAACTGACTCTCAGGAATATAGCTATTATCTTCAACATATTCATAAAGTATCCCATCCGATAAAAGTTTTTCGATTGTGACATTGGGCTGTAAATTCATTTCCAAATTTTTAGCTGATTCAATACTACTTACAGCTTCTTGTATCTTTTCTTTGATTTTCTTATTTGCAATTGTATTGAGTTGAGAATTAATCTCAATTATAAAATTATCAATCTTCTCTAATAAATTTTCACTATTCTCATGCTGATTTTCTGAAGAAGAGTGTTCCATTCTTAGCTTTTTTATGTACGCTTGAACAATTTTATTATATGCTTTAGATAATACTTCATCAGATTTAACTGTATTTGCAGCAATTGTTTTAACATTAAATAGCGAACTTAATGAAAAATTCTTAACCTTAGTATCTGAACCATCTGGATAAACATTCAATGCATAATGATCTCCATTTAATAATTTGACAAACTCTCGAAAAAATTCTTGTTTCCCCTTTTTTTCTTTAGCTTTAGCGGACTTTAGTACTAATTTATCAAGATTATTTTTAAACGCTTTTTCATCTACCAACTCATATTTGAATTTTATTTTGATATCCATATTTTCCAGATTGGTATTTTCATTGATAACCAAAACATCAAAAAAATTAGCATAAATATTCTCATTTTTATCTTCAACACCTATTGTGAGGATAAATTCTATTTCTGGAGTCGCTTCAATATTTAAAGATTGCTCATTTATCGCAGCTTTATACACATTGTTGTCAAACCATGATTTAATATATTGATAATTAAAATCATTTGGCGCAAAGACTGATCGACTTCCACTTTTTAATTTCTCTAATTTAGATAACAATGTAATAATAGTACTTTTGCCAGAATTATTTGCACCAACAATCAACGTAGAATTATTGGATAAGTATTCTTTTATATTTTCTTTACAAGAACTATGAGCAAAAAATATATTTTCCCCACTATCTCCATATTTCCGATAGTTTCTTACGCTTAAACTCTTTAAATACACGTATAACAACTCCCCTACAATCAAAAAACAATTTCAAATTGTTAATACTTCCACTAATATTTTATGTAATAAATTTTTATACTTTATAAACTCACCATCCTTTTTATTTACCTGTAAGATATAGTTCACTTTTCCTAGTACAGATTTTAGGTATTGAGATTTCTCAGCACTATTATACAGATTCTTCATCTTAAAATGATCATTTGGATGATTGAGAATATGATAAATTTCTAGTCTTAAATTATGTCTGTATTTTCTAGGTACTTGAATTTTTTCATTTACTTGAATACCTGTAACAATTTGAGATTGTCCACTTTTCATTACCCTGATTTTTGAATTGTTTAATTTAAAGCCAAATTTATCCAAAAGTTTCTTGACAAATAAAATCACTTTTTTGTAATTAAAGTCACCAGAAAAAGTTAAGTCATCCGCATAGCGAGTATATCTTATTTTTCTCTTTATACAATAGCTACCTAGTTTATTATCGAAATCCTTCAATATGCAATTTGAAATAGTAGGACTGGTACAAGCACCTTGTGGAATTCCTAATCTAACTTCTCCATCATTAATTGTAACTAATTTAGCAAAATACTCTGATATTTCTTCATTAATATTTAATTCAACAAATATCTTATACACTTGACTCCATGAAATCGATGAAAAAAAATCAGCTATATCAAGTTTTAAAACGATTTTTTGATTTTTATGTAACCTAGCGTTAGTGACTATTGACATATTTTTTCTATAAGATTTACAAAACTTACTGATATCAGCTTTAGACAAAACATTTTTATTTATCCAGCATTGCAGTATTTTTAATTGTGCATTTGGTACTCTAATCGTTCTAAATCCCGTTGTTTTTTTAGGAATTAAAAATATATCATATACATATTTTGAATCTAAATCACATAATGTCAAAAAATCCTTTTTGGAAAGGTTACAATCGGTTAATAACTTTTCAATTGTTAAATATTTAACATTCATATCTATACCTGCTTATAAAAAAATGTACTTCCATTACTGATTCATTAGAAATAAATTTTGATTGAGGAACGCTCCTCTACATGCGAAGATACGCTAGTGACGAAATCAACATTTATTTCGTATCGCGAAGCCAAAACTGCCTTCGCGTTCGACAGACATCATCCCAACAATTTGACGAAATCATCAAACTGGATAATTAAAAAAAATAATTATCTATATGCTAATGGAAGTACAATGCTATTATATATTCTTCATTTTTCATGTTCAATATCTTCTAAATTTTATATAGTCACTATATAGATATTCTCTAATACTTGGATGATCAGGATAACTAAATAGTTTTTTCTTGAATTGGTTCACATAGAATATATCTTTTCTATCTGTTTTACTATCTGATAATAATAGTTGCCAATCCTTTTTAATTTCAACTTTCATATTGTCCGTTCCAGCAAGCTGTAGCCAATACCATTGATCAGCTTTTTGTCCAATAAGCTCCCATACTCCTGAAACATTTAAACCATCTAATTGATTATCATCGTCTTTATTCACATCGATTATCTTACCAATTATTTTTTCCATTATTTATTCAACTCCTAAAACTATACATTTCTTTTTGATGAGACAGCTCATCATACAAGATTAGGTTTCACTTCCAATTCCATATCATTAAAAAACGGACTTTTTAAAGCTAGTTCTCCTAATTACAACTATTAATGTCAATTCATAAATAGTTGAATTAGACTATCTATTTTAGTCAACTTGCTTCCATGTGTTCAATTGTTGATAGTTGGCAATTAAAGGCTCTACCTGGAAATGACTGTCCTTGACTGGTAATAAAACTCGCTGTGCTTGCTCAGCAACAAAATAATGCAAATCAAGAATTTGATTAAATTTTTCGATTTCCTCAACAGATAAGCCCTCACCCAAAGAACAATCAGCAAGCGTATGCAAGTCGACAACATATTCACTGTCATGCATGATTCCATTCACATCACCATGAGAAATCAATCGACAAAAATCAAACAACGGACGGAAAGGTTCTTTTAATTAGGAAAGCGATGTGCATAGGCTGCAATAACTAATTCACTAGTGGATAAATTCGTTCTTAATAAATACAAGACATCCACCCAATAGGTTGCAGATTGCACATTTAGTAATTTTTCAGAATTGGCAAATATCTTTTTAACATGATCAATATTGTTATATCCGCCTGTTTCGTGTACCACTACATCATCATAATAACTCATCCAAATCACTCCTCAATATTTTATCGCTTACATTATAGCCTAAAAATAACTAGAAATATAGTATATTTCCACTTTTTCAATCTAATTTTTCTCCTCCTTTGCACACAAAAGTTATTTATGGTATCATATATCCGTTAAATGATAAACAAAACCACAAATAATGATACGAATAAAAATCAAAAGGAGCAATTGGCATGAAAAAATTATCTGCTGCTTTACTGGCTGAGACGTTATTGCATCGACGAAAAGCGTATAACCTTACGCAGGCGCAGTTAGCTGAAAAAACTGGAATGAATCGATTAACGATTGGCCGGATAGAAAATCAAGAGCATGTCCCTTCTATTGAGCAATTAGAACAGCTGAGCGAAGTACTAGATTTTGATCTAACGACTTTATTTGTTAATCAACCAACTGAACCGACAACCACAACGTTACCAAAAGCAACTTATAAGATTGCGATTGCAGGGACTGGTTACGTTGGACTATCCATGGCTGTCTTATTAGCGCAGCATCATCAAGTGACAGCGGTAGATATTATTCCTGAAAAGGTGGAAAAAATTAATCAAAAAATTTCGCCGATTCAAGATGATTACATCGAGCAATATCTAAAAGAGAAACCGTTGCATTTAACTGCTACTTTAGATGCAGAAAGTGCCTATAAGGATGCTGATTTTATTATTATCGCTGCGCCAACCAACTATGATAGTAAGCAAAATTATTTCGATACGAGTGCAGTAGAAACAGTGATTGAACAAGCGCTAGCAGTCAATGACAAGGCTACACTGATTATCAAATCAACGATCCCTGTTGGCTATACCGCAAGTATTCAAAAGAAATATCAGACCAAACGAATTTTGTTTAGTCCGGAATTTCTACGCGAATCAAAAGCGTTATATGATAACTTATATCCTTCTAGAATTATTGTTGGCTGTGATGATGAAAATAAAGAGCAAGCGGAGATTTTCGCTCATTTGTTGCAACAAGGGGCGATTAAACAAGAAATCCCTACCCTATTTATGGGCTTGACGGAAGCTGAAGCAGTAAAACTGTTTGCCAATACTTATCTAGCCTTGCGTGTTTCATATTTCAATGAATTAGACACTTACGCTGAAACCAAGGGCTTAGATACAAAATCCATTATCGAAGGCGTCGGATTAGACCCTAGAATCGGCACTCATTATAATAATCCAAGCTTTGGCTATGGGGGCTATTGCTTACCAAAGGATACGAAGCAATTATTGGCCAATTTCCAAGATATTCCACAAAACATGATGTCTGCGATTGTAGAAAGCAATCGAACAAGAAAAGATTTTATTGCTGATCAGGTGCTTAATTTGGCTGGTTATTATGAAGCCAATAGTAATTGGAATCCGGCAAAAGAAAAAGAAACAATCATTGGTGTTTATCGCCTAACGATGAAGAGCCATTCGGATAATTTCCGTCAAAGCTCCATTCAAGGCGTGATGAAACGAATCAAGGCTAAGGGAGCAAAGGTTATCGTCTTTGAGCCAACCTTAGAAAATGGGACAACCTTCTTTGGCAGTGAAGTAATCAATGATTTGAAGAAATTCAAAAAATTATCGCAAGCTATTATCGCTAATCGCTACGATACTGCTTTAGATGATGTAGCAGAAAAAGTCTATACACGAGATATTTTCAGAAGGGACTAAAACGATGCAGAAAATAGATTTAATAAATAAAAGAATTTTTGTCACTGGTGGTGCTGGTTTTATCGGCGCAAATTTGATTTTAGCGCTACTACGTAATATTGAAAAAGTCCAAATTGTAACCATTGATAATTTAAACGACTACTATGATGTTGAATTAAAAAAATGGCGCTTAGCTCAAATCGAAAAAGAACTTGCGCTACATCCTGAAGCGACTTTTGAAATGATTAAAGGCGATATTGCTGATAAAGCTTGTATTGACCAAATATTTGCTAGCTTTCAGCCGGAAATCGTGGTGAACTTAGCTGCCCAAGCAGGCGTACGCTATTCGATTACCAATCCTGATGCCTATATTCAAGCCAACATGATTGGTTTTTACAATATTTTAGAGGCTTGTCGTCATTCGTATACATCCGGCAATACTGGTGTCGAACACTTGGTTTATGCTTCCTCATCTTCAGTATATGGTAGTAACAAAAAAATTCCATATGCCACAGAAGATAAAGTGGATCATCCAGTGTCCTTATATGCTGCCACCAAAAAATCCAATGAATTAATGGCGCATGCGTATAGCAAGCTTTATAATATTCCATCTACTGGTCTACGCTTTTTCACTGTTTATGGTCCAGCTGGTCGACCTGATATGGCTTACTTTGGTTTTACGAACAAATTAATGCAAGGCGAAACCATCGAAATCTTTAATTATGGAAATTGTAAACGTGACTTTACCTATATTGATGATATTGTTGAAGGAGTAATGCGTGTGATGCAAGGCGCTCCTGAAAAGCAAATTGGTGAGGATGGTTTACCCGTTCCCCCTTATGCAGTTTATAATATTGGCAATAATCAACCAGAAAATCTGTTAGACTTTGTCAATATTTTACAAACAGAGCTTATTCAAGCCAAGGTCTTACCTGCGGACTATGATTTTGAAGCGCATAAAAAATTGGTCCCCATGCAACCAGGCGATGTGCCGATTACCTATGCTGATACCACCGCTTTAGAAAGAGATTTTGGCTTTAAACCAAATACCAGTCTACAGCAAGGACTACGAAATTTTGCTAAATGGTATAAAGAATTTTATGGATAAATTAAACACGCCAAGTAAATTGCCTAAACAGCTTACTTGGCGTTTTTTTAGAAGAATGTACCCCAGTAGCTTGTGCGGCGATTGCCTTGGCACTCACCCGTAGCTAGATAGCCATACTGATGATTGGCCCGAGCTTGGCGAATCCAAACATGGCCTTCATAATAAGCATAGGCATCATACTTTACTACGCTATTTGCTGGCAGAGTAGCGATAATCGCTGCCTTGGTCGAGGGTGCTGTTCGTAAATGAATCGGCAACTGTAAGCGAAAACTGGCCGATTCAGGTAGCCAAATAAGACCGGGAGTCGCAGAGATTGTTGGCTTATCCCTAGTTTGTGCAACCTGTTGTCGATATACATACCACCCCAGAGAATAAGGCAGACTAGTTTCGGCATCAATCGATACCCCATTAGCCGTATCATTACAATGAATCACTCGCAAACTATCTATGGCAATTGCCGTATGTCCCCCAGCACCTGCTGAATGTCCCTTTTCGCCAAAAATCAATAGATCACCACGCTGCATTGTCCACTCCTGATTATGCGCAATACAATGGAAACAATTTAGCAATAACCACTCATGCTCAGTTTCTGTTGAGACAACATAACCATAAGGCTTGGCCCCCCCTTTTAACAAAGCAGCATACACCACCCCACTACAATCAGCCGTCCCATCAGCCCCTGTCCGACTACCTGCCATTGAATACGTGACACCTTTTTTCCGTAACTGATCCATGTAAGCAATCGCTACGTCCATATTCACCATCATCATTCTTCTCCTTTATATTTCTAATTTGTAAGATAGGTCCTACAAATAAGAAACGAAAAAAGAAGCGCCTTTGTCCAAATTGAATTAGCTCGCCAAAGCAAATTTTTTCATAACTAAAATATACTTTTTACAGATATTAAAATGATCATAAGCGCCCAATAACTAGGTAAGATATTTCTCTGAGTCTAAGCCATTTCGTTTAGCAGTTTCTAAAAGTGACAGGATGATTGCACTAGACTTGGCTCCTTCAAAACTTTGAGAGAAAAGCCAATTCTTCCGTCCCATGACTAGCCCTTTAATTGCACGCTCAGCTAGATTATTAGATAATGCTAAGGAACCATCCGCTAAAACTGTTTTGAATGTTTCCTCATATTTCAACGCATAGGTGATTGCACGGCCTAACTTCGATCCTGGGAGCACTGATTGATTGCGACACCAATCAAAGAACGTTGTCATTAATGGCGCTAATTTTTCTTTGCGCTTGCACAATCTTTCAGCTGAAGGCAACTCAGCCCAAGAGGCTTCTAGTGAAAACATCTGGTCACAATAAGCTAATCCCTTGCGCCCCAATGACTGCTTATCTGCTTGTTTCGGCGTTGCTTCAAAAAATTTTCGGCGCACATGTGCCCAACAACCCACTAACTTTGCTTTAGGTAGTTGGCGATACGCTGACCACATATCACAGTGAACATAGCCATCATATTCACCAAGAAATTCTTGAACAGCTAAGCCACTTCGGCGTTGATCATGATGATAGAGCGTAATTGGCTGTGCGGCTTGTTTTCCTGAAAGGAATGTCCAGTAATAAGTCAAGGGAGTCTCATTTTCTAAAACTCTATAAGCTGTTTCATTCGCATGAAGAAGGCCTTGTGTTAATAATTTTTCGTGTAGTAACGCATAGAGTGGTTCGAAATAATACTGACTAGACTTGATATGCCAATTAGCTATCTCCTTACGGCTAATCGGTAGCCCCATTTTCTGCCAATCCACTTCTTGTCGATAGTTTGGCACTTTCAGTGTGAATTTCTGATGAATGGTGTGCGCAATAATAGAAGCTGAACCTAGACTATGCGCCAAGGGCGCTTTGGGTACAGGGGCCTTGATGATTTTATCTGTCGCATTTTTCTTGCTACAGGCAACACATTTATAGGCATGCTGAATATGATCCACTCGTTTTAACTGTGCAGGAACGTAGACTAATTCTTGTCGTTGCACACACGAGCCGATTTCTTTTAACCTTTCATGACAATCTGGACAGGTACAAGCCTCTCCCATCAATTCATGGTGGATGACCTCGGGTTTAAATTGTTGAAAAATAGCTTGCCGTTTGCCTTTCGCTTTTTTCCGACGATAAGTAATGGTTTCTTCTTCTAGGTTACCTGGGACAGTCACTTTCTTCTTCAGGCAATTCCATGTCATCAAACAGGCTCAATTGATTCTGGTTATAGTCACGCTTTTCAGAGGATTTACCATAAAGTTTTTTGGTAAGGTAAGCGACTTGTTCGCGTAAAAGCGCAAGTTCATTGGACATTGCTTCAATTGTTTTTACCTGTGTTTCAATTGTTTTTGTCAGTCTTTCAATCGTTTTTTCTGATGATGACATCTTCGTTAACTCCTCAAGATTTTTCTTTATTATACGCGAAAAAAAGTCGGCATTTCAATAGAAAGGGTCTATGATATTTAGTGTTGTTACTCAAATGGAGGATAACACTAAATATCTTTTTTTATCATCAAAATAATAGAAAAAGACATCTGTTTCCTCTATAATTAAGTCGACCAAAACCATTAAGGAGTGAAACAAGATGTCTTTACTAAATAATATCAAAAAAAACTGTCCAAGTACAACTACTTTTATCAAAAAACTGCTTTCTATTAAAGATGATAATATTACTTTCCCTACTTATACGGATGCACTTTCTGAAGAGGAAGTACATGGCGTTCCTTCTAAAGTCTTTTCCGGCTTACTCTCATACCCTGAAAATCCATACTGTTGCCCTAAATGTGGGGGAGTTGGTTCTGTCATTAAACATACGCCTAAAGCTAGCCTAATTCAAATGATTCCTTATCAAAATGTTCCCACTTATCTTCGTTTATACAAGCAGCGATATCGTTGTAAAGATTGCGAGCATACTTTCAGCGCTATGACAGATATCGTTGATGAAAATTGCTACATTTCAAAAGCGTTGAAATTCGCTATTCTTAATGATTTAAAGCAGAAATGTTCTATGACCGATATTGCTAATCGTTACTTCGTTTCCACTAAAACGGTTGAACGTATCCTGAAGTCCTACACTTATGAGGTGAACCCTTATACCTACCAACTACCTGAATGCCTATTGGTTGATGAATTCAAAGGAACGAAAGATTGTCATACAAAATTATGCTTTATTTTTAGTGATGGAGAAACTGGGAAAATCATTGATATTCTAAATGATCGTAGGAATTTTGCGATTAAAGACTATTTTCTGAGCTTTAGCTTGGAAAATCGGTGTCGTGTGAAATATGTGGTAATGGATATGAATGCCTCTTATCCTTATGCTATCAAAGAAATATTTCCTAATGCAGAAATAATCATTGATCGTTTCCATATTGTCCAACAATTGAATCGTGCTTTAAATAATAAACGAATTCAAGTAATGAATGAACAAAAAAATAAGGAATCTCGTCACTATACGAAATTAAAAAGATATTGGAAATTCGTTTTAACACACGAGGATAATCTGAATTACGAGAAACGATTACAGTACCCATTATTCGACAAAAAATTCGTCACTCAAACAGAAGTTGTAGATACCTTACTTTCATTTGACGAAGGCTTCAAGCAATGTTATCAGATTTATCAAAGTCTGCTTGGACACTTCAAGGACAAGGAATACAACGAATTTTTTGATATACTCTATAACTTACCTCAAAACTTAGATAAAAAATTTAAAAAGTCAATTAAATACTTAACCAAACAAACTCGTAATGTAAAGAATGCTCTAAAACTACCTTATTCAAACGGAAAACTAGAAGGTAAAAATAATTTAATCAAAGTCTTTCAACGAGTTGCTTTTGGATTTAGAAACTTTGGAAATATGCGAAGAAGAATCTTTTTATACGAGGAAAAATGGCAAACAAAAAAACCAAAGAAACGAAAATGTAGAAGAAAATCTGCTTAAAACCTTTCCTCAATCGCCCACACATTGTAACAGATGGCTTTATCAGCTGTGCAAGGGCTACGCAAGTGGACAAGTCCACCCTTGCACAGCTCCAGCCACCTGTTCGTGTATAAGCGTCGATTGAAAAAAGAAAAGAAAATAAAAAAAGAGAGAAAGCATTCATAAAATAACTTTCTCTCTAATCGACTTAATTGCCAACAACACTACTTGACAAAGAGCCAATAGAAATGACGACTTTGACTCTCCAAAATTTTTGGTGTAATAGAAAATCCTTTCATTAGCCATTCAACTTGTTCAGGCGTTAAAGCCTGAACTTCCGTAGTATTTCTTGGCCAAGTTAGTTGTCCATTTTCAAAACGCTTATAAAGCAACCAGAAGCCTTCACCATCCCAGTAGAGGGCTTTAAATCGATCACTTTTTCCACCACAAAAAAGAAAGACGGATTTTGAAAAAGGGTCTAAAGCAAATTGTGACTGAATAAGGTAAGCCAGTGAATCAATTCCTTTTCGTAAATCCGTTTTCCCACAAACAATGTAGACGGGCCCCAGATCACTTAAGTTTAGTCCCATAAGCGAACACCTTCTCTAAAATTTCATTTCGTTGAGAGGCGTCAAGTGATGAGAAAAAGCTGAGCTCAATCGCTCCCACTTTACAACGAAGTAATAGCTCATTTTTGGTTCGTTGCTTGCAGTGTTGCGTGCCAGTTTTGGGCATCGCTAGAGGGACAATGGGTTGTTTCATCATGAAAAATCCTCCAATCTTCTGTTTGAATACAGTATAACTGGAGGACTAGATAGATGCGATACACCTCGTTATTGGGCGCTTACACCGTACATAAGCGTCGATTGAAAAAAGAAAAGAAAATAAAAAAAAGAGAGAAAGCATTCATAAAATAACTTTCTCTCCAATTGACTTAATTGCCAACAACACTACTTGACAAAGAGCCTAATTCCTTTATTGTAGTTCACATATTTTTCATTTGCAATTTTCGAGTTTATGTAGACTTGAGAAAGGAGATCTTCAAATAATCTTTCTTTTTTATGCTTAATATATCATTTTGAAAAATCTGATAGGATGCCCTATCGCTTATCTTTCTGAAAAACAAAACCGAATCTGTTATCAGCCCAGGTTGCTGATAAATGTTCGCGTTAATTCTTGCAACTAATGATAAAATTAATCGTGCAATTCCATAGCACAGCATGAGCACAGAACTTCCAAGAAATACAATATATAAAACTGTACAAAAATTGGCTAGTGGTATAATATTCTGCAACACATTATACATTTCCGCCACTCCATCATTTGTGAAAATAATGGTTAACAAAACACCTGTTAATGCAAGCACTGTCCCCACTTTTGAATCACAGCTGTTTATCCAAACATTTATTCTGTCCAGTGAAGCCTTCGCTTATTCAATTTGTTCATCTGTATCTAATGTATCTGCAATTGTTGTTCCCGTCATTGTGGCAATTCCTTTCACAATCTTCTGTTTATCAAATTCATTTATTATAGCCACATCATCACATCTCAGCCGATCATTCTTAGATCGTTGCCTGCTGCTCACCATGGAGAGGTGTGTGATATTATTAGAGCAGCGTAGGGAGCATCCACTCCCAGTATATCACCATTTGGGCAATCCGAACAGCTTTCTCATGGCTTTATACTTATTAAACATCAATGTAAATACTATAGGAATGCCAATACCAATTACCACATATATAACTCTGCCATATTCAAAAGCACCTTTCCAATGATTCAATGGGATATGCATAAACATGATTGGAATAGTTGCTTGCCCGCAAAGCGCAAGGAAACGATTCAAGCCATCAAGCCAGTTGATTTTTTCCATCCAATAAACCAACCTTGCAAATACCATTCCAAATGCACACGGAATCAATAATGCGGATATAAGTTCTTTGTAATACACAGGCTTCATATCGAAATAGTAAAGCCTATTACCGTTTCTATAAATAAACCAGCAGAATATAACCAAAGCAACGGCAACAATTCCTGCTGCCAAATTATATTTTTTCAACTCAGATTCCAGTAGTTCTTTAATCTTATCCTTATAAAAGAACCCTATTCCGACATAGACAAGTGCCATTAATGATACATCCAAGTTCCACGGAATTCCAGGAGACTGCAGGAAATGAACACTATCCACAAGGTGCGATTCGAGAATCGCTATCCCCCCCCACTAAAATCAGATCTTTTACCATTCTATCGGAGAATTTTCTCAAAAGGATGGCAAATATAAAAATAGTAAAGAGATAACATGTTATATACCAATAAACACCCCCTATTGCCCTGCCACCCCATATAACTTCTACCAAGCTTTCTATTGACCGTTGCCTTTGAACAAAAAACGTATCTATTGTCAAGTAAATTATGTATGGTAATAGTAATGACTTCATCTTGCCTATCAAGTAAGACTTTTCTGCTACTAATTTAGTCCGATTTAATAACAAACCTGACAAAGCAAAAAATATAGGCATATGAAAAAGAAAAATGATATCATGTAGATATTCTCGATTAAAATGAGCTATCACAACAAACGTCATCATCATTCCACGTAATACATCAATGCTTCTACTTCGTTTTTTCATGGCCATGTCCTTTCATTTGATATAATTTATATTACCCAGTTTTTTCTAGTATATTGATATATCCATCTGCTCTATTTATAACAGCTTTTATATAATTCCCCGATAATAGGATTTGCTCAAGTTTAAACAGATCTGATCAATAATAACACAAACTATAAATATCACAGCAACCGCTAAAATAAAATAAACAAAAAAATATTTCTCACTTGCAAATCTTTCGAACGCAAATAAATCATTCCATAGATTTTCGTAGAATATAGGTACTTGATGAATAATATAGACTACGAATGTGGAAGATGCACACATGTTAATCCAACGATTATATTGTATTTTTATGTTTTTAAACCAAACAAATAATCCTACTGAACACAAAAAAGCAGGTAAAGTTTCAAAATCATGAATATAATAGGATTCAATACGATTCAAATACCCAATTTTATTTTTATAAATTGAGAATATCACCCATAAAGAAGCCAAAAAGCAATATAGTCCAATACTCAACGACAAATAAACTACTTTTTTCTCCACAATATTGATTCCATATCTTTTATAATATCCAATAAATATGTATATAAATAAGAACCAATTAAATTCATTAAAAAACAGCCGCTATTTCCTGGAACGATTGTTGGGATAAAAGATAGCAGAAATAAATTCACCAGTAAAATATATTGAAGCCATCTTTTTGTGCATAAACAAATAATTTGATTCAAAAATGGTGAACAAATCAGCATTCCCGTATAAACACATGGGAACCAAAGCACATGACCACAAAAAAGTAGTGCAGCTTTAACTAAATTGCTGGTACTGACAGCGATTCTAGCCCCCGATGACATCAAGGCCAAGAATAACCTATGTGCTCCCCCCCTAGAAATATCAGTTTCTCCAGTTATATGCCCCGCAACAATCATCACAGCACAAATACATCGTAACGCTTCAAAATTCGTTTTTCGTTGTGTTGCCATTTCTAGTAGCCTTCTATAAATTTTTTATATATTATCAGGAAACATTTGTGGTGTTTGTCTGATTTTTCCTTCTTGTTTCAATATAAATAAGCCATTAAATATGCTAACATTTCAATCTCTTCGTAACATATTCCGTCACCATTATCATGAGTAACCGCCTCAAGCAAATGGCTCATATGTTTTATTCAAAAAGGTTTCATAGAAAACAAACTACTTTTAACCCATTTTCTTTCCAGCGGTATTCTTATCCAAGAATCTATAATATTCACGAAAGAAAATAGGATTATAACAATCATCACCAAGCCTATTGGATACCAATACGTATTTATCCACAAATTGCTTTTCAAAACTGACGTCCAGAGAAAATCATAAAATCCCGGAACCTGATGAAACACATAAACTGAAAATGTTGATTTTGCAATATAATTAACAGTCTTTCCTATCTTTTCATTTTTTAACAATGGCTGCTTATGCTGAATAAAAAACAGAAAAATACATACAGCTACCATAATATTGGGCACAACAAACAGTTCGTGCAAATATCTATGTATCAAATTTCCAATAGCATCTGGAATATGATCATTTAATTTGCAGATGATTAAGAGACTACACATGCAAATATAGATACTCACCCCTATTGTCAGTCCCCCCCATATACACTATTCTCATAAATATATTTTTTATAATAACCAACGCAAATATACAAATATGAAAACCATAAAATCCAACTCATCCAATCATCAATCATTGGGCGAATCATAGTTTCAACACACACAAGAATAAAAAGAACAACCAGTGATATCTTCAGTTTGTCTTTATCAATTTTCAGGATACAATTCAAAAGCGGCGCAAGAAGCATAAGCGCAATATAAGCCGATCCATACCATAATGCACCGCCTACAAACGGGAAAAAATTTCTAACAAGGTTGGTCAATGATATTTTATAGAATACAAGAAGCATCAAAGAAACTGCCGCCGTATAAAACCAGATATTACCATATAGCCTTAAAATTCTTGCTGCATTAAATTTTCTATCAATCATAAACCATGTTCCGATAAGAACAAATATATTAACAGCAATCCTCAGACCACTTCCCAACAAAACAGATATCACCATGCTTGATGACTGTGTTACCGCACCTGTTTGTTCAATAAAATGTCCCATTATGATAAATGCCATGCATAAAATGCGAAGCATTTCTATATTTGAATTTCAGGATTTTTTCTCATTCTTCATAATTATTCCTTTCAAAAGATACTCATTAACAATCTGAGATATCTTTCATTTGTGATTCTCCAAGCTTTCTATAATATAATGTATTCGCTGGAACTTCCCCTTTAACTATACTTCCTGCAGCAATAACAGCATTATCCCCTATCGATGTTCCCTTTAAGATAATCACATCAGAACCGATCCATACATTCTTTCCAATGCTGACGGGCGCATTCACAAAGTTATCTCTTCGATTTTCCGATTTATAGTCATGATCGTGATCATATATCAACACATCTTGCCCTATAATGCAGTTGTCCCCGATGTTTACAGAATCTCTAACATTGATTTTGGTACCATAATTGATAAAAACATTTCGTCCTATCATCAGTATTCCATTTTCTGAAACATTCAATATTGCATATTTTCTTATCGAAAAACAATTTCCTATAGAAACTACTGCACTTTTGCTTTTTCTGACAATCCCTCCATCTATATGATTTAATCCTGGTTCGAGTTTTATCCCCCCCCATTTAAAATACTCTTCTCTTATTTTGGCTCTTAATCTATTCAACATTTTTTACTCTCTCCTCATCATTTTCAAAAGTAACGCTTTATTCTTTAGAAAAACATAAAATATGAAAGCCAGATTTAGCACAAGCCCAGCTATTATAAAACCGGCTATTTTCCAAAGATATGCTATCCATGCAACAACAAATATCATCATCTGAGAAATTGCTTTTTTCCATTCAATTTCTAGCAAGAAAAATTTTTTGACAAACGCATATCTGTAGAAAAATAGCATTCCAAAGGAAACCAGTGTTGAAATAGAAGCTGCATACAGTCCGAATTTATGTAGCAAGATGAAATGTATCGCTATATTACATATTCCAGCCATAATGGTTGTTATACTGACCTCTCGGGTTTTACTATAAGCTATGTATACACTTCCTATCGTTGCCGCCATTCCTGAGAAAAACATTGCTAGCAATAGTATCGGAACATGTCCATACGCACTTCCATAATTCGCATTAACCATAAATCCCCAGAAAAATGGCAACAAATTTATAATTCCAGTTATCAATGCCAAATACACATTAAAAATAATCATGAACATGGAATTTATATAGTTTTGACTGTCATTGTCATCCATGCATCTAACTACATTTTCTGTCCATGCAACATTAAACACATTAAAAAATGTATTTGTAATATTTGAAAATTTGTTTGACAATGAATATATTCCGTTTGAGCTTGTTCCCCAAAATTGAAGAATAATCAATCTATCTGAATAATTGATCGCCCAACTAGAAATTTGATTAAACACCAATGGAACAGAGTACTTCAACAGTTTTAAGGCGACATGCTTATCATAGCATTTGGGACTAAAGTACGAAAACACTTTTGTCCGGAATACAATATAAATTGCACTTACTACTTGTGCAATTGTAGAGGATAAAAAAATTGCTTCAACTTTCCAGCCCAGTCCTGCAATAAAAAAAACGTTTAAACAAACTGCCAAGGCAGAACTTAAAAACGAAGCAAATCCATATGCTTTATTATTGCCATAGGCCCGACACACTTGCAACAAAACAGTTGATACCGTCATGGAAAGATAGAACCAGTAAATGTATTTGGCATATCGTATTGAAAATAAAATATTAAGCCCCCAGAAAACAACTGTCACAAACAATACTACTGACGCAATAACAATAAATGTTGTAGATACAATTTTCTTCCTACTATTTTCAGATTTTTCTGTAATAAAAAATCTAAACAAGCCCATCTCAAGCTGTAAAGTCAAAAATGGGATTACAATCATCGTTAAAGATGTATAAATATCTATTTCGCCGTATTCTGCTGTTGAAAGAAGCTTTGTATATAATGGCAATAGCAAGAAGCTCACTAATTGTGTGGAAATGCTTGCTATCATTAATATCCCCGTGTTTTTTAACAGATCTTTAGCTCTTGACATTATCTTCTCCAATATTATTTTTCATCACATTACAAAGTGTTGTCATTACATAAAATCCAATATAAAATGGATTTTGTTCTACCATGTATACAATCAAATACATAATAACAACTACTATCAACAAATATGATTGTTTTCTATTCCCTTTGAGTGACTTGATTATATAAAGTAAATAAAAGATAAGAGCCGGAACTCCTCCCATTATTGTAATTTCCAAGTAATTATTGTGCGCAGAACGTAATATACCATCTATATCTTTTACAATTCTAACAGCGCTAGTTCCATGTCCCAAAAAGGGAGCTTCTGTTATAAGTTGCATTGCATTATTCCAAATTATCCCTCGAGCTAAAAAGCTAGAATTCTCATTCAAATATCTCTGGAGTATATCCAATAGCCATTCTGATTTCCAGCCATTTCCTATGACTATCCAAGTAGCAAAAATGAATCCACCTATTAATGCTATCTTATAATATTTAAAAATAAATTCTCTGACTACTCTAATTGATATAATCCGTAACAATAGCAATGCTATCATTACAACAAATCCGGTAGTTGATCCACCATATTGTAATGCATAAAACATGGAAAATATCATTATTACATGAACTATATATGACCATATCACAAATGAGCCACTTAATTGAATATATGCAAATAATACACCAAGCACCAATAAATAATGAAAAATAAAACTATTTGCATTACCACATACATAATAAGCTTGCCAAGATTGAAGCCAATCATGATATATCCCATTCTCTCCACATAATAACTGACTAACTAAATTGCTCAAAACAACAATTGAGCCATAAATACTAAATTCTTTCAGCAAGACAATTAGCTCATTCTTCTGTGTTGCATCTATTATAATTACAATAATAGCTATTACCGGAATCATTTCTTTAAGGAAATCACGTCCTGTTTTTAAATGAAATAAATTCGAAATAATAAGCCACATAAAGAAACAAAGCAATAAAATAATTGCACTGTATTTTACATGTTTTCTTTTGATTATTGTATAAAGTATAATAAATAAAGACCACATTAAAAGCAGTATTTGAATCAATCCATGTATTACTGATAACCGTGGCATAACAAGAAATATTACAGGTTCAAAAAATAGTACGGCCATCAGGAAATAATATATGCTATTTTTTTTTATCTTTATCCGCATAAATATTCTTTACTCCCTAAAAAATGTTAATCACGTAAAATCATTTCACAAAGCATTTTTAAGTCGTTTTCTTGTCGTTCTTGAATTTTTTTACTCTGTAAAACAACATGCTCAGTATTTATAGGCACAGACAATGCACATAGAATTCTATTTTGAATTTCCCCAATATCTGTTGGATTAATATAGTAGACAGCATCTCCACAAATTTCCGGTAAAGAACAAATACCAGAAACAATGCAGGTTTTTCCATAAATCATTGCTTCTAGTGGTGGATATCCAAAGCCTTCATTCAAAGTAGGATATAAGAAGAGTTCGCAGTTTCTATAAAGAAATTCAAGTTCATCATCGCTTACATATCCTTTAATATCATACTTATCATTGTTTACTAACTCTGATCTAACAGTCTTTGACAAGTTTCCAACTACAACTGTCTTTATATTCTGAAGATGCCCTCTCGAATATAAATCATCTAATGCTTTTAATCCTCTATAGCTGTTCTTTATCCACCTATTTCCACCTAAAAGCAAGATATACTTTTCTTTTACTAGATTATCAAATTTTTTTTCTATACTTCTTGATGTACTATTCTTAAGTGGTGAATAACGCACTTCCACTTGATCTTCCGACAACTCTGGAAAATAGTTCAGTAATGAATATTTTGTATGATTTGACACACAGACAATTTTATCAAATGCCGCAATACATTCTTTATAATTCGCTATGCCCTGCTCTTTATTTTTTGCATATCCCCACTTCGTATTTTTAAGGAATGTCCGTACTTGTTCTTTCATTTTAACTTTCATCGAATCTGTATATTTATACTCATATTCATCATGTGGACATTCTACAGCTCTCATTCCATGAAAGGTTGCAACTTTATACACTCCTTTTGGCAATATTTCCGTCCGATATTCATATGGAAGCCCTGTATAAAACAAATCTATTTCGTTATTACTGAAAACGTTTGGAAGCTCATAAATCGACTTAACATTAACAGTTTCGATCCTATAATCCTCCATTAATTTTATAAGCCATTCATCCAAAAATTTATCATGATCATAAAAAGCAATAATTCTAATTATCTTCGAATATTCCTGAACAAGCCTATCAAACACACGTTTAATATATTCTCCGCCACCATGAAACTTAGAACTTCCTATTGGCTGCGCATTCAACAAGTCAAACAACAAAGTTTTCATTTTTTAGCCAATCTCCTCTATAATATCAGCATACGTTTCTGTCATTTTTTTCAACGAATGCTCATTTAACACATAATTTCTATTTTCTTCTAATATACATTTCTTTTCTTTTAAATCTAAATTTACCCACTTACTAAACAGTTCAACCAATTCATCTGGTACTTGGGGATCAAAGGACCATTTTTTCAAATTATCAGTGAATGTGTTCATTTCAATATTACTTACTAAGATTGGAATTTTTCTAGCAAAGCATTCCAATATAATATTAGACATTCCCTCAACAAGCGAGGGCAAGACAACCAAATCTGCTTTTTGATACAACGATTCCATCTCGGATGTAAATCCTATAAAATCAACTCTGTCATGCATTCTTTCTTGTTCAACATATTTGCACAACTCGTCCATATAATCTGCATCTTCTGTTTTTCCAGCAAAAATAACGGTTCCCTTAAAGTCCGTATCTTTTTTAAGAAATCGAAGCATTATCATTTGATTTTTTACTTTCGATATTCTTGCTGGCACTAAAATTGTATTAGCATTTTCTATATCTGGCTTAAGTTTAATTGATTCTGTTTCAATTCCATTTTTTACCAGAAAAATTTTCTGCTTATAATATTTTCTTAACAGTTCCCGTGCTGCTAACGAATTTGTTGTTATTACATCAGATTTCCCAACAAATAGTTTCAGCAACTTACTCTGAACAATTCCTTCACCAGAATTTCTTTCAGAATAAATTACTTTAACACCCTTTTGCTTCAAATATGGAATCAAATAACATCCATATGCTTCATATACAATTGCTGTGGATATATTACACTTTTTTAATAATTTTCTTATTTCACACAAATAGTATATAATCACATTAATTTTGCTATGAACAGGACGTCTTGACTCAACTATTTCAGCGTTTTTATTATTTATTTCGTTTGTTACATATGAGTTCGCTTGTTTTGCATATGAATGTGGACACACTACAGCAATTTTATCTACTTTGATATTATTTATCAGATACCGAAATTGTCTTTCTGCTCCTCCCCAAACGATCTCTGGCATTAGTACTAATAAAGTTTGTGGCTTTTTCATTTTCCTGATTTTCCTTACATCTAATTTAGCTTGTTTCATTGTTTCATTGTTTGCTCAAAAATATGTAGCATTGTGCATGCTGATGCTTTCCAGCTAAACTTTTGGGTTTGCCGTTGTTCGCTCTTTTTAAGTTTTTCTCTCTCAGAAACATCCAAATGCAACACCTTATTCATTAGTGTTGCTAATTCATTTGCATCTAAGGCATCCTGGATGTAAAAAGCCGCCTTTCCTCCAACTTCAGCCAATGATGAATTATTTGCAGTTATAACGGGGGTTCCATAGCTAAAAGCTTCTAAAATAGGAATTCCAAATCCCTCATATATTGATGGAAATACAAATAGTATTGCATCAGAGTATAGTGCGCTTTTCTCTTCTGGGGTTACATATCCTGTCAAAATAATATCTTCTTTATAATTAGATCTATTGATTTGATCCAACACGGGCTGATATTTCCAGCCTTTTCCACCCGAAATAACAAATTGAATATTTTCATATTTTCGCAACACATCAAATGCTTTAACCGCTGTCAAAATATTTTTCCGTGGTTCCAAAGTTCCTAAGTAAAAAATATAACGCCCCGTGATGTTATATTTTTCTCTTGTGACTTTAATCGTATCATCTGAAACTCTACTTTTCGCTTCAGCTCCACCATTATAGCAAACGATAATCTTGTCATCAGGAACCTTCATGATTTGCATCAAATCCTTTTTTGTACACTCAGATACAACTGCGATCTTATCTGCCATCCTACAGGAATGTCGAACAAATAGTTTTTGCTTTACAACATTACTTGTTTCTCCAATCCCTCTAAATTTACATAATGCCAAATCATGAATTGTCAAAACATATTTTACTCCCTTAGGTTTTCTCAGTGGAAGAATGTGATTGCAATTCCAAAATATATCAATTTTATATTTTTTCAGTAAGGTAATTAATTTTGTATTATACCAGACCATGCCTTGCTTAAAAGGTTCTACGACCTCGTGCCAATTTTCAGGAATCGGAAAATCAAGTTGAACTTTTTCTCTACTAAGCAAATAGTATTCATTTTTTTTGTCAATTAATGCAAGCTGCTTTATTATCTCATATTGAGTAACTGCAATTCCTGTCATATTTTTTCCGGTAAAAAGCCGCGCATCTATTCCGATCCTCATAAATATACATTTTCTCCTATTATAGAATCTGATTTATCCCAACTACTGTAACTCCGTCTAGAACATCTTTTGTTACAACAGTATTTGCTCCGATTTTAACATTATTTCCAACTTTTATATTGCCTAATATTTTTGCACCAGCACCAATATATACATTATCTCCTATAATTGGTGCTCCAGCTTTTCCTTGGACCGCTCCAATGGTAACCTGCTGAAAAATTGTAAAATTCTCTCCTATTAGAGCATCCTTATTTATTACAATTCCATTCATATGTACTAATCTTAATCCTACACCAATTTCTGTACATAATGGAATTTCAATACCATGAAGAATTCGATTATAATAATTGTTTAATCCTTTATATAGTAGAAGTTGAACTTTTTGGATCAATGTCAAGTTTTCTTTGCGGGCGAGCTGTACCCCCCTTTAAAATCTTTAAAACTTTTTTAGTATCTCCTTGACACTGCTCGCAGTCTCTTAACCATCTTACTCTACTATCTTTGTCCATTTTAGCTCTCCTCAAACAAATCAATCCATTGGATTGCTGCTCTCTCCCATGAATATTTTTCTAGAACTTCTTGAATTTTCTTATCGGAAATTTTTCTGTCTTGTTCAAATGAAAAACTGTAATCATCCGGATCGAACATCACTGCGACATCTTTAAAAATTTCTGGAAGACATGATGTATTTGCTACAAACAATTTTGCCCCGCATGACAATGCTTCCAGTGGTGGGATTCCAAAGCCTTCATATTTTGATGGAAATACAAATGCCTTGCAGTGTTTCATCAGTGTCTTATTCTCTTCGTCTGTCACATATCCCAAATAAATTATATTTTGTTCCTTCATCACTGTATCAGATGAGTTTTCCCAAACTTTCCCTGCTACAACATACTTGTTCTCTGGATGTCGTTTTGCATTTTCAACAACCCATATGAAGTTTTTATGGGGAGCCTGACTACCTAACGAATAATAGTATTCACCTTTTTTTATATTTGGATGTTTCCCCCAGAAGTTCTCATCTTCTGAAATATCCTTCATGTGTTCCCACCCGTTTGAAATAACAGTTATCTTCTCAGGTGACACCTTCAAATATTCCATTATCTTTTTTTTTGATGTTTCAGAAACTGTTACAATTTTTCCCGCTCTTAGTTTACTTGACACAAAGTTAATTATACATTTAATTCTGAACATCAGTGGATCATACTTCTTATATATTAAAGGACGTATATCATGTGTGCATATAATTGCACCTTTCTGTATACACAAATTTCCTGACATTGAACAATAACATATATTATTACTTTTTAAATAACTTCTAAGTTTTCCAATACAAATTTTGCTACCTTTTGATGGCAGTCTCACCACTTCAATGTTTTGCAATCTTGGCAACTTAATTTCTGTATTATCTGGGCATAACAAATACAATTTAATATGTTCTGAATCAATTTTTTTATCGATTCTTTTTATAATCTCTAACATATATCTTTCTATGCCTGTAGTTCTATTTGCTAACGGCGATCCATTTATCGCATATTTTTTCATTATATTACCTCAAGCCACCTTTGTCCTGTACTTAATTATGATGTTCTATTTTTAAGTAGAAAACCATCGTGACAATACACTTTTTACTCTTCAATTCCCCCTGCCTCTTTTAATATTCCATACATTTCCTTCGCTGATTTTTTCCAATCAAATTTATCTAGTTGCCTCTTGCCTTTATCTATCAAATCGCTTCTTTTATCCTCATTCATCAGCAATCTTTCTGTTTCTACACAAATCTCATCTGTATTATGTGGATCAATAAGGACAGCGGCATTACCGGCTACTTCAGGCAATGAAGTCACATTAGATGTGATTACCGGCGTTCCATTTACATACGCTTCCAAAATCGGTATTCCAAAGCCTTCAGAAAATGTTGGGAACACAAACATTATACTATTTTTATACAGACTATTTTTTTCTTCGTCACTTACATATTCCAAAACAATAATATTTGTAATTTTATTTTCTTTTATATAGGCATATTCTTTTGATTCTTTGTACCCTCTAAAACCAAACAGAACTAATTGATATTTATCTCTTAACTCTTGATTTAATCTTTTGTACGCTTTTATCAGCCCCATCGAATTTTTCCTTGATTCCAGAGAACCAAATCCTAAAATATATGGCTTTTCGATTTTATGTTTCTTGAAAAAAAAATGTTCTTCATCTGGATTCAAACGGCACACTTCAAAATCTGTACTGTTATAAATCACTTGGATTTTATCCTTTGCTACAGGAAAGGACTCACATATATCCTTCTTTGCATAGTTAGATATTGTTACAATCTCTTTTGCTCTTTTTACTGCCTGCGGAACAACTGTTCTTCTATAAATTAATCCGGCCTTCTTATACAGTGAGCTAGCTTCTTTTAACTTTAAGGACATATAAATTACATCGTGTACTGTTACTACCGTAGGACAAGAAACCTTTAACGGTGCTGTATTGTATGGACACCAAAGAACATCTATATTATATTTTTTTACAGCTTTGGGCAAAACAAGTTGTTCCCATTTGAAATAATTTGCTGAACTACAGTTCACAATTTCAAAATTTTTTTCTTTAAATATTTCAGTCAGCTCTGTGTCTAACTTTCCCGGAACAAAAATAGCAATTTCGGCATCATCTAATTCTAGGTTTTTTAATATTGAAGCCGCAACAATTCCCATTCCTGTTTTTTTTCCACACAATAGATTTCCATCAACACCGATTCGCACCGTTATTTCTCCTTACACAATCTGCTTCATTCTTTCCTTTGCTACATTCCATGTAAAGTTCTCTTTCACATAAGAATTACCGTTTCGAGTTAATCTTTCACTCAAGCAAGTATCCGTCATAACACGAACTACTTGATTCGCAAATGCTTGATCATCATCTGCAACCAACCAATCCTGACCGTCAATTGCATTGATATTTTCTGCTCCAATTGTCGTAGTTACTACTGGAATTCCCATTGCCATTGCTTCGAGATTTTTGGTCTTTATGCCACTTCCAAACGTAAGTGGGCATACGAATACCTGGCACTTTCCAACCTCAGTTCTTACATCCTCTACCCTTCCAGTAAAGACAACTGAATCATTTCCTTTTGCAGCTTTCTTAAGTTGATCTGTTATTCCTCCACCAACAACGATAAATTGGGCATCTGATACCCTCTCTTGTATTAATGGGAAAATATCTCTTATAAAGTGAATTGCACCGGCTTCATTATGGGCCACACTCATTGCGCCTAAAAAAGCAATCGTATGTTGATTCTTTTCCTGTTTATCGAAGAATTCTCCATAATATTCAACATCAACACCCAGCGGAACTGCAACTGCTCGGTCAAACTTCAACTCATTATTAAGGATTTTTGCTTCTCGATCTGCTACAAAAACTATCTTGTTATAGCTTTTAGCAATATTTCTTTCATATCTTTTCAATAATGATACTTCAGATTTTAGTATGGCAGTTTTCATTCCACTTGAGGAGAGAATTTTCTGTACATTTTTAGGTAAAGAATATAAATATGCCCCATATGGATTAATTGATGCCATATCTTGCGATAATTGACGCTCATAACGAATTGACAGCATATCATCTAAATCAGCAATCTTATAGCCCTGATATTCTCGCGCATATTCAGTCATTCGCACCATATCTGCAATCACAACATCCGGCTTAATCTCATCCAAAACTTCCTTGATGCGAACAGCATTTAAAGAATCCCAAAACAGAGAAACCTGCATTGGCCATTTTCTTTGAAAAAATGTTTTTAACATCAGATTTTTTATTTTTTTCTTTGCCGAAACATTTGGCAGTACTATGACATCATTGATGAAATCCGGCTTTTTATTTGGATCATCGCCTTCCTCTAAATACGAAATAACTGTAATATCATACCCATATGTTTCATGCAAAATTTTACAATAATTGTACATCACATTTTTACGCCCAGAACTAGCCGGAAATGGAAGTCTAGCCGTCAAAAATACCAATCTTTTCATAATCTCCTCATTCTTGCTTTTCAGCACCGAACTTTTATCAGCTCTGCATCTCCAACTACCAAGCATCTGCCCAATCCTGCCGGTAAAAATAGTGTTTCACCTTTACTGAAGCGCATCGGTTTCTGCTCCGCGTCCATCGTCTGCACTTCACCGTAACCATTCAGACACATTAATACCTGAAAAGAGGTATCCATCACGGAAAAGGCAAAGCCCTTCGTTACTTGTATTCTTTCTGTTTCAAAATATTTACACCGACAAAGCAGTTCACGGGAGCAGCCAGAATAGTATTTCACCATTCTCGGTTTCTGGCTCACATCCGGTGCCACCTTCATGTTCATGACCTGCACAGCTTTGTCAAAGTGCAGCTCACGTTTTTTGCCGTTCTTATCCACGCGGTCATAATCATAGACCCGGTAGGTCACATTGGAACTTTCCTGAATCTCTGCCACAAGGATGCCCTTACCGATGCCATGCACAGTACCTGCCGGAACAAAGTAAGTATCGCCCTTGTGAACTGGAACCTTTTGCAGATGTTTATCCAACGCTCCAGTTTCAACCGCTTTCCGGAGAATTTCTTCCGTCACTTCATGCTGGAAACCATAAATCAGACTGGCTCCTTCATCAGCATCGATGACATACCACATCTCAGTCTTACCATTGTCACCTTCGTGTTCTCTCGCATACTCATCACTAGGATGCACTTGTACTGAGAGATCTTTCTTGGCATCGATGAATTTCACCAGCACAGGCAATTCACCGTTTTCTACTTTTGTACCGAGGTATTCTGGATGGGCTTTTAGCACTTCAGCCAGTGTTTTTCCTTTATATGTACCATTTGCCACATAACTTGGACCGTCCGGATGAACCGAACACTCCCAAGTTTCTGCTAATGGTGTTAGATCAAGCTTTTTACCATATTCTTCCCGAAGTCGAGTACCACCCCACAAATAATCTTTACCCGTCGGAATCAATTTCATGATTTCCATTACTCTGTCTCCCACTGTTTTTATTCCATCGGAAATTTAATCTTATCTGCGACGCTGATTTCTTCGCCCAGCTGGACTTCGATCATATCCAGTGCAGTAATGGCCTCAATCGTGTGTTTGCAGCCTGCTGCGATGGTGATCACATCGCCAGTACGTAGAACCTGCTCCATGCCATCAACGATTGCCTTACCCTTACCGGAAACGACCGTCCACACTTCCTCACGGTAGTTATGCATGTGATACGTCATGTGTTCGCCAGCTCTCATAGAAACCTTGACCGTCATGGAACCCGGTTGCACATCAATAACCGTATAAGTACCCCAAGACTTCTCAGCATACATTGCTTCCGTCTCAATTTTTTCCACATAAGGCTTCATATAACCGCTGCGTTCTTTATCAGCAATCAGGATGCCATCACCACTGGCTGCAACAATCATGTCCTTACAGCCCATGCAAAGAATCGGGATATTCAGCTCGTTCACCACATTGGTGTTCTCACAGGTTTCATCCAGGATGGCTTTGCCCTTAGTCTTATCTGCCATGACTTCGGCCATCATGTTCCATGTGCCGACATCCTTCCAGTCACCGCTGTAACGCAGAACCTGAATGCTGGACTCTTTCTCGACCACAGCATAGTCAAAGCTGATCTTGGTCAGGGTATCATATTTATTGAACAAATCACGGTAATCTTCAAAATCGATCATGCTGTGTGCTTTGTCCAGCAGATAGCCCAGCTTGAACGCAAAGATGCCTGCATTCCACAGCGCACTTTGAGCCAAATACTTTTTAGCCGTTTCCACATCCGGCTTTTCCTTGAATTCCTTAACTTTGCTGACATTTTCGCCGCTTTCCGGGATAATGTAACCGTACTTCTCGCTAGGATAGGTCGGCTCAATGCCCATCAGGGTCAAATTTGCGCCGCCCTGCTCTGCCAGTTCCTGCAAAGTCTTGACAGCTTCGTAATAGGTATTATCTACATAAGGGTCAACCGGGCAGACAACAACTGCTTCATTCTCTGCCATACCCAGCTCATCGTGAAGATAAGCTGCAGCCAGTGCGATGGCAGGGAATGTATCGCGGCGGCAAGGCTCTACACAAATAGAAGCCTTCTCGCCCAGCTGGTTCTTGATAGCACTTGCCTGTGATTTACTCGTTGCAATGGTGATCTTTGCATCAGCATCTACCGTAGTAATCTGGCGATAGACACGCTGCACCATAGATTCATACTCATCATTATTCTTGAACAGCTTGATAAACTGCTTGCTGCGCACGTCATTAGAAAGAGGCCAGAGACGCTTACCTGAACCACCAGAAAGTAAAATAAAATTCATAATTTTTTCTCCTCTATCTTTACTTCAAGAACTCTTCAGCACTCTTGCAAATCTCTCTTTCCACCTTCTCGGCGGCTTCCTTATTTTCTGCACTGACAGAGATGTAAGTTTTCAGCTTCGGTTCTGTGCCGGAAGGTCGCACCACGATGGAGCAGTTATCTTCCAGCAGGAACTTGAGCACATCGGACTTGGGCAGACCACCCAGACCGGTAGCGTAGTCCAGCAGCTTCACGATCTTCTTGCCACCAAACTCCTTGATGTCTCCCCGGAACGCCTGCATAATGTTCTGCATCTTGGCAAAACCAGCGCTGCCGTCGAACTCGTAGCTGTGCAGGGTGTTCAGGCAGTAGCCATAGGTCTTGTACAGTTCATCCAGCTTGTCCAGCAGGCTGATGCCCTTGGTGGCATAGTAGCTGAACATCTCGCAGATCATGTAGGCACCATCCACGCCGTCCTTGTCGCGGACGTAGGAGCCGGTCAGATAACCATAGCTTTCCTCAAAGCCGAACACATAGCTATCTGCCTTGCCATGCTCTTCCAGCTTGCCAATCTGCTCGCCGATAAACTTGAAGCCGGTCAGCACATTGATGGTACGCAGGCCGTAATGAGTAGCAATCTGCTCGCCCATATCCATGGTGACGATCGTCTTGACCATAACCGGGTCGGCAGGCATCTTGCCGTGCTTTACACGCTGGCTGCAAATGTAGTCCAACAACAGCATACCGGTCTGGTTGCCGGTCAGCAGCTCATACTCGCCTGCCTTGTTCTTGACAGCGATGCCCACACGGTCACAGTCGGGGTCGGTTGCCAGCAGCAGGTCGGCATTGCACTTCTTGGCATACTCCATGCCCAGTGCCATAGCTTCCTTGATCTCAGGGTTAGGGTACGGGCAGGTCAGGAAGTTGCCATCCGGCTGCTCCTGCTCCTTGACCACCGTGATGTTGCTGTAGCCCATCTCCTTCAAGGTGCGAGTCACAGGCTTCAGACCGGCGCCATTCAGCGGGCTGTACACGATGGCCACATCCTTATTAACCTCTTCACCAAACAAAACCGACTGACTCTTGACCTGTTCCACGAAGGCGGTGTAGACCTCATCCGGGATGTACTGGATGCTGCCGTTTGCCATGCCTGCTTCAAAATCACCGGTCTTGACGTCTGCAAAGATATCCAGTTTTTCAATCTCCGCCAGAATTTCCGCAGCAGCCTCAGTGGTGATCTGGCAGCCGTCCGCACCGTAGACCTTATAGCCGTTATACTTGCTAGGGTTGTGAGAAGCCGTCACCATGACACCTGCGGAGGTGTGCAGATAACGGGTCGCAAAAGACACGGTCGGAACCGGCATCAGGACAGGCCAGATATTGACCTTAACACAATTGGCTGCGAACACGCCCGCTGCCACCTTTGCAAACACATCGCTCTTGATGCGGCTGTCATAGCCGATGGTCACAGACGGCTCTGTGAAGTTCTTTTTCAGATAATCAGCCAGACCCTGAGAAGCTTTCGCTACGGTGTAGACGTTCATCCGATTGGTGCCTGCGCCAATTACGCCACGCAGACCACCGGTGCCAAAAGCAAGATCACGATAAAAAGCATCCTCAATTTTTGTATCATCCATCGTTTTCAGTTCAGCGGCAACATCTGCATCCGCAGTTGCATTCACCAGCCATCGCTCGTATTCTTTTTTAATATCCATAATTCATTTACTCCCTTAAAAGTATCTTTATATCTATGTACACATCCATATGGATGGTATTTCTTTTTCCCCATGCTGCTCACTCGGCTAAGTGTTTTCTTATGCTGTCGTATCCAATTACCCCAGCAATCATGTTTTCTACTACATACCACTTCTATTGAGTACACTCGTCTCTATTCCTCTATAGCCGAAGTGTTACTTTATATAATCGAACCCCGTATACCCTTGCAATGACGTTTTTCTAAGTGTTGGATTGTTGAATCAAACCCTCTCGGCGCACGAGTTTTGTTAAAACTGTATATATCACCTAGTCCATTTCTCTCCATTCATTGTTCACCATGAACAAATCATTCACTCTCACCACACAAAACATGTATTTATCATCATCCAGGCTCTACTCAACAGCTGTTTTATGAAGTAGAAATCATCTATTTTTCCGTAATTTTCACGACTCAACAAACCCTTATGATGTAGGTGTCATTAGCAGGTCAGATAGTGTACTCAACAGCAGTTTCAGACGTTAATGATAAACTCATGGATTTTTGATGTTTCCTCCTGTTTTTCACCTTTTCCTCAAAACTTCTGAAAAAGTTGTGCCAATTTTGTGCCACAGGGGTCAAAATTTCAGCATTTTGTATAAGCATCTGGCACTTTAAGTTCATGTAACTGTGAAATATAACCAATTTCAGCACCCCAATTAGTGTGCAAAACAGGTTCTTTTCGACGATGCTACGTCAATACGGTTTGTTGAGTAGACATTTGAAGGGCAGCTCACGCCTTTGATGCCTTTTGCGTTCACACACCAGTGAACATCACCGGCGTTCAGACTATAGATCAAATCAGCTTTATCCTGATACGGAATGAAAGCCACATTGTCCATGTGATGCTCTTTTACATACAGCACCAACTTATCCAGCACGGAACCAGCACCAACAAAAGCAAATACAACATCTCGACCCTCGGCAGTCTTAGTACCCGGTTTGATTTTCTCTATAATCTTAATCAAATTCTCCAAGTCATAGTAAAGACCGATATTGCCGGAGTACATAATGACAAACTTGCCATCCAAGCCGTACTTCTTCTTGAATGCCAGAACTCTCTCATTATTTTCATCCAACGGGTAAATCTCGTTCTCGTCGATCCAGTTGTTGATCATAACGGTCTTGGGAACTTTCTTGCCTTTGAAACGGTTCTCCACCGTCTCCACCAGATCACGGCCGACTGTGATCACAAGGTCACTGCGCTTGCAGCTGAACTTATCAAACCACATCATGGCATCAGTCACCAGCTTGCTCTTGGTGTAGCCAACAGCCAGTACCTGCTCCGGGTTGAAGTCCTGAATGTTGTAGATGTACTTGGCATGTTTCATCCATTTGCCCCAGACGCCCAGCAAACGACCGAGAATCGGAGGCTGGAAAATAGAGAACACATAATCCATTTTTCCAACTTTGAATGTTGCAAACATCGCTCCAAAAAAATAGGAAACAATGTTCTTCACACGGCTTTTCTTATTGGTTTTACTGAACTCCGGTACTCTTATCCTTAAAACTTTTACTCCGTTGATTTCTTCTTCGTAATATTTCTGTGTCTTATATTTATCTTCAATGGTTCCTAAATAGCTAGGAACCACGCAAATTACCGTAATATCAAACTTGTCCAACATTCCTTCTGCAAGTTCTCGGACAATTTGTCCAGTCGATGCCGTATCAGAAATATAATAATGAGCATATATCAACAAATTCTTCTTTTCTTTTACCATGTAATCTCCCAAATATTTTTAATACGCTCCATTCGGATGTATCACGACTAAGATTGTTTTTAATAATATTTTCATATCTGTTTTAAAGCTTAATTCTTTGATATAACGTAAATCTAGTTTAACCATTCCATCAAAATCTGTATCATTTCTGACCGTCGCCTGCCACAAACCGGTAATCCCTGGTTTGACTAGTAAGCGTCCTTTGTCTTTTTCTTTATATTGTACGACTTCGCGCATCAAAGGTGGACGCGGACCGACTAAACTCATATCTCCCACTAAAACATTAAAAAATTGGGGTAGTTCATCGATGCTTGTTTTCCGGATAAAGCGACCGACTTTAGTCACTCGAGGATCGTTTTTCATCTTAAACATAGCACCCTTGATTTCATTTTTATGTAAGATTTCTTTTAATCGTGCTTCTGCATCTTCATGCATGGATCGAAACTTAATCATTTTAAACAGCTTGCCATCTTTTCCAACCCGTTCTTGCACAAAGAAGACCTTAGCCATTAAGTCCTTCGATTCAATTTTAATGGCTAAACCGACTAAAAGAATAAATGGAATAGATAGGATACAGCCAACCACTGCTCCAATAATATCTATTAAACGCTTGATAGCTAAATAATTTTGTTTATGTACTAAATGTTTTTTTAGTGGTTCTAATTCAGGATCATTAATAGTAATTTCCTCTACCGATTCGGTCATTTCCATTTTTTTATCGCCCACACCTTTACACACTTCTCATACGCTCCAATAATATCATTTCATTTTTGCTAATCTTTTGTTAGCTTCACAGCAGCAAATTAGTTACCAACCACTGTTCACTCCAAACTTCAAATCACTATCTTAATACATAAGTAAAAATTAATATATATTAATAGTAGTAATTATCTTTTTCCAAACGGCCTTAAATTTAGTCACATAGCTCTAACATACACTCTCATAAACCTACTGTCAACTCTCATTTTCTTAATATTTTCATGAAAATAGATTTCATAACTTTCTTTAACTAACAAACAGTTTATTCTATAAAGAGTTCGATAAGATTAAAATAAATTAACCTCATTCAAAGTAACGATAAATCCTTTCGTTCTTTCATACGCCTTGTAGACTCACAATCTACTCTCCACAACCTAACATGGATAGGCCACTAACAACTTTAAAATTATACCATAAAACTCCGGACAAATAAATAAAGTTCAACAATTCACTAATTATCACGATGTTGAATTTTCAATTTAAAATATTAGTTATTTGTAAATAAAATAATATAGACAAATCAACGAACACTTAATATAATTTATTTTAAGGATGTTATAAAAATGAAGCAAAAAGTGTGATAAATGAAGGGAGTTTTTGAGATGAAAAAGAAGTTATCAACTATTTTACTTACAACCTTATCCCTATTGATGCTAGCGGTTAATACGGCTGCCTGTTCAAAACATGACAGCACTACAAAAGAAAGCCACACGACCACTAGCTCAACTAAAGCGAGATACACCAATAAAAGCGACAACAAAAAGTATCCGGTTCAATTCGTCAAAGCGAATTCTGGACAATCGGCTACCTTTAAACTAGCTGACAAGGAAATCAACGTCGGCTTTTTAGGTGTGTTAACGCCAAACCCAGATAAAAAAGAGCCCTTAGCTGCTGAAGCTAAAGATGAAGTTCAGACAGCTTTAAGTCATGCCAAACAAATTAAGTTACAATATGATCCATATTATGGAAGTAAAACAATCAATGGGACGAAGCTTGCCTACATCTGGATAGGCAATGAGCTTTTACAAAGTCATTTACTGCAAAAAGGACTTGCTATCTTATCTGAACATCACTTAGAAAATAAAGCGTTAAATAAACAATTATCTCAAGACAGTCTAGCTGCACAAGAGCATTTACTAGGTGTTTGGCAATATGATGGCTATGTAACCACTGATCACGCTTTTAGTTTAACCGCCTACGAGCTCTATCAAAAGAATCAAGTGTTAATCCAAGCGGCTGAAAAAGCGATTCAAACCGCAGAAGCCACACCGAATCGCCAAACCTTAGAACAAGCTAATGTTGCACTGCAAGCAGTTCCAGAAAATAAACGACCAGCCACCTACAGCCAACGGATTAGTCAGGTCAGTACTACAGTCACGCAAGCTGAACAAGAGGCAGCGCGTAAAGCAGAAGAAGAGCGACAAAGACAAGAAGCCGCACGCAAAGCTGAAGAAGAACGTCAAAGACAAGAAGCGGCTGCTCGCGCCGCCCAACTAGAACAACAGCGCTTAGCCGAGCAACAGGCTGCCCAACAGCAAAATCAACAAATGGTTTGGGTTGCTCCGCAAAGTGGCAGAAGATATCATTTTGATCCAACCTGTCGCGGACTACGTAGAGCAAACGGAACGGTACAAATGACTTTGCAAGAAGCACAAGCGCAAGGCTATACCTTATGTGGCTATGAATAGATAAGTAACTGCAAACCAAAAAGTTAAGGAGTGAGTAATTTTGGCTAGACGTTATCGCAAGAAAAATGAAGGCTCGTGGATTGGGATAATGATTATCCTTGCCGTGATTGTTTATATTATTAAAATTCTCTTTCCGCTATTGATTATCGCTGGGATTGTCACAGCTGGCTATGGTATCTATTATTATGGTAACAAAAAAGCACGTGGAGGAATTGTATTGTCCTCATTGGCGCTCGTTCTGTGTGTATCATTAGGCGGCTATGTCTATGGTCATTCAAATGGAAATGTCGCTACCCAACAAGAGAAGCCCACTACCAGTAACAAGCTTACTCAGGTAGCAAAAAGCACTTCAACTAGCCCTAGTACTAGCAGCGTAGAAGCTAGCTCCTCCACAACGCAAATTACTAGTACCACGACTAGTACAACCACTAGCACAACCACTGAATCAGCTGAACCATTGGAGCCAGCGCAGTTTCTGCTAGGTAAACCAGCCAATCAAAAAATTACCGCTACAGTCAATAAATTTGTGGATGGGGATACGACCTATTTTCTCCTTGGTTCTCAGATGATTAAGGTCCGCTATCTTTTAATTGATACACCTGAAACTAAGTCGCACCAACCTTATGCTGATCAAGCCAAGGAACGAGTACACCAGCTTTTGACACAAGCGAAAACCATTGAGCTAGCTTATGATATTGGCCAAAAGCAAGATCATTACGGTCGTGAATTGATGTATGTCTTTGCTGACGGTCAACTGGTTCAAGAAATTTTGGCACGGGAAGGCTTGGCTATGGTTCGCTATATTACACCACCAAACACCCAATATCTAGATCAAGTCCAAGCGGCTCAAGAGCAAGCAAAAGCAGAAAATCTCAACATTTGGAGTGTGGCTGGCTATGCTGATGCACAAGGATATCATGAGGATGCTTCAGCGCAAAACCAAGCAACTACTCCGGCACAAGCTACACCAGCACAAAACCAACCAGCCCCAGCAACCAATGCGGAGACACAATATGTCGATGCCAATGGCAATGGCCTAATCAAAGGTTCTGCTAATGGGATTTATCATATTCCGGGTTCAAAATATTATAGTCGGACCACGAATCCTATGCAGATGTTTAAAACCATCTCTGAAGCTGAACAAGCTGGTTTCAGAGCCCCAAGAGGATAAGGAGAAAAAGCTGTAGGCGTTTTTCGCCTACAGCTTTTCTTTTGCTGGCAAAGCAAACATCCATATTGAATGTTAGACTAATAAAATTTGAATATCTATTCCAGTTTCTCAAACTCTAATAAATCAATTCCCATTATATTAAGTATTTCTTCAAAAGAAACTGTATGGAATTTGGTTGCAGATTAAATATTTAAGTTACTTCTTTTAATTTCTTCAAAGAAAATGGTCAGGGCATCCTATGCTTCCTGACCTTTTCCTATGCAATTAATTTTTATCAATGTGTCAAAAAATAGCCAACAAGTACTATGATTTATTGTACAGCAACTTAGAAATTACCTACCGATTTAGCATGCTCAATGACATGCTGGAGTAATAATTCCATGTTTGTTTGCTTGCATTTTTTACAATCTTCCATAAATTTTTCAATACTCGTTAAATTTTCAGAAATATTTTGGGCACTAAATAAACGATCATACACCATTACTTTTTCTCTTTTATCGTTAGGTGTATCATATCCCATACGTAACATCACTTCTTCTAGGTTACCATCATTGTATAGTGGAATAATCAAGTTAGAAAATTTGTGTTTAGAAAAAAGGGTTCCATTTTTATAATTTTCAATCATTTGATGTTCTTGCACATCGTCTAAATCCATTAAGATAAATATTTTTAAATCTAGAGGTTGACCTTTTTTATCATATTCGATTATCCCTAAATCATTGACTGCTTTCTTCTTATTTAATTTTTTATGCAAAAATCGATCCAAAGATTTACCAATTTGAATGCTATTTTTGCCATTTTTTTCTGAGAGAATGGCAATAGGAATTTTTAGATTACGTCTTAAATTTTCAACAATACGTACTTCACTTTTTCCATGACATACCACTATCGTACGGAGATTTCTCCCCATTTTATTTCCTTTCATGTCCTAATCCTCCAGCATTTCATCAAAATCGATAGTGCCAGGATAAGGCATGCCACCAAAATATCCTTTTAAGTATTGACTTTGGATATTATGATTCCTTTGAGTAGGAAAATGATCTAAAGAAGTAATACTTTTTGACCCATTTGCATCAATATCAATCACATACATGCTATTTTTATCGAAACTGCGCATCAAAAAAGTGTTATGAGTCGTAAAAATCAATTGACCTTTAAGTGAGTCCGTCACACTTTCTAATACTGATTGTATCATTAAATCATGAATTCCTTCATCGATTTCATCAACAACAACTACAAAACCATAAGTAACACTTAATAGAATATAAAGGATATCCGTTAATTTTTTGGTTCCATGTGATTCTAAACTATAGGGAATCTTGCGAAGCTGTCCTTCTATTAATTTGTAAAAACATAATTGATAGATTAGCTGATTTCCATCTTCACGAACATCATATTTTACTTGCTTGATATCTGAATAAATCTGAGTGAAAAATTCTTCAAATACTCGCTCAGTATTTTCTAACAACTCTTGCTTATCCTTAGATATGATTCCACTTGAAAAATCAATCAAAAATTTATTTGGTAAGCGAACACCAAATAAATCATTATCGGCATAGCCTATCCCTTCAAAAAAATCTATCACTTCAAACAAATGTGAGCTGATATGTTTCTTAATAAATTGTTCATTTATATTTGCCATAAAATCATTCAAGATTGCTAAAAATGTGTGCTGTCCCCAATTTTTATCAACCAATTGTTGAAAATCTTGTATCAAACCATTATTAGTAAAAATACTTTTGCTAAATGCTGAATGGATTTCATGATTCGTATAGCAAATTTCATATATTGTTCCTACATTGCGATTAATAACATAGTCTAATTTTTCAAAGGTCAATTGATTCTCTTTATTAAATTCCAAAGTATAGCTACCATTTTTTCCATTCAAAATAAAATGGAAAATAAGCTGCATTGGATCATCATTATCAATCATGCGACAATCTTCAACGATTCTGGTTATAGATGATTTTGATACTTCATAAACAATTTTATTAATATCTTTTTTTTCAACATCTACATTACGAGCTAGTTTATCTCGTAATTCAACCAAGTTATTAAACGTTTGAATAGTATGAAGAGAATGAGCTAAAATCTCAAAAAGGTAAATCACACTACTCTTACCTGAACCATTCTCTCCATATATACTAATCATATTTTTGACAGTTTTAGCTTTCTTATTCTTATTCAAATCTAAATACAAATGAGCAAAAGACTTATAATTTTTAGCTTCTATTACAGAAAACATGAGACAATACCTCCTGTTTTTACTTTCTATATACAAATTGTACATTTTTTTATCGTTTAATTCAATTACTTTCTATAATTTCGATAAGCTTTCAAAATTATATTGATTACAACTATTGAAAATATCCAAAAATAAAGCCCCAGCTAACGATGACAAATCATTAGTTGGGGCTTTTACTTTATTCACTTATAGTTTTGCTTCTGTTCATTTGATAAAATATCCCATAAACAAACTAGCGATATTAAAATAAATCAAGACACTGGTTAAATCGCTCAGTGTCGAGATAAAGGGGCCACTGGCAACGGCTGGGTCAAAGCCAAGTTTGTCCATCAGCATAGGGATAAAGGTACCTGCAAGGTTAGCCACGGTAATTGCACACATCATCGCAATGCCGATGACAAAGCCAAGGATTGGATTGTGCTTCCATAAAGCAACTAGGACAAAAATCACAATCCCAGTAATCAAGCCGATAATTAGGCCGGTAATCAATTCAGAAAGCACGGTGATGAGGAAACTGCGCTCTTTGTCTTCTGGCATGGCGATTCGTCTAACAGCAACCGCTAGCGCTTGCGTGCCCGCATTTCCGGCTGTCCCGGTAATGAGCGAGATAAAGACAGCTAAGATACTGGCTTCACTGACTAATTCCTCGTATTGATTAATCATGGTCGCAGTAATCATCCCTAAGAATAATAAAGCGACTAACCAGGGTAGGCGACGACTGGCCGCTTTTAAGGGATGTTCATCGACTTCTTCAACGTTAACGGCCGCCAAACCAGAGTAGTCACTGGTGGCTTCATCATCGATAACGTCGATAATATCATCGACCGTGACAATACCGACTAAGTGATCATCATAATCCACGACTGGTAAAGCAAGGAAGTCATAATCACGGAAGGTTTGGGCGACATCCTCTTGGTCATCGCCAACGTGCACTGAACGCACCCGTTCACTCATGACCTCTTGAATCATCGCATCATCATCATTGATAATCAAATCACGCAGCGAGATTACCCCAACGAGGCGATCCTCATTGTCCACGACATAGATATAATAAATGGTTTCGGCGACATTGGCCTCTGATTTTAAGACATACATCGCTGAGCGCACGGTTTGGTTAGCGACAATCGAAACATATTCGGTCGTCATGATGGAGCCGGCTGTTTCATCCTCGTAATGTAATAACTCCCGGATATCTGCTGCGACTTCCTTATCCATCAGACTGAGATACATCGCTTTTTGCTTTTTATCTAAAGTGTTTAATAAGTCAACCGCGTTATCGCTATACATTTCTGCGAGCATAGCCGCTGCATAGCTTGGGCGCATTTCCGATAGATATAGACTCATGTTTTCGTGGTCTTCTTCAATCACGTCAAACATATCAGCCATTTCCTTGGGCGATAGGAGGGAATAGAGCAATAGACGGTCCTCACTAGTCAATGACTGGTAGAATTGCCCCTGCTCATAATAGTGCATCTCCAGGAAATCCTCCCGAAAAGCTTGAATCTGATTGGTGCGTAATTCTTCAGTTAAACGTTCGAAACGTGCCATTAATTCTTGTTCTAATGTTTCATCCATTGCTCTCACCTCTTCTATAGTTACTCTTTTCGTATTTCATCTGTTTTGCTTCAACGATTTTTAATTGTTCGGTCTTGCTAGTACTTAAGCAAAGTACTTGATTCAATCAATTTTTTGACTGAGCTTAAGATTAGCTGGTAGCGTATTTTAACGCATATTATAGTCCGTTGACTAATTGCTGCATATCCTTAGGTAAATCTAAGTGAAAATGCAAAGCTTCTTCGTTAAATGGGTGGCAAAAGGCTAGCTCGTAGCAATGCAAGGCTTGGCGAGGCATTTGCGCATCAACGATTCCGCCATACATCTCATCGCCACGTAAAGGACAGCCAATCGCACTAAAATGTACGCGAATTTGATGGGTTCGTCCTGTATGCAGCTGAATATCTACTAAAGCTAAGTCTTGATTGCGTTTTTCTAGCCAGTATTCGGTTTTGGCTGCCTGACCGTTACTGTCAACTTTACGCTTTAATAGTGACGTTAAATCACGGGCGATCGGTAAATCAATGCTGGCATGGTCTTGTAGCTTTAAGATTTCGCCAGTGACAAGTGCCTGATATTTTTTGACAAATTGTTTTTGGCGCAGCTGCGTATCTAATTTTGCATGACAAAAGCCGTGCTTAGCAAAGAGCATCAAGCCTGAGGTATCTCGATCAAGACGCGTCACCACATGAATGACCTGATTGACATAGCCTTGGCGCTTATAATAAGCCTTCACCCGATTGGCCATGGTCCCATTCGGATGGTATTGGGCTGGAATCGAGGAAATGCCAGCTGGTTTATTCACCACCAGCAGATGTTCGTCTTCAAAGACAATCTCAATTGGGGTCTCATCTAATAGCACCGTCTCATGCTCTCCTTCAGCTGGCAAGGTAATCTGCACTTGATCGCCGTATTTAAGCTGATATAAGACATTTTGCACGGTGCCATTGACTTGAATCTTGCCACCTTGAAATTTAATTTTAGCTAGTAATCCCTTAGAAATTCCCTGCTCTTTTAAAAAGGTTTTTAGCTGTTTGGGGCTTTCTTGATTAAATTGATAGCAAAATTCCATTAATTCTCCACTTCTCCGATAAACGAATCCCGCACACGCCGCCAAAAATGGGTATGACGATAAGAAGCAAAGTGAATGCGTTCCTCGGCAATTTTATAAACGATTTTTTCTACCTCTGAATGCTCCATTGAAAACTGGTCAATGGTGATCATATAAGAGGCTGCTTGTTTTTTATCAGGCAATTCTAAAACTACCCATTCCGTTGGCGACAAGACAATTGGCGAGCCTAATGTACGAAAGACGCGATTATTTAACGAAGCAATCTCGGTTAGCTGCATCGCATTAATTCTAGGATGCAGCACTGCCCCACCAATACTTTTGTTATAAGCAGTTGAACCAGTCGGCGTAGCCACAGATAGCCCATCGCCACGGAATTTTTCAAATAATTCGTCTTTAATATACACATCGGCTTCTAGCGTTTGGCTATTGCGTCGAAGCGTAGATTCATTCAGCGCTAGAAAATGCTGAGTAGGCTTCTCATTGCGATAATGAATCGTCACATCTAATAATGGATAGCTCACCGTTTGATCAGTTTGACTACAAAGTGAATCGACTAATTCTTTAAGCTCGTAATCACGCCAATCAGTATAAAAGCCCAAATGTCCCGTATGCACACCTAAAAAGCGCACATGTTCAAGTTTATGGCTATATAGGTGGAAGGCTGACAATAAGGTCCCATCCCCACCAATTGAAATGACCAAATCAGGATTTTCTTGGTCCATTTGATGCGTTGAAGTCTGTAATAAATTTTTTAATTCATCAGCTACCTTTAACGAAAGGGCTTCTCTATTATGGATAATCGCTATTTTCATGGTTTTACCCTTTCTGACTGAACCAAACTGGCCAGCACATGATTAATTGATGCGTAAAGTTGAAAGAAAGTAAGGTTGTAAACGACTAATGGAACAAAGAATAATAGCTAGCCAGTAATCATTGAGAATAAGTTTAGTTTTTACTGAAACCTAAATCTTAAGAGTACAAAAACTGGTGTCTGCCACCCGCCTAGCTGTTAAATATTTACTGGTATCCAAATCTTAAGAGTACAAAAGCATCAAAATCAGTTGCTCATGTAAGGGTATATCCCCTGCATAAATTTAATTATTTATGCAATCACTTTGTACCAGCTTATTTCATTTTCAGTTATTCCTTTTGCTATTCTTAAGTAACATGAGTGAATTTAGGCTAGATTATTTATTCACTAGGCGTTTCTTCTTCCATAAAGGCTTGTTCGAGTTCGTGGTTGAGGCTGCCAAATTCAGCCTGATCCATTGAAGTCGTGCTTTCGATCTGTCCACGTTTTCCTTGAGAGAACAGTCGCTGCGCTTCTTGAATTTCTTCTCTGATACTCGACATTTCTTCGTCTAAAAGATAGGCTGCCTCAGCTGCTCGGCGCAGACGTTCCCCGATTTCTTGAGGGAAGTCGCCTTGATATTTATAGTTTAACGAATGTTCAATAGTGGCCCAGAAGTTCATCGCTAGGGTGCGAATTTGAATTTCTGCCAGCAAGGTGCGCTCACCGTCTAATAATTGGATTGGATATTCAATCACCAAATGATAAGAACGATAGCCACTTGCCTTCTTATTGGTAATATAATCACGCTCGATAATGACCTTCATATCCTTGCGATTGCGCAATAGCTGAACGACTTGATGAATATCTTCTACAAACTGGCACATGATTCTCAAGCCCGCAATATCTGACATCTCCTCTTCCAAACGATCTAAAGGAATGCCCCGTAACTTGGATTTGGCTAGAATACTTTCGACTGGCTTGACACGGCCAGTTACAAATTCAATTGGCACATGCTGTTTGGTTTCTCTAAATTGTTTACGAATCCCTCGTAATTTTACCTTCAATTCATTGACCGCTTGTTCATACGGTGCTAAGAAATCATCCCATTTACGCTCCATAAGTCACCTCAGCAAAACATTTTATCGCAAAACACTTAGTTGATTTTATTTCATTGTTCTATTGATGTAAAAAAAGCTCACTATTTAAATTATAGCATAGTTATGAACCGAACCAAAGATGAGGAAACGTTTTCTTAAAAACTTATTGGTCAATTGTTGCCTTTTTTTGTTACTATATAAATAGAAAAAATTATTCAAACGAGGAGCATGCTATGGCTGAACAAATCGAAATCGAATTAAAGACCTTATTAACCTATGAAGAATATCAACGCTGTATCGACTATTGGCAATTACGTGCGGCACAAGCCTTTACCCAAAGCAATAGTTATTTTGATACCCCAGATTTCAAGCTAAAAAATCTTGGTTGTGGCCTAAGAATTCGCACCCTAGCGAATCAAGCTGAACTTACTTTAAAAACCCCACTAGCTGAAGGCTTATTAGAAACCACAGATCATTACAGTTTAGCTGAAATCCAGCCCTATCTAAAGCAAAAAACTTTACCTAAACATGGGGCAGTCGCTAAAAAATTGCAGGCTTTAGGGATTGAATTAAATGAATTGCGTTTATTAGCTGAACTTACTACCAAGCGTTATCAATTCAACCTTGAAATAGGTGAAATTGCTCTAGATGAAAGCTGGTATCATCAGCAGCACGACTATGAATTAGAGTTGGAAGTAGCCGATTACAATAAAGGTAAGCTAGCTTTTGAAAAATTGTGTCAGCAACTAGCCATTACCTACAAACCAGCTACCAATAAAATTGCGCGCGCCTTTCAAGCCTATGGACTCAGTTAGTATTTCAGAATATTCGTTTAGGCTGAGATTTATTTAAGCTTTGGTAAAAACGAAAGATTAGCACCTTCCCTCACAAGCGTATTGATTTATAAATTAGCGAAAGTTTGATAAAGTTAAATTGTATAAGTTTTCTTTATGACTATTTAGCTAGCTATAAAGAAAACATCAAACAGGCCAGTCGCTTTAGAGGAGCATGAACCATTTAGCAACAACTGCTATTTATTTTCTGATTTCATGCTGATATTTATGAGGAGTGAGTATGATGAATGATTTGTATATCTTTGTGAATCCGTTAGTGCCTTTTTCTAATGAGATTGAGCATTTATTGACATTTTGTCAATCATCACTGAGTACTCCGGTGCGATTGCAGGTGATTCCATTGGTTAATTTGCAGGTAATCCAACAATTTATTCAAACCAACCAATTAAATGATAATCTGGCTACTCGCAATCATTTATTATCCAAGGCCTATCAAATCGCGTTAGACTATAAGGCTGCGCAATTACAAGGCAAACGTTACGCGCGTGAATTTTTGCGTTTAGTGCAAGCTGATTCTCAAAACTATAATCAAGAATTGGCTGGTCAGTTGTTTGCACAAACTGGTGGCGATTGCGAAGTGTTCGCTGAAGATCGCAAAGCCCCTCTTTGTAAGCAACTATTTGAGCAAGATCAACACTTAGCTTGTGATATGAAGGTAGAAAAGGTCGATACGATTGTCTGGTATTGCAATCAATTTGATGAGCAGACCAGCTATATTATTGAAGGTAAGGAAAACATCTGGCAGTTTCCAACCTTGCTCAATCATTTAGAAATACGAGAACTAAATCATTCATAAAACAGTCCCTTTAGCTATAGAGCCGAATTCACTCGACTTTTCTATAAGCTAAAGGGATTTTTTCAGTTAGCTAAATAACATTTTGGATGTGTGTGCATACATTTTTGCTTTGTACTTAGATGATGATTTCATTATTTAAACAAATAAATAGCCTGAAAAAGTTTAAATTTACTTAAACTTTCCCAGACTGGAAGTTAGATGGATGGAGTTAATCAACTTGCTAGACATCCTTATGTAATCCGTGCGTAACGACTAGCTACTCGGAAAATTTGCCTCTCCAATGGGGAAATCTCATTACTTTTTTGATTTTCCCATTGGAGAGTAACACTCAAATTTTCTCGTAGCTGAGCAAGTCGTTACGCATCCTTATCTAATCCGTGTCTAGCAAGTAACCATTCGGCAAATAAGATAGTCTGGAAAAAATTTGTCTTTGTTTACAATTTTCCCAGACTATTTCTTATTTGCTCATGGCTGAACAACTTGCTAGGCATCCTTATCTTACCCTTTAAAGATTTTTTTGATTTCCATTAGTGCGTCGTTGGCAAATAGGACTTTGCCGTGTTCTTGTAAGACATCCTTGGTTAGGTGCGTAGGTTGGGCAAATTCTTTAAAAATAGCGTTTTGCATTGCCATATGTTCAGGTTCGTTATGGCCTCGTTGGTAGGTCACGACTAGATAGAATTGCTGTTCTAACTCATATAGCTTAGCATCTATACCAATAATATTGACTTTTTGCGTGGCTTGGATGACTTCTTCAAAATCGTTAAAGACAAAGACATATTCCGTTGGCACAATTTTGCGACGAGGTTTGGTTTTTTCTTTGTTTTGCTGATTTTGCGCTTTGATGCTTTCTGTTTCACCTTTAATTCGGTTCACCCAGTCTCGCATCTGCTGTTCATTCGCACCTCTTGGTAAACGTGGCTGTTCGCTTTGTTTTTGCTCTGCTTCTAACCTATCTTCATCATCTATATAACCAATTGCTTCTAATTCGTCTTCAGTCAGTGATTCATCAATTGCATCAACAGTTTTGGCATTTGGCCCTTGGAAGAAAGGTAAATCAGCCATTTTATCAAAATTCATATCTTTAGTAATGTATAGTTCTAAGCCGTCTCCTCGTGGTAATACTTGGAAAGTGACAGCTTCACTGCCTTTAAATTGGTCGTCAACATCGATTTCTTCTAAAATACTGTAAAAGAAGCTTTCAATCTCACGATGTCCCCCTAATAAGTCAATAAAGGTAAAGCCTCGAGCAGCTAAATCTTCATTGCGAATGTAAACGCGCACGGTATCATCATTAATATGTTCTACTTCCATATCGTTTACACCTCATTTCTATTGATTCTTTCTAGTAATATTGTAGCGAAACCAAGAAAAAAGTAAAGCAAAAAAACTGGAAACAACTAGATGCTTGTACCCTATACCTAACTTTTGTCTTGTTTGTAGCCTATATAAATTGAACGCAAAGCTCATATTGCAGCTGCTTCGGCTAGATGCTCGTAGCTGAGCCAGTCGCTTCACATCCTTATACAAATAGGGCTGGTAAGTCTACACACTTCCAGCCCTGTTTAGTAATCTATTCCTGTAGGTGATTGCTTCCTCTTTTGATTATAGACCCGCCATTAATTGCGCTTGTCTTAATTCTAATTGACGAATGTCGCGAGGTAAGAATCGACGAATTTCATCTTCGTTAAACCCAACCTGTAGCCGTTTTTCGTCAATCATAATCGGTCTACGCAATAAACCTGGATTTTCACGAACTAACTTCAATAAATCTTTCAAAGGTAGCTCGTCTAGGTTGATGTTTAACTTTTGAAATACCTTAGAACGGGTTGAGATAATCTCTTCGGTTCCTTCTTCAGTCATTTGTAAGATTGCTTTTAATTCATCAATTGTCAATGGTTCAGAGAAAATGTTTCGTTCAACAAAGGGAATATCATACTCTTTTAGCCAAGCCCGAGCCTTGCGACAGGAAGTACAGCTCGGTGAGGTATATAAAATTAACACAGAAAATCACTCCTTCATTGGCCATAATAAAACATCTAACACTTCTTCACATTCACATTATACATAATTATGCAAGCAATTACTAGGGGGGGATGTTTCATTTGTTTCTATAAAAGTAGTCATATTAAGAATCTTTTGTCGGATTAGCTAAGTAGGGCTAGGAAATGTCGGCGATAAAAGGCGATGAACTCAAGCTTTTGGGTAATCTTTCTAAAATTTATGTAAGCGATACCTTTGTTTCTATTATAAGAAAAGAAAATAGAAATAGTTTTTCATCCAAAAATCAATCCTGCAAAATCAATTGTTTTTCATTTTACTTTTTAAACTCAAGATAAAATAACTAACATTTCAAAAAATCCGTTCTGTCAGTAAAATCTTTAAAACGATGGATTTTGTTGACAGAACAGAACTTATTTTCTCGTAGTTGACCAACTTGCTAGGCATCCTTGGTGTAATCTGTGTCTAACGACTAGACACTTCGACGTATAAGCCAGCCTGGCGTAGAAAATCTTTAAATAAACGGATTTTCCCACCATGCTGGAACTTATTTTCTCGTAGTTGACCAACTTGCTAGGCATCCTTTTCGCAATCTGTGTTCAGTAGCTAGACATGCCGAAAATTCGCCTCTCCAATGGGAAAATTTCTGCACTTTTCTCATTTTCTCATTGGAGAGTAACACTCGAATTTTCGCATGTCTGAGCAAGCTACTTCACATCCTTTTCTAATCTGTGTGAAGTGAATAGCCACTCGGAAAATTTGCCTCACCGTTGAAAAAAATTTTTTACTGCATCTATTTTTTAACGGTGAGTAACACTCAAATTTTCTCGTGGCTGTTCAATTCACTTCACATCCTTTTCGCCTATAGCGAAGATGTGGCGGATGTCTTGTTCGGTTAGTTGGTGTAAGGATTGTTCGCTGCCTTGCATGACTTGGTCGAATAGTTCACGTTTTTCTTGTTGGAGCTGATACATTCTCTCTTCAATCGTACCTTGGGCGATGAGGCGCCAGACTTCAACGGTTTCTTTTTGCCCCATGCGATGCGCACGGCTGGCAGCTTGTTCTTCAACGGCTGGATTCCACCAGAGATCATACAAGATAACGGTATTGGCACCAGTAAGATTTAAGCCGGTACCGCCTGCCTTCAATGAGATAAGGAAAATATCACATTTGCCGGCATTGAAGTCATCGACCATTTCCATGCGTGTTTTGCTTGGCGTACTGCCTCGTAAATAAAAGCTGTCGTAGCCTAATTCGGCTAGTGCTTGTTGGATAATATCCAGCATGCTCGTAAATTGTGAAAAGATCAAAATCCGCCGTTGGTTCGCTTTGGCTTGGCTAACCAGTGCTTTGAGCTGCTCTAACTTACCAGATTCGGCTTGATAATCGGGCATAAAGAGCGCAGGTGAACAACAGATTTGGCGCAAGCGCGTCAGCCCAGCTAGGATGGTCATTCTCGATTGGCTAAATTGTTGGCTGTCCATTTGATTTAGCGACTGCCGAATACTTTCTAATTGGGCCAGATAAATCGTCTTTTGCTCCTCGGTTAGGCTACTATAATAGTTGATATCGATTTTTTCTGGTAAATCGGTTAAAACAGTTTGTTTTTCGCGCCTTAAAACAAATGGTTGAATCATCTGTGCAACTTGAGCAGTCGATAACTGTCTAAAGGCGGTTTGATTTGGGAAAAAGCCTGGCATAATCATTTGAAAAATAGACCACAATTCTTCTAAGCGATTTTCAACCGGAGTCCCACTGAGCGCAAAACGTTTGGCAATCACTAATTCTCGTAAGGCCTTGGCTGTCTTGGTTTGGCTGTTTTTCACCATTTGGGCTTCGTCAACAATCAAGCAGTCAAATTGTTGCTTTTTATATTGTTCAATATCTTGGCGCAAGCTGGCATAGGAGGTGATGATAATTTCGGCATCCTTTGCGATTTGTTGGGCGCGTTCGCTCGCTTGGCCGATTGCGACAGCGACCTTAAGACTGGGAGCAAAGCGTTGACATTCTTGTTGCCAGTTATAGACTAGACTGGCTGGGGCAACGATTAAAGCTCGCAAGCTACCTTGTTCTTCTTTTTCCGATAATAGATAGGTAATGGTTTGTAAGGTTTTCCCTAGCCCCATTTCGTCCGCCAAAATTCCACCAAGCTGATAGCTGCTAAGCATTTTTAACCAGCGAAAGCCAACAAGCTGATAATTGCGTAAGCTAGCTTGCAGTTGGTCGGGAATTTTAGCCGCAAATTGTTCAGGATGGGTTAAATCATAGACAAATTGCTCGTAAGCTTGACTGGCTTGGATTTCCTGATTGTCCGCCAATAAGTGTTGAAGATTTCCTCCACGATAAAGTGGTAATTGATAGTGATTGCCAGCTAATTGGCCAAATTGGCGAATCGCTTGTAAGGATTGAGCGACTTTGGTAAACGTTTCACTCGTTAAATCGATTATTTGACCTGCTTGCGTAGTATAATAGCTGCTTTTTTCTAGTAAGGCTTTGACTAGTTGACTGACCTCTTGTTCTTCAATTCCGCTGACTTCAAAGCGAACATCTAGCCAGGATTGTTGGCGATCAACGGCTAATTGCACCGCTAATTTTTCTTCTGATAGCTTAAGGGCCTGGAGCTTCTCTCCTAGATGAATGTGACCAAATTGGGCAAATTGCGCTAATTCGACACTAAAGAAATGATGTAAGGCTGCCCCGGTTGGTAATTGCTTTTGATAGCCTTTTTCGTTGGGGACAAAGCCGAGCATTTCAATAAATCGTTCAATCCGCTCTTCACTTGCACGATCTCTTAAAATAAGCTGTTGTTGATTCGTTGCCCTACTACGTTTAGGGTTACTTGAAAAGATGGTTTCACCGTAACGATAAGCCACCTGTAGGATCAATTGTCCCTGTTGCTTCATGAAATAAAAATGACTCACCAGGGGGACCTGTAGTACTTGTTGCTGTAAGGAGGCATCAATTTGAATCTGGGCGATTTGCTTTAATAATGGGAGCTGTTGTTGGAAGAAGTTTTCCAATTCAGCGGCTGGATAGGTTAATTCCACTTGATCAAAGCGTTTTTTTAGTTGATGAATGCTTTGATAAATCCGTAGCTGTTGACTATTTAGACTATAAAAGGTGTCCTGCTTAAAGCCTCCCTGATAATAGGTCAACAGTAAATCAAAGCCGTCAGCTAAATTTAAACGAGCTCCTTCATTTGTTTGGGTTAGCTCAAAAGTAAAGCGTGGATCCGTGGATTCATCAACAAAAAAGGGTTGGTATTTTTGCTGGTGAAGCATTAAACTGCCTAACTGCTGCTTACTAAAGGCCGCTAACTGCTTTAATGTCGTCAGATTAAGCACGAGATATTTTTTATCCAGCTGTAATTTAGCCACCGAAGTTAGTTGCAACAGACCTTCTTGCGCTTGATTGGCAAGGATAAACAGTTCAATCAAATCTTGCTCAGCTTTGGTAAATAATTCGCGAGCGACAAAATAACGTTTTTTGCTATTAAGAGTGTAATAATTGCTTTCTTGGTAGCATTGCAAAAACTGCGCTAAATTTTTGACCAAATACAGCCGTTCTCCTTGATAGCCTAGGCGCAAGCTAGCTACTAATAGACTATGCTCTGGATGATATGGATTCACCTCCAAAACTTCAAGTTGAAAGCTGACAGTCAAAGCTTGATTATCCAAATAGCCTTGGGGATGTACGTGTAATTTTTTGAGACTATTGGCTAGTAGCTGAGCGGGGGTCCGATTAAAGCTAGGCGCATGCTCAGTTAATTGTTGGCGCGTTTTACCCATTTTCTTCAAAGCGAGCTCAACTGCGACGGTATGCTTACAATAGCCGTGTTCTTGCCAATAAGGGCATTGGCAGTAGTCTTCTTCTTTGGCAGTGGCATCTAGTTCCACCAGATAACGTTCACTACCTAGAACTTCCGCATGCCAAAGTTGTTGTGTTGGATCAGCAACAATGGATAATACACGTCCTTCTTCCATATATTTGCGGCCTCGACTGACGATTCTTTCTGGAATACTCCACTTCATGCTTCACACTGCCTTTCTAAACTTTTAAGATTTCCTAATCTTCATACTATTTTTTCTTGCTAGCTGCAACACTTGGCTTACGCTGCCCCAGACTTTACTTACCTTTCTAGTTGGTTTGCTGCAATAGCTAGCTTGTTTGGGATTTGATTTTTCTTTATACTTAGGGGATTTGCTAGTTAGCTAGCGATAATGCTTAACCAATCTCCATGCTTTGGCTAACTAGCTGGCTTTGACCATTGCCCTTTGTTCTGACTTGTAATTGTTGATAAATTTGTTCTTTTAATTCACGAACATGACTGATAATACCAATTAAGCGCCCTTCACTTTCAATTTGCATCAATGCTTGCATCGCCTGAGCGAGTGCTTCTTCATCTAAGGTACCAAAGCCTTCATCAATAAAGAGCGCTTCAATTTGAATGCCTCCACTTTGTTGCTGAATGACATCAGCTAAAGATAAGGCTAAACATAAGGCGACAATAAAGCTTTCGCCCCCTGATAGTGTTTGGACCCGACGATTTTCCCCACTATGTGCATCGTAAATTAATAATTCTAAACCAGTTGCTCGAACGTAGCTACCCTTATTTTGATCAATCAATAAGGTATAGCGACCCTTCGTTAATTGTAATAAGCGTTTATTGGCAACCTTTAAAATTTCATTGAAGTAAACCTGCAAGACATAACGCTCTAAGCTTAGGTTTTGCTGATTCTTCCCTGCGACGACATCACTTAGTTGCGCAAAAGCACTGACCTCTTCCATCGTCTGTTGGTTAGTTGAAAGTAAGGCTTGATAATTCGCTAGAACTTGCTGATTTTGTGTACTTCTTAACGCTAAAGTCGCGATTTGGCGCTGATTTTCGTCTGCTTCATCCTGCAATTGCTGGACCTTGTCTTGTAATTGGCTTAAATCGACTTTTGGTTGCTTACTTGCCGGTAAAAGCTCTTGCAAGCGTTGTTCAAGCATTTGCACCTGTTGTTGATACGTTTGATACTTTTCTTTTAATGCTGGTAATTGCTCAACAAATGGAAGATAAGTCAACAAATGCGTGAATGTCAAATCAGCTAGCTGAGTATCAAAGGCCTCGGGAGTCGTTTGTTCGATACATAAGGCAAGGCCCTCAAGTAATTGGGCTAATTGCTGGTCGTCCTGACTGGCTAATTGACTAGCCTGCAGTTGTTTAATCGTTGGGAAAATCTGCTGGAATCTAGCCTGTAATTGCGTGTTTTGAACTATCCTTTGCTCAGATAAAATCCGGATGGCTTCTTCTAGGCGAATACGTGCTTGTGCTAGGGTTTGCTCCTGGGATTTATCGGCGGCAATTTTTGCGTTAAGTGTGGCCAGTTTTTGTGTTAATTCAGCTTTTTTCGTCGTTAACTCAGCTAGGGTAAATGGGGCTAATTGTCCTTGTAGGCTCGCCAATTCACCAGCTAGCTTTTCTGCCTGTAGTTCTTGAGCTTGCAGATGCTGCTGTTGCTCTTGTAATAGCTGACTGAACTCTTGGACTTCAGCTTGTAGGACTTGCTGTTGTTCAAGGCAAGTCGCTAATTGGCTAGCTAGCTTAGTCTGGCTCGTCGTTAGGGCTGTATAAAATTGATCAAACAACGTATAGCTTGCGGCCAAATCCGCTAATATTGGCGGTAATTGTGCGCTCATTGTCAGCATGACTGATGCTAGTGTAGCATTTTCTTGATTTAATTCTTTGGCGATTGTTTCTTTTGGCCATTCACCAAGCCAGTTGTTTACTTGCTGGACTAATTGATTCGTTTGTCCTTGGAGCTGATTAGCAAGTGCCCGCATCGCATCAGAAAAATGGGCTTGCGCATCCGGGATAAACTGTTGTACCTGTTGCAAAAGAACTAGATAGGCTTGTAATTGCTGCACAAACCGTTCATAATCACTTAGAATTTGCTGATTGGCCTGTGTCATTTGGGTGGCTAGCTGACTTTGGCGAGAGAGTAGCTGCTCGTTTTGCTGATTTAATTGCTGTAATTTCTCCTCACTGGCTAGAAGCGATTGTTGGTTAAGCTGTTGGGCTTGGTGCTCATTAGCTAATGCCGGATGCTCCAATGAACCACAAATTGGACAAGCTTGGCCTTGTTCAAGAGTTAGCTGCAATCTAAGCTTTAATAGTTCAATATTTTCCTGTTGGCTTACGGTTAGCTGCGCTAGTAATTTCGTTTTTTCTTCAGCGATAATCGCTTGCTCAGCGACATAGCTTTTTCTTAACGTGAGTGCCTGTTCGATATTTTGAAACAGCCCCTGAATTTGAGGTAGTAGCTGTGTGAGCTGAAACTGATCAGTTGGCGCTAGTTGCCAAAGCGCTTGTTGAGCTTGTTGCTGTTGGAGCCTTTCATATTCTTGGCTATTGGCAGCTAAATTGGCCTGACTTTGTTCAAGGTGTTGGTTTTTGGCAGCTATTTGTTGGCGCAATTGATTAAGCTCCACTTGATTTTTTTGCCAAGTGGCTTGCTTTTGCGTCAATAATTCAGCTAAGGGTAAGCGTTGGGTTACTTGCAGCAGCTCATTTTGGATTTGCTCGGCTGCTTGTTCATTAGCTTGGCGTAATGCTTGACCGGCTTGCCAGTTTTGCCAATCAAGGTTGGCTTGCTTTAAATCGAGCTGGGCTTGCTGATAGGCTTGTTGTGTTTTTTGATATTGCTGTTGCTCTTCTATTGCTTGCTGCCATAAATTTGCCTGATCTTTAAGCCACTCAAGCTCCGTTATTTTTTGTGCCAATTGTGCATAATCAGCCGCCTTTTTTTGATAAGCGGCGTGTTGGTTAAAGGCTTCTTCGTATTGCTTTTGCTGATGATGCAATAATTGACCGGCTTCAATTTGCTGATGGAAAGCTTTTAGTTGGGCTTTTAGCTGACTTAATTGGTGCTTTTTCTCTTGGATGGTCGTCTCTTGCTCAGCTAAATCACTCGTTGCTTCAGTAATGAAGGTCACTAAATCTTTATTTAGTACTTGTTGCTGTTCTTCTGTTAATTCGTTTGTCCATTGAAATTGCGTTTTTAATTGACTGAACTGTTCAAACTGGCGCGTTAAGCCTTGGCGTTTATTGGCAAGCTGCTCTTTAAACCAATCGGTCAGGCGTTGGTAGTCCATGGTGGCAAACAAGGTACGCAATAGCTTGGTCTTGTCCTCACTATCAGCTAATAAAAAGCGCCGAAATTCGCCTTGAGGCAAGAGCATAATCTGAGTAAATTGTTGACGATTTAACTGTAATAAATCAGCAATATACATATTCACCTTTTGCAAGCCACTTACCGCATCAATTTCCTTGCCACTCAGATCAAACACCTCTAAGAAAGCTTGAGGCTTATGCTCGCGAAAGCCTGTTCCTCTTTTTTTGGCAATTTGCTGCAAAGGACTACGCGTAATACGATACAGACGATCTTGATGACTAAATTCAAGGGTTACCTGACACAGACTGGTCGGTAAGGCAAAATTAGAACGCAGCTCCTTTGATTGGCGTGAATTCCCAATCGGCTCGCCAAATAAGGCAAAACTCATCGCATCTAAAATGGTACTCTTCCCTGCTCCCGTTTTACCGGTAATTAAGAAAAGACCGTGGGCTAAAAATTCACTAAAATCAATCGTTTCATCAATAAAAGGGCCGATATTTTCTAAAATTAATTTTTGCGGTAACATCTAATCATCCTTTGTCTCTGTAGATTGAATTGCCTGTAATCCTTGATTGAGCCAGGTCGTTTGTAGCTTGGAAAGTTCTTGATTGGTTAGCTGCTTAAAAAAGGCTTGAACTAATTCTTCAGGTGATAATTCATTTTGTACTTCTTGATAAGATAACTGATTATCGGTCTGTTGCAAGGCGATTTGCTGACGCGTTACACTTAACAGACGCGGATATTGACTGCGTAGCTGGGCCATAACATTTAAAATCGGCTCATGATCCGTCAAGGTAATGGCCAAATAGTCCTCACTGATTTTCTTTAAGGCGTCATCTGGATGAAGCAACTGCCCAAAATTAGTAGTCAACGCTCTTAATTCATGTAAAGGTGTTAGCGGAATAAAACGCAAAGCCGCTTCAGTCAATCCAGTCGGCGCTTGCACGGCTTGAGAACTTTGCTTAGCTTGATACTGATTAGTTAAATAATCAGTATCAAGCAAATAGACGCCTTTGGTATCTTGGCTTTCACCAATTGCATATTTTAATGGTGCCCCACTATAACGGATATTGCCCTTTGTCAGCGCTTTTGGTGAATGCAAGTGACCTAACGCTACATAGGCAAAATCGCCAAAAAGATCCGCGGCTACACTCGCCAATCCCCCTACTTCTAGTGGCGTTTCTGACTCTTGGCGCTGGCTGCCAGCCACAAAGAAATGACTGACTAGAATTTGTTTTTTCTCTAAATCAAAGCTTGCCTTCATCAAGTCAATTATTGCGGCTATGCCAGCTTCTAAGCTGGGAACGTTTTGGGCTAAGGGATGCTTAGGATTCGTTTCTTGAAAAAATTGCTTGATTTGATAAGGCTCTACATAAGGTAGTAGATAAAATTGACAATCCGCTAACGTAATTGGTTGAATGGCTTGAGCTAAAGTGGTATGCAAAAAGAACTGGCTCTGTTGATACCAAGGATTACCCGTAGCCAGGCGCACAGCCGAATCGTGATTGCCGGAAATAACCAAAAGCGGAATTTGCTCAGTTAAATTCCACTCTTGAAAAGTAGCATTCACTAAGGATACACTTTGTTGATCAGGTAATTGACGGTCATAAACATCTCCAGCAATAATGATTGCCTCCACCTTTTCTTTTTTAGCAATCGCTAGGATCTGTTGTAAAATCGCTTGTTGTTCGGCTAATAAATCATAGCCAAATAATTTCTTGCCAATATGCCAATCTGCAGTATGTAAGATTTTCATTCTATCGATTCCTTTGCCAAATATTTTTCCTACTCAATCATAAGCTTTGTGGAAAAACTTCTTCCCTCCATTATAACACTTTTTTTAAAGGCTAAATGAGAATTGCCAAAAGTTTTTCAATTTAAATGATCCTAACTTAAGTAAATTTAATGAATGGTCGATAACTAAAATGTGTTTTTAAATTAAAATTAGACTAATCTTTTTAAACAATCTGTGCTATGATTTTAGCAGATAGTTATATCAAAAGTTAATCATCCGTTTGTTTAATTTTTCGTAAATGAGTTCAGCTTAGTATTTAGCTATTTTTGTGAAATAAATCATTTTTATTTTAAATTATATAGTTTTCCGAGGAAAAGAGGGCGGCCATGGCGATTTTTATATTAGAAGATAATAAGCTTCATTCAAAATATCTATTTGATTTGATTAAAAGAGAATCGAATGCACAACATGAATCACTTTATATTTTTCATAAACCAGAAGAATTATTAAACCAAGTGGCCTTAACGTCTGGCTTTCATATTTATTTTTTGGATATTCATCTTAAAAACGAAACAGAAGGTGGCTTATTAACTGCGCAAAAAATTCGTAATCTCGATAATCAAGGAATTATTGTCTTTGTCTCTAGCCATACTGATTTGGCTTTGCAATCATATAAATATTTTGTCAATGCGCTAACCTTCATCAATAAAAACGATGCATTAAGTAATTTTAAGGCATCGGTCAAAAAATGCTTGGATAATTATTTTACCTGTAAAAATCAATTTATCGAGGAAGAATATTTGACCATTGAATCGAAAAATGCGGTTTTTAAAGTAAACTTAGCCCATATTCACTACTTTGAAAGTATTGGGATGCATCGAATCGCCATGATTGGTGATCAGCTTTATAAGAATTTTTATAGCTCGTTAAATGAGTTAGAAACCCTACACCCTAATTTAGTGCGAATCCATCGTTCGTTTTTAGTCAATCGGCAAGCAATTATTGAGGTGAATCGAACAAAGCGGACGCTACTTACGAAAAAACAGGTCGAGCTCCCTATTTCAAGAAAAAATTTAAAGACCGTCTTGGAGCAAATGGGTTAAATGTATTAAATAGATTGGAAGCGAATTTTTATGGATAGCAGCTTAATGATTGGCTTAAAAACAGCCATCTTTTTATTCAATAGTTGGGCATTTTTTACGATGTTTTGCAAAATTACCCAAACGAGAAATATTGCCTCAAAGCATCAATTTTTCACCATCGGAGTCATTGCTGGAGTGCTCGCATTGGGGATTAGTTTTCATTTGCGCTTTATTTTATATCCAGCTATTGTGCTCTTATTATTGTTACTTAGCCTACTTTATAAAAAACTCTACGAAAGTCGCCTAACTATGAGTAGTCTCTTTTTTCTAAGCTGCTATACCGTAATTATCTATAGCTTTACCAACGAATTAGAAGAGCTAGTGGCACGATGGCTGACTCAAGGCAAGTATGAAATAATGTTCATTCATTTATCGTGCTACTTTATTTCTAGTGTGGTCAATCTTTTTTTAGCTTCCAAAGCACCTAGTCGTGGTTTTGAAGAAATCTACTTCTTTGCCACACAAAGCCAGCTAATTCCAATATTAAACGTCATTTTATTTTTATTAATTGTTGCAGCTTCACAATTATTTTTATTTCGCCATCCACAGTCTTGGTTTATGCAATTATTTTTCAATGATATGACGCTGTTTTACTTAGCCTTTACAGTTTTCATTTTCGGTTTGATTTTATGGATGATTTTTTATACCAACGCGAAATGGCGCTCACAAACCAATGCACATTTGCGTAGTATCAAAAACTATACTCAAGAAATTGAACAATTAAACGAAGAATTGAATATGTTTCGTCATGATTCCTTAAACATCCTGTACAGCCTAGAATTAGCCATCCAAAAAGGTGAAGTGGAGGAAATCAAGCGAATCTATCGAGAAATTCTGGTCCCTAGTCAGCAACTGCTATTAGATACGCAACAGCAAATCGAAGTGTTAAAACGTGTCAAAAGCATGGAAATCAAAAGCTTACTGAACGCTAAGCTAAGGCAAGCAGCAGCCCAAAAAATCGATTTTTCAATCGTGATTACAGAAGATATTTGCTTTGATTGTATTCCTAATTTGCTTATTTTTATCCGTATTTTAGCTATTTTATTAGATAATGCCATAGAAAATAGCCTGAAAAATGAGAAGCCAGCCATCTGCTTATTAATTACGCAAGATGAAGCGAGCGTGAAGCTAGTTTTACAAAATACCTACGACAAAGATAGTCTACCCTTAGAACAATTTCATCAAAAATATTTTACAAGTAAAAAGGATAAAAAAAAGCATGGCCTTGGCTTGACCTTCGTCCACCAAGCAATTAAATATTATTCACATTATGAATTAATGACTACAGTCAACCAAGACTTTTTTACCCAAGAATTAATCATTCAGAAGGTTTAATTGCTTTTCAGGTATTTTCAATGACCTTTTAGGAAAAAAATCTTTGCATTTACATTAGATACGTTATAATTTAATTCGTATTTTACTGTTACGTTCATTAATGCAAAGACAACATTTTATTATTTTTTAACTTTGTTCCTCATAGTTATTGTTTATAATCATGTCAACAGTTTTACCCCACTACTTTACACACTAATCAACTCCCCCCAATTTGGTTGTTAGTGTGCCTCGCTAGTAATATACGAGAAAAACAGTAACTTCATTATCAACTATAGTTAAAAAAGAAATCATTCGCTAAGGGAATTGACAATATCCATATGGGAAGGAATAGTAATGAACATTATTTAAAGTAAAATGCCAAAAAAAGCTCTCAGATTTGAGGGCTTTTTTCTTTGGCTATTTTTCTTTTTTCTCAGGGATGACGTAAACAAAATTAGGATTGACTTCCGCATCCAATTGATTAAAAGCTTGGGTTAAGCGTGCATCCACTATCGCTAGACTTGCTTTATCCGTCTTTTTAATATCGCTCACATCAATTGGCTCCCCAAAGCGAATGGTCACCTTTTTACGTTTCAGTAAATCTTTAAAGCTTAGCGGCCCTTGATAGACACAAGGAACAATCCTAACCTTCGCCATTCTCGCAATAACGGTCATTCCACCTTTCAATTCATTGGAATAACGACTACCGGTTGGAAACATGATTAAACTCAAATCAGTAGACTTTAATAGCTTCACCGGTGTTTTAATGACACTTGGACCAGGATTTTTCCGATTTACCGGAAAAGCGTTGGCATGAACCAAAATAAAACGGATGAAGGGATTTTTAAATAATTCTTCCTTAGCCATAAAAGCAAACTTCTTTGGCCGAGCTGCTACCGCTAAATACAACGGATCCCACCAGGTTCTATGCGGTGCCACCAAAATATAATTCTCATCCTTAGGCAAGACTTCTTTATTTTGAATTTCTAAATTCCCATTCACAATAAAAAACAAAAAACGGACAACGCCGCGCATAAATGTGAAAAACATTTCTTCCATCCTTTCATTATCTCTAAACTTCAGTATGCTAGATTTTTCAACGTTTGACAAGTAATTTTTACTTTTTTGTTTGAAAGTTTCATAGTATAATGGCACTTGAAAAAAGCACGCATTTATTTGATAACCAAAATAACAAATAAATAACTTTTATCCAAACAATTCGTTTTAACCGTCTAAAGATTTCTCAATTACCTTTTGTTTTATTGACGATTTTTGATAAAAATAACTTTATAAACACATAAATAACAAGGAGCTTCATATGAATGAAAATGTAACCTTATATGAAAATGAACGTATTGATCAATTATATGCGAATGCGATTCAAATTATCCAAAGTAGCGAAGTGTTTAGCTTTTCCTTAGATGCTGTTTTACTAGCTAACTTTCCTCAATTGCCTAAAAGAGGACAAATTGTTGATTTATGTTCAGGAAATGGCGCAGTCAGCCTGTTTATGAGCCAAAAAACACCAGCAAAAATCACTCAAATCGAGCTACAAGCTAGATTAAGTGACATGGCTAAGCGCAGTGTAGCCTTAAATCAAAAAACAGAGCAAATTCAAGTCATTCAAGCCGACTTAAAGGAAGCACCTAAATTAATCGGTCATGACTGCATTGATTTAATCGTCTGTAATCCTCCCTATTTTAAGGATTTACCAACGAATCACAAAAATCCTAATCCTTATTTAGCGATTGCTCGGCATGAAATCCATACAAATTTAGAAACCGTTATTCAGACCAGCGCCAAGCTGTTAAAAATGAACGGTCGCCTAGCCTTAGTCCATCGACCTGAGCGCTTTTTAGAAATTATCGAAATCATGCAAAAGTATCAAATTATGCCCAAAAGGGTCCAGTTTGTTTATCCTAAAGCTGATAAAGCCGCCAATATTCTCTTAGTTGAAGGCATTTTACACGGCAAAAAAGACGGTTTTAAAGTCTTACCGCCACTTTTTACCTATGATGCTCAAGGTGAATATACTCCCGAAATCAAAAGGATGTTGTATGGCAATGAATAAAACCCATTATTTTTATGTTCTATTATGCAAGGATTCTACGCTTTATGCCGGCTATACAACTGATTTGCCGCGACGCTTAAAAGAACACAATCAAGGTATCGGTGCTAAGTATACTCGCTTAGCCAAGCGCCGCCCCTTAAAAATGATTCATGCAGAAGGTTTTACTACCCGAAGTGAAGCCATGCAAAAAGAAGCCGCCTTTAAGCAGCTTAATCGTGCGCAAAAAGAGCGTTATCTTGCTAGTCACGTTTCCCTAGAACTCCCTGAAACAGCTGACTGAAGAAAAAGCTGAAAAAGTAAAAATTCGCCGTTGTCTTGATCCGTTCTTCAAGACCACGGCGAATTTTCACATGTCTGAGCGAGCTACTGAACATCCTTATATTTCACTGCGTTGTAAGCTGTAGACGCTGCGGTTGCCGTTACATAAATAGCCAATGGCACATACGATAAAGAAATATGGGATGCCATCAAAGCCAAAGACCTCTGCACCGATAAAAATTGGCGCAATGAAGGTATTCGTTGCACTGCCAAAAACGCTGGCAAAACCTAGTGCGGCAACAAAATCAACTGGTAAATGTAACCAAGGAGCCATAGCTGCCCCTAAACATGAGCCAATCGCAAACATTGGTAACACTTCCCCACCTAGAAAGCCACTTGCTAAGGTCAATGCAGTGAAAACTAATTTTAACAACCAATCATAAGTATGAATCGTGCCGCCATGAAAACTAGCAACAATCAAATTCGTTCCCAGACCTGCGTAACGTCCATGATCAAAAAGCCATAGTGTAATACTTAAAATCAGACCAATTACGCCAATACGCCAAACCGGATTAGGTAGATGATTTTCTAAGGTTAGACGAGTAAAACGCATCGCTTTAGCAAATAAATAACCAACTAATCCAAAAATAAGTCCTAAAATAATTAAACGAATGATTAAAAACCAAGGTAAGCGATCATCCACTACTAATTGATAACTAAATTTATCTAAACCTAAAAATGCTGAAGTAAAGCTAGCTGCAAAAGCTGCCACCATCGTCGGTAACAACACATCATAGGTCAAATGTCCCACAACTAATACTTCCATCGCAAAAAAAATTGCTGCAATCGGTGTTTGAAATAAGCCAGCAAACCCTGAAGCCATCCCAATCACAATAAATCGTTTATAATTCATCCCTTTGAATTGACGACCAAACCAATGAGCAACGGTCGCACCAATTTGCACAGCTACCCCTTCGCGCCCTGCTGAACCACCAAACAAATGCGTCAGCCAAGTACCCATAATCGCAAATGGTACCAAGCGCTTAGGCACACTAGCTATTTCTCCATAACCAGCCTTAAAAATCAATCCCATTCCTAGATGACTATCTTTACCATAGCGACGTTGTAAATAAATAAACGCCATTCCCGCAAACGGTAAAAATGGTAATAAGATGAGTCGATGGGCTTGAAAAATATTAGCTAAGTGATTTAGCACAATGCCAAAGCCAGCATCCATCGCTCCGACTAACACGCCAATCATTACACTCAATATCAGGACTAAACCGACATGCTTGATTTTTTCCAATGAATATCCGTGTAATTTCATTTTTCTTTCACCCCTAATTTTCATTATTGCCAACAAAACTACCCCAAAATAGCTAGGCGGATAGAAATTGAAAGAATCTACCAAGCTACTTTTCTCAAGCTAAATCTTATCGCTTATAGCTAAGAAAGTTACAAAACACGCTTGAAATAATCTGTGTTCAGCAAGTAACTCCTTCGTCAAATAAGCTAGTCTGGTGAAAAATTTTTATAATCCTATTATTTTTCCCAGACTAGATCTTATTTGCTCGAAGTTGACCGACTTGCTTCACATCCTTGAAATAATCTATGCTTAGTGGATAGCCTCTCGGAAAATAAGCCAGCCTGTCGCAGAAAGTCTTTAAACTAGAGGACTTTCTCGCCATTCTGGATCTTATTAACGGTAGATAACGACTAGCTACTCGGAAAATTTGCCTCGTCGTTTGAAAAAAATTCTCATTCTACCTTTTTTCAAACACCGAGTAACACTCAAATTTTCTCGTAGCTAAGCGAGTTGTTCTCTATCCTCTTTTTTCTCGAGGCTGATCAATCCACTTCGCATTTTTAATGAAATCTGTGTTCAGTAGCTAGACATGCCGAAAATTCGCCTCTCCATTGGGAAAATCTCAACTCTTTTTTGATTTTCTCAATGGAGAGTAGCACTCGAATTTTCTCATGTCTGAGCAAGCTACTTCACATCCTTGAAATAAAAAAGATGTGGGGTTAACCACATCTTTTTGCGCTTATTTAGTTGCACGTTTTACGTAAGTACCTTCAGCTGTGTTGATTTCTAAGTATTCACCAGCTTCGATAAAGTCCGGTACGTTTACGACTAAACCAGTTTCCATTGTTGCTGGTTTGCCTGAACCTGTTACAGTTGCGCCCTTGATTGATGGTTGTGTTTCTTCAACTTTTAAAACGACTGTTGTTGGTAATTGGATACCTACTACTTCGCTTCCAAAGAATTGAATTTTTACTTCCATGTTTTCAAGGATGTATTTCATTTCTTCGGCTACTGTTTCAGTTGGGATTTCGTATTGTTCGTAAGTTTCTAAGTCCATGAAGTACGCTGTATCATCCATTGTGTATAGATATTGAACCGTTTTGGTGTCAATGTGTGCACGTTCGAATTTTTCTTCTGGACGGAAAGTTGTATCATAAGTTGCACCAGTACGTACATCGCGAAGTTTCATACGCATTACGGTGTTTCCCTTACCTGGTTTGTGATGGCTTGCTTCTAAAACCTTGATTAATTTACCATCTTGTACAAAAGTCATACCAGCTCTTAAATCACTTGCTGAAATCATTTACATATCTCCTTTATCAATTTGAAAATAGTTCCTTTCCCATTGTATCAAAAAGTTGCTCTTTACGCTAGCGTTTGAACATAGAATTTGTTGAGCAAATTTACATCGTCATTCGCCCTATTTACTCTTGCAACCTACGCCAAAACGTTGCTTAGTCAAAAAGTAAAGAAAAGAATTGTTGATTGGTTAAATTGTGAATATAGTGATTCACTTGGCAGGTTGCTAAAAAGTTTTCAAAAACCTCAGCTTCAAAGGCTAAACCAACTAACTGCTCAGTGAGATATTCAATTGGTTCTTGACCAAAAAAGTCGCCAAAAATCTGGGCTTTAGTAATTTTCCCTTTATTCATAGATAATTTAATATCAATAATGCCGACTTGCGGAATACGCGTGCGCCGTTGTAGATCAAATTGTGGCGTTTCTCCGTAAATCCAATCATGATTAGCATATTTTCTTTCGACCAAGTCTTGAATGGCGGCTTGATCTTCGGCGGATAATACAATTTGTTGACTCGAAATAGCTTTAAGATCATCCACTTGATAGATGGCACAAAGTAAGGCCTCACCAAATTGCTCGGTGGTCAGTTCTTGATATTGACTAGCTAGATAAGGTTTAATATTGGTCACGACCTTTCTAGTCGATGGCGTAGCTTTGGATTGAAATTTTTCTTTAGAGACATTTAGTACCTGACTTAGCACACTTAAATCGACATCATACATCAAAGTACCATGAGAATAGGTGCGCCCATTTTTGGTATACATCGCATTACCGGAAAACTTTTTGCCTTCAATATATAAATCATTCCGACCACTTGCTTCTACAGCTATTGCACCCATTTTTTGTAAAGCTTGGACGATGGGTTGAGTCACGCCTTGATAATCTCCAAAGGCTTGCTTACCTTTTTGACTAACAAAGCTAAAACTAATATTTCCTAGGTCATCATAGACTGCACCACCCCCAGAAATTCGACGTGTCAGCGTAATATTATGCTCCCTTAAAAAGGGAAGATGAATTTCTTCATAGGCATTTTGATTACGACCGATAATCACACACGGCGCTTGGATATAGAGTAATAATAATGGTTCAGCTAAATCATATTGATTTAATAAGTATTCTTCAGTAGCTAAATTCACGCGAATATCACGACTTGGCATCATGTAATAACGCATAGTAATCCTTCTTTCTATCTATGTTATCATGGAGGCTTTTACTCACCACTTTAAGCATAGCCCACCACGAAAAAAAGTGAAAGTCATCTGACTTCCACTTTTTTTGCTATTGAGTAAATATTATTCGCTAACATAAGCTAAACGATAAGAAACCGTACGTCCAAATGGGAAGACTTGTAATCCTTTTAGATGTTTAGATTGTAGATAAGCAACTGAACCTTGATAAAATGGTAATACAGCTGTATCTTTTTCAATTAATGTTTTTTCTAAGTCAATTAATTTTTGCCAACGTTTGGCTGGATCCGTCGCTAAAGTAGTACGTGCTTCAACTAAACCAGCATCGTAGTCTTTATTAACATAACCTGATGAATTTAAGCCACCTGTTGATTCATAAAACTCTAAGAAATTGATTGGATCCGCATAGTCTGGTGTCCAAGTCCCATAAACCAAGTCAAAATCGCCCGCTGTCTGCAAATCCAAACGATTTTGTAAGGGGACATTTTTGATTTCAATGGTTAGGCCAGGTAGTTTTTGCTGTAATTGACCTTGTAAAAATTCCACTGTCTTTTTAGAAACGGCTGTATCAGATGCCAATAATTCTAAATGAATTTGGTCTTGTCCTAATTCTTTTTTCGCTGTTTCCCAAGCCTTTTGCGCTGCCTTTAGATTATAACTCATAAGATTGCCTGCTTCTTTACGATAGTCTTCACCAGTATCTGGATTTTTGGCAAAGTTAGCTGGTACAAAACCGTTTAATGGTTTAGAACCATCGGCCAAGACATTCTTCGTAAAGCTAGCTTTATTGATTGCTTGTAAAATCGCTTGACGTACATGAACGTTGCCAGTTACAGTACGTTTTTGGTTGGCACTGATATACCCAACTGTCGCTTTTGGTGCAAAGTGTGCAAGTGGATTATCTTGATTGTTTTGCGCATAAACATCAGATAATAAAGTATAGTCTAGTTGACCATCGTTAAATAAATTCACTCCAGTAGCAATTTCTTTCACTACTTGTACGTTAATTTTTTCTAAGCGGACATTTTCTTTATCCCAGTATTTCGGATTTTTTTCTAATGTCCAGCTTTCATTATTTCCATTCCAACCCTTTAAGATAAATGGTCCGTTGCCGACAAAATTCTCCGCACTTGTACCATAAGCCTTCCCTTTTTCTTGGGCAAAAGCTTGTTGTTTTGGCATAAATGGCGTTCCTGTTAGAATTTCTGGTAAGAAGGGTGCTGGATTCTCTAAGTGTATAACTAAAGTTTGGTCATCTTTAGCTTCTACCCCTAACTGATCAACGGGTAATTCACCACTACGGATTTTACTTGCATTTTTAAAAATATCCATCCGGCTACTTGCTGAAGAAGCAGTTGCTGGATCAACGACTGTTTGAAAAGCATAAACGAAATCGCCCGCTTTTACTTGGGTGCCATCGCTATATTGGGCATCTCTTAATTTAAAGGTATAAGTTAAACCATCCTCACTAACTTTTGGCTTTTCCTTAGCCATGGCTAACTCTGGGTCACCATTTTTATCTAGACGATATAATCCTTCTGTCACTTGTCCAATCATATCTGAACTGTTTACATCCGTATATTGCGCGCTATCTAACGTTGATAACTCACCTGGTGTAGAAACTGAAATTTCTTGTTTTACTTCTTTAGCTCCTGACTGACTAGTAGAAGTACTTTTATTTCCAGTTCCACAAGCTGCTAATAAAAGGGTACTTACGGCCAACAAACTCACTAACTTTTTCAATTGTCAACATCCTCTCTGTTTATAATTGATTCACTACATATTGAAAGACCGCTTGTTCTTGCGGTTGTTTGCTATAGGCAAAGTCTGGGTGCCACTGAACCCCTAGAATTCTACGTTTGGAATTTTCAATGGCTTCCACAATTCCATCTGAACATTGCGCCGTTACTGTCAAGGATTCACCGACTTCTTTTACGGCTTGATGATGAAACGAATTTACCTTTGATTGTTTTCCATAGATTGGATAAAGTAAGCTCTGTTTTTCAATCATTAAATCATGTGTTGGCTCTTCTCTTGGAATTGGGTTTTGCATATGATTCACAGGGGTCATATCCTCAATATCTTGATAAAGACTGCCACCAAAATAAACATTTAACAGTTGCATGCCACGACAAACAGCAAAAATCGGTTTTTCTTGTCGCACAGCTTCTTCAACTAATGAAAGCTCAAATTGGTCACGACAAGTTAAGTAGTTACTATCGATTTCTTCTGACTGTCCGTAATATTTTGGATGGATATCTTGACCACCAGCTAAGATTAATTTGTCGATTTGTTGTATGTAAGTTTTGGCAAATTCTGGTTGCCCAATAGGTAAAAGCAAAGGTATCCCCCCTGCTTTTTGCACAGCTTCTATGTATCCTTGTGGTATATAACTAACTGGCAAATGATACAGAGTTTCCCCAGCATCATGAATCATATTGCCAGCAATGCCTATAATTGATTGACTCATTTTCCCTCACTCCCCAGTTCATGGATAATGTAGCTTTGATTATAAGAAGGGATTCACCGACTGTCAAATAGGTTGTTTGGTACGTGATAGCTTGTATCTATCGCAAAAATTACTTACAGTGCTTGAATCTTCTATGTTTACTGATACTTTTGTTATTAATGGCTTCGCTTTCAATAATTATAATAACTATAATTGATAATAATGAATATTGATACATTCATAATTAAAATCTATTAAAATAATAAATATTTATTTACAAAGGAAGCTTTTTGTGCTAATCTTTAAAAAGATGGTCTTTCCATCTATAGGCAAAAGCTTATATAAGGCACCAAGTGAGCCAAACTAATCGCTTAGTTTGAATCGCTTTTATCCAATCATCCTACTTTTTGCTTGGTGTCTTATAAAATTTTACTATTCAGCACCCTCTTTTATGGGTGTTTTTTCGTTTAATAAAAAATCGAGTATAAAGCGCTAATCATTGACTAGCACTTCATATTCGATTTTGTTTTATCCTATGATTAAAATATGTTTATCTATCGATTAGGAAATTGCATACCAACCGACACCTTCAGCATTCCAGCCAATTTTAACTAGCTGCTGTTGTTCGTCCTTGCTGACTGTATAATGATGGCTACCAGCTTTTTTCTGGAATTTATTATAAACACGATAGATTGGGACACGCTGTTCAGGATCAGATTTCCAGCCTACCCCTTCATACCGCCAACCAATGCGGACGAGATAATCTCTTTCTGTAGAAGATAAAGTATAGTGATGATCGCCAGAATTCGGATTATATAAGCGATAAACATCTTGTCCTTCTGTCGGCGCTATCCATGCCACCCCTTCATCCTTCCAACCGATTTTGACAAGATTAGCACGTTCGCCTAAATCTGCACTATATAAGTGTTCACCAGAATTTGGATTATACAAGCGATACATCACGACATAGTTCTTAGTATCTGGCGCTAAAGGCATCCATTTCGCATATAAGGTTATTGTGTCATTTACTGGCTGATTAAATACATAGCTTTTAGCATATTCTTCATCAGTATACCAACCAGCAAAACTATAACCAATACGAGTTGGATCTGTTGGTGCCTTAACCTTAGTTCCAGCCGGCACAGAAATACTCTCAACATAACTTCCTCCTTGACTATCAAACATCAAGGTTTTTAATTGCGGTTGAATAACTATTGTCCGATCAGCTACTGTACGATTTCCACTGCTATCCTTAACAGTATAAGTCAAACGATAATTACCGACACGACTGGTTTTAAAACTACCAGTAACTTTAATTTGATCAGTTAAGTCCCCATCAGTCGGATCAAAAGCGGTAATCCCCTCTAAAGGATCAAATTCTTCATCAATGCGCAAGGTTTGATTTTTCACTCCATTAATGGTAGGTGGTTCATTATCAATAACCGTTGTCTTACCTGGAGCACTTTGATTTTCAGCAGTATCAATAGCGTAGACGCGTACTACATCGCCAACATTTAATTGATTAGTATAGATTTTAAATTTCCCTAGCGCATCAGCCTGTCCTCTAGCAATTTCATTACTGTCATCTGTATCATCTTCACCTAAATAAGCGATAACCGTACTTTTGGGCTCGGCGGTTCCAGTAATGACTGTATCAATATTGCCTAGACGGTTAATTTTTGGAGCTGCTGGAGCTTGTGTATCTTCTGCAATCGTTAAATTATAACGATTCAAGCTGGCAGGATAATGATAATCAAACGACCAAGATTGATCCTTACTTACAAATACGATTGATGTTGGATGATAGACTCCTGGCGTAATTTTATTATTAATTGGTAGAGTTCCCATATATTTTTGGGTTAAATTATTATAGTAGAGCGCTACTTTACGTGGGGTAGATTCATTGGTAAATTGGAAATTTACATAGATAACTGAAAAATCTTCCTTCACTCGCGGACTCAAAGAAAATTGGGCAACATCTCCATACATTACCTTATTGGGCGTAATATTGAAGGTACTAATTGGACTAGATGAATTTGCTTTAATTTCAAAAGTTGCATTACCAGGATAGGCCGCTAGATTATTAATCACAATTTGATTATAGCTATTGTCCACTAAAATATTTTGTAATGGAAATACAACTTTCTCCACTTTGTCACCTAAACCAAAAATATCTAATATTTTCAAAGCCCCTTGGTTATAACCAGTCTGACGATTGTAAGGTAAGTGAACAAAAATATCTGCATAGGTAGCAATTGGATACTTCACCGTAATAGAATTTCCTCTAAATTGGTCATCCAATTTTACTTTAAGATTCAATAATGAACCAATTTCAGGCTTAGTCGAGCTTAGATAGATTTCCTTAACTAGACTACCGCTCACAATTTGGCGAATCATAAAATTCGCATTGACAAATAGATAAGAATCACTAACCTTGATGATTTGATTAGGCGTTTGATCTGTTCCATTAAATAATCGAAGTTGTTCCAAGTGATACTCACCGATGACAAAACCTTCATTATCTAACATATTAGCTACCGAAGATTGATAAAGATAGCTATCACTACTTCCTTGACGTGATAGTAACATCGTCTTTTTAGCACCAGAAACATCGTAGACTGCCTCAATCGCAGTGATTTTTCGAGAAGCTTTTAAAGTTACCTCTAAAGAAAAAGTTCCATTACGATCATAGGAAGGTAGCTTCACATCTGTTGAATAATTTTTCAACGTAATATCTTGAACAAAGTCCAATTCATCTGCTTGTCTATTTGCGACAAACAAAAAGAAAAAACTCAGCAAGCTAAGTAAAAATAAAAAAGTTACCTTTATTTTTTGATTATGCACATTCTTTTCCCCCTTTATCGCTTAATTTATCGGTTATTTATAGAAAAATATTAAGCAAAAAAATCGATTGAATAGAAAAGATTAGTCAACTTAACTAGGCAATCGATTTGGGGCAGGTTATGAAAAAATTTAAGGAAGCTAATTTTAACGACAAGTAACACTTAAATTTGCTCGTGACTGGGCGAACTACTTTACATCCTTGGGTAATCTGTGTTCAGTAGCTAGACATGCCGAAAATTCGCCTCTCCATTGAGAAAATCTCAACATTTTTCTGATTTTCTCAATGGAGAGTAACACTCGAATTTTCTCATGTCTAAACGAGCTACTTCACATCCTTGAATAATCTGTGTCTAGCAAGTAACTACTCGGAAAATAAGCTAGCGTGGTGTAGAATATCTTTAAATATAATTGATATTCCACCACGCTAGTACTTATTTTCTCGTAGTTAACCAACTTGCTAGACATCCTTGGGGTAATCTGTGTTCAGCGAGTAACTCCTTCGTCAAATAAGACTGTCTGGCAAGGAAAATCTTTAAAACTACGGATTTTTCTGCCAGACTATGCTTATTTGCTCGGAGTTAATCAACTCGCTTCACATCCTTGTTAATACCTGTTGAAGATTTGTTGTAGGATGTCTTGGAGTTGGGCGTGCATGAGGAGAAAATGCATGAGAAATTGCATGATGATTATCGATGCAAAGACATATAAAACAACCGGAATTAAAGTAATGTAAAAGCGGTTGTGTTTACGTGGATTTTCAACTAACCAGATATTGGCATGAAAGCTGTAACGGATAAAAGCAAAGTGTAGCAATATTAGTAAAAAGCCGAAAGCTGAGATTAAACCACCAATTAAAGTAAATAAGAACGCCAGTAAACTAATCGGTACTAATAAACTTAACGGTGCAAAAATCCGATTAAAGGCCTGTTGAAAATTCATTTCTTCGTGCATAATCCCAAAGGCAAAGCCCCAATAGATCAATACAGCAACCAATTGTAATAAAACAATCCCAATTAAAAAGCCAAAGAAAAATGGAAACGGTCGTAAATCTTGGACAAAATACACACCATAATGTCCAAATGAATTAAAGATGCTAGAAAAGACCTGACCAACAAATCTGGATAGGGCTAAGGCATAAAACAAGGCAATTAAAACAAAGTTAATGATACCTAGCCATGGATTTTTCTCTGTTTTTTCTAAAGGTGGATGAATCATGGTTTGACCTAACTGTGAAAAATAGCCTTTTATGTGAGCAACATGTGGTTTTAATAAATCAAAGTCACTCATTTCATCCTCGTCACTTGCTTCTACTTTCTTTTCTTGCATTTGAGGATGATCAGCATCATCAGTAGACTGCTTAGCCTCAGAAGAATTGATTGGTGAAATCATCTCTTTCCTCTCTGGATTTTCACCTTCCGATTCATTTGATAGTACTTCTTGATGATTTTCTTGTGAGATAGTGCTGGAATCTGTAGACGTTGAATCTGTTACTGTTGAAATTGTTGCTTCATTTAGTTTCTCATCTACTAAGTGCTCTTCTGATACAGTTTGTTCCTTCCCACAATAAGGACAAACCTGTGCATTTTCATCAATTGGATATTCACAATGTGGACATATTTTCATTTTCCTTCACCTCATCATTGACAATCATTACTTGGCTTGATTGTAGCACAAAGCATACAAAATAACAAAAGATACCCGATTTAAACAATCCGTATTAGTCAATTTATCAATCCCTTAAAAAAGAAAGTCAACCGTGCACTTAAATCAGTCCGGTTGACCTTCATTGTCTTATGCTAATTGATCTTTTAATTCTTGCTGCACTCTTTGTAATTCTTCAGGACTAACTGATTGATAAGAGATGCCATCTTTCATAAATCCAGTTCCTTGTAATTGATCCATCTTTACATTGTTAAATGCGTCTCGATAATTCAACATAATTTGTTGAACAGCATTTTGATCCAAATCTGTCTTCATGTTTTCTGATAATGCTTGTAAAACTTCGCGATATTTACTTACACCATAGACACTCAAGAATTTTTCAGCAACGGCTTTTACTACCATTCGTTGGCGCTCTTGGCGTCCATAATCTCCACGCGGATCATCATAGCGCATACGAGTAAACGCCAATGTTTGATCACCATTCAATGAAATTTTCCCTTGATTAAAAGTAAATCCACTATTTTCAAAAGCTAAATCATTCTCTACTTCTATGCCACCAATTACATCTACTAAATCTTTAATTGCTCGCATGTTCATAGTCACATAATGTTGAATGGGGATATCTAGATATTTTTGTACCGTGTCCATCGACATCGCAGCTCCACCAAAAGCATAGGCGTGGTTGATTTTATCTTGCGTTCCATGACCAACAATATCCACATAAGTATCACGAGCAATGCTGACTACTGTTGTTTGTTTTTTGGTTGGATTAACCGTCACTACCATAATTGAATCCGAACGACCTTGTCCATAACGATTCAACGCTCCTGTATCGATTCCTAATAGTAATACAGAAAAGGGTTGTTTATCAGACAAATTAGCTGCTTTTGTTTTACTATCTTCCTGTCTTTTGACTGGTTCATAAGTTTTTTGAACATTTTCAGAAAAATCATGATAGGCAAAGGCTAAAATCCCACCCGAAATCACAACTAAAGCAAGCAACAAAGCACCTACAGTGATTAAAATTGTTTTCCAAATACTTTTCTTTCTTTTCAAAGCTCTCAGCTCCTATTAACACATTTAACAATAATCAAAACTATTAACTCTATTTCCCAGAATAGTAGTAATATTCACTTTCCGTAGTTTGTGAAGCACCATTATAAATGGCCCCTAAAATCCGTACCTTGGCCCCTTGTAAGCGACGTTTCGCTTCAATCGCACCTTCTTTACTGGTCTTATCTTCACGAATCACCAGAACGGTTCCATCTGTTTTGGCCGCCATAATCAATCCGTCTGCCACAGTTAAAACTGGTGGTAAATCAAAAACAACTAAATCAAAGTAATGATACATTTCTTCAATAATTTGATTCATCCGACGAGAGTTTAATAATTCAGCTGGATTTGGTGGTGTCGGCCCACTAACCAATACCGATAACCGATCAATTTCGGTCGTCGCAACTAATTCTTGAACAGGAGATTGTCCGCTAATCAAGGTACTTAAGCCCGCTTCATTACTTAAACCAAATGTTTTATGAACAGTTGGCTTACGCATATCCGCATCCACTAAAAGCACGCGTTTACCTGCTTGGGCAAAAACAACAGCTAAATTAGCCGCTGAAGTTGATTTTCCTTCACCTGGGCCAGCTGAAACCACCACAATGCTACGTAACGTCTCATCCCCAGAAACCGCAAACTGTAAGTTAGTACGAATCGTACGATATTGTTCAGAAATTGGCGAATTGGGATTAAGTAAGGTAATCAAATTTACCGGTTTAGTTACTGAATTTTGATTCTTTTTATTTTTTTCTTTAGCCATAATTGCCTCCTACACTCGACTTCTTGAACGACGTTGACTCGCCGCACTTTCCGAAGCTGTTCTAGCTGCTGACGGTTGTACTTGTGGAATGCGCGCTGCTTTACGCGTATTATCTTGCAATTCCTTCGCAGAAAGTTGTGGAATGGTTCCTAAAATCGTTAATTCTAACTCATCACGAACAAATTTACTTGATTTAACGGTACGATCCAACAATTCAAAGGCAAAAGATAATCCAACTCCGACAATTATGCCCGCTAAAACCCCAATGGCTAAATTACGCATATGGTTTGGTGAAACTGGTGTATTTTGAACGGTCGCATTTGAAATGATTGAAATCTTATCCACGCTTTCGCCTAAGACATCTTTGACCGTATCCTTAAAGATTGAAGCCGTTGTATTGGCTAAACGTTCTGCCGTCAAGGCGTTATCTGAATTGGCCACTAATGAGAACATCAAAGAATTCTCATTTTGAACTACATCGATGGCATCATTGATTTCTTTCACAGACAATTTGATATTGTAATTGGATTCCATTTGATCTTTTACCTTATTTAAGATCAAGTCGCCTTTAATCAAATTCTTATAAGTATTAATCATCTGCAAATTCACATTGACATCATTACTATTGGTATTTTCAGTTTGTGGCAAGGTCACTACTAATTGGGCTTGCGAACTATACTTAGGTGTAATCACAAAAAAGGTTAACGCTCCTGCTAAGCCCAGACCAATAAACATACATAAAACAATGGTGAAAAAATGCTTTTTAATAATCAGGAAAATATCCTTTAAATCCAGTGTTTCTTCTACTTCCATTCTGTTAAAACTCCTTTAAATTATGTCATTTTTCCAGCAGCACGAAGTTGATCAGCAACCTCGCGTGCTTTTTGTGATAATTGATTAGCTAAGTTATCATTATTAACGCTATATAAGCTATTAACCAATTGTTGATACTGTTCACTCGTCGCATCCGGCGCTAATTGCCCATTAGGCGCTATTTTGTTTAACAAATCAAGTGAACCGGCAATTTGATTGGTTTGATCAGTGGCAATATTGAGGTAATTTTTAGCCAAATCTAACCAATCATTAGCTGGCATTACTGCCAATTGTTCATTAATCTCATTGATTGCTGCTTGCTGGTTATTTAATTGAATTACTGCTAAAGGATTGAGCGTTTGCCAATTAACATTTTCTGGTTGGAAAAGATTGTTAATTTTATCTTGGAGATTCCATTCAACAAGAGCTTCATCCAGCTTTTTTAAAACAGCTTTCTTTTGTTGGTGAACCTTAGCCATTTTTTGAGGAAAATCCACTTCCTTGATTTGAAAATCGTCCGCTGTTGTTTTAACTGCATTCACATTTGTACGTAAATCCTCCAGCTGATCCATAGTAACCCCACTGTTTAAAAGGTGAGATTCAGGACTGACAAATAGCTGATTAACTGAATCTTGTAAATTGTTAAGTCTTGACTTTTCACTTTTCATCGTAACATTTACGGATTCTAACCGTTGCTCGTAGTTTTTCTTTTGGCTGATTTGACGACCAAAGAAAATAATTGCCATAGAAGCTACGATTAATAGTAGCAAGATAAAATACTTAAATGTTTTAGATCGCACACTTTCTCCTCCTATAACCTATATTCTTAAATTTAGCCTATTTTTGGCGAAACCAATTAAATCGACCTTGCTTAATTTCTTGATAATCAGGAAAGCTCACAATATCCCCATTTACTAAATCTTTAGCCACTTGTTGCATTTGTTGGACTAATTCGATTCCAAAATCTTTTTCAATTGCTTGATATGCCTCTTTTAAATAAAAATTTCGCTTATGAATTCCATGCGCATCGGAGGCAACCATTTGAACTAAATGGTTTTCAACCATTAGCTTAGCTGTTTTTTGAATTTTTTTACCAAAAACGCCCACATAGCTTGGCGCAGTTAGCTGAGCTAAACAACCCATATCTAGAAAATCAATTAACTTATTTGGCTCTTCAATAAAACCAGCATTTCTTTCTGGATGAACAATCACCGGAATTTTACCTAAAGAACGTAACTGATAGCAAATCGATTCAGTATATTCTGGAATTCGATTGCTCGGTAATTCCAACAATAAATATGTATCGGATAAATCTGTAAATAATAAACGATTAGCCTGTAGCTCTTCTAGCAAAAAATCAGTGATTCGAACTTCTTGACCTTCTAAAAGTGTCAATGGGATTTGTTTTTCATCCAAGGCTTCTTGCAATTGTGCCACTAACGGAATAATCTGATTTTTAGGATTTTCATACTTCCCATTGTTATGATGAGGCGTGCATAAGATATGGGTAATTCCTTGTTTCACTGCATAGCGTGCCATATCTAGACTATCTTCTACTGTACTAGCGCCATCATCAATCCCTGGTAAAATATGACAATGTAAGTCAATCATTACTGTCACCACTTTCCGACTCTATCTTCACCATACTATTTTACAATTTAAAACTCACTAATAATTCCACTTTTTTGAATAATAGTAAAAAATCCATAGTCATCCTTTTTCTATTATACAGAAAACATTTTGAAAAAAAAGGATAACCGGATTTTTTCTTCAATTATTTCGAATTTTTCTAAGTAATTGCGAAAAAATCTAAAAAAGACACGACAATTATTATCTTCACAACCTTTGTTGACGGTGTTCAGTAGCTAAACATGCCGAAAATTCTCCCTTCGATTTGAAAAATCTCTTAACTTTTTTTCTTCGTGTTAGTTATTACCTGAATTTTCTTATAATTAATCAATATACCTCAATAGAGTAGGGTGAGTTCTTATGCCTCACCCTCTCATTGCACCGTACGTACGGGTCTCGTATACGGCGCTACATCATTATAGACTCAAGCATTGTTTCTCATAGTACTTTAGTGGTTGATTAGTGCGGGTTTATTCCCTATTTTCTCCTCTAGCACTTCTGGCGATAGGAGAAAGTTGACGACGCTCATCCCACTTTGTCTATATAATCCACTTGTTGCTCCTCGGTCTCTCTGTAAAACTATCTGAATATAATTCTCTCTACTTTTTGCCTCCATTGACATACGTTTCAATTTGTTGGGCATATCCTCGATTCCAAACCATCCAGATTTTACTTCGAGCGATTTGCAATATAATGACATTCAGTCCTTCCTGACGCGTCTGTTATCAGTACTATGACTTCAGCTGACTCCCAGATATAAGCTTCTTTCGCACATGAGGTAATTCATGCTATCTGGGCCTCCCAAGGTAAGATGCAATTCTTTCGTCACACAACCTCTGGATTTACTGTCTTGGTTTTACGTTTACCTTTTGGACTTCGATTTGTTTGGCAATCTCATCCACCATTTAGCCTTGTATCCAGTTTCTGTTCGTAGGCTTGCTGACTTTGCTACGCCGCTTTCTCCCCCTAGGCATTACTGCTATCGGCTTGCGGTTCGCTACACTTGGCGGTAAATACCCATGACTGGACTTTCACCAGTTAGAATTGCACCATACTTGGCACACCACAAAAAGACCCAAGATATCTCTTATATCTTGAGTCTTTTAGTCAAATATGATTGGAAGATTAACTTAAAATCGTTACTTTAACTTGTCTGCGTCCCCATTGTTTACATTTAGCAACATTATCAAAGTGAACATCGATAATATTGCCTTTGATCGCGCCACCTGTATCTAACGCTAAGGCAACACCATAGCCTTCCACTTCTAATAAAGTCCCTAATGGAATGACACTTGGATCCACAGCCACGGCCATCGGATTCGCTCTTAAATCCGTTCCGCTTGCCGTAAAGTAGCTTGCACCAGCTTCAGCATATGAATAAGCCGTAGATTCCATATACATCACCTTACCAGCAGTGCCGGTTGTGGTTGAAGCACTTTGGTTGGTACTCGTTGAGGTTGAAGCTGATGGCGTTGTCGTTTGGCTAGCCTGAGTGCTTTGAGCGGTAGCTTGTTGTTTGGCCGCTTCTTCCTGTTCACGTTTTTGACGCGCTTGTTCAGCTGCTACTCGTTGCTGTTCAACTTCTTTGTCTGCAGCAATCTGTGCTAACGCATCTTTATTTTGATCTAATTTTTGACGTAAAGCCAAAATTCTTGAATCTAATTCTTTGGCTTGACTAGCTAATTCTTGACGATCCGTTTCTAGTTTGGCCTGAGTAGATTCTGCTTTTTCATTTAATTCTTGTAAGGATTGGACCGAATCATTTAAGCTTTCAATTTTTTCCTTTTCCAAGCCCTGTAACATAGTCATCGCATACATACGACGTACAAAATCACCGAAACTATCCGCTGAAAGCAAGGCTTTTAAATCCATCTCGGCTGCATTATTAATTTGAATAGATTGTAGTCGTTTGGCCACAACCTCTTTACGCTTTTCAATTGTATTTTGCGTATCAACGATCTCTTGTTGTGTCTTCGCTAGTAATTGTTGATTCTCATCAATTTGCTTTTGCAAGGAAGCTACTTGCGCGTATTTATCATTAACCGCTGTTAGTGTTGCTTGAATTTCGGTACTAATCGAATCACTTTGTTGAAGTAATTGCGTTTCTTGTTGATTAAGCTTATCAAGCGATTCAGCTTGTACATTTGGCACTACTGAAGTCAGTAAGCTTAGTCCCATTACACAGACAATCGCTTTGACTAATTTCTTAGATTGCACACATTTCAACACCTTTCTTTTTTCCTAGACTATCTTATTATACAAAAGGAATCGGTTCTTTGTATTTCAGCTATTTTACAATTTGTTACAAAAATCCCTCCAAAGTGGGAATTTTTTTGCATTTTCTTAATATTTTTTAAAAAAAGTGGGAAAATATTGCTTTTTCAGCCAGAAATACTTGTAATCTTTTTGTAACAAAACTTTTAAAAAACTTTTTAGAATCCGTTTTCCGAGAGAATTTTCTTAATTTTTTTCTGCAAAAACTTGTATCTCTGTCATAATACGGTAAAATAAAGCTGTTTATATCTCGTTTCAAAGGAGGGCACTTATGTTTCGTTTATTCGCATATGCTAAAAATTATAAGCGCCAAGTCATTCTTGGACCGATTTTTAAGTTTTTAGAGGCTGTTTTTGAATTAATTCTTCCATTATATATGGCTAAATTGGTCGATCAAGGAATTAGTAAAGGCAATCTAGGAATGATTTGGCAAACCACTTTTGAAATGATTCTTATTTCAATTGTCGGTTTGGTCTTTGCATTAATTTGTCAATACTACGCTTCTGTCGCTTCACAAGGACTAGGCACAGAACTGCGCAATGTCTTGATGAAAAGAATCAATCAGTTTTCCTTTAAGGATTTAAATCATTTTGGTACCGAAACCTTAATTACACGGTTAACCAATGATGTCACACAAATTCAATGGGCGTTGGCCATGCTCATTCGTTTAGTTTCCAGAGCACCGTTTCTAAGTATTGGTGCAGTCATCATGGCTTTTATTATTGATTGGCAAATTGGACTGATTTTCTTAGCCTTATTACCCATTTTTTGTCTATTGCTTTATTTTATTATGACTAGAAGCTTTCCTTTGTATCAAAAAGTCCAAGCACAACTCGATCGTTTAAATCAATCTGTGGCACAAAACTTAAGTGGCGTGCGAGTAATCCGCGCTTTTGCTAGAAGCAAGGATGAAACCAAGCAGTTTGATCAGGTGACTGATGATCTATCGGCAGCTTATCTTAAAGTGACCCATCTTTCTGCTTTATTATCACCTGGTACGACCTTAGTAATGAATCTAGGAGTTATCGGCATTTTTATGCTAGGTGGATTTAAGGTCAATATCGGCCAATTACAAGCCGGTCAAGTCTTAGCCTTAGTCAACTACATGAATCAAATGCTTTTAGCGCTAATCATTGTGTCAAATCTCGTCGTTTTATATACTCGCGCTCATGCTTCAGCTAAACGCATCAATGAAGTATTAGCTGTTGAGATTGCTCAACCAAATAAATGTGAGGCTTTACCAGAAACCAGAAAGGATCAAGCCCTTTTTCAATTAGTCGATGTGGATTTTCGTTACGGAAATGACTATGGGTTGGCCTTAAAAGCGATTAATGCTCAAATTTTCCCCGGACAAACTATTGGGATTACTGGGGCCACAGGTAGCGGTAAATCGACCCTAGTCCAGCTCTTTCCCCATTTTTATCCAGTGAGTGATGGAAAACTACTATATAATAGTAGAAATGTTGAAGATTTGGATTTAGCCGCTTTAAAGAAGCGTTGTGCCATCGTCTTACAATCGGCCGTTTTATTTTCTGGAAGTATTCGTGAAAATCTCCAATGGGGCAAAGCAGAGGCAACAGATGATGAATGTTGGCAAGCTTTGCGGATCGCTCAGGCCGAAGATTTCGTCCGTGAATTACCACAAGGCTTAGATACGCCGATTTTTGAAGGGGGAAAAAACTTTTCTGGTGGGCAGCGTCAACGTCTAACTATTGCACGTGCGCTTATTCGTCAGGCAGAGGTTTTGATTTTAGATGATTCGCTAAGTGCTTTAGACTATCAAACCGATTTAAAATTGCGCCAAGCCTTACGCGAATTATCTTGTACCACGATTATTGTTTCGCAGCGCTTACGTTCTATCCAAGAGGCCGATCAAATTTGGGTAATGGATAATGGCCAGCTTATCGCTAATGGAACCCATCAGCAATTATTAAAGCACTCAGCTATCTACCAAGAAATTTATGCATCCCAACAGGAAGAGGAGGCCTTAGCATGAGAAGAATGAATAGCCAAGCTTTTCGCCAATTTGTGCCTTATCTAACCAATTTCAAATTAGAAAATACTTGTGCGACAGTTTTAGGGATTTTAAGTGGCTTAGCCTCTGTTGTTTTAACTTATTTGATTGGCCTAGCCATCGATCAAATGGTTGGCAAAGGCCAAGTTGATTTGATTCACTTACAACAAATTATTTACGCCTTTATCGGTTTGGTTGTCGTTAATATTTGTGGACAATGGTTGATTCAACGGCTAGGTAATCGGGTGGCTTATTTATCCGTCAGCCAACTGCGTAAAGACGCCTTTGAGCATCTTAATCAGTTGCCTTTACGTTATTATGACCAAACTGCACACGGAAATATTATGAGTCGCTTTACCAATGATATGGATAATATTTCTACAGCGATTCAAGCGATTTATACCCAACTCTTTTCAGGGGTAACGATTGTCCTTATTGCCTTAGTCATTATGTTGAAGATGAACCTATTATTGACTTTAGTCGTATTGATTGCGACACCAGTTATCTTTTTGGCTAGTTGGCTAGTCGCTAAAATGTCACAAAAGGATTTCGCTGCACAACAGGCCATTTTAGGCGAGATTTCTAGCTTCATTACAGAAATGGTTGGTAATCAAAAAATCGTGAAAGCCTTCCAGCGTGAAAACCGAAATCAACAACATTTTGAGTCACTGAATCAAGAACTCTATTATAAAGGCTATCGAGCGCAGTTCTCCTCAGCGATTGCCAATCCGCTCTCACGCTTTGTGGATCATTTAGCCTATGTAGCAGTTGGGTGTGTTGGGGGTTATTTAGCTATCACCCATCCTAGTTTAGTAAGTATTGGTACGGTGTCGAGCTTTACGATTTATTCTAGTCAATTTTCCAAGCCTTTTATCGAATTGACTGGTTTAACCACTCAAATCCAAACAGCCCTAGCTGGGATTGAACGCACCTTTGCCTTATTGAATGAACCAATCGAAAAAGAAAATAGTGAGGCGCAGGTTTTACAAAATGTACAAGGTGAAGTAGTTTTTCAAGATGTCGATTTTAGCTATCTGCCTAATCAACCTTTAATCGAGCACTTCTCCTTTACCGCAAATCCCGGACAAACCATTGCGATTGTCGGTAAAACGGGTGCAGGGAAATCGACCTTGGTCAATTTATTGATGCGTTTTTATGATGTCGATCAAGGAAAAATTTTGATTGATCACCAAGATATTCGCCAATTGAGCCGCGATAGCTTACGACAAGCATTTGGCATGGTTTTACAGGATACTTGGTTATTTGATAGTACGCTGCGGGAAAATTTACGCTATGGACGTAAAGAGGCTACCGATGAAGAAATCTATGCCGCTTTAAAGCAAGCCTACATGTACGATTTCGTTATGCGTTTACCCGAAAAATTGGACACCCCCCTTGGTTCTCATGGCTTAAAAATTTCAGATGGCCAGCGTCAATTACTAACGATTGCTAGAACAATGATTAGTAATCCACCGATGCTCATTTTAGATGAAGCAACGAGCTCTGTAGATACCTTGACCGAACGCAAAATTCAAGCGGCCTTTTTGGCAATGATGCAGGGAAAAACCAGCTTTGTTATCGCCCATCGCTTAGCTACTATTCAAAATGCAGACCAAATATTGGTGATGGACTACGGAAAAATTGTGGAACAAGGCAATCACCAAGAATTACTAGCTAAAGATGGTTATTATGCTCAATTGTATCATGCGCAATTCACGCAAACGAACGCTAATGAGTAAACTTATCTTTAATCTTTAAAGTCTAATGCTTGTGCTAGCTTTGGCTTAGGCATTAGACTTTTACTTTTAAATAAATAATTTTAACGACTTTTTATCATAAAAAGAGTATACTAGAGTTGATCCTAGTATTTGTTTTACTAAGTATGATTGATAAAAGCTTTTATTTTAGCTCTCATTTTTGTAAGCGCTAAACAGCTAACTATTATTCGCGAGGTGGATGCCATGTCCAAAGAAAAAAAGGTGGTGCCTTTTCAACAGCCCCCAGTATTTTCTGATGAAATATTAGATTTAATTCAAGTTGGTACAGAAATTACGTTATATCACACTTTTAGAACGAAACAGCAACGTACCTTTATTCAAGATTTTGACTTATTACCTAAAAGTGAGCAGGACAAGCTACTAGCCTGCGATCGCCAAGCAATTGCTCGATTTGCTGAATTAATCATCAAACAACTTAGCGCCAGCCAACAACTCGAATATTATTACGAACAAAACAAAGACTTATTTTGGTCCTTAGTCAAAAAATAGTCGATAAAAGAGGAAATCCTATGTCAGATAAACAGAAACCAACCGATAATCTTATTTTCTTTCCAAATGAAACCTTAAATAGTCCGTTCAGTCAAGAGGATTTAGCCGACGTATTTCAAACAACCTTAGAGCTTGCAATCTACGCTTCTATGCGTGAAAAAGACTACGATCGGATTGTTTATTATTTTGATTGCTTACCACCTTTTGAACAGAATCTTTTAAAGCATCGAAATCGTGAATGTGTTGCTTACCATGCTGAACAGATTTTACAATCTCCTCAAGCTCAGCTCGTTTTAGCTCCTCTTTTTGCTTCATTTTTAGGCCAAGAAAATCAAGAGCGAACTTCTGAAACAACGACTTTCGAAACTGAGGCACCACCAACTGATCCACTTGATACGGACACTGATCCAATGCTCGAGATAGAAACATTTATCGCAAGCTATCAGCAAACGTTAAGACAAAAAATAAATTTGGAAAGCTTACTACAAGAAGCAACAGCAATTAAGCCAGCCAGGCAATTAAAAGCCATCTATTTACAAACCAGCTACTTTGATGAGCTATGTATTCAGGCAGATGAGCTGATTCGTGTACGACTAAAAGGTGAAACTGAGCATGCAAAAACTCAACTATCCTTTGGTGAATTAGTTCTTAAAGGGAATGCCAAGGTGGTTGAACAATTAAACGCTTTACAATCACTATTAGATCAGCCAAAGCAAGCCAATCCTTTAGCAGAATTAGGGATTATTTATCGAATTAGCCTACACTATCAAAATGACCAGCAACAAGATTACGAAATTGTTGAGTGGCCAATTGGTGTATTCTTAAACCTAGCTTTTCATCAAATTGGACAAAGCGACAGCCAGGCTTTCACTCTAGAGTTTTATCCTATTCAAAAGCTAAATAGTCAGCAACTATTCACGCTATTGTCTTGTGAACTTTTAAAAGAGGTTCTTGAATTAAAATTACGTGAAACCCTGACTGATTACAGCCAAAGGAAACGATGGCATGTAGACGAATTAGCCTTTAATCAATGTATTTATCGTATTTTACATTTCATCGAAAAAAAGGCCTTACCCGTTTCTGCCTTATTGCAAAGCTATCAACTACGTCTATTAGCGGAATTAAAGTCCACCTCGCTTACCCATAGTTGGCAACTAACCGATTTAAAAGGAAATACTTATTCGCTAGATAGACTGAAAAAAGCACCGAATCTCTTGGCAAATTGTCAATTTGATTTTAGTGCTTGTCAAAAAATGTATACGATGCAGCCAGACCAAGCCTGCAATTACTGTTGGCACGCCCTTTGCCACTTACTCCTTTACGCCTTCAATTAAAATAGCACCCTGCACATCGTTTGACTAAACAATGCGCAGGGTGCTTTTGCTAATAGCTGGGATGAGGCTATTATTTATTTACTAGCTTTTATGATAATTGCCGTTTAAAATAAGCCATCGGTAAAGCACGAGTCATAATCGTTAAGATAATGACCTCAATCGGCACCATAATTGCTGTTTTCACTAGACGAACTGACCAAATGGCCCAGCTATCAAGTGGGATATTATACATGATTGACAACCAAAGTGGCGTCAACATTAGGTTAATTATCACGGTATTACAAACAACCGCGCCCAAACAATGTAACCACGTTAGCTTCTTATTGTAAAAGAAAAGTCCATAAATCACGCCTCCTAAAAAGGCATTGAAGGTAAAGCCTATAAAAAAAGCACCTTTAGCAAACAAAGCCATGCCGATTAAATCAGCTAATACCCCACCAATTCCGGTCCAAAGTGGGCCAAACAATACAGCCATCACAAAGACGACAATAAAACTAAAACCAATCCGAATAAATTGTGTCTGAATCGCAAATTGGTGCGTCAAAACAACCTCAACTGCAACCAATAATGCTAAAATAGCCATCTTTCTTGTTGTTAATTTTTCCATCGTGCATCTCCTTAATGAGCTGCTACAAAAAATCTGCAGCGAATGCGAAAACAAAACCGCGAAAACAATTTCTTCGTCTGCCGGCAACATCCCATCCGGACAGCACTTAACGCTTTGCTTTCTACTCTGTGATATTTTTGAGTGCTAGACTCACCTTCATTATAACAAAATTTCAGAAAATGACGAGAAAATTACACATGTTTTACTATATTCATTTATTATTGTTCGTTCTTAGCAATAACTATAACCTTCACTAGTCTTTTGCTAAGCTTAAAGCACGTTCCTTAGCAAAAACTGGCACATTCACTTTCTTTTCAATCGCAGCTAAAACAACATAAGCGATATTGAAATCAATCATACTGTGAATCAAGCCACCCAGCCCAATAAAGCCAAATAAGAATAAAAAGTATTGGCGATCAAAGCTAGTCCCTGCTGCATTGCCTAAATAAGCAAACAAAAAGACCGCTAATACTTCACAGCTAGCATGAATAATACCAATCACCAAATTGAATATTTGTAGCTGAACAGGATGTTTAACGATTTGTGGATTTTTTTGTAAATAGGCTGCCCCAATTGTTGCAAAAACAATATGGGAAAAGGCACGTAAGGCAATCACAGGTGGTAAGCTAATAAAGAAGCCTAGGGTCGTTCCTAAAGCAACGGCAATCGCCATCACAGGTGAAAAGAACATCGCAATAAATAATGGCACATGACTACCCAGGGTGTAAGAAGCTGGTCCTAAAACAATTTTAGGCATTACCATCGGAATCAAAATCCCCAACCCTACTAGCAAAGCGGCTATTGTCAAATTTTTAATCGATTTTGTCATCATTTTTCCTTCTCTCTTAGTGTCAAGACACTTAATATACTTACATAATATACGTCGTTTTTTCATTTGTGTCAAGACAGTAAAAAAGAAATAGCTAATCTTCCCTTATTTATATTGAAGCTGGCCTAACTGATGCCGATTGATTTGGCAGCTGAATAAATGTTCTAGATAGATGGTAAAAAGCGATAAATGATAAAAAAAAAGAAACGATTTCACAAATATTCTAAAAAGAATATCTGAGAAATCATTCGCTTAAAATAGAGCGGAATTGACAAGCGCTCTTTACCCGGGCGGGCATATTCCATCGATATAGCCAAGTTCCCATAACAAAAAAACAGAAGGAGAACTGTCGATATTAAGCTGAGGTCTTTATGCTTAATTTTTGGAAATTAACAGAAAGGATCATTAATAGAATCCTATGTCATATTGGGGAATGGGAAGGGGTAACATAGAAGTTTAGGGTCTATGATATTTAGTGTTGTTACTCAAATGGAGGATAACACTAAATATCTTTTTTTATCATCAAAATAATAGAAAAAGACATCTGTTTCCTCTATAATTAAGTCGACCAAAACCATTAAGGAGTGAAACAAGATGTCTTTACTAAATAATATCAAAAAAAACTGTCCAAGTACAACTACTTTTATCAAAAAACTGCTTTCTATTAAAGATGATAATATTACTTTCCCTACTTATACGGATGCACTTTCTGAAGAGGAAGTACATGGCGTTCCTTCTAAAGTCTTTTCCGGCTTACTCTCATACCCTGAAAATCCATACTGTTGCCCTAAATGTGGGGGAGTTGGTTCTGTCATTAAACATACGCCTAAAGCTAGCCTAATTCAAATGATTCCTTATCAAAATGTTCCCACTTATCTTCGTTTATACAAGCAGCGATATCGTTGTAAAGATTGCGAGCATACTTTCAGCGCTATGACAGATATCGTTGATGAAAATTGCTACATTTCAAAAGCGTTGAAATTCGCTATTCTTAATGATTTAAAGCAGAAATGTTCTATGACCGATATTGCTAATCGTTACTTCGTTTCCACTAAAACGGTTGAACGTATCCTGAAGTCCTACACTTATGAGGTGAACCCTTATACCTACCAACTACCTGAATGCCTATTGGTTGATGAATTCAAAGGAACGAAAGATTGTCATACAAAATTATGCTTTATTTTTAGTGATGGAGAAACTGGGAAAATCATTGATATTCTAAATGATCGTAGGAATTTTGCGATTAAAGACTATTTTCTGAGCTTTAGCTTGGAAAATCGGTGTCGTGTGAAATATGTGGTAATGGATATGAATGCCTCTTATCCTTATGCTATCAAAGAAATATTTCCTAATGCAGAAATAATCATTGATCGTTTCCATATTGTCCAACAATTGAATCGTGCTTTAAATAATAAACGAATTCAAGTAATGAATGAACAAAAAAATAAGGAATCTCGTCACTATACGAAATTAAAAAGATATTGGAAATTCGTTTTAACACACGAGGATAATCTGAATTACGAGAAACGATTACAGTACCCATTATTCGACAAAAAATTCGTCACTCAAACAGAAGTTGTAGATACCTTACTTTCATTTGACGAAGGCTTCAAGCAATGTTATCAGATTTATCAAAGTCTGCTTGGACACTTCAAGGACAAGGAATACAACGAATTTTTTGATATACTCTATAACTTACCTCAAAACTTAGATAAAAAATTTAAAAAGTCAATTAAATACTTAACCAAACAAACTCGTAATGTAAAGAATGCTCTAAAACTACCTTATTCAAACGGAAAACTAGAAGGTAAAAATAATTTAATCAAAGTCTTTCAACGAGTTGCTTTTGGATTTAGAAACTTTGGAAATATGCGAAGAAGAATCTTTTTATACGAGGAAAAATGGCAAACAAAAAAACCAAAGAAACGAAAATGTAGAAGAAAATCTGCTTAAAACCTTTCCTCAATCGCCCACACATTGTAACAGATGGCTTTATCAGCTGTGCAAGGGCTACGCAAGTGGACAAGTCCACCCTTGCACAGCTCCAGCCACCTGTTCGTGTATAAGCGTCGATTGAAAAAAGAAAAGAAAATAAAAAAAGAGAGAAAGCATTCATAAAATAACTTTCTCTCTAATCGACTTAATTGCCAACAACACTACTTGACAAAGAGCCGAAGTTTATGCATGATCAAGAATTAAGGCGCAGTAAACCTAATTCAAAGACAATTCATTATTTTTTAAGTCCCCATATTCTTCCTTCTATTCTTGATCATGTCATCACAAACAAAAATAAAAAAAGTAATTTGCAATCGTTTTAACCGAATTGCTCATCAAAAAAGTCCTTAATCAATAATTCTCTATCTGAGAATAACAACGCTTCCGTTCTATCCAACAGCTATAAACATCGATGAGTCAAGATTTGCTTGGCACAATTCTCCTTCATAGCATGTAGATTATCCTCTACACCTAATATTATATTCTTTTTTCTAAATATGTAAACTATTTATATTTTATTATGTATGCAAAAATGTAATCATACTCCTATAAATCATCAATATGTAAAGAAAATTTGTTTTTATTCTCACATTTATCCAGTGATAAATGTAAAGTATAATAGTATATTTGTGCATGCAAATATATTAAAAATTGAACGTTATGTTATTTTAAAAAAGGTAGAAATTAATAAAAAGTTTTTTTATAAATAGATAAACGAGCGTTTTACCATTCAAATAGCAACAACGCTCGTCAGATAATTGTATTTAACTTCGCTTAGATATCTAATGCAATGTTTTGACTAATTGATTGCTTAAATCGGCAAATTCTTGTAAGCTTAAAGTTTCACCTCGACGTTTAGGATCAATGCCCGTTACTGCTAAAGCTTGACTTAGCCATTGTTTGGTCTTTTCGTCCTTACCATAATTATTCACCAAATTATTCCACAACGTCTTTCTTCTTAATTGAAAGGCTGCTTTGGTCAATTTAAAGAAGGCTTTTTCATCGATCACTTCTACAGCTGGCTTTTGACGGCGCGTCAATTTTAAGATAGCCGAATCGACATTCGGTTGTGGGACAAAGACTGTTTTCGGCACAATAAAAGCTAAAGAGGCCTCCATATAGTATTGAACGGCAATACTTAAAGAGCCATAAGCTTTTGTACCTGGTTTCGCACTGATGCGATCGGCCACTTCTTTTTGCATCATAACGACCATTTCATCTACAACTAAATCTGATTCTAAAAAGTGCATCATAATCGGTGTCGTAATATAGTAAGGTAAATTAGCGACTACTTTAATCGGTAAAGTCTCTTTAAACGTTTCGCTAGTCACCTTTAACAAATCCGCTTGTAGCACATCTTGATGCTTGATGGTAACATTCGGATAGCTTTGCAGGGTGTCCGCTAAAACCGGAATTAGTCGATCATCAATTTCAAAGGCTAAAACTTGCTTGGCTTGTCTAGCCAGATACTCAGTCAATGCACCAATCCCCGGACCAACTTCAATGACATTGACCTGCTCGTCAATTTCGGCCGTTTGGACAATTTTACGTAAAATATTGGGTTCGGTTAAAAAATTCTGACCTAAGCTTTTTTTAAAAGTAAAGCCATGTCTAGCTAGAATCTCTCTAGTGTGAGTTGGATTGGCAATTTCTCTATACTCTTTCACTTTCTTCCTCTACTTTCTTTAAGGTACTTCTAAGGGTTGCTTCACTAATTTCAAACATGGCTAAACGTTTGGCTAACTGTTTGCCATTGGTATAGCCGATTGCCAGACGCTCACCTATTGCTTGACGTAGGCCTTTTGCCTTTGGACCGGCAATTAACCCTAAGGCCATTAACGTCTCTTGGCTAATCGGCACAAAATCCGCTTGTTTTTTGGGTTGACTTACTTGGTGAAAGGCTTGAATTAAAGCCTCTTTACTCGCATGCTCTACGCCTAGGCTAGCAAAACGTTTTTTGCCTTTGCCTTGTTCTTTGGTAATAAAAGCATGCTTGCAATCAGGGACTTGTTGCATAATAATCTGGCGAATACGCTCACCGGCATGATCCGGATCAGTTAAGACAATCACGCCCCGTTGCTTTTGGGCATGGGCAATTAAGCTTAATGTTTCTTGATTGATTGCCGAACCAATTGTTTCAATCGTATCCACCTCAAAAAATTCTTTTAATCGGCGCGTATCATCTCGTCCTTCTACGACAACCACTTCATTAATCTTGATTTTTGCTAGTGTTTGTTTCATGCATCCAAATCCAATCTAAATAAACGAGCCGCATTTTGTCTCGTGTGTTTTGCTAAATCTTCTACTGACAGTTCGCGTAATTCAGCAATTTTTTCCACGACATAACGGGTATACCCAGGTTCATTGCGTTTGCCACGATAAGGAACTGGCGCTAGATAAGGAGCGTCGGTTTCCACCAAGAGACGATCTAACGGCACAACTTGAGCTGCTTGCTGCACTTCAATAGCTTTTTTAAAAGTTACTACCCCACTAAAAGAAATATGCATACCTAAATCCAAAAAGCGCTGTGCCCAGGTAGCATCGCCACTAAAGCTATGCATGATTCCCCCAATTTCATGGACACCTGCCTCTTTTAGAATTTGATAGGTATCTTCCATCGCATCGCGGGTATGAATACTAATTGGTAGCTTATGCTCCTTGGCTATGTCGATTTGGCGACGAAAAACCTTCGCTTGTACGTCTTTAGGATCTTCCATCCAATAATAATCTAAACCAATTTCACCTAAGGCCACGACCTTTTGCTCTTCTAAATGTGCTTGTAGATAGGCCTCAACCTGTGCATCATAGCTACCTGCCTCAGTGGGGTGCCAACCGATAATACTATAGATTTCTGGATAAGCTGCGCTAAGTGCGAGTGATTTGTCAATCGTTGGATAATCAAAGCCCACTACGGCTATCTCACTTACCCCTAATTCATGGGCGCGTTGAATGGTCGCTGCTTCTTCATTTAAAAATTGTTCAGCATTCAAATGCGTATGGGTATCGAAAATTTTCATCATGGATATAAGGCTAAAAATTATAGCCTGCTTCCTCCTTTCATTTACCGGTATTCCTAACTTTAGTATTATAGCATATTTCTGAAAGGAAAGCAGAAAACTCGCTGTAGTAAAGATAGATTCTTGCTTACAAACGCGTTGGGCAAAGACAGGATATTTTTTTCAGATGTTCATTGCTTTTTTTGAGCATTTCAACTATGCTAAGTACATGGAATTTTTTTGTCAGGGGGTGGATAAGATATGTATTGGTTGCTCGGAATCATCGGGCTACTACTTATTTTTTATATTTATATTGTTTTTATTGCACCCTATCTAGTAAGTGAGAAGCATTACTTTGTTCATAAAAATTCAAATGAGCTAGTCGATATTTCAAAGGCTTATGATGTTTTTGATTTTAATACTATTGTAACGATCGCTCATTTTAGCGATACCCATTTTTCCAAACATTTTCAACCCAAACGTATCAATCGACTCATTCGCTCAACTCAGCGGGTGAAACCAAGTATTATCGTATTTACGGGCGATTTGATTGAAGATTACGCCAAGTGGTCACCAAAACATAGTCAAAAATTAATCAATAAGCTCAAGCGTTTCTCTGCGCCCTTAGGTAAAATTGCTATTTTAGGGAATCATGATTATAAAAATGATGGTCAATATTTTGTCCAAAATATTTATCGTGAAGCGGACTTTACGCTACTAAAAAATGAAGAAATTTTTGGTTCAATGGATCAATTCTCGATTACCGTAAGTGGAATGGATGATTATCTAGCTGGCAAGCCACAATTTACTTTTGAAAAGACTTTTTCAAAATGGCAAATTCTGCTCGTTCATGAACCAGACGCAGTATTAAAAGTACCGAATTTAAGTCACTATGATTTAGTCTTAACTGGTCACGCCCATCAAAAGCGTCGTTTTTTGAATCGCTTCAAAAAATCAATTAAAGGGGCGGAGTATTTTACCCATGGACTATATGCACTAACGCCCAAAACAATCCTCTCGATTTGTAATCGGGCTAGACGTTCTTTTTTAAGCAGTCGCTTTCGTCTAGTACCAGAAATCGTCTACTATCATTTAGCTAAAGAGCCAACAGATAAGCCAGTACAACCAACCACATAAAAACGTTCCTTAATTGACAGCAGCTTGATTACAGCCTAGGTATTCCTTGACTGAATCAGGCACTGTCTTTTACGGAACGTTTTTTGATTCTGCTTGTTTTTAGTATTTCATTTAGCTCGTTTGCTGTAATTGCCATTAGGCTATGAAGCAAACAGGGCCTGGGTTGCTTGACTAATGTCACGCGCTGTTTGGGCTTGATTCATCGTGTAAAGATGGATTCCATCCACATTTTGGGTAACTAAATCGACAATTTGATCAATTGCATAGGCTAAGCCCGCTTCACGCAAAGCTTGTGGTCGATGCTCGTATTTTTCCAAAATCGCTTTAAACTTCGCTGGAACCTTTGTTTTGCTCGTTTGAATCAAGCGAATCGCCTGATTGCGATTGACAATTGGCATAATGCCCGCTAGTATTGGCACATTAATGCCCGCTAAGGCACAATTTTCTTGGAACTGATAAAAGCTCTGATTATCAAAAAATAATTGACTCACTAGATACGTACAGCCCGCCTCAACTTTTTGTTTAAGATGGAGGACATCTTCTACGCGGTTAGCTGAATCCGGATGAACCTCTGGATAGCAAGCCCCACTAATCGTAAAAGCTTGATTTTTACTTTTCACATAACTGACCAAATCACTAGCATATTGAAAATCTCCTTTTGTTGGTACCCCAGCAATTTTATCTCCACGCAAAGCTAGAACCCGATCAATCCCTTTTTGTGCTAAGGCTGTTAGAATTTGATTTACCTGTTGCTTACTTAAATATAAAGCTGGCAAGTGAGCCACCGCAGGAATCTGCAGCTGATTTTGTACATAGTCAGCCAAGCGAACAGTCGATTGCTCAATATTATGTTGGCGATTGCTACAGGTGACACTAATGAACTTAGGAGTTAATCCCTTTAGCTCACTTAAGGTCTGAATCAGCTTTTCTTCGCCTACTTTCGTATTAGGCGGAAAAATTTCAAAAGATAAGGTCGGCTGATGCGCGCTTTTTTCACTCATCGCTAGTCAACTCCTCTCTGACTAAGCGAGCCGCTTGTGTTAAATGCTGTAAACTAGCTTTCGTTTCTTTCTCTCCTCTGGTTTTCAAGCCACAATCTGGATTAATCCAAACCTTTTCTTTTGGCACTTTGCTTAAAATTTTAGTGATTGTCTCAGTAATTTCAGCCACTGATGGAATACGTGGGGAATGAATATCATACACACCAGGTCCCACTTGAGTTTGAAAATGTTTGGCTTGTAATTCATCTAAAATGGTTAAGTTAGAACGGGATGCTTCAAAAGAAATAACGTCAGCATCCATGGCATCAATGGCTTCAATAATATCCGTAAATTCGCTATAGCACATATGCGTATGAATTTGGGTAGTCGGCTTGACTTTACTATGCACTAAACGGAAAGCTGGAATCGCCCAATCTAAATATTCGCTGAACCAATCTGATTGACGTAAAGGTAATTTTTCACGTAAAGCTGCTTCATCAATCTGAATAATTTCAATTCCGTTGGCTTCTAAGTCTAATACCTCTTCTTGAATGGCCAAAGCAAGTTGTAGCGTAGATTCTCTTAATGAAATATCTTCTCGTGGGAACGACCAATTTAAAATGGTTACCGGTCCAGTTAACATGCCTTTAACATATTGCTTGGTTTGTTGTTGGGCATAGCTAGACCATTTAACCGTAATTGGTGCTTTTCGATAAATATCTCCCCAAATAATCGGTGGTTTCACGCCTCTGGTACCATAGGATTGGACCCAACCATTTTGACTAAAGAGATAGCCAGCTAAATTTTGACCAAAATATTCCACCATGTCATTACGCTCAAACTCTCCATGCACCAAAACATCTAAGCCAATCTCACTTTGCCAAGCTAACCATTCATTAATTTTTGCTTGAACAAATGCCTCATACGCTTGTTCCGTGATATCCCCTCGATTGAATTGGGCTCTTTTTTGTTTCACTTCCTTAGTCTGCGGGAAGGAACCAATTGTTGTTGTAGGTAATAATGGAAACTGAAATTTCGCTTTTTGTAATTTTTCACGTTGCGCAAAAGCGGGCTGACGAATAAAATCATTTGGCTGTAGTGCATCAACAGCTTGTTGTACCTTAAGATTTTTTTCAATCCGATTATTAGCAAAAAGCGTTTGATTTTGAATTAATTGTTCTATTTGGTGCTTACTTGTTAAAATTGTCGCTAAATCAACTAATTCGCCTAATTTTTCTTTAGCAAAGGCTAGATGGGCTGTTATGTCTGCAGCAAAAGTTTCATTTTCCACTGTATACGGTACATGTAATAACGAACAAGATGTAGTAAGCACTAGCTGTTCAACCGGTAATTGCTTGATTAATTCAACCGTCTTGGTATAGTCATTGCGCCAAATATTCTTACCGTTAACAATTCCAGCATATAAAATTTTATCTTTAGGAAAACCTGATTGTACCAAACGTAAAGTCTCTTTGCCTTCAACAAAATCTAAACCTAAGCCATCAATTGGTAAATGGGTCAAGATCTCATATACATCACGGACATCACCAAAATAGGTTTGAACCAAGACCTTAATGCCAAGATTTTCTTCAAGTAAGGCTTGATAAAGGGTAGTTAGAAGAGCTTTTTCTTTTTCAGCTAAATCTTTCACTAAAGCTGGTTCATCTAATTGGACCCACTGCGCGCCTAATTTAGCCAATTCTAGTAATACTTCGCGATAACTTTGAATTAAGTCCGGTACAAAATCCTCGGCAACACAACCTGCTTCATATTCTGCTAAGCTAAGTAAAGTAAAGGGTCCAACTAAAACCGGCCTTGTCTGAATGCCTAAAGCTTTCGCCTCTTGATATTCTGCAAAAATTTTACGACCTGTCAGCTTCACTTGCGTATTTTTTTCAAATTTTGGCACTAGGTAATGGTAATTGGTATTAAACCATTTTTTCATTGGTCGAGCTTTGACATCACCTTTTTCGCCTTGATAGCCACGAGCTAAGGCAAAATAACGCTCTAAATCAGTAAATGGTAATTTGGCTACTTCTTCAGGAATAATATTAAATAATACGGCGGTATCAAGGGTTTGATCATAAAAAGAAAAATCATTACTAGGTATTTCCTCAATACCTGCTTGTTTAATTGTTTGCCAATGTTTTTGTCGTAATGCTTTAGCAAAAGTTAATAACTCCTCTTCGCTAATTTCCTGTCTAAAATATTTTTCCGTTTGAAATTTTAATTCTCGATGCTCACCAATTCTTGGGAAACCAACAATACTTGTTTTCATTGTTCTAACCTCACTTATTCTTTTGTTTTACTTGTGCTAATCCTAGCACAGCTAAAGGATATTTAATAACTGATAAAATATATGGATTATTATAGTCAAAAACTATAACCTGATGTAAAATAGAACAAACAATTGATTAATCAAGCATTGTTTCATTGAAGCAAGTAATTTCTAAGTGATTTACTTTAGTTATCACTACTTAAAATAATATAAAAAGATTGGAGTTGACGAGGATGAAGGCATTCACCTTAGCGATGGAAGCTTATCAACCATTCAATGAACAAGAAGCGAAGGATAAGCAATTATTTTTAGAGCAATTAGCAAACAATCCCAAATTTTTTACCCGAGAGAGTGCACTCGCGCACGTTAGCGTCTCTGCTTGGATTGTCAGTCCTAATCGTCAGCAGGTGCTGATGGACTATCATAATATTTATCAATCTTGGGCTTGGTTAGGCGGACATGCAGATGGAAAGACCGATTTGAAAAAGGTGATTTTACGGGAAATTGCCGAAGAAAGTGGTTTGACTGATAGTCATTTTTTATCAGAGGAGTTATTTTCCATTGAGGTGCTTACGGTGGATGGGCATCAAAAAAGAGGGAGTTATGTCCCTTCACATCTTCATTTCAACTGTACCTATCTACTAGAGGCAGATCCTAAGCTACCACTACGCATTCAGCCGAGTGAAAATAGCCAAATTGGTTGGATAGCTGTCCAACAACTACCTGAAAAAGTCAGCGAAAAGTGGATTCAAAAAAATATCTACCAAAAGCTAATCGCTAAGGTCAATCGCGATTTTGCATTACCAGAATAAGGAGAATCACTATGCGAATACAACAATTAGCCTACTTAGATAAAATTGTAGAGACTGGCTCGATCAATGAAGCAGCCAAGCAATTATTTTTAACCCAACCAAGCCTATCTAATGCGATTAAGGAATTAGAAGCTGAATTAGGCATTCAATTACTCATTCGCAGTAAACTAGGAGTCAGCTTAACCGAAGAAGGACGAGAATTTATGCTCTATGCCCGACAAATTCTTGATCAAGTCCAATTACTTGAGGAACGCTATCAACAACAACCTAAACGCAAGCAAAATTTTTCTGTTTCAGCTCAACATTATGCCTTTGTCGTTCACGCTTTTGTCGAATTAATCAAGTCGGTAGATGCTAATGAATACCAATTTACCTTACGCGAAACAGAAACACAAAATATTCTAGATGATTTAACGCAATTTAAAAGTGAGTTAGGTGTACTTTATTTAAATGATTTTAACGAGCAGGTCTTAAAAAAGCTGTTTAAAGAGCGCGATTTAATCTTCACGCCTTTATTTGTTGCCAAACCACATGTTTTTGTTAGTCGCAGCAATCCATTAGCCAACCAAAAACACGTGCAACTAGAAGATTTAGATGATTTTCCGTATTTATCCTATGAACAAGGTGAAAATAATTCTTTTTATTTTTCCGAAGAAATTTTAAGCACCCTGCATCATAAAAAAAGCATCAAGGTGAGTGATCGCGCGACAATTTTTAATTTAATGGTCGGTCTTAACGGCTATACGATTAGCTCAGGCATCATCAGTAGTGCCTTGAACGATGATAAGATTATCGCTATTCCCTTAGATGTCGAGGACTCAATGACTTTAGGGTGGTTAAGACATCGCCAAGTAAGTTTAAGTACTACTGGTAAAAAATACCTCAAGCTATTAAAACAACACATTAAAGATTATGGATTTGAAATTATGGAACAAGAAACTTAAACTCCTCATGACTTAAGTCAAACGTGTTCGTGGCTGTTTAATAAAAAGACGTGCCTATATTGCTTAGTTTAACGCTAAGCAATATAGGCACGTAGCCGTTTAATCAAGATTTTCATAAATATAATGAACTAGTTCTTCGGTTTTTTCCCAGCCTAGGCATGGGTCGGTGATTGATTGGCCGTAAGTTCCTTCACCGGGTTCTTGGCGACCATCTTCTATATAGCTTTCAATCATAAAACCACGAACCATTTGTTTAATCTCTTGATTCCAAGCACGGTTGATCAAGACTTCTTTCACGATACGCATTTGTTCTAGATATTGCTTACCTGAGTTATCATGATTGGTATCGATAATAATAAATGGGTTAGCATAATTGCCTTCTTTGTAGGCTTTGACAGCTTTTAATAAATCTTCATAATGATAGTTTGGAATGACCTGACCTTGTTCGCTTAAAGCGCCTCGTAAAATGACATGAGCTAATTCATTTCCTGTGGTTTTAACCTCACTACCACTGAAAATAAATTCCTGACTTCTTTGAGCCGCATGTAATGAATTGAATAATACTTTCATATTACCGCTTGTCGGATTTTTTAATCCAGTCGGTGCATCAATTCCGCTAGCTACAAAGCGGTGTTGTTGATCTTCCACCGAACGCGCACCGACGGCATGATAACTCACTAAATCATCCACAAAAACTAAATTTTCCGGATATAACATTTCATCAGCTGTCGTTAAACCTGCTTCACCAATGACACGTTTATGTAATTTGCGAACAGCAACCATGCCACGAATAAGGTTGGTTTCACCTGATGGGTCTTGTTGATGCAGCATTCCTTTATAACCATCGCCGTTGGTTCTAGGTTTGCCTGTATACACCCGTTGAACGATAAAGATCTTATCCTTCACCTTTTCTTGTAGCTTAGCTAAACGTTTGGCATAATCTAAAACGGCCTCTTCGTTATCAGCTGAACACGGACCAATCACTAATAAAAAGCGTTGATCTTCTCCTTTAATAATTGCTTTTAATTCGGCATCACGTTTATCCTTGAATGCCTGTTCTTTGGCATCTAAACAAGATAATGACTTGATTAAATCAAGATTGACTTGTTTGCTTACCGCTTCAAAACTCATAATTTTCTCTCCTTTTTCTTACCCTTTTACTTTTCATTTTTCTATTATATGCTGAAATACTCATTTTTGAAATAGGCGATTGACAATTTTCATTGTACTTTTTCATCTTTTATCAGGCCAGCTACAAATAATCCTAATCTCTTTCATTCACTAGGATAACAAACGTTTCAAATATTTTAAAAAACACGATAATAATTGTCAACAAAAAGGCTTTTCTTTACCTAGCTAAGCCTTGGTTCAAGTGATTTGATTGTTTGTTTTTTTGCTAATCATGCTATAATAAAGTCGATAAAAGTTGTTAAAGTAGGTGTACAAATGATTTGGCAGCGTTTTAAAAACAGTTCACAAAATGAAATTTCTGAATTGATGACTATGCGCTTAAGTGGCTTTAAACAAAAAATATTAATCGAAGGTCGTTTTCGCACCAATCCGATTTTGATTTTTTTACATGGGGGTCCAGGTAGCCCGGCTCCTTTTTCAGCAGGCTGTCGGGGGATGTTTCCGGAACTAACCGAGCGTTTTTTAATGGTCTATTGGGATCAATTAGGCTGTGGCGTAAATGACAAACAAATCTCTGAAGACTTTACCATTGAGCATTTTGTTTCAATGACCGAAGATTTAGTCAAGCAGCTCAAACAAATGTTTCCTAAAAATGATTTATATCTTTTTGGCTATTCTTGGGGATCAATTTTATCAACCTTAGTCACTAAACGAGTCCCTCATCTAATCAATGGTGTAATGGCTTTAGGTCAAATTGTTCGTAACCTTGGCTTCAACGAATTTGTTTATTACGCTTTAGAACATGCGCAAATGCCTAAGTTTCGCCAACGTGCCCTAGCTAAAATTAAGGCTAAAGCCAAGCACACACCGTTTGATTTACGGAGAATTGAATATTGGATCAAAAAATATACCAATGGCTATCAACCAAAAAGAGCTGAAAAATATCCTCTTTTTTCGGTTATTGCAATAATGCTATCTAGTCCTGATTATACCTTTAAAGACTTATTGGCTGTCATTTTAAATGGGACTCGAAAGAATCAATCACTCAACAAAGAAATGATGCAAGTGGATTTAACCAGTGATTTACAAAATATTGAAGTTCCTTATATTATGATTCAAGGACAAGACGATTTACTCACACCGACACAAATGGCTCGCCAAACCTATGAGCATACCTATAATCCCAATTTGCAATATGCCTTAGTAAATAACTGTGGACATCTTCCAGGAAAACATGCCTTGAGAGAAGTTTTGCTAATTGGCTATCAATTCTTTATGTATTTAGCCAATCAAAAGAAGAAACAAAAACCTACTGATTTGTTGAATAAAAAATAAAGACGCATCGCTTCTGATAAAATAATCGGTAGCGATGCGTCTAATATTTGAAGTTATCCCCATACCTGTTGGGCGATTTTTTGTAAATGAGCCATTTTTGCCCATTGTTGTTCTTGCGTTAATTTATTACCTTCTTCAGTGGAAGCAAAGCCACATTGTGGAGAAATCGCTAAGTTCTCTAATGGAATATAGTTAGTCGCTTCTTTAATTCGAGCAATTACTTGGGCTTCATCCTCCAATTCAGGGAACTTAGAAGTTACCAAGCCTAAAACGACTTTACTATTTTTATTTTTCCAATAGCGCAATGGTTGGAAGTCACCCGCACGATCAGAATCATATTCTAAAAAGAAGCCATCATAATTCGTAGCAAACAATTCTTTAGCAATCACTTCGTAGCCACCTGAAAAAATCCAAGAAGAAGCATGATTACCTCGACAAATATGGGTAGTAATAACCATATCTGCTGGCTTGTTTGCTAAAGCTTGATTAATAATCTCTGTACAGATTTGCGCAATATTTCCTGGATCAATCCCTTTAGCCAATAGCTCTTCACGTTTGGTCGCATCCGCTAAAAAGGCCCAATTGGTATCATCAAATTGTAAATAGCGACACCCTAATTCATAGTAGGCTTGAATCGCATCCGCATAGGTTTTCGCTAAATCAGCATAAAAATCTTCAATTTTTGGATAGATTTCAGCTAATTTAGAGCTACCATCATTGGCTAATACTTCTTGACGCAAAACCATGGTTGGACTAGGGATGGTCGCTTTCGCTTGATGTTTACCATCATTACCAACAACTTCTTTTAAGAAAACAAAATCTTGTAAAAATGGATGATTTTTATCAAAATACAGTTTATCTACTACGCGAATATTGTAAGCAGGCACATGTGCTCCTTTAAACTGTTGGTTATAGCCAGTATCTGGGACATATCCTTCAATCCCACCTAAATTTTCTAAAAAGTCGATATGCCACCAGCCACGACGAAATTCACCATCAGTAATGCCAAGGATACCGACCTTTTTTTGTTCTTCAACCAACTGAATAATCTCTTCATCTTCAATTTTACGTAAGTCCTCCTTAGACAAAGTCCCTGCTTGAACTTGCTTTCTAGCAGCTTTAATTCGATCAGGTCGCAAAAAACTACCGACATGATCCACCGTATAAGGAACTGTTAAACTCATTTAATCTACCCCTTTTATTTTAATCAATGCCAATTATTGGTATTTGTATCATTTTATTACTAAGCTTACCAAATGTAAATAACCATTCATCGTAAAAAAATTAAATCTGTTTTCTTATCAAAAAATCGGAATGAATTTTTCCAAGGCAACCATTTTATCCGCTTGAGTATCGTTGGTAATCATTGCAGTTAAATCTTTCAAGGCATAATAAGCATAGAAATCCTCTTGACCGATTTTTGAATCATCCATTAATAAATAGCGCTCCACAGAATTTCCTAACGCTAAGGCTTGGGTACTGCCTTCTTCTACGGTTGAGGTCATAATCTGATTATTTCTTAAACCGTTAGAACTGATAAAGGCTTGATGAAAATGCATATCCATCAACATTTTATTCGTCAATTCACCGAAGAAAGCCATCGTGGTTGGCCGAATTTCACCACCTAGCAAATAGACCTTCATTTTCGGCAAGCGTTGGGTTAGTTTTTCAAAAATAGGTAAGCAATTCGTTACCACTCGAATAGAATCATCTTCAATCATATTGGCAAAGATTTCAATCGTCGTTCCTGGCCCTAAAAAAATGGTCTGCCCTGATTTTAAAAGGGTTAAGGCTTTTTTAGCAATCATTTGTTTTTGTTCAATATTGATAATTTGTTTATCCCCGTGAGTTAATTCATGCGGTCGAAATAAATGCAAGCTTTTGGCTCCCCCATGAACTCGTTCTAATTTTCCTTGTTCTTCTAGCTCCATTAAATCACGGCGAATGGTCATATCCGAAACATGTAATTGTTCCATAATATCACTCACTCTAGCCGTCCCATTCGTATCTACAAGATTTAAAATTTGTAGATGTCGTTCTTCTTTTAGCACTTTACTCACTACCCCATTTCCAAGTATCAAGCTAGATTTTCACCCGAGGCTACTCATCCTATCTATTTCATTTTACGCTATTTTGAGCTATTTTCAAACAAAAGTTCACAAAATAAAAAACAATGAACAAAATTTTTATCTTCGTTCATTGTTTCATTACTATTTAAGAATACTTAAAATTGCCAAGCTATTATTTAAAAGATGCGCAGTCGTATTGGTTAAACTATTTTTACTCCAAACATAAGTTAAGCTAAGAGCTAGTCCACTACTTGCATATACCAAGCCAACTGGCCACTCACTTAAAGTATGCACATGTACAGCCCCAAATAATAGCGACGATACGAACACTAATAGGACGCTTTGATAGCGAGTCTTCGTTTGTCCGATTAATACCGTTCTAAAAACTAGTTCTTCATTAATCGGCCCCAAGATAACTGTTACTACAATAAATAGCACGAGCTGAATGCCAGAGATATGTTGCCCTAATTGCGTCAAAATCGCTTGATTACTTGATTGTTGGGGAATAAACAGCACTAAAAGATTCGCAAACAACACCATTAAGAAAAAGCCTAATAAGCTAAAGCCGATATTTTTTAAAAGCTGTTGTCGCCAGTTTTTTAGATAGTGCGCATAGTCCTTTCGATAAAGCCAACAGATACCGCCAATAAATAAAATAAAATGTGATAAATAAAAGTAAGCCAGTGATAAGTGCTGCGCTAATACGTGATTGCCCATGGTCATTTTTATCCACATTCGTTCTAGCAATACTGGACATATTATCATAAAGAGCAAATAATACGCTAAAACAGCCCCTCTTTTTTGTTTTTTAATTTTTTCAATCAAACATCATTCATCCTTTTTTTATTTTTGTTTAGTATAACAAATTTCACTGAAAATACTATCCTACTTAAGGATGAATTTGACGTTTATTTTCTGCTTTGCAGGCAAATGACCAATCAAGATAGCAATTGCTTAAGCTAGAACAAGTGGGGTAGCTGTTTGTAATAAAATTTCATTGAGGCTTTGGATATTTTGTAAGCCAATTGTCCGTAACCATTGTCTTGCGGCTTGTTCCCCTTGTTTGATAAATACCTCTACCCCATTTGCCCAAGTGGCACGTCCACATAATACGCCATTAAATGTTGAACCAGCTTGTTTAGCTAATCGTAAGGTTTCTTGGAACAGCTCAGCACTTACTCCTGCACTCAAGAAGATAAATGGCAATTGAGTGGCTTGACTTTGCGCTTTGAAATAATTCATCGCTTCTTCTTTGGTGTAAACAACCTCATCTATTGCATAGCCTTCAACATATTGCATATTGATAGGCACTTCAACCTTTAATACATCGACTTGATATCGAGGATTAGAGAATTCGCGCATCATTTCAATGACCTTATGCGGTTTGATTTTAGCAAATGCAGCCGATTGATTGTCATTGAGTTGGGCATCATAGCTAAGTAATTCCAAATAAAATGGTAAGCCCTCTGCTTGGCATTCACTACCAATTCGTTCGACAAAAGCATGCTTTTGCTCATTAATTTCTTTTGCTTCATCTACATCATAATAAAGTAAGAATTTAACCGCATCTGCCCCTTCTTCTTTTAAACGCTTGGCTGACCAATCTACCAATAAATCAGGTAAACGACCAGGAATACTCGCATCATAGCCGGTTTTTTCATAGGCCAATAGCAAGCCAGCAGTGGTCGCACGTTGTTTGGCAGCTGGCAAGCCAAACTCTGGATCTAACAGAATAGACGAAGCCGCTGTCGTTAATTCTTCCGATACCAAGGATTTAAACTGTTCAATTTGTTCCTTATCAATGGGCATCTCTTGACATTTGCCCATCATTTTTTTCAAAGCACCTCGTTGGTCAATCGCTAAAGCAGCAATGATTCCATCTTTATTGATTAACTTTTGCATATGTTTTTGTTTTTTTGAAGTAAGCATATTATTCACTCCGTATTCATTTGATTTTCATTACTTGAATTTGTTCTCTTAAAGCAGCTAATTTTTGTACATTAATTTTGCCCGTCTCATTTTCTTGCGCATTCAATATGCCACAAGCATTCCCTAAGCTTAAAATTTTTTCATCAGATAAATTTTGTACTAGTCCATAGGCTAAACCGGCTACGGTCGCATCACCTGAGCCTACTGGATTGCGCACCTCAATAGATGGAATGTAGACACGATAAAAATGATCATTATGCTTGGCAAATGCCCCCTCTGAGCCTAACGAAACAACAATCCATTCAATGCCAGCAAACAGTGGCTTAGCCAAAACATCGATGAGCTTCTTTTCTAGGTCTTCGCTAAAGGATTGGTGGACAATTTGACTTAATTCCGATAGATTTGGTTTAATCAGAGTTGGTTTCGCCGCAGAGTGTAACACCTTGACTAGGGCTTCATTGGCACAATCTAATAGACAAGGAATGTTCTTTTCACGACAAAGCTGAATGCATTTGACATAATAATCACTAGGCAGGCCTTGAGCTAGGCTACCTGAAATACAAACTAATTGTGTTTTGGGTAATAAATTGGCAAAGTGTTGTATAAAATGCACAGATTCAGCTGCTGTTAATGTAGGGCCAGGTTCTAAAAGCTCTGTTTGTTTTCCATCATGCAATATCGCTAGACAGTTTCTAGTCGGATAAGTAGTCGATAAAAAATCATGAGCTAAATGAATTGCATCTAATTGTTGCGTTACAAACTCACCTAAATTTCCCCCAATTATTCCCGTCGCTAATACAGGACAGGATAATTGGTGTAACACCCGCGAAACATTTAAGCCTTTTCCCCCAGCTGTTTTATAGACGCTAGTCACTCGATTGGTGGTAGCTAATTTTAAGGAATCCAGCTGATAGACAATATCAACGGAGGGATTCATCGTCACAGTTAAAATTGGTTTTGTTTTAGTCATGATAGTACCCTTGTTGCCACTTCAATAGAAATTCGTCAAAAAAATCAGGTGATTGTTGCTTGCTATCCTCGCTAATTAAACGATCGATTTTTTGAATTAACCGTTGATTTTCTTCAGTTGGTTGATATTTTGTTTGAATAAATGCTTCCACAATATCGCAAAGTAAAAATTCACCAATAATTTTTCCACCAAAGCCGATTACATTGGCATTGAGAAATTCCTTAGCATAAATGGCACTGGTCATGTCACGAACCAAAGCTCCCCGAATCCCTTTAACTTTATTCACCGCATTATTAATCCCAACACCTGTCCCACAGATACAAACTCCTAGATCAGCCTGTTTTGAAGCAACTGCTTCGCCAACCTTTTTACCAAAAATTGGATAGTGGGTACGGGTAAAATCATAGGTGCCTACATCTAGCACTTCATAGCCTTTCGCTTTTAAAAAATCAGATAATGCCATCTTTGTATCTGTCACAATATGATCACAGCCGATTGCAATTTTCATTGATATTCCCTCCATTTCAGTCATTTTATTAAGCCATTTTATTTAACATATCTACACGAATTTGGTGACGACCCGCTGCATAATGAGCAGATAAAAATTCTTTTACAATATTTTCAGCTAACTTATTGCCCACAATCTGCGCGCCCAAAGTGATCATCCGCGCATTATTGTGTTCTCTAGTCATATAAGCTGAACGCTCATCAGAAACCTCAGCGACTACCATTTGCTTTACCTTACAAGCAACCATAAAGCTACCTGCTCCATAACCATCCACCATAATACCTAGAGCCTCTGGATTTGTTTGAAGATGTTTACTTAAGTTTAATGTCCCTTCAACAAAATCACTGGCTGGTTGGGGATTTAGGTCAATTAGCTCATCACCTGCAAAAGACTGATGAATAAAGTCGACAAGGCGATTTTTCAAAATAAAACCATCATTATCCGCAGCAATAAATACTTTCATAATTGTTTACCTCTGTTTATTTATTTTTGATTACACAAACATAATAAAACATTTGCACACTTAAATCAACACAAAAAGACAAAAAAATATAGAAAAATGTTTGAATTTGACATTTTTCTATATTTTTTGTTTATTTTACTTGATTAAACATTTGCGTTTGGATTACTATCCGTTGCATCCGTTTGTTCTTGATCCATCATTTGGATGATTAATTTCATCACCTGAGCATTCTCTGGTAATTCACTATGAGTTGCTTCAACGATGACTTCCTGGTAATCATCGACGAATCCATATAATTTTTTACCAGCTAACACACTATTTAATGGTACAATCCCATCTGTATCCTGTGAAAGCGTACGGCCAGCTACATTGATTATTTGTAAATTAGTTGGTAATTGTTCCTGCTTGTCTAAGTAATGTTGCAGCCAGTTAGTGATAAGCAAGCGATTAGCATCACTGTTAGCAGCTAATTCTACATCATTATAAGGCGTACCTAAAGTCATCAAGGAAACTAAAGTTGGATCATCGGTACTATAAAAATTTTGTAAGTATTCAGTCATAACCAAACCACCATTGGAATGACCGACACAATGATACTGACTAAATTCATAACGATCCGCTAAATAATCCAAGGCAATTTTTAACCATTTTCCTTGCTGTACTAAAGCATCAATCCCATCATCAGCCTGCTCAAAGGCAATGACAAAAACAGGATGCCCACTTTTGGTATTGAGTCTGCCATTGATTTTTAAAGTGCCATCTGTCTGCACTGTAATCTTTTGAACACTTAAATCATCGTAAGCCTTGGATAATTTATCAAGTAGGCCATCAAAGCGACTAACCGTCCCATTTGTTCCTGGAATAAAGATTGTCGGCGTAGCAATACTCGTTTGTAATTCGCTAGCCAAAACCTGATATTTTTTATCATTAGGATCGATTAAAAAGGTTGGATTTTTAGAAAACAAGGCTAAGACGATGACCACTAACGGAAAAATAAAAAGATATTTTTTTAATTTAGCCAAACGATTCACTCCCTTAAAAACAATCAACAACGCTTTCTTAGTTGATTCTATTTTAAGTCTGCTACCTTAAATTTAACTTAAAGCTATCGTTCAATATATTAGGACTTATTGTTCACTTAGGCAAATCATGTGCTTAGGATTCATCTGCTTAGGGTAAATCTGCTCAAGCCGTTAGCGGTCATTCACCTTAGGATAACGTGGTAATTTTACTTGGAAAATCACCCCTCTTGGCAAACGGTCACGCACCGAAATTTTACCATGATGCTGGGTCACAATCTGTTTGGCAATCGTCAGCCCTAAACCATAACCACCCGTCTGTTTGGAACGTGAGGCATCTTCACGATAAAAACGTTCAAAAATACGTTGCTTGTGCTCATCACTAATGGAAGGACCTGAATTTTTCACCTCAATCAACCAATCATCTTTGGAGAGCTCTGATTGTAAAATAATTTCATCACCAGCTTGCGTATACTTTAATGCATTATCAAGCAAAATAACCAAAACCTGATGAATTTTCTTTTGATCGGCATAAACAGCTTCTTTAGCGAAGTTTTCCAAAGTAAAATGTTTTTCCTCTAATTCAGCAATTTCTTGAAAAGGGGCAGCTAGTTGTGCAATAAAAGCTTGCGGATCAAAGCTAGTCGCTTCAATCAATAGTTGGTTAGAATCACTTCGCGCAATCGTTAATAAATCAGCAGTTAAACTGGTTAGACGCCGCGTTTCATTTAATGCTTGCGCAATCGTTTCAGATTCATCCATAATGGTGTGATCTGGTTTAGTAAATAAACGTTGCAAACTATTTTGAATAATGGTTAAAGGAGTCCGTAATTCATGAGAAGCATTTTCTACAAATTCTTGCTGTCGTTGCCACGCAGAGAGAATCGGTTGCATATTTTTCTTTGATAAGTAATAGCTGATTGCAATCGAAATTAACCAAAAAATGACCATACAAGCTATCAAGATTGTCTTAAAGGTTTTCATCGATTCGCTAATTTGGTTTGTATTGGCTACCACCTGAATATACGCTACCTCATCGCCACTTGTTGGATTTTTAAAAGTAATGGAATGAAAGGTTAGCGGTGTATCGGTTGTAGTATCATCCACATTTAACGTCTGAATCTTGCTTAATGCTGATTTATCCAAACTTAATTGACTAATTTGCGTCAATCGCCCACCGATAATTTCCTTGTTAAGAATTTTACCGTCTTTTGACCAAAGAATAATCTGCGTATTAAATCGATTAGGTAGCATTTCATCCTTATGTTCAAATTTTTCGCTATCTTCCGTTCTTTCTTGAACTAAAAGAGGATCATTTTGCTCATATCGTGCAATTTCCATCTCGATTAAATGGGTATTTTTTTGCATTTGCTCTAAAGAATGATCGGTTTGCTGATAAGCTAAATTCTGCAATAATTGTAGAATAATAAATCCTAAAAGCAAAAAAATAGCGGCAAATGCAGTCACATTCATAACAAAAAAACGAATACGCTGCTTTTTATTTACTTCTTGATTCATTGTACTTCATCCATTTCCTTTAAGATGTAACCTACATTACGTAACGTTTTAATCGCTTGATCTACACCACTTGGTTTCAAATGTTTACGCAAGTGACTCATATAGACCTCTACTACGGTCAACGTTGTTTCAGAATCAAAGCCCCAAATACGGTCAAAAATTTGCTCTTTGGTTAAAATGACTCCTTTATTTTGAATAAAATAAACCAAAAGCTCGAATTCTTTCCCCTGAATCGGTAATAATTCGCCATTATAATACACTTCATTGGTATCTAGTTGGCAACTAATTGATCCAAAATGTAGCTGATTTTCATTATAAAGTCCCATTGAACGTTTTAATAAAGCTCGTATACGCATTAATAATTCTTCGCGATAAAAAGGCTTCGTTAAATAATCATCGGCTCCTTTTTGAAAACCTGTAATCTTATCTTCCAATGCATCTTTAGCCGTCAAAATTAAGACAGGCGTTTGAATTTGTTTTTTTCGTAATTCTGCAAGAAGCTGATAGCCATTTTTTCCCGGAAGCATTAAATCTAAAATGATTAAATCATACAAATTACTCTCAGCCTCATATAACCCCTCTTCTCCATCGTAACATTGCATGACCGAACCTATCTCTTGAACAATTTCTTTAATATTATCTGAAAGCGTACGTTCATCTTCAATAATTAGTAGTTTAATCATCTTTTAAAAACCTCCATCGACTCATTTTACTATAGTCATTTTATCAAAATTATCCTAAATCTACCTTAAAAATTTATTTATTCAACAAATTTGAATTTAAGGATGCTTTAAGTTAAGCCAATTATAGTTTAGGCAAATCAAAACCCTAGGAGGAGTTTCTCATGAATTTTATGAAAAGAGCCCTACAATATCTATGGGCAAAAAAAGGAAGAAGCCTACTGTTAATCGCAGTATTATCTACAATTATGATTTTTGTTTTAGCAGGCTTAACCATTTACAGTGCAGCAAAAGTTGCTACTGATAATGCCAAAAAAAGCGTTGGCGCAACGGTTACACTAACAGTTAATCGTGAAAACATGTTTAAAAATAGCACTACTACTAGTACTAGCACCAGCAGCAGTACCTCTACAAGCAGCAGTGACAGCGAAAGTAAACCAGATCCTGGTAGTTTCAGCCGGACACCGATCAACTTAACTGATGCACAGAAGATTGCCAAACTAGCTGGTATTAAATCCTATGTCTTTACCGCTAGCACCTCTGCTAATCAAAGTGATGGGATTGAACCAATTTCTAGCTCAGAAACTACAACAAGTTCAAGTACAACTAGCAGTACAGATGCCAATACTGCCGCAAGTAAATCCATGGGCGGCGAAAATCAAGGTGATGACAAACAAATGCAACAAGGCGATTTTCGCATCCAAGGTGTCTCAACCAGTGCTAATTATGATAGCTTTAGCTCAGGAACAGCAAAATTAATCAAAGGTAGTGGCATCACTGCCGAAGACGAAAATACTAACAACGTCTTAATTGAAAAAAGCCTAGCTGAAGCCAATGACCTAAGTGTTGGTGATACCTTTAAAATTAAAAATGCCAATGATGAAGATGTAACGGTAACTATTAAAGGAATTTACGAAACGACTGATACCGGCGATAGCATGGGCATGCAATTTAACTTCATGAACCCATCAAATACTATTATCAGCTCTTATACCTTTATCGCTACCATTAAAGATGATGGCGAAGAAGTTAGCTTAGATTCTGCGGTCTATACCTTAGAAGATCCAAAAGAAATGTCCAGCTTTGTTAAAAAAGCAGAAAAATTAATTGATACTGATACCTTTAGCTTACAAACCAACGATCAAATGTATCAACAAATGCTCCAACCATTAAACAATGTCGCTAGCTTTGCCAAAAATATCGTTTTATTAGTCGCCGTAGCCGGAATTGTCATTTTAACCTTATTAGTGATGATGTCCATTCGAGAACGTCGCTATGAAATTGGTGTATTACTTTCATTAGGTGAAGCACGTTTCAAAATTATTGGTCAATTCTTCCTTGAATTGCTTGTATGTATGATTTTTGCTTTAGGAATTGCTGGTGTTAGCGGTAATCTCGTGGGTAATGCAGTCGGCAACCAATTATTAGCTCAGCAAACCACTAGCCAAACCAATAGTCAATCAACCAATAATCAAAGCAATATGCCAAATGGTGGCCCTGGTGACAAAGGCGGTATGCGCCAACAAATGCAAAGTATGCTTAGCGCTTCAAGTGAAGTGAAAAAATTAAATATCTCTGTTAAACCAAAACAAATCGCTAGTCTAGCTGGCATCGGTCTGGGAATTAGCTTACTTTCCATTTTAATTGCCGCCACCGGTATTTTACGACTAAACCCTAAGAAAATATTAATTGATTAAATATAACGAGGTGAATCATATGATTTTGAAAACAGAAAAACTTGGATATTGGTATCAAACAGGAAATCCATTATTCCAGGATGTAAATTTAAATTTTGAAGCTGGTAAAATTTACGCGATTTTAGGCACAAGTGGTTCGGGAAAGACAACGTTTCTTTCCCTAATCGCTGGTCTAGATAGTCCCAAGGAAGGCACGATTTATTATCAAAATCAAGCCTTATCCAAGCTAGGCTTACAAAATTATCGACGCCAAGGAGTGTCCATCGTCTTTCAAGCCTATAACCTTTTACCTTATTTATCCGCACTTGATAATGTCTTAACGGCTATGGAGATTGCTCATTCACAACAAGCTGATTATAAAAGTTATGCGCTAGCTAATTTAGAAAAAGTAGGCATTACCGAAGATCTTGCTTACAAAAAAGTCTCCCAGCTATCTGGCGGCCAACAACAGCGTGTCGCAATCGTTCGTGCATTATGTTGTGAACACAATTTAATTGTCGCTGATGAACCTACTGGTAATCTTGATGAAAAAACTTCTCAAGAAATCGTGAAGTTATTTCAAGAAATTGCCCATCAGCAAAACAAGTGTATTATTCTCGTTACCCATGAACGAGAAGTTGCCAAGGCCTGTGATGTTGTTTACGAATTAAAGCATCAAGCCTTTCAATTAACCGAAGTTTCCGCTTAAAAAGCTTAAACTTAAAAATATTTAGCAAAAGTCAAGCTACGTTAGGTAAGTCAGCATTTAACTGATTGATCAAACAAACTTGACCAAAAAGCCTCAATGATTTACTACCCCTAAGGTTAATCATTGAGGCTTTTGATATAGTTTAAAGCCTATTTAATATATTCAACTTTATTAAGTGACTACAAGGTATAAAAAGCGATTCCTTCATAAGTGGTTATTTTTTTCAAAAGATTGGCTTCAAGCTGATTAGTCGTAAAGAAATGTGTATAACTCCCATTCGCTGCACGATAGTAAAAACGATAGACCGGCTTGCCTAACCTTTTATCCACCGAACCACCAATACAGCCTTCATTTTGCCAGCCTAAAGCAACTAACTGAGTAATTTCTGCTTGATTAGCTGAATAAAAATGTTCCCCTGAAAAAGGGTTATACAAGCGTACAATAGCTTGCCCTTCATTAGCCAATTGCCAAGCCGTACCTTCTAGCTGCCAACCTAATTTAAGTAAGCTATCACGTTCCATGACACTGAAGGTAAACAGATGCTGACCACTTTTCTCATGATACAATCTAAAAATCTGACCATGATCGACTTGCGTAACATCCACTAATGGCTTAGTGACCTTAGTCAAAGCTGCCAAGGCTGCATCTAGCGTGGCTAAATGCTGTTCTAGTTGCGTAAGCGTGGCATCTACAGTCGTATCTGGAATTTGCTGTAAGACAGCCTGCAAATTTAAATAGCTAGCTACTTGATAATCAGCACTTGAAATTTGTTTGGCTGTTTGTAGCTGCTGGGCTAGTTTTTCAAGCAATTGATCACGAGTTGGCGTTATTGGCGCTGTCGTTTCTCCCGTATCACTTTCCGATGAATCTGGGGTAGCTGGTGAATTTGGCTTAGTTGGTGTAGCTGCTTTGGTTTGGACCAAAATCCAATTATCCATTGTTCCCCAACAGCCAGCTGCACCATTTAACAAAACATTCAAATCAACAGTCGTATTTTGTGTTAATTCAAATTCAATTGACGGTGTTTGCCAGTTCATCCAGCCAGTTAATGACGTACGATTCCCTTGTGCTAAAATTTGTTGATTATCTTTGTGTTTAGCAACTAATTGAATTTGGCTATCTTGTGAACCTTGCGCACTCGCTAAAAAGCGATAAGTTCCTGGAGTTAAATTTACAGAAGTGCTTATCGTAGCAGAAAGTGCTTGATCTTGACGATAATAGTGTAACGCTTTACCGCTCTTACTATCACTAGTGACAATATTGAAATAATCAGCTGCATCGATTTGATAACCTTGTAAATCCTTTTCAAATTGGCCATTCGTTAGCAATGAATTTTTAAGTAGCTCATCTAAAGGATCACCGGGCATTTGTGGGCGCTCATCTTCTTTAGGTGCTACACCATAGCCAGTATTTACATATTTAAATACTGATAATGAAGGCAATGCTTGACCCTGCTGATTAAACAAAGCTTGATTATCCCATTCTGAACCACCATAATTGCTCATCGAAACATTAGGATCGTAGCCAATCGCCGCCTGAGAAGCCCAACCTGAACCATATTGCTCCCATTTAGCTAAATTATCTGCCCGGTTATGACTACCAACTGAAATCCAAGCTGGCTCCCAATAAAACACGCCTAGTGCATTACTACCGGCCTTAGCTGTAGCATCAATGACATCTCGTAAGGCATTGGCTTGCCCTTGAACGGTAGCTGGATAATTACCGGCATAAAGCTCTTCTGGTGTATCAATTACGTTTGGCTGACCATCACCATCAGCTAAAGTATACGCATAGCTCGTCTCAGCAATCATGGTTTTTTTCCCATATTGATCAGCAACCGTTTTTAAAATATCGGTCAAATTAGCCAAAGTTCCATGCCAAAAACTGTAATAACTTGTCGCAAACACATCATAATCAATTTGATGATTACTTAACTCATGTGCATAATTTAAAATTGTACTGGTCTTTTCCGGATTAGTAAAATGTAAGGCAACTAACATCGGATGATTAAAATCTTGACTAACTTCACGAATAGCCTTAGAACCTTGTGCAAACAAAGTATATCGTCCTTCGCCTGCCTCTCCACAAAGTCCACTACTAGTCGTCTCATTGCCAACCTGTACCATGCCTACATCAACACCCGCATTTAATAACTCAGTCAAACTATCTTTGGTATATTGGTATAAGGCCTGAGATTTAGTGGATAAATCCATCGATTGCCACGCTTTTGGTGGAATCTGTCTACCTGGATCAGCCCAAAAATCTGAATAATGGAAATCAATTAATACCTTCATACCCGCTTTGGTAGCGCGCTGACCTATTGTTTTCGCCACTTGTAAATCAACATTCCCTGCACCATAGCCTTGATTTTGCTCATTTTTAGGATTATTCCACACCCGAATGCGAACATAATTCACACCGTTTGCTTTAAAAATGTCAAAAATATCCTGCTGATTACCCTTAGTATCGAAATAGTGTATCCCACTATTTTCTTGAGCAATTAAAGTAGAGACATCTACCCCTTTGATAAAATCAGAAGTTAAGTCTTCCACCTTTCTAACATAAAAATCATCCTCTTGCGCATAGGTCTTATTAGTGGCAAAGCCTAGCATTCCTAGCGTTACTACTCCGCCAAGAATGGTAGCCATCAGCCATTTTTGCTTTTTCAATCGAACCCCTCTTTTCTTAATTAATATAAAAAAGATAAGACAGCCAATCATTGAATAAAGCAAAACTCTCTTTAATTTTGGCCATCCTATCTTTTAATTACAACTCATTAAAATTGTGCTAAAACAAAGTCAATAGCTGCCTTAGGATCTCTTGTTAAGCCGATATATTCAGCTCCCTTAGTTGCGATTAGCTTGATGCCTAAACGATCGGTATCAGTCTTAATATCTTCATAATACGAATTAACTTGTGGAGCTAAAACAACCATGTCATAATCTTGCATAATATCATAGTGAGAACCATAAGCGCCAGCTTGAGCATGAATGGGTTGGTGGTAAGCTTCTGCGCCTTCAGTTAACGCATTAGCCAACATTGCACTAGTTCCTGCACCCGCACATAAAACTAAGACATTAATTTCTTTTTCACTGACTGCTGAAGGTGTTACCACAGGTGTAGGCTCTTGCGCTTTTTGAGTGACAGCTGATGTATCAACTATGGCTGTTGCTTGAGCGGCTTCTTCTTTAGCCCGTGCACTTTCTTGTTCGACTAATAAATCATCATAGGCTTTACAAAACGGCAAATAAATGACAAAGTCTACTGCAATTAATACCAAAGCTAGCACTATCGATAATACACCCATACCTGTCCCTAAAATCAAACCAATTGGTGCAGGTGTCGCCCAAGGTAAGACGTACATGAAACTGTTCATTCCTAAAACGTCAACGAAAAATTTAAAAATACATACGTTAACCATTGGTGTCAATAAAAATGGCACAAAGAAATAAGGGTTTAAAATAATTGGGGCTGCAAACAATAAGGGTTCATTAACCGCAAAGCTCACTGGAATAAACGAAGCCTTTCCTACCGCTTTTAGCTGTTTTGATTTAGCAAATAAAAGTAAGATATATGGAACAACTAAAGTCGCACCCGTTCCTCCCATTGTACCTACAAAGTTACCTAAACCAACCGTCAACACATTCGCTGCATGTTGGCCATCTTGGAATAATTTTAAGTTGGTTTCAACATTCGCATAAATAATCGCTGCAATCGCTGGTTCAACAATCGAAGGACCATGAACACCCACAAACCAGAATAACGCCATCGCACCCCAGATAATTGCAATTCCTAAATAACCATCAGCAGCTGTAAATAAAGGTTGTAATAATGTAATGATTGCTTCAGCAAAGGACATCTTGAAGAAATAATGAACCAATAAATCTAAAATAACGGCGGCCATCACTGCAAAGGAGAATGGAAAAATATCTCTAAAGGTTTGAGAAATCGTCCCAGGTACTTCTTTAGGCATTTTAATAGTGATATCTTTTAATACACAGAATTTATACATATTTACTGTTACGAAAGCGGCTACAAAAGAAGCTAACAAACCTTTTGTGCCCATATAAGTAGTAGAAAAGTTACCATCCACTTGCGTAACACTTAAAAGTAAGAAGCTAACAATTGATGCCAACATCACTGAGGTCGTATTAATCACCTTGTTCTTAGGTAATTTACGATTCATCGACTCAGCTAAGCAACGTGCAGACGTGGCTGAAACCAATAAACCGACTACCCCCATCGAATAGCCATAAACCTTCCATAACCAAGTGGAAACGGCTGCTGGCCAAGTAAAGCCAAAAATTTCAGGTACCGCTGCAATCAAAATAAAAATACTTGAAAACAAGATGGCTGGCATCGCTGTTAAAAAGCCGTCCCTTACCGCACCAAGATAAATATTTCGTGAAAGTTTCTCAAAAAAAGGTTTCCCTTTTTCAATTTGTTTAATTAGTCCATTCATTTTATTTCACTCCTATTCTTTGGGGCTAGCCAAAAAACTAGCCCCACTTTTCCATCATTTTCCATTATTCTTTGAGGCTTAAAGCTCATTTTGTTTTTTATACAAAGTCACAAAATCCATAATTAATTCTTTTAATAATAAGGTCGTCATTAAATGATCCTGTCCATGAATGAAAATAAAGCCTAATTCCAAATCCTCGCCAGAAGCTTCCTGAGCTAAAATTTGTGTTTGGGCATTATGCGCCTTCGCTAAATTTTTATCCGCATCTTGTAATGCCGTCTGTACGTTGTCAAAATTACCTGATCGAACCTCCTTTAACAAATTTAGTAACGTACTTCTTGCATCACCAGAATAAGCCACAATCTCAAAACCTAGCATTTGTAATTCTTCTTTTTTCATAATCCTCGCTCCTAGCCATTAATTAATCCGTTTTGTTTCACTCAGACGTTTGAACCAATAAGCCGAGGCTTTTGGATAACGTTTTTGGGTAGCAAAATCAACATAAAATAGACCATATCGTTTGTTATAACCATTTGACCATGAGAATAAATCCATCAATGACCATAGGAAATACCCCTTCACATTCACACCCGCATCAATTGCATCGCTTAAAGCTTCTAAATAAACCTTCAAATACTCAATTCTTGGCTCATCTAAAATGACCCCATCTTCAAAGTGATCTTTATAGCCCATTCCATTTTCAGTAATAAAAATCTTTTGATAGTGTGGATAGTCCTGTTTAATTCGTAATAATAAATCATACAAGCCTTCTGGATAAATCAACCAATCCCAATCAGTGCGTGGAATGCCTTCTTTATAAATTCGCCGACCAATTCCCTTCACTTGATAAACCGAAGTACCTTTTTCTCCTGTACCATTATGATGAATCGCACTTTCTCCTTCAAAGGCCTCCACAAAATGACATTGATAATGATTAATTCCCAAGAAATCATTGCGTTTAGCTGCCTTTTTCATTTCTATAAAATCGTTTTCATCAAATTGATAGCTAAATTGATTCGCCTGTGCAATTTCATCTAAAGCCGCAAGCGTTTCTTTTGAATAATAGCCTAAATAAGTAGCATCTAGTAAAAAGCGAATCGATAAAGCATCATCTAAAAAGGCAGCGTGTTGATCAGCCTTTGAATCGCTGGCAGGATACTTAGTTTCTAGCGAATGAACGACTCCAATCTCACCTGGATAATGATTTTCTTTAAATAGATTGACCACTCGCGCATGGGCATACATCATTTGGTGTAAGCAAGTGATTACTTTTGATAAATCATATTTAATCCCTGGTGGAAAAATGCCCAATAAATATTGATTCGTAGCTACTGGATAAATCTCATTAAACGTACTCCAATAACGTACCTCAGGAAACTCCTCGAAACAAAAATGCGCATAATCGACAAAGGCATCGATGGTTTTGCGATTTAGAAAATCTCCTTGATCAAATAATGCTTTAGGTGTATCAAAGTGATGCAGCGTTACAAAAGGCAGTACCCCATGCTTTTTACACTCCGCAAAAACACGATGATAAAAATCTACCCCTTCTTGATTAACCTTACCGACACCTTCTGGAAAAATACGGCTCCAAGCAATCGATAAGCGTAAACCATTCACCCCAAACTTTTGACACAAAGCAATATCTGTTGCATATTGATGATAAAAATCACTGGCTGGATCTGGTGAAAAGCGTCCTTGTTCAGCTAAAAAGGCATCCCAAGCGACCTCACCTTTACCACCTTCTTTTGTTGCACCTTCTGCTTGATAGGCGGCTGTTGCACCACCAAAAATAAAATCAGCTGGTAAAGTTTTCATTGATTTTCCCTCTTTCTTAAAGCAATCGTTGAATATGAATCGTTAAATAAATCATTTCATTATTACTTAATTCTTTATTGTATTGATGTTGGATTAAAGCAAATAACTGATTACTTAATTGATAGGCTGTAGGATAATCTTGTTTCAAGCTTTGATCTAATTGCTCAATAAAGTCATCTGATTGCTGGCAATCTTCCTCAATACGATCAATAAAATAAGATAAATGAATCATCAGCCGGTCATAAAAGTTTTGATTCTTCTTAGTACGAATCACTTGATGATCTTCTAAAAAATCCTTAATCTTTAAAATTAATTCATTCTTCTTTTCTTGATGAATTTCAGTTGGACTATCACCTTGTTTTTTGGCATTAATAAAATGTAAGGCAATACGCGTTTGTTCATCTTTAGGAAATTTCATCCATAAACGCTTTTGAATGATTTGAATGGCCTCTTTAGCAATTTCGTATTCCACTGGGTATTGTGCTTGCATAGAAGGCAGTTTACTTTCAACATATTCATCATTTTTTAAATGCTGATAGCTCCAATAAATATGATCGGTTAAGGTAACATAGAGATATTCTTGTACCTGATATTGATAACGCTTAATGCCATTTTCGATAATTTCATAAGTCGTCGTAATGAAGTCTAAAGGGATTTCTTTAAGCAATGTGGAGAAATTTAATTGGGCTTCTTGATTTTTCAAAATAAAAATCTTATCCACTTTTTCACTAGAGATTAAATCTCCCTTTTTCTTTTGAAATGCGATGCCAGCCCCCATTACGATTGCTTGCTCTTCTTGATTGGTCCTAACAATCGCTACATTGTTGTTTAAGGGTTTTATCACACGGTACCTCACTTCTTTATCCTCCTTTAATTTTTACAAATAAAAAAATACCCCAAACAACTGATGTAAATACGTAAAATCTACATCAACCATTTGCGGTATTGCCTGCTTTTATTCCAGTCACAATCCACTGATATTCAGTTCTTTGCTTTACGGTTTTTATTTTAGCACTTTATCTTTTATTTGTAAACACTTTCTTTTTATAAATGTTCGATTTTTTTTATTTTTGTTTATTACCGATAAAATTTACCTATTTTGCTTGTAAATCATATGTTTTTTCCACAGTGTGTAACAAATGGTTAACTGATTTTAACACAGATTTACGCGTAATAATACCTAAAAAATAGCCAAACTCATCAACTACAGCTAAAAAATTTTGATCGACTAGTAAATGAAAAATTTTTTCCAAAGGTTCACCTAAAAGCACTTTAGGATAATCCGTCTCCATCACTTCCCAAACTTGACGTTGTTTCAATTTTTCTGGTTTTAAGCCTTCAATATCAACAGCTAAATTTAAAATATCAACAATCCCAATCAAGCCTACTAGCTGTTCACAATCATTTAAGACTGGCACCTTGCTATAACGTGTACGTAATAAAATTAATAACGCATGATCTAGAGGATGACTTTCATACAAAGTTGCCACGTCCAGTGCATCTTGATAGAATGTCGCCCCACTATCTAAAAGAATTGCTTGCATTTTTTTACTAATCATAATTCTTACCCCTTAAATACTCATTTCACTGGTAACGGTGAAATAATTATTGCCTTTTTCTGTATCCATCGATTCATCTTGCTCTTGGACTTGATCCACACTTGTGCTCAATTGCTTAGTCGTTAATTGCGTATCATTCATAGAGAAGAATTCGCCAATTTGCATTGCTGACTGACCATAATTTAAATCAAGTGAAGAAGATTGAATCGTTAAATTACCGGATTGCTTTTCATCCATCGCAACTAATGCGGTTTGTTCCGTTTGAATATTCAAATTTGCTTGTTGAATGGCTAAATCTTTAGTTGTTGAAATTGCTGTTTGTTGCGTATTCAAATAATAATTGCCACCAACTAAGTTTACAGCTGCTGTTGCCTCTATGCCCTTTCCTTGTTCATTAATTAGGTTAAATTCTCCTTGATTATTGATACGTAAAGGTGCACTAGTAGTAATCGCACTTATCTCATCAGCTGCTTGTGTGCCCTCTTGAATAGTAGCTGTCGATTCCAGTGATGCTTGCTGATAAATAGTTAACGACTGTTCACTTGGGATAAATAAATCGACTGCTTTGGCTTGTTTTATCTCAATAGAAGTTTGTTGCGTATTTGCAATAGTTACTCCCTGCATAATTAACCCAATGGATTCATCACTCGCCAAATCAATAACCAAACTCTGATTGGTCAATGTTCCCGACAAACGATATAAGCCAGGGGTAGTTAACAGCAATTGATTCGGCACTTGATTTTGATTTGTTGTATTGGTTATATCAGAAAGACTTGCCAAATCAATATCGGTAAATAATTTATATTTGGCATAGTCTACTAAATCGCCTAAACCTAAATATGGCGTTTCGTCTATAGTATTCTCCTCAAGCATCGCTGACGATAAAAATGATTCCGTCACTTCACTTGTATTGGATAAACGCGGATGTAACAGTTCTTGAGCTTGAATTGGGCTTGTTTTGAATAAAGCTAATGTGGTACTAGCAATAAGTAATGAATAAATAATTTTCTTCAATCTGACCACCTCTAAGTTTTCCTGTTGCTTTCATACTAGGCGTTTTAACTTAAAGCTGTCTTAAAAATGGTTATGAAAAAATTAAAAAGAGCCGCTCCCCCTGCCGCTCTTTTCATCAAAGTAATTTTATTAAATTTAATTTTGCCCATAATAAGCATTTTCACCATGCTTACGGTAATAATGTTTATCCAATAAAAATTGATCAATACGAGTAACTTTAGGACTTAATTGCTCGGTTACTGTCGCCATTTTAGCCACTTCATCTAAAACAACACTATTTTGGACCGCTTTGGTCACATTTTCTCCCCAAGTAAACGGACCATGACCACTAACCAAAACCGCTGGACAAGCCAGTGGATCAAGGGCTTTTTCTCTAAAAGTCTCAACAATCACTTCACCAGTTGCCTCTTCATAGCGTTTGGTGATTTCTTCTTCAGTTAAATCGCGGGTACATGGGACATTGCCATAAAAAGTATCCGCATGCGTGGTTCCATAGGCTGGAATTGCTCGCTTAGCTTGTGCCCATTGTACGGCATGAACTGAATGCGTATGAACAATTGCTCCAATAGCTGGAAAATCACGATATAAAACGACATGCGTAGGTAAATCAGAGGATGGACGCAGACTATCTGGCTCTAAAAGATTACCTTGTAAATCAGTCACCACCATATCCTTTACTTGCATCGTATCATAGCTTACCCCACTTGGCTTGATGACAATAATCCCTAAATCACGATTTATTTCACTAACATTCCCCCAGGTTAGTTTAATTAAACCTTCATTAGGTAATTGTAAGTTAGCCTTAAACACACGCTCTTTCATTTGTTGAATGATTTGTTCGTTGTTCAAGATAGTTCGCCTCCTGCATTTTTCCTAAGATAAATGATTTTGCCTCTTTAATTTCTTGTACTGGATTATTACTTGTTTCACTCCACATTTCAATGACTAATGGTCCATTATACCGCAGCTGCTTTAAAGTCTTAAAGCAACCGACAAAATCCACACATCCTTCACCAAATGGAACTTCCTTAAATTTCCCAGCAAAATCCTTCGTTACTGCTAAAGTATCTTTCAGGTGAATCTGATTGATATGACTAAAACCTTTTTCCAGCTCGTACGCAACATCATTTTCACCCCAAGCAGATAAATTGCCTAAATCTGGATAAACCTGTAGATAAGGAGAAGGAATTTGTTCCTTAATTTTTAAAAATTTGGTGATAGAAGAAATAAATGGATCATCCATAATTTCAATCGATAAAACAATCCCCTTAGCCGAGGCCATCGAAACCGCTCGCTGTAGATTTTCTAAAAAATAAGCTCTAGTAGTAACATCTTTTTCTTCGTAATAAACATCATAACCAGCTAGTTGAATACTGCGAATTCCTAAATCTAAAGCTAATTGAATAGCCTTATCCATAATCACCATAGCCTCTTGACGAATATTTTCCTCATGTGAGCCAAAAGGAAAACGCCGATGACCACTTAAGCACATGGATAATATTGGCATTTGGGTCTCAAAAATTGCTTGTCTAACCTCCTGCCGTTGTTCCTTAGTCCAATCTAGACGCGACAAACGATCATCTGTTTCATCTACCGAAATTTCAACAAAATCAAAACCTAGATCTTTAGCTAGTATTAAACGTTCATACCAAGAAATCCCCTTAGGCAAGGCTTTTTCATAGATTCCTAAAAGGCCCATATTACTCACCCCAAATACGTTTAATTTCTGCCATAAAATCTAAAGCCGCTTGACGTGGGTTTTCAGCAGCAGTAATACCACGACCTGTAATAAAAGTATACACATCAATACCTTCAAATAATTTCAACGTATCCACGCTTAGCCCACCGGTTACTGATACTCTAAAGCCCATGTCAATTAATTTTTTGACCTTAGTCAAATCCTTTTCACCCCAAGTTTCACCGGCAAGCAGCGCATCGCGACTTTGATGATAAATCGCTTGACTAATTCCGGCATCTAGCCATTGCTGAGCCTGTTCATAGGTCCAATCACCATATAATTCAACTTGAACCTCTGTAATTTCTTTAGCCGCAGCCTTCATGGTTGGAATCGTTGCTGCACAAATCACCGTCATCCAATCGGCACCAGCATTGGCACAATTTCTAGCAACAGTCGTACCAGCATCCGCACATTTAGTGTCCGCTACAATCTTTTTATCTGGAAATAAAGCTCGAAAACTCTTAATCGTTGTATCACCCGTTTGTAGCAAAAGGATCGTTCCTGCTTCGATAATATCTACTACATCGCCAACATTCTTAATATCTGCTAAAGCGCTAGGTAAGTCTGAATGATCACAGGCAATTTGTAAATTTGGTCTAGTCATTTCTTATTCCTCTTTTCTTTATAAAATCATCAAGTAAGACTCGCTTACTTGATGATTTACTACTATATTTATTTAATAAATCTTGCTGCTAAATCTGTTTCTCTTACACGATCAGTAATTTCTTTTGGAGACATTACATTTTTAATGCCAATAACTGTCACACCTTTTTCCTTCGCATGATCAAACATATTTAAAAAATTCATTGGTGTGAAAACAACATCATAGTTTTTAGCAGTACTTTTGCCTTCTGCAATTGCACAGTGATGAATATTCGTAATCTTGAACCCTTCTGCCTTCAAGGCTTTTTCTACACTTCTCATCATCATTAAACTTGTTCCTGAACCATTGGCACATGATACTAAAACTCGCATTTTTTATTCCTCCAATTCATTAAGCTTTTTGTGTTTTTTGTTCAACATACGCATCATAGTCATCTACAATTAAGAAATACCCTTTTGGATTTGCCCGATATTGTAATTGTGGGATTACTAGTAAAATCACCACAACTAAAGCCACACCGATAAAGCCAAGGAATTTCATCGATACGGTAATTCCTGGCCAAACCGTTGCCCAGTCGAACATGCCAATATAACCACCATATTGAGATAGTCCTACCCAAGTAGCGATTAAAGCTGACCCTCCAACTTGAATTAATCCAGAAATAAATGGGAACAACATCGCTGCTTTAATGCCTCCACGGTTATTGGCAAAAACTGCAATTGCCGCATTGTCAAAGAACAATGGAATAAAACCGGCTACAACAATTGTTGGCGATTTCAATAAAATCAACAACATAATCATAATAAATTGTCCTAAAGCTCCAAATAAGAAACCAACTGTCACGGCATTAGATGAACCAAAGGCAAATGTTGCTGCGATATCAATTCCTGGTACAGCACCCGGTAATAAAGTATTAGAAATACCATTAAACGAGTCAGTTAATTCTGCTACGAATGTCCGTACCCCTAATTGTAAGATAGCTAGATACACCGCAAACATTAAGGAAGTTTGCAAAATATAGAATAAGAAACTTTGACCTGGTTGCATAAAGCCAGCATTTAACAAATAATCCTGACCTAAGACAACTAAAATAATACCGAAGAATAAGAGCATTAAAATTGAGGTTGCTACCATATTTTCATTAAACATAGATAAGAATCCCGGTAACTCAATATCTTCTAAACGTTTATTTGATTTATTCTTTTTAAAGCGTTCAGATAATTTAGCAAATATAAAGATTCCAAACATCTGTTGGTGAGCTACCGCAAAACCGGCTCCTTCAGTTAAATCCTGACAAATATCTACTGTCAGGTTTGAACCAACTGCCCAATAGCAACCTAAAATTAAGCCCATAACTAATAATACTTCAATTCGACCTAATTGTGGGAAACAAAATAGTAATAACCAAAAGGCTGTTGCTGCTTGTTGTACTTGAACATTACCAGTTGTAAATACGGCACGTAATTTGGTGTACTTTCTAAAACGAACTAAAACAATATTGAAAATAAAAGCAATCAATAATAAGAGCATAGTATCTCCAAAGGTACGACCGAATGTTTTTTCAATGCCTTCAGTCACCGCATTTTGACCAAAATACGGGTCGGTTACCATCGCATGTAAATGGAAACGATCCTTTAAGCCAACTAAAATTGGTCTGAAATTATTCACTAAGCCGCCAGAACCAACTGTTAAAATCAAATACCCAACTGTCGCTTTTAAAAAGCCAGAAATAGATTCGTAGAGTGGACGTTTTAATAGGACATAACCTATAAAAACAATTAAACCGATTAAAAATGCTGGTTGGGTCAAAATATTTTTGGCAAAATACTCCCAAATTACTAATAATATGTTCCCTACTTTTTCCATTGATAGACGCCCCCTTTAATCATTAAATTGCGTATTTTTCCATAATTTTTAAATAATCATCCATAGTTTGAATGGTCATTAAATCATCCACTAATCCTTCAGTCATCAACATCTCAGATAAATTGGCAATATTATTCATGTGTTCTTCCCCATTTTTGGCAGCCAGGGTGAAGAAAAGCTTGGCTTGCTTTTCTTCATTGCCCTCTTCAAAATAGACTTTTTCTGGTAAAATCGTAAAGCCAATTCCGGTGCCAAGTACCCCCTGATTGTTTGCTGATGAATGAGGCATCGCTACATTGGGAATAATTACAATATAGGGACCATACTCATGGACATCACGGATTACTGATTGAATATATTCATCTGTAATTAGTCCTCTTTCTTTTAAAATTTCACCACTGATTTCAATAGCTTCCTCCCAATTTTTAGGGTGTTTATCAGTTATATTGATTAATTGGTTATCATAAAAATATTTCAGCATTACACGCAGCCCTTTCGATTATAAGAATGATGGGAATGGAGTATCATTTTCTTGCGTAAAGCAATCAGAAAATCCTCGATCAAAATTAAATTCCATATCATCTTTATTTGTTGGATAGACAAATTTCCCACCAACTTGCCAAATATATGGTTTAAATTGATATTGCAAACGATCTTTTTTAAATTTCCAAATTTCAATAATTTCTTTTGGATCGGCCATGAAGTTAGACCAAATATCATAGTGAACTGGAATGACTACTTTCGCATTTAATGATTCAGCCATCCTTAACATATCTACGGAAGTTACCTTATCTGTAATTCCTCGAGGATTTTCCCCATAGGCGCCTAAGCAAACATCAATTGCATATTCATTTCCATGTTTAGCAAATAGATTTGAATAATGAGAGTCCCCAGCATGATAAATATTACCGCCAGAAGTCTTAAATAAATAGTTAACCGCAATTTCATCCATATCCTGTGGTAATTTACCTTTTAAAGTAATTTTAGGATCGCTACAAGTCACTAGTGCAGTACGGTCAAACGCTTCTAGTGCAACAATAGTCACATCTTTAATCGTTACCTCATCTTTAGGATGAACAACAATCGTCTTTTCTTTTGGAATCCCCCATCCTAACCAAGTATTCACTACCTCTTGTGGTCCAATAAATTTAGCCTCTGGACAATTTTTATGAACGGCTGCGGCAGTATTGATATCTAAATGATCAGAATGAATATGCGTTACAACTAAAGCGTCTACGTTCTTGACTTCAAATGGATCAATCACAAATGGTTGTGTACGTAAATTAGGCTGTAATTTTTTCACCCCACTCATGCGCATCATTTGATGTCCATCCTTCATCAAACCATTCCCATGGCTACGCTTACCCGTACCACACCATAAATCACATAAAATATTCGTTCCTTCATGCGATTTTAACCAAATACCTGTACAGCCTAGCCACCACATTGCAACAGTATCTTTTTCTACCTTAGTGTCAGCAATTTCTTCATTTAAATAAGTTCCCCATTCTGGAAATGTTGATAAAATCCAACTTTCTTTTGTTACTTCATTGACATTACTTACCATAATTCTCACTCCAAAACATCATTTATTTTGCTTTACACTTTCATTATAGTGAATTTGTATTCGTTTACAAACACATTATATGTTAATTTAGTCACTTTTATGATAATCAACTTATTTTTTATGGTAATAAAAGCAATTATATGTTAATATGCCCTTGAGGTGAGAAAAATGAACAAAAATACCACGAAATATCTCTTATTATTTGTAAAACAGTATTATATTTGGGCAGTCATCGCTATTTTTAGTCTATATTTAATATCCGTTATAATGAAAACGCCTTCTATTAGTGGAAAATTTTTCTTTCTAATCATGGGTAGCTCAATTATCATTGGAGGAATTTATTATGAATACTTAAAAAAAATCTATCAAAAAATGATTATTGCTCAAACGCAAAGGCTTGATTTAGCATTGGCAAAACAATATCAAGAGCAATTAGAAAAATTAGATTTTTTCCATGGATTTAAAGGTTCAATAATCTTATTTGATACTCTTTGCTTAATTGATCAACAAAATTATCTTAACTGTTTACAGCATTTAAAAAAGAATGAAGCCTTTTTTAAGGCAAAATTAGATTACCTATTTATCTTTTATTATCATCAGCTATTGTGCTACTATTTTCTAGATCAGACGACAAATGCACGCGTAATAATGGCAAAATTAAAGCAATTCAAAACGATTAATCAGAAAAAATTATCTCCACTTTTTTCATTTGAACAGATTGATGGTATTGAGTATCTGTTAAATAACCGAAATCAAAAAGGCTTAGCTACCTTAGAAGCAATTGATACACACCATTTCAATCCAAGAGAAAAAATACTCCACTATCAAATTATGCTAAAAGTAGCGAAACAAAAACAAGAGACAAAGCGAATAATCAATTATCAAAAAACAATTCAAAATTTAACTGGTGGTGAGAAAAATGAAACGATCAAATGAGGAAATTCGCCAACGAAGAGAAGAGATTCTACATTATTTACTAGAAAATGGTAAAACTGAAATAAAAAAGCTAAGTCAATACTTTCAAGTATCGGAAATGACCATTCGCCGAGATTGTGCAAAATTAGCCGAAATGGGGCAAATTACTCAATCCTTTGGCATCGTGGAATGTTATCAAGAAGTTGAAGGACAAAAAAATGATCCCTTAGAACAAATCAAGCTTGCCCTTGCTAAAGAATCTGCTCGCCACGTAAAAAATGGAGACACCCTTTTTATTAATACAAGCTCTACAGCGACCGCAAGCTTGCAATTTCTAAAAGACACGAGCATCATCCTGATGACTAATAATTTAGCTGTAGCCAAGATTGAACACCATCCTGATTCCTCTATCATTCTTAGTGGTGGAGAAATTCGCTATTCAAAACAAGCGTTAACAGGTGATATAGCTGTCGATTCCTTTGCTCATGCTCGTTCTGATATAAGTATTATTGGCTGCGATGGTGTTGATTTAACTACAGGTATTACTACTTCCGTTTTTCATGAAGCAAAAATCAATTCAAAAATTATCGAGAACTCATCTACCTTAATCGTGGTCTGTGATTATCGCAAAATAGGACATCAAGCAAATTTCACTATTGGTAAAATAGAAGATATCGATATCTTAATTACTGATTCCTATGCAGACGAAAAAGTTTTAACGGCATTAGAAAAGATGGGAATCCAGATTATTCAAGTGCAGGTCTAAAAATGACCTTTAATCTCCTTACATACAAACAAAAACGAGGCTGAAAACTCAGCCTCGCTTTTGTGTTATGGGAAAGGATAGTATATAAACCTTGAAACAACTCATTTAAGGTATCGGTCTCTCAACCGTACACTTCGTATTGTACTGCTAATTTGTGAAAAAGGCTACACCTTTATCATCAATAATAAGAAGTTAAAGCAAAAACTTAACAAAACAAGCTAAATCACTGTACTTCAACTAATATAATTTCAAATTTAGGCTTATCTTCACAATAAAATTTACTTAAACATTCATAATTTGTATACACAAGTAGACAACATAGATTCGTTGCTCCGTATAGCACAGTAAACCTTCGTAATAAAATATCGGCATATATATAATAAACCACTTACTGTATTAACTAACATAACTATACAAGATAATTGAGACAAAACGATTACATCAACACCTTGCACAAGAAATATAACATCACTTTTGTTCTTTGTCAACAATAAAATAAACCTCAAAATATAATCATTCCTACGCAATCATGCTCCACTGACTTAGTATAATCATATCATTATCAAATAATAATAAAAAAAACTATCATTCGTAAAACGTTTTCTATAACCTTAAATAAATTATAGGTATAACCTGTCATGACAAAAACGTATCCCCTCACAAAGATTTATCCGTTTTCAAGAAATTTTCTAAGCAAAACCATTTACTTTTTTCAAAAACTAATGTTATAATGCAGTACGTCAAACAGATAAAACAATCTGTTACATACATAGAAACATTGATTTTAAAACAATTCAAAAGATTTATAATGAAAGAAGTGTTACAGTTGTCTAAAAAAGAAAAACACGGCGCAGATATCCTAGTTGATAGCCTAATGAATCATGAAGTTGACTATATTTTTGGTATCCCAGGTGCGAAAATTGACCGCGTCTTCGATACATTAAGTGATCGTGGACCAGAATTAATCGTTACTCGTCACGAACAAAATGCGGCATTTATGGCCCAAGCAATCGGTAGAATCACTGGGAAACCTGGGGTAGTAATTGCTACTAGTGGTCCTGGTGCAAGTAACCTAGCGACTGGTTTGGTTACCGCAACAGCTGAAGGCGATCCAGTTTTAGCCATCGCCGGTCAAGTAAAACGTAGTGATTTATTAAAATTAACTCACCAAAGTATGGATAATGCTGCTTTGTTTAAACCAATTACGAAATATAGTGCAGAAATTCAAGATCCTGAAACAATTTCTGAAGTATTTGCCAACGCATATCGGATGGCTCGCTCTGGTCAAAAAGGAGCTAGCTTCATCAGTATCCCTCAAGACGTTGTCGACAGCAAGGTTGTTGGTGAAAGCATTCGTCCATTAAGTAAACCACGTCTAGGTTCTGCTTCTAAGGAAGATATTGCTTACCTAGTAAAACGCATTAAAGAAGCTAAATTGCCTGTCTTACTAGTTGGGATGCGTGGTTCTAGTGAAGCTGAAACCATGGCAATTCGTAAATTAGTAGCCCATGCGAAATTACCAGTTGTCGAAACCTTCCAAGCAGCCGGCGTGATTTCTCGCAAATTAGAAGATTCCTTCTTCGGTCGAGTAGGGCTTTTCCGTAACCAACCTGGGGATATGCTATTAAAACGCAGTGACCTAGTGATTACAGTCGGTTATGATCCAATCGAATATGAAGCACGCAACTGGAACGCTGAAAAAGATGCAAAAATTATCGTCATTGATAAAATTCCAGCTGAAATCGATCCATACATGCAACCAGAACGTGAATTAATTGGTAGCATTACCGATACCTTATATCTATTAAGTGAAGCTATTGCTGATTACGAATTACCAGCTGATTCATTAGAATACTTAGAAGGGCTACAACAAAAATTAAAAGAACGAGATATGGTCCCTTCTGAAACACATCCAGAATTGTTACATCCGCTTGAAGTCATCGATGCCTTACAAGCTTTTGTTGATGATTCAATGACGGTGACTGTTGATGTGGGTAGCCACTATATTTGGATGGCACGTCATTTTAGAAGCTATGAACCACGTAAATTACTCTTTAGTAATGGGATGCAAACGCTAGGGGTTGCTTTACCATGGGCAATCTCAGCCGCATTGGTTCGACCAAATACACAAATTGTTTCTGTATCAGGTGATGGTGGTTTCTTATTCTCAGCCCAAGACTTGGAAACCGCAGTTCGCAAAAAATTAAACATTATTCATATTATTTGGAATGACGGTCGTTACAACATGGTTGAGTTCCAAGAAGAAATGAAATACAATCGAGCTTCCGGCGTTGACTTTGGTCCAGTTGATTTTGTAAAATATGCTGAAGCCTTTGGTGCTAAAGGAATTCGTGTACACGATGCTCAAAGCTTTGCCGAAGCTTTACAAGAAGGCTTAAATACTGACGGTCCTGTGGTAATTGATGTACCAGTTGATTACTCAGACAACAAGATGCTAGGAGAAAAAATGCTCCCAGACCAATTCTATTAAGAGGTGACCTATGATGGCAGAAAATACATTATATCAATACGGTACACTCAGCTCACTTTTAGCTGGGGCAATGGATGGCAGCAAATCAATTAACGATTTATTAAAACACGGTGATTTTGGGATTGGTACGTTAGATGGTTCTGATGGCGAATTGATGATTATCGAAGGACAAGCCTTCCACGCTCGTCAAAATGGCGATGTCGTCAAGCTTTCAGGCAATGAAACTGTCCCTTATGCAGCAGTCACCTACTTTGATCCTGAATATCAATTCCCTGTGGTAAAGGATAAATCTAGTCAAGAAATTGGTGATTTGATTTACACTCATTTAACTAGTGTGAATTTATTTGCGGCAATTCAAATCAAGGGTACTTTCAAAAAAATGCATGTACGCGTAGTGCCAAAGCAACAAAAACCTTATCGTCCATTTTCAGCTATCGTTCAACCTGAATTCCGTGCTGAAAATATCAGTGGGACTATTGTTGGTTTTTACACACCTGAATTATTCCATGGGGCTGCAGTTGCGGGTTATCACCTACATTTTCTATCAGATGATGGTCAATTTGGTGGTCACATTATGGACTACGAATTAGAAAAAGGAATTATCACCATGCAAACAATGACTGAATATACTCAAGGTTTCCCAATGGTGGATAACTTCTTAAACACTACCTTTGATGTCAAAGAATTATTAAAAGAAATCGAAGTATCTGAATAAATGAAGGATGACTTATCCGTCATATAACATAATCTATATTTCGTAAGTAGTTGCTCCCTCAAACGCCCCTGAGCTAGTAAAAGCTCTACCGGTTTTTCCACTAGCTCAAGTGCTATTTGGTTCGGAGTTAACCAGCTTACTGCACATTCTTAAGATAAAAGGCTCCTTACTGCTACTACCATTCTGTAAGGAGCCTTTTTTTCAATGATTTACTATTCAATACTCTACACGAAGCAATAAGCCAAATTTTAAAGCTGGATTCACTAGATAATAGCTATCCACACCACTACGCTGATAACGATAATAAAGAGTTGATCCCTCTTTTTTTAGTTCATTGTAAGTAAATAGAAAAGCTTTAACATCAAAATTTTTATTATAATCTAGCTGAGTATCATCCAGCCTATGAAAAATAGACATCTCCTCCACTCCAGCTATTTCATCGTAGGATACTTGCTTCATTTTTAATTTATCAAGAAAAGCAAATTTTCCCTGCGTGGACAATTGCCAAATCTGTATATTCTCTCCATGTGGACTGCCTATTTCACGAAAAATACGGGAAGTATGCAAATGCTTGGTCTGCATATCACTCAAAATTTCTTGACGAACCTCTTCATATGCTCGATTATCAATATATCGACTGCCAAACTGAAATACCAGCATCATAAATTCAATGAAACACAGGCTGATTAAAATTTGAATAACCCTTTTTTTCATCTTCACACTCCTATCTTTTTTCTAAATTCTTCTATCCACTGCAAGAAAACGATACCAAAAATAATTTTTACTAGCAATCCTGCTTTGAAATAACTAGATTATCTTTAAGCTTTCTTATAATTTAGTAGCATCTCAAAACATATTCTTCCTTTTATTATTTGATTTTTTGAATAACCATTCATTGACAGCGCTTTAGGAAAGTGTATGATAAAGTCGAGGTGATAAAAATGGAACCAACACTTTTAGATAATTATGCACGAATGATTGATCATACTAATCTTCACGCGGATGCAACTAGCGCCGATATGCAAAAGCTCTGCCAAGAAGCAAAGGACTATCATTTCAAAATGGTAGCGATAAACCAAGTCCAAAGCCAATTATGCGCCCAAGAGCTTATTCATACTGACATCCATGTCGGGGCGGCCATCGCTTTTCCACTCGGTCAAACTAGTATCGCTGCCAAAGCCTTCGAGGTGCAAGATGCGATTCAAAACGGGGCGACTGAAATCGATTATGTCATTAATCTAACGCAGGCCAAAGCACATAACTGGGCCTATCTTACCAAAGAAATGCAAACGATTGTTGCTATTTGCCGGCAACATGAAGTCATCAGTAAAGTGATTTTTGAAAATTGCTATTTAACCGACGAGGAAAAAATCGCCCTTTGCCAAATCGCCAAAGAAGTCGAACCAGATTTTATCAAAACTTCAACCGGATTTGGAACAGGTGGTGCTACCGTTGAAGATGTTCAGCTAATGGTCAAGCATGTCGGTGAAAAAGTCCAAGTCAAAGCTGCTGGTGGCATTCGCGATGCTAAAACCTTCAAAGCCATGATTGCTGCCGGTGCAACCCGTATCGGCACTAGCTCAGGTATTGCCATCATCGAGGAATTGAAAAAAGAAGCCGGTAATCATACCGATGCCTTTACCATCTAAGCATAGATAGCTTACATTATTAACAACTAAGTCCATAACCTTCGCCAAATTTGCTCAGTAGCAACTAATTTGGCAAAGGTTTTTGTTAAAAAATGAATAACAAACCCTCAAAAGCTGAGGATTAACGCTTGGAAACAGCGAAAGTTGAGGGAAATAATTAAACCTGTTCATTCTCCATCTTTTTCAACTGTCGACAAATTGTCGACAATTGACTTTTTCCTACTCTATCATTCCTTTATAGCACAATACCAAGCATTGCGTAAATTTTTACTCTTCGTAATTCTAAATACCCTTTCTTTTCTTCATTCCCGTCAAAAGAACTTATCTATCCATAACAAAAATACCTCTGTTTATTCGTATAATTTTGGTGTATTTTTTTATATTATGTTAGAATAAGTCTAAGAAATCAAACCATTTTCTGTAATGATTGGGAGGGATTTAAATGTTCGTTCTACTAACTATTTTGACTAACCTACCTTTTTGGATTTTCATAATTATTTTGCTTGTATTGATATTACTTCCACAATTTGCGGCGCGAAATCAACAGCAGCAATATAACAAACTAAAAACAAGACAAGCGACTCGTCAAAAAGAGATTCGCGCAACGGTCATCGATACAGCTGATGACGGTGTGGAAACTATTCGTTTAACGACAATTGATAGCTTTGTGCTTACGGCTAAGCTTTACCCTGTCAATCAACCTAAAGCTTTAGTGCAGATGATTCATGGCGTATTAGAGCATAAAGGACGCTATGAAGACTTCATTCGTTATCTAAATAAGCAAGGCTATGCAGTAATCATCAGCGATACACGTGGTCACGGCGAATCGATCAATCCTAAATATCCTCGTGTTTCTATGGATTTAGTCGATGAATTAGTGGATGATCAAGTTCTGATTTCTCATTATATCAAGCAACGTTTTCCTAAAAAAGAGCTTTATCTTTTCGGTCATTCACTAGGCTCCATGATTGCACGTAATTATTTACAAAAGCATGATAATGAAATTCAAAAGCTCGCCTTAACTGGAACCGTCATGGCCTATCCACTAGCTCCCATCGGTGTCTTTTTAGCAAGAATCATTGTTTTTTATTTTGGTAAATATGGACATAATGCCTTATTAAACGCACTCAATCCTGGCAAAAATGACCAGATAGATTGGATTAGCTATAACCAAGAAAACCTTGATGCGATTGCGAAAGATCCACTTTGTCAGCATCGGCTAACCAATATTGGGATTTTAACCATGTTTGATATCAATGCTCGTTTGAAAAAGATTCAGCAATTCCAATGTCAAAATCCTCATCTCCAAATTCTAAGTGCAACTGGCTTTGATGATACTATGATTACCGGAGGCGAAAAGGGATTGGAAGAGACTATGGATACCTTGCGTACTATCGGTTATAGCGATATCACCAACATCGTCTATCCTGAAATGAAGCATGAAGTCCTACAAGAGACCAACAAACAACGCGTTTATCAAGACATTGTTGATTTTTTTGAACAAATGGGCTATTAATAACGCTTGATGCCTACACTTTTTATATAGAAATACCTATCATTGTTTGGAGTGATGTTTTCTTGATTATTTTATTACCCACAGCTAAAGAATTAAATACACAAGTTATATCTGTAGCTGAACCGTCCCAAAAGCTATTGACCCAAGAAATTAGTCAAGCCTTTGCTAAGCTATCCGTTGAAGAACTAGTGGCTATTTACAAAATCAAAGAATCCCTAGCACAAGACGTTTATCAGCAGTGGCAAGCGATTGTAACCCATCAAGCACAGTATTACCCAGCCTGGGAATTGTTTGACGGCTTAATGTATCGACAAATCAAACGAACAGGTTTATCCGATAAACAACTCAATTATGTGGATAAGCATCTATATCTAACCTCGGCACTGTATGGTGTAATTGGTGCAACCAGTGGAATTGCGCCGCATCGTCTAGACTTTCAACAGCGAATCAAAATCAATCAACAGTCGTTAAAGCAAAATTGGCAACCCTACTATGATGAAGCAGTCCAAAATGAAACACCTATCCTTTCTTTACTCTCCAGCGAGTTTGACGAGGTCTTCAGTAAAGAAATACGCAAAAATTTCTATCGGTGTCTTTTTATTGAGAAAAAAGCGGATAAAGAACGCATTCACTCTACGATTTCTAAAAAAGCGCGTGGAAAGCTGGTCAATTGCTGTATTCAAAAACAACTACAGACAATTGATGAAATTAAGAAACTTACTTTTGATGGCTTTTGCTTTCAACCTTTGCGTTCATCTGAACACGAATTGGTCTTTATAAAGAATGCTTAGCTTGGACCAATATTCCTCGAATTTTCTCATATCTGGGCAAGCTACTTCACAACTATATGAATCCGTGTTTTGCGGTTAGCTACTCGGAAAATAAGCTAGCACGACAAAGAATTTTCTTACCCTAAGTATTCTCGTCGTGCTAGTGACTTATTTTCTCGTAGCTGTGCAAACCACCAAACAACTATACGAATCCGTGTTTTGTGGTTAGCTACTCGGAAAATAAGCTAGCACGACAAAGAATTTTCTTACCCTAAGTATTCTCGTCGTGCTAGTGACTTATTTTCTCGTAGCTGTGCAAACCACCAAACAACTATACACTATAAAAAAACGCTAGTAGTTTTTTTCAACTACTAGCGTTTCTGTGTTTTACCATAAAGTGTATGAGCTTTCTTCTTCGGCATATTTACCGTTATAATCGTCATCTAAGAGCTTTTGGTTTTCGTGTAATTGTGAGTAACCAGCTAACCCTTTGCGATATAGATATTGCATCGCTAAGCCTAATAACATGACAAAGATAACTGCCAAGATGAATAAAATTAACATTGAGTGACGATATAAGGTTTCGCCTAGACCTGTTGAAATTGCTTGTCTTAAAGCATAAATCGAGTAAGTCATTGGCATAAATGGATTCAATACATTATAGAAATGACTGGTTAATGGCATTGGGAAGACCCCGCCAGCTGAACCTAATTGGAAGACTAATAATAATACTGCAATAAATCGACCTGGATTATCAAAAGTCATCGCCAAGAACATAATCATAAACATAAATAACCATGCAGTAATAAATAAGGTTGCGTAGAAGTTAAATGGTTGTTCTACGGTTAAACCAATCATTCTCATAATCGTACCGATGATTAACGCCATCATTGTAGAAACAATGAAGCCAATCGTCAATTTACTCATAAACCATTGAGTAGCGTTACTGTTTTTGCGATCAGCAATTTTTCTAATCGGATAAACAAAGTTAAAGACTAGACAGCCCACATACAAGGAAACACTCATAAAGTATGGTGCTAAAGCATGACCATAGTTTGGTACTTCGCTGTATTGTTCATGAGTTGTCTTATCTGGTGAAGCAATCATATCAGCAGTCTTATCACTTAAATGAACGGCTTGGATTCGTTTAGCTGCTTCATCTAGCTTGTTCGCTAATTGCACATTGCCATCTTTGACCTTGTTTGAACCATCAGCTAGCTTATTCACGCCATCAGCTAAAGTTGGGATTTGACCATTTAAAGTAGCAATGCCATCACGTAATTGTGAAGCACCACTATTTAATTTCGCTGAGTTAGCGTTTAGTTTTTGCATACCATCGTTTAATTGCTTGCTACCATCAGCTAATTGACTGGCACCACTTGCTAGGGCTGGCATTTGCGCTTGCATTTGACCTAATCCACCGGCAATTTTGCCTGCACCTGAGCCTAAGTCAGTTGATTTGCTATTCAACACATTCAAGCCATTATTTAACTTGTTACCGCCTGCAGCTAATTGATTAATTCCATCTGTTAAGGTTGGTAATTGAGCTTGCATTTGCTTCATGCCACCAACAATCTTAGTAGCACCACCAGTTAATTCACTAGTTTTACCATTTAAAGTAGCTAAACCACTATCTAAAGCCTTGCTACCATCAACCAATTGACCGATTCCATTACTTAATGCTGGTAATTTTGCTTGGACTTGAGTTAAACCAGCAGCAACTTGAGCTGCACCAGGAACAGCTTCCTTCTTAACTTTCAATGTACCATCAATTAATGAAGTTAAACCAGCCGTTGCTTGATTGGTATTGGCTGCTAATTGTTGTGTAGCAGTAGCTAAACCACTAATTTGGGTGGTATCAATAGTTGGTAAAGCACTCACCACTTGGCTTAATTGTGTTAATTGTCCACTAACAGCTTGTAAGTTTTGCGTAGCATTACCTAGCTGTTGCATTGCTTGAGCATTACTTGTGCCAACTGCTTGCTCAATCAATGTAGTTAAGTTTTCAGCAGATACTGTCACCATACCATTTTCATTTGGTAATTGTGCTACTACATTCGTAGCTACTTGCTGCGGACTTGCAGAAAGTACTTGATACGCCCCTTCAAGATTTGCTCCTACATTTTGCAAATTGTTTGCAACTGTTGACATTTGCGCTTGTAATTGGCCTAATTGCGCAACTGGTAAGTTACTTAACGTTGGCAATACTTGATTAATAGACGTGATATATTGTTGTACGCCATTAACGTATTGTTTTAATTGAGCAGCTTTCGTTTCATCAAATGCATCTGTGCCTGCTTTCAATTGGTCAGCTAACAGCTTAGAACCATCAGCCAATTGATTAATTCCCTCAGCAAGCTCAGGTAGTTGACTTTGTAAAGTCTGTAAGCCATTAGCTAATTGACCACTACCATTTCCTGCTTGGGCTACACCATTTGTATAGGCATTTAAGCCAGTGACAAACTGATTTCCCCCATCAACTAATTGGTTTACACCATCAGACAAGCCGGGCACTTTATAGCTTAAAACCTTCAAGCCATCAGCCAATTGACTGCTACCAACATAAGCTTGGTGCACACCATCCGTATATTGATTGACCCCATTCGCTAAAACTTTACTGCCATCTGCTAATTGATCGACACCACCTACTAAAGCAGGAACCTTACCATTTAGTGCTTGCAAGCCACTTGCTAATTGGGCGCTACCTCCACCAGCTGTACCGACACCAGCTGTATATTGTTGGACTCCGCTAGCTAACTGACTGCTACCATCCGCTAATTGGCTCACCCCACTAGTTAAAGCAGGCACCTTGTCTTTAACAGTAGCTAAACCATTGGCTACTTGGCTTGAACCATCAGCTAATTGATTCGCACCATCAGCGGCTTGATTCATGCCAGTACCGACTGTTTTAACCATCGAAATAATGACATCTGCATAAGATTTGGTGACTTGTTCGCTGACCTTAGCCTTTAGCTGTGTCATCGCATTTTCACTAATTACTTCACCTAAGAAGTTCAAACCACCATTCGTTTCATAGGTTAAATCCATTTTTTCAGGATCAGTATCTAAAACGGAGGCAGCATTCTTAGAAAAAGTCTTCGGAATTTTGACGATCATATAGTACTTACGATCTTTCAAGCCCGTTTTAGCTTTTTCACTAGAAACAAAATGCCAATCTAGGTCATCATTTTTCTTTAATTCACTGACTAACTGATTGCCTACATCGACTTTTTTGCCTTCAAGGCTGGTTGGTTGATCCAAATTGACCACCGCCACTGGTAAGTGACTGATTCGTCCATATGGATCCCAGATTGATTTTAGGAAAATGCCTGCATATAATACCGGCAAACACATAGCAATAATTACTGTTGCAAACAGTAATTTATTGCCCATGATTTTTTTCAGTTCTTTTTTAATCACTGTTTTCCACCACTTTCTTTATTTAGTTTTCAAGGAATCTAATCGGCTTATGCCACAATCTAAAAAGCATTGACACTTTTTAGTAAGGAATCTGTGTAACATTGACAGATTGCTTTTCTTCGTTTTCATAAAATTTTCATAAACAAAGAAAATCCTACCTACGAAAGCTATTTTACTCACTTCTATTTCCTTTGCAACTAGCCTTACGACAAAAACGAAAAAGTGTCTAAACAGGGATGCTATTTGCTTGCAATTTGGCTAAAAACACGATTTTTTTCTGCCTTTTTGGATCAAAAAAATCCCCAGTAAGCTAGAAAATGCTAGCTACTGAGGATTGAGATTTTTCGATTTTATACTTGTAAGTAATCAATATGATAAGTGGTTGCTGAATGGAAGGCTTGTTCAGGGCGTAGGGTAATATCGCCATATTGAGCGAATTTTTCCGCACCTGGAATGCCTTGCGTTTCAATAGCGATTGCCCCACGTACAGCCATCGCACCATTTTTCATCAAGGTTCCTTCTTCGTGAGTACCTGTAGTATAAATCACTACCCCGGGTGCATCCGTCGTAATTTGTAAACGTACCTTTTCATCTGGACTGACTAAAACTAAATCAAAATCTGCTTCATGGGTTAACATAAATGGATCGTCCAATTGGGTTTCACCAATAGTTTTTAGCTCTCTAAAGTCAAATTTTGTTCCTTCAACTGCCGTTTTCGTTCCAGTAGTGGTTACATCTGGATTAGTCGTTGCTACTTCTTTGGCATTGACTTGTAAAAAGTGACTATTAATCGGATTAGACTCGCTACCGGTTAAGTTGTAGTAACCATGGTTGGTTGGATTATAAAGCGTTGGCTTATCTGTTGTCGCATCATAACGAATGGTTAAATTATCTGCATTATCTAAGCTGTAGGTGACCTTAGCCTGAACCTTTCCAGGGAAGCCATCCTCGCCATCTTCATGCGTTAAACTAAAGATCACCCCAACCTCACCATCTTTTTCATACGTTTCAGCTAACCACACACGATTATCAAAGCCATTGGAGCCAGAATGTAAGGTATGTTCATTATTATTGGTTTCAGTAACGAATTTTTCTCCATCAATTTCAAAATAGCTTTGGCTAATGCGACCGGCTACCGGACCAATTGTTGCCCCAAAGTAGCGCGCTGCTTTTTGGCCAGCCAAATCAACTGGTGAAGCCACAATATCGCGCACGCCTTCTGTTAAAGGTACCTTAATGGCTAAAAGACGTGCCCCGTATGGACTAAGCACGACCTCTAAATCATTGTTATTTGTTAAACGATAAACTGTTTCAAAATGCTGATCCTGCGCTTGAACTACTGATAGCATTTCTTTCCCTTCTTTCCTTGTGAATTCACGACATCCTATCAAAAAATAAAATGTATTTACGATTAATTGAGTTATGTTTAGGAATACAATTTTTATTTTACACTTTTATTTGTAAGCGTCAACAATTAACTAAAGCAATTTTTCTTTTTAGAAAGGTTGCGCAAAAAATCAAAACGAATTTCGGCATTCTATCCAAAAAGCGCATTAATCACAGGGAATATTTTATTTACCGAAGATTTGGTATAATGGTGAAAAGGAGAATGAAACATGCCTACTTATCTAACTGACTTACAAAAAATCTACTACGAGTGGATGACACAGAAAATAAAGTTTACAGCTAAAGAAAACATAGTTATTATCAATACCCCTTTTGTAGATAATCTTAATGACAATATTCAATTAGTAGTCGAAAAAATAGAAAATGACTACATCATTTCTGACGATGGTTATACCCTTGACGAATTAGAGCTTACTAATCCGTCTATTATTAAATTCGGAAAAAGAAAGCATTGGTTTAATCAAATTTTATTTAATTTCGGAGTGAAATTAAATGAAGAAACAAGAGAACTATATATTCGCTTTCATGATTTAAATGACTTTCCATTGATACAAACTCGATTGATTCAATGTACTATACAGGTTGCCGATTTATTCTATACAACAAGAGATAAAGTAATCAATCTTTTTTCAGAAGAAGTGGCGAATTTTTTTCTAGAAATGGATTTACCAATTACGCAGAATATATTGTTTAGAGGAAAATCTGGAGCTGATGTTCATTTCGATGTTGCGATTGGAAAAACCAAATATCGGAATCAATGTGCGATTAAAATAGTCAACAATCCTATTAGCAATGCGTATAAGCTACCACTACTAAGCATCATTGATACCAAAGCTTTAAGAACGGATACAGATTTTCTTGTGATTGCCAATGATGAAAACAAGCTGTCAGATAAATTTAAAGCGGTGTTCAAAAACTATGAAATTCCCATTTTACTTTGGTCTAATAGAAGAAATTGGATTGAACATTTTAAAATGAATAAAAGAAACACACCTTCTAGCCAATAATTGAAGGTGTGTTTCTTTTTAGCTTTACACTTTTGGTTAAACAGATAATAATCATTCAACTAGTCGGCGATAAGTAGTTAAAATTTAGTAAAAAAGTGTCGGGATATTTTTCATCTTTCGAAAATTTATCCCGACAATATTCCGACTAAACATAATTTCCGGTCATTTTTTATCAATAATCATTTTTAAAATTTTATTTGGATGCTTTATTTGCTAATGTTTCTAATCTTTGTATGTTGATGAAACAACTAAGACAGACTTACTTCACAAACATGGCGTCGCCAAAACTAAAGAAGCGATAGTTTTGTTCAATGGCGTGTTGATAAGCAGCCAAGACTTTTTCGCGGCCGGCAAAAGCGCTGACTAACATGACCAGGGTTGATTTTGGTAGGTGGAAGTTGGTTGAAAAAGCATCGACCACTTTAAATTCATAGCCTGGCGTAATAAAGATATTGGTCCAGCCACTATCAGCTTGAATTTTTCCAGCAAATTTGGTGCCGATAGTTTCCAAGGTCCGGATCGAAGTCGTACCTACTGCGACAATGCGACCACCGTTAGCTTTTACCTCATTTAGTTTTTGCGCAGCTTCTTCACTTAAGCGATAAAATTCACTGTGCATTTCATGATCCGCGATATTTTCCACACTCACTGGTCTAAAGGTACCTAAGCCTACATGTAAGGTTAAATAGACTAATTCTACCCCTTTTTCCTGAATTTTCGCTAATAATTCTTCAGTAAAATGCAAGCCGGCTGTTGGGGCTGCTGCTGAGCCGTTTTCTTTAGCATAGACTGTTTGATAGCGATCAGGATCTTCTAAGCGTTCTTTGATATAAGGCGGCAGTGGCATTTCACCTAATGACTCTAAAATTTCTAAGAAGATGCCCTCATACTGAAATTCAATAATACGTCCACCATGATCTAATTCTTCTTTGACCACTGCTTGTAAGCGACCATCGCCAAAACGAATCACCGTGCCCACCTTCGCACGTTTGGCTGGTTTAATCAGCGTTTCCCATTCATCATTTTGGGTATTTTTCAGTAAAAGTAGCTCTAAATGTGCGCCTGTTTCGACCTTTTCACCGTGCAATCTAGCTGGCAATACCCGAGTATCATTCATCACCAAAGCATCGCCTGGCTGCAATTCATCGATGATATCGTAAAAATGCTTATCCTCTACTGCTCCAGTTTGGCGATTGAGCACCAATAATCTTGAGCTTGTTCGATCAGCCAAGGGAGTTTGGGCAATTAATTCTTCTGGCAAATGAAAATCAAAATCTTCCGTTGTTAACATTATTCTTCTCACTTTCTGTAAAAAATCTGCCTTTTCATTGTAGCACATTTTGGCTCATTATTCTAATGAAGCAACAGTCGTCCTAAGCTAGCGAAAGCTTATAAAAATTTGCTAGCTTAATGGAAGAAATGACTGTTTTTCGTCCGTTGATTAAAATGTTGGACCCAGGCATTGTTTCTTGGGAAGAAGATTGCCCCTAAAATGATAAATAGACCGGCAACAATCAGTAAAAACAGATAATCCACATGCGTATTTGGCCAGTATATGCCCCCTGTTGCTTCTCTTAATAGATTCACTGCATAGGTAAAGGGCAACCAAGGATTGATCCATTGGAAAAAGGCTCCTGAAACCTGAATGGGGTAATTTCCTCCTCCACCAGAAATCGAAAGCACCAAGATTACAATTCCGATGCCTTTACCGATGTTCCCAAAAAGGCTCACCAAAACATAAATCATCGACATAAAGGCTAGGCCAATGAGCAGCGTAAATAAGACATATAGCACTGGCTGTTTAACAGAGACATGTAAAAGATAGAGATTACCGAAAACGACAATAAGACTTTGGACTAAAGCAATCGTTAAAAAGCTGAGCATCCGAGAGAAGAATTGTTCTCTTAAAGTAAATTGTTGCTTTTGTTTCTTTTCAAGATAAACACTCGTCGTAGCCAAGCTAGAAAGCAGCAAGGAACCTACCCATAGACAAAGGGCGGTATAAAACGGTGCACTCGCCGAACCATTATTTTTGATTGGATAAAAGGCTTGGGTTTTTAATACTACCGGCTCTTTGAAAAAGTCGGCTTCTTTTTGAGCATCTACTCTAAGCAGACGAATCAATTCCGTTAACGAAAGCATTTGTTGGCCCTTTTGTAAGGATTGCGCAGATTCTTGGATTCCCTTACGCACAATCGGCCAATCATTCTGAATAAATTGATTGATTTGGCTAAAGGCATTTTGCACCAAAGGCATTTTAGCATTTAGCTGATTAAGTGTCTGTGTATACTCACTTTCCAAAGTAGGTAAATCCTTTTGGACAAATTGACTCGCCAACGCTAATTTTTGTTGCACATTTGGCCAATCCTTTTGATAAAAAAGGGTCGCTTGATTCAATCCTTGGACCAAGCCCTGATAGTGTTGGTTCATAAACACTTGTAGGTCTTGGAATTTTTGTTGATAGCCAGGCAAATCTTGTTGGAAACTTGTTAGTAGCTGCAAGCCTTGTTGTAAAACTCTCTGGGTTTGATTCATAAAGTCAGCCCAATTCACTTGCTGCGCCTTTTCTAATAAATCTTGACCGTTTTGGAGCAGCGGTAAAAGATCCGTTAAGGTTTGGTTGATTTGGCTAGCGATTTGCTCAGGATCGATTGCTTGTAGCTGGCTTAGGACTTGTTGATTTAGCTGTTGTAAATCAGTCACTGCTTGCAACATTAACGGGATACTTGCCTCTGCTGATTGCAACACTTGAACTAGCTGATTACTTTTGGCTTGCAATTGATCCATAACATTTACGGCCTGTTGTAAACGAGCAATAGTAGACTGAAAATCCTTGCCACTATTTTTTTGCAACGCTTCAAAATAGGCGATTTGCGTAGCTAGATGCGCTTTTTGCTGCTCTAACTGCTGATTCATCCTAGCTAATAATTGGCTAAGGACCTGTTTTTGCTCGGCAGTTAAGCCGGCTTGCTGCGCTTCTTTTAAGGTTCGGGCAATTTGGGCTAAGGCTTGATCAAAGCTATGGCCAAAGCTTTGGGCTGCTTGTAAATCTAAGACCACACTTTGCGTAATTGCTGGTAAAATTGCTTGAAAATCCTTAGCAAATTGACTGGTATTGGCTAAAAAGCTTTGAGCTTGCTGATTCAATTGACTTAATTGCGGTAAAATTGCTTGCAGGTTTTGAACAATTTGTACCGCTTGGGTTAACGAGGTAATCCCATTTTGCATTAATTGATTCACTTGAACAAAGTCTTGATTGAATTGGTCCATTTTTCCTTGAACACTTTGAAGCTGTGGCAAGTTGCGTTGTAAGACTAATAGTAGCTCGCCAGCTTGATTGATTTGATCAACGTGCTGATTCGCCAAAACGACCTTATCAGCTAGCTGATTGACTTGCGGAAAATAATTAGGTAACGACTGTGCGAATGCAAATTTAGCAGATAAATCAGGTAATTTGGCCTCTAACGCTTGGAGCTGAGCAATATAGCTATCCATTTCAGCTAAATGATCATTGGTGTCCAGCACTAATTGACTCAAGCGCTCAATCTCATTGAAATGTTTTTCCAAGGAGATGCCGGCTTGGTCCATGGTTTCAGCTAAAATTTTGCTCGAGGTACCGATAAAATTATCCGTAATCTCACTTTGAAGTGTTGAGGCACCTTTATCGGTAATTTTTGGCGCAATCGCATTAATTTTGGCATTGTAATAATAGTCGATGCGCGGCTTTTGAATTTTGCCATCAATAAAACTGACTAAATCCTTAGAAAAATGACTAGGTAAATAAATGCCGGCATAATACTTACCTGATTGTACGCCATTAGTTAATTGCTTCTTAGAATCCACAAAGACCCAGCCTAGTCGATGATTATGATGGAGCTGTTGAATCACTTTTTTACCGATAGCCAATTGCTGATGATTCAACTTCACGCCTTGATCGGCACTATACACAGCAATCGGCAAATCACTGGTGTTACCATAAGGATCCCAGAGCGCTTTGATATTAAACCACGCATACAAAGAAGGCAAAATAAACATGGCGATTAACAACAATGTCGCAGTCGGTACGCTAAAAATCCGTCGCCAGTCAAGTAAATATAAGGAAAAAATATTTTTTAATTTTGTTAACATAACTCCACTCCATTTTTTTAAATTCAAATGCTTCTAACCCTATCTTACCAAAATTTTTTTAAAATAGCTTGTCTTAACCTTTTCGCCCTATTTTAAAATAATTCTAATTGATAACCTTTATCAATTGCATATATTAACGATTATCGTTCTCATTTAGATTATTTTATTATCAATTAGAATTTTTAGGTGGTATACTTTATTTGAAAAGGGGATGGAAAACGATGTCCAATCAAAAAAAATTATTGATTACCATTACTATCGGAATCATCGCATTGATTCTTCAATTTATTTTTAATCAGCCCATCTATGCACGTTGGTTAGTTAGCATTATCAGTAGTCTCATCGCATTTAGTATGTTGGTTGAAATGATTCAAACATTAAGAAAAGGCAATTTGGGGGTTGATATTTTAGCCATCACTGCGATTGTGTCTACTTTAATTGTTGGTGAATATTGGGCTAGCTTAGTTGTCTTGATTATGCTAACTGGTGGAGAATCACTAGAAGCCTACGCAAGCAAGCAAGCCAACCGAGAATTACAAAGTCTGCTTGACCAAACGCCAGAAATTGCGCATGTTTTACAAGGCGGTCAAATGGTCGATGTCGATTTAAGCCAAATCAAAATCGGAGAAAAAATTCTGGTAAAACCAAATGAAATGATTCCCATTGACGGCATTTTACTCAGCGAATTTGCTACGATTAACGAAGCCTCGCTAACCGGCGAATCCTTGCCAATTGAGAAAAAACAAGGGGACAATTTGCTGTCTGGGGCGGTCAACGGAGACCAAACAATTCAGCTTAAAGTCAATAAATTAGCCAGTGATAGCCAATACCAACGCTTGGTTCAATTGGTTGCCCAATCTAGCGAAATACCTGCAAGCTTTGTCCGTCTAGCCGATCGCTATGCTCTACCTTTTACTTTGATTGCTTATCTCATCGGTGGAATCGCTTGGTATCTATCTAAAGATCCCGTCAGATTTGCTGAGGTCATGGTGGTCGCCTCTCCTTGTCCTTTAATCTTAGCTGCACCGATTGCCTTTGTCGCTGGTATGAGTCGTGAAAGTCGCTACGGAATTGTGGTCAAAAACGGTAGTGCGATTGAAAAATTGGCAGCGATCCAAAATATCGCCTTTGATAAAACCGGAACGCTCACTTCTGGAATCTTACTGATTGATGAAATTCAGCATGTTCCGTCCATTAGCACCGAACACTTTTTGCAAATTGTCGCCAGCCTTGAACAAAATTCTACCCATATCCTTGCCCGGAGTATCGTAGCAGAATGTAAGCATCGACAACTATCTTTACTAGATGTACAAACCATCAGTGAAATTAGTGGTCATGGGATTGAAGGCGTCATTGACCAACAAACATATGCGATTGGTAAACCAAGCTTTATTCAAAAAGGGCTACCTGCACAACTGCCCCAACAAACCAGTGTATTCGTCGCTAAAGAGGGGGAATTTCTCGGCTATTTAACCTTTAAAGATACCCTGCGTAAAGAAGCCCCACAAACCATTGCAACCTTAAAACAATTTGGCTTGCAGCATCTTATTATGGTAACTGGGGATAAATGGCCGGTTGCCAAAAATATTGCTGAGCAAGTGGGCATTGCCCAAGCCGATGTGTATGCAGAATGTCTACCAGAAACCAAAATCGAAAAAATCAAAGAAACCATCGCTCAAAGCGGATTAACAGCAATGGTCGGCGATGGGATTAATGATGCGCCTGCCTTAGCAAGTGCAAGTATCGGTATTGCGATGGGAGCACACGGCGCAACTGCTGCCAGTGAAACAGCCGATGTGGTGATCTTGCAAGATGATTTATCCAAGGTGAGTAAAAGTATTGAAATCGCTCGTCAAACAGTCAGAATCGCCAAAGAATCGGTTTGGATTGGCATGATCGTTTGTACCCTCTTGATGTTTATTGCTTCAAGTGGGATTATTCCGGCATTTATCGGTGCGATGTTCCAAGAAGTCATTGATGTTGTGGCAATTATTAGTGCATTGCGCGCACACAGAAACTAACGCCAAAAGTCCCAAGCAAACGTTGCTTGGGACTTTTTTCGGATGATTGTAGCTGTGCAAGCTACTTCACATCCTTTTGTTGACGGTGTTCAGTAGCTAGACATGCCGAAAATTCGCCTCTCCATTGAGAAAATCTCAACTCTTTTTTGATTTTCTCATTGGAGAGTAACACTCGAATTTTCACATGTCTGAGCAAGCTACTTCACATCCTTGTTATTAAACTGTGCTTCGACACGATAAATACGTTGACCACGACTAGAGAATTTTTCTTCGTATTCGGTCATGATGTTACCTTCATAGTTGCTGTTGTGTAGGTCGAGCCAGACTTTTTTTAAGGTCATGCCGTATTGTGAGAAGCTGGCAAGAGAATATTCAAATAAGCCTTGGTTGTCGGTTTTGAAATGAATTTCGCCATTTGGTTTTAAAATTTGCTCGTCTACTTCTAAGAATGTGCGATAGGTTAGGCGGCGTTTTTCGTGACGGGTTTTTGGCCATGGATCCGAGAAATTCAGATAAATACGGTCAATTTCATTATCAGCAAAATACTCAGTTAAGCTAGAGCCATCGACATGAAGTAGTTGGACATTCGGTAATTCTTCAGCCAATAATTTATCTAAAGCAAAAGAAACCACGCTGGTCTGGATTTCTACACCGATATAATTAATCTCAGGGTTGGCTTTAGCCATGCCAGTGATGAACTGACCTTTTCCCATCCCGATTTCAATATGAATAGGATGATTATTGCCAAAGCGTTCATGCCATCGTCCTTTAAATGTGTGGGCTTCGTTAACAACATATTCTGGGTGGCTAGCAATTAATTCTTCTGCACCTTTACGTTTTCTAACTCTCATTGGTTTTCCTTTCTCAGTCAAATAATTAGAGGGTAGAAGTGCCCTTCTATCCTCTAGCGACATTGATTTATTTTTATGTACGATAAATTCGTTTCAATTGAATAATTTCGCGATTGGTTTGTACAAAATCTCTTTTTAAAACATTTTTCTTTACTTCTTGTAAAATACTCAATAAAGCATACCAGTAAAGCTTTTCCATGTATTCGCCATCAGGCTGTACGCCATAGCTTAATAGCCACTGACTCCAATTGCCTAAAGGGAGATAATGACCTAAAATCGTGGCAATATCCACTGCTGGATCTGCAAACATGATGGAATCCCAATCGACCAGATACAAATAATTTTGGCAAACGAGCCAATTACGATAATTCACATCACCATGAACGACCGTCGCATCTTTAGGCTGAAAAGCTGGGATATTTTGGCGTAAATAGTTCAAGACCATATTCAAAAAAGAATTTTTGGCAATCTCTTTTGGAAGATTCGCTTCATAAGCGGCTAACATATCACTTGGCGAACAAATCTTTCCACCAATCTTGGCAAGCATATCATAAAGTGACGGTGAGTGATGAAGATGATACAACACATCGATCACATCATTGCGTTTCCCTATTTCATCTGCCTGCAAAAGCCGTCCTTCCAACCATTCCTGCGCAGTCAGGGTATCCCCATTGCCTGTACGCTTCGTCCAAACTAGCTTAGGCGTGATGCCTTCTTTAGACAGAGCCGCTAGCATTGGCGTGGTATTTCGTTTGATAAAGACTTTTTCTTGTGCACGCAAGCCAATAAATGCTTTGCCTGTATCGCCTTTTAATGGTTGCAATTGCCATTCGTTATCCAAACGAATCTGCATCTGGGTACCTTCCCTTCATTTTAACAGTAACTATAATTTTAGCCCCTCTAAGAATAATCGTCAAGTAGCTAGGCAAGAAAAGCAAGAAAATAAGGCTGTCTAACTACAAATCGACCTGAGTTTGTTGGACTAATTCACCGTAACAATCACAACTAGTCAAATGGTCGTTTACCATACCGATTGCTTGCATATATGAATAGATTGTCACTGGACCGACAAATTTAAACCCACGCTTTTTTAAGTCTTTGCTAATTATTTGTGCATACTTATCTTGCGTAGGAACCTGTTCTAAGCTTGTCCAATGATGATGGATAATTTTGCCATCAGTAAATTGCCACAAGTAACGCGCAAAAGAGCCAAACTCCTGCTGGATAGCCATGAAGCATTGGGCATTATGAATCACTGCTTGAAGCTTTAAGCGATGACGAATAATTTTAGGATTTTGAACTAAAGTCGCTACTTTTTCCTCAGTAAATTGGGCAATTTTTTGATAATCAAACTGCGCAAAAGCCTCCGCCAGACTCGCTCGCTTATTTAAAACAATCGACCAGCTTAGCCCTGCTTGCATCATTTCTAATACTAAAAATTCAAATAAACGCTGATCATCGGTAACCACTCTGCCCCATTCGTGATCATGATAGGCTTGCATTAACGGACTACTCTCAGCCCAAGAACAACGTGACATGAAACCCCTCCTTTAATAAGCTTTTCCACTATAATAGCACATAACTTAATCGAAAGAGAGACCCTTTATCGGAGCTATTTTCAAAATTTGCGTAGTTAATAATGAAAAGGAATCATAAATTATAGGAAGAACCATGCTAGAAAAATCGACACACGTATCAACACGTGTTCTCGAGTTTTACAGTTGAAAGACGATAAAACTCCCCTAATGCCTGATATTACAGCGTTTAGGGGAGTTTATTTATGCTATTTCATTTTCGTACTTTTTTCTGATTGAACAACTCGAGAAAATTTTTTCAAATATTTTTGAGTAATTATTTTTCTTGCTACATTAAATCCAAAAGTATCCATCAAATCATCAACTAAATCTGTTCGCTCAAAAGCTGGTGTATAATTCGTTCCACCAAGATAAACAAGATTCATTTTTCGTAAAGTTTCAATGATTTCACCAAAGGCGGGTTTTTGATCGTCTATAGAGAGAGTTTTAGCATATTGATAGATTTGGCTAGATGTCTAAAATGATACCCAGTTTCTTTGCATCTGCTTTTATTTCTTCTACAGCATATCCTGGTTTGAAATGGTTATGGCTTTGAGCCATATGCATAGGAGTTCCCGGCTTGTAGACCAGGTTCTTCATAACTGAACCCATGAACTTTGGAGGTATTATGCTCATGGCGATTAGAAGGACGTTCTTCTTCACTCCCTTTGCCTTAAGATATGGACTCATTTTTCGTATGTTGAGAACCATGTGGGAGAGTGCTTCACTTGATGAGATTGCCGCTTCAAATCCACCTACTTCTGCAGCTGCTCCTTCCATGGCAGCATTTGCTATATAATGCAGGAAGAGCCATCTGGAAATATCTTTTTGTAAAGAAACTTTGAAATCTGCGCCTTTGAATAGTTCTATGATTTCTTTTTCCCTAACGGTTGGATTATTGCCTGTACAGCCGATTTCTACTGATTTCATTAAAATTCCGTATAAATCGTTTTCCTCATATCCCCCTCCGGCTCCTGGAAAACCAAATACTACATGATTTGCAGGAATTGAACCAATTGCTTTGGATATATCCCTTCCATAGTTGCAGAAGAAAAGCAAGGTGGCATTTCCGATTCTGGGAGTCAGATAATCGATGGCGATTGAAACTTGCTCTGGGTTAATGCTTAGGAATATCAAATCATAATCGTGTTTAATTGGGATTTCATCAATCAAATTAATGTTCCAGTGAAACTTCAGATAATCTTTGATACGACCATCATATATTGTGGCATTGACGCCTTGTTCATAGATGTCTTTTCGTTCTTTTCTTACGTAAAAATCTACTGTATGTCCAGCTTTTTCTAATGCCCATCCATATTGTGATCCAATGGCACCTCTTCCAAAAATTAATATCTTCATGACTTGAGTTCTCCTTTACTGTATGAGTGTTGAATAATCAACATATGTTCGATATTCTAATCATATAGACAAGAATCACTCGAAACAATAGTTAAAAGTGTGCAGATGTTGAAAACTGAACAAACTGATAAAAGTGTTAATTAACAGGAGTGCTATGGATAGAAGAGTAAAGCGTACAAGAAAACTGATTTTAGAGACTTTCATGGATCTACTTAGAGAAAAGGGATTTGAAAAGATTACGGTAAATGATATCGCAGATAGGGCAGACATTAACAGGGGAACCGTTTATCTTCATTTTTTAGATAAGTATGATATCCTCGAAAAATGCATAGATAAATATGTGGATGAACTATTGTCACAGTGCAGTGATAACGAAGATATTCACCTTCAAGAGGACGCCATGGGAAGGGTGTTCTCCTATTTGGAGGAACATATAGAATTGTATAAATTACTTCATGAAAATGATAAGTATGGAATATTTAGAAGAAAGTTTACTAATGCTTTGCTAGGTCAAGTTTCAATTGCTATGGCTGTAATGCCTGAAGAAATTGCCAGCTCTTATGAAATTGCATCGCAGTTTTTGGTTAATGGCCTTCTTGGAGTAATAGAGTGGTGGATTAGTAGCGATATGCCATGTAGCTCCGAGGAAGTAACCGATAGATTGTTAACTTTTCTAAAACCATTTACAGATTTTATTCCAGCATAATAAAAGTAATTGATAGGGAGATATCTGTGTGACGAATAAGTTTTTAGATAAGTTTAAATTCTTATTTAGTGAACAATAACAAATTATAATTTAATGTGATTAAAACAATGGAAATAGTATTAGACAAGCTTGTCTAATGGCATAAATACGACATTTCTCGCTTTGTGTCGTGTTATGTAATAGATGATTAGGATAGTCTGTTGATGAAAGGAGGAAAGCAAAATGGACCAAAAGAAAATTGGTAGTTTTCTAAAAGAACTTCGAAATGAAAAGAATGTCACACAAGAACAATTGGCAGAAGTACTTAATGTATCAGGCAGAACTGTATCTCGTTGGGAAACGGGAAGTAATATGCCAGATATTAGTATTCTTGTTGATATTGCAGACTATTATGATGTAAGCATTTCGGAGATTATCAACGGAGAAAGGAAAAGCGAGATTATGAACAAAGAAGAACGAGAAATTGCTAAATCAATGTCGGATTATGCAACTGCGGAAAAAGAAACTATATTTAAGAAAATGAAAACGTTAAGCATAACTGGGATTTGTGCTGTGGGAATCTATTTATTTTTGCATGAAACAGGTATATATGCATCCAGTGAGTTGCTGGGGAGAATAACAGGATATTTTGAAGCATTAATATTTGTTGTGGTTATATTGATGGCTGTGTTTTCTATAGGTTCATTAGGAGAATTACGTAGAAAATCTATGAGAATATTCCTTTATGATAATGTCCCTGCACCATATAGACAGATTTTAACGTAATTCAGGCAGAAGTCGCCCATCCTCTATAGATGGGTGATGAATGCCATTCGGTATGAGGGTTACTGTTGGTAACTCGAAGACCGACAATACATTACATGGTCTTTTTATTTCGTTCTATGTTATAATCAGTCTATATTAGAAATGAGTGATATAAAATGGAATTAGATACAAATAACCATTCAGTCTTCCTTCTTTATTACCATCTTATTTTAGTAACGAAATATCGCAGACAAGTGATAGATGATGACATATCTGATTATGCTAAAGCTACTTTTGAAAGAATTTCAGAATCGTATCACATTACTTTAGTGGAGTGGAATCATGATAAAGACCACGTTCATATTATGTTCAAAGCTCATCCTAAAACAGAATTGACAAAATTCATCAACGCCTATAAAAGCGCTAGTTCAAGATTGATAAAACGTGATTTTCCAAGAGTCAAACAGTTTCTTTGGAAAGAAATGTTTTGGTCTAAAAGTTTTTGTCTGTTGACGACTGGTGGAGCACCAATTGATGTGATAAAGAAATACATCCAAAATCAAGGAAACAATCATAAATAGAAAGCAGGTGAACTTTGTGGAACGACTAAAAGCGTACAAATTCAGAATCTATCCAACAGAAGAACAAGAAATCTTCTTTGCCAAAACTTTCGGCTGCGTTCGTAAGGTCTACAATCTAATGCTTAATGACCGAAAAAAAGCATATGAAGAAGTTAAAAATGATCCTTCTAAAAAAATGACTTTTCCAACACCGGCTAAATATAAGAAAGAATTTCCATTTCTGAAAGAAGTCGATAGCCTCGCTTTGGCCAATGCCCAACTTCATTTAGATAAAGCATACAAGAATTTTTTTCGGGATAAATCTGTTGGCTTTCCACGTTTCAAAAGTAAGAAAAATCCTGTTCAGAGTTATACAACGAATAATCAAAATGGTACAGTTGCTTTGATTGATAGTAAATTCATAAAAGTTCCTAAATTGAAATCATTAGTAAGAATTAAGCTTCATAGACAACCAAAAGGGATGATTAAATCTGCTACAATATCACGCCATTCTAGCGGTAAATACTATATTTCTTTGTTATGTAAAGAAGAAATTAGCGAGTTACCTAAAACCAATTCTGCCATTGGTATTGACTTAGGTATTACAGACTTTGCGATTCTTTCAGATGGACAAAAAATTGATAATCATAAATTTACGTCCAAAATGGAAAAGAAATTAAAACGTGAACAACGTAAGTTGTCTAGACGTGCCTTATTAGCTAAGAAAAAAGGTATCCCTTTATCTGAATCTAAAAATTACCAAAAACAAAAACGCAAGGTAGCTAGATTGCATGAAAAAGTAATGAATCAACGTACTGATTTTCTGAATAAGTTAAGTACAGAAATTATCAAAAATCACGATATTATCTGTATTGAAGACTTAAACGTAAAAGGTATGTTGCGTAATCATAAATTAGCAAGAAGTATTTCTGATGTATCTTGGTCTAGCTTTGTGGCTAAGTTGCAATACAAAGCGGACTGGTATGGACGTGAAATCGTCAAAGTGGATACGTGGTTTCCGTCTAGTCAGATTTGTTCAGAGTGCGGACATAAAGATGGCAAGAAATCGCTCGATATTCGAGAATGGACTTGCCCTATTTGTCATACTCATCATGACCGTGATATCAACGCTAGTATCAATATATTGATTGAAGGTCTAAGAATACAAACTTCAGCTTAGGCACAATCAAAAAAACCGTAGGAACTACGGGGATAGCTTGGTAAATAAGAGAAACCGCTGTTAGTGAAGAAATAAGCTATCAAGTATGCTCTATTCCCAAGAAGCTCCCACTTCAAGCGTTAAGAACCGTTAGGTTTAGCTAAGTGGTGAGTAGTTCACTTAGCGTGAATGTCGCTGACTATCTCAATGACAAGGAATTGGTGAAGAAAACTTTGTCCATTCCTATTTTGGCAGATAAACTAGGCAAACGGATGGGCATTAATTTTTCCGTGCTGCTAACCGAAACGATTAGTCAGCAAGCGGATGAATGGCTTACTCCACAGGCTAAAAAGCAGTAATTCCTCAATAGTAAATCAACTCTAAACAATTAAATCATTACAACTGGTAAGTGACTATCCAAAAAATAAGCTAGCTAGTGAGCGTGTCCATTAATGGATTATCTGCTCACTAGCTAGCTTTTATTGATTTCGTTTTGGACTAGGCTACTTGATTAGTGACCAGCTAATTCAGTAGCTTGTTACTCGCTTTTTTGAGAAGTGATGCTTGTTTATGATTGTTTGCTATGGCAAAGGTCTGAATTACTCTCTGGACAAGCAAACAAGTGACCAGCTTGCTGGCTTTGCCCATTAAGTAATCGGCAACTTTTACCTAAAGCAACAGCTATAAACACATTACGCTCAAATAAGTCTTGCCTTCCATTGTATTTGATTAGTGACCAGCCAATCAACATCAATAAAGCAAACAATCCTTGTATCGCAAGCAGTAACCCTAGTCAAAACTTTTAATTGTTTATTTACTGATTGCTGGATTGTTTAACATAAAGCAGACTAGTAGTCCTCTCTTTTTAGTGACCAGCTAAAAATAATGGCTAACTACCCTTTCTTTATCTTCATTCCAACAATACTGTTCTAAAAGAGACTTACTATTTGGCAAATAGGCTGACGATTCTAATTAGCCTAAATAGTGACCAGCTATCTAAACAAGGATTGAATCTTAAGCCCTTTAGCCAATAACATAAGTAACGAATGAAAAATCTTTTCCAACAAACCATTGCGCTACGAAAATAGTATTCAGCTAGCTCGTTTTTTGCGCTTAGAAAACGAAAACTTAACTAAAGGCGATTTTCGTTGCTAATCTAAAGTTTACAGGTATAAAATCATTGTTACCGTCAAAAATTCTTTTCTAAATTACTAGCATCATTTGCACGTGCAACATTTCAAATGTTTGCTCTTTGATGATCAGTCAGAGAGCAGACTAGCCTTTTAGCAGTTATCCGCAAATCCCCTAAATAGTTACCTACTTGCTAGCAAAGTATGATAGGCTATCGAGAGAATCAACTTTTAACTCATAACACCTAAAAACTTGTAACCATCAACATGTTAATACTTACTAGATTGGCTAGTTAACTGGCCATAATCAACCAGCCAATCATTTATTGCAATTTTACGTTTGACGTAAAAAGTTGCCTTATTTTATCGTTTTGCTACGTTTTTTTGATTTTTGCTACGTTTTATTACTTTTATTTATACCACTTTTCACCTTTTTATTTCTCCTAACATTCTCTCAAGCATTGCCTTTTAAGTCGAAGAGAATGGTCCGCTAGAAGGATGTTTATTTTGGGGTGGTCTTTCTGGTGGGGGATCGTCTACCTCCACATCAGCTGCGGAAGACTTATTTTTTCCACTATCTACTATTTTTTCCGATCGATGAAGCCGATTCTCTACGGTTTCACCGATTGCGTCAACATTTGGCATATCTGAGACAATCTCCTCACTTGGTCTAACCTGGTCAGTAGAATGACGAAGCGATTCCGTTGTTTCAGCTACTTGATTTTCCATTTCCATTTTATCAGATTGGGTTTCATCTTGGCGAATGTTTGTAAAGCCTTTGCTTGTCATAGTCGAGACAGGCATTGTTTGGATGGCGATCAATTGGCGTTTACGATTGCCAAAGAATAGCGCTAAGCCTATTAACAACATACTCATACTCGCTAGATACCAGAACCATAATTCCATCTTACCAGCACCAGGTAACTCATAATCCGGACCAACTACTCCGGCATCAATGGTTGGGTTATCTAGGTGAAGCGGATTATTATCCCCATTTCTAACAAATGGATCTGCTACTAGATGAATAACCTTGGAACGACCAATGGCACTATTCTCGCCATCTACATGTGCATCCGAATCAAGGGATGGTGCCCCTCCAACTTCTGGCGTGACATAGTGATAATATTGTTTTTGCGCATCACTTAAAGTAAAGATAACTTGATAATCACCTGGAACTAAATCAACAAAGCTATACAACCCTTCTTGATTGGTCTTAGTTGTGTATGGTGCAGTGATTAATTCCCCATTTTTCATATAGGTTGGATCCGTTGTGGTGCCGTCTGGATTGACTTTCACAATACTTACCGTCACATTTGGCAATGGTCGATCACCAGGAGTTTGAGTATTGCTACCATCACGGTCAATAAAGACGTAATCCCCTACACTTACTAATTGATTGATTACTGCTACACCGGCATCAAAGTCTGGATTATCTAAATGGAATGGATTGTCTGCACGATTTCTTATCGTTAAATCATTATTTACTACATCTGCTGCGGTCACTGCTCGCTCTGGTCGAAGTGGATCAATGACCGTTGCATCTGAATCCTTAGTCTTATCGCCCCCTACATTTGGTGCGATAAATTGATATTTGCTCTTTTGTTCTTCATTTAAAGTAAAGTAAACCTTATAACTACCCGGTAATAAATTGTTAAATTGATAACGGCCGTTTAAATCAGTGGTGGTGGTGTAGACATCTGTCACCAGCTGACCATTCTTAAGATAAGTTGGTAATTGGCCATCCGCTGTACGAACTTCCACACTTACATTTGGTAGTGGTTGATCACTAGCCGTCTGCGCTTGGCTGCCATCCACATCAATAAAGACGTAATCTCCAAGGCTAACTAGTTGCTCAGCATCCAAACGAACACCCGCATCAAAGCTCGGATTCGTTAAGCCAAGTGGATTCGGTGCAGTTGGACTATCAGGAGGACTTGTTGTCGGTTGTACCTCTTGTGCGGAGGTTTCAGCGACATAACTGATAGCTGGATTAACCACCTTGGCATCAGAGTCTAGGGCATCATTGCCCCCAACATCCGGTGTAACAAAGCGATAAATTTGTTGCTGTTCAGGCGTTAATTCAAAAATTACCTTGTAGTTACCTGGTACTAATTGATCAAAATGATAGTACCCCTGTTCATCCGTGGTAGTCGTATATTCTTGAGTGACTAATCGACCATTTTGAGCATAGGTTGGTGAAGTACCATCTGCATTCACTACCTTAACTTTCATATTAGCTAATGGTAAATCTCCCTCGGTTTGGGTATTATTATTATCCATATCGACAAAGACTTTATCTCCTAGACTAACCAACTGATCTACTCTTAAGGTTACCCCAGCATCGAAGGTTGGGTTATTTAAGCCTAGTGGATTTGGTGCATTTGCCGTGTCTTGTGGAATAGTCAAGTCGCTCACTGCTTTAGCTTCTGTTAAGCCAACACTTGGATTAACATGATCAGCAGCTGCATCTGAATCAAGGGCATCATTGTCTCCAACATTTGGGGAAACATAGGCGTAGAGTTTACTTTGCGCTTCGGTTAGCGTAAATTGCACCTTATAAGTATCTGGTTTTAAATTCGTAAATTGATAGTGTCCAGTTGCATCTGTAGTGGTGATATATGGATCGGTCACAAAATCAGTCCCATTAAACCACTCTGGATTGCTACCATCTGCTTTTAATACTTGCACACTCACTCCAGCTAGCGGTTGGTCAGTGCTATCTTGAAGGTGATTGCCATTAGTATCAATAAAGACATAATCCCCGAGACTAACTAATGGTGTGCTTTCTCTCACTCCGGCATCAATCGTTGGATTATCTAGATAATCGCCCATTGGATTGGCTGTTTTATTAGCATTTGGTTGTAGGTTAAAGACATCGGTCCAACCATCAGAATTAGCATTGGAATCTATTGTTGGATTAGTACCATCGCCTTTATCAACTAGAACATACCCACGATTAACTTGTTCAGGAGTCAATTCAAAATGAATCTTGTACTCACCTGGATTTAAATTAATAAATCGATAGTAGCCTTGCTCATTGGTTGTAGTCGTGTAAGGTTCAGTCACTTGTGTTCCTTCGTTATTGTAGTAAGTTGGATTACTACCATCTGCGTTAGTAATGGTCACCTTCACCCCAGCAAGTCCTTTTTCATCAGCATCTTGTAAGTGATTGTTGTTCTTATCAATAAACACGTAGTCCCCCACGCTGACTACATTGTTAAAAGCGTTAACAATTTTAAAACCATCTGTAACATTACCAATTACAAAATCGCTTGTAAGCATTGGACGATATCGAGCAACAATTTTTTCCAAATCATTATCATCATATATCGTTGTTGTATCATCCATTCCGGTAGCGTGTAGTGATTTATTTTCTGGTCGAAATACTGGAAATTGTTTTCCACCAATATAGCCTACTTCCGCATAAATATCTGCCTCATCTCCCAACGCACTACGATAAGGTTCATATTCAGTAATGATATAATTACGATTATTTGAATCGTTTAACTTTGGAATATATCTAAATGTACCAGAAAAATTATATCTCTCTCTTAAGTAAAGATATATATATTCCTCATCATACTCGTCATATATATACCTATACACCTCTTCTCCATCATCAGTAATCACCGGCTCTAACAAATATACAGTTAACCATATATCTGAAATTGGTATAGTTTTTATATCAGTTGGATCTGAAATATTTTTAAATCGAGGTTGACCAAGCCATTTTTTCTGTACACTTATGGAGATGAATTCTTCGGGTTCATTATCATATATTAACGAAACTAATTTGGTCGTTTCATTGATGGATACTTGTTTAGCAGTGGTATTTGGTTTATATCCTGCCATTGGTCGTTCTTTTACTACATACTCACCATTAGCAAGTTGATCAAAGACAGCATTTCCATCAATACCTGTTGTGGCTGATTTCAACAACTTTCCTTGATTGTCATACAAATCAAAGATAGCCCCTGAAAGCACTTGTTTAGTGCCATCAGCTAATTTTTCATATTTAGAAACAATGATTCTTCCCAAAATTTTTTGATTATTCTTGTATGCATTAATTTCTCCGTTAAAATCAGCTTGCCGACTGAGTACGGGGAGATTGATGAAAATTGGCGTTTCGTCTAACCGATAATCTGTTAGTGTCTTGCTTTCTATTAATTGATAACTCTTGTTACTGTCAAACGGATAGCTGGTTAAATCAATTTCTCCAGCTTCATTCGTTGTATAACTACCAATTACATTCCAAGAAGCCCCATCTTGTTCAAACAATTTGAATTCTACACCAGTCAAAGGTAGATAAACATTGGCATATTGATTGGCTAATTCTTGAATAATTAACGTTGGATTTTGCTCTTTCGCTTGTTGCGCTACTGCTAACGTTACATTACTTAGAATCATCTCACCTTTATAGACATGAACCTTTAACTTGTGATTGATAAAGGTTTCCTTTTGATGATAATAAACGACTTGCTCATTTTGAGTAACTGTAACGTTATCCTTAGGTGAAAAAGCATCCTTAATCTCAGGGATGACGATAATTCGCTCACTTTGATTAGCAATATAACCAAGAGGAGCTTTTAATTCACGCAAAATGTAGGTTCCTGGCATTAGATTACTAAAATTAACTATCGCTTTGGTATTTGTTTCATCCATTTTTGTAACAGCCTGTTCAATAAGCTGTTCATTACGATATAAGCCAAAAACTACCCCCACTAATGGTTGCCCCTGATCATCTGTTTTTATAGCTTCTATTGATCCCTTAACCGTTTTTTTCAGATTTGGGAAATTCAAAATATTTTGAATAAACGATCGTGGATTTTCTCCAGCAAAATTATCCACTTCTTCCAGTTTACCAGATGCATTTATTCTAAAATAGTATGCGCGATTATTATAGGCATAACCTTTATTTTCACTATTTTCCATAGAACTATCTGAAATAGCAGTTCTTATTTCAGTTATTTTATATACCTTATTAACAGTTAAGTTATCTACTTTAGTGACCCCATTTGTATCGGTGGCTACAACACCTATTGTCTGTCCATCAACATCTTCTAATTGAAATTCATAGCCAGCTAATTTTTCCTTGAAATTATCATTTAATGTAGCAACACTCTCTAAATCACTTGACTGACTAACCCCTAGTTTTTGAATCAATAAATGTACCCTATCATTGGTCAAATTAAGGGTAAAATCTTTACCGTTGTCAGAAATCCCACCGATCTCATTTGCATTGCGAATCGCTGGATCAGAACTAATCGTAAAGTCAAATGGCAAGCCAGTCGCTTGATTAAAATTAGTCGTCGAGTCATCAATAACTTCCCTTAGAGTGTAGCTACCTTCTGGTATATCAGACAATGCTGCCTGACCATTAACGGTGAATAATTCTTCTCTATATGGAACAGACTGCATAGGGTTCGATGGTGAAAGTGCTTGGCCCTCCACGATAAAGCGAATACCATTCAATGAGTTTCCATTAGCATCTCTCTTATTAATTTTTAACGAACCTGTATAGGATTTATGATTAATGAGACTATTCTCTTCAGCTGAAGTTAATGCCACATCTTGATAACCGCCACCCTCTTTGTGGAACCGACTAGATGGAATGGATATTTCACTGTCAAGTAAATCATAGTCGGCAGGTGCACTAATTTCTCTAATGGTGTAATCATATTGAACTGGTACAACAAAACTAACCAAGCCACTTTCATCGCTTTTAGCAATCTGTTTTACGGTACCATCTGTATTACTAATTTCAAAAGTTGCTTGTAAATCATCATTATTAGCTGGTATCAGCGATCCTTGTAAGCCTTCTTTTAAGCGTTTGGTAAAAGTTACTTTCTTCAAAAGATTCAATTGATTTCCTACTTTGTTTGCCTCAATATAGCGTAAAGTAGAATCATCTTTACGAATAAATGAGTTATATGCAACTCCACCTAACGGAATCGATTGGGTCGTATCCTGAGTTGAAGGGGCACGCATCGGAATGATAATTTCCAAACGTTCGCCTGGATTTAACGTTAGAGCTTGTGTACCGTCAATTTTAATTGCTTTTGTATTTGTGTTAGCAGTAGCTGACCAAGTTATAGAATCTAAAACAGGCTGAATATCTTTAATATTTGTATAATCATAGCTATATGGTTGCCTATTATCATACGTTATTACATAACTCATTGGACTAACTGGAGATAGTGTTGTCGTACCTTTTTGAAGGGTAATTGGCCGTGTAGTATCTAGATAATTATGAAACTGAGAGCCACGATCTTCACGTATACCGGTGTTGATATTGAGCTCTTGAATTCCTTTATCTTGATAAAATGGCAGTACGTCTACTATAGAAATATTCTTCTTTATCCCTTCAGTATCATTAATGATAGCCAATCGATATTCAAACTCGGCACCAAGGACTCCCGAATTTTCCACAAAATCGGTATCAATCACGTCTGTCCGCCATGGCCCATATGAATTCATTTCCCGATTAATGACATTACGAATATATTTACGAGCAATTACCTCTTTATTTTTAACCAATGCGATTGGTCGAGTAACTTTTACCCATTCTCTCGCATAAGTACCATCAGGCGTAGCTCGCGTCCCTTCCATGGAAATCTTTCCATTACCACCAAAATATGCATTATTAGCAAAGGTTAGATAGGCCTCATTTACTAATGTCTGCACATCAGGTACTGTAACGTCAACTTCTGTCTTAATTTTGGCTACTTCTTTTAAGCCAAATTCTACCTTATCCGCTTTAAAAATAATCGCATCTTTTCCGGTGTTAGCATAGTTACTTACAATCTGATAAGTTGCATTTTTTTGTTTAGCAAATTCTTCAGTCAACTCAACTCCTCGGATAGTCAATCCGACAGGCAATAAATCCACCAATTCAAACTGATCGAATTGATAACCAAAATTAACTGGTGAAATATAATATTCTTGATTACCTATTTTTGAATGCAAACTTAGCGTGTAATCAATGGCTGAGCCCGGTGTTACAGCTAGATTTTGGGCATCACTCGTTGTTTGCGTTTTAATCAATTCAACACTTGGTGAATAGGGTCGAACCAAAATCTGAGCTACATCATGCCATAAAAAGTTCCCACTAATCTTATCCCAAGCAGACTGGTAAGGCTTGTTAACCGTACTAAAGGACTGATTACGGCTACTTACTGGTGCACCTGTTGCCTTGTTAAATACATCTCCTGCAAGCAATGATTCATTATGAAAAACATTTTTTTGTGATAACGGTGTAGCATCAAACTGTGATTCATCAGGATTTCTTAGCTTAGTATTGACATTAAAACGTAGTAAGTGTTTATTCACCGCATAGTCACTCGGTAAAATAATCTGAATATACTTGATTTGCTTTGCAATCTGTGGATCAAATACCACCTTACTTCCTTTGGTCATCGGTAAAGACAAGCGTTGTAAAATCGGATCGCTCGCTGGATCCATCAGAGTTGATCCATTGTCACCATATGCAACAACAGTAACTGACTCTAAAGAAGCATCATCATTAACCCCTACAACAGAAGTTTTTAGAAATTCCGGTCTTATGATGCCATCAGTCGACACTTCCACACTCGAATAATACAACCGTTCATCTAAACCATAATCCGTTAAGGTAACGTTTTTTAGTGTCAGAGTTTCATTTAAAGCTGTTGTTTGTAAAACAAACGGCATTTCTTTCTTTCTATCCTCTGCAACATCATAGAAAAAGGCCTGTCTACCATTTGATTGCTCGTCAATATACGACCAAGGTTTTCTAGCGTTATCTTTCAAATAGTGGATTTCTCCACCAAACGGCCAAACCTTAGGTAAAATAGATTCATAAATGGTAATACTATCTGTAACTACAATATTTGGTTCACTAATTCCTTGATTTTCTGGAACTAAGGTTAATTGAGCGGTATTTTTAACATTAGAACCAAATAATAAATGTGGAAAATGCAGATATAATTTTGGCAAGGCATTGGCTAAAATTTCTTTATGCTCCACTTTATCAATAGTTAAGTAAGTCGTTTCATTCGTGTTAGTTTTTGTATAACTGACTGTTTGACCGTCTGGTGATAGTTGCCAACCAGGATTTTCCTCAGCGATAAAAACGGCAGTAGCTTGTCGCGTGGTTCCATTCTCATCGACATATTGATAGGTAGGCAATGTATCTGTAATCTGAGTCATCGCAATATTGCGATCTAAACTACGAACTCTATAGCCAAACTCTACTTTATCCGCTTTAGCAATTCGATAGATAAACTCACCATCTGGTTTTTTTATTCTTTCATATTGACCAAATGCGCGCATACCATCATCAGCCGAGGTGGCAAGCCCATACTCATAATCAGTTAGATTTAATGGACTTACCTTATACATATTAGGTTGGTCATAATATCCTTTTAGTGTAATTGGCTCATCTTTGGCTAGACGCTGTACCTCGTTTGTCCCCTGAATAACTCCTCTTAGCTGTGCACTGATACTCATTTCATAATTTTGAGGAGTTTCATATTTTTTATATTGCCATTGAATAGGAATAGTAATACTTGTCGAACTTGTAATTTTTCCTAATTCTATTGTCACTACCCCTGAATCTTGGTTAACTTCATAGCTTTCAACAGTTCCATACGTTCCCACTTTTACTGAAGCGATATATTCCGGATTATAATTTAAAATAATCGTGGCACGATCTAAGTTAACTGTAGTCGTATCAATTTGCACCGTACTGAGCATTGCATTGCCAATCAAATAGGTATCCACTGTCTGTAAACTTCCTGAGACCTTACGTTGTTCATTACTAAGTTTAAGCTCAACGCCAGATACACTAGGGGCATTATCTACATTATAAGTATAAATAACCTCACTTTCAGCAATGTTATGCAGCAAATTGGTGGGCGTGTCTGTTCCAAAATAATCAGGTGCTCGCAACGTGTGTATGGTGTTCTCATCTACAACTGTAAATGTTTTAGCATCCGTTGATACTTCCCCAGTTCCTACTATACTCTTTTCTACTCCGGAAACTGGCATGTATCCTCCGATTGCTTTAGGTTTAATGGTCTTCTGCGTCTCGTAATTTGTGAGATAAAATTGTGTTGGTGCTGCCAATTCCTGTCCTGATTGAGTTTGATATTTAATCACTACCTTACGCGGATTAACATAAATATTAGGATAATTAATTGGTTGCGGTGCACTGTTATTTGTATCGTTACTATCTGGAAACGGCATAACATTTTCATTAATGCTAGCGTATTCACCGGTACTATTTTTATTGGGTGAAAACACAAATGTCTGATTGGTAGCTGTGGGATCAGGAGAAATCAGACGAACATTGTATACATCGCGCTGATTTTGCCCATCCAAACTAGTCCAAACAATTCCTTCAAAATCCTTAGACAAATTTAAACGTTCCACCTTACTGCCAAAATAGGGTACAGCCCGACTTATAAAATTTTGATTAAATACACCCATCCATCCATCGGAAGTTGTATATATATTTCTCTTCGCATTTTCATATTTAGTTAAATCGATTCTTTTTAGCTTTGGAAAGTCCAATTCTTTGGCATAAAAATAAGGTTGACCGACTTCTACGTTACGACCTGATAGAAAATGTAAGCCTTCAATAATCTCTAATGAAGGAAAGGTAATCTTATCAACAACAGTGGTAAACGACGAACCAGCAAAACTACCCACATCCGCTTTCGAAAATTCATCATAATCTCCCTTAAGTCCATAGTACCAATAAGCCAATGGACTTTTAGCACTATACATATGCGTTAATTTAGGTAATTCAATCGCATGTAAAAATCGCATATTAGCAAAATTATGGTGGTATAAATCTGTCAAATTTGGAAAGTGAAACTGATCAATCTCCCCTTGAGCAACAAAAGTAAAAGCATCTTCATCAATAGAAGTTACCTGTGGAAAATCTAGTGATAGGCGTTTGGCATTAAATAATCCTGCAAACCCTCTTTCTTCAACTATCTTTACTTTAGGCCCACTGATTGCTCGAAGATTAGGATAATTAAGATTGGCAAAAGCATTCACTGCTACTTGCTCAATGTGTTCTGGTAAACGTAGTACCTTCTCTTCTGCGGTCAGGGTAGAACTATCATTAATTATTTGTAATTTTTTTAATCCTGTTTCACTCAATCCAAGCACACGTTTAGGATTATTCGCATCATAGATAAAGTCCTCTTCTGTTAGCTGAGTAGCTGCAATCGATTCATCAGTCGGATTGATAACGTAATGGCCTCCTGATTGTAAATTAGTATTATTCGTTTGAATAACTACCCGTTTATCTGTACGATTAGGGTTAATCGTTCCACCAAAAGCTGTCGGATCAATGTATTCTAAACGATTCATTGTTAATATATCGGGTATTTTAAATGCTGGTATTTGTCCTTCTTGCGTATTAGTCATTCGCATCATGCCTAGTTCAGGAATATTCTCGTCAATAATAATTTTCTCTATTTTACTAAATGTATTCGGTGTTACTGTAATCATATTTTTCCTTAAATAGGTCATAGTATCATAATTATAGATATAATTTTTTGTCGAACTCGGATGAATATTCATATCATTAATACTCGTATAAGAATGCTCAGGACGATAGGTAACGATTTCATCTCGGAGTACTTTCAAATTAGGTAAATTCACAGTCAAACCCGTTGATGAAGCGTCAGGTTGATAGATAAATGATCGACCTGGAAAATCCAAAGGAAAAGTTAGCCCACTATTAGGAAAATAGGCGGTTGGTTCGGTAGATGGATAATTGACTTCCTCAATATTATTATGACTCAACTGTGTAGCGGAAGCATCTAAAACAAAAGCGGCCGTACCAACTCTTTTCAAATTTGCTAACATATCCGGTGTGAAATTAGTCAATCTATAATTAATGAAGGCAGCCGATCCTACAGTAGTAATATTATCCGCATAATCATCTATTCGAGCTATATGATACTTACCCTGTGAAGTATTAAACGCATTTGGTACTACTGTTGTTACTGGTTTCCCATTATATGGATTGATATGTGGTAGAATCATTTGCAATTCGAGTTTACCAGAATCTAGTTGATTCAATAGATTCCATTTATTATCACTTATTATTCCCGAAACTCCTGATTCTTTGCCATTAGGTAAATCTTCATAAGCAAAATCTCCTAAAACCCATTGATTATCTATGGTATCTGGGCCATTTGGATCAATTTTTCCAAGAACAAAATTCAACAAACTATCTGCTACATTAAATTGAAATTCTTTACTAGTCGTTCTCCCTTCAGCATCCGTAACTGTAGCGGTTATCGCGACTTTATCGCCAACAGCATGGGCCGCACCATTGATACTTGTTGGATTGAGAGTAAGCTGATTTGTAATATCACGATTTACATAATCAGTAGCTTTAAAGTAAGTCCTTAAAGTTGCTTCATCAAAAGTCTCATCTGTGCGAATACTTAAGATTTTCGTTGCGGTGATTTCTGGGTTCTTTGCTTCAATATATCGCACCTTCAAGACATAGTTCGTGCTATCAGGAGTGTATTTGATTTCGCTTTGCTCGGGCATATAGCCGAGCATTGGTTGTGGCTTGTAGGTATTTTCCTTACCTAGCATGATAACCCCATTATAATCGTAAAAGTCACTACCGATTGTCTGATCTTCCGTTAGCTTGGTGCCATCTGGTTTTAAAAACTCGACGGTAACGGTTACTGGATTAACCACATGCCCATAGCCGTTATTTGCTACGACTTCGTTTTGAATCAAAGCATTGGTCGTCTTGACTTCCACAAAACGATTGTTAAAGCCAAATACGCCAGTCCCAAAGCTAGTGACGGCATTGCCAATTTCTACGATAGTTAATTGGTTATTGGTAAATACTTCGTCACCAATCGTTGTGACTTCGCCCAATTGAATGGTTTTCAACTTATTATTGGCAAAGGCCTGCTTGCCTAGAGTCGTTACATGAGTAAGCGCAAGATGCTCTAGCTCATTATCACGAAAGGCATACTCGCCAATTTCTTTTAGTGAATCTGGCAAGGTAAGACTAGTTAGCTGATTGTCCGCAAAGGCGTAGTTCCCAATTTTCCTTAATTTCTCTCCTAAAAATGTCACATTTGTTAAATGCTTACCGATAAAGGCTTGATCACCAATTTCTGTAACATCATACGTCGTCTCTCCCACTATTATTTGTTCGGGAATCACCAGAGTATGGTCACTTGGCTCGACATTGCCCTCGATACCGATAATTCTGACTGACTGTTCGTGTGTTTGTGCATCTTCAATAATTTCTGTGGTAAAACTTATACTGTCATCCGCCTGTACAACTAGACTAAAGATGGGTAAGCCGTAATTGCCCAGGATGACTAGTAATATAGTGAGCGTGACTGCAAATTTCTTCATCCACTTTCTCATTTTTCTCTCCTCCTAGCCATACGAACTTGACGAGGCACCATTATCCAAGATTCATCGTTTAAAGATAAAGCGATTACCTAAAAGATAAATCACTAAACCTAGCATCAGCCAGCTAAGTGTAAACATGAGTCTGACTTGTTGACGTGAAACTTGAATAGCAGTGTTTGCAAGCTTACGGAGTAGTCTATGTTTGTTTTGCATCTTTGTAATTTCTTGTTTTGCTTTAGATATAGAGACGCGCTTACCAGTGACTAGCAATCGATCACTATTAATTCCGATTGGCACACAGGTAAGTAAGGTCGCTAAATCTTTGTTAGGAACAATCTTTATATTTTCAATTTGCTGTGGTTTGACTTGTTTGATTTTAAACACTTGATATGCTAAGATTTCTTGCTTGTTTTTGATGAAAAAATAATCATCTACCCTCACTTTTGGTAAGTTTAAAAAGTAATCGCCACTAACTAAACCACTATGCGCCGCAATCACCGTATGGGTACTTTTCCCACCGATTGGATATGAAGAATAGCGAACATGACCTGCGCCTAATGAAAGCTGCATATCGCCGGTTCCTTCATAAATTGGCAGTAAGACATCAATAGACGGTATCATCACACTACCCATGGAAATCAATTTTCCTACCTTTGTCCCGTACACAATTTCTTCTTGATAAGCCTCAGTCTCTAAAAAATCACGTAGCTTACTTGGTCGAGTGGCTAATGATTGATTGACTGATTGTGCCTGTTGACGTTGCCGGTCTTGCAACACTTGGGCTTGCTTTTGCTTCTCTTGTTGAAAAAGGGTATATTGGACATACCAGCGATTCACTTGATTGTACACAAGCGGATAGCTGAGCATCATCAGACTAAAAACGATGATAAACCAGCCAATTTGCCGGCGTTTAGTACGTTTAGTATATTTATTTTTCATTGGTACGACTCTTTTCTTTATACAAATACCAAACAGCAAACGTAGTCACACTCATCAAACCGATTAGTAAGAAATATTGCGTACCTATCCCCCCAGTATCTGGAACATCCCAATACTGCACTTCATTGATAATGGTTTTCACTACAACGTTGCCTTGCTCGTTTTTCTTAATTTCTAAGGCAATCGGCGTTGTGATACGCTTATGCCCAGTTGGCGCTAAAGTTTCAACTAGATAGTATTCCCCTAGAGATAGACCATCGGCTAATTTTAATGTTTTCCCATTAACCGTATAAGTATGTGTCGTATCTGTTTTACTCTTGTATTCTCCATTCTCATCTGTCACTAGCCCTTCGACAACTTTATCTGCTGGCTTGACATCAGCCAAGCTTGCTGGTGCCTTGCCACGATACAAGGTAAATTCAGCATTGGCTAACCGTTTATTCGTTGTTGCTTCTTCTTTGATTATTTCAAAATAGCCTTTTTCCGTTCGTACATTGGCTACATCACTAATGACATAATGATCTTCCGTGCCATCTTGATGCTTAGTAGAGACTTGTTCTTTTACTTCGTTTGGATAAACAGTCCGCGTTTCCTTGGTAATCGTTTCGTTAATCAAAATCCCTTTCACTCGCACCTCAACCTTATCACCTGCATGTAAGTCTGCTGGATTATTAAAGGTCAAGGTAAAGCCGACTACTTTGGTTTCATTGCCTTGATTGGCTACTGCTTGTTTATCCGTATCAGCAATATTCACCGTGTATTGACTAGCCTCTAAGGAAGTGCCATTTACCTTCACAGTTAAATCCGTCAAAGTATCTAACGAAGCATTGCTTTGGAAATAGGTGTAATACTTTTCTTCGACTTTTTGCATTTTATCGACTAGCTTAAATTCTTCTAGGGTGCCTTCTCCTTTATCCGGTACTCTAGCAGCAATTTGATAGAGATAAGGCTTTTCAGTAGATACGACACTTTCTTTTTCAAAGGTTTGGCCTTCATCAGCTGATACACGCTTGGTAATCGTATTATTGATGAATTGACCGGTTTTGCTCAGCGTTGTCGTATCATCAATCGATAACGTGTCAGTATCAAGAGTGCTAGCGATAAACTTACGATAACCTAGCTTTTCGGGAATCGTTCCTGTAGGTGCTACTTCTTTTAGATAATAGGTTGCACCCAAGGCAAGACCCGAAATAGTCAAACGTCCTTTACTATCCGTAACTAATTCACCAATGGGCGCACCAGTTGTCGGTATCGCCGTTATTTCTGTATAATTGCTGTCATACAGTTTAAAACGAACATTTGGTTGAACGGTTAAGGTTTCCTTCAAAGGATTAGCACGTAAATCCTTTTCAATGCGAATCATGCCCCCACCATCCTGATTTTTCGCCCGAACATGCAAGTCTACCACCTGAGCATTACCGTTTTCAACATCATGGTTCCATTCTGCCTCAGCATTTTCATCAACAGACAAACTAGGATTTGGTTCATAAGGGACTGTTTTTTTCGTATAATAAGGCATTTCAAGCCGATAAATTTTAGTATTTGGAATAATACCAGCTGGAATAGCCGTTGGAAAACTAGCATCATTCATGTGATAAGCCATATAATCATGAGCCATTTGGTATTCACTAGCCGCGATTTCTCTTAATTCATATACTCCAGAAGGTAAAGCTGTTGGTCCTTCTAACACAAACCACTCAGTAACTTCACTAGCCAATTTATCAAAATGGGCAATCCCACTAGCATCAGTTACAGCATAAATTGGCCGAGCGAGAAAAGAACTTGGTTTAGTTAGACTTTCTTTAAATGACTGATAGGAGGTAGAATAAGATGCTACTTTTATCATCTTTAACTCAAAAACAATTCCCGGAATCGGCACTTTTCCAGTCATATTTGGAGCAGTAGTGATATCATAATCACTTGAAGGCTCCTCGCCATTAAAAAAGCGAACATCATCTAACAGATCAGTACTTTTATACTTATAAACATAGATATCAGGATGATTTCCTCCCGCTGCTTCTACTTGCTTTGGTTGCATCATGTTAAACATCCCAAGCAGCAGTAGAAGCCCTACAAACAACCACGCAAACTTTCGAAACGCTTTCATTTTGTTACGCTCCCTTCGCAACAAAATCAAATTTGCGTCAGCTCTTAGCAACCTGTCGTGCAATCTCAAAAAGACCGAGTAATTCGGCTAAGGCTTGCTTTTGACTAGTTGCTTGCCTAATGATTTGATCTTGTCGTTGTTTTTCTTCCTTTCTTGCTTGGTATTGTTTAGTTAATTCTTCATTCAAAGTGAGTTGTTCGGCAAATAATTCCAGGAGGTCAGTGCGTGTTAAGCCTTGATATTTACTTTTTTTCATCACTTAGACCCCCTGTTCAAAATTTTTTACACAACGAATGGTTAAGCGTTGTGTGCCATCATAGTTACAGGTAAATAAAGTCAAATCCCATTTACCAGATGTCATCGCACTTACATCGCTACCATCGATCATTTCAATACTTGAAACCTTATAATCAAAAATACGTCCTTCCATATCTTCAAAACTGACTGCATCTCCTGTCGTTAGACGATTTAATTTGGCAAAGTGAGCGAGATAATTATGCCCAGCAATAATCAAATTATTCTTATAGATGCTTCCTTCATACCGACAAGGCGCAATCTTACTATTAGCTGGTGACCAGTCTCTTAAAATCGGTAACTCAAGGTTCAATTTGTCAATTCTAAGCGTGCCAATCACTCGTTCATTTTCTACGGACTGCGTAGGCATCGACATATCTTGATCCCAAACTGGCGAAGTGACACTTGATGCATTTTGGGCTGTTTTTTGTTTTAATTCTTGATTAATTTTACTTACTTCTTGCGCTGCACGATTATCATCCCAAATATTATAAATCGTCATCCCGGCTGCCATACTCATTAATGACAGTCCTAGATAAATGCCCAGTTTTAGACGGGTATGCCGACGAAGGATGCCAATGACTAATGAAAAACCACCGATAATCGATAGCACCGCAACCGGCCACCATAATACCCCAGTTTGTGGCAGGCGTTTTCCGGTAGTGGTCGTCGTTGTTGGCGGCGTTTTAGTTGTCGTCGGTGGCGTAGTCTTGGTATTGGTAACAACAATCGTACTTGTGGTTTCATTTATAGTTACGGTATAACCACTTGGTACATTTTCTTCTACGATTTGCCAATCATCATTTGCTGTTAGCGCTGTAAAGGTGTGGCGCCAGCTATTGGCATCGTTTAATACCTGCTCTGCTTGTTTTTGGCCATTTTTATATAGACCGACTGTAATACTGGTAGGTCGTGTTTGTTCGGTATCGTTTTTCCAAACCTTGACCACAGACAAGTCCTTAGTAGTTTGTTCAGGTAGCTTGACTGGCTTAGGAATAATGATTGGATGCAGATTGCCATTTGTTTGATAAGGAATTTGCACCAATAATGGTTGAAACGATAATTTTTCTTGATTAATCGTCACACTATCTCCAAGAATCAGATAAACTTTGCCTGGTTCTTCATAATTAGTCAGACTAAAGGTCAAAACACCACTTGGACCCGTCGCTTTTGTTTGACTGGCAGCGATATTTTGGGCCTTCACATAAGCAGAAAGGGTATTTGATAATGATTGAATATTTTCTTCTGAAAGTGGTTGCGTGTCTAGCTTTAAATTGTCAAATGGTGCTTCAAAAATCAACTGTCCATCTGCAGCAATTGAAGCAACCGTATATAAATGAAACGTGACATCAGGAATTGCTATATGCTCTCCATGTTCCGCTTTAAGGGTGATATCTGGCGTTTCTTCCGCTGCTAAAGCCACTCTTCCTAGCCCCAAGCCAACAATTAGTAACATGGTAATACTCATGAGTAGATAGCCTAGTTTCTTCACGTTTCTCACCACCTTTTTATCAATCAACTTTTATCCATCAACATGATAATGATTCTTTTCATTTTGCATTTGTAGCCAAATTTGTGCTTTTTGTCTTTGGCGTTTTGATTGCCAATTATCATAGGAGAATAAAATCGTCAGTAACAAAATCAATAGTGGTATGCCATATGCTAATGCTGACCAATAAAGTGAAACCTTTCTCGCATCAGCAGTGATAAAGCTAATGTCTGGACCATAAATACTCCCAATTCGTGTGCCACGAACTAATAAGCGATGGGTATTAATCCCATATGGTGTACAGGTTACCAAGGTACAGTAATCTTTATCTTGAACGATATTTAAATCATCAAATTCTGGTGGCGTAACGGTCTTAATCTGATCCACTTGATAGGTTAAGGTCTTATCAAGGACGTGAATCATGAACACATCGCCCTTTTCTAGTTGATCAAGATGAGTCAATAGTACTGCTGAAGGTAAACCACGATGACCTGAAAGGACACTATGCGTGGTCTTGCCACCAACTGGTAACGAACTACCAAAGATATGACCGACACCAATCGCTAAAATATCTTCATTCGTCCCATGATAGACGGGTAAAGAAACCCGAATGGCTGGAATTTCTAAATAAGCCATTAGTCCATCATCAGCAATCGCTAGCTGCTGATCATATAATTGACGATTTTTCTTAGTCATAGTAAACCGATCTGGCTGTTGTAAAAGCTCACGATTGTATTCCTTGGCATCGGCCCAGATTTTTTTATATTCTTCTGGTGATAATTGTTTAATCTTGTCTTGATACGTAGCAATTGCTCGTGTTTGGTGAAAGGAATTCCAATATTCACTGATTGTTGGATAGAGAAGTAAGGAAATACCGATAATCAAAATCAGCCACATAAAAATTGAAAAAAATCTTTTTCGCATTTTGTCTGCCTCCTTCTCTCTTTTTATCAGCGAAAGCATCGTCATCCCCTTATATTCGCTAGCAAGCTTGCCAATCTGTGGAGAAAATGCTAGGTCAATTGAATTCTCCCTGCAGATTGACATTCTTGCCTAACATTTATATCACTTGTATCTAAGTGCTAACAAAAGCTAGACACTTAGATACAAGAACATTTTGGAACAATTGCTAGATCATGCGTTTTTCGTTGTTGTTTTATTTTACAGTCGTACGACGTTTAACGATTAAGTATACTCCTGCACCGACTGCTAAAATCGCACCGGCTGTGTAAAGTAACACTGTACCCATACCACCGGTTGATGGTAATTGTTTACCAGAGTTGTTGACAACATTAGTCGAAGCTTTACCAGCAGTTAAATCTACAGTAAATACCTTAGAATTAGTATTGTCAGTTGAATCTGTACTACCAATTACTTTATTAGCAGAATCTTTAATTTCTAATTTTGTAATTGATTTCTTATCTGCAGCAAAAGTAGGAACAACCGTAAAATCAATGTCCGCTGCTTTGTTATAACCAGATGGTACCGTGGTTTCGACTAATTTATAAGTTCCTTCGTCAAGTCCTGTAAATGAGAATGCTGTCTTATTATCTGCAGCTGCGATTTCTTTTACTTTCTTCCAACCAGTTGTTGTTGTTGAGAAATCTGTATCGCTTGCATTATTTGTTTTTTTGTATAAGGTAAAGCCTGCACCGGCTAAAGCTGCGCCTGCACCGTCTACCTTATTTGCATCTACTTGGAAGGTAAAGTCGATAACCTTATCTTCTGGTGTACGACCCGGAGTTCCGCCATCTGTTGCTTTTGGATCAGAAGCATAGGTTAAATAAACACTGTTTGGGTTACCTTCACTACCAATTACTGCATCACTGTTTAATTTTGCAGTGTATTCTACAACGATTTTATCACCAGCTGCAACATCACCTGTTAAATCACTTAAGGCAATAGTTAAAGTGTTACTTGCACCGGTATTCGTTGTTGCAGTAACTGTGTATTCAGAATTATCCACTGTTGTTGCCCAAGTTTGTCCAGAAAGTGTAGCAACATTATTGGTTAAGCTACTCACATTAGCGTTAGCTACTTTATAGACTTTAACTGAACCCGAATCATAAGTAAGACCTTTAGATAAAGTATCGACAAAACTCATAAAGTATTTTTGGAATTCTGCTACATTATCAGGTACTGTTGCTTGTAGTCTGAAGCTAATTGTATCACCAATATCATGATCTGCACCTTTACGATATAAAGGTGTAGTGGTTGCAGTTGTATCATCATTATCTTCTTTAATATACTTTTCAACAGTTGGTACATTATCATGTTTCATTGTAATACTTAACACGCCATTTGTTGCATAACTATCAGCTACCGCATTTAATACGGTTAGTGAAGGCTTGTAACCTGCAGCCTGATCTGCTGTAGCAATCGTACTAGTATCTTCACTTAGTAAATAGTATCCCGTTGCAGCATCATTCCAAGTAATTGTAGAATCTTGAGAACCAGCTGTACCATCCATTGCTTTTGTGGCAGCTAAAGATGCCGTATCGTCCTTAATTAGGTCATACATCTTACGTGCAAAAGTCTTTAAGGCATCTGAATCATTGGTCATTTCAGATAATTTTTGAATAATCTTATTATCGAATACAGCATCCGTATCAGTTCCTTGTGTCATATTTAATGCCGTAGCCAATTTTGTACGCATGGCTGCATCTGGAACAGAATATTGTAGCTTCTTAGCACCAGAAGTTCCCGAAACGTATTGATCCGTTTCGGTTGCGTTTAAAATTTTCCAGCCCTTATAGGTTGCTCCCTTGTAGGCATTCGTAATTTTAATATCAACAGGATCATTGGTTGCCGCACTAATTTGTTTTAATGCGCCTAACATTGGAAAAATAATTCCTAACACTAATAACAGGGTGAAAAGCCCTGTCCATATTTTACTTTTCTTGGTATGCATGATCTTTTCCTCCTTCATTTTTATTCGCGCTTTCCAAGAGTTACCTAAAATCTTAAAAAATCGCCTTGCCTCCTCTCTTTTTTCTTACCTACTCAAAACAAACCATTCAACGTTTGTCCCTTTCTTCGAGTAGATAGCCAACAAACCCTAACTTGTCCCATATTCCAACAACCAACTATATACACTTTGCTTTTGGTTCTAAATGATGTAGAACATACAAGCAAAAAATATACCTTGTTTTAAACTGGCCTCATTCATTGATTTGGATTGCCAAAGCGCTCAAAAGGCCATACTCTTAATACCACTTTACCGACGAGTTGATCCGGCGCTACGGTACCGACAATACTGTTTCTTGAATCAATGGTCGTTTCTCGGTCATCGCCTAACACGAAGTAACGCTCTTGCGGTACCTCAAATGGTAGTTTAATATTGACCTCACCTTTTACCAGATTTTTGACATAGGGTTCTTTTAGCGCTTTGCCATTGACAGTTACCTGGCCTTTTTTATCAATATCCACCGTATCTCCGGGCAAACCAATCACACGCTTAACTAGCAAACGATTATTGAAATAAAACGCCACTAAATCTCCCTTATGTAGCTTACTCGTTTTTACCGCCACTAAGGTATCGCCTTGTTGCAAGGTGGGGGCCATAGAATTACCTAAAGTCTGCATGACTGGAAAAATCGTCTGCGCTAAAAGTACAGCCAAAGCCACCACTGCTAAGAGGAAAATGAGTGTATTGCGAAAAATCAGGCGATTGCGCTTTTTTTGCTGTAGCCGTTGCACTTCAGCTTGAATATCTGCAGCTTTTAGTGCAGGTATCGATTGTATACGTTGCATCTCTTCTCCTCCTAACTATTCATTTAAAATATGCGTTAATGTTTGTAAAAGCTCTTGGTTACTACCTTTGGGCAAATGAGATAACTCTGGATGGGCAATTGCAGTGTCTAGTTGAGAGATTTTGGTTTGAAGGGCTTGATTTTCAGTTTCCAGCTGTTCTAAGAGGAAAATCAAATCCTTTTTCTTTAAGCGTTTGATTTGAATTTTTTCGTCCTTCAAGCTACTCACCTCTTTCAATTAATAGACTACAAATGTCGATAAAATATTCTCTTTGCTACCAAATAAAGAACCATTTTTTATGTCTTTTCACAACTACAGAGTAACACCAGAATTAAATAAATTCAAATTCTCATTTTAAATATGTAAAGAAAAACGTTGTCATATAAGCGTTATTAGCAAATTAAAATAACGTACATTTCATATGTAAAGATGGTTGGTAAATATTTTATAAATCGATAAAAATTACGGTTCAATAAATTTTGAGATAGCAAATATTGATAAATCAATCTTTTAAAGTCTTTAAAAAATTTTTTAAGCGAATTCATGCTTTCATTATTTTTCCAAAAACATTTAAAGTAATTATTAATCTTTTTTATAGATAAAAATCTTAGCGAAAATTGAGAAAAAAAAGCTTATATGTAAACATTTTTTTATATAAAAAATAGAAAATCTTTACATTTTCAATAAAAACGCGATTATATCAAGCTTCGTCCTATGTTTACAAAGTCAAAAATTGTTTACATTCGTTCTAAATTTGGAACTATTTTTTAGAGCGAAAATTAGAAAATTTAGACTAAACCGCAAAATTAAATAACGCTAAATCAAGAATCGTTTTAAACTGTTTTACCTCCTTTGATTATCAAAACTGCACACAAAAAAACCGTCCAGCAAGGCTAGACGGCATTGGGATAATTATATATTTTGTAGTTTTTTTAGACGGTTCGGTGCATAAAGATAAATCAATAGCAAGCTAAAGACTAGATTTGCACCGAAAATCAACAAGGCATAGAGTAAAGGCGTGCTGATTAGATTCACTAGGCTAAAAACAAACGCCACACTTAGCAAGATAAACCGATAGCTTTGGATGAAATTCGCCTGCTGTGTGGTTCGTGAAATTGGATAAAGCTGCGTTAAAATCATATATTGATATTGCTGTGATAAAGGTAACAGTTGAAAAGCAATCAGATAAATAAACAATAGACTGAGCACTAAAGCAAAGCGCCAATCATTCAGACTAACTAAACAGATACTTCCCACAATACCTAAGCGCAAGGTTTGCCCACTGAATTCATCACTTCTTAAAAAGCGCCGAACAAATAAATGTAAAAAGGTATGTTGTTGATTTTTTGGTAAGTAGCGCAGGATACCATCTAAATAGCGGCGACGTTTCATTTTTGCTTGGATAAATGGCACATCAGTAAAGAGATTGATAAATTGATAGACTCGATGCAAGCGATTTTGCTCGCGCGCAATCATCCTTTCCCAAAAAATCATTTGTACTTGAACCTTCTTGAGATACCAGCTAAAGCCAAGAAGTACCAGCATTGCTAGGGCTAAGCCAAGTAAGTGATTGAACCATAAAGCGATAGCTAGAGTAACCAGACTGCTTACTAGCCACGCAAGATAAGCAATCCTCCCTTGCTTACTAGTTAGTTGATAGCACTGATAACGTTGCACTTGTAGCTGTGCAATTTTTAACCCCACTAAGCTAAGCAAGAGCCAAGGATAATGATTGAGTGAACTCGCAAAGCTGACCTGAATAAAGGGCATCAAGAAACCTAAAATCAATGCTAAACTAAGTATTGGTACGATCAGTGAATACAGCAAGGCGCTTTGTAAGTAGCGAGCCATTTGCGCTTCTTTGGGCAGTAAGAAGATTTGATCAGCAGGCTTTAGTAGGGTAGCTAGCTTACCGATATGTAGCGCAAACAGCAGAATCAATAAACTGATGACCTGACCGAGTGGATAAGGGGTGGGCAGCTGCTTTAAAAAACTCGTATAATACACCACCGCTCCACCAAATAAAAAGGTCATAATCACGACAAAGCTGTCATTGATAATATAGCGCAAATATTTTTGTAATTGTCGTTGATGAATCCGTACACGTTGGTTAAATAATTCTTTCATCATTTTGTCTATCACTCCTTAGTCAAAGCGATATACAATTCATCTAGTGAAGCGTTAGGCAGCTTGAATTGCTGACGAATGTCTGCTAGGCTACCTTGGGCTTTAATTTGTCCTTCATGTAAGAAGATGAAGCGATCGCAATATTTTTCAGCAGTGGCTAAGACGTGTGTAGACATCAAAATGCCGGCACCCTGTTCTTTCATGGTTTTTAATAATTCCAACAAGGCATGAATCGCCAAAGGATCCAAGCCTAGAAACGGTTCGTCAATGATATACAGACTCGGCTCAATCATAAAGGCACATAACAGCATAACCTTTTGTTTCATCCCTTTAGAAAAGTTCGCTGGAAACCAATCCAAACGCTTATCTAAACGAAAGGTCTCAAGTAATGGCTGGGCTCGTCTGAAGGCTTCATCCATAGGAATATCATAAGCCATCGCAGTCACTTCAATATGCTCTTTTAAGGTCAATTCCTCATATAACGCCGGACTTTCTGGAATGTAGCCGATTTGCTTACGGTAGCCTTCTGGATCTTCTTTTAACGATTGGCCATTAATTTGGACACTTCCTTGATGTGGCTGTAATAGCCCGATAATTTCTTTAATCGTGGTACTTTTCCCCGCACCATTTAAGCCGATTAAAGCGACTAATTCTCCGTCTTTGACTTCAAAATTTAAATCTTTTAAAACTGGGTGATTAAAATAGCCCCCAGTTAAATTTTTCACCGTTAAGGTCATGTTAGGTTTCCTCCAATTAGCACTTAGCATCATTTGCTAGAACGAACAAATGAATGGATTGATGATTCATCATTATACTAGTCGTTTTTCATACACCATTTTATTATAGCAAGAAAGCCGAATTGTTGAAATATATTTGTAGAGTAATTGCAGTTATAAGGTATTTCTTGTTATTCGCTCGGGGTTAGTCCACTCGCTAGTTAGCCTTAAAAAATTCGACTACCAGATTATCCAGTAGTCGATAATTAATCAATATTTTCTTCATTAACTAACTCAAGATACGCAATAAATCATAATTAATATAAACCTTATTTTTTCTTTTAGCCTTGTCTACATCGATTAATTTCAATTCTACTAGTGGTGGTAGTAATTCAATTCCTTTGATTGCAGTTGTTTAGTTACCTCCAAATCTGAAATGTAATAACTTCATCATCACATTTTATTTGATTAAAATCAATCAATTTAATCAAATAACTCTCAAATATGTGGTTAAGTTATTCTCGTATTAGAGTGATCTCAGAATGCCAAATATCCAATAAAAAAATCCGAATGTTCAACTTAATTTTGAATAAAATTAGCAGCGAACATTCGGATAATTTATTTTTTAGATTGGATTTTTGGGTCAGCCCCGTTTGCGTAGTGATCAGGCAATATCTTCTTGGAATTGGCTATTATACAATTCAGCATAGAAGCCATCTTTTGCCATAAGTTCTTCATGATTACCGGTTTCAACGATTGAACCGTGATTCATCACAATGATATTGTGGGCATCACGAATCGTTGATAGACGGTGCGCCACGACAAAGCTGGTCCGATTTTCTAACAGGCGATTCATCGCTTGTTGGATTAAAATCTCTGTACGGGTATCCACACTAGAAGTCGCTTCATCTAAAATCAAGACATCTGGATTAGCTAAAAAGGCCCGAGCAATGGTAATTAATTGACGTTGCCCTTGGGAGATGTTGCTGGCCTCTTCGTTTAAAATCGTTTGGTAGCCATCTGGTAATTTGCGAACAAATTCATCCACATGGGCAGCTTTAGTGGCTGCATAAATTTCTGCTTCAGTCGCGTGTTCATTCCCATAGCGAATATTGTCGTAAATCGTCCCCGTAAATAGCCAAGTATCCTGTAAGACCATGGAGAAATGCTGACGCAATTCTTCGCGGCTTAAATCACGCGTATCTTTGCCATCATAGCGGATGCTACCACCTTTGACATCATAAAAACGTTCCAATAGATTAATTAGGGTCGTTTTGCCGGCACCAGTTGGCCCAACGATAGCCACCATTTCACCCGGCTTGACATCTAAGTTAAAATCTTCCATCAATAATCGATCTTCGGTGTAGCCAAATTGCACATGTTCAAAGCGAACCTTATACGGTGAATTGGTTTCAACGGCTAGTCCACTTGCTTCGTTGGTCATTTCTGCTTCATCTAATACCTCAAAGACCCGTTCAGCAGAGGCCACGGTTGATTGAATCGTATTTAACAGACTAGCAATTTGCGTAATCGGTTGAGCGAATTGGTTCGTGTATTGTAAGAAGGCTTGGACATCCCCTAATGGTAATTGCCCATGAGCCACACGGACTCCACCTAGCACGGCTACAAAGACATAGCCTAGGTTTTTGACGAAATTCATCAACGGCATAATCATCGCTGAAATAAATTGGGCCTTCCAGCCAGCATGATAGAGTGCCTCATTTTCTTTTTCAAAGATTTCTTGATCTTTGCTTTCATGATTGAAGGCTTTAACGACTGTATGTCCTCCGTATGTTTCTTCAACCTGATTGTTTAATAAACCTAAGCTTTTTTGTTGAGCGGCAAAGTATTTTTGCGATTTTGGTGCAATAATCATCACCACAACTAAACTTAAGGGGACAGTAGCTAAGGCGACTAGCGTTAACTGCCAGCTAATCGTTAGCATCATCCATAATACACCGATGAAAGTAACGATACTGGTAATAAATTGGGTTAAGTTTTGTTGCAGCGTGCCAGCGATATTATCCATATCATTAATGGCCCGTGACATAATATCTCCATTGGTATGGGTGTCATAATAGCTAATTGGCAGACGACTCATTTTATGGTCTAAATCTTTGCGCATTTCATAGACCGTTTTTTGCGATACTCTAGTCATAATAAATTGTTGTAAAAAGCTAAAGACCGCTGAAATGACATACATGGTAATCGCAATCAGGATAATTTCCTTAATCTTGTCGAAATTGATTGGAAAATGCTTGACTGGCATGCCCATCTTCATCTGCATGAAACCCTTCATCACGCCATTAAAGATTTCGGTCGTGGCCTTCCCTAAAATTTTTGGCGTTTGGATTTGGAAAATGACTGATGCGATGGCTAAGATAAAGACTAAGGCAATCGCTACTAAGCGTTTAGACATATAGCCAAATAAGCGTTTGACCGTCTTCCAAAAATTCTTTGGCTTTTCAGCTTTCATGCCAACCCCATGACCTGGTCCATGTCCTGGTCCATGTCCTTGGCGAGGAGTCATTGGTGCTGCTGCTTTTTTTGCTTTACTCATTAGGCTAAGTCCTCCTCTCTTAATTGTGAGTGAACAATCTCTTGATAGGTTACATTTTCGGCTAATAATTCTTCGTGCGTGCCTTTACCGACAATTTTCCCTTCATCTAGAACTAAAATCAGATCTGCATCCATGACCGTACTTACTCGTTGGGCAACGATAACCTTAATCTTATCGTGCATTTGGGCTTTTAAGGCTTGGCGTAATTTTGCATCTGTTTTGAAATCTAGCGCTGAGAAGGAATCATCAAAGACATAGATATCAGCTGGTTTGACTAATGCTCTGGCAATGGATAGTCGTTGTTTTTGTCCACCAGAGAAGTTCCCCCCACCTTGTTCAACATGGTGATCAAGACCATCTGGCAATTGTTCGACGAAATCTTTTGCTTGAGCAATCTCTAAAGCTCGCCAAATCTCGGCATCGCTCGCTTGAGGATACCCATATTGCATATTTTCACGAATGGTCCCTGAGAATAACACCGCTTTTTGAGGAACAAAGCCGATGACTTGGCGTAAATCATGCTGCGTAACTTGGCGAATGTCTCGACCATTGACTAAGATTTCCCCTTTTTCAATATCATACATTCTAGGAATCAAGTTGATTAAGGTAGTTTTTCCTGAACCTGTCCCACCGATAATCGCCACCGTTTGATTCGCCTCAGCCGTAAAATCAATTGCTTCTAAGGCTAATTTTTCAGCACCTTGATAGCGATAGTCGACTTGTTTAAAGACTAAGCTAGCTGCTTTACCTTTTGATTCGATGGTTTGTGGGGAAGTGGGATCAAGCATATCTGCTGGTAAATCTAGCACTTCATTAATCCGTTCAGCAGAAGCCTGCGCTCTAGGTACCAAGACAAAAATCATGGATAACATCATAAAGCTAATTAAAATCTGCATCGCATAAGTCATAAAGGCAATTAGATTTCCTACTTCTAAGGTGCGATCAGCAATTAAATGCCCTCCAAACCAGGTAATCGCAATATTGGTTCCACTCATCACCAAGGTCATAAACGGAATCATAAAAGCAACGATGGTATTTACTTTAATTGCGGTTTGCGTATAGTCTAAGTTGGCTTCATCAAAACGTTTTTTCTCAAAATCATCTTTACCGAAAGCACGAATGACACGCACACCAGTTAAGATTTCACGAAAAACCAAATTCAAGCGGTCCGTTTTCTTTTGCATACTCTTAAATAAAGGAACCGCAAAATACATTAACCCACCGATGAAAATCGTAATAATTGGAATGACGATTAAAAAGATTTTGGTCAATTCAGCATCCTTACGATAAGCTAAGATGCTGGCACCAATTAAGGTGATTGGTGCATTGATCATCATTCGCAAAAACATTTGCATCACTAATTGGACTTGGTTCACATCATTGGTTGTACGAGTAATTAATGAAGCTGTCCCAAATTGATCAAATTGATGTAAGGAAGCTTTTTCGACTTTACGATAGATTTCACTCCGTAAGGTTTTTCCTAATTTTTGAGATTCTCTGGTAGCAAAATACGTATTACCGATTGCTGCTACAATACTAATTAAAGAATAGCCAATCATGATAAACCCTGTGTGCCAAATATAATCAATATCCCCCTTAGCTACCCCATCATTGATAATGTTGGAGGTTAAAGTTGGTAGATATAATTCCGCAAGCACTTGAATAATCATAAATAGCAAGGCCCCTAAGGCTGAAAAAAGCGAGATGCGCTTGGCTAATTTAATCATTGATTTCGTCCTTTCTGCTAGCTCCATGTTCTAGCCAATCAAATTTGCAATATAACTGCTGTAGTAATTGATCAATGTCTAATGGTGCTTCATCCTCTTTATTTTCAGAGATTTTTTGTTGTCTAAATCCTTCAATAATCGTAGAAAAAACAGCATTCATCATCATTTGAATCAACATCATCAATTCATGATCATCTGATACTTGTAATTTCTTTCGATCGATTAGCTCCAATAAAGCTCTAGAATGCTCCGGATGGGGATGTCGTAGATGCTTTTTCTCGTTTGGTTCTAAATGCGGATGTTGCTTCATGAATTTTTTAGCCATTTCTCTAGAAGCACGATAATCCATATTCATAAAACTATTTTTGAAAAATTGGGCATGCTCACTAGAAAAAATCATCGGCAAAGCTCGCGCAAAGAATTGGCGAAAACCTTGAAAAAGATCTCCTTGCACTTGATTTAAGATTTTAAATAACTCTTCAAAGCCCATTTGATGCATGAGATGGAAGCAGTAAAAATAAACATCCTCTTTATTTTCAAAATACTGATAAAAGCTCCCCCGAGAAATACCGGCCTCTTTCACAATATTGGCAATTGAAGCTTCACTTAGAGACACTCTTGAAAATTCCTTTCTCGCTGCGGCAATAATGCGATCTTGTTTTTCCTTAGGTAAATGGAAAAAAGTATCTGTTGGCATCTTCTTCACCTCACTTAAAATATTTATGACACTCTGTCATATGACACGTTGTCATTATAACATCATTATTGCAGAAAGCAAGCAAAAAAATTGATTTTGACAAAAAATAAAAAATTTTAGTAATTCCCATCTTTTCTCCACTCAATTGGTACACTAGTAAATCATTTTCAAACTTATCAGCTGCATCATTTACACTTCACCGATAGCTACTCAAAAAAATCAGGCACTGTAAAGGCGAGAACTTTTACAGTACCTGATTGGTTCATTTTAGCTATTTAAAGGCTTATTCTAAAAATAGTAATTCATCTAGTAGGAATTTGGCAAAAAAGGCAAAAATTCCATCAAAGAGCATTAAACTCATATTAACCGCTAGATATAAGGACATTTTTTCAAAAGCATTTTTTATTTTTTTATGCTTTAAAAATAGATAAGTTAAATAATTGGCTAGATAGGTAATAATCGTAAGTAAAATTACCAATTTTTCAAATAAAATCATTTTCTTTCCCCTATTTCACTAGCTATTTATCCACTTTACTTTGCTCTATCTTACCAAGCAAAAGTCTATTTTTCTGCCAATCGTCATCCTAAATAGCTAGCTTGTTTTTAATCATTCAACCAACTGAAAACTTTGTCTCTGTCTTAAGATAATTGAGCAACAAGTGCTGCCATTTTTTCTTTTACATCAGTTGGTAAGGCATGATAACCTTCTTTTTGTGTTTCTTGAGCTTTAATAAAGTCTAAGCGAATCTCCATGCGTTCTTTTAAGCGCTTGCAGTAATCTTGATCACTGAAATCAACCGGATAATCAGGAAGTGCTAAGTAAGAGACACCTGCTAACGGACCAAATGGTTTAAATTCCCCTTTTCCTTCGACGATTGCATCAATGCTTGCTAAGGTGACCTCTTTTGTGACCTTTTTACCATTAAATTCATCCGTATTTAATACATAGCAGGCGGTCTTTTGACTAGCAAACAACGCTCTAAAGGCGGCATAATCTTCGCCTAATGGATAGCTTCTAAACGGATTGGCATACGGCTCGATAACTAGCTGATTGCGTTTGACCTTACCAACAATATTTTCAGCTGTTGAGCGCTTGGTCGCCAAGGTTAAGCCAAAGACGGCTGCTAAAGTTGGATCGTCAATCCGAATAACCGGTGGCAAGGTATTATCCTTCATAATCCAAAAGATGGCATCGATTTTTTCTGCTAGATGATCCACACGATTTGGCGTAACATAACGTGATTTCACCGTTCGTCCATTTCCATTACGCAAATCTTCTAAAACTAAGACTTTCTTACCCTCACTATCCAAGGTAACACCTACATTTTGGCAGGTCAAGAAATATGCAACCGCTTCATCGGTTAATGGATAATCCTGTACCTTATCAAAATAGGCCGGCTCTAAAGCGGTCGTGGCACCAGTTTGGGCATTAATGACAAACGCATCATCATGCAATACTTCCACCGTTGAATGATGATCATGGTGTTTGGCTAAAGTGATCGTCGATTTTCCAGAACCAGACAAGCCAAAAGCGGCCATTGTAAAGGTCTTATCTGGCAGATGATATTGTTTCATCCCACCATGACAAGCGACAAAGCCATTGCGATGTGCAGTAGCCCAAGCTAGCGTTAAGGTCGCTTTTTTCAATTCACCAAAGTAGCGCAAGCCTAAAATTGCGGCTACATTGGCATGAGGAATGAATAAGGCTAAGCCGTTTGGAAAATCAGGATGCTGCCAAGTCGGATCAGCGAAAAGGTAAAGGTCATTTTCTGGATATGTTTTTGATTGTTGATAAAGCTCAGTAAAGGTGTCATTGACTAGTTGGAAGTTTAACATATAAGAATACAAGTTCATCTCAAACCCTACTGGTAACATAAGATGACTTTTGACCATGAAGTCCTCAGCTAAGCCGACATAAACCTCAGTCTTATAAAAAGGCTGTTTCGTCGCTTGATAAACTGCTTCACGAATTAGCCGACGATAGCTTTCACGATCAATTCCTGGTTCATCGATAATCACACGAGCGGCTGCTGTTCGACCGACAATTGCGCCATCATTATTGACTAAAATTTTACAATCTTCCTTTAGTCCTAAATCTTGAGCATGGGCAATCGGCATATCCGTAACAATGGTCCCAGGAGCAGCTTTAGCTAAATCATAGGCTTGCTGCAAGCTATCTATTGTCTGGACATGATTACCATAAAAAGCGGTTTCAATCAATACTTTAAATGGCGAAAATAGGGGATTGTCCTTACTAATTTCTTCGTGCGTAAATTGCTTAATTGTTGCCATAGATTTCCCTCCGTCTCTAAAAGTTGTAACCCTTTTCATTTTATAATTACATTATACTACTTTATTAAAAAAAAGTATGAACAAATGTTAAATAAAGCACAAAAAGTTCATCCTAATTTAAAAAAACTCCCTTTGATTCATTAAGTGAATTGGGGCAAATGCCTATTTATTTAAGAAAATCCCTCTGCTTACAATTATTCCATTTTAGTTTCATCCATTTTTTGATCCAAAATAAAAATACACCTACTCTTGCTTTTAACAACTTGAGTAGGTGTATAAAATTAACGAGCTACTTTTTTCTTATACAGAAGGTAACTGCCACTGACAGCAACTAATATCACCCCTGCAATCGTCCACCACAAACGATAACCACCTGTATCTGGCACATTGATAAATGGATAGTTGTGAATCGTAATAAAGGTATCGTCACCAATTTCCCCCGCAAAAGGCATCGTTGAATCAGTATACACCTTTACTACCGCATTTCCTTCAGCATCATGCTTCACTTCTAGCAACCAATGGCTCGTAGGCTTGATATAGCCAGTTGGTGTAATATTTTCTTCTAGCCAATACACTCCATCGACTAGATTGGTTGAAAATGTACCGTCTTGATCAGAAGTAAGCAGGGCTAGTCGCGTACTTCCTTTGTGCACTGCAGCAAAGCTTGTCTCATCCATGGTCGTTACATCCGTACTATAAATAGCAAAACGAGCATTGGCTAGTGGCGTATTTTTGTAACCATCAACTTTCTTAAAATCAATTTTGGTCGTTGTCTGATGTTGATAGCTGACTTTAAACGCATCACTATCACTAACTGTTTCATCATTCAGCGTCACCTTTCCTGTGACATTTAAGGTGTCAGCATGAATTGGATGATTAGTATCAAAGGCAACCTGGAAGTAGCCTTTAATTTGGTCACCAACAGCTAAAATTAACGGTAATTGCGTATTGGTATCATACAACACGCCCTCGCGTAACTCGACATTCTCACTTGTTGTAGCTGCTACATCCTCAGTCGCTGCATGAAGCCAAGTAAAATGCGTATTGATTACGGCATCAAGACCTTGAGTGGTCGTATCACTTAGAGTTACATTCGTCAAAGGGAGCTGTCCACTATTGGTAATCGTAAATTGATAGGCTTTAGTAAATAATTGGCTATCACCATCATTGATTTCATTTCCCTTTTGCGCATCGACTTCACCAACCACTTCGCTAGCTGGATTGATTGTCGGCGCCTCGTTAGGCAAGGCTTGGTTAGCAACAAAATTCACTTCTTCAGGAGTATCTTGGTTATCTTTTATCGCGCCTTTAATCACCATTAGTTGCTGCGTTGATACCTTCAAACCCATATCCGCAATCCCTGAATATTCAGCACCATTTACTGCATTACTTGGTATCGTCAATAGATCAGACAAGGAGGTCTCATCTACATCCGAATCTGTCGCAAGTGTTGCTGGATTAGTTGGATTGAGTCGCTCAATTGATTGATAAACTTTGCCATTATATTGCCAATTAGGCTCATATTGGACATAATACTTTGCACCGGGTTTCAAACCGGTAAATTTCCAGTAACCATTCGCATCCGTCTTTGTAGTATTAACCAAATCATAGTTTTCATCCATTAAGGTGACCTTAATGCCTTCGACCGCTTTATCACTATTATCAGCTGGTGATGAAGCAGATCTTTTTTTATCATCATCGTTATCGTACCAAGCATAACCACTTAAAGAAACCGAAGTAGTCGGAACACTTGATTGTGCCGTGATTTTAACTGGTGTTTGGTCAGCTAAATCATCGGGAATTGCAATGTTATTACTCTTATTATTTTCCACAAAATTTTCGGTAATATTAGGACTAACCGTATTGGTTCCATAGATTGCCTCAGCTTTAAAGCTATTGGCATCAGGTAAGGTTGGCAAGGCTGGTACACCGGGTTCACTATTATCAGCCGTAACTGGAGAAGTTGTAATTCCTGCTCTTGGTGTCATCGGACTAGTCGCCCAAGCCTGATTACCTAAAATCAAGTCTCCACTTCGAGGAATGGGGATGGTACCAATTAAGGTCAACACACCAATCTTTCCTGGTTCAATATTCGGCAAAGAATAACTTCTTCTAGTAAAGTCACCTTCTACTTTTTCAGCTGAAGCGACAATATTTTCCATATCATGCTTTAAATAGGTTTCTTCATAAACTCTAGTTAACTGATTTTTAGACGGATCATTTCCATTAACAAATGTTAACTGATTTTCATCATAAGCAAAGACAGAATCCAAATATCGTCCACCAATTTCTACAAGATTGTCTTGATTGAATATGGTAGACTTAGTGATTATCGGTGAGGTTACATCTCCTGAGAATTTAACCCTATAAACACCATGATTAGTTAAAATACCAAAGTCTCCATATCTACTATCTCCAGCAAACTCTCCTCCATCGCCAAATACCTGTTTCACCTCTTCATCACTAGTCAGCTCCAACTGATTAGTGATATTAAAGCTGCCTGATTGATTGAAAATATAGACTTGACCCTCTTGATTCACATAAATCAACGAACCTCCCCCAAAGGATTGGACATATTTAGGTTGCCCAATCTCTGTATAAGGATAAAAACCTGTAAGCTTACTGCTATTTATCCTACCAATTCCTAAATCGGTTTGAATAAACAGATTGGTCAACGGACTATAGCCTAGTGTTCGTTGAATGGTGCCCACATCTACCCCTGAATTATTCGTATCTGGCGTAACTGGTGTCACCGTAATAGTGGGGGTGCTTGTTGGGTAGCTTGTCTTAATCGTCCATAATTTATCAGCCAAATTACCATCAGATTGATTGCTAGCTACAACAAATCCATAACTAGAACCACCATTTCCTGAACCAGCAACAATATTACCAGATATACCATTTATTTTATAGACACTATCATTATCAGTGTTTAATAAATAAGCGCCATTATCAGTACCTAATACCTTTTCTTTTGAATTACCAATGATCACATTTGGCGTAGCATTGTCGTATTTTACAGGATCAACAATCGTCTCTGTCTTATCGATAGATGAAATACGATGAACCTTATTATCTTCTGTGATGACAATTACTCCTCTATTTACAGGGTATAAAGCATCTATAGATTTAATTGGACTCCCTAGAGCATAGCTATTTACTGCGGCTTGTCCATTTATACAGGTAATTAAATAGAGATTTCCCTGAGCATCCCAAACAGCAATTCCGCCTGATGTAAATGGTCCTTTACCAACACTTCCAACAATATCAACCTGATCCAATGCACTAATCCGAATGTTTTCTCCTGCTTTTGAAGCCCAAACGCCTTTATCAGTTTTAATTAACACGCCATTATTCATAGCATTTTCAAAGCCGACTACTTTGATGATTTTGCCATCAATAGTTTGAATATTTTTCTGTGGTTCAGCATAGCTAAACTTTGAAGCGACAATGTTAATTGCTGTCGATGTACGATCATTTAAAACCATATCTGCTAAAGGCAGATTTCCCGTATTTTTAACCGCTATATCCCAAGTAACTGTTGCCATACCAGTAGTTGTATTATAGCTTACTGTTGCTGGGCTTTTATTTAGGGCAGCATCATGTTTAGGCGTGAAATAGCCAAAATTAATATCCGCAATTGAACTATCCATCGCTAAAGCGAACACATCTGTCGTCGATTTTGCATATTGACGATACTTTTTATTATAAGAAACGGTTTGTAAGGTTGCTTCATCGACTCCAAAGCGATTTTTGGTCGTTGCTTTAAGATTGGTGTCTGAATTATCTACAGCTGTAACCTTCGCAGAATTCTCCTCTCTTTGAATTTCTGGCAATTGAAGTTTATAATTACCAGAATGAATATTTTCAAATTGATAAATTCCATTTTCATCTGTGGTGGCCGTTTTACCGGTATCACTGCCATCTGCATTAAGTAATTTTACAGTTAACTGCTTATAACCACTTTCCTCTTCCTGTAACTGGCTGTCATTATTTTCATCATTAAATATCTTACCTTTAATCGTGGAAGCAACCACAAGTGATCCCGCTGGCCCAGCCATTCTTTCACTAGCTGACTTGGTAGATTTCGCCCCAGCTGGCCAAATCATATAAAAGTCGCCCTTCTGATTACCAGTTGGGGTAATTTGAATATTTATCTTCATTCCTGTTGCTTGCATACTCGATGTACTTGGGCCATCGTGTACTTGCATAGACTTAATCTGACTTACATCAATCTTACTTAAATCAACATTTCCTTGTGCATCAATGGGTAATTCAGCTAACTGTTGTTTCTTTGTCATAGCCGTATCTTTATAAAAGATGACTTTGGTATCTGCTGGTGCATTTTCTAATTGAATTTTAGATAGAGAATAACTTCCATGATAATTAGACTCCTCTTGTCCACCAAATGTTGCATTTTGACCGTTTGCATCAACTTCAATTTTATTGTCTGCACCAGCCTCGTCATTAGAGTATTTCCACTCAGCTCTATCATGGTTATAAGGGAGAATGATTTTTTGATACCAACTATCGCCTACACTTAATTTACCAAATGAAGCATCGACACTAAAGGTTACTGGATCGGTAATTTCGGTGGCTACAGCATCTGCTACCGAGACGACATTTTGATCGACTGTATAAATAGCCGATGCATCAGATAAATTAGAGATTGCGCGATCGGTTAAAATTTCATCATTATTTTGTGCATTCGTACCATTCAAGTAGTCTGTATCATTTGCCCAAGTCACAATTGTTTCAGGCTTGGCATAAGGATTCATAGTAGTGTCATAAAGTGGAATCGTTTGGATACTAAAGTGATTTTCCGGTAAATAGACGGTTATCGCTTTTTGCTCTTCATTGAAGGCATTTAAGGTTGCATTGCTATATTCAAACTCGGCCGTATTATTCGCATCATCTAAGCTCTTGATTTGCCAATTACTACCAGTTGGAATCGTAATTGTGTGGATATCAAAAGCTGAGTCAAAATGCACTTTTTGGGTATAGGTATAGCCATTACTAATTGTAGGATTAGTAATTGTTCCTGTCACACTCATCGTTGCACTATAACGGCCAGAATGACCCCGTCTATTACTCGATACAATAGTCATATCGTTATGCACCTGTAGTGGTTTAGGTACGACGATAAATACGCCTTCTGTATCAGGAGAAGATGGACTCGACCAATTATTTGTTTCAGCATTTCCCGATGATAGCGTTGTTTGATGGGTGCTAGCTTTTCCACGTTGTTCATCCGTATACTCTAAGCCTTTAAGTGGTAAATAAACACGTATATTTTCATCTGTTGCAGCCACTAACTCCTTAGTGATCACCACTCTAGCACCTGTTGCATTGATCGGCGCTGTATTGCTTAAAACTTCACCGGTTGGCGTTTGCCAATAGATTGAATACAACGCTTCATCAGCAAGGGTATTGCCAACAAACACCTGAGCAGCTCTAGTAGAATCATAGCGATGACCAATCTGATCGCCATTCACTTCTAAATAAGTTGGCTGATCGATAAACTGATAATCTTTTGTTTTATCCACCTTATCGCTTGCCAAAGTAATTTTGGCAGCAAAATCATTATCAGAGGTGATATATTTACGCCATCTTGATTGCAAATATGAACTATCATCATTAGAAGTCCAATCCGTATTTTGTTCTTCAAAAAGCGTTTTACCATTATCCCGTGGCCCCACCAAGCTCATATCCCAAATACCATCCGTTCCTGAGCGATACAACCAACGATGAATCGTATAATTATTATTAGGCAATGTCCCCCCTCTTAAAGAGCCAATTGTTGTATCAGCTGTGTCAAAGGATTCTGATTTATTTTCACCGGGATCGGTTAACTGACTGCCTTCAAAATGAGCATTCTTAATATATGCCTTGTACTCTTTAAGAACCGTACCTGATGTTGGTCGACTATCAGTAGGCAGTTGGTAATCGACTAACTTCACTCCTGTACCATTTAGTGAAATTTTCCCATCAGTAACCGTTAAAGGAGTCGTATGATCCTCATGTAAATAAAATTTCGTTCCTGCTGGAAAATTTGCCACTACTAAGTCAGTCGTCCAAGGAGCACTTGCGGAAATACCGTAACTTGCATAACCATTAGGACGTAATTCATACGGTCGAATAACTAAGGTACCATACTCGGTCGTTTGATAATAACTGGTTTCTTGTAAGGCATTTCCGGTATCCAGCGTTAAATCTCCCATAACTGTGGACACTACCGTTAATGGTTTTGAAGAACTACTAGATAACTCTTTTTTATCTGCATCCTCTAAGCTAACAGATAGTCGATTGCCTTCGACTACTTGACCTGCAGTATCTTTGGCTCGAATGGCAAAATTTGCTGTAAATTCACCAGATAGACCTCGTTTAATAATCAGCTTAACTCGTCCATCAGTCTCTGTGCTGACATCAAGCCAATTACTAAAGCTAATCACCCTACCTATATTTTCAATGTCTAATCCTTCACCTTCTGTCGAAAAATTTAAATAAATTGTTCGCTTTGGCCCGGCATTTACTGTTAATTTTAGACTATAAACAGCCACATCTTTTGAGGCAACAATGCCATCATGCGCCGTATTATCTGCAACGGCAAAGCCATTTTCAGTCTTAACGTACGTTTCCTGCTCTCCTGATTTATGCGTACCATCAGACTCAAGCGTTAATTTAACAGAATCTAAGCTCTTATAATTTTGAGCGATAACTTTTTGATTGGTAGATAAAAAATTGAAGAAAATGGGCATAAGCAAAGCGATTAAAAGAAGTAACCCCATGAAAAAATAAGGTTTTTTTGTCACCATCTTCCTTCCTCCCTTCAACGATACAGTTCAGCAATATTAAAATAACGAAATATACGATATGTCATTCTTATAACATCTCTAATCAAATTCCTACATCTATATCGTATGCCAATACATTTAAAATATCAAGATAACAAAAAGACTATGCAAACCTGGAAGTTTACATAGTCTTTTTAATCTTTATTTCATTACATTTTATCTTTGCTTACTGTCCATAATAATCGTTACCGGACCATCATTCACTAATTCGCATTTCATATCCGCACCGAAAATACCGGTTTGAACTGGAATTGCTTGATCAATTAACGCCTGGTTAAAGGCTTCGTATAAAGGAATCGCTAATTCTGGGCGAGCCGCTTGGATAAAGCTTGGTCGATTGCCTTTTTTGGTTTCTGCATGTAACGTAAATTGCGAAATACTTAAAACACTGCCCTTTACATCAGCTAAGGCGGCATTCATCTTGCCATTTTCATCTTCAAAAACCCGTAATTTCGCAATTTTTTTGGCTAGATATGCAACATCTTCTAAGGTATCCTCTTGATGAACGCCTAGCAAGACCATAAAACCCTTTTGAATCTGACCGACAATCTGGCCATCCACCTTTACACTAGCTTGACTGACTCTTTGAATAACTGCGCGCATAATCTATCCTTTCATTCTCCGGACGGTGTAAACATCTGGAATTTGTTTAATTTTATCGACAATGGTATGCAAGTGATTTAGATTTTGAATCCGAATGGTAATGCGAATGGTGGCGGTCTTTTCTTTATTCGCTCTTGCCTCTACGCTAAGCAAATGCTTGGTTTGTGAATTTACTGTCTGCAAGATATCATTTAACAACCCTGAGCGATTATAGCCATGAATTTCTAAATCAACATCAAATTCCATGTTGATTACAGCTGTATCTTCCCATTCTACTTCAATCATACGGTTTTCAAAGTCGATGGCATTCTTTACATTTGGACAATCCGCACGGTGAATGGAAACCCCTCGACCTTTCGTAATATAACCGACAATTTCATCACCAGGAACTGGATTACAGCAACGACTCAAACGGATTAAGAGATTATTTACGCCTTCGATCACGATGCCGCCTTCATGACGCACCTTCATCTTTTCTGGTTCTTTTTTCACCGGATTGGCTAGTAGTTCTTCAACCTCTTGTTTTTGTTTTTCCTCTTGTTGCAATTTACGCTCTTCTTCAGTTAGACGATTAACAAAGGTCGTGGCACTCATTTCACCAAAACCGACTGCCGCATACAAATCCTCTTCAGAATGGTAATTAAATCGAGACATCGCCTCTTGAATCTTGGTTTTCGTTAGGATTTCTTTAGGCACAAAACCTAAGTCCTGAATCACCTTAATGACCATTTCGCGACCTTTATCGATATTTTCATCGCGATCTTGTACTTTAAAGAAGCGTTTGATTTTATTTTTCGCCTTGCTAGTAGCGACAAATTTCAACCAATCACGACTTGGGCCAAAAGAATTTGGTGAGGTCAAGATTTCCACAATATCACCATTTTTTAATTTATAATCTAATTGCACCATCTTGCCATTGATTTTAGCACCCACGGTTTTATTACCGATATCAGTGTGGATACTGTAAGCAAAATCAAGGGGACCAGAGCCTTGTGGTAGCTCGGTTACATCGCCTTTTGGAGTAAAGACATAAACCTTATCACTAAAGATATCGCCTTTGACCCCTTCCATGAATTCAGAGGCATCGTAGCTTTCATCTTTTAGTTCCAAGATTTCTTTAAACCAGCCCACCTGCTTACTCATATTATCTGGCTGTACTTTATCTTTCTTCCCTTGCTTATACGCCCAGTGTGCCGCTACCCCAAATTCAGCAATTTCATGCATTTCATGGGTTCTAATTTGGACTTCTAAGGGATTCCCTTTAGGACCAATCACCGTTGTATGTAACGATTGATACATGTTCGCTTTAGGCATCGCAATGTAATCCTTAAACCGGCCTGGCATCGGCTTCCATTTGGTATGGATGCTACCTAAAACCGCGTAGCAATCCTTAATCGAATCAACAATCACACGAATAGCTAATAAGTCATAGATTTCATCAAATTGTTTTTTCTTATCGACCATTTTACGATAAATCGAATAAATATGTTTTGGTCGACCATAAATTTCAGCATAAATTTCTAATTCTTCGGTAGCTAAACGAATTTCTTCTACCGCCTCAGCGATATAAGCTTCACGCTCGGTGCGCTTGGTTTGCATCAAATGCACAATCCGATAATATTGGCTTGGATTGATATAGCGCAATGCTCGATCCTCTAGCTCCCATTTAATGCGACTAATCCCCAAACGATGCGCTAAGGGTGCATAGATTTCTAAAGTTTCCTGAGCAATCCGGCGCTGCTTATCTTCACGCAAATGCTTTAAGGTACGCATATTATGCAAGCGGTCGGCTAGTTTAACCATAATCACGCGTAAATCCTTAGCCATAGCAATTAGCATTTTACGATGATTTTCTGCTAATTGTTCTTCATGTGATTTATATTTAATCTTCCCTAATTTGGTCACACCATCGACTAACATCGCCACATCTTCGCCAAATTCAGCCTTTAAATCATCTAAAGTGACCTCGGTATCCTCAACAACATCATGTAAAAACCCTGTTGCTACTGTGTGCGGATCCATACGTAATTCAGCTAATAGGCCAGCCACTTGAATAGGATGAATAATATAAGGCTCGCCTGATTTTCTAAATTGATGCTGATGCGCTTTGGTTGCGTAATCCAATGCCTTTTGCACAAAGGCAATTTCTTCTTTATTCATATAATCAGCAACCAGCTTAATCACACTGGGTCCTGATAAAACGATATCTTTTGCCATCTTTCTCACCCTTTACAGCCCTATTTTCCAGTTAATCGTCTTTGATAATAGCTATTTTTAGCTAAGTAAACGTAACTAGTAATCTTATGAAAAATTATAGTGTATCAATAAATATAAAGCAACTGAAAGATAAGCCTTCTGCTAACGTTGACGCTTCCATTTGTGATTTTTAAACTGTAAATCATTCATGCTTGGTAAATATAGCTCAGCAAATCTTTTTTTTGTGAAAACGATTGGTTTGCATGCAGCATCAAGTCTGTTTTGCTCATAGCTAACGAGTTTCTATTGTATAAGAAAAAAAGCCAGGAAAACTTCTGACTTAAAAAGCTATTAAAAATATTTTGGCTCTATAATAAATTGGACTGATGAATCAAAATCGATTCTTCAGTCCAATTTATTATAGAGCCGGTTAAGACGGCTACTTTCGCTAATTAATTCAGCTACTGTCTAAATTCTATTCATAGAGGAACTGTCGCAAGCAGTTCCTCTTTTCATTTACATGGTACCACACCTTTGGCTTTGTGTAAAAAATTTTCTAACTTTTAAAGGCTAAGCGGAGAAGGCTAAAAATTAGCGTGTTTGTGGCAATGGAAGGCTAACTCAATCATCCATTACGGCCTGTGATGAACGAACTTATTTACTCTAAGACTTTCCTTTAGCCATTTAGCTCAAAATGATAGCTTGCAGCTGCTAATAGATATAATGGAGCTGTTTCTGTTCGTAAAATCCGTGGACCTAACCCACATAAAACAGCGCCCTTCTCTTCAAATTGGTCTACTTCTTGAGGAGTCAAGCCACCTTCTGGTCCAAAGATGACCAACAAACGTTGATTAGTCGTCAACTGATTAAAGACTTGGGCTAACATCGCCTTTTCACCTTGTTTAGCAGATTCTTCATACGCTACTAAGACCATGTCATAATCAGCTAGCTGTCGCTCAAGACTTACCTTTTGGTCTAAAAGTTGAATGGTTGGTACAACTTGCCGATGAGATTGTTCAGCAGCCTCTTGGGCAATCTTGGTTAAACGTTGGGCTTTTTTGGCTAATTTTTTAGCATCCCACTTCACCACCGAGCTACTCGCCGGAAAACCGATAAATTGATGAGCACCTAGTTCTGTTCCCTTTTGGACAATCCACTCTAATTTATCGCCTTTTGGATAACCGCTAGCAATGGTAATTTCTATTGGCAATTCCTTTTGTTGGCTCTCTTTAGCTACTTCTTTTAGCCATAATGTCTGTGCAGTAATTTCAACAATTTCAGCAATAATGACTTGCTGATTAGTAAAGGCTAAATATACCTCATCGCCTACTTGCATGCGCATGACATGCACCATATGATGATACATTTCTGCAGTGGCTTCAAAGCAGCTTTGATTTTGGTAAGGTTCGTTGAAAAAATAGCGTTGCATTTATTCGTCCTCATCTGCCTTTTTTAAGATAATCGCATACCAGTCTTTTTGGTTAAATAGCTGTTCAACTTCAAAGCCAGCTTTAGCCATCTCAGCTAATACCATCGCTTTTTTCTCCTCGATAATTCCAGATACAATCAAACGGCCATTTGCTTTTAATAAACGGTACGCATCTTCAATCATTAACACGATAATATCAGCTAAAATATTTGCCACAATCACATCGGCTGGTTGGTTGATGCCCTTAAGTAAATCATTGGCAGCAACTACTACATCTTTTGCCACGGGATTTAAATCCATATTTTCTTTTGCCGCGCGAACAGCCACCTCATCCAAATCATACGCATACACCTCATTGGCTCCTAGGTATTTACTAGCAATACTTAATACCCCTGAACCAGTGCCAACATCAAGCACGGTTTCCCCACCTTGTAAAACAACCTCTAAAGCTTGCAAGGTTAAGCGTGTCGTTGGATGCGTACCTGTCCCAAAAGCCATTCCAGGATCTAGCGTGATGATTTTTTCTTCCGGATGCTTAGGTGTATATTCTTGCCAGCTAGGCACAATGGTTAAAAAGCGTGAAATATTGACTGGATGATAATATTTCTTCCAAGCAGTTGCCCAGTTTTCTTCAGAGACCTGCGCAATCGTCACCTGATTGGCCCCAATAGCTAAGCCAAATTCAGGCAATTGACTAATTCTAGCCTTGATTTGTGGCAAAATTTCTGGTAAAAAAATCGTTTCTGGATAATAAGCCGTAACCTCAGCGCCTTCTTCAATCGTTTGATAATTTTCTTTATCTAGTAATTCACCGTAAGCATCAGATTTGAAGTTCTCTACGTCTAAGACATCTTCAATCATCACGCCACTAGCGCCTAATTCCATTAAAATATTCGATACCGCCTCAACTGCTTCGCTTGCTGTTGCGACCTTCACTTCATTCCATTGCATGATTTCACTTCCCTTTTTTCTTAATAGCTTGGATAGCTCACATAGTCCTGACCTAATTTTTCTTGATAGGCCGCCAGCTTTTTAGCATAAATTTCCTCATCAAATCGTAAGGCAAAAACCTCTTGTGTCGAATCCTCTGCTAAAAAATCCAGTAAATCTGCTTGCCCTTGATCTAAAATCTCTTGCAAATAGTCCACTAAAGCAGCAAGCTCGGCTTTTTGCATGCCTTTTTTACTAGTAAATGGCAAGGTTTTCAAGTAATATTCTTCCTCAAATTGAGATTTTTGCGCATTGTATAATAAAATGCCATCTTCATATTCAATCATTTCTTCAGCAGATTGGTTGCCTTCTACATCATCAAGTGCTAAATGCTGCTTATTTTCCGCAAACAAGCGAACCACAATTTCAATGGTATGATTCCGACTATCAAAATCAAGCGCCACATCATAATCCGTAATCTTTTGATCAATTAATTGATCTAAATAAGTTAACATCGTTTCTTTTGCCATCATTTTCCCTCATTTTCATCATTCTCTATCCAATATACACAATTATCCTCGGAATTGCTATGGTTACCTACTGAATCATGCCGGAAAAGAAGGATGCTCGCTTATCAACTAAACATTCAGCGAAGTTTAAACACGGACCTCGGCTTTTGCAATCGAGATTTTCCCTTTTTTCAGCAAAATCTGCTATACTAGCTATACGATTGAACTTAACGAATGGGGGTGCTTTTTTGCAACCATTAGCCTATCGCATGCGACCAACTAAACTAGAAGAAGTAGTCGGTCAAAAACATCTGGTCGCACCTGGACAAATTATTCATCGCATGGTTGAAGCGAAAATGTTGTCCTCGATGATTTTATATGGTCCACCAGGGATTGGTAAAACCAGTATTGCGTCAGCGATTGCTGGGAGTACTCGCTATGCCTTTCGCATGTTAAATGCTGCGACCGATACCAAAAAAGATTTACAAATCGTCGCCGAAGAAGCCAAAATGAGTGGCACCGTGATCTTGCTTTTAGATGAAATTCATCGCTTAGATAAAACCAAGCAGGATTTTTTGTTACCTCATTTAGAAAATGGCCGCATCATTATGATTGGTGCAACGACTGAAAATCCTTATATTTCAATTAATCCGGCGATTCGCAGTCGAACCCAGATTTTCGAACTAAAACCTTTAGCACAAACCGATATTCTTGAGGCCATTGAGCGCGCCTTAGCCGATAGCGAAAAAGGGCTGGGAAATTATCCTGTCCAGCTTGATGAAGCTGCTAAAATTCATCTAGCACGTTCAACGAACGGTGATTTACGCAGTGTGTTAAATGGTTTAGAACTCGCTGTTAAATCCACTCCTATCGATGAACAAACAGGAAAAATTGAATTAAGCATTGACATTATCGAATCTTGTATCCAAAAAAAGGCTTTGACCCACGATAAAGATGGTGATGCCCATTATGATGTGATTTCTGCCTTACAAAAATCCATTCGGGGAAGTGATGTCGATGCCGCTTTACATTATCTTGCACGATTAATCGAGGCGGGTGATTTACCGATTATTTGTCGACGATTAATGGTCATTGGCTATGAAGATGTGGGTTTAGCCAATCCCCAAGCCGCAGCACGAACAGTTAGCGCCATTCAAGCGGCTGAAAAATTAGGATTTCCGGAAGCTAGAATTCCTTTAGCTAATGCTGTTATTGATCTATGTCTATCCCCTAAGTCTAATTCAGCTATTAGCGCTATTGATGCAGCTTTAGCTGATGTGAGAGCCGGCAAATCCGGTGAAGTTCCTGATCATTTACGGGATAGTCACTATCAAGGGGCGAAAAAATTAAATCGTGGCGTAGATTATCTATATCCGCATGCTTATCCTAATGCCTGGGTAGATCAACAATATTTACCTGATAAGTTAAAAAATCAACATTACTATCAACCAAAAGTAACTGGTAAATATGAACATGCGCTAGCCACGCGCTATCAGCAAATCCAAGAATGGAAAAAACAAAAAAAGAGATAGCCTAAGCCTTTCTAGAGCTAGCATCAACTATTCAGATAAGCACGGTTTGTGTAAACGTTACCTTTTTTGTTTCAAGATAGTTGCACTAATGGAAATTCTATGCTAGTATGAGTTATGGGAAGTCTGTGATGTGCGCATTCTCCCTTTAGTGTGTTGACCGAACATTGTTATTGATATTTTGGGATCCGTCCGGTTTCTTAGCTGGTAACAAGCCTTTTCCTTTGGTAGTTCAAAGCTATGAACGTGGAGCCCACCTGCTAGTTTGCGGGATCAATACCTCGGGATAATAAACGGCATCAACGGATGAACCTAGATAACCATATAGGTTACGGTCAGGTGATTTTCACCTGGCCTTTTCTTTTTAGCAACTTTCCATTTTCTCGACTCTTTTGTATAATGAGCTTATGAATACAAACGTGAAAGGTCTTAATAACAATGATTCAGATTTTATTATTTATCTTAGCAGCTTTACTGCTGGTTATCGGTTATTCTTTAGTTAAAAAGACAGCTATTTTTTTAGCTTTTTTAAAAGAAAAGGAAGGCTTAGATGCTGTATTAATTGATTATGGAAAATTCTATATTGTTGGTGGTATTTTAGGAATTGCTTGTGCTATCTTCAATGATCGCTTTTTTAATATTTGTTTTATAATTGCTGTTTTTATTTTAAGCGGCATCTTTTCATTTTACTTATCAAAAAATATCAAAATGTCATAGAAAACCTTTGGCATTTTAGCATTTTTGTTTTAAAATAAGAGTATAGATAACAGAGAGGATGATTCTTATGTTGCAAGAGTATAAAAAAATTATGGTTGCTGTCGATGGTTCAAAAGAAGCGGAGCTCGCCTTTAAAAAGGCAGTAAACGTTGCACGTCGGAATGATTCTGAATTGTTATTAGCTCATGTCATTGATACACGTGCTTTTCAAACCATCTCTTCTTTAGACGGCTTAATGATGGAACAAGCAAGTGAAATGGCCAAACAAACTTTAGCCGATTATCAAAAAATGGCGAACGATTCAGGCGTTTCAAAAGTTAAAGCGATTATTGAATATGGTTCACCAAAATCGGTCATTGCTAAAGAATTACCAGATACTGAAAAAGTTGATTTAATTATGCTAGGTGCGACTGGATTAAATGCGGTTGAACGTTTATTTATCGGTTCAGTTTCAGAATATGTCATTCGTCATGCGGTTTGCGATGTATTAGTCGTACGTACCGATTTGGACAACAAAGTACCTACTGATGAAGAAGAATAAGTAACTAAAAAAGCCTTGGCTCCTAAGAAGAGTCAAGGCTTTTTTGATTGACCTTTTTGGTATAAGTAGCGAACTTTTTACCAAATAAGGTCAAGCGAGTGTTTGTTTGCCGGAATTATTTTTGACTAGCTTTCACCAATTGAGTTGCTTGCTTTAAGAGACTTTCTAGTGCAAGATTTTGCGATTGCAGCGCTTGTTTTTGCGCGGCATCGCCTTGAAAAATATTGGTCACCGTATGATGAATCGTGGTTTCCTTTCCGGCAATATTTACCTTAGCAGCAAATGAATGATCTTTTAATTTTCTCATCACAAAACACTCCTTTTATATTTTTAGTAAAACCGGCTTTACACCTATAGAAACGAAAAAAAGCTTCCTTTTGTCAAAAAAATCCTCAAATTTTTTACCTGCCGTGGATAGTCCAGCAAGCGCAAAATTTGAGGAATTCTTTTTAATTTGAGATTTTTTTAGTCAGCTATACTAAATAGCGGTGTTTCAATTGTTTCAACGTATTTCGCTCCATTTACTTTTTGATAAAGCGCCACATTCTTTTTATCGAACAACTGTAAGCCCGCCATCTTTTCCATGGCTTGTTGGACAGTTGCTGCATCTAAATTTTCATCTACATATTTTGGGGTAATTGTTGTTTTTGTACCGTCTGCATTAACAAAGCTTAATTTTAATTTTTTCATGAGATTATCCTCCTATTTTATGCATTCGCAATTAATTCAGATTGTTTTGTTTCAATGACACTAACCAAAGCATGACCTTTAGGCGCTAAGGAAACCAAGGCTTGTGCAAATTGCTGCGCTTGGGCTACATCTACCTCATCTACTGCATTGTTTAAGGTATAGCTAATGGGTTTTTCAGGATTGTCACTTTCGATTAAAAAACTAATTTGATTGCTGATAAATTTTTTCATGATTCATTTTCCTTTCGTGTTGGTTTAATTGGTGTAATTCGTACGTCTTACATCTATAGAAACGAAAGGAGCGATAGAAATGTCAAAAAAAGAAAGAAAAAAAGAGAAGGTCTTTTTCAACCCTCTCTTGTTGTGAAATGTTCGTTGCAACCCTCAGCTGCTTTAAGCTTGAACAATTTAAGCGTAAGGCGCAACCGTTTAGTTTTTTGATATAAGTACCTAGCCATATACTTAATTATCCTTTGAGCAACGACAGGTGGAGTTACATGGCTCCATCCCTAAACTGATCTTTAAAGCATGATCGACAAATGACATGGTAGTTGCATCTAAAGAACAAATTTTTTCTTTTAGGCGACTTTTATCGATGGTACGAATTTGCTCAGCTAAAACAACAGAATCCTTATCCAAAGCCGTCGATTCCGAGGTAATTTCAACATGTGTTGGTAATTTACACTTGGTCATTTTAGCAGTAATAGCTGCTACGATAACGGTTGGACTGTGGTAATTGCCTAAGTCATTTTGAATAATGACTACCGGTCGAATTCCACCTTGTTCAGATCCAATCACTGGCGATAAATCCGCAAAAAAAATGTCTCCTCTTTTAATCATTTACTTCTTTCCTTTTAACTTTCTTCCACATAAACGCGCGGAACACGTGCAGAAATTAGGCAAGCAATCTCATAGTGAATCGTATCCACATAATTCGCTAAATCTTGCAGGCTATTTTCTTTATCCTTACTTTTCCCAATAATAACCACTTCTGTTCCTAATGGCAATTCCTTAGGTAGACGAATCATTAATTGATCCATACATACACGACCGACAATTTCACATTCGTAGCCATCCACTAGCAACGAAAATCCTTGAAATTTGCGAATAAAACCATCAGCATAACCGATTGGGACAGTGCCAATCCATTCACTTGCTTTGGTTTCATAGGTTTTACCATAGCCAATTCCTTCGCCTTTTTCAACTAATTTGACCTGAGTTAAAGCAGAAACTAAAGATAAGGCTGGTTTGAGCGCAACTGGCAGCTGCAAGGCTTCACCAGAAGGATTTAAACCATACATTGAAATCCCCATCCGAATCACGTTACCAATAGGCTTTTGCCATAACAAGGTTGCACTATTGCTGACATGCACATATTTGGGCTGCCTTGGTAGGCTTGCCAAAACAGATTCAAAGCGACTAAATTGTTGTTGCCAATAGCTTCTATCAGCCTCATCAGCGGTTGCAAAGTGGGTAAATATCCCTTCCCAGACTAAATTAGCCTGCTGCTCAATGAGGCTAATGGCTGTTTGCAAGCTCTGATTTTCTCTAAAACCAATGCGTCCCATTCCACTATCAATTGCTAGATGAAGTAGTAAATGATTATCTTTGGATAGGGACAATTGCTCAGCTTGCGCGATTAAATCCTCCAGATACGCTAAGCTCGTCACTGGTAAGCTTAATTGATACTTACTAGCCCATTTTAAGCCACTTAAATCAATCGGTCCTAAAATAAAAATAGGTTCCGTAAAGCCTGCTGTTCTCAGTTCAATTCCTTCATCTAGGGTGGCGACACAAAAGCCTGTTGCCCCCGCTTCCTTAGCAGCCTTAGCCACTGCCAATACGCCATGACCATAGCCATTTGCTTTTACCACGGCAAAGATTGTTTGATTTTCAGCTAAATATGGTTGTTGGGCACGAATATTTTCTTTAATTGCAGCTAAATCTACAACTACTCGTGTTGGTCGATGAAATGATACGACCATCCGAACCCCTTCTTTCTAAATTTCTAATATAATTTGTGCAAAAGCAGTCGTATCAGTGTGGGTAATGCTAACAAAAGCCTGACCTTCTGTAAACGGCGACATAGTTACAATGGGCGCCCCTTTTTCATTATTTAAGACTTCAATCTCTTGAAAGGTGACTGCACCAATTCCTGTACCATAGGCTTTAGAGAAGGCTTCTTTACAGGCAAAGCGGCCACCTAGATACTCTACTTGGCGATGCTTTGATAAACTTTGAAAAACAGCGAATTCCTTTGGGGTCAACACTCGTTTCACAAATTGGGGCTTTTCTTCAATGATTTTTTTTATGCGCGATAATTCTACCGCATCAATACCTATTCCTTTAATCATCACACTTAACTCTCTTCTGTTACAAACTATCTTCATTCTACCAAAAAGCGTGAAAAAGTACATAAAAAAACAACTTTTTACTATTATCTTAAAAAATTTTAACTATCAAGCGTAACTTGTCTATACAAAAAAAGGCTAAAATAAAAGATTTCTCCTTTATTTTAGCCTAAGCTTAGTCAATCAATCATCTTTTGAATAACTGAAATTAGTGGTTGCTACGAATGACAAAGCCACGTTTCTTTTCGTTAGCCCCTTTGTTTGACTTACGATTGTCTTTGCGTCCTTCTTTATTATAGCCACCTTTTTTATTGCGTGAGTAACCACCTTCACGATTATCACGACGATTACGGCTATTGCCTCCACGTCGATTACCGCCTTTATTGAAACCGCCTTTTTTGCTTGGTGGTAATGGGCGTTCAGGCGTAATTTTTACTGGAACCGCATCAGCAGGATCTTTGGCAATCGTCTTTAATAATAAAGCGGCTAAATCTTGTGCACTATATTGCTCTAATAATTCATCCGCTGCTTGTAAATAACGATCCAAGCCATTTTCATCCATCTTCGTTTCGATTTCTTCCATTGCTTGACCGAGTTGACCTTTAAAGGCTTCTTTTTCGGTTGGCGGACGTAATGGTGTCATGCGTTTTTTGGTTAGGTTCTCAATAACGTGCAAATAACTCATTTCATTTGGTGTCACAAAGGTAACAGATACGCCACCTTTACCGGCACGACCTGTTCGACCGATACGGTGCACATAGCTTTCAGGATCTTGCGGAATGTCGTAATTATAGACGTGTGTCACCCCTGAAATATCCAATCCACGAGCAGCGACATCGGTAGCCACTAAGATATCCAAATCACCTTTTTTAAAGGCACGTAAGACACTCATCCGTTTTTGCTGAGATAAATCACCATGAATGCCTTCTGCTTTATAGCCACGCGCTTCTAGGCCACGTGCTAATTCATCCACACGACGTTTTGTTCGACCAAAAACAATGGTTAGTTCTGGTGTTTGAACATCTAATAAACGCGTCATAATATCGAATTTTTCATATTCTTTGGCCCGGACAAAGAATTGTTCGATTAAATCAGCTGTCATTTCTTTGGTTTTGATGCGAACGTGTTCTGGGTTTTGCATAAATTGTACGCCAATACGTTTAATTTCAGCTGGCATTGTAGCTGAAAATAGTAAGGTTTGACGTGTTGCTGGTACTTTTTCGATAATGGCTTCGATATCCTCTAAAAAGCCCATGTTAAGCATTTCATCCGCTTCATCTAGCACCAAGGTTTCCACCGTTGAAAGCTTCAAGGTGTGACGGTTAATATGGTCTAGCATCCGACCAGGTGTCCCTACCACAATATGTGGACGATCCTTTAATTGACGAATTTGACGGTTAATATCCGCACCGCCATAGACCGCTTGGACTCTAATTTTTTTATCGCGACCTAAGCGATATAATTCCTCTTGTGTTTGAATCGCTAGTTCACGAGTAGGGGCGATGACCAATCCTTGTAAGACATGGTTTTTAGGATCAATCTTTTCTAGCATTGGTAGGCCAAAAGCCGCCGTTTTACCAGTACCCGTTTGGGCCTGACCGATAACATCTCTGCCAGTTAAGGCTAACGGAATAGTTGCCTCTTGAATCGGAGTGGCCTCTTCAAAACCACTGCGTTCGATTGAAGATAATAATTCTTCAGATAGGTTTAAATCTTTAAAGTTCAAATGAATCCTCCTAAATATGAGTAAAAATCTTTTTGCTCATGATGAATGAAATTATAATTTAGCTACGCGCTATTTCATCCATGACGTTTAGGCGATAAAACGATTGACAAGTCTAGGTTACATTGCCAAATATGCAATCTGCATCCAATCTGAATGCATGTAAAAGGGCTAGGACAAAACATACATTTTATCTCAGCCCGTAAATGTAGATTTATTTGTGAGATGCTTAATCCTTCAGCTAAAAATTAAGCGAATAGATTCTCTGCCAATTGTTTCATTGCTTATATTTCAATTACAAGCATAGCATAACTTGAAATTTTCAGCAAGTTTTCAAGCTTAATGATGCATAATCTTAGCAAATTCTCACTTAACGCCTGCTCACATAGCATCAATCCATATAAGCAATTCCTTACATTTAGGATTTCACGCTAGCTAGGACTTGTCGTAATTGATCCACTGATGCTTGAAATTGTAGCTTTTCTTTTGGATCAATCCTAAGCTCAATGATTTCACGCACACCATTTTGGTTAACAATAGCCGGTACGCCTGTAAAGATATCCCTTTGATTATACTCGCCGTCTAAGTACGCTGATACTGGCAAAATCGCTTGTTCATTATTTAAAATCGCTTTAACAATTCTAGCTGTACTTAAACCAATCCCATAATAGGTTGCCTGTTTGCGATCGATGATTTCATAAGCCGCATTTTTGACTTTTTCCGCAATCTCATCTAAATCATCAACCGTTAAATATTGGTTATTGACGACTAATTCTAAAATGGGTTTGGCGCCAACTGTTGTATGAGACCAGACAGCCACCTCAGAATCCCCATGCTCGCCGATAATGTAGCCATGAACACTTCTAGGATCGATATTTAATTTTAAGGCAAGCTCTTTTCTAAAGCGCGTGGTATCTAGGGTAGTACCCGTACCAATTACTCGACTATAAGGTAGATTTGAGGTCTGCCAAGCCACATAGGTCAAAACATCAACCGGATTGGCCGCAATGACTAGACAACCATCAAAGCCAGTTGCCATGACCGATTGAACGATTTCACGCATAATTTTCGCATTGATATCGACTAATTCTAAACGTGTTTGGCCAGGCTTTTGATTAGCACCAGCTGTAATCACAACAACATCCGCTTCTTTACAATCAGCGTAAGTGCCTGACCAAATTTTTACGTTTTCTCTTGCCCAAGCAATCCCATCAAGTAAGTCTAAGGCTTCTCCTTGTGCTTTATCCTGATTGACATCAATCAGAACTAATTCATTCGTAATTCCTTGATTGACCATAGCATAAGCGATACTTGTCCCGACAAATCCAGTACCGACAACAACAACTCTGCGACTAGTGTTTCTCATTTTAATATGCCTTCTTTCGTTTGTTTATCAGCATTCATTCATCACAGATTTATTGTAGCATAGCATTTTTTATTTTACCTTTTAGATCCCTTATAACAACTATTTTGTTTTTTTATGTAAACAGATTACAGATACTTAATTTTGATTATAACGCCAGCCAAATTCATCATGATAGATCATTTGTTTACTCATGCCGCCATCAATGACTATTTCTTGTCCGGTGATAAAGCCTGATTTTTGACTATCTAATAAAAAGTCAACTAGCTGATAAATATCATCAGGTTCTCCTACTCGGCCAACTAATTGTTGTGCGTGATCAGTATCACTTAAAGCAACTTCTTTTTTAGGAAATTGGAAAGGAGCCGTTTCAATCCAGCCTGGGCTGATTGCATTCACTCTAGCTTTCGTGCGCAAGCTATTCGCTAGGGCATGCGTTAAGGATAAAATAGCCCCTTTAGAGCTCACATAGGTTTCGTTATTCGGCATACTTTGATGATTTCTGGTTGAAGAGAATAAAATAATCGACATCTCTGAATGAAAAATACTTTGTAGATGCAATACCAAATAATAAGCTGCGCCAACATTTACCTGTAGCGTTTGCATAAAATCTTGGTAACTTGCTTGATTGAGTAAGCCCCCACGATCAATTGCGGCATCATGAATCAGCCCATCAATAAAATGCGCCTCTTGTTTAATCCAGGCAACAAAGCTCGCCAAATTCTCCTCCTTAGCTAAATCACCGACAAAATAATGAAATTGTGCCTTAGGTAATTGCTTAGATAAATCCTTTAAAGCCACTTCATCACAATCGATCGCAAAAATTTCCATGCTCTTTCCTAGCTTTAAGGCTAAGGCTCGACCAATCCCTTTGGCCGCTCCAGTTAAGACTATTTTTTTTCAATTGAAAAACCTCCTTATGATGATTTATTTACTCTATTGTAACGAAAAAAGGCTAGCATCGCTTGCATTTTGACTGATAAACCGTCAAAAGCAGGCAATGCTAGACCTTTTTCTTTAACTATTTTCTTCTAAGCAATTACTGATTAGCCTCAACTAAAGCTTGCACAACAGCTTGCAAGCCCATCCCATTGCTACCTTTTAAAAGTAGACTATCCGTTGGGGTTAATTCAGCAGATAAGCAAGCGATTAACTGATCCTTTTCATCTACTTTAAAGTAAGCATAAGGAATGTTTTGACTCGCTAAGGCTTCTTTTAAGGCTAGCATTTGGCTACCATATAAGTAGACTTTGTCATAGTGTTGCTGAATGTGCTCGGCCATCTTCGCATGCATCGCTAAGCTATCTGGCCCTAATTCTAGCATATCCGCTAAGCAAGCCAAGCGTCTGCCAGGTAAATTCAAACGAGCAAAACTATCCAAAACTAAGCCCATCGCTGTTGGATTCGCATTGTAAACATCACTTAACAGAGCCGCTCCATTACTAGCCGTTAACCATTGTGTCCGATTTTTTGTTAATTCAACTTGGGCTAAGCCTTTAGCAATTTGAGCTGAAGTTAAACCAAAGTATTGACCAAAGCCGTAAGCAATCAATGCATTTTTTACATTGTAGCCACCTAAAACCGGAATCGTTAATGCTTGATTAGCTACTTCAAAGGTCGTTTGTTGACTGCTTTCGTCGATGATTTTGGCAGATAAATCCCCCTGCTCTAAACCAAACGTCCGAATCTCCTGACTAAGTGGTTGAACGAGAGGGACTAATAAGGCTTCATCAGCAGGAATCAATAATAGGCCGTCTTGCTTCAAGCCGGTCACAATTTCCAATTTTGCCTTGGCAATATTTTCTCTAGAGCCTAGATTTTCTAAATGCGCCTCACCGATAATGGTAATCGCTGCAGCATCCGGCTGACCAAGCGTGGATAAAAAGGCAATCTCCCCGGCATGATCCATTCCCATTTCCAAAATCAGTATTTCGGTATCCGCCGGCATGTGTAAAATTGTATACGGCAGCCCTAAGTCATTGTTATAATTACCTTGTGTTTTATACGTACGATATTGCTGCGCTAAAACGGCTTCGGTCATATCCTTGGTCGTTGTTTTCCCATTAGAACCGGTAATCGCCACTACTTTGGGCTGAATTTTTTCACGGTAATACACCGCTAATTGTTGAAAAGCCTTGGTCACATCAGCTACTGGCAAAATGGTTACTTGCTCTAGCTTTGGTGCAAGGTCAAGTGGTTGACTCCAAAGCATAGCAATAGCGCCATTTTCAATAGCAGCCTGTGCAAAGGTGTGCCCATCACGTGCTCCTGGTAACGGAATAAATAAAGCATTTTGATTAATTTTTCGGCTATCAAACTCGACTTGTTCGATGGAACGAGAATCGTTTATGTTATCGATAGCTAAGGCATTGGCAATTTCTTGAATCGTTAAATTCATCTTGTATCACCCAAGATTATTTCTACTAAAGTGAGAGAGGGAAATTACTAAAAGACGGTTGCTTTTTCATTTTGCCCTTCACTAAACTTCAATCTTGAGTGCGCTCCTTTCTATATCGTTTTATTGCAATCTAAGTAAATAACCTTTCCTGATGTGCAAATAAGCAAACGCATCTGAAAAAAATAGGCGCCTAATTGCAAGTAATCAATCAGGCAGCCTGTTTTATTGATTATTTAATTTTAGGGGCATCGGTAATTAGCCCTTGGCGTTGTTTAAAGCGATTCAAGCCTAGTTGAATTAATTCTTCAATTAAATCTCCATAAGGCAAGCCCATCGCTTCCCAAAGACATGGATACATACTAAATTGGGTAAAACCAGGCATTGTATTTAATTCATTTAAGAATAGCTCATTTTTATTCGTTAAGAAGAAGTCACAGCGACTCAAACCTGAGCCACCTAACATAGTATAAGCCTTCTTGGCATATTCTTGTGCTTTTTCTTGAACCTCTTGAGGAACTTCAGCTGGAATTTGCATCGTAATTTTATTATCGATGTACTTAGAATTATAATCATAAAAAGCTACATCCTTGACGATTTCACCAGCGACGGTCGTCCGAACATCTTCATTTCCTAAGACGGCCACTTCGATTTCTCTAGCTTCAATTCCTTGTTCGATAATCACTCGTGTATCATATAAAAAGGCTTCTTTCAGCGCATTTTCTAACTCTTCACGGTTTTCCGCTTTGGAAATTCCCACACTTGAACCCATATTCGCCGGTTTTACAAACATTGGATAAAGCAGCGAGCCTTCACACTGTTCAAAAATTTGTTGCGGCTGTTCTTTCCATTGGGTATATAAAACGGGCATGTACGGCACTTGCGGAATGCCGCCTGCTTGTAAGACGTATTTGGTCATAATCTTATCCATGCCACAGGCACTGGCTAAAACACCGGTACCAACATACGGCATTTTTAGCGTTTCTAAAAAGCCTTGAATCGTACCATCTTCACCATTTGGTCCATGTAATAATGGAAAGACAATTGTGCCTTCTTCTTTAATTTCACCTGGATTAATTAGCTGCGCGTTTTTGTTTGCTGATTGCCAATCTAAATGTAACACTGCCTCATCTGCCGGTTTTTCAGTTAGCAGCGGTCCTTTGACCCACTGCCCCTCTTTAGTGATATAAACGAGCTGAACTTCATAGTAATTGTAATAAATAGCATTCAAAACAGAAAATGCAGAAAGAATGGATACTTCATGTTCAGCACTCTGACCACCATATAACAATGTGATTTTCAATCGAATGTCCTCCTAAAAATATAGCGACTAGTTCAAATAAAGCAAAACAAATGACAAGCTGCTTACCTGAATGATTAGCCCTTTTTTTCTCGATTAATATCGATATTTTTATCAAGTCTCGTTCTGTATTCTATCACAAATTCGGCTAATAGCCTACCCTTTTCACACATCTTCCTGTTTTTTAGCGGGTAAGCCTATTAACTGAAAAAAAGTCGTCAATTGCTGACAAAATTTTTGCCGATCTTCTTTAGTAAAAGGACTCGGCCCTTTGGTTTTGTGCCCTGCTTTACGACTTTGCTGTGCCAAATAGCGATTGGAAAGTAAATAATCGATATTTTCCGTAGTATAGCGTAGGCCTGTCTGATGAAAAATCGCTTGGCATTTAACTAAAGCTAAAGAAGCTAGGCCATAATCTTGGGTGATTAAGATATCCGTTGGTTGTAATTGGGCCACAATGACATAATCCGCACGGTCACTGCCTTTATCCACGTATTGAAAGGTGACATTTTCAGGGTAAGCTTTGTCAGTATAATGGGCAATACTGGTAATAATTTTTACCGCTAAGCCATATTTTTCAGCGAGCCTGATTGCTTCTTGTTTGACCGGACAGCCATCCCCATCAATGATGATACGCATTTTTTTCACCACCTATTCAGCTTTTCTCGATATTGAAATAAGCCTACCCAGCAAGCTAGGTAGGCTCGGTACAGTACTATTACTAGCAGAGATTTTCTTTTCCACAATAAAAATCTCCAACACCTGCAAATCCGGCAGTTAATGTGTTGCTGTTTGCGTCTGCTAAATCATTAGCATTCGGCTCATCGCATGTATTCAATGTACCATAATTCCAAAAGAGATGCTAGTTTTTTTCCTTGAATAAAAAAGCAGCCAACCACTCCTTAGTGATTGACCGCAATATTTTGATGAACCGATTATTTTAATGCTGATTAAAATAGGTTGCAACCTTTGTATTAATCAAATCTATGGCAACATGATTTTCGCCACCTTCTGGCACAATGACATCTGCATAGCGCTTGGTTGGCTCAATAAACTGATGATACATCGGCTTCACGACACTAAGATATTGATCAATCACCGAATCTAAGGTACGACCTCTTTCAACCATATCCCGTTTAATGCGGCGGATAATCCGAATATCATCATCGGTATCTACATAGATTTTAATATCCATTAAATCTCGTAAACGTTGATCTTCTAAAATCAAAATACCTTCTAAAATAATGACTTCTTTTGGCTCTTGAATAATTGTTTGTGCACTTCTGGTATGTTGAACATAATCATATACCGGCTTTTCAATTGTTTCATAATTCAACAATTTTTCTAAATGCTCAATTAATAAATCAGTATCAAAAGCAAAAGGATGATCGTAATTTGTTTTTAAACGCTCTTCAAATGATAAATGACTTTGATCTTTATAATAGGAGTCATGTTCTAACATCATAATTGAATGATTAGGAAAGTTATTATATATCGCGCGACTCACACTCGTCTTGCCGCTACCAGAGCCTCCGCTTACGCCAATAATAATCGGTTTTTTCTTAGCCATTTTATTTACCTCTTTCACGCTTTTTCACACTTCTATTAATTATAATGATTTTTCAAGAAAATTCCATAGTAAACAATAGAATTTCTAACGTTTATGCGCTTTTGGCGCTTTCATTTGTATTTTCTATACCCAGTATCGGATAAAGTTGCTCTAATTGGGTAATTTCGTAAGTTGGTTGACAACTTTTAGCTGGTGCCTGTTTAGGATTTAACCAAACCGTATCGATATTGGCATTAATTCCACCTTGAATATCTGAAGTTAGTGAATCACCAATAATCAATGTTTTTTTCAAGTCAACATGTGGAATCTTATCAAAAACATGATTAAAAAACTCAATTCTTGGCTTTTGATAGCCAATGGCATCGGAAACAAAAATATCTTTAAAATAAGGATATAATTTAGCATCGGTTAATCGACGATATTGGGTTTCAGAAACACCATTAGTCACCACATATAATGAAGCCTTTGGTGCTAAATCTTGTATAATTTTCAAACTATTGCCTAATAATTGATGACCTTGATTTAAATATTGACGGTATCTTAATTCCATCTGTTCTCCATCAACTTTACGACCTAACTGTTCAAAAAAAAGACGAAAACGTTGATTTAATACCTCATCTCTTGAAATTTTATTTTGCTCATAATCATGCCATAATTGATGGTTTAACGTCTGATATTGTTGCTTTAGATTTGGCGTTAAATCAAGTCCTTCTTCAGCAAATAATTGATGCAGGCCTTGGTTTTCAGCAGCCTTAAAATCTAATAATGTATCGTCTACGTCAAATAATAGCGTTGTATATTTCATTGTTATCCTTCATTTCTATTTTTTTATGTTTAATGGAGAAAAAATCAAATTAACGAAAATAGGGTTTTAAGCGTTGAAGTTCTTCAATAGTCAGCCTACGATATTGACCCACCGCCAGCGTGTCATCTAAAACTAATGGACCAAAAGTAATTCGTTTTAACTCTTCTACCTTTTTACCAACAGATAAAAACATCTTTTTCACTTGATGAAATTTACCTTCTTGAATGGTTACTTGAACATGATGAAACGGTGCTGTCCCTAGTAAAGTTAATTGGGCGCTTTGGCATTTGGTACCATCTAAAAAAGTAATACCTGCTTTAAATCGATCAATGTCTGCATATTCAGCCGCTTCTTTTAACCAAACTTCATAAGTCTTGCTAACTTTTTGATTAGGTTGCAATAAATCATAGGCTAATTGGCCATTAGTCGTTAATAAAAGCAAGCCTTCTGTTTGCCGATCCAAACGGCCGACAAACTTTAACTGATTGCAACGATCATTAGCATGCAAACAATCAAAAACCGTAGGATATTGCGCATCTTTATTCGCAGTCACAACTCCTTTTGGTTTATTCAATATGTAGTAGCGTTCCTTTGTCGTTAAAAGACGCTGATTCAAGCTAATTTGATGAAGATTGCTGTCAACATTGCGCGAGATATTTCGTTCAATTTGGCCATCTACACGAACTAGCCCTTTGGCAAAGATTCTTTTCAGTTCCTTGCGCGAAACCTTTTGTGTTGATTGAATTAATTCTTCTAAACGCATGGATTCATTCCTTTATTTTCGTTCCTTTTATTATAAGAAAAAAAGTAGATAGCGTAAAGTAACCAAACTGATTCGTCCTAAAGATTATCAGGGTTCTTTGCTATCTACTAAAATATTATTATTCAATGAAAAAACATTGAAGGATTAAACAAACTCTTTTATTTAATGACAATGTACTCTAAACCAACTAATTTGGCCCAAGCAACCACTTGATCAGTAGTTAAGTTTAGCGAAACAACGGTATGGTGGCCACCCCCTGCTTGAATCCAAGAATGAATGGCACGTTTGAAATCTGGTTTTGGTTGCCACATCACACGAGCGACTGGTAATTTTGGTGCAGGCTGTTCTGGAGTAAAGGCAGCGACTTCATTGATTAATAATTTATAGTGTGTACCAAAGTCTGCCATTGAAACTACTACACCATCACCTGGTTTCCCATCAAATACCAAACGCGCTGGATCTTCACGATCACCAATTGAAAGTGGGGCTACTAAGATTTTTGGTTTATTCACTGCTAATGAAGGATCCACTTCTAACATATGAGATTGTAAAATAGCTTCTTTACCAGCGGCCATTTCATACGTATAGTCTTCCATGAAACCTGTTGCTTGATTGTGTGACATTACTTTTAATAAACGATCAAGTGCCGCAGTTTTCCAGTCACCTTCTCCAGCAAAACCATAACCTTGTGCCATCAAGCGTTGTACGGCTAAACCTGGTAATTGCTTCATTCCATATAAATCTTCAAAGTTTGAAGTGAAGGCAGTATAACCACCGGCATCTAAGAAACGTTTTAAGGCAATTTCATATTTAGCTTGTTCTTTTACATGTGCTTCCCAAGTCGCTTGGTCATAATCAGCATAATCAAAATCGTATAGTTCAGCATATTCAGCAAATAAATCATCTACTTCACTAGGACTGACCGCATCTACTGCCGCTACTAAATCCCCAATGCCATAATAGTCCACAGTCCAACCGAATTGAATTTGGGCTTCAACCTTATCGCCTTCAGTGACCCCAACATTTCGCATGTTGTCCCCAAAACGAGCGACTTTGATATTAAAGCTTTCATTATAAGCTACGGCCATATCCATCCAAGAAGCAATTTGTTTTTGAACAGATGGATCTTGCCAAAAACCAACAACGATTTTGTTTTGTTTGTTTAAGCGAGCATTGATAAAGCCATATTCACGATCGCCATGAGCTGATTGATTTAAGTTCATAAAGTCCATATCAATGGTTTCCCAAGGGATACTTTCATTAAATTGAGTAGCAAAATGTAATAATGGTTTTTGTAATAATTTAGTCCCACGAATCCACATTTTAGCTGGTGAGAAAGTATGCATCCAAGTAATCACCCCAGCCACTTCATCGCGATAGTTAATTTCTTTCATAATAGCTGTAATTTTGTCAGCTGAAGTAGCTAAATCCTGTAAAACAATTGGATAAGCCAATAAACCACTTGCGTTTAAACCATCCACAATCACTTGCGCATCGGCTTTTACTTGATTTAATGCTTCTTCTCCATATAAATGTTGTGAACCTACTACAAACCAAAATTCTTTTTTTCCAATTTCTAACATTGTCTTTTGCTCCTTTAATAGTTATTTTTGTCCATAATAAGCATTTTTGCCATGCTTTCTTAAATAATGTTTATCTAAAATTCGTTGTGGCAATTCCTCTGCAAAGCTATTTAATTGTCGCGTAAACAAATTCATCTTAGCCACTTCATCTAAGACAACCGCATTCATGACCGCTTGTTCAGCTGTCTTGCCCCAGGTAAATGGTCCATGACCATGTAAGAGCACGCCTGGAATTGCTAAAGGTTCAAGCTGTCTTTGCTTAAAGGTTTCAACGATTACTTCACCAGTATTGGCCTCATAACCAGCATCAATCTCTGCTTGCGTTAAGAAACGTGCACAAGGAACCGCGCCATAAAAGGTATCCGCATGAGTCGTACCCAGCGCTGGCAAATCAAGTCCTGCTTGTGCCCAAATTGTTGCCCAAGTCGAATGCGTATGCACAATACCACCTAATTCTGTAAAATGCCGATATAATACCGCATGTGTTGGCATATCTGAAGAAGGATTCAATTCACCTTCGACGACATTGCCTTGCAAATCACAGACCACCATATCACTTGCCTGCATTTTTTCGTAATCAACCCCACTTGGTTTAATCACAAACAGCCCCAACTTACGATCAATTGCCGAAACATTGCCCCAGGTGTATTTTACTAACCCGTGCTTAGGCAAGGCTAAATTAGCTTGATAAACCTCTTCTTTTAAGTCTTCTAACAATTTATTCATCCCTTTACTTTATCTTTACTTCATTAAGTCACTTGCTAACGCTTCCACTTCTAATCCAGCTTGATAATTCTCGGTATAAGCTTGGAAAGAAGCAATTTCTTCAGGAGTAGCCATTAGAGTTTCTCCTTGATTATCCGCAAAAACTTGTTGTTGTAAAAATTCACTGAGCGATTGCTCGGTTGCTTTAGTATAGGCGGCTAATAGCGCCATGCCCCAAGCACCCCCTTCACCAGCAGTGGCTAAAATACCAACTGGTGCTTGTAAGGCTGCGGATAATATTCGCTGCGCAACCCCTGGCGTTTTGAAAATACCGCCATGGCCGACAATATGTTCAATCGTGATCCCTTCATCCAATAACAAATCCATCCCGATTTTCATGGTTGCAAAGGCACTATAAATCTGATTTTTCATAAAATTAGCCAGCGTAAACTTACTATCTGCACTCCGAACCAATAGTGGACGACCTTCAACTATTTTGGTGATATTTTCACCTGAATGATAACCGTAGCTTAACAACTTACCACAGTTATCATCACCTAATAAGGCTTGATTGAATAATTTCGTATATAGGTCTCCTTGATGAATTTGTAACCCATTGACCTGACATACTTCCGTAAATAGACGCATCCAAGCATTGATTTCAGAAGTACAATTATTCGTATGCACCATCGCAACTGCTGCTCCGCTTGGCGTAGTCACCATATCGATTTCACGGTGCACCTTATTTAAACCGTTTTCCAAAACGATCATCGCAAAGGCTGAAGTTCCTGCTGAAACATTACCGGTATTTGGTGCCACACTATTGGTAGCCACCATCCCCGTACCAGCATCTCCTTCAGGTGGACAAAATGGAATGCCCGGCTGTAATTGCCCAGTAGGATCTAATAGATAAGCTCCTTGTGTCGTCAAGTAACCTGCCACTTCACCCGCTAATTGGATCTTTGGTAATAAATCAACGACCTGCCATGAATAATTTTTTTCAGCAATCAATTCTTCAAAATGTGTGATTAAATCCTGACGATAATCCTTTTTCTTGGAATCAATCGGAAACATTCCCGAAGCATCGCCAATTCCCAAGACTTTGTTACCAGTTAATTGCCAATGTAGATAGCCAGCCAAAGTCGTAAAAAAGTTCATCTCAGGTACATAAGCTTCCTGATCTAAAATTGCTTGATACAAATGAGCGATACTCCATCGTTCTGGAATATTAAATTGAAATTGCTCGGTCAAAATTTCGGCTGCTTGTGTCGTATTGTTATTACGCCAAGTACGAAATGGGGTTAACAGCTCACCAGCTTCATTGAAAGCTAGAAAACCATGCATCATTGCAGAAATACCAATCGAGCCAATTTTCGTTAATACATGACCGTATTTTTCAAATACCTCGGTGGCCATTTGCCGATAGCTAGTTCTCAATCCTTTTAAGATTTCTTCTAAAGAGTAGGTCCAATAACCATCGACTAATTGATTTTCCCAATCATAAGTGCCGGTCGCAATTACTTCATAGGCCGAATCAATTAATACCGCTTTAATCCTTGTCGAACCAAATTCAATCCCTAGAGAGGTTTTTTCATCCATTAAGTCCAACATGATATCTGCTTGCGTTCTTTTCATATCACGCCTCCTAAAACAAATTTGTACGAACAAAAATTGCACTAACACCGCTTACATCGACCACTTTACACCTTATGTACGGACAAGTCAAGGGTATTTTTTTAATTTTTAGGGTTGATTTGTACGGACATTAGGGATATAATGAATTCGCTTACTAATTTAATTGCACTAACAATAACTTTTGAAAGGTGAGAAAAAAATGCAATTAAAAAAATCCATTTCTGCAAACTTTATTTATTTCTTTGGTGCATTCGGAGGAATATTATTTGGTTATGATATCGGCGTGATGACAGGAGCACTTCCATTCTTACAGGTCGATTGGCAACTGATGAATAATGCTTCCATTATTGGCTGGATCACTTCTTCGGTAATGTTAGGTGCAATCATTGGAGGAGCATTAGCCGGTACCTTATCTGATAAATTAGGTAGAAGAAAGATGATTTTGATTTCTGCCGTCATTTTTGTAATCGGTTCAATTCTATCAGGTATTGCTCCAAATGGTGGCGTGATCTATTTAATTATTGTCCGGGTAGTTTTAGGTTTAGCAGTTGGTGCAGCTTCAGCACTTGTCCCTTCTTATATGTCTGAAATGTCACCTGCACAACTACGTGGTCGCTTATCCGGAATTAATCAAGTAATGATTGTTTCTGGTATGTTGCTATCATATATTGTTGATTTTTTATTAAAGGGATTAGATGAACAAATTGCGTGGCGCCTAATGTTAGGTCTAGCAGCCGTTCCTGCAATTATTTTATTTATTGGTGTTTTTATGTTACCTGAATCACCAAGATTTTTAGTTAAATCCAATAAAATTGATGAAGCTAAAACTGTTTTAAGTATTATTCGTAAACCAGAAGAAGTAGAGGATGAATTACAACAAATTTTAGATACCGCTAAACAAGAAAGTTCTATTACTCAACAAACCTCTTGGAGTAGCTTACTTTCAAATAAATATCGTCATCTTGTTATTGCTGGAATTGGCGTAGCTGCTTTCCAACAATTCCAAGGTGCCAACGCTATTTTTTACTACATTCCACTAATTGTTGAAAAAGCAACTGGACACCAAGCCAGTGAAGCGTTAATGTGGCCAATTATTCAAGGAATTATTCTTGTATTAGGCGCGTTATTCTTCTTAGTTATTGCTGATCGCTTTAATCGTCGGACATTATTAACGATTGGTGGTAGTGTGATGGGATTATCCTTTATCTTGCCAAGTATCTTGAATCAGTTCATTCACTCTGATGTTAGCGCTTATTTAATGTTAGGTTTCCTTTGTATCTATGTTGCTTTCTATTCATGCACTTGGGCACCATTGACTTGGGTGTTAGTGGGCGAAATATTCCCTCTTGCCATTCGTGGTCGTGCCTCAGGTCTTGCCTCTTCATTTAACTGGATTGGCTCATTCCTTGTAGGTTTGTTATTCCCTATCATGACCGCTTCAATGAGTCAAGAAATGGTATTTGCTATTTTTGGGTTGATTTGTTTCTTAGGTGTCGCATTCATTCGTTTGTATGTGCCTGAAACTAAAGGTAAAACACTTGAAGAAATTGAAAATGGCCAAGCAACTGAAACACAAACAGTAACTAAAGCAATTTAAATCATAATCTGTGTTTGTCAATTAAACAGAGCACAAATTTATCTCAGTCTTAAATAAATTTATTCTAGTTTGCTAATTCTTTAAGAATGTGCAAACTAGAATTTTCTTATATCTAAAAGTGAATAAACATCCTGAATAAAAAAATAAAGAGGCCGATGTAACTCACTCAAAAAGGTTGAATAGTTTGCCTTTGAGTGTTACATACGGTCTCTTTTTATATTGATTTTCGCTTTACAATAAAGGGCTGAAACAATTGATTCTCTATTTTTTCGCCGTCAATTAACTGCATAATCATTTCCGCTGCTGCTTTTCCTAAATCTTCTTTTGGATGATTCATCGTCGTTAAATTGACTTCGGTTAAACCACTAATACTGGCATTATCAATTCCCATAATGGCATAATCTTCTGGAATATGAAAATCATGCAGCTTCAATTCATGCATTATTTTATAAGCAATTTCATCATTATAGCAGACTATTCCTGTAATTTCAGGAATGTGCGTGATTCTTTGTAAAACTTGAGCAGCTACATTTTTCATATCCTCAGTCGTATAGGTAATAATGTCCTCACTAAAGAATTGCAATCCATATTTTTCACAAGCCTGCATCATCCCATTTAAACGTAATTTTCCTTGTAAATCGTCAATTTTTACCACCATTAATAAACGTGTATGTTGCTGCTTAATTAAATATTCAGTAGCTAAAAAACCACATTGCTCATCATCTACCCTAGCACAGGGAAAATGAAAGGCATCGTAGTTGGCGTTAAGCATAACTAAGGGTAACTGACTCTGTGATATTTTTGCGTATAAATCAAAATTAGGATTGAATTGATTACTCTTTGTTGGTTCCACAATTAAGCCATCTACCTGTTGATGAAACATCTGCATTAAACATTCTCGTTCTTTTTCATGTTGATTATTGGTGCTAGCCAACAATAATGAATAACCTGCTTCACTTAACTTACCTTCGATTCCCCGAATAATTTCCGGAAAAATATAATCAGAAAGATAGGTCATCACTACACCAATTTTTTTAGTCGATGTATATTCAGTACTTAAATTTTCCTTATTTCTCCTTAATACAAAAGTACCTGAGCCTTTTTCCGATTTTAAATATCCCTCTTGCACTAATAAAGCAATCGCCTGTCTGACCGTGTGTCTGCTTAATTGAAACTCTTTTTGTAATTGAATTTCCGGAGGGATGGTCTTACCAACCACATAGGTACCATCTTGTATTCTCTGCTCAAGCGTTGCTGCTAACTGTTTATATTTTGCTTCTACCATCTTTTTCGCCCCTTTTATGCTTATTATAGAGCAACTGAGTCCCAATAATCAATAATATGTACGTACAATTTTTCGTTTTTTACCAAGTTGTACCAAAAAAATATTGAATCTCATTTTTCATCTACAAAATGAGATTCCGCGAATATTTTGTAAACCTTCTCCTTTACATATTCGTTAAGTGCCATTGAATTTTAGTTATTAAATGGTACTATGGTATTGAAAGGAAATGCGATTCTGTCAGTTTTTATGTGTGCTCATTGAAAGATTTAAAGAAAGAATGGATAAATGAATCTGATTAGCATGCACGTTTGCTTGGACTTCAAGCAAAAAAAGATAGCCCATCAATTAGGATATTCCTATGATGGGCTATCTTTTTATATTTCAGTGAGCTAATCTTCTTTAAGTAAACCTTTGAATAAGCCGATAACAAAATCATTAGGACTAAATGGCTCTAAGTCATTTAATCCTTCACCTAGACCCACTAATTTCACTGGTAGATGTAATTCATTGCGAATGGCTAAAACAATCCCGCCTTTAGCTGTTCCATCTAATTTGGTTAAAACTAAACCAGTCACGTCCGTTGTTTCTTTAAATTGTTTGGCTTGCACCATTGCATTTTGACCAGTCGTTGCATCTAGAACTAACAAGACCTCATGTGGTGCTTCTGGAATTTCACGCTGAATCACACGTTTAATCTTGTCTAGCTCTTTCATTAGATTCACTTTATTTTGTAGACGACCGGCTGTATCCACCAATAGAATATCTGCTTGTTCTTCTTTAGCTCGTTTAATCGCATCAAAGACTACTGCGGCTGGATCGCCACCAGCTTGACCGCGGACAACCTCAACATCAGCACGTTCACCCCAAACGACTAATTGATCAATCGCTCCAGCTCTAAAGGTATCGGCTGCTGCAAGTAAAACTTTTTTGCCTGCTTGCTTATATTGATGCGCCATTTTACCAATAGATGTCGTTTTGCCGACACCATTGACACCGACAAATAAAATGACGGTTAAGCCTTCAGGTTGAATATTTAATTCATTATTTTCATTCAATCCTTCTGCTTCATATAAGTCGACCAATTTTTCAATAATTGCATTTTGAACTTCCGCCGGTTTTTTTACATTACGTAATTTTACTTCTTTACGTAAGGCTTCAGCAATTTTCATTGAGGTTTCAAAGCCGACATCCGCACCGATTAAGGTTTCTTCTAATTCTTCAAAAAAATCTTCGTCGACTGAACGGAAATTCGCGAATAATTCATTCATCCGTTCGCCAAAGGTCTTACGTGTCTTTTCTAAGCCTTTATCGTACTTTTCCTGAACGAGTTGTTCTTGAGATTCTTGTGGTTTCTCTCCCGAAAAGGCACGTTTAATTTTATCAAAAAAGCCCATATTCCATCCCACCTGTCTTTTATTTAAGGTTTTGCATCATTTTTTGATACCTTAGCCTTCAAATTATAAGGCATATTTTTCTACGACTTCAGCTACCCCATCTTCTTGATTGGATAAAGTAATGACATCAGCAGCTTGTTTGACTGCATCCACCGCATTAGCCATGGCCACGCCCATACCGGCATATTCAATCATGGATAGGTCGTTTTCTTCATCGCCAATACACATGATTTCTGCTGGAGAAAGCTTTAGGTAATCCGCTAAAAAGGCCACGCCAAAAGCTTTGGTTACTCCTTTAGGCATGAATTCAAGTAAGTTGCTTCTCGTTTTGATGACCTCATAATCTTCGCGATAGCTCTCTGGAATCTTAGCAATCTGTTGATCTAAGTATGCTTGATGATAGGCAACTACTACTTTATTGTATAAACCATCCTTTTTTAAACCATCCAGCGTAGTTGGTTGAAAGGTTAATAGCTTGTTTAATTCCGCATAGATTGATTGATAATTCGTTGAGGTTGGTAATTGTAAAACCACCTCTTCAGATAAAACATCTAGTGGTAAGTCTAATGACTGCATTAAACCGATTAATCGTTGAATGTCTTCATAAGGTAAAGTCGATTTACTTAAGATTTCACCGGTATCATTTTTTTGCACAAGTCCCCCATTAAAGGTAATACTGTAATCCCCGGCTTGATTTAATCCCAATTCTTCAACAAAAGGCGTAATTGCTGCAAGTGGTCGGCCTGTACATAAGACAACCTTAATTCCTTTTGCTTTAGCTTGTTGTAGTACTTGTTTATTTCTTGCGGAAATGCGTTTATCATCAGTGAGTAAAGTCCCATCTAAATCAATCGCAATTAATCGAATCATGAAAAATTCCCCCTACTTTGTTGTATCTTGACGGTGAATATTCCCACCTTCTGTGATTTCTTCTAAGCGAACAGAAATCACCTTCGATACGCCAGATTCTTCCATCGTTACCCCATATAATACATCAGCTGCTTCCATCGTTCCTTTGCGGTGAGTAACGACGATAAATTGGGTATCCTCTTGATAACTTTGTAAATATTTACCAAAACGTAATACATTGGCTTCATCTAAGGCCGCCTCAACCTCATCAAGGACACAAAACGGAACTGGCCGCACTTGAATAATTGAAAATAGTAAGGCAATTGCGGTTAAAGTCCGTTCCCCACCAGAAAGCAGGTTCAGATTTTTTAAGCGTTTGCCTGGTGGTTGGGCCTCGATTTCAATACCAGTGTGTAATAAATCGTTAGGATCAGTTAGATATAATCTTGCCCGTCCACCACCAAACATATTTGGAAAAACCTGCTCAAATTGGTGGGCAATCTCATCAAAGACTTCTTTAAAACGAGTTTGGACTTCTTGATCCATTTCATCCATCGTTTCAAATAATTGGGCTTTGGCTTGTAATAAATCATCTCTTTGCCCACTTAAAAAGCTATGGCGTTCATGAACCTGGCTATATTGCTCAATAGCCTCTAAATTAATTGGGCCTAATTGTTCAATCTCTTTTTTCAAGGTATAAATTTCTTCTTTGGCCTGATCTAAGTCAGTTAAAGTAATGGCTTGCGCACAAGCGGCCTCAAAGGTTAATTTATACTCTTCTTGTAAGTAAGCTAATCGATTGTCCAATAAGATTTCTGAACGATTGAGCTCAACTTCGATACGCGTGATTGCTGCCATTTTGGCCTTTTGTTCTTGGTTTAACTGAGTGGCTTGCTCATCTAAGCGAGTAATGTCACCTTGTGTTTGATAACGTTGTTCACGCGTTGCTTGCATTTTTTCTTGCATCGCTAGCTTATGCTCATTTAATTGCGTAACCTGCTTTTCTAATGATTCTTCATCTAAGCCATGATCATAAACATCAGCATCCAAGCTGGCTAAGTGCTGTTTCAGCTGCTCTTGGCGTTGAGTTGCTTCTTCTAAGGCCAGCTTGTTAGCAGTAAAGCGATCCTTTAAATGCGCGATTTGTTCCTTCGCTACGGCAAATTGTTCATTTTGCTTAGCCAATAACTCTTGATAATGCACCCTTTTTTCTTCAATGACATCAGCCTGCGTATTTAAATGCTCCATCTCTGCCTGAATTTTACTTAATGTACTATTTAAGGTTTGTAGCTGCGCAGTTTTGGTTTGCAACTGGCTATCATAATCAGCTAGTAGCGTATTCAAGGCCGCATTTTCACTTTCAAAGCTGGCTTGTTCTTGCTGCAAGCGTTGTAAGAGTGCTTGCTGACTATCGACTTGGTGTTGGGTGGTTTGTACTTCAAGACGCAATTGTTCCAAGTGTTGACGTTGCTGTTCAATACTTTGCCGTTGCGCTTCTAGAGCCTTGGTTAGTTGTGCTACTTGATTTTCAGCCTGAAGTAATTTCTCTTGAGTGGCTTGCTCTTTTTCGATTAATTGCGTAAGTTCCCCTTGATGACCCAATAAACTCGCTTGGTTGCCTTTTTTATTTGCACCCCCGGTCATTGATCCCCCCGCATTCATCACATCGCCTTCTAAAGAAACGACTCGATAGCGATATTGTAAGGCTTTGGCAATCTGGTTGGCACTAGCCAAATCTTCAGCAATCAAGGTTGTGCCTAGTAAGTTTTCAACAATGGCGGTAATCTCGTCGTTATGGCGCACCAGATTACTTGCCACGCCTATAAAGCCGGTCATCGTTTGTAGTTGCTGTTCGGTATACTCAGGTAGTTTGCGAGGCTGAATCGTACTCAATGGTAAAAAGGTTGCCCGCCCTGCACGATTTTGTTTTAAGAAAGTAATGCCTTTACGACCAGCTGCTTCATCTTGAACGATAATATGTTGGGCACTCGCTCCTAAGGCTGTTTCAATAGCCAAGGCATACAGTCTATCGACCTCAATTAGCTCGGCAACCGCACCTAAAATACCTCCAAGCTGAGCTTTATGTTGTAAAACCTGCCGAACCCCTTGGTAAAAGCCAGTATAATTCTCTTGTAAATCCTGCAAGGTTTTACGTCTGGCCTTAATTTGCTGAGATTCATTCATCAAATGATACATCATTTGTTGGGCTTTTTTTAATTGCTCTTGTAACTGATGCTCACGTGTTTTTTGGGCATTCACTGCTGCTTGATACTGATCAATGCTTTCATTTTGCTCAGCTAATTGTTGCATGAATGCTTGTTTTTGACTGTTCGCTTGAGCTAGTTGACTGCTTAGCGCTGATTGCTGCGAAAGCGTCGCCTCATTTTTTTGTAAATCTTGCTCTTTTTGACGTTGAATATACTTTAAATCATTATTGAGATTGGTTTGTTCTTGTAGTTTTTCAACATATTGATGGCGCAGCTCTTCAATAATTTCCTTAGTCGAGCGTTGATATTTTTGCAGCATTTCTTTTGTCTGCGCAATCGCTTTTTCCAACTCTTGATACGTTTGATTCTTCTGCGATAGCTCAGTAATTAATTGTTGTTGATAGCTTTCTAACTGTTCAAGCTGATTTTCAACCTGAATTAAGTTTTCTTGGTATTCTTGGGCACTCTTTTGGGTATTTTTAGACCGCTCCTGTAATACCGCTTTTTTCCCTTCCGCTTGCTTTAAGGCTTCTACCAGATGTAAATGTTGTTGGTTCAACTCTTCTAGACCTTCATCAAGCTGGCTACGTTTTTGACGTAACTCAACTAATTGATTTTCAGTTTGATTCAGCTTAGTCGATAACTGGGCTAAAACACTCTGTAAATCAGCTAATTGACCCTTTTCTTCTTCCCAGCTTACCTTAGCTTTTTTCATCTCTTCCACAACAAAAGCCACATCCACCTTGGTTAGCTGTTCTTTTAAGGTCAAGTAACGTTGGGCTTTATCGCGTTGTTTAGCTAAAGGTTGTAGCTGTTCATTTAACTCATAGATAATATCTTCTAACCGATTGAGATTATCCTCGGTTTCAAATAATTTTTGCTCCGCTTGCTTTTTACGTTGCTTATATTTTAAAACCCCAGCAGCCTCTTCAAAAATGCCTCGACGATCTTCAGCCTTGCTACTAAAAATCGCTTCAACCTTTCCTTGGGAGATAATCGAAAACGATTCTCGCCCCAAGCCAGAATCCATAAACAATTCTTGAATATCTCGCAAGCGACAATGCTGTTTATTTAAATAGAATTCACTTTCGCCTGAGCGATATAAGCGTCTAGTCACACTCACTTCAGCATAATCTAAAGGCAGATAACGATCCGTATTATCTAAAACCATCGTAACTTCTGCAACATTCAAAGGCTTTCTGGTATCTGAACCAGCAAAAATAATATCTGGCATCTTGCCACCGCGCAAGTTTTTAGCTGATTGTTCACCTAGCACCCAACGAATTGCCTCGGTGGTATTACTCTTGCCACTACCATTAGGCCCAACGATAGCTGTCACATTTTTTTCAAAATGAATGACGGTTCGATTGGCAAAGGATTTGAATCCTGAAATTTCAATCCGTTTTAAATACACATTTTTTCCTCACTTACTTTTCTAATCGTTGTAAAGCATCTGATGCCGCCGCTTGTTCAGCCATTTTTTTAGAACGACCAGTTCCTTGACCGATTAACACTTCGTCACAGTAAACTTCAGTCCAAAAATGACGATCATGGGCGGGGCCTTCTTCTTTGACTAGGCGATAATCAATATTAACATCGCCAGCTTTTTGTAATACCTCTTGTAAACGTGTTTTATGATCCATCTCATGTGAAAAAGCACCTGCAATTACTTTTGGAAAAATTACCTGAGCTAAAAAGCCTTCAACAACTTCTAATCCTTGGTCTAAATAAACCGCGCCTAAAAATGATTCAAATAAATCGCAAAGTAAAGAAGCGCGTTTTCGACCACCAGAGTTTTCTTCTCCTTTACCTAAACGGATAAATTGGTCGAATTCACACTCTTTTGCAAAGCTAGCTAATGAATCTTCTCGAACAATTGCTGCACGTAGCTTGGTTAATTTTCCTTCTGAAACATTGGGATAAGTTTGAAATAGAAAACGTGAAACCAATAATTCCAACACCGCATCACCTAAAAACTCCAAACGTTCATTATCAGAGATGTGTAAATTGCGATGCTCATTCACATAAGACGAATGTGTAAAAGCCTGCTCTAATAGGCTGATGTTATTAAATATAATTTGATAGTTTTCTTTTAGATTTGCTATCAGTCGATGTTCCATTATCAACATTCCTTTGTTTTAGATTGTATAAAAGACATACATTCTTATTATACTTGTTTTCATACCAATTTTAAAGCATAGAAATTGGCGAATATTCCATCCGAACAATCAACAAAAAAACTGAAACAAAGGCAGTAGCTTAGCTAAGCATAAAAAGCAGGCTACCTTCTTTGTTTCAGTTTTGTGTTTTAAAAATTATTGGCTAAAAATAGCACTCAAATTATAAAGCAGCTAATAAATCTTCAGCTTGTTTAGCTAATTTAGCTTGTACTTCATCAGTTAAGACTAATTCGCCAGTGGCCCAAGCTTCATCATTCACACGAGAGCCAGTAAATTCACCAGCAGCTTTGGTACGGATGAATGGTAATAATGCTTGGTATGCTTCGAATAATTGTTCATGTCCTCCATTAGCTACTGAAGAAACAGTTACTACTTTGTCTTGTAAAGCAGATGGACCAGTTGGATCGGATAAGTCTAATGCACGGCTAGCCCAGTCTAATAAGTTTTTCACTGGTCCAGGAATTGCAAAGTTGTAGATTGGTGAGAAAATCCAGATAGCATCAGCTGCTTGAATGGCTTCGCGAACCTTAGCAACAGATGGTAATACTGGTGTTTCTAAGTCTTGATTAAACACTGGTACTTCTTTGTAATCTAAATATGTAACGTTTGCTTTACCGGCTAAGGCTTGTTCTGCTTTAGCTGCTAATTGATGGTTAAATGATCCTTCACGTAAAGAACCTACGATAAATAAAATGTTTTTCATATGTATGTATTTCCTTTCAACTAAGTATGGTGTTATTCTAGCTTAAAGCAAGTAAAAACACAATCAACTTGCTCACACTAGCTAGATAGTAATGATAGAAAAAATCTATCAGTAAGTTGTCAAAAAACTGTAGAAAAACAGCTTATAATTCATCGCTATTTTCTACAGTTTACTATCCTTTATTCATCAATTAAGCTAAGTGATTGGTAATATAATCTACCGCTGCACCGACAGTTTCGATTTGTTCTGCATCCTCATCTGAGATTTCAGTACCGAATGCTTCTTCTAAGTCTAAAACAAATTCCATCACGGAAATAGAGTCAGCATTTAAATCATTTTTGATATTTGTTTGATCTGTTACCTCTTGTTCTTCAATGTCAAAGTGAGAACCGATAATTTGTGCAACTTTTGTAAATACTTCATCACGGGTCACTCGCATTCACCTCCAAGTTTGGGACTTATTCTATATAGTCATTCTTAATTTTACTGATAAGCAAGCGTTTTGTCTAGTATTTTTTCATTTCTATGACAAAGATTGCATCAGCGTAACATTAGCGTTCGCCTTCAAAATGAGCGACTAGTTGATTAACGACATCTGAAGCGAGCATAGTATGAATTTGACGAATGGTTGCAGCAACGGCATCAGCTTTCGCTGCCCCATGTGTTTTAATCACAGGTGCCTTTAAGCCAAATAAAACAGCTCCGCCATGTTTCGCATAATCCATCTGCTCTTTCAAATCAGATAAACCATCCTTTAATAATAAAGCACCTACTTTACCCTTGATTCCCGAAGATAAAATCGCTTGTTTTAGTAATTTCATCATTCCAAGAGCTGTACCTTCGATTGATTTTAAGACAGCATTCCCTGTAAAACCATCTGTTACCACAACATCTGCTCGGCCCTCTAACAACTCACGCGCTTCCACGTTACCGATGAAATGAATTTCTTCATTGGCTTGTAATAACTCGAAGGCCTTTTTAGAAAGCTCGTTTCCTTTGCTTTCTTCCGTTCCATTATTTAATAGACCGACTTTAGGTTGCGCAATTTTGCGAACATTTTTCGCATAGTAAGAACCCAAAATCGCATATTGTAATAGATGTTCAGGCTTGTTTTCAGCATTAGCCCCTAAATCAAGCATGTCAAACCCTTTCTCTGTACCAATTACCGGTAAAGTAGACATCAAGCCTGGGCGTTCAATGCCTTTAATCCGACCAACAATAAATAAGCCGGCTGCTAATAATGCCCCAGTATTTCCTGCTGAAAATAAGGCATCTGCGCTTCCATCTTTTACCGCCTGAGCAGCTAGAACCATTGAGGCTTGTTTTTTACGACGGATTGCTTTAACTGGTTCATCCTCACTGTTGATTTTTTCATCGGTATGAATGATTGTAATATTTGTTTCATCGGTTAAATATTTTCTAATTTCGGCTTCTTTTCCGTATAATTGAAATTCAATCTCCGGAAACTCTTTTTTAGCCAGCATAACTCCTTCTACCATCGCTTGAGGTGCAAAATCTCCCCCCATTGCATCTACAGCAATTCGCATGATCTACACTTCCTTTAATATAATTATTCTGTCTTTATAAAAATTCATCACTAATGATTGATTGGATAACCTCAGTCTAATGAATGCTAGTGTTTGATTGCTGAATGAAACGACAAATTCAACAAATCAACCTTCATTATGATAACTCAATTTGTCCTTAAACTCAATCAAAGAACCGTTCATTCGGTTGAACTGCATTGATGTATGCTTGAATCGGTGCATATTCAGGTAACACTTGCCAATCATTAATTTGCCAAATTGCTTGGGCTTCTTGTTGTGCTACCTCTAAAATATGAGCATCATTGACGATGTCAGCAAAACCAAATAAAGGAATCCCCGATTGACGTTGCCCAAAAACCTCCCCCGGTCCACGCAAGGCCAAATCTTTTTCACTAAGCACAAAACCATTATTGGTTTCCGTCATGATTTTCATGCGCTCTTTGCCCATTTCATTTTTAGGGTTGGCTAATAAAATACAATAAGAAGCTTGCGAACCTCGACCGACGCGACCACGTAACTGATGGAGCTGAGCTAGCCCAAAGCGATCGGCATCGATGATAAGCATAATCGTCGCATTAGGGACGTTCACGCCAACCTCGATTACCGTGGTGGAAACTAAAATTTGCAGTTCTTTTTCTTTAAACTGTTGCATGATTGCTTCTTTTTCGGCGTTTTTCATTCGGCCATGTAACAGTCCTACCTGATAAGTAGGATCATAAAATTGACTCAGTTCATGATAGATTTTCAGCGCATTTTCGACATCCAGGGCTTCGGATTCTTCAATCAAGGGACAGATAACATACATCTGGTGACCTTTGGCTAATTCACTTTTGGCCCAATCTAAGGTTGCTGTTAGTTGTTTTGGCAAGACCCAGCGTGTTTCAATCGGAATACGGCCAGCTGGTAATTCATCAATGATTGACACATCCATTTCACCATAAGCTGTAATCGCTAGGGTTCTTGGAATCGGTGTGGCGGTCATAAATAGGACATCTGGTCGCCAACCTTTTTCACGCAAAATTTTCCGTTGATTCACCCCAAAACGATGCTGTTCATCGGTAATGACTAACCCTAAATGAGAAAAATCAACCTCATCTTGAATTAAAGCATGCGTACCCACAATGATATCTATTTCGCCGGCTTTTAATTGTGGCAATAGCTGCTCGCGCTCTTTGGCTTTAGTGGAGCCAGTGAGTAGAGCTATCTTCACTGGGGTATTGGCAAACAATTGTTGTAGACTTTGATAATGCTGTTGAGCTAAAATTTCAGTTGGTACCATTAACGCACTTTGAAAGCCAGCTGTTACCGCTGCATACATACAAATAGCAGCAACCACCGTTTTTCCACTACCAACATCCCCTTGTAAGAGACGCTGCATATGCTTTTTGCTCAGCATATCGCGACAAATCTCATTAGTCACTCGTTTTTGCGCAGCTGTTAACTCAAATGGCAATTGCGCAATGAAGGCTTTTAGCTTATCGTTATCGTAAGCTAACATCAAGCCATGCTTTTCGGATTTTTCCGCGTATTTTAGCCCTTGAATTTGCATTTGAAAAATAAAAAATTCCTCAAAAATAATGCGTCGTTTGGCCTGATGATGTGCTTGCATATCTTTAGGAAAGTGCATCGCATAAATCGCCTCTTTGCGTGAAAGCAGCCGATATTTTTGCAATAAGGACTGGGGTAAATTTTCTTCAATCCAATCACCATATTTTTCTAAAGCGGCTTTAATCAATTGAATGAGCGTTGTTTGGCGAATAGATTTATTTACATGATAAATCGGAGCAAATTCTTCTTGTTGACCACTGCTTAAGATTTTCATACCAGTCAAACTTTTTTTCTTGGCATCCCATTTACCATAAACCGCAATTTCTTCAGATAAGATAATTTTTTCTTTTAAAAAAGGCTGATTAAAAAAGCTAACTTGAAATACATCATGCTCTTGCATCATCCGAAACTGTAAGCGCGATTTTTTATAGCCAAATCGACTGAGCACAGCTGGTGATACCACAATCCCTCTCAAGGTGACTTTTTCTTGATCTTGAATTTCCGTTAAGGCGCGCGCCTTGATATCTTCATAGCGAAATGGATAATGCGTCAGAAGCTGTTCAATCGTAGTTATCCCTAGAGACTGTAAACTTTCTGCACGTTTAGCCCCAACACCAGGCAAATTTGTCACTGCATCACTTAGCTGCACAAGCAATCCTCCTTTTATTCTCGCTTAGAAATGAAAGAAGTGGAAATCTCAAAAGCGCTCAGACTTTTGACAATTCCACCTCATCCTTTTCAATCATTAGATTTTATTCAGCTGAAAATAGATATGGATAAACCGGTTGATCCCCTTGATGAATTTCAACTTCTAATTCGTCATTTATCGCCAACAAGGCTGCTTCAATTTCTTCAGCTTGAGCTTGGCTACCTTCTTCACCAATGATAATTGTTACGATTTCTGTATCCTCATTCATCATCGCTTTTAGCGTATCTAAAGCTACCGTCAATGAATCTGGTTTTGAGACAACAATCTTGCCATCAACCATGCCTAAAAAGTCGCCTTCAGTAATTTCGATGCCGTCAATATTGGTATCGCGGATGGCATGTGTCATCGAACCACTAACCACGCTTGCTAACATTTCAGTCATTGCTTCTTGATTGGCCTTCAAGCTTTCTTCTGGGTTAAAGGCTAATAAAGCCGCCATCCCTTGAGAAATTGTCTTACTTGGAACGACTGCTACTGGAATCTCAGCAACCTCAGCAGCTTGTTCAGCAGCCATGAAGATATTTTTGTTATTTGGTAAAACAATCACTTGATCAGCATTGATAGCTTTAATTGCGGTTAAAATATCTTCTGTACTTGGATTCATGGTTTGGCCACCGCTAATGACATAGCTTGCCCCCATGCTCTTGAACAGTTCTTTAACCCCGTCACCGGCAGCAATGGCTACCACGCCAAATGGAATGCGTGGTTTTGGTGCTGCTTTTGCTTGGGAAGCGTCATGTTCTAAAATGGTTTCGTGCTGTAAGCGCATGTTATCCACTTTCACTTTAATCAATGAACCAAATTTTTGGCCATAATTCATGACTTCCCCTGGATGTTCGGTGTGGACATGGACTTTAATAATTTCATCGTCATTAACGACTAATAAAGAATCCCCTAATTCATTTAAATAATTACGGAAAGTATCATAATCAAAGGTACTATCTACAGTTGGACCTTCGCCAATTTTTACCATGATTTCTGTACAATAGCCGAACTGAATGTCTTCAGTCGCAAGCTGACCTTGTACTGAACGCTCATGTTCAGCATTGACCATTTGATCCATTGAAGCCAGACTTAATTGGAAGCTCTCATCTTCTTCGTATTCACCAGTTAATGCCTTTAAAAAGCCTTCATAAACGAAAAGTAAACCTTGACCACCACTATCTACTACGCCAACTTCTTTTAAGACTGGCAATAAATCTGGTGTCTTATCTAAAGCACGTTTTGCCCCTTTTACTACCGCTTGCATCACGGCAATACAATCGTCCGTTTCTTTAGCCTTGCGTTCACCGAATTCTGCACCAATACGAGCAACCGTTAAAATGGTTCCTTCAACCGGCTTCATCACTGCTTTATAGGCTGTATTTACCCCGTTTGTAAAAGCATGCGATAATTGTTCTGCATTTAAGCTTTCAAAATCAACAATTGACTTACCAAATCCACGGAATAACTGGGATAAGATAACCCCTGAATTCCCACGAGCGCCCATCAATAAGCCTTTAGAAAGACTACGAGCTAATTCACCCACGTGTTCGCTAGCTGATTCACTTACCGCTTTAGCGCCTGATGTCATCGTTAGATTCATATTGGTTCCAGTATCCCCATCAGGAACTGGGAAAACATTTAGCGAGTTTACATATTCTGCATTTACTTGTAGACGAGTTGCCCCAGCTTGCACCATCTCTTGGAACTTGCTAGCGCGAATATTCGTTACTGTCACTGATAAAATCCTCCTTGAATAATTTGTCCGATTAACGGTCTACTCAGGTAATACGCGCACTCCTTGAACAAATACGTTCACTGAATTAGCGGTTACCCCTAACATTGTCTCTAAGTTATATTTCACTTTTTCTTGGACATTCCGTGATACTTCTGAAATTTTCGTGCCATAACTAACAATTGTATACACATCGACAGCAATGCCATTGTCCTCTTGGCGAACAACGACCCCTTTGGCATAGTTTTCTTTACGTAAAATTTCATTAATATTGTCTTTAATTTGCTTTTTGCTTGCCATGCCCACAATTCCAAATACGTCTGTTGCAGCTCCACCTACAACTGTCGCAATGACCTCATTTGTCATTTCAATCATTCCGTTTTGTGTTTTCATTTTCACAGCCATAATATAGCCTCCTTAATATATGGACATTTTTCCTAATTCTACATGAAACTATTTTATCATAGCTAGTAATTAATGAAAAGGTAATGCATAACTGAAAATCGGTTATTTTCCGATTTTCTCTAGTTTAACCTTGTATAATTTACAATGTTTGACAAAAAAAGTCAATAAAATATCATTTTTTCTCTTGCATTTATAGAATAATTATGATAAATTGATTTGGTATGAGACGAAATAATCGCTCCAACATCAAGGCAAAGGAGGAAACAACACATGGCAAAAGTTTGCTACTTTACAGGTCGTAAAACTAGAAGTGGAAACAACCGTTCACACGCAATGAACGCTACAAAACGTACAGTTAAACCTAACTTACAAAAAGTTCGTGTATTAATTGATGGCAAACCTCAAAAAGTTTGGGTATCAACTCGTGCTTTGAAATCTGGAAAAGTTGAGCGAGTTTAATTAATAACGAAATTTCCAAGACCAAGACATTTTGTTTTGGTCTTTTTTTTGTTTTGGTTCCATAGGGATTGTGCTAAAATAGAGCCAGCATCTTTACATAGAAAGGAATTATTTATGCTGAAAAAACGTTCAATTTTAAGCCTTGAACAAAAAGAGTGGCTTGAATTTCATTGGATTTATTTATTGTTAAGCTTTATGCTGCCAGTAATAATCATGATGGTGGTCTATTTGCTCAATGGGATTTACCCCGGAAGTGAGCGTAGCGTTTTAGCCAGCGATGCTTTTTCACAATTTTCTAATTTTCATGCTAGTTTTAGAAATATGCTTTTAGGCAAGCAGGGCCTTTTTTATAGTTGGCAGGCCTCGATTGGTTTAAATTATCTCGCGCTAGCTGCTTACTATCTTGGAGGTATTTTTACCCCTCTCGTTTTATTTTTTCCCAACCAGTTGATGCCGGATGCATTGTTCTTTTTAACCTTGATAAAGATTGGTGCGATGGGCTTGAGCTTTTTTGTATTTGCCTATCACTCCTATCGAAAATTACAGCACTTAGAAAAGTTAGCACTTGCTACTTGCTATGCTTTACTTTCTTTTGCTATTGCCCATTCAGAAATCATCATGTGGTTAGATGCTTTCATCTATCTACCCTTAATTATTCTAGGAATTAATCGTGTCATTGAAAAGCAACGATATAAAACTTTATTCTTTAGTTATTTTTTACTATTTATTTCGAATTTTTATATGGCCTTTATGATCGGTGTTTTCTCCGTATTATATTTCTTTGCCCAACTATTGATTCGTTTTAAAGCGACAAAAAAAGCCATCATCCCTTATTTTGTGACGGCCTTTTTAAGTGGTGGGGCTTCGATGTTTATCGTTTTGCCGACCGTTATGGATTTACGCACTAATGGTGAAACCTTATCAACATTTACCAAGCTTAAAACCGAAGCAACGGGTTGGCTGGATTTAATTATGAAGAACTTCATCGGTGTTTATGATGGGACAAAATACGGATCAATTCCTTTTATATTTGTCGGTGTACTCAGTCTATACCTATGTCTACTCTATTTTGTTTCTTTAAAGGTAAATTGGCGAAACAAGCTCGCATATGGCGCTATTTTTGCTATTTTGATTGCTAGCTTTTACTTACAGCCGTTAAATTTATTTTGGCATGGTTTTCACGCACCCAATATGTTTTTATTTCGCTATGCCTTTTTATTTTCTTTCTTAGTTTTATATTTAGCCGGCTATGGTTTAGAACTCGCCTTTGAAACAAAACCAATGCTAAAAATAAGTCTTGGTGTAGGCTTGCTAGCCATTTTTAGCTTAAGCTATCTTTTCAAACCAGCAAGCAGCTACACTTATGTCAGCCAAATATCTTTATTCGCTACCATACTCTTTTTAGCTGCGTATAGTCTTTTACTTGCTTTAAGCCAAACAAGTAAGCGACATTACATCTCCGTACTCTTACTGCTCTTTGTTATTGGTGAAATGGGGATTAACAGTTATCAAATGATCAAAGGCATTCGTGAAGACTGGGTCTATGCTTCGCGTATTTTATATACCGGCCCTTATGAAGACATCGCCACCTTGGTAGATAGTACCAAAAAGGCCAACAACTCTTTCTATCGGCTAGAAAATCTCGATGGCGTATCGGTTAATGATAGCTTCAATTACAACTACGCCGGTATCGGTATGTTTTCTTCTATGCGTAATCGCCATGCTTCAAGCCTACTTCATCAATTAGGTTTTCAATCAAGAGGCACCAATTTAAATTTACGCTACCAAAACAATACGCTTTTAATGGATAGCTTGTTTGATGTAAAATACAATATTGCTACTCAGGATATAGAAAAATACGGTTTTCAACAAATAGAAAGTGCCAATCAATATCAACTATTTGAAAATACCAATGCTTTAGGTTTAGGTTTGCTGACTGATCCAACCATTTTTAATGTACAATTACCAGAAAATGATAACTTAACTAGTCAAACCAATTTATTTAATGCCTTGGCCAAGCAAAATAATCGTTACTATCAATTTATGGTACCTAAGATGGTGCAAAAATCGCATAGCCAGGTCGATGAAAATGGTAGCATCACTACCTTTACACAGGAAAGTGCCAATCTGGAACAGACCATTACTTGGGAAATAACCCTGCCTAAAAATTCTCAAGCCTATCTGAGTCTATTTCCATTTGATTTTGCTAAAATTGGCACTTCAAAAGTAACTATCGATGTTAATGGACAAAAACGAACAACCCAAATAGATATTAACGGACAATACTATAATCTCGGCAACTATTCAAAGTCTACCAAGCTACGATTTACGACTAGCTTTAGCGGTGAAAAAGAAATTAAATTGATTGCCCCTAAAATCTTAATCTTAGATACGCAAGCTTTTCAAAAAGCGGTCAATCAGCTAAAAACACAAACTGTTCAATTTAAAACCAAAGGACATTTAGCAACCGCTCAATTTAATGCCAAAACAGAGCAGGTGCTATTTACCACCATTGCCTATGATAAAGGCTGGCATGCCTATATCGATGGTAAAAAGACGTCAATTACTGCTTTTAAAGAGGGATTACTAGCTATTAAGGTCCCTAAAGGCAAACACCATTTAGTGCTGAAATACTATCCACCGGGCCTATTCTTAGGATGTACTTTAAGCATTAGTAGTGGCTTACTATTTTTCGTCTTTTATCGCTATCAACGCAAAAAGCTTAGTCAACAGCTCTAGACTGTTGACTAAGCTTTTTTTGATATACTGATTCCTTAAATATTTATAATAGCGATTTATTCACTGACAGGTGCATACTTGACCTCTTTTAAATATAGCCCTTCTGGATGAGCAGTCGGCCCGGCTAACTGACGATTTTTGGCTGCAATAATCTTTGGAATAGCATCCACAGGCATACGATCATTGCCAATTTTCAACAAAGTGCCCACCATAATACGAATCATTTTATATAAAAAACCGTCCCCACGAAAGGTAAAAACTAAATCGCCATTTTCCTGATCATATCTTAAGCTTGCCTCATATACTGTACGTACCTTATCTTCTACTGAGCTGCCTGTCGCACAAAAGGAAGTAAAATCATGCGTCCCTAAAAAATCCGGTAAGGCTTGCTCAATTTTCTCAATGGATAAAGGATAAGCATAATATGCTGCATAATGTCGGCGAAACGGACTTCGTGGCTTTTGAATTTGTAGTCGATATTCGTAGGTTTTTTCTATCACATCATATCTCGCATGAAATTCACTGGAAACTCGTTCTACTTTAATCACCGCAATATCTTCAGGACTTTGGGTATCCAATGCAAACCGCATCTTTTCTAAATCACGGGCATGGGGAAAATCAAAATGGATGACCTGTCCTAGTGCATGCACACCAGCATCTGTTCGCCCAGAACCATGAACAATGATTGCTTGACCCGCCATTTTAGTCAGCGTTTTTTCCAGTTCTTCTTGAACCGTTCTAGCATTTATTTGACGTTGAAAGCCACTAAAATTAGTACCATCATAAGCGATAATTGCTTTATATCGTATCATTAATTTCATTCAATCCTTTAATCTATTTTTCACTCTCAATTTAACATCTCAGCTTTTTTGGCATACATAAAAGCTGAGGCTTTACACTTGGCTAGCTTATCATGTTTTTTCTATCACCGTCAAGCTTAGCCTGTCTGGTAAGGAAAATCTTTAAAACCACGGATTTTTCTGCCATACTGTGCTTATTTGCACGGAGTTAAGCGACTCGCTTCACATCCTTATTGTAATCAGTGTTTTGTAAGTAGCTACTTCATCAAATAAGCCGTTCTGTCAGTAAAATCTTTAAAACGATGGATTTTATTGCCAGAACGGAACTTATTTGCTCGTAGCTGGCGACTTACAAAACATCCTTAGTGTAATCTGTGTCTAGCAAGTAACTACTCGGAAAATAAGCTAGCGTGGTGTCGAATATTCTCAAAAATAATCGATATTCCACCTCGCTAGTACTTATTTTCTCGTAGTTAACCAACTTGCTAGACATCCTTTATGCAATCTGTGTCTAACGACTAGCTACTCGGAAAATTTGCCTCGTCGTTTGAAAAAATTTTAAAGTCGTCCATTTTTCAACCGGCGAGTAACACTCAAATTTTCTCGTAGCCATGCGAGTCGTTAGACATCCTTTAAACAATCTGTGCTCTGCGACTAGCCTCTCGGCGTATAAGCCAGCATGTCTAGGAAAGTCTTTTAATCTACTTGACTTTCCTGTCATGCTGGAAAGCTTATCCGCTTGCGGCTGACCAGTCACATCACATCCTTGGAGCAATCTGTGTTCAGTAGCTAGACATGCCGAAAATTCGCCTCTCCATTGGGAAAATCTCAACTCTTTTTTGATTTTCTCAATGGAGAGTAACACTCGAATTTTCACATGTCTAAGCAAGCTACTTCACATCTTTTATACAAAAAAAGCTAGCTCAAACGAACTAGCTTTACCTTGCGTGGCGACGTCCTACTCTCACAGGGGGAAACCCCCAACTACAATCGGCGCTAAGAAGCTTAACTTCTGTGTTCGGCATGGGAACAGGTGTATCCTTCTTGCTATCGCCACCACACTTTTTATTGAGTAAATTGCTTCACTCAAAACTGGATTTGAAGATTATCAATCTACCGATTTTTTTGGTTAAGTCCTCGATCGATTAGTATCAGTCCGCTCCATATATCACTATACTTCCACTTCTGACCTATCTACCTGATCATCTCTCAGGGATCTTACTTTCTTAAAGAAATGGGAAATCTCATCTTGAGGTGGGCTTCACACTTAGATGCTTTCAGCGTTTATCCCTTCCCTACATAGCTACCCAGCGATGCCTCTGGCGAGACAACTGGTACACCAGCGGTAAGTCCATCCCGGTCCTCTCGTACTAAGGACAGCTCCTCTCAAATTTCCAACGCCCGCGACGGATAGGGACCGAACTGTCTCACGACGTTCTGAACCCAGCTCGCGTGCCGCTTTAATGGGCGAACAGCCCAACCCTTGGGACCGACTACAGCCCCAGGATGCGACGAGCCGACATCGAGGTGCCAAACCTCCCCGTCGATGTGGACTCTTGGGGGAGATAAGCCTGTTATCCCCAGGGTAGCTTTTATCCGTTGAGCGATGGCCCTTCCATGCGGAACCACCGGATCACTAAGCCCGACTTTCGTCCCTGCTCGAGTTGTAGCTCTCGCAGTCAAGCTCCCTTCTGCCTTTACACTCTTCGAATGATTTCCAACCATTCTGAGGGAACCTTTGGGCGCCTCCGTTACCTTTTAGGAGGCGACCGCCCCAGTCAAACTGCCCATCTGACACTGTCTCCCACCACGATCAGTGGTGCGGGTTAGAGTGGCCATAACGCAAGAGTAGTATCCCACCAGCGCCTCTGCCGAAACTGGCGTCCCGGCTTCTACGGCTCCTACCTATCCTGTACATGCGGTACAGACACTCAATATCAAACTACAGTAAAGCTCCATGGGGTCTTTCCGTCCTGTCGCGGGTAACCTGCATCTTCACAGGTACTAAAATTTCACCGAGTCTCTCGTTGAGACAGTGCCCAAATCGTTACGCCTTTCGTGCGGGTCGGAACTTACCCGACAAGGAATTTCGCTACCTTAGGACCGTTATAGTTACGGCCGCCGTTTACTGGGGCTTCAATTCGTACCTTCGCTTGCGCTAAGCACTCCTCTTAACCTTCCAGCACCGGGCAGGCGTCAGCCCCTATACTTCATCTTACGATTTTGCAGAGACCTGTGTTTTTGATAAACAGTCGCTTGGGCCTATTCACTGCGGCTGCTCATAGAGCAGCACCCCTTCTCCCGAAGTTACGGGGTCATTTTGCCGAGTTCCTTAACGAGAGTTCTCTCGCTCACCTTAGGATTCTCTCCTCAACTACCTGTGTCGGTTTGCGGTACGGGTCGTTGTTTTCTCACTAGAAGCTTTTCTTGGCAGTGTGACATCAGAAGCTCGGTCGATCTTAATCAACCTCCCCATCACAGCTCATCCTTATAGTGACAAGCATTTGACTCATCACAAGACTTACTGCTTAGACAAACTTTTCCAACTGTTTGCTCTTCCTAGCCTCCTGCGTCCCTCCATTGCTCAAACAAAAACAACGAGTACAGGAATATCAACCTGTTGTCCATCGCCTACGCCTGTCGGCCTCGGCTTAGGTCCCGACTAACCCTGGGCGGACGAGCCTTCCCCAGGAAACCTTAGTTATTCGGTGGACAGGATTCTCACCTGTCTTTCGCTACTCATACCGGCATTCTCACTTCTAAGCGCTCCAGCAGTCCTCACGATCTACCTTCAACGCCCTTAGAACGCTCTCCTACCATTGCACCTAAGTGCAATCCACAGCTTCGGTAGTATGTTTAGCCCCGGTACATTTTCGGCGCAGGGTCACTCGACTAGTGAGCTATTACGCACTCTTTAAATGGTGGCTGCTTCTAAGCCAACATCCTAGTTGTCTGTGCAACCCCACATCCTTTTCCACTTAACATACATTTGGGGACCTTAGCTGGTGGTCTGGGCTGTTTCCCTTTCGACTACGGATCTTATCACTCGCAGTCTGACTCCCGGATATAAATGAATGGCATTCGGAGTTTATCTGAATTCGGTAACCCGAGATGGGCCCCTAGTCCAAACAGTGCTCTACCTCCATCATTCTCACTTCCGAGGCTAGCCCTAAAGCTATTTCGGAGAGAACCAGCTATCTCCAAGTTCGTTTGGAATTTCTCCGCTACCCACACCTCATCCAAACACTTTTCAACGTGTCCTGGTTCGGTCCTCCAGTGCGTTTTACCGCACCTTCAACCTGGACATGGGTAGATCACATGGTTTCGGGTCTACGACTACATACTCACTCGCCCTATTCAGACTCGCTTTCGCTACGGCTCCGTCTCTTCAACTTAACCTCGCATGCAATCGTAACTCGCCGGTTCATTCTACAAAAGGCACGCTATCACCCATTAACGGGCTCTAACTTGTTGTAGGCACACGGTTTCAGGTTCTATTTCACTCCCCTCCCGGGGTGCTTTTCACCTTTCCCTCACGGTACTGGTTCACTATCGGTCACTAGGGAGTATTTAGCCTTGGGAGATGGTCCTCCCGGATTCCGACGGAATTCCTCGTGTTCCGCCGTACTCAGGATCCTCCTAGGGGCTTACAACATTTCACCTACGGGGCTTTCACCCTCTTTAGCTGACCTTTCCAAGTCATTCGGCTATCTTGCTTGCTCCCACATCGGAGTCCTACAACCCCAAGATGCAAGCATCTTGGTTTGGGCTGGTCCCGTTTCGCTCGCCGCTACTCAGGGAATCGATTTTTCTTTCTCTTCCTGCAGGTACTTAGATGTTTCAGTTCTCTGCGTCTACCTCCTTTAAGCTATGGATTCACTTAAAGGTAATATCCTATTAAAGATATTGGGTTTCCCCATTCGGAAATCTCCGGATCAAAGCTTACTTACAGCTCCCCGAAGCATATCGGTGTTAGTCCCGTCCTTCATCGGCTCCTAGTGCCAAGGCATCCACCGTGCGCC
>NZ_KE136348.1:561283-624508 GCF_000406925.1 Enterococcus columbae DSM 7374 = ATCC 51263
TTCTCATGCGAAAAGTAATATTATGCGGTATTAGCACCTGTTTCCAAGTGTTATCCCCCGCTGATGGGCAGGTTACCCACGTGTTACTCACCCGTTCGCCACTCACTTTCTTTCGGTGTAGCAAGCTACGGTGAAAGAAAGTGCGTTCGACTTGCATGTATTAGGCACGCCGCCAGCGTTCGTCCTGAGCCAGGATCAAACTCTCATAAAAAAGTTGATACAATCATCTTGATTGTTAAGCTCAAAAAATTGATTTGCTAGCTATTGCTTGCATGTTGTTTTTGCTTCTATATAATAGAAGCGCCTTACACATATTGGTTTGCTTTTTTCGTTCAGTTTTCAAAGGTCTACTTTGTTTTGTTTCAACAACTCTTATATCTTACTCCTTGAACTTTCAAAAGTCAAGAACTTTTTAAAAATATTTTTTAGTTGTTGTTTGCAATGTTTGTATCGCTCACAGCGACTTTTATATAATAACAAAGCCATCAATCATTGTCAACTACTTTTTTCAAAAAATATTTTTTCAACGAAGTAAGTAGTTCATCAAATCAGCGACTTTCATAGATTATCATGCTTTTTATTTGGCGTCAAGGATTTTTTATATAAAAAGTTATGAAAACATTTTCTTTGAAATACATCGTTTAACAGCTGGTAAGTCAAGCCTACCAGCTGTTAGTCTAACTATGAATGATTGACTTTAATTCTTGATACAGTTTATTGACTGGCAAGCCAACAATCGCATAATAATCTCCATCGATTTTTTCGATAAACTTAGCGGCAGCCCCTTGAATACCATAGGCTCCTGCTTTATCCTGATACTCATTTAAATCAAGATAATCTTCAATTTCTTGATCGGTTAGTTTTGAAAAAGTCACGGTGGCACTACTTACAAAGGTCTTAGCTTCACCTGATTGGATGAGGCAAACAGCAGTATGCACTTTGTGACTAGCTTGACTTAGTTGCTGCAACATTGCTTTAGCTGCTTGGCGATTGTCCGGTTTGCCTAGTATTTGTTGGCCAATAACCACACTAGTATCGCTACCGATGACTAAAGCTTGTGGATGTAGCTGAGCAATCTTGGCTGCTTTTTCGTAAGCCATGCGCTTAACATAAGCAAGTGGCGCTTCATCTTTTAAAGCCGTCTCATCAATTGCCGCTACTTCAACCCGAAACGATGAGAGCACGAGCTTTAATAATGCTTGTCTACGTGGTGATTGTGAAGCTAAAATTATTTCCATTCCTAAACCTCGCTGAACTGATTCATATTAATGTGGATCCTGGATACGTTTAAATAAACGTTCCATTTCAGTATTGCTAAAATGAATTAAGACTGGGCGCCCATGCGGACAATTGTAAGGATTCTTACATTGGGCTAAATCAGCAAGCAACACTCGCGCTTGGCGATCATCTAGTCGGTGATTGGCTTTGATCGAACGTTTACAGCTCATCATAATAGCTGTCGCTAAACGAAATTCCTTCACACTAACACTGCCTTTTAATAAGACGATATCAATCATTTCTCGAATGATTGCTTCTTCTTGTCCTTGTGGATACCAAGTTGGATGCGCACGTATAATAAAACTATGCTGACCAAACTCTTCTAAATGAATGCCCACTTCACTAAGCACAGCTATTTTTTCTTTTAGTTTTAGGTAATCACTTGTTGGATAGTCTAAAACGATAGGGATGAGCAGCTCCTGTAGATCATCGCCAACATCAGCAATCTTCTCACGATAGTACTCATACTTGATTCTCTCTTGCGCGGCATGCTGATCAATGATGTATAGCCCTTCATCTGATTGCGCAAATAAATAGGTTCCATGCATCTGACCAAAGTATTCCAAGTAAGGAAAGCTTTTTTTAGCTGGTGCTTCGTTAGATAATTGCTGCGCCAAATGCATCAGTTCGTTGTTCGATAATGCCTGATGCTGATTGGTCAAATGTTTCGGTGGTATTTGTGCTTGGGTCTCTTGACTGATTCCTTCATCACTAATGGCTTGCTCAGATGCTGATACAGCATGAGGAAACAAGACAGTAGCTGCCCCTTGACTGACTGTTGAAGACCGGCTTGGCTCATTGACAGTAAATTCTTCGTTTTCTACTAAATAGTTATCCACATTTTCGTCATCGAATATTTGTTCGCCAAGTGTTTCTTCTTGACGTTCTTTTCCTTTTATATCAACATTTCTGTCAGAGTTATCAAAATGATTTGTTGTTTTTCCACATTCATCCACATGGTTGTCCACAGACTTTTCCACAGCTTGTGCATTTTGAAAATTTGCTGATTCTTTCGATAAAGGACTTAAATAAAAGCGCTCATGTACACTATCAAATTGAAGCTTACCAGAAGCATTGGGCGCTAAATCCATTTTCAACTGTTCCGGTTTCTCAGCTGGTGGCGCTACTTTTTTCTTAAAGCTTAGCTGGTCACCGACTTGAGGAATCAAGACTTGTTCACGCAATTGATCATTAATTGCCTTACTAATTAATTGTTGCAATTCCGTTTCTTTAGATAAACGAACCTCTTGCTTGGTCGGATGAACATTGACATCGACTAATAATGGATCGGTTTGAATTTCAAGAACGACAATTGGAAAACGGCCCACCATTAATTTTGAACCATAGCCATTGATGATGGCTCGATTGAGTTGATGATTTTTAATATAACGGCCATTAATCATAATCGATAAATATTGCCGGCCTGCTCGCGTTAACTCAGGTAAGGAAATAAAACCTGAAAGCTTAAAATCAAGATTCTCAGCAGCAATTGGCAACATCTTTTTGGCAATCGGCAAGCCATAAATACCAGCAATGGTTTGTTTTAAATCCCCACTGCCAGTTGTCTGTAACATGACATGACCATCATGCACTAAACGAAAGGCAATTTCTGGATGACTTAAGGCTAAACGGTTGACCACATCGCCAATATTGGCCAATTCAGTCTGCAAGGTTTTTACATATTTCAAACGAGCAGGGGTATTGTAAAAAAGCTGTTCAACCGTAATTTTGGTGCCCTGTCTTAAAGCAGCTGGCTTGTGACTAATAATCTTGCCACCATCCAAAATCAGTGCGCTGCCTTGTTTGGCACCAGCTACTGCCGTTTCAATCATAACCTTGGAAACTGAGGCAATACTTGGCAATGCCTCGCCGCGAAAACCTAGTGTACGAATTCTAAATAAATCGTCCCGGCGATGAATTTTACTTGTAGCGTGACGTTTAAAGGCATTTTCAACATCCTCTTCAGCAATCCCTTCACCGTTATCAATAATTTGAATTGATTTAAGCCCCGCTTCTTCAATAAAAATCTCAATTTTGGTACTTTTCGCATCTATAGCATTTTCTAATAGTTCCTTTACTACCGAGGCAGGGCGTTCAACCACTTCACCGGCAGCAATTTGGTTAGCTAGCTGTTCAGATAGTTCTTGTATTTTTCCCACTGACTATCCCCTCGTTTCTTCTAACTGGCGTTTTAGTTCATTAATTGTAAAAAATACATCCATTGGTTTTAAATTAGCCAAATCCATTGATCGAATCGTTTGCAAGACCTTTTCTTCGGCTGGTGAATATTGGGCAAATAAAGACAGCTGCTCCATTCCATCAGCTTCCTTAGTACGCACTAAGTTAGAATCCTGATTAGCCTTAGACTCAGTTTGGCTGACAGTCGATGTGGTTGCTTCTTTAACCGTTAGCCTTTCCTCAGCTATCTCTTTGTCATTTGACGCTTCCATTTGTGGACTTGCTGCTTTTTGGTTAGCTGATTGTGCTAAAGTAAGGTTGGCTTGCGGTTCGCTCGCTTCTAGCTTGGCTAAAATCGTGCTAGCTCGTTCAATTAATGACTCAGGTAGCCCTGCAATTTTACCAACATGAATTCCATAACTCTTATCGGCGGGTCCATCCATCATCTTGTGTAAAAAGATGACCTCGCCATCTTGCTCCGTTGCACCTACATGGATATTTTTCACCCCAACAAGCTGTTCTTCTAAAGCAGTCAATTCATGATAGTGCGTTGAAAATAGCGTTTTGGCTTGCACATGCGCTTGCACATATTCAATAATTGCTTGCGCCAAAGCCATCCCATCAAAAGTCGCCGTTCCTCTGCCTAACTCATCAAATAAAATCAAGCTATGCTTAGTTGCCTGACGTAAAGCTTGATTGGCCTCCATCATTTCTACCATGAAGGTACTTTGACCAGAAATCAAATCATCACTCGCGCCAATTCTAGTAAAAATACGATCAAAAATCGGTAATTCCGCTGAAGCTGCCGGTACAAAACAGCCCATCTGTGCCAAAATAATCGTTAACGCTAATTGGCGCATATAGGTGCTCTTTCCTGACATGTTTGGTCCGGTAATTAATAGCATCGAAACCTCTTCAGGCATTTCTACCGTATTAGGAATATAGGTTTGCGCGCCCAAGACTTTTTCGACCACTGGATGACGACCATCGACAATTTTTAATTTTGCACTTGTATTAAACTGTGGTTGCACATATTGATAACGTTCACTTACTGTCGCAAAAGCTTGTAAAACATCGAGAGTCGCCACCGCCTTAGCTAATTTTTGGAGGGTTTGAATCTGGGTTTTGACTTGCTCTCTAATTTCAATGAAGAGCTGATATTCTAAATCAATGGACTTATCTTGCGCACCTAAAATTAATTCTTCTAATTTTTTCAATTCAGGCGTGATAAAACGTTCCGCATTGGCTAAGGTTTGTTTGCGATCATAGCGCGAAGTATCTAGATTCACTAGGTTGGCCTTGGTAATTTCAATGTAGTAGCCAAAAACACGGTTATAGCCGACCTTTAAGGTTTTGACTCCGGTTTGTTCACGCTCTTTGGCTTCTAATTCGGCTAACCATTGTTTCCCATTTTTCATCGCCAAACGGTATTGATCTAGCTGCTCATTATAGCCAGTTTTGATGATATTGCCCTCTGTTATCTGTAAAGGAGCCTCTTCGTTAATTGCCTGATCAATTAGCGTAACTAAGTTATCTAAAGGATGCAAATCAGCCAGCAAACCTTGCCATTGCCCTTCATCTAGCCCCGTCAACACATGATGTAAATAAGGAATTTGCTCTAGTGATTGCTTTAATTGCAATAAATCCCTAGCATTGACATTGCCAAAAGAGACCTTACCGGCTAAACGTTCTAAATCATAAACCTTAGCTAAGCCAGCTTGGATGTCTGCACGTTCAAAAAACGATTGTAACAAAGAGGCAACCATCGCTTGGCGACTCAAAATAGCTGATTCTTGAATTAACGGTCGGTCCAACCATTGTTTTAACAAACGGCCACCCATCGCTGTTTTCGTTTCATCCAACAACCACAACAGCGTTCCTTGCTTTTTCCCTGTCCGAATAGATTGTTGCAATTCTAAATTATATTTAGAAAAATAGTCTAGCTTTAGATAGTGGTCGACTTCATAACTTTGCGCTTGCTGAATATGATCGAGGCTACGTTTTTGGGTCAAGGATAAATAAGCCAGCAAATGTAGCGTAGCCTTTTTAGCCAACGCATCAGGTAATTGATTGCTCAAATAGCTCAATTCAGCGTTTTCCTCTGTCGATAGCTGCTCAGAAATCACCAAGGCTAGGCGCTGTTTTAAATGCTGGGTTAGCTTTTCTGGAATTTCAGTGGCATAGACGATTTCCTTCGTTTGTAAAATCGACGCTTCATTTAACACGGCTTCCTCATCATTTAGAACCGTGGCTTTTAACTCACCAGTTGATAAATCCACATAAGCAAAACCATAGCGCTGATTATCAAAGGCTAAAGCCGTCAAAAAGTTGTTTTCCTTGGCCTGCAAGCCTTTCCCTTCCATAACGGTCCCTGGTGTGACTAATTGTACGACCTCACGCTTAACCATCCCTTTAGTCAGTTTAGGATCTTCCACCTGCTCACAAATCGCTACTTTATAGCCTTGCTCGACTAACCGATCAATATAGCCACTTGCTGAATGAAACGGCACGCCACACATTGGAATAGGATCTGTAGCATTTTTATTTCGACTAGTTAAGGTCAATTCTAAAATTTGCGCAGCTTTCGTTGCATCTTCATAAAACATTTCATAAAAATCACCTAAACGATAAAACAAAAAAGCATCCGGATATTGCGCCTTTATTTGCAGATATTGCTCCATCATCGGTGTATTTTTAGTCTTTTGCGGCATCTTTTTTTCCTTCCTGTTCAATTTGTTCATTTACTTCTCGTTGAATCCGATTGGTTACATATTGTAAGAGGTCATTGGCTTCAATCAATTTCTCACGATAAGCTGTAACCAAAGGATGATGATCATATTGCTCTTGTAATTGGGCAATTTCAACAAGCAGTTGTTCCTTCGCCTGATATTTGCCATAATGCTCATACTGTACTAATTGTTTTTGACAAGTTTTGATTTGTTCTTCTAAAGCTTGTAAGCCTTCATGAGCAAAAACCTTCTCAGCAATCTTTTTATAAGCAATAATCACTTCATTTTCTTGGAGTAGCTGATTTAGCTTGGCAAATTGCTCTTGTATTTGTGCTTCTTTTTCCAAATATGTCATTTCATCATCCTATCTAACTTAATCTGCATTAAAGGGTCTATCTTCGCTAATTTGAATAGGTTGAATGCTAGTAGCTAGCCCAGTTTTATCATCAATATCAATTACACACGCCGAAAGTAGCTGACGACCTTTTTCTACGACTTCAAAACGTTGCGGTAAGCTAGTTAAAAACTTCTCAATAATCGCTTCTTTTTTCATCCCTAAAATACCGTCATAAGGGCCAGTCATACCTACATCGGTCAAATAAGCCGTTCCTTTTGGCAGAATTCTAGCATCATTGGTCTGCACATGCGTATGCGTACCAACTACAGCTGAGACTCTACCATCCACATACCAGCCCATCGCTTGTTTCTCACTAGTAGTCTCTCCATGAAAATCGATAAAAATTAACGGCGTTCGTTTTTTCGCTTGGGCAATTAATTGGTCAACCTTTTTAAATGGGTCGTCTAAATCAACCATAAAAGAACGCGCCTGCAAATTAATGACCGCCAATTCTAATTGATTCACCTTCACAAAGACCATGCCCTCCCCTGGTACACCATCTGGGAAATTAGCCGGACGAACTAAACGCTTCGCCTCATCAATAAATTGAAAAATATCCCGATTATCCCAAGCATGGTTTCCTAAAGTGACGACATCTGCCCCATCTTGTAAGAATTTTTTATAGATTTTTTCGGTAATTCCTCGCCCACTAGCCGCATTTTCGCCGTTAATAATTGTTACCTGCGGACGATATTTTTTCTTTAATTTTGGCAAATATTCGCAAACTGCTTGACGACCAAGCGAGCCGACTACATCACCGATAAATAATAGCTTCAACTAATTTCCTCTTCTCTAATTCATATTAGTTTTATTATAGCGATTTTTAAGCGAAAAAAAAAGTAGCGGACTAGCCGCCACCATTTAACTAGCAATTAAACCTAGTTTTTGCAATGCTTTCATAATCCCATCTGAATTATTATCATCGGTGATTAGATCAGCATGTTTTTTCACTTCAGCATTCGCATTGCCCATCGCCACTCCAACACCGGCCATCGAAAGCATCTCTCTATCATTCATTCCATCGCCAAAGCAAATAATATTTTCACGATCAATATCTAATTGCTTCGCTACTTCTAAAATAGTTGCCGCCTTAGAGCTACCTTGAGTTAAAACATCGACACAATTCGGATGCCAACGCACAAATCGCAGCTCAGGGTATTTTTCATCAAATTGCCCTTCATGCTGATGATTATAATAAGCCAAGGCCGAATAAATCTCTTGCTTAGCAAAATTCAAATCTAATTCAGGCAACTTAGACCCAAATGATTCCATCGCATCAGCCATTTTCGGTAAATCTAATGAAGAAACGCGTTTCGTTTCATCTAAACCAACCAAAGCAACATCAATTCCCATGTCTATTGCTTCCGTTTTTAATTGATGCAAGGCATCCATTGGCAATAATTGCTTATAGATTTGCTGGTGCGCTTTAAAAGCTGCCGCACCATTGCATAAAATATAATTTTCAAAGCCTAAATTTTCGATAATTGGTTTAGCTAACACACGCGAACGACCTGTCGCAATCGTCACATAATGCCCTTGTTCTCTCAATTTTTCAATCGCTAGGCGTGTGCTTTCAAGCGGTTTCAATTGACTGTTTAACAAAGTCCCATCAATATCAAACGCAAATAACTTCTTATCCATCTACTCGAGTTCCTCCCAAACTTTTCTGTCCTTTACTTTACTAAAGTTTACAGCAACAAGCAAATTTTTTGTACGAAAACACATTATGTTTCAAATAAAACCTTCAGACAGCGCTTATCCTCTAACCAAATTGCTCCATTTTAAGTAAATAATTGCGAGGAAAAACCGGCATCTTCTTTGCCAAATAAGATAGTCTAACTAATAAAATCTTTAAAGTAATGGATTTTTCTGCCAGAACGGAACTTATTTGCTCGTAGCTTGCGACTTACAAAACATCCTTTATGCAATCTGTGTTCAGTAGCTAGACATGCCAAAAATTCGCCTCTCCATTGAGAAAAAATTTCCCTCTTTCTGATTTTCTCAATGGAGAGTAATGCCCGAATTTTCTCATGTCTGGGCAAGCTACTTCACATCCTTTATTAAAAAAATCCCGTTACTAATCAAAGTAACGGGAGTAAAGATTAATCGACATATTTTGATTTTGATCCATTTAACCACGCGTAAACTAAACCAATGACTAAGCCACCACCGATATAGTTACCGATAAATGCAAATACTAAGTTGTGAACAACATGTGCCACATCCATACCTGGGATATGTCCATGTGAAGCAAAGAACGCTAATGAGAAAGCTGGGAAGTTAGCAATCACGTGTTCATAGCCTAAGAAAGCAAAGATGAAGATGATAAAGATAATCGCTGGTACTTTACCGGCATCATCTTTCATACGTAGGCTGACTAACACTGAAGTATTTACTACAATATTGGCAAACATCGCTTCAGCTAAAATTTGAATGGTTGGTTTAGCTAATTTTGCTGCAATCCCTACATACATATAGTTATCAGCAGGTAGATTTTGGAATGGGCCAGTTAGTGATACAAAAAACGCAAAAATAATTCCACCGATTAAGTTAAAAAAGACACAAGTAAATAATAATTTTAAAGCTTTAGCCACACTCATGCGCTTACGATAAACACCGACTGTTGCATAAAGCATATTAGATGTACCTAACTCAGCATTCATATAAAGAATCATAACCAATGACCAACTAAACATAAAAGCGAATAAGAACTTACCTAGACCATGAACCATTTCGTCACCTTTCATGGCTACTGCAAAGGCAATGGCTGTTCCAAGCGTTAAAAACAGACAAGCCAACATCGCACGAACCGCGTAACGAATATAGCTACTTTCAATGAGATTTAGTTTCTTTTCAATTGATGAATCAATCTTCTCAAATAATGGGGATACTGGATTCATATTTCTTCTCCTTAATTTTTCAGTTTGACGCCTTCTATCAAAACATCATATTCATTCTAATAATGTGAACTAGATTTGTAAAGATGATTTAATGAAAAAGTTCACGTTTTTTCTGAAAATCATCGTCTTTCTTTTGTATTTTATCAAACAACAGGTAGCATTTACTCTATAAAATAGAAAAAAAGATTTGAAAATCTCATTTCTAGCTAAAAGAAGAAAAACCACCTAGTCTCAAAAGAAGTGTTTGACAGACTAGGTGTTTACATATTATAATGAACTTTGTGTAAAATAATGCAGCAGAAAAATAGTATCACGTCCCTAGTTTATCGCTTAGTATTAAGTTCAATTGAGTAACCGCGGCTGCAAAGGTGAAGATTGAAGAATAAACTATACGCATATGAATTTTTCAAACGGATTATTTTACTCCAACTATCTATTTTTTAATTGGAGGAATTTATCAATGTCTCGTTATACTGGACCATCATGGAAAATTTCACGCCGTTTAGGTATCTCATTATCAGGAACTGGTAAAGAATTAGCACGTCGCCCTTACGCACCAGGTCAACATGGACCTTCAAGCCGTGGCGCTCGTTCTGAATACGGTCAACAAATGGCTGAAAAACAAAAATTACGTCATATGTATGGAATGAATGAACGTCAATTCCGTAACTTATTCGTAAAAGCAAGCAAAATTAAAGAAGGTAAACACGGGGTTAACTTCATGATCTTACTAGAACAACGCTTAGATAACGTTGTTTACCGTTTAGGTCTTGCAACTACTCGTCGTCAAGCACGTCAATTAGTTAACCATGGCCACATCTTAGTAGATGGCAAACGTGTTGACATCCCTTCATACCACGTAGAAGTTGGTCAAGTGATCAGCGTTCGTGAAAAATCTCAAAACGTTGCAGTGATTAAAGATGCTGTTGAAGCAACTGTTGGTCGTCCTGCATTCGTAAGCTTTGATGAAGAAAAATTAGCTGGTTCATTAACTCGTTTACCAGAACGTGATGAATTACACCCAGAAATCGACGAAGCACTAGTTGTCGAATTCTACAACAAAAAACTTTAAGATTTTTCTATCAATCATTCAAAAAGCCATTCAGCAAATTGCTGGATGGCTTTTTTGTTAATACTATTTATGCTTTTAAAATGAAATCGGCTATACGCATGATTGCCAAAGCTAGTAAGAAACGCTCTTTTGAAACGATCTGTCAACATTAATAAAATAATTTTTCGATATCTGTGATAGTCATTGTCGAAGGTGCGGTCAATTCCGTTAAAAGCTCCCCTTCTTTAATAAAGTAAATCCGATCACAAATATCTACTATGTACGATAAAATATGCGAAGAAAGTAAGATTCCTTTACCAAGCTGTGCCTGATTTTTTAATATTTGCTTCAATACAATTGCTTGTGCGGGATCAATCCCTTCAAATGGCTCATCTAATAGTAAAATATCTGGCTGATGAATTAAAGTTACAATCAAATTAAACTTCAATCGCATTCCCTTTGACAATTCAACTAAAGGCACCTCTAATGATGCATCTAGTTCAAAAGCAGCCAGCATCTCATTCACCCAGTTTTCATTATAGCTTTGACCGCGAACATCAAAAATAAAGGATAGATTCTCCTTTAAAGTTAGATACTCATACAAGTTTAACTCAGTAGGTAAATATCCTAAGCTGTTTTGATAAAAGGAACGGTTAACCAAGCGCCCTTTATAATAGCAAGCGCCTGAAGCCTTCTTTTCCAAATTCGCTAAGGTCTCTAACAAGGTAGTCTTGCCCGCACCATTTTTACCAATTAAACCTACAATTTCCCCTGAATCAATTTTTAGTGAAATATCCTTCAACCCAAAGCGACTGTTGGCATAACTTTGATTTAATCCTTGCACTTCAAATATAGGAGTGGTCATCTTCAATTTGTTCCTTTCCCTTATCAATGAATGAATCATATTGCTGAAAAATTTTAATTAAAATCAGTACAAAAACCCCAAATAAACTAGCAAAAATGCCAATAACTAAAAAACTAATAAAAAACACCTGTATCTGACGAGCCAGACAAATTCCCCACACGATAACTAAAAACCAGCATAAAGTATTAATGATATAGCTAATGATTAGTACGAAACGAGAGGGTTGATTATAGCCGATAATATAGGGGCGTTTTAAAATAGGAAACAGCATTGTTAACACGAAGTACACAAGTGGTAGCAACAAACAAGCTGGCACAAAAACGAGCAATAAGATAAATAATTTGTCTACCAAGCGGTCCGGAATCAATAGCAAGTATACCAATGCATAGGTAAAATAAATCAACGTATGAAATCCATAAGCTAGTAGTAACTTATATTTTATTTTATAACGAATAAAGTTCCCCATATTCCTTAGTTGAGACATGCGCATTTTTTCCAAGTCAAAAGCATAGAGATAAATAGCATATGTGGAACTAACTCCGAGAAAAACTAACAGTGCTTTTATGGGGAATAACCGTATAGCTGAATAAACAGCCAAATGCGGATTAGAGGCAATAATATATAAAAAGACTAAACTCCCACCTGGAAATAACGCATGAATGAATAAAAAGCTAGACAAAGGGGCTCCCCCTTCGTTAAGGGCAATCTTAAGCTCACGAATCAATTGTCTACCTTGACGAGAAAGCTGTAGTCCTTTAAACGCTAGATAAAACACCAAGCAAAGCAACAGTACAAAGCTAATAAACAGACTTCCTTTTTGATAGTCTAAAAATTGAAACAAATATAAAGCAATGGTTACTGTCTGATAATCAAAAACCGTATTGCCTACCAACAAAAATACAGTCGAGATCCTTGCTTCATATCTTCTCAAAAATATCCCTAATCCACAGCCTAACAAAATGCAGATAGGAAAAACAATAGATAGCTTTAAAGTCGTGATTGCATAACCACATAGCACTAACAAAATTACTGCTCTTGAAAAATAAAACACCAAATTCGTTGCCAAATCAACCAGTTTGAACACCTGCACGTGATTAAAGCCCAGCAAATATAGGGTTCGACAAATAGGCAGACGGACTAAATTTTTCTTAGCAGTATATTGCCCACCAAAATAAAAATAAATCGGAAATAAAATGAGATGAACATATACTAGCAGAGAGCCAAATTGAGCACTAGCTACTAACGTTAAAAGAATAGTTGGCATGATAACAATTTCGCTTAATTGATTAAATAGCTGCAAAATATTTTCCAAACGATTTTGCATACGCCAATTATTTAGATAAAAGGCTTTCAAAAAACGGTAATAAGTTATTTTTCGCATTGGTTAGACCACCTATTCTTCGCTAAAAAACACCTTTCTTTTAACTAACAGTCTATTTCTATCTAGATTTTACAAAAATAAAAAAATAAATTCAATATTTTTTAGTATGTTACTGATAATCCCAAAATAAGAAATCCTATTTACACGCAATCAGCCTTTTAAAATAGAAAACGAATATCCAAGCTAGAGAGTACCTTTTCCCCTAGTCTTGAATATTCGTATAATCTTGTTCAGCCTTTTATTGAAAAACCTTACTTGCAGAGAACCCTTGTTTTAAATACGATCTTGCAAATCTTGATAGGCGATATCTTCCGTTACTTCCATGTAGGCAGGGCGAATGATTTTTTGCGCATTCACCAGCTCTTCCATGCGATGCGCTGACCAACCAACAATCCGAGCAATTGCAAAAATTGGGGTATATAATTCCTTTGGTAAGCCGAGCATTTCATAAACAAAGCCACTAAAGAAATCGATATTCGCACTGACTCCTTTATACATTTTGCGTTTACTCGCAATAATTTCAGGCGCAATTTTTTCAACTAAAGCATACAATTCAAACTCTTTGGCGGCTTGTTCTCCTTTTTCCTGTGCCAGCTTAGATACATAACGTTTAAAGATAGCCGCTCTAGGATCATTATCGGAATAAATCGCATGTCCCATTCCATAAATTAAGCCTTTATGATCAAATGCTTGCTTATCTAAAACGGCCGTCAAATATTTTCTCACATCATCTTCAGTGTATTCACTTGGCAAGTGCGCCTTTAAATCTTCCATCATTTGTGTCACTTTAATATTGGCCCCACCATGCTTTGGCCCTTTTAACGAACCAAGAGCCGCTGCAATCGTAGAGTAAGTATCGGTACCGCTAGAAGTCACTACTCGTGTGGTAAAGGTTGAATTATTCCCACCCCCATGCTCCATGTGTAGCACCAAGGCCATATCTAACGTTTGGGCCTCTTGTTTGGTATATTGCTGATCTGGACGCAGCATGGTTAGAATGACTTCAGCTGTACTTAAGTTCCCTTGAGGATTATGAATATACATGCTGCCACCTTGATCATAGTGATTGTAGGCATGATAAGCATAAATCGCAATCATCGGAAACACGCTAATTAACATCAACGATTGATCTAACACATTCGCTAAGGAAATGTCATCGGCTTTTTCATCATAACTTGCCAGTGTTAGAATACTCCGCGCAATCGAATTCATAATATTGGCAGAAGGAGCTTTCATAATAACGTCTCTAACAAAGTTTGTCGGTAACGTTCTGCGCTGAGTCAACTCATGTGTGAATCTCGCTAACTCCTGTTCGTTTGGTAGGTTACCAAAAAGTAATAAATATGCAATTTCTTCAAAACCATACCGATTTTGCGAAACAAAGCCCTTAACTAATTCATTAATATCTATTCCGCGATAGCGCAATTCCCCACCGCCTGGAATCACTTTTCCATCGACTATCTTTTCTGGATAGATTGTTGAAATGGTCGTTAAGCCAGCTAAAACGCCTTTCCCATTTTCGTCTCTCAAGCCTCTTTTCACCGAATATTTTGAATAAAGTTGCATTTCTATTTTATCATTTTCCTGACATAACGATGCGAGATTCTTCACATAATCTGCCGAATCTTTTGCGTTAACCATCCAATAACTCCTCCTTTTTCTAAATATATCAATAAATCATCATGTGATTATAATTATAACACGTTAAAACAAAAATTAAATATTTTTAATAAATAAGTTTACAATCTTTTTACAAGACCGTATAATTATTCTTAAGTATTCACTACTTATTTCTCTAGGAGGTGTCCAAATGAAGTGGGAAAACCAACTATCATTACATGATAAAACCTACTTTTTTACTGATCTACAAGCAGTCGCTGATCATTATCAAACATCCATTAGTCAATTACCTTATTCTATTCGGATTTTATTAGAAAGTGTTGTTCGTCATCAGGATGAAGAGATTACTTTAGAAAATGTCAAACCACTTATTTTATGGCAAGCAGCCAATCCTCAGGGGGTAGTGCCTTTTAAAACCGAACGTGTCATTTTACAAGACTTTACCGGTGTACCTGCAGTGGTTGATTTAGCCGCGATGCGTGATGCTGTGGTTAAATTAGGGGGGCAAGCAACAGATATTAACCCTGAAATTCCGGTAACACTAGTGGTCGATCATTCTGTTCAAGTCGATGCTTTTGGTAATCCCACTGCCATGCAGTTTAATACCGAACGTGAATTTGAGCGCAATGCCGAGCGTTATCAGTTTTTAAAATGGGCGCAACAATCCTTTGATAATTTCGATGTGGTTCCTCCTGAAACTGGGATTATCCATCAGGTAAATATCGAATCCCTTTCACCTGTCATCTTAGAAAAAACAATCGCTGAGAAAACCTATCTATTCCCTGATACCGTTCAAGGAACCGATTCACATACAACCATGATAAACGGGCTAGGTGTACTTGGTTGGGGCGTGGGTGGTATCGAAGCCGAAGCCGCTATTTTAGGAGAAGCTTCTTATTTCCCTACACCTGAAGTGATTGGGGTAAAATTTGTGGGCCAATTACCAGCCGGCACCACCGCTACTGACCTTGCTTTAGCAGTGACTGAACTACTTCGCAAGGAAAAAGTCGTTGGTAAATTTGTCGAATTCTTCGGTCCAAGCTACCATCAATTAAGCCTGGCCGATCGCGCCACTTTAGCAAATATGGCACCGGAATACGGCGCAACCTGTGGCTATTGTCCGATTGATGAAGAAACCCTTAAATACCTAGAAACGACTGGCCGCAGCCAAGAAGTGATTGATCGGGTGGCTGCTTATGCCAAAGCCAATCATTTATTTTATAACGATCAAGAAACCATCAACTATACCAAAGAAATTTTACTTGATTTAAGCCAAATCGAACCATCCTTAGCTGGACCCAAACGTCCACAAGATCGTATTGCACTATCCCAAGTAGCCCAAGACTTTGAGCAATCTATCAGTGCACCTGTCGGACCAAAAGGCTTTGGGTTACCTGCCGATGAGCTAAACAAAACAGCCACCATTCATTGGCAAAGTGGCAAGCAGACCACCATTCAAACAGGCGATTTATTATTAGCTGCCATTACTAGCTGTACCAATACTAGCAATCCATTTGTTTTGATGACAGCTGGACTATTGGCTAAAAAAGCGGTAGAAAAAGGCTTGAAGGTGCCTGATTATGTCAAAACTTCACTAGCACCAGGCTCTAAGGTCGTTACCTCTTATTTACAATCAAGCGGCTTATTAACTTATTTAGAACAGTTAGGCTTTTATCTAGTGGGCTATGGTTGTACCACTTGTATCGGTAATTCTGGTCCACTTGATCCTGATGTGACTAAAGCCGTACAAGATAGTCAATTATTAGCTGCTTCGGTTCTTTCAGGGAATCGTAACTTTGAAGGCCGAATTCATCCATTAATTAAAGCAAACTATCTTGCTTCACCTCCATTAGTGATTGCTTATGCCTTAGCCGGTAGTGTCCGCAAAGACTTAACCAAGGAAGCCTTAGGTGTAGATAATAACGGTCACGCAGTCTATTTAAAAGATATTTGGCCAAGCAATGAAGAGGTCAGCGAATACGTTCAGACTTACGTTTCAAGACAAGCCTTTCAGGAAGCCTATCGTCATTTATTTGATGCCAATGAACGTTGGAATGCGATTGAAACAACTAGTAGTGATTGTTATGAGTGGGATGAAAGCTCTACTTATATTGCTAATCCGCCTTATTTTGAAACCTTACAAGAAAGCTTACCAACACATGGTCAGCTCAAAGATTTAAAGGTATTAGCCAAATTAGCTGATTCTGTTACAACTGACCATATCTCACCAGCTGGTAGCATCGGCTTAGATTCAGCAGCTGGCAAGTATTTAGCGAGTCGAAATGTAGCTTATCGTGACTTTAACTCATTTGGTGCTAGACGTGGTCACCATGAAGTGATGATGCGCGGAACCTTTGGCAATATTCGCTTACAAAACCAACTCGTTCCTGAAATCAATGGCGGCTATACTAAATACCAACCAACCCAAGAGGTCATGACAATTTATGAAGCAGCGATGAAATATCAGCAAGCTGGTCAAAATTGTATCGTGTTAGCTGGTAAAGATTACGGGATGGGCTCTTCACGTGACTGGGCAGCTAAAGGGACCCAATTATTAGGGGTAAAAGTTGTTTTAGCCGAAAGCTTTGAGCGAATCCATCGCAGTAATTTGGTCATGATGGGCGTGATTCCATTAGAATATGTGGACAATCAAACCGCCACCTCACTAGGGCTAACTGGTGAAGAAAGCTTTACGATTGATTTCCCTGAAAATCCACAAATCAATCAATTATTAACCGTCACTGCCCAAAAGGAAAATCAAGCGCCGATTCAATTCCAAGCCAAATTACGCTTTGACTCACCAGCTGATATTCGTTACTGGCAACATGATGGAATCTTACCGATGATGATTCGTAAAAAAATTACCCAAAGAAAGGCGGCAAAGGCATGAGTTATCTAACTGTAGAAAATCAAGGGCTAAACGTTCCTGATCAAGTGACCATTCCAGTCATCCCAGGAGACGGCGTTGGTCGCGAAATCTGGCAAGCTTCCCAAGCTGTGATTGATGCGGCCGTAGCCAAAGCCTATCAAAATAAACGGCAAATTCTCTGGCAAAAAATCTTAGCTGGTGAAGAAGCCTTTAAACAAACTGGAACTTATCTACCAGAAGCCACTTTAACAGCTATCAAGCAAGCGAAAGTCGCCTTAAAAGGACCTTTAACCACTCCGATTGGTGAAGGGTTCCGTTCTTTAAACGTTACCTTGCGCCAAACACTAGATTTATTTGCTTGTGTACGACCCGTTCGCTATTTTACTGGGGTACCTAGCCCATTAAAGCACCCTGAAAAAACAGATATGGTCATCTTTCGTGAAAATACCGAGGATGTTTATGCGGGGATTGAATTTTTAGCTGGCGAAAAGCAAACCCAAGACTTAATCGCTATCTTAAAGGAACAATTTCAAGTGCAAAAAATTCGCTTTCCGCAAACCTCTTCTATTGGAATTAAGCCAGTTTCTAAAGAAGGGAGCCAACGCTTAATTGGATCCGCGATTGATTACGCACTAGCGAATCAGCGTCAATCAGTCACCCTAGTACACAAAGGCAACATTATGAAGTTTACCGAGGGACATTTTAAAAAATGGGGCTATGAATTAGCCGAAACACAGTATGCCGATGTTTGCTTTACTATGCAAACCTTTGAAAAAATTGCTAAAGAACAAGGCAAAGCACAAGCCCAAGCTGCCCTAGAGCAAGCCCAAAAAGCCGGCAAGCTCATTATCAAAGATGTCATTGCCGATAACTTCTTACAACAAATCTTGCTTTATCCAGAAAAATACGATGTGATTGCCACTTGTAATTTAAATGGCGATTATATCTCAGATGCTTTAGCTGCTCAAGTCGGTGGTATCGGCATTGCACCCGGAGCAAATATTAACTATCATACTGGTTATGCCATTTTTGAAGCTACTCACGGCACAGCTCCTGATATTGCTGGACAAGGCAAAGCCAATCCATGCTCGTTATTATTATCAGCAGCGATGTTACTGGATTATCTTGGTTGGCAAGAAGCGAGCCAACTTATCATGCAAGCCATCGAAAAAGCCATCGCAACTAAACAGGTGACGGCTGATTTTGCACAAGCGATGACAGAAGCAACTTTACTCTCTACTCAAGAATTTGGCGAATTATTGGTAGAAATTATTGCATAAAAATAAAAAAGCTGGTAGCAATTTTGACTACCAGCTTTTTTATTATTCATCACTTTCTTAGTACACACCTATATCTCTATCATTTATCCAACACAACCTCTTGCCAGCGATCCGCTATTTTTTCCAAAGCAGTATAGCGTTGCGTTTGCGTATCATAGACTAAAATCGGAATGGTCCCACTTTTATTCACATAACCATCAATAAAATAATGACTCGCTTGATCATAATAGACTCGACCAAGATACTCCTCATCATCGGCAACTAGCGAAGAATGAAAATGCCCACAAATAATGGTTTTATAAAATTCACCAGTCGTAAATGGATATTTACAAGTATAGATTTCATCTGGCGTAAAAAGCCGCCAATGTTCTCCTGTTTCTTCATCCACACCCGCATGAACAAAAATTTGCGTGTTCGTTTCCACATAGCGTGGCAATTGGTACTTACGCTTCAGCCAAGCTAATAGCGCTTGATGACGAGGTTCTACTAGAATCGCTGCTCGCAAGGCTTCTTCTACTGCGGCTAAACGTGCATGGATAGTTGGTGCATCGGTTTGACTATTAAGGATTGCTTGCAATTTGCTTTCATCAAAGAAGCTCTCAATCGTCACTAACCCCATATTTAGCCCATACCCCACAAACTTCTTTGTCGAATAAAATAGCCACTCACACAACCACTCATCATGATTGCCTAAAAGCACCGTCACTTGCCCAGGATAGCGTGTCTCAAAATCCATAATTGTTTGTAAAACTTGATACGAGTGCTGCCCACGATCGACATAATCACCCAAAAACAGCACTTGATCCTCTGCCTGCAATCGAATCTGTGATAAAGCTTCTTTTAGTGGAGCTAAACACCCATGAATATCGCTTAACGCATAAATTTTCGCCATTTTATTCACCTCAACTACCATTATATCACGTTATTTAAGCGATTTCTGAAGGATTCTCATATTGCATGATAAGGATGAATAGAAAAAGAAAGGTAGAGCAACAAAAAGGGGCTGACCCAAAAGTCCAATATAAAAACTAAATAATAAACTCATCCGAATGTTCAACAATAATTTTATAAAAAATAAGTTGAACATTCGGATTTTCATCTTTTATGAAAATTTAAAATTATCAAGAAATAATTTTTAAATTTTCTATTTGACGACTTTTGGATCAGCACCTTTTTATCTATGATACACGACTTCTTTTTTCAGCTAAACTATACCTGTTAGCAATTTCTCAACTTTTTTATTAGCTGCGGCTTCAGATTATCGCATTTTATCACTTAAAAAAGGCTAGATTTTTTCTGTTCAATCATTTGAATTGCTTCATCTACCGTAATTTTATCTAGTAGAGTAAAGAAAATCGGAATAGAGACTTCATTTAAATACTCTGGAATAACTGCAGTAAAATAATCTAAAGTCGCAAGTGGAGCCATTTCAAAAACATCATAATCAATTAAGGCCTCACAGCATAAATCATAAGTTTCATCTTCTGTAAGGATAAAGCGCGGAGTATAAAAATAACTTTTTGGATAAATCGATTCCTGTCTACCATCATTGATAGGTAGCCATATCGTTGCATTTAAATAATTCAATAAACGGTAGATACGTGATAAATCGTCCTTTTTATTTTTTAACCAATTACTCGCGAATTGAGTATAATAGACGCGTACTTCAACACACTTTGAATAAAAACAAAAACTAGCCTCTAGTCGATTGGCCGGACAATTCTCAAACCCTTGTAAATTTACAACCAAACATCTATTCTCATGATTGAGATAATCAAAAAACACTATTTGTCGTTCTTGTAAATACTTTTGGATGGTCATTCGTGCCGACAATTGATTCATAAATACCTCCACCTCTCCGTATGATATTTTTAATCTCTTACATAAGCTATTATCTATCAATACAAAGATTTTGACCATTCCTGCATCAAGCGGAATGGTCTGAGTCTCTTTCTATGCTAATAAAAGCAGTTAATGGTTATATTGCCTAATGCTTATGAAATACGCTCATAAACCACACTTGGACCTCCCATTCCCGAAGCGCGCACAGCAATATGCTCAGTATTTGAGTGAATAGACTCCGGTAACGGCTCATCTGGTCTATTTTTTTCAATTTCCACTTCTTTAGGATGAAATGATAGGCTCCAAGCAGTTCCACCATCTGTACTATCGATTACTAAAACTCCTTCGCGCACAGAAAAAGTAGTCGGCAAATTAGTACTTTGGCTAGTAGTAAGGCCGTTAGAATTTAGTGCGAATTCCCCAAACATCGTATCGAATTTGCCAGAGATTTGCGTTTGACTAATATCTAAATAATTCGGTGTATCAATTACTTGCCATACGTAGCCTTGACCATTATGATAATTTATTGCGGCTACAATTGCTTGCCATTTACCTTGAATACTTTGAAAATTACAATTCTTTATTTCTTCAAAATTCATTTTAGCAGCTTGTGCTTTTTGTGCTTCGATACGTTGACGTTCTTGATTTTTACGTTCTTCTTCGGCTTTTCTCTTGGCTAGTTCTGCCTTTTGCTGTTCTGCAGCCTGTATCTCTGCTATTTTTTTATTATAAAGGTGAATAGTATTTTGAATCTCTTCAACATATTGCGTATACTCACTCTTTGGATGATTTGCTGTGGATTTTTGCTTTTGGTTTTCCGTATTTTTAACTGGTTGCTTTGCTGATGTTGTCTGATACACGACGTCTTTTTGCGCTTTTACTGTTGTTAACAATTGATTCAGGTGATTTATTTTCGTCTTTAAAACCTCTTGATTGACTTCTTTACTTATATCAGAGGTATTATCTTTTAAAACTTGATCATTTTTTGCTTTAAAATCGCTCACCAACTGAGCAATCGCTTGTTTGTAAGCTTTTATGACACGCTTATCTTTTTCTTTCTTCATTGTATAGTTTACAAGGTCTTTTTGTAGCTGCTTTAAATCTGCTAATTTCTTTGCGCTAGCTTTTTCGGCGCTAGCTTGTTTGTACTTATTTTGAATGGTAGTTACTTGTTTGCTTATTGCTTTTTCATATTGACTATGTTGATAGTATTGATACGCGCCAATTCCACCTAGCACAAGGACTACTAAAATAATTCCCATAATATATTGCTTTTTCATCTTGATTACTAACCTATCTTTCCATTAAAAATAAGATAAAAGCAAGATTACATTCATCGCCTCTTGCTTTTATTCTTTGTTTTAATATGTTGTCATTATTAATAAATTTCTGCTAAAATTCCTGCTAAACACCTATCGGAACTACTTTGTTTTTCTCTAAAAAAAAGAAAGGTAGTAAATAATAAAGGGAAAATTAAAAATATTTTCAATTCTTTCTTAATTTCCAAATGAAATTCCTCCTCCTAAATCATTTCCATAACCATCCCAAGCATGTAAACCATTTTCATCTTCAGTTGTATAGCTAGCATGAGCAGCGTCTGGGTTTTCATTTTGAACCCGATGGACTGTCCAACCTTCTGGTGGGTGCACTTCGCTGTTTGTAGTACTTCCTGAACTACTTGTTCCACCACTTGTGCCGCCACTGTAGTTGCCTGAACTTGATCCACCACTATAGCTACCACCAGCATAGCCAGCCGAACTTGATCCACTGTTGTTTGAACCACTTCCGCTTTGGTTGTAATTTTGTACTACATTACCACCTGCATCTACAGCTTGTCCTTGAGCATTATAGCCAACAGCTGCATCATTTCCTGTTTCAGCTTTTGCTTTAGCTGCTGCTTCAGCCTTAGCTTTTGCTTCTGCATCGGCCTTCTCTTTTGCTTCAATAGCTTTAATGCGATCTTGGTATAATTTTTGCATCGTTGCAATTTTATCTTGAATAGTCTTAGCTTCTTTCGTGCTATAAACTACATTAATTTCAGATTTAACTGTATTGTTGATAGTATCTAGTTGTTTAGAACTATCTTGTAATTTAGCTTTATCATTATTTTTATCCAAAGATTCTTTAGTCGTTGTCAATTTATCCACTGCAACTTGATTAATATCTTTGAAATATTTCTGTAAAGCTTTGATTTCTTCTTTGTATTTGTTAATTACTGGTTTGTAGGCTTCTTTGCCATTTTTATAAGCTTTTAAATCCTTTTGTAACTTTTTCAACTCGTTTAGTTTGGCTTGGTTAACTATGCTCGCCTCATTATCGGCATTTTGATTAGCTGCCACCTTGATAACAGCTGCCTGCTTAACTTCATGGTCAATTTTTTCAATTGCAGCGTTGACATTGGCTTCATAGCGATCATGTTCAATTTTTTGGTTATAAGCATAACCACCTACACCTAATAAACCTACTACCCCTACAGCAACTAGCGTTAATTTCACTTTCTTATCCATTTTTTGTATTTGTATTTGGCTGTTTTGAACCAAATACGACTCCTCTCCTCAACAAAATTGATAACAATAAAGATGGTGAAAAAATACACTTTTATTAATAAACATATTCTAAAAGCAACATTTTCTCACCAAATCAATATATTTTTGGATATAATAGATAAATATTAGTTATTTTAAAAACGAAAAACAACAAACTTATCGATTATTCTTCTTATTAATACTACAATTAATGACATAAATCAAGCCAGAATTATAAGTCGTATCAAAAACTCATTAATTGGCTTATCCCTATAGACAGAAGAGCCCTTTTAATTTTCACATCACTTATCTTTTATTCACTTTCAAATTTATATATTTTTCTATCGCTAATTTTACATGTTCATAATAATTAGCTGACCATTCCCAGCTTGTTTCGATATGATAATCGGTTAAAATAGCCTCATGACCTTTTTCCAAATCAAATACTTCATTTCGCTCATCGACAAAACTCCCTCTAATCCCTAGCCAATCCACCAACTCTGCAAAATTAGTAAAAGATTGTAAAAATGCAGCTGTTTTTGCTAATTGAAATGCCTTGTTCAACCTGCAGTTAGCAGGATTTTTTCCATTTTCATAATAAACTTTCAAATCTAATAAAGTCGAATCAATCCGATCACCAAATACAAAAGCTCTAGACATGTTAATGCCATTTTTTTCTCTGGGAAAATAAATCAATGGTTGTTTGCGATAGCTGGCATAGACTTTAATCATTTGTTCATTAAAACCATATTGGGTATAGATTCTTTTAAACGATAATAAAGCATCAGCTGTACAAATCACATTCGCACGCTTTCTTGTCGCATAACCATCTGGATCTATATAGATAACATACGCTAGCTTCCACAGCATTTCATCGGTTGCTTTAGGTAACCCTATTAAAGCCAAAATATCCTGAAATATTTGTAGATTCCATGTATACACTTCTTCATACGAACTAAAATGAGTACTAGTAGCCTGCTTTGCTAACGGTATTTTATAGTAATCTCTTAAAATTTTATCGCCAACATAGCTCCCTTGATACTTTTTAAAAAATTCCGTTTGCTGCAACTCAGCTAAATCGATCATAACTATCCCCTCTCTATCATTTCAATAAACACGTTTGAATATCTTGACAACAAGTAACCCTCACCTACTTCTGCCTTCACTTAAGTATTAACCATTCATTTCTTGATGACAATTGCTAAATATATTGATTGAAAATTTAAGCGAGTAAGTTTTTCTATTGTTTTTTCGTTAACTAGGTATTGATTTTTGGTTAACGTAATTATATACTTACATCAAGTTAACGAAAAATAATACAGGTTAACAAAAGGAGCTTTTATTGATGAAATCATTTCAATTACAACAACAATTAATCGCTGCGATTTTTGCAGCTATCATTGCCGTAGTGGCACAAATTACTATTCCACTACCGATTGTCCCCTTAACCTTACAAACCTTTATTGTAGGCTTGACTGCTACAATTTTAGGTCGGAAGGTTGGTACTTGGGCGATTGTCATTTATTTAGTTTTAGGAGCCATTGGTTTACCCGTTTATGCTGGAGGTTCTGCTGGAATAGGCGCTTTATTTGGACCAACTGGGGGCTATTTATGGGGCTTTATTGTTTGCGGATTAACCATTGGCAGCCTAATCCAGCTCAAACCCAACCATCTGCCTTGGGCCATTTTAGCAAATATGCTAGGCTTTGTCTTAACTTTAATCATTGGTAGCATTTGGTTAAAATTCGCTACTGGTATGCCAATTAGTCAAGCTTTGATGGTCGGTGGCGTTAATTTTCTTCTACCTGATCTGATTAAAGCAACTTGCGCTGGTATTTTAGGCGTGATTATTAGTCAACGTTTACCAAAAAAATTCCTGCAACTTGTGCAAAACTAAACGGATGAGCCATTTTATGCAAAACAAAAACGTCGTCCTTTCCTTCTTACGCTAAAGAAGAAAAGGGCGACATTTTTTAGCAACCAATCGTTGAACTAGGCGCTTGGTTTTCATAATCTTTTGGATTAATTCGTTTTAATTCCAAATTATTCGCTAAAATCCCACTATCCGCCTTCAATTGTAAGCTGTGATAAACAGGCTCGACAATTAAACGAACTTCTTGATCTAAAAGCATTTCTGAGCGTGATTTCATATAGACAATCCCCAGCTCAGTGTCGTGCTGATGATCATAAACAGCTAATTGTGCCTCCGGAAAGCTAGCTGGTACCAATAAGATACGAAAACTAGGATATAGCTGACAAGAAGCTTGACTATCTACAAAAGGCCCTGTCGCATCTTCATAATCTAAAATCAGATAGTCGCCAGGCTGCATTTTCTCTTGAATTTTTTCTTGTGCTTCTTTCGAAATACTTAAATGCATACACAATCATCCTTTCATCTAACCTTTGCTAAGTCTAGTATAGCAAAGGTACACTTTTTTTGCAGAGTAGAAGATTTACAGGGATTACTTTGGGTTAGCATTTTGGTGGTGGACAAAATTATGCTACAATGAAAGAAAAACTGGAGGATATTTATGGCTGATGAATTGCAAAAACATCTAGACAATAGTCGTTATGGTACCCCACAAATTAAACCAGAGGAACAGCATCGCTATTTAGGCACCTTTCGTGAGCGTTGCTATCTGAGTATGACGATGCAACAGATGCAAGATAGCACTTGGCAAGCGCAATTTGCCAAGCATTTACCAGACTATCCTGAGGCTGAAATCAGAATTAATGGGAACCTACCGGAAAGTCTGCAAGCAACCTATCTGCATATATGCGCACAAGCGCAGCGTAAATTTACAATCATTCAAACCAACGAAGCCCCAACTTTAGAAACAATCGGTTTGTTACTGGTTAGCACGCAAGCGGTCGATGAACCAATTATTGATATTGCTCGAAAATGGTCTGAAAAGAATTCTAGTACACAAGAGCAACCACCAAAGCCTTCATTCTTACAAAAATGGTTTCATCTGTAACCCACTCTCTTTTCTGCTAGCCGGGAAAACTTATCCGCTCGTAGCTGAACGACTTACAAAACATCCTTATCATAATCTGTGTTCAGCAAGTAACTACTCGGAAAATAAGCTAGCGTGGTGTAGAATATCTTTAAACATAATTGATATTCCACCACGCTAGTACTTATTTTCTCTTAGTTAACCAACTTGCTTCACATCTTTAATCCCCTTAGCACTTAGTTGTTTCGCTGAGTGTTAAGGGGATTTTTGGCTCTATTATTAAACTGTTAAGTCTGGAAATAATAACTGTAAAACAGATAAGGTCAAGCGGCGCCCTTTACCTTGATAAGGATAGGCATGCATGTGCATCGCTGGGTTAAAATTCGCTTCGATAATCGCATACGCATCTGGTGAGCTCGCAGCTTGCTGATAATCTGGAATGATTAAATCCATCCCACAGATTTCTGCTCCCAGCGCTTTAGCTGCTTGGACGGCGATTGTTTTATAGTCTTCACCAATTGCATCGGTCATATCGATGGAATCGCCACCGGTACTAATATTGGAATTTTCGCGCAAGTAAACCTTTTGCCCTTTCGCTAAGATATCATCAAATTGATAACCTTGTTCTTTTAGATTCAAGGCTTCGATTTCACCTAAGCGAATTTTTTCCAATGGATAGCGATGATGGCGTCCGCGTAATGGATCAGTATTTTTTTGTTCAACTAGTTCACGAATGGTATGAATGCCATCACCTATGACATTAGCCGGCACGCGTAACATAATTCCTTGAACTTCTTGATTAATGACAAAAAAGCGATATTCCGTTCCCTCAATAAAACGTTCTACCAATACATCTTGATCTTCTTTAAATGCAAAAAGTAACGCCTCTTTATAATCATCTTGACTAAAAGCTTCTTTGAAAATAGTAATTCCTAAACCGTAATTGGTACTCTTTGGTTTAACCACGATTGCTTGTTGGCGATATTTTTCATAATCGGCTAAGGCTAGGTCGAAATCATGGTATTCGGCTCCGCTTGGCACGTTAAAGCCAGCCTTAGCTAGAATTTTTTTAGTTACCACCTTGTTTTCCATCATCAAAGGAACGACATAGCAATCTTTACTAGTCATGTTCGCTTTTTTGACATATTCGGTCTTACCTTGATAGGTTAGTTGAATAAACTGATCCTGTTCATCTAAGACCTCAACTTGCACACCTTTTTGAATCGCATCAAACATCAAAATTTGTGTCGATAACTCCATGCCACGATAGCCCGCTAGCTGATAGGGATGCGCCCAAGCTTTTTTGTGATAAGCTAAGCCTGCTTCCACCGCCCAATCTGCTTGATTGCGACCATTTAAGGCAGTGAGTAAACGGCCCGCTAAGGTTAGCTCAGGATGGGCAACCATGCTTTCCCAATTGGCTACATATTCTGGATCAATTGGTAACTGATAATCAGAAATAAAGGCCTTAAATGCAGTCATAAAGCTTTGTAGCTCGTTTTGCAAGCTAGATACAGCAAAAGGATGCTCTATTGCTACCGTATGATTAGTTATTTCTCCCATGCGAATATAGTCTTCTACTGCTTCAACTTTTTCTTTCGTGCATAAAAATAATAAGAAAGCCTGCAAGAAAGTTAACTGTTCAGCGTTGATGCCATTTTCTTCAAAAGGATTTAAATCCACATTTCTTAACTCAATATATTGAATGCTTGCTGAATCAGGCACTTGGCGATTGTGGCGTAGGCGGACGGCAGAATAAAATTCTTTTTCCGCAATCAATTTTCCTTGTGCTACTAGATCAGCCAAGCTTTGACGATAGCAAGCAAAGCTACGATAAGAAACCTTTAATTCCTCTTTATTCTTGTAACCATAATTTGAATTACGCAAGCTTCGTACAGGTTGCGTCGGTGCATCTTCGGTAAAGTAATTATCTAAAGCATAAGGAGCAGCACCATAAAAATATGTATAGATATAACGATAATGTAAGTATTGTTGGGCGACATGTAGATAGGTTGCTGTTTTAAACTCCTCAAAATCCGTCCATTCATCTTGTTCAGCAAAAAGCGCTCGGAACAACTCCTCGGCAAATTCAAAATTGACATGAATGCCACTAACCATCTGTTTGCGTTTACCATATACTTTAGCTAAATATTCACGATAAGCAACCTCTTGGTCAGTTAACTTAGCGATAATAATCTCGTCTTCCGATTCTGGCAAAGCTGGGGGCATACTTAACGGCCAAAGCATCTCTTCTTTAGGCATCGAGCGATAGATGACGTCATGTAGCATGGCTAACTGGCGCAACACCTCAGGAATACTTGCGCGCACCGGCGTAATTAATTCGACCTGCGTTTCAGCAAAATCGGTTTGAATATTAGGATGGAAGTCACGACTGCCTAATGTAGCTGGATGATTTGTCTTGGCTAAATTACCTTTTAAATCTACTCGTTGACTTTCCTTTTCTAAGCCAAAGCGTGCACTCATTAAATAAGGACGCACACTTGGTTGATGAAATAATTGATTAAAGTCCATTTATTTATCCTCACTCATTGTTTACTACAGCTATTATAACAAAGTCTGAAAAAATTAGACAAAATACTGCCTTAAAAAGACTATATCCAGTAGATTTTTTTCTAGACTGAAATGGTTTATTCAAGCTCTATCCATTTACAAAGCGACTAAAGCAAAACAGGAAGCCTGCGCTGCAAGCTTCCTGTTTTTTTCCTATTACTTTTTGGTTGGCTTATTTTTTCACCCAATTAGCTACTTGTTTTTGGTTGGCTTTGATCCAATCTTTCGCTGCTTGTTCTGGTGATTTGCCTTTTTGAATGGCTAACATGACACTTTCCATATCTTTGGTACTCCAGTTAAACTGATCTAAAATACGGTTTACTTCTGGCATATCCTTAGCTAAATCTTTTCTAGTCATGGTGTGAATGGCTTCTTCACTACCCATCGTTTTCTTTGGATCAGCTAGATACTTCAAGTCATATTTTGCAAACATCCAATGTGGAGACCAACCGGTAATCACGATTGGTTGTTTATTTTTAATAGCTTTGTCTAAGGCAACGACCATCGCACCAGAGGATGAAGTTTCAACCTGCCAATTTTGCAAGTTAGGATAAGCCTTGACGGTTTTTTGTGCTCCAGCAACGACACCGGCACCTGGTTCAATTCCGGTAATCTTTTGGTCAGCTTGATCAGTTAAGTCGGCAATACTATCCACATCCATATAGCTTGGGACCACTAAACCGACTTTAGCCCCTTTTAGGTTGGCGCCTAAATCGACCAATTGATTTTTGTATTTTTTGTATTGGCTGGCATGCGTATTTGGCAACCAAGCTGCCACCATCGCATCTGCACGATTATTGGCTACCGCTTCCCACATCACCGCATTATCCAGCGGTGTGATTTCAACCTTATAGCCTTGTTGCTTTAAGACCTCAGCTACGACATTGGTTGAAGCAATTTCGGTATCCCACTGTACATAAGCTAAACGCACCGTTCCTTTATTTTTCTCTGGCTGAATCGCTTGTTTCACTCCTACACCGATGCCTAATAATAGCACGACTGCAGTGATAATGGCGGCCATTTTTTTACGACGAGCAGCTTTATCGGTAACTACTTGTTTTTCTTGGTTGGTATATTGAATGAAACGATCAATAATAATCGCTAAGATAACTAGTGATAGTCCATTGACAAACCCACTACCAATATCGGCTTTTTGTAAGGCTGCTAAGACCCCACGACCAAGACCAGGTGCACCGATCATTGAAGCTGTAACGACCATTGATAAGGCCAACATGGTTGTTTGGTTCACACCGGCTAAGATAGTCTTTTTCGCTAAAGGCAACTCTAATTTAAATAATTTTTGCCAAGGCGTTCCCCCAAATGAATCTGATGCTTCGACTAGCTCGGTTGGAATCTGTTTAATCCCTAAATGCGTAAAACGAACGGTTGGTGGTAAGGCAAAGATAATTGAGGCAAACACCCCTGGAACCATACCGATACCAAAGAAGGCAACCGCTGGAATTAAGTAAACAAATCCCGGCATGGTTTGCATAAAGTCAAGAATTGGTAATAAGATTTTTTGCAGTTTACTACTTTTGGCCATACAAATGCCTAGTGGTACCCCAATGAGAATCGATAGCACACTAGCAACTAAAACTAAAGTCGTTGTTTGAACCAAAGCTTCCCACAAGCCTTGATTCCAGATAAAGACTAAGCCAAGCAAAGTAAAGCTCGCTAAGCCGTATTTACGATTAGTAATCCACCAAGCAATACCGGTTAATAGAATAATCCAGACAGGAATTGGCACGATTAACAACGCCTGACTGATAAAATCCATCACTGACTGACCAATTTTTTGGATCAATTGGAAAAATGGACCCAAATGAACCGTCAGCCACTCGGTAATAGCCTCCACTGCCTTAGCCACTGGCCATGCTTGTAATAAATTATCCATGAACAACTTCCTCACTTTCTGTTACTGGCGTTTCTTGTCCTTCATTGGTTTCTGCTAACGCCTCGATGACACTTCCGCGAATAACTACACCTAATACACGATTGTTTTCGGTTACGACTAATGGTGTTTTCGCATCATAAATGATATTAAAGATATCTGTAACCAACATATCCTTATTAATTGTTGGTACTTCTGTTTCAACCACCGCTGATAACGGTAAATTTTCTTTACGGGCTTTTAGCGCTAGATCGGCAGTAATAATTCCTTTGAGATTACGATTGCGATCAACTGCTAATAACATACTAATTTCTTCTCTACGCATTCTAGTTAATGCCACATTCGGACCATCTAGCTCGATATTGGTGGTAATAGCTGGCACCATAATATTTTGCGCAGTTAATACCTTACTACGGTCCACATCTTCCACGAATTCACGAACAAATTCATTGGCTGGGTTCGTTAAAATTTCTTCCCCTGTACCAATCTGCATGATTTGACCGTCCTTCATCAAGGCGATACGATCACCAATTCTTAGGGCTTCATTCAAATCGTGAGTGATAAAGATGATGGTTTTTTTCACTTTTGCCTGCAAATCAAGCAATTCATCCTGCATTTCGCGACGAATTAATGGGTCCAACGCTGAAAATGCCTCATCCATTAATAGAATTTCTGGATCGTTGGCTAATGCACGAGCCAAACCTACTCGTTGCTGCATCCCACCAGATAGTTGATTAGGTAATTGATTTTTAAAGTCCAGTAAGCCAGCATTATCTAAAGCTTGCTCGGCTTTTTGCACACGAGTAGCCTTATCGACTCCTTTAATCTCTAACCCATATTCAACATTTTCTAAAATAGTTCGATGTGGAAATAAGCCAAAATTTTGGAAGACCATGTTTATTTTATGACGACGAACCTCTCTTAAGCCTTCATGGTCTAGCTTAGCAATATCTTGGCCATCGATATAAATCTGACCTTTCGTTGGTTCAATTAGGCGATTTAATAAGCGAATTAAAGTGGACTTCCCACTCCCTGATAATCCCATGATGACAAAGATTTCGCCTTCTTTTACTTCAAAGCTGGCATCATATACCCCAACTGTCGCACCCGTTTTTGCTAAAATCTCTTTTTTACTTTGTTGGTTCTCAATCATTTTCAAGGCTTGATTAACCTTGCGACCAAATATTTTGGTTAAATGTTTGATTTCTACTTTATTCAAATTTTTCATCCTCTCTAACTTTAAAACTTTAAGTGACTACATAAGATTATCATTATATGGTCACTTTGTCAAAAAGCTTGCTTAGAGTTTCTGAAAAAAAGTTGAAAAACATCTTTTAAATCCCTTTAAAATCAACGTTTTATTGTATTACAAAATTTATATCATAAAAATAAAAAGAGACAGCCACCAAAAGAGACCACTTGTCACTTACAAATGACTCTTTTGATAGTTGTCTATTAATAAAATAATTGAATATTAATTAGCAACAATATTCACCAATTTGTTTGGTACAGCAATCACTTTACGGATTGTTTTTCCTGCAATTTGTTCTTGGACTTGTTCATTAGCTAAAGCTAGTTCTTCTAAAGCTTCTTTGCTGCTATCAACTGGTACCATTAATTTGGCACGAACTTTACCATTGATTTGGCATACAATTTCAACTTCTGATTCAACCAAGGCTGATTCATCATAAGTTGGCCATGGTACATAAGAAATACCTCCTTCATTGCCCAAGATTTCCCATAATTCTTCGGCAATATGTGGAGCAATTGGCGCCAATAATTGAACAAAGCCTTCAATATAGGCATAAGGTAAGGCATCTGCTTTATACGCTTCATTCACAAAGACCATCATTTGTGAGATTGCTGTATTAAAGTGTAGGCTCTCGAAATCTTCAGTTACCTTCTTCACGGTTTGGTTGTAGACTTTATCTAACTTGCCATCATTGAAGGTAGTAATGCGATCTCTTAATTTACCATTTTCATCAACAATTAAGCGCCATACTCGATCTAAGAATTTACGACTACCTTCAAGACCATTTTCGCTCCAAGCAATTGAGGCATCTAATGGTCCCATAAACATTTCATATAAACGCAGGGTATCTGCACCATATTGTTTCACCACATCATCTGGATTCACAACATTTCCGCGTGATTTAGACATTTTTTCGTTGTTTTCACCCAAAATCATCCCTTGATTGAATAGTTTTTGGAATGGTTCCTTCGTTGGCACAACGCCTAAATCGTATAGGAATTTATGCCAGAAACGTGCATATAATAGGTGAAGCACCGCATGCTCCGCCCCACCGATATAAATATCAACTGGCAACCATTGTTTTAGTTTTTCATAATCAGCGAGTGCTTGTTTATTATGTGGATCCACATAACGTAAGAAGTACCATGAGCTACCTGCCCATTGTGGCATGGTATTGGTTTCACGGCGGCCTTTTAAGCCAGTTTTTGGATCTACTACATTGACCCAATCAGTGATGTTAGCTAATGGAGATTCTCCAGTACCACTTGGTTTAATATTATCTGTTTTAGGTAAACGTAAAGGTAATTCGTCTTCACTTAAAGCAGTTGTAGTTCCATCTTCCCAATGAATGATTGGAATTGGTTCACCCCAATAGCGTTGACGAGAGAATAACCAGTCACGTAGGCGATAACTTACTTCTTTTTTACCTACACCATTTTCTTCTAACCAAGCAACCATTTTATCGATTGCTTCTTGTTTATTTAGACCATTTAAAAATTCAGAATTAATATGTTCACCATCTTCAGTGAAAGCTGCCTTCGTTACATCGCCACCTGCTAATACAGGAATGATTTCAAGGTCAAAAGCTTTGGCAAACTCATAGTCACGTTCGTCATGCGCAGGAACCGCCATGATTGCTCCTGTTCCATATGAAGCTAAAACATAATCAGCGATCCAAATTGGGATTTGTTTGCCATTCACTGGATTAATCGCATAAGCACCCGTAAAGACACCTGTTTTTTCTTTTGCTAAATCTGTACGGTTTAAGTCTGATTTTTTCGCTGCTTGTTCAATATAGTTTTCAACAGCTGCCTTTTGTTCAGGAGTTGTGATTGCTTTTACTAGATCTAATTCTGGTGCCATTACTGCATAAGTTGCCCCAAATAAAGTATCCGGACGAGTGGTAAAGACCGTAAATTCTTTATCTGTGCCCGCTATTTTAAAAGTAACATTTGCCCCAACTGAACGACCAATCCAGTTTCTTTGCATTTCTTTGATACTTTCTGGCCAATCTAATTCCTCTAAATCATCTAATAAACGATCCGCATAGGCAGTAATCTTCAACATCCATTGACGCATTGGTTTACGGATGACATCATAACCACCACGCTCACTCTTTCCATCAATCACTTCTTCATTGGCAATAACTGTTCCTAATTCAGGTACCCAGTTTACCGCTACTTCGGCTTCATAAGCTAAGCCTTTTTCATATAGTTTAGTGAAGATCCACTGAGTCCATTTATAATACTCAGGATCAGTCGTATTCACTTCGCGATTCCAATCATAACTAAAACCTAATGAGTTAATTTGACGACGGAAATTTTCAATATTTTTCTTAGTAAATTCAGCTGGATCATTCCCAGTATCTAAAGCGTATTGTTCAGCAGGTAGACCAAACGCATCCCATCCCATTGGATGTAATACATTATAGCCTTGTGCGCGTTTAAAACGAGATAAAATATCTGTAGCCGTATACCCTTCTGGATGCCCAACGTGTAAGCCTTGTCCTGATGGATATGGAAACATATCTAATGCATAAAATTTTGGCTTATTAGGATCGGTTGTAGTATTGAATGTATTATGAGCAGCCCAATACTTTTGCCATTTTTTCTCAATTGTTTTGTGATTGTAATTCACGTTCATTTCCTCCTAAAATAATTGTATATCTTGAACCTTAAGCAAACTAAAGGGTTCTGACAAATGCTTTATGATTGGTACCATTCAAATTTTCTCGTAGCTGATCAAGTCGTTTCACAACCTTTTGTTGACGGTGTTTTGCAGCTAGACACTCGGCGTATAAGCCAGCTTGGCTGGGAAAGTTTTTTACCCCTTATGACTTTCCTGCCATGCTGGAAAACTTATCCGCTCGTGTCTGAGCAAGCTGCTTCACAACCTTTTGTTGACGGTGTTCAGCAAGTAACTCCTTCGTCAAATAAGCCCATCTGGTTAGAAAAATCTTTAAATTCGTGGATTTTCCTACCAGATGCGAGCTTATTTGCTCGGAGTTAACCAACTTGCTTCACAACCTTATTGACGGTGTTTAACGACTAGCTACTCGGAAAATTTGCCTCGTCGTTTGAAAAAATTTTAAACCAACTATTTTTCATACGGCGAGTAACACTCAAATTTTCTCGTAGCTGATCAAGTCGTTTCACAACCTTATTAAAAAAGTCCTATAAAGAGTGACTCTTTATAGGACGTAAATTGACGTGGTACCACCTAAATTCATTAGTAAAATCAAATAAACTAATTATACTAACCTCTGACGGATTAACGGTCGTCACCGTAAGCCCCTACTATACTTTCAGGCGCTTAACACTAAAAGGCGAGCTTCAAAAGATTAGTAGATACATTTTCACCAGCCATGTACTCTCTAAACTACCTCACTTTTTACTATTCCTTCTCATTGTGTAAAATCTTAAGTTATTCTTATCCTATCAAAATTCCCTTTAAAATTCAAGATTTTAAAAACAATTGATGAGTAAATCCGCCATTTCTTTCAAGCGATTTACTCATCAATCGATTTATTTCAATTTTAAGGTTTGGTTAACAAAAATCAAATCAGAACTTAAATGATTTAATGCTTTTAATTGGGCAACTGATAGGCCATGTTTGGTCGCTATTGCCCACAAGCTATCACCTGCTTTTACCGTGTAACTTGCTGTAGAGGCACTGCTTGGCGTACTTGCTGTCTGACTTGGCGCTGATGCTGTCGTAGTAGCTTTGTTTGTCACCGGCGTTGGTGTAGCTGCCGTTGTACTAGCCGTTTTGCTAACCTTTAGCTGTTGACCAGGATAAATCACATCACTACTTAAACCATTCATGCTCTTTAATTGCGCAACTGATAGGCCATGTTTGGTCGCTATCGCCCACAAGCTATCGCCTGCTTTTACCGTGTAGCTGGTCGTAGAGGTGCTACTTGGCGTACTTGCTGTCTGACTTGACGCTGATGTCGTTGGCGTGTTAGTCCCTTGGCTTGGTGTAGTAGTCGTTGCATTAGACGTTGCACTCACCTTTAGCTGTTGACCAGGATAAATTACATCGCTACTTAAACTATTCATACTCTTTAATTGCGCAACTGATAAGCCATGTTTGGTCGCTATCGCCCACAAGCTATCGCCTGCCTTTACCGTGTAGCTTGCTGTCGAGGTACTTGGTGATGTAGCTACTTGGCTTGGTGCAGGTTTAGTTGGTGTTGTCGATGGTGTAGACACACTCGGTGTAGTAGTGGTTGATTGACTAACCTTTAACACCTGTCCTGGATAAATAAGATTGTTTTGAATATTATTCCAGCTACGCAAATTATCCATAGAAATACCAAATTGGTTAGCAATTTTCCAAACTGAATCCCCAGCAACAACTGTATAAGTTTGCCCCGAGGTGCTACTTGGAGTGGTAATACTTGGCGCAGGCGTTGGTGTAGTCGGTACACTAACCGCTGTATTACCGGTTCCTGTTTGGATTGTTAATTTTTGGCCCACATAGATTGTATCTCCAGCCAAACCATTCCAGCTCTTTAATTGCGCAATAGACACCCCAAAGCGATTAGCAATTACCCATAAGGTATCTCCTGACACAACTGTATAAGTTGAATAAGACGCCACTGAGCCACTTCCACCAGTTGTAGCACTACCAGGTGTAATGGTTGCATTTCCAGAAGCAGGTGTATCATATTGGGTAAGTCCATAGGTTTCAATAATGCGATTTAGCGAAGAAGCATAATTCGGATCAGTCGCATAGCGTCCAGTTAGCCAAGCTGTAGCATCGCGATAAGAAGTTGTATTGCTCTTCCATGCACCCGCATAATAATAAACTCCTGACTGGAAAGAAACCGTTTTTAAGGTACGGGCGTTATCGGCAAATGACTCTCCATATGAAGGATAACGTCTAAAAGGTTCATTCTTTGTTACCCATTGGCCATTTAAAAATTCCAAGGTATTCATATACACTGTTTGACCATTATAGCTACCTTTGATCCCGAATAAATTATAATTTGGCGCTTGCGCTAAGGCACTTTGACCCCATGCACTTTCCAAAATCGCTTGTGCCATCATAACAGAAGCATACAAATCATTAGCCGAAGCAACAGATTGTGCATAAGGGGCAATTTGATTAATAAATTGCTGCTGTGAACTTGTGCTACTATATTGCGCAATATTATCAGCCTGCACTTGAGTAGTAGGAATCATTGGGGCTGCCACAGAAACAGCTGTTACTGTTGTCCCCATCACAGCCGCTGTTTTACTTAATTTACGATAGCGATTGGTTTTTATTTGCGCTTGTCTATTAATTTTTCGATTATAATGCTTACTCATCTTCATCCTCCGATATTTTTACACTTCTTCATCTAACTATCCAAATTTATTCCCTGCATATCCATATTAAAATATCTCAAATTATCAATCACCTAAAGCTAGCACATTCATTAATGATTAGCCAACTTATTCACAGTTCATTATACACGAAGTCCATCAATATTTCTAAAATTTTTCCTAAATTTAGCGCAATTACTTATTTTATTTATCACTTTATTTCGCCCAGTCTACCAAAATCTTAGGCAAACTTTGCATTATTCAGTAGAGTCTGTTTAGTATTTGTCATCATTAGGAAAGAAAGGAAGTTCATGCTATAATAAAACGGTCAACTTTTTAATAGTGATTATCGGCTATTTTCAGCCTTTTTTAATCGATATTTTTGTAGAAGCTTTGCTAAGATTATTGGCAAATGCAATGAAAGGAAGCATTAGATGAAACACAAACTTTACTATCAATTTGCTGGCAGCTGCTTTTTGCTAGTTTTTGTCTTTTTAGGCTATGTCGTTAAATTTTACCCTAATTGGCTCCAAGGTTTTGATATAACGATCAGTCAGACAATCCAGCAACTACGCCCACAAGCAACCCTGCTTTTTAGCTGGCTAACCAAATTTGGCAATGTTAGTACGGTAGTTATTCTAGCCGTGACCTTTTTAGTGCTCTTTATCTACGGCAAGCGCTATATTGAGGCTATTTGGCTGGCTGGTGGTTTAATTGGCATCGCACTTGCAGTGACCAATTTAGCCAAAATCTTCTTTCATCGTCCACGTCCTAGTGGCGAGCATCTAGTCTATGCACCTGGCATGAGTTTTCCAAGCGGACATGCTACTGGTAGTATGATTTTATATGGGACTTTGTTATTCTTACTGCCGATTTTTATTCAAAATAAAACCTATCAAAAAATCGGTCAGGTGCTGTTAGCCCTATTTATTTTCTTGATTGGGGTAAGTCGCATTTATCTAGGTGTCCATTATCCAAGTGATGTCATCGCTGGCTTTTGTCTTGGCCTAAGCTGGTTATGCTTTACTTATCCAATCTATTTAGAAAAACGCTTTGTTTGGCGCTTTACAAAAAAACAACTCTAAAAATGTGGAAAGCAGGTAATGAAATGCAATTTAAATATGCTGAAGCGAAAAATAAACGTTATCATTCATGGAATTATGCCTTAAGACAACAATTTGGCGAGAAAATTTTTAAAGTCCCCATCGATGGTGGCTTTGATTGCCCTAATCGTGACGGTACCGTAGCCCATGGAGGTTGTACCTTTTGTAGTGTCTCTGGCTCTGGTGATATGATTGTCGCCCCTGAAGATCCACTACCTATTCAATTTAAAAAAGAAATCGACATGATGCATCAAAAATGGCCGACTGTCGATCAATATATCGTCTATTTTCAAAATTTTACCAATACACATGCCCCGCTTGCTGTCATTAAAGAGCGCTTTGAGCAGGTCGTCAATTTACCAGGAGTAGTTGGCCTATCTATCGGTACACGTCCAGATTGCTTACCAGATGAGGTCGTTGAGTACTTAGCTGAATTAAATGAACGTTTATATTTATGGGTAGAGTTAGGCTTACAGACCACCTATGAACAAACGAGTGACTTAATCAATCGTGCGCATAGCTATCAAACCTATCTAGAGGGAGTGGCCAAATTACGCAAGCATCATATTCGTGTTTGCACTCACTTAATCAATGGTTTACCTGGTGAAACCTATGAAATGATGATGGAAAATGTCAAGCGAACCATCTTAGATTCTGATATTCAAGGGATAAAGCTGCATTTATTACATTTGATGCGCAATACGCGTATGTTACGTGATTATCATGAAGGTCGCTTACGTCTATTAGGCTTTGACGAATACGTCAAGATTATCTGTGACCAATTAGAGCTCATTCCTCAAGAAATCATTATTCATCGCTTAACGGGCGATGCACCTTTTGATTCTATTGTCGGTCCGATGTGGAGTCTAAAAAAATGGGAAGTCCTTAATGCGATTGATCAAGAAATGTTACGTCGCAATTCTTATCAAGGAAAATTTGATATTCGCAAGCAGGTGAAAATATGTTAAAAACAGCCCTACATTTTAGCCATCAGCTCTTAAAAGAATGTGTGAAAAATGGCGATACCGTTGTCGATGCCACCATGGGAAATGGACATGACACACTATTTTTAGCTGAATTAGTCGGCGCTAGTGGCAAAGTGCATGCCTTTGACATTCAAGAACAAGCCTTCAATGCCACTCGTCAACGATTAACTGAGGCCAAGCTACTCGATCGGGTCAGCCTCCATCTTACTGGTCATGAGTATGTCTTAGACTATCTCCAACCAGATGAAAGGATTCAAGCAGCTATTTTTAATCTAGGCTATTTGCCCAATAGCGATAAAAACTGTATCACACTGCCAGCAACAACTAAGCAGGCTTTAGATAGTCTCTTGACTCAGCTATCTGCTAAAGGGCGAATTATCGTCGTGAGCTATTACGGACATGTTGGGGGTAAAGAGGAATTGCAAGCTGTGGATACCTATTGTCAGTCTCTGCCTCAAGAGAGCTATAACGTATTGAAATACCAATTTATTAATCAAAAAAATCAACCCCCTATTCTCTTTTGTATCGAAAAAAAATAGGCCCAACAATTACTTTATGTTAAAACATAGTTGCAGGTAGCGTTGATTAACAAAAACGAATATTCAAGCAAGACTTAGAGCTAAATAGCGTCTCTATCCTGCTGTGAATATTCGTTTTCTTTTTTAGTATGCTCCTATATTATTAGATAATTGACGCTACTTGCTATCTGCTTGTAGCAAAAGCTCATCAAACCAAGCCAGCGCCTTTTGAATCCAAGTATCCCAAAATTGCCATTCATGCGCTCCTTTACCAGTTTGGAAGGTCACTTGAAACGCATTTTTTTGTAAAATATCAGCAGCCAGCTGACTAGAAAGCAAAATTTGATCTTCCGTACCACAGCAAATAAAGAACTGACTTTTTACTGGCTTTTGGTAATGAGTCATTTGATAGGTTAAATCATTGATTGAACCATACCAACTATCCATTGGTCCAAATACACCTTCCCAATACTGCTTGGTGCGCATAGTAAATAATTGTTCGTTCGCTTCTACTAAGGTCAGCATACCAGAAAGGCTGGCAATCCCTGCAAATTTTTCTGGATGCAATAAGCCTAGCTTCACTGCGCCATAGCCTCCCATCGAAAGGCCGGCTGCAAAGGTCTTTTCTCTTTTAGTCGTTAATTGTGGGAATAACTCATGACAGATTTGTGGTAACTCCTCAGAGATAAACGTCCAATAGTTCATATCATATTGGGTATCCGTATACCAAGCTAAATCAGTCGAAGGCATAATTACGGCCCAACCTCTTGCTTGTACATATCGTTCAATTGAAGTCCGACGTTGCCAAACGCTATGATTGCCACCCATTCCATGCAATAAATAAAGCACTGGAATATCCTGCAGCTGACTGACACTATTGGTTCCCATTTTTTTATCAGTTTGTTGTGGTAAGATAACATCTACCATCACTTCAGTTTCTAATACGTTGGAATAAATATTTGCTTGTAATAACGCCAAGTGTTTCACCCTTTCATCAATAGTTTTTATGTTTTTATTCTAACAGATTTTAAGTAAAATACCTAAGATTTATACAATCTCTTTTTACATAACGAAGTAAAATAAAGTTAGAGCGTTATCTTTGCAGTCATTTCGCTCACATGATATGCTTAATATAACTAAACAAAAAGGAGGAACCTATTTGCCAGTTATTAAAGACAAAGCAAAAGAAGTTTTCTTTTCGGTACTTCCTGTTACCTTATTAGTTCTACTTTTGCATTTTACCTTATCACCTGTACCTAGTAATATGCTAGGCCGCTTCATAATCGGTGAGCTATTAGTCATCGTTGGACTGACCATTTTCTTAATCGGCGTGGATTTAGCAATTACGCCACTGGGTGATTTAACAGGGAGCTTTTTAGCCAAAACCAATAAGCTCTGGTTGGTCTTGTTAGGAGGCGTAATTGTTGGCTTTTTCATTTGTGCGGCTGAGCCTGATTTGATTGTTTTAGCCAATCAGATTGAACAAGTCACTCAGCAAGCCTTAAAAAGCTTCTCCCTATTGATGAGCGTTTCTTTGGGGCTAGCTATCATGTTAGCAGTTGGTTTTTTACGTATTTTTTACAATTTTCCCTTATTTAAGTTATTATTAGTCATCTATGGTTTCATTTTTATTGGCAGTTTATTTACCAATCCAGCCTTTCTAGCAATTTCTTTTGATGCATCCGGTTCGACAACTGGTGTACTCGCTGTTCCCTTTATCTTAGCTTTATCTGTGGGGATTTCTAAATTAAAAAAGGATAGTAAAGCCTCTGAAAAAGATAGTTTTGGTTTAGTAGCCATTGCTTCTTCTGGGGCAATCATGGCAGTCATGCTATTGAATATACTCACTCCTATCAATGAAATCCAGGCTCCTGTTAGTGAAGCTAGTCATAGTCAATCGGCCCTTTTCTTACCCTTTATCCATTTAATTAAGCATAGTGTTACAGATGGTTTTATCTCTGTTTTACCTTTATTTGTAATTTTAATTGTATTACAAGCAGTTGCTTTTCATTTGAAAAAACGTGAATTTAGAAGGCTGTTAATCGGCTTTATCTATGTTTTCATCGGGCTTTCTATTTTCTTATTAGGAGTCAACGGAGGTCTAATGGAAATTGGTGGAGTGATTGGGCGCAGTCTGGCGAAACTACCTAATCCAAACATGATCTTGATGATTGGGTTTATTTTAGGCGTAGTGACTATTCTATCAGAGCCGGCTGTTTATGTTTTAACTGATCAAATTGAAGAGGTTACCAGTGGCTATATTCAAAGAAAAGCGGTCTTATTTTCACTAGCTATCGGTGTAGGCATTGCCGTTGCCCTTTCTGTTTTGCGTGTATTGATTCAGCCAATTCAGCTCTGGCACTATTTATTGCCTGGCTATCTGATTGCCTTAGGATTGATGTTTGTCACGCCAAAATTATTTATTGGTATTGCTTTTGATGCTGGTGGCGTAGCAACTGGTCCAATGACGGCTACCTTTATTCTCGCCTTTATTCAAGGAGCGGCTGATCAAATTGAAACAGCCAACGTGATTATTGATGGGTTTGGTATGATTGCACTGGTTGCATTGATGCCAATTATTATGTTAGAGTTATTGGGTGTCTTATTTAAAATTAAAGCCCAGCGAAAGGAGCGTCCTTGATGCCAAGCAATCTTTTAAATTTACAGCAAATCTATGTAATTATAAGCAAAGGCTATGGTAGTAAAGTCTTAAAAAAAGCAAAAGCTTGTGGAATGCGTGGTGGGACGATTTTTTTAGCCCACGGAACAATTGACCACCCCTTATTCAATCTATTGGCCTTAAATGATCAACGTAAAGAAATTGTGATGATGACCGGTGAGCAAAGCATCTGTGAACACACCCTAGCTGTTTTAAATCAAACCTTTCACTTTGATAAACCTAACCATGGGATTGCTTTTTCCTTACCTGTTTGTAAAATCGTTGGTGTGAGTTGTTATAACAATCAATCAATTCAAGAAGAAAGTGAGCTGAATGCGATGTATCAATCAATCTTGACCATTGTCAATCGTGGAAATGCCGAAGATGTGATTGAAGCTGCCAATAAAGCTGGCGCTAAAGGAGGAACAATTATCCACGCAAGAGGGGCCGGCATACACGAAACCTCTAAATTATTTGCTATGGATATCGAACCAGAAAAAGAAGTCGTCTTAATCCTAGCAAAAAAAGACCAAGCCTCCGTTATTATTGAAGCCATTCGTGAAGATTTAGCCATCGATCAACCAGGTAATGGTATCATCTTGGTTCAAGATGTCGCTCAAACCTATGGAATATATGAATAAATCAAATCGGACAAGTAGCCATTAAAAATGCTGATTTTTAAGGAGTGAAATGATGACCAAACCTAAAGTTGCTTTTATCTGTGTCCATAATTCCTGTCGTTCACAGATTGCTGAAGCGTTAGCCAAAAAACTAGCTAGTGATGCTTTCGATAGTTATTCGGCTGGTACGCAGATTAAACCACAAATTAATCCCGATGCCGTTAGATTGATGCAACAACACTACCAAATCGATATGGAAAAACAACAATACTCCAAACTACTTGCTGAAATTCCTGAAGTAGATATCGTAATCACCATGGGTTGCAATGTAGATTGTCCTTATCTGCCTTGTAAATATCGTGAAGATTGGGGACTAATGGATCCTAGCAATCACAGTGATGAAATATTTTTACAGGTCATGAAAGACATCGAAACCAAAGTCTTAAATCTAAAAGAACGCATAATTAGTGGAAAATTGTATTGATCACTATCAGATAAATCATAAACCATAAAAAAACGAATGCCTGTGAAATACCAAAGTTGCTTTAAAACAACTACACGACAAGCATTCGTTTTTTACTATATTATGATAATTACTGAATCCTCTTCAATCAATCTATCTACCATATTTATTCATTATCCCAAGAAACCAAACGCCTTCCCTGCAATACCTAGGATAAAAATAAATAGGATAATCAATAATGGATTCACATTTTTCTTCAATAGCCAAGCGACAAACAAGGTCAAAATCAACGCTAACATTCCAGGCATGATACTATCTAAAACATTTTGAACGGTTTGTGTGACTACTTTACCATCAGCATTTTTTATGCGGGTAGCAACAATTGGAATATTAATCGTTGTCCACTTATTCACCAAGGCACCCATAACGAATAATCCAACCACAGATGCACCTTCTGTAAGTTTTTTCACTCGATTACCAGCCATTTCCTTGATGATTTCATTTCCTTTTTCGTAACCTAATGTTAGTCCAAAGTATTTGGTTAATAAGCGAATAATATTAATTGAAATAAAGAATAGCAATGGTCCACCAACATTACCATTTATCGCTAAGGATGCCCCTAGCGCAGCTAATACTGGGCGAACTGTTCCCCAAAAGATCGGATCCCCTACCCCAGCTAATGGACCCATTAAACCGATTTTCATGGCAGAAATAGAAGTTCCCGGCATATCCCCTTCATTGACGCGTTTTTCTTCCATCGCACCAACAACCCCAAAAATAGGTGCTGTCAACCATGGATGCGTATTGAACCATTCTAGATGTCGTTGTAAAGCCTCATTACGTTCTTTGCCTGGCGCATATAGACGTTTTAAAGCTGGAATCATAACAAAGCAAAATCCCATACTTTGTACACGTTCAAAGTTAAATGAGCCTAATAGTAAATTTGAACGTAAAAACATACTGTGAATATCTTTTTTGGTTAATTTTTTCTCCATTTCAAGTCCTCCTTACGCATCTAGATCATCATCTAAATCATCATCAACCGGGGTTGCACTATTCGCACTAACAGCTGCCGAAACCGGTGTAAGCTTTTCTAGAACATTATATTTCAATTGAACATATAATAATGCTAGACATAAGCCTAAGCCACCGAAACCAACTAAATTGAAGTTTGTAAAGGCTGCGAACAAGAATCCCATATAGAAGAATGGTTTTAAATATGGCACATCCATCATATTAATAACCATCGCGTAACCGACAACAACGATAATCCCTCCACCAATCTGCAAACCACCGGTAATCACTTCTGGAATACCATTTAAGAACTTACTTACAGCTTCTGCACTAATCATTGAAATAATAAATGTTGGAATCATAACTCGTAACGCTTGCAATGATAGCGCCGTTAAATGCATAATTTCAATTCCTCTAAAATTACCTTTAGCTGCGTAATTATCTGCACGATGAATGAAAAATACGGTGATTGTTCGCACAAAAATCGTTAAGGCTTGACCTGCTGCGGCAAGGGGAATAGCAATGGCAATTCCTTTACCGATACTTTGGTGCGCGGTTGTTACTAAAATCGTAGAAATAACGGAAGCAATCGCGGTATCAGGCGCCATCGCAAGCCCTACATTCATCCAGCCTAAAGCCATCATTTCTAATGTTCCACCCAAAATCACTCCGGTCGTTAGATTTCCCAAAACAAGCCCTACTAGTGTACATGCAACCAATGGACGCTGCGTCTGCGCTTCATCCAAAACACTTCCCATCCCGGTAATTCCGGCAACCACTAGTAACAAAATAATTTGAATTACACTCACATTAATCCGCTCCTTTTATCCTAAATGATTTTGCAATTCTTTATAAAAGTCTACACTTGTATCTCCTGGTAATTGTCGAAGTTCTAATTTTACTCCTAGATCGTGTAATTGTTTAAAGGCTTCAATATGACTTTCTGATACACTTACCGCTTTGGTAATTTGTGTACGATCCTTTTCAAAACGCATGCCTCCTACATTTACCTCAGTCAATGGCACCCCCTTTTGGACTAATTCTAAGATGTCTTCTGGTCTTTCAAATAATAACATCGCCGTTTCATCAGTATATCGTGGCGAATGAAAAGCCCGAACCATTTTGTCTACACCTACTGCACTTGCCTTTACATTTGCAGGTGCTACCGATAATATCAATGTTTTACGCATTTCATCATTAGCCACTGCATCGGAAACAACAATAATTCGATTGATTGGTTTTAATTTCACCCACTTTGTTAATACTTGTCCATGAATAAAACGATCATCAATTCTAGCTAATTCAATTTTCATAATAAATCTTCCTCCTCATCATCTGTTTTAGCACTTTTGGCTAATACTGAACGAAAATTCTTGTGACTATCTACTGCAACTTGTTTTAACTTTTCAATAAGCTGAATTAAATTGAGCTGTTCCTTTGCTGCAGCAGCTTCAAGTAAAATTGGTAAATTTACGCCGGTCAATATATCCACTCGTTCATTCTGATAAGCTATTTGCGAAGCGGCATTATAAGGCGTTCCTGCAAATACATCAACTAAAATTAACACTTCCTTAGTTGGTTCAATTTGCTCAATGGTTTGTTGGAATTTTTCCTGCATTTGAGGTAATCCTTCACCTTTAAAAAATGGAATTGCTCGTACATCAGCATCTTTGCCAAAAATCATTTCGAAGGCATCTAACAAGCCCAATGAAAATTGTCCATGTCCACTAATGATAATAGAAACCATCTAGTACACTCCTTTTCAATTAGTTTGTTTTTACACTCTTTTATAAGCAAAAAGCATGCCAAAATTTGTTTTTCCTAAAATAGCAATACTTAAAGTAAAAAAAGAAAGCATTTCGTCAACCAAACGAAACACTTTCTATGAAAAGCAACTAAATTAAAACACTTTAGTAAAACAATCAAAACAGTTACTCTTGTATAATCGCCTCAGCGATATACAGTTTTTCATCTTCGGACAAAAATAAATCTAATTTTGCTTCAATTTTTTGAATGGTCTGCTTAACCACCGTCATCACTTTGGTTGTTTCAGTATCTGCTACGTCATCATAGGTTAACGGATTTTTTTTGATTACTCGTTCAAAAGCAAAACCCGTATGAATAATAATTCTAATTAAACGTGTATTGGAAAAACGTTGATTCATTTGCAACTGTAAATCTTTCGTCCATTCCAAAAGCAAATCTGTAATGTGAACGGGATTTAAATAGACTAAATACATGGAAAAGGTATCTTTACATAAATCTTTAACCACCATCGGAGTGGAATTTTTTAGTGTTGCTTTCTTTTTCCCACCCAAAATTTGTCGAATCACATTTTCTCCTTTACCATCAACTAGACTAGTTAATTCAATAAATGGTGCATTAATCTGTGGATTTTTCGTTCCAACACTAGCGATAATCTGATAGCTGGTTTTTAATTTTTCCACTTCCTGTGCTATTTTTAACGCAGATACAGGAATAATCTCGATGGTTTCTTCTGTTAATTGTTGGACCAAATCAAGTAGCATACGCTCTAACTTAATAGCCGTTCCCTTACCGGTAGTACAAATAACCAAAATTGCTTTTGGCTTAGTGCCTGATGCGTAGGTATTTTGTAAGCGTAAGGAATCAATAAAATCCTTTTTTACTGAATGATAAATAGCCGATAAATCTAAGTCCATATAATTTACTTTCCTAATGACATCTAGTACCATGCTGGTCGTTACATTAGAAATCGTCCGAATTTTAACATTACTTGCCTCTGATAATCTTTGTTCCATTAATGCTAATGACCCCATATCAACAAGCAGTAAAACGCCTTTACCAAAATCTAGCTCTTTGATATGATGAACCATTTTTTCAAACATTTCCTCTGGCGAAACCGTTAAAGGCATATCCAAAGCTAAAATAGGAGCAGATCCCAATAGTTCAACCCCAACTTGAACCATTGAAGTCGCTGTTTGATTGCCATGTGCAACAACTAAAATTCCTACCTTATCCTTTTGATTTAACGTTTCTAAAGAGACTAATAACATTGTCAAATAAATGACTTCCATTTCTGGAAAATGAATTTGCAAATAGTCTTCAATATACCGACGACATTCTAAGGCTGCTTGATATTCTGCATGGTGCTCATTTTTCATTTGATGAATATCGACATCTAAAATCTCCCTCACCTTTTTTCCACGCTTTACAAACGAATCCAAATGCATCCCCACATAATATACAAAACGCCGATCAAATGAATAATTTAAGGACTTCTCAACTAGATTTTTTAAATCAAGGGTAAGCTGCGAGATTTTCGGATCGATAAATTTTAATAGCTGATAATTAATCGTCTGTTGATTGACGACACTACGAATATGTAGATGTAAGTCTGTAAGAATATATTGATAGATTTCCTCTTCAGAAATCCCTTCTTTTTCCAAAATCTCAACTTTATCCTCAATCAATTCATAAATATTAAAATCTCGAGTTTCACTTACTTCCGGCTGAGGACTTTCATATTCGGGCGAAATCACGGTAGTCACTTCTAAATAATTAAGTAATTCTTGTGGTGTTTTTTGCGTTCTTCGCATTGCCAACCACTGGGTACGAATTTCTTCTGGTAATTCCTTCATCGTTATTTTCATTTCAGACTCTTGATGTAAGTAATTTAAAAATGCTTGCGCACAAATTAGTTGTACTTGGGTTTTTAATTGACCAACATTTCCATAAGATACAGTCTGAACTAAAGCTTGAATGACATCCATATCTATAGAAAATTTACGTTGAATTCTTTTGGCCTCTATATGAAATAAAAATTTTGTTAATTCTACTCGTTCCTTTAAAGAGCGCTGTTGCAAGGCAGGAATCTCGATAGTCATAGGAATACGTCTTAAAAAGGTATCTAATAATGAGGAATTGGGATCCTCAGTCGTCGCACAAATGATTAACACCTTCGCTTGCCGAGCAAAACCATTTTCTCCCAAGCGATTAAACTTACCATGATCAATTAAATAAAACAGCATTTCTTGACCTTCTGGCGTTAATCGATGAATTTCATCCAGCAAGAGAATCCCGCCATTGGCTTGTTCAACTAAGCCTGGATAGTCCTCATCCGCACCGGTAAAAGCGCCTTTTTTATAGCCAAACAATTGAGATAAAAGTAGTTGCGGATTGTGATAATAATCCGCACAATTGAAGCTTTTAAAGGGAGCATCCTCAGCTAATAATTCTTCATAAATCGCATACTGATAGATTTTATTAGCAAAAAAGGTTTTCCCTGAACCAGTTGGACCCAATAAGAGCATGTGTAACCCATTTGGCGGATAGTATATAGCCGCTTTGGCTTGCGTAATCGCTTTTTTCAAGCTTTCATTAGCGCCAATAATATTCTCAAAAGGATTCCTTGATTGATTCGTCGCTTTTCCAGATAGCTCATTGGCTATTTCTGAAAGCTGATTGACCGTATACGCTTCTAACAACAGTTTCCTTCCTAAATTTTTTTCTAAACTAGCTATAGGAAGATATTTCACAGGATAGCTTTTAATTTTTAATAACTCACGATTTCTAACTAACTCATTTAAATCAGCACTCACATTGGCTCGGCTAAGACCTAAATCATCGGCAATCTCTTTAGCTGAAGAACCTTGTAGGCTAAATATTTCTTCTTTATTCCTTACATTCCAATAGTCAATTAACCATTGATAAATTCTTTCCATTCTTTTCATTAACTTTCCTCAGTTCCCATCTTAGCTAAAAGCTTTCTCATAGCTAACGCAAAACCAGCGTTACGATTTGATTCGGTTACCCAATCAGCTTTTTGCTGAACGGCTAGTGGACTATTTTTCATAGCAACGCCAATTCCTGCATAGCAAATCATTTCCAAATCATTGTAATTATCACCAATCGCTAAACAGCGCTGTTGAGGGATAGCTAAATAATTGGCTAAAAATTTTAAAGCAGCTAATTTAGAAACCTGATTGTCGACACATTCTAAATAAGTAGCCTTTGAACGAGTAAAATCCATGGCCCCAGCAAATTCTTGATTACAAAATACTTCTAAAGCTTGAATTTCCTCTTCTTCCCCCATAAACAATAATTTATGAATGATAAAGTTTTCCGCATGGAGTTGATGATAGTCTAATAATTGAGACTTAGTAGCCGTAATTGCTTCTTCTTGTTGCACCCAAGTATCTTTTTCAAATACAAACCAATCTTGATAGCTATAAATATTCACACTAATTTTTGGAAAACGTGCTCTCACTAACTCGATTAGCTCTATACCTAGGTTCGTTAAAATATTTTTAGAAAATAAAATGTGCCCATCTTGAATAATTAATGCCCCGTTATAAGCGACAAGTGGCGTATTTAAGGCTAATTGCTGATAAATTCCTTGCATAGCCTGTACAGGTCGAGCAGAGGCTAAAATCACACCGATATCTTGTTGCGATAAATCATTAACCACTTGAATGGTCGAATCATCCAATGCATGCTGTTCATTCAAAAGCGTACCATCTACATCAGAAAACACTAAAAATTTCATGCTTTTCACTTCCTAAATCAAAATTTCCGTCTTCGGATTAAATAATTTCCTTTGCTCTTTAGTCGGCTGACAATCCGTTAAAAAGATATCTATCTGATCATAGCTAACGCCTAAATGAGTAGATTGCTTTTTAAATTTTTGGTTTTCAGCCACCAATATCACCTTGCGTGCTTGCGTAACAATTTGTCTTTTTAAACGTGCATTATTCTCTTCCTTATTCAATGCACCTAATGCATCTAGACTAGCTGTGCCAATAAAGGCATAATCAAAGTGTAGAGTAGCTAGCTGGTTTAGCTGTGCTTCGGAATAAAAATACCTATTTTCAAAATCAAAGCTGCCCCCTAGCATATGCAGTGAAATTTTGGGATTTTGTGCTAAAACAAAAGCATTATCTAAAGAATGAGTATAGATGCTGCATGTTTTATCCAAAGACTTACAAGCCAAACAAATCGTTGTCGAGACATCGAAATAACATGTAGCCTGCTCAGGAATTAGGGTGTTAATTCTTCTAGCCATTTGTTCTTTCTCTTTAGTTAACAATTGACTACGGCTAAAATAACTTAGAACCTGACTGGTCTCGTTAGTCAGCATAATGCCCCCATGCGTCCGTACAACACCGGGAAATTTTAAAACTGCTAATATATCTCTTCTAGCTGTATCTTGCGAAATATTAAACGTCTCCATAATTTCTTGTTTAGATAAGGTTTGCTTTTGGCCCAACAAATGATAAATTTTTTGAATGCGTTCTTCTTGATACATAGTTTCTCCTTTTAAGCACTTATAATTTACAATTAAGCATTTATAAGCACTTTACCCTAAAAAAAATTAAGCTATTTGCTCAAGTAATTTATTTAGATTTTTACGATGCCAGCTGACTGGAGACATTTTAGATACTTGAAAATTTAGAGGAATTTGTTGATTTTTTTCTTTAATTATAGCTTTAATTTGATAATTTAAGCCTTTAGATTGATAAGAGATGGACTGAATTGAAGTTCTTGGAATAATCAAAGCGTCAGAAAAAAAGCCTAATTGTTGGTGATATTTTGCTGCTGCAAAGTACTGATCATCTAGATAAATACAACTCATCGTTGGCTTTAATCGAACCATATTTACAGATATTAGTGTGTTTCCTTCCGTAAATGTATAATCTATTTTTTGCTGTGATAGATATTCACAAAAAGCGTTTTCATTAACGAACATTATAAAAACCTCCTTGAATCCGTTTTTATTATCATACCACTCATTCTCAAAAGTTGAAAGAGCAAATGTAAAAGAATAGGTGAACTTGATTCAAAAAACATAGCTATTCAATCCTACTTAATAAAAAAATCATTTTTATACAACAAAAGTCGAAAAAATTTAAATAAATTTCTTCGACTTTTTATTTAAAAATATAACTATAGAGTAATCGTTAAAAATCAACTAATCTAACTAAAAGCTATGATTTACGTACACCAGCTAGACGGTGAACGTTAATATAATGAAACAAAGCATAGATACTAATCACACCAAAAGCGACCGTCGATACTAACATAGTCATACGTGGCGTATTTTGACCAAAAATTGCTGTTAACCAATTAAGTAGATACGGTGAGATAAAACATCCAATATTCACCATCACTAAAACAAGAGTTGTAGCTAAATTCATCGCTTTCTCTGGTGCGGCCCAAGCTAACCAATTATACATATAAGGCACTCCTAAGCCAAAACCAAAACCAATAATCACCATTGCTATAAAAACCATCACTAGATGTACGGCACTAAATAGAACGAAAAAGCCAATTGCTACTAAACCAAAGCCGATTGGAAAAATTTTGTCATGTAGCTTTTTAAAGAAATAACCAAAGCTAGCGCCTAAAGGAATGCCTAAGAGTGAAGAAATACCTGCTAAAAATGCCGCTTGTGGCAAGGTCCCCAATCCTTCTTGGGTGATTAAGACGGGTAATTTATAAGCCATTGGCATGTAAAAGGTAAAAATAATAAACATCAAGGCCGCAATCAAAATAACCTTCGCATTAAGCCTCGTAGCACTAGCATGCCCCTTGCTGATCGAATGCTTAATCTGTGTTGCAGAATCATTAGGTATAAATACATAAAATAAGATAAAAGCAGGAATGACTAATAGGTAAATAGCAAACGCAGCATGCCAACTGATTGTTACTAGGTAGCCAACAAGAAAAGAGGAAATCGCTGCCCCAATTGCCCCCATCACATTTTGAAAGCCTAACATTGTTGCCAATTGTTCTTCACTGTCTTTATAAAATTTTGGAAGCAAGCTTACTGCCAAAGAATTAAATAAGCCAATACCTACGCCTAATAAAAAACGAGAAAATAAGATAGGGAGATAACTCGTCAGATAAAGAGGCGCAGTTCCGGCTAGCAAAGTAACCATTAACCCTACCAATACCGTATGCTTTTGTTTTATTAGACGAATCAATATAGGACTGATTACTAATCCAGCAATAATTCCAAAATTAGGGATAGTAGATAACATTTCCACACTTGACTGATTCACTCCAGGAAAAGCCTGATACATCAATGGTAAAGCAGAAGATATTTGTGGAGCCATCATTAAAAAAAGAGAAATTGATAAAAGCGAAATTTTAAAAATAAGGCGATTTTCTATTGGTTTCATAATTCTAAACCCTCCATTTTCTTTGATGGTTACAGTATAGATATCAAAGAAAACGGATACAACGTTTTTGATTATCCATTTTCTGGCGTTGATTGACATTTTTTAAATTTTAAAGAATGTACCGAATGTCAATTACCGCCTTTTTCTTATCAACGAACGACTAGCTATCTCGTGAAATATTGGCTATAATCGCAAATGTAAAACGTTTTCTTTTTTGTGAGGAGGAATTACAATGTCAATAAATGTCTTAAAAGAAATTGAAATTATGCGAGCTGAATGTAAACAAAATGATGATTTAAGGGATGTGGGCTTACCCTCAGAAATCCCTGAAGTCACTCGGATTAACGATTTAGCTTATGGTCCAGATGAAAAATGGCATCTACTCGATTTGTATTTGCCAAAAAATTGTACGGGAAAAATTCCAACGATTATCCATATTCACGGTGGGGGATGGATCTACGGTACTAAAGAAACTTATCAATTTTATGGTCTGTCATTAGCCAAAGAAGGCTTTGCTTTTGTTAATTTTAATTATCACTTAGGTCCAGATGTCCAATTTCCGGGTATTTTAGACGATGTAGATTTGCTCATGCATTGGGTAGCTCAGCATGGTGAAGACTATCAACTAGATTTGGATAATGTCTTTTTAGCTGGCGATAGTGCTGGAGGACAAATGGCGGAACAATACCTAGCTATCTTAACTAACGAAGCATATCGTCAAGCATTTGGCTATCAATTACCTAAGCTAACCATTCGAGCAGCTGCCTTAAATTGTGGAGCTTACTTTATCCATTTACCTGGAATCATTAATGGGGCAGTCAAGGGCTATTTTACCGATCAAGCCATACAAAAATATCAAGATTTATTAGCGGTTGAAGACTATTTAACCCCTAATCTACCTCCTTTATATATTATGAGCGCCAATCAGGATTTTTTATATGCGCAAGCACTTCGCTTAGATGGCTATCTATTAGCCAAAAAAATCCCTCATGAATTACACATCTATGGTACGCCGGAACAGCCTCGCCAGCATGTATTTCATTGTAATATCAAAGATGAAATTGCTAGACAATGTAATATGGATGAATTGGCCTTTTTTAGAAAACATTTAGCGCAATAGGTGAAAGCTATGAAAACATTTTTAGCTATAGATATTGGCGGAACTTATATCAAAAGCGCCCTGATTGATGAAAACGCGCATATCTCAGATAATAAACGTCTACCCACTGCCCAAAGCTTAGAGGCCTTTCAAAAACAAATTTTGTCATTGGTCTCTCCTATGGCAGGTAGTATTGCTGGTGTTGCTTTTAGTGTACCAGGTAAGGTCGATATTCATACATGTACCATTTATCATGGAGGTGCTTTAGCCTTTTTACATCAATTATCTCTACGAACATTAATTAAGCAAGCATTTCCGCATTTAGAGGTGTTAGCCGAAAATGATGGAAAAGCAGCCGCTCTAGGTGAATTGGGTTATGGTAATTTACAAAACACCACTAACAGTGCGGTAATCACATTAGGAACAGGTGTTGGGGGTGGATTAATCTTAAATGGTGAAATCTATCGTGGTAGTCATTTTTTAGCAGGTGAGTTAAGCTCCATTTATGGTTTGGAAAGCAATAACGAAATTAAAGTTTATGGTTCGCTAGGCTCGGCAGTCCAAATGATTCAGCTAATCGGCACTAGCTTAAACCTAAAAAATCCAAACGATGGACAAGCTGTATTTCATGCAATTACGCAAAAAAATCCTATCGCTACGAAAATTTTTAAAAATTATTGTCGCCAAATTGCTCAGCTCATCCTCAGCATTCAAGCCGTTTTAGATTTGACTCATTATGCGATTGGTGGAGGGATTAGCACTCAAACTATTTTGATTGAAGAAATCAATCGTCAATACGATGCATTGTTGGATAAAATCCAATATAATGGACATAAGATTGTTAAAGACACCTTGCACCGACCAACTATTTTAAAAGCCAAGCTTGGCAATCAGGCCAATTTATATGGTGCAGTCTATCCATTCATTAAGAGGAAAAATAAATGACGAATTATAATCACGAAATTGTCCAGCCAATTGATTCTTTACCCATATGGTATGCTTTATTTAATGAAAATAAGACAAATGCTACCCCTAGTATCATCCTGCCACATTGGCATCGCGGTATCGAGCTAAGCTATACCTATTCAGGAAAAATCGATGAATTTGTCATTAACAAACAAATTTTTCATACACAAGCAGAAAGGCTACTGTTGATTAACTCCTGCGAAATTCACAGTATCAAAACAACCACTAATGGTTCTGCTCTTTCTATTATTTTTCCTTATAGTTATGTGAAAAGTTTTTTTCCAGAAATTGACGGCTTTAATTTTGAATTAAACGATCCTAATTGCTTTACTCCAGAGCAACAGATAAGTTATCGAAAAATACAAAATGATTGCCGAGAGTTTTACAATATCGCTTACGAAAAAGCCAATTACTATCATTTTGATTTATCTATCCTATTCTTAAAAATCTTAAAGCAGCTAGTAAAGAATTTTCGTGTTGTCAAACAGCACGCTTCACCCAAATCGGTCTTGATTACTGCTAGATTACAACAAATAACGGATTATTTAGAAGCGCATTTTCGTGAATCCTTCTCATTAGATGACTTAGCTAATCATATGCATCTATCAAAGGAATATCTCTCACGTTTTTTCAGACAGCATATGCAGATGACTATTGGTGACTATTTACGAAATATCCGTGCGCAAGCGGCTTATAACGAAATCATCCACAGCTCAGAAACACTAACAAACATCGCCTTAATGAGTGGATTTAGTGGTTTACGCTCAATGAATCGAGCATTGGAAAATAGCTATTTCGCCAATGCTACACAAATTAGAAAAAAAATCTCTAGGTAAGAAAAACTTGCCTAGAGATTTTTTATATGAAACATAAAAATTTATTTACCTACACTAGCTAACAAAGCTTCAACCTTATCTGTACGTTCCCAAGGTAAATCAACATCGGTACGACCAAAATGACCGTAAGCCGCTGTTTGACGATAAATTGGGCGACGTAAATCTAGCATTTCGATAATTCCTGCCGGGCGTAAATCGAAGTTTTCGCGAACTGCAGCAATTAATTTTTCATTTGAAACCACACCTGTACCAAATGTATTGATAGAGATAGAAACTGGTTGGGCGACCCCAATTGCATAAGCCAATTGAACTTCAGCTTTTTTCGCTAATTTAGCAGCAACAATATTTTTAGCGATATAACGTGCTGCATAGCTTGCTGAACGGTCTACTTTTGTTGCATCCTTACCAGAGAAAGCTCCTCCACCATGGCGAGCATAACCACCATAAGTATCTACAATAATTTTACGACCTGTTAAACCAGCATCCCCTTGAGGACCACCGATAACAAAACGACCAGTCGGATTGATATAATATTTGGTTTGCTCATCAAGTAATTCAGCTGGAATCACTTCTTTAATCACTTTTTCAATGACATCCTGATGAATGGTTGTATTATCGACTGCTTCATCGTGTTGGGTACTAATCACCACTGTATCCACACGTAACGGTTGTTCATTTTCATCGTATTCAACCGTCACTTGCGATTTAGCATCTGGACGTAAATATTCTAATTCACCAGACTTACGTAACTCAGCTAGACGACGAACTAAACGGTGACTTAGTGCAATTGGTAATGGCATTAATTCCGGTGTTTCGTCTACGGCAAAACCAAACATTAACCCTTGGTCCCCTGCACCGGTTTCATCCTTGTCATCTTTTTTCGTTTCACGCGCTTCTAAAGCGGTATTTACGCCTTGTGCAATATCAGGTGATTGTTCATCAATTGCAACTAATACGGCAACAGTATCCCCATCAAAGCCGAACTTCGCACGCGTATAGCCAATTTCATTGATGGTCTTACGTACGACTTTTTGAATGTCAACATAAGCATTAGTTGAAATCTCACCAAATACCAATACTAACCCAGTCGTTACTGAGGTTTCGCAGGCTACACGTGCCATTGGATCCTTTTCTAAAATTGCATCTAAGATCGCATCGCTAATTTGGTCAGCAACCTTATCTGGATGTCCTTCAGATACTGATTCTGAAGTAAATAAATGTCTTTCTACCATGGTTTTTATTCCCCCTAAAAAATATTCGGTTACAAGGCATCTTCGCAAAAGGCGAATCCTTTCGGGAACTTGCAACAGTTTGATTATAGCAGATTTAGCCAAAAAACATAGTATTTTTAATCATAAATTAACCATTTCGTGATAGATGCTTTGAATCACTCATTTTAGCAAACAAATAAACTTGCAGTATGCTATACTAAACACAGCAATTACACTAAAGAAGGTGGCAGTATGCGTGTATTAGCAGCAATTGATTCATTTAAAGGTTGTGCTTCATCATTTGAACTCAATCAAGCAGCATTAGCGGGCTTTTCAGCAGCTTGGGAAAAAATCAATGTACCGATTAGTGATGGTGGTGAAGGCGCTTTAGAGGCAATCCAACAGGCGCTAGGTGGGCAGAAAGTAACCGTTAAAGCAGTCGATCCATTATATCGAGCAATCGAAGCCCCCATTTTAATCACCACCATACAGCAAAAAAAGACCGCCTTTATTGTGTCGGCTGATTTTGTTGGGCTTACGCAAAGCATTATTGATGACACCCATATTCAACAAAGCAGTAGCTATGGGCTTGGTTTAGCAATCAAAGCGGCAATGGCACAGCAAGTCGAAACGATTTATCTTACTTTAGGGGGAACTGGCACCTCTGATGGTGGATTAGGTCTTTTGGCTAGCTTGTTACCGGACTTCATTCCAGCATTTACAAAAAAGACTAACCCTCTATTGACGGATTTAAGCAAACTAGCTTGGTCAAAACTAAAAAGGCACCCACTCAATCAAATACAATTAATTGGCTTAACTGATGTGACGAATCCTTATAGTGGTGAAGATGGCTTTGCCCCTGTCTTTGCCGCGCAAAAAGGTGCTAATCCATCCACAATTCAGCAGATGTCCTTACAAGCAGCTAGCTTTCATCACCTCGCAACCCAAGAGCTTGGTCTGGATTTAAATGAGCTAGCTGGGACTGGGGCAGCAGGTGGCTTAGGTGGCGCTTGTGTTTTATTAGGTGGCACGCTACAAAACGGATTGCAAACCATTAGCCAGTTGATTCAGCTAGAAGCAAAAATCCAGCAAGCTGATTTGGTTTTAACTGGTGAAGGCTCTTTAGATGCGCAAAGTAATTTTGGGAAAGTTCCTTATGGCGTAGCTAATATTGCCCAAAAGCATCAGGTACCTGTTATCGCCCTAGCTGGTAAAAAAGCGTTAGCCTTGGGACAATTAGAACAGCTCCTGACGGCTGCCTTTTGTATTCATAACGAGCCTTTGAGTCTAACACAGGCGATGGACAAACAACGTACATTGGCTAACCTTACCAATATTTGCCAAAATATCGAGCAGCTTTATTTAGCCTTCCATGAGAAAAATGCCTCAAAATTTAGTAGCTAGATGGAGTAAATCGTCAACTTTTTTAATACTTGAAGATGGACTCAACTCGCTTTTTGGTCTAAACAAGTGGACGAGTCAACTTAAAAAAGGCTACCCAAGCGAATGCTTGTGGTAGCCTCTTTGCAATGAAAATGAAATATATGATTATTGTGCGCTCACAAACTTAGCAGCTTGTTGACCTGCTTGACGACCAAAAATGACAATATCTGCTACTGAGTTACCGCCAATTCGATTATCTCCATGCAAGCCACCGACTAACTCGCCAGCTACATATAATCCCTTAATTGGTTGATTATTTTTGTCTAACACTTCTGTATTGGTGTTAATTTTCACCCCACCCATTGAATAGTGAATACCAGGAGCGATTTGAATCGCATAATAATTCGCTGTATCTAATGGATGATCCATGGCTGTGGTACGATTAAAGGCAGTATCTTGTTTGTTCGCTACAGCTTCGTTCCAAGATGTCACTGCTTGCTCAAGATTTGCTTGATTGACTTTGATAGTTTTAGCTAATTCAGCTACCGTCTTTCCTTCCTTCACATAGCCTTGTTTTGCGTAAAATTCAATCGCTGTTGCACGACTTCTTACCCCTTGATCAAAGATAAGATATGCTCGTTTTTTCGGTAAAGCGTTGATTGCAGCTGAAACTTTGTCACGCGTATCCATTTCATTGACAAAACGGTTACCTTCATCATCGACTAAAATCGCACCTTCTCCACGTACAGCCTCACCAATCAAAATCCCTTTTTCTTGGTTAACCGTTGGGTGGATTTGGACTTTATCCATATCGATAATTTGACCACCAAGCTTTTCAACTAAAGCAATCCCATCACCAGTTGTTCCTTTTGAGTTGGTTGTTACATACCCTTTTAAGTCTGGACGATATTTAGCAATTAATTTTTTACTTGCCCCATAGCCACCAGTTGTCACAATCACAGCTTTGCCTTTAATTGATTTCGCTTTTTCCCCTTGGATTTGAACCTTGACCTCGTTGACTACGCCATCATTGGCTTTAATATCCTTGACATCAGCATTAACAAAAATAGGAATTTTCCGTTCAGCGACATTACGTAATAAGCCTTGGACTAAATAGCCACCGATTGCTGAACCATCGGATGGTCGGTGCGTACGTTTGACGCTCATCCCACCAGTAATGGTTAAGTTATCCAATTTAATTCCATTTTGATCTAGCCAGTCAACAGCTTGTGCTGAATGATCAACAAAGTAACGAAGTAATTCTTTATCATTCGTTCCTTTGCCACCTTTTAAGGTCTCTTCATAAAAGGCATCATTACTATCGTTGATTCCTTGTGCTTTTTGGAATTTTGTTCCTGAAGCATTCATCCCACTAGAGGATTTAGACGTGTTTCCTCCAGCAACTGGCATTTTTTCAAAGATCACTGGATTTAATCCTGCATCCTTGGCTTCAATTGCGGCGGTCATCCCGGCACCACCAGCCCCTACAATAATGACATCATAGTTATTCTTTAAGCTTTTTGGATCAGCATAGCCACTCTTAGACGCACCTGAAGCGACCTCAGTTGATTTAGTCGTTTCTTGTGTTGATTTACTGGCTTTATTTCCTGAAGAACAAGCCGCAAACAAAAGTGTGGTACAAGCTAACAACCCCATTGAGACCCATTTTTTCATCTTTTTTTCCCCCATTGATTGCTTATTTTTTCACAAAAAAGGCGAAGGCCCTTCTTTCACTTTATAGTTTAACGAACGCAACCAATCGGCGACTAGTTTTTTTAATTAATTTAAGTAAAATTAGTTAAATATTTAACAAACTTTAATCAATCTACTGCTCTTTTGCCACTAAACATCGGTGAATTTCTCCAACTAAACCTGCCAGTTTGGGAATTTTTAAGGCTTTCTTGGCTATGCTATAATGAGAGTAAAGAAAAAAAGCGAGGAAAGAAATGAAAAAAGGCATTCGTTTATTGGGATTATTGGTATCGGCATTTGGGATTACTTTATTGATTACCAGTCTATGTTTTTATCTATTATTTACCCGGCAAGTCGAACAACAAGTACAAAACCAACAGCAAAACTTACTATTTAAAATCGGCCATCAAATTGCGGATGACAAATCCATTCAACAAGCACTAGTCAAAGCCCAACCTTCACCACTTTTACAAAAAAGGATGCAAAGGCTCACCAAAGAATTTTCTTTGGATTTCATTGTTATCATGGATATGCAAGCTACCCGCTTCACTCACCCTAATCCTAAAAAGATTGGACAACACTTTGAAGGAGGAGACGAAAAAAAAGCCTTAAACGGTCACAAAAGCACTTCAATTAGTACAGGCTCACTAGGTAAATCGTTACGCGTATTTATTCCTATTTATGCGCACGATAATCAAGCGAAGCAGGTCGGTGTGGTTGCTTTAGGCATCAAGCTAGCTACATTGGGGAGTATCATCCAACGAACCATCCAGCAATACAGCTTTAGCCTAGGGATTAGTTTATTGATTGGCTGTAGTGTAGCCGTATTATTAGCCTATTCCATCAAACGTCAGCTACATCACTTAGAGCCTAGAGAAATTGCTCGCCTGCTCGAAGAAAGAAATGCCATGCTTAATGAAACAAAAGAGATTGTTGTGGTTACTGATTTACAGCAAAATATCCTACTAGCCAACTTCAAGGCTCAAGAACTCTATCAACAAATACACGATACAGAGCAAACGATCCTTCAACAACCATTAGCTAGCCTTATTCTTCACAGCGAACAAATTCGACTCGATCAAAGGCAAGAGCAATTTTATCAACAAAATGGCCAAGATTACTTTCTTTCAAGTGCACCCATTCATGTCAAAAATAAGCAGGTCGGTTATATTATATTTATGAAAAATGCTACGGAAACGCTATTTTTAGCTAACCAGTTAGCCAACACCAACTCCTATGCTTCAGCGTTACAAAGCCAAACACATGAATTTATGAATAAGCTCCATGTCATCTATGGACTCGCTGATCTACAAGCCTACGATGCATTAAAAAAATATTTGGATGATATCTTGCAACCGGATAAAGAACTCACACAACGCCTAGCCTTATTAGTACCACAGCCTATACTAGCTGGTTTTTTACTGGGCGAACGCGAAAGATTCCAAGAACGAAAAATTCAATTCAAGTTAGAAATTATCCCGGAAATCCCATCGTCCTTGCCTAAAGTAAAATTAGAGCAGTTAATGGTAATTTATCGCTATATCAATCAATTTATCATCCAGCAGCACTTAACTGATGATTTACTTATGCGTTTTTTATACCAAGATGCTATCCTAGAAACCGAATATCTATTGATGACTGATACATCTACTAAAATTTCCAGTTTATCTACCTATCTGGAACAAGACTTTTTTAGTGAATGGCTAACGCAGAGTAATAGTCAGATTAAGCTCGTGCAAACACAAGATGACTATTTAAAGTTAAGCATTCAAACGACACTAAAGGAGGTTGACCATGAAGCAAGTACTGATTGTTGAAGATGATCCCATGGTGCAATTTATTCATCAAAGCTATGTAGAAAAATTACAGCTTACCTTTGAATGTAGTTGCTGTGATAGTATTGCACAGGCCAAAGAATTGTTGATTCAAAAAACATTTTCGCTCATTCTTTTAGATATTCAGCTAATTGATGGCAATGGAATTGAGCTTTTAAAGTGGGTTAGACAACAGATGATTGACTGCGATATTATTTTAATCACCGCAGCCAATGAAATGTTTCTTGCCAAACAAGCCTTGAATTATGGAGTTATTGATTATTTAATCAAACCCTTTAGCTATGAACGCTTCAAACAAGCAATCGATAAATATCTTACGAAGCAGCAAGTATTCCAACAACAACAAGTTGACCAAGCAAAAATAGATCAACTTTTACAGGTAGAACAAGTAAATGAAGAACCTACGCTAGCTTTAGAAAAAGGTTTAACAAAAACCACCTTAGCGACCATTATCCAGCAAATACTTTTATGCCAAGATGGATTTACCATTCAAGATTTAGTTGAAGCAACACAACTATCCCATGTTTCGATTCGTAAATATATTCTTTTTTTAGAGCAGCAACATTTATTAAAATCAGAAATGGTTTATCTAAAAATCGGCAGACCTTATTTAAAATACACGTTAATCGAACCAAACCATCCGCTAATCCAAAATATCTTTAAATAAAATAATACACAACTTGTATCTAGACGCTCTTTTTGATACAAGCTGTGTATTTTATATTATTCGCTATTCTTGGCTAAAGGTTTCAAAAAACTTAGCCACTTTTTCTAATTCTTTATCATCATACTTTTCATATTTGCCAATTTCATGCAAAATATGCTTGATTTGATGAATGGCCTTTTTCTCAGCATACCATTTTTTCATCGTGTGCTTTTTGTCCTTGTCTTCATTTAACGCATCTAATTTTGCTAGATCATCATCCAATTTTTGCACAGCCGCCGCGATTTTATCAACAATTTTGGTTTCTTTTTCTGCAATAGTAGCCATTAATAAGTCCTCCTAATAATTATTTACAATTGGAGTATATAACCACTAACCCTTTTTGTGAAATAATTACCTGTAATTATAATCATAAAAAATACTAGTTCCTTTCTATAAGCAAAGAGCCCCTATCATCGGAAAAAGTTTATCGAATCAATCCTTCAATTAAAATACTTGATGCTAAATTGTTTTTATTATTAATAATGTCAGGAGAAATGCGTAGTTTGGAAAGAAATATTTACTGTTTCTATGAAGAAAAATAGTAAGACAGCGGGAACCCTTCAAATTGCCAACAACACTAGCTGACAAAGAGCCATATTATGTAATGAAGACATTATGTTTCACTCCTTAATGGTTTTGGTCGACTTAATTATAGAGGAAACAGATGTCTTATTCTATTATTTCAAATAAAAAAGATATTTAGTATTATCCTCAATTTGAGTAACAACACTAAATATCATAGAACCAAAAAAAGCAATCCTATAAATAATAGGATTGCTTACAATGATCCGTACGGGATTCGAACCCGTGTTACCGCCGTGAAAGGGCGGTGTCTTAACCACTTGACCAACGGACCAAAATGCTACGGAGAAGGAGGGATTTGAACCCTCGCGCCAGTTTCCCGACCTACACCCTTAGCAGGGGCGCCTCTTCAGCCACTTGAGTACTTCCCCATCACCAATTATGTAATTGGAATGATAATGGGCCTAAATGGACTCGAACCATCGACCTCACGCTTATCAGGCGTGCGCTCTAACCAGCTGAGCTATAGGCCCATAATAAAACTAAAAGCGG
>NZ_KE136349.1:0-71674 GCF_000406925.1 Enterococcus columbae DSM 7374 = ATCC 51263
CCTTCCGATACGGCTACCTTGTTACGACTTCACCCCAATCATCTATCCCACCTTAGACGGCTGGCTCCTTGCGGTTACCCCACCGGCTTCGGGTGTTACAAACTCTCGTGGTGTGACGGGCGGTGTGTACAAGACCCGGGAACGTATTCACCGCGGCGTGCTGATCCGCGATTACTAGCGATTCCGGCTTCATGTAGGCGAGTTGCAGCCTACAATCCGAACTGAGAAGAGCTTTAAGAGATTAGCTTAGCCTCACGACTTCGCAACTCGTTGTACTCTCCATTGTAGCACGTGTGTAGCCCAGGTCATAAGGGGCATGATGATTTGACGTCATCCCCACCTTCCTCCGCATTGTCTGCGGCAGTCTCGCTAGAGTGCCCAACTGAATGATGGCAACTAACAATAAGGGTTGCGCTCGTTGCGGGACTTAACCCAACATCTCACGACACGAGCTGACGACAACCATGCACCACCTGTCACTTTGTCCCCGAAGGGAAAGTCCTATCTCTAGGATGGTCAAAGGATGTCAAGACCTGGTAAGGTTCTTCGCGTTGCTTCGAATTAAACCACATGCTCCACCGCTTGTGCGGGTCCCCGTCAATTCCTTTGAGTTTCAACCTTGCGGTCGTACTCCCCAGGCGGAGTGCTTAATGCGTTTGCTGCAGCACTGAAGGGCGGAAACCCTCCAACACTTAGCACTCATCGTTTACGGCGTGGACTACCAGGGTATCTAATCCTGTTTGCTCCCCACGCTTTCGAGCCTCAGCGTCAGTTACAGACCAGAAAGCCGCCTTCGCCACTGGTGTTCCTCCATATATCTACGCATTTCACCGCTACACATGGAATTCCGCTTTCCTCTTCTGCACTCAAGTCTCCCAGTTTCCAATGACCCTCCACGGTTAAGCCGTGGGCTTTCACATCAGACTTAAAAGACCGCCTGCGCTCGCTTTACGCCCAATAAATCCGGACAACGCTTGCCACCTACGTATTACCGCGGCTGCTGGCACGTAGTTAGCCGTGGCTTTCTGGTTAGATACCGTCATAGGATGAACTTTCCACTCTCATCCCTGTTCTTCTCTAACAACAGAGTTTTACGATCCGAAAACCTTCTTCACTCACGCGGCGTTGCTCGGTCAGACTTGCGTCCATTGCCGAAGATTCCCTACTGCTGCCTCCCGTAGGAGTCTGGGCCGTGTCTCAGTCCCAGTGTGGCCGATCACCCTCTCAGGTCGGCTATGCATCGTTGCCTTGGTGAGCCGTTACCTCACCAACTAGCTAATGCACCGCGGGTCCATCCATCAGTGACGCAGTTGCGCCTTTCAATCACTTCTCATGCGAAAAGTAATGTTATGCGGTATTAGCACCTGTTTCCAAGTGTTATCCCCCGCTGATGGGCAGGTTACCCACGTGTTACTCACCCGTTCGCCACTCACTTTCTTTCGGTGTAGCAAGCTACGGTGAAAGAAAGTGCGTTCGACTTGCATGTATTAGGCACGCCGCCAGCGTTCGTCCTGAGCCAGGATCAAACTCTCATAAAAAAGTTGATACAATCATGATGATTGTTAAGCTCAAAAAATTGATTTGCTAGCTATTGCTTGCATGTTGTTTTTGCTTCTATATAATAGAAGCGCCTTACACATATTGGTTTGCTTTTTTGTTCAGTTTTCAAAGGTCTACTTTGTTTTGTTTCAACAACTCTTATATTTTACTTCCTGAATTTATAAAAGTCAAGAACTTTTTTCAAAATATTTTTTAGTTGTTGTTTGTATTTGTATCGCTCACAGCGACTTTTATATAATAGCAAGTGTATATCCAACTGTCAATGCCTTTTTTGAAACTTTTTTAAAAAAGTGGCATCCCTTTGACTTCAAATTTAGCAATACGATCCATAAAGTATTGAGGATCTTGCCATGTAAAGCCTGTTGGTAACGCTACATTCATTTCTTGGTTTTCATTCATTTCAAAAACAAAAATAGGCATACGTTTATCTTTAATAATTCCATTCGTTAGTTCCACAAGCTGTAATTGATAGACATCAATTGCAACCTTTTCCTTTAGCACTTGTAAAACATTGGCCAATCCTGTCTTTTCTTCATCAACGTTGGCAACAATTAATGTGCTTTGTTCAGAAGTTTGATGCATTAAGAAACGTTTGCTCCCATCCGCTTTGTTTAAAATGACCGTAGCTGCGATTTGTTTATTTTCCAAAATAGACACCTCGATTGAAATTCAAAAAATAAGTGACTTACCCATATAGCTTTGGGCAAAAAGCATTAGTTCATTACTCTAGTACAGTTGGCAACTAACGCTACTATTCTATCACACATTTCAGAAAATTTACATTTTATTTTTGAATTTCGATGAAAATTGATCGAAGCAGCTAACCGACTAGCTTCATTTTTCTTCGTTAGTCAGCTGATTTAAGGCTTCTTCAATCCATTTTGGTAGTTCTTGATCGATTTTTTTAAAGCCAATTTTTTTGTTTTTATTGGTAAAATAGCGTTTTTTACGATAATGATGATGCACAAATTGCTTTTCTAAGGTTCGTCTTGATAAGCTGATTTTTTTCGTATATTCATCAATATCAATAATTTGTACTTGAACTTTATCCCCAATTTTCAATACATCATGAATATTCTTAGTAAATCCTGATTGAATTTCTGATACATGAATCAGTCCTTGGGTTTGCTCATCAAGTGAAGCAAAGGCGCCATATGGCTGAATCCCAGTAATTGTCCCTTCTAGAATTTGACCAATCTTATATTCCAACATCCACACATCCTTTTAATTAAATTTGTTCATTTTAACAATTGTAGCTGAATCATTATATCACAAAAAGCTAATACCCACTACCACAGACCTAAGCTAAAAAGCTAAGAAGTAAGGATAGTAGATATTAGCTTGTAAGTTGGCTAAACTATGTCTTATCTAGAATTATTCACTAATAGCGATTGTTTCAATCACTACATCATAAACTGGACGATCTTGTGGTCCTCTTTGAACATTGGCAATCTCATCGACAACATCCATTCCTGATAATACTTGACCAAAAACTGTATGACGGAAATCTAACCATGGTGTCCCGCCTTTTTGGTAGGCTTCAATAATTTCTGCAGGATAGTTGGCTGCCTTCATTTGCTCAATCATTTGAGCTGGTACATTGGCATTGTTAACGATAAAGAATTGACTACCATTAGTATTTGGGCCTGCATTTGCCATTGATAAAGCTCCACGAATATTGAAGGCTAAAGGACTAAATTCATCTTCAAATTTTTCACCGTAAATACTTTCACCACCCATACCTGTACCGGTTGGATCGCCTCCTTGAATCATAAAATCAGGAATCACTCGATGGAAAATCACTCCATCATAATAGCCTTTTTTAGATAATTCAACGAAATTTTTTACTGTTTTGGGAGCAATTTCAGGAAATAATTGAATTTCAATGTCTCCGCGATTTGTTTTAACTAAGGCTTTAGGGCCTTTTTGATTTGCTAAATCTAGCTGTGGGTATTGTGTCATATTTTCTCTCCTAAATCTAAAATGATACGTTCAATAACAACGTAATTCTTCTTTGATTGTATGCATGTCGGCCAAAAAAGTCAACTTTCAGCTGCTGGATGAGCCAACCAAAGTAATCACTAACCAAACTACACTTTACTTAACGCTCTTTACTGTCTAGATAAATTTTACGGACAATAATTTTATCAAACAGCTGGGTTTGATTATCCGGCTCACCGATGACTTCAGCAATAATACTTTTATCATTTGCTTTTTTGCGTAGATGATAAATCAGCTTACCAGTTTCTTTTAATTCATTCAGCATTTCAACCACGCCACCAAAACCAGTTTTTTTGGTAATAAAGCCAAATGCAACCATGCGCTCATCGAGATTTTTAGCTGAAATACTCGCACCAGTAACTAAAGATTGACGAATGGTTTCAGCAAATTGTTCTAGGCCTTCTAAAGCTGGCGAAATGACTAAAGGCTCATCTTCCACCTTTAGTTGTTCTCTTAGGGCAGCTAATTCATTTAACAAATCTTCATATTGCTGCTGGGTTAACATCACTCCGGCAATTTTTTCACGGTTAAAAATATAGACACCCGTTCCACTATCTCTTGCCTGTTGGAAAACATCCATTGGCGATTTTTTCACTTCAGTAATTGATGAAGTAGGCACCTCTAATTTCTTCAATTCCATTTTTTTCATCCTTTCTTAGTAATCATGCGAACACGATACGCAAAGTAAATGTTCTATATTCTAAATCGTTTTATTTTGATGTTCCTTACAGTTACACTGACCAGGAATACAATTACATTTTATTGTTGAGACCGTTTCTTTTTTTGACAAAACTTCTTGAATTAATTGATAATCATCCGCAGTCAAGGGAGCTTGCTCAATCATCTCGGCTAAGGTTTGACCAATTTTTTTCGCACAAATATGTGAAAACAAAGTCTCTGTCGCACTAACAATTACCTCATCTTCAGAAACAAGCGGAGAATAGTAAAACTTATTGCCTTTTTTGGTCGTCGCCAACGCTTCTTTTTTTACCAAACGACCAAGTAAAGTTTTAATTGTCGAATTTTGCCATTCCTTAGATTCACCTAAAATCTCACAAACCGTCTTAGAATCACTCTGAGGATTCGCCCATAACACTCGCAAAACCTCCCATTCAGAATCGCTAATTTTTAAATGTCTCGCTTCCACCATCACTCCCCCAATCCAGAGGCTATCAAGCGAGCGGTTTGCTATGAGTAAATAAGTTCCAAGTGGATGGAAAAATCCTCCATATTTTAAGATTTTTTCAGCAACTTGGCTTATTTACCGAATAGCGGCTCGATTGATGCCGTTTATACAACACAAATTCTAACACTTATTATACCATGAAAAAAATATTATTTTATACTTACAAGCAAAACAAAAGGATAAAGAGCAGAAGTATCCACTTCTCTCTTTACCCTCTAACTGAATGCCTAATTTTTGTCTTGTTTTTCTTGCTCTTTTTCAGCTTTTTTCTTTTCATAGCGTCTTAAAAGATATTCGTGACGATATTCACTGTTTCCAAAAAATTTCAAGGTCTTTAATAAAGGCTGACGATTTTCTCCAACCAGACCGATTAATTCAATAAATAACTCTAAACCGATAGTGGTAAAAACAACCATTAAAACAATTGCCGGTTTGCTTGCATAATTCATCAATAAGGCAATAAAAGCAAAGGTTAAGGCTAATCCATAAATGGTTAGAACCGCCCCACGATGACTAAAGCCTAGTGATAGTAAGCGATGATGCAAATGCATTTTATCCGCTGAAGAAATCGGCTGTTTATTAAACTTACGCCGAATAATTGCAAACACGGTATCCGTAATCGGCACCCCTAAAATAAACATCGGCGTTAATACTGAGATAAAGGTCACATTCTTCAAGCCTTGTAAAGAAACAACCGAAATCATAAAACCGAGAAACAGCGCACCAGTATCCCCAAGGAAAATAGTTGCTGGATGAAAATTATAGGGGAAAAAGCCCAAGATAGCCGCAACTAATAGAAAAATAAACATCGCCATAAACGGACCAATTGCATCTGGTAAAAAGAAAAAGCTAACAATACCGATCGTTGATAAAGCAATCATAGATACCCCGGCAGCTAAACCGTCTAGCCCATCGATTAAATTGACCGCGTTGGTAATCGCAAATATCCAAATCACCGTCATTGGCAAACTAAACCAGCCTAAATGGAACATACCTATAAACGGAATGCTGATAGTGTCCATACGTAACCCAGCAATAAAATAGATTTCCAAGGCTGCTAATAACAAGCCAATTGATTTTTGTCCGGGCGAAAGCTCCTTGACATCATCAATTAAACCAGTAACGACCACGATGACTGCCCCAAATAAAATTCCCCAGACACGATGCATAAACGCATAATTATGAAATTGCAAAAAGCAACCAAAAGTAAATGCAATAAATATGGCTAAACCACCAATTGTCGGCATCACTTTTTTGTTAATTCGCCTAGCTCCCGGCTGATCAACTGCACCTATTTGAAAAGCGAGTAACTTCACTAAAGGCGTCAATACAACCGAAAGCATCATAGTAGCTAGAAAATGTAAAATAAATTTAAAAGTAAAATCCATTCCTACGACTCGCTTTCTTCATCATTTGAATGTAAAAGACGGGCCTTAATCCGTTGGGTGAGCATTTCAATCGGATCGCGCCGTTGCCTCAAATCTCCACCACTGCGATATTCAGCAATGACGGTGTTCACTACTCCACAAAATACAATTACCATCGCAGCAAATTTTAGCCACATCATCAGAATCATAAATGTTCCGATAATTTTATAACCGTTAAAGCTCGTGGCAAAGTACTTCATATAAATCCCAAAAATTTGGGTCAGGGCTAACCAACCTATCGTTGCCAACACTGCCCCTGGAAAAGCCGAACGAATCCCTATTTTTGCATTCGGCACCATCCAGTAAATCAACGTCAAGATGGTTAGCAAAATAATTGCGGTTAATGGCCATTTTACTGTCTGGAAAGTATTGATAATTGAATCAGGAATCTCCAAAAATGGTTGGATTCCATCTAATACCACCTTACCAAACCCAATGACTACCATAACGCCAATAATGGCACAAAAGAATAGAACAAGCATAAGCATAGAGATGAATCGCATCACAAAATAATTCGTCGGTCTAGTCACTCCATAGGCTTTATTCATCGCAATTTGTAAAGCATTAATACTTTTACTCGCTGACCATAACGTTGCCACCGCTGAAATCGAGAGCAATTCTTTTGAACCATTGGTCAGTAAGGCCTTAATTGCTGGAACAAATAAAACATAGATTTGATTCGGAATCATCGTCTTAATCATACTCAACACTTGTGTTTGATCAATGTGTAATAACGGCAAAATATTACCAATCGCAATCAATAACGGAAAAAAGGAAAGCAACAAATAATAAGCTACAACTGAAGAAGTCACACCCATTTCAGACTGTTGGATCCGACTTTGCATTAACTCAATAAACTTCTTGATTTCCTGACGATGCTTTTTCTGTCCAAAGCCCATCACAATGTATTCGACCTTTCTGTTTTTAACTTATCTTTCTTCATCTCTTTTTCTAGTAGGTTCCTTCAATTCCTTGAGAAGTGAGAATTTTAGGACCATCTTTAGTGATGGCTAAACTGTGTTCATATTGACAGCTTAATCCACCATCTAGCGTACGAGCTGTCCAACCATTTGGATCCATCTTCATCTTCCAAGTTCCAGTATTTACCATTGGTTCAATCGTAATAACCATACCTTCTTTTAAGCGTAAGCCTTTACCCGCTTCACCATAGTGCGGAACAGATGGTGCTTCATGAATGGTAGGTCCAATGCCATGACCAATAAAGTCACGAACCACACCAAACCCTTCTCCTTCAACATAAGTTTGAATCGCATGACCGATATCCCCGATTCGATTACCCACTTGAGCTTGCTCAATACCTAAGTACATCGCTTTTTTCGTTACTTCCATCAAGCGTTGCACTTCTGGAGAGACCTCGCCAACAGCATAGCTCCAGCATGAATCTGAAATAGCGCCCTTTAAATCAACACACATATCTACCTTAATTAAATCACCATTTTTTAACACTTTCTTACGTGGAAAGCCATGGCAGATTTCATCATTAATACTGCAGCAGGTCGCATATTTATAACCTTCAAAGCCAATCTGCGCAGCAACTCCTCCATGCGATTCAATATAATCGCGAACAAATACCTCAATATCCCAGCTAGTAATCCCAGGTTTGATAAAATCACGTAAATGTTTATGCACATCAGCTAGTAATGCACCAGATTGTGCCATCATTTCTATTTCACGTTCAGATTTTAAAGTTATCATGTTTCATTTCCTTTCAAAACTTCATTCAGTTCATTTTAACACAAGTTTTCACATTTTCCAAAATACTTTCAATATTCACGAAAACAAGCAGCAAAATCCTTGATGAACCTCAATCATTGACTTTTTAAGTGCTTTGTTATACGCTCAAGTTAACGATTAGATGATGAGGAGAGAATATTTATGCCTTTAGCAAAAATTGTATACGCAAGTTTAACGGGTAATACAGAAGAGATTGCCGATATTGTCGCTGAAACATTAGAAGATTTAGATTTTGACGTTGAAATCGATGAATGCTCAAATGTTGATGCTCAAGATTTTTTAGATGCTGATTTGTGCATTGTCGCAACCTATACTTATGGCGACGGTGACTTACCTGATGAAATTGTCGACCTATATGATAGCTTACCTGAATTAGATTTAAGTGGTAAAATCTTTGGGGTTTGTGGCTCAGGAGATACCTTCTATGATTATTTCTGTAAATCAGTCGATGATTTCGAACAAGCCTTCTTAAGCACTGGGGCTACAAAAGGTGCCGATAGTGTCAAGGTCGAATTAAATGCTGAAGACGAAGACATTGAAAACCTAGAAGCCTTCGCTAAAGCATTAGCTAATGCTGTTGAAGAAAATGCTTAAAAAAATAGTGGTGCCAAAAACGGCCCACTATTTTTTATTTTTATTTCATTTCACCACTTAGGATTTGTCTTGAAAAGCAATTAAAAGTTCCCCACTATTTTATTTAAATGCTGCAGCAATATAATTTAAATCAAAGGCTGATTGTTTTTGTTGCACCGTAGCCAATACTTCTTTTAATACACGAACCGTTTGCTCTTGACTTGGTGCAATCACCCCTGAATAAATCATTGAAGAAATACCACTAGCAACCACTAATAAGCTAACAAATAATTTCTCTACCTCAGCTTCTGGTAGCTTAGCATATTCCTCATCCGCAATGACCAATTTTTTGAAATACTCAAATGAAAAACCTTGTAACACAGGCTCACCACCATGACCAACAATAAATAAAGCACGGTATAAATGGTTTTCTTTGGTTGCAAAATCAATATAATTTAAACAAAAATCCACTAACCGATCATTGGTATGTTCACGTGGAAAAACATCTTCTTCTAAGTGTTCAAAAATCTTGCCAATTAACGCTGAACGTAAGTCATCCATATTTTTAAACTCTAAATAAATTGGTTGCGTTGAGCATTTCATCTTCGCAGCGATATTTCTCGCCGTAAACTTGCCTAATCCTTCTTTTTCTACCAATTCATAGGTGGCTTTTAGTATTTGATCCTTGGTAATCGTCTTCTTTCGAGCCATGTAAATCCCTCCATTTCATAAATCGCTTTCAAAACACCCTACAAATATTTTACCACGTTTTTTTACTATTGCAAAACACTTTTATGACTATTGATTATAAAATTTCTTTAATTTATATAAAATTCATTATATTACACTAGAAAAAAATAGTTAGTTAAGAAAATAATTGCTTTTTACAAAAAAACGAAGATGATGAGAGATTTTCTCAAAAACTATCTACTAAGATTAACCTTCTATTCTCACGCTCAAGCAGACAACTATATTTTTCATCTATAGTATGTTATGATTATTGACACGAAAAAGATTACGAGGTGAAGGAAATGACCTTAGCAAATTTTAATGAATTATTAGAAAAATATGCGGAATTAATTGTCAAGGTTGGGGTAAACGTCCAAAAGGGCCACACCGTTGTCTTGCGTATCGCAGTTGATCAAGCCCCTCTTGCCCGTTTAATCACGAAAAAAGCTTATGAAGCTGGGGCTAGCGAGGTCTTATTACAATGGGCTGACGAAACGATTCAAAAAGAATATTTGCTACATGCTGATGAAACACGCTTATCAGAAGTTGCGGATTATAAATTAAAAGAAGCGGACTATTGGTTAGAAAAAGGTGCTAGTCGTATTAGCGTAGTCTCCTCTGATCCCGCTGCACTAGCTGGTGTAGATAGTGATCGCTTAGCTACCTTTAACAAGGCCAATGGGAAAGCTTTTCTAACATTAAGTAATGCGGTTCAAGCCAATAAAGTGAGCTGGACCGTGGTGGCAGCAGCTGGCGAAGGCTGGGCTAAAAAAGTGTTCCCAGAATTATCCAAAGAAGAAGCCATCGATGCTTTATGGGACCAAATCTTTAAAACAACTCGCATTTATGCACCAGATCCAACCAAAGCTTGGATGGAACATGATGAAAAATTACAAGCAAAAGCCAAAATGTTAAATGACGAACAATTTACTGCTTTACACTACACTGCTCCAGGAACTGACTTAGTAGTTGGTCTACCAAAAAATCATATTTGGGAAGCACCTAGCAGCGTCAATGCTCGTGGCGAATTATTTATGGCCAATATGCCAACAGAAGAAGTCTTTACCGCACCAGATGCTAATAATGTCAACGGAACAGTTACTTCAACGAAACCATTAAGCTATGCTGGTAATATTATTGAAGGGATGCACTTTACCTTTAAAGATGGTAAAGTCGTTGATTTTAAAGCTGATAAAGGTCAAGATGTTTTAGCCAATCTGCTTGCAATCGACGAAGGCGCCAAACATTTAGGCGAAGTAGCACTTGTACCAGATCCATCGCCTATCTCACAATCAGGCATTACCTTCTTCAACACCTTATTTGACGAAAATGCCTCAAATCACTTAGCCCTTGGTTCAGCTTATGCCTTTAGTATCCAAGGTGGAACTGAAATGAGTGACGAAGAATTGAAGAAAGCTGGTCTAAACCGTAGTCATACGCACGTTGATTTCATGATTGGTTCAGATCAAATGAACATTGACGGCATTCGCCAAGACGGCTCAAAAGTAGCAATCTTTAGAAACGGTGATTGGGCTTAGCACAAGTTTATCAATTGAACCCGAAGACGAAAAATTCAAAATCACTTGAATTTTTTCGTCTTCTTTCATGTATAGCTCGCTTGTTTCCATAACCTACCAGCTAATAAAACGTTTGCTTTTTTCGCCTCACTTTTTACGCAGAAAATTTTTAGCACTAGCATGGTAAAATCAAGCTTTCTTTGATAAAATCGAGTACATAAGAGGAGGGGTCCAACAGTTAACTTATATATAAATATTTATAAAAACATAATTATAATTGTCGAGGCGAATTAAAGCCCGCTCACGTTTCTCAAGGTGGTACTCGTTATTATTCTGAAGAACAACGAAATCAATTCTTAGGAATTGCTGGAAGAAAGAAACCAAAGCGGATAACTATCGGTTATTGTAGAGTAAGTTCAAACAAGCAGAAAGACGATTTAGAACGTCAAATTGAGAACGTTAAGTCTTGCATGATTGCACGAGAGTATCAATTTGACATTATTCAAGATATTGATAGTGGAATCAACTACAATAAAAAAGGATTAAATCAATTAATGAATAGAATTGTTAATGGCGAAATAGACAAGATAGTCATTCTGCACAAAGACCGTTTAGTCCGATTTGGTTATGAACTTATTGAAAATCTTTGTAATAAATATGAGACAGAAATAGAAATCATTGACCACACAGAAAAGACCGAGGAACAGGAACTTGTTGAGGACTTAATCCAGATTGTTACAGTTTTTAGTTGTCAATTACAAGGAAAACGAGCGAATAAAGCTAAGAAGATGATTAAGGAGTTAATGGAAGATGATACGAGCAAAAAAAGTAAGGTTGCGCCCGACTGAAGAACAAGAAAAGCAACTATGGCAATCAGCTGGGACTGCTCGATGGATTTTTAACTGGACATTGAAAATGCAAGAAATGAACCATCGGTTTGGTGGAAAATTTATCAGCAATAATGATTTGCGCAAGCACATTACAAAAATGAAGAAACGTCCAAAGTATGTGTGGTTGAATCATGTTTCCAATAATATTGCCAAGCAGGCAGTAAAAGATGCTTGTGACGCTTATAAAAAGTGGTTTGATGGTATAACAGGCAAAAGCCATTTAAAGGCTGAAAAACCACGTTTCAAGTCAAGAAAGAAATCGAAACCAGCTTTTTATAATGACAACATTAAGCTGAAAGTGAAGTCAAAATCAGTGTTACTCGAAAAAATCGGTTGGGTAAAAACAAGCGAGCAACTACCGATGAATACGAAGTATTCCAATCCACGAATCAGTTTTGATGGAAAGTACTGGTATGTTTCAGTTGGAATTGAGGAAGAACAACGAAAGCAGAACTTAACAGGTGAAACATTGGGAATTGACCTTGGAATCAAAGACTTAGCCATTGTTTCTAATGGGAAAGTCTACAAAAATATTAACAAGACAGGAAAAGTAAAAAAACTTGAGAAACGATTACGTAGGTTACAGCGTAAAGTCTCTCGAAAATACGATATGAATAAGGAGGGAAACCGATTTGTCAAAACGTGTAACATCTATAAATTAGAAAAGAAAATTCGGCATATCCATCGAAAACTAACGAATATTCGTCAGAATCATTTACATCAAACGACAACAGAGATAGTGAAAACCAAACCATCAAGAATCGTTATAGAAACGTTGAATGTAAAAGGAATGATGAAAAATAAGCACTTAGCTAAATCAATTGCACAACAAAAATTCTATGAGTTCAAACGCCAACTTCAATATAAGTGTGAGGACTATGGCATTGAATTAGTGGAAGCAGATAAATTCTATCCGAGTTCTAAGTTATGCCATAAATGTGGGCATAAAAAAGTAGACTTAAAATTATCAGATCGCACGTACCATTGTGATAAATGTGGATATATAGCGGATAGAGATTATAATGCAAGTCTGAATTTAGCAAGTTATAGTGCGTAATCTACGAGCTTCTACTGAAACAGAACAGAAACGTAGATATGTAGGATTCGTTGTATCCGAATTAACGCCTGCGGAGTGTTAAAGCAAACGAGAGTAGCGAGCAAGTGGCAAAATCGGACACGTAGAAACAGGAAATAAACATCAATCTGACAACTTGTATAGTTGGTTAGAAATATTTATAGATTTTTGGCAACGGGATGTCCATGACACCCAATCGCGAAGATTATCTTAAACTGATTTTAGAGCTCGGTGGCGATCAAGCCAAAATCAGTAATAAGCAAATTGTTGCCGGTTTAGGCGTATCTGCTGCTTCAGTTAGCGAGATGATCTCAAAATTAGAAAAGGAACAATTAGTAAAACATACTCCCTATCAAGGAGTGCAATTAACCAACGCTGGCGCCCAAAAAGCTAGTGACTTAATGCGTAGACATCGGCTTTGGGAGGTTTTTCTAGTTGAGCATCTGCATTATTCCTGGAATGATGTTCATGATGATGCTGAAGTTTTAGAGCATGTAACCTCTGATGAATTAGCCAACAAATTAGAGGCCTATCTTGGCTTTCCTGAATTTTGTCCACATGGCGGTAAAATTCCAGCGCAATCGGCCATCATCAACGAACAAAAAAGACAAACCCTCAGTGACTATCCAATCGGTAGTAAGATAAAAATTGCTCGGGTCCTAGATGAGAAAGAATTATTAGATTATCTAGTTTCTTTAAATTTGAATCTACAAGAAGTTTATACGATTACTGCAATTGCCGATTATGAAGGTCCTATCACTATTCAAAATGAAAGTAAACAAATCGCTGTAAGCTTTAAAGCTGCTAGTACCATTTTTGTTGACTTGGTTGAATAAACCTAGGAATTTGATTGATGATTTAACCAAATGAAGCAGGGTAGCTTCAAAATTAATAGCGTCATGCGAGCTGCTATTCGGGGAATAATACTATCCCCAAAAAGTGTTAAAAGTTGCGCACTTTTTGTGGCTAGTTAGACTTATTTACTCATAGCAAAACGCTCGCCTGACAGCCTCTATACCAAACGGCATGTTCCAGCTAGTCACTCGACAAATAAGTCAAAGTGCTGTAAAAGTCTTAAAAATAACGGACTTTTCCATCCCTTTGAAGCTTATTTGCTCGTGCCTGAGCGAGCTGGCACATAGCCTCTATTATTAAGGGAGTGATTTTATGCAAGAAAAAAAGGTTTTGATTACGATTTTTGGTGGTACGGGGGATTTGGCGCAGCGTAAGTTGTATCCTTCGTTGTTTCGTTTATACCAAAAGGGCCATTTGAAAGATCAATTTGCGGTTATTGGTACAGCAAGACGGCCTTGGTCCAATGAGAAATATCGTGAGGTGATTTTAGCTTCGATTGCAAATTTAGCAAGTAGTGAAGAGCAAGCTGTGACTTTTGCATCTCATTTTTATTATCAGTCTCATGATGTGAATGATACGAATCACTATGCAACATTAAAAAATTTAGCCGATGAATTAGATCGTGAATATGAATTAGATGGAAATCGTTTATTCTATCTAGCGATGTCCCCGACCTTCTTTGGTACCATTGTGAATCATTTAAAATCTCAAGGAATGTTAACTTCTGAAGGCTATCATCGAGTAATTATCGAAAAGCCATTTGGTACTGACTTTGCAACTGCTGAGGCTTTAAATAAAGAAATTACCAATGTTTTTGATGAATCAGAAATCTATCGTATCGACCACTATCTAGGAAAAGAAATGATTCAAAGTATTTCAGCGGTGCGTTTTGCCAATATGCTTTTTGAAGCAATGTGGAATAATCGCTATATCGATAATGTTCAGATCAACCTAGCAGAAAATCTAGGAGTTGAAGAACGTGGCGGCTATTATGATCAAAGTGGTGCTTTGAAGGATATGGTGCAGAATCATATTTTACAAGTATTGGCTTTATTAGCAATGGATCCACCAGCTGCCTTTAACGAAGCCGAAATCCGTTCAGAAAAAATCAAAGCGTTGAGAGCCATTCGCCTTTATGACGAAGAAGAAGTAGCGAAAAACTTTGTTCGTGGTCAATATGTTGAAGGTAAAATTGCCGGTCGTAAGTATCAGGGCTATAAAGAAGAAGAAAATGTCAACCCTGATTCACGCACTGAAACCTTTGTCGCTGGTCGTTTTTATATTGATAATTTCCGTTGGTCAGGCGTACCGTTTTATGTGCGCACGGGTAAACGCATGACTGAAAAAGGCACACGGATTAATATCGTCTTCAAATCAGTGCCGATTAATTTATTCTCACATTCTTTTGATGAGGAGAAGCAAAATCTACAAAAACCTGAACCTAATGTTTTAACCATTTATATTCAACCAACAGAAGGGTTCTCTTTATCCCTAAATGGTAAGGAGGTTGGCAATAACTTTAACCTACTACCAGTTAAATTAGACTATCGCAATAGTGCAGAAATTATCGCCAACACCCCAGAAGCCTATGAAAAGCTTATTTTAGATAGCTTAAATGGCGATGGTACCAACTTTACACATTGGCAAGAGGTGGCACAATCATGGAAGATTGTCGATCAAATTCGTAAAGCTTGGGATAATGATACGACCTCTGAAATCCCAACTTATGCAGCCGGCACCATGGGACCAGATGAAGCCTTCCATTTAATTGCTGAAGATGGTTTTGAATGGGTTTGGCAACCAGACAACTGGTATCGTGAACGTGGCGAATTGTAAACAACCTAGGTTAACAATGATGGAATAAAGCCTAGAACGAAAAAGAGCTAAAAAAGAACCAAACAAGGAAAGCCTTGCTTGGTTCTTTTTTGTTTTACGCTAATTTGACTGCGCCTGTATATAATTGATAGTATTCACCTTGCTTAGCAATTAATTCATCATGGGTACCACGTTCAATAATGCGTCCTTGATCTAATACCATAATCGCATCAGAATTACGAACAGTGGATAGACGATGGGCAATCACAAAGACCGTCCGTCCCTTCATCAATGAATCCATCCCTGCTTGAACAATACTTTCCGTCCGGGTATCGATGCTTGAAGTAGCTTCATCTAAAATTAACACCGGTGGATCAGCCACCGCCGCTCTAGCAATTGCTAATAGCTGCCGTTGCCCTTGAGAAAGTGAACCCCCATCGCCAGAAAGCTCTGTATCATAGCCCTTTGGTAATTGACGAATGAAGTGATCAGCATTGACTAATTTCGCTGCTGCATAGACTTCCTCATCGGTTGCATCAAGCTTACCATAACGGATATTTTCCTTAATCGTACCAGTAAATAAGTGGGTATCCTGTAAAACAATCCCTAGCGAACGACGTAAATCGCCTTTTTTCATTTGCTTCACATCAATCCCATCATAGGTAATCTGTCCTTTTTGAATATCGTAAAAACGATTGATCAAATTGGTGATGGTAGTTTTACCTGCCCCTGTAGCGCCGACAAAAGCAATTTTTTGACCAGGTTTAGCGAAAAGATTGATTTCATGTAAAATCGTCTTATCCTCACGATAACCAAAAGTCACTTCATTAAAGCGTACATCGCCTTTTAATTCAGTATATTGCACTTGACCTGTTGCATCCACACGTTTCCAAGCCCAATGACCTGTACGCTTGACACTTTCTTTCATCGTGCCATCTTCAGCCTTCACAATATTTACTAGCTCAACATGACCTTCATCACTTTCTGGTACTTCATCTAATAATTCAAAAATACGCTGCGCACCTGCTAAGGAAAGGATAATTGCATTAAATTGCTGTGAAATTTGGGAAATCGGCATGGTAATAGATTTCGTAAATTGCACAAATGAAGCAATACTTCCTAAAGTCAGAGCCGTAACCCCAGTAATAGAAAAAATCGCGCCCACCACTGCAGTTAATAGATACATAAAGTTACCGATATTCCCCATAATTGGCATCATAATATTAGCATAGGTATTCGCCTTGGTGGAATTTTCACGTAGCTCTTCGTTTAACGTAATAAACTGCTGAATGGCTGGCTTTTCGTGGTTGAAGACCTTCACGACCTTTTGACCTTCAATCATTTCTTCAATATAACCATTTAACTCACCAATAGCCTTTTGCTGCAAGGAGAAATATTTGCCACTTTTGGCCCCTAGATTACGAATCACAAAGACCATTAAGCCGACCATAAACAAAACAAAAATGGTCATAGGTACATCAATCATAAACATCGCAATAATCAAAGAAAGCACGCTAATTAAAGCAGCTAGGGTTTGCGGGATGGATTGACTAATCATTTGACGTAAGGTATCTGTATCATTGGTATAATGACTCATAATATCTCCTGTCGCATGACTATCGTAATAGCGAACAGGTAGCTTTTCCATATGAGCAAACATTTCATCACGAATATCTTTTAATACCCCTTGTGAAACAGTAACCATCGTACGGTTATACACATAAGTCAATAACGCGCCTGAAGCATATAACAAAGCCATCAAACCAATCACTTGCGCTAAAGGGAGAAAATTAGGCTGCTTTTGGCCGATTAACGGTAAGATATAACGGTCAATTAATTGTTTGGTAAAGCTAATCCCAATCGCATTCACCGCTGCACTAATCACGATACTAACTAACACCACGATTAAACGCCAACGATACTTCTTCCCTACATAAGATAAAATCCGACCAAAGATTTTTAAAGGATTGACCTTTGGCTGCATGCCATTATTCTTCACTGATACGTCCCCCTTTCACCTGTGATTCATAGACTTCACGATAGATTTGGTTATTGGCTAGTAATTCTTCATGGGTACCAATACCATTGATCTTACCTTCATCCATAACAATAATCTTATCCGCATCCTGAATCGAAGAAACACGTTGCGCCACGATGATTTTGGTCGTGTTCGGAATTTCTTCACTAAAGGCTTGACGAATTTTCGCATCAGTCTTGGTATCCACAGCACTCGTAGAATCATCTAAAATTAAAATTTTCGGTTTTTTCAGTAATGCACGCGCGATTGTTAGTCGTTGCTTTTGACCACCTGAAACATTGGTCCCGCCTTGATCCAATACTGTATCATATTGCTCAGGGAAGGTCGTAACGAATTGATCCGCTTGCGCTAATTGGGCCATGCGTCGAACTTCAGAAAGCGTAGCAGTCGCATCTCCCCAACGCAGGTTTTCTAAAATCGTACCAGAAAATAGCGTATTTTTTTGTAGCACCATGGCAATTTGATCACGTAATGTCACCAAATCATATTCCTTCACATTACGACCACCGACGAATACCTCGCCTTCAGTTACATCATAAAGTCTTGGAATCAACTGAATTAAACTAGACTTCCCACTACCTGTTCCCCCGATAATCCCAATTGTTTCACCAGAAGCAATCTGTAAATCAATATTGGCTAAATCGGCTTCTTCTGCTTCAGGATAATATTTAAACGATACATTTTTAAATTCAATCGAACCATCTGCTAGTTGTTCAACTGCGTGTTCTGGATTGGTTAAAGTAGAGTTTTCGGTTAGTACGGCGGCTACCCGTTCACATGAAGCTTCTGAAATGACAATCATCACAAAAATCATTGAAAACATCATCAAGCTACTTAAAATTTGCATCATATACATGATAAATGAGGTCAAAGAACCCGCACTCATCGCCCCAGACACTACAAACTTCGCTCCAAACCAATAAACCGCTAATAATGAGCTATAAATTGCCAATTGCATCACCGGACTATTTAAAGCGATAATTTTTTCTGCTTTCATAAAGACTTGTTTAATTTTGTCAGAAGCATCGTGGAAGCGTTCGATTTCTTTTTCTTCGCGAACAAACGACTTCACCACTCGTACACCGTTAATCACTTCTTGAACGGTCTGATTCAAATGATCGTATTGACGAAACACCTTAACAAAATAAGGATGCACCTTAAATACGATACCAATTAAGGCCGCCCCTAAAATGGGAATAACCACTAAAATAATTAAAGATAAGCGCCAGTTCGTATAGGCCGCCATTAAAAAGGCAAACACAATCATAAATGGTGCACGAATCACCGTTTTCAATACCATCTGAAAAGCAAATTGAATATTGGTAATATCTGTCGTTAAACGAGTAATTAAACTCGGTGTCGAAAAACGATCGATATTTTCAAATGAGAAAGTTTGGATATTTTTATAAATATCTTCACGCAAATTGGCAGCAAAACCTGCTGATGCATCGGATGAATATTTTCCGCCTAAAATACCAAACGTCATAGAGATTAGTGCAATCACACACATCATTAAACCGATTTGGATAATATAGTGAATATCCTTTTGCTCAAAACCCTGGTCTAAAACCTTCGCCATCAAAAACGGCAAAAGCATTTCAGCAAAGACTTCTCCGGCTAAAAAAATCATTGTCAATACCGAGGGCTTCACATATTGACGCAAAGATTTAGCTAATGTTTTATACAAAGAAATCGTCCTCCTTTAAACGTTGATGATTATGCATTTTTTGATAAATCGTTTGAATCGTCTGAATGGTTATCTCAATCGCTTTAGGATCAATATCTGCTAGTAAACGTGCATTGTCCACATGAAAATCATAGATTAATTCACGATAAGCTGCTTGGCCTTTTTTGGTTAATTCAACATTAATAATCCGGCGATCTTCTGGATTCTCCACTTTTTTGACATAACCATTTTGTTCTAGTTCACCAAAGCTTTTGGTCACACTCGGCATGGTCGTACCAATGCGATGCGCCACATCACTGATTTTCACTGACTCTTGGCTTTGCATTAAATCATACAACACCTTTAACTGATAAATTTGCTGACGACGTAAATCCTTTGGTGGTACTGGTAAAAATTGCAGTGTCTTTTTCGCCAAAATACAGGCGGCAATATAACGTTCAGAAACTTCCCAATCCATCATTATTCTCCTTACTTATCAAAAATAATTACTTTAAGTAACTATTTCATTATACTGCCATTCATTTCATTTTCAATAGTTATTGAAAATTTTAAGAAAGATTAGGATAGCTAACTAATAATCTAAATGAGTTTGCCTAATAAAAATAAGTCACCTCAGTAAATCAAGCTTTCGGCAAGCTAGTCAGGCTAGCTACAAAAGCTTTCAAGTGATGGATTTTTCTACCAGACCAAAGCTACTTTGCTTAGCGTTAACTAACTTGCCTCACAGCCATAAACGCAAAAAGTCCGGAACAAAATCATTCCAGACTCTTTGGGCAATCGTTGAACTTGTTTTAGCAGATTAAGCTCAAAAAAAAGCCAGCCTTGATTCATCTAGCCAGCTTACAACAGACAACTATTTTGGTATAATCATTAAGTAATAAGAAGTTATGACGGTTGCAAATCCAATCAAGGTAGGTGATGCTTATGCAAAATCTAACTGAAAGGAGAAGCATTTTGTCTATTGCTGAAGCATTGGGCTTAATGATAAACTTTGGAACGTTTATCCTTGCTCTGATTGCCTTAGTGGTAACACTAATCAAAAACATAAACAAAAAATAACCGTCCTATAACTTTTGCGGAGTTGAAAACGGCTATTTTTTGTCATTAAAATTCTGCAACCGTCTTAAACGGCTTATTACCTAGAGGGACTGTTGCAAGCAGTTCCTCTTTTCATCTACATCATAGCACATATTTTGGCTTATGTAAAAAATTTTTATGATATTAAAGACTAGCATGGACCTGTTTTGGTCAAGCTAGAACCCTCTTATTAAATCAAATCAGCATACCTACAAAAAAGCCCTAATACCTACTCACTTCGAGGGTACTAGGGCTTAAGCTTATTTTTTCAAAATCAACATCACAGCAATACGCAAGGCAATTACAGCCATGACAATACTATAAATGAGTGGATCTTGTAGCCAGATCATCAAACGACCAAGCTGAGGAATTCTAAATTGATAACTACCTACATAATCATCCGCAGTTACCTCTACCAAGTCATTGACATTATTGGCATCCCCACGTGTTTGCAATTTATCGCCAACGTGTTGCATCACACGGTGCGTTACCAAAACATTTTCTTGTTTAAAGCTGATAATTTCCTTATCCTGCACTTGTTCAAAAGGCTTACTTTTTACGATAATATAATCCCCTACTTTTAAGGTTGGCTCCATACTACCACTAATTACCGTATAGCCTCGATACCCTAACAAACCTGCGCGCTGTGGTGCTGAAAAATAGTTCAAGGCTGCTAAACTACAGACACATACCACTAAAACAGTTAATAGTACATTCAATACGATTCTAACCTTTGCCATCTTTACCCTCATTTGTTAATTTTTTTACGTGAATTAATTCATTTTGATTCGTTCGGTCATAGATATATTCACCTGAATCAGTCTCCAATGTCATTTTGACATGCTCAATCGGCTTTTCTGTCTTGGTTCCACTGACAAGCTGCTCATGTAAAGTCGGCAGATAACTCATAAACTTGCTAGGAGTCGCTCCAGCCTTGACATCCACCTTAGCATAAATGACTAAATGCTTCAAATCTACATTCGTTTCAATTGCTAAATCAAAAATATTCGATAAGTTCTCTTTAAAAATCGCCTGCAATGGATAAATCATTCGATACCACAAAATCTGTGTTTTAGCAGAAATATAAAAATCAATCTCCTGCACTTCCCCCGGTTGATCGAGTGGATCAAAGGATTCCTTGCTTACTGGCTGAATCAAACGAATCACCTGTGGACGTTTGGCATACTGATAAATTTCCTTTCCATAATCAATCAACTCAGTCTCACTCATTGGTCGATCAATAATGACCTCATGATAAACCGAAGTATTATACAATGGATCTTCTTTTACTAAGGTTGCCAAATAGTTTTCGTTTGTGACATTCGCCTTGTTGACATTTTTCTTCAATTGATAACTAGTCGCCATCATTGTGATAAAAATCATAAAAACCCCAACGTAAGCAATCCATCTTGGCAGATGAATCCCCTTAGACATTTCATCACATCTTTTCTTGTTTTACTCCCACGAGTTTAATGTAGCGAAACTTAAAATAAATAGCAACCTAAAAGATAAAATTGTTAGGAATTTTTCATTAAAATTATAGAAGGATATTAGTAAAAAATTCTAAGCCTGGTTACTTTCAGTTTGTGATTGATCAGTCGATTCTACCGGTTGAATGTAGATTAGCCGATTTTGGAAGCTGCGATCGTAAAGATATTCACCAGTATCAGTATGCAAATTCATTTGTAGTCTTAGCTTTTCTTTACTGTTAAACTCCTCTAGCAATAAATCATGCAAAGCCGGTAAATAACCCATAAAGGTTGCTGGCTCAATATCAGGCTGCACCTTTACATCAGCGTACACTACACTTTCTTTTAAATTCGCTTGAAAGTCCACCTTTAGATCAAAAATTTCCGGTAGCTTTTCTTTAAACGTGGCATTTAACGGATAAGTCAACACATACCAAAGAACCTGTTGCTTTTGCGAAATGTAAAAATCCACTTCCTCCAAATGTCCTTTAGGGTGATTAGCTGAAGCCGCCAATTTTTCAGGTTGTAAAAGTCGAACCACTGTCGGCTGCTGACTCTCATCAAAAACCATTTGTCCGTAGTGCAATAACTCACTTTCAGATAACTCCTTGGCTACCTTATCTTCTCGATAGCTCGCTTGATTGTAGATCGGATTGTCCTCTACAAGCGTGGCTAAATAGTGACCATTCGGTAGATTCCTTTTATTAATATGCATTTTTAACGCATAGGTTGAAAGAAACATCGAAATAAATACAGCCACCAATAATACATACAGTATTTTCTTATTATTCCACGACGGATGATGCATTGAATCATTTCTTTCTAAATATAAAATAATGTAACAACAGCTTTTTATCTAGCCCACCATAAAAATTTGTTGCATATTTATTTATCGGTTAAAAAGTGAAAGGCTTAATAGTAAAAAAACAAAAAAATAGAGCAACAAGTACTAGCTAACCTGTTGCTCTATCTATTCGCAAAGAATGATTAGAAAGTTATCTTATTTTTCTAAAGATAAATCTGAATTGGAGAAGGCACGATCTAAAATACTGCCTTCATTTTGCGTAAGAGTTACGGTAATTTCACGCAAGATATTGGCTAATGGTACATCTTGAATGATTTTCGCATCATTTCTAACTGCTACAACTAGCTCAATATCGAGATATTCACCGGCTGAAACACTGATTGCCTCATCCGTATAGCTTGCATCTGCATCAGTTGGAATAGAAGCAAAGGCTGTCTGAAACCCATCTGCTGAAAAGGCAGGCGCTTCTCCATCAGCTGTTAACTGCCCTTTTTTCACATATAAAGCTCCTGTAATATTTTCCAAAGCTTCATTGGCTACGTGCCCCCAACTAATAACGGTTGCAATCTTTTCTTTAGATGTCCCTGTCACCCTTAAACGCACAGTCTTACGAAAGACATCGCCACCGGTTACGTTGTTAAAGGTCATCCCATCCGTTCCCACTAAATAACGATTATAACTTGACAATTTGAAGGTATCCACTAAACTAGGTGCTACATTTGCCATCGTATTACCGACATACACCCAATCAAATTCGCCAAATTGCTTGTAATTATCGTTGTTGTTATTGGTATCGTCAGGATTACTTGGATTCGTTGGCGTATTCCCATTATCGTCTGGAGTCGTGCCTGGATTATCAGGCGTTGTGCCCCCATTATCACCGCTATCTCCACTACTGTTATCTCCACCGTTAGCATTTCCCCCATCACTTGGCGTGGTTGGTTGGTTTTCTTGCTGATAACCAGTGCCAATACCACTTTGTTGAGGTGTGCTATTGGTAGTAGGTGTTTGATTCGTGCTGGATGCATTATTCTGCGGTGTCGCTGTGCCAGCAAGGACAGGATTGGCAGTATTGACTGCTTGTCCTGCACTTGCTGTACCATCGCCACTATTGACCGTACCATTCCCATCACCCAGTTGAACCGACTTGCCATCATCTAGCTTTACCTTGGCTTTAGCAAGGCTAGTCGAAGTGGTGAAGTAAGAATACGTTCCATAGGTCGCAAAACCGATAAACAATAGTAATAGTAGTAACAACGAATATCTTCTACGCCGTTTGGCTTGTTCATCCTGCGTATTCCCTGACGCTAACCATTCCTTCCATAACATTTTTAACTTTGTTGACATGATTGTTGTCCTTTCAAATAGACTAACGAGAAAATTTTTAACTTAAATGAAACGCTGGTAATTTAATTCTACCTGTTGATGATCTAATCTCAACATTTTGAGCAATAATTCCACCTCGTACATGTCCATTACTCTCAACATCTACCGACATATTAGGGGCTAAAATTGTCCCAACAAAACTATTTTTTATTATTAATTTGCTAACACCACTCATAGAAAAATTCCACAATACCCCAGCAGATTGAGGAGACGAAGTACCATTATACTTGATTTCAGGAGTAATTGATACTTCCGTTAGGTTCGTATCTTCATAAACATTGATAATAACGACTTTATTTGTAGAATTAACAATATTTAATGAGGTTAAATTATTACACAAATACGAAATTGGTAACTTCAAAAGAACATAATCCTTATTATCAGATGAAGTAACATCTATCTGTTGATTATTTTTATCATTGAATGATAATGCTGAAATAGTCTTGGCACGGTCATTGATCTTTTCACTACTTAGTGATGTTAATTTAGTAAATTCACTATCAATATCGATATATTTACTATTCACAGCATCTTTCATAATTATTGGAGGATTAGTAAATTTAATATTTGAATAATCAACACTATTACCAAAAATAAATTTTGAATTTTTATCTGAAACTACCTGTGTATTCACACTCAAACTATTTGCAAAATAATTGATTAAGCCCTTAGAATTAAAATCTGCTTTCATAATAGCATTTTTAGTAACAATATTTATATTATTTTCCTGGGAAACAGAGTATGATACTCTATCTTTGGCAAATATATGGAAATAGCCAGCAATTCCTAAATCACCTAAATCTTCAGGTAAGTCATTATAAATTCCTGAACTCCGTGGTGTAAGTGATAAATATTTTATCAAAGTTGTTATAGACGCACCACCGACAGAAGTTGCGCTTATATCAAATCTAAAATGATTGACATCCAAATTGGCGGTTACGTCAGAAATTTGAGTAAAACGAACCTTTAATGAAAGATTACCATCCGGCTTTCCGCTTTCTTTGTTTAACGAAATATTTGGACTATCTGAATTCCAAGTTGTTCCACCATCTAAACTATACTCAACTTTATATAATGAATTCCAATTTTCAATATTATTCTTGTTGCTATTTTGTAAATTTACCGCTAATTGAATATTTGATAAAAATAGAGACGTGCCATTTTTTATAGTCATGTCTATCGTTTTAGAATCAGAAGAATTTGTATTACTAAAATCAAGATTTTGTACATTAAATGAACATTCTAATCCAGTAGTTTTCATGGAAGTAACACTAATCTTTTCCTCTTTAATCTCCGAAGCATCTGTTAAATATGCCCAAGTAAATTTAAAGGTGAAGATAAAAACAACAATTAATGACAATAATAGCCAAACATTTCTTTTTGTCATTTCTTATCTTCCTTTCCAGAATATATTTTTTGTAAATAATTATGTGCATCAATAGTAATTGTTGGCAAGCTCTGTTCAAAAAGTGTACCGTTTTTATCATCACTGTTAAATCTCAATAAAACCATAATTCTAAGTGTCTGACCATTTTTTATAAATTTATCATTACTATCATTTACAGGCCATAAGGAAGAATAAAATAGTGCACCACTGTTAAAAATCTCTCGATCGGTTTTTTGTGCTTTAGGATCAATGACATAATATTTACCTATAATTTGAAAATTATTTTCTTTAGTATTTTCATCTTGATTAGTCATATTAGTCATATTAATCGTATAAACAGCAGGATTATTTCTAGTGTCATCTTTTTTGTATTCTATATCAAATACTCGATAAAAAGTGTCTCCTTGTTTTACATTTTTGAAAGTATTACTTGTTATTATTTTTGATTTATCTAATGCTAAAGGCGTTCCATCCTGATTGAGTAAATCACCATTGATAGGCACATTTTGATAGTCAGTCATTGAAATATCATCAATTGAAATAATAGTTTTTTTTGTTTCTTGATCATATTTAAATTCCTTATAATTACCAACATATTTCCAATTTGAATCACTGATAGAATCTGAAAAATGTACCGAGCCTTTGTTCAAACTTATATTAGTTCGAGCCGTTTTCATAGATAGTAACCTAGCCTGAGTAAAATGATAACTAGATACAAGAAGCAATACAATCATCACTATACCCAAAAGTGAGAATATAATTCTTTTTCTCAAGAGTAATCACCCACTTTATTATTTTTTCTCTAGATGATTCTTAACTGTTAATTCAATACCATCGTAAATTTCCTTACCATTTTGAGTAGTTACTTGTTGTGGTAGGTCTCCAAACTGAGCAATATCATTATAGTCATTGGTCTTCATCCTAATTGTGTAGGCAATTGTAATCGTGTCATCTTTTTTTATCTGAATATCCGATAATGACACGCCCGTTGTTGTTATATCACTATATTTAGGTAAACTAAGACCACTAATATTTGTTACCAAACTTACTCCATCCTTATTATTAACGGAATATTTAACAATATAGTCGAATGTCTTCTTAAATTTAGTCCAGTTATCATTTTCTGTACTCTGATGATTCCATACTAACTTCATCGATAAATCAGCTGCATTACTACCACTATAAGTAAAGGTGACTTTTTTTCTAAAAGTATCCCCGGGAACTATTTGAGAAAAATTATTGCCAGTTTGTACCTTCGACCAATCTTCCACATTTTTTTCACCAAGCTTTAAATCTGGATTCACATATTTGCCAGAATAAGGCGGTGTAGTATTTAAGTCACTTAGCTGACCTATATCATAATTAGAAGCACTTGTAACAGACTCCTCTGTAGAGCTCCCCTCAACATTCGATGTGTTCCCAAGATAAGTCCAACCAGGATCATTAACATCACTAAGTTTTACCGTCCCCTTATTCAAGGTTAAATTAGTATTCGCAGTTTTTGAATCACTGAAATAAGAATACGTACCCACGCCAGTTGCGACTAAAGCTGCTGCACTAGCGACAACACCTAAACTTACCAATTTATGTGTTTTCACATATTTACTCAGTTTTTGCATTTTCATCATAGTTTTCTTGCTCCTTTCCCTTTTCAGAACCTCTTTTGAAAAAACTATAAATGACAATTGACATAATTAAGACTGCACCAGCAATCCATAGATATGGGTGTAATAATAATTCAGGAAGGCGACCAAGCATTGGAATAATAAAAATCATTTTACCAATAAAGTGATCTTTAGTTACTGTAAAGTCATCCACCGCATTATTGGCATCCCCTTGCATGGTTAAGCCCTTAGCAGTTACTTCTTTTACACGATGCGTAACCACGGTATGATCATCGATATTATAAGAAATGACATCGCCTTTTTTGATTGAATTAAAATCAACCATCTTATCCACGACATAATCCCCAGCTGAAAAGGTCGGCTGCATACTATTACTTAATACTGTATAGCCCTTAAAACCAAAAAAGCCCTTTCCATTTGGCGCAGAATTTGCATTGACTAAGATACCGATTAAGACTACGAAAATCAAAATGGTACCTAATATATTTAAAATTCCATGTATTGTTTTCTTCATAATCTCACTTTCATAAATACAGTAAAAGGATGCTTTTCCAAGCATCCAATTATGCCTCAGCATCCTTTTACCTATTATTCGTTAATATTATTAGTTAGATTGTGCAGCTGATGAAGCACCACTTAACATTGTATCTTGAGCTAATGTAATTGTTACTTGACGTGCAATCTTAGCTAATAACAAGTTAGTAGCAGTAGCATCATCCTTAACCATTACAACTAATTCTACATCAATGTAATCTCCTGCTTTAACTTTATCTGATAAAGTCACTGATTGACTAGTTGCAGTGAAATCAAAACCTTCAGCAAAAGCAGCTACATTAAAAGTAGTTTCAGAATTTAAAGTAGTTTGCGCAGCCTTACGATAATAAAGTGCACCAGTTACATTATTTAATGTAGTATCAGTACCTTTCCATTCAATCTTAGCTGTTGCAGGAATAGTAGAATCTCCATTAACTTTTAGACGAACAGTTTTACGGAAGATATCACCACCAGTTACATTTGAGAAAATCTTACCTACAGTTCCATCTGCTGTTTCAGTAACATATTTGTTGAATTGAGTTAATTTATCTGAAGCTACTAATAAGTTTGATAAATCTGATTGACCTTCTTTGTTACCTACATAAATCCAGTCAAATTCATGGAAAGATTTGAAGTTATTTGCTCCATTTTCACCTACAGTACTTGTAGATCCATCTCCATTACTATTACCAGAAGAATCTGTACTTGCTGGATTAACTACTGTATCAGATGTACTATCAGCAATCCCATTTTGATTACTTGCAGAACCAGAATCAGTACCTAATGTATACTGTTTCGCACCATTCAACGTTAAATGACCTTTAGTAGTTGAAGTTGAACTTGTGAAGTAAGCATAAGTTCCGTAAGTTGCAAAGCCGATAAATAATAATGCTAATAATAGCAATGAGTAGCGACGATGCGCATTCTTTTTGTTTGATTCTTTCCCTAACATTTTTTTGTTTGTTGACATGTGTTAAATCCCTTTCCTTTCTGTTTTTACATAAGTTTTCCACATAAAATTTGTCGAGCTATCCTCTCAACAGATTAGATTATATACATTCTAAATTGACTTGACAAGTAGAAAAATAATAAAAAACACTTATATAACAATATTTTTACATGTATAACTAAATTTATTTAATAGTTATTTTATTTATTCTCTTCGAAAAGTAAACTATTTTACCCCAATTTATAAGGTTTTTTCTTTACATTTCTTTAAAAATTTCTTTACATAATTGTTTACAAAAAATTTTTTAAAAATATAATTTTTTTGATTAAATAATTTCAATAACTTATGTTGAAACAAAAAATATTCATTTTTCGTTAACCTAAAATCAGAAATAGGTTGATATATAAAGGATTGAGCGTTTGATAGATATTCATTTTTGTGAAAGTGAATACTTTCACTATACTATATATCTATTATATAAGTTATGTTTTTTAACTTAAATATAAAGAAATTTAGATCTATTTTGATAATTAAACGTTGATTTGTAAAGTTTCCATACGTTTTATTTCATAAAAATTGCTATACGTAAATCATTTTACTTCGATTATTTTACAAGATAAGGCACTCTTTCACTAATGAAAAGCGTTATGGAAACCGTCCCACTTTTTCCCAGCTTTAACTAACAATTTTACTTTCATTCAATCAATAAAACACGTACATTTGTAAAAAAATGCTAGTTTCTTCTATTATAATGTATTTACGGAACCACCCTTTTTTGTTCCATATAAAAAGCAAGCGATTTGTTTAGCTGTACTCAGCTAAACAAATCGCTTGCTTGAATGACCTTGATTTAAGAAAGTCGCATTTTAAAATCTTCGTAACCGAACTGACGAACGACCTGCCAGTGATTATGGGCATCAACCGCTAGAATACTTGCTAGTGGCATTCCGTTAAAGGTGTTGGTTTTTACCATCGAGTAAATCGCCATATCGCAGAAAATCAGACGATCACCAATTTGTAATTCGTGATCAAAGGAATAGCTGCCGATGATATCTCCAGCTAAACAAGTCGGTCCACCCAATTGATAGGTATACGCCTTTTCCCCTGGTTTACCACTATTGATGATGTGTGGGCGATAAGGCATTTCTAAGACATCTGGCATGTGACAGGTTGCTGAAGTGTCTAAGATGGCATTTGTCACTCCATGATTTTGGGTAATATCTAGTACACTTGCGACTAGATAGCCGGCGTTTAAGGCAATCGCCTCACCCGGTTCTAAGTAGACTTCTACTTGGTATTTGTTTTTAAACGTTTTAATTACCTCAATAAGCGTGTCTACCTTATAGTCAGCTCTAGTTATATGGTGTCCTCCACCGAAGTTCACCCACTTCATTTTAGGCAGATATTGGGCGAACTTTTCTTCAAAGGCTTGTAAGGTGGTAATCAAATCATCGACGTTTTGCTCACAAAGCGTGTGAAAGTGCAAGCCATCGATGCCAGTTAGCTCTTCACCTGCTAAATCTTCTGCCAAAATCCCTAAGCGTGAGCCGGGTGCACAAGGATCATAGATTGCATGCCCTTCTTGGGTCGAGCATTCTGGATTCACTCTTAGACCAAATGATTTCCCACTAGCTAAGGCAACTTCTTTATATCGTTTCCATTGTGAGAGCGAATTGAATAGAATATGGTCACAAATCGGTAATAATTCAAGTAGCTCTTCTTGACGATAGGCTGGGGAAAAGACGTGGGTTTCTTTCCCAAATTGTTCCTTGCCTAGGCGTGCTTCATAGATACCACTAGCAGTGGTACCATCCAGATACTCGCTAATCAACGGATAAAAGTGAAACATAGAGAAAGCTTTTTGGGCTAGTAAAATTTTCGCCCCACTCTCTTTGCGGACACGCTTTAAGATTTCAAGATTTTTACGCAATAACTTTTCTTCAACGACAAAGCTTGGTGTGGGCACACTATAGGCGTCCCATTTAATCATCGGTTCCATTAGTCTTCCACCAAAGTAGGATTGAAGTCTTCTACCCATGGTAAACCCCATTGATTTAGTGCTTCCATGAAAGCATCTGGATCTAATTCTTCTACGTTATGCACACCTGGTTTGTTCCAAGTACCGTTGACTACTAACATCGCACCGATCATCGCTGGTACCCCAGTTGTATAAGAAACCGCTTGTGAGCCGACTTCCTTGTAGCATGCTTCGTGATCACATACATTGTAAACATAGTAGTTCACTGGTTTGCCATCTTTTACTCCTTGATAGATACAACCGATATTGGTTTTTCCTTTGGTACGTGGGCCTAAAGAAGCTGGATCAGGTAAAACGGCTTTTAGGAATTGTAATGGAATAATTTCTTTGCCTTCAAACATAATTGGTTCAATGCTGGTCATGCCGACATTTTCTAAGCATTTCAAGTGAGTTAAGTAGCTTTGACCAAATGTCATGAAGAAGCGAATACGTTGGATCCCTTTAATATTCAGAGCTAAAGATTCGATTTCTTCATGGTGTAATAAGTACATATCACGTGGGCCTACTTGTGGGAAGTCATATACTTTTTTGATTTCCATTGGTTCCGTTTCAACCCAATGACCATCTTCCCAGTAGCTGCCTTTTGCGGATACTTCACGAATATTGATTTCAGGGTTGAAGTTGGTCGCAAATGGATAGCCATGATCGCCTGCGTTACAGTCAAGAATATCAATTTGATGAATTTCATCAAAATAGTGTTTTTGGGCATAAGCAGAAAAGACACCGGTTACCCCTGGATCAAAGCCAGAGCCTAAGATGGCAGTGATTCCCGCTTTTTCAAATTTTTCACGGTATTCCCATTGCCATTTGTATTCAAATTTGGCTGTATCTTCTGGTTCATAGTTGGCAGTATCTAGATAGTGTGTCTTCGTTGCCAAGCAAGCATCCATAATCGTTAAATCTTGGTATGGTAAGGCTAAGTTAATCACGATATCTGGATTGAACGCTTCAATTAAAGCGATTAATTCATCGACATTGTTGGCATCGACTTGCGCAGTAGAGATTTTGCAACCTTGACCATCTAATTTTTCTTTCAAGGCATCACATTTTGCCTTAGTTCTTGAAGCGATACAAATTTCTTCAAAGACTTCACTATTTTGTACACATTTATGTACGGTTACACTTGCGACGCCACCTGCGCCAATAATTAGAGCTTTTGCCATATTTTTATTCCTCTTTTCTATTGTTAGTTAATTGCTAGTAATAATTCACGCACGACTTTACATGCTAAAGCAGTTGAAGCACCACTTTGGTCTAAAGCTGGTGATAACTCATTGACATCTAAAGCGACAATATTTAACTGACTAAGTAGCTTTAAGCTTTCGATAAATTCCATAAAGAAAATGCCCCCAGCTTCCGGTGTCCCAGTTCCTGGAAAAGCAGCTGGATCAAAAACATCTAGGTCAATGGTTAAATAAATCGGTGTATCTTTTAAGGCTGCGACCGTTTCTTTTAAACCAGCTAAACTATATTTGTGTAAATTCGTATGCGCTTTGGCAAATTGAAATTCGGCACGTTCACCAGAGCGAATACCGAATTGATGAATCTTGCCATCGCCTAAAAAATCATGAATCCGACGAATCACTGTCGCATGGGATAATTTAGCGTCTAGGTAATCATCGCGTAAGTCTGTGTGGGCATCGAATTGAATCACCTGTAAATCTGGATATTTTTCAAAGGCTGCCTCAACAGCTGGCAAGGTCACCAAATGCTCGCCACCAATCATAAAGGGACGTTTGTTTAAAGCCAAAATTTCCGCAGCACGTTTGCGAATATCAGCTAATGCCAAATCGACACGACCAAAGGATAACTCCAAATCTCCGGAATCAAAGACCTTGATGTCTTCTAAATCCTTATCTTGATAAGGACTATAAGTTTCTAATCCAAATGATTCCCCACGAATCGCTTTACTTGCAAAGCGGGTACCTGGTCGATAAGAAGTTGTTGAATCATACGGTGCCCCAAAAAGGACAGTGCTTGCTTCTTCTAAGGAAGCATCACAAGCGATAAAGGTTTCTACGTTTGGTTGTAACATCACATCATCTCCTTAATATAATTTGGTAAAGCAAATGCGCCTTGGTGTAAAGCGACATTATAAAACTTAGTTGGAATCGCTAGGCCCTCCCATTGTGCTGCCTTTAAATCATTTAAAGGCTGGCTTTGCTTAGAGGAATAGCCAAATAATAAATAGCCGGCTGCATAGGTCGGAATACTTGCCATATAGACAAAATTATTTTCAAAGACCGAAGTTAGGCGATTTCTAATATGCATAAACGCTTCTACATCTTCTTGGTAAAAAGCATTGGCATGCTGACTAATTAAGGTACCATTGGCTTTTAAAGCGTTATAACAGCTACCGTAAAATTCACGAGTGAATAAACTTTCGTTAACCCCAAACGGATTGGCCGAATCGACAATAATCAAGTCATATTCGTCTTCTTTACGGCGGACAAATTTTAAAGCATCTTGAATCGACAAATGCACACGCTCATCTTGAAAGGCTTCAGTCGTTGGTGGGAAGAATTGCTGACAGATTTGGACTAATTGCGCATCCAACTCCACTACATCAATATGCTCAATGGTTTGATATTTACATAATTCCTTTAAAACGCCCCCATCACAGCCACCGATAACCAAAACCTTTTTAATTTCTGGCTGCACCGCCATGGGTACATGCACCATCATTTCACTATAGAAAAACTCATCTTTTTCCGTACTAATTAACTCACCATCTAAGGTCAAAATGCGGCCAAATTCTTTTGAATCTAAAATCGCAATATGTTGATATTCTGTGTGGTGGCTATAGATTTCACGTTCCACATTAATCGATAGACGAACATCATCCACATGATATTCTGAATACCATAAATCCATCTACTTCACTCCTTTACAATCCGAATAGCCGCCACTTCCGGATCTTCTGTCCCCATTAAGAAACAACCCTTTTCCTTGGCGTATAAAATATGCTCGACAACTTCTTTGGTAATCAATTCGCCTGGTGCCACAATTGGAATCCCCGGTGGATAACACATCACCATCTCAGCTGAAATCTCGCCAATACTCTCTTCTAAAGGCAGACTAGCCTTCGCAGCATAAAATGCTTTGCGTGGTGAAATCACTACATCCGTTTTAGCAATATCAAAGACTAATAAATCACGTGATTCACGTTTGTAACGACGGCGAATATCCGATAGTGCTGAAACCAAACGCTCAATATCATGAATCCGATCACCTACTGAAATATAGGCTAAAATATTCGCTGTATCGCCAAATTCGACCTGAATATTGTATTCATCACGCAGTAAATCATACACCTCACTACCCGTTAGACCAATCCCTGTCGTCTTGATACATAATTTCGTCACATCGAAATCATAAATGCCTTCACGATCAATGATTTCAGTCGAATAAGCATAGTAATCGCCAATCTCATTGATTTCATCTCTAGCATATTGGGATAGCTCTACCACTTTTTTAAAGATTTCTTCTCCATTTAGCACTAAATTGCGTCTTGCTAAATCAAGACTGGCCATCAAAAGATAACTGGCACTTGTCGTTTGGGTTAAATTGATAATCGTCCGCACGTATTCAGGATCCATCGATTCATTGCATAAAAGGAATGAGCTTTGGGTTAATGAGCCACCTGATTTATGCATGCTGACCGCTGCCATATCAGCCCCTGCTGCCATCGCATTAATTGGTAGTCCTTTGCCAAAATACAGATGGGTACCATGCGCTTCATCGACTAAGACCAATAGTCCTTTTTCATGAGCGTATTCAGTAATTCGTCTTAAATCGGAACAAATGCCATAATAAGTCGGGTTATTCACTAAAATGACTTTCGCATCGGGATGTTGATCAATGGTCTGTTTGACACTTTCAAAAGGCATCCCTGTTGAGATTTCTAATTCTCTTTGTAAAGGTGTCTGCACATAGACTGGAATTCCTCCACACATTACTAGGGCATTGATCACACTTTTATGTACATTTCTTGGCAGCAAGATTTTATCGCCTTCTTGAACGGTCGCATAAATCATATTCTGCACAGCTTGTGTCGTACCATTAACCATAAAGAAGGCATGTTTTGCTGAAAAAGCTTGTGCCGCCAAGGTTTCTGCTTCTCTAATAACCGAAACCGGATGACTTAGATTATCTAATAATTTCATTGAATTGGCATCAATAGAAATCGTTTTTTCACCGAAGAATTGCACCAAGTCACTACTACTTTTGCCTCGTTTATGACCAGGTACGTCAAAAGGCACCAGACGTTGTTTTTTCAAGGCTAATAACGCATCGACAATTGGCGTTTCTTCTTGATTGTATTGCATGATATAAGCTCACCTCTCTATTCATTTTCGATAAATATTTAGGATAATTGATTCATTTTTACTCAACCGGAGAGTAACACTCGAATTTGCTCGGAGCTAAGCAAGTCGTTGAACATCCTTAAACAATCAGTGCTAGTCAACTAGACATGGCGAAAATTCGCCTCAGTCTTGAATAAATTTTTTCCTTTTTTAATTTTTTCAAGACTGAGTAACACTCGAATTTTCTCATGTCTGGGCAAGTTGCCTAGCATCCTTAAACAATCAGTGCTCAGCAAGTAACTCCTTCGTCAAATAAGCCTGTCTGGCTAGTAAAATCTTTAAAGTTATGGATTTTTCTGCCAGACCGGAGCTTATTTGCTCGGAGCTAACCGACTTGCTTCACATCCTTTAGTAATCAGTGCTCAGCAAGTAACTCCTTCGTCAAATAAGCCTGTCTGGCTAGTAAAATCTTTAAAGCTGTGGATTTTTCTGCCAGACCGGAGCTTATTTGCTCGGAGCTGACCGACTTGCTTCACATCCTAAAGTAATCAGTGTTCAACGCCTAGCTACTCGGAAAATTTGCCTCTCCGTTTGAAAAAATTGATATCCTTCTATTTTTCAACCGGAGAGTAACACTCAAATTTTCTCGTAGCTAAGCAAGTTGCCTAACATCCTTAAGCAATCTGTGCTAGTCAACTAGACATGGCGAAAATTCGCCTCAGTCTTGAATAAATTTTTTCCTTTTTTTAATTTCTTCAAGACTGAGTAACACTCGAATTTTCTCATGTCTGGGCAAGTTGCCTAGCATCCTTAAAATAAAAAACTCAAGTATTGATGGTTTAGTGTCAATACTTGAGTTTCGATTTCTTCATTTTATTTCATCAAGGGTTGGTTGTAAGGCATAGTGATACCTAGACATTATTTATCCTATTAAACCCTATCTCTTTATTATTGATAGAACGTTAGAGTCTATTTAGTACAATACTTTTACCACTCTTACTAATCGTTTTCACAAGCATAATGATCCAAAATCCATCACATTATGTTATAAAAAATTTGAGTCGACCGTATTAAACTGTCTCTTCAATGGGCGCGATAGCCCCTTTACTACATCAAATCTGCCCACTTAACTGGCAGCAATAAGTTTGGCAAAGTCATACTCAGCCTCTCTCGTTCGCAATAAATCATTGCAAGAGAAATAGTAACATGGAACGTTTAATTGAGCAAGCATTATTTTAACATTTGCTCTGTTTTTTTACTATACAACCAACTTTTCTGCTAGGATACATCCATTTTTTACGGATAAATAATGCTTAGTCTAGTTGTTGTAAGACTAATTCTCCATTATGTGTAACGGTAAAATCTTTGGTTTGCAAATTAGCTGTTAATACTGCACGATCGCCATTTGCATCTTTTCGTGTAATGATAATGGTTTCTTCACTCGGCGTTTCTACAGTGATTTCACCTGCTAAATCAAAAGCAGCTGCGCGATTTCTAAAGCGTAGTAAATCAAATAGCGCTTTGACTACTGGACGATTTACCTCTTCATCAATTTCAGTTAGGCTATAATAATGACGGTTGATATTGCGTCCTTCTTTTGTGCTTTCTAACAGCTCGAGGTCATTTTTACCAGCCAGTAAGCCCACATAATAAATTTGAGGAATACCTGGTGCGAAACATTGAATCGCGCGGGCTAATAAATAGCTACGGTCATTATCACCTAGCGCACTATAATAAGTTGAATTAATTTGATAGATATCCAAATTATTGTAGCTCGCAGAGGAATAAATTTTCTTCACATTGGCGCCGACTTTATACAATTCTTCTGAAGTGTAATCTAATTCTTCATCGGTTAATAAGTCCTTAGCATCAACGACCCCAATTCCATCATGCGTGTCTAAAGTCGTAAATTGCTTCATTGGGCTCATTTTTAACCAATTAGCTAGTCGATTGGTCTTACCACTATATAATGAATAAAGGGTAATCATCGGTAAAGCAAAATCATACACATAATAATCATGATCAGCAATTTTCATTTGAATAGTATAGTGCTCATGAATTTCAGGTAATAATTCGCAGTTATATTTAGCTGCTTCTTCACGCACTTCATCAAGTAAGTCCCAAATTTCAGGTTCGACAAAGAAATCATTCGTATCAAGCTTTTTAATGGCATAAGCAAAGGCATCTAAACGAATTAATGAGCAACCATGACTGGCCATGTCCTTAAGTGTATCCTTGATAAATTGCTTGGTTACTTCTTTATTTACATCAAGGTCAATTTGTTCTTCCCCAAAGGTATTCCACACTTGCTCAGTCGTACCATCGGCAAAAGTCACTTCTTGAAACGGTGCTTTGTCTTTGCGTTTGTAGATCAAATCAATATCTTCTGGCGTTGGCCGATTTTCAGGGAAGAATTCGTGAATACGAATAAACATCTCTTTATAAGGTGAGGCTTCATGATTTTGTTTGAAATCTTGGAAAAATTTTGATTCCCGTGAGATATGATTGATCATAAAATCAAACATTAAATAGTATTTTTCACCTAGTGCTTCGACTTCTTGCCAAGTACCAAAGGCTGAATCAACGACCGTATAATCACTTGGCGCAAAACCGCGGTCACCAGTTGATGGGAAAAACGGCAATAGATGAATTCCTCCAACCACGCCTTGCAAGTGTTGATCTAAGACTTGATTCAAATCTTTTAAGTTATTCCCTAAGCTATCACAATAGGTAATTAGCATTGCTTCATTTTTAATTTTCATCAAATTGACTTCCCTTCTCAAATTTTTAGCAGACCTACCTTATCAGTAAATCTGCTAAAAAATTTTTATTTTGCTTTTAGATGGAACATTTGTGTTGCATAATCGCCCATTAAAGTTTCATCAATATATAGACCTAAATACATACATTCAGCACCAGTAATGTCATTGCCATTTAAGGTATAAACTTTTTCTGGATCAAGACCGGCTAAGCGAATGGTTTCTACTGGACTTGAGGCTTGCGCTAATTTTCTAAAGTAAAAGACAATCGCTTCGTCTTTTTGTTCATCAACAAACATCCAAGCACAAGTATTATGATCAAACGGTGAAACTAAACGGATAAAACGACCAAATTGGAATAACCGACGATGTGCCTTGTAAAAGACTAGCTGTTCTTTAATTTCCGCTTTTTCTTCTTCAGTTAATTTGGTTAAATCTAATTCATAGCCAAATACCCCAGACATTGCCACATTTCCCCGAATAGCTAGGCTAGTTTTGCGATGGGTTTGATGATTAGGCACAGCTGAAACGTGAGAACCCATCGTTGAAATCGGATAGGCTAAGCTAGTTCCATACTGGATATTTAAGCGAGCAATCGCATCGGTATTGTCACTGGTCCAGGTTTGCGGCATGTAATAAAGCATTCCTGCATCAAAACGTCCGCCACCACCTGAGCAACTTTCAAAAAGAATAGTTGGATATTCGTTCACTAAACGTTCAAGAAAATCATATAATCCTAAGATATAGCGATGGGCAACTTCACCTTGACATTCAGGAGATAACAATAAGGAATAGACTTCAGTCATATTACGGTTCATATCCCATTTCACATAATCAACTGGCACCCGATCAAAAATCGCTTTTAATTGTTGATAGATGTTTTCACGCACGTCTTCACGTGAGAAATCTAACACGTGTTGACTACGACTAAGTGAACGTCCACGATTTGGTACATGTAATACCCAGTCTGGATGTTGTTCGTGTAAACGACTGTTAGCTGAAATCATTTCTGGTTCTACCCAAAGACCAAATTTCATTCCTTTGGCGTGAACTTGTTCAGCTAAACGTTGTAAATTGATTTTTTCTTCATACTCAAACCAATCACCTAATGAACGATAATCATCATCACGCTCACCAAACCAACCATCATCTAAGACAAACATTTCAATGCCTAGCGCTTTAGCTTCGTTGACAATTTCCATAATTTTTTCTTCATTAAAGTCAAAATAAGTCGCTTCCCAGTTATTGATTAAGGTTGGACGCTCTTTGAACTGATGATTACCACGAACAAGATGTTGATTAAATAAATCATGGAAGGTAGCTGACATTTGATTTAAACCAGCATCACTATACGTATAGACCACTTCTGGTGTAGTAAAGCTATCTTTTGGTGTTAATTGCCAAGCAAAATCATAGCTGTTAATCCCCATAATGACACGTGTTTGACGGTAATGATCTTGTTGAATCACTGTTTCATGATTGCCGCTATATACTAAACAACAACCGATTGCTTCACCAGTAAATTCACTTGTCGTTGGCTCAACTAAAGCTACAAAAGGATTTTGTTCATGACTACTTGCACCACGTTTACTATCATAAACCTTGATACCTTGATAAATCGCTTCACGCGTCATCTGTCTTTCATGGCCCCAAGCACCGTTTAGCTGAATGACCTCTAAATCACGAGCATAAAAATCTAACACCCCACTGGCTAGACGATTAATCTCAACGGTTTCAGTCCCTAGATTTTCTAGTTTAGTATGTCTTGTAATCACTGCTTGATCAGCAAAAATCGTATAACTTAATGTCAAACGCAACTGGCTTAAAGCATCTACTAGATATAATTCTAGAGTTTCCGCTTGGTCATCGGCCGTAACATAGGTCGCTGGTAATCCGGCTAAAGCTGGTTTTCCTTGAAGAATTTGATAACCGTCATAACGAAAATCACTCACTTTACTGCCATCGCCAAATTTCAAGCGAAGACCTCCCTCACGGAAATCCCCCCCACCGTGAGCTGGATATTCCATCAGCATGGTATCCAGTGAGAAACAGCGATCTTGCCAACCTTCTGGATTTGGTGAAAAAGCACGATCAATCCGACGATATTTACGTAGATTAGAGTATTGACCGATTTTTTTACCAAAATAAAGATGTGTAACATAATCAAAATCTTCAATTTGGATTAGATAACTAATTTTTTCATTTGTTAAATGAAAAACACGTGTTTGTTCATCAAAAATAATCATTGGACTTCTCCTTTTATATGCCCATCTGTCGAGCAATTTTTATTTTACCGAACCATTCGTCATTCCTGAAATAATATTCTTTTGGAAAATCAAATAAACAATTAGGATAACAACGATACCGACAACATAAGACGCAAATGATGGACCATAATCGCTGAAATATTGACCTTGATAATTGTATTGGAATAACGGTAATGTCCAGTTAGAATTATCTTTATTTAAGATTAATAATGGTAGTAAGAAGTCATTCCATAACCACAAAGCGTTGATAATCAAAGTAGTGGCATGCATTGGCTTCATCAATGGAAAGGCAATTTGAAAATACATTCTAAACTTGCTACAACCATCGATTTCAGCAGCTTCATCTAATTCTTCTGGAATAGAAGTTTTAATATAACCAACGTATAAGAACAAAGTCTGCGGAATTGCATAAGCTAAATATAAAATGATTAATCCAGGAATATTTGAAAGACCAAGCTTCGTCATCATAGTAGTGATTGGAATCATAATTACTTGGAATGGAACGAAAATTCCCAAGATTAAAAATGAATACATTAAACCAAATGCTTTCTTTTTAGAAATATTTCGTGCAATGGAGAAAGCTGCCATTGGTACAAAAAAGGTAATTAATAGAATTGAGACAACAGAAATAATTGTTGAATTTAAGAAATATTGACTAATGCCATCATCTAAAAGTCGTTGAAAGTTATCTGTTGTAAACGGATTTGGTAAACCGAAGAAATTTCCGGTAATCTGACTGGTTTCCTTAAATGAACTTAATACCGTAAAGTACAGCGGAATGAAAATCATACAGAAACCTAATATTAAGATAAGATAGCTAAAAACCGAGCCTTTTTGTTTCATGTTTTTTTCCTCCTAAGTACTATACTTCAAATTTTCTAGATAAAGTAATTTGGATAATTGAAATCACAGCAATGACTGCAAATAAGACAACTGCAATTGCATTGGCATAACCATATTGGTTGTTTTGGAATGCATAGTTATAAACTAATAACCCCAAGGTAGTCGTCTTATCGTTTGGTCCACCACCTGTTAAGGCATACATTAAGTCAAAGGCAGTTAACCCTGATTTCAATGCCATAATAAAGACCATGCTTAATGAAGGTAATAGATAAGGTATTTCGATACTTAGGAACTTTTGCCAAGGTGATGCACCATCAATTTCAGCTGCTTCTAAGATATCTTCGGGAATACTTTGTAAGCCTGCTAAGAAAATGACAACTGGCATTGCTACACCTTGCCATAGTGCCACAAAAAGCACACCCCAAAATACCGTTTTTTCATTTGCAATTAAATTCTGTGTTAAAAAATCAATGCCTAATTTTTCGCCTAATTGTGGTAAACCGTAATTGAATAATTGCTTAAAAATCAAACCTAAAGTTACCGTACTAAGTACTGCTGGGAAGAAGTAGGCTGTTCTAAAAAAGCCTACTCCTTTCACCTTGCGATTTAATAAACGCGCAATTGCAATACCAAGCACAACTTCACCAACAATCAGCGCAATAGTAAAAGCTACTGTAAAGCCGACTGATTTCATAAAATAAGGATCAGAGCCAATTGCCTGAAAATTCTTAAAGCCGATAAAATGATAATCAGATGTTAACCCAGTCCAGTCAGTTAAACTATAGAAGAATCCACGCACCATTGGTACATAGAAAAAGATTAACTGTAAGGCAATAGGTACAATTAAAAATAACCAGGCCCAAGTACGATTGATAAACCCCTTTTTAAACATGATGTGTGTGCCCCTTTTTTACTCTAAACTTATTTCTTCATTGTATTAAAGAAGGTATTTAGATTATTTGCCAATTGATCTTGGTCTTGAGAATTTACATAGTTCACTGTTGCATGCCAGAATTTTTCTTCAGAAGTCCATTCTTTTTGCAACCATACGATTTGTTTGTCTGTAAATACATATTGGGTAACGCCTTCTGTTTCTGGGAATTTACCTTCTGTATCAACAGCAGTTACTGAAGTTGGTGAACCATCAACATCATAATATTTTTGCATTGCTTTCTTAGTTGTCATATATGCTAAGAATTTATTCGCAGCAGCTTTATGTTTAGATTTACTTGAAACAGATAAAGCAAGGTCAGCAGCACCAACTGTTAATTGTTGATCAGCTTTTACACCTGGGTAAGCAAACATTTTAATTTCAAATTTAGGATTTTGATTGTTGATTGCTGGTAAAGCCCAGATACCATTAGGGAAGATTAAAGCATCTCCTTTAGCAAAAGTAGCGATTGCATCATCATAAGTCGCACCAGTTGCATTCTTTTGACCGTTACCATGTAATAAATCTAATTCCTTTGTTACTTGTTGGAAAATTTCACTTGAAGTTTTGATTCCATCTTTAGGGCTACGAACCAATTCATCATTCGCTGCCTTAAAACCACCAGCGACAGTTGCCCAAGCTAATTGATGATAACCATTTAAAGTCCAAGAATCATTTTGCGTTAATGCTAAAGCAAATGGTGTTTCACCTTTTTCTTTAATCGTTGCAACTAATTTTTCAAAATCTGCCCAAGTTTTAGGTGCTTCTAAGCCTAATTCTTTAAATTTATCAGCATTGTAGAAGAAGCCCCAAGCATTATTAGTTAATGGTACAGAATAAATTTTATCGTTGACAGCATAAGTTTCTGCAGCCCCTGCTTTTAAGTTGCTTAAGAAATCTTTACCAGTTAAATCTTCAAAAGTACCCGCTTTTGCCCACTCTTGGAAATCTGTGTTTTGTGGGTAGATATTGATAATATCTGGCGCATCACCACTAGCGATACGTGTTTTTAAGACCTTACCTGGATCAGGTACGTTGGTAAACTTAACCTTAATTGTTGGATTTTCTTTTTCAAATTCTTTAATGATTTTTTGCAGTGTTGGTTGCATTTCTTTTTTCTGATTGAAGAATTCAATCTCAGTCGTTTTACTGCTACTAGCAGATTTAGAACCGTTCCCACAAGCACCTAATAAACCGACCGCACTTAAGACACTGATACCTACAAGTAATTTTTTTGCGATTTTCATTTGACATCCTCCTCGTTTGGATACGCTTTCTTATTACACTTATACTATAGCTGTTTAGTGAATAAATGTCAATAGTTTACTTGGTAAAAAGTTTTTGTTTTTTACTAAACGAAAAAGAAAGCGAATCTTTCGGCTTAAAACCCTGATAGATTCGCTTTCTTTGTATGTATAAATCCTTCATTCATTAAGTGAACGTTCACTTTCACGAACTTGAATTTGATATCCAACTTCAACATTCATGTGAATTTTCCGTTCCCCTGTTAACCTTTGTTTGGCTAAACGCACCGCAACTTTGCCAATCTCTTCAGCTGAAATCGCCACACTACTTAATGTTGGTGTCAAAAATTGCGCAACCTCCAGATCATCAAAGCTAACAATTGAAATATCTTCTGGAATGCGAATACCTTTTCTTTGTAACGCCCGATAAACGCCTACCGCCATTGGATCACTAGCGACGACAATTGCTGTCGGTAAATGATCGTGTCGCTTCGCTAATAATTCTTCAGTTAAGCGATAGCCTTCTTCATAGCCCCAATCGCCGATGTAACAGTCAACAGCTGATTGTAAGTCGTATTGCTTCATCCATTTCAAATAGGCTTGATAACGTACTTCTTGATCGTCCGTTAGTATCCAACCATCTTTACCTAATGATTTTTTACGACCTCCAATAAAACAAATTTCTCGATGTCCTTTTTGATAAAGCCGATCAAGATGTGCAACTGTAGCTTTGGCTAAATCAGTACAAACTGTATCAATTGGGAATGAAATCTCCTCACTCGGTACATCAATGGCTACAATATTGCTATTCATTTGTATTAATTCGGCATATACCTCCGTTTGAAAACGGCCAATCACTAAAATCGCCCCACAATCTTTTAATTGTGAAAGATCAAATTCTTGACTTGCTTGATAATATAGTATTTTTTTGACTTCAACCTCACTTTGATTACACTCGGTTAGCACCCCAACGCGAATCGATCTAAAATACGGATCCTCTAACTCTTGAATTTCTGATACCGAGGTCAACACTCCTATTTCAAACACTTTTTTTCGTTCTCTTTCTCGAGGTTTATAGTCATAATAAGACACGGCCTCTAAAATACGTTGCTTGGTTTCATCGGTAATTTTTAATGTTGCATCTTCATTTAAAAAACGTGATACCGTTGCCGGTGAAACCTTTGCACGCTTAGCCACTGTACGAATCCCTGCCATTTTCTTCAACTCCTTTCTATAAGCGTTTTCATCACAGTAAACATTCTACCATTTTTTAGTGAACAAATCAACAGCGTTTACTTAGCTATTTCAAATAATCTCGGACTACTTTGGTTAATAACCTAAAAAAGCAACGTCCAAAAGAAACGTTGCTTAAACAAAAATATTTCCTGTTTAAAGTGCTTTCCGTTTACCTATCCGATACATCCCATAGGCAGTTGCAAAAATAATCACATAGCCAATCAATGACCAAAAATCAGGTACTTCCTGATACAATAGATAACCGAAGATACCGACAAACAATACTTGCGAATAATCAAAAATCGAAATATCCTTAGCCGGAGCTGCCTGATAAGCGGCTGTAACTGAAAATTGCCCACCTGCCGCCATTAATCCTGCAATTAATAGATAAGTCAATTGAGGTAACGTCATCACATGAAAATCAATAATCATCGAAGGCAGCACGCTTACACAGGAAAACAATGAAAAGTAAAAAACAATACTCGCGCCCTTAATTGGGGTAAATGATAGCCTGCGCACCATGGTATAAGCTAGTGCTGCTCCCATCGAACCAATTAAAGCGATGCAGGAAGCAAACAACTGCGTATTATGAAAGCTTGGTTTCACCACAAAAAGCATGCCCACTAAAGCAACCAGCATCGCTAACCACTGATAACGTGCGGGTTTTTCTTTTAAAATCCATAAAGAAGCGAGCATTGAAAAAAAGGGCGTTAGCTTTTGAATCATCGATGCATCCGTTAAAACCAAATGATCCACCGCATAGTAGTTAGCAATCAAGCCAATTGTCCCAAACAATGCTCTTAAAAAAAGCCAACCTCTAGATTCCTTAGGGACGATAAAGCCCACTTTCTCTTGTCTCATTACAATCAATGCGATGATTAACGCAACAAAATTTCGAAAGAAGCTCTTTTGTAAAACCGGTAAATCTCCTGATAACTTGATGAAAACATTCATCATCGCAAAGCAAAAGGCCGAAAGAATAATCATAGTGATTCCTCGGCGTTTATTTATGGTCACATCGATCACACCTTTATTTTCATTTTCAATCCAACAAAATAAGGAACGTCTAAATATTAGAACATTCCTTATTTGTACTTATGTTGTTTATTATTAACACAGCTTTACGCTTTTGTAAAGCCAACACCCTTAGCTACGCTGTCTTATTTAAAATTTGTAGCTGGGTCGGATTGGCTTCTTGCCATTGATTAGAAAAGAAGTAATCCTGAATTTTGTACTTTGGTGCTTGATTAACCATACTCTGCATTAAAAACGGACGAATATACTGATCGCTTGCTAACCAGCCACGCCACCCTAGATGTATGGTATCTTGTAAAAAGTAAGGCGTATTTGCTTGATTCGTAAAATCAGCAATATTGGTAAAGCCTTGACTCGTTAACTGAAACTTAATTTTTTCAGCGAATTGCTGTAGCATTTCCTGAGAAAGACCGGTGTAATTACTCCATTCTTGGTTAACTGGTGGAATAATGAACAATGGTTGAATATGATATTTCGCCATGGTCGCTAATACCAACTCAAAATCCGAAAATTCAGGTGAGTAGCGATAATCAAAGGTTTGCTGTGCTCCCTTTAATTCATGTAATAACGGTCTAATCTTGTGTTGATAATAATGACGATCAATCATAAATGGGGTATTGCCCACTCTTTTTGAGCCAATTTGGTACGCTAACTGATCCAATTTTTCATAGCTATAAGCTTTAGGTAAAATTCGCTTAGCTTTTTCAATTGGCTCTTGTTTACTTATTAAATCCAAACCACCAAATAATTGATCTTCATGTTTATAGAAATTTTCCATCAATTGGCTGGCTAATAGCTGAAGATGGCTCGGATACTGACCGTTCGCTACTTTTTGTAAAGCTGGATATAACAGCCAATCCTTTTGCACCATTTGATAATTCAACAAGCGTTTGGCAAAATATTGATCTTCTTGATTAATGGTTGTTAATTGAGCTAACCATTGGTAGGTTTGCTGCTTAGAAAAGTACCGATCAAAATAATCCGTCGTTACTCCTGTTGGGACAAACCACTGTGGCGAAAGAACAAAGACAATTTTTTTATCACTTAATTCCTTTCCCATCGACTGTAACATCAAAAAATGAGTCAATGATTGCGTACCTGGAGCACCGAGTAAAAAAGGGACGTAACCACGTTGGTATTTTTCAGCTAGGGTTGAAGGATGAAAAGCACTAATTCGACTAAGCTCAGATGAACCAAAAAATGGAACATAGTGCTTTTCCTCAAAGGCACGGTTTTTAATCGCATTGCCTTTGATTACTTGCGCTGACATAGAAGTAGCAGCTTGGGAAATTTCCTTTTGATTGACTAAATGAAAATCAATCGGGCTAAAAAATAATCCAGCTAACAGGACTAAAGCCGCGCAAATTGGTCCAAAAATCGTCCAAAGTTTTGCTTTCATCAATAACCCCTAGCCAACTAATTCAGTTACTTTGGCAATAATTTTATTTGGTGTGCTCCATTCTTCACGTTCAAAATCAGAAACCGGCACCTCAGCACCTAATTGGCCACTTAATTCTACTAATAGTTGGACTGTTCCCATTGAATCTAATAACCCTTCATCGAATAGCTCAAGGTCTAAATTGTTACGTACTTCATCGGTTCCAGTTAAATCTTCTAAAATTGTTAAAATTGTTTCTTGCATGATTAAACGCTCCATTCATATTTGAAATTATTTAAAAAATAGTTGATCTAAAAATCCTGAGAAAATCAAAAAGCTAAAGCATACGGCATGGAAGGTCGCAACAACTGCTAAGCCATGCGTAAATTTATTCGATGGGATTTTGTCTTTATGCTTTTTCTTAAAGCGTAGCCAAGCATCGGTTAGACAGATTAGGCAAGCATGATATAAGCCATAAACGATATAATACCAGGTTAAGCCATGCCAAACCCCCATTAATAAAAATAGGGCAAAATAACCGACATTTGAGGCAACAATTCGGCTCTTAAAGACTTTTTTCTTCAAGAGGGTAAACATCAAACGCATGTAGACATAATCTCTAAACCAAAATGATAAGCTAATGTGCCAACGATTCCAAAATTCCTTGATATTCCATGATAAAAATGGTAAATGGAAGTTCATTGGCGTTTGATAGCCCATCACATTACTTACCCCGACTGCAAATAAGCTGTAGCCAGCAAAGTCAAAAAATAAATACATACTATAGACATACATATAACCGACAAGCGGCAGCGAAATGCCATGATACATCAAGGCTAAGCGCGAAACCAACGGCAATAATAAGGTGCCTAAATAATAGCCGATAATAAACTTATATAAAAAACCAAGGAAAATGCGTTGGATTCCTTTGCCTAGTAAATCAGCATATTCTTCTGGGCTTGGCGTCGTTTCCACATCTTTTTCAAAACGACGATAACGATCGATCGGTCCAGATGAAATGGTTGGGAAAAAGAGTAAAAAGCGAATGTAGCGATAAGGATGATATTCTTTAATCAAGCCATCGCGAATTTCCATGACCATTTGCACCGACTTAAAGGTCAAATAAGAAATCCCTAAAAAGCTAAAGAACGACACCTTGCCATGATCGATAAACGGTACTATTTTCGTTAAGGTCAACGGTAAAATTGCTAAAATAACAGCTAAATAAAAGCCAATTGCTGTATTTGCTTTCTGGCGATGTAGCGAATATAGCCAGACAAGCACCGTTTGAAATAGGACATAGCCAATTAAGGCAATCCCTTGACGATAATCCTCCCCACCAAAGCTGACATAAAGGAAGAATAAAGTGACGAGTGCTTCATAGGTCCATAGTCGATGACGGCCTTTTAAGAAAGAAAGAGCGATTGGCCAAAGCAGTAATAACAAGTACCCAAAATAACTAGGATTGGCATAAGGAATCATGTGTGGAAAGCTCATGCAGAGTTCACCTCATTCATCAAGCCTTTACGGTCAATCTTGCCATTAGCTGTTCGTGGCAATTCATCTACATAGATAAAACGTTGTGGAATCATATAATCCATCACCGATTGGGCTAACTCCGCCTTAATCGCCTTGGTTAGAGCAAATTCTTTTTCAAATTCATTAGGCTTAGCGACCACAAAAGCGACCAACTGCTGCACCTTATGCTGATGATATTTGGGAACGACAGTCGCCTTATCGACATAGGAAACCTGCATCAAATGATGATCAATGTCTTCTAGCTCCATTCGATAACCGTGCAGTTTTACCTGAAAGTCCATTCGACCATTGTAAAGCAATAAACCATCCTCAGTTAGTTGACCAGCATCTCCTGTTTTATATGCTGGTTGACCCTGATAGTCAAAAAAGGCTTCACTTGTTTTGGTTGGATTATTGAGGTACCCTTTTGAAACACTTGGTCCGACGATGACGATTTCACCAATTTCACCAGGAGCAACTACTTGATTTTCTTCCATAATAATTACCTGTGAATCAGGCTTCACATAACCAATCGGTAAACGCGTAGCATTCGCAAGCATTTCATCAGTAATGGCTACTCTTGAGATAGCCACCGTTGCTTCAGTAGGGCCGTAAGTATTAAAAATATGTGCTTGTGGGAAACGTTCTTTTAGCTTTTTCGCGGTTTGAATCGTTAGTTCTTCCCCGCAGAATAAGAAATGACTCAATTTTGGTAAGTGCGCTTGATCAAATTCTGGTGCCATCAGACAAATATCGATAAAAGATGGTGTAGACACCCAGACATTAATCGCCAGCTCAGGTAAACGAGTAAATAATTGCTTAAAGTCATCCACCACTGCTTTAGGTAAAGGAATTAAGCGACCTCCTGAAGCCAAAGCTGGATAAATACTCATGACGGATAAGTCAAAGGAATACGGTGCCTGAGATAAAAAGGCTGGTTCCTTTGGTAAAGCAAAATCACTTAACTCCCAATCAACAAAGGATTGTAAATTATCATGTGAAATCTGCACTCCCTTAGGAACTCCTGTTGTTCCCGAGGTAAAGATAATATAAAAGTTTTCCGCACCACTAACTGGTTGTAATTGAGCTAGCTTAGCTGGATCCACTGTTGTTTGCATCAATTGGGCATAATCCAAGACTGGACAATCTACCTGAATATCCGTAAATTCAGCAACTGCTAAGATACAGGTTGGTTGGGCAGTCTGTAAAATTAACTCAATGCGTTGGGTTGGGGTATGCCGCTCAATCGGAATATACGCATGCCCGGCTTTGACTGCTCCTAAAAAAGCCGCTAGCATTTCAAATTCTAATTCACCAAAGACCACCACTGGCTTGCGGTTAGGAAAATGCTGCGCCAGATAACCAGCAATTTTATCTGAAGCTTCTTTTAATTGTTGATAAGTATATGCTTTTTCATGATCTTGATAGACTACCTTTTGCGGATGATTGTAGGCAAACTGATCAATTTGTTGAATGATTGATAATTGCTCCATAGCTTTCACTCCTAAAACTCATTATAGATAAAACTGCCACCTTGAATATTTTTATAATGATATAAATAAATCAAAGCGAGAATAATCCCGAAATAAAAGAGTGTCTTAGCAGTAAAAAATAGCCAATAATTTAATTTAGGTCGTGATTTTAAAAAATTCATTTATTTTTCCTCCTTCATTTCACCGTTATTATAGATAGCTTTAGGCAATTGAGCAATCAAACTTTTATTTCTTTAACAATTCATTACTTTTTCACATAAAATTTAAACAATTATTAAAAAAATAAAAGCAGTGTGCGTTATCTGCCTATTTTATTCAATATGTATTATAACACACCACTTTTTTTAACACCTAAGTCTAAGGGCCTAAAATTCAGTTATTATTATCAATCGTTATTAAAGCACTATAATTATTTGTTTTTTTATCTATATGAAGCCTTTTTAAGCAGCAAAAAACACGCCTGAATGTAGACGTGTTTGGCTTAAAAGCTATACTTTAGGGATAAATAGATTGCCCAAGGTAGCTGCCATGATTGCTTTGATGGCATGCATTCGGTTTTCTGCCTGCTGAAATTGCTTGGCATACTTGCCTTGAAAGACTTCATCCGTGACTTCCATCTCAGTTAAGCCATATAATTCAGCAATTTTTTGACCATACGTCGTTTGCGTATCATGAAAGGCAGGTAAACAATGTAAGAAAATAAACTGATCAAGATTTTGCGTTTTTTCTAGCATCGCTTGATTGACCTGATAGGGCTTGAGTAGCTCAATTCTTTCAGCAAATTGACTTTCTTCACCCATCGAGACCCATACATCCGTGTAAATGATATTCGCTTTTAAAACACCTTGATCAATATCATCGGTAATGACAAGCTCACTACCTGAGGTTTTAGCAAAGGATTTGGCTAAAGCAATGATTTCTGGATTCGGAAATAATGCTTTAGGGCTAACAATACGCACATTTAGTCCTAAAATTGCGCCAGTGACCAATAAGGAATTTGCCATATTGTTCCGACCATCGCCACAATAAGCCAAATTCAAGCCAGCAATTTTACCAAAATGTTCCTTAATCGTAAGAAAATCGGCAATCATTTGGGTGGGATGCCATAAATCGGTTAAGCCATTCCATACAGGTACCCCAGCATACTGCGCTAAGGTTTCTACGGTTTCTTGAGCAAAGCCTCGAAATTCAATGCCGTCAAACATACTCCCTAAAACCTTCGCCGTATCAATAGTGGATTCCTTCGTGCCTAATTGAATATCATTCGCTCCTAAAAATTCTGGATGTGCGCCTAAATCATTCGCCGCAACAGTAAAAGCGGCCCGCGTACGAGTGGAGGTTTTTTCAAATAATAATGCAATATTTTTTCCTTTTAAATATTGATGGGCAATGCCTTTTTGCTTTAATGCTTTTAAATGTGCGGCAAAATCAATGAAATACAGCAATTCATCCTTAGTAAAATCTTTTTCCGCTAAAAAACTCTTCCCTTGAAATACAGATTGCATAAAAACACTCCTTTTACAAAAAATCAGTATATTTATACGAAATTATAAGCCTAAAATTCTTTTTTTGCAATAACTATGTATAAATATTCCTATTATTTTTTCAAAAAAAACTCGTTGGCAGAAAATGTTTTGGCTAAACATTTGAATCTGTTTGTTTTCCAAACTATAATGAAAGAAAAAAAGTAGGTGTCATAATGCAAGCTTATACCTTTGAAAATGCTGATGTCGCTCCTTTTTCTTGTCCGGCTGAAGCGCTAGCCAATTTATTAGGTCGTAAATGGGTGCCTCAGATTATCGAGCAGCTTGCTCAGCATAATTTGCGTTTTGGCGAATTATGTCGCCGTCTACCAGGTAGTACCCCTAAAATGATCAAGCAACAATTAAATTTATTAGAACAAAATGGCATCATTACCAATGAAAAGCAAACCATTCAAAATACTGTCGAATCGACTTATGGTTTAACCCCAAAAGGTAAAAACCTCTTTTTAATTGTCGCTCAGATGAAAAGCTGGGGCCAAGAAAATTTAGCCTGTCACTAAAAGCAAAAAAACAGCAAAGCTAAGTTGCTGACTTAGCCTTGCTGGTTTTTTTATTTTAACACATCATTTAAAGCTTCACTCATTGTTGGATGCGTATAGATTTGATTTTTCAAGATTTGATAGCTTGCCTTCACATTCATCGCTAAAGTCAATAAATTGATAACTTCATGTGATTCTTCTCCATAAATGGTGGCTCCAAGGATTAAATCCGTTTGACGATCAACTAATACTTGGAACATGCCTTTTGCATTTTCTAAAATATGTGCTTTTGGTACATTGGCATTTAGATGGACAAATTTCTTATAATCAATCCCTTGTTTTTGCGCCTCATACTCATGTAAGCCGACATGTGAAATCGGTGGTTCAATAAAAACAGAATAAGGAACAGCTGGACGATTATTGGTTGTTCTTGATTGATCACCAAACAATTGATTTTCAACAATACGATAATCATCTAATGAAATATAAGTAAATTGTAATCCACCCGTCACATCACCTAAAGCCCAAACGTTCGCAACGGTTGTTTGTAGCTTTTCATCTACAACTACCGCCCCACGTTCATTGACCTTAATGGCCGTATTTTCTAAGCCTAATTGATCAGTATTTGGCTTGCGACCAGTTGCGACTAATAAATAATCACCAGTAATGGTCCGCCCATCAGCTAAGGCTACGCTAACTTGCTGCGTTTCTTGAATTGATTGGATATTCGTACCTAAAACAAATTCAATCCCTTTTTCCGTTAAGTCTTGTTGAATAATTTCAGCAAAGCTGCGATCTTCACGTGGTAAGAAAGTCGCGAATGGGTCAATAACGGTTACCTTGCTACCAAATGAAGCAAACATTGAGGCAAACTCTAAGCCAATATAACCAGCCCCTAAAATCACTAAATGCTCAGGTTTAGTCGTCAAAGCCATCAATTCTTTAGAAGTTCCTACCTTTTCACTTAGCTTTAGACCGGCAATTTCAGGAATAACCGCTGTAGCACCTGTATTGATAAAAATACGCTCTGCCTCATAAGTAACTTCCTTACCTGCAGTAGTTTGCACACTCACTTGATGGTCACTGACAAATTGAGCGGTTCCATCCACTACTTGAATATTGGGATCATCCGCTAACATGTGGTAATTTTTATTCCGTAATTTATTAATCAAAGCAGCTTTATTGGCAGCTGCCACCGTAAAACTACGTTGCTTTAAACCTTGCGTAATTAATGCTTTTGATGGAATACAACCGACATTGATACAAGTTCCTCCATACATTTGTGCATCTTTTTCAATAACTACTACCTTTTCACCTTTGGCTGCCAAGCTTTTTGCTAAGGTTTTTCCACCTTTACCAAAGCCAATAATTAAATTTTGAATTGTTTCCATAAAACTCCCTCGCTTTCTTCATCCTTATGCTAACACGTGATTTTCTTAGCGACAATTAGGTACTTTAAAGTAACTAGTAAAAAAAATAATCGTTTGCCAACTAGGTGAAATGAAATCATTTCTCCTATCGCAAACGATTATTAGACTGAACTCACTAGACTAAGCTAAGCAGCTCATTTAGCCTTAATACTTATTTAAATTCTGTAATCTTTTCGATTGGTAAGCGTACTGATTGATAGCCTTCTTCAGCTGCTTTACCAATAGAGACGATCATAATTGGGTGGAAACGTTCTTTATCTAATCCAACAGCTTCAGCAAGATTGTCTGCATCAAAGCCACCAATTGGATTCGTATCATAGCCATGTGCACGCGCAACTAGCATTAATTGCATAGCCACTAAGCTACCATCAATCTGAACAATTCGTTGCATTTGTTCTGTTGACAAGCTTTGATACATCGGCACAATCGCCGCTAACTGCTGATCTTTAACCTCTTGAGGCATTTTCCCTTGATCAACGGCTGCTTGATAAATTTCCTCTGCATATTCATGGCATTGCATATCACCAAAGATTAAAATCATCGCTGCTGAAGTCTCATTTTGACGCGTGTTAAAACGAATATAAGGCTTCAATTGCTCCTTGCCTTCTGCTGACTCAACCACTACAAAGCGCCAGGGCTGCATATTGACAGAAGATGGCGCTAAGTCTGCTTCTCTTAAAATTTGGTGCATTTCGCTATGTGCAATTTTGACAGTTGGGTCATAAACTCGAATCGATTTGCGTTCAAAAACTACTTGCGCAAAATCATTATTATGTAACATAAAAATATCCTCCTTCAAAACTAGTGACCATCATCATTTTTCAGATAATGGTTACCGATTTTTTACAACGAATATTTTTATCTTAGCATAAAAAAAATAATTAACAAAAAAACTTGCTTTAAAAAAAATCCTTTGCACTACCAAGCTGATAGGCAAAGGATGGATTGATTAGGTTGGTTCAATGGTGACGGTTACGTTTTGCACAGGAACATCATAAAAACGATCTTCTCTACGACCGAGGAAGTCTTTGGCTTGTTGTGGAAACAGCGCATAGCTCAAGAGGTCCTCTTCACTTTTAGCATATTGTTTGATTTCCTCAGCAAAACCTGGTAGCTGATCAGCAATTAAATCAGCTGGTCGACAGGTTATCGGCGTTTCTTCGCCAATAATTTTGACCTTTAATTCAGGATTAATCGCTACTGGCGGTTTGCCATAGAGCCCTTTGACATAATCCTTGATTTCTTTAGGGACTAGCTTGTAACGTTCACCAGCAATCACATTCATCAAGGCTTGCGTACCAACCATCTGTGAAAGTGGGGTAACTAGCGGAGGATAACCCAGATCTGCCCGCACTTTTGGCACCTCTTGTAAGACCTCTTCATATTTATCCGCTAATCCTTGTTCAGTTAGCTGACTTAATAGGTTCGATAGCATCCCACCAGGAACTTGATAAATGAGCGTTTTTGGCTCAGTATCCTTGACCTTAGGATTCAATAAGCCTTCATTGCGGAAACGATCACGAATTGGATTAAAATGCTCCGCAATTTTAGGTAAAACAGGCATCGCTAAGCCAGTTTCAAAGCCCATTTCATTTAAAGCCATGGCCACAGATTCAGTCGCTGGTTGGCTCGTCCCCCCTGCAAAAGAAGAAATCGCCGTATCAATGATATCCGCACCGGCTTTTGCACACATCAAATAGGTCATCTCTGCAATGCCGCTCGTTGCATGGGTATGCACCTCTAAAGGTAAATCGACGGCTGCTTTCATCCGACTCACTAATTCATAACCCACTTGCGGCATCAAGACACCCGCCATATCCTTGATACAGATAGAATCAGCGCCTAAAGCAGCCATCTCCTTGGCTAGTTGGACAAAATAATCCACCGTATGAATTTGGCTTGTCGTATATGAAATCGCTGTTTGGCAGTGACCACCGGCTTCTTTGGTCGCCGTAATGGCTGTTTGTAGATTACGCACATCGTTTAAAGCATCGAATATGCGAATAATGTCAATCCCATTTTCGATGGATTTTTGGACGAATTTGTACACAACATCATCGGCATAGTTTTTATAGCCGAGTAAATTTTGGCCACGTAAAAGCATTTGTAGCTTGGTATGTTTAATTTCTTTTCTAATTTGGCGCAATCTTTCCCAAGGATCCTCATTTAAAAAACGTAAACAAGCATCAAAGGTCGCCCCACCCCACATCTCAAGCGCATAAAAGCCGGCTTGATCCATGGTTTTTAAAATCGGTAGCATATCTTTAGTTGGCATGCGCGTAGCAATTTGACTTTGTTGACCATCGCGCAATACTGTTTCAGTAAAACGAATGATTCTATTCATAAGCTTCTCTCGTTTCTTTTGATTTTTGGCTGTTTATGTGCAATTAATTAATGAGTACTAAGGGATCACCAGGATTAACCATTGCACCTTGCGTGACATAAATCGCTTGAACAATTCCTGACTTATCCGCTACAATCTCATTTTCCATCTTCATTGCTTCTAAAATTAAAATTGGTTGGTTTTCCTCCACTTTTTGTCCTACTTCTACCAAAATTTTTAAAATATTTCCTGGCATTGGTGCCAATAATGCTTCTTGGCTAGCCGGTAGCGTATCTTGGTCTTGTGCTACTTTTGTTGTTGATTGCACTGGTGGTGTTGACATCGCCTGATTCATTGGCATTTGTGTCGGAGTATTGACTACTCCCTGCGGCGTACTTGGCTGATTCAGTGGCTGATTCGTTTGGACATCTAATTCTTCCATTTCGACCAAATACTCTTTTCCATCAATGGCTATTTTGAATTTTCTTAACATGATTTTTCCTCACTCACTTTTTCATAAATGGCTTTGATTTTCCACTTACTTTCTGGGTATTGCTCAGCAGCTAAACTCGCAGCAATAATACTGATTGTACTAATCGCTGGATTAACTTGATAAATGTGTTTGACTACAAATTGTGAATTCGGATGACTATCTGCAGCTAACGCACTAGCAATCAAGCTCACTCGCCTTTTTTCTTCCTCATCCGTCACTAAGGTATAAGTCGGTAGGGCCAAATAATCAACCTGTTTTAAAGGAGTAGTCACCGGCTTTTCATCTGTAGAAGTTGCCTTTTTTTTATTTTTCTTAAACCAACGACTAAACAAACTCATCTACTCACCTTCTTTGATAGCGTTTTCAAATGTTTCGTAATAAATAATTATTCCCTTGTTTATGTTATAATTTTACGCTTATTTTATTACAAAAATCAAGTCTTATTTGGTAGACAGTCGGACTTTGTTTCACAAAATAAAAATAGTCGTTTCCTAATCAACTTGATTAGAGAAACGACTCTAAGCTTATTCTTCTTTTTCATGCGCCTTTATTTTCTCTAAAACTTTTTTAGCGACAATCTCCGGCTTACTAAATGAGCGTAAATGTTCAAGAATATATAGAACAATCACTAAGACTAAAATCGCACCAGCTAAAAATAAGGTTTCTAATCCACCACCATGAGCCAGTAATAATTGACGTAAAATAGCCGTAATACTAATTAAAACTAGATATCTAACGGGAATATGATGGTCATCACGGACATAACGTAATAACATCAAAATAATCTCCAAAAGAATAAATAAAGTTGCGACTTCTTCAATCAATACATACAAGGACTCTGTTGATTTTAATGGAATCACTTCATGGACAATGGAATATAAGGCTTCGCCCATCACAATGATGATAATCACCACTAAAATGCCTAATAAAATATCGACAACAGTACTAACGATCTTTTGCATCTTCTCAAATTGGTTTTCTTTCATCCACAATCTAAGCTTGAATCTAAGGAAAATCCCCTTGATTCAGCCTCCTCCTTTTTATCTTAATCCCCTTTTTATCATAACATATTTGTAATCAGTTGGATATTTTTATGATTAGGCTATTTTTCAAATGCCTGATAATCAGTCTGACAATTGGACTTTGTAGCTAGCTAAAATACTTAGACTCACTATTTTAATTAATCTTCAGCTTCTAGATATTGATGAAAGGCTTGATACACTTCGTAATTATCGGTGCTTAAAACAACATGTAGGATGTATTCGCGATTTTCCGACATCCAATCAGCAATGGTCTCTATAATTAATGGAATTAACTTTTCACGTGGAAAGCCTGCACTGCCAAAGCCAAAAATTGGTAAAACCATCAGCTTTAAATTAAACTTTCTAGCTTGGTCTAATGCCTCCCAGTAACTATCAACAATACATTCTTCTGCATTGGCAACGAGACGATAATCAGGAATCACGGTATGAAAAATATATTTTGCATTAGAACCAAACCCTGGGGACACCATAATTTCCCCTGGATCTAAGTCCACAAATTGATCATAGTAGGGTAATATTGCTGGACCACACAACTGGCGAAGAGCATAGTCAATCGTATCTTTTTCGGCAGTTGAAAACTTCACATTATTGATAATACAATCAGACTGTAAATGGATTACATCCGCATATTCCAAATAAAGTTGACTTTTCTTCATTGTATCTTGATTACGAATAAAGATTAGTTTGATTAGTTCTTTAGATAAGAAAAATGGTTTTCCCCACGGATTGATTAATAGTCCTTGAATATTTGGCGTCTTTAGAGCTAATTCTAAAATTGACGCAATGGGATAAATTACACCACGAGCCTGACCATCTTTCATAAACTCATCCGAACTAGTAAAGCAAACAAAGGTTTCTTTGTCCTTTTCAACAAATAAACGAAACGGCTCCCAAGTTTTGCCATCATCGGTCGTTAATACTTCTTCTTTAGGGGTGGTATGATATTCTTCGTGTACCTTCATCTTTTCTAATTGTCGCACAGGAATAATCAACTCACCACCTAAAATCATTTTTAGACGAATGGCTTCCGTTAATTGGATGACCTCGTCAATACTTGGCTCTAGCGGAAGTTTGGCTAAAATCATTTCAATTCGCCGATGGTCGAGATTCGTTTCTGGCAACCATTCTCTCGCATATCGTAAATCTTCGGCTTTACGCAATGCACGCCGCAATCTCACCAAAGGAATGGGTAAAGTATCCTTGGTATAATACTCAATTGCCAAAACGCGTGCAAGCTTTTCTTCGAGCTTATTGCCAGCAGGGACAATTAAATAATCACCTGGATGGGCTAAAATATTTTCTAATAAAAAATAAGTCTGTTCCTTGGTTTCTTCAATCTCTACCCAAGCCAAAATATAGCTATCAATATTCACATGACGATAAGGTAAAGAATTAAAAATATGGCCTAAAAAGGTAGAGCCTTGCAGCATCAATTCATAAATTGCATCCACAATTTCTTTCCAGCCTGGGGTAAAAGACATTTGATGAATATCCCAGAAAAATTCCTCAATCTGGCCATTACGACGAACGATTTTCAGATAAACATCCGAATCATGTTGCTTTTTGCCTTCTTGAATATCTTCATCATCATGCCTAGAAAAGATTGATTGAAAGCCATCTAATAGATAAGCTACCCCTTCACGTTCAAATTCATAATACGTTCTTTGATTTGCTTCATCGATCTTTTCATAAATAATCTTTCTGCCCATTCGCACCAAAGATAACGTTTCTTCCTTAATCAAATATACTTGTTGCGATGTAATCAAAGAAACGGGCATGATTTGGTCAACATTTTTCAACTTAAAATCAATTCGTTCAATCTGTTCACCATAAGATTCAACCATAGCTGGGATTAAATTTGCTAATAATTCTTGCAATTTTGGCCAATTATTCGGTAACGGATACGCTCCACCATATTCTAAAACTGTCTCATCGGTTAAAGTATAGCTTACCTGCCAATAATTTGTCTCTTCTCCTGCTATATTATTTGCTTCATTTACATAACGTGGCCAATCTACCAATGATAATAAAGAAAATTTCTCAATCCATTCTTGGCTAGCTTTAGCATCAATAATACCGTTATGATAAGTATAAGTATCCGCTAGTCTTGAAAAGCTATAATATAGCTCTTGACCTTTTAACTGAAGCTCGATTGAAAGTTTTTCATGCAATGTATTGACACGAATAGCTAATTTTTGAAACATACTCATACCTATCCCCCCACGCAAAAAATTCACCTTGCTAAGCACACTTTTTCAGCCCCACTATTTGAAAAAGCGCTGCCAACAAAACTTTAAAATAAGTTCTTTTTCATCTACCATTTTAGCACAGAACTTCTCAAATGATGTAGGATTTATCTATTTTTGTTTGATAAAAAAAGATTAAAAGAAAGAACCAAATTAAAACTCTGGGTTTCTTTTAATCTTCAAAAATAATTTTTAATGCTTAAAATACGCTTACTGGTGTACCAACAGGCAATTGCTGATAAAACCATTTAGCATCTTCAATCGCTAGCTGGATACAGCCATGTGAGGTACCGATCCTCGTTACACCAAGCTTTAGACCTTGACTTTGAACATAAGGACCTTCATTGGTGGCTTTATCAATACTATGGAAAAGATATAAACCACCATCTTTCCAACCGACTGCATAATCGGCTCCACCAAATGTTGACCAAAAACTGGTAGCTCGATAATCATTGACCTGATAATGACCGGTTGGCGTTTCATAACCTGCTCTAGCCGTCTGACAAAGCATGGTATAAATAATTTGGTCACCAGACTTTACATAAACGCGCTTTTTAGCGATGCTGACTTCAATCGCTAAATCCTCGACCAAAGCTAAATTAGGCTTAGGACCGCCAGTCGTATAAAAATAATAATCCTGATTGCGATTTTGCGTTTGCTTTGCCTGTACCCAACCAATCACTGTATCAGGGAAAGCCACTTGATACCAAATGCCCATCTCATTTTCGACTGATTTTCGAGAAATAGCAGTAAAGCCACGATACTTCGCACCATCCGCTACTTTTAAGGCTTTAGTACTTGGATTTTGATAAATGACTGCATTGGTTGTTAGATATAAATGATTGACCTTCTGCTCATGGTTGACTGTTGGCGTTAAATCACGAAAAGCAAAGGCAGCATTAGAATTAGTGAAATGTTCATTTTGACTTTGCAGCTGAATAGTCTGTAAAGCCTTTAATTCAGCCTTAGGTGCTACTTGAATAACTGGCTGCATAGACGAGGTAGTTGTCTGCGCTTGCGACTGCTTCTTTTGCACAGGCTGAGCAGTTTTTGTTCTTTCCTTAGTTGTCTGAGTGCTGCTTTGCGTAGTAGACACAGATGTCTTCGTTTCCTTTGTTTCCTTCGTTTCTTTAGTAGCCTGGCTAGACTTAGTGTCTCTGGCTTTAGAAATAGTATCCTTGGTAGTCTTTTTGCTTGTGGAAACACTACTTGACTCAACACTTTTTTCTGTTCTATTTTCTTTAGACTTGCTAGCAATTGCTGTAGAAGATGAACTGGTTGTCTCTTTAGTCGTCATACTCTCTTTGCTTGACGTAGTAGCTATTGACGACTGCTTAACGGAAGCTGACGTCCATTCAGCTTTTTTGTCCGCATCGGCTTTGAACGCATCATTAGCAAAGATATTTTCTAAAAACATACCGCCACCAAAAGCAAGCGCAAGTATGATAAGATATAAGGCAAATTTTTTCATATTCTCCTCCGTCAGCCTTTACGATACCCTTCATTTTATGAAAAAAAATGAAAAATTACAAGCTAGTTGCCTCAATTGTCAACGAGATTTAATAAATATCTTGTGTCTGTGATTTACTTTAAGGTTAGATTAAGCTAAATTAACTATTCTGACTAACAGTTAGTATTTGAACAAAAGTTTGTTATACTAAGATAAGTAAAACGATGAAGAAAGGATTCGTAATTTGATTAAAGTTTATGGCTAAGAAGAAAAAAATCCAATCTGCACCGCCTAAAAAAGGCAAATTAAAGAAAAAGCGTACATTCAAATTCAGGAAGTTTTTACTTTTCTGTTTACTCGTCTTTTTGATGGTTCATTATCGTAGCCAGCTATCTGCAATTATTTTAGACAGTCTGCCCGGACAGTTTTCACAAGATTCTACGCAAACAAAAAATACAACCGCTCGTCAAAAAACGGGTGAAACCAAATCATTTGTCAAGATTTCACCACAAGGAGCGACTTTATATGCACAAGCTGATGATACCAGTAGCCAATTAGGCACGGTCAATGTTGGCGAAATCGTTACCTTCTTAGATCAAGTAGGGGATTATTATCATATCACTACGAATCATCAATCCACTGGCTATGTGAGTAAGACTCAAGCAACCTTGTTTAGTCAAACCATTCACGCGACACCAAATAGCCTCAAGCAAGCAGTCATTGTATTAAATCCTGGACATGGTGGCGATGATGTAGGTGCCTTAAGTAATGACGAAAATTATTATGAAAAAGATGTTACCTTAAGCACTGCCAAGGTAGTAAAAAAAGCACTAGAAGCAGCAGGAGCAACGGTGATTTTAACTCGTGACTTCGATGAAACTGAAAGCTTAGACAGTATTACCCAAAAATCAATGGAAGAGCAGGCTGATGTGTTTATTAGCTTCCACTTTGATTCCACGGATTATGCCAACATGGCTAGTGGGGTGACTACTTATTATTACTATTATACTTATCAAAATCTCGCTGAAACCATTAATGATCAATTAACTGACCTACTCCCATTGGAAAATCGTGGAGTAGAATATGGGGACTTTGAAGTTATTCGAGAGACTACCCAACCGTCATTATTATTGGAATTGGGGTATATGAATAATGATAGCGATTTGCAAACTATTTTAACCACCAGTTATCAAAATAAAGTTGCCAAAGCAATCGTCAATGGCTTAACTCAATATTTTAGTCAAACCAATAATTAACCTTATACTAAAAACCCATGATTGCATGTCAACGGACAATCATGGGTTTTCAGTATATATTTTTTATATGGATAAGGGAATTAACCTCGAAACAGCTTTATTCATTTGATTTTAATGCATCAATCATGTTGATACGTTGTAAACGAAAATGGGTAATCATCATCACGATAACGGTAAATAAAATCGTCATCCCACCAGCTAATAAATAGGCTAAAGGTTTAATTACAATTGGAAAAACAACCTGATTCATCGCCACCTGATTTAAAATAAAACCCGTTAAGATATAGCCGATGCCATAGCCCACTAAAATACCGAGTACGGTAAAGATGATATTTTCACGTACAATATACATGGTAACCTCACGATTAAAAAAGCCTAAGACCTTAATCGTGGAGAGTTCACGAATGCGTTCGGAGATATTAATATTGGTTAAATTATATAAAACCACTAAAGCTAACATCCCTGATAAAACCACAAAGATGATAACAATAATATCTAAGTTTTCCGTCATCTGCTTTTGCAAGTGAATCTGACCAGTAATCAAGGTCACATTACTTACTTTATTCGTTGCTAATAACGCTTTGGATAATTGTTTTTCTTGTTTTTTACTCATCGTCTGCGTTTTTAATAATAAGGCATTTGGCTGATAGCTCTTGGCAAAATGCTTTTGATAAAATTGTTTAGAAGTAATCAGATAATTTCCCACATAATAATTGGCCTCTGCGCTAACTTTTACCGAAAAATCTTGCCCTTCACTATTAGTTAAGGTGAGCGAATCCCCTTTAGCTAATTGCATCGATTTGGCTAAAGGCTGGGTAATAATCACCCCATCTTGTGGTAAGTCTAGCGCTTGTGTTGTATTTAGGCGATTTAAGGTAAGAAAGCTACGTTGCGCCTTTTGACTATTAAAGACTAATAACGGTACTGACTGACTAGCTTCATCAGCATGCTTGACCTCCAATGGTTGTAAATACACTTGAGTGGTCTCATGTACCTTTTTATTATCCGCTAAAATCTGATCAACCTCTTGAAAAGATTGCTTTTCACTATCATTTAAAGCAACTAAGCCTTGATAATGCACAATGGGACCAAATTGCCGATCAATGACTGACTCTAAGGAATTTTTTAAACCAACCCCCGCAACCATTAAGCCCGTACAGCCTGCAATCCCAATAATCGCCATGATCATTCTGGATTTGTATCGAAAAATATTCCGATAGCTAACCTTTTGATTAAAGCTTAATTTAGACCAAATTGGCTGAATATATTCAAGCAAAATACGTTTCCCTGGCTTTGGTGCTTTTGGTAACAGCAGACTCGCTGGTTTGGCATGTAATTCTTGCACTAAAACGATTAAAACCGCACCTAATGAGGCAAAAAAGCAAGCAATCGTTGCTTGAATAACAGCGAGCCAATCATAAGTTAAGTGTAAATGATTAAAAATATAAGTTGATTTTAAAAATAGATTGATGACTAAAGGTAAACTATTGCTACCTGCAATCGTACCTAAAACTATCCCAATAATCGTCGCTAAACTAGCATACAATACATATTTTTTAGAAATCGCTAGCTTAGAATAACCCAATGCTTTTAAAATACCAATTTCTCGTCGATTTTCCTCAACCATCCGCGTCATCGTGCTAAAAGTAATTAACGCTGCGATGAAAAAGAAAAAGACTGGAAAGACATTGGCAATGCCATCAATCTGTGTCGTCAAATCAATATAACTCTTAACACCTGCATTCTCATCTTTGGTATAAAATAGATATTTTGGTGCTTTTAAAGCAGCGATTTTGCTTTGTTGTGCAGCCAATGTTTGTTCATTAGCTTGAAGTTCAGCCTGCTGTTGAGTTAGTGCTTGCTGTTGTTGTGCTAACTGGGCTAAATTCGTTGTAATTTGCTCAGTAGCCGCTTGTTTTTGCACACCTTCAGGCAAAAGCTGCACTTGGGCTTGCTGTTGCTTTAATTGCTCACTTGCTTGCGTTAACTGCTGCTGTGCGTTGGTAAGCTGTTGTTTGGCTATAGCCAGCTTGGCCTTGGCTTGTTCGATTGGTTGCTGCGCTTTACTCTTGATTTCATTTAGTCGTTCAAAACTTCTAGGCTGTAATGCCTTTTTCAGCTGTTTTACTCGCTTTTCGACCTTTTTTTGATAGTCCTTACTGTATACTGGCAAATCAGCTAATTGCCTGTCCTGCAAATACAGGGCGCTATACACATCGGCTTTAAAATTTTCCTCTGGCAGATAGACAAAATAATCGACCGAACCATTTCCAACCGGTGCACTGCCACGCTCACTATTTGCGACAAATAAAGGACTTTGCACAAAACCGACGATTCGATAATTCTTTTGTTTTAAATCATCAGTCAGATCAATTGTTAGACGATCACCAAGTTGATAACCAGCTTTTTGAGCTTTGGCATCCAAAACTAACTCATCGGCCGCCTTAGGCAAATGACCAGCCACTAAAGAGAGCTGATTGAGTTGATCTTCTTGATTATAAGATAACAGTTCAAAAACCTGATTTTTCTTGGTATCCGCATAATATAGGATATAGCCAGGTTCAACAAGGACATCTGTCATCTTGTTTAAAATTTTTTCATCTTTTTTCGTTAATCCAGCTGTCGAAATGAGCTGAATATCAGCTAACTGTTGATGGCTTAACTGCTGATTAGCAGAATATTGCAGGCTAGGTGCGGCTGCTTTTACCCCAACAAATAGGAAAACTCCTAAAAAGATAATCAGCATAATTGATAAAAAGCGGCCCTTTGACTGTTTCAATTCACGCAAGCTAGCCTTTAAGTAGGTTGACTGTTTCATAAAATCCCCTCCTACCAAACAATCTCATCAATCGAAATTGGCTGCGGATTTTCAACGATTTTTTTCACCTTGGCATCATTTACATAAATCACCCGATCAGCAATTGGGGCCAAAGCCGAGTTATGGGTAATGATTAAGACGGTATTGCCATGATCGCGACTCGCATTTTGTAATAATTTCAGCACATGCTTACCTGTTTCAAAATCTAAGGCTCCAGTTGGCTCATCACATAACAATAGCTTAGGATTTTTGGCTAGGGCTCGTGCAATCGATACCCGTTGCTGCTCGCCTCCAGATAATTGGGCTGGAAAATTGTTCAGACGATGCGCTAAGCCCACCATCGTCAACACTTCAACAGGATCCATCGCATCTTTAGCTAGTTCAGTGGCTAATTCGACATTTTCCTTAGCAGTTAGATTAGGAACTAGATTATAAAACTGAAAAACAAAGCCCACATCCGTCCGACGATACGCCGTTAATTGTTTCTCATTAAATTTGGCAATATCCACACCATCAATCAAGATTTCGCCTTCATCAGGAGTGTCCATGCCTCCTAAAATATTCAAGACGGTTGATTTACCGGCACCACTCGGCCCTAAAATAATGGCCAATTCGCCTTTTTTTACGGAAAAAGACAGTTGATTGTTGGCAATAATCTCGGTTTCACCCATTTTATATTTTTTGGTTTCATTTCTTACTTCAATATAATCCATAAACAGGCTAATCATGAAAAATTCACGATTCAGCTTCCCTCCTTTTTAGTTGATTCCTTAACCATTCTCAATTGTTTCCACTTTCATTTTACAACTTTTTTCGTAAAGAATCATCTAAACACACCGTCAAAAAATGAACATACTGTTGATTTATTAACGCGTTGTTTAGTATACTATGATTGTCTACGTATAACAATCGGCAATTTTAAAAAAATTGTTATAAAAACGACAAATTTAAATTTTTTGTTCAATTATTCAATAAAAATTTTGGGAGGCTACATCATGGCTGGTACAATCAATAACCGTAGAAAACAATACACCAAACAAATTATCAAGGAATCATTTTTTGCTTTACTTCATGAGTATGATTTATCCAAAATTACCGTTAAGGCTATCGCCGAACACGCTGACATCAATCGTGGCACCTTTTATAATTATTACAGTGATCCAGCTGATTTATATGAAAAAATTCAACAAGAATATATTCAAAATGTCTTAGCCAAAATTACGGTCGCTCCCGATTATATTGAAGCCGCCTTGATTGATCTACTCACCCTTTTAAAAATCGATCCGATTCTCCAAGCACTAGCCCTAGAAAAACAGCACAGTGATGATTTTATCGAACAGTTATTAAGGCATGTCAAAGCCATCTCCTTGCCACGTTTTGCGCAAAATTATCCTCAAGCCTCCCCTGCGGAACTTGAATTGTACTTTGCCTACGCAACATTTGGCGCTATCGGTATGATAAAAAAATGGTTAATCAGTCGCTCCACACTCACACCGGAAGCCGTTGCCCACCAGCTCTTAGCTTTATTTTCAAGTAATATTGAAATTCCAGTCGAACAAAAAGGCTTAGAAAATGCTTGATCCATTCAAGTATTGAAGCGCATTTTAGTCATTTGTAAACAATCACCTTATCATAATCAAGGGATAGTCCTTTAGACGGATGAATTTTAACTAGCAATGTAGTAAAATAAAATTACAGATGTAAGGAATACAATTTTAAAGGAGTTAAAAAAATGTTTACTACAAAAAGAAATATTGTTTTATCAATTATCTTTTCTCTGATCACCTGTGGAATTTATATGCTATATTGGACAGTGAAATTAAACGATGAGCTAGTTTATATTAATCGTGACAATGAAACAAATCCAACTTCTGGTATTATGGTGTTATTATTTTCAATTATTACTTGTGGAATCTATAGCATTTATTGGAATTACAAAATGGGTGTGCGTTGTAACCAAATTAAAGAAGACAACGGGAATTTAGAAATCATCTTCTTATTATTATCTATTTTTGGTCTTGGAATTATTCCGCTATGTATTATGCAAGACATCGAGAATAATTCATTAGATGATTTAAACTTTTAAGGTAAAACTATGAAGCGCGAAATAGTCAAAAAAGAATTACAAACAATTAGCCTATTCTTGATATTAGGTTTCCTATACTATCTATGGTTATCGGTAACAAATATTGGCATTCCTTGCATCTTTAAATTGGTAACAGGCTGGCAATGTCCGGGCTGTGGCATTACCCATCTTTGTGTGGATTTACTCCACTTCCGCTTTGTTCAAGCCTACCAAGCCAATCAGTTTCTCTTTGTCACTGGACCTTTACTGCTTATAGAGTGGATTTACGTGTTTTGGCTAAAGGTGACTGGAAAAACTTTACCTAAGTGGAATCAAAGGCTAGTATTGCTTTACCTCATTGCCTTAATTATTTTTGGGATAGGACGTAACTTACTATAAACCTTGATAGATAGCTGAAAAATCTAATCATCAAAACTATTTTGCCAGCAAAGGCTGTTTGAACTTTACCAACTTCTGGAAGGTTCAAATGGCCTTTTTTGCATCGGTTTATGGCTAACATTCGACAAATTGCGTCTTCTTTCAGCCAAATAACCTAAATTACTAAAAATAAATTGACTTTTTGCCTTATTACCACTATATTTATTATTACGACTGATAATCATTCTCAGTTATTTTTGTCACGGAAGAGGTGAGTTGATGACGAGGCTAAAAGCAGAACAAATTACCGTAAATTATGGGGATAAAACCATTATTCAAAATTTAAGTTTAGCCTTACCTGATCAACAAATCATCGCAATTATCGGTGCGAACGGTTCAGGCAAGTCAACTTTGTTAAAAGCCCTCACACGTATTTTACCTTATCAAAAGGGGCAAATCATTTTAGATGGGCAACAATTAAAGCAACTCCCTACTTTAGAAGTGGCTAAAAAATTGGCCATTTTACCACAAAGCCCTGAACATATGGGCGATCTAACTGTTAAGGAATTAATCAGCTATGGTCGAACACCTTATCTCAATCGATTGGGACAATTAAAACAAGATGATTACCAAATAGTGGAATGGGCGATGAGCGCTACACACACCCTAGATTATCAAAATCAAGTACTCGATAGCCTATCAGGTGGGCAAAGACAACGTGTATGGATTGCCTTAGCTTTAGCTCAGCAAACCGAATATATCTTTCTTGATGAACCCACCACCTATTTAGATATTGCCCATCAATTAGAGATTTTGCAATTATTACAAAGCTTAAATCAAACGCAAAAACGAACGATTATTATGGTCTTACATGATATCAATCAAGCTGCCCGCTTTGCCGACTTTTTGATTGCCATGAAGGATGGACAAATCATTAAAGCCGGTACAGCCGATGAAGTGATTACCAAAGAGGTCTTACGTGAAATCTATCAAATTGATGCCACGATTGCGACAGATCCCAAAACCAAGCGTCCGATGCTTTTGACCTATGATTTATTAACAGATGAATAAGCTTAACCAAGCAAATAAACCAAAGGAGTAACCAAATGAAAAAAGTATTTTTCCTCTTATTTAGCCTAGTAGCCATTTTTACAGCTGGCTGTCAAAGCAATACCAAATCTACCACCGGAGCAAATGATAGTAGCCAAACGAGAATCTATCATGCCGAAAATGGAGAGATTAAGGTGCCTAAAAATCCTAAACGGGTCGTAGTCTTATCAGGCTATGCTGGTAATGTATTACAATTAGATGTTCCAGTTGTTGGGGCTGAAACCTGGTCTAAAAATGCCCCTTATCTCAGCAAACAATTAAAAAATGCCAAAGAAGTGTCTGAAGATGATTTAGAAGGGATTCTCGCTTTAAACCCTGATTTAATTATCGCCTTATCAACCGTTAAAAATTTAAATAAATTGCAAAAAATCGCCCCAACGGTTGTGTATACCTGGGGAAAATTGGATTATCTACAACAGCATATTGAAATCGGTAAGCTTTTAAATAAAGAAAAAGAAGCTACCAAATGGGTCAATACTTTCAAAAAAGAAGCTGAAGCTACTGGTCAAGCCATTCGACAAAAAATTGGCGAAAATACTACAGTATCCGTTATCGAGGCTTACGGAAAAGATTTATATGTCTATGGGGATAACTGGGCACGTGGAACAGAACTCCTTTACCAAACTATGCAATTAAAAATGCCCGAAAAAGTCAAAGCTGATGCCTTAAAAAATGGCTATTTTGCCCTATCTACTGAAGTATTACCAGAATATATGGGAGATTATGTCATTTTAAGTAAATATAGTGAGGCAGACTTAAGCTTTGAACAAACTAGTGCCTACCAAAACACACCTGCTGTAGTCAATCATCATGTTTACACGATGCAAGGAGAGGGTGCTTCATTTAATGATCCGATTACCCTAGAAAAACAACTAGCCTTCTTTAAAAAGGCCTTTCTTGGATAAAAAATTGACCAAATCACTAACCAATCGATTGATTAGTGATTTGGTCTTATTATGCTATTAAGGAGGAAAACCTGTGCCAATCATCAAAACCAGTATGAGCAAGTATTTTTTCTACCTGCTAGTTTGCACTCTATTATTCATTGGCGCCTTTTTACTATCTTTGCGTTTTGGTGCAGCCAAAATTGATTTTGAGGCAATTGGGCAAGCGATTTTTACTACTAAACATTCAGCAAGCATTGATTTACTTAGAGAAATTCGCTTACCACGAAGTTTAGCTGCCTTAATCGTCGGTGCTGCTTTAGCAATCGCAGGGGCTTTAATACAAGGACTAACGCATAACCCCATCGCCGAACCAAGTATCTTAGGGCTATCATCAGGAGCTTATGCTTGTTATGCTTTCTCTTTAGTTCTACTACCTAATCAAAGCTATCTTATTACTTTAATCATCTGTATGCTAGGGGCTGCGCTAACAGGTTGGCTAGTATTAGGCTTAGCAAATCATCGAACACAAGGGCTAAGTCCAATGCGTTTAATCCTAACAGGTGCAGCGATTTCCATCTTATTTAATGCACTCGCTCAAATGATCGGTTTAAGCTTTCAATTAACCAAAGACTTATCCATGTGGACAGCTAGTGGCGTAAATGGGGTCAATTGGGCCCAATTAAAAATCATCTTCCCTTTTGGCTTACTAGGTGGCGCTTTAGCTTTCTATATCGCTCGCCCATTGACCCTGCTTGCCCTTTCCGAAGAAACCGCAATCGGCTTAGGACAAAATATCCGAAAAATCCGCCTGATTAGTGTCATAGCAATTATTTTATTGACTGCTAGCAGTGTTGCCTTAGCGGGGAATTTAACCTTTGTAGGACTAATGATTCCTCAAATCATCCGTCGCTTAGCTGGCAGTAATTATCAACGGACCTTACCGTTGAGCGCTTTAACCGGGGCAAGCTTTTTAATGTTGGCGGATACCATCGCTAGAACCATTCATGCGCCTTATGAAACACCTTTAATTGCTATCGTATCCGTGGTCGGCTTTCCTTTCTTCATCTATCTTGTGAAAAAGGAGGGAACTAAATGAAAGCAATGTTTAAAGCTCAACACTCTTTTACCACCAAGCTCATTAGTTTGGTTATCGTCTTGCTGATATTCATTCTAATCAGCTTATGTAGTGGCCACAGCGCTTTATCGCTTCAACGTATCCCTGCAATTTTACTTGGTCAAGGCGATTTTAAAGAAAACTTTATTTTTTATCAAATTCGTTTACCAAGGATGATTTTAACGGTGCTGGTTGGTGCCGCCTTAGCCTTTGCCGGTTCAATCTTGCAAGGTATCACTAAAAATCCTTTAGCTGATCCTGGGATTATCGGTGTTAATGCCGGTAGTGGCTTAGCTATTGCCATTACCTTTTTATTTATCCCATTAGAGGCTCAACAATTTGGCTTCATCCTACCTTTAATTGGGATGCTGGGTGGATTAATTGCTGGCTTTTTCCCATATATTTTATCCATCAGACGTTTCCGTGGCATCCAAGTCGTTACTTATACGCTAATTGGCGTGGGACTTGCGACCGCCTTGTCTGGAGCGATGATGCTGATTATTTCGGCAACTGATCGGACAAAAGTAGACTTTATCGCCAAATGGCTAGCTGGTAATCTCTGGGGCACAGATTGGCAATATATTCTAGGCTTATTCCCGTGGTTATTCATTATTGCCGGTATCACACTCTTTAAATTACATACCCTTAATCTCTTACAATTCGACGAAACCACGGCGATGAATCTAGGGATCAACCTAAAAACTGAACGAATGATTTTGCTAACCTTAGCGATTTTAGCTAGCGCCAGTGCCGCAGCCATTGCTGGTAATATTAGCTTTATCGGTTTAATGGCTCCCCATTTAGCTAAAAGAATAGTTCGTCCGCGCTTTCAACAAGTATTACCTGTTGCCGTATTGCTGGGTGCCATTTTATTATTAATCGCCGATACTATTAGTCGCAGTATTTTACCCACACCGATTCCGACTGGGATTATTGTTGCCATTATCGGTGCTCCCTATTTTCTATACCTAATGAAAAGGGTGTAGGAAATAAATATAAAATAGAACCTAAAGACCGAGAGAACAACGAAGAATCTCCGTTATTCTCTCGGCCTATTCATATAAGGAACCACCATTTATTTGGACAAATAAAACTTCGCAAATATTTATTGGACAATTAGTTTTTTCGCTTTTTCAAATTCAGCAGATAACTTTTCTTTAAACAATTCAATCTCTTCTATACTCATTCCTGGCTCCACTTCAGAACATATCTCTGGAACTTCTCGACTTAAATAATAAACTGCTTCTGGTTGTTCAGAATACATTTCTTCATAATCATCAACCAACACATCTTCTAAGGTTATCGAAAAATCGAAAATATCTTCTGGAGTATTATGAAGGAAATCCTCAACTAAAGCTATCATCATTTTAAATTTCATATCCATCACCCTTTTTATTTCTAGAAAAAGGTACCACGCATTTAACTGTATCTACTACTTTAGACAATGGAAACTATATATTTTCGCGAATTAATAGCTCTATTGTACTATTCAGTCATTTTGATATTGGTTTATATAAGCTTTATTTATCCAATATATTTTTTATCGGTAAAAATATATTGATTTACATCATTCTCAAACAATCATACAACTACAAAGAAAAAGAATTAGGATTAAGACCTATATTGATTTACATCATTCTCAAACAAGT
>NZ_KE136349.1:72445-265244 GCF_000406925.1 Enterococcus columbae DSM 7374 = ATCC 51263
GATTAAGACCTATATTGATTTACATCATTCTCAAACCTCAAATTCAAAAATGAAGATGCCATCACACATCGATCAACATAAATCTTAACCAGATGGCTCTAAAAAATTTCAGAGCCATCTACATCCATAATATACCATTTATACGGAAATGAATAGTTTATCTGATAACTATTCACCATCAAAATTTTTATTTCCTCATATTTTGCAATTTTTTCAAGTTCTACCAATTGGCTTTCAGATAAAATACTCGATAAATTGACAAATATCAATAATTTTTTTTGAAGTAATCTCTGAGACAATTGTATAAATGTAAGTAACCTTTCAAAATAATCTGTATCTTGAAAATCAAACTCAACTTTCATTAATTTTAATAAACTGGTTAGCTCAAATTCTTCACTATATTGAAGGGGATAATCATTGCATTCAGAGATTCTCTCCATCAACTGTACTAACTCTGATTTCACAGATACATACTTCTCATACAATTCACCAAATTGTACAATATCTTTTATTTCTTTGAATAGTTCACTGATAAATTTTTTATCGTTATAATCTATTTCCAATGGAGATAAGATAAGGCTAGCTTCTTTTTTCAGCGAGATAATTTTGTCATCATTCGATAATACAAAATTTCCATCGTTTCCTTCGATTATTTGACCTTGTAACTCGGTTAAATAATACAAAAATAGACTTGGAGATTCGATTGTCCAAATACAAACAGCTTTATCTTCAAAATCTAATTGCATGTTGATGTCTGGATGTACTAATTTCATAATATTACCAACCTTTGATCTGTATCTAGAACTTCAGTGCTATATTCACCAACAATATATTCCATTTTTGAAAACTGTTTCTCAGTCACTGTCAACAATTGAACCAATCCATCTTCAGGTCGATTCTTTTTGACTTGTTCTACAACAGCCTTTGCAGCACTTTCATTTAAAACCATTTTACAATAGACAGATTCCTGCAACATGATAAATCCGTCTTTAATCAAAAATTTCCTAAAATTTCGATAATCTCTCCGTTGATCTAGACTTAGTACAGGAAGGTCAAAAAATACAAGTATTCTCATAAATCTATAACTCAAATTGATAAAATTTTATAGCGCTCACATTATTATCACTTAATGCATCTAAAACACTCTTACAATATATTTTAATTGCATTATTTAGATATTGCTTTCGGCCATCAATATAGAGTTCTTTATTTAATAAATCTATTAAAGTAGTTTTATGATCCTTAGTAAACTCATTAAATGGTAAAAAGCTTAGAACTTGTTGATCGACAATTGGGCGAAAAGGCTCCATCAAATCACTGGATAAGTTAAACTGATTGAACATGTTATCATGAAATATTCCCACTTGTGTCAAATAACCACAGGCAACAATTTCTCTATTAATTGATGACAAGAGTATGGAGTAACCATAATTCAAAGCTGCATTAATGGCACTATCACTCGTTCTAGTAAAATCCATTCCAAACAAAGCATTAAAATATACTTTGGCGGCATGTCCTTCTCGATTGCTTTCGTCATTCCAAGTCATTTCGCGAATATACTGATTTAAAAGTGAGGCTTCATCCTTTCCTAGCATTTGTAAGAGTTCTTTTTGTTTCCTAATTTTTTCTGTAACAATTTCTGTCCAAACTGCTTCTTTAATTTCTTTTTTCCATTGAATTTGTTGACGAATCTTGTTACTTGTATCATGACTACCATAATAGGCTACTAATTCAGAAGATGGATTCCATTTTTCATCACAAAATATTACCTTAATCTTTTTCTTAGTCAATTCAGCTAGTAAGCACACAGTTAGTGAAACAGCCGTTGATGCGATGATCAACGTGCTGATTTCACTAATATTAATCTCTATTTTTTCCTTTTGTCTGACTACCATTCGTCCTAAGCGATAATCTAATTTCGCAGATTGAGAAATAACAACCACTCGCCAACTCATAACGCTGTCAACTCAATTTCATGTTCAAAAATACCACTAGGTGATTGATGAATAATACTCATTTTATCATTTTCCTTCAGATTTTTTGACATGCTAATACTACCAAATTTACTCGTTGCACCAATTTTTGTAATATTAGCAAGTTGTGAATTACATTGAAAAAGATGCAACAATTCAAAAATCATCTCACATTTGACTTCCGTATCCAAACTAATGAATTTATCTCTACAAATCACCAATTTATCATATTTATCATTAATTACGTTGTATATATTTTCATTCAATTTATATGATAACACATCAAAAAGGGCATCTAAATCTTTTAACTGATCTGAAGCAAATTTAGTCAATAATATGTTAGAATTTTTGGAGACTCTTTTTTTATACATATATTTTTCAATTACTTTTAACTGCTTAATATGCTGACTCTCAAGCAATAATGGCACATCTACATTTATTAATAAGCTTTTCTTATCATATCTACCAGGAATCCGTATTAATGAACCATTATAATTGAATAAAGAATTAATCATAACTTTAGGCATTAATATCTCTACATTATTTAAATCTTTTTCACTTTCCAGATACTCTTTCAACAATTCCAAATTACAATCAAATTTCTTAGCTAGGTGTACAGGAATATACTCAAAAGATTTTATAGTTTTTCCCCTTCGAACTGATTTAATAAATACAAAGTATGCTCCTTTTGCCTTGTTGTATCCACCATATTTAGAAATATCAATTAAGCGATCATCACTTGATTTAATAGGAACTTGACCTTTTCCCTTTTTCATCAGTTGTTGATCAAATAGTTGGCCATCTACTTCTTTAACCATTCGACTGATTAAGACAGTATTACGACTGATTACCTTTTTAACAGTTGCTATTGTTCCAGGATTATTTTCACTTTGACCAATCCAAGCTATGACACCATTAGATTCAATTTTCTTAGCTTTCTGCAGTAATTTTCGCAAATTATATTCTTGATTTGCTTTATTTTGAATGAATCGATAGGGACTATTGGTAAATTTAGTATGATAAGCATTCCCCACTACAATGTTCAAATATGCATCGTGCGCATGGTGGCAATCATTTAATTCACGTACTTTAAGAATTTCAAAATCTTGGCGGAAATTAGTAATATGTTTTGCTTTAGAATATACAATTTCGCTTTCTGGGAACCAATTGCTTAAAATTTCTGCGACTGCTTTGGTACTTTGGCGAGTTTCAACTAACTGACGAGCGATAAACCCAGCTAATTCTTCATCACTAAAAGGTGTAGAACGAATGAGTCTTTCAAATTTTTCTTTTGTAATAAGCCCTTTACTTAATAAAGTATTCCATAATGTTTTCACTTTTTCATCATCGCGAATATTTTTATCTATAGGATAGCGATCTGATTTGTCATTATTAATACCTTTTTTAACTAAAACAAGATTATTAAAACTATCATCTATTGTTTTTGATTGTGGATAAATATGATCAATATCATAATTACTATTAGCAGATACTAAATTTTCAAAATCAATTGCATCGTTTGTATACATACATTTTCCAAGTTGTGTAAAGTATAAATATACTTTCTTACTCCTAAGTTGCTCCTCTGTTAGTGAATTTAGTTTTTCAAATAAATTTTTGTATTTTTCCGCATTTTTATATACTTCAGATAGTACTTGTTTTCTTGATTTGGTTGTTTTACTTTCTTGTTTTTCACGTGCCATTTCGATAAAAATTCGTTTTGGATCGTGTTTCATCACTTGTTTGATATCTTTTATAACAAGTAAGGTTTGCCAAATTTGGCGTTTTACAGCTGGAGAAACATACAAATCATTGACAATACGATATGAGATGGATTCCAAATCTACTTTAGGATTTTCTTTTTCAATTGCCTCTACAAAATGATAAGGTTCTGACAATAATTGCATTAAGTTATTCTGTGTTTCGTACATACACTGAATAATAGTACGTAGCTCTCCTGTTTCTTGATCAACAGAGGTTATTTCAGATAAGAATTTTTTAGATAGTCTACCCCAATCTCTATAATTGAATGTAGCCATTCTAGATAATGATTTTTCATCAATGTTAGGGTATAATGCAGCCAATCGTTTTTTCAGTAGTTTCTTATCATCGCCAAACAAGGTAACGTTCAAGATAATTTTTTCCATTTGGTCTTCGGTTAATGTCAAATGGCCTAATTTCTCTTTAAAATCATGGTACGCAGTTAAACTAGATTTTACATCATCGGCTAAACCTGATAATTCGTCTTTTTCAGAGATGACTCCTTCTTTAAGTAAATAATTTTTAATTTTTTTCAATGTTACTTTACGATTACGTTTAAATACATTTTCATAAATCTCTTGTTTAACGCTCACTTCAAGTGGACGGCCATCTAAACGAAGATTGTTTAATTCACTTAAGACTAAATATTTACTATATAATAGAGAATATTTTGGCAAGACATCTTCATTCACTAAATAAGTACATTTGTTAGTCATGCGACGGATGAACTTTTCTGCACTGGCTTCTAAATCGACCTTTTCCTCAAAGTTCCAAGGATAAATCTTGCCTTCTTCTCCTTCTTTACGTACCATCCAATTTGTGCTCTTACCATTTCTATTTACCCCATTTAATGGGCCAACATAATAAGGAATTCTGTAACTAAAGGTTTTAATGATTTTATCCCGGTTTTCTTTTAGTACAGGGAGACGATTTTCTAAATTATTGAAAATTCGTCTCAGCTCATTTAGCTTAATTTGATAAGGGATTACGCCATTATCAGAATTCACTTGCAACGGTAAATATTTATTCACTTCAATCAAAGATTCAATTTCAGCTAATCTAGCCAAAACTGCCTTATCCGAAACCTTCTTTTTAATTGGATCAATTACTTGTTTTTTAATATAAGCATAAAAATCATTTCGCTTTGCACGCTTAACTTCAAGTTCTTGCTTTTTACCATTAATCTTGGTATGACCTACATAAGCGGGATAATTGTTTGCAATATTTGGATTAATAAAAATATCTTGATAAATTTTACGATCTAAGTATTTTTTGATGAATGATTTTAGTTCAACTAATTGCTCATGATGGGTTTCATAACTTTTCACTCGTGCTTCGGCTAGTGAAGCATTATCCCCTAAAATATCAGTTAAGATTTTCCAATCATACAATCTCTTAGCTGCTTCGATCACCGCAAATCTATCTTCTAATAATGCTTGAATGCCCTCAACGCTATCTTCAAAATTAGCATTAGCAAATTCAATTTTGGCATACTCACTCTCTTTCAAACCACTATCATCAAACAATTCAGCCAAATTGGTACTACCGCCAGAAATTAATGAACAAAATGCTTTTGCAGATTTCGTTTTAACACCTAAAGTATTAATGAAAGCCTTTTTACGTTCACCTCGGCCTAAATCTTTATTATAGATTTCTTTAATCGCATCAACTTTATCTTTTAAGCTTAACTCCCAATCATCAACGTATTCCTTTAAGACATTTTCCAATTGTTCAAGTATGGATTGAATATCTTTTACATCATTGATATCTCCACTATGTAAAAAATTTCCTCGATTCTTCATATAATAATGTAAAGCCAAATAAACTAATCGAATGTCGGGTGTATCTGAAGTAGTCATTAGATAGACAATCAGATGATTGATAGTAGGAAATTGTTTATAAAAATCTTTATCGGTAAAACCTTGGTCCACAAATAAAGCATAGGGTAACTCAACTTGTTTTCCGTCAAGCGTACGCTTATCTTCAGCAACATATCGGCTTTCTTTCATTCGATGGAAAAATCCAGCATCAATTTTTAAGACTTCTTCACCAAGTAATTCTTGTAAAATTTGAATTCTTTGTTTCCGTCGATTTTGTCTTCTACGATTGGTTCTACTTACTCTTCTTACTTCAGCTGTTTGTGCAATATCAAAAGTTCGCACTCCCCATAAATCTTTCCCTTTTTTTCTTACTAATTGATATTTTTCATCAGTCACAGCCCATCCGACAGAAGCACTCCCCATGTCCACGCCTAAATAATACTGTTGCATAATCTCACCTCAATAAAACGATTTCATTTTTATCATTATAACCTAGTTTTTATTATTTTAAAACTAAATTTTTTTATCCAAAAAACAAAAAAAGCTTACTAAAATTAGCAAGCTAACAATCTGCACAATGCAGTCCGTATAAACGGTATTTACGATAAATCGTTATTTGAACTTATGATGTAAATTATATAAGTCTTAACTTGACTTTATTTTACAGCTGATTTTAAAAATAGTCAATTACTTTCTATAAAAAAGTACCTAGTTAAGCTAGATACTTTTTTCTATGATGATTTTCAATTAAATTATTCTATCGGCAAACCTTTTCTATAAGCTTCCTTTGCTTCTTCTAGCGTCATCTTATTTGGTCCACCATCAATATTGGTTTCTCCGGTGTTTTGCCAACCACATTTATCACAAATATCGTATGTTTCAACAAGTGCACCGCAAACTGGACAGTGCATATGTTCCCAGCCATCAATCATGATTATGTTCTCATTCGTAGTCGTCATAATAACACTCCTCTTTTTCGTCTGATTTAAACACAGTTGTAATTTTTACACTTTTATTTTTTCCGATTTTCCCAATAGTAATTATAGTGTTTTCACGATCATAGCGAACACGTATGAATTCAGAGGCACATACTAAAATATTTTCATATATAGGTTCAAATAATAATTCACTAGCTAATTTTTGATATTTCCCTTTGTTATATTACCAAGTTCTTTTCTATGGGATTTACAGTGCCCACAGAAAGATTTTTCACTAAGAAAACTTGACTAAATCCAAACAGATCTCTCTTTTAATATCTTATATCCCTCAACATCATTATACTTCATCTCAACGAATCACATAAACGATTTCGGCGCATATTGGCTAACAATTGATTGATAGCTAACTCTAGTAAAGTTTTACATTAGCTGGATTTTATGTGGTTACTACTGATTTAGAAGATCGTAATATTGCTGGGATTATTCAAGCAAATCGCCAAAGAGGAGAAATTGAAGAAAGCTTCAGAATCATGAAAAGTGAATGAAGAACGCGACCTATGTATGTTAGAAAAGAAGAAACGATAAACGGTCATTTATTGACTTGTTTTATCGCACTGCTTTCGTTTAGAATTCTTGAAAAACATGATTGATCAGAGAAATATACTACTGGTGAAATCATTGAAACTTTACGAAAAATGAATCTTGTTTATCTTGGTAGAACGAATGATACGCCAACTTTTAAGCGAACAAGTTTAATTGATGACTGGATGGATACTTTTAGACTTGCTGTAGCGAGAAAAATAATTACTCAAAAATATTTGAAAAAATTTTCTCGAGTCGTTCAATCAGAAAAAAGTACGAAAATGAAATAACATAAACAAACTCCCCTAAACGCTGTAATATCAAGCATTAGGGGAGTTTTATCGTCTTTTAACTGTAAAACTCGAGTACTTCTTTCCCTGAAGGAATTCAATTCATCTCTAGCCTGCTTTAACTTTTCTACGGCACTCTCTACATCAATCACGGGAACATTATATTACAGTCACCTTTCCTGATGTGCCAGAAGCTATCACGCAAGGCGAAACGCAAACTGAAGCTTTTGAAATGGCACAAGAAGTTTTAGGATTAGCGCTTGAAGATTATAGCGAATATCCAAACCCTAGCGATATCTCTTTGTTAAAGCAACAATATCCAGAAAGTACATTAGCACTAGTTGCGATTGACATGCTCGCTTATAAGAAAAAATACCATTCTAAAAAAATAAGAAAAAATGTTACAATTCCAGAATGGTTAAATGGGCTTGCTGAAGAAAGTGATTTAAACTTTTCTCAAATACTGACCGAAGCACTTGAATTAAAACTAAATGTATAATTAAAAGCCACGGCTATGAAGGCTGTGGCTTTTTTATACGCATATTTCCGAAAATATGAATAAGCAAAAAATTGGAAAATTGACCGAATTTTCTGCTGGAGTTCCAACATTGGGGCCAACGAAAGCGTTGGAACTAAAAAATAGCCATAAGAACATCGATAAATCAACATTCTTATGGCTAAATAAGGGCTTATCCGACAGAACCTTCCATTTCATAACTGATTAGACGGTTTAACTCTACAGCATATTCCATTGGTAGTTCTTTCGTAAATGGTTCCACAAAGCCCATAACAATCATTTCAGTAGCTTCAGATTCAGATAAACCTCGGCTCATTAAATAATATAATTGTTCTTCTGAGATTTTAGAAACCTTAGCTTCGTGTTCTAATGAAACTTGGCTATTGTGAATTTCATTGAATGGAATCGTATCAGATTTAGATAATTCATCCATGATAATCGTGTCACATTCAATATGCGAAATAGAACCTTTACTCTTTTTACTAAAGGCAACCTGACCACGGTAGTTTACTTCACCACCATCTTTAGCAATAGATTTTGAAACGATAGAGCTTGAAGTATTCGGTGCATTGTGAATCATTTTCGCACCAGTATCTTGGATTTGGTTGGCTCCAGCAAAGGCAATGGATAACATTGTCCCACGAGCGCCTTCACCTTCTAAAAAGACACTTGGGTATTTCATGGTTGTTTTAGCTCCAAGGTTTCCATCAATCCATTCTACTGTCGCATTTTCTTCAGCACGTGCACGTTTGGTTACCAAGTTATACACGTTATCTGACCAGTTTTGGATAGTTGTATAACGGCAGTATGCATCTTTTAGTGTAAAGATTTCTACAATCGCCGCATGCAAGCTATTGCTTGAATAAGTTGGCGCTGTACAGCCTTCAACATAATGCACACTCGCACCTTCATCGACAATAATTAACGTCCGTTCAAATTGTCCGGTATTTTCTGCGTTAATTCTGAAATAGGTTTGTAATGGAATTTCACAGCGCACGCCCTTTGGTACATAGATAAAAGTACCACCTGACCATACGGCTGAATTTAAGGCTGCTAATTTATTATCCGTTGGTGGAACTAATTTAGCAAAGTATTGTTTGAAAAGTTCAGGGTATTCTCTTAAAGCTGAATCAGTATCCGTAAAGATAATCCCTAGCTTTTCAAATTCTTCTTTCATATTGTGATAAACCACTTCTGATTCATATTGCGCTGAAGCACCGGCTAAATAAGCTCGTTCAGCTTCTGGAATCCCAATTTTTTCAAAGGTTTCTTTGATTTTATCCGGTACATCTTCCCAAGATCTGGCTGGTTTATCACTTGGCTTTTGATAGTATTTAATCGCATCAAAATCAATATCCGATAAATCTGGACCCCAGTCTTGCATTTTCATTTTGTGGAAAGTTTCCAATGATTTTAAACGAAATTCCAACATCCATTCAGGCTCACCTTTTACGCGAGAAATTTCGCGAACGATGTCTTCAGTTAAGCCTTTACCAGTACTATAGATGGGTTCTACGTCATCATGGAAACCAAATTTATATTCTTCTAATTCAGGTACGCCCATTTTTTTCACTCCTCGTGCTTAATTTCTTCGGTAATTGTGGTTTGATTCGGATTTTCAATTGCTTTGTCCAAAGCCTTCCAAGCAAGCGTTGCACATTTAATTCTAGCTGGAAATTTAGCTACACCAGATAGCATACTGGCATCGCCTAATTCATCTTCTAGCGTAATAGTCTTGCCTTGAACTAATTGTGAAAAAGCCTCAGAAAGCTCTTGTGCTTGTGCTAAAGTTTTACCAATAACGGCATCAGTCATCATAGAAGCACTAGCAGTTGAAATCGAACAACCATGACCTTCAAATGCAATATCTTGAATAATTCCTTCTTCATCAATGGCTAATTGTAGCTGAATGACATCGCCACAGGTTGGATTATTCAATTCAATCTGTTGATTCGAAGTGGACAATTTTCCATGATGATGAGGATAGCTTGAATGATCAAGAATGACTTGTCGATAGAGATTGTCTAATTTAGATAGTGCCATTTTGGAAAAACTCCTTTGTTGCATGTAATGCTGCGATAAATCGATCAGCTTCTGCTTTGGTATTGTAAAAATAAAAACTTGCTCTTGCAGTTGCTTGAACATCTAAATACTGAATAAGGGGTTGCGCACAGTGGTGACCAGCACGAACAGCTACCCCTTCCATGTCTAAGGCTGTTGCCACATCATGAGGGTGAATGCCTTCAAAGTTAAAGGCAATCACACCTGTATGCTCTTTAGGATCTTTTGGCCCATAGATGGTTAAGCCTTCAATTGCTTGGAGCTGTGGTAAAACATAGGCCACTAAGGATTGTTCATACTGATGAATTTTTTCCATTCCAATGGTCTCTAGATAATCAATCGCCGCCCCTAAAGCAATCGCACCAGCAATATTGGGCGTTCCTGCTTCAAACTTCCAAGGTAATTCTTTCCATGTGCTATCGTATAGATGGACAAAATCAATCATTTCGCCACCAAATTCAACTGGCTCCATTTGTTCTAGATATTTTCTTTTACCATACAATACCCCGATACCAGTTGGTCCACACATCTTATGACCACTAAAAGCGTAAAAATCACAGTCCAACGCTTGCACATCAATTTTCATATGTGGAACTGATTGCGCACCATCTACAACCATGATTGCTTGATGCGCATGAGCCAGCTTGGCTAGTTCTGCAACTGGATTGATTACCCCTAAGACATTAGAAACGTGGGCAATAGCCACAATTGCTGTTTTATCGGTAATCATCGCTTGTGCCGCCTGCATATCTAAAAAGCCTTCTTCGGTTAAAGGAATATATTTTAAAACCGCCTTTTTACGCTTGGCTAATTGCTGCCAAGGAATTACATTGGCATGATGCTCCATGTAAGAAATCACTATTTCATCGCCTTCTTTGATAAAGGCCTCTCCATAGCTTTGAGCAATCCAATTCAAGCTAGTGGTTGTTCCTCTAGTGAAGATGACTTCTGCTGTTTCTTTGGCCTGGATAAAACGACGAACCTTTTCTCTGGCTGCTTCATAAGCCTGAGTAGCGCGTTCAGCTAAAGTATGCACGCCGCGATGAACGTTGGCATTGTCATGATGATAATAGTGATTTAATACATCTAACACCGCTTGTGGCTTTTGGGTTGTCGCTGCATTATCCAAATAGACTAAGGCTTCGTCATTAACCACTTGATCTAAAATTGGAAAATCTTTACGAAGGGTAGCGACATCCAAGATAGCTTCATTCGCTTGATTTGTCATTAGGCATCTAACTTCCCTTCAATAACGTTCACTAATTCTTGTTGAACCTCTTTAATTGGAATCGCCGTTAAGACACCTCCTAAGAAACCACGAATAACTAAGCGTTCAGCTTCTTCTTTGCGTAAACCACGACTCATCAAGTAATACATTTCTTCTGGATCTACGCGACCAACACTCGCAGCGTGACCAGCAGTCACTTCATTTTCATCAATTAAAAGAATTGGATTAGCATCGCCTCTTGCTTGATCTGAAAGCATTAGAACACGACTTTCTTGCTGGGCATCCGCTTGTTTGGCCCCTTTTAGAATATGACCAATTCCATTAAAGGTTAAGGTACCGCGTTCACGAATAACCCCATGCTGTAAAATATGGCCCACGGAATAAGGAGCCTTATTAGTTACACGAGTATCGATGGCTTGGACTTGTTTGCCGGCACTGATAGCAACAATTTTTACTTCTGCGTGAGCAGCATTACCAACTAAATCAGAATCAAAATCAGCAACAATATTCCCATCATTCATTACACCTAACGCCCAATCGATTGAAGCATCACGTAACAGATAGCCGCGGCGATTCATATAAGCATACACATTATCCGCCAATTGATCAATTGCTGAATATTTGATTTTTGCGCCATCTTTAGCGATAACTTCGACAACGATGTTTGCGGCGATTTCCTTTGCTTCATTGCCCTGAGAGATAAAACGTTCAAGGTAGCTAAATTCACTATTGGTATCCGCTACAATCAAAATATGCTTGTAAAAGTGAGTTTGACTATTCGCATTATGATAAAAAATGGCTTCAAATGGTTCTTCAACCACCACATTTTTAGGCACATATAAAAACATTCCACTATTTAAAAAGGCTAAATGAGCGGCTGTTAATTTATTTTCATCCATCGGTACAGCTTTAGTCATAAAGTATTCTTCCACTAATTCAGGATACTCTTGTAAAGCTGTAAATAAATCAGTAAAAATAACTCCTTGATCAATCAAATTTTGAGGTAGTTGTTCAAAGACTGTTTGGTCATCTTGTTGAACAAACATTGGATGATCTGCCATTTGATCAAAGGCGGCTACATTCGCAAATTCACTCATTTCCCCTTGTAAATTTGCTTCATCAATGGCTAAAAGTGGCCAACGGTGAAATTTTGCTCGTTCAATTTTTGGTAAGTCTAATACTGCAATTTTAGCAAGTGCTTGTTCTCTTAAGGCGGTCATAAAAGCGGGTTCTGCTTTTAAGGCAGAGAACATTTTGACCGCTTCAAGATATTCGACTGGATTTGTTTTCATCGAATTTCCTCCTTAAGCTTCTTCTTCACGGTATTCAATACCTAATTCTTTACTGATGCCAGCATAACCTTCTGCTTCAAGACGTTTGGCTAATTCAGCATCTCCTGTTAACACAACGCGACCGTCCATCATGATATGCACAACATCTGGCGTAATATAGTTTAATAGACGTTGATAGTGTGTAATGATTAAAGCACCAAAGTTCTCACCGCGCATTTCATTGACACCTTTTGCTACAACTTTTAAGGCATCAATATCTAGTCCAGAGTCAATTTCGTCTAAAATAGCAAAGCTTGGCTCTAGCATCATTAATTGTAAGATTTCGTTACGTTTCTTTTCCCCACCAGAAAAGCCTTCATTTAGATAACGCTCAGCCATTTCTTCTGGCATATTTAATACAGCCATTTTTTCGTCTAATTTTTTGATAAATTCACGAACAGAAATTTTGTTATCTTCCTCACGACGAGCGTTAATCGCCGCACGCATGAACTCTGCATTGGTAATTCCTGGAATTTCACTAGGATATTGCATTGCTAGGAATAAGCCTAAACGTGCACGCTCATCAACTTCTAATTCCAAAATATTTTTACCATCAAATAAAATTTCACCTTCAGTTACTTCATAATTAGGATTGCCCATAATCGCAGCTGAAAGAGTTGATTTCCCTGTTCCGTTAGGTCCCATAATCGCGTGAATTTCACCTGTTTTTAAGGTCAGATTCACTCCCTTTAAAATTTCTTTATCTTCAATCGACACATGTAAATTTTTAATCTCTAAAACTGACATTGCTTTGCCTCCTCAAGGTATTTATATTCTTTATTATTTTAAAATAATTGAGAATGATATTCAAATCAATTGCCTAGATTTCATCAAAAAGAATCAAAAAATTTTCAACAATTTAGAATGATTATAATTTACATTAAGGCTTTTGCCAAGTATTTTTACTTATTTTATGTATTTCTTTGTTATCTTTTAGAAATGATTCCAGCTTTTTTCAATCCACATCAGATCCTCGCCTATTTTCTAACGGATTTTCCTGCTAGACTTTGCTTATTTGCTCGTAGCTAAGCAAGTCGTTAGCCATCCGTAAAAAAAGTCTCGTAGATTATTTCCACGAGACTTTTTTGTTTTCATTATTCTTCGCTATTTAAAAGCGCTTTGCGTGATAAATTTACACGACCTTGTTTATCGATTTCAGTGACCTTCACTAAGATTTCATCGCCAAGTTTAACCACGTCTTCTACATTATTGACGCGTTCGTTAGCTAATTGTGAGATGTGAACTAAGCCATCTTTTCCTTTGATTAAGTTAACAAAGGCACCAAATTTTTCAATGCGGACAACCTTACCTAAGTAAACTTGACCCACTTCTACTTCTTTGGTTAAATCTTCAATAATTTTGATTGCTTTTTTAATCATTTCAGCATCAGCAGAAGCGATAGATACTTTACCATCTTGATCGATATCAATTTTTACCCCAGTTTCATCAATGATGCCGTTGATGGTTTCGCCACCTTTACCGATGACATCTTTGATTTTCGCTGGATCAATTTGAATCATTTCAATCTTCGGTGCATATGGGCTTAACTCTTTACGTGGTTCACTAATGGTTGAAGTTAATTCAGCCAAGATTTCCATACGGGCTTTTTTGGCTTGAGCTAAAGCTTCAGTCAAGATTTGTTCAGTGATTCCTTGAATTTTAATATCCATTTGTAAAGCAGTGATACCATCTTTTGTACCGGCAACTTTAAAGTCCATATCACCCAGATGGTCTTCTAAACCTTGAATATCAGTTAAAATAGTGTAGTTTTCACCATCAGATACCAAGCCCATCGCAATACCAGCAACTGGTGCTTTAATTGGTACACCAGCATCCATCAAGGCTAAGGTACCTGCACAAATACTTGCTTGAGAAGAAGAACCATTTGATTCTAAAACTTCAGCAACTAAACGAATGGTGTAAGGAAATTCTGTTTCGCTTGGAATCACCTGTGCTAAGGCGCGTTCACCTAGGGCTCCATGACCAATTTCACGACGTCCAGGAGAACCTGCACGACCAACTGACCCTACTGAAAATTGTGGGAAATTATAATGATGGATAAAACGTTTAGATTCTTGTACGCCTAAGCCATCAATTACTTGGTGTTCACCAAGTGGAGCTAATGTACAAGCTGATAAAGCCTGTGTTTGGCCACGAGTAAACAAACCTGAACCATGCACACGAGGTAATAAAGCAACCTCTGAGGCTAATGGACGAATTTCATCTAATTTACGACCATCTGGACGAATTTTATCAATAGTGATTAATTCGCGTACCACATCTTTTTCTAAGTCTTCAGCAATTTGTTTGACTTCTTTTAATAGTTGAGCAGCTTCATCTGCATCTTCTAAATCAGCTGCAATTGCTTCGTATTCAGCAATAATCATCGCCTTAACATTGTCAATTTCTTCTTCACGAGCTAATTTTTCTTCGGTTAAAACCGCTTGTTTCATTGTTTGGTAATTTACGTCATAAATCGCTTTTTTCAATTCAGGATCTAGCTGTAAAAGCACAACTTCCATTTTTTCTTTACCAACAGCAGCAACGATTTCTTCTTGGAAAGCAACTAATTCTTTAATTGCTTCAAAACCAAATAATAAAGCCCCTAACATATCCTCTTCAGAAACTTCTTTAGCTCCTGATTCTACCATGTTAATCGCTTTTTTCGTTCCAGCTACTGATAAATCAATATCTGATTGCGCTTGTTGTTCAATCGTTGGATTTAAAATATATTCGCCATTGACACGACCAACTTCAACACCTGCAATCGGACCATCAAATGGAATATCTGAAATTGATAAGGCCAATGATGAGCCAAGCATTGCAGCCATCGCTGGTGAGCAATCTTGTTCCACACTCATTACAATATTAGTTACTTGAACTTCATTACGGAAGCCTTCTGCAAACATTGGACGGATTGGACGGTCAATCAAACGAGCAATCAAAGTTGCTTCAGTTGAAGGGCGGCCTTCGCGTTTAATAAAACCGCCAGGCATTTTACCTACAGCATACATTTTTTCTTCATAATTAATTGTTAATGGGAAGAAATCAGTATCCTTCGCTTCTTTGGAGGCAACAGCTGCACTTAAAACAACGGTATCGCCATAGCGTACCAAAACAGCTCCATTGGCTTGTTTGGCTAATTGGCCAACTTCGATAGATAATGGGCGGCCACCCCAAGTGGTTGAAAATACTTGTTTTGTCATTTTCCATTTCCTTTCTCACTGGGGATTACTTGCTACTAAACAAAGGAAAAATTAGCATACTTCCTAGCCTTTCCTTTGGTTAGTAGTAAGCGAATGTATCCACAGTGATGATATTTTTTGGTCTTGCAACCTTTTTGACGGTGGAAATCAATTAGCTACTTTAAAAATTCGCCCCCCGATTTCGAAAATCTTTACCACTTATTGATTTTCTTATCGGTGGTACACTCGAATTTTTTCGTAGCTGATCAAATTGATTTACAACCTTTTTGACGGTGTAATATCAACTAGCTACTTAAAAAATTCGCCCCACACTTGCGAAAATCTTTTCCTTTTGTTGATTTTCTCATCGGTGGGTTACCCGAATTTTTTCGTAGCTGATCAAATTGATTTACAACCTTTTACAAAAAAAGTGAGATTCAGTGTGAACCTCACTTTTTCTTCTAACCAATCGATTAGCGACGTAATCCTAAAGCTTGGATTAATTCGCGGTAACGTTGCACATCTTTTTTACGTAAGTATGCTAATAAGTTACGACGGTGACCAACTTTTTTCATTAGTCCACGATATGAATGGTGGTCTTTTTTGTGTACACGAGCGTGTTCGTTTAATTGGTTGATTTCTTCAGTTAATACAGCGATTTGTACTTCTGGAGAACCAGTGTCACCTTCATGACGTGCAAATTTGTTCATGATTTCATTTTTTAATTCTTTTGAAATTGCCATTTCAATACACCTATCTTTCTTTTAATCTTTCTTACCGAAAACTGAGTAAAACGTTGGTGATTCGCTAAACCAAGTTTTGGTAGCGTGCTAAAGCACACAAATTTACTTTACTTGATTTAAAGCAAAAAAGCAAGCATTATTTGCTAAAAGCCAATCAGAATCACACTTGCTTCAGTTGATCTATTGACAGCTAATGATAAAAAGCGGTCAAAATCAGCCAAATTGCTTCGGACTAAGCCTATTTGTCTATCAAAAACAGACAAAATTGTTTAAGTTTGTTTAAAAATATTGAAAAAATGTTTCATTTTCTGAAAACAACTTGCAAATTTTAGTGAATGCTACTAGAATAAGGCATCGGGAAAATTTAAGGAGGGGGAAACTTTATGCGTTCAATGAATGTACAAGATTTTCAAGCGATTGTTGGTCAAAAAGAGGTAGTGATTCTAGATATTCGCGATAAAGGCGCTTTTGAAGAATTTCATTTGCCAAATGCAATTTCTATGCCTACAACTAGCCTACCAAATCGTTTACATGAACTAGATAAAGAAACAACGTATTATGTATTAAGTCACTCTGGTCGTCGTTCTGATATTATTGCACAGTTTTTAAACAATGAAGGATTTAACGCCTACCATATTATCGGTGGGATGAAAGCTTTTAGACAGTTAGCTGCCTAAGCTTAAATTTAAAAATATTTAGCTAATGAAAAAAACTTGGGGTTATCCCAAGTTTTTTTCATTTACACTTGTCTCAATTTTTTCTTCTTCGTATAAGCCTGATTTTACACGGTACCAAGCAAAAATATGACTAATGATCACTTTAATTACAGCATAGGTAGGAATCCCTAAAACCACGCCTACTAATCCAAAAACTTTTCCAGAGGTTAGCAAAACAAATAAAATAGTAATCGGATGAATAGCTAATTGACTCCCTAAAACAAGTGGGGAAATAAAGCGTCCTTCGATGGTTTGCTCGATAACAAACACAATTAAGACTTTAATCAGTAGAATAGGCCCCCCAACAATCCCTAAAATAATTGCCGGAATCATCGCTAAGAATGAGCCTAGATAAGGAATCAAATTTAAAAATCCAGCCACCACACCTATAGTAATGGCATAATCTAAACCAATAATAGAAAAACCGACAATAAACATCACCGCTACGGCAAAGGCCACGGTTAACTGACCACGAATATATGATGCAATTTGATCATTGGCTTCTTTTAGCACATTTAGTGTTGGTTGTCGCATTTTAGTCGGTAAAAATTTTACAAAATAAGGGCCAAGATTTTTTCCATCTCTCAATAGATAAAAAAGAATAAACGGCATCGTAATTAACGAAATAACAATGGTTGCCACCGTACCGAAAAAGCTACCGATATTCTTAATCGTCATTGTGGATAGGTTTTTGGCCACGTCAGTCAATGAATCAATCATTTTTTGACCATTAGTTTGAAATTCAGTAAACAATTTATTCAAGGTAGGATCGGTAAAGAATCGTTTGCCCTCTTCCTGAATAACTGATACATAACCCGGTAAATGGTTAATAAAACTCATGGTTTGGCTTTGAATACTCGGGATAATCACGACCATCCCCCATACGATTAAGGCAATCACTAGAATAAACAGACCAATAATACTATAAAGTCGTTTAACACCTTTTTTTTCTAGTCTATCAACAATCGGATTCATTAAATAAAAAAGAATCCCTGCCATAATAATTGGTAAGCCCACGACAGCCAAAAATTGCCAAAGCGGCTCAAATAGATAGGAAACCTTCGTAAAAGTGAAAACGACCAATAAAAATAAAAGTAGATTGGCTAAAATAGCCGTCATCTGATTATTTAGTACCCAGCGCCAGAACCAAGAAAAACGCGCGGATTTTTTCGGCTCTTCCATCGTCACCACTCCCTAATCATTATATGAAATAAGCATTCCTTCAGTTAATGTCGGAAATTGATAAGGTGTTACATAAATCATACTTTCAATGATATTTTCATCGTCATATGGATTAAAGCTAATATTTACATGGTCTAACTCTTGCATATTATGCTGAACTGCTCGACCAACTTTTTCTACATGATACACTTGATTGCCAAAGATTAACTCCATCCCTGGTCGGATTTTTGCTTTGTCTTGTAAAAATTCTTGTACTACCGCATACCGACTCAATCCCTCAGTAATTTTAGTTCCAAAAAGAATTAACAAATTTTCCTTAGAATGATTTACTTCTTGGCCAATTGATAAAATTTTTGACGTTGCCATTGATCTCTTCCTTTTCATTTCATAATGTTAGCTACATTATAGCATAGCCCCAACCTACAGCAAAACATAACAACATCAAATTTATTGAATAGCAAGTGATCTAGAGAAAAACTTAAAGCCTTTTCATATAGGCGTGCTTTTTTTGACTATTTTATGGTAAACTATAGGCATAGTTTATTGTTGGAGGTGTACTATGTTAACAAAAATTCTATTGGGAACTTATACAAAAAATAAAAGCCAAGGAATTTATTCCATTACTTTGGATACGCAACAGGAAGATTTGCGTGATTTAACGTTGATTGCCAAAGAAGTTGGTCCAACCTATTTGGCACAATCCAAAGCGGGGCAATTATTCAATGTTACTTCCGTTGAGGGCAAAGGGGGCATTGCTAGCTATGATGCCAACTATCACTTAGTCAATACCGTAACCCAAGAAGGCGCTTCTCCTTGCTATGTTGCCATCGATGAAAATCGTCAATTAGTTTATAGTGCAAATTATCATAAAGGTCAGGTTGCCGTTTATCAAATTTTAGCAGATGGGCAAATCGCCTTAGTTGATGAAGTATTCCATCATGATCCAGTCGGTCCGCATGAAAATCAAGACAAACCACATGCTCATTATGCAGATTTAACACCAGATAATCGTTTAGTGGCCTGTGATTTAGGAACGGATTATGTCTATACTTATGATGTCTCTGCACAAGGCAAATTAACCAAGGTTGCTAGCCTAAAATTACCTGCTGGCACGGGACCTAGACACCTTGCCTTCCATCCACAATTAGATATTGCTTACTTATTTGGTGAATTAAATAGTACGATTACTATCTTAACTTATCATCGAAAGACCGGAGAATTCTCCATCGGGGCAAGCTATTCTACCCTACCCAATGATTTCGTAGGCTTTAATAGCGGCTCTGCTGTCCATATCACGAGCGATGGTCGCTTTTTATACGGCTCCAATCGTGGACATAATTCCATTGTTTGCTTTGAAATCTCACAAGATGGACAACAGCTAACCTTCAATCAACGCATCCAATCTGAAGGTGATTTTCCAAGAGATTTTGCCATTGATCCTAGTGAAGAATACCTAGTTTGTGCCCATCAAAATTCGGATAATCTAACCTTATTTTATCGCGATAAACAAACGGGTATTTTATCCTTACTGAAAAAAGATATTTATGCACCAGAATGTGTCTGTGTAAAATTTATCTAGATTTTTCATTCACGGCTACCTCTAGATTTTAACGAAAGGAAAATTGTAAAAGTTCGTAGCCTGAAATAGAGCTTTTGCAAAGGAAAAGAACATGTTTTCAAAAACACCTGTCGAATTATTGGTAAAAGATGCTTCAAATATCTACAACAAATGTCAAGCCATTGGTGAATTAGTCACTAATCGTCGTTATGATGAATCACTCGTTTTACTAACTACCGCTGAGGTCTATGCGATTGCTGAAAAATTATACCTACGTTGTGATACCTTTAAAGAATTACAAACTGTCCAAATTATTGATTTTATCAATGCGTTTGATGACTTTTATTTTCAATTAAAAGAAATTCTTTTCCATGATCAAGATGATTATGCCTTACTCAACGAGCATCTAAAACGAATGAATGATTGCTTTGAGGCATTATATAATCACTATCAATTATTTTAATGAGGAGAAAAAAATGACTGTCGAACAAGTACTTGAGCGTCTAAGAGAAGAATTGGCTATGCCTCAATTAAAATTGCCAATCAAAGAAAAAGACTATACTGAAGAAGAGTATCTACAATTAAAGGAAGACCTAATCGCTTATTATCGTGATTACGTCGATCATTTTGAAAATTAATGCAATGACTAACTAGAAAAATCATCGCTATCGTTATTTCAATCAATTAAAGCTAGCCATTCAGCCGTTGCTAGCAACTCTGATGGGAAGATGACACGATCAGTTTTTTTCTAGTTAGTCTTATTTTTTTCTTCTCATTTTTCAACCATCAATATCTCCGGTTATTTAATTTATATGTTCATCCAACCTATGTTTCATCATGATTAGAAACCATTTTCAGCTAACGAAACATTAAAATTAAATGAGAATTATTGGTTTTCCGTTCTTATTTTTCATTTTTCGTGATATATTTCAGTAAATATACAAAAGGAGCGTTTAAGTGTGTTAGAGTTTTTAAAGGATTTATCATTGATTAAGCGAATTGCGCTAGGAATTGTTATTGGTATAATTTTCGGAATATTCTTACCAAAGTGGACCTTCTTGACCATCTTCGGTACGTTATTTGTTGGTGCATTGAAAGCCATTGCCCCTATTTTAGTTTTTGTTTTGATTCTAGCTTCAGTTGCTCAGCATGATGTAAATAATAAAACCTATATTAAACCTATCTTAACCTTATATCTTATAGCTACCCTATTAGCTTCAGTTGTAGCAGTTGTCGCTAGCTTTATTTTTCCGGTTGAGATTACCCTGCATGCGATTAAATCACAACAACAGGCACCGCAATCAGTGGTTGAAGTGTTGACAACTATTTTAAATAATATTGTTCAAAATCCACTTCAAGCAATGATTGATGGCAATTATTTATCTGTTTTATTCTGGTCTGCATTGATTGGTTTTGCCTTACGTCATGCCAGTAACTCAATTAAGCAAGCAACTCATGAGATTGCCCAAGCAATTACGCATGTTGTGCAAATTATCATCGCCTTTGCACCAATCGGTATTTTTGGTCTAGTCTTTCAATCAGTGGCAACAACTGGCTTAAAGGGTCTACTCCAATACGGACAATTACTTATACTATTAGTTGGTTCAATGCTTGTGGTAGCATTAATCATCTATCCATTAATGGTCTATCTATTAATTCGTCAAAATCCTTATCCGTTGGTCTTTTACTGCTTAAAAGGTAGTGCGATTCCTGCCTTCTTTACACGCAGTTCAGCCGCTAATATTCCAATTAATATGTTGTTAGCTAAAAATATGCAATTGAATGAATCTTCTTATTCAATCTCCTTACCATTAGGTGCTACCATTAACATGGGTGGCGCAGCAGTAACAATTTCTACAATGACACTAGCAGCTGTTCATACGTTAGGCATTCAGGTATCACCTGTTTTAACTTTAATATTATGTGTATTATCAGCTTTATCTGCCTGTGGTGCTTCTGGAATTGCAGGTGGATCACTATTATTGATTCCTTTAGCTTGTAGCTTATTTGGTATCAGTAATGATATCGCCATTCAAGTTGTCGGTGTAGGCTTTATTATCGGGGTTATTCAAGATGCGGTTGAAACAGCAATTAATTCTTCTAGTGACATACTCTTTACAGCCAGCGCTGAATTTGCAGCCTTACGCAAAGCTGGTCAAGAAGTAAATCTTAAAGAACGTTTGAAAGACTAATATTAAAAGCAAAAGCCCAAGTGATAAAGAAAAGACTTTATCTACTTGGGCTTTTAAATAAAAAAACCACTAGGTTGGTTAGGCCTAGCGGAAAAAGGAGTAATTACTCAACTAAGGAGTAAAATGAAAAATAAAAAGGTTATTGTTGGTTATGAACTAAGTATATATCAAGTAAACCATTTTATCATAAAAATAAGCTAATATTTAGATTAGATTATTCTCCTTTTTTAACTGATTTTTATCATTTATCTTTTTAATAAGAGCATCGTCATTCGTTGAATCGCTGAACCAATCGTATCCGTTGCTTCATCCTGCTGTTTTTCGGCAGCATTAAAAGCCGCAACATCAATTGTTTCAGCTTGCAGGCTTGCAATCATCGCTTGACAACCCGTCACATAATTTCGATAAGCTGCATGCAACCGTTTATGCAACCCTAAAATACGTGCTGGTGGTCGTAAGCCATTTAGCTTATTTAACATTTGCTCATATTCTTTTGTCCCTGACTCAAAGGTCTGAATAATATCAGCAAGCACCTCGGCTGACAAGTCGCTCACCTTATTTCCATCAATCGCTTCTCGTACAATCATATATTTAGGATGCATTTTTTCACCGACAGCCTCGGTATCTTGCACCAATTGATTAATTTTTTGAACATAAAAGCCTAAATCTGGTACCAATAAGATCCCTCCTACTTTGTAAATTGCTTTTATTCTAACATATAATCTTATTTTTTTCATCTTTTGCAATTATTTTTAGCCTAGCTGTATTTGCTTCAATTCCTACTTTAACCTACTTAATACTAAAAACTTTTTTTCACAAAACAACCTAGAAAACCCTTTAAAAAATTTTTTAATCAGTCGATTATAATAATGTCCATTTTAGGTAATTTTATCATCTTTATCTATCGGCAATGAAAAAGTGGTAATTTGAGATGTTTATATGGAGGAAAAAGTGACTATGGATAAAACGAAGCAACCTATGGGAAAAATGCGTTCAATTAAAACGAAATTAACATTAACCATTATCCCAATTGTAACCATTTTACTATTAATTTTAGTAATCGTTTCTTATACTTTATCTGCAAAGATTATGCAAAGAAACGCAACCGATTTATTAGAATCATCGGTTAAAAGTCAAGCTACCCGAATTGAATCTTGGCTAAATGAAAATCTATCGGCCTTTCAAAGTGCAAAGCGTTCAATCGAAACGACAAACCCTGCAGCAGACCAGCTACAACAAGTACTAGAAGGCTATTATAAATTCGATTCTGACTTTCCTGATGGCTTATTTATTGCAGATACTGATGGTAACTTTTATAAAGCCAGTCAATCAGAGCTAAGCGTAACTAATCCAAAAGAAGAAATTTGGTTTAAAGAAGGTTTAAGCCGTGTAAATATGGCTTTTGGTACCCCACATACGCAAGGAAATGAAGAAGTAATTAGTGCTTCAGGAATCATCAATACCGATGGAACGGTTCGTGTTATCGCGGCTAATTTAACTTTAGATCGCGTTGCAACCATTGTTAATTCATTCATTAGTATGGAAGGCGCCAATGCCTTTTTAGTAGATAAAAATACACATAAAATTATTGCCGATCGTGAAAAATCTTTTGTATCACAAGACTTAGGTGAAGGCAGTCAACCAGCGATTTACCAAGCTGTTGCTAAAGAATTAAAGAAGACAAATGAAATTAATCTAAGACTTGCGAAAAATCTAACCGTCGCTAAAGAAGTCAAAGGGACCGATTGGATTTTAGTGAGCTATATTCCTGAAAAAATTATTTTGGCCGATCTAGCTCATTTAAGAACAATTATGATTGTGATTAGTATTCTTTCAATCTTAATTTTAGGCTTTATCATTGAACGAATGACCAACCGAGTAGTGAAACCAGTGAAGAAGATGACTTCAGTAATTAAGACAATGGCTGATGGTGATTTTACTGTTTCAGTCAATGGTAAAGGCAATGATGAAATTGCAGAAATGGGGCGCAGTATTGAAGGCTTCATTGATTACATGCGAAACATGATTCAATCTATTACCCATATCTCAAGTGGCCTACAAGATCAGGCAAAAACTAGTGAAAAAATTTCTAAAGATATGTATGACGCTTCTGAAAGTCAATCACTTTCTATGGATGAATTAAATAATACTGTTGACCAACTATCCTTATCTGTCAATGATATTGCTGAAAATGCGATGCAGTTAGCGCAAATTGCCAATGATACCAAACAAAATAGTACACTTGTTGAAGAAAAAATGAATCAAACCGTTGAAATTTCTGAAAAAGGACGCTCAGAAATGCAACAAGTCGTTCACGCAATGCAAAATATTCAACGTTCAATCAACGAGCTAGAAGCTTCCATTGGTCGTGTAGGTACAGCATCTAGCCAAATCGTTCAAATCATCCAAATCATTGGTGAGATTGCTCATCAAACAAACTTATTGTCAATCAACGCTTCTTTAGAGGCTGCACGTGCAGGTGAAGCTGGGAAAGGTTTTGCTGTAGTTGCTACTGAAATCAATAAGTTAGCTAAAAACAGTGCCGAATCGGTTTCACAAATTACCAACTTAATTTCTGAAGTGAATGAATTGGTTGAGGCTGCTGTTCAACAAGCAGGACATAGCTCTGATAATATTTTAGATAGCTCACAATTAATTCAAACAGCGGTGGATAGTTTTGATTCTATTTTCCAAAACATTCAACAAACAAGCAGCTTAATTCAAGATGTAGTGGATAAAATTGACTTAGTTGACCAAGTAGCAACCAATGCAGCCGCTATTTCTGAGGAACAAGCAGCAAGTTCAGATGAAATTCACGCAACTTCAGAAACTACGCTAACACAAGCGAAACATATTTCTGGCCACAGTAAAAATGTAGCTACCGAAGCACGCAAGCTATCTGATAGCTCACAACAACTAGCTAGCCAAGTGAAACGTTTCCGGATTTAAGCAAAGGAGCAAATATATGATTAAAAAATTATTACAACTTAGCTTTGTTTTAAGTATTAGTTTGTTTGCTTTAGGTGGTTGTAAAAAAGAAAGCCAACAATCCCTCAATGCTGACGGACAAAAATATTTAATGTTAGTTCAAAACGACGAAGATGGCTTTATCAAGCAAATCATGCAAGCAGCGAAACAGCAAGCGACTAATCAAGGAGCAGAATTAACCATTAAAAGTGCAGATGGTTCCAGTGAAACGCAATTGGCCCAATTAAAAGCAGGCATCAAAGCAAAATATGATGCGATTTTATGCCGACCGGTTGACCCTGATACTGCTCAAGAAATGGAAGCAATCGCTAACGAAACACCGATTGTCTTTTTCAACAGTAGTCCTTCAACCGACTTATTGCGTTCAAATCAATTTATCTATGTAGGCTCTAGTGAATTAACTGCCGGTAAGTATCAAGCAGAATATATTTTAGAGCAATTTGCCAATAAAAATGAAATTAATGTGATGGTACTACGTGGAGAAGATGCCAACTCAGCAGCTTCCCAACGAACCTCAGCTTTAGTTGATACCTTAGAAGCTTCAGATAAAAAAGTAAATTTCGTCTTTAACGACACCGCTAACTGGGATGGTGAACAAGCCAAAAAATTAGTCAAAATCTTTTTGCGAACAGGACAACCTTATGATGTATTAGCTGCGAATAATGACGGCATGGCATTAGGCGCAGTACAAGGCTTTAAAGAAGCTGGCGTAAGTTTACCAATGATTGTCGGTATTGACGCAACAACTGAAGCGCAAAATGCTATTAAAGCCGGCGAAATGCAATTTTCAGTTTTACAATCTGGTAGTGAGCAAGGCAAATACATGACCATGGCAGCAGCTCAATTAGCCAATAAGAAATCCTTAAAAGAAATTAAATATAGCAATAAACAAGAGACTGCTATTTGGGTACCACTAGCTAAAGTCGATAAAAGTAACGCCAAATAATTTAGCGATGATGGAATAAAAATGCGCAAACTGAACGTCAGCTCAGTTTGCGCATTTTCAATAATCAATTAAGGCATTAAAACGAAAAAAGATGGTTCTAGTCAAATGACTAGTAACCATCTTTTTTAAATCTATTTTTTACCAGCTAAACGTTGGAAGAACTTCACGATTTCCACAATAGGAATAATTGCAAAGGATGTACCAATTACAATTGCCCATTGATATAAATCAAGATGTGACACTCTAAAGATATCATTTAAACCAGGAACAATGATAATAACCATCATTAAAGCAAATGATAATAAAATCGCCCAGTTAAAGACACGGTTTTTAAAGGCTCCAATTTTGAATAATGATTGATGCACTGATTTCACGTTAAATGCATGGAATAGCTGCATTAATCCTAATGTTGCAAAAGCCATCGTTAACGCATCCGCATGTTGTAATTGTGTCAGAGCTTCAGCGGATAGATTTGGCATATTTGCTGCTGTGTGATCTGGCCACTTAATCGCTGCCCAATAGACAAACAAGACAGAGGCCGCTTCTAAAATACCTTGATAGATAATACTACTTAATACTCCACCAGAGAAGAAGTTAGAATTTTTACCACGAGGTTTATTCTTCATCAAGCCTAATTCAGCCGGTTCCATTCCCAAAGCAATCGCTGGGAAAGTATCCGTCACTAGGTTAATCCATAATAGATGGATTGGTAATAAGGTATCCCAGCCCCAAAGTGTAGCCAAGAATAAGGTTAATACTTCACCCAAGTTAGCCGCCAATAGATATTGAATTGCTTTTTGGATATTGGAGAAGACTTTACGGCCTTCTTCAACAGCCACCACAATCGTTGCAAAGTTATCATCAGCAAGAACCATATCAGAAGCGCCTTTAGAAACTTCAGTACCGGTAATCCCCATACCTACACCAATATCAGCTTGTTTCAATGCAGGAGCATCGTTAACGCCATCACCAGTCATCGCAACAACCTTACCTGCTTTTTGCCAAGCTTTAACAATACGTACCTTATGCTCTGGTGAAACACGAGCATAAACGGAATATTGGGTAACCTTTTGCGCAAACTCTTCATCAGACATTTGATTTAATTCTGCACCAGTTAACACAGCAGCATCGTCTTTTTCTTTGATAATGCCAAGACGTGCAGCAATCGCTTCAGCTGTGTCACGGTGGTCACCTGTAATCATAATTGGACGAATACCCGCTTCTTTAGCAACCTTAACTGCTTGCGCTGCTTCAGCACGTTCTGGATCAATCATCCCTACCAAACCAGCAAACACTAATTCATTTTCAAGGGTTTTACTAACTAATTCAGGCATGCTATCGACAATCTTATAAGCCATCGCCAAGACACGTAATGCTTGTTGCGCCATATCTTTATTGTTTGCTAAAATATTGTCTTTGTCCGCTTGTTGTAATGGTCGAACTTCGCCAGCCATTAAAATTTGATTCGCACGTGTTAATAAAACATCAGGTGCCCCTTTAACAGCGACTAAAAATTTACCATCAGCTAATTGATGAACCGTTGACATCAATTTACGGTCAGAATCAAATGGTAAATCAGCCACCCGAGGCGCTGCTACTAAAGCTGCTTTTAAATCAAAACCTTGATCTAACCCGAATTGGATTAAAGCTGTTTCCGTTGGGTCCCCAATTAGGTTACCTTCTTGAGAGAATTTTGTATCGTTCGCAAAATTCATTACCTTAATCGCCATATGGTCATTGGCAAAATCATCATGGACACTATATTGTTTGTTATCAACATATAATTTTTCAACGGTCATTTGGTTTAAAGTTAAGGTACCAGTCTTATCAGAAGCAATAATATCTGTTGCTCCCAAAGTTTCTACAGCTGGTAATTTACGAATCATCGCATTACGTTTTGCCATCACCTGTGTACCAAGTGCTAAAATAATCGTAACAATCGCTGGTAACCCTTCTGGAATTGCCGCAACGGCTAATGAAATAGAAGTTAATAACATATCTGCCCAAGACGTATCATTAAAGAAGATACCTACAAAGAACATAATTACCGCAATCACCACAATTGCTGCTGTTAAGAACTTACCTAATTCATTTAAGTTACGTTTCAATGGTGTTTCAGTTTCGTCCGCATTGGCTAACATACCGGCAATCTTACCTACTTCAGTATTCATACCTGTGTTAACAACAATCCCTTTACCACGACCATAAGTAACATTACTATTTGAGTAAGCCATATTCACACGGTCACCAATACCGACTTCACCATCTTCTAGCACTACCAATTCTTTATCAACAGGTACTGACTCACCGGTTAAGGCTGCTTCTTCAATTTTTAAAGAACTTACTTCAGTTAAACGTAAATCAGCAGGAACGATATCCCCAGCTTCTAATAATACTAAATCCCCTGGAACTAATTCGTCACTTTTAACTGTCATTGGATGGCCATCACGAATAATATTCGCATTTGGGGTAGACATTTGTTTCAAAGCCTCGATTGCTTGTTCTGCTTTAGCCTCTTGCACCACACCCATAATGGCATTGATAATCACTACTGCTAAGATAATCAATGAGTCAACTACTTCATGCGAAACGACGGCTGAAATAATTGCAGCTACTAATAATACAGCAATCATCAAGTCCTTAAATTGCTCGATGAATTTTTGTAGCATGCTCTTTTTCTTGCCTTCCTCCAACTCATTTGGACCATAAACAGCTAAACGTTGCTTGGCTTCTGCACTTGATAAGCCATTTTCACTAGTATTTAGCTCCTTGACAACTTGCTCTACACTTTGCGCATAGAACTTTTCATGTAATTGGTCTTTCTTTTCCTCTGACATGATCTTCCTCCTTTAATTTTTGCACAAGTCTATTTTACCTTTTTTCTAAAAAAAAATAAAAAAAATAGACTCTGTATGTGCCTCACATACACAAGTCTCACTAATTAAGGCAACACCAGAAATTGCTTTCTTGTTGGTGATGTTGCCACAGCATTTCGCTGCCAGTTACTCCCTCATGAATAAAATAATAATTACAAAAAACATTATACCTAATCATTTAGTAATTGACAATGTTTTTGTCTAGACAATTTAAAAGTAAAGCGATTTACTCAAAAGCTTTTTTCAAAATAACAATAAAAATAGATGTTCAATAGCTAGTTACTCGGAAAATTTGCCTCGTCGTTTGAAAAAATTTAAACCCATTTATTTTTCAAACGGCGAGTAATACTCAAATTTTCTCGTAACTGTTCAAGTCACTTCACATTTTTTATTAATCAGTGTTTAGCAGCTAGACACTTCGGCGGATAAGCCAGTCTGGCTAGAAAAGTCTTTATACCTTAGCAGACTTTTCTGTCAGACTGGAAAACTTATCCGCTCGTGTCTAAGCAAGCTCCTTCACATCCTTAGATAATCAGTGTTTAACAGCTAGACACTTCGGCGGATAAGCCAGTCTGGCTAGGAAAGTCTTTACACCTTAGCAGACTTTTCTGTCAGACTGGAAAACTTATCCGCTCGTGTCTAAGCAAGCTGCTTCACAACCTTAGATAATCAGTGTTTTGTAAGTAGCTACTTCGGCAAATAATCCGGTCTGGCTAGGAAAATCTTTAATGCTGAGGATTTTCCTGCCAGACCGGAGCTTATTTGCTCGTAGCTGACCGACTTACAAAACATCCTTTTATTAAGCGATGATTGAGCCGTTTGGCATGTTTGCTGGGGCTTCAACGACTTGTAAGCGTCCAGTGGCATCTTCGGCAGATAAAATCATTCCTTGGCTGATTTGTCCGCGCATTTTTCTTGGTTTTAGGTTAGCAACGATGACAACTTTTTTACCAATTAAAGAACTTGGATCAGGATAATAAGCGGCAATTCCTGATAAAATTTGACGGTCTTGACCATCACCAGCATCTAAACGGAATTGTAATAATTTATCTGCATCTTTCACCCGTTGACAATCGATTACTTCAGCAACTTTTAACTCGACCTTATCGAAGTCTTCAAATTTAATTTGTTTTTCTTTCGTTGAAACTAAAGTGGTTTCTTCTGGGTTCCAATTCACTTTTTCTTCAACAGTCGGTACGCCCGCAGACATTTTTTCTTGGATGTAGGCTACTTCTTGCTCTAAATCAAGACGTGGGAAGATTGGCATGCCTTTTTCCACCACTTTTGTATCTGCCGGGAATTCACCAAAGCGTAAGTTGGTTAGATCCTTACTTGCATTGCTGATACCAAGCTGTTCAAAAATCTGATTTGGTACATTCGTCATCACAGGTTGTAATAAAATCGCAACGATACGTAAAGTTTCAGCTAAGTGCACCATTACAGAGTCTAACTCAGCCTTACGTGTTTCATCTTTGGCTAAAAGCCAAGGAGTTGTTTCATCGATATATTTATTCGCACGAGAAATCAAGTTCCAAACTTCAGCTAAAGCGACATTAAATTCCATATTGTCCATCGCTTCATGGAATTTGCCAATCACATTAGCCGCAGTGGTTGATAATTCCGCATCAAATGGGGTTACTCTTGAAGCATAGGCTGGGACAAAACCACCACAATATTTATTAATCATAGCAATCGTACGATTCAATAAATTTCCTAAATCATTGGCCAGATCATAATTCACGCGTGAAACAAAATCTTCTGGAGTGAATACCCCATCTGAGCCAAAAGGTACAGAACGTAATAAATAATAGCGTAACGCATCCAAGCCATAACGTTCAACAATCATTTCTGGATAAACGACATTTCCTTTAGACTTAGACATTTTACCGTCTTTCATCAATAACCAGCCATGACCAAAGACCTTCTTAGGTAACGGGATATCTAATGCCATCAACATAATTGGCCAATAAATGGTATGGAAACGGACAATTTCCTTGCCAACCATATGTACATCAGCTGGCCAGAATTTGTTAAATAGGGTTTCATCCTCAGATCCATAACCTAATGCCGTAATATAGTTAGCTAATGCATCAATCCATACATAAACCACATGCTTAGGATTAGCATCAACTGGGATGCCCCATTTAAAGGTTGTTCTAGAAACAGCTAAGTCTTCCAAGCCTGGTTTAATAAAATTATTAATCATTTCATTTTTACGTGATTCAGGCTGAATAAAATCAGGATGTTCTTCATAATAAGCTAATAAGCGATCTGCGTATTTGCTCATCTTAAAGAAATAGGATTCTTCCTTAACGAGTTCTACCTCATGACCACTTGGCGCTTTCCCACCAATCATCTTACCATTTTCATCACGATAAACTTCGGCTAATTGCGTTTCTGTGAAAAATTCCTCATCAGATACAGAATACCAGCCCTCGTATTCGCCCAAGTAGATATCCCCTTGATCTAATAATTGTTGGAAAATCTTCCGCACTGCTTGTTCATGATAATCATCGGTTGTACGAATAAATTTATCGTAGCTAATATCCAAGGTTTTCCATAGTTTTTTTACATCAGCAGCCATTTGATCAACATAGGCTTGTGGCTCAAGGCCTAACTCTTCTGCTTTTTTCTCAATTTTTTGTCCGTGTTCATCCACACCCGTTAAATAAAAAACATCAAAATTCATTAAACGTTTGTAGCGTGCCAACGCATCACAGGCAATCGTTGTATAAGAATTACCAATATGCAATTTACCGCTTGGATAATAAATTGGCGTGGTAATATAATATGTAGGTTTTTCTGCCATTGATTCTTACATCCTCCAATCGAAAAACATGTTTATACCAAATCATTATAGCAAAGCTAAGCTGAAATAGCTAGTCAAACTTAGAAAAAGTATTGATATATCAATGTTTTACTTTATCCAACGCACCAGCTCGCGACTTAAATAAATCCAATTGACCTAGCTTATTTTCAAGATTTTTATTCGATAACTTTTAGTAAATTATGCTATAATAAATGGTAATCAAGTGATGAGGGGGAAAACCATGAATACTAAAAGTAAACGACAATTTTTCCTTGCTTGTTTAGTAACTTTTATCCATATCATATGGCATGTTTTTCGCGAATACATCCAAGCTTTTCTTAGTATGAATCAGCTATTGGCTGCCTTTTTTGTAGGGCAATTTATGATACAATTACTATGTCTGTTTTTACTGGCTATTTTTTTGGGAAAAGCAGCACTTGCTAAAAATAAAATTGCTTGGATTTATTTAGGTCTTTTTTTCATTAATCTCATTCTTTCACTATCAGTATATTAGTTTGTTTATTGGAGGGTATGGCAGTGAAGTCTTTCAATTCAAAAGAAGAAGAAAAAAAATATTATGAACAACTGGCTAGCGAAGCTGAATTTTTGGATTGGTACCATCAACAGGATCATCCGACCTATGAATCACCTTCATTAACCGTCGATATGGTCCTACTATGCTATAATCGTATCGAAGAACAGCTAAAAGTATTACTCATCCAGCGTAAAAGTCATCCCTATCAACATTCATGGGCTTTACCTGGTGGATTTGTCACTAAAAGTGAATCAACGGATGATAGTGTGATTCGAGAAACCTTTGAAGAAACGGGTGTACAAATTAATCAACTACAGATTGAACAGCTTTATACTTTTAGTACACCAAATCGTGACCCAAGAGGATGGGTCGTTACCGTTAGCTATCTGGCTTTTATTGGGGAGGAACCCATTGATGCTGGCGATGATGCAAAAGAAGTTCGTTGGTTTAATTTAAATCGTCAAGGGGATCAATTGATGCTTAGCCACCAAGACGTAGAAATTATTTTAGATTTAAAAACTGGCGAATCTGTCGGTAAAGACCGCTTAGCCTTTGATCATAGCCAAATTATCTTAAAGGCATTCCAACATGTAGTCGATACGATGATGCACGATCCACGTGTGCTTTTAGTTTTAGGTGATGGCTTTACCATTACTGATGCTAGAAAAGTCTTTGCAAAATTCTTAGGGATTGATTACCGCAATATTGATCATTCCAACTTGAAAAAAGCCTTGAATGATCAAATTGTTGAAATCGGTGAACGAGCAATTGGCATTGGCCGACCTTCAAAAATCTATCAATTAAAAACCAAATAGCTAGACATTACTAGCTACTTATTTTCCATTGTTAAGCCACTTGTTTGAGCCACTTAAAATAGGCGTAGTCGCACGACTACGCCTTTTGATTGGTTTTTCATAATTAGTGAGCGAACTTCCTAGAAACAAAACAAACGTTTTTATATAACCTAGGCGAACCCTGGTGCCCCAACCAGTTGTTGAATTTTATTAATTTTGCGAAAATTAAGACTTTTACGCTTGTGTTGAAAAAACCACTTTAAATTCTTTACCATACCAACTCGCTTTGTATTTGAGCATTCTCATCAATTGATGCCACTCATTCAGGCTAAATAAGTGCGCTTCTTGAACATTGGCAGCACTTTGTTGATCCCTTACTGAAGGTTCAACGAAATTAATGACATCATACTTTCTAATTAATAGCGTTGACAGCTGATTCAAATAATCTTGCAGCTGATTATGTTGTAAGCTCTGATGTTTAGCTAGGCGCATTTTTAGCTTTTGATAATTTTTAGCTTGCGATAGACGTACCTTGCGCTTACGTGCACACCGCGCTTTTAACTCTAGTCTTTGCGTTAATTTATTAATTTTTTGTTGTGTCTGTTCAAGATGTTGAATGGATAATTGCCCTAGATCATCAGCAATTAATTTCTCTGGATGAAAATAGATTTGTATCTCACGATTGGTCTTTGGTAATGGGTCAACTTCTTCAACACAAAGTAAAGATACATAAAATTCTTGATTATTTTTAGCAGAAATCGTGACCGATTTGATGGTTCCTAAAACAGGTCGATGGCAACAAATCATTACCCGCTCTTTTAATTTAGGTAATTTTAATTGATTTCCTTCAATGGCTACTGTGCCATTTTGGTTATTAGTCGTATAAGATTGCCATGCGCTCTTTTTATTTTTGAGCTTAGGGTAACCACTACGTCCACTAAAATAGTTTTTAAATGCGCGATTTAAATTTCTAGCAGCATTTGCTAAAGCTAAGCTATCTGTCGCTTTTAAAAAGGGGTAATCACGCTTGAGCATTGCAGGCGTGATTACCTTACCTTCAGAGCGATTATCGGGTTTTTTGGCCGCTTTAAGCAAATAATTATACGTAAATCGCACACAACCAAATGTTTGAATAAAGAAACGTTTCTGCTCTTCATTCGGATAAATTTTAAACCGATAACCTTTTAATATTTTCATAGGCGTACCTATTTATTCGCGTCTTGCTTCTTTTTAGCCAATTTTTCAGCAAAAATTTTAGCTTCATCCTCGCTTGCATAGACAAAGTGTCCTTCTGCAATTTCATGCATCTTGCGTTCTTTCCCGTCTTCAGGTTCTGGCTGATACTTAATTCGTTTACGTGTACGTTCATAATCTGGATCAGGTAACGGAATCGCTGATAACAAACTTTCAGTATATGGATGAACACCAAAATGATAAATCTCATCACTTGTACCCATTTCTAGTAATTTACCGTGATGCATTACCCCGATTCGATCACTAATATGTTTTACCATAGATAAATCATGGGCAATGAAAAGATAAGTTAGATTTTTCTCTTTTTGTAAATCTTGTAATAGGTTAACTACCTGTGCTTGAATGGATACGTCAAGCGCTGAAATAGGCTCATCACAGATAATAAACTTAGGATTAACAGCTAAAGCACGCGCAATCCCAATCCGTTGACGTTGTCCACCTGAAAATTCATGTGGATAACGTGTCCCATGGCTTGGATTTAAACCAACTGTGCGTAGTAGGTCATCAACCATTTTATTTCGTTCTTCTACACTAGCTGCTAAATTGTTAATATCTATTCCTTCTGCAATGATATCGCGAACTTTCATTCTTGGATTTAATGATGCATATGGATCTTGATAAATCATTTGTACTTCACGACGGAATTGCTTCAAAGCATCGCGTCCTTTTAATTTCATGACATCTTTTCCATCAAAAGTAATTTCGCCACCACTTGGCGTGTTTAGGCGAATAATTGTCCGACCAGTAGTCGATTTCCCACTACCTGACTCTCCTACTAAACCGAAAGTTTCGCCTTCATAAATGTGGAAAGTAATGTCGTCAACCGCTTTGACTTCATCTTTACGTCCTACGTTAAAATATTGTTTTAAACCTTTAACGTCTAATAAAACTTTTTTCACGTACTTTCTCCTTTCTAGGCTTGACCTTTACGATTTTTTTCAGCAAACTTCGCCCAACGAATTTGGATTTCTTTCGGAGGCGTAACCTTTGGTGCTTGTGGTGCAAGCAGCCAAGTTGCTGCTTTGTGCGTTGGTGAAACTTCAAAGAATGGTGGTTGCTTTTCAGCATCAATCTTCAACGCATATTCATTACGAGGATAGAAAGCATCCCCTTTTGGTGGTTGTAATAAATCTGGTGGTGAACCAGGAATGGCATATAAACGATCTTCTGAACCATCTAGTGAAGGCATTGAGCCTAACAAGCCCCAAGTATATGGATGCTGTGGGTTATAGAAGATTTCTTCTGCAGTTCCAATTTCAACAATTTTCCCACCGTACATTACGGCAACACGATCTGCGACATTCGCTACTACCCCTAAATCGTGAGTGATGAAAATAATTGAGGTTTTAATTTTTTCTTGAATGTCTTTCAATAATTCAAGAATTTGTGCTTGAATGGTCACATCCAAGGCTGTCGTTGGTTCGTCAGCAATCAAGATTTGTGGGTAACAAATCAAGGAAATAGCGATAACAATCCGTTGACGTTGTCCACCTGAAAATTGGTGTGGGTAGTTTTTCAAACGTTTTTCAGCATTTGGAATCCCAACCAATTTTAATAATTCTAATGCTTGATCCATCGCTTCTTTTTTAGAAACCTTCGTATGTTTCAATAAAGATTCAGCTACTTGCTTACCAATTGGCATGGTAGGGTCAAGCGAAGTCATTGGATCTTGGAAAATCATTGCAATCTCTTTTCCACGAATCGATTGCATTTCTTTTTCTGTCTTTTTAACGATGTCTTGGCCATTGAATAAGATTTGACCATTTTCGATATTGGCATTACTTGCAAGCAAGCCCATGACACTTCGCGTGGTTACAGATTTACCACTACCGGATTCACCAACAATCGCTAATGTTTCTCCTTCATACAAATCAAAGCTTACATTACGGATTGCTTGGACTTTGCCGGCGAAGGTATCAAATGAAATTTCTAAGTCTTTTACTTCTAAAACTTTTTTCATGTAATTCCTACTCCTTCATCTTAGGGTCAAAAGCATCACGTAAACCGTCTGCTAAAAGGTTAAATCCAATCATAATTACAGATAGCATGATTGCTGGAATCCACATTTGATATGGTAAGAACAAGAATGTTTTGTACCCATCACTTAAAAGCATACCTAGAGAAGCTGCCGGTGGTTTTAAACCTAAACCGATAAAGCTCAAGAAGGCTTCGAAAAAGATTGCTGATGGAATACTAAACATCATTTGCACGATAATCACGCTAGAAATATTCGGTAAAATATGCTTGAAGGCAATTTTCATTTTAGATTCACCTAACGTAGTCGCTGCTAACACAAACTCTTGATCTTTTAATTTCAAGGTTTGGGCCCGAACAATCCGCGCCATTGGAATCCAGTTGGTAATTGCCATCGCAGCAATAATTGATGGAATCCCTGGTTTAAATACCACTAACATCAAGATCATTACAACCAAAGTTGGGATACCTGACAAGATTTCAATAATCCGTTGCATAAAGGTATCAATTTTCCCACCAAGTAAGCCAGAGGTCAAACCAAAGACAACCCCGATGGAAATATCTAAGACTGCGGCAATAAAGGCAATTAATAATGAGATACGTGTTCCCATTAAAAGACGACTTAATAGGTCACGACCTAAACTATCAGTACCGAAGATAAAGTAAACATCCTTTGGTACACCGGCTTCTTTATACTTATCGACTAATTCGCCACCGACCATGGCTTTACCATTTAAACCGTTAATATCAATTCCCGGAATTTTTGGTGGTAAGTTAATATAATCGATATTTTGCTTCGCTGGATCATGTGGTGAAAAGAAGATTGAGCCCACTGATAAGACTAAAATAATCCCTAATAAAGTGATTGAGAATACAGCGGCCTTATTCTTTTTTAATCGACGCCATGAATCTTGTAAAAAGGTCAAAGAAGGTGCTGCAATGGCTTCACGTTCTTCAACTGTATCACGTTTTAGAAATTCAAATTCCGATGCTGGAATTTTTGCAATTTCATCATGCATTTGATTTGCTTCCATGATTAGCCACGACTCCCTTCTGAAACTCTGATACGAGGGTCAACAATACCGTAAAGAATATCAACCACTAAGATGACAACAACCAACATAGTAGAGTAAAGAATGGTTACTGCCATAATGGTTGGATAGTCATTTGTGGTAATTGATTTTACGAACTGTTCCCCGATACCTGGAATAGCAAAAATATTTTCGATAACCAATGAACCAGTCATCAAGCCGACTGCCAATGGTCCTAATAACGTTAATAATGGAATTAAACTGTTACGTAAACCATGTCTAAAAACAATTTGCCAACGACTTAACCCTTTAGCACGCGCTAATTCAATGTAATCACTGTGTAAAACCTCAACCATTTCTGTTCGGATAAAACGAGCAGAATCGGCTAACGGACTCATTGCTAGAGCAATTGTTGGCAAGATGGTATAAGCAAAACCTTCCCATTTAGCAATTGGTAAAATGTGTAATTTCATTGCAAAGAAATATTGTAATAATACCGCAAACACGAAGTTAGGGATTGAACGACCGATAATGGCTACTAAAGTTGCTAAAGTATCGATCCAAGTATTTTGTTTCATCGCTGAAATCGCCCCTAAAATCGTTCCGAAAACAGTTCCGACTACAATCGCTTGGAAACCTAATTGTAGAGATGGTCCGATTCGTCCACCTAAAAGAGCTGCTACTGGTTGGTTTTTAAATTGGAAGCTCGTACCAAAATCAAAGTGTAAAGCATTCCATAAGTATTTACCATATTGAACCAACACAGGTTGATCTAAGCCCATTTGCTTATTTAAAAGCGCAATTTGCTCAGCAGATAATTTTTCTGCATTTGTATATGGTGTACCTGGTAATAACTTCATTAAAAAGAAGGTGATTGAAGCAATCAACCATAAAGTAATCACCATATAAAATAGCCGTTTAAGGATATATTTAATAAAGCTATTCAAATGAATTTCCTCCTCATTTCTTTTTGACTTCTAAACAATAATTGTGTACATTATGCTTATCAGTTATGTATTGAAAGGAATGTGAACATGCGTCTGAATCAAAAATCCTTATTGATTTTTTTAGGTCTACTCATAGCGAATATCTTATATCTTGTCATAAAACAAGAATTTTCAATCATCCATCTATCAGATACCTTATTTCTAACGATGCTTCCTTTACTCATTATCGGCGGCTTTTTATTCGTCTTTGCATCCGGTAGCTTTGATTTATTCCATCGATCAATGAAAAAGGCTTTTCACCGATCAAAAGAAGATGATCAGCAATTATCTGAAGCAACCAAGGGTACCAGTCAACAATTTCTCGAACCAGCCATATTATTATTTATTTGTAGTGTTGTTTTACTACTAATCGATCGCCTACTATAAATCTTAAAGCTGATGCATAGCTGAACTATGCATCAGCTTATTTAATTGTCTAATTATTTAGCGATATAAGCATCCTTGAAGTCATATTTAGCACCAGCTGGGTGGTTCACAATATCTTTCACTTTAGGATTACGTAGGTAAGCTACCGCTTTTTGGTAAATTGGCACGACACCTTGTTCGTCCATGATGATTTTTTCTGCTTTCACAAAATCTTCATAACGTTTTTGAGGATCGTTAGCATCAGTTGTACCAGCAGCTTTAACTAACTTAGTATATTCTTCATTGTTCCATTGACCACGGTTGTAGCTGTTGCCAATTGTGAATAAATCTAAGAAGCTACTTGCATCAGCGTAGTCAGCACCCCATCCACTCATTACGATATCAAAATCACCTTTATTTGAGCGATCTAGACGTACAGAGAATGGTACAGGACTAACAGATACCTTCACACCAGGAAGATTTTCTTGTAAAGCACTTTGTAGGTACTCTAACATTTTCTTCGCTACATCAGAGTCAGATGAAAGAATATCGATGTTTAATGAATCTACACCTAATTCAGATTTTGCTTTTTCCCAGTATTCTTTAGCTTTCTTCTTATCATATTTAACACTTGATTTCGCTTCTTTAGTTAAATCTTTCTTCGTATCTGGATTATAAACAAATTTTTCTGGTACTAAGTTGGTTGTACCGATTGAACCATTGGCTAAGATTTGTTTAGCTAAAGCATCACGGTTGATTGCGTAAGAAATTGCCTTACGTAAGTTTTCATTTTTATATGGTGAGTTTGCTTTTCCTTGGTTAAATTCTAGGTAGAAGGTTGAAGCTTCTGGAATAGTGATGAAGGCTTCATCATTAGCCATTTGTTGTGCTAATTCACCAGATAAAGTGATTAAGTCTGCTTGATCATCTTTGAATAGATTCAACGCTGTAGAAGAATCTTTAATAACGTTAACGTTAATTTTATCTAGCTTAACGTTTTTGGCATCCCAATAAGTATCATTTTTCTTATAGCCCCAATCAGTATCTGTACCAGGTCCATCAAAATCAACTAAAGTAAATGGTCCGTTATAAACAGATTTATCTGATTTCGTTGCGTAGTCAGCACCATATTGTTCTACCACTTTTTGATTTTGTGGGAAGAAGGTTGGTAATGCTAACATTTGTTCAAAGTAAGGTGTTACTTTGTCTAATTTCACTTCTAAAGTATAGTCATCAACCGCTTTTACGCCTAATTCACTAGCTGCTTTTTTACCAGCAGTAATGTCAGCTGCATTAGCGATTGGTTCAAAAAGGTATGAATACTCAGAAGCAGTCTTAGGATCTACCGTACGTTGCCAGCTATATACATAGTCTTTAGCGGTTACTGGATCACCATTTGACCATTTTGCATCTTTACGTAGTTTGAAGGTGTAAGTCAAACCATCCTCGCTAACCTTGGCTTCTTCACTTGCACCAGCTGGAACTGGCTTGTTGTCTTTATCTAGACGATATAAGCCTTCATATACATTGTTTAATGCTGAAAAACTAACTTCATCAGTCGCTAAAGAAATATCTGCTGAAGGCATTTCTGCAGCTTCAACCATGTTAAATACTTGTTCTTTAGCTGCGGTTTCTTTTTTCGCGCTGTCTGATTTTTCTGATGAGCTACCACCAGTTGAACAGCCAGCTAAAACTAAACCACAAACAGCTAATGTTGCAATTGCCCATTTCTTGTTCATCATCATGTCCCCTAACTTAAATTAATCTTAAAAATATTTAGCTAATTGCAATTTTAAATAATAATTATTAAAATTGCAACAAATTATTCTCAATTCTTTCTAATTTTTTTGAAAATTAGAAAAAAGACAACTGTTTTTTGTTTTTATTAGTTCAATACAAAGCTTTATTTTCTTTTATTTTTACGAATTAACGATAAGAGCGATAATTTTTTTATTATTTTAAAAAAATTTTTTCATTTTGTTAAATGCTTGTGCCAGCTAGAAAAAAACTGAGCAATAATCATTTTATTGCTCAGTTTTTTACAAACTTTTATTATTTTACGACCACCCATTTATAGTCATATTGTGCACCGGCTGGGTGAGCTACGACACCTGTAACTTTAGGATTACGTAGGTGTGCTTCAGATTTATAGTAAACTGGAATTACACCACTTTCATCTAATAAAACTTTTTCAGCATTTAATAAATCATCCCAACGTTTTTCCTCATCTGTTGCATCAGCATTACCTGAAGCATCCACTAATTTATCATATTCAGCATTACTCCATTTTCCACGGTTGTAGCTATTACCAGTGACAAAAAGATCAGTAAAGCTACTTGCATCAAGGTAATCAGCACCCCAACCGCTGACGATCATATCGAATTGGCCTTTATTCCCGCGATCTAATCGAACAGAGAATGGAACTGGGGTAACGTTCACCTTCACACCATCCAAAGTATCTTGTAATGAATTTTGTAGATATTCACTTACTTTTTTCGTCGCATCTGTATCATCAGCAACCAACTCAATCGTTAAACTGTTAATGCCTAATTCAGATTTGGCTTTTTCCCAATATTCTTTGGCTTTTTTCTTGTCGAATTCAACTTTACCTTTAGATGCTTTGGTAAAGTCTTGGCCATCAGGACCCGTCATGTTCCCCGTTGGAATTAAACCAGTAGCAACCTTAGAGCCATCACCTAAGATATTATTTACTAAGGCTTTACGATTGATTGCATAAGAAATCGCACGACGTAGGTTGGCGTTTTTATATGGTGAATTTGCTTCTCGTTGATTTACTTCTAAATAAGTGGTACGAGCATCTGGTTGTGTTAAGTAAGCTGCATCACCTTTCATTTGTTTCGCTAATTCACCAGTTAAAATGACATCATCAGCTTGGCCATCTTTAAATAAGTTCAAAGCAGTTGAAGATTCTTTAACCACATTGACATTCACCTGATCAAGCTTCACATTTTTTGCATCCCAATAAGTATCATTTTTCTTATAAGCCCACTCAGTATCCGTACCAGGTCCATCAAAGCCTTCTAAAGTAAACGGTCCATTATAAACGGATTTATCTGACTTCGTTGCATAAGCATCGCCAAATTCCTTAACGGTTGCTTCATGTTGTGGGAAGAATGATGGGAAGGCCATCAAGTATGGGAAATAAGGGGTTGCCTTTTCTAATTGGATTTCTAATGTATAGTCATCCACCGCCTTAATTCCTAAATCCGTTACTGGTTTTTCACCATTAATAATCGCTTCACCATTTTTAACTAGGGCAAAAAGATATGCGTATTCAGCAGCGGTCTTAGGATCAGCAGTACGTTGCCAGCCAAATACATAGTCTTTAGCTGTAACTGGATCGCCATTAGACCATTTTGCTTCTTTTCGTAATTTAACCGTATAAGTTAGACCATCATCACTGACTTTAGCTTTTTCGCTAGCACCAGCTGGCTGAGGTTGATTATCTTTATCTAGACGATACAATCCTTCATAGACATTGTTTAAAGCTGTAAAACTGATTGTATCTGTCGCTAAAGACAAATCGCCTGATGGCATTTCTTGTTGTACAACTACACTAATTTCTTGTTTGGCACTAGCTTCTTTTGAACTGTCGCTACTTTTAGATGAATTTCCGCCAGTAGAACAACCCGCTAAAACTACGCCGCATACAGTTAATAAACCTAAAGCGTATTTTTTCTTCATTTTTAACCACCCTTTTTCAAATCTCTGTTTATTTATGAGAGCTAAGATAATCATATAGATTAATTATTAAAAAATCAATAGAATTTTTATTTATTTTTAATAATATAACAAATATTTTAACGAAAACTTCTGAATTATCAGAAAAATCAGCTTTTTTAGACTGTATTAAAAAGAAAAAAATTTTAGCGTTTCATGTAAGTTTTTCTAACACAAAAAGAACTACTTCACAAACTGGAAGTAGTTCCCTATTATTTTTTCGTTAAATTTTAAGCTTGAACTTTTTCTTTTTTCATTTGTTTACTACGTAGCTGTCCGCAAGCGGCATCGATATCCGTTCCATGCTCTTTACGGATGACACAGTTCACCCCGTTTTTCTTCAAAGTATCATAAAAGCGTAAGACATCTTCTTTGCTACTTCTTGAATACTGGTCATGTTCACTAACTGGATTATAAGGAATTAGATTGACATAAGCTAATTTCTTTTTATCCTTTAATAAGTTAGCCAGCTCTTGCGCATGGTGCACACGGTCATTCACCCCAGCTAACATAATATATTCAAAGGTAATACGGCGGTTGGTCTTTTCAAGATAAAAATCCACAGCCTCCATTAATTTTGCCAATGGGAAGCTACGGTTAATCCGCATAATGGATGTACGTAATTCATCATTTGGCGCATGTAAAGAGATGGCAAGATTTACTTGTAAGCCATTATCGGCAAATTCTTTAATCTTCGGTACAATCCCACTAGTTGAGACCGTAATATGACGGGCACCAATGGCCATTCCCTTAGGATCATTTACGATGCGTAAAAATTTCGTTACATTATCATAATTATCAAAAGGTTCACCAATTCCCATCACCACGATATGAGAAACACGTTCACCTAAGTCACGCTCATCAAAATAGTGTTGCACAAGCATAATTTGGGCCATGATTTCCCCAGCTGTTAGGTCACGCTGTTTTTTCAATAAGCCACTCGCACAGAAGGTACAACCAATATTACAGCCCACCTGCGTCGTCACACAGACACTCATCCCATAATCTTGACGCATTAAAACTGTTTCAATCATATGCTTGTCAGGTAATTCAAATAAATATTTTACTGTACCGTCACTTGATTCTTGCACGACAATTTGATTTAACGGACAAATCTCAAAGTTCTCTTCTAATTTAGCAATCAAGGCTTTGGATAGGTTGGTCATTTCTGCAAAAGTCATCACTCGCTTTTCATATAACCATTCCCAAACTTGAGTCGCACGGAATTTCTTTTCGCCATTTGCTTCAAACCAGGCAATTAATTCAGCTTTTTCTAATCCATAAATAGATGGTTTCAATCGTTTTTCCCTCACTTTATCAGTATCGTATCCACTATAGCGAAAAATTTAGGGAAATGCAATGAAATCTACTTTAAATTTTGCTGAAAACTGGCCTGAGAAAATCTAAGCGCGAGCACCACTTGCGTCAAACCAAAGACAACATATAGACTATAGTAAGTTTGAATATGTATCATCTGACAAACAAACATCACGAGCAACCCAAGTAGATTGACAATAATCGTTTGCGTAACAACCATTTTTTCTTGATTTTGTGCTTGTAAGTAGACCTTAATGATTTCATAAAATGGGACAGCTAACATCACACTAAAAGTAAATCCCGCCATGAATGTTAAGTGACTAAACATTTGCTGGGTAAAAAGTTGCGCAAAAGCTGGGATAGTCAAAATTCCTACAATGGATAGCCCAATAAACAATAGAAAATTGATTTGCAATAACCATTTTAACAGTTGCGACTTTTGTTTTTGAGTGACTTCGGGTAAAAAGACTGGCAAACTATTGGCATACATTAGACTTGGTAATTTAATTATCGCAAACATTTGAGAAATGACAGCATAAGCACCTAGCGTAGTATTCCCCAAATGTCCCATAAAACTTTCAAAAACTAGGATAAATAAGACACTTTCAAATATTTCCTGGATGGCTAACGGAATACCTAAGCGTGTGATAGCTAGCATTTGATTAGCTGATTGCAAGAGACTTTGCTTGAGGATGGGGAGAATATGCCATAAATAGGCCAATACGAGGTACAAGACACCCGCCATATTCGCTAAGGCCGCCCCTTGAATCTCCCACAGTGGCACTAAAATGATATTCAAGCCACATTCGAGTAAAGCACTGATTACGCCGATACGAAAAATCACTGTTGTCTTTTGGGCGAATTTGAGCAGATTGCTAAAGAGAAACGAAAGCAATAATAGTAAGATATAGCCCGACATGATATAGAGATACTGACTCGCTTTTAGTAATAGTTCCCCTTGAAAGCCATAAAAATATCGCAAAAACAGTTTGCCAAAAAGCAAGCAAAGAGCTAAGAAGCCTCCGCCAAACAATAAACACAAGCGCAAGGCTGAATGCACATATTGCTGGAACTGTTGCTTCTCTTGATAAAAACTCCGCGCCGCCAAAATATTAAAACTCAGACTAAATGCCCCTAATATTCCACCAAAGGCATATAAAAAATTTTGGATAATCGTAATAGCGGAGAGTGAATGCGTAGAACCGGCTGTCGCAAAGTGTAGTGCTGCAATGCCGATTACCATCTGTAGCAACTGACTGGCGATTAAGGGAAATACATAATGATTGATTTGTTGTTTAAGTGTTTTCATCTTAATTCCTTTATATTTAATATACTTGTACATTTTATCACAAATAAAAAAATACACAATACAACGAAAGCCTTGCTATCAGAGTCGATCCTCTCGACCTAGCAAGGCTAATTTGTTATTCATAATCTTGAGGCAGCTCATCATACTCCGCAGGTGTATCTAGGGATTCCAGATAAACTTTCCGTGGTTTACTCCCCTCAGAAGGGCCAACTACCCCATTGGCTTCTAACTCATCCACCAGACGGGCAGCTCGATTATAACCAATTCTAAAGCGACGTTGTAATAGCGAAACACTGGCTGTTTGCATTTCAACCACTAAAGCTTTGGCTTCTTCATATAGCTCATCTTGAGGATAATCGCTATTGCTTTCACTTGGTGCTTCTTCTTCCAGATTCATCATCTTCTCGTCATAATTTGCCCCCATTTGATCGGTCACAAATTTGACAATCCGCTCGACTTCTCCATCTGAAATAAAGGCCCCTTGTACACGGATTGGTTTATTCTCGCCCATTGGTAGGTAAAGCATATCGCCACGTCCCAATAGTTTTTCCGCCCCATGACTATCAATAATGGTCCGTGAATCCGTTCCTGAAGAGACCGCAAAGGCAATTCGTGACGGTACATTGGCTTTGATAATCCCGGTAATGACATCGACACTTGGCCGTTGCGTCGCTAAAATCATATGAATTCCAGCTGCACGCGCCATTTGCGCCAAACGAATAATCGCATCTTCTACTTCATTACTTGCCACCATCATCAAATCAGCTAATTCATCAACAATCACCACAATAAATGGTAAAATTGGCCGTTTTTGTCCATCCTCTTGATTTTTGGCTTCAATCAATTCATTATAACCGGCAATATTTCTAACCCCAGTAGCCGCAAATTTTTCATAGCGTTCTTCCATTTCTTTCACGACTTTTTGGAGCGCTTGAGCAGCTTTGCGTGGATTAGTAACCACCGGTGTTAGTAGATGTGGAATGCCGTTATACACATTTAACTCAACCATTTTTGGATCGACCATCATCAATTTCACTTGATGTGGCTTGGCTTGCATCAAGATGCTGGTGATAATCCCATTAATTGCCACTGATTTCCCACTACCGGTTGAACCAGCAATTAATAAATGCGGCATTTTGGTTAAATCACAGGTCTGCACCTTCCCTGAAATATCCCGTCCTAAGGGTACCTCTAAAATCTTATCATCATGAGCAGGACTCGCTTCAATCACTTCTCTAAATGAGACCATCGAAATATTTTGGTTTGGCACTTCAATCCCAATCAATGACTTACCAGGAATGGGCGCTTCCATCCGAATATCTTTGGCTGCTAAAGCTAAAGCAATATCATCGGTTAAACTAACAATTTTGCTCACTTTTACCCCAACAGCAGGCTGAATTTCAAACTTGGTAACAGATGGTCCTAAGCTTGCCTTGACTACGGTGGCATCAACACCAAAGCTTTGGAAGGTTTGATTTAAAATTTCACCATTTTGTTTAATTTTTTCGTATTCATCGCTTTGGTCCTGTAACTTAGCTGGATCAAGCAAACTACTTGGTGGCAATTCATAAAATTCGTCGGCTTCTTCATTTTCCATACTAAATTCCAATAGATCCTCACTGTCTATTTCTTCATCTGGTGTCGCCTTAGCTTTACGCGAACGTTTGGGCGTAGCTTGTGAGGCAGCCATTTGCTCTTGCATTAATTTTTCAGCATCGGTAGGTTCAATTAAGCTCATTTGATGAGGCTCGATAATCATTTCCGGTGCTTTTTGTTCTCTTTGTAGATTTTCTTCTTCGGTGAATGGTCGCACCTGATTTTTCTGTTCAGCAAGCATTTGCTTTCTCAGCGCTTCTTTAGCAGCCGCCTTTTGCGCTTGCTTTTCTTTTTTCTTTTGTTCACGTAGCTGTCTTTTCTCTTCGCTTTGCTTTAAGCGACCACTGATAACATCCCCGGAATCCTGTAAGAAATCAATTAAATCCTGTGCCGATTTTTGCGTAAATAAAAAGATTCCGCCTAAAATACTAATGGCTCCCAAAACATAACTACCAAATTGAGAAACTAAAAAATAAGTGAATTGGTACATGGCTCCGCCAAGCATACCCCCACCGAGATGCTGAATGAGCTTGCTATGTTTAAAATCACTTAGCCATAAATTGAGAATCGTCCCTAAAATATTCGGATTTTTAGTATGCACTTTAGCAAACAACAAGGCTGAAACAATAATTAACACCCCAGCATAGATGAAAGCTAAGCCAAGCGAACGCTTAGGCGAAGCAAATACTCGCAATTGATGTTTCAATAGTAACCAGCCACCATAAAAAATCAATAAAATTGCCAAAATCGGATAAGTGCTACCTACAAAAAAACGAAGAATATTAGCAAATAATATTCCTAAAAATCCTAATTTAAATATACTTAATAGACTCAAAAAAATAAGCAAAAAGCCTGCAATAATCATACTTAAGGTTTGATTATTCGCTTGCTGCTTTTTGGTTTTCTTGGTTGTTTTTCTTTTCTTTCTTTGCGCCATGTATCATTTCAATCCCTTCATCCTTTCTATTATACTAAAAAAAAGACAAAAAAACGATGCCTGAATCAAATTCATCACATCGTTTCTTATTTAACCTTAGATATCCATGTCCCTTCATCATTTTCAAAGAGCATTCACTCTCAAAAAGAAAGCTCACATCGGATACTTTTTTTGAAAATACAAATTAATATACCTATCAATTATGAAAATAATATAAATCAACAGCAAGAAATCCTCATACTGCACAATTATATAGACATAATTCATGTTAAAACCCAAATAACGTAATCGCAAGTGGAAGCAGTCCGGCTAAAATGATGCTTAAACCAGCTAACCAATAATTCTTATACCGTAAAGATAAAAGTAAGCTAATTACTCCGATTATAGGATTAATAATCAAGCCAACGACACCACCCCAACGGAAATTCCCCAGTACACCGCTCAAAAAGTCAATGGGAAGGATAAACACACTCAACCAAAACAACAAGCCTATCACAAGTAGAGCTGGATAATACTTCTTAATTAACATATGCACCATCCTCCTTGTACAATCATCAAATCATACTTACTACATTATTAACAACCTATAGCCCCTGCTCATTCTAAGTCAAAATACACTCGATTTCCATAATTTACTACATACTCCATAACAATTTCTGATTGCTGAACAATATAATTATAGTACTCTTCACTAACTTCCTCTGCATCCACCTTGCTAGAATTAATACAAGTAATAAAAATAATAGAAAAAGACAATAGTAGCAATTTAACTATTTTGCTCTTCATGATAGTTCCTACACTTCTATTTTTTATTTTTTAAAATACCGTATACTATTACAAAAACCAAAATCCAAAAAGTAATAAAATTATATATTTTAGCAATTGATGGAAGATAAGCATTGAAAAGAATAGTTAGTAAAAAAGCTAATACAAAACTAAATATTAGTAAATGGTCTTTTTTCATCGCTTCCCCCTCCACATTATAAAAAGCATTTTCAATAATTCGCTTAATTTACTTATCAGAGTATATCAACAATCACTTTTTAGAAATTAAAACTCAGCTACTATATCGCTGAAATACCTGTTAATCCAATTTTTAATCCTTTACCTGTTGCGGATGCATAAGTAACATTTCCAACAATCGATGCTGCGCCAAAAAATCCTATAACTGCACCAATAATTGTTCCAGCCCCTGGAACTACCGACATAAATGTAGCTAATGTCGTAGCAACTGTAGCTGGACCAACACCTAACAAGAGATTAACTAGTTGCATTACATCATCATGGGTAAGATAAATGTGCCAATCTTTCACAGAATTTCTATCTTTATACGAAGAATAGTATGCCCAAATAGATGCGTTATAAAAATTAAGCGCATCCTTTACCATTGCTAAATCTTCGGACATTATATTGAAAGTATCTTGAATATACCCATCAGTTTGATTAAGGTAATTCAGTTTACTTTAGTATAATTCAAGTATAAAATCCAAATTCTTAATCACTTATATTTTTCGATAATCCTCATCTGATAATTGTATCGTTCCACCAATTATATTAACATATCCATTAGATGTAAATTGTTGTCCTCAGCATTAATCGTTTAATCTAAAATGATAAACATACCACCAAATAATTACATTCAAAAAACTATAAACTTCTTTAACATCAATTATCCCCTCAGCCAAAAGTTGTAAGTATTAGAAGTCATGCTTACTTATCTAAATTTTGCCATTTCAGTATCAAAAATATAAAATTCATTACCCCAACTCAAAAAATCAGCTTACAACTCCCCTCCCTCACGAAATACATTTAAGATTTTATCTATGCTGATTTTTACCAGGAAACCTTATAACCCCACTTTCCTTTCGTCAACTTAATTGTAATCCATTTAAATAAAAATATAATAAAACATTAACGAAATGCAGGTTTTATCAACGAAATGCAGTCTATACTAAAAAGATTTGATTTCAATTACAACCAAATATTTTCAACTAATCCAAGGGTAAAATGACCCTAGCTATAAACTGTTGATTTTTAACATTGATATCAAAAATCCCCTTACTTCTTTCAACAGCATCTCTAACATTTTTCAAACCTAGCCCATGATTTTTTTTATCTGCTTTGCGCGATTGAATCAGTCCATTTTCAATACTTATTTCATTTGATACATAATTTTTTACAACAAAAATAAATTGCTGATTCTTAATCGAAAATGACACACTAAAGAAATCATTTTTTTCTCGGATTGTTGCCTCTAGCGCATTTTGTAATAAGTTATAGCAAATAATCGTTAAATCAACGGAATCCACATTTAAGTCTTTTGGAATGATTCCTTCTATACTCATTGTGATATTATTTTCGCGTGCTTTTTCGGTTAAATTCGTCAACAAGATATCGATTATCTGATTCCCTGTATAAAAATATTGCTTATCAAAATGAAAAAGATGTGCGATTTCATCAATATAATTCATCACTGCTTGATCATTGTGCTCTTGAGCGATTTGGGCAATTGTTTGAAAATGAGCTTTCATATCATGACGGAAATTTCTGGTCTGCTTACTCTGATGCAAAATATTCTCAAAATAAACCTCTTGCATAGAATGGAATTGTTGTTGAAGTCGAAAATTTTCTTCTAATAGGCTATAATTTTTGGCTAGAATCGCTTGATAAACACCTAAAGAATTTAAAATTGTAGCAGAAAATACTGAAAAAAATCCAAATAACGCTGCATCTTTTAATGGATGAATCAAACGTTGATAATGATTCACATAAAATATCATCATACAAGTCAATGCTAAAATGATATAAAGAGAGACAATCTGCTTGTTACTGAGAACAATTTCATCATCCAGCCATTTTTTTCTGAATAAAAATAATAGCAACAGAACTAGTACAGAAACTCCCATTGTAAAAGAAGAATATGGAGATAAAGAGAAGAAATTGATTACTTCAATATGAAATAAAAATCGAAAAATGTACATCACATTCAAATTCAACAGATCAGTCATCACAAAAAGAAAGGGATATAATGATACTAGTTTCTTAGCACTTTCCTTTTTTACTAATAATATGAGTAGCAAGATTGAAAAAAAGGCTGTTTGTGTGGGATTAAAAATATTTAACGCTCTATTAGTATATATAGGAATAAGTATTAACAAACTGATTAATGTTCCCCATAACATTTTTGAAGAAACAAAGTTTATTCCACCAAAAAAGGCATATCCTAATAATATCGCTAGGAAAAACAGCAATTCATACATCACAGCATTGATTAACGCAACCATTTTTATCACCCATTTTCCATATAATCCAAGTATACTCGTTGTAATTCTTGATATTTTTTTCGAGCCAGAGGAATTTTCGTATTTGAGAGGAGCGTCACATCTTTCCAAGTCATCTTTTTAACTTTTGATAGCACAATGGCATAAGAACGGTGACAAATATAAATCGGTAGTTGCTGAAATTGCCCTATTGTCTCTGTAAAAGATTGATGAATAATCATCTCTGCTTGTGGGAACAGATGAATTTTCGTATAACCTCTTAGCGCTTCAAAATACTCGATATTTTCTAGATAGAGGGTATGCACCGTATCATGAATATCTTTTATTGTTATTTTCAAATTACTCTGTGTAAACTTTTTACTTACCTCTAGCACTTTGATGAATAACTTTTCTTTATCGATGGGCTTACTGATAAAACCAAGTGTCTTTTCACTAAAAGCTTCACTCATTCGTTCAACAAAATTAGAGATATACACTATCCATGAAATCTTATTATTCTTTAGTAAATATTGATTTAAAGTAATACCATCTAGTCCATCCATTTCAATATCTAAAAGCAAAAGATCAATCTTTGCTGTTTTTTCAGTCTTAATATAGTCCAATACTTCTTGCGCATTCATAAAATCGAGTACTTTGATTTCTTGTTCATATTGATGAGAAAATTCTGATAATAGGTTATGTAATTGTACATGAATATCAGTATTATCATCACAAATTGCTACATTCATATTTCTCACCTCACGTTATAATTATAACACTTTTTTCTAATTGAATATATAAATAATAAAGCGTTTGCTTATTTAGCAATTCCTATTGATCAAAAAAAGAGCCACTCCTTTTTATTAGAAGTGACTCTAGTTATCAAAAGAAAATGAGCTTATTTTGGTGTGACATCTTGGCCAAACCATTTTTCTGAGATTTCTTTGAATTGACCATTTTCTTGTAATTTTTTAAACCCAGCATTGATTTGTTTTGCTAATTTTTCATCATCCTTGCGCACACCTACTGAGAAATCTTCGCTATCAAATGGTAATTCAATGATCGTATAATCAGCTAACTTATCTGCTTTAGTTAAATAGTATTCCGCATACACTTTATCAATCAATAAGCCATCAATCCGTTTGCTTTCAAGGTCGATAAAGGCTTCATTAAAGCTAGCATAAAGGGTTGCATCGCCATCTTTAACAATATCCTTTAACACCTCTGGCTGCTTAGTAAAAGTATCATAACCAGAGGAACCTTCTTGTGCACCTAAAACCTTGCCTTTCATTTGGCTAGCTTTTTCAATCCCGCTACTTTTTGGCACAACCAATACTTGCGTGTTTTTCATATAAGTATCAGTAAAAGTAACCTTCTTTTGACGTTGGGGAGTGATACTATACCCATTCCAAATCATATCAATTGTGCCATTTTTTAATTCTGTTTCCTTCATTGACCAATCAATTGGTTGGAATTTTACTTTTTGATTGGTTAACTTAAAAACAGCCTTCGCTAAGTCAACGTCAAAGCCGACAATCTTGCCATCATCATCTTTAAAGCCCATCGGTACAAAGGTATCATCTAAACCGACAACGACTTCTTTTTTATCTGCACCTGATTTGGTACTATTTTCTTTTTGTTGATTAGAACAAGCGCCTAATACTAAACCTAAAGCAACCACTGTTAATAAACCAAATAATTTTTTCATATGTTTTCTCCTTTATTGTTTTATTTTATTCTACCGGGGTAACCTGATAGAGTTGATCGGCAATTCTTTTAGCAAAATCTAAATCATGCGTCACCACTATCTGGGTCATGCCCGCTTGTTTCATTTCTAAAATTAAATCAGCTACCTGTTGGCTTAACCCTGGATCAAGCGCACTGGTTGGCTCGTCATAGGCCAAAACCTTTGGATTCATCGCCATCGCTCGAGCAATCGCTACCCGTTGTTTTTGCCCACCAGATAATTGATAAGGATAATGATTTAACAAATTCGCTAAACCTAACCGTTGCGCTAGCTCCTCAGCATTCTTAGTATAGACTGCTTTGTCCTGTTTTAAGGATAATTTAGGCGCTAAGGTAATATTTTCAAAAACATTTAAATGTGGAAATAACTGAAAATCCTGAAACACCACACCCACGACTTGCTCCTGTTCTTTCAAGTTCGTAGGATCAAAGGGCTGTCCTGATAATAAAACCTCTCCACTATCAATGCTTTCTAAGCCAGCAAGCATTCTTAAAATCGTCGTTTTTCCCCCACCAGAAGGACCAACAATACAAAGAATACTTCCTTGTTCAATCTGTAAATCTAAATCAGTGATAATCTTACGTGAACCAAATGATTTGTTGATTTTTCGTAGCTCTAACATGTTTTTCCTCCTAACGATAGTAATTCAAACGACCCTCAAAGAATTTCAATAGCAAGGTCACAATAGCGGTCATTGCCAAATAGATAATCGCCACGCCAACTAAGGGTAGTAGCGTCGATTCTCTTTCCATAGCAATCTTACCAATCCGCATAACATCAGACAATCCTAGAATATAGACTAAGGAAGTATCCTTAACCAAATTAATAATTTCATTACCAACAGATGGTAAGGTAATCTTGGTCACCTGTGGAATAATGATTTTACTAATCGTTTGCCAAGGGCTTAAATGTAACACTTGAGCTGCTTCATATTGGCCCTTAGGAATGGATTGAATCCCTCCTCGGAAAATTTCAGCATAATAAGCCGCATAGTTCAAAATAAAGGCGATTAAAGCTGCTTCAAAACGATCAAAGACAATCCCAATATAAGGTAAGCCATAAAAGACCAAGATTAATTGTAATAATAAAGGTGTTCCCCGCATTAACCAAACATAAAATTGGACTATCAATTTTAATGGAGCGATACGACTCATTAGGATAAAAGCGAGAATGATCCCTAAAGGAATTGAGCCTAAAATAGTTAAACCAAATAATGACAAGGTTGTTTGTGCACCGGCTAAAATCTGTGGAAATGTATCAATAATTACTTGCAAAATAAATCCTCCTTTTTTCTATTAAAAAAGCCCCTAAAGCACTTGGCTTTAGAGGACGTAGCTACGTGGTTCCACCTCAAGTTCATCTTTCTCTCACAAGAAAAACCTCAATTAGTCAAGAACTCAGCCTAGAAAAAACCAATAAAAAAGCCCTCTAATCACTCAGGATTAAAGGACGTATCAACGTGGTTCCACCTTTTATTCATAATTACCTCACAGTAATTATCTTAGCTAGTCAACTTGACTAAAGCGATAACGGGCATACCCGGATTTTCCTACTAATCACTTCAGAAAATCAACTCCAAGATGTGTTTCACCTTATCCTTTTATCTCTTCACACCAACCAGAGACTCTCTTAAAAAATGAGTAAAGCTACTTTTCTTTTCAGCGTTTTTTAATGTTGGTCTAAATTTATCAGAATTATTTTCGCTTGTCAATAAGAAAAATTCACTTTTTTAATTGTAAAACTAAGTAAGCGAGCAATAAGCTATCTAATTCTTTCAAATTCAAATTATTTTTTTGTTGAAATTTTTCCAACTTATATAACAAAGTATTGCGATGCATGAATAATTCCTTTGCCGTTGAAGAAATATTGCCTTGATTGTTCCAAAGAGTTAAAATCAATAATTCCCATTCTTGATTATCAAACCAAGTAGCAGCTAACAATTCAAATAAATAGCTATTACTCAAATTTTGATAACAGGCAACATAGATAGCAGCCATGCTCAAATCATAGCATTTTTTCTGCTTTTGTTCTTTCTTTAGTCCTGAAAATAATTGCTGTTCTTGAGAAAAAATCTGTTGAAAATCCGCTTCACCTATACAGAAGGTGCCTACATATAGCTGCGTATAAATGGAAAAATCATCATCCAAAGCGTTGAAAATCCCCTCAATTTCATCTAGCGTAAAACACAATTCCTCCTGCTGTTCTACTAAAATCGCCTGATGCGGATTTAAAAAGAGTACCTCCACAATCGAAGGCCAAATGGCTTGAATGGCTTCTTGCCATTGTCGATAATTCAACTGCTGGATTTGCCGAAAATCAACTTGGATTAAACGAAAATGACGTTCTTTTAACGTTGGTGCAAGCACCTTGCCTTGAAACAAGGTAAAATACCAAGGTTTCTTTTGATTTTCTATAAAAAATGAATCCAATTGAAAAATGGATTGTAGCAGTTGTATTTCAGAGGGACTCAACTCTTTTTCGGCAATGCAAAAATACTGCTGTTGATAAGGTAAGCACAGCATACCTTTTTGTTCAAGATAATCTGGACTAAAATAGCCATTCGGATAGATTTTCGCTAAATCAAGTGGTTCTGGCAAAATCATCAGCCTCATTTCCTTTTGATACAATTATTTTACAAAAAATCAGACAGATTACCAAGTCTTAGCTTAAAACGAATGTTAGTTTAGACAACTTGCACAATAAAGCGCTTCATTCTTTGTACAATCTTCCATTGTCTTTGTAAATCGCTTTCAACTATACTGTAGATGTCAAATAAATGAAAAGAGGTTACAAATTATGGTAGAAATGGCTTTAAGACATGTATATAAAAAATATGATAACTCAGAAAAATATTCAGTAACTGACTTTAATTTAGAGATTGCTGATCGTGAGTTTATCGTTTTCGTTGGTCCTTCTGGTTGTGGTAAATCAACAACTTTACGAATGATTGCCGGACTTGAAGATATTTCAGAAGGTGAATTGATTATTGGCGATAAAGTAATGAATGATGTTGCACCAAAAGATCGTGATATCGCCATGGTATTCCAAAACTACGCATTATATCCACATATGACCGTATTTGATAATATGGCCTTTGGATTAAAATTAAGAAAATACGACAAAGCCGAAATCAAAGAGCGTGTAGAAAACGCAGCTAAAATTCTAGGCTTAAGTGAATATCTTGATCGTAAGCCAGCCGCTCTTTCTGGTGGTCAAAGACAACGGGTTGCCTTAGGTCGTGCGATTGTCCGTGACGCAAAAGTCTTCTTAATGGACGAACCTTTATCAAACTTAGATGCGAAATTACGGGTTGCCATGCGTGCAGAAATTGCGAAATTACACCAACGTTTAAATACCACAACGATTTACGTTACCCACGACCAAACAGAAGCGATGACAATGGCCGATCGTATCGTAATTATGAAGGATGGAATTATCCAACAAATTGGTTCACCAAAAGAAGTGTATGACACACCAAACAATGTTTTCGTAGCCGGCTTTATTGGTTCACCAGCCATGAACTTCTTTAAAGTAGTGTTAAATAATGGTTATATTACTAATTCAGCTGGACTTAAAGTTAAATTACCAGAAGGTCGCAACAAAATCTTAGTGGAAAAAGGCTATGAAGGTAAAGAGGTTATTTTCGGTATTCGTCCAGAAGACATTCACAGCGAACGTGTGGTTTTAGAAGCTACCCCTGATGCTTGCATTAAATCAACGGTTGTCGTATCTGAATTATTAGGTGCAGAAACCATGCTTTATACTAAAATTGGTGATACAGAATTCGTTTCACGTGTAGATGCTCGCGATTATCATAAACCAGGTGAAGAGGTTGAATTAGCCTTTAACCTAAATAAAGCCCACTTCTTTGATACCACCACTGAAGAAGTCATCCATTAATTCGTTTGCTCAAGGTTCCCCCCTTTTTAATTAACTTTTTGGCTTAGCCAAAGAAAAGTCTCTTACTAATCTCGATTGACTAGTAAGAGACTTTTTTTACTCTTGAGAATCCATCATTGCCTTTAAGGCTAGAGCTAATGGACTTTCCATTTCGCTATTTTCTTGACTATATTTTTTTAATAACCGTTTTTCTTCATGTTTGGTCATTTTTTGCTTTCGTTCAGTCTTGGTAGGCATTTTTTCAGTCGTGCCATCATATTTACAGCGATAATAAGCGCCGTTTTGACCTTCAATAATTTCCATTTTTTTATGACATTGTGGGCAACGATGATTGGAAAGCTTGGGCTCTTTTCGCCGTGAATAATGACAATTTTCACCAGTGCAGACTAAGCGCTTGCCATCTCGCCCATTTTTTTCTTTTAAAAGTGAACCACATTCTGGACACCGTTTTTGAGTGAGGGCAAAGTCTTGGTACTTTTGTTCACTTTGTTTGATTTCTTCAACTAAGCGTCTAGTATCCTTTTCAATTTGTTGAATAAAAGGCTGCATCTTCGCTTTCGCCTGCGCAATTTTTTCTAATTCCCTTTCCCATTTTTCAGTTAACTCTGGACTAACTAAAGAAGGGGTTACTAAGGATAATAATTGGCGACCTTTAGGCGTAACCACTAAAGTATTGCCTTTTCTTTCCATCAAGTCACTATGCACTAATTTTTCGATAATTTCTGCTCGCGTTGCTGGAGTTCCTAGGCTATGTTTTTCCATTTTGGCCAGTAAGCTCCCCTCATTTAAAGGTCTTGGTGGGGTAGTTAGCTGTTTAACTAATTCAAAACGACCTTTTAATTTTTGGCCTTGAGCTAGCGTTAAAGGCTGACTCGTTGTCTTTATTTCTTCATTAAAATGTTTGAAGCCTACTTCCAATATTTGTTTATTTTGATAGCGAAACTCACTATCAGCAATCTGCAAGTGAATCGTTTGTACTTTCTCTTTGTAATTAGGAGCAAACAGCATCAAGAAACGTTTAGCAATTAATTGATAAATTCTTGCTTCGTCGCTGGATAGTTTCGCATAATTTGGCTGCTGCTCTGTTGGGATTAATGCGTGGTGATCTGACACCTTGGCATTATTAAAGACCTTGGTTTGCACCACCTTGCCGCCAGATTTCAGATAGTTCTTGACCTCAGGAGCAAAATCTCTAAGTGCTTGCAAGCGTTCAAACATGGTTTGTTGCATATCGGTCGTTAGATATTTACTATCTGTTCGCGGATAAGTCACAATTTTATGTGTTTCATATAAGCTTTGAACGAGTGATAGCGTCTTTTTAGCTGAGTAACCAAACAGATGATTGGCCTCGCGCTGTAATTCGGTCAAATCATAAGGGAAAGGCGCTGCTTGTTGTTTGATGGTTTCTTCGACCTTACTAACCACCGCTGTATGCTTGGTTAATTGTTCGATAAAGTCTTGAGCCTTTTCTAAACTATCTAAGGCCTGTACTTGTTTGGTGACAAACTGGAAGCTAGCTTGTTGGGTAACGAAATTCACTTGATAATAATGTTTTGCTACAAAGCACTCAATCGCCTGCTCTTGCTTACGAACTAAGGCCAAAGTAGGTGTTTGAACCCGACCAGCACTAAGATTATCTTGATATTTAACGGTAAGCGCTCGCGTTACATTTAAGCCAATTAACCAATCAGCTTGAGCTCTAGCTAGAGCGGAATAATATAGGGAATCATATTGACTAGATGGTTTTAGATGTAAAAAGCCTTCTTTAATCGCACGATCGGTTTGTGAAGAAATCCAAAGCCGTTTGACTGGTTTATCAAATTGAATCCATTGTAAAATCCAACGAGCCACTAATTCGCCTTCACGTCCAGCGTCAGTTGCGATTACGGCTTCTTTAATATCTTTACGTTTCGCTAACTGTGCGATAGCTTTTAATTGATGAGTAGTTTTAGGTAAGGGTTTAATCCCCATTTTTTTAGGAATCATCGGCAATGTTTCCATTTGCCATTTTTGCCAATCTTTATTTAAATCTTCTGGCATTTTCAATGAAAGTAGATGGCCTAAAGCCCAAGTAATAACTACTTGGCTACCTTCATAATAAGTTTTATGTTTTTGATTAGCCTTTAGTACGCGACTGAGATCTTTGGCAACACTTGGCTTTTCCGCAATGATTAGTTGTTTCATAAAATGTCCTTTCACTTTTTTCAGTGATTGGTTGATAATCTTTTAAAATAGCGAGGCCTTTATATTGCTGTAAATCTTCATCACATTCCTCACAAAAGCGCAGATCTTCTTCATCCCAAAAAGCACAAAGATAATTCGCATATCCTTTAAAACATGGATATTCTGCATGGAATTGAAACCATAATTGTTCATAAGCTAGCTTGGCTTCATTAAAAGTGGCAAATAGCTGCTCCTTTTCAATATCAGCTTGCCAATCTTCAAAAAACCACCATGGCTCATTATCTCCATACATCACGATAACCTGATACATTGTTTTCACCGACCTTTTTTTGATAACTCTATACTATTGACTTTTAAAAAATCTTGCAAATAATTTACTTGTGAAAAGTTATCTTATCTAATTAAGGAAATGAAAAACGGTTGGGTAAAGACTTTACCCAACCATCAGACTTTTTGGTTATTGGTGAGTGTTTTTTTATCAACAATATTCGCTTAAAGGCTTTGTTTTAAAACCAATCACTTTTTCTATTTATTTAGATATATTGCAGCTGTTTTTCACCTTTATAAGCTTGATCAATTAAGCCACCACCCAGACATTCCTGATCTTGATAAAAGACCACTGCCTGACCTGGCGTAATAGCTCGAACCGGTTGAGCAAAGGTTACTTTCGCTTGATTATTTGGTAATAATTCTACGGTCACTGGTACATCCTGTTGACGATAACGGAATTTGGCTGTACAGGTAAATTTTTGTGGCTGCTCTTCATTGGTAGTAAAATGAATTTGACTAGCCATCAACCAATCAGCATAAAGTAATGGATGATGGAAGCCTTGGTCGACATACAAGGTATTGCTAGCTAAATCTTTTCCAACCACAAACCATGGTTCTTGAGATTTACCGCCGCCACCGATACCCAGTCCTTGACGTTGACCAATCGTATAATACATCAAACCATCATGCGTTCCTTTTTCAATCCCATCTGGTGTCACCATTTTACCTGGTTGAGCTGGTAGATATTGGCTTAAAAATTGCTTGAAATTCTTTTCACCGATAAAGCAAACACCGGTAGAATCTTTCTTTTTCGCCGTTGCTAAACCAGCTTTTTCAGCGATTTCACGCACCTGAGGCTTTTGGAGATGGCCTAGTGGGAACATCGTTTTTTGTAATTGCTCTTGGGAAAGCTGACTTAAAAAATAGGTTTGGTCTTTGTTATTATCCGCACCACGCAGCATATGGATCACACCATTTTCGTCACGACTTACCTGTGCATAATGCCCCGTTGCCACATAATCGGCTCCGAGCTGTAAGGCATAGTCTAAGAACGCCTTAAATTTGATTTCTTTATTACACATAACATCTGGATTAGGCGTACGTCCTGCACGATATTCAGCTAAGAAATATTCAAAAACTCGATCCCAATATTCTTTTTCAAAGTTCACTGAATAATAAGGAATGCCAATTTGTGAAGCAACTGCGGCTACATCCTTGTAATCCTCGGTCGCCGTACAAACGCCATTTTCATCGGTATCATCCCAGTTTTTCATAAAAATACCAATGACATCATAACCCTGCTCTTTTAAAAGCAAAGCTGTTACTGACGAGTCTACCCCGCCACTCATACCTACAACAACCCGAATTTTGCTGTTGTCTTGCATATGATCACCATCATTTCTTTATAGATTCTGAAATCTACTACGATTGAAGGTCGCATTATTTTCAGTACGTTCTATTTTACATTAGAATGGCTTTTTTTGCATGAATTTTTGTTAAAACTACTGAAAATTTTAACATAATTCAGGCAGAAGTCGACCATCCTCTATAGGTGGGTGATGAATGCCATTCGGTATGAGGGTTACTGTTGGTAACTCGAAGACCGACAATACAGTATATTGTCTTTTTATTTTGTTCTATGTTATAATCAGTATATATTAGAAATGAGTTGATATAAAATGGAATTAGATACAAATAACCATTCAGTCTTCCTTCTTTATTACCATCTTATTTTAGTAACGAAATACCGTAGACAAGTGATTGATGATGACATATCTGATTATGCTAAAGCTACTTTTGAAAGAATTTCAGAATCGTATCACATTACTTTAGTGGAGTGGAATCATGATAAAGACCACGTTCATATTATGTTCAAAGCTCATCCTAAAACAGAATTGACAAAATTCATCAACGCCTATAAAAGCGCTAGTTCAAGATTGATAAAACGTGATTTTCCAAGAGTCAAACAGTTTCTTTGGAAAGAAATGTTTTGGTCTAAAAGTTTTTGTCTGTTGACGACTGGTGGAGCACCAATTGATGTGATAAAGAAATACATCCAAAATCAAGGAAACAATCATAAATAGAAAGCAGGTGAACTTTGTGGAACGACTAAAAGCGTACAAATTCAGAATCTATCCAACAGAGGAACAAGAAATCTTCTTTGCCAAAACTTTCGGCTGCGTTCGTAAGGTCTACAATCTAATGCTTAATGACCGAAAAAAAGCATATGAAGAAGTTAAAAATGATCCTTCTAAAAAAATGACTTTTCCAACACCGGCTAAATATAAGAAAGAATTTCCATTTCTGAAAGAAGTCGATAGCCTCGCTTTGGCCAATGCCCAACTTCATTTAGATAAAGCATACAAGAATTTTTTTCGGGATAAATCTGTTGGCTTTCCACGTTTCAAAAGTAAGAAAAATCCTGTTCAGAGTTATACAACGAATAATCAAAATGGTACAGTTGCTTTGATTGATAGTAAATTCATAAAAGTTCCTAAATTGAAATCATTAGTAAGGATTAAGCTTCATAGACAACCAAAAGGGATGATTAAATCTGCTACAATATCACGCCATTCTAGCGGTAAATACTATATTTCTTTGTTATGTAAAGAAGAAATTAGCGAGTTACCTAAAACCAATTCTGCCATTGGTATTGACTTAGGTATTACAGACTTTGCGATTCTTTCAGATGGACAAAAAATTGATAATAATAAATTCACTTCAAAAATGGAGAAAAAGCTTAAACGTGAACAACGTAAACTGTCTAGGCGTGCATTATTAGCTAAAAAACGAGGTGTTAAACTCTATGAGGCTCGAAACTATCAGAAACAAAGACAAAAAGTGGCACGTCTCTACGAAAAAGTAAAAAATCAACGTACTGATTTTCTGAATAAACTGAGTACAGAAATTATCAAAAATCACGATATTATCTGTATTGAAGACTTAAACGTAAAAGGTATGTTGCGTAATCATAAATTAGCAAGAAGTATTTCTGATGTATCTTGGTCTAGCTTTGTGGCTAAGTTGCAATACAAAGCGGACTGGTATGGACGTGAAATCATCAAAGTGGATACGTGGTTTCCGTCTAGTCAGATTTGTTCAGAGTGCGGACATAAAGATGGCAAGAAATCGCTCGATATTCGAGAATGGACTTGCCCTATTTGTCATACTCATCATGACCGTGATATCAATGCTAGTATCAATATATTGATTGAAGGTCTAAGAATACAAACTTCAGCTTAGGCACAATTAAAAAAACCGTAGGAACTACGGGGATAGCTTGGTAAATAAGAGAAACCGCTGTTAGTGAAGAAATAAGCTATCAAGTGTGCTCTATTCCCAAGAAGCTCCCACTTCAAGCGTTAAGAACCGTTAGGTTTAGCTAAGTGGAGAGTAGTTCACTTTTCCAAGATAAAAAAGCAAGCACTACAGCTAGATTTTTTTTTATTGAACATTCGGATATTTATTTTTGTATTTTTTAACGAAAATCTAAGTTGTTATAGCTAATAAGTGTTTTTTTAGATTGTTTAACTCTCTCTCTCTATCAACGATTATTTTTTCACTATCTACAGACAGTTTATTATTTTGCGAAATAATTATTTCTTGAATCATTTTAGTTGATTTGTAAAATTTTAGTTGATACTTGAAGTTCTTTTCATTTTCTGTTAATTCTTTAGCAACAAACCAAGATGTTTTTTTTGTTTCTCCAAAAACCATGTGTATTTTTATAGATAATCTTTCTATTTCTTTTTTATCAGTAACTGTAAACATTTTTACATCACCCATAGTATTTGTGACTGTAACTTTTATTTCATCTACATTATCCGGAGAAACAATATCTATATTATTTTTTTTACATGAACTTAGCAAAAGAAAAAATAAGAAAAATATATTTAATAGAACAGGTACCTTCTTTATCATAAAAATCCCTTCTTCTGTTCAATGTTTTGTTTTTCTATATTGATTTCTAATTATGGACTCATTTTTTCCGTATTTAAATTCCTTTCTGCCCATATAACCAACTATAAAATACCATTGTAACAAAAAAATATCAACGATTATAAAAAACATTTCAGTTTGTAGGATGTATAGTTAATAATAATTAAATTAGGGAATAAAATTATCAAGTAATTTTATTCCCTTCTTGAACTAGCAATCATTCAAAATCATTGTAAATTCTCTTACGTTTTCGCTCTTCACGTTCTGTATTATCAAAAGCTTTTGGTAATACTTGCGCTCATGCGCTTGCTGAATTTCAGGAACTGAATCATTGTACATTGCGTCATAGGCTTCTCGATAAACAACATTTAGTCATACATCTCGCCCATAATCCGGTCTGTTCAATTCTTCTTAAAACGAGTTATGGCCACTATTAGACTATATGGTAAGGTATAAAGTATTAAATCAAATAATCTATAATTTAATATATATATAGTCTTCTCTACTCCAACAATTAATGTTAATGCCAACAGAAAAAAGATTATTTGAATAAAAGTTATCCATAGTACAGTTTTTAAATAGTATAATGCTCTATTTTTCATTATTTCCACATATTAATCCTTCCATTCTTTGGATAATAATCTCTGGCATCAATAAATTTTGCTAAGGACAACCCTACATTTTCATAGAAATCTAAAACGTTAAAAGCAGTTTCTAAAATTCCAGAAAACATTCCTGTTAATATGCCAAATCTTTTAGCAGCTCGGCTCATCATTTCTCTTGCTAATTTTTGACCATGTTTAGCTGCATACGCACCTAATGTTGCATAACCACCAATTAAAGTTTGAACAATTGTAGAAAAAGCTACGGCGAATTCATCAACAGTTATCACTTTGCCATCCCAAAAACCAGCCTTTGATCTATATGGTGAAAGAGATTGATAAACTATTTCATAAAGACGTTCTGTCGTTAAATTTGGATATAAACTCTGATATTCATTGACAAGTTTATCAATTTGGTCTTTTGGTAATTGTATAGGTTCACTTAGTAAATTATCTATCCTATCTAGTTCTTTCTTTTCTTTTTCGAATTGAACAATTTGCTTTCCTACTTCGTCTGCATAAATAAAAGGAGTACATACTTGACTAAATAATGTAAAAATTAAAAAAATAGCAACCCCGAACTTTAAAAATTTCTTTGACAGTTTCATTCGCCTCTTTTCCCAATATTATTCTGATATTTTTTGTAAGAAACCATAAAATAAGCATATTTTTTCCGAAATAATAACTCCTTTCTGCTTACAATCAGTTATTCTATAATCGAATAATATCATATAAAACAAATCGTGTAAACGATAACATAAAACAAAAATAGTTTTTTATTAAACATCTTATGAAGTTTATATTCAAAATTACTATTGATGAATTTATGTTGTAAAAACAGTAATAATAATGCGTTCGTAGACAGACGGACGCACAATGGAATGGGTATATCTTCGTCATTTTTTTAGTTACGAGACTCATACCACTTGACAATCGCATAGAGATCTATGCTTAGTGATTATATAAAAGCTTGTCAAACTTTGCTATAATCAAAACTGGTGTTTCGCTACCTGGCACCAATTCCCATATCGAAAGGGTATTTTCAAGCATGCGTGACTTCATTTACTGCGTCATCTTGCCAGTAATTGCCAGCTTGGTGGCAATGCTGATACATGACTTGCTACATCATCGTGATGACTAACTAAGGTATGCAACGTAGCCCAAAATAAAAACAAAATGCCAACAAGGACAATATTTAGTCCTTGTTGGCATTTTGTTTTATTCTATTTTTGATAAAAGTGTATAAATTTTTAACAAGAAAATACATATAAACTACAAAAAAAACTAGTGCAAAAAATTGAAGTTTTTTTCCAAATTCGTAGTTAATAGTTCCTTCTTGAATGAAATAGTCTATTTGTTGCTGTGTTAAATCTTCGGGGTTTATGGGTACGGGAAGGAAATTAACAGATAAAAGTGTTCCGATCAAGCCCATAATAAGTGCCATACACAAAAAAAGATGGCGAATTCTCACTATATCATACCTCCTATATCTAGTTGTTTTGAACATCACCCTTATATACATTTTTCTTACTTTTTCTTTTTTTACAAACTCGAAAATAACTTAACATTAAAAGTTCACTGGCAATACCTCTTAACATCCATTTACTCTTTAAAGCAATTCGGATAATTTTAACTAATCTCTAATTTTTATCCTGTAACCGTTTTAAGCAATTTACATTATATCAAAATTTTTAGGACTAGCAAATCATTCATTTTCTAGTCTTATTCCTGTCCAAATCGAATTTTTAGAGCTTGTGTAAAATAAGGGAAATATTCATAATCATCAAATATTTCTATAGGTGTATAATTTCGTTTAAGATAAGCTAGCTCTTTATTCGCATCTTCAGCAATATCTTCTGGCACTGGAGTTACGTTAGTGTTTAAGTTAAACGCTAGGCTTATTATACTCTTAATGTTGAGCTTGTATTCCAGCCTTCAGACACGCAAATTGGATTGATTAGCCCAGTTTCAATATTGTAAATCCTATCAAAATTAGTACGTGTAGTTTCGCTAAATGACAATAAGTAAATCAAACTTTGATGATAGATATCATCTTGTCTTGCCTGTTGGATTTTTTCAAAGAAAAAATCCCTATGTTGCTGGTCTGCAAATGTTACTTTCATGCGTTTCACTTCTTCAATCGTTAAATACGCTATTATTCAGTTTAAAGCATTCCAATATTTTTTATTTATCAAAATACTTTCAAAAATTATACAGTCTTTTAATAAAACTAATCTTCTTCTTTTTCTTGATAGATTACACTATTATTTTCTTTTTGATATTGCTGCTCTTTATCCCTTGAAATAATCACTTCTTTTTGCTCTGAATACTTATTTTTTTCAAAATTTTCAACGTATTTTCTGACAAAGTTTCTATACTCGTAAGTGACAATTTTTCCTTCACTTTTCAGTATTTGCTTGTACTTGAGATACAAATCTTTAGGTATCCTCATACTGATTAATTGATATTTGTCTGACATCGTAATCACTCCAAACCTCATATATATTTTATATATATATTATATATAAAATATATATATAAGTCAAATAATTTCCTAATCCTTCTTTCTATTTAAAAGCCAAAAAATCTAAATATCCTTTTTCCCCTATTTTTACTAACGCATTATAGCTCTTCGTTTTATCCTTCGACTTAATTCCTTTAATCAAGGTTTCTTTACCAGACAATAATTCTGCTACATTTGTTTTTGATAATTTTTTCTTTCTAAAATTATCTGCTAGTGTGAATTTACATTCAGGATAATTGGAACAGCCATAAAATGATTTTTTCAATACAATGTTATGGCCACATTTAGGACATTTTCCTACAAGGGGTCCCGAGCGCTTAGTGGGAATTTGTACCCCTTATCGATACAAATTCCCCGTAGGCGCTAGGGACCTCTTTAGCTTCTTGGAAGCTGTCAGTAGTATATCTAATAATTTATCTCCATTCCCTTTAGTAACGTGTAACTTTCCAAATTTAAAAAAGCGACTCATAGAATTATTTCCTCCCGTTAAATAATAGATAACTATTAAAAATAGACAATACTTGCTCATAAGTAACGGTACTTAAATTGTTTACTTTGGCGTGTTTCATTGCTTGATGAAACTGATTTTTAGTAAACAGTTGACGATATTCTCGATTGACCCATTTTGAAACAAAGTACGTATATAGCTTCCAATATTTATCTGGAACATCTGTGGTATGGCGGGTAAGTTTTATTAAGACACTGTTTACTTTTGGTTTAGGATGAAAGCATTCCGCTGGCAGCTTAAGCAATTGCTGAATCGAGACTTGAGTGTGCAAGAGCAACCCTAGTGTTCGGTGAATATCCAAGGTACGCTTGTAGAATCCTTCTTCAACAATCAGATAGATGTCAGACGCATGGCTTTCAAAAACCACTTTTTTAATAATTTGTGTGCTTAAATGGTAAGGAATACTCCCAACAATTTTATACCTCTGTTTGTTAGGGAATTGAAACTGTAGAATATCTTGGTGAATTAAAGTGACACGAGTATTCAGTTTTAATTTTTCTGACGATAAGTTGAATAGATGACTGTCTAATTCAATAGACGTTACCTGTTTACTTATTTTAGCCAGTTTCGTCGTTAAATGCCCTTTACCTGTTCCAATTTCGTAAACGGTATCGGTTTCTTTTAAATTCAATTGTTTTATTATTTGGTTGAGTACTTTTTCACTCGTTAAAAAGTTTTGAGAATATTTTATATTTTTGTTCATGTAATCACTCCTGAAGTGATTACATCTGTAAATAAATACAGAAGTTAAACGATTTGTTTGTAATTTTAGTTATCTGTTTAAAAAGTCATAAGATTAGTCACTGGTAGGAATTAATCTAACGTATTTATTTATCTGCGTAATCACTGTTTTTAGTCTGTTTCAAAACAGTAGATGTTTTATCTACATTACGTATTTGGAATACCAACATGACGAATCCCTCCTTCTTAATTACAAATTTTTAGCATCTAATTTAACTTCAATTCCTATTATACACAAAATTTTAAGATACTGCACTATCAACACACTCTTAAGTTTGCTTCTAAGTCTTATTTCCATAACTTCTTTTACGTTTCCGCCATTCTTTGCTGTTTCGATTTTTATGATATGGTGCAAGTCAGCACGAACACGAACCGTCTTATCTCCCATTATATCTTTTTTTGCACTGATTGGTGTATCATTTCGTTTTTCTTTTTGTGCGCCTAAATTTCCCACAATCACTCACTTCTTTCTATTTCTTCTTATTCTTATTTTATCATCAACAATCACAAATCACTTGTGATTTGTGATAAGTGATTTGTGATTAATATATAAAAGCCCTCTTTAAAGGGCTTTTATGTTTATTTTGAGAAAGATATAAAATCAATATATCCCTTTTCCCCAATTTTTACAACGGCATTGTAGGGCTTTTTCTCTTTGTTTTTGATTCCTTTTACCAGGGTTTCTTTTCCCTCCAGTAATTCTTTTACATTCGTTTTGGTTAGTTTTTTCTTTCTAAAATGTTCAGCTAAAGTAAACTTACATTCAGGATAATTTGAACAACCATAAAACGATTTTTTTAATACAATATTGTTGCCACACTTAGGACATTTTCCTACAATATTTTTTTCTTCCTCTTTTTGCTTATTTTTTTGATATTCAGAAAAATTCAGACTAGCTATTTTTCCAGGTACATTTTCTATCAAATGATAAATAAATTTCTTTATATTATTAAGAAAAACCTCTTGTGTACCTTCTTTCTTGCCTATTTTCTTCAAATAACTGGCTCCATAATAAATTGGACTGATGAATCAAAATCGATTCTTCAGTCCAATTTTTCATTTTAGGTATAAAAAACATACCGTTCTCTGATATGATTAAATCACCACAAATAACCCAAGAGAGGACGGTATGCTATATGAATCATTCTATCAAAAAAATGTTACGATTAATAGACCCTAATTTAACGATTCTTGAAATTACTCAGGAGAAAATCAACCATCAGATGACTCTTGTCATTAAAGCGAATCTTTCCCCTCAACCTTCACCTTGTAAATGTTGTGGTGCCAATGTGATAGATGAGGATGGAAAGTTCGCTGTAGTCAAAAACGGCAAAAAAACAGTCACTGTACGCTTAGAAGCTTTCAACCATTTACCAATGGTCATGCATTTAAATAAGCAACGCTATGTATGTAAAAAGTGCAGACACTATTGGACTGCCCAAAGCTATTTTATTCGCCCCCATCATGCTATTTCTGAGCAGGTACGATTTAAAATGATGGATTTATTAAAAGAAAAAGTGTCGCTTACTTTTATCGCTAAACAATGTCAGGTTTCTATTTCTACGGTTATTCGTGTCTTGCGCTCATTTAAACCTCAGTTGCCTAAAGCAAAACAGTTGTACTTACCGAAAGTTTTACTAGTAGATGAATTCCGCTCACATACTTCTTTAGAAGATAAAATGAGTTTTATTTGTGTAGATGGTGAAACAGGGAAATTGTTGGATGTTTTACCCACTCGTAAATTACCTTATTTGAAAAACTATTTTCAAAACGCCAAAAATAAGGAAGACGTACAATTTTTAGTTTCAGATATGAACGCGAGTTATATGCAATTGATTGCGAGTCACTTTCCTAATGCCCAATTAATCATTGATCGCTTTCATATTGTCAAACATATCAATCAGGCACTCAATGACTGTCGCGTACGCGAAATGAAAGGATTAATCAAAGAGAAAAAAGAAGCCAAGCTGCAAAATTAAAAAGTAATTGGCGCTATATCTTAAAGAAAAGAGCGAGCCTAGATGTTACAGAATATAAATCCTGGCGCAGTTTTCGCCAACCTAAATTTCCACTTTTAACAGAAGAAATGATGGTTGACCGGTTATTGGCTTTTTCTCCTAAACTCAAATTAGGCTATCAGTATGTCCATGATTTATTAGAAGCTTTTGATAATAAAGATCCAGATACATTTTTTGAGATATTAAAAACGTTACCAGATACACTAGATGAAGTACTGAAAGAGAAGTTACAAAACTTAATAAACTATGAAGAAGGAATAAGAAATGCACTGATTTATACTTATTCTAACGGCAAAATAGAAGCCAAGAATACACATATTAAAACTTTAAAACGGGTTAGTTATGGTTTTCGATCATTTGTGAACATGAAATTAAGACTATTTCTGATGAATGGTTTAATTGAATCGAAATAACAAAAAGAGCAGAGATAGCAAATAGCTGTCTATCTCTGCCTATTCCTTTTGTAAAACTCATCAGTCCAATTTGACAAAGAGCCATTAAATAGCTTTAATGCTTGCTTTTTGATCGTTTTGCGATAGTTAACTTATGGTTGATACTAAAAAATATGCCACAGTCAAAATTACTCTACTTTTTCAAATAGCCCACGATCAATAAAACCGTCCATTAAAAAATAGAATTTTTCTTGGAGCATTTGATGCTGCTCATTTTTAAAAATATCAACTGCTTTTAACCCATTGGCATTGGTAATCGACATTTTTAAGGTTTTAATATCTTTAGAAACAGTTATTTTTAACTTAAAGCCTTCTTTACTTTGAGGAGTCGCCTCTAAAGCACGCAATAACTGGAAATTTCCTCCATTGGTTTCAACAAACCCATTGTCTCGTAAAGTATAACGCTTAGCAGACGGACTTAAACGATACTGAACAGGTGAGCCTAAGACCGATGCAGTTTGACTAAAAGCCATCTTAATCACTCCGCTTCAATTGTTTTCTTTTATTTTACCATACCGTAAGAGAATTACTAGTCTAAAAATATTCATGCTTGTAATTGGTGCAAGATAGCCAGCAATTCTTCGGTAAATGCTTGAATTTGCTCAAAGGTATTGCCATAGCCAAAGCTTAAACGAATACCTGAGCGAATATACGCACTATCCTCCCCATACATAGCCGTTAAAACATGCGAAGGATGGACATTTCCCGCTGTACAAGCTGAACCCGTAGAAATCGCCATGTGTTTTAAATCAAGGCGCATTAAGAGCAACTGATTATCTACACCTGGAAAAGACAGATTCAATACGTGTGGCAACTTGCTAGTTAGCTGACCATTGATTTTAAAATCGACCTTTTCCTGTTCAAGCTTAGCAACTAAATACTCCGTCCACTCATGATAAGGAAGCTGTTCTGCTTGTAATAAGGCCTGATGGTGATAAGTTGCCATTTTAGCCATCGCACAAATCGCCGGCAAATTTTCAGTCCCTGCTCGTCTTTTTTCTTCTTGTTCACCACCGTGTAGATAAGACGCCAGCTTCACCTTGGTATCTTTATATAAAAATCCTACCCCTTTTGGCCCATTGATTTTATGTGCAGAAATACTCAATAAATCTACCCCTAGAGCTTTCGGTTCAATGAACACCTTCCCATAGGCTTGTACTGCATCGGTATGAAAAACAGCCGGATGATCTGCCAATAATGCGCCAATTTCGGCAATTGGCAATAGATTGCCTGTTTCATTATTCGCAAACATAATAGAAACTAAAATCGTATCTTCACGTAAGGCGGACTTGACATCCTCGACATCAAGCATCCCCTCATGATCTACAGGTAAATAAGTCACCTCAAAGCCTTGTGCTTCTAAAAAATGCATACTTTCTAAAACAGCTGGATGCTCAATAGCAGTCGTAATAATATGCTTTCCCTTGTCTTGATTCGCCCAAGCACAACCGATAATCGCTGTATTATCGCCTTCTGTTCCTCCACTGGTAAAAATGATTTCACTAGCAGCTACGCCTAAGGTTTGGGCAATTTTTTGGCGTGCCTCACTTAATTTAGCATGAGCATGACGACCATAGCTATGAATACTGGAAGGATTCCCAAAATTATTCGCCATCACTTTCGCCATTTCCTCGATTGCTAATGGATGCATCGGTGTCGTTGCTGCATGATCAAAATACATGTACAAAACTTCCTTTACTTTAATTTGAACTTATTCTACAACAAATAAGAAGGGAAGCAAAAAATCCTGATTCTTTGCTTCCCTCCTCAATCACAACTATCATTCAGCGCTCTCTAGGCATCTTCTAAAGCTAGACGGAATAATGGACTCATTGGGGTATTTTCGTGAATTCTTCGTAGTGCTTCACCCATCAAATCCGCACAGGTGATATAGGTTAATTGTTTTGGTTGGCGACTTTCATCCACATAACAAGAATCCGTCACGCAAATGTCTTTAATCGCAGACTGGCTTAGACAATCGCTTGCTCCTTGCGATAATAGTGCATGAGAGGCACAAGCATAGATTTCTACAGCCCCTTCAGCTAATAACAGCTCACTTGCTTTAACAAAGGTTTGCCCGGTATTTAAAATATCATCGACCATGATACATTTCTTTCCTTTAACATCACCGATAACATAGCCACCTGCTTCATACTCACTAGACTGATCCACAATTGCCAAAGTAGAACCAAGATATTCAGCTAAGCTACGCGCACGTTGCACACCGCTATTTTTAGGTGAAACCACAACATAATCATCGCCACTCATTTCCAATGAAAGGTAATGCTTGGCAAACAAAGGAATGGTAAATAAATTATCTACTGGAATATCAAAGAAACCTTGTACTTGTACTGTATGTAAATCAAGCGTTAACACACGAGTTGCACCTGCTTTGGTTAGCATATTGGCAATCAATTTCGCAGTAATTGGTTCATGTGGTTTTGCTGTACGATCTTGGCGAGCATACGCATAGTAAGGTAAAACCACATTAATGGTTTTCGCACTTGCCCGTTTCATCGCATCAATCATAATTAAAAGCTCCCAGTAATAGTCATTAACGGGTTGGTTGGTTGATTGAATGATAAAAGTATCCACACCACGCACACTTTCTTCAATGTTAATCGCAATCTCACCGTCGCTAAATTGTCTAACCACACATTTACCAAGCTCTTGCCCGAAAGCTTTGGCAATTTTTTCTGCCAAGGGTTGATTCCCATTCAAACTAAAAATCTTCAAATTATTTGTTGCTTGTTTCGCCACCATAGAAGCCTCCACTTACTTATTTTCTTCATTTTAACATATTTTTTGAAAATTTTCATTGCTACGCTTAAATTCCTACAAATCATTGAGCAATCGGTGGAAATGAAACCGTCCCACTTAGCCATTTAACCGGAATGATTGCTGCTGAGTTGCCCCATAGATCATGCGCCTTAATGTAATATTCGCCTTTCTCATCCATCGCATAGGCATAGGCAACTACCCAATGATTGCCATAGGTGCTCCCTTTTTTCTTAGATAATCCGACAATTAAGGGCTGTTTGGTAGCTAACCGTTTTTTCACCCGTTGCCAAGCACCAATTGAGGTTTGTCGAACACGAAATCCAGGCGCAAAACGACGGAAATAACGATTTAAGCCCATGCTCAATTCAATCGGTAGCGTCGGGAAGCCAAATGGTTGAATAATTAATTTAAGCAGTGCGACTAGCGCTTGCTCTTGTTGGCTACCTACCGATCGTAAATAGCTAGGAATGATTGCAGGATCATGCTGGTCTTGATAATAGGCTAATAAGACCGCTGCTGCATAGCTCCCACAATAATTGCCTTGTCGATTCACCCACGTCTGATAGCGAGTAAACTCTTTTTCATCGATACCTTGCCAGTTCATCTAATTTCCTCTCAAACCATCGTCGCGCCTAGCGTATTTTTAAAATGCTGTAAAGCCCATTGATGCCCAACTGGATCAAAGCTAGCGACGGCATCTTTTACGATAAAGACTTCATATCCTAAATTATAGGCATCTACTGCCGTATGCAAGACACAAATATCGGTACAAACCCCAGTGAGATAAAGCTGGGTAATCTTGCGCTCACGCAACCGTAAATCTAAATCCGTCCCACAAAAGGCTGAATAATGCCGTTTATCTAGCCAATAGACATTCTCTTTGTCTTGATTGGCTTGATAAAGTGGCGCGAGCTGACCATAAAGCGCACGGCCTTCAGTTCCTAGTAAATTGTGTGGGGGAAATAAACGATTTTCCGGATGATACTGATCATTTGGATCGTGTCCATCGATAGCAAAAACCACAAAATCCTGCTGTTCAATAAATTCCTTAGTGACCGCAACTAAAGCTGCTTCAATTTCTTGGCCCGCTTGTCCAGTGGTCAACTTACCATCTGTCGCTACAAAATCATAGGTATAATCAATTGAAATTAACGCCTTCATCTTTTCGTCTCCTTTTTCTACAATGAATCCTAAACCAACGTTTTCGCAAATTCAATAACCATTGCTGCTGAGCGTTTACCAGCTTCTTCAATAAATTCATCAAAGCTCATCGTTGCTTGATGATCAGCCGTATCACTAATTGCCCGCACGACTAAAAATGGAATATTAAATTGACGGGCTGTTTGGGCAATCGCCGCGCCTTCCATTTCACAAGCTAAGGCCTCTGGAAAATGCGCTTTGATTTGTGCCACCTTAGCTTCATCATTAACGAAACTATCTCCAGTTACGATTAATCCCGTCTTAACGTTTTGTCCGGTATTTTCGGCGGCCTTTTTCATTGCTGATAACAGATAGCTACTTGCTTCAAAGTATAATGGCATGCCCGCTGGTAATTGCCCATACTCATAGCCAAAGCCAGTGACATCAACATCAAAGTAGGCTAATTTTTCAGAAAATACGACATCGCCGACTGCAAGATTAGCCCCAATCCCCCCAGCAGAACCAGTATTAATCACCATATTCACTCCATACTGTTGAATTAGCAAGCTCGTAGTTACACTGGCCGCAACTTTACCAATCCCACTGCGAACGACGATGACTTCATGTTTACCTATGGTTCCGGAAATAAAAAGCACGCCTGCTCGTTCCCAAGACATTGCCCCTTCAATTGCTTGCCGCAATAGTTGAATTTCCTGTTCCATTGCACCGATAATACCAATTTTCATTAAAAAATTCCCTCCAAAATTCAAAATCGTTTTCAATTATCACAAGAAAAAGATCATCATGAAAACTAAAATTAATAATAAACTAACAATAATAATTGCCTTCCATAAAAACTGATTAACAGCCTTGGAAGTTTGTTTTTCTGCAATGCGAGATTTACTAACTGCCGCCTGCTTTTTTAATTCTTTACGATAATGACGCGCAATCTCTTTTTCTTCTTTTTCATATTCTCGCTGGGCTTGTTTGTTTACAATCGCTTGATTACGCTCTAACGCCTTTTGCTCTTGTTCACGCCGTCTACGCATTTCAGAACGAGTGAGTAAGGGCTTGTTTGACATATTTACCGTCCTTTCTCATTAGCTAATAATAATTCCCAGTACTGAATGGCAAAAATAGTTTTGGCATCACAAATTTCACGACTGGCCAAAGCCGCCTTAGCCTCTTCCAGGGTTAGTTCATAAACCTCTAAGACCTCATCTTCATCTTGTGGTTTAGGATTAGGCACTTTATATAGATCCTTAGCATGATAAATATATAATTGCTCATTAGCAAATCCCGGGGATAGATACATCTGGGTAGCTAGCGTCCATTCCTTTGCTTGATAGCCGGTTTCTTCTTCTAATTCACGTTGACCAGTTACTAAAGGAGTGGTACCTTCACCTGGATCAATTTTACCAGCTGGGATTTCTAACACTACGGCCTCCAATGGTTTACGGAATTGCTTAACAAATAGCATTTTTCCTTCCTCAGTGATGGCAATCACCGCTACCCCACCTGGATGAAAGACTAATTCCCGTTTTCCCTGACTTCCATCAGGTAATTGGACCTCATCAACATATACATCGATAATTTTTCCATGAAAAATTTCTTTACGTGCTAAAGTTTTTTCTTCAAAATCATGATAGCTTAACATTTTTTCGCCTACTTTCTTGGCAATTTCTTTTTATTCATAGTTTACCATATTTTAGCTACACTTGCTGATTTACAGGTAAAACTATAACAGACAATTCTTATTTTTTTCTAAATTCTGCAAAATCAACCTGTAGATGGATATTTTTCTGATTGATAAAATGATAAAATAAAGACAATAAATGATCACATTCAATAAAATGGTGGAGGTTAATATGAAAAAAAATATATATTTACCAATTGGCCTACTTGTCTTTGGTATGTTGATTTTTGGGTTAACAGTTTTGGAATCAATTCAGTACACAATTTTTTTTATTTTTTGCTGCCTATTTTTTATTGGTGCGGCAATGGCAGTCAAGCATTTTCTAAATGATGCTTTATTACCTAAATCATTTGTCTATGCCTTGGCGACCAGTGTCTTTTTCTCTTTACTGTTCAATAGCGAATTTTTAGAAGAATTAACTGATGATTTTCATGAGGTCTTGTTGGATTTATTTCTAGCTTCTCTATTGCTAACAGCTGTTTTTGCTGTATATTTTTCTTGGAATCAATGGCGCTCACAGCCTAAAAAGACCAATTATCCAAAGCTCTCTAAGGTTAAGCAACAAAACTATTATGCACTAGGGATGACTGATAGCGAGATTGAGCTATTTAGAGATACCATGTATCAAGCTAAGATGCAAATCGAGCAATTACAAGCCAATATCTTAAGTAATTCTAAATTAAAGGCCTTAGATTTACGCCGAGATTGCCTTAAAATCAGCAAAGCCTTATTTAAAGAAATCGTAAAAAATCCTAAACGCTTAGCCGATGCCAGCCATTTTTTATATACGCATCTACCAAATCTCGTTGATCTAACCAATAAATATATTGAAATTAATCAACATGAGATTAAAAATAAGGAAGCTTATGATAAACTAGAAGAAGGAATCCAAGTGATCGATCAGTTAGCAGTCTTAATCGGTAAGGATTATCAAGATTTTGTGGCCGATGATTTAGAAGATTTAGACTTAGAAATCAACGTAGCCCGTAAGCATATCGATCGAAATGCAGATGATCAAAACTTACAATTCTAATTTTTTATACGGTTTGGAGGAGTGTGTGTATGAACGAAGAAGTGACTACTGAAAACAAATCACTAGAAGATTTACTCAATAATCCGTTTTCTCTAGAAACCAACGATTTAACAGTCGCCCAAAAAAATGAGATTCAACAACTACAAGAAAAACAGCAAGCACCGCGCTTAATCGATCGCTTAAGCGAGAACTATCAAGAGCAAGCCAAAGCCTTAGCTAAACAAATCGATGTTACCGATAGTCAAGGAGTAATCGTCTATGGAGCTGCCGCTCAAAGTAAGCTGAGTGAATTCTCCCAAAATATGTTAAGCCACGTTCAAGCGGCTGATATTGGTCCAATTGGTGATTCCTTAACTGAACTGATGTATCGCCTACAAGAAGCCAATCCAGATGAATTACGAACCGGTGAAGGTAACTTCTTCCAACGTATGTTTGGCAAGGTAAAACAATCTATTTATGAAATTACCGCCAAATATCAAAAAATCGGTGCGCAAATTGATAAGGTAGCAGTGAAATTAGAGCGTGAAAAAGATGGATTACTCAAGGATAATCAAATGCTCGAACAGCTTTATCAAAAAAATAAAGACTATTTCGACGCTTTAAACATCTACATCGCAGCTGGGGAATTAAAAATTGAAGAATTGCAAAACGAGATTATTCCCCAAGCCATGCAAAAAGCCCAAGCGACTGGGGATCAGATGGATGTGCAGCTAGTAAATGATTATACGCAATTTCTAGATCGTTTGGAAAAACGCACGCATGACTTACGCCTTACTCGGCAAGTGACAATTCAACAAGCGCCACAAATTCGCTTGATTCAAAATACCAATCAGGTTTTAGCTGAAAAGATTCAATCTTCTATCCATACAGCGATTCCTTTATGGAAAAATCAGGTCGTCATCGCCTTAACCTTATTAAGACAAAAAGATGCCGTTACTGCTCAACGCCAAGTTTCTGAAACGACCAATGACTTGCTTAGAAAAAATGCCGAGTTATTAAAGGTTTCGGCAATAGAAACAGCCAAAGAAAACGAACGTGGGATTGTTGATATTGAAACGTTGCAAAAAACACAAGATGATTTAATTGAAACCATCCAAGAAACCTTGCGCATTCAAAAAGAAGGTAAAGAAAAACGACAAGCTGCCGAAGTAGAATTGAGTGTCATGGAAGAAAATCTAAAACAAAAATTACTCGAATTAACGAGATAGCCTTACAAAAAATACCCCTAGCTAGATTAGTCAGCCTACGATAGCTAGGGGATTTTTTACGCAAATATTGAAACAAACGATGGAACGGAGGAAAAAAGATGAGTATTTACTTTTATGGCTGTGTGACAATGGATGGTTATCTAGCTGACAAAAATCACAGCTTACAATGGCTCCATGAAACAGGCACGCCTGAAGAGACTGACTACGCTGAGTTTTATCAAAAAATGGATATTACCATCATGGGACGAAAAACCTTTCAGGAAATTGCCCAGTTTGACAACCCAGCTTCCTTTTACCCAACGACTACCAATTACGTTTTTACACACCAAGCAGACTTTGCTCAGCCAGGCTTTCTTGCTGTCAATGAAGAAGTTTGTCGTTTTGTCAAACGTTTAGATAACGAAAAAAATATCTGGATTGTTGGGGGAAATACCCTTTTATCTCCCTTACTTGATAACAATCTAGTGGATTATATGATTCTACAAATCGCGCCAGTTCTATTAGGAAAAGGCATCCCTTTATTTACACAAAACGAGCAGCTGCATCGTTTCCAGCTAATAGAGGTGAAACAGTTTGGTCCATTTGCCGAATTAATCTACAGACGACCATAGTCCTCTCCCTTAGCTCTAACTATGATTATAAAATAAGCGCTGCTTCCTTGATTGAACGAAAGCAGCGCTTATTTTGTTGCGTAAAACATCTAGCTAACACTTATGAACGTTGATTTAGCTGACTATGCTTATAGCCATAACCAAAATAGATTCCCAAGCCTATCACCAGACTAATCACAAAGACCACCCAGGTAGCTAGCGATAATTGAATCATTAATGCTAGACAAAATAGAATGGATAATAGCGGTAAAAACGGGACAAATGGCACCTTAAATTCACCAGGCTTTGGCAAGCCAGCCACTTTACGATAATGGATAATCCCATAGGCCATCAAAATTAAATAAGCTAAGGCAACAATATTGGTTAATTCTGCTAAAATATTTAACGGAAAAACGGTCGCAAAGAAAAAGACGACGATTCCAGAAACATAAGTCGCATTTTTAGGTGTATGATGTCTCTCATCCACTTGTTTTAACGCTTTCGGCAATAAGCCATCTTTACTAATCGCATAAACCAAACGTGCTAAAGAGTACATCATCGAAATCGTTACTGTTAATAAGGTTAAAATCGCCCCAATTGAAATGATAGAGCCCACCAAATCTAGATGTAAAAAACGCATGGCAAAGGCCACTGGATCATTCACACCTAATTGTTTATAAGGAACTAAGCCAGTTAAAATAGCTGTTACAACAATATATAATACCGTTGAAATGGCAATTGCGCCAATCATCCCACGAGGAATATTTTTCTGTGGCTCGTGAACCTCCTCTGCCGCCATTGCAATTGCATCAAAACCTAAAAAGGCAAAAAAGACTAAGGCTGCCCCATCAATAACTCCCTTAGCACCAAAAGGAATATATGGCTGCCAATTGGCTGGCTTAACAAAAAAAGCGCCCACTATAATAAACAAAGCGATAATCCCAAATTTCACCCAAACCATAAAATTATTCAGACTTAAAGCTTTTTTGGCTTCTTGAGTAACCCATAAAGTAACTAATATCACTACAATGCCGGCGATTAAATCAAAATAGGTGCCATTCGCTAGATTAAAGCCAGCTGTCAAGGCTTTTGGCAAATGAAAGCCTAAATAGCTTAAAAAACCTTGAAAATAAGCTGACCAACCAGAGGCTACCGAAGCCACCGCTAATAAATATTCGCAAATCAAAAACCAGCCAGTTAACCAAGCAATCAATTCACCAAAAACCACATACATATAGCTATATGCGCCACCTAAAACTGGAATTCTAGAAGCAAATTCGGCAAAGCTAAAACCAGATAAAATAACCACAAATGCAGCAACTACAAATGATAAGGTTAGCGCAGGACCAGCCAATGTTGCTGCCGCTTGACCCGTTACAACAAAAATCCCTGTACCAATCACCGCTCCAATCCCCAGCAGGATTAAATCCTTTAAATGTAAGTTTTTCTTTAATCGACTAGTTGTTTGGGATTGCATACTCTTTTTTCTAAATAAATCCATTTCCTACTATTATTATCTCCTTTAGTCTATCTTTTTTCCCAACCAACAAAATAACGAACTTTTATTTTTTATCTTTTTTAAATTTTTACAACACCATAACATTATACTATGCTTTAATCGAGAATACTATCCTACTCATTAATAACATTTTAATTTCGATAAAAAATTAGGTATCTTCCATTAGAATAATCGATATTTTCTGAAATTTCTTAATTTATTAAATTTTAATTAAGAATATTTGTTTCTATTCACATTTTTATTTCGTAGATATTTGAAATTTTCTGAAAATGTACTAGAATAAATTATAATTATCACAAAGAAAAAGGATGTTTACTTATGAAAAAGGAAAAACAGGATTTAGCACGAGGCTTAAAAAATCGCCATGTCCAATTAATCTCCATCGGTGGAGCAATTGGAACGGGTCTATTTTTAGGTTCTGGTAAATCCATTCAATTAGCTGGACCATCCATCTTGTTGGCCTACGCGATTATGGGAGGCATTTGCTTTTTAATCATGCGTGCCTTGGGAGAGTTATTACTTTCTAATACCAAGCACCATTCATTTATTGATTTTATTGCCGAATACCTCGGTGTAAAAGCCGCTTTTATTACTGGTTGGACGTATTGGTTTTGCTGGATTGCCATTGCGATGGCTGACCTTACAGCCATTGGTACTTATATGCGCTATTGGTTTCCAACTGTTCCTACATGGTTACCTGAATTAATTGCTTTAGCCTTACTAGTTGCCTTCAATCTGATTGCTGTATCATTATTCGGTGAATTGGAGTTTTGGTTTGCCTTAATTAAAGTGATTGCAATTATTGCTTTAATCGCGGTAGGTATCTTTATGATTGTGACACGTTTTCAGACGAGTCAAGGGGTTGTTTCTCTAAGCAATCTGTGGACCCATGGTGGATTTTTTGCAGCTGGTCCTAAAGGCTTTATCCTATCCTTTCAAATGGTGACCTTTGCTTTTGCTGGTGTGGAATTGGTCGGTCTAGTCGCTGGTGAAACGAAAGATCCCGAGCATGTTTTACCCAAAGCGATTAACAATATCCCGATTCGCATCATTTTATTTTATATCGGCGCATTAGCAGTCATTATGTCCATCTATCCTTGGAATTCAATGGATGCTGCCCAAAGTCCATTTGTACAAGTATTTTCTGAAATTGGCATCACAGCTGCTGCCACTATCATTAATCTAGTAGTCTTAAGCTCGGCAGCTTCAGCTTGTAATTCAGCAATCTATTCAACTGGTCGAATGTTACGTTCGTTATCACTTGAAGGGAATGCGTCAAGCTTTTTTGAAAAATTAACGAGTCATAAAGTACCGGCTCGCTCAATCTTCTTTTCAGCGACCGTCATTTTATTAGCTGTTGTCTTAAATTATTTCATGCCATCTGGTGTTTTTGTGCTAGTAACTAGTGTAGCAACGACTTGTTTCTTATTCATTTGGAGTATGATTGTACTTGCCCATCTACGTTACAAAAAAACCATCCAAGGAAAACAAGCCCATGCATTTAAGATGCCCTTATATCCTTTAGCTAACTATCTAGTATTAGCGTTTATGGCATTTATCGCCTTTGTTTTACTATTACAAAAGGAAACCCGTGAAGCACTATTATTTGCACCAGTTTGGTTCATTTTCTTATTGTTAGTTTATCGCTTTAAATTCGCTAAAAATGTCGTTACTATTAAACAAACTGAAAAATAATGTATTTTTACTCAAAAAGCACGTAGCTGATTCTTGCTACGTGCTTTTTTAAATGAAGTTAACCTAATTTAATCGCTGCACTTGCTAACGCTTGCTCTACAATTTCCATTACTGTTAAACTATGCGCTAATTTATCAAAAGCAAAGGCTAAATCATTTTGTGTAATTATCTCGGTGAACTACTCTCCACTTAGCTAAACCTAACGGTTCTTAACGCTTGAAGTGGGAGCTTCTTGGGAATAGAGCGTACTTGATAGCTTATTTCTTCACTAACAGCGGTTTCTCTTATTTACCAAGCTATCCCCGTAGTTCCTACGGTTTTTTTGATTGTGCCTAAGCTGAAGTTTGTATTCTTAGACCTTCAATCAATATATTGATACTAGCGTTGATATCACGGTCATGATGAGTATGACAAATAGGGCAAGTCCATTCTCGAATATCGAGCGATTTCTTGACATCTTTATGTCCGCACTCTGAACAAATCTGACTAGACGGAAACCACGTATCCACTTTGATTATTTCACGTCCATACCAGTCCGCTTTGTATTGCAACTTAGCCACAAAGCTAGACCAAGATACATCAGAAATACTTCTTGCTAATTTATGATTACGCAACATACCTTTTACGTTTAAGTCTTCAATACAGATAATATCGTGATTTTTGATAATTTCTGTACTTAACTTATTCAGAAAATCAGTACGTTGATTTTTTACTTTTTCGTAGAGACGTGCCACTTTTTGTCTTTGTTTCTGATAGTTTCGAGCCTCATAGAGTTTAACACCTCGTTTTTTAGCTAATAATGCACGCCTAGACAACTTACGTTGTTCACGTTTAAGCTTTTTCTCCATTTTTGAAGTGAATTTATTATTATCGATTTTTTGTCCATCTGAAAGAATCGCAAAGTCTGTAATACCTAAGTCAATACCAATGGCAGAATTGGTTTTAGGTAACTCGCTAATTTCTTCTTTACATAACAAAGAAATATAGTATTTACCGCTAGAATGGCGTGATATTGTAGCAGATTTAATCATCCCTTTTGGTTGTCTATGAAGCTTAATTCTTACTAATGATTTCAATTTAGGAACTTTTATGAATTTACTATCAATCAAAGCAACTGTACCATTTTGATTATTCGTTGTATAACTCTGAACAGGATTTTTCTTACTTTTGAAACGTGGAAAGCCAACAGATTTATCCCGAAAAAAATTCTTGTATGCTTTATCTAAATGAAGTTGGGCATTGGCCAAAGCGAGGCTATCGACTTCTTTCAGAAATGGAAATTCTTTCTTATATTTAGCCGGTGTTGGAAAAGTCATTTTTTTAGAAGGATCATTTTTAACTTCTTCATATGCTTTTTTTCGGTCATTAAGCATTAGATTGTAGACCTTACGAACGCAGCCGAAAGTTTTGGCAAAGAAGATTTCTTGTTCCTCTGTTGGATAGATTCTGAATTTGTACGCTTTTAGTCGTTCCACAAAGTTCACCTGCTTTCTATTTATGATTGTTTCCTTGATTTTGGATGTATTTCTTTATCACATCAATTGGTGCTCCACCAGTCGTCAACAGACAAAAACTTTTAGACCAAAACATTTCTTTCCAAAGAAACTGTTTGACTCTTGGAAAATCACGTTTTATCAATCTTGAACTAGCGCTTTTATAGGCGTTGATGAATTTTGTCAATTCTGTTTTAGGATGAGCTTTGAACATAATATGAACGTGGTCTTTATCATGATTCCACTCCACTAAAGTAATGTGATACGATTCTGAAATTCTTTCAAAAGTAGCTTTAGCATAATCAGACATGTCATCATCTATCACTTGTCTGCGATATTTAGTTACTAAAATAAGATGGTAATAAAGAAGGAAGACTGAATGGTTATTTGTATCTAATTCCATTTTATATCACTCATTTCTAATATAGACTGATTATAACATAGAACGAAATAAAAAGACCATGTAATGTATTGTCGGTCTTCGAGTTACCAACAGTAACCCTCATACCAAATGGCATTCATCACCCACCTATAGAGGATGGGTGATGAATGCCTGAATTACATTAAATTGAACAATTTGTTCAAAAACTTTTGACAATATCGCTTTAAATTGAAAATATATTTCAAAAAAAAGAGCCATGAGAGTTGCTCATAGCTCTTTTTTAGGTCTCAATCACTACCGTTAGTGGTAATCACTTGTTTATACTAAAATGCCGGCAATCATCGCACTTAAAAAGCTGACTAGGGTTGCCCCAAATAAAATCTTTAGTCCATGTTTTGCTACCAAGTTCCCTTTTTCTTCATTTAAGCCTTTCATCGCACCACTAATAATCCCAATTGATGAAAAATTGGCAAAGGATACCATGAATACTGAAAGAATCGCGGTTGTATGTTGGCTAAAATTCCACTGTCCATTGGCTAATTCCGTCATGGCCACAAATTCATTGGTAACTAATTTCGTTGCCATCAAGCTACCTGCATCAACAGCTTCATGCCAAGGAATACCACTTAAGAATGCTAATGGCGCAAAAATATAGCCCAATATTTCTTGGAAAGTCAAACCCGTAATCCCTTTAAAAATCGCATTAATCATTGCAATGGCCGCCACAAAACCAATTAACATGGCAGCAACTGTAACTGCTACATGAAAGCCATCTAGAATGTATTCACCTAACATTTGAAAAAAGGTCTGCTCTTTATCATCAGCAACCGAAAACTGATCTTCTTCACTAGTTAATTCATAAGGATTGATTAACGAGCTAATGATAAACCCTCCAAATAAATTTAACACTAAAGCACTAATCACATATCTTGGCTCAATCAAGGCCATATATGAACCAACAATCGACATCGAAACCGTCGACATTGCTGAAATCGACATCGATAATAGGCGCTTTTCACTTAATAAAGCTAGTTCCTTTTTAAAAGAAATAAAGACCTCTGATTGCCCTAAAATTCCTGAAGCGACACCATTATAGGATTCTAATTTTCCCATGCCATTGAGATAGCTTAGGCCTAAACCAACCCATTTCATAAAAAATGGTAGAATTTTGATATAACGTAAAATACCGATAATCGCTGAAATAAAGACAATCGGCATTAACACATTTAAAAAGAAAGGTGCTTGCCCTTTATTGGCTATTCCAGCAAAGACGAAATTCACTCCTTCACCAGCAAACATCAATAACTGCTCAAAGCCTTTAGCAAATACGCCAACTACTGCCGTACCCACACTGGTTTTTAATAGTACAAAGCCAAAAAGAAATTGCAAAATCAGTAATAGGCCGATATTTTTCCATTTGATTTGTTGACGACTGCTACTTACTAGATAGCAAACACCTAAAACTAGTACGATACCAATCATTCCAATTAAAATTTGCACGTTTCGTCCTCCTTATTTTCCACTTGATTTTTTTATTAGTAAAAAACCATCTTTTCTAGATTAAGTATTTTTTACTGATAAAACAAGGTAAACGAACTTTTTTTCATGAAATTCTAAAAACGGTGACGCTAACATTTTAATGATTTACTACAATCATTTTAGTTAGACAAATGAAAGATAGACTGTTTGATACACGTAAAAAAACGGCTAGTCATATGAACTAGCCGTTTAATATCCTATTTATTTTGTTGTTGTTTAACGATGAGTCACTGTAATGACTTTATCGCCAGCTTTAATTGCTTGTTTTTCAGCTTTTGGATCAACTTGGAAATCAGCAGAGTTAGTTACAATCACTGGTGTTTGCGTTGCATAGCCAGCTTCTTTAATCACATTTAAATCTACTTCTAATAGCAATTGTCCTTGTTTAACACGGTCGCCTTGAGCCACATGTGTCATAAAGCCTTTACCATCTAATTCAACAGTATCTAAACCAACGTGGATTAATACTTCAACCCCTGTATCACTGACTAAACCAATCGCATGTTTGGTTGGGAATAATAAAGTTACTTGTCCGTCAAATGGTGCAACCAACTTACCTTCTGAAGGTTCGATCACTACCCCTTGTCCCATTGTTCCTTGAGCAAAAACTGGATCTTTGGCTTGAGCTAATGGGAGTAATTCACCGGTTAAAGGAGCAACGATTGCTGTTTTAGTACCTGCAGCAACGGTAGCATTTACCACTGCTTCAGTGGATACTTGTGCATCAATTTCATCTAAAGTTACTGGAATGGCTTGTTCCGCACGATCAATCTTATTGAAGATACCAGCTTTACGGAAGAATAAAGTTAAAACGATTGGTACCACAATGGCAATCCCCATTGCAATTAAGAAAATGACATAACCTTGTGCACCCGTTCCTTTACCCACACCTAAATTATTCTTAATAGCTAAAATACCTGGCAAACCACCGACACCGATTGCGTTCGCACGTACCTTCATGATTGTGATAAACATACCTGCTAAACCTGAACCAATCATTGCTGCTACAAATGGATAAACATATTTTAAGTTAATCCCAAACATCGCAGGCTCAGTAACACCTAACCAAGCAGAAATCACTGATGGTACAGAAATTTGTTCTTCTTTTTTGTTTCCACGGTGAGCAATCACAATTGCTAATACCGCAGCCCCTTGCGCGATATTTGATAAACAAATCATTGGCCAAAGGTTAGTAGAACCAAAGTCAGCAATTAATTGAGAGTCAATGGCTAAAGTCGTGTGATGTAAACCTGTGATTACTAATGGCGCGTAAACTGCACCGAATACCCCACCAAATAACCAGTTAAGTGGTGATTCTAAACCAGCATTTACAATCCAAGAAATACCTGAACCGATCTTCCAACCAATTGGTCCTAATACTGTATGTGCAGCAATAATGGTTGGTAATAATGAGAAGAACGGTACAAAAATCATTGAAACAGCTTCTGGGATACGTTTTCTAAAGAAACGTTCTAAATAAACTAGTAAAAATCCGGCCATCATCGCAGGAATAACTTGCGCTTGGTAACCGATTTTCGCTACTTGGAAGAAACCAAAGTCCCAAGACCAGTTTTTCGCGATATCGGCAGCTGAAGTTCCATTTACAGCATAAGCATTTAGCAATTGTGGAGAAACTAAAGTAATCCCTAAAACAATACCAAGGATTTCAGTCGCTCCCATCTTACGCGTAATACTCCATGTAATCCCAACAGGTAAGAAGTGGAAAATCGCTTCACCTGGTAACCACAGGAAGCCATTTACCCCATTCCAAAATGGTGATACAGCTACAATTGTTTGATTACCTAAAAAACCGAATTGTACGCCTTCTAAAATATTACGAAATCCTAAAATCAAACCGCCGACGATAATTGCTGGTAATAATGGCGTGAAGATTTCAGCTAATAAAGTAATCACACGTTGTACTGGATTTTGATTTTGTTTCGCTACAGATTTAGCGTCTTCTTTTGATACTCCTGAAATACCTGAGATTGCAGTAAAATCTGCATAAAATACAGGTACATCATTCCCAATAATTACTTGGAATTGTCCAGCATTTGTGAACATTCCTTTAACGACTGGAATGTTTTCGATTTTTGACTGATCAGCTTTTTTAGGATCAACCAAAACGAAACGCATTCTTGTTGCACAATGGGTTACTGCAGAAACATTTTCTTTGCCCCCAATGGCAGCTAGCAAGTCTCTTGCATCTTTTTCATATTTTCCCATGCTTTTTTCCTCCTAATCTTAACTTGTATAACTATGTTGGTTACAGTCTTAATATACTGTATTTACACCTGTTTGTAAACCGTTTTCAAAAATGAAAACAGTGTTGAAAATTTTCTAAAATGATAATTTTCTCATTTCAAATAGTTATATCCAAATAACCACGTACTAAATATGTCGCTATTTCTCATACCTGTCTGCTAATAAACCAACATGTTCCCGAATCTTTCTTGCTTAAATTAATTTTTTTTAATAAACTATCTATATGAAGCACTTGCCACTTATGATATAGTAGTTATTACTTTTATGATGTACATACAAGTTAAAAGGTGAGAAAATGAAAATATACGAATTAGTCTATCAAGAAATTGAAAATAGAATTTTAATGGGCCACTATCCAGCAGAAACCTATTTACCCAGTGAAAACCAATTATGTAAACAATTTGAAGCTTCACGTGATACCATTCGCAAAGCACTTGCTCGCTTAACCGACCATGGTTATATCAAGAAGGTGCAAGGGAAAGGGTCTTTCGTCCTAAAAAAAGAGCAGCTGCGCTTTCCAGTTTCTGGCTTGACTAGCTACAAAGAATTAAAAATTGCATATGGCTATCCTAGTGACACAATTGTTGAGCAATTAACTAAATTAAAAATTGATGCCCAGTTAGCATTAAAAACTGGCTTTGAAGAAAACGAAGAAGTCTGGTCCATCCTCAGAAGCCGGAAAATCGATGGGCAAAAAATCATCCTAGATTGGGATTTGATTGCTCTTGAATTTGTTCCAGAATTAGATACTGAAATTGCCAAAGACTCACTATATGAATATTTCGAACAAACACTAGGCTTAGAAATTGCCTTTGCCGAAAAAGAAATTACTGTTGATCCTATTGATATTGCAGATCGCCATTACCTGGATTTAAATGTTCAGGATACCTATGTCGTGGCGGTAAATAGTCGCGTGTTCTTAAAAAACTTACGTCAATTCCAATATACAGAAAGTCATCATCGACTAGATAAATTTAAGTTTCATGATTTTGCTCGAAGGCATCAATTATAGTTTTACATTACAAAACTAGCCAGCATAAGATTTACTGTAAATCCAACCTTAATCAGCTACCTTTGTTCATAGTAGACTGGTTAAGGAGGATACAAAACATCTGCTGGCTAGTTTTTGTTTTTGAATCAATGTAGACACTAAAATTATTCCATTGATGTTAATTTTTTCTTGATGTCAGCTAATTCTTGGTGAATTGCTACCACTTCATTCGCTAAATCTCTAAAAGTAATTGCATTCATTAAATGATCTTGCGCATGAACAGTTAATAAATGAACTTCAATAGGTTGACCTGCAGCTTCCTGACTAAGCATCTCTGTTTGGGCATGATGCGCTTCTAATAAGGACTGATCAGCCTCCTTAAGTTTTTCCTGTGCTTGCGCAAAATTACCTTCCTTAGCTGCATAAATTGCTTCAAATGCTGAACTTTTCGCATTTCCTCCATTAATAATTAATCCCATTGTCGCCATCATTTGCTCTTGATTACGTTGTTCTTTGCTTTTTTCTTCAGCCATCTTATCCCACCTTATTTTCCAATCAAATGATAGGCTTGTTGGACTACAGCAGCACCATCCATCATCCCATAAGCACGCATATCAATAATAGCCAAAGGAATGTCCGCACCATTGTTACGTCCCGCCAATTTTTTCTTGAAATCGTTTTGCATATATCTTACTTGTGGACCTAATAATACCACATCAATGGACTTATTGGCTAATTCATGATCTACTTCACTGGCTGAAACTGCGAAAATTTCTACATCCTTTCCCTGATTTCTAGCTGCTTCTTGCATTTTTGTGACCAACAGACTAGTACTCATACCTGCCGCACAACATAACATAATTGTATCTTTTGCCATCATTTTTCCTCCTAAATGAGTTATTCATTAGCTTTCACACTAATTAATCAATTAGCGGTTCACTGAGCGAGCCATTCTTGAAACGGTATGGCGCATACCACGTAAAACCTTACTCATTTCATAGATATTTTCAACTGGTGCCACTCCACCATAGCCTGCATCACCGATATGCTGAATATCTACACCTGCGATTTTATTTTGTAAGGCAATTTGTTGAATGGTAGTAATGGCTGAACTTTCTTGGCTAGTACCAATTGTTGACATGACTAATACATCATTTTGATGGGCTAGTTTAACCACCTCTTTTAAATCAGACAGATCAAATCCCGGTACCGTCCCAACAGCCGGAACCAAAATGACATCAGCACCAGCTTGAATAAAGGCCGCCACACTAGATAAATCGACTACGGCTTCATTTGACCCAGCACCATGCATTTTCCCCGCGATAATCAAACCGGTAAAATGCTGCTTAGCTAACTGAATTGCTTGAACAATCGAGCGATTAGAGACCCCGGTTCCTGGATTACCAGTCAAGCAAACAAAGTCAAATTGCAATTGATTAATTCTCTCAAAGCTTGCTTGATTTGCTTGCCGACCTGACGAAATTTCCAAGCGTTCTTCTAACATATCTAATTCTAAATCAACTGGCTCCAAATTAACACCAATAGGACTACCAACTAACTCATGTAAACGTTGGACAACTTTTTCTCCTTGAACATCTAAACCAAATATATCTGGCACAAACACGTCTAGCCCATTAAGTAAAATCAAATCAGCCCCAAAAGCTTTGGCAATTTCAGCATTTGTAATATCACCAATGAAGGATTCTCTGCCGGCCACATTTTCCGATAAGACCACTCTACCTTCGCTTGCTTGAATACTCTTCTTTAACTCCAAAGCATTCATTCGTAAAATTTCAGACGCATCTGCGCTAATTAATCTTTTGACCATAAGTCGATCGACACCTTTCTATAGTCCCTCTTCTTTTTGGAAATTCTTTTCAATCATTGTAATAAATGGTAAATAGATTAAAATATCGATGATTACGCAAACGAACTGTAAAACAGAAGCCTTAATATCACCAGTTGCCAAAACTCCACTAATGATTGGTGGCACTGTCCAGCCTGGAGAGGTGTAGGTTAATGCAACTAAACCAGAAGCCATTGCAAAATATGAAACAAGCAGATTAATCATCGGTGCTAAAATAAATGGTACCAATAATAGAATATTCAAAACAATTGGAATCCCAAACATCGCAGGTTCATTAATATTAAACAAGCCTGGGGTTAACGTAATTGGGGTTAAGGCTTTTGCTTGTTGACTTGCTTTTTTCTTGCGAGCAAGATAAGCTAAGGCAATCACCAACCCAATTGTTGCGCCTCCACCACCTAAGTAGACAAAATTATCCATAAATACAGTGGTAAAGATATGGTGCAACTGCTCACCAGCTTGATGAGCCATCCGATTTTCATCAAGATTAGCTAACCATAATGGCTCCATAATTTTGTTGACCAAGTTTCCACCATGAATGCCTACAAACCAAAATAGGCTATTTAATCCAACTAAAATCAGCACACCAAATGTATTATTGCCTAATAAGCCAAGTGGTTTGCCCAAAACAACCGCTGCAATTTCATGCATATTTGGCAAATGTAAATGATCTAATACGCCAAAAATGATTAACCAAAAACTCACAATCACTAAACCAGGAATAATAGCACTAAAACTTTTAGCCACAGCTGGTGGAACCGTATCTGGCATTTTGATTGAAATATGATGATTTATAAACCATTGATAAACATATCCATTCATTAATCCTAGAATTAAAGCAACAAATAACCCTTTTGAAGCCATAAAAGCAGTAGGCATCCCCGCACCAGCATCGCCAGTCACAAATGGTGTTACCGTAATAAATGCAGAAAGTGAAACAATTCCAGCAGGTACACCATCGACTCCATATTGCTTAGCTAGACTATAAGCAATCCCAAAACTAGCCACCAAACCGATTAAACCAAAGCTACTATCCACACCTTTCCATAGATAATTTGCAACCCCAATATCACCCATGAATTTTTCCCAACCAGGAACTGGAAAACTAGCTAAAATCATAAAAACCGAACCAATTATAATCAACGGCATCGCCAAAGTAATCCCATCACGAATCGCAATTAAAAAGCGATTCGCTCCAAGTTTAGCAGCTACGGGCATCATCTTGTTTTGTAAAAAATGATTCACTTTTTCCATAATCTTTTCTCCAATCTTTAATTATAAAAAATTAATAATAATTCCAAAACAAAACCTTTTATCGCGATAATTAATTATTTTTTGTTACTAAAATCACTCTAACACAGTTTCTTCTTTTTTGCAAGCGTTTTCTTTTTTATTGTAATGGAAATTTTGATAAAATCAGCAACATCAACTTATTCAAGCAACACCACTCCATCTTGCAATCGTTCAGAAAACGCTTTATAATAATAATAAAAAATAAATATCAGAGAAAGGAAGAGAAAATGAACGGATCAAAAAAACAAAACCAAAATCGTGCGCTGATTTTAGATCTCATTTATTCTCATCATCCTATTTCAAGAATCGACATTGCAAACCTGACTGGTATCACACCAGCTACTACAAGTGCAATAACAAATGAATTGATTAAAGAAGGGTTAGTAAAAGAAAGTGGCGAAGAAGATTCCATCAAAGCTGGACGAAAAAAAATCTTTCTAGAAGTGGCTGCAGATGTAGCTTACTTTTTAGGTATTGAATTATCTGAAAAGTATTTCACCTTTGTCCTAGCTGATAATTTGGGGAACATTAAGGAACAACAAAAATACAGCTTAACCAAAGAAGAAATCCAAAGCTGTGGCTTTACAAAGTTTAAAACAGTCTTCCAACAATTATTAGAAAAATGCGCTATGCTTCCTTTACAAGCTGTGGGGATTGCTGTTCCTGGACATTATAATCATGATAAAAAAATTATTACCAATAATCCGCTTTGGCAAACATTTGATTTAACCGCAATTCAAGCCTTATGTCCACTACCGATTTACTTTGCTAATAATGTAGAGTGTATGGCAATTAAAAAAAGAATTTTTGACAAAGAAAAGAAAAATGACAACTTTGTTTATTTTCACATCGGTCGAGGGATTAAATGCTCGTATATGTATGAACATGCTTTATTTAATAAGAATAATTTTTTACTCGGTGAATTAGGACATATTGTGGTAGATAAGGATGGGAGTTTATGCGAATGCGGAAAAAAAGGATGCTTACAAACCTTCATTAGTGAGAATTGGTTAATTAAAAGAGCTCAGTTACTTTTTCATACCCATCAGGAAAGCTTTCTCAAGCACCTAGTTGATGCACCTGAAAAAATCACTATTCAAACATTACTAACCGCTTTTGAGCTTGGAGATAAAAGTGTTCAGATTTTATTTGATCAAGCCATTCAAGCACTTGGACAGGTCATTTTAAATTTGAATTTGGTCATTGATATTCAATCATTATATCTTCATAGCGAGCTGTTTATGAATCAAGATTTACAAAGTCTATTACTGAATAAATTGACCATAGAGCCCAAGTTATTAACTCTCCCTAAAGCACCAGCAATCCATTTTGAAAATTATACTCCATTTGATGGTGCAGTCGCCGCTATCGCTTTAGCAGTCAAACAACACTATCTACATTTCAATTAACAACAAAGCAGCGAATTATCAACTATTTTTCATTAAAAAAAAACGGTCATAAAGACACTTTTGCTCTTTATGACCGTTGAATTGATTTTACTAACCGACTAAGACACTTTCATATGGATATTGGAAACGTGCCTCTTGTTTTTGATTATTTGACATTAATGCGAACAATACTGTCATAATGCCCACTCGACCAATATACATCAAGGCGATAATCAATAACTTCCCAAACTCAGTTAAATCGGGTGTTAAGCCCATCGTTAAGCCGACTGTCCCAAAAGCAGAGAATACTTCAAAAGCCACATATTCAATCCCATCGGTTCGTGGAAGATGTTCGGTAGCAGAAAGGATCATTACTGAAACTACACACAAACTCAAAGTGATGAAAAACAGCGTCATCGCCCGAAAAACCGCCGTTTCTTTAATCGAACGTCCAGCAAATTCAGCTCGCGTACGCCCTTTTAATAAAGAGATAATCTGGACTAGCAATACCCCAAAAGTCGTGGTTTTTAATCCACCAGCAGTCGAACCAGATGTACCACCGATATACATTAAAAACATCGTAACAATCAGCCCTGGATTAGACATGGCTGCATAATCTACCGAATAAAAACCGGCTGTTCTTGGGGTTACTGACATGAACAAGGTATTTACCAAGCGTGTAAAGAAATTATCACTTTGCACAAGATAACGACCATTCCTCTCGGATAAGAAAAATAAAACCAACCCACCGATTAACAAACAAGCCGTCATTGATAATGCTAGCTTACTATGAATCGTCATCCGCTTGGTTTGCCGATAATTTAACAAATCACGCCATACCAAAAAGCCAAGTCCTCCAGAAACAATCAAACAAGAAATCACTAATAGCATGTATGGATCGTTTTGGAAAGGAACCAAACTATCACCAAACAAATCAAAACCAGCATTACAAAAACTAGAAATTGCATGAAATAAAGCATACCATAAGCCCTTAATCACACCATATCGAGGAACTAAATCAAAAGATAGCAATAACATGCCCACTCCTTGAATCGCAATGGATAACTTTAAAACATATAAGGTTAATTTCATAACCCCCGACATTTCCTCAAGGTTCAACGCTTCTTTTAACACAATTCGTGTACTTAAATTGACCTTTTTCTTTGCCAGTGTGAAAAAAATAATCGGTAGCATCATAAAGCCTAAACCGCCAAGCTCGATTAAAACCATAATGACTATTTGACCAAATAGACTCCAATGCTCAGCCGTATTGAGTGTCGTCAAACCAGTCACACAAGTCGCCGAAGTAGCAGTAAAAACAGCATCTAAAAAGTTCGTAAATTTACCTGATTGCGAACTTATCGGCAGCGATAGTAAAAAGCCACCAAACAAAATAATCCCTAAGAAACCTAACGATAAAAACTTCACCGGACCAAGTTTTTGAAGATTACTTTTCTTTTCTTTTTTTAACATTTTTACTCCTTCATCTTTCATTGTTCTACTCCGTACTAGGATAACCGACATAGCTATTAAAAGCAAGACCCTTACTATTTTATTCAAAAATCAAATTAAAAATGATAAGTATATTCATAAAATGAATATTAATTTACTACTTACATTATTTACTTACTGTACTTAGTATCTCATAAACAACATATAATTCCCAATTAGAAATTTCAATCCTGTAAAATTGTTCAATATTTGACAATATTACCTTAATATTAGGGTAATAAAGCTTATCATTAATTTTTAATTCATTCAAACTAGTAGGCACTTCGTAATCTTCTGCACCTAATATCGTCCTTTCGATTAATAACGCCATGTGCATCATTAAATTGAACTTCATCTTTATCTCTAACTTAATATCAAAACGACGTTCAATTTGTTCTAAAATCAAGTCAATCTGCTTAATTATTACACTTGGATTCAAAAATTCTAATTTTTCAGATAACCCTTCTCTTGAAAAGAAATGAATGTACTCATTAATCATTTTTTCCAAAGAGTTTTTATGAATAAGATTCGTCAACGAATTTGCCCATCCACTTGTGTCCCCCAAAGCATCCAATAGATTAATATAAGGAATAGCAAATGAGTTATCAATATAAGAAGTAGTAATAATTAATGAAGTTTCCTTTAAATATCCATCTTCCTCTTTAGACCGATTTAGTGTTTCTAATAAATCAGTATATTTTAAAACAATAAGCTTGATATCACTAAAAACATATTTTTGTAAAATTTGCTTAATCTCATTAGCAACGTCTGTACCAGAAATACTCGATATAATAATATTTTTTTCAACTGCAAACCCTTCAAAATACTGAATTTGCGTTTTAAAATTTTTTTCTGATATTTTTACAATATTATTGAATAATTGATTATTGAGAATTTGCTGACCAATTTCTAATGCATAAGATGTTGTCAAATTATTGATAACTAATAATTTTCCTAAAATCTGCGGCTTAAGATTTTTATATAACTGAGTTAAGGACCCCATATCTACAAGCATTATTACACCTTGCGAAGTATCACGTTCTGCCAACCATTCTTTAACCTTATTAATAATATCTTTAATCGAAGCAGTTAAAGGCATATTAATAGCATCAAAAACATACTCGCCACATAGTTCATTGACCACTGATTGAATACTAGAAGCTGTGTTTTCACCATGTGCCACTAGTAAAGCTTGGTAAGAAATATTTTCCGAAATAATATCAACTAAAAAGATTGACAACATACTTTCACTAAATTCACGGTACTCGTAGTTAATATCTTCTGATAATTTTTTAGAAAATAAATAAGTTCGTGGATATTTTTGTTTAATAGTTAGTATCAGTTCATTTAATCTATTACTATAGCTATCAGCAAACAAATCAGTTAAGTGGGCAACATACTCCAAAATATCATCCTGTATTTTATGATGATTTAGGTATCTTTTTCTCTTAGATTTTAGTTGATTAACAATATCTTGGTACACAAAAGAGTACTGTATATCAAGCTCTGGTAGAAAATGATAACAATATTGTAATAAATTTTCTTTCATGCTTGGTACATCATCGCTAACTTCAAGAATTTGCTGAAAATTTTGAGTTAACTCATCTGATCTTTGCTTAAAAATCTGTTGATTATCACCAGTAATAGTGATTGCACTAGTTGAGGGCTGACCAATCCATAAAGTATCTTCTATCAAATTTTCTCGCAATGCATCAGCGCACAATAGTAAAATACGGTTAGACAGGCTACCTACATTGCCTTCTTCGTCCAAATTAATCAATTCATCATAAACTACCTTATTTATTTTTATTGGGTGTTGAATTTTAGCTGATTCTTTAGCTAATAAATGTGCAACTAATTCAATCCGTTCACCAATTGGACGTGTTTTATAAGACGGTAATTCTACGATTGCTGCAATCCTTCGATAAAATGTAGGTAATAGAACCTTATCCGGTTTTTCCGTTGTTGCAAACAATAATCGTACTTGTGAATGAATTTGCTTTTCTTCTCCCATCGGTCTGAAATAACCCGTATCCATAAATTGAAACAATTTCTCCTGATTTTCATAGGATAGACGATGAACCTCATCTAAAAATAAAACAGAGTGGTTGGCCTGTTCTAACAAACCTTTCTTATCATGCTCAGCACCTGTGAAAGCACCTTTAGTATAACCAAATAAAATAGAGGACAACAGCTCTGGGTTATTGGCATAATCTGCACAGTTAAATGTAAAAAATTGATTAGCTCCAGGTAATCTCTTTTGTTTTAAAAAATCATAAATCAATCGTGCTAAATAGCTTTTTCCTACTCCACTTTCACCATTAAGTAAAATTGGTAGTCCATTAGGTGGATACATGACTGCAGACACACAGCGCTCAATCGCACTTCTAGCACTTCCTCGATAACCAATATACTGATCAAAAATTTCAGTAGGCTCATCTTGTTTAGCTAGTTGCCAATACACTGGTTTACTTCCTGTTTGTACTACATCTCCACGTTCTAACAATTCATTTAAATATAAACTAGTCACTGAACGACTAAGATTTACTGCTTTAGCTACCTCTATCGTCGTTACTGGATTAGCACATTTCTTTAACACATCAATTAGCTGATAATAGGTTTCTTGTCTCATTTTTTCTCCTATTCTAAAAAAGCGTGAACAACTATCCACGCTTTCTAACTATATTCTAACAGATACCTAGCAGACCAAGCAAGATACCCAAAACCATGATACCTAACATCACGATATTTACATTTACTTTCTTTCTAAGTAACCAAAATGCTAAAAAGGTTACTGTTAAAGGCACAATTCCAATAAATAATTGATTTAAATAATCTTGGATTTTCATTACTTGATCGCTACCTTTAACTGAAACTTCAAGTATTGTTTTAAATTTAACATTAGATGCTGTCATACTTCCCATCATCATTAAACCTAGCATGCTAGAGGATTTGGTTAGTATCTTCATTCCTCCAGATTCATACATCCGTTGAATAAAATTAGCCCCCACTGAATAACCACTGTAAAGTGCATAATAATGAATTAAAAATGCCGGAATATTATACAATAATAGAAAAACGATTGCGCCCATTATCGAGCCTGTGTTTGCAATAGAAATACCAATACCTGCCGCAATGACTCGTAAAATTCCCCAAAAGAAGGAATCACCAATACCAGAAATAGGCCCCATTAAGGATGCTTTAACAGCTGTGATTGAGCTAGCATCAAATGTATCATCTTCACTATTACGTTTTTCCATTGAAGCAACCAAGCCCATAATAAAGTTATTAATATGCATAGTTGCATTAAACCAAGTAGTATGTCTTACCACAGCTTCCGCTTGTTCTGATTTTGTTTTATAAAAACGATTAATTACTGGAAGTAAAGTATAAATAACCCCTACTGCATGATATTGGGTTGCACCCGTTCTACTTGCATTCATCGTCCAAGAGCGCCAAAAAACTGAGCGTAGCATCTTTTTATCTTCTTTGGTTAAATTTTCTTGTAATTTCATGCGAAAAAGTCCTCCTCTTCTGCTTCTTTTGTAGTCAAATCATTTGATTGTGATACATTAGAACGAACCACCATTAAATTTTTAAATTCTAAATCTCTTTGAGCACTAATTACGCAAATAACAACACCAAGCACTGCAACGGCGACTGCTGGTAATTGTAAATAAGCAGTTAGAATAAAGCCTAGTAGATAAAATACTGCTAGTTTATTATCCCACAATAATTTCATCAGCATCGCAAAACCGACTGCTGGTAGCAAACCTCCTGCTGCGCTCAGCCCATTCATTACATTTTGCGGAATATTTTCTACAAAAAGCTTTACTGGTCCACTTCCAACTAAAATCCCTACAAAAGAAATTGATGCAATAATCAAATAGTAAATAACCCAAGTACCATAATGCAAAGTTACAATCATCTTTTGATTATTATCTCTAGCAGCCTTGTCTAACATAGGCGCAAAAATATTCATAAATACATTTTTTAAAAACATCACTACAAAAGCAGCTAGCATACCAATTGGCACTGCTAAAGTTAAGGCAGCTTTTTGTTCAATATTTGAAATAATTGCAAATGTAGTAGCCAAGGTTGTCGCTGTAACTGGTTCCGCTGCAATTACCCCTCCAATATTTACATTACCTAAGAAGATTGCCTCTAAAGAAGCACCCATTAATACGCCAACCTTCAAATCCCCCATTAATAAACCGGTAACTAGTCCCACTACTAATGGGCGCTCCATCATACTTTGTCCTGTTAAATAATTCCCTCCAAAGCAGATAAATACTGCTAAGGCAGCTAATAATGCGTATCCTATCATGTAAACTCCCCCTTTACTGAATTGCTTGTTTTAAATCTAATTTGGCATTTGTTGGTAAAACCTGATTATAACTTTTTACATGTGTTAAATTGGCTAGACGATGTGCTGCTTCTAATTCAGATGGATTTAACTGTACACTTGGAAAAATCATTTTCTTCGATTTTGGATCTGACTTATCAAAACGACCAACATTGGCTACATTAACTGACTCAATATCTTGAACGTTTTCAGCAATCTTCGTCGCATCACTTACACTATTTACGATCACAAAAATTCGTTTATCTTTTCCTCGAGGATCGTTAAATACTTTAATAGCATCCTCTACACTACGAATTAATAATTTCATTCCGTTTGGTACGGCCATTTTTAAGGTCATTTGCATAATATCATTCTTAGCAGCCTCATCATTTGCCACCACCAATAAAGGAGAATTAAGCTCTTTGGTCCAAACTACTGCTACTTGTCCGTGAATTAAACGATCATCTACTCTAATTTGTGTTATCATTTTATATACCTCCTAAAAAAAATCTTCTTCTTGATTATTTGCTGCTAAATTCACCATATTCACCGCTGATTCATTAATCATTGCTTGAATACAATCCTTATCGAGATAATCCTGAGAGCTAAACATAATAGATAATATAATAGCTAAATTAACATTAGAAATAAGTGTGATATTTGCTTGTTGCCGCTCTGCAAGTAAACGAACAATATTTTGATTTACACTTCCACCAAATAAATCAGTAAAAATGAATGCCTGCTGATTTTCTGCAACAGTGTCAAAAAAACGCTCTATTTGTGGAAGATAGTCCTGATCATCAACATATGCATTAATTACTGTTACTTCTTTTCCTTTGTCAGCTAAAATATCTAACGAGCTCTGTAGTCCATTAGCAAAATAGCCATGTGTTGCGATTAAATATTTTCTTTCCATAAATGTTCACCTCACTATATTAAAAGCAAGTATCATGCCAAAAAAAGATATCTAAAACAGCTAATTACCGCTAATTTATCTGTTTAAACACTTTAGTTTATCCTTAAACAGAAAAAAACTCTCTCCTATTGCTAGGAGAGAGCCGGTATGAATCATCTTATGGACGATTCATTTTTCGATGATTGCGGTAGTAGAGAAGGCTTTTTACAAATTTTAGCAACTTTATGTGTAACCACTGCACAAATTTTTAAATTTATGCAGTGGTTTTGCGTGAAAAGCTTAAATTTTTGAAAAAACAGCTTGCATGCGTAAAACAAGCGCACGATTTCCTTTCTCTTAGGATCGTGCGCTTGTTTGCTTTTTATTTTTGATTCATATTCTTAATCTTGATTAAACGAGTGATTTCGGCACGTTCGTTTTCTTCAAGCTTCATGCGAATACGATAAATCGTTTGTTCTAGTTGAGGAATCGTCATGTATTCCAACGCATTTACACGACGACGCGTTTTTTCAATTTCACTAGACATGAGTTGGCAAGTCTTTTCAATTTCGGTTAATTCGAGTAGCTTTGGCAAGACTTGAGTGAATTGATCAATCGTTGTATCAAGCTCCGCATTAGAATTTAGATAGCCATATTCTAATGGGGCGGCTAATAAGTCAGAGTCATAATTAAAATTCATGACCGGAACCTTCACGCTCATAATATTTTTTTCAACTACATCTAAGCTGACCTCACTTGCCGGTAACATAAATAATTCTTCGATAAAGTTTTCATTGATGGCAGCATCGGCTAACATAAATTGATGCATGGCATTTTGCATCAATTCCTCGACCTCTTGGCGCAAACGGTTATTTTTGCGAATCAACAGGATAAACTGTCTCATCAATTCATCTTGCTTATCTTTTAATAGTTTATGTCCTCTAGTGGCCGTAGCTAGTTGTTTTTTCAAACGTGTCAGCTCCATACGAGTTGGATTGACATTTAACTCAGGCATTTAGGTCACACCCTTTCAGGCAAGTACTCATCTAACATATCGTCTTTGATTCGTTTTAATTCGGTTCTTGGTAACATAGCGAGTAATTCCCAGCCTAATTCTAACGTTTCAATAATCGAACGGTTAGTGTCAAAGCCTTGGTTGACATATTCTCGTTCAAAACGATCGGCAAATTTCGCATAAATCTTATCTACATCTGATAAAGCAGAATCCCCTAACACCACCGCTAGTTCTTTGGCTTGTTTTCCTTGCGCATAAGCGGAGAATAATTGGTTCATCGTTGCCGCATGGTCTTTACGCGTTTTGCCTTCACCGGTACCCTTATCTTTTAGACGAGAAAGGGACGGTAAAACATCAATCGGTGGTTGGATTCCACGTTTGTATAAATCACGAGAAAGAATAATTTGACCTTCTGTGATATAACCTGTTAAGTCAGGAATTGGATGGGTCTTATCTTCTTCAGGCATGGTTAAGATTGGAATTTGGGTAACCGAGCCTTTTAAGCCACGAATCCGGCCAGCGCGTTCGTATAGGGTAGCTAAGTTTGTGTATAGGTACCCTGGATAACCCCGACGACCTGGAACTTCTCGGCGGGCTGCTGAGATTTCACGCAGCGCTTCACAGTAGTTTGTCATATCGGTCATAATGACTAAAACGTGCATACCTTTTTCATAAGCTAGGTATTCAGCTGCTGTTAAAGCCATGCGTGGGGTCGCAATCCGTTCAATCGCTGGATCATTAGCCAAATTCATAAAGATCACTGAACGATCAATCGCGCCAGTTTGACGGAAGTCTTCCATGAAAAACTCCGCTTCTTCAAAGGTAATCCCAATTCCTGCAAAGACGACCGCAAAATCATCATCAGTATTTAATACATTGGCTTGGCGTGCAATTTGAGCCGCTAATTCTTTATGAGGTAGCCCAGAAGCAGAGAATACAGGTAATTTTTGGCCACGAACCAGTGTGTTTAAATGGTCGATAGCAGAAATTCCCGTTTGAATAAATTCATCAGGATAATCACGGGCAACCGGATTAATCACTTCTCCATTAATATCCATCATTTTTTCTGGCAAGATGGCTGGACCATTGTCTTTTGGACGACCTAAGCCATCAAAAACCCGGCCAATCATATCTTCAGAAACCCCTAATTCTAAGGGATGGCCTAAAAAGCGCACGGCTGAATCACGTAAGTTAATCCCACTGGTTCCTTCAAAGATTTGGACTAAAGCCTTATCTTGCTGCACCTCAAGGACTTGGCCTCGACGTAATTCACCATTTTGCAATCGAACTTCGATTAGTTCTTCGTATTTTACCCCTTCAACGCGATCGACAGCCATCAAAGGACCGACAACCTCGCCAATGGTACGATATTCTTTAATCATGGGTCATGCCTCCTTTAGCCACGATAGCTTTCATGGTGGTTTGAATCTCTGCATGAATGACATCTAGTTTTGCCAATTCATCTTCCGGCACATATTTACTCCGAGCGATTCGATCTCGCAATTCAACCGTGCCGTCCATAATTTCACTTAGGTAAGCGCCTAGCTCTAACGCACGCTGCCCTTCATGATTAAAGGTTAAAATATTATTTAACATCTTGAATTGTTTTTCTCTAGAGGTAAAGGTATCTACGCCATCAAACGCATTTTGTTGTAGATAGTCTTCACGAATCGATTTGGCTACTTGTAAAGTAAGCCGGTCTTTGTCAGAAAGAGAATCAATTCCGACTAAGCGAACAATTTCTTGAAGTTGTGATTCTTCTTGTAATAAGCGCATGCCATCTGTGACTAATTGTGACCAGTCTTCTTGGAGTTGATTATCTAAATATTTGCCAACTTCACTTGAATACAGTGAGTAACTTTGTAGCCAGTTAATCGATGGGAAATGACGTTGTTGCGCTAATTGCGAATCCAAGCCCCAGAACACTTTTACTACACGCAAAGTATTTTGAGTAACTGGCTCAGAGATATCCCCACCAGATGGCGATACGGCAGAAATGGCGGTGATACTGCCTTCACGTTGGTCACTACCTAAAGCAATCACTCGACCAGCTCTTTCGTAATATTCAGCCAAACGTGAACCAAGATAAGCTGGATAGCCTTCATCCCCAGGCATTTCTTCTAAACGACCACTCATTTCACGCAGCGCTTCGGCCCAACGTGAAGTGGAGTCAGCCATAATCGCTACATTATAGCCCATGTCACGGAAATATTCCGCAATCGTAATTCCGGTATAAATAGAGGCTTCCCGAGCAGCTACCGGCATATTGGAAGTATTCGCAATTAAGATGGTTCGTTCCATCAAGGATTCGCCCGTATTTGGGTCAATCAATTCCGGAAATTCATTTAATACGTCAGTCATTTCATTTCCACGTTCACCACAACCAACATAGACTACGATATCTACATCAGCCCATTTAGCAATTTGGTGTTGAACGACGGTTTTCCCTGCGCCAAAAGGTCCCGGAACAGCGGCCGCTCCTCCTTTGGTTACTGGGAAGAACGTATCAATGACGCGTTGACCGGTAATCATTGGTGCATCTGGATTCAATTTTTCTTTAACTGGGCGTGCACGACGAACCGGCCATTTTTGAAGCATGGTTAATTCACGAGCACCTTGCTCCGTTTCTACTACATAGACGACTTCATCAATGGTAAATTCACCAGACTTGATTTCGGTAATCGTTCCTTTAACACCTTTAGGTACCATGATTTTATGCACGACAATTTTTGTTTCGGCAACAGTTCCAACGACATCGCCTTCAACGACGGTATCCCCTACTGCAACAGTTGGTTCAAATAACCATTTTTTCTCATGGTCCAAAGCAGGGAGTTGCACCCCACGACCTAAGAAATTACTCTTAGTTACTTCCATAAAGGTATCTAATGGACGTTGAATGCCATCAAACATTTGAGAAACGATCCCTGGCGCTAATTCAACGGAAAGCGCCTCTCCGGTACTTTTTACTACTTCTCCAGGACCAATTCCTGAAGTTTCTTCATATACTTGAATAGAAGCGACATCGCCACGCATTTCAATAATCTCGCCAATAACTCCTAAATCCCCTACATAACAGATGTCTTGGATACTGGCATGAGCCATATTTTCAGCCATTACTAGCGGACCTGAAACTTTGATGATTTTTCCTTCTTGCAAAGTCGCTACCTCCTTTTTCTCATTCATTATTTTTGATAGTTCTTCTAAATCTTTACTACTTCATCCATTCGCCCTACCAATTACAAAATGCTTTCCTTACCCATTTTACAAGTTGGTAGGTAAACTCGAATTTACTCGTATCTAACCAGTTTGTAAGCATCCTTACTAATCTGTGTTCAGCGACTAGCTTCTCGGTGGATAAGCCAGTCTGACAAGTAAGTCTTTGAATCTATTTGACTTCCTTGTCAGGCTGGTAAACTTATCCACTCGAAGCTAAACGAGTCGCTTCACATCCTTGTTTAATCTGTGTTCGATGGATAACTACTGCGCATCTAAGCCGTCTTGGCGGAAAGTCTTTTTCCTTCTTGGACTTTTTCGCCAAGACGGAAAACTTAGCTGCTTGTAGTTGAGCAATCCATCTCACATCCTTGTTATAATATATTTTGGCCGACAGCTTTTTCGACACGTTCTTGGATGTTTTTTTGACCGATGCCAAGGCTGCCGGCATGGCTTGGAATTAAGACGATTGCCGGTGTCATTTGGTCATCGTAGCGATGGATGGTTTCGGGTACTTCTTTGGCACATTCTTCAGTGACATAGATGACGCCATATGATGCTTTGGCCATTTCTTCAATCGCTTGGCGAATTTCAATGGCATGGGTGGCAAAGCGTACGTCAAAACCAAATAATTTAAAAGGTAGGACGGAATCCTTATCGCCTACAACACCAATTTTATAGGTCATAAGTTAATCGCATCCTTTCTTGAATTTCTTCTATTGTAAAGCCACTGCGTTTGCCTACAATAATTGTACGTAAGTTCTTAATTTCCACTTCTTTGGCATTTAGATAAGCTAAAAGCGGGATTGGACCAAAGGCTAAGCTATTTGCCCGAACAAAGTGCTCTGTTAAATAGTTGTCTTTAATCTTTTCTAGTAGATGGAAATTAATCGTTTGATTCACCAAAGCTGGTTGGAGTAATTCTCCATAAGGCGAAGAGAGTAGATATTGGACATAGGTCGCTTCGTCTTCTTTACAAAAGCGTAATAGCTCATGTTTGTCCAGACTACCTGCACTGGACAATACCCCGGTCATAAAGGCTTGGCTACGTTTTTGAATAATTCCTCTACCGGCTGTAACGATATTGGTTAAATCAATAAAACCGATGATTTCATCTAGTAATTCCGGATAGCCTAAACGTTCACCAATTTCCCGTTGCATTCGTAAAAAGGCACGGTCATAGATTACGTCAATTCCTTGAATGACTTTCGATTCGTTGAGATATTCTCTGGCTTCATTAATGCTTGCCATGAGTGTTTCAGGCAATTGAGAGATGCCTGTACGAATCGCACTTTTTAGGGTATCTATTTCAAAAAAGCCATCATTAATGCAAAGATAGTCATAATCCTTACCGAGTACTTCGGCTTTGGTCAGTACCTTTAAATTATGAAAGGTGTAACGCATAGTATATATCCAAATCACTTCTTTTTCAGGTGCCAAGTCAATCAAATCTCGTATCGTCTCTTCTAATTCATGATTTAAATTTTGCTCAAAATGATAGGCAAAATCTTCTTCTAGATAATTTTGATAGACCGTGTTTTGTAAGATTTGCGCGACTTGCTCTAAATCACTCGCTTGAATTAAACGTTGAAAGGTTTCTGATGAAAGTAAGCTTAATTCGCGTATCCGTACGAGTGGATTCACTTCATGATAGGTTGGTTTTTGCATTGTATCCTCCTATCCAAACAAACGATTCGCTAATTCAAAACTCATGCTCGCTTGTATATCTTTAATTAAGTTTTCAAAAATAAAATTATATTGGACCCCTTGATCATCAACAATAAAACCAGCTTGATTAGCAATTGTCGTAGAACTATAAACTAATTCAAAAGGTAATTGTTGATTCATTTTTGCTAGCCACTCTTGATCTAAGGCCGCTTTAGATAATTCACCAGGAATGAATTGCACCTTGCCACTTAGAGAAAGTGTCGCTAAGGCATCACTTGCAAATTGAGTCATCTCTGCTTTAGACCATTGACTCATCTGATTGCTGGCGGCAACGAAAAGCTTTTCAAGATAGTATTGCTTTTCATTTAGAACTGCTTGGCGCGCTTCAACTTCTTGGCGATTATGCAATTGTTTATATTTTTTTTCGATTGTTTCCGTTTGTTTTGCCAATTGACGGGCCTTATCTTGCTCTAATTGGGCAAGCTGTTGCTCATAAGACTGATTGATTTGGGCCAATTCAGTATTTTCATAATTTTGAAGCTCTAAGGCTGCTTGTTCGTCAATTTTGGCAATAATCTTATCGATAGCACTCATGCCATTGCCCCCTTATTGACGATTAGCTCTTAGTTAAAATCATAATTGAGATAACGAAACCTAAAATGGCATAGGTTTCAACCATTGCGGCATAGATAACCCCTTTAATCATATGTTCAGGTTTTTTCGCTAAGATTTGAATACTTGCGGCAGCTACTTTCCCTTGAGCAATCCCTGATCCTAGACCAGCAAAAGCCACTGGTAATGAAGCTGCTAGTAAAGCAATTCCTTTAGCTAAAGGCATGTCCGCACTCACTTGTAAGAAAATCATTACTGCAATAACGAAACCATATAACCCTTGGGTACCTGGTAATAATTGTAGCACTAAAGATTGACCGAATTTTTCTGGTTGTGAAGTGGTTAAAGCAGCGGCTGCCTCACCAGTGAAGCCAACCCCTTTAGCTGACCCAATTCCTGAAAAAATTGTTGCAATGGCCATGCCGAACACAGCGCAAATTAATCCTCCGTTTGTCATAAAGAATTCTTTCATGATTCATTTCCTCCATTATTTTGTTTTTTCCAACGAATATTTACATGCTTTTCAGCAGATTTTAGCGGTTGAAAGACTTTTCCGCCGCCTTCGTAGAATTTACCGAAAAATTCAACATATTGTAAACGTGCCCCATGCACATAAGCGCCTAATAAAGATAGGAAAATATTTAATGCATGTAAGGCAACCAATAAAACTAAACCAATGGTAAAGCGGAAAACAGGTGGCATAAAACCAACAATTAAGTTAAAAGCCGCCGCAATCGCCCCACCGGAAATTCCTAAGGCCATTAAACGGGTATAGCTGACCAAATCACCGATGTAACTACTGATACCATAAAGCTGATATAGACCACCGACAAAGCCTAATACCTTTGATTTATTCGTAAAGGTCGGAATAAAGATAATTGAAGCCACGCCAATTAAAGCAATGACAATGCCTAATTGTCCGACTAAAGTCCCTAGATTTAAAAAGGTTCCTGCAGCGTATATTGCTAAACCAACCAAAATCGCTTGCCAAGCAAAGCCATTGGTAATAGCGCCTAGATAATCGTTGCGTTTGACATTTTGATAGCCGGCTAAAGCAAGACCAACCATGATTTGGATAAAACCAAAGCTAACGGTTAATAAGAGAATTTGGATTACATCCTCTTGGGTGGATAGCAACGGTTTATAAGGTAGGCTTTCTCCAAAGCAAGAATTATAGATAAAGCCCCAAAGAATCGTTGGAATACTCACCACTTGGAAAAAGCGTAAGAAGCGCTCCGTCCCTTTTTTAAAGACCTGCGTATGTAAAGCAACCGTGGTGGCCACTAACATCAATACGCCATAACCGATATCTGCTACCATCATGCCGAAAAAGACCAAGAAAAACGGAAACATCCAAGGGGTTGGATCAATTTCGTCATATTTTGGTAAGCTATACATTTCAATTAACATTTCAAATGGACGAACGATTGGATGATTGTTTAATTTCGTCGGTACTTCTTCTTGAATTTCTGCAGCAGTTGGCTCTTCAAAAGAAAGATACACTTCTTCATAAGGGACACTGTTTTGTAGCGCTTGGGTGAGCTCTTGACAATCCGTCTGCCCAACCCAGCCTTGTAAAACAAATAAATGCTCTGTTTGAACAAATTGACTAAGCGCTTGATAGCGTTCAATTTTGGCCAATAAGTATTCTTCAGAAAGCTGTAATTGAGCGATTAACTGACGCTTTTGACCAATTTCAAGTGCCAGTTCCTTTTGCTGTTGAACCAAAGCCTTCACTTGCTGGTCAATTTGCTTGATTGCCTGGCTTGGTGTTTGCTCAATTGCTAAATGCACTTCCACTGCGCTAAACTGACTAGCGAAATGTTTCACTTGTTCAGCTAGACTTTCTAAATAAACCATTGCAAAGTGGGCTTCTTTGGTATCATCATAAATCAGCTCAAGATATAATTCTGGCAATTGTTGACTTGCTTGCTCGAAAGCTAACCAATTCTCACTAGCCACCGTAGCTAATTGCAATCGAACCTGTTTAGAGGCAAACTGGTTTGGGATAATATCCAGCTTTTGCCAAGCGAATAAGTCCTGTTCTTTTTCATTGAGCTTGCGTAAATTTTGTTCAATGCTTTGCCACTTTTCTTGCAATTGTTGGATATTTGCTAATTCAGCTTCTAAATCAAAATGCTCATGTAGCCCCTCTAATTCAGCTAGGGATAGATTTTGACGTTTCAAGACATTTTTAGGTTGCTTTAAATTACCATAATGTAAAATGAATTGAATCGCCTCATTGATTTTGCTAACCATTTGTTGATTGTTGGCAATTTCGTTTTGATAATCAACTGGCTGTACTTCTTTAAAGTAAGTTTTAACCCATTGATTAGAAACATTTTGAACAAATACATCTCTAATTTGTAATTGTTGCAATCCCTGAATGGTTTTCAGTAGACTCGCTTGATGATTTTTCGGTGCGATTACCGTTAATTTTTTCATTTTAGTGACTGCCATAGGTCTTCAACACCTTCTCAATCACTTGTGCAATCGCTGCTTGAGCATTCTTTTCATAGCTATCCGCAAGATGCTTTTTCATGGTAGCAACCTCGCTAGCTAAGGATTCTTTACGAGCGGCTAATTTGTTTGTTTCTTCAGCTTCTTTTTCCTGAATAAAACGAGCGACTTCAGCTTTATATTCCTTTTGCAAACGTGCTAATGTCGCTTGCTGTTGCTGATGGTAATCATGAACCTTCTGCTTAGCTAAAGCGAGTAATTCTTGATTATGATTTTCAGCCTGCTGAATTTTCTCAAGTGCCTCTTGCATCTGACTCACATCCTTCCGTAAAAAAAAATGAACATGACTAACAAGAAACAAGTCCTTCTCACCCCTTGAAGAACGCAATCCTTGAAGCACATGCTCAACCATTTTTCTCTATTCAAATTTTACAATCGTTAGTATAGCAAAAATTTAGAAAATTGAAAAGGTAAATCCTTGCTGAAAAACTTGCCTTTTTTTAATGTATGCGATTTATTTGTACAAAAAATGTCAAATAATCACCATTGTTTTTTTACTTTCTACTTATCTATAAAATCTATTCAACCATTTTTAGAAACTATCGTTATTTATAAAAGATGGATTTATATTAAATTTTTATTAAATAGATAAAATATACAGTTTTTTTATTTATTTATAAATCGTTTCGTTTTAATCGATGATAAAACACCTATAAACTAAGAATCTTTGCTTTTAAATACGCTGATAAAAGAAAATTTATTCACGGGTAAACAACTCGATGTTAACTTTATTATATTTTGTAATTTTTTGTTATGAAATCTCCTGTAAAAAAGAATTATCTTTGTATTTAATAAAAATTCACACTATTTTTTAAAATTATCTTTACTTTATTTAGTTTTTATTTAGTTTAATTTAAAAGCTTTTAAACTAATTTATTTTTTTGTTTACTAATCCTGTTTACACTTGAATAACGCTTGCAAGTTTTTAGTGCTATCGCTACAATATGAATTAGAAGGAGGGGATTACATGGATGATCTAGATTACAAGATTCTGAATATCCTTCAAAGAAATGGTCGTATCACAGTGAAACAAATCGCTGAAGAGTGCTTTATTTCCTCTCCATCGGTATCTGTTCGGCTACAAAACCTAGAAAATCAAGGATATATTCAGAATTACCAAGCAATGGTCAACTATCAAAAATTAGGCTTTTCAATAAAGGCCTATATTAATTGTGCGGTCAATGCCAAAGATAAGGAAGCATTTTATCAATACATTGATGCAATTCCAAATGTCGTTGAATGTGATTGCATCACCGGTGATTACTCAATGCTTTTAAAGGTCTATTTCCCAAATACCGTTGATTTGGATGAATTCATCAATGCCTTACAACGATTTGGCGACACCAAAACCCATATTGTCTTTTCAACCAATGTTGGTCCGCGCGGTGTTCAATTTGAAACAAATGCTTAAAAAACAGTAAACAACAGGTTCGGTAATTTTTTACCGCCAACTAAAAAGAGGAAGCAGCTATTTTAATAGCTACTCCCTCTTTTTTAGTTGTTAAAAATATTAATGGTAAACTTCACTTACTTGTTCTTGCCATTGCTTTGAGAAAAAGCGTTCGTTGTTTAATTGATAGTTTACTTTCGGCTGTGGATTGACTAAAAACGGGGCGATATAGGCATCTGCTTTTAACCAGCCTCGCCAGCCTAAATGAATGGTATCTGCCATAAAATATGGTACAGTATCTTCTTTTGAAAAATCCACTACTTGATTAAAGCCTTGACTAGTCAACTGATATTTGATTTTAGCGGCAAAGTTTTGCAGCATTTCTTGTGATAAACCGGTATAGTCACTCCATCGCTTATTCACCGGTGGAATGATAAACAAGACATCCGTATGTGATTTAGCAAACTGATTCAATACAAGTTGAAAATCCGCAAACTCTGGCGATTGACAATAACTCCAAGTGGTTTGGGAATTTTTTAAATCCTTCAAGCCAAATTGCAGGCGTGTTTGATAGAATTGATTATCAATTAAAAATTGATTGTTCTTGGTACGATGCTCCCCAATTTTATATGCCAGCGCATCTAATTGTTGGTAATTATAAATTTCTGGCAATTGCTTTTCAAACTTATTCACCTTTTTATTCTTCGTAAACATTCCAATTTGACTGAATAATTGATCTTCGCGCTGTAAGAGTTGATAATTGCTTTTTAGTGTCGCCAATTGTGCCATGGGTAGCTCATCAATCGTTTTTCCATTGGCAATTGCAGTTAAAATCGTACTCATTTTTTTATTCTGATTGATTCTTGAAAAGTGTAATAAGCGTTGGGCATAAAATTGCGTGGCTTGGTCCGTCTTATGCAGTGATAAAAGCCAATCGTATAATTGCAATTCTGAAAAATAAGCATTAAATTCTAAATCAGAGACCCCTTTTTCGACAAACCATTGAGGAGAGATAACAAAAATGGCTTTGCCATTCGTTATTTCATTTCTTAAAGACTGCGCAACAGCAAATTGATTTAAGGATTGCGTACCAGGTGCCCCTAATAAAAATGGACGATAATTGCGATGGTATTTGGTTGCTAATACGCTTGGATGAAATGGACTGAATCGGCTCAATTCTGATGAACCAAAAAACGGTACATATTCTCCTGAGGCGATTGCCTGATTTTTAATCATATTCCCACCCAAAATATTACCTGACATCGCAGTTGAGGCTTTTTTCCAAACTTCAGGGCGGACGTGGTTCGTTTGAATCGGCAAAATAAATAAGGCACTAACTAAAATAACGGCAGCAACTAGTGGACCGAAAATTGTAAATAATTTCTTTTTTAACATATGACTAAGTACTGAACCTCAACCTATTTACTTATCATTGTTGTCAAAGGTTCAATATCACCAGTTAGCCTCCCTTCTTACTCAAAACATACCTTGAAATACCTAAAAATAGCAAGTCTTTTTTGCATTTTTAAAACAATTTACAGAAAAATCAGTCTAAAGGTTGAGATTTGGCCCACTCTTGAATATACGTAACACACTCGTTTAATAAAGGATGAACCAGATGATCCCGCTGAATCAGATAAAATTGGCGCAAATATTCCTCGGTAAGTAATTCATAAGGCAAATCTTTAGCTGCTCTTTTAGAGATGACGGTTTGGCCAATGCCGCGTTTTAATAGTGCCACAATTAACTCATTATTTTGTACTTCAATGGTTGGTAGATTAACATTGTGCTCTTCCATATAACGTTTTTGATAATAATAAACTCCAGAAGTCGCCTCTCGAATCAGCCAGGGTTGGCTTTTATACCCGACATGTACAAGCTGATCATCCATCAATGGCGTACGTTGCACAGAGCCAGTAGCCAATGGTTTTTCAATAAAACCAAACTCCAATTCATGGCTTTGAATCGCACTAAATACTTCATAAGAATTCAACATTTGAATCGAAAAATCAATCGTTGGAAAAGTCCGGAATAAATCCTCCAATAGATTAGGTAAAATATAAATAGCAAATGTATGCGAGGCCGCCAGACGACATTTGATTTTTCGTGTTTCTAAGGTTAACATTTTATGCTTGATTGACTCCCAATCTTCTAATAAAATAAGCACATTGTGATATAAAATATCCGCTTGTGCAGTCGCATAAATCTCTTGACGACCATTTCTTACAAACAGTTTTACTTTTAAATCAGCCTCAAGTTGTTTAATTTGATTGGACACAGCAGGCTGTGAGATAAACAGCCGTTCACTTGCTTTGGAAAAATTTCTTGTTTCATAGACGGTTTTAAAGGTTTCTAATAATTTAAACATGCAATCACTTCCATAAATTTTTCTTATTGTAACTATAATAACGTTGTTTATCTTTATACATAAAAATCATTTATAATAAATAGGTAAGAGGAATTTAAATAGAAAGAAGGAATAAAATGTATACAAAGATTAAACCTATCCTACCAGGATTAATATTATCCGTAATCGTTGCAGCCGTGAGTAAGGGGTTGGCTATCTTCTTCCCAGAGATAGGTGGGGCAACCATTGCAATTCTATTAGGTATTGTACTAGGAAATACCGTTTTTCGTCAAAAATCTTTATCACAAGGGACTAAATTTTCAGAAAGTCGCCTTTTAGAATACTCTGTCGTACTTTTAGGTTTTACGGTGACCTTTCAAACGATTGGACAAATGGGCCTAAAAGGAATGCTTTACATTGTATGTATCATGACAATTACTATTGTTGGCACCTATTTTTTAGGAAAAAAATTAGGTTTTAATGATGAAATGTCGTTGATGATGAGTGGTGGTAATGCAGTGTGTGGTTCATCTGCTATTGGGGCGATTGCGCCAGCCATCGGGGCAAAAGACGAGGAAAAAGGACAAATTATCACCTTAGTTAACTTACTAGGTACCGTTATGATGCTCACCTTACCATTTTTAGGGATGGCTTTATTTGGGGATCATTTATTAGCCAAAAGTGCCTTAATCGGTGGTACCTTGCAATCTGTCGGCCAAGTAGTCGCCGGCGCTTCTTTAGACAATCCAGATGTCGTTCAATTTGCCATGCTTTTTAAAATTTTGCGTATCGTCTTATTAGTTTTAGTTGTGATTATTTTTGAAAAAATCATCGCCAACAAACGTCAAAATAGCCAAATGCTAGTAGCTTCCAAAAAGAAAAAATTACCTATTCCTTGGTATGTTTTAGGCTTTTTGATTGCCTGTATTTTAAATAGTTTTATCCAGCTACCAGCTATTTTCGATCAAGGGGCGCATTTTTTCAGCACTTGGTTTGAAACGACCGCTCTAGCCGCGATTGGTTTGCGTTTAGATTTCAAAAAATTCTTAAAAGAAGGGCCACGCTTTTTACTATATGGATTAGGCGTTGGCGCCATCCAAACCGTATTTGCAGTTGGCCTAATTTATCTACTCAAATTTTAACAACTACTTGATTACTCCGCAACCTTTGCGGAGTTTTTTTATGACAATTTACAAACTATTCCTCGCTATTTTCTCGATTTAAATATAAAAAACTGTCATTTTTTTATAAAACACAGCCAGAATCTATCCGCTTGTATACCTAAAAAGGACACGAAGCATTATTTTTCCTTTACATTTGATAACTAGAACGTTTGAAAAATTCATTTTTTAAGCATATACTTTAATCAGATTTATTCTTAACTATTAGACCATCCAGTTTTGCTGTGAACTGATGAAATAAACATTAAAGGAGGCTTGTCTCATGCCAACAACCTATGCACATCTTCGCTTTGGGCAAGAAGTGTTGCGCCAATTGCCCGCTGACTTACAAAAAGAAATAAAGTCGTATATTCGACTTTATCAAACAGGACAGCACGGTCCGGATATCTTATTTTATTATCGTCCCTATCACAAAAATGCCTTAACACTCTATGGTAGTGAGTTACATAATGAACGTGGACGGCAAGTTTTTCGGCGCTTTCGTCAATATCTAAAGCTAGAAAAAGTGGACCAGACCGCTCTGAAAGTGTATATTTTAGGCTTTTTGTGCCACTATGCTTTGGATAAGTATTGTCATCCTTATGTCTATCAAATTCAAGATGAAACGGGGCTTTCCCATTCAGAAATCGAAGCGGAATTTGATCGGATGCTTTTGATCAAAGACGGCTTTGATCCATTGCGTCATCATATCAGTAGCCATATCTGCACCACTGATTTTGAAGCAGGTGTCATCCAAAAATGTTTCCCACAATTTAAGGTGAGTCAGATAAAGGAAGCTTTGGTTACGATGCGACATTTTCTCGATTTGCTAGTTGCACCAGGTAAAATGAAACGTAGCTTAGTTAAGGGGATGTTTTTACTAAGCGGAAACTATCCTTCTTTAAATAAGCTCGTGATTAATCGTCAAGCCAATCCTACTTGTCAGCCAGTCAACGAAGAGCTTTACCGTCGATATAAAATGGCGATTCATAATGCGGTTTGGATGATTAATGATTTTAACCAACAGCTGAAAGAAGAAAATATGACCTTTTCTGATGACTATTATCCAACCTTTGAAAGAGATTAGGTGAGCAGATGAAAGAAAAACTGAATCGTTTCGAGTGGTATTGGATTTTTTATGATATTGGTAATTCCGGTTTTAGCTTGATGCTAGCCGCCATCTTGCCTTTGTATTTTAATCATTTGGCCCAAAATGCGCAGCTCTCTTCGGCACAATATCTGGCTTACTGGGGCTATGCTACTTCCTTCATCACTTTAATAGTAGGCGTGATTGGGCCAATTTTTGGTAGTATTGCTGACTTTAAGGGGATGAAAAAGAAGCTCTTTATCCTTTTTTTATTGATGGGTGTTTTAGGCTGTTATGCCTTAAGCTTAGCCAATCATTGGTTATGGCTGCTAGTCATTTACATTATCGCTAAAGTCGGTTATTCATCTAGTCTAGTGTTTTATGATGCCATGCTTACCGATATTACTACTAAAGAACGTTATGATCGCGTCTCTGCTTTAGGCTATGCTTATGGTTATATCGGTAGTGTGATTCCTTTTGTATTAAGTATTGCCTTGATTTTATTTAAAGATTCTTTGCATTTAAGTCTTAATCAAGCGATGATTGGTGCTTTTATCATTACCGCTAGCTGGTGGTTGTTATCAAGCCTGCCTTTATTAAAAACCTATCAGCAAAAATATTTTATTCCTAAACAAGAAAAAATTATCCAAACAACCTTTCAACGCTTACAGCAAACGCTAGGGAAAATCTATCATCAAAAGCAAATTTTTTATTATTTAATCGCTTACTGTCTATATATCGATGGGGTGAATACCATTATTGGTATGGCCACTGCTTATGGTAAGGCACTGGGTTTAGACAATAATGACTTACTTTTAGCCCTTTTGGTTACCCAGTTTGTCGCATTTCCAGCAACGATTGCCTTTGCGCATTTTTCTAAGCGTTTTGCGACGGAAAAAGTGATTCGCCTATGTATTTTTGCTTATATCGGTATTACTTTATTTGCGGTGAGCTTGGTTTATGCCATTCAATTTTGGATTTTAGCTATTTTAGTAGGACTATTTCAAGGTGGTATTCAAGGTTTATCCCGTTCTTATTTTGCTAGTATGATTCCTGCTAACCAATCGGGGGAATATTTTGGCATTTTAGATGTTTGTGGCAAAGGGGCGGCTTTTATCGGGACTTTCTTAGTTAGTGGAGTAACGCAATTAACCGGCCACGAACAAATGGGCCTTGCCGTATTGATTCTAATTTTTATTGCAGGGCTATACTTTTTCCAACGATCACTGAAAGCAACTCAGTAAGCTATTTTTGATTATAAAGGGCTACGAAAGTATTTTTCGTAGCCCTTGATTTCTGTTTTATTCATCTAATAATCGTTTTTGACCAGATAATTTTTGGATTTCAGTAATATCCTGGGTGACCTCTAAACAGCCTAAGTACTTGCCTTGTTCATCATGCAAAGCATAATAACGAATAGAGATTTTCATTCCCCTCATATCAATCCAAAAATCCGCCTGCGTCCTAGCGCCTGAACGAAAGTCATCTAAAATTTGTTGAACAATGTGCATACTCTTTGGTGGATGACAATTCACTACCTCGCGGCCAATTACTGATTTCGTTCTTGGGAAAATCCGGTGTGGCCCTTCCGAGTAAAAACGAACCTTTTCATCTACATCCACAAAGGTTAAATCAACTGGTAAATGAGAAAAAATCGCAATTAATTGATCTAGCTGTAGGTTGCCCGTTGGTAAATCAATCGTAGCAGATAAATCGCCAGTAAAATCTGTCTCTATCTCAGATTCTACTACAGAAGGAATAGGAGAAGAAGAATCAGGTAGACTAGCCGCAATGGCTTCAGTGGTTTCCTTAGCTTGGGCAATCGCGGCTTGTCTTTTGACTTCATTTTCCTTTTCTTTTTCAAAGGAAGCAGCACTAGGCACCCATTTTAATGGTTCAGGAATAAAGCTAAAGCCAATATCATAGCTATCTTGAGCGATTTGCTGCCAATCAGCTAAGCTAAAGATATCCAAGGTCATCGGCACCATAATTTCTTCTTCCTTGAAAATCATTTCCTCGATTTCATTTTTTAAACTTGCCCACATTTCCGAAAGTGGATTATACGCAACTTTAGGTGAAGCTAATAATTCAGCGAAGGCTTTAATCTGCTCGCGAATTTGGTCATCCACTCCCCACATAACCTTTGGCGGTGCAGTAATGCCATATTTTTCCATAAAGGCAAAAATTAAGGTTTCTTTACGTGTATAGTGCTTATCAATCGTTTTTAAATCCTCAACAGCCGTTTGTAGCCGAGCAAGCTGTGACCAATCTTGCTTCGCCATTTTAGCCAAGATTCCCTCAATTTCATCCGTTAATAAAGATTGTAAGACTTGATTTTCTAGCTTTAACGTATGTACTGGGTGACCTACTTGTCCATGCTCTTCATTAGAACGATGAATGTCATTAATCGAACCCTTGAATACTGCCGCATGAATATTGCATAAACGCTGAATCTCACTAGGATCAAGGCCGGATTGAATCAAGGCTTTTTCAGCTGCGGTAATCTCCGTAACATCTACCCCATCAAAGGCTTCATTGAACATCGCTTTGGCTTCTTCAAAACTCCCCCCATTATGTAAGCTAGTTAAAATCTCGACAATTTTTTCTTGTCGCTCTTTTCTCGTTTGTTCCATTATATATTTCCTCCTTTTACTGTAAAGCCGGCTTCTTCAAAGGCCGCAATAATTTCCTCTAGGGGAATTTTCTTTAAACGTGCACCTTTAGGAATCGTCATATAGCGACCGGCTGTTTGGAGCATACCGGGCGCTTTAATTTCTTTAAAGCCTAGCTGAAACATAATTGTTAAGATTTCAGGATAACTTTGGACCAAGTCATACAATGATAAATTTAAATCCAATTCTTTCATCTAATCACACCCTAATTAATAATCATTCTCAGTTACATTTTACACAATTTCGTTCACTTTTACACGAATATTTTCAAAAAATCACTCACTCGATCAAAAAAATTACTTCATACTTGACAAATGAGAAAAATAAGCTTAAAATTCATTAAAAATTAAATATTTTCTAATCTTTTAAACCGAAGATGCGGAGATAAAGGTAATCATGCTTCTACAGAGAGCCTACGTTGCTGAGAGTTAGGTGAAAAACAAGTTATCAAATGGACCGCGGAGGGGGTAGTCAAAGAAAGCTTGCTTTTGAGTATTCTACCACGTGTTGGCTTACGTCAGTAGTCGGAGATATGATTGTATCTTGCTTAAGGGTATGGATAACCATCCATAAATCAAGGTGGCACCGCGGATTTTGTAATTCGTCCTTGACAGTAATCATTATGCTGTCAAGGACTTTTTTATATCCTTCGACAGGCTTGGAGGTATTTTTTATGTATACAATTTATCCAGATCTTCACTTTTTAACAACCACATCCACGATCAAAAATTATACCCACTATCCGCTTGTTTTAGAACTATTAGCCGATATTAAAACCCCGTTAGAAGTTTTAAAGCTGTTAAAAGAGCAAGACAAGCCTTGCTTTTTATTAGAATCAGTCTTATCAAAGGAACAATGGGGACGCTATACCTTTTTAGGCTTTGATCCAGAATTAGAAATTAGTGGACTAGATGGTCAAATCATTGAAAATAATCAATTCGTTCAAGCCAGCTCACCACAAGCTTATCTGCGTGAGTTGCTAGCCAACTTTCAAGTCCCTCAAATCCCTACTCTTCCACCTTTTACTGGTGGTTTGGTTGGATACTTTGGCTATGACTATTTCAAATATGCTGAAAGCAAATTAACTTTAGATGCAAAAAATCCAGAAAAGCTCAATGATTTTAACTTAATGCTCTTTACAAAGGTCATTTGCTTTGATCATGTACAGCAAAAAATCTATTTAATCGCTCATTTACCTTTAGCTGAGCTGAAATCTGCCTATCCGAAAATTTGCACTGAGTTAAAAAGCTTGGCAGATTTGCTCACACAGCACTATGCGAAAAAGCAATATACCGGACAGCTACTCAGTCCCTTAAAGCCACGTTTTAGCCAAGCACAGTTTAGTCAAATGGTCCAAAAAGCGAAAGAATATATCTATGAAGGCGATATTTTCCAAGTTGTACTAGCGAACTGCCTCAGCGCACCATTTAAGGGGAGCTTGCTGGATACCTATCGTCAGCTTCGCCTACTCAACCCTTCTCCTTATCTTTTTTATCTACAGACTAGCGAGTTAGAAGTCATCGGAGCTTCACCAGAAACGCTAGTCAAATTAGAAAAAGAAACACTTTATACCTATCCGTTAGCGGGTACGCGCCCACGTGGAGAAAATCAGCAAATGGATTTAGCCTTAGAAAAAGAGCTATTACAGGATGAAAAAGAATTGGCTGAACACAATATGTTAGTGGATTTGGGCCGGAATGATTTAGGCAAGATTTGTCAGTTTGGGACAGTTGAGGTAGAAAAATATCTCAATATCGAACGTTTTTCGCATGTGATGCACATTGGCTCAACTATTCGCGGCATCATCCAGCCTGATAAAGATGCACTAGATACCGTTGATGCGATTTTACCAGCTGGGACTTTATCTGGCGCTCCCAAATTTAGAGCCTGTGAAATTATCAATGAATTAGAAGATTCTAAGCGAGGCATTTATGGCGGAGCAATCGGTTATATCGATTTTAGTGGCAATTTAGATTTGTGTATCGCGATTCGGATTATCTATCAAAAAAACCAAAAAATCTTTATTCAAAGTGGCGCGGGTATTGTCGCTGATTCTTGTGAAGAAAAAGAATATCAAGAGTGCATCAATAAAGCCAAGGCGACGGTGAAAGCCTTGGAGCTGGCTGGAGGTGTGAAGCATGATTTTACTAATCGATAATTATGATAGTTTTGCCTATAATCTATATCAATTGATTGGCGAAATGACTAAAGAAATTCAAGTGATTCGCAATGATGAATATACTATCGATCAAATTAAACAGCTTAAGGTGCAAGCCATCATCCTCTCACCTGGACCCGGACGACCAGAAAATGCCGGTATTTGTCAAGAAGTGATTGCTCAATTAGGACAAAACATTCCTATTTTAGGGGTATGCTTAGGGCACCAAGCAATCTGTCAGGTATTTGGTGCGACGATTAGCTATGCACCACAATTAATGCATGGAAAAGCTTCACTCATCCAAATCGAGTCTCAGCATCCATTATTTGCTGGTATTCAAGCCCCAATGAAAGTGGCTAGATATCATTCTTTAATCGCCCAAAAAGAAAGTATTCCTAATAGTCTGAAAATCATCGCTCAAACCAACGAGGAAGAAGTGATGGCTATCAGCCATGCTTGCTACCCAATTTTTGGGGTCCAATTTCATCCGGAATCCATCTTAACCCCAGATGGTCGCAGACTTTTGGCGAATTTTATCCAATTTGCACAAAATTATTCAGCCAATGCTTCAATATAAAAAAAGCGCGCTACTAAATTCATTTTACGAGGAGGAAAAAGAATGATTCAAACAGCGATTAAAAAAATTGTCGATAAACAAGATTTAACCTTTGATGAGGCCTATCAAGTCATGAGTGAAATCATGACTGGTCAAACTACCCCTACCCAAAATGCCGCCTTTTTAGCCGCACTATCGACTAAAAGCAGTCGGAGTGAAACCATTGATGAAATTGCCGGCTGTGCGAAGGCGATGCGTGACTGTGCCACCTTAATTCACCATCCATTTGAGGTGATGGATATTGTAGGAACCGGTGGGGATGGTTCCAACAGCTTTAATATCTCAACCACGGCAAGCTTTGTTACCGCAGCTAGTGGCATTAAAGTAGCCAAACACGGCAACCGGGCCGCTTCATCTAAAAGTGGGACCGCCGATTGCTTGGAGGCACTAGGGCTGCCTTTAGCTAAAACGCCTGAACAAAATATTAAAATGCTTGAACAAACGAATTTTTGTTTTTGCTTTGCCCAAAGCTATCACCCTTCGATGAAATATGTCGGTAGTATCCGCAAAGAACTAGGGATTCGTACCGTCTTTAATATTTTAGGCCCTTTAACTAATCCAGCCAAACCAAGCTATCAGCTATTAGGTGTTTATGACGAATCCTTATTAGAAATTTTAGCCCATACGCTAGCTGAGCTTGGGGTTAAACGCGCGATGGTCGTCTATGGTCAGGATAAACTAGATGAAATTTCGTTAAGTGCACCGACTAGTATTTGTGAGCTTGCGCATGGAAATATCCACCGCTATACCTTTGATCCACAGACAATTGGCTTAAGCTACTGTCAAAAAACGGACTTACTTGGAGGAAGTCCCAGCGAAAATGCCCAAATCACCAAAGACATCCTAACCGGTAAAATTAAAGGCGCCAAACGCCACGCCGTCTTATTAAATGCTGGAGCAGCCATCTACTTAGGCGGGAAAGCTAGTAGCTTAGCAGAAGGTATCTTAAAAGCTGGCGAGCTCATCGATAGCGGTGCAGCCTATGAAACTCTGTTAAAAGTAATTGAATTGGGTAAATTACAGGAGGGCTATAATGACTGATATTTTACAAACTATTGCTGAAAAAACAAGACAAAGAATTGCGTACCAAAAAGCCCAGCAGCCACTGATTGCCTTACAGCAGGCGTGCCAACAGCTACCACAAACAACGACTTTTCCTTTTGAAAAAGTATTGCGGCAAATAGGATTAAGCTATATTTGTGAGTGTAAAAAAGCTTCTCCTTCAAAAGGCATCATCGCTAGTGATTTCCCTTATATTCAAATTGCCAAAGACTATGAAAAGATTGGTGCGCAAGCTATTTCTGTCTTAACTGAACCGGATTTTTTTCTCGGTAGCGATGACTATCTACAAGAAATCAGTCAAGCTGTCAAGCTACCTTGTCTTAGAAAAGATTTCATTATCGATGAGTATATGATTTATCAAGCCAAGCTACTCGGGGCACAAGCTATCCTGCTAATTGTGGCGCTGTTAGATACCGAGACCTTAAAACATTTTATTCAATTAGCGACTGCACTTGGCTTGTCTTGTTTAGTTGAAACACATGATGAAACTGAAATTACCCGTGCCTTACAAGCTGGTGCAACCATTATCGGTGTTAATAATCGCAATCTAAGAAATTTTCAAGTTGATGTGCACAATACCTTAAACCTACGCCAAGCAATTCCAAAAGACATCCTGATAGTCGCTGAAAGTGGCATTCAGACACGACAAGACATCCAGTTACTAGAAGCGGCCCAAATTGATGCCGTATTAATTGGGGAAACCTTAATGAAAGCAAGTAATCGCCAAGTGAAGATGGCTCAATTGCGAGGTGAGCACTTTGAGTAAAATCAAGTTTTGTGGTATACAGCCTACGAGCGATCTTAATTTTATCAATCAATTAGCGCCCGATTACATTGGCTTAGTCTTTGCCCAAAATAGTCAACGTGTTGTTAACTTTGAAGCAGCCCAAAGAATCAGCCAACAACTTCATCGAAAGATTCTAAAAGTGGGCGTCTTTGTGGATGCGCCTAAAAACTTGATTGCCAGCTTAGTTGAAGAAAAAGTCATTGACCTGATTCAATTACATGGTCATGAAAACGAGGCAGTAATTAATGACTATAAACAAAGCTTTAAGTTGCCGATCATCAAGGCTTTTGGCATTCAAAATCAAACCGATGTCTTAAAAGCCCTACACTCACCAGCAGATTATTTGCTGTTTGATTATAAGCAAGCTGGTAGTGGACAGTGCTTTGACTGGCGCTACATTCAGAATGTAAACCGCAAGTATTTTCTCGCTGGGGGTATTAATCGTAACAATCTCAAACAAGCCTTAGCCCTAAAACCTTATGCCATTGACCTTAGTTCCGCTATTGAAACCAACGGCATAAAGGATAATCAAAAAATGCAAACAATAATTAATCAATTGAGAGGATGAAGCCTATGACAAATCAAAACGGTCGATTCGGTATTCACGGTGGACAATATATTCCAGAAACACTGATGAATGCCGTCATTGAACTAGAAGTAGCCTATCAACACTTTAAAAATGAGCCTACTTTTCAAAAAGAACTACAAGAGCTATTTCACGATTACGCCAATCGTCCTAGTCGCTTGTATTTTGCTAAAAAGCTAACCGAAAAGCTTGGTGGTGCCAAAATCTATCTCAAACGGGAAGATTTGAATCATACTGGTGCCCATAAAATCAATAATGTTTTAGGCCAAGCTTTATTAGCCAAAAAAATGGGCAAAACCCGCCTAATTGCCGAAACCGGAGCTGGTCAACATGGCGTGGCTACGGCGACAGCTGCCGCTTTACTGGATATGGAATGTGTTGTCTATATGGGCCAAGAAGATACCATCCGGCAAGCCCTTAATGTGTATAAAATGCGACTATTAGGTGCGCAAGTCATTCCCGTAACGAGTGGAACAGCCACCTTAAAAGATGCCGTTTCTGAAGCGATGCGTGAATGGACTAGTCGAATTGCCGATACCCACTACTGTCTCGGTTCAGTCATGGGGCCTCATCCCTTTCCAACGATTGTTCGCGACTTTCAAGCAGTTATCTCTCAGGAAATCAAAGAGCAAATATTGGCTAAAGAAGGCCGCTTACCAGATATTGTCATGGCTTGTGTCGGTGGCGGTAGTAATGCGATTGGGGCTTTTTACCATTTCATCGATCATCCAGAGGTTCGCCTAATTGGTTGTGAGGCAGCTGGTCGTGGCATTGATACCCTAGATACAGCTGCCACGATTGCTACAGGTAAATTGGGGATTTTCCACGGAATGAAATCCTATTTCTGTCAAGATGAATACGGACAAATTGCCCCCGTTTATTCGATTTCTGCTGGCTTAGATTATCCAGGGATTGGACCAGAGCATGCCGATTTACATGATCAAAAACGTGCAGAATATGTCGCAATCACAGACGAAGAAGCCGTTAACGCCTTTGAACTGCTTAGCAAAACAGAAGGCATCATTCCAGCTATTGAATCTGCACATGCGTTGGCTCATGCCATTAAAATTGCACCCACACTGACTAAAGAGCAAATTATTGTCGTCAATCTATCTGGTAGAGGCGATAAAGACTGTGCAGCAATTGCAAGATATCGAGGTGAAAATATCCATGACTAAACAAACTGGACTTCAACGAATCCAAAACGCCTTTCAACACAAAGCATTTATTCCTTTTGTTACCTGTGGCGATCCTGATTTAGCTACTACTAAAGCAATTATCCACACCTTAGCCAAAAATGGCGCGGATATTATCGAATTGGGGATTCCATTTTCTGATCCAACAGCTGAAGGACCTGTGATTCAAGCAGCCAATCTTCGCGCTTTAAAAAATCAGGTCACCACGGATGATATTTTTGAGCTGGTTGCCCAATTACGCCAAGAATTGACCGTACCACTGGTGATTATGACCTATGCTAACGTCGTCTTCTCCTATGGCACTGAACGCTTCATCCAAAAGGCGCAAGCAGTCGGTATCGATGGCTTAATTCTGCCAGATGTGCCTTATGAAGAAAAAGAAGAATTTCAACAAGTCTGCCAACAATATCAACTAGCCTTTATTTCATTAATTGCACCAACTTCTAAAGAACGTATTGAAAAAATCGCTAAAGAAGCAAATGGCTTTTTGTATTGTGTCTCTTCCCTTGGTGTAACTGGTGTACGTAGCCAAATTAATACTGATCTTGCTAGTATGATTGACGCTGTACGAAAGGTCAATCCTACGCTCCCTGTTGCCATCGGTTTTGGCATTGCTACCAGTGAACAAGCAAAAAAAATGAGCCAACTAGCTGACGGTGTGATTATCGGCTCAGCAATTGTCCAGCAAATTGCTAAATACCAACAGCAAGCCCCGCAAGTATTAGCCCAATACGCCAAAGAAATCTGTCAGGCCATAAGATAAAAAAACTCGTCAGTTTCCATTGAACGATGCTTAATGGAACTGACGAGTTTGGTTTGTACTAGCTTTTTTTCGTATGATAGAAATAAACGGGAATGCCTAATAAAGTCAGTCCGATTCCGGTTAGCGCCAATTGCGTTGAATAGATAATCGTCATCACTAAGATAAACGCCCCACCTAAAATCGCAATTAAAGGCAGAATAGGATATAACGGCACTTTATAAGGACGTGGCAAGTCTGGTTGACGCTTGCGCAAAATAAAAACGGCCGCAAAAATCAGGATACTAAAGAACCACATCACAAAAACCAGCATATCGGTTAACAAATCAAAATTGCCTAAAAGCATCATGACTAAAGCGATAGCTAATTGGAATAAAGCCGCTACATAAGGCACAATGGTTCGCTTGGAAAGTCGTTTTAAATAGGAACTAAACGGTAATTCATCATTGACGGCCAAAGCATAAGGGACACGAATACCTGTCATAGTATAACCATTTAGCGCCCCATATACCGAAATCAAAATGCCGATAGTCACTAGCTTCCCACCCAATGCACCAAAAATTAATTGAGCAGCTTGCGAAGCCGCATTTAAATTACCAGCAATATCTGTAATGGGTAAATTTTTTAAAAAGACATAATTAATCAACACATAAATCAAGGTCACAAAGCTTAATCCTAAAATAATTGCTTTAGGTAAATCTTTTTCTGGATGCTTCATTTCACCTGCTACATTGCCAACATTTAGCCAACCATCATAAGCAAATAAAGTCGCAAGTAAAGCTGAAGCAAAGCCAGCCACACTAGTTTTAGGACTCAGTAAGCCTTCTGGTAGGATTGACACCGAAATCTCGCCTGGCTGAAAAACACCCACTAAAACAATCAAAGCAATCGGTAATAATTTAACAATCAGCGTGACTGACTGCACGTTAGCCGCCACTTTTGTTCCTAACAAATTAATCCCGGTCACACTACACCCTGCTACAATCGCAATCGGTAATAAACTAGCAAGTGGTAAATGAAATAAATTGACTAATTGTGTCGCAAAAATGATACTTAAAGCTGCAATATTAGCTGGAAAATAAATAATCATCTGGGCCCAGCCTAGTAAAAAAGCAGGCAGCTTCCCATAAGTCGCTTCTATGTATTTAATTGCCCCACCTGTTTTGGGAATTGCCGTAGCTAACTCTGCTACCGTCAGCCCACCACAAATAGTCAAAATCCCAGCAAACGCCCAAGCATACAACGTAGCCGTAGCGTTTTGTGTATGCATCACAACAGCAGCTACTTTAAAAAAGACCCCTGCACCAATGACCGTACCCATAACAGTCGACAAAGCTCCCAAAAGTGAAATCTCTCTTTTTAATTGTTTTTCATTCATAAATAACCTCTTTATTTTCATAATTATAGATAGAGTATACAGAAAATTTTCTGATAAAGCTATCTTTAATTGAGCAGAAGTTGAGGAAAATGCAGAATCCGTGTTCAACAAGTAACTCCTTCGTCAAATAAGTTAGTCTGGTGAAAAATTTCTATAATCGCTGAATTTTTCTCAGACTAGATCTTATTTGCTCAGAGTTGACCGACTTGCTTCACATCCTTAAATAATCTGTGCTCAGCAGCTAGACACTTCAGCGGATAAGCCAGTCTGGCTAGGAAAGTCTTTACACCTTAGCAGACTTTTCTGCCAGTCTGGAAAACTTATCCGCTCGTGTCTGAGCAAGCTGCTTCACATCCTTAAATCCTTAAATAAAAAGACTGGCGTTGTTTGGTAAACAATCGTCAGTCTTAGAGCAGTAGATAGTTACAAATTAGAAGGTTGTTTCATCGGGATTTTTTGCTTGTCCGGCTACACCTTGCAAAGCATCGATTGCTTGCATATCTTTAGCAGATAGCTCAAAATCAAATAATTGAGCATTTTCAACAATACGTGTAGGAGTTACCGATTTTGGCAATGGTAAAAAGCCTTTTTGTAAGCTCCAGCGTAAAGTCACTTGGGCAACTGATTTTTCATATTTTTCTGCTAATGCTACCAACTCAGGCACAGCTAGTAAGTTTCCTGTACCTAAAGGACTATATGCTTCACTTATCATATCGTGTGCTTGATTATAAGCAACCACTTCTTTTTGTTGATCGCTTGGATTCAAATAAATTTGATTAACAACTGGTTTAATTTTGGCCGTTTTGTACAATGCATCCAAATGTCTAGGCATAAAATTAGAAACACCAATTGATTTAATTTTACCAGCCTTAACTGCTTCTTCCATTGCACGCCAAGCTTCACTATTCGCATCTTGCCAATTTTCTCTAAAAGCAACTGGGTTTGGCCAGTGAATTAAGTATAAATCAAGATAATCTAAACCAAGCGTTTGTAAAGAAGTATCAATGGCCTTTACTGCACGTTCATATGTATGATCAGTATTCCATAGCTTCGTCGTTACAAATAATTCATCACGACGAACGCCACTTTTATGTATTGCACGACCGACTGATGCCTCATTACCATAAATCATCGCCGTATCAATGTGACGATAACCTGCTTTTAAAGCTGCTAAAACCGAGTCTTCAGCCACTTGTCCATCCGGTGTCTGCCAAGTTCCAAAACCAACAACTGGGATTTTCTCACCATTAGCTAGTTTGTAAGTTGAAGTTAAACTCATCGCACTCACTCCTCATTTATAAAAATTACATCTATATTCTACACCTATCAACTATAAAATGCACTTTTTCTGTTTGACGTTTGCAACAATCTATATCAATTAATATAACACAATAAAAACAACTTTTATTATTTAAATAAAATATAAAATCAGCACAAATTCGTTTATTTAGAACTAAAAAAACAAATTAAATAACACGAATGAAAATCATTTAAATTGAATATACATCAAATAACGGTATAATATTAATCGGAAGGGAAAACCCTTCCGATATTTTAGATAGAAAAGAGGGATGATTGATGAAACCACAAAAAAATGTTGTTGATAAAGTAACTACCTTGGATTCCATGCATTTGTCTCTTTTTGCAAAATTAATGATAGACGAACACCCCTTCACTGTCTCAAAACGGGTACATGCTAAAGCACGTGGACGAACACCAGAACTTGGTAAAAAAAGTAGTTTATACAAATTTGGATACTTTACAACAAATATACGACTTTAACCTACTATTTACCACGATTTTAAAGTTAAAGAGAATTGAGAATGTAAAAATAAATTTCATACTCTGAATACCAAAAATTAACCACATATCAATAGAGTCTCCCTTGCTTCTCAGAATTAAAAAGGAGACTCTATTGATAAAATTTTTAAATTTGAGGTATATAGTTATTATCTATAAAAAAACAAAATATTTTTAAACTACTTATATAATTTTCCTAACAATCCAATATCCTCAAAACCCATCTTTTTATATAACTGACTGGCAATTTCATCATAGTAAATTAGATAAACTTTAAACTCTTCCTTACTAAGTTCCTCTGATAAATGTTTTACCAATTCACTTGCATAACCTTTATTTCTATAATGAGAATCCGTCATTACATAGGACAGTGTTGCAACACCAGATTCCTCAGCACCCGTGCTTATTTGTGCCACAAGTTTATCTCCATTATAAATACAATAACTTCTTGAATAATTATCGGCAATTCGGTTTGTAATTTGGTCTTTTAAATCACTATACGTATAAGTTTTTCCTATCTCATCTTGTAGTAACATTTTTATCATATCATCATAATGCTGAGGCAATGCTCGAACAATATTACTTTTCAATTCAAAATCAAAAGAATTTTGACGCTGATATTGAGCAATAAACCCAAATTTTATTTTATAATCAGGCAATAAATTACCAAGTTTAACGATTATACTTCTTTCTGCACAAATGATAGTAGGATTTTCTGAATAGATTAACTGACATAATTCTCTAATATTAAATATTTTTTTTCGAGAATAAATATGCAATCCTGTATAGTATTTCAAAATAACAGACTCTATATCATTGTCATTATATTGTATCCACACTTTAATTTTAGAATTTCTCAACCCATATTTATTTATATTTAAATATAAATAAATAGACTCGTGATACTTATCATCAATATATTCTAATATATTAGATATCTCATATTCATTTATAATATGCTTAATCATGAAATTTCACCTCAAATAGTAGTCTATTTATTGTCTTTCATTTTTATAATATTAAATCATAATCTTAGTGTAATAATATGTGCCTGCTTTGTTAATACAGTTCACCATCAAACAAAAAATGAAAAAAATACCAATCAATAATGTATAAAAAATTATTACATTAAGATTGGTAACTATTCATTAATTTTTCTTTTCACGTCTTACAATTTGATAATTCAATGTACGAAATTTCATTTCAATCTCCTGACCGTTTTTAGTTAGTCGACCTCTTTCTTTGGCATGAATTTTTTTGGCGGTTGTCCATGACTTCGGCAACTCTTGAGCTTGTACAAACTCAACATATTGATCTTCAACATTCATTAATTCTACATCATCTAACGATAAACCTATTATGTCACCAAACATATTTGAAATCCCCCTCTTGTAAGTGTTTAACACTCATTCCCTACTTAAGTATACGTCTAATTTATGGTTAAATACAAGGACTGTTGTCCTAATCTTTCAAATATTTTTTGCATTGTGTCAATCTTGACAGGTCTATTTTTTATTCCATAAGGATCATTGACATAGATAAATTCTTGATCCATTCCAGTTAATACAACAGCATGAATTAATGGTGTTACCTTAATCACTCCACTAGTCGTTGGCCAATCAATAAAATCTTGATCAGTCGGTTCAACTAGATTCACCGTTGCTAAGCTCCAAACAGGGATATCCCGTTGTAAAAGCTGGATAATCTGTGTAAAACTTAACTTCTCACTATGAACGGTAACATCATCATGCACATAGTCCTTAGCTAATTTAGCAATCGGCTCAACAAATACCCCCATCGCTTGCTTGCCTGATTGAATATTCCCTACAAAACCCTCGTATGGATTTCCATAAGTATGGGCATCCACATTAAATGGAACATAATTTAATCTTTGAGCTAATTCATTTTTATTCGTCTGATAGCCATAATATTGCAGTAACATCGATAAGGCCGTTACTTCACAGCCGTTTTCTAACCTATCCCCAGCATTTTGATTCTCCAAAGGAACATCTAAAAGAATGGTGGAATAGGTCGGCTGATTTACTTGACTAATCGATTGAATTGTTTGATGAAACCCCTGCTGTTGTTCGCTATTGGCGCTAACCTGTTGTTTAGCAGTTGGCTTTGAAAACATCACCAAACTAAAAGAAGCTAACAAGACTAGACTAGCTTTACCAATTAATGACTTACGTTTCATCTGCTCAACTCCTTTTACGAGGTTTGACCATTGGCTGCATATAACTTATGAATGATGATTTCTACTCGTCGATTAATTGAGCGTCCTTCATCCGTGCTATTCGTCGCTTTGGGTTTATTTTCAGCATAGGCTTGAATAGAGACCTTATTGCTAGCAATCATTCCGTTATTGATAAAAAAGTTCATTACCGAAATGGCACGCGCAGCTGACAATTCCCAGTTAGAAGCATAGCGACCATTTTCCGGACGATTATCGGTATAACCAGCGATAATAAAATCTTGGTCTAATCCTTTGAAATGTTCACCAACAATCGTTAAATTCTTTTTCACATCATCAGTTAAATCCGCACTTCCCGATGAAAATAAAATTTTACTGGATAAAGCAATGTGAATGCCATCTGATTTTAAATCTACGGATACATCATCAGCAATTTCTGTTGAGTCTAAGGATTTTTCCAATTGTTCACGTAATTTTGCCAATTGTTTATCTTCTAACTTCATCGCCACAGCTGCTTCTTTAGCTTCTTCGCTTTCCTTAGTTTTTTGTTCTTTCACTGGTAAGTTCGGATCAGCGGCATTACCAATCACTGCTTTTCCACTAGACGTACCAATTCCTGAAAAAATCTCAGTAAATTCACTTCTAAATTCATTAAACTTGGCTGTATCCACTTTCGCCATTGCAAATAATACAATAAACAAAGCTAACAGTAAAGTCATCATATCTGAGTAAGGAAGCAACCAGGCTTCATCGACATGTTCTTCATGTTTCTTTTTTCGTTTCATCACTGATTCCTTCTTTAATAATTAATTTTCTTTTCTTTGATCTGGCGCAATAATGCTATTTAATTGTTTTTCAATATTCTTTGGTGAATGACCGGCTTGAATCGCCATTACCCCTTCTAAAATAATCATCTTTTGTTGTATTTCTTCAGCAGATTTAGAATTTAACCGTGAAGCAAATGGAATCATCATTACATAACCAAAGAAAATCCCATATAGAGTGGCTACAAAGGCTGCTTTAATCATGTGACCTAAAGCTTCCACATCACTTAAGTTTCCTAATGCCCCAATCAAACCAATTACGGCTCCCAAAACCCCCAACGTTGGTGAGGTAGAACCCAGTGTTTTAAACATTGCTGCAGCCGAGTGATGTCGTTCCTCAATCCCTGCAATTTCAGTTTCAAGTATTTCACGAATCTGCTCAGCATCCATACCGTCAACCACCATTTCCAACCCCTTCTTTAAAAAAGGATCCTCTAAAGCATTCACTTGTGATTCTAAAGCTAATAAACCATCACGACGAGCCATATTCGCCATCTCAATAATGGACTGAATTAATTCATCACTCTTCACTTCTTTATTGCTAAAAAGTACTCCAAAGATTTTCGGTAAACGTTTAATCTCATTCATCGGATATGAATTAATCAAAGCGGCTGCACTTCCACCAAAAATGATGATGATAGCTGCTGGATTAATTAATACAGCTACATCCGCTCCCTTTACAATCATTCCGATAACAACGGATAAAAATCCCGAGATAATCCCGATAATTAAAAAGATATCCATAATGTAAATTTCCCCCCAAGAAAAAGTTTAACAATTAATTTATCGGAGAAAGATCGATAAATTCAATATCTAAAATTAGAAAAAATGTGAAAAATTATGCAAATTATTTTATTTTAAAGCGTTAAACTATGATTTTTTCTACCGATATAAATTAGCGTGCGCTAAAAATTGCACACTTTAAATTAGCCGTTTCAAGTAATGTAAATTATCTTTTCCCATATTTCGACAAACAGGCATGCGATATTCGCATGCCTGTTTGTTAATGTAAATTTGACATTTAATGTACATTCAAAAATTTTGCATTTTGAATAAGTACAGGAACATTGATTTGTTGACTTAAAGGAATTAATCCTCCTGGATCGCCATAACATAAATCTGCTATTGCAACAGCACGATTTACATCTGCAGAGACATCATAAATACCACTATTCTCCTCTAAATATTTATCAATAATTAAATTATACAGTTCTAATAGTTCAGGTCTCATTGCTTTTATTGTTGTTTTCATAAGTGGGTGTGGTCTCCATAAAAGAACACATTCATCTTCATTGGCAAAAAAATCAATTGTATCTTTTATTTTATACAGCATATTTTCTGAATCTTCTAAAAAAGCTCCAATACTAGTATTATATAATACAACTTTTTTCTTTTCGCCTTTTTCACTATACAACTTTTCTTTCCATTCTATTGGCAAATCAATTTTGCTATTTTTTATTTGAAGTATTTTATCAATCATAGGTGAACCATATGCAAAAATTTTTGATTCCCAATAATCTTTCGTTTCATTTCCATATATATCAGTAAGCACTGTGGTATAATAATTTTTTATATTATCAGATTGCAAGTAAATATAGTCCGCTTGTACAACACCTGAAGTTAAGGCATAATGTTTAATATTTTCATATGCAGCAGCATCATTCTTAGAGGGCTCCATATGTACAAAATATGGTGTATAAGCAACTTTTTGCGTTATTTTTCTTAAATTAGAAATATAAAAATCAGGATGAATACTAGTTATCCTATTATTTTCATCATAAGGATTATGTATGAAAATAACATCTACTAATTCGCTATCCCAGTCTAAATTTTCATAAGAAAACACATCGACATTTTTGGGGAAATCAGCACCTTCATAGACAATATTGTCAAAGCTCCCATCGCTATTTTTCTCAAAATATGGCACTGGCATTACTCTTACCTTAGCTTTTTTATCAGAAATTGCAGATTGCCAGATAGACTCTAGCGCGCTCCACATAGAAGCTTTATATGGCATAAAAATAATGCTTATTTTAGTATCTATCTCGTTAACTATAGAATTTATTTTTGAAAGTGTATCTGTAAAACTAACTATAATTTGGTTTAAATTTATAGGTTTGTTATTCTCTATCAGATAATAAACTGCATAAATTAATTGTTTATATTCATTAACAGACTCTTCAAAAGAAGTTAAGGGTAACTCGACCTTTCTAGCAAACTTCAACAAGTCATCCATGCCTTCATGATTACTCTCCATAGCCTTTATTGCATCATCAAAACGCTTATTCTCCAAAGAATGAAAAAGGATTTTTTGAAGCTCAGTCATCAATTGAAGTAAATGCTTCATTTTATTTTTTATTTGGAATGAAATAGTATTATTTTCATCAATTTGACTACAAATACTTTGCCATATTTTTAAACCATTTTTAGTTTGAGTCTTAGAAATAGAGTCTGTCCTATTTAAAAATAAAGCTAATGAATCATTTAAATTAAATGTCATACCTTCCTTAACTAATTTTCCACAATTAGGCAATTCTAAGTCGTGTTTCTTCAAAATTTTTTCCACCTCATTTCCGTTTATAATAGTAGGTATTTTTATATTATCAATATAAATATATCCCTCATTATCTTGAGTTAGTATTTTATTATCAGTTAATTTTTTCTCAAAATTTAATTTCAAGTTACTATCGATTATAGAAAAATTTTTTAAACAAGTTGTACTTTCTATTTTAACCCAGTGTTGTTCTTTTAACAAAAAACAATAATTTTGCTCATCTTCTTCTACTAAAAATTCTAGTTTTCCATCATTAAAATTCATAGATTTTAACGATGAATAAAGGTCAATAGGTAAACAATCAATTAAACAAATTTTTTGAGTAGCTAAATTAATTGAAAAAAGTAAATTAATCTCACTAGCAACACAGTAAATCGTATCAGTATCAAAAGTTGCTTCTTTAATTAGTAATCTGACATTATTTCTATCCATTATCATTTAATCCTTTTTGTCTAATTTCAATTACATCTTTTTTATCATTAAAATCCTGTATCGTCCTACATATTTCCCTAGATACTTGCGCTGATATATTCATAATTTTTGAGTTATAACTTTTGATCTGATTAATAAACGCGATAATTTCATAACGAATTCCTTCACCTTCCAAGGTATAATAATAGCGTTTATTTTCTCTATAATCTTCAAATCTCACCTCAAAATAATCCATTTTCCACCATGGTGCAGGCACATAAATATATCCCTCTGTTCCAGTAATAACCATACTTCCTTCTGATTTAACTCCTTTACCTATCGTAATTGTTGCAACAGAATTTGAATAGATAAAAATCAATTTACTAAATAAATCAAATGTTTTATTACAATCTAAATAATGTGTAATAATTTTTTTAGATTGATAATTTATTCCTAATAACTGAAAAATTGGCAACATAGCTGTTGGACCCCACGCAGTCATAGAATTCCACTTTGTTTTTACATCTAATCCACTAATAGAGTTTTTATCAGCTAAACTAGTACAAGTTACATCTATAGAAACTACATCTCCAATAATTCCACTTTTTAATAACAAAAAAAGACGTGAGTATGCTGTGGAGTATGCTGTTTTAATTGCATCCATTAATACACATTTGTTTGTATCAGCTATCTTTAATAATTCATCATATTTTTTGGCATTTTGTGCAATTGGTGATTCACATAATACGTGCTTTCCACACTCTAAAGCTTTTTTTATTAAAAAATAACGGTCATTCGGATGCCCCTCAATATATATAGCATCCACTCTAGCAAGTAATTCACTGTAATTACTTGTAATAAATGAAATATCATCAAATACTGATTTTTCTAAATATCTAAAGGTTGAACAAACACCAACTACATCAACACCATTAACAAATGTGCATTCTTGCTTGAATTTACGGATAAGTGTTTCACCTACTAAACCTAGCTTTAATCTTTTTTGTTTACTTCTGATATCTGAGCTAGATATTCCTTCAGTGCGAGGTAAATAAACAACTTCACAATATTCCTTTAAATAATCAAATTTTCCCTTCCAATCTGATCCGACAGTAAATATATCGATATTTAAATTTTTTATATCATCAATTTTTTGACCTTCATACTCTTCAATTATAATTTCATCTGCAAGACCTAATTCTTTAATAGCTTCAATCCTCTCCATTAAAGACTGTTGAACATTGATTTTTCCTCTATTTTTATCAAAATCAGTAGTTGTCACTCCGACAATTAAATAATCTCCTAATGCTTTTGCTTTTTTTAAAAGATTAATGTGCCCTTCATGTAACAAATCGTATGTGCCATATGTAATTACCTTAATCATTGTACGTCTCATTCCTTTTTGAAAAATTTAAACAGTACATAAAATATTTTTTTATTATTTAAGACTCAAATAATTATTTTGGGAAAATAATTTTTACAGTAGGATTATGACTATTTCTTTTTTCTTTTGGGGGTAACATTAAATAATCACCATAGATAAATTTTAATATTTTATCATATTCTTTAAATACTTTAAAAACAGTATCTTCAAACTCTAATTCTGTAAATTCCTCCATTGCATACGCAGGAATACCGTATTTGCATCTTTTAAGGTTTGGATAATACATTTGACTAATTAATTCTGACGGTTGTTTATATATTAATTTATTTGCAAAAGAAAATATTAAATTTCTTGGTATAATATACAATATTCTGTACCATATTCGCAAAAGAGTATGTGGTGCGCTCACCATTCCAGCCTCAGAGTATAGGCATTTTCTAATTATCAAAAAAATAAAATTATAAAATATACGTAACAAGATATTATTTGGAACATTATAGAGTACAAACAAATCAATGCAAATTCCATTTTGATATTTCATATGTTCCTGACCTTTACGTATAAATGCTGAATTTTTTCGTCTGAGTTTTGCATAGCCCCATCTATAATTAGGATCGGTACGATAATCCTGTAGAAAAAATTTTTCTGTATTTAAATCATTTTTGCATGCTTCAAAAAATTTTTGATACTCTTTTGGTCTAAAAGCTATATCCGCATCATCATCCCATGGAATAAATCCTTTATGTCTAACCGCCCCTAATAAAGTACCTGCATATAAAGAATAGTCAATATTATTTTTTCTACATATTCTATCTACTTCCTTTAAAAGTTCCAACTCTGTTAATTGTAACTTGCGCAACTTATTGTCTGTTAAATGTTCCATTTCTACGTTTAACACCTCTATAAAATATTCCTTCTGCATAAATCCTTAAACGCTAAAATTAACTTTTCGTTATCTTCTATATTTAAAAAACCAATATGTCCAACTCTAAAAATTTTATCTTTCAGCTCTCCACCATTTGGACAAACCCAAATATCATACTCATTTTTTAATATTACGAATAATTCATAAGCCGAAATATTCTCAGGAATAATTGGGGTTATAGCGTTTGATAATGATAAAAAAGGTATTTTAAGAGGCAAAGATTCAATTTCTTTCCTAAAATGCTGAGCTAGCATACGTACACGGGATATTTCAGTATCAACCCCTCCATTATTATCAATCTCTCTTAATCGACTATACAACTGAATTAGTATACTAACAGCAGGAGTAAAAGGAGTTTGTCCTCTATATGAATTATTTAAATACTCGTTTAAATCAAAATATAGACTACTTACTTTATTTCTTTTTATTCGATCAATTGCTTCTGGAGTCACTACAATAATCCCTATTCCCGGGGGACATGCTAAAGCTTTTTGAGAGGCTGTAATCATAACTTGGACATTATTTTTTTTCATAGAAAAAGAATCTGCTAAAAACGAACTAATAGCATCTACAACCAAAAATAAATTATTCCTATTACAAAAATCACTAATTAAATCCAGGTCGTATAATATACCTGTTGAAGTCTCATGAATATTTACCAAAAATCCTGTATATTTTTTATTGGCATACTTCTCTAAATCCAATTCTCTTAAAGGCTGTCCGTATTCCAATTTAATTTCTTGATATGGAATTTTATGGATTTTACAAATTTTAACAAATCTTTCTCCAAAATTTCCACCATTTACAATCAATAATCTATCATTTTTATTAAACAAATTCATTATTGAGGCTTCCATAGCGGAGCTACCAGAACCAGTTAAAAATAATGATTGAGATCCATCGGGAGCATCAGAAAATCTAAGCATAAGTCTATTGCATTCCAACATAAGATTAGAAAATTCCTCAGTTCTAAAATAAGGAATTTGTTCAAAACCTATTTGTCTAATTGTATCGCTCATTTGAACTGGTCCAACTGTAAAGTTTAACATTTATTTTCACCACTTTAATTATTATTTAAAAAGCAGAGTAAAATCGACGTTGATTTTTTTTTACTCTGCTACTTTTCATTATATCCTTATTTATATATGTTAGAAATTAATATTGCTCTGTATTTACACAAAATTACACTTCCAATTGTTTCCAGGTAGCTAGTAATTCTTCAACCATACCTTCGATTTTTTCAACAACTACCTTGTCCTTTTTAAGATTAGCTAGTAGCAGTTGATTATTGATATACTCATATAGCTGGATAAATTGTTGGGCAACCTCGCCGCCGACTTCTTCATTAATGCTATAACGCAATTCAGAAATAATATCTTGCGCTCGAACTAACTTGTTGTGAGCTAAATTGACATCCTCTCTATCAATTGCTAAAGCCGCTTGTTTTAAATTTTTGATACAACCTTCCAATAATAATTCGATTAATCGTTTTGGTGAGGCTTGCATCACTTCGTTTGCGAGATAATTATTTTGATATACTGAATAATTCATTGTTTTATCTTTCCTTATCTACTAATATTCTAATTCAATTCCTGATAATTCTTCTAACGGAATATAGGTTTTAGCTTTTTTTCCAGATTGATTAATTCTAGCAATCTCTTTAGAAAAAGCTTTTTTTTCTTCATTTCCTCGACTGATTACTTTTTGATACAAAGCAGTAATTTGCATTAATAATTCAGTATCTTCCTCTGATAAAATCTCTAAATTACTCTGAAAGTTTTCAAATAAATCAGCAATTTTATCAAAAGTTTCACTACTTTCAATTAGAGACGATTGTTGATTTAATTCTTGTAATAAAGATAATGTTTGCTGTAATTTTTCATTCATATATTTTACTCGCTAATTATTATTACCGCTTTGAGCTGTAAAATATTTCATCTGCTCTTCTGCTTGCATCATAGCTGCATCAAGTTTGGTAAACATATTTACATAGTAGGTACGTTTAGTTGTCAAATAATCATCAAATCGTTCAATTTGTTTATTTAAATCTTTAATCAGCGAATCAAAGCTTTCTGTTCTACTCTTTAATAACCCTTTAATTGTTTGTCCCGAACTACTTACACTATCTTCTAAGTAACCGTTTAATAGTTGCAACATATTTCCAGCATAACCCGATGGAGTTGTGGTACTATTTGAAGTCGAAGAAGCAGTAGAATCGTTTTGATCTGGACCATTGAAAAATTCTTTCACCGCATTAGGATTATCCGTCAAAGCTTTTTTCAACTTACTTTGATCTAGAGTCATCACACCATTACGATCAATTGAGATACCAATTTGATTTACTTTTAATGTGCTATCGGCAGGATTAGCTGAACCATAACTTCTTAATTGCGTTTGTAAACGCATCATCAATGAATCACCAACTAAAGCTCCTTGTTTATTAGTACTTGAGCTAGTATCTGTGGATACTTTAGGCGTTCCTACATCTAGTGAATCATCGATTAATGAATACGTACTATTATATTGATCAACAAAACTTTGTACTGCTGAGACTGTCTTGTCTACATCATCAGTTAATTCTAGATGAACAGTAGTATTTTCTGCCGTTGTTTGCTTTAAAGTCAGTGTGACACCATCTACCAGGTCACTTACATTATTACTCTGACTAGACATCTTTACACCATTAACAGAGAAAAAAGCATTTTTTCCTAAGGTTAATTGGGCAGCATTATTAGTTGCACTTGTACTTAAACCTAAAGCTTGTGATACAGCATTATCACCCACAGCTATACTCTTCTCGCCAGTTTCTGTATTACTTAATACTAAACGACCATCCATCACTACTGCTGAAATACCCGAATCAGTTGATTTTTTATTAATTTTATTCGCAATATCAGATAAAGTATCTGTATCTGATATTGATATATCAAAAGTAAGATTATTTCCTTCACTATCTACTTTACTTGAAATTAAGTTAAGTGTCCCAGTAGCATTCATGGCTATTTTAGCATTATCTGCTATTTTTGCCCCGACTAAACGTGTATTTGTTGCTAATTGACTTACTTGTAAATCATAAGTTCCAGCAATTGATGAAGTTCCCCCAGAAATGGTTGCAATTGCTTCATTTGATGAAGTCTCTTTCTTACTTGCAAAAGTCTCCGAGTTGGTTAAATCTTTTAATTTACTTAATAAATTGCTTAATCGTGAACGCACATCACTATACGCTGTTTTTTGAGACTCTACACTACTTATTCTGGATTGAGCGCGTAATTTACCAACTGATTCAGCTTCAATCAATTTATCAATTTGATCAGAACCTATTCCACTGTATGTTCCTAATGTACTACTAATTCCCGATGAACTTGTAATTGTCGCCATAAAATCTCTCTCCTTATTTTATTTTAGTAAATTTTGTATAATTTTTAAATTTTCATCATTTGGGGTAATTTCAACCAATTCCTGATATAATACTTTGGCTTCAGTTAAATTTCCTTCACTAATTAGTTTTAAAATATCCTGTTTTACTCGACTAGCTAATCGAGATAATTCATCTTCAATACTTTGCTGTTTTCGTAAATCTTGTTCAGCAGACGCAAGCAATTTGTTAACCAATTCCTTAGATTCTGGATAAATCATTAATCCTTCTTTTAATAGTTGAATGTATTCAATATATTGTTGGTTCTCTTTACATTGCAAAGCTTGTTCTAAAAGTGCTAACCAATGATATTCTGCTGGTAGTAACATTGTTTCTTCAATAAATACTTTTTCATTATACAATTGGATAACTAATTGTTGTCCATAGTTAAGATAGCTATCCACATATTGGTTCAGTTCATTAGTAGTTGTACTCGGATTTAAAACAATTAGTTTTAACAATTGATAAACCAGATAATTGCCAACTACTGTATCTTGCATAGTTTCTGCCAAAGAAAAGATAAACTGATTTTTTGAATGAAAATCCTGAGAGAAATAACGATCTATAAAGTAACAAAAAGTATCTAATTCATTCTGATTAGCTGTTTTTAGAATATAATATGGCGAAATCTCTTTTTGAATCAACGTAATCAAATATTCTTCAATTCCAGGCTCATAATTTTGAACAGTTGCTTTTAATTTTTCAAAGCATGCCTTATTATTTATCTTATATTTTTGATAGACAAAATAACAAGATTCACTTTGAATCTCACTCAACCATTTGCTTAATTGTAATTTCTCCTCTTTTTTTAAATCAAATTGTATAGTTTGACAAAGCTGAATAAATTCAATTTCGATATTTTTTTCTACACACAATTTATGCAAAGATAAGAATACACCCTGATTTTTTTCTGAAATACTTGCCTTTATAAATGAAAGAATTGTCTTTTGTTCTAAATAATCAATTAATTTAAAATCAATTTTTTTATAGATAGAACATAATAAAGCATAATTGTAGCTAGACTCCAAAGTAGCAATCAATAATTTAAAGCAATACTTTAATGATTCCTTACTCAAATACTCCATATGCATCGGTGTATAAATCTCAAAATATTCCTGCATATTTTTTTGATAATATTGAATAATTTCTTGTATTCTTATAAAATAATCAATTGCTTTACTATAGTTACATAAGGTTAATTGATTAATAAATCGAATATACGTCTCAAGCCCTTCAAAAAACTGATTCTTTTTTAATAAGTAATGATATTTTTCCAATACTACAGTAGATTGAGGAATATTCCCTGATTTTTGATAAAATTCCGCTAAAAATACAATGATATCAATTAATGCTTTTTGTTGAAAAAAAGCTAAGTCACTAAACTGCTGGGAATCAAAAGCAACCAATGCTTGCTCAGATAATTGAATTTTTTTGATTAACTGACTTCCAGGTAAAGCAATAATCATCTGCAACCAAGCAGCAAAATTTAAACAATCCTTTTCCACTTCTTTTTCTAATAAGGATTCATTTCGATTGGTTTTATCTAATACATGTACATAACCAAAATGGTGTACAAAAACGGATGTTTCATACATAGGAACAGTTGTAGGAACAAAATATTCATGAATTTTCCCTTGAAAAGTGGCTCCTTCAACTAAACGAAATAAACGTAATGATTTGCGCAGATTGTATTTATTACCTGTATAATCAATATAATCTCTTCCTTGAATCTCCACCGCACGATAATAATTATATTTACTTTCATCACTAAAAAAATCAATAAGCGCAGTCACATTATCAAAATACTCATCATCATCAAAGTACATAAACCATTGACCTTGACATTCTCTTAATCCTGCGTTTCTAGCCGCTGCAAAATCATCACACCATTCAAAATGCACAATTTTATCGGCATACTCTCTAGCAATCGCTAACGAACCATCGCTCTTTTCTTCACCAACAGTATCCACAATAATCAATTCACTAGGAACTTGTTCTAGCAATGGTCGAATAGATTCCATACATTTTTCAATTGTCTGAATGTTATTAGAGACCAATAGCGAAATACTTAAAAGACATTCACCCCTGGCAATACGGTTAATTCTTCCTGGTTGATTTATCTCAATTCCTGTAATCATTTATCTTCTCCCCAAAACAAAAATAGTCGATTCACCAAAGTAAATCGACTATTTTTCATATAATTTAAGTCTAAACAATTAATTAACCTTGTAATAAGCTTAATACACTGTTTGGCATTGAATTTGCTTGAGCCAACATTGAAGTAGCAGCTTGAGAAAGGATGTTAGATTTAGTGAAGCTCATCATTTCTTCAGCCATATCTACGTCACGGATACGTGAGTTAGCATCTGATAAGTTTTCGGTTGCAGAAGTTAAATTATTAATTGTGTGTTCTAAACGGTTTTGAACTGAACCTAATTCTGAACGTTGTGTTGATACAGTATTAATTGCTTTATCGATAATACTCATTGCATTTGTTCCACCAGCAGTTAAGTTATTTACACCTAAAGCTGTTGCATTCATGCCACCGATTGATACTGAAATTGTTTGGTTATCATTGGCACCGATTTGGAATTTGAAAGCAGTTGTGCCTGTAGCAGAATTACCAGAGAATAATTTCAATGTGTTAAATTCTGTATCAGTTGCAACACGAGTGATTTCTTTCTTCAATTGATCAAATTCTTTAGTAATTTGCGTTTTGTCATCAGCAGTTAAAGTACCGTTGTGTGCTTGAACTGCAAGGTCACGCATACGACCTAACATGCTGTGAGTTTCGTTTAACGCACCTTCAGCAGTTTGGATTAATGAAATACCATCTTGCGCATTACGTTTTGCTTGTTTCATCCCACCGATTTGGCCTTTCATTTTTTCTGAAATTGCTAAACCTGCAGCGTCATCCCCAGCTTTGTTGATACGTAAACCAGATGATAATTTTGCTAATGAGCTTGCTTTTGAAGCATTAGCAGAAGTTAAACGACCATAAGTATTCATTGCAGCTACGTTTGTATTAATTCTCATGTGAATTTCCTCCTAAGATTTTCTTTTTATTCTTTTCAAAGAGTATAATCGGTAGTTTTGTTAAAAGTTTAAGTCTTTTTTGAAAAATATTTTTTATCCTTAATAACAATTTCTCCAATAACTCTCACACCAATATCATCGGTAAATAGCATTTAGAGTTTAAGTCTTTTTTGAAAAAATTTTTGATTGACAGACGTTTTCATTCGTTTAACAACATTGTAAAGTTTTTTTTTGACTTAACTATTCCAATTTTTGTGCTAATTGTTAATAATTAGATTAAATATAAAGATGATAAAAAAACAGAGAATTAGTCTAAAAACCAACTCTCTGCTTATAAAAACATTTTTATCTCACATAATCCAAAATCGTTGTTTGCATAATCTTAGTACCCATTGACATGGTCGCTTTATAGGCTAACATTTGATTTTGAAATTCCATATATTTCTCCGTTACATCGACATCTTGACGATTGGAGAGACCTTCTTTTAGATTCAGGTTCTCAGCAGCATTTCGATCAGAAGCCGCTTGTAAACGATTATAGACTGAGCCAATCTTCGTTCTCACGTTAACAAAATTATCGCGATAAACATCCGCTTCTTTCATCAAATCTCCTGCAAAAGCTGTACGATCATCATTTTTAAAGGCAGTCATGACTTTATTAAAGAAAGTATTCAAATCATTACCACCTTGTTGATGCATCAGTAAATTACCGTCTGTCACTAGATTCACCGTTACCCCATCGGCAATCTCTCTTGGTAAATTCACGTTTGAACCATTATAGCTAATGCCAATGGTCTCACCATTAGCATCCTTTTGCACAGCAAAAGGTGGTTCCGTCGTCTTATCACCAGCAAAAAGATAACGACCATCATAATTGGTATTTAGTGCTTCAACGATACCTTCAATATTTTGCTGGATTTCTGCTTTATTCGCCGCTAATTCATCTGTTGAATTGGTTGCATTCGCTGAGGATTGAATTAGATTGCGAATTCGTAGCATCGAATTACTCACACTAGCCAACACACTATCTTGTGAATTACTCCAAGAAATACTGTCTTTGATTTCTAAAGCTTGGGTTTCATTACGATCAATCGCAACATTAAAGTTCATAATTTTAGAAACAGCCAATGGATCTTCTGAAGATTTGCTGACTTCCTTCATGCTGGATAGTTGATCCATCGTTTTGTGCGCACGAGTATCAGCTGTACTTAAATTTTTCAAAAAATCAACATAGGCTGAATTGGTTGAAATTCTCATTTACTCTACGCTCCTGTTCGATTAATTAATGTATCTAGCATTTCCGAAACGGTCTGTAAAACACGGGCATTTGCCTGGAATGCTTGAGAAAAACGAATGACATTAGATACTTCTTCGTTAATATTGACACCTGAAATAGAGGCATCTTGGTTTTCTAATTGGTCCAAAACCGTTTGCTGAGCCTTAACGGTGTTGTCTGCCTTTAATTTAGAAATTCCATTTTTAGTGATGATATCATTGTAATGTTCCGCATAGGTCATCCCTTGCTCGTCTTTGGCTGAAAAACTTAAGGCAACGTTTTTGGCTAGACGACCATCACCAGCATTTGGATTAGTGCCCATCCCTGCCATTAACTTACTTGGATCAGCTTGTAGCTCTGCATTAACCTTTAGATTCTTTGCAATATTCTCCGGATCATTTCCTAAATCAAAGAATGGGCCATTATTGCCATTATCCCCATAAGTTTCATTCATTTTAGTCGCCATTTTTTCTACAAATTGATTGAACTCTTGATAACGCTCTTTAATTTCTTGACTGGCAGCTAATTGTCCACCGATTTGTCCTTTACTTACGGTAATTTGATCGTATTTGCCGGTTTCAGCATTATAAACCACCAAAGGACCCCCGTTGACATCGCCACTTTGAATCGTAACGACCTTAGTCCGATCCCCTTCAACCGCGATTTGGGTACTGCCGTTTACTGAAGACATCACTACACTCATCGGAATGCGATGATCGGTATCTAAAATCTTAGTATCGCCAACCTTTAATTCACTTACTCGACCATATTTGTCAAAGGTTGTAGAAATATCAGCCATACTGGAGATATCTTTTAATAAGCGATCACGTTGGTCTAATAAATCATTACTCGTGCCAGCTGTTAACGAATTATCCGCAATTTTTTGATTTAAGGTTTCTAATTCTGCAATTCGTTGATTTAGATTATAAACACTATTGGCAACTGAAGTATCTACATCCGATTTTAATTGCTCAATATTGGTTGCCATTTCATTTAATGTTGTAGTAAAAGTTGAACTATTTTCAACCACCAGCGTTTTACTCGTACCTAACTCTGGGTTGCTTGATAATTTTGACCAAGCATCATAAATCGTGTTCATTTGTTTTAACAAAGCTGAATCAGATGGTTCTCCAAAATAATCTTCCAATTGACCGAGAGCATCTGCCTTTTCTTCATAAAACTTAGACATAGAATTGGCTTCACGAGTTTGTTGACGAACAAAATCATCCACTACACGCGTGATATCTTTTACCTTCACGCCTGTCCCAACCTGTCCTACACCAGTAATTGTATAAGGATTGGTTGTCTGAAGGTTTGTACGTTGTCTAGAATAACCATCCGTTGTCGTATTTGAAATATTATGTCCACTTGTTTGTAAAGCAATTTGACTAGTATTTAAGCCAGAAGTTGCCACATTCAATGTCCCAAATAAACCAGACATCTCTTCTCCTCCTATATCCTTATGCTTCGGTGTCGATTAAGGTTGTTGGGGCGACTCCATAATTTGTCTGCCCACCATACGTTGTCTTATTTGCCTTTTTGATTCCCGACTTTAATGTATCTAATAACATATCTTGAAAACTCATCGCTTGCTGCGTTAGCAATAGATTTTCTTCTTGTTGCGTTTGGATTTCACTAATTAATTGGCGCATTTTTTCGGTAATCTCGCCTTGATAGTCATTAAATAAGGAAACAAACGGCTGCTTCTTCGCTAAAATCTCTTCTAATTTTAGTGCGTCGCCTTTAATTAACACCTTACGTTCTTTTTTTAACAAGCTCAAAAAGCTAGCTAATTTGATTTCAAATTCATTTGTATTCATAAAGCTTCCTCTTAGCTATGCATTGCTTGAACCATACTTGCAGCAATCTCTTTAGCTGATACTTGATAGCTACCCTCTTTAATCGCAGCCTTTAATTCAGCAATCTTTTGCGCATTCGTTGCATGGGTATGACTAGCCTCTTGGCGAATTTTTTGCACGCTCTCTGATAAATCTAAATGACTGGCTTGACTAATTTTTAATGTATCATCTTTAATTTCACTTGTATGCACCGGACGATTAGTTGTGTAACGGTCGTAATTGGTATATCTACCTTCAATTTTCATATGAATTCCCTCACTTTCATCCTAATTTTTCAGTTCATTACCATTATCGTCCAAAAACAAAAAAAGTTAAACCCTAAGATTCAACTTTTTTGTTATCATTTTCAAATTAATTTGTAAACATTTTCCAAATGATTGTCGATCATCATTATATAATCTTACGAAATCCTTTACTTATCAAGGTTTTTCAGCGATATATAATGATAACATTATTATTTTTCAGTAGATTTTTCATTAACGTAGATTGGAAATTCGTTGTTTTTGTGAAAGAATATTCGTAATTCTTACCCCAAAGTTTTCATTGATGACCACTACTTCCCCAGTTGCAATCAATTTACCATTTAGTAAAATTTCCAGTGGCTCTTCCGTTAATTTATCTAGCTCAATAACAGAACCTGTGTTTAGCGACAAAATCTCTTTAATGGTTCGCTTGCTACGACCTAAGATGACACTTAAATCGAGTGGCACATCTAAGATTAAATCCAAGTTATCCCCATCATTCATTGCATTGGATGTTAAGGTTTGAAAGGCTGGCTTACTAACCTCAACCGGACGTTGCACGGTCTGAGTTGGCTGCACGCTTGCCACCGGTTCAGGTGCAGGTGTTGGTGCAGGCTGCTCAACAGGTGTACTTGCTACTTGTGGAGTGCTTTCTTGAACGGGTGCCGTTTGACGTAAGTCCTTGGCTTCATCCGCAAGCATCGCCTTTTCAATATCACGCACGACTTCCTCACTGAAAATCTGCATGATTTCACTTTCAATGACTCCTTCAACACTTAAATCAAAAGAAATTTTATAAATTGAATCTTGTGGCTGAATACTTTGGGTTTCAATCGTCATTCCTTCTTCCCACAAATTCACATTTGGTGGGAAAATATCTACTTTACGATTAGTCATCGTTGCCATTGAGGTCGAAGCTGAACCAATCATCTGATTCATCGCTTCGGCAACTGCGCTTAATTCTAATTCCGTGAATTCTTGACTTACCGGATTTCCTTCACCACCCATCATTAAATCGGCAATCACGATAGCATCCCTAACCTCTAAAAGCATTAGGTTGGTACCAAATAAGCCTTCCTTAAATTCAACGGTAGTGGCAACTTTCGGTGCAGCCAGACTATCTAAAATTTCTTGGAACTTTATTTTAGATACACGCGGAGTTGTGATACTCACACGGCGATTTAAAATAGAAGAAAGAGCAGTAGCTGCTTGGGACATAGAGATATTACCCACTTCACCGATAATATCAAATAATAATTGTTCGTTTTCAGATTGATTGGCTGAAGCGTCCTCATTAGCTGTATTCGACTCAGTCATGCCACCATTTAATAGGGCATCAATCTCTTCTTGTGATAAACTATCGCTCATTATTCTTCCTCTCCTTCTAACGGATCAATTAATTCTATCGCTATGTTTTCCTCGCGTTTACCTGGTTTCACACGATAAAACGGCTTACCTTCTACATAGCTAGTCAATGGATCAGTAATTTTTCGATCTAGTTTGATTAGATCACCAGGGGCTAGTTGTAAAAATTCAGAAAGTTGCATATGGGCATCGCCTAAATGAACACTTAACTCTAACTCCACATGATTTAAACTCTTTTGCAGATATTCTGCATCATGTTCATTATCTACACGGTTGGCATCAAACCAGTTACGGATACTTAACTTGTCAATCATCCCTTCAAAGAAAACGTAAGGAATACATAAGTTGACAAAGCTATCCACCTCAAACACTCTAAAGTTGAAGGTAATCAACGTCACCGGTTCGTTAGGGGACATTGTTTGCAAGAGCTGAGGATTCGTCTCTAAGGATTCAATCGTGGTATCTAACTCGACAATATCCTTCCAAGAGCTTATAAAGACCTGTGTATATAATTCAACGATTTCATTTAAAATTGATAACTCAATATCGGTAAAATTCTTTTTATCCGTTTCTTCTAAAATCGCTTCGTCCTTTTCCTTGCGAGCAAGAATCACCTCTAGTCCCCCACATAATAATTCGATAAAAAGCATTGCTAGCTGGGGATTAATTTCCAAAATCTGCAAGCCATTCATCGGTCTAGACTGGGTGACACCAAGTAAAGTAAATCGAGGAATTGAGTGGATAAACTCATCATAACTAACCTGTTCAATCGCCGCCACCTGCATCATTACATTGGTACGTAATTTAGTAGATAAGGCGGTACTGGCTAACTTGGCATAATCTTCAAAGACCATGTGCAAGGTATTAATATATTCTTTTGATAATTTGACTGGTCTACGAAAATCATACTTTTTCGCTTTTGGCTGCTCTTCAACAACAGAATTAGGCTGCTCTTCAATCAGCTCACCATTACTCATTGCCGATAAGAGCATATCTATTTCTTGTTGTGATAATACTTGATCCACTCAAGTCCCCCCTTTGTAACAATTAATCAAAAATCAAATGATTGACGGTTATAATATTAGCAATCTGGTCTTTGAATTTCACAATACCAGAATAGTAATCAAATTTTTCTGTTGCATTTAACTGGATATCTTCTTCTTGAATGTCAATCACTTCAATCACTTCTTCAATCAGCAATCCCTTGCGTTCATCATTTTGTTTCATGATGAGGATATTGCGATTTTCAGCAGCTGTATCCATACCTATTAAACGTGAAAGATTCACAACTGTCAATACCGTTCCTCGTAGATTAATTAATCCTTCAATCCAACGTGGTGCTAAGGGTACATCAGTAATCTTTACTGTATCAATAACTTCTTCGACAGAATCAGCTGAGATTAAGAAATGTTGTTGATTCATTTGAAATAAAATCATTTGCATAATCAATCAACTCCCAACTTTTCATTAACCTAAAGCTTTAGCAATAGCGTTAATTACCCGATCTGTATCAAATGGTTTTACGATAAAGTCTTTCGCACCTGACTTGATAGCATCCATAACCATTCCTTGTTGTCCCATCGCTGAACACATAATTACCTTAGCATTTGGATCTTGTGCTTTAATCATTTTCAATGCTTCAAGACCGTCTACTTCTGGCATCGTAATATCCATGGTTACAATATCTGGTTTTAATGCTTGATATTTTTCAAAGGCTTCTTGGCCGTTTTGGGCTTCATCCACTACTTCATAACCATTTTTGGTTAAAATATCCTTCAATTTCATGCGCATGAATACCGCATCGTCTACAATTAAAATTCTTCCACTCATTTAAATATCTCCTCTCATATTCCCAATGCTTCAAAAATTTTCTCAATTCCACCATCTTTTGGAATGAAAAAGAGTGAAGCATCCAATCTTTCTTTATCATTATAGAAAAATTCATTTCGAATAATCATCACTTGGTCATCATATTGTTCCAAAGCCATATATAAGCTACTGATAATTGCTCCAAAATAATCTGCTTGTAACATCGGCACGGATGTTGATAGCTGTTGATTAATCATTTGACCAATTGCCCCTAAAAAGGAATTGGCAATAATATTGGTTAATTCTTGAATGGCCGACTGCTTGATTTCGTCATTATATTCAGTAGTGCCTAACATAAATGCAGTCATTTTGTCAGCGGACTCCTCGTTTAGGACGAATAAAAAGACACCTTCAATTTCACCTAAAATCTGAATAGCTGTCGCAAAAACAACCTCATCTTCATGGATAATTTGTTCATATAGCTCTTGATAGCTTAAAATTTTGACTTCAGGTACATTCATATCAATCGGACGACTAACTAAGGATGAAATACTCGTTGCCGCATTGCCACCACCGATATTCATCACTTCTTTTAAAACATCTAGCTCTAATTCATTATAACTCATAGCTGACTCCTCAACTCATTACAGATTGTATTGACATCAAGAATCAAGGCAATTGAGCCATCACCGAGAATTGTTGCTCCTTGATATTTCTTAATTTGTTGCAAAATTGCATCAATCTTTTTAATAACGATTTCTTGCTGACCAATCAACTCATCGGCTAAGATCCCGTAATATTGTTGATCAATACTTACAATAATTGCATAATGTTTCTTTGGTCGATCCTCATTAATCGCTAATAGCTGGTTCATCCGAATAATTGGAATCATCTGTCCTTGGAATTCATAAACCTCGTTAGTAAAGGTTTGTTCAATTTGTTCTTCTCTAACCATCACAACCCGTTCAACGACGTCTAGTGGTATCGCAAAGTTTTCTGTACCTACCCGAACCATTAATGCATCAATAATCGATAAGGTTAATGGAAGCTTAATGATAAAGGTCGTGCCAACATTGACTTGACTTCTTAACTCAATTGTACCACCTAGTGCATGGATTTTTGACTGAACGGCATCCATCCCCACACCACGACCAGAAATATTGGTAATTTCCTTAGCGGTTGAAAAACCTGGATGGAAAATTAATTTTTGAACTTCCTCATCACTTAGACCATCTGTCGATAAGCCTTTTCTAGCCGCGCTTTCTCTGATTACATCTGGGTTTAAGCCTTTTCCATCATCAGTAATCGTAATAATTACTTGATTGCCTTCTTGATAAGCCACTAGATTAATTGTTCCGCGTCTAGGTTTCCCTAATTTTTCACGAACTTCAGGCAATTCAATCCCATGGTCAGCAGAATTACGCAGGATATGCACTAATGGTTCACTCAATTCAGAAACCACGGTCTTATCTAACTCAGTTTCTTCCCCTTCAATGATTAAATCCATTTCTTTATTTAATTCATTGGCTAAATCACGTACCATCCGTGGGAAACGACTGAAAACCACATTAACTTGTTGCATCCGAATTTTCAAGACTAATTCTTGTAGTTCCGAGGTTAAGCGTGAAACCTGTTCAAGTGAATCTTTAATCTCAGTCAAATGCGCACGATTACTTACATCTTCTAGCTGATTCCGATAAACCACTAGCTCAGAAACTAGATTTAAGAATAAATCTAAGCGTGATAAATCCACACGAATCGATTGGTTTTTGCTGTTATTATGACTCGCTTGATTATTTGCCTTAGACACTTGTTTTTGTGACGCGGCTGTTTTTTCCTTGGGCTGTTCAGATACTGGTGCTGGACTTTCAGCTGAAGGTGCTTTTTCCTCAGTTACCGTAGTTGCTGCTGGCTCAATCCTCTCTTCAGTTGTAGCTTCAGTAGCTGTAGCGATATCTGTGGCTTGATCAAAAGGCTTGACGATAATTTGATCAATTTCACTATTGGCTAAGATGTTTTCTTCAATTTCTTGTTGTGAAGCCTGACTGATAAACAGCAATTGAAAATCGGTATCAAAATCGCCATCTTCTAGCGCTTCGGTACTTGGCTCAGATTGGATAATATCCCCAAGCTTTTCTAAATGCTCTAAAATCAGATAAACCCGTGGGCCTTTTAAGACCGTTTGTTCATCTAAACGAATAGCAATACTATAAGCAGTATCTTCTGGTGATAACTGTTCAATAACTGCTAAATCAGCCTCTTCAATATTTTGAAAGGCTACCTTAAAGTCTTGTTCAACTATATCAACAGCTTCCTGCTCAGCATTAGCAGTAGGTGTCGGTGGATTTTCTCCCCCATTTTCAAACTGATTCAAGGCTGTTAGTAAGTCTTCAATCTGACTATGTTGTAATTCTTTTTCTTCTCTTAAATCTTCAACTAACACCGATAGTCGGTCTAAACATTGGAAGATTAGTGAAATCGCATCACTAGTTACCGACATTTTTCCTGATTTAAATAATTCAAAGATATTTTCCATTTTGTGGGTTAATTCCGTCATCACATCATAACCCATAGTCGCAGCCATGCCTTTTAAGGTATGCGCTGAACGAAAAATTTCATTTAGTAAATTCATATCATCTGGATTATTTTCCAGCTCTAACACATTGTCATTTAGCTGTTGGAGATGGTCATCAGTCTCTTCAAAAAAGAGCGTACGGTAGACGTTGTTATCATCCATATGAAGTTACTCCTTTCATTGATTAGCTCATTTTCTCATAAATGAAAGAATCAATTTTTTTCAATCCAAAATTTTCACAATAGTTTATTGTTTCGGTCGCTCCAGTAAATAAGATTCCTCCTGGAACTAAAGCATCGGCAAATTTCTGATAGACCGCATCGCGTGCATCATTTTTAAAATAGATGGTTACATTCCGACAAACAATCACCTGACAATTACTTTCATAACGATCCTTTAATAAATCATGCTTTTTGAATTGTACCTGTCGTTTGATTTCAGGAGAAATGTGATAAAGATTTTTTTCATCTTTTTCAAAATACAGCTGCTTTTCATTAACAGGCAAGTTGCGAATCTCATTATCCTTATAAATACCTTCGCGCGCCTTACTTAAAATGGTTTGGTCGATATCAGTAGCAATAATTGGTGTCGTGCGAATTTGATTTTTCTTTAAAATCATCGCCAAAGTATACGGCTCAGCACCAATTGAGCAAGCAGCACTCCAGATTTTTAAGCTGCGATTTTCTTTAGCTAGGCGAACTAAATGTTTCTCAAAAAGATCAAATAATTCCTTGTTGCGATAAAACTCCGTCACATTAATGGTGATATGCTCTAAGAAACGCTGCTTCGCCTCACGATCACGTTCTAACAGCTGCGCATATTGTTCTAAGGTTTGAACATTTTCATTTTCCATAATGTTTTGGATTCTTCGTTGCATTTGTTTTTCTTTGTAAGCGGAAAGCTCAACACCTAATTTAGTGTGAACCCACTGATTAAAAAATTCAAAATTTAATGCCATTGTCATCACCCAACAATTTGTCTTATTTTGTTTGCAATTGTATCTAAATCTAACACTTCATGAACCACACCTAATTCCACAGCATAACGTGGCATTCCATAGACCACACAAGTCTCCTTACTTTGTGCGATATTATAACCGCCACGATTAGCAATCTGTTGCATACCAGCACCACCATCACGACCCATACCAGTTAAAATCAAACCGACTAAATGATTGCCATAAAGCTCAGCTGCTGATTTAAACAGATAATCCACTGCCGGTCTGGTACCATGTAATTTAGGCTCTTGGTTTAAATTAATTCGATTATTTTCAATCGTCATGTGATAATCGCCTGGGCATAAGTACACCTGATTGGTAATGCGCATGCCTTGTTGTGCTTCAACGACCGTTACCTTAGATTCATCATTCATTCTTTGGGCAAAAGAGGTAGTAAAACCTTTTGGCATATGCTGAACGATAAAAACAGGGACCTTTAACTGTGCAGGTAAGCTAGTAATCACTCGTAATAATGCTTTTGGTCCGCCGGTGGAAGCACCAATAACCAAGGCTTGTACCTGACTAGGAAGCTGACCTGAGCGCAATTTATCTTTGGCTACCCCTTCAGTCTTAATCGATGTAACTTCAGTATCCAAAGGCTTGATCTTCGTCTGTGTTAGACGAGGTCGTGCCAATCTTCGTCTTTGACCATGGATACTGATGAGTTTATTATAAAAATCCTGACTCCATTCCTGACCAATCACCATAATATTCGTTGGTTTTTCAACAAAATCAGCAGCTCCTAGCTCCAAGGCTTCAATGGTAATCTCTTTATTACTTAAGGCACTCAGCATCACGACTGGCAAATCATAGTTCGCTTTAATTTGCTTCAACGTTTCGATTCCATTTAAAATAGGCATCTCTACGTCTAATAAAACTAAGTCTGGTTGCTCATTGGCAAGCATTTCTAGTGCCTGTTTACCATTTCTAGCTTGCTGAGAAACTTCAACATCAGGCATTGATTGTAATAAATCAGCGATAACCTTTCTTAAAAAGGCTGAATCATCAACCACCATTACTTTCATGTGTACTCCCCCATTCACATGCTTCGTTTAAATCTGAATAATTTCGCGATTCACCATTCTAACCGTTGTGGTAAAATCATTTAAATCAACAATCATTGTCCGCCCTATATTACCACCTACATGCTTGGCCACAATCGGAATTCTTAATTGACGTAAAATCGCCTCGACCGCTTCAATGTTACGTTGACCGACATTTAAGCCGGACTGGTCACTATTAAAGCCAAACATACTGGCTCCGCCAACAATTTTCGCTTTTAAGCGATAGGTTGGAATGTGATTTTTGACATTTAATTCTTCAACCATTGCCGGGATGGCTAAATCAGCAAATTTAGCGATTTTTATTTCACGTTTGCCAGCAAATGCCGTACTATCTGGCAGCATAATATGGCTTAAGCCCCCAATTTTTGTTCTGTCATCATAAACAATTGTCCCAATACACGAACCTAAACCAACAGTGATAATATGATTTGGCGCATGAGAGATTTTATAATCAGAAATCCCTACCTTCACTTCATCCGTTAATCTCACCATAATTATCGTCTCCTGCATCAAGCAATTCTGAAACCTGTTGTAAATCATTATGATCAAATAAATAATCCAATGCCAAAAGCATCACGACTTCATTATCCAGCTTCAAAAATTTCTCGATATAACTTTGTTTTAGCGAGGAACGAATTAAATCCTGTTCATAATTGGTTTCTTCTAAAAAGTAAATGCCTTTAATATCTTCCACAAATAAGCCAAGTAATTGTTGATTCCACTGACCGATAATCACTTTACTTTCATCTTTATGCTGACTAAATTCTTTAAATAATTTTTTGCGAATATCAATAATCGGAATCATACTTTCTTGGTATTCATAGACACCTAAAATATGTTCTTCAGTTTCTGGAAGATGGATAAAATTGCGTGCCTCAATAACGCGATCAACATCCATTACCCGAATGGCAAATAATTGCTGATGGCTCATAAAAATGACATATTGTTCCATTATGAATCATCCTTTATTTTATAATTTGAAACTATCTACTTGGAATTTTAAAACTGTCGCAATCGTTTCAATTTCTTGAATGCTACGTTCAAACTCATCAATCACTAAGCTGAAGTCTTCTAAGTTTGAAGTTGCTTCTTGAGAACCAGCTGAAGTTTCACCAATAGAGCTTGAAATATTTTTGATTGCTTGTTGTACTAAATCTTTTTTCTCAACAATGCTACCAATTGAATGTTCGATTGATTGAATACTAGTAATAAACTGCTCAACGATTTGTGAAATATCATTTGAAGTCGCAATTGCTTGGTCTAAAATATCGGTTTGTTGTTGGCTCTTAGTATAAGAGTTGGTGACACTTTCTACCATTTGTTCAGATTTTTTACGAATGACTTCAATGATGTCACGAATATTTTTAGTCGATTGATTGCTTTGTTCTGCTAATGAACGAACTTCCTCAGCAACGATGGCAAAACCATGGCCGGCTTCACCCGCGCGAGCAGCTTCAATCGAGGCGTTCAGCGCAAGTAAATTTGTTTGTTCAGAAATATCTTTGATTAATTGAACAATTTTACCGATATTTTGGATATCATGGTTCATGTCGTTCATTTCATTTACTAATTGTGATTGTTGTTGATGCTCTTCAATCCAGCTTTGATGGACTAATTGCATTGCTTCAGCATTTTTAACGTTGCTTGATTGTGAACGTTCAATATAGGTGTTAATCCGTTTAATTTCTTGGTTGATTCCTTCAATTTGTGAAGATAATTCATTCATATCATCAACCGTTTGAATTGCTTCAGTATTTTCCGCAATGGCTACATCAGCGATTGTATTCATTGATGAACGGATATTTTCGATAGATGATTTTGCCCCCTTGGCCGTCACATTTAAGTCACCTACCATTTTTTCCATACGCTGACTTTCTTCTTTCATCCCAACAATCATCGCTTTAAAAGTATTCATTACGCTAATAAAGGCACTACGTAATTGATTCATATTCGCATCTCTTGAAAAATCTTCACCTTTTTCGGTTAAATTAGTAAAATCGCCAGTAGATACTTGATCAAAAGTAGTCATTAAGTCTTTTAAAGCTGGATTTTTCTCAGAAGTAAAGAATAGATTATATAATACTGAAATGATTATTTGTAATACAATCGTTACTAACGCAAAGGTTAAAAATGCGCCACCTAGTGCATCCGCAAAAACAAAATAACCAATTACAAAAAGAATAATTGTTGTTGTTAATAAAACAATAGATTGTACATTAAAAGCTTTCATTAAAACCGTGCGAACCTTATTCATAATTTTTACCCTTCTTTGTTCAAATTTTCATTTTTGATAATAACAATTCATTGAAAAAAACTCTGTTGTTTGTTATTGCCTAAATCTTTTTAGCGAGTCTTTAGAGTCTACTGCTAATTTTTCGCTTGATTTGAGTGCCCCAATAGCCGAAACTAGTTCCCTAGTTAAAATAAAATGTCCTTTTATTTCAGACGATTCTCTCGACCCCTCCTTTTACCGATATTATTGGGCTATTCTCCATTTTTATATCGGTAAAAAGGAAATAAAATTAAAGACAAATTACAAAACATATACATCTTTTGGATCAAAAATTGTCGTATAACCACCCGAGCGATCATCTCTTAACAAATTACCATGTGATAGCTCAAGCACCCGATATTTTAAAGTGTTGACCATCGTGCTATCATGAGTTGATAGTAAAATCGTCATGCCTTGTTGATTGAGTCTAAAAAATAATTTCATCATTTCAAAGGCTGTCTTTACATCAAGATTTGCCGTGGGTTCATCTGCAATTAACACAAAGGGATGATTGATAATTGCACGCGCGATGGCAATGCGTTTTTGTTGGCCAATCGATAATTCTTCGGGTAATTGATCGATATAGTCTTCCATTCCCACTAAGGTCAACACCTCTTCAATGCGTTGACGGCGCTCTTTTTTATTCAAATGATAAATTTGTAAGGGGAAATCTAGGTTACGCAAAACCGATTGTTTGGGTAAAAAAATATCGTCTTGACCGACAATGCCGATTTGACGCCGAAGCTGGTACATCTGTTCATCTTTTAGCTTTTCAACGGCAAAATCCCCCATTTTAATTTTGCCCTTGGTGGCCTGTTCTTCTCTAGTCAAAAGCTTGAATAAGGTCGTTTTCCCCGAACCACTCGGACCAACTACGAAAACAAATTCCCCTTGATCAATCTGGAAATGAACATTTTTCAAAGCGATACAGCCATTTTTATAAATTTTTGAAAGATTAGTTACCTGAATCATGAGCTCTAACCCCTTCTACTTATCAGTAAAGTGATTAATTACGTTAAACATGTCATCAGTTGTCTGTAAAGCTTTAGCATTTAAGGAAAAAGCACGTTGCGTGACAATCATATCAGTCATCTCTTGGGCTAAATTCACGGCTGCATTTTCTAAAAAGCCTTGTTGAATAGCTCCAAAGCGTTCAGGATTTTGTTGGTTATTCCATAATTGCGTGCCTGGTTCTATTTGATATAAATTTTCGCCTTGTGGCACTAATCGATTGGTATTGGTCGGTAAAAACAAAGGAATCCGCCCTAGCTCGATGGTTTGATCACCTTGTTTGGCCGTAATGATTCCTTGCTGGCTAACAGCTATCGTTGTATTCGGCCATTGAGCTGGATTGACGGTATAGTTGACCTCCACTGGTAAGCCCTTTTGTGTGACTAGTCGATGTTGGGCGTCTAATCGAAAGCTACCATCTCTAGTCAGTAATTGATTGCCATTTGCATCTCTAACTGCAAAAAAGCCCTCACCAGCAATCGCTAAATCTGTTAAAATCCCCGTATTATTCAAGCTTCCTTGTACAAAATTAACGGTTTGCCCATTGGTTTGTAACCCTGCATTAAAATCGATGTTTTGCGTGTTGGCTGGTCGATTGACTTCATTTTGCGAAGTAGGATTATTTAATAATTCACGAAAGCTCATATCTTTGGCCTTATAACCAGTTGTATTGACGTTCGCAATATTGCTTGCTGTGGTATCTAAAGCCTTTTGTAATTGTGTTAATCCTGTCTTACTGATGGATAACAAGCTATTCATATTCATTGATTTTCCCCCTAAATCAATGGTCGCTATTATACACGACCTAATTCATTTACCGCCTTATCTAAGGTTTCATTTACTGTCTGTAACGCCTTTTGATTCGCTTCAAATTCACGAGAAGTCTGAATCATTTTGACCATTTCATCAGCTACGGAAACATTTGAGCCCTCTAAATAGCCCTGAACGACTGAGCCTTGGATTACTTGGCCTGGCTGATTACTGGTATAATAAGTATCTCCATTACTGATCAAAGCACTCTCATCTTGAAAATTGGTAATCAAAAAGTTAGGCTTCACATTATCCTGCATGACAATCGGCTGATTATTCGCCCCTAAAACCTGATAGCCCTCTTGCGTTAATAGCTGATTTTGATCATTTTTAATGAAATTACCATTGCGCGTATAAGCAAGCTGACCATTATTCATCCGAATAGTAAAATATCCTTCGCCATTTAAAGCAAAGTCGGTTAAACGCTCGGTATTTTTTAAAGCCCCACGTTCAGCATTTAAATAGGCGCCCGCTAGCTCATTACCAAAAGTAAAACCGCCAATTTCATGACGTTGATCCATCTTGATGCCATCTTCATAGTTATGCAAAGGAACTTCTTCTAAAGTACGTTGAAATAAGCTTTTGGCTTTGTATCCTGTTGTATTGGTATTAGCGATATTACTGTTGCTATTTTCTTGTCTTTTTTGTAAAAGATGGACACTTTTGTAGAGTGTATCTAGTGAACGAATCATATGAACTCCTCCTGAATTCTTTCCTTTAATTTACCAATAATTTTGCCGTGTAGCTGAGAAACTCGTGCAATGGAAATATCGAGTACTTCAGCAATCTCTCTAAGCGTTAACTCTTCACGATAATATAAGCTTAAAATTAATTGCTCTCTGTCGGATAAGCTGGCCACATGCTTTTCTAAAATGGCCTGCTGTTCTTCTTGTAAAATAGCCTCTTCTGCATTCGTCATCGAATGATCTTGAATGGTATCTTGAACGGTCATCCCCTCTTGTTCATTAGAAAATAACGTATCCTCCAATGACACACTAGCTAAATAATGAATACTGTCGTAAATTTCCCCTAGCTGTTGTTCACTAATTTGCATAATATTACAAATTTCCAAATCCGTTGCTTCGCGCTTTAATTCTTGTTCTAGCATAGCTTTGGCTTTATAAAAATCATTGACGGTTTTCATTTTATAGCGAGAAATTTTGGCATTTTTACGCACTTCATCTAAAATCGCCCCTTTAATCCGAATCATCGCATAGCTTTCAAAGGGTACCTTTTTTTGTGGATCATATTTGTTTAGTGCATCCATTAAACCAATCACGCCAATATTGGTTAAATCGCCCCGATCATATTCCGCACTTTTAATTGAAATTCGATTGACGACGCGCTCAACTAAAGGTAAATATTTTAAAATTTCATTCTCCCTTGCAACCTCGTACATAACAGAGCCCCCCATACTTTTCATGTAACTATTTTCCCCATATCTTTGTTAAAATTCTATGTTGCCAACTGTTTCAATCATAATTTCATTTGGTACCTCATTAAGTGATAAAACGGCAATATCTGGAAAATTAAATGAAATAATCTTTCTAAATGCCAAGCGAATCTTCGGCGATGCCAAAATCACATGAGGTACTTGGTTAGCAAGCAATTGATGATGCTGCGTACCAATCGTTTCTAATAATTGATTGACCATATCCGGTTTTAGCACTGGGAATGAACCTGTAGCTGTTTTTTGAATACTTTGGGCAATCATATCTTCAATTTTTGGATGAATCACGATTACGTTTAAGCGATGTTCTTCATCCGCATATTTATTGGCAATCGTTCGTTTCAACGACTGACGAACATATTCCGTTAGCATCTCAGTATCCTTAGTTACTAAACCATAATCAGCTAAGGTTTCTAGAATGGTTGCCAAATCATTAATCGGTATTTTTTCATCCAATAAGTTTTGTAATACCTTTTGCACTTCACCTAAGCGCATAATATCTGGAATCAATTCATCAATGACCACATTATTTTGATCTTTAATGCCTTCTAGTAATTTCTTCACTTCTTGACGACCAAGTAATTCTGAAGCATGCGCATAGATTACTTCTTTAAGATGCGTGGCAATAACCGTTAATGGTTCAATCACTGTAAAGCCTTGTAGTTCGGCATTTTCTTTTTCAGCTTCATTAATCCACATCGCATCCAGATGAAAGGCTGGCTCTTTCGTTGCAATTCCTCTAAATGGAATCGGCTCATCGTTTTGCGCAATCACCATTACCTGATTTGGATAAACCTCACCTTTACCCACTTCATTGCCTCGAATTTTAATCGAATAGGTATTGGCCTCTAAATATAAATTATCGCGGATACGGACAGGACTCACTAAAATCCCTAATTCGTGGGCACTTTGCTTACGAATCGCCACAATCCGACTCATCAAGCTATTGTCAATCGAGCTATCTACTAAAGGAATCAAGCCATAGCCGATTTCAATGGCAATGGGCTCTACTTGGAAGGAAGCAACAGAATCATCTTCTTCCTGCGCTTCTTTTTTACGTTGTAAGGCCAATTTGCGTTGCATTTCTTTTTCACGCTGAATTTCTTTTTCTGCTTGCTGCTTAATCATAAAGCTAGCACCGATTAAGCCTAAGCCAATCAAGACAAAGGGAATGAAAGGAAAACCAGGCACAAGGGCTAAGATAAATAAGATGACACTAACAATCCGAAATAGGTTAGGATTTCTTGTCGCATCTTGTAAGATATCTAAGCCAAAGGTACTATCGTTATCTGAACGAGTCACGATCACCCCAGAGGCAATTGAGATTAACAGCGAAGGAATCGCACTAACTAAGCCATCACCAATAGACAATTTACCAAATTGTGATAAAGCTTCAGTAATACTTAAACTACCATTGACTGAGAAAATAATTGCCCCACCGATTAAGTTAATCAGGGTAATTAACACCCCAGCAATCGCATCCCCTTTAACGAATTTGCTGGCCCCATCCATTGAGCCATAAAAGTCCGCTTCCCGTTGCAAATCTTTACGACGAATACGGGCTTGTTCTTCGGTAATCAGTCCATTATTTAAGTCCGCATCAATACTCATTTGTTTTCCTGGCATCGCATCTAAGGTAAAACGAGCCGACACCTCTGAAACCCGACCAGCTCCCTTGGTAACTACGGCTAACTGGACAATCATAATGATGATAAATAAAATAATACCGACAATATAGTTACTACCAGTTACCACGTTGGCAAAGGCATCAATTACATGTCCCCCATTTCCTTGAGACAAGATTAAACGAGTAGAGGACAAATTCAAACTCAAGCGAAAAATCGTAGTAATCAATAAAACGGTTGGAAAGGTTGAGAATTCCAACACATTTTTGGTAAATAAGGTAATTAAAAGAATATTAATAGCAATGGTTAAATTAACCACAATCAGTAAATCTAAAATCATTGGTGGCAAAGGAACAATAATTAAGCCAATGATTGCCACAATTAAAAAAGCAACCACTACGTCAGTTCGATTAATTCCACCTAATTTTTTTTCATTTGCTTCCATTGACCTAGATTCCTTTCTATCATTTTTTAAATCTTATATTTCTTTTGTTCTTCTAATTGATAAACTAAGGCGATAATTTCAGCAATTGATTCATACATCTCAACAGGAATATACTCGCCTGGTTCGACTAACGGATATAAGGCACGGGCGACGGGTTTATTTTCGATCATCGTGACCCCATGCTCTTTGGCTTCAGCCTTAATCTTTTGCGCTAATTCATCTTGTCCCTTCGCTAAAACTAAAGGAACTTCATCTTTATCTGGATCATATCGTAAGGCGATTGCATAATGCGTTGGGTTAGTAATCACCACGGTTGCCTCTTTGACCTTTTTAATAGCATTTAATAAGATTTCACGATGCTTAGCCCGCCGTTGTCCTTTAATTTTGGGATCGCCCTCAGCCTGCTTAGCTTCTTCCTTAACCTCTTCTTTTGTCATGCGCAAGCTCTGCGTATGCTTATAGCGTTGGTATAAATAATCGCCAATTCCCACTACAATCAAGAAAATGGACACTTGCAAAGCCCAATCATGAACAAAACGCAAGCAAAACTCCAACGTTTTTATGGTGCCAATTTCACTACTATTCAGCAAAGTAGGTAAATAAATCTGCAGCTTGCTATAGCCTAAATACACGATAACGATTAATTTAACTAAACTCTTTGCCAGATTAACCAAGCTCTGTAGCCCAAACATATTTTTAAAACCATTGATTGGATTAAGCTTTGAAAACTTAGGCTGTAAAACCTTACTGGTGAATAGTACACCGACCTGTAAAAAGTTGCCCACAATCCCTAAAAGTAAACTCACACCTAAAAACGGTAGAATGATTAAAAAGAAGAATAAAATACTTTGTGGCAATAAACGTGCCAAGCCATGAATCTTGGTATCAACTAAATACAGTTGCTCAAAATAAGCAGTCATATAAGGAATCAATTGCCGTAAAACCGATTGCCATAATGGAAGCAGCAGTGTGGCAAAAGCAAATAAAGAAATGGCCGTAACCAAATCCGGACTCTTAGGAATATTTCCATCCTGTCTGGCATCACTGAGGCGCTTGCCGGTGGGTTGTTCGGTTTTTCCATCTTTATCAGCCATTTTCCTCACCTCTCTAGTTCAACGATTTTAAGAACGGCTCCATATAATTAACAATATTAGGTAATTCTTTCATTAAAAAACTGGCAATATTGGGGATTAAGTAAATCATCAAAATAAAAGCAACAAACGATTTGATCGATAAACCTAAAATTAACACATTAATTTGAGGAATCACTCGTGAGATGACCCCAGTCACAATATCAATCAATAAAGCTGAAAGTAGCAAAGGCATCGCTAAATTAAACCCCATGGCAATCGTCAGCGAGACCAGATGCACCACCCCATCCACACTCGCTCCCCCCATATTCCCACTAGCTAAGCCAACTAATGAAAACGAATGGATAAATCCCTTAATCATCACTAGATGCAGATTCGTCACAAACATTAAAGCGGTCGCCATCCAATAATACATCCGACCAAATGGTGAAGTTAAGAGCTGAAATTCAGGGTCATAAGCTTGCGCCATTGAAAAACCAATCTGAAAATCAATAATATGCCCAGCAATTTCAATACCGTAAAAGACTAATTGGCATAGATAACCTAACGCCAAGCCTAAGAGCGTTTCTTTGAGGGCAAGTAACCCTAAAATAAACAAGCTAACTGCTGATGAAATTGGCGAAACAAAAGGATAAATGCCTACCGTTATTCCAGCTGCAACAACAATTCGCGCCATCATTGGAAAACCCTTTTGTGAAAAAAAGGGAGCGATTGCTAAAAAAGATAACACGCGAATGAAAATAAGCAACACCGACTGTACAATTACATTACTCATCGCTATAACCCAGCAATCATTTTAAAAATACTTTTGGTGAAATTTAGCAAAATATTGATCATAAAGTTGCCACCCAAAATTAAGGTAAGGAAAATAGCCACTAACTTCGGTACAAAGGTTAACGTTGGCTCTTGAATTTGCGTTGTCGCTTGAAAAATACTAATCACTAGCCCAATCGCCATCGAAATAACCAATGCCGGACCAGCAACTAGCAAGATACGAATAAATGATTCGCGCATCACATCTAGTACCATTTGTACATTCATTAAAAATTCCCTCCTTAATTATTGAAAGCTTCTAACTAGCGATTCTACGACTAAATACCAACCATCAACTAAGACAAACAGTAACAATTTAAATGGCAGGGCAATCATCATCGGCGAAATCATCATCATCCCCATCGACATCAGAATACTTGCTACCACCATGTCAATGATTAAAAATGGAATGAAGATTAAAAAGCCCATACTAAAAGCCGTACGCAATTCACTGATAATAAACGCTGGTGTCATGATTGTCATTGGAATATCCTTATAAGATTTGTAATTATTTTCTTCCTTGGATAGATCTACAAATAGCTGTAAATCCTTTTCCTTGGTTTGCTTAAACATAAATTCCTTCATTCGATCTTCTGAACGTTCAAAGGCTTGAGCTTGCGTAATTTGATTTTCTTGATAAGGTTTAATCGCTTGATCATAAATATCCGTATACACCGGCTTCATGACAAAAAATGTTAAAAACAAGGCTAGACCAATAATCACTTGATTCGGTGGCACTTGCTGAGTTCCTAAGGCATTTCTGGTAAAAGACAAGACCATGACGATTCTAGTAAAAGAAGTCGTCATAATCATCAAAATAGGCACCACCGAAAGTAAGGTTAATAAAACAAAGGTATTGACCGTTTGATTATCATTTCCCGTATTTAACAAGCCATTTACCGTCGATTGAATTTCTTGGGTATCTACAGCAAACACCTGATTAGTAAAGCCAAAGAAAAGAATCACTGAAAATGCAATAAATAAAAATCGCTTAAGGTTTCTTTTGCTTGTCATTTTCTTGGCTTCCTTTCTTTTCTAATAATTGTTGAACTTCTTTTTTTAATATTTTAGAAAAATCAGCAGGTGTTTTTTGCTGTTGTTTTAGCAATTGCTGATGCTGCTTTAATTGTAAAACTTCTTCTGCAGATAACTCTTTAATAATTTGGTTTTGTTGTTCGGAAATACTCATCACATAGTATTTTTCAAACATTTTGACAATCGCTATCGAAGAGGTTTTACTCACAGATATTCTTTGCATGACTTGTAAAATCTCATTTTCTGGATTGATTTGTTTATTTAAAAATTTTAAGCTTTGGCTAATCAAATATAAAATAATCAATAAGAAAATGACCATCTTAATAATTGGTACGACCAGATCCATGAGTAAGCCTCCTTATACTCCTAAATTATTGAATCACAAAATCTGTTACATAAACCTGTCTGACAATATCCTTGCCATAGTTATGATTAATCGCTAATTTTAATTCTTCTTTTAGCTTCGTGACAGAATCCACTGAACCCAAAATATCATCTGCTTTCTTTTGACGAAGCAGGTTTACTACGGCATCTCTGACTACAGCCACATTCGTAGTCACTTCCTCACTAGTCTTCTTATCATCAACTAATAATGAAATCGTAATTTTCATATACTGTTGCTCGCCACTTTTCCCTTTAGCGAGATTCACTAAAAATTCATTTAAGGCTACAATTTGTTGTCCTTCTTCAATTGTGCTACTTTGCTTTTGGGCGGCGACTTCTTTTTCAGGATTGATAAACTTATTCATGATAATTGAACCCGCAACACTACCTACAACTGCCAAAACTAACATGATAGGCAGTAACAACAAGGGATTGAAATTGCCTTTTTCCTTGGGCGCTTTTTCCTTTTTGGCTTTTTTTTCTTTCTTTTCCATTTTATTCCACACAATCCTTATTTATTAATTCTTCCACTGGTTGATGGTAGGTTTGCCTACGATAATGAATAATTCGTTGAACCACGGTAAAAGCTTCTTCTTTTACCACCAGGCTTTTACCATCAACCAAGGTTATGGTTGTATCCGGAACTTCCTCCATTCGATAGATTAAATCCGGATTCAGATAAAAGATTTTTCCAGTAATCCCTGTTAATTTAATCATACTTCAGTCCTCTTAAATTAACGTTTTAAATTGATTAATTCTTGTAGCATTTCATCAGAGGTGGTAATACTACGTGAGTTCGCTTGATAAGCACGATTGGCAATAATCATATCTGTAAATTCAGTTGCCAAGTCCACGTTTGACATTTCTAAAAAGCCAGCATTTAATTGACCGGTACCACGATCACCGATATTGGTAACCATCACATCACCAGAGTTATTGGTTGGAATATAGTTATTCCCCCCAACTTTTTCTAGACCTTCAGGGTTGTTAAAAGCAGCTACCTTTAATTTACCCATTACATAGACTTTGTTTCCATATTTAGCTGTGATTAAACCATTTTGGTCAATGGTCATCGCACTATATAGCGCCGTTTCGTCACCAGGTAAGCTAGCTGGAATATTGACTGGTTTTAAACCTTCTAAGTTATCTACTGTAAAAGCTTGTTCGGCATCAAAATCATCTGTAAATTCTACTGGTGTATCTAACGTATCAGCCAGTAGCTTCATTCCGTTACTATTGACCACATTGCCATCACTATCACGAACAAATGCACCATCACGGGTATAATAAACGGTCGCATTCGCATCATTTCCTGCACCACGAACCATAAAATATCCTGGACCAGATAAATAAAAGTCCATGCTGCGGCCAGTTGTTTGTGGGGCACCGACTGCCATATTGACATCAATCGCCCCTGTTTGTACCCCTAAACCAATTTGGCGGGCATTGGTTCCCCCTAGGCCGTTTCCTGGAGCAGCCGCTTTGGCAGTTGTTTGGCTCATTACATCTTGAAATAATACTCGGCTAGATTTGAAGCCGGTTGTATTTACATTTGCAATATTATTGGCAACTACGTCCATCTTATTTTGTAAATTTTTCATTCCACTTACGCCTGAATAAAGTGATCTTAACATTTGCTCTACCTCTTTTTTCTGTTTAATTTTACGATTTTTCTCAGTCATTCAAAAAATCAAGGCCTCTTTTTAAGTCCAGCCTTATTGAATAAATTTAGCACTATCAATATTGGTCACGGTATGTAACTCTGCCATCGAAAGTGCGGTGATCACTGTTCGATTGGGAATATTGGTAATGAAACCTAAATCTTTGTAAACCAGTAAGGAATCCTTACTACCTTTTTGCGCTAACTCCAAAACAGCACTATCCAATTGCCGATAATCCTCAGCATCTAACTGGATTGCTCGCTGAGATAATCTTTTTTGCGCATGATTAGAAAGCTTGAGTTGCGCTTGTTCTAATTGAACCAAGCTTTTAAATTGCTCGGATTGTTTGTCTAGCTTTTTAGTTGAATAATCAGTTGAATAATCATCAATCGAATATTTCATTGAAGGAGCGACTCGACTACTTTCCATCACACACTCACTTCCGTAATATTGGCACTTGCGTAGTCTTGATGATCAATTGTAACCATTGGCACTCCGTTTAAAATTTTGACTTTCTCAATTTTTCCTTTGACTTCTTTACCGTCTTGATTTAACGTTACTTCTTTACCGATTAGACTAAAAGCTTGCTGCTGTTGCTGTAATTTTACTGAGTTTTCTAAGCTTTTTCCTAGGCTTTGTAGCTGTTGTAAAGAAGTAAATTCAACAAATTGACTAATATAATCTGTTCCTTGATTGCCTCCTGATGACTCGCTACCACCAATTGCAGGATTACTCATTGAAGCCGCTAAAATCTTCAAAAAATCATCCATGGAAATCTCTGATGGATCACTTTTAGTCGTTGGTGCCGGGGTAGTCAAGGTTGACTGGATATTTTGAATATCATTAATTGGCATATTATCACTTCCTTTAAGCTAAAATGCTGATGGTACTGTCAAGCACTTCTTTTTCTGTACTCGTTTCTTCAACCGTTACTTTTTCACTTGGCTTAGCATATCGATTCACTGGCTTAGCCTGATAAAGATTGGACTGTTGAAAGCTTTGTTGAAAATTCTGTTGCAAAGCCGTACCTAAATGCTCCGTCATGCTTGGCTGCTGAATCTGCGTAGGTGTGGGCTGTTGTAAGAAAGGCTGCTTATTTAAAATTTGTTCAAAACGTGTGCTTAAATTTTCCAACAATTTCATCGTATGAACATTTTCTGCCTTTACCTCTAACTGAATTTGTTGCTGATTCAGTTGTAGCGAAATTTCTAGCTTTCCTAATTGCTCAGGCTGTAATTGTATCGTTACCTTTTGCAACCCTGGATGATTGATGGTCTGCGTTTGTTCTACTAACTTTTGAGCAACCTGCTGCGTAATCGCCTCTGCTATCGGCGCTTGTCCAACCTTAGCTGATTCATTAACCAAAGTAGCTGTATTCCCAGTAAGCATCTGCTGTAAGTGAATAGGCAAGCCGAGGTTTATTTGTTCATGGGTTAATTGACTAAAGCTTGGCTGCTGAATGGCTAACTGCTCAGCTGAACTTGGGATGTTCTTTTCAGTCGTTAAGTCAAGCGGAGTTGAGGCTTGCACTTGAGTTGGCAACTGCTTTTTCTCAGTAGGAGCTGATTGTGAATCAGCTAGCTCACTTGCCGACAGATTAGCCGTTAATAAGCCTTCCTGCTCAGTTGTTGGTTGAAAGGTAGAAGTAAACAAATCAGTCCTACCAGCTGTCTTATCACTAGCTTGCGTAAGGGTTAGCTTAGTTGTCAGCGCATCTATGTTTTGTGTGGTCACACTATAAGGTGTAGGATTTAAGCTTTCCACCTGAGTAGCTAGCTTGTGATCACTCTCTTTTGTAGAAGCTGCTGAGGTTATTTCTAAATCCATAGATGGTTGCTGCATAGATAGTGAATTTAACGATTGTTCGATAGTTCCTATTTCTAAATGACTATTCTTTTTTTCAGCTGGATTTGTGCTTACATCCTCAGAATCTTCTTTAGCCATCAATGAAGACTGTTTAGTCGTATCCTTTTCAGATATAGTTTCATCAGTTTGGGATTTTTCACTAATGACTTTATTTTCATCAGTTTGATCATCCATTTGCTTTTCTTTCGTTTCATTTGTTGTTTGCTGTTGATAACGTTGCATTGCCGCTTTAAAACGTTGAGCTGATTTAGGCGCTTCTTTTGCGGCTTTAGTCTCTGCAGCTAGCTTTAACGAATCGGTCTTTGGCGCAGTAATCATCTTTTCACATCCTTTCAAGGCTTCCATTAGTATGTTTAGCCAAACATTGCTTGTGCTTGTTTGCGACCGCCCATTTCATCAAGCATTTTTTGTTCTTCTTGATTCAGTAAGAACTGATATTCCGCTAATTGCTTGTCTTTTAATTTTTCTAAAACCTTTCGTTCTTTTTGCGCAGCAATATAGACATTTAAGGCTTGCTGTAATTTTTGCTGACTTGCTAATAAACGATTTTGGGTTTCCATCATTTGCTGCTCTAAGCCTAATAAATACCATTGCTGCACTTGCATACGGCTAACCGTTTCTTCTCTAATTTCCAAAAGAGATTGTTTTTCTTCAACAAGCTGTTCCATTTGTTTTTCTTGTTCATTGATTTCTTGTTGACAGGCTGCGTAATTTCTTTTCGCTTCTAATTCCATTTGCCAACGATAATCTAATAATTTCTCTAAAGAAAAAGTAAATTTCTTCATCAAATCGCCTCTATTCTATGTGCGTGCAATTGAGATGTCTGTAAATAAAGCATGTAGTTTGCCCACGGTCTGCTCATACTCAGAAAATTCATCCACACGTTGTTTTAAAAAATTATCAATCGGATGATGTAAAGAAATCGCATAATCGATGACTGCATTCGAGCCTTGTTTATAGGCCCCAATATCGATTAAATCTTTCGCATCCTGATAAGTCGCTAAGTTTTCCTTTAGCTCACCAGCACGTTTATATTGTTCATCAGGAACTAAGGCTTTCATCAAGCGACTCAAGCTATTTTGAATATCGATGGCTGGATAATGATTTTGGGCGGCAATTTTTCTAGAAAGTAAAATATGCCCATCTAAAATCCCACGTACTGCATCGGCAATTGGTTCGTTCATATCATCACCTTCAACTAATACTGTATAAAAGGCAGTAATTGAACCTTTATCAGACATGCCACTACGCTCTAGCAATTTAGGTAAGGCCGTGAAAACAGAAGGGGTATACCCCTTGGTGGTAGGTGGCTCTCCAATGGATAAACCAATTTCACGTTGCGCCATCGCAAAACGAGTCACCGAATCCATCATCAAAACAACCTTTTTGCCTTGATCGCGATAATATTCAGCAATCGCAGTAGCTACATGCGCTCCTTTTAAGCGAACTAGTGGGGGAGAATCCGAAGTCGCACAGACAACTACTGATTTACGATAGCCTTCTTCTCCAAGATCATTTTCAATAAATTCCTTTACCTCTCGACCACGCTCACCAATCAAGCCAATCACAATGACATCGGCATCACAATAACGGGCAATCATCCCTAGCAAGGTACTTTTACCAACCCCACTACCAGCAAAAATCCCCATCCGTTGTCCTTCACCTACAGTCATCAAGCCATCAATCGCTCGAACCCCAGTACGCATCACCTCTTTAATCGGCTTACGCTGGAACGGATCAGGTGAGTCTTGGGCGACTGGATAATCTGATGTTTTTTCAAATACAAATTGATCAATCGGACGCCCTAAACCATCAAGGGTATGACCTAATAAATTATCGCTAACCTTGACCACTAAAGTCTTACCGGTCGCCTTGACTAAACAACCCGGACCAATTCCGGACAATTCATCAAGCGGCATTAAAAGAACAGTATTTTTGACAAATCCGACGACTTCTGTTATAGTAACTTTGTTCGTGTTTTTTACATAAATTTCACAAATCTCACCAACGAATGCATCCATGCCTTCGACTTTGATAATTAAGCCGACCACTTCGCTGACCTTACCATAGACGGTATACAATCTTTTTTCCTGACTTGCTTTTAAAATTTTATCAATTGGAAAATTCATCTGTCTGTTTTCACTCATTTTCTTTGATTTTGGCTAATAACGTTTCTAGCTCTTGTCTGACATCTAATTCAATGCGTTGGTTTTCTGATTCAATGATTAATTCCATCGGTGACATGCTCATATCCTTTAAAATGACATAGCGAAAATTTATAATTTCTTTTTTCATTTTTTCTAATCTTTCACTTAGTAAAGGAACATAATCTGCATGACAACGAATACTTACTAACTGGTCAGGCTGCTCTAAATCGATTAATACTGGATCGATAATGGAAAGGATAGTCGCTGGATCTATTTTTAGCGATTGTTCAATCAACAGCTCAGTCATTTGCACACTGGCTTCAATTAAAGTCTGTTCTTTTTCTTTGATGAATTGTTGACTGGTTTGTATCGCTGCGTGAAATGAATCCTTAGCTTCTTGCAATAAAGCTTCAGTCTCTTCCTTGGCTTCTTGGTAGCCTTTTTGATAGCCATCATTGTAGCCTGCTTGATAGCCTTGTTGGCTACCAGCCATTTCACCTAACTGATAGCCTTCTTCATAGGCCTTTTGCTTGATTTGCTCTGCTTCTTGCATCGCTGCTTGCAAAATTTGAAATTTTTGCTCTTCGATTTTAGCTAATTCATGTTCGAAATGCTCTTGTCGCTCTTTTGAAAATTGATTATTGACTTTATGCCAATCATTGACAGCTGGAGTCGTTGGAATCTCAGTTGCGATAATTTTACTTGGAATAGAGGATACGACTTGATTGGCTTTAACTAAGCTACTACTTGATAACATCATCTTGTTCACCTCTTGTAATGTAAATTTCGCCTTCTTCATCTAAGCGACGGATAACTGAAACCACTTTTTGTTGCGCTTCTTCAACCGCTGATAGACGAGTTGGTCCCATAAATTGCATTTCTTCTTGAATATTTTCAACCGCACGAGAAGAGAGATTGGAGAAAATAAATTCTTTAATTTCATCAGAAGTCCCTTTAAGTGCCAATACCAAGACATTGTTATCCACAAAACGCAAGACTTTTTGTACGTCCAGCTTGTCCAGCGTAATAATATCGTCGAAGGTAAATAGACTTGCCTTGACTTCGTTGGATAATTCCGGTTGCCGTTTTTCCAAATCGAGCAGGATATTTTTCTCAGTACTACGACCCACAGAATTAAGGATTTCAACCAAGGTATGTACGCCGCCAGCTGCTTCTGTATTGCTTTCAACAAAGTTAGAGAATTTGTTTTCAATTACCCGTTCAATGCGTTCAATGGTACTTGGTGCAGTACTAGCAATCATCCCAATGCGTTCAGCGATTTCCACCTGCATCTGTGGCGGAAAATTTGAAAGAATGGTCGCCGCCTTGTCCGGTTGTACGTAACACATAATCAACGCAATCGTTTGGGGATGCTCGTTTAGCAACAAATTGATTAATTGCTGCGTATCTGCCTTACGTGCAATATTAAATGGTCGTTCTCTTAATTGGATTTGCGATAATACATCAATCACTTCTTTGGCTCTTTGTGGCCCTAGTGACTGATTTAACAGATTTTTAGCATAATCAAAGCCACCATCTAATACATATTTTTGGGCAATTGAGGTCTCCAAAAACTCATTTAGTATCTCATCACGCATCTCCGAGTCTACGGTTTCGATGTTGGCAATTTCGTAACTAACCTTTCGAATAACCGACTCAGGAAGTAATTTCATTACCTTAGAAGAGATTTCTGAGCCTAATGATATTAATAAAATTGCTGATTTTCTGATTCCATCCATTGAGTTAGTCACGAAAAAACCTCACCTCTAACTATTTTTTTGCTTAGCCCACGCTTTAATAATTTCTGCTACCGCTTGTGGGTCACTATCAGCATATTGTGTTACTTTTTCTGTGCGACGATCTTTGCTCTTGATCATTTTCTCTAAATCTTCAAGATCAAAATCATCAGCGGTAATATCAATTCTTGTACCCTTAGCTGCTTCAGGCGCTTCTTGTGGTAAGATAACTTCTTCATCCTCGTCATCTTCAAGCTCAGCCTCTAGCATTTCGCGTCGACGTTTTCTACGATTAGCCAATAAAATCAAGGTAATTACCAAGGCAATTAAGAATAGGCTAATCCCTGCACCGATGTAGATCCATAATTTTTTACTTGCTAACTCGGCTAGCTGATCAGTAATTTTTTGATCCTCACTTGCTTGCGTTGCTTTAAAGTCCATCCCTTGAATAGAAATCGTATCGCCACGATCGGTATCAAAACCTATCGCTGAGGCAACTAATGTACGAATCTCACGCTGAACATTCGTCGATAGATTCGCATCAATCACCACTGAAGTCGTCAAACGCTTGACACTACCAGGCGCATTGACTAAAGTCGTCGTTTCTGTATCTAATTCATTATTGACCGTGCGATTATAACTATTGGTTTCACCACTATTTGTCGTACCCGTTACATTACTTACATTGTCAGTAACCTCACCAGTCTGCGCCTTTTGAATCGTAGCATCGCTTCCTGAGGCTTGAACATTTTCACTGCGAATTTTCGGATTTTTATAGGTGACTGTTTTCTTTTCAATCGCATCAAAATCAAGCTCTGCATTTAAAGAAACATTGACCTTGCCAGAGCCATAAATTGGTTCAAGTAGCTTTAAAATCTTGTTTTGTAGCTGTTGCTCATATTGCTGTTGCATTTCTAAAGAATGCTGACTCACACCAGCAACATTGGCACTGTTTTTACTAGCATCTGCTAAAACATTCCCTTTACTGTCAACAACCTTTACATTTTCGGCTGAAAGATTTTTCACCGATGCAGTCGTCAAAGCCACAATGCCTTGAACGGCTTCTTGGGAAATCGAGCCATTTTTTAAGGTTAAGACAATTGATGCCGAAGCCGGATCTTGCTTATCTTTAAATACACCCTCGTCAGGTAATACCAAAATCACCTTGGCCTTTTGTACATCATTTAATGAGCCAATCGAACGCTGCAATTCTCCAGTTAATGCACGTTGATACATGATTTTACGGTCTTCATCAGTGGTCATCATACTGGCTTGGTCAAATAATTCAAAGCCTGTCGAACTATCTGGCAGCTTATTATCAACCGCTAAAGAAATACGGTACTCATCGATTTTATTTTTATCAATTAAAACCGTTTTGCCTCCATCTTGTAGCTTATAGTCAATTCCTTTTGATTTTAAATCAGCAACAATCGTACCGGCATCTGCCTCGCTTAAATCAGCAAACAAAACACCATAATTGACCTTATTCATTAAATAAAACGAGACTCCCAAAACAATTAGGACACTAATAGTTCCGAGAATAATCACTCGTTTGATTAGCGTACTTAAGCCTGACCAGGTTGTCTTGATTCTTTCTAATATTTCTTGTAGCCTGGCAGCCATTCATTCATCCCCCCATAAATTTCTGTTAGCTAGATTTGCATATTTTTTAATTCATTATAAGATTCTAGACACTTATTTCGAATCTGAATGGCTGTTTGTAAGGAGAGCTGAGCCTCTGTCATATTAATCATCACCTGGCCAAGATCACTTTGATTTCCCGTAACCATATCAGTCGTTGCCTGATTCATTGTATTCATATTTTGATTTAATACATCAACTGCTTTACCCAGATAATCGCTAAAGGTCGGAATTTTTTGATCTGTCTGTTGTTCAGCTACGCCTAAACCTTGCTGAATACGACTACTAGCCATTGCATCCTGTAGTTGTGTACGATAATTCATTAAATTAGATAATTGATTGATTTCTACCATTTTTCTCCCACCTTTAGCCGGTTAATTTTTTGAAATCTCTAGCGCTTTACGCAAAATATTTTTATTCATTTCTACTGCTGCTGCGTTGGCCTGATAGGTACGTAAAGCTTGAATCATATCTACCATCTCATCAGCAACATTCACATTAGACATTTGGACATAGCCATTGGCATCCGCAGCTGGATTAGTTGGATCATAGCTTAGCTTGACCGTATCATCCTCAGCAATTTCATCCACCTGTACCCCAAAGCTGTGCATACGATTCACATTTGCATTTGCAGGATTACTACTGACAAGTCCATCACGGTAGCTTTTTAAGTTTTCTGAAAATACAACCTGTTTTTTACGATAAGCCGGCGTATCAGCAGTAGCATTGGTATTGATGTTGGCAATATTAGTTGAAATCGTATCTAATTTCAATCGTTCTAACGATAGACCGGTTGCATTGATATTTAAACCATTAAAAATAGACATGAAAAGAGCACCTCACTTTTTTAACTGTTCGTTAAAACCTGATTCAACATATGGTATCTACCATTTAGTTGAGCGGTTAACGCGTTGTAGTACAGAGAATTGGTTGATTGATTCAACATTTCAACTTCTAAATCAACATTATTCCCATTCTCTTTTAGCGAGGTGTTACGATTAGTGATTAATTTAGGTTGTAATTCATCATTTGGATTTAAATGTTTTTGATTAGTTGTGGTAAGCGCAAGCCTATTGCCATTCATTGCATCATTTAGATAACTTTCAAACTCTAAGCGTTTGGCTTTATAGTTAGCAGTATTCACATTAGCAATGTTGGTTGAAATAAGCTCTGCTCTTTGTGCGGAGACATTCAGTGCAGAACGTAGCAATTGATATGTGTCCATAATGTAACCCCCCCATGTACAAAATGTATACATATTCATTCGAATATTTAGATGTATGATAATTAATTGTTAAATACTAAACAAATGTAAGTAACTTTGATAACTTACACATTTACATAGATACTATAATCTATTTCAAAAAAATTAACAACCATTTTTTTGAAAACGTAAATCACAGCTGAATGTTATTTTTTCGTTTATAAAACACCTTCAAATTAACTTTTTATAAAATTTAATATTATCTAAATCATATTTAAAAAACGCAAAATCATGATAATATCGTTATGTTTAAATCATCAAAAAAGAAGAAAAACGCTTTGGTATAAGCGTTTTTTATAAATTCATCCAATTAAAAAAAGTTATAAAAAAAAGAAAATTGATTAATTTTTTCTCAAATTTTTAATACAAATTCCCTTTTGTTGTTAATAAATAAATTTTGTATATATATTACTGTCTTTCTCAATACTTATGCATATAAATTCTATCGTTATTCTTTTTTATCCGATAATAAAACTTAAATTTCAAAAAAATATGCCGATATGAATATCTATCGTTATCGCCATATTTTTTAGGAGAAAAAATTATGAAACAGTCAACTATCAGTTTAAGAAGAAGTGTTATTTTTGGTTTATTAATTGTTGCCTTTATCCCACTTACTTTTCTAGGTATTTCAAGCTATTTAACCAATTTGTCGATTATACAGCAATTTCAAAAAGAACAGCAAATAAATTATGCTAAATCGACACTGAATTTGACGAATGAATTTTTATATGCTAATGAAAAAAAAATCACCCTACTAGCCAATCAATTAAAAATACTTCCAGTATCGAAGATTGATAGTTATTTAAGCAAACATTTTATTGAAGAAAATAATGATGATGATATAGTTGTAGTTAATGATAAAAATGTTTTTTCATCTAAAACTCTTGCAAAAGAGAAGCAAAGCTGGCTAATGAAAAACTTTAAAAAAAATCAAGATTTACTAGATAAACAGAAATTTACTATCCAAAAATCACCTTGGCAATCATTGCATCAACCAATGTTTGTTATGAGTACCAAAGTTAGACTTCAAGATCAAAATGAAAGATTAATTCAACTTTTCTTTTCTACAGCTAATCTAGAAAAACATGTCGAAGCACTTAATAGTGAGTTGGTTGATAAAAAAGCCATTTATTTAACTTCAGGAGAATCTCTTTTTGATCAACAAGCTCCTAAAGAAAAAGAAATGGGCTTAATCAATCAAATTGCCACCTATCATCAAAGCAGTGGCACTATTAAAGGCAATAAAAATGATAACTTTGCTAGCATGTATTATCAAAAATCGAATACCTATCCTTTTTTTGTGATGGCTTATACCAATAAACAAGTGATTAGAAGTATGCTAAGTCAAAAAATTAGTCAATTATTGATTATGATGTCTCTGTCCTTATTGCTAACGATAATTTTAGCTTGGTTTATCGCCAAAATCTTCGAAGATAGTCTAAATAAAATAAAAGCGACTTTTTTAGAAGCTAGCCACGGTCAATTTGAGTTGATTACTACTGAAAAGAAACGATTTAATTTTTGGGAAATATTTCGTCGACAGTTACGGATTAATGAACAAGTCTATGAAATACGTGAAGTTTCTAGTGCATACCATTATATGCTTGCTGAATTTGCTTGTTTCCACAGCGATATCACTAAGCAAATTGACATCTTAAACCAAAGATTCGCAAACTCTCAGAAATTATATTACGAAATTAATGATGCGGTGGATGCCTTACTCTACCAAGCTTTTCAGGATAAAACAATTTTGAATCAGCAATCACTTTTAGTGAAGATTGATAATCAAAGCAAAGACGAATTAACCAAGGAATTGATTATTCAAAAACAGATTTTAGATGAAATGCAGCAAAACCAAGTGGATTTAGTAAAAAAAATCGAATTCTTACAATTAATCAAGGATAGCTATACCAAAGAAATGACAACAATTTATGAATCCTTTGTTAGAATGTATATTTCTTTAAATGAATTCAATGATCATCAATTAACAAATTAATTTTTAAGTATTTTATCAATGATCGAATATTAAAAAAAGCTAAAAACAACCGATTTGAAAAATTGGTTGTTTTTTTATTTTTTAGAAAGGAAGTCCTCATCATTATGGTAAAAATCAATTTAAAGTCCATTTTAATCAGTGGATTTATCGGTACAGCTTTAGTACCAACTATTGCTTTAACAGCCTTTAGTACCATTAATTCGGCATCATCCATTCGTTCAACCCAGTTAGAAATCCAAAAAAGCAGTAGTCATGCCGTTATTACCACTAGAGATAATGTGCAAAACGGCATTAAAAGCACCTTAAATGCGATTATGCAATCTGTGAAAGAAAATCCTGACGAGTCCACAGAAAATCTACTACGGAATTTTAACGAAGTAACCACTGGGAATAATAGTATTTTAACGCTAGGTTTTTACCAGCAAGCTACGCAACGCTATGTGACTACTACGCCTGTACCAGATGGATTCCAAGCTGAAACCCGGCCTTGGTATAACGCAGCTATCGCTAAAGCAGATACCATTGTTTGGTCAGAACCCTATCAAGATGCAGGCACAAAAGAATATCTCACCACCGCCTCATTGGCGACCAAGGATGCTCAAGGCAACTGGTTAGTCCTGTGTGTTGATGTTTCCTATCATGATGTGCAAAACATCGTTAATGCGCTAAGTGCAAACAATAGTGGCGAACTTTCTGTCGTTGCGAATAATGGGATTGTTATTGCTGATTCTAAAAAAGCAAATGTGGGCAAGCCTTATAAAGAAAAAGAACTCTTTAAAAATATTGTCCAAAACGGTAAAAATCAAGAAACCATTAAAGTAAAGAGTAAATCAATTGATACCGCCTTTTATGAAGCAGGTAATCGAGAGGCCAATACCTTTGTGGTGGCTACAACAAGTCCTCAAACCATTAAGCAAGAACGAAATGAACAGCTACTATTTGCCTTACTATTAGCAGTGATTGTATTAGCGGTGGTTATTTCATATTCTAGTATGATTATTGGCTATCTAATTAGTATCATTAATTACTTTGATGATGCCTTCGATCGCTTTGCTAAAGGAAAATTAAAGAAAATTGAAACGGTCTTTAAAGATAAGGGATTCTTCAATAGACGTTCAGCTAAATTTATGCAAGCGAACGAAAAAGGAAATGAATTTCAGGTGCTAGCCTATAAATATGACCAAATGGTGGATTCAGTAGGACATTTACTACATCAAGTTAAAGATCAAGCGAATGAAGTTGCTGGTCAATCAGATGCCTTAGTTGAATTGTCCAAACAATCAACCCAAGCAACTGAAGAAGTAGCTGACACGATTACCGGTATTGCTCAAGTGACTGGCTCACAGGCTCAAGATACTGAAAATAGTGTTAGCCAAATGAATCAATTATCTGATATTGTCCGCTCATTAACCGAAAGTGTTGAGACCATGAGTCATCAATCTACCGAAACAACCCGTGTAAATGAGCAAAGTATGGAGATAATGAATCATGTTCAACTAAGTTGGCAAAATGAAATGCAACAAATGCAAGAATTGGTTAATAGTATGGAAAAAATGGATCAAAGTATCCAAGAAATTACCTCGATTATCCAGGTAATTAATGAAATTTCTTATCAAACCAATCTGTTAGCCTTAAATGCTTCTATCGAGGCAGCTAGAGCAGGGGAATCTGGTAAAGGCTTTGCTGTTGTGGCTACCGAAGTTCGTAAGCTAGCTGAACAAAGTAAAGAATCAACTAAAGAAATTGAAACAATTATTCAACAAATTCAAATGCAATCAAATGATATGGTTGAAAAAACGATTCAATCTGTTCAAGGTGGCGAAAGTCAGACCCAATTAATTGATCAAGCAATTGCTTCTTCTCAAGAAGTCTTTAATAGCAATCAACAATTGGTTCACCATATCGACCAAATTGAACAGGCTTCTAACATTTTAGTTCGCATTCAAAAAGTGGTTCTAGAAAATCTCGAAACAATCTCAGCTTCCACTCAAGAAAATGCAGCAGGTACCCAAGAAGTATCCGCCAATGCTGAAGAAGTTTTGGCAACTATGGAAGAATTCACCAATAGTGTGGCAAGTTTACAAAATGTTGCAAGTACTTTGCGTGAAGAGATTAATTATTTCGATATTTAACTAGCCAGCTATCCAGCAGGAATGTTAGAATGAAATTGTAAAAACATGATATTTACCTATCGTGTTTAAAATAAAAGAGAGAGCATACTGTTCCCCCCATTTCACAGTATGCTCTCTTTTTTTTATTTAAAAAAGACAGGTACCTGCTTTAACAACACCTACCTGTCTTTTTCTACTATAAATATACTTAAAAAATATACTTAAATTTGCTCTAAAGCTTGCGCTAAATCTTCAATTAAATCATCCACATTTTCAATTCCCACTGAAATACGAATCGTTTCTGGGCGAATACCTGCAGCAATTAGCTCTTCTTCATTTAACTGTGAATGAGTCGTTGATGCTGGATGGATGATTAATGATTTAGCATCGCCCACATTAGCTAGCAAGGAGAAAATTTCCGTAGAGCCACATAATTTTTGACTGGCTTGCGCTCCTGCCTTTAAGCCAAATGAAAAGACCGAGCTAACCCCTTTTGGAAAATATTTTTGGGCTAAATCATAATAAGGACTATCCTTTAAGGTAGGATAATGCACCCATGCTACTTTTTCATGGTTCGCCAAGTATTCAGCTACCTTTTGTGCATTTTCAACGTGACGTTCCATCCGTAAAGATAACGTCTCAATCCCCAAAAGCAAGGTCCATGCATTAAATGGTGAAATCGCTGCGCCAAGATCACGTAAAAGAATGGTTCTTGCACGCGTAATATAGGCCGCCTTTCCTGCTGCTTGTACCCATGACACTCCATGATAGCTAGGATCTGGCTCAACTAATTTAGCAAATTTACCATTCGTCCAATCAAAATTACCCGAATCAACAATCGCACCACCTAAAGAGACACCATGACCGCCTAAGTATTTAGTCGTTGAATAAACAACAATATCTGCTCCATGTTCAAACGGTCTAAATAAATAAGGTGTGGCAAAAGTGTTATCAACAATCACCGGAATGCCTGCCTCATGGGCAATTTTGGCAATTTCAGCTAGATCAACAATATTGATGTCTGGATTGCCTAAAGATTCAACAAACACGGCCTTTGTATTATCTTGAATGGCCGCTTTAAGTTCAGCTAAGTTTTCGGCATTGACAAAGGTCGTTTGAATGCCAAATTCTGGTAAAGTATTCGCTAGTAAATTATAAGTTCCACCATATAAAGTGCTGGCCGCCACTACATGATCCCCACTGCTTGCGATATTTTGAATCGCATAGGCTATAGCAGATGAGCCCGAAGCCGTCGCTAAAGCACCGACACCACCTTCTAGTAGAGCTAAACGTTCTTCTAAAACAGCTGTTGTCGGATTGGTAATCCGCGTATAGATATTGCCTCCTTCTTGTAAAGCAAAGCGAGCGGCTGCCTGTTCAGCATTTTCAAAAACATATGAAGTCGTTTGATAAATTGGTACGGCACGACTACCGGTTTCTTTATCAACCGTTTGACCACCATGTAACTGTAATGTCTCAAATCTTTTAACCATCTTCATTCCTCCAATTTCCGCTAATTTCATCATGAAAATAAAATGAGAATTTGGTTAAATCATAGCACATTTCTTTAAACTGTCAATCTAGATTTCGCTTTGATAGAAAAATGCTATCGCAGTTAGTATCTAGCAGGTAGCCATTCGTCAAATAAGGTCGTCTGAAAAAAATTTGTTCTTGTTTACAATTTTCCCAGACGACTGCTTATTTGCTCGTGGCTGATCAACCTGCTAGATATCCCTTGTGCAGTCAGTATCTAGCAGCTAACTACTCATAAAATAAGTCGGTTTGTCAGAAAATCTTTAAAGATAGGGATTTTTTGCTCAACCGAAGCTTATTTTCTCGTAGTTGATCAACCTGCTAGATATCCCTTTATTTTTCTTGAGAGCTGGCTTGGATAAATTGTTTAAATAACTGTTGGCTACTTTTAGCATCTTTCATATGCTCTGGATGCCATTGGACTGCTAAGACGTATTTTTTCTTAGGGGCATAGGCAGCCTCGATTAGACCATCTGGACTATAAGCCATCGCTTGTAAATCACTAGCTAGCTGATCAATCGCTTGATGGTGTCGGCTATTGACCCCTAATTTTTCTTGTTGAAACAATCTTGCCAAAGGACTATCCTCAACTAGCTGGACCTCGTGCGCTACAGCATCAAAAGGTGGTTGCATGCTATGTTTAATTGACGATGAAATTTGGCTAGGCAAATCCTGATATAAGCTACCGCCTAAATAAACATTTAAAAACTGTAACCCTCGACAGATTCCCAAGATTGGTCGATTTTCTTGATAGAAGATATCTAAAAGTAATTGCTCCATCTCATCTCTTAATGGACAAGTCGTTTGACATTGCGCTAGTTTTGCTTGCTGATAACGTGCAGGTTCGATATCATGACCACCAGTTAACAATAGCCCATCCAGTCTTTGGGCTAATTGGGTAATCGTTGTTTTCTGGCTAGTTAACGGAAGCATCACCGGCAGACCTCCAGCTTCTTCAATCGCCTGCATATATTCTGGTAACATCCAATAGCTGTTTAATTTTTCATCATATAATGGAACTAGGCCAATCATTGGTCGCATCTAGCATCACCCCAAAGTAAAATTTTTAATTATTCTACCTTAAGCCATCACTTTTGTCTATGCCTTTTAATGCGCCATCATTTCCTGAGCAATTTCGTGACTAGAAAGCTTGGTTGGATAATAGGTTGGCCAATTTTCTAATTCATTTAATAAATCCTCTTGAGAAGAATTGCCAAAATAAATATGGAAATGTCCTGCTTTTTGTGGCGCTATCGCATGGTCGCTGAATTGTAAATATTTAAAAGCTGAGCTATTAAGATCGGTTGACTCAAACATAAAGCGGACTCCTCGATTCCCTGCTGCATAGTTTAAAATCTTAGAGCCGACATAACGGTAGCTAGCACTAGCCTTTGTGCCATTATCAAAGTAAAAGGTAAACGTATCGCCTTTAATATCAATTTGCTTCACATCAGTTTTATAACCAATCTCATAATAATTTTTATATTCTTCTTCCGTCATTTTCGGATTTAATTTGGCTTTATAATGAAAGACTTGATCTAACTTGCCCTTTTGCAATAATGGATAGACTGATTGCCAGCTACCTTGCCAATCCTTTAAGCTACGATCTTTCACTTGATCATCTGAAAAATAGCCATTATAAACAGTCTTTTCTTTTTCAACAGTTAGTGCTTTTTGATTTGTTGGCGTAACACTGCCCGCTTTTACTAAAGCAGCTAGATTGTCCTGCATGACACTTAGATAATTTTTACCATCTTTGATTTGTTCTTTAGTCAAACCTTCTAAAGGATTTAACACGGCTAAATCCACCTTGGCCTCATCTGCTAAAGTACGTGCAATCTTATCTTGTGCATTCTCTTCAAAAAATACCGTTTGAATAGACAGTTCTTTAACTAACTCTTTCAATTCAGCAATTTTACTTGGACTCGGTTCTTCTTCTGGACTCAATCCCGCAATCGGTACTTGTTTAAGACCATATTCGACGGCTAAATAGTTAAACGCACTGTGCTGAGTCACAAAATATTTTTGCGGTAATTGGCTAAGCTTTGTTTGGTAGGCTTGATCTAATTTGGCTAATTTTGCCAAATATTTTTGCGTATTTTTTTCAAAAGTTGCTTTATATTTAGGATATTGTTGGCTTAATTGTTTATTAATGCTTTTGACTTGTTGCATTGCTAAAGAAGGGGCTAACCACACATGAGGATCAAATTCATGATGATGTCCGTCATCCGCATGCTCATGATCATGTTCTTCTTCTCCACCAGGCAATAAGACCATTTCCTTTGTCGATTGAACAAATTGTACCTTGCTATTTTTTAAGCTTTTTTCTGTTTTAGGTACCCAGGTTTCCATATTGGGATCATCATAAACTAGGCTATCTGCAGATTGAATTTTGGCAACATCTTTTGCTGATGGTTCAAAATCATGTGGTTCCGTTCCAGCTGGAATCATTAATTCGACTTGAGCCTTGTCACCAACAATCTCTTTGGTGAATTCATAGATAGGATAAATCGTTGTAATAATAGTCGGTTTCTCACTTTTTGCTTGGTTTTGTTGCGATTGACAACCAGCCACGATTAAACTTAAGGCTGCCACACTCAATAACAATAATTTTTTCTTCATCTTCGCTCTCCTTTAAACCGTAATGTTTACGATTTAAAAATTTAACATAGTTTCTTGCTACTGTCAACTAACAAAATAAAAAAAGTTGACTTATCCTAAAATTAAGAAAAAGTCAACTTCTTTAAATAATTAAAGCAGCCAGCCGATGAAGAGTGCTAATGCATAGGCTGAATTAAAGATAATTAAATTTTTTATTGATAGGCCAAAGGTTTCACGTTTAACCTGCTTTTTGTGAAAGATCCGTAAATTTTTACGAATCAAAGGAAAGGTAAATAACACCAATAAAATACTCCAATGATAAATTTTAAATAGCCAACCAATCAAAATCACTAAATAGCAAGCTAACATTAAAAACCGAAAAAGCAGCAAACCGTTTTTTCGGCCAATATAATACGGCAAGGTGTAGCGATGATTGTCAATATCTTGATCTAAATCACATAAATTATTAGCTAGCATAATATTGGCAATGGTAAAAATCATCGGCAATGAAGCCCAAATAACCGCTACGACTGCCCAAATATTGCCATTTAAAATAAATAAACCTTTGGACCAATCAATCGTTAGATACAAAACTTTTTGTTGGAAAATATTGATATAAATAACCATTGCAAAAATACCTAAGCCCATGGTCACCCCACTAAACAACTCGCCTAAAGGCATTCGTGAAAGAGGTACTGGCCCAAAAGTATAAAATACACCAATGAAACAGCAGACACACCCCATCACCAATAATAGCCAACCGGTTTGATATGATAAAAAGCACCCTACAACAAAGGCGATACCGATCAAAGTAAAAATAATCTTCTGGACTAAACCTTCTGCAATCTGGGCACGACCAACAATGTTTTCGTGATACTTATATTGATTCGATTTAGCCTTGACAAAATCCATATAATTATTAATCGTCGTGGTAGCCATATCAAAGGCTAGCATGCCGATGAAAAAAATAAACGTATATCCCCAATTCACATGATGAAAATAACTCAAGCTAAATAAAACACCGATTAAAAAAGGGAAAAAACTCGCTAATTTCGTCCGAATTTCTACTAAGTCTAAAAAGGTTTTAATTGTCATCATGCTCCTACTTTCTGTTCATTATTTTAACTCAGATTTTTTCCCCATCTGATAGCCTGAATCTGGATTTAAATCAAAATCATGGATGCCTTTACTTAAATAGATTTTATCCTCTTTGGTTACAAAGATGGCTTCGACATTTTTTTGTTGATTCACAAAGGCCAATCCGTCTTTGACTCCCATTGAAAAAACAGCGGTTGATAACCCATCACCATCGATTGAATAATTAGTAATAATGGTAACGCCCGCGATATCATTATCAAATGGATAGCCCGTCTTTGGATTAAATAGATGATGATATTTCACGCCATCTACTTCTAAAAAGCGCTCATAAATCCCCGAAGTCACTAGTGTTTGATTGGTAGCTGGTACTGAGCCAACTGTTACATTTCTAGCTTGATTTGGATCTTGAATGCCCACAGTCCAAGGCGTATTTTTGCCACGTGGACTATGACCTAAAACATACACATTTCCCCCTAAATCAACAATAGCTGTTGTAACCTTATGTTTTTTTAACACCTTGACCACTTCATCGGCAATAAAGCCCTTAGCAATTGCCCCAAAATCTAAAGCCATCCCTTTTTCTTCTAGGTAGATGGTCTGCTCCTTATCATCAAGCTTCACCTTTTTATAATCGACCAATTTTAATGCAGCATCAATTTCAGCCTGACTAGGCTTCCTAGCATCTGGAAAACCAATATGCCATAACTGCGTAATTGGGCCAATTGCCATATCAAAGCCACCATTGGATTCTTGGCTAATTTGATAAGCCTTTTTAGCTAAACGATAGACATCTTTACTCACCTTCACTGGTTTAACGCCGGCATTTGCATTCACTTCATCAACCTCTGAGCCTTCTTGGTTGACTGTGATTTTATCACCCAGCTCTTTCACCTTAGCAAAAGCCGGCTGTAATACATCAGATTTACCATCATCATATATTCGAATATTGACATAGGTACCTAATAAAAACTGATTATCCGAATATGGACTTTCGTTAATTTTTACACTCTTAGCAGTAGATTGACAACCAGCTAACACCAATAAGCTAGAAATTGTTAAAATTAACGTCATGAATTTTTTCATTACTTCCCTCCAAGAATCTAGTTTGATTTTTTCTTAGTTTAAAATAGCAAAATTTTCCACATAAATAAATACAAATAGAATAAATAAGGCGAAAAAACCGAAATAAATAGTTATCTCGATTTATTCGCCTAGAAAATTTAAGTTAAGATTAAGCTTGATTCATTAAACTCATCAATAAGCTAGCTTACTCAGTTACGATGTTGTCTACTTCAATTTTAGCAGTGTCACCTTTTTGAGCAGCATTGATTAATTGAGCTGCATAAATCTTGAAGCTATCAGAGCTGTGAGTTGCACCTGTAATAACTTCTACATTACCAACTGATGGTTCTTCACCACTCATCGCTTTCACTAAAGCTTCATTCAATTGAGGGATGTAAGTCTTAGGATCGGTACCTGATTTAGCTTTCATATTTTTGTTGTATTCTTCATCATTTTGTTTAGATTGACCATCTTTATTGACATAATCATATTTAGATTCTGTCACTTTGCCATCTTTTACTACGATTGAGAAAGTTACACGATAACCATGTGCATAGTTCTTTTCTTCTAATGAGTAGGTACCATCTTTAAGTGTAGCACCGTTATCAATTTCAATTGTATCTGTTTTACCAGCTTGTGCAGCTTGGATTAATTGTTGTGCATAGTTTTTAAATGAGTCAGAAGAATGAGTTGCACCAGTTACAACAGCAACATTTGCATTTTGACCTGAAACTAATTCTTCATTTAGTTTTGGTGTGTAAGTTTCTGGATCAGTACCAGATTTTGCTTTCATGTTTTTGTTGTAGTCAGCGTCTTTGGTTTTAGATTCGCCTTTTTCATTTACGTTATCGTAGTTAGATTTAACAATTTTGCCATCTTTTACTTCGATAGTAAATACTGTACGATAGCCATGTTCATAATTTTTTTCTTCTAATTTGTATGTACCATCTTGAAGGTCAGCGCCTGCTACTTTTTTAGGTGCTTTTGCTTCAGAACTTGATTCTTCAACTTTAGATGAAGCAGCAGAAGATTCTTTTGTCTCCTTCTTATCGTTACTTCCACAAGCAGCTAACAATACAGTTGCTAATGCTAGCGTTGTGAACCCTGTTAAAATTTTTTTCATTTTCATTGCAAAGTTCCCCTTTACTACTTTTTTCACAAGCATATATATGAAAACGCTTGTGTTACATGTTCATTTTATAACATCTAAGCATTTTGTCAACTGTATTTCCATAATATTAGTGGAATTATTGAATAATTTCACAGAATTCTCATCAGTTTACTATAATCTGTGAAATTTCAGTTCAGTTGTTAGACAAAGTACAAATTCCATTATATAATGAATTAGATTATGCAATGATCAATTTATACTATTTATTTGAGGAGCGATTTGACTTATGGCAAAAGAAAAAGTACTTGTTATAGGTGCTGGCTATTCTGGTGTCGCTGCAACCAAGCTTTTGTCTAAAAAGCTAAAAGGTACTGACACCCAAATTACCTTAATTGATCGTCATTCATATCATACTATGATGACTGAATTACATGAGGTAGCTGGCGGACGTGTTGAACCTACAGCAATTCAATACGATTTACAACGTTTATTCTGCCGCAACAAAAACGTTGACATAGTTACTGACACAGTCGTAGCTATTGACAAAGAGAATAAGGTTGTAAAAACTAAATTAGGTGAATATCCATTTGATCATCTAATTATTGGAATGGGTGGTGAACCAAATGATTTTGGTACACCAGGGGTTAAAGAAAACGGCTTTACTTTATGGTCATTTGAAGATGCCTTACGTATTCGTAAGCATATCGAAGCAATCGTTGAAAAAGCGGCGATTGAACCAGATGCTGAAAAACGTAAAGCAATGCTAACTTTTGTTGTCTGTGGTTCTGGATTTACTGGTATTGAAATGGTCGGCGAATTAATGGATTGGCGTGCACGCTTAGCCAAAGACTTTAAGTTGAAAAAAGAAGATTTCACCTTAAAAGTGGTTGAAGCAATGCCTACTATCTTAAACATGCTTGATCGTGGTGGTGCAGCTAAAGCTGAACGTTACATGAAGAAACATGGCGTTGAAATTTTAACTAACTCACCAATCGTTGAAGTAGCAAAAGATCATATCGTCTTAAAAGATGGTAGCCAAATTCCAACACATACGCTTATTTGGACTGCAGGGGTTAAAGCAACATCTGATGCTGCTGACTTTGGTATCGAAAAAGCACGTGCAAACCGTTTAGTTGCTAATGAATACATGCAAGCTAAAGGTTATGAAGACAAAAATATCTACATAATCGGTGACTTGGTTTACTATGAGGAAACACCGGGCAAACCAACGCCACAAATTGTTCAAGCGGCTGAGCAAACTGCGCACTGTGCAGCTGAAAATGTGATTGCTTCTATCAAGGGTGGCGAAAAACATCCATTTAAGAGCAATTATCAAGGCTTCATGGTTTCTATCGGTTCACGTTATGGGGTAGCTAATCTTTTTGATAAGATTAAATTATCTGGCTTCTTCGCTATGTTTATGAAGCATGTCGTTAACTTGAAATATTTCTTTGATATTCGTTCAGGTTATTATATGTTCCAATACATCATGCATGAGTTCTTCCACATCAAGGATGAAAGAAACATCATGCGTGGTCACTCTTCACGTTATGGTAATGTTTTATGGAGTGTGCCATTACGTATTTTCTACGGTTTAATGTGGTTAATCGAATCAAGTAAAAAAGTTGTTGGTGATGGTCAATGGCTAAAACCAAGCACTTGGTTTGGTCAAGGTTCATGGTTTACTGATCATGTTGTCTTCCCATTCCCTTGGTTACAAGAACAAGCCGCTACAACTGGTGCATCTGCAGCAGGTGGCGCTAGCGAAGCAACAAGTGCGGCGAGTGGTGCTGCAGCAAGTGGCGCTGGTGAAGCTGCTAGTCAAGCTGCCCAACAAGCACACTTTGGCTTTAGCTATGCTTACGGCGAGCAACCAATGCAAGTCTTAGACCACATGCCAAAATGGTTCGAAAGCATTATGAAAGTCATGATGCCAAATAAAGAAATTGCTTTGTTCTTCCAAAAATTCATGACTGTATTTGAAATTTGTATTGCTTTAGCTTTAATCGTTGGTTTATTCACTTGGTTAGCTAGTGCAACTACGATTGCTTTAGTTGTTACCTTCTGTCTATCAGGTATGTTCTTCTGGGTAAATATCTGGTTCATTCCAGTAGCCTTTGCCTTGATGAACGGTTCAGGTCGTGCCTTTGGTTTAGACCACTGGGTAGTGCCATGGATTCAACGGACACTAGGGCGTTGGTGGTACGGCGATGTCAAGTCGAGATATGGGACCAAGTAATTAAACAATTCTTAGGAAAGCTGGGACAATGGGTTCCAGTTTTCCTTCTATTTACAAGTCTTTCTATATTAGCGATAATAGATTTGTCAATGGAAGGAAAAAGTTTTAGTCAACTGTTGGTAAACAAAGGAAAAATTTGATATGTAGGTGCTGAGGAAATGATGAAATTAAAAACTTTTATAAATAAAAGTCGAATGAAACCCTGGGATTTTTTTATCTTATTTAGCTTAATTTTAGCTTCTTTTGCTCCTTTGGTTCTCTTTAGCATCCAACAAGCTAGCCAACCGACAGTAAGCTATACAGCCGTGTTAAAAGTCGATGGAAAGGAATTAAAAAGCTTTCCCTTAAGTACCAACCAAAAGCGCTATACTTACAAATATACCGATCCAGATGGTGATTATAATCTGATTGAAATTGATCATCAGCAAATCCGGATTAAAGCAGCTAGCTGCCTAGACCAAATTTGTGTCCAACGTGGCTGGATTAGAAAACCTGGCGAAACAATTGTTTGTCTACCACATAAATTAGTGATTGAAATCAAAGCCTCAGATGGGAGTGAAACAGGTAGCGTAATTTATTAGCTACACTTTTATTTATGTCTTTAAAATTACGTACAATGGTTTATATTTCCTTATTGGTTGCCCAAGCCGTAGTAATTGGCTTAATTGAAAATATGATTCCCTATCCTTTTGGCTTTGCACCTGGAGCGAAATTAGGACTAGCCAACTTAATTACCATTATTGCTATTTTTACCTTAAATAAAAAAGAAACCACCACCTTAATCGCCTTGCGTTTAGCTTTGACGACGCTTCTGGGCGGTACGGTGTCGACCTTTCTTTATAGCTTTAGTGGTGCGGTATTAAGCTATCTTGGCATGCTCCTTGTTAAGGCTTTAGGACCAAAAAGAGTAAGCATTATCGGTATCAGTGCAACTGGAGGCTTTATGCATAATGTTGGCCAATTGGTGGTCGCTTCTATCATCGCTCAATCTTGGACAGTCATGCTTTATCTGCCGGTACTTTCTTTTTTAGGCATTTTATCCGGAATTGCGATTGGGATTACTGCGAATTATTTATTTTTACATGTTAAAACCTTACAAAAATTTCAAATTGAACATGATCAACGAACTAATCAGCAATGGGCCAAGTCACTTCATGCACAATAACGCAAAAGATAATTAACGAAGGGAGTTTTTAATCATGAAACTACATCCAATATGGCAAGAATATCCAAGCTTAGTTCCTGAATTAGAAATGACTATTCAGTTAATGGAAAAATCAGTCAAATTAAAAAATAAAGCGGTCGAACAGGCAATCTTAGAGATGATTCACTCTGGTGGTAAACTATTGCGCCCAGCTTACCAGCTCCTTTTCTTTCAATTTGGTCCAAATCAAGACCAACAGAAGGCAGCTAGCTTAGCAGCCGCTATTGAAATGCTACATACAGCAACCTTGATTCATGATGATGTTGTTGATAAAGCTGAATTACGCAGAAATTTACCAACTATCAACGCCAAATTTGATAATACGACTGCGGTTTATGCAGGTGATTATCTATTAATTAGCTGTTTTAAATTATTAGCCGACTATACCCAAACCTTAAATAGCCTGCGAATCAATTCCCGAAATATCGAAAAAATTTTAGATGGTGAATTAGGGCAAATGAATAGCCGCTACCGTATCGATGGCAGTATCGATGAATATTTGAGTAATATTTCCGGTAAAACCGCTGAATTATTCGCTTTAAGCTGTGCGATTGGCGCAATGGAAAGTGGCTGTAGCGAAAAATTTAGTAAAAAATGTGGTGAAATTGGCTTAAATATTGGCATGGCCTTCCAAATTATCGACGATTTATTAGATTACACCAAATCTAGCAGCCAAATCGGTAAACCGGTATTAGAAGACGTGCGCCAAGGGGTTTATTCGCTACCACTACTGTACGCTTTACAAGAAAACAAAGCTAAGTTAGCTCCTTATCTACTAAAAAAAGACCAGATGACTATGGAAGATGCTCAAATGGTTTGGACAATTGTGCATCAATCAAAGGGCATCGAAAAAGCCAATGCGCTAGCTGAAAGCTATACGAATAAAGCTTTAAGGGCAATAGATAAGCTCCCTTCAACGCCTAAACAAACCAAAGAGCTGCTTTACCAGTTAACTAGTAGTCTCTTACAACGTCAAAATTAAAAAAAATAGTCAGGAATTAGACTAGCTAATTCTTGACTATTTTTTTAACGCCAGCATAGGCCTTGTGCATGTAAAACCTCTAAAATTTCATCACGTTGAAGAAGGCCATCTGCTAATTTCGCACCGGCAATTTGATTCGTAAATGAATCAATTCGTTGATTGGCATTGCGCAAATCATAATAAGTTTGTACCACTTCATCATAATCAGCCAATTGCTCAATTGAAAATTCATGGGGATAGCCATTTTCAAAAACAAGCTGATCTAGCGGCAAGCGTGGCTTCAATTGTGGCGCTTGATCAGGCACACCGATTTGGATACCTAAAACTGGGAAAGTCATCTTCGGTAACTCTAAAATTTGAACCAAACGCTTCGGCTGATTATTGATACTACCTAACAAAACGGCTCCTAAGCCCATACTCTCAGCGGCAACCAACATATTTTGAATCGCCAAAGTTGCGTCTTGCATCGCTTGGAAAAAGACCTCCGTAGTATGTAATCGACCATCATCTAAGCCTTTTTGTTGACGAATTTGTTGATTACGATATAAATCAGCTACAAAAATAAATAAATCGCCATTTGCGCCAACATACGGCTGATTACTTATTTCTCGAATAGCTTGCCGTTTTGTCTCATCGGTAATATGTAAAATCGAAAATTGTTGAAAAAAATTACTTGTAGAAGTCTGTCTAGCCACTTCTAACAACGTATTGCGATCTTCTGGACTTAAGCTTTGCGCTTTAAACGCGCGAATCGAACGATGATTCAATTGATGTTGAATAGTCTCATTATTCACGAAAAACACTCTCTATCTCTAATCTACATGGCAAAAAGATGATAGACTATATGCCCTCATCTTTTCGTCCTTATTGTACTGTATTTACGCAAAAATAGCTAATGCTTGTTTTAAATCATTAATCAAATCAGTGGCCGACTCAATGCCGATTGACAAACGTAGTAAATCAGGAGTTAAACCATAAGCCTCTCTTTCTTCTTTTGGAATATCCGCATGCGTTTGGGTTGTAGGATAAGTAATTAAACTTTCTACCCCTCCAAGACTTTCGGCATAGGTAAAAATCGCTAATTTTTCTAAAAATTCACCAATTTTCGTTTGATCAACCACCTTAAAGCTAATCATCGCACCCTTGTCAGCATAAAAAATCTCTTTCACAGCTGGATGATTCTGCAAAGCCTGAACAATTGCTTGAGCATTTTGCTCTTGACGCTCAAAGCGTAGTGGAAAAGTCTTCAAGCTACGAATAAACAACCAACAATCAAAGCTAGCCAAGGTTGGGCCAGTAGTATTCGCTAACCAAGCTAAACGATTGCCTAATTCGGCGTCTTTGGCAACAACCACTCCAGCTAAAATATCATTATGTCCGGCTAAAAATTTGGTCGCTGAATGCACAACGATATCCGCACCTAATGTCAGCGGCTTTTGTCTAAGTGGAGTTAAAAAGGTATTATCCACAATCGTCAAAGCTTGATATTGTTTAGCCAAGGAAGCGACCTGCTCAATAGCTATTTCATTCATCAAAGGATTCGTCGGCGTTTCCAAAAAGATGGCCGCAATCTCTGTAGATAACTGTTGCTTTAAATCCTCTACCGTTTCAAAATAATGGAACACCGCAATCTTTTGAGCTTCTAGCTCTTTAAAATAACGATAGCTACCACCATACAAATCTCTAGAAACCAAAAACTGACTCCCTGCAGGAAACAGCTGAAAAACCAATTGAATCGCACTCATCCCTGAACTCGTTACGATTGCTTGTGCTCCTTCTTCTAATTTAGCCAAACCCTCTTCTAAAATCGTCCGAGTCGGATTTTTTGTTCGCGTATAATCAAAACCTGTACTCTTACCAAACTCTGGATGTGAATACGTCGTCGACAAATGAATCGGTGCACTAATCGCCCCTGTCTGTTTATCCATACGATTCCCTAACTGCGCTAAATAAGTAGATAACTCTTCTGTCATAACCAACCACTCCTTTTATTAGAGGCTATGAGACAGCTCGCTCAGGCACGAGTAAATAAGCTTCAAAGGGATGGAAAAGTTCGTTACTTTTAAGACTTTTACAGCACTTTGACTTATTTGTCGAGTGACTAGCTGGCTCATGCCGTTTTCAGAGGCTATCAAGCGAGCGATTTGCTATGAGTAAATAAGTCGAACTAGACCCAAAAAGTGCGCAATTTTTAACACTTTTTGGGGATAGTTGCTTATTTACCGAATAGCAGCTCAATTGATGCCGTTTATTTAGAGGCTATGAGACAAGCGGTTAGGTTTGAGCAATAAGTCGCAGCAGGCGACAAAAGTGCATATATTTTAACACTTTTTCGACTGCAAGCTTATTGCCGAAAACC
>NZ_KE136349.1:265509-305899 GCF_000406925.1 Enterococcus columbae DSM 7374 = ATCC 51263
TTGATACGAGTAAATAAGTTCCAAGTGGATGGAAAAATCCTCCATATTTTAAGATTTTTTCAGCAACTTGGCTTATTTACCGAGTATCAGCTCAATCACATGCTATTTATTTTAAAGACTTGCAACCAATTGATCAATTGCCTGGTGGATGATCGCTGGTGTAGTTGCAAGATTTAATCGAATAAAACCTTTAGAATCTTGATCAAACCAGCTACCAAAATCAACAGCTAATTTGGCTTTATCCTGAATAACTGTTTTCACCTGATTTTCATCGATTGCTTGGCGTAAATCAAGCCATAAAAGATACGTTCCTTCTAGCTGACCAACTTTGACTTGTGGAGCTTCCTGTGCCAAGCGCGTACGAATGGTTTGATAATTAGCTTCAATGACTTCAATCAGTGAGGCTAACCAAGCATCGCCATTTGCGTAGGCCGCCTTAGCAGCCACTTGTCCTAGCATACTACTTTCAGTTTGGCGATTTTTGCTAGCCCAAGTACGATATTGCTTGCGTAACGCTTCATTTGGAATCCAAATATGCGAATTTAACAAGCTGGCTAAATTGAACGTTTTCGAAGGTGCATTTAAAACAATTAATTGGTCTAAATAAGCGCCATTGGCCACTGAAATTGCTGAAGTAAACTGATAACCTGGCATAATAAAATCGCTATGAATTTCATCGGCAATAACCAAGACTTGATGTTTTTGGCAAATCGCTAAAACATCAGCCAATTCTTTTTCAGTCCAAACACGACCAACTGGGTTATGTGGTGAACAAAGAATAAATAACTTCACTTGATTTTCAACAATTTTGGCTTCAAAATCAGCTAAATCCATGTGATAGTGTCCATCAACATTAACTAAAGGACTATTGACTAGCTGACGATTTTTATCCTTGATTGCATTACTAAATGGATAATAAACGGGGCGTTGAATCATTACTGCCTCACCTTCTTTAGTAAAGCAATCCACTAAATCATATAAAGCTTGAACAACGCCTGTAGAAAATGATAACCACTCACGCTTGAATGGTGTATTTTCATGACGCTTTTGCCAACCTAAATAGGTATCAAAGTATTGGTCATCCACTATTGAATAACCAAAAACACCATGAGCAATCCGTTTAGTCAAAGCCTCGGTGACTGCTTCTGGCGCAGCAAATTCCATATCAGCTACCCATAATGGTAATAAATCTGCATCACCAAAGCGTTCGGCTAATGCATCCCATTTTAAAGCATTCGTCTGACATCGTTCACGTTGATATTTTTCAACAAATTCATTGATTGACATTCTTTATTCCCCCATTTTTAATCGTTCTTTAATATAAAACACGTATTATATAGTATTCCAAGTATACCCACAGAATATTTTTCCGTCAATTAGTTCAACCGATAGTATTTTTTTATCAGGCAGTTAATCGGCATTGACAAAAAACGACAGAGCCTTTCATCCACTCTGTCGTTTTATCATCTATTTATAGCCATTCACTGACTGCTGTTTGCCCCGCAATGCGACCAAAAGTAAAAATATCGGTTAAAGAATTCCCACCTAGTCGATTACCTGCGTGAATACCACCAGCGACCTCACCAGCTGCATAAAGTCCCGGAATCACTTGACCCGTTTTATCAATAACATGGGTCTTCGTGTCAATTTTTAACCCACCCATAGTATGATGGACGGCTGGCTTTCTAGGCGTTGCATAAAATGGCGCCACTTTAACTGGTAAATCAAAGACATTTTTGCCAAACTCTTTATCCTCACCAATTGCCACACAGTGATTATATTGCTCGATGGTTTGTTTTAAGGTGGCAGGATCAACCTTGATTTGTTGAGCTAATGCTTCTAGCGTATCGGCTCTAAATAAACGTCCCTCTTTCACTTCTTGATCAATCTTTGCTTGACTGGTATTGTAGGCTGTTTCCTTAATTTTATCATCGGCAATTAAATAAAACAGTGAACCATTATCAATAGCTGCTTGCGTTAAAACATCTCGACTAGCGTATTCATTAACAAAACGTTTGCCCTGTTGATTTACCATGACAAAGTTCGCTGGCGGCACTTGTAAGCCACTAAATAGCTCACCTGTATCCGGATCAGAAACCGGCATCATTTGGGTGAAGCCCATTCCGACTAGCTCAGCCCCCACCGCTTCACCAAGAACAATTCCATCACCTGTAATTGCTGGTGAATTCGAGGTTTGAATATCATCTTCTATTTTACTCCAATAAGTGTTATATTTTTTCAACATTTGGGTATTCGCGCCAAAACCACCACTAGCTAAGATAACTGCCTGAGCATGAATCGTTACCTTTTGGCCAAAGCGTCCTGTTGCAATTAAACCGACGACTTTCCCATCTGCTACCATTAATTCTTCAACTTTAGTATCCGTTAAAATGGTTCCTTGATGTGCTTTGATAAAGGCTTCTAGTGCCTGAATATAAGCAAAGCCTTGACTTTTCAATGGTTTATGACCTCTACGCCACATTGCTCCTACCGGCATATCGACTTGATGCTTATCAAAGGCAACACCAATTGATTCTAACCATTTGACTGATTCGCTCGCTTTATCGGTTAAAATTTTCACCAAATCATATTGTCCATAAATAGTATTCCCCAAAAGATCCGTGCGCTTACCACCTAAATAAGTTTGAATACGATGCCACAAACTAGAATCAAATAAATAATCCTTGCCATTTTCTTGCTCACTTAGATAAGCATTGATTTGGGCTTTTAGGGCTTTAAAATCAGCCTTATATTCATTATCAATGCTATTTTCATCCATAGCTAACACTTCTTTAAGCGTATGGGCTTCACCAGGTAACGCAGCGAATTGATTTTGCCAGGTAGGATCAGCCGCATTCATCGGACCACCTGTTCGCACCGTATTGCCACCAATTGCTGGATATTTTTCAACTACTATTGCCTGTTTACCCGCTTGTAATACACAAGCAGCTGCACTTAAGCCGGCACCCCCACCACCAATGATAACAACATCAGTAGTTAATTCCTGATCACTGGTATCGTATTGTACCTTCGCTCGTTTTCTTAAAATATCTGGATTCCCGCCTGCCAATTTAATCGCTTTGGCTACTCCATCTAACACACCGTTACTAGTAATCGAGGCCCCAGAAATTAAGTCAACATTCAACGTCTGTCCTGCAATGATTTCTTCTGGAATACGGGTGAAAACAATGTCAGCAATCCCTTGTGTTTCAGAAGACGTATCAATATCGATTTGTTCAATCCGATCTTCACTTAAGACAACCTTCATTGGCAAATCTCCATTATGCCCAATGGTTTTTACCTCATATTCGCCCGGTGTTAAAACTAATTCTTCTGGTTCATTTAAGAGATTAGCTACTTTGGTAAAGCGCATAAACTTTCTAAAGCAGCTTTCTAGAAAATCAATCGTTCGTTCATCTTTTAAATGACCATTTTCATCAAAGGCTTCATGTGCCCGGCCTAATAAAAATTCATTACCAGGCATCACCGTCGCATTTACTCCAGGCGCATCTAAAATCTGCCGTAAATGTAATTGTGCTCGTGAGGACCCTTGCACATCATAAGAAGCGCCGACAATCATGACAGGTTTCCCATCTAAGGGATGAATCTTAAAAGATAGCCATTCTAAAATACTTTTCAAAGCAGAAGGAATAGAATGATTGTGCTCAGGCGTAGCGATAATCACACCATCGGCTTGCGTAATCGCGGTATTAAAGTATTGAATAATTGGACTATTCGTTTGATCTTCTGATTCATTAAAAAGTGGAACTTGATTTAACTCTAAAAGTTCAATTGAGACTTGTGGACGAAAATGCTCTTGCATAAACAATAATAATTGACGGTTATAAGATTTTTTGGCATTCGTGCCAACAATAGCTACAAATTTCATTCTTTTCCCTCCTCAGCTAACCATGAAAAGTGTGGCGTTGTTTGGATTGGGTGCTCAATCAGTAATTGATTGGTCATTTGCGTAAAATGTAAAAATTCTGCAAAGCATTGCGCTAATTTCGCTTTGGTCTGCTCATCTTTGATATCACCCTTTTCATCAAATGCCTGCAAGGATTGACCTAATAAAAATTCTGAGCTCGGCATAATTCGTGCCTTTAATTCTGGTGAATCCAATATTTGACGTAAATGAGCTTGTGCTCGTGAAGAACCTAAAATCCCATGAGAAGCACCAGTAATCATGACCGGCTTGTTAATCAGTGGTTGTACACTATAAGATAGCCATTCTAATACACTCTTTAACGCTGCTGGAATGGAATGATCATATTCAGGCGTACTGATGATTACCCCATCTGCCTCCTGAATTTTTTGAGCTAAAAGCATGATGCTCTCTGGCGCTTGACGATCTTCTGGTTCATTAAAGCCAGGAATTCCGGCAATTTCAAATAGCTCAATGTCAGCTTGTGACTTAAATTCCCTTTGCATGTACGCTAACAGCTGACGATTCGTTGATTGCTCAGCATTGCTACCAACGATTGCGATAAAATGCATAAGTATCCCTCCATTTTTTCATTTTGAAGCCCATATTGTTTATCTTTTCACAATCGAACTAACAATGAGTCGTTCTATAGCTATTTTAGAAAAAACGCTTTATTTTGTGAAATATTTATTTTATTATTTAATTATAAGCAATTACTTATCAAAGGAGAATTGGGCTATGCAATTAACGAATCCTGAAATGTTGAATTATTTAGATACCCTGTTAAAATACGGCAATTTTACCAAAGCCGCTCAGCAGCTTTATATCTCTCAACCCTATCTGACACAAACGATTAAAAAAATTGAGCTTGATTTAGGAACAGCGATTATTAACCGACAAGCGAATCCCCTACAATTAACTGAAGCTGGCAAACTTTATTACCAATATTTAGAAAAATTGGAATTAGAAAATGCCCAGCTACTAAAAACCTTAGCTTTATATCAAGTGAAACAACCAACCATTCATCTTGGTATCTTAGCTAGTCTGGGGCAATTTTTCTTACCCAATTTGTTACCTAAGTATCAACAAAAACAGCCTGAGGTAAAAATCATCCTAAATGAGGCTCTTCCGCAAGAAAACGAGAAAAAAATCTTAAATAATGAATTAGATCTTTATATTGGTCAAAATCCTGAATTAGCCGCACCTAATTTGACCGTCTACGAACGAAGCGCTGAGCCTTATTATGCTGTGATCCCAAGTCGCTTATATGAAACTAGCTTACATGTGATGAATCAACCAATCGATTATGCCTTACTACTAAGTAAACCTGTTGTTTTAACCGCTAGTGGTTCAGCCATCCGCCGGCAAGTTGATCAGTTATTTAGCAAATTCAAACAAACCCCTAAGCCTTTATTAGAAACCAACAATATCTATACGGCAGTCGATTTAGCTAAGAAAGGCTATGGTTTAACCTTTACGCCTTATTCTGTCTTGACCTCACTTCAAGAAAGTGAAAATTATAAGCTTTTACTTATTGATGCTGATATTTTAACTTCGCGTTATTTCATTGCCCATCATAAAGATAAGAAACTAGCTGACTATGAGTCAGACTTCATTCAAAATTTCTTATGCTAAAAAAAACATCAGTAGTTAACAATCGACTACTACTGATGCGTGTGTATTATTCAGCAATAAAATGACTTAGATTAGCGGTCTGAAATAACTGGTGGTCCTTGGTAATCACGATTCCCTCAACTGCTGGTAATTGATTGAGATAGCAAATCGCCTCTTTGGCCGAAGCACCAAACAACAAGGTGGTCCATAATTCACAGGTTAGTGACTGCTCGGCAATAACCGTAATCGAGGCTATTTCACTGGCAATCGGATAACCCGTTTGACTATCAAAAATATGATGAAAGTGATTGTTTCCTAGCTGAAAATTTCTTTCATAAATTCCAGAAGTAACGACTGACTGATTATGGATTTTTAATGTTAATAAGGTATTTCCCCTTGGCATGAATGGATTTTGTATGCCTACACGCCATTGAAAATCTTTGGTATGTAGAGCTGGACCATAGACTAAAACATTTCCTCCAAGATTAATATAAGCTGCTGTCACACCTGCTTGTCGCCAGCTCTGCATAATAAGATCAGCAAAATACCCTTTAGCAATCGCACCTAAGTCCAAAGCCATTCCCGCCTTAGCTAAAAAAACACTTTGCTCTTTTTCATCTAATATAATTGACTTAGGATCAATCAGCGGCAGTACACGATCAATTTCTGCTTGTGTTGGGCGTTTTTGATCCGAAAAACCAATATGCCATAAACGTGTCAATGGTCCAATAGCAATATTTAAAAATAAGTCCTGCTTCTGACTATAATGCGTGCCTATTTTGATAAGCTCAAATAAATCTTTTTCAAGCATAATCCTGGATTTACCCGCCATCTGCTGTAAATGTCCCAGCTGTGATTGACTATCGTGAGCTGAAAAACGCTTGGCATAATCTCGCAAGCTTGCCTCAGCTGAATGGAGTAACTGTTCATATTCTGGATGTGCTACATACAATTCAATTATCGTTCCCATTAATTGAAGTACTCTCTTACCAGCTTGCATGCACATCTCCTCAATCCTTGGTTTTTTCGCGATATTCTTCCATTTTTTGTTGGAAATATTTCTCGGTTTGGCCGTAAGCCGTATAAGTAATGGCATTTGCGCCTGCCTCAATGGTTTCCATAATTTGTTCATCCGTTCGACCACCAGAGGCTATAATTGGAAAGCTTGGATATTGCTTACGAATCCAGCGTACAAGTTCAGCCGTTTGCTTTCCTCCAGCTACATTAAAAATATCTACGCCAGCTTCAATCAGCTGACCTAAATCACGTTGATCATTAACTACCGTATAGATAATTGGAATATCGACGGTTTCATTTACCGCACGAATTGTTTCCACATCGGTCGGTCCATTTAAAACAACCCCATAGGCTCCATGCTCTTCAGCAAAAGCACCTAACCTTGCAGAGCGTTTTCCTGAAGTCAATCCCCCGCCAATACCAGCAAAAATTGGCACCTGCGCTACTTGTGAAATCGCTGATAAAATGCGCGTATTCGGTGTCCAGGGATAGACTGCTAAAATCGCATCAGCATCATTATTAGCAATCACGGCCACATCCATGGTATAAATAATACTCTTGATCCGTTTACCATAAATACTGATACCACTTGCATTACGAATCACTTTTGGTAGATGGACAATACTTTGGCGTAGTTCTGAAAATAATTCTGGCATGGCCTTTTCTACTCGATAATTTTGTGGCGTTTCTGACATGTAAATTCCTTCTTTCCAACTATTTATGATAAGGTTGATGATGAATAATACGATAACAACGATAAATTTGCTCAGCTAACATCACGCGCATTAATTGATGAGGAAAAGTCATTTTTCCAAATGAAATTTGTGCGTTACTCCGCTGCATAACGGCAGGGCTTAAACCTAATGATCCGCCAATGACAAAAACCAGCTGACTCTTACCTTGTATGGCTAATTGCTCAATTTGACTAGCAAATGCTTCACTGGAGAGGTTTTTCCCTTCAATAGCTAAAGCCCAAACATATTCCTGCTCCTTAATCTTAGCTAATATCCGTTCGCCTTCTTTTTCTTTAATTTGCTCCATCTGTGCTGCACTTAAGTTTTCTGGTGCTTTTTCATCAGGAACCTCTATAATATCTACTTTAGCGTAGGCCCCTAAACGCTTGGTATATTCCTGAAGCGCCTGGATTAAATACTTCTCTTTTAATTTACCCACAGCAATAATTTTAATATTCACAGCTAACCTCCACTTTATTTTTTCAATTTCATTATACTATTTTTTTGATAAAAATGTGATTATTCGCAGCGATATAATGTTTTACACAGTTGTGGATAAATCCTCTCCTGTTTTTACACAAGCTTATCCACATTATGCACATAGTTTTCCACAGGACATATAGAACTACTTCTTAATTTATTCAGCTTTTTTATAAGAACATCTATTCTTATCTACTTTATCCCCATCATCCACAAATATGTGGATAACTTTTTACCCATGGTTATGAGGTGAGCGTTTAGATTTGAGCGATAAGCAATGCAGGGGAAAAATAGCACATTTTAAAACTATTTTTTAACTGCTGGCTTATTGCCGAAAATCTGCTCGACTCATACCGAATAACCAAGGTTATGAGGTGAGCGTTTAGATTTGAGCAATAAGCAATGCAGGAAAAAATAGCGACATTTTAAAACTATTTTTTAACTGCTGGCTTATTGCCGAAAATCTGCTCGACTCATACCGAATACCCATGATTATGAGACGATCGTTTAAATTTGAGCAATAAATTCATGTATTTGCAAAAATTTTACCTAAACATCTTCATATATTTTTCATAAGTATTCGGTAATATAAAGATGTACTTGAGAATAGGTCAACAAAAAAGATTGACAGGTAAGAGAAATAGTATATAACTATCAATTAGGAGGATAAAAAAATGTCTAAAAAAAGAAAAAATACGAATAACCTTTTAGCAAGATTTGGGATTGGATTATGCAGCGGCTTACTTGGTGGGGCTATTGCTTTTGGCGGTTTATATGCCATCAATAGCGGAAGCAATCAAACCTCTACTGGGGTACAAACTGCTCAATCATCAACAAAGGTTTCTAATGTAAAATATAATGTAAATAGCGATATTACGGAGGCTGTTCAAAAAGTTCAAGGAGCAGTTGTCTCAATTATTAATCTACAAAGTCAATCAAGTAATTCAAATGGTTTAGAAGGTCTATTTGGTGGCTCATCGCAAAATGATAATTCTAGCCAATCAAGTGATAGTTTAGAAACGGCTAGTGAAGGTAGTGGGGTTATCTACAAAAAAGAAGGAAACTACGCCTATGTGGTAACCAATAATCACGTGGTAGAAGGGCAAAGCGCGCTACAAGTATTACTAGCTGATGGTCAAAAAGTCGATGCTGAACTAGTCGGAACCGATTCATATACTGATTTGGCTGTCGTAAAAATTTCATCTAAGTATGTTACAACGGTAGCAACCTTTGGCGATTCAAGTCAATTAAAAGTCGGCGAACCCGCAATTGCTATTGGTTCACCACTTGGAACAGAATATGCTAATTCGGTAACAGAAGGAATTATTTCTTCTTTAAATCGACAAGTAGTTAGCCAAAACGACTCAGGACAAGAGGTAAATATCAATGCTATTCAAACGGATGCGGCGATTAACCCAGGGAACTCAGGTGGTGCTTTAGTCAACATCGCTGGTCAAGTAATTGGTATCAATTCAAGTAAGATTGCTTCTACCTCTACTTCTAGTTCTGGTGTTAGCGTTGAGGGGATGGGCTTTGCTATTCCAAGTAATGATGTAACTACTATTATTAGCCAGCTTGAGAAAAATGGTAAGGTTACCCGCCCAGCTTTAGGTGTTAGAACAGTTGATTTAAACGCCTTAACTGATCAACAAAAAGAACAAATTCTAAAAGTTCCAACCTCATTAACCAATGGTGTTGTTTTAGCCCAAGTTAATAGCGCAACACCAGCAGAAAAAGCCGGCTTAAAACAATATGATGTGATTACTGCTATTGATGGACAAGAAGTTAAAACTGGTACAGAGTTAAGAGCTGCTTTATACAAAAAATCTGTAGGTGATTCTATTAAAGTAACCTACTATCGTGGAAATGATAAAAAGACAACAACTGTAGCATTAACCGTTGATCAATCAATTAACGAAAAAAATTAACAAATAGTAAAGGAGCTGCTCAGATAAATTTTCTGGATAGCTCCTTTTTACTACTAAAAAATGATATTTTCTTTAATAATCTCTAAGTCCTTAATCAATATTTTGCGATTTTTTAGCTCAATCGCCCCTAAATCTTTAAGTTGTTGCATCATACGATTGACGCTACTTGCTGAAGCAATTCCACAAAAATGCGCAATTTCTTCATTGGTTACCACAAAATCTATCAGAATGCCTTCATTCGTTTCTACGCCAAAGCTTTCATATAAATCGTATAGCTGCGTGCAAACAGCTCCAAATTTTCCATTCATCAGCATTTGCTGTAATTTTTTCATTGCATATAGTAAACGAACACGATAATAATCTTTCACATAAAGCTGCAATTCATGATTCTGATTGATATCTTTCCAAAATTGTACTCGATCAATTTGATACAGCTCTGCTTTTTCCGATTCCACTCGAATATTAAATGGGGCATCGATAAATTGTGAATACTCATCTTTTAACAAAGAAACAATTTCTAAGCCAGTAATATAGCGGAGATTAAACTCACGACCATCCCTAGAAATGACAGAAGTTTTGATAATTCCATCTTTTAAGATATATACATAGCGATCTTGCAATCCCTCATACATTAGATATTTCTTTTTTTCCTTAACAATCACTGGAAAGTCGCTAGCTGCTAAGTACTTTTCTAAAATCCGATCATCCATAATTGTGTTCCTCACTTATCTATACCGATTATTTTCAAAATATTTTCTGAAAATATTACATTCTTTATTAAACTGATTATAACTCAAAACACAACAACAAATGTATATAAAATTTGTATTTTTACTTTGTTTTAATCAAAAAAAATTAACAAAGTAGCATTTTTCTTTTAGAAATTGCGAGTATATTAGGCTCACAAGCGAATTTATAGTGAAAAACAAGTGTATTTTTTCTCTTTGATTTTTATTTATAACCTTCTATCACAATCTTTTTTACATTAACCAATCCATCAAATACACTTGTTTTTCTACTAAATTTTTCATGGAAAGAGGGAGTTATTTCCAAAAAATCGATTTATTTTATGAAAATTATTTAAAAGGAGAATGTGAGTCAAATCGTGGAAAATTCAGTAGAAAAATTATTTAACAAAGGATTTATTAGTATTACCGTCATTAATTTCGTCGTTTATTTGGTTTATTACCTATTGATGGTGATTATCGCCGTCATTGCTCAAGACCAACTACACGCTAGTTTGGGTCAAGCAGGTTTAGCTTCTGGCATTTATATTATTGGTACTTTATTAGCTCGATTATTTGTCGGTAAAAAATTAGAATTAGTTGGTCGTAAGGCTGTTTTACGTTACGGGGCATTATTTTATTTATTAACAACCATCGCTTATCTTTACATTCCAACCATTCAACTACTTTATTTAGTTCGTTTTTTAAATGGATTTGGTTATGGTACAGTGTCCACTGCCACTAACGCAATTGTTACCGCCTATATTCCATCTTCAAAACATGGTGAAGGCATCAATTATTATGGACTAAGTACCAGCTTAGCTGCAGCCATCGGACCATTTATTGGGATGATATTATTAAACACAACTAGCTTTTACTTTATTATTATCTTTTCAATTGTATTAATTTTATTGACAACTATCGCATGTTTCATTTTCCCAGTAAAAAATATTCAAATTACTGCTGAACATCGTGCAATGTTGGAATCATGGAAACTAAATACTTTCTTAGAAAAGAAAGTGGCCTTTATTTCTTCTATCGCTTTTGTTATCGGTGTTGCCTATTCATGTGTATTGTCCTTCTTATCATCTTATGCTAAGGAATTAAATTTAGTTGCAATTAGTTCATTTTTCTTTGTTGTTTATGCATTAGTCATTACCTTCACTCGTCCAATGACTGGTCGAATTTTTGATGCTAAAGGTGAACGCTATGTCATGTATCCTAGCTACTTCTTCTTAACCTTGGGACTATTTTGTTTGAGCGTGACTCATAGCGGTTGGTTGTTACTACTTTCTGGTGCTTTTGTTGGCTTAGGTTACGGTACATTTATGTCAAATGGACAAGCTGTTTGTTTGAAAACTTGTGATGGCCATCATATTGGCATTGCATTATCAACATACTTTATTGGTTTAGACTTAGGATTGGGTGTAGGACCTTATATTTTAGGTGAATTACATCAATTCTTAACCTTCCCTAAGCTTTATTTCGTTTCTGGATTATTACCAATTGCTTGTGCGATTGTTTATAAATTATTCTATCATCCAAGCTACGAAAAGAAAGAACAAGCTTTACGTCTACAACGTGCAAATCAAAACAAATAATTTTTGAATATTGGAGGCAATGGTATGAATACAAATGATAATCTACTTACTTTGATGAAACAAGTGCTTTCTAAATTAGACGAAACCAATCAACGACTTGAAACATTGGAAGCACACGAAGATCAACGTCGAATGGAAGAAGAAAGCTATTTATTAGCTATTCGCTCTGCTATTCAAAATGACAATATCATGGGCTAAAAAAGCGTGTAAAGTTTACCGCAAACTTCCCTTGTAAGCTAAACTTCCCCTACTTATTACGTGTAAACTTTCATTAATAAATTGTGTTGGTCAACTAGCTATCATAAAGCTTGGCTAACATCTAAAAAAATTCGGTATCAAAGGAATAGCTCTTTGATACCGAATTTTTTTATTTTATTTACCAGGTGTAAAACTAGAACCCACCACTGCATCAGCAGCTAATTCTAGAATCCCTCGTTTCATTGGTGCATTTGGTAAATGCAGCTCACGTGCAGAACAAATCATACCATAGCTTTTTACTCCACGTAATTCACCCGGCCAAATCATCAACCCATCTGGCATCATAGCCCCTGGCAAAGCAACAACCACTTTTAGATTCTTTCTAATATTTGGTGCACCACAGACGATTTGTAGTGGCTCATGTGCATCGGCAAAATCAATTTCCGTAATTGAAAGATGATCACTATCTGGATGTGCTTCACAGCTTTTGACAAATCCTACCATAAATTTTGGGGTATGGTCTGCCTGCAATTGATTCGTAAAGCCAGCTTGTTTCAACTGTTCATTTAATACAGCTAGTTGGTCATCGCTAATAGCAACCTGTCCATGACCTTCAATAGTTAAATAGCTAGATACATCAAAAAAATTATAGCCGACAATAGTCCCATCTATAGTAGAAATCTCAGCTACATTAGCTTTGCGTTCAACTTTTTGTTCTAATTGGTGGTCATTTTCAACAATCACCATTAAGACATCTCCAACATGTTCACGATTATAAGCAAAAATCATTTAAGTATAAGTATCTAATCAAAAGATACTTGCTGCCCTCCTTTAAATTCATCGCATACTTAGCTATCTTATCAAAGAATCGGCTTAACGTAAATACTTTCTGATAGTTCATCATACAAATAGGCGAACCCTCTTCATTAATCGCATAAAAAATCAATGGCTATTTTTACTTTTAGCCATTGACTTTATTAGCACTTATACGGAACAATCAGACAATCACAACGCGCCTGATGAATGACATAATCAGCCACACTCCCAATCATCACTCGCTCTAATGCGTGTAAGCCTGATTGTCCCATTACGATTAAATCCACTCGATACTTACTAACTAAATCCTCGACTAGCACACTGCGCGCCGAGCCACGCACGACTAGCGTTTTTAAAGGAGCAAACGATTGGTCATAAGCATATTGGCGACAGGCTGACAAATAGCTCTCCGCTAATTTTTCTTCATGCTCATATAAAGCTTCATTCACCGGCGCAAATCCCATCATTCTCGGCAATTGCTGATCAATGACATGCACTGCTAGCAAAAACGCTTGATTACGCTTGGCAATGCTACAAGCTACCTTAAAAGCTTCAAAAGCTTGCTTTGACCCATCTATTCCTACTAAGATACATTCATATGCTTGAAACATCCTCACTCACCCCATCAAGGCTTTATAGATTAGCTAAAAAGGTTTCAATTTCTTCCTTTGTTTTACGATTTTTATTCACCAACCGTCCAAGCTCTTTACCATCTTCAATGACCACAAAGCTAGGGATCCCAAAAATATTCCATTCACTTGCGACATCGATGAATTCATCACGATCAACCTGGATAAATTGATAATCACTAAAATCTGCCTCGATCTCTGGCATTGCTGGTTTAATATAGCGACAATCACCACACCAATCAGCCGTAAAGAAAAAGACATTCTTTCCTTTTTCGACATAACTTGCTAATTCTTCTAAATTTTTAGGAATAATCATTTTACTTCCTCCTCATGATAATCATACAAAATAGTTGCAACAGTTGATTTGTCTAAGGCGCGCAACACCTGAATTAATAATTCACGAGCTGCCTCGTAATCCTTAATACTAAACATTGTTTGGTGGGTATGGATATAACGGGCAACTACACCAATTGTCGTAGAAGGAATCCCGTCATTTTCTAAATGAACTGCTCCAGCATCTGTCCCCCCACCAGAAACAAAATATTGATAAGGAATATGATGCGTATGCGCAATATCTAAAAGAAACTCTTTGAATCTAGGCAATAGAATATGTCTAGGATCTAAAATCCGCAATAATGTCCCTTCATCTAAGTGTCCTTGTGTGCCTTTGGTTGTCACTAAATCATCAGCTGCCGAGCAATCTAACGCAAAGAATAAATCTGGTTTAAATAAGTGGGCCGAAGCTCTAGCTCCACGTAAGCCAACTTCTTCTTGAACGTTCGCACCAGCAATTAACGTATGGGCTAGACTTTCATCCTTTAAGGCTTCTAAAGCTTCCAAAACCAAAGTACAGCCAAAACGATTGTCCCAGGCCTTAGAAATTATCCGTTTTTGGTTCGCTGTCATAATCGTTTCCACATCTGGAACAATTGTATCTCCTGGTAATACCCCATAGGCTAAAGCTTCTTCTTTTGATTCAAAACCTGCATCAAATAAAATATCTGTTACTTGAATATTAGCCTGGGGGCCTTTTCCACGTAATAAATGTGGCGGAATGGATGAAGAAATACAAGGGTAATTCCCTTTAGCAGTCTTTAAAACAAAGCGCTGCGCCGAAACCACATAAGGATTCCAACCACCAAGCGGAGAGACTTTAAACAAGCCACGATCAGTAATCTGCGTAATCATGAAACCTACTTCATCCATATGAGCCGCAACTAAAATTTTGGGTGCTGTTTTGTCTTCATGATGGCGAATACCAAAGATTCCACCCAAACGGTCTTGTTGAATCTCATCGACTAAGGGGGTCATCTTTTCACGCATATATTGCCGAATATCCTGTTCAAAGCCACTTGTCCCAGTTAATTCAGTTAATTCCTTAATCCGTTGAAATGTCTTTTCATTCATTTAACTTTCCTTTTAGTCAATCATTACTGACTACCTTCCTATAATTGTTAGCTTTATTATAACCCGAACGGTAAAAAAATGAGGCATTTCTGCTTAATTTATTACGCTTTTTTATCTACTAAAACATAATGAGTCGCCGAAAGGGCTTGATAGGTGGCTTGCTCACTAGGTACAGCTATATTATCAGTAATTTGCGTATTCAAAAATTGTGCCTTCGCTTTTTTCGGATCCAAAATAGGAATAGACTGTAACAATTTTTTAGTATATTCATGCTGAGGGCTATGAAAAATTTCCTCAGTAGTACCAATTTCTACTAAAAAACCTCGATACAATACAGCAATCCGATCAGATATCTGTCTGATCACCCCTAAATCATGTGAAATAAACAAATAGGCTAGATTATGCTCTTTTTGTAGTTGCTTCAATAATTTTAATATTTGGGCTTGAATAGAGACATCTAAGGCTGAAGTAGGCTCATCACATAAAATCAATTCTGGCTGATTAATCATTGCTCGTGCAATCCCTATTCTTTGTCTTTGACCACCACTAAAATCGCTAGGGAGCTTATTTACATCTTCAATCCCCACTCTTTGCAGCATATCCAATGCTTTTTGCTGAGCTTCTTTTTTAGAAAATTGTACTAATAACGGTTCGCTAACTAATTCTAACGCGGTTAAATACGGATTAAGCGCCGTATAAGGATCCTGAAAAATAATTTGAATTTTTTGTTTAAATTGTTGGTATTCATCCTTAGAAAAATCATCAATTGCTTTTTCTTTCTGAGCTGTTAGTTACTAATCCAAGTGATTACATAGACAACTAACAGATTTGTTCACATAAGTACGCTACACCTATGCAGTTCTCTAATGAACTTCTTAGTATTTCTACTAAGCACAGACTATATCTTATCCTTATCTAGAATGCTAGACTTAGGCGAAACCACTTCCATTACCCATCGCTTGTAATGTACTTCCCTCAAGAGGAATAGTCGTTGAACGTTCTCCTATTTAGAGCTTCGCTGCTGATCACCAATTTTTAAAATACTTAGGTTTGAACCTTATATCATCTAATTTATTTTTTCTACTTTCGTCACCTTCACGCTTGAGTATTTTTCATCTCTACGTTGTGGTTAAATTAGCTTTACGGCTTCCCAGCAATTCAATTTCTTTATCGGAATAGCTCGCACTATTCGCTACATACTAGTTTCCCAATATGCTTACTAATCTTACAATTATTTCCATTTTCAATAATTTCCTCAATTAATAAAAAATTTTGCCTTGATCAAAGGATTGGAAGGTAATCATTCCCTTGCCAAGCGTTGTTTTCCCACTACCAGATTCTCCAACAATACCCAGGGTTTCACCTGCATCAATGGCTAAAGAAACATGATTTAATGCGTGAATCGTTCGCCTAGCCTTACCTTTAGTTACTATAAATTGCTTTGAAGCATCTTCAATACGTAATAAACTCATTTTCTTCCCTCCATTTAAATAGTTAGGTGTTGCAAATCAGCAGCCTGTAACAACTTTTGTGTGTATGCATGCTGAGGATGATAAAAAATTTGTTCCGTATCACCCTGTTCAATAATTTCTCCCTGATACATGACCTTTACTTCATCACACATTCCAGCTACCACCCCAAAATCATGAGTAACTAACAAGACAGTCAATCCTTCTGTTTTTTGAAGTTGATTGATTAGTTGTAAAATTTGAAATTGAATCGTTACATCCAGTGCTGTTGTTGGTTCATCGGCAATTAATATTTTAGGCTTGGTTAATAAGGCCATCGCAATCATGATTCTTTGACGCATTCCACCAGATAACTCATGAGGATAATTTTTTAAACGTTCAGCTGGGTAGCTAATCCCCACCTTTTCCAAAGCTGCGATACTCTCAGTCAAAAGCGCTTGTTTCGTTATATTTTTTTCTCGTCTACGAATAACCTCAAATAAATGGTAACCAATCGTTCTTAAAGGATTCAATGCAGTCATTGGATCTTGAAAAATCATCGCCATCGGTAAATGCTGTGTTTGTGTAACCTGCTGACCATTGTAATAATAGCTTGTATATTCTGCAGTAAGTTGTTTAGGCAGAATCCCCATTAATGCTTTCATCGTCAAACTCTTCCCACTACCGGACTCACCTATAATACCGATAGTTTTCCCCTTAGGAATAGCTAAGTCTAATGGTCGAACAAGGGGTTGGTCTTTGGCTTTGCGATGATAGATCGACAATTGCTGGATTGTTAAAATCGTATCTTCCATCATTTTTCTCCTAATTCATGAATTCATTTTTTCGTTGTAAATAATTTTTAAGCATTTCACCTAGATTATTCAAAGAATAGATCGTACAGATAATAAAAATTCCCGGTAAAATCGCCATATGTGGTGCTTTTTGTAAACTGGTTTGCGCATTTTGTAATAAACTTCCCCAAGAAGCTAATGGTTGCTGAATTCCTATCCCTAAAAAGCTAAGCGCCGATTCTGTCATGATTGCCCCTGAAATACTCAATGACGAAGCCACAATCAACGTAGGTAAAATCGCTGGTAAAATATGTTTTTGGATAATATAGATAAACGGGCGATTTAAAAATTGTGCATAAAGTACATAATCTCTTGACTTTACCGATAATGTTTCCGCACGAATTAATCGGGCAATGCTCATCCAAGAAAAACCACCGATAACAAGGATAATAGTACCAAAGCCCGGCTTCAAAAAGACACTAAGGACAATCACTAAGACTAACCAAGGAATTGAAGAAAGAACATCCACTATTCGCATTAAAATTTGATCGATTTTCCCACCAAAATAACCACTAATTAACCCGACTAGACTACCAATCGTAGTTGCCGTTAGCATAGCTAAGATACCTACCGTTAATGAAATACGTCCACCATAAATCACTCGGATAAAATAGTCTCTGCCCACTTCATCTGTTCCAAAAAAATGTTTGAAACTAGGTAGTTGTGATAACTGAGAAACATCCGTTTGATTAGGATCTATTGGAATAAAAGGAGCAAGCACACAAATGAAAATTAACAATAGCAAATAGATGATTGAAATCCTATAGATGAGGGAGTGTGCAAGCATGCCTTTTAAATTTTTGATTATGGTTTTCATGCTGTCTTCTCTCCTTTAATGCGCGGATCCACAATATAATACAAAATATCTGATAATAAATTTCCTAAAATAACCAAGCTCGCTGAAAGTAACATCACTGCCATGATTACCGGATAATCTAGACTTTTGGTCGCACTCATAATATATGGACCAACTCCTGGCCAACCAAAAATTGTTTCAGTAATAATCGCGCCAGTTACTAACATTGGTAATGCAAGACCAATTTGTGTCACAATCGGAATTAAAATATTTCTAGCTATATGACGTGAGAAAATTTGCCATTTGGTCGCATGAAACGCACGTTGAACCATTACATAATCCTGATCAACCTGTTGCAAAGCTGAAGAGCGTACATATCTGATTAGCTCTGGGCAAAAAGCAACAGTTAACGTAACATAAGGCAAAATAAAATGAGCAAAATAATCACTCCATGAATGCTCTTGACCAACCGTATGCATACCAATAATTGGGACTAAATTCAGCTTATAGCCAAAAAGATAGATCAAAATCATTGCAAACCAAAAAGTTGGCACTGCAATCCCCACTGAGGCAATGCCTTCAATTAACCGATCAAGCCATTTATTTTTATAGGCTGCAGCCAACAATCCTAAAATCGCTGCTATCACTAAGGCTGTCAGATATGCAGGTAAAACCAAAGCAATCGTATTAGGAATACGTGCTAACAAATCATCCGCAATACTATGCTGAGAAATCATTGAATAACCCAAATGACCACTAGCTATTTGCTTTAACCATAAAAAGTACTGCACTAAAAAAGGACGATCCAAGCCATAGCGTTCTCTTAAAAGCTGTACCTGCTCTTTATCCATTGTTGGTAAAGTAATAGAGTCAATTACATCATAGGGTGCAAGATGAATAAGTGAAAAAACAATAAATGAAATAATCAAAAGCATCGGAATTAATTGTAAAATTCTTTTTAAAATAAACCGTGACATCATTATAAAAGGCACCTCTTTTGCTAAATTAACATTGAAGGACACTAAGAAATTCACTATCCTAGTGTCCGTGTTTTACTTAATTATTTATTTTAAAAGCTTAATTTTGACATATCCTCAAAAGTATAGATTGGAATTAAATTTGCTTTTTTAACATTTTTGATTCGTTTATTTACCACTAAAATTTTCTTATTATCTACAATTGGATAAATGACAGCATCCTTAGCAATTTGTGCCTGTAGCTGATTGTAGATAGTCGTACGTTGCTGCTTATCTAAAGTAATCGCACCTTTTTCAAATAATTCATCCGTTGTTGGACTACTATATTGGAAGTAATTGGAGGCACCACCAGATTTAAATAAGCGACTATACCCATCAGGATCATTTCCCATAATATAACCACCTAAAAATAGATTATATTTTGTTGAATCCTTCGTACGTAATTCTGTAAAGATAGCTGTTCCATCTCCACCAGCTAATTCCACCGTAACGCCAATCTTTTGCAATTGTTGTTGAATTAATGTAGCTTGTAAGGTTTGAGCCGGATCAGTTGAAGTATAAGCTAAATTTAATTTTAAGCTACTTACTCCTGCTTGAGCTAATAATTTTTTAGCCTTACTTATATTGGTCTTATAAGCTGACACATCATCCGTATGGAATGGATTCTTAGGTGGTAAAAAGCTATTTGGTGTTTGATAATATTTAGCATCTAGATAAGCTGCTTTATTCATATCCGCTTTATTCAACGCATAAAAAATCGCTTGACGTACCCGAACATCTTTTAATTGCTCAGTATGTGTATTTAACCCTAAGTAACCAATACGATTTTCACTATATGGATAAACATTTAATTGCTTTTGATCTAAATCACTAATGACACTTGGTAATACAAACGATGCATCAATCTCACCTTTTTGCAAAGCAACCTTCATCGTATCTGCATTAGGAATAATTCTTAAAGTCACATTTTTAATTTTAGGCTGGCCGCCATAGTAATACGTATTCGCCTTGAATTGTAAATATTCCCCTCTTTGATACTTCACTAGCTGATAAGGACCTGTTCCGACACCAGTTGGATTTAACTCAGAGCCAGAGAAATCAGTTGTTTGAGTATAAATATGTTTAGGAATGATATAGGTTTCGTTAACAATATTTTCCAAGGCAGCAGCACTCACTGTTGGTAAACTAAAAATAACTGTGTAATCATCAGATTTACTAATACCTATCGGCTGATCATTCATCCATAAATGAGTGGCATTCCCATTTTCCTTCTTTTGTTTTTGTTGATAAGTAAAAACGACATCATCGGCGGTAAAAGGCTGGCCATCTGACCATTTAATATCCTTCTTCAAATGAACAGTCAAGGTCTTGCCATCTGAAGAGGTATCAATTTTGTTGGCTAACTCATACTTAATGTCACCATCTGGCTGAATCCGAATCAACGGCGAATACATCATATTACTTACCGTTAATCCCCAGCGATCACTTGTATTGATGGGATTTAATGAGCTGGGATCACTATCAATCGCATAGGTAAAGGTTTGATTTTGAGCAGATGTTTTTTGTTGACCTTGAGTAGCAGTTGCCTTTTGCCCGCACGCTGCTAAACCAAAAGTTAAAAATAATAATAAGATATATAGTCCCGTTTTTTTCATAGACACACTCCTTCATTCATCCTTATTCGTGATAGTCCTGATATTACACGAATTATTTTATCCCCGTCAAACGCTTGATGATATGATTTTCTTATCAATAATCAGCATTTATCTTATTACGTTATCTAGATATTAAAAAAAATCGCGTTTTAATCTATTTATTCAGTGATACATAAAAATTATCAATGAGTTGCTTAACTAAAAACTAGGAAACTCAGTTATCAGATGTATTTAAAAAAAATATTTGTTATAATGTAAACAAATAATTCTAAACGGGTGATAAGATTGAAAAAAAATTCAACTTTTAAAAACGGCTTATTTCTAGGAATTGGCTTAGGTCTAGCAAGTGGTATCTTATCAGCAAGTTTAAAACAAAAAGAGCAAGCACTCCATGCTGATAAAATATTAGAAAAGGTTAAAAAAGCCTTTTTAAAGGAAGGCCCTATTGAAGGTGGTTGGATTCAATACGAAAAACAACCCTTCCAAAAATTCGCCTTCAAAACTGATAGCTATTTAGGCGGTATCAACCGCTATGAAGACAATGAGATTGTCACCTACGAATTCTTAGCCGATGCCAACACTGGAGCTATCTTGGAGCTAAATCGATTGTAAAATAGGAATTTCAAGCAAAAAAACTTCGAACATTTTTTGTTCGAAGCTTTTTTATCATTTTTAGCTAAATACTAAGTTAATGAAATACTAAAAATTTCCTTTTCAAAATATTCATAAAGAGTTCCCTCGACATCTAAAGCGATTGAGTCAACTTCCTCATCATTATCATCTTTACTACAATACTCTTGGACAAATCCTGAAACTATCGTGCCATCTTTTAGAACAAGTTTCACGTTCTGCCTTAAAAAAGTCCATAATTTCATCGCTTATCTCCACCCGTTGAAACAATGTACACTCTAGGTTTTCTATAGTATATTTAGCTAACCGTTTCAAACTGCTTTCCCATTAGCTAGATTAGTCTCAATTATTCAATACCATTTATTAGTATCTCTGATGTGCTCAGCTTGTTTTTGTTCGTTAATTTCCGCCTCGATTATACCATCTTTAATAGCAGAATAAAAACGTTGCCGCATTTCTTTTATCAAAAATAAAACTGCTAGTGAGGGAATCAATTTAGTGTCTAAGCAAATTAAAAACAACGCATTTTAACAAGACAAAAAGCGGTGTGATTTTTGGGGGAATATCTAAAAATATCACACCAAAATCACACCGCTAAATATTTTCTAATCAGTTATCGTCATTTTCATCAAAAGCCAAATATATGAATTACAACATTTTCCGAAGTTTCAAAAAGATAGAAAATGTTTAAAATAAATATCTATTTTGCTAAACGATAAATCGCATCAGCATAAATCGCTGTCGCATTAAATAAATCGTCTAAATCCATAAATTCATTGGCTTGGTGCATAGTATCAATGTAATCTGGGAACATCGCACCATAAGCAACACCACGTTCTAATAAACGACCAAATGTACCTCCACCGATAATTTGTTCGCCACCTTTTTGACCAGTATGTTCTTCGTACACAGCTAGCAAGGTAGCTACCAATGGATCATCAGCTGGTACATAATGAGGTTTCATATGATGAGGACGTTCTTCAATCTTCACTTTATTCACACCAATTTTAGCAATCATGCCAGCTGTTAATAAAGTAGAGGAAGTGCCTTTAGGATAACGGAAATTTAAGTTAACATAGGCTTCATCACCATCAGCTACAAAACTGAATAATCCAGCATTCATCGTTAATTTACCCATTTTTTCATCTTCATAGGCAATATCAAATTTTTCACCATATACATCTTCATGGATAAACTCTTCAATGGTTGATAAGAAATCCTTCGCACCACCTGCAAAGTCATAGCTGCTTAAAAAGGCTGCTAAATAAGTTCCAGCATTGACACCTAAATGCGGACTAGCCCCATGAGCAGATTTACCAACGACTTCAAATTGAACAGTAGCCCCTTGAACCGTAGCTTGTCCAGTTACTGGCTTAGTATTTAAATAGAAATTAAAGCTTTCCGCCACTGATTCAGCCTGAGCTGCATCTGTAAATGTAACCGTCGCTTCTGCTTTGCCGGGTACCATATTTTCTCTTAAACCGGCTTGGAAACGATCCAATTTAACTGTCCCTTCATTCGTTGAAGCAAAATGTAGACGTAGGGAAACATTTCCTTTTTCTCCGTTGATAATTGGAAATTCAGCATCAGGTGAGAAACCAAAATCCGGTTTTTCCTCATGCTCAAAGTAATAATCCATATCGCCCCATCCGCTTTCTTCGTCAGATCCTACAACAAAACGGATTTTTTTAGACAATGGTAATTCTAAATCACGAATAATCTTTAAGGCATAATATGCAGCAATACTTGGTCCTTTATCGTCTGATGAACCACGAGCATAGATTCGATTATCTTTAATGACCGGTTCATAAGGATCAGTATCCCAACCATCGCCTGCCGGTACTACGTCCATATGGCAGAAGATTCCTAGTGTTTCATCGCCTTGTCCATATTCAATATGTCCAGCATAGTTGTCAACATTTTTGACAGTGAAACCATCACGTTCTCCATATCCTAGCATATGCAACAAAGCAGCTTTGGGTCCTGGACCAAATGGAGCATCTGCTGTTTTCTTGTCATCTTCACGTTCACTCTTAACTTTTAATAATTCGACTAAATCGTTAAGTAAGTCTTCTTTACGTGATTCGACCTCTTTTTTCCAATCGATAGACATTGTCATACCTCCTAAATCTTGATGGCAAATCTACAATCACCACCTATACTCACTTTTCTATGATAACACTAATGTCAAGAAAGTGGGAGAAAAATCTAATCTTTTTTCTATATTCATTTGTGATAAAATAAATTCGAGGTGATTTACTTGTTAAACTTACTTGATCCATCTATTCTTTCCATTATCCAAGCTCGACCTGCTAACTGCCATAAAGGCAATTTTGGCAGAGTTTGCTGTATTGGTGGTAACATTCATTATGGGGGAGCCATTATTATGACCACACAAGCTTGTATTCATGCTGGAGCTGGATTGACTACAGTGATTACTGATCATATTAATCGGACCGCGATTCTCAGCCGGATTCCTGAAGCAATGATCATCGATTGGAAAAATCTCATTGAAGTAGAAAAACGTTGCTTAGAAGCAGATGTAATCATTATCGGACCTGGTTTGGATACGGATCCACATGCTAGAACGATTTTAGAATCAGTCATTAGTAACCAAACAGAAAAGCAATGGTTAGTCATCGATGGCTCAGCCTTAACCATTTTGTCTGAAATTCAGCTGCGTTTCAATTATCCTCATCAGATTGTACTAACACCCCATCAAATGGAATGGCAAAGATTAAGCCAAATTTTAATTGAAGAACAAATGCCCGCTAAGAATCTATTTGTGCAACAACAATTACAAACTTTTGTCGTGTTAAAGAGCCATCAAACAGAAATCTATCTGCCTAATGGTGAAATTTATCAAAATCCTTTAGGTAATCCTGGAATGGCGATTGGCGGCACAGGCGATACCCTAGCAGGCATCATTGGTGCTTTCATTGCACAATTTGCCGACAAAACGCAAGCGATTTTAGCTGCTGTTTATCTACATAGCCTGATTGCCGATCAAATTGCTAAAGAGCAATATGTAGTTTTACCTACGCAATTAATTCAACAAATTCCCTACTGGATGAAGCAATTTAGCATAAAAAATACTAAGAAATAATTTACTTGATTCTTACGAAAAAAGATAGTTCGTCCAACTTGTCGTAATTTTACCACAAGTGAACGAACTATCTTTTTATTCATTCTTTCATTTTCCTAATACTGTTTGGGCAATGAGGCTGGTATAGCCGATTTGACCATCTGGCTTTAAGTGAACATTGTCTGCTTCAAACCAAGCTTCATGCTTTTCGGCTAAATGATGCCAATTAATCAAAGTAATATTACTATACTCCTTAGCTTTTTTAGCTAAGAAACGATTCACATCATCTTGCCAACGCTGCGTTGGCACATAGGTATTCACCAAATATACCTGGCGTTTTTTTCCTATCAACTGCATCATTTGGTCAAAGTTTTCTTCCGAATAAACGCCATTGGTTCCTAAAGCAATAATCAGATTTTTAGACAAAAGTTTTTCATCCTTCAACTTTTGAATCACTTCTGCACCGCTGTATAATTGACGACCTACATCAGCATCTACAATGATTTTAGGAAAAATTTCTTTCAATTCTTCAACCGATCCTAACATCACCGAATCGCCAACTGCAGTAATAGATAACTCTTTAGCCAGCGCAATTTGCTGGGTAGTCAACTGATACTTGCCTTCTAAGGTATCTGCTGATAATTGGGTATTAGAATCAGCTTGCTCAGTTGATTTAGTAGCATCTGCTTTTTTCTTATTTTCAGTTAATTGCTGTTCAAAAGCTTGCTGATCAGCTGTTTTAGTATTACTTGGTGCGATTAAAATACCAATGAAGCCAATAAAACAAACAATTAGCGCAGGGATTAACCATGGTTTTTCCATTGACAGGATAGGTAGTTTAAACCAAGTAGCTAATTTTGCTTTTGTTTGACTGTAATCAAAGCGTCTTAGCGGCTCTTCGATTAAGCGATAAGAGCATTCACTAATGGCTAAAATTAAAATGAGCTCAATAATGGTATGTAACCATAGATGATTGGTGATTTGCTTTACCGCACTTTCGTAAAAAATCATAATCGGGAACTGATAAAGATAAATTCCATAGCTACGTTTACCAATATAATCAAACACCGGGTTGGTTAACCAATGATTGAGATTCGAGCCAGGATGAGCAACACTAGCTACTAATACCGTCGCACACAAGCTAACCAAAAACATTCCACCATAGTACAAAAAACTACTTTGGGCTCCTAACATCAAAAAAGAGAGGAGAATCAAAACAAGCGAAATAATCCCTGAAATATCCAATATCTGCTTAGCTTGTGAGGAAATGGCTTCTTTTAATTTATTGCTTGGCCAAACCATTGCCAAGGCGGCACCAAGCCAAATAGAAAACAGCCTAGAAAACGTACCATCATAAATCGCAGTTGGATCCATACCTGGGCGATATTGCACTGCCATCCAGATAGCAGAGAGCACACTCCCACCTAAAAAGAAGCTAGCCATCCATTGCCGTTTTTTTGTCAAACGATAAAGGACAATTAAAATAAGTGGTAAAATCAAATAGTTTTGGCCCTCCACCGATAGTGACCATAAATGCGTGAACGGATTCTCATTATGGAATCGATCAAAATAGGACAGGCGATGTTCTATCTGCCAATAGTTATTGATATATAGTAGGCTACTAAAAAATACTCCTCGTAAATTATTGAGTAGCTGCCTTTGAAAAAGCGTAATATAGGTAGAGGCCAATAATAAAAGCGCAATTAAAGCCGGATAGAGTCTTTTCATTCGCCGATAATAAAACTGCTTTAATTGAATCGTCTGCTTTTCTTCATACTCCTGTCGTAAAATATCAACAATTAAGTAGCCGGATATAACAAAAAAGACAGGAACGCCTAAATAGCCTCCTTTAATGGTATTAGGGAATAAATGATAAAAAATGACCCCTAAAACAGCCAAGGTTCGAATGCCATCGAAACCAGTAATATATCTATGTTTAAAACGCATAACGTAATTAACCTTCTTCATTAAAAATAGTTGTACTTTTCTATAATGCCATAGATTCACAAAAAAATCATCGAAAATTTCTAATCTAAAAAAATTTATAAAAAAAACAAGCTTTTTTGTCTTAAAACAAAATAAGCTTGTTTAAAAGCTATAATTTTTCTTCATAAAATCGGCCAAGAATTTGGACATTTTCCGCAATGCTCACAAAGGCATGTGGATCTGCTTCTTTCATCGCTAAACGCAATAAAGGTAATTCATAGCGAGTAACCACGGTAATTAGCACCGTTTGTTTTTCATGCTTATAAGCACCCTCTGCTTCATTAATAATCGTAATCCCTCGGCGCATTTTTTCTTGAATATGTTCAATGACTTCATTAGGAAAACGAGTAATAATCGTCACCTGCATCTTCTTTTGCTTAGTATAAACCGCATCTGTCACCTTACCACAAACAAAAATCGCTAAAGCTGAGTATAAAGCGTAAGCCCAGCCAAATAAGATACCAGCTATAAACATAATCATGACATTAAAAACAATGGAAATAGAACCAATTGTCTTACCGGTTTTTTTACGAATGGCAATACTGACAAAATCTAACCCACCTGAGGATAACCCATTTCTCAAAGCATAACCAATTCCTGCTCCCATCACGGCACCACCAAAAATGGCACAAATAATTGGATCTTTCGATAATATCTCTTCTGGTAGGATTTGCGTAAACAGTGAGGTTAAGACTACGGTAATTCCCGTAAAAATCGTAAATTTATGACCAATCTTAAACCAGCCAAGGAAAAATAAGGGAATATTTAACATTAAAAGGGCTAGAGAAAAAGGAATACTAAAAGAAAAATACTTGCTTGAAATCGTCGTAATAATTTGGGCTACCCCTGTGATTCCACTGGAGTAAATATGTCCTGGTTGATAAAAAAAGTTGACTGAAATTGCCGCTAATAAAGCATAAACAATTGAAAATGAAAATTTTGCTGCATAATCAGCATGTGGAAAGAGTTTAAAGAATTTCTGCGCCATCGTTACCTTCTCGCTTCATCGTTTTTTCATTGCCATTATACGCTCTAACTAATAAAAAAAGGCATTTATGAAAAATTTTTAACTTTTCTTAGGTGTTTTTTTCTTTTTAACTATCAAAAAAAGCAACCAAAGAGGACAGGGGAACCCTCCTCTCCTGGTTGCTAACGAGTTAAAAACAGCTAATTAGTCTTCTTCGACTGCTGTGACATCAATATTTAATTCAAATAATTGTAATGGTGAAACGGTACTTGGTGCTTGCGACATTGGATCAACCGCCCGACCATTTTTCGGAAAGGCAATGACTTCACGAATATTGTCTTCACCTGCAAGTAACATCACAAAGCGATCTAGTCCTAAAGCAATTCCACCATGTGGAGGGAAACCATAGTCTAGGGCATCTAACAAGAAGCCAAACTGTTCTTGCATTTCACGACGAGAAAAGCCTAGCGTTTCAAACATTTGCTCTTGCACTTCTTTTTGGTAAATACGTAAAGAACCGCCACCTAATTCGTAACCATTTAAAACAATATCATAGGCTTCTGCATGAACTTTCGCTGGATCAGTAGCCAATAATTCAATATCGCTAGCTTTTGGTAAAGTAAATGGATGGTGCGCAGAAACATAGCGACCAGCTTCTTGATCATATTCAAATTGTGGCCAATCTACTACCCACAAGAAATTAAACTTAGATTCATCAATCAAACCTAGTTCTTTTCCTAATTTTGTACGAACCGCACCTAATGAAGCACAAACCACTTCAAAGCTATCAGCACCAAACATTAATAAGTCGCCCACTTCAGCATTGGTTGCTTGAATGATGCCTTCTGTAGCATCGCCTAAGAATTTAGCGATTGGGCCTTTTAAGCCATCTGCTTCCACTTTTAACCAAGCTAAGCCTTTAGCACCAAATTGGCTAACATATTGCGCTAAATTATCCATATCTTTACGTGAATATTTATCAGCAGCCCCTTTAGCATTTAAGGCTTTCACTACGCCGCCATTTTGTAAAGCCATTTGGAATACTTTAAAGTCTAAATCTTTTACTACTTCAGAAAGATCGACTAACTCCATTGCAAAACGGGTATCTGGCTTATCACTACCAAAGCGATTCATTGCTTCATCATAAGTCATACGTGGGAATGGTAGGCTGACCTCAATGCCTTTTACCTCTTTCATCACTTTAGCAATCATACCTTCAGTTAAGGTTTGGATTTCTTCAGCAGTTAAGAAAGAAGTTTCCATATCTACTTGTGTAAATTCAGGTTGTCGGTCACCACGTAAATCTTCATCACGGAAACAACGAACGATTTGGTAATAGCGATCAAAACCAGCATTCATCAATAATTGCTTAAAGATTTGTGGTGATTGTGGTAACGCATAAAAATGTCCTGGATGTACACGAGATGGCACTAAATAATCACGGGCGCCTTCTGGGGTTGATTTCGCTAGATATGGTGTTTCAATATCTAAAAAGTCATTTTCATCCAAATAAGTACGAATAGCTCGTGTCACTTGATTACGCATGATAATGTTTTGGGTCATTTTTGGACGACGTAAATCCAAGTAACGATATCTCATACGCACTTCATCATTGGTTTGTTGATCATCTTCAATTTGGAATGGCGGGGTTTTCGCCTTATTTAAAATCGTGATTGCTGTAATCATGACTTCTACGCCACCGGTAACAATTTTAGGATTTACTGCCTCAGGTGCACGAGCAATGACCTCACCTGTTACCTCGATAACATATTCACTACGACATTTGTCAGCAATCGCCCAAGCTTCTTTAGAGACTTCTGGGTTAAAGACTACTTGCACGAAGCCTTCACGGTCACGCAAATCAATAAAGATAACGCCTCCTAGGTCACGACGTTTTTGTACCCAACCTTTTAATGTTACTGTTTGGCCAATTGTTTCATTTGAAACTTGTCCGCAATACAATGTTCTTGTTGCCATTTTTTTACTCCTTTTCTGTTTTCATCATTTCCGCATAAACCGTTGCAAATTGTGTTTGAATTTGCGTTAGTGGATAAGCTTTTTCAATTCGTGTCGCCAGATTTTTAACATTTACGACTCCATTGGCTAATTCGGTCTCACCAATAGTTAAGACTAACTCAGCCTGTAATTTATCAGCTGTCTTGAACTGTGCTTTTGCCTTACGATTCATTACATCACGTTCGGCACTAAAGCCGGCTTGACGAATACTTTGAACAATTTGTAAGGCCTCAATATTAGTTGCTGCTCCTAAAGCAACAACATACGCATTCAGTGGTTTTTCAGTAGCCGGTTGAATGCCTTGTGCTTCTAAAATCATCAACAGACGTTCAAAGCCCATCGCAAACCCAAAACCAGATGTCTCGGGGCCACCAAGCTCTGCCACCAATTGATTATAGCGACCACCTGCACAAATAGTTGATTGTGCGCCCATTTTTTTATCATCACTCATGATTTCAAAAATCGTATGCGTATAGTAATCCAAGCCACGAACCATATTGCTATCAATTTCATAAGCAATATTTAGTGCATCCAACATTTGCGTCACTTGCTCAAAGTGCTCCTTAGCTGCTGGAGATAAATAATCTAAAATAGACGGTGCATTGGCAACCACCGCTCGATCTTTTTCGTCCTTACTATCTAATACACGTAAAGGATTTTCTAGTAAACGACGATTAGAATCTGCACTCAATTGCTCTTTAAATGGGGTTAAATAGTCAATCAAGGCTTGACGATAAGCCTTTCGAGTTGCTTGATCACCTAATGAATTAATCACTAAGCGTAAATCTTTAATCCCTAATTCACCAAAGAATTGCAAAGCCATCGCCATGGTTTCGACATCAGTTGCCGGATTATCAGAGCCAAATACCTCTACGCCTATTTGATGGAATTGACGTAAACGCCCCTTTTGCGGACGTTCATAACGAAACATTGGTCCCATGTAATAAACCTTGTATGGTTTTTGAAATTCTGGACCAAATAATTTATTTTCTACAAATGAACGAACAATTGGTGCAGTGCCTTCTGGTCTTAAGGTGATGTGACGATCTCCTTTATCATGGAAATCATACATCTCCTTGGTAACAATATCAGTAGTATCTCCTACACTTCTAGAAATAACTTCAATATGCTCAAAGATTGGTGTACGAATTTCATGAAATTGATATTGATTAAATAGTTTTCTTGCCGTTTGTTCCAAAGCTTGCCATTTTTGTGATTCTCCTGGCAAAATATCATTAGTGCCTTTAGGACGTTGATAAGCCATAACTTCCTCCTTATTTCTATCTACTTGATAAGCTTAAACTCGTAGTTCTTTTTTAGTCTGATTTTTTTATTCAACGACTAGCTACTTAGAAAATCTGTCAATGTGTTGCACATTTTTGAGTTAATCAGTATTCGTCAACTCGTTTTAACAAAAATGCCCCTCAGTACGAAAGGAATTTTATTCTTTTGTCAATTTCTTTCAGACTGCGTACGCTCAAGTTCCTTCTATCTAACTAAGCACATGCTGAATAAAAAAAGTCCTTGTATCTTACCATACAAGGACGAATCAATCGTGGTGCCACCTAAATTCAAAGTCAAAGATAACCAATTCTATCTCGACTCTCTCAACTTGCGATTAACGCTCGCCCACGGAATAGCTTTTCACTATCCATCTCCAGATTGTTCTTCAATGTCACAACTTAAGCTACTTCCAGCCAAGGTAGCTCTCTCTTGAAAGTTAAACTGAACATCTACTCTGCTCTTTCATTGATTTTTACCATATCAATTTTTAAGATACTTGATAAGTCCTAAAAAGTCAATACTCCACCCTAGAAAAGTATAAGAAAATTTTCATAAACTCTAAGAATAATCCATCGCTATTTTTCATCTATTTGCTTATAATGTGAATAGAGGAAAAAATTTGAAGGGAAGCGACCTTATTGAAGACTTATCCTGGCTATGCGCGTAAACCGCATTACTATGAAACCGATCAAATGGCGATTATTCACCATGCCAATTATATTCGTTGGTTTGAAGAAGCACGGGTGGATTTACTCGATTTTTTAGGCTTTCCATATGAAAAAATGGAAGAATTAGGCATTATCGTTCCAGTATTAGGGGTGAGCTGTGAATACAAAGAAATGATTCGCTATGGACAAAAGATTTTGATTCAAGTCTGGATTACCACCTATACGGGCAGTCGTTTAAATTTTCACTATAGGATTTATGACCAAGCATGCAACCATTTATTAACAACAGGGGAATCAAAGCATTGCTTTTTAGCTAAAGAAACGCAACGCTTAATCAGCCTAAAAAAAGCTTTTCCAGAAATTCATCAGCTTTTTAACGACTACTTTCAAGCAAATCAAATTGAAATGAAGCAATTATAGGATAGCTAAAAATGCAACTAATTGCGAATGGGGAATCCGCAGCTAGTTGCATTTTTTAGGAAAAGCATAGATTTACTCATAGTACTTAATTGATGCGTTTAAAATCGCCTTAGCCCCCCACAAAAAGAAGACCAACGCTAAGTTCACCACTGCAGCAATCATAAATAAGGTCTGGTAACTAGCGAGCTCAATCATCAAACCACCAAATAACGGTGCCACTGCCCGACCAGCTGAACCAAAGGAATTGGCTAAGCCTAAGTATTTACCTTTGCTTCCTTCTGGCGTTAATTGATTCACTACTACGGGTACCTGTGGCAATGCCCAAGCCTCACCTAATGTTAAAATCACCATCGCTAAGACAAACAATGGATAGCTATGTGCAAAAAACAATACGACAAAAGAAATAGCAAAAAAGCTAATTCCTCCATAAATGGGAAGAAAATGATTTTTAATCAAATGACCAAAACGAACAATAAAAAATTGAATGCATACGATTAAACCAGCATTTACCGTCCAAAGCACACTATAATAACGGAACGGTATCTGCATACTCGTCATATATACAGACACATTACTCCCCCACTGCTGATACATGACCCACATTAAAAACAAGGAAAATAATAAACAATATATTAGCCGAGCATTGCCTTTAACTAATTGAGCTTTCTGATTGTTAGCCGGATTTTTTTCCTTATTCGTCACTTGATTTTTTAACACCCGATAACCTAAATAAACTACCGCCAAAAAGCCAACACTTACCAAAGTAGAAACGAAAAAGGGTAGACTAAACTGCCAATCATACAAAAAGCCAACGACTGATGAACCGATTACGATGCCTAAATTTTGGACAAAGTAAATCATATTAAAGACATAGCGACCATCATATTGTTTTAAGCTCGCCCCCAACGCACTAACCACCGTTCCATTCCAACCAGCACCCAATCCTAAGAAGAATAAACAAATAGCAAAAGCGTAGACACCATGATTAATGGTTAAAATGACTAGCGTAAAAAACATTAACCAGCCACCAAGCAGTAACAAGCGATAAGGATTAAACCGGTCGAAAAACAGTCCACCTACAACATTGCCAATCACACTAGCCAATGAATTAAAAAATAAAACCACTCCCACTAGAGTCAATGATAAATGCAGCTCATCATGTAAATAGACACTGGTCAATGGCCAAATAAAGCTCATCCCAAAGCTGGTACACAATGCGCCCAATAATACTGAACGCAAAGTTAATTCTTTTTTCATACATACTCCCTCACTATAGAACCCTCATCATTTTCAATACATCAAAAGAATCGCTCTCTCTATTCTAGTTGATTTTTTTATTTTCTGCCATCCGATTAGACAATAATTGATAAAAAATAGCCCCGATGCTACAACCGAATAAGTTTAACAAAATATCACTGACTGCAAAGGTCCCGATGGAAAAAACATATTGAATCGTCTCAACACCCAAAATCACTAAAAAGCTAATCAAAAAGAATTCCCACCATTTACTTCCCAAACGAAATAATACACCTAACGGAATAAAATAAATCACATTAAGCAAAGCTTCAGTTAATGTCGTCCGATTCCATACTAAAAAATCCCATGGTTCTAAGCTATATGAATGATAGTTGCGCGCTTTACCAAATAATACGATAAAAAGTAAAAATAAATAGACACTATAAAATAAATACAAATAAATTGCTGAAAACTTTCCCTTTAGCCATTGAACATATAAAAAGAATAAACTCAAAGCAGCGTAGATTTCTAAAAATAATTTTGTATAAGCAAAGCGATTCATTGCTGTGGCCAAATGATGATACTTCATCAATACCGGATAAGCTAATTCACTGATTAAAAGATAGGCTAGCACAATTGAGGCTATTCCTGCTAAAAACCATTTGATCGTATTTTTCATTAATCATCCCTCCATTTTTTATATTTATTTTAAAGATAAAAAATAAAATTCTCCTAAAGAATTTGTCAAGAATTTTTAAAGGTATATTTGTGCATTTTCTATCATAATATCAAACATCGATATTTATACAAGAAAAAGTTTTAATTTATCAAGCTTTTTGCATATTATCACTATATAAAATCGTTATCATTTTTGTCATTTAAAATTTCAATAATTAATTTCTTTTAATATTTTGAATAATTCTAAATATAGGCGTAAAATGGGATTATATACGTTATTATTTATTTAATTATTTTAATTTGAAATGAGTGTGACCAAATGAATGCAAGTTTATTTACAAGCTGTGTAGTTGACGCATTATTCCCTAATGTTCCAATTGCGATGACTGAAGTCTTAGAACGTTTTGGTGTCAACGTCTTACTACCCGAAGAACAAGTTTGTTGCGGGCAACCAACCCTAAATAGTGGTTACCGTGAAGCTTCTAGAAAAGTTTTAATCAACCAAATCGAAGCTTTTAAAGATGCAGACTACATTGTAGGTGCTGCAGGTAGTTGTACCGCTACCTTCAAAGAATACGCCCATTTCTTTAAAGATGACCCACAATACCGGGCTTTAGCAGAAGATTTAAGCAAACGAACTTTCGAATTCACCCAATTTTTACACTATGAATTAGGCTTAACCGATGTCGGCGCAACCTTAAATGCGAAGGTAACCTATCATCGTTCTTGCCACATGTCTCGTATTCTAAAAGAAAAACAAACACCTTTTATCATGATGAACTATGTCAAGGGCTTAGAATATGTAGAATTACCTCATATTGAAAACTGTTGTGGTTTTGGGGGCACCTTCTCAGTCAAAGAACCATTGATTTCTAATGCCATGGTGACTGAAAAAATGAATGACGTCATTTCAACTGGTGCAGAAATCCTCATTAGTGCGGATATGGCCTGCTTGATGAATATCGGTGGTAAATTCAATCGTGAAGGCAAAAAAATCAAAATCATGCATATTGCTGAAGTATTAAATCATGATGTCGATGAAAGTCGGATTCAATCATTGGTACATGCCTAAATAGCTATTTTCATCAATAGATTAATCAATTTTATTTGTGTTAGGAGTAGAAAATATGGGTTTAAAAACAAGTACCTTAACCTTTGAAGAACGCTGCGAAAAAAGCATCAATGATACTCAAATGCAAGCAGCCTTAAAAAAAGCACAAGATAGTCAATGGATTAAACGCGAAGCCTCTCGGGAAGATATGGGCGATTGGGAAGAATGGCGTAAGCTAGGACAAGAAATTCGCCAACATACCCTAGCTCATTTACCCGACTACCTAGAGATGTTCGCTGAAAATGTCAAAAAACAAGGCGGACATGTCTTATTTGCCCAAACTGAAGAAGAAGCTAGAAACTATGTAAAAGAAATTACACTAGCAAAAAATGCTAAAAAAATCGTCAAATCTAAATCAATGGTTACTACCGAAGTTGGTTTAGATCCAATGTTTGTCGAAATGGGACTTGAAGTCATTGAATCAGACCTAGCTGAATTTATCTTACAAATGGATAATTGGGATGAGCCCTCACATATCGTTTTTCCTAATATTCATAAAGATCGCTATCAAATTCAAAAAATCTTTGAAAATTTGGGCTATGAAGGCAGCAGTGAACCAGAAGAAATGGCTAAATTCGCACGCAAAGTTTTACGTGAGCATTTCTTATCAGCTGATATTGGCATCACCGGTTGTAATTTTGCAATTGCGAATAACGGAATGATTAATCTCGTAACCAACGAAGGAAATGCCGACTTAGTCATTGCCATCCCTAAAACACAAATCGTTTTGATGGGAATGGAAAGAATTGTTCCAAGTATGCAAGAAGCCGAAGTATTAGATAGCTTATTATGCCGTAGTGCTGTTGGTCAAAAGCTAACTAGCTACGTTACCTACGCTGGCCGCAAAGCTGATGAAGAATCAGACGGTCCAGAAGATTTTTATGTCATTATTGTAGATGATAACCGTTCGAATGCACTCGGTACTCAATTCCAAGAAATGCTACAATGTATTCGCTGTGGTGCTTGCCTAAATGTTTGCCCAGTTTATCGTCATATCGGTGGACATGGCTATGGTTCGATTTATCCAGGACCAATGGGGGCTGTCCTTTCACCAATTCTAGGTGGCTATGAAGAATTTGGTGATTTACCATATGCTTCAAGTCTGTGTGGTGCATGTACTGAGACATGTCCAGTCAAGATTCCACTACACAATTTATTAATCGCTCATCGGACTGTAATGGCCGATGAATTAAAACGTACAAGCAAGATGGAGCAATTTGGTATGAAAATGGCCGCTACTGTAACTGGTTCTGCTCCTGTTTTTAAATTTGTTGAAAAAGTAGATCACCTTGGTTCTGCCATGATGGCTACACAAAAAGAACCTGCTGTTGAAAATCTATATAATCATGGTGGTTATCTAACAAAGGCACCAGCCATTGCTAAAAATTGGACAGATTATCGTGATTTACCACGTCCGCCAAAAGCCAAAGATGGTTTTAGAGAATGGTTCAAACGTCATAAAGCAGAGCAAGGAGGAAAATAAATGTTTGCCGATGCTACAGAAAAACAAGAAGCTTTTTTAAATAAAATTGCCAAAAAACTCGACTATACGCGACACAGTCTAGCTGACGAGCCATTTCGTCCTCAAAATACAATTAATTTACAAAAATTACAAGGCCTATCACAAGACGAACTACTTGAAGTGGCAAAAGAACAATCTGATGCAATCTACACTGACTTTAAAGTAATTAAAAAAGCTGACCTAGCCCAAAGCTTACAGAAAATCCTTGAAGAAAAAGGACAAGGCAATTATATTATTCCAGACGATCCACGTTTTAGTGAATATCAATTAAATGATTTAGCCAATCATCCGCATACTTATATTTGGAAAAAAGGTGCGCAATATCGCGAAGAAAATCTGGAGGCTGCTAATCATGCCAATGTTGGTATTGCCTTTGCTGAATATCTACTAGCTGAATCAGCAACTGTTGTGTTTGAAACACACGCTGGTCATGGACGTACCTTGCAATTTTTACCACAACATTTTGTTGCTATCGTTCCAAAAAGCCAAATTGTCCCACGTATTACCCAAGCAACGGCTGATTATAATCAAAAAGTTTTGCGTGGCGAAAAAATTGGCTCTAACCTAAGCTTTATTTCCGGTCCATCAAACTCAGGTGATATTGAAATGATTCTAGTTGTTGGTGTACATGGACCATTATCCATGACTTATTTAGTCCTTGAAGATGCTTAAATAGACCTTATTTTATTCAAACTGAAAAAGCGAATATTCAAGTGAAATCAACTTGAATATTCGCTTTTTTATCTGCTTTTCACATTTCTACAAAATTGAGTAACACTCGAATTTTCACATGTCTGAACAAGCTACTTCACATCTTTTATGCAAAAAAACTTCTCAGTTAGTGTTAACTGAGAAGTTTTAGTTTTGCGTGGCGACGTCCTACTCTCACAGGGGGAAACCCCCAACTACAATCGGCGCTAAGAAGCTTAACTTCTGTGTTCGGCATGGGAACAGGTGTATCCTTCTTGCTATCGCCACCACACTTTTTTATTGAGTAAATTGCTTCACTCAAAACTGGATTTGAAGTTCATCAATCTACCGATTCTTTTGGTTAAGTCCTCGATCGATTAGTATCAGTCCGCTCCATATATCACTATACTTCCACTTCTGACCTATCTACCTGATCATCTCTCAGGGATCTTACTTTCTTAAAGAAATGGGAAATCTCATCTTGAGGTGGGCTTCACACTTAGATGCTTTCAGCGTTTATCCCTTCCCTACATAGCTACCCAGCGATGCCTCTGGCGAGACAACTGGTACACCAGCGGTAAGTCCATCCCGGTCCTCTCGTACTAAGGACAGCTCCTCTCAAATTTCCAACGCCCGCGACGGATAGGGACCGAACTGTCTCACGACGTTCTGAACCCAGCTCGCGTGCCGCTTTAATGGGCGAACAGCCCAACCCTTGGGACCGACTACAGCCCCAGGATGCGACGAGCCGACATCGAGGTGCCAAACCTCCCCGTCGATGTGGACTCTTGGGGGAGATAAGCCTGTTATCCCCAGGGTAGCTTTTATCCGTTGAGCGATGGCCCTTCCATGCGGAACCACCGGATCACTAAGCCCGACTTTCGTCCCTGCTCGAGTTGTAGCTCTCGCAGTCAAGCTCCCTTCTGCCTTTACACTCTTCGAATGATTTCCAACCATTCTGAGGGAACCTTTGGGCGCCTCCGTTACCTTTTAGGAGGCGACCGCCCCAGTCAAACTGCCCATCTGACACTGTCTCCCACCACGATCAGTGGTGCGGGTTAGAGTGGCCATAACGCAAGGGTAGTATCCCACCAGCGCCTCTGCCGAAACTGGCGTCCCGGCTTCTACGGCTCCTACCTATCCTGTACATGCGGTACAGACACTCAATATCAAACTACAGTAAAGCTCCATGGGGTCTTTCCGTCCTGTCGCGGGTAACCTGCATCTTCACAGGTACTAAAATTTCACCGAGTCTCTCGTTGAGACAGTGCCCAAATCGTTACGCCTTTCGTGCGGGTCGGAACTTACCCGACAAGGAATTTCGCTACCTTAGGACCGTTATAGTTACGGCCGCCGTTTACTGGGGCTTCAATTCGTACCTTCGCTTGCGCTAAGCACTCCTCTTAACCTTCCAGCACCGGGCAGGCGTCAGCCCCTATACTTCATCTTACGATTTTGCAGAGACCTGTGTTTTTGATAAACAGTCGCTTGGGCCTATTCACTGCGGCTGCTCATAGAGCAGCACCCCTTCTCCCGAAGTTACGGGGTCATTTTGCCGAGTTCCTTAACGAGAGTTCTCTCGCTCACCTTAGGATTCTCTCCTCAACTACCTGTGTCGGTTTGCGGTACGGGTCGTTGTTTTCTCACTAGAAGCTTTTCTTGGCAGTGTGACATCAGAAGCTCGGTCGATCTTAATCAACCTCCCCATCACAGCTCATCCTTATAGTGACAAGCATTTGACTCATCACAAGACTTACTGCTTAGACAAACTTTTCCAACTGTTTGCTCTTCCTAGCCTCCTGCGTCCCTCCATTGCTCAAACAAAAACAACGAGTACAGGAATATCAACCTGTTGTCCATCGCCTACGCCTGTCGGCCTCGGCTTAGGTCCCGACTAACCCTGGGCGGACGAGCCTTCCCCAGGAAACCTTAGTTATTCGGTGGACAGGATTCTCACCTGTCTTTCGCTACTCATACCGGCATTCTCACTTCTAAGCGCTCCAGCAGTCCTCACGATCTACCTTCAACGCCCTTAGAACGCTCTCCTACCATTGCACCTAAGTGCAATCCACAGCTTCGGTAGTATGTTTAGCCCCGGTACATTTTCGGCGCAGGGTCACTCGACTAGTGAGCTATTACGCACTCTTTAAATGGTGGCTGCTTCTAAGCCAACATCCTAGTTGTCTGTGCAACCCCACATCCTTTTCCACTTAACATACATTTGGGGACCTTAGCTGGTGGTCTGGGCTGTTTCCCTTTCGACTACGGATCTTATCACTCGCAGTCTGACTCCCGGATATAAATGAATGGCATTCGGAGTTTATCTGAATTCGGTAACCCGAGATGGGCCCCTAGTCCAAACAGTGCTCTACCTCCATCATTCTCACTTCCGAGGCTAGCCCTAAAGCTATTTCGGAGAGAACCAGCTATCTCCAAGTTCGTTTGGAATTTCTCCGCTACCCACACCTCATCCAAACACTTTTCAACGTGTCCTGGTTCGGTCCTCCAGTGCGTTTTACCGCACCTTCAACCTGGACATGGGTAGATCACATGGTTTCGGGTCTACGACTACATACTCACTCGCCCTATTCAGACTCGCTTTCGCTACGGCTCCGTCTCTTCAACTTAACCTCGCATGCAATCGTAACTCGCCGGTTCATTCTACAAAAGGCACGCTATCACCCATTAACGGGCTCTAACTTGTTGTAGGCACACGGTTTCAGGTTCTATTTCACTCCCCTCCCGGGGTGCTTTTCACCTTTCCCTCACGGTACTGGTTCACTATCGGTCACTAGGGAGTATTTAGCCTTGGGAGATGGTCCTCCCGGATTCCGACGGAATTCCTCGTGTTCCGCCGTACTCAGGATCCTCCTAGGGGCTTACAACATTTCACCTACGGGGCTTTCACCCTCTTTAGCTGACCTTTCCAAGTCATTCGGCTATCTTGCTTGCTCCCACATCGGAGTCCTACAACCCCAAGATGCAAGCATCTTGGTTTGGGCTGGTCCCGTTTCGCTCGCCGCTACTCAGGGAATCGATTTTTCTTTCTCTTCCTGCAGGTACTTAGATGTTTCAGTTCTCTGCGTCTACCTCCTTTAAGCTATGGATTCACTTAAAGGTAATATCCTATTAAAGATATTGGGTTCCCCCATTCGGAAATCTCCGGATCAAAGCTTACTTACAGCTCCCCGAAGCATATCGGTGTTAGTCCCGTCCTTCATCGGCTCCTAGTGCCAAGGCATCCACCGTGCGCCCTTATTCACTTAACCTTCGATCTGTGCGATCAGATCTTT
>NZ_KE136350.1:0-75597 GCF_000406925.1 Enterococcus columbae DSM 7374 = ATCC 51263
CTTCTCATGCGAAAAGTAATATTATGCGGTATTAGCACCTGTTTCCAAGTGTTATCCCCCGCTGATGGGCAGGTTACCCACGTGTTACTCACCCGTTCGCCACTCACTTTCTTTCGGTGTAGCAAGCTACGGTGAAAGAAAGTGCGTTCGACTTGCATGTATTAGGCACGCCGCCAGCGTTCGTCCTGAGCCAGGATCAAACTCTCATAAAAAAGTTGATACAATCATCTTGATTGTTAAGCTCAAAAAATTGATTTGCTAGCTATTGCTTGCATGTTGTTTTTGCTTCTATATAATAGAAGCGCCTTACACATATTGGTTTGCTTTTTTGTTCAGTTTTCAAAGGCCTACTTTGTTTTGACAACTTCTAAAGTTTAACACTTTAATTAAGATTTGTCAACAAGTTTTTTAAATTATTTTTTGCTGTTTTTCAATTAAACAGCGACCATCTCAATATATCATCTTGAAGTTTTTTTGTCAACAAGTTTTTTTATATTTTTTAGAGATGTTTTTCTGAAAATATTTCATCTTGAAATTCGTTGTTAAATCAACGTTTATCTCAAGGACAAGTAATACTATACCAAGATTTTTTCATTCGGTCAACAAAAAAATTAAACTTTTTTGTAATTTTTTCGTTCTTTTAGAAAATAAGGATATTTTTTTGTTTAATTTAAAAAATGTTCGTTTTTATCAAAGGGTAACCCGTCATCAAGCGCAATTATTCTATGAATGTTCATGAAAGTTGACTAGTTTTTTTGAAAGGAATAAGGATAAACTGACTCGTAAGTCAAAATTATGGGATAATGCTCTATCATAGGATAGTCATCCATAACCTCATCCATAAACTAGATTTACTAAACTATCCACCCTTTCATTGATTAAGAGGAAGGTATCGCTTCATGATCAAAGATAGACACTCTTACGAAACAATTTAATCCCTACCTTCAACGACTAGTACTTCCCAAAATTCGCATTTCCTTATCTCTAGGCAAGTTCATTCACAGCTGGGTTTGATAGTTTCTCTGCCTATCTAAGCCAACTGACTAAAAAAATCTTGATATTTTTTTAAATTCCCTCACCATTTTGATCAATTTTAGCAGTCCGAGTTAGCCTATTTCTTTATAAAAAAGACGTTAAAACCAAGGGGTAACTTGATTTTAACGTCATTAATTTCGTCTTGCTTATTTTTCGATATTTTTTAATGTTGGGAATAATAAGACATCACGGATAGATTGAGAGTCCGTTAATAGCATTACTAGGCGGTCGATACCAATCCCTAGCCCTCCGGTTGGTGGTAGACCATGTTCTAATGCTTCTAGGAAATCTTCATCCACTCCATGTGCTTCATCGTTTCCAGCTGCTCGTTCACGTTCTTGAGCTTCAAAACGTTCTCTTTGATCGATTGGGTCATTTAATTCAGTAAAGGCATTTGCAAATTCCTTACCAACAATAAACAGTTCGAAACGATCCGTAAAGCGAGGATCTTCTGGATTTTTCTTAGCAAGTGGTGAAACAGCCACTGGATGACCATAAACAAAGGTTGGTTGACGCAAAGTATCTTCAACAAAAGTCTCAAAGAATTCGTTGATAATGTGGCCAATTTCCATCGCATCAGTAATTTCAACATTGTGTTCTTTAGCTAATTGACGCGCTTGTTCTAGGCTCATTTCTTGCCAGAAATCTACCCCTGTTTTTTCTTTGACTGCATCGACCATGTGCAGGCGTCTAAATGGTGAAGTTAAATCAATCGCTTCGCCAGCATAACTGATTTCAGTTGTGCCTAACACTTTTTCAGCAGCATTACGAATAATGCCTTCTGTTAAGTCCATAACATCTTGATAGTCGGTATAGGCAGTATAAGCTTCAAGCATAGTAAATTCTGGATTATGAGTCGTATCAATCCCCTCATTACGGAAAACACGAGAAATTTCGTAAACTTTTTCCATTCCCCCAACAATTAGACGTTTTAGATGTAACTCTAAAGCGATACGTAAATATAAATCAGTATCTAAGGCATTGTGATGGGTAATAAACGGACGGGCAGCCGCACCACCAGCTTGGTTATGTAAGACTGGTGTTTCCACTTCAATATAACCATGTCCATCTAAATAACGACGAATTTCGCTAATGATTTGACTACGCTTCATGAAACGGTCAAAGCTTTCACGGTTACTAATTAAATCTAAGTAGCGTTGACGATATCTTTGTTCTACGTTCGTTAAACCATGATATTTATCTGGAAGTGGACGTAACGCTTTGGATAAAATTTCAAAGGTTTCAGCCTTGATTGAAACTTCACCAGTATTGGTCTTCATAATTTGACCAGTCACCCCGTAGAAGTCCCCTAAATCGGCTTGTTTAAATAATTCATATGCTTCTTCGCCAACTTCATCTTTACGAACATAGATTTGGATTTGGCCTTCGCGATCTAATAAATGCGCAAAACCAGCTTTTCCTTTACCTCGTTTGGTCATCATTCGGCCAGCAATGCTTGCCTTTAAATCTAAATCATGTAATTCTTCTTTAGTCTTATCATCATAAGTTTCATGTAATTCTTTTGAGTTATGGGTACGCTCAAAACGTTTACCGAATGGATCAATTCCTTGTTCGATTAGACGTTCCATTTTTTCACGACGAACAAGCATTTGGTCATTCAATTCTTCTTGCACTTGACGTTCTTCAGTCACGAGTTGATCCTCCGTTTCTTTTGTTTCACTCTTTATTAATATTGCCAATGAAAGCCGAAAAAATCAAGCGAAAGTTTCACTAATCGCCTGATTTTCTCATTTTGACTATCGAGTAACTGGATTTGCTTCGGTTTTTTCTAGAAATTCTTCCAATAAACCAACCATCGTTTGTTGGTCTTCAGCCTGATTAATCGCTGCTTTGACCTTAGCTGCTCGTGGAATTCCTTTTAGATAGTAAGCAGCATGTTGACGAAATTCGCGGGCAGCTACCTTTTCCCCTTTAAGGTCAATTAAACGTTGAAAATGAATTTTAGCAATATCAATTTTTTCACGTGGTGTTGGTTCGTCCAATAATTCGCCCGTTTCTAAGTAATGCACGGTTCGTTTAATCATCCATGGATTACCTAAAGCTGCTCGACCAATCATCACGGCATCGCAACCCACTTCATCTAACATTCTTTTAGCATCTTCTGGGGTACGCACATCACCATTGCCCATGAAAGGAATGTCGATATTTTCTTTTACTTGACGCAAAATTTCCCAGTTAGCGTGACCTTCATACATTTGCACACGTGTACGACCATGCATCGCTAGCGCTGCCGCACCACCTGCTTGCGCTGCTTTAGCATTTTCAACCGCAAAAAGATGTTGTTCATCCCAACCAGTGCGCATTTTTACAGTTACCGGTAATTTTACCGCAGAAGATACCGCATCAACCATTTCGTAAACCTTATCTGGATCTAACAACCATTTCGCTCCAGCCTCAGCTTTGATAATTTTATTTACCGGACAGCCCATATTAATATCAATAATCGCCGCTTTGGTATTGGCTTCAACAAATTGAGCCGCTTCAACTAAGCTTTCTTTACCGCCACCAAAAATTTGCACGCTTAATGGATATTCACGCTCATCAATATATAGCATATCTAAAGTCTTTTTATTGCGAAAATGAATGCCTTGGTCACTGATCATTTCACAAACAACTAAGCCAGCGCCCGCTTCTTTAACGGTTACACGAAAGGCAGCATTTGAAATTCCGGCCATTGGTGCAACCACTACACGATTGGCAATTTCAATATCGCCAATTTTCCATGTTTGTCCCATTAATCTTTTTTCCCTTCTATTTCTTGAACTAATTCATGTAAGTCTTGTTCGCTAAAGTGATATTTATTCCCACAAAATGAGCAAACCGTTTCTGCGCCATGATCTTCTTCAATCATTTCATTTAGTTCACTTGTGCCTAAAGTAATTAAAGCCGAGCCAAATTTTTCTTTACTGCAATCGCACTTAAATTGCACAGGCATCGTTTCTAAATAAAAGATGGTTGTGTCATCTAAAATGGTTTCTAAAATCTGTTCCGGGGTCATTCCATCGGCTAACAGACTAGAAACTCGTGGTAAGGATGCTAATTTTTGTTCTAAGCGAGTAATGATTTCATCGCTAGCTCCTGGCATGATTTGAATCATGAAACCACCAGCTGTTTGAATCGTGTCATCAGGGTTAACCAAGACACTCAAGCCTACTGCTGAAGGAACCTGTTCAGAAGAAGCTAAATAATAAGTGAAGTCCTCACCTAATTCCCCTGAGACAATCGGTGTTTGTCCGGTAAAAGGTTCTTTTAAGCCCAAATCTTTAATGACTGTAAATAAGCCTTGCGTCCCCACTGCACCACGCACATCAAGCTTTCCTTGGGCATTTAGTGGTAAGGCTACTTTAGGATTTTGGATATAACCCTTTACTTCACCTTTGGCATTGCTATCGACAATAATCGCGCCTGCTGGTCCATCTCCCATAATTTTTACTGTTAATTTATCTTCACCTTTTAGGGTTGCACCTAAAAGTAATCCACCGACTAACGAACGACCTAAAGCGGCTGAGGCTGTATGCCAAGTTTCGTGTCTTCTTTGCGCTTCAGCTACAGTCTCTGTGGCATTGACTGCATAAGCACGCACGACTCCATCATAAGCCAGCGCTTTTACTAAATAATCCGCCATCATTCTCCTCCTTTAGCTATACTTGCTATCTATTTAGATACCTTAGAATGATACCTAATTCAAGGCAAAATTTCAAATTAAAAGTTTAATTAAAAAAAGGGAGCAGAACAGACCGCCTCTACTCAATCCCAAACTCCGGTGCATATCGCATTACACTAGAAAGTTCAACAGCACCAAGCTTGAGCTTTTTCACCATAAAGTATTCATCAGGAACATCAAAAGGCGACAAAATTCCTAAAATTCTTGCTGGAATAAAGCCAAATAATACGGCTGGACACATGAAACGGCTCACCATTCATTTGAGTGTACTGTAAGTATTGTTATGTTTGCTCTATTGAACCTCAGCACCTACAGATAAGCTTTTCTACCAATAATCGCCTAACGCCTTAACAATCGCCTAAAAACGAGTTATAATTAGGCGAAACGAAATGGAGGTAGGCGAATGAGAATTTTTAATTATGAAAATCTAGCAAGCACTAAATGGGATAGCGAAGTGGTAAACCTCCTCACCCAAATTCATGAACATAAGGGAAAACAAGAACTTTTTCTACAAAGAAAGCCTGCTGTTTTAGATAAATTAGTGGAAATTGCTAAAATTCAAAGTGTAGAGGATTCTAACAAAATTGAAGGTATCGTTACAACATCAGTAAGAATTAAGGAATTGATGAACCAAAAAACAACACCTAAAAATAGGGATGAAGAAGAAATTCTAGGATATAGAGATGTGCTAAATACAATCCACGAAAGCTATGAATACATCCCAATTAATAGCAACTATATTTTACAACTTCATAGAAATCTATTTAAGTATAGTGAGAAAGGTATAGGGGGCCGATATAAGAACACTCAGAATTCAATTGTAGGAAAAGATGCAAATGGTCATACCATCGAAATATTTAAACCTTTATCTCCATATGAGACACCGTCTGCAATAGAGCAAATTTGTAACGAATTAAATAGGGCTCTTGATAGAAAAGAAGTAGATGCACTCCTTCTAATCCCAATTTTTATTCATGATTTCCTATGCATCCACCCTTTCAATGATGGCAATGGAAGAATGAGTCGATTATTAACCACACTCCTTCTTTATAGACAAGGATATTTTATTGGAAAATATATCAGTTTAGAAAGTAAAATAGAAAAAAATAAAGATAGCTATTACGCATCTTTAGAAAAAAGCGGAATTGGTTGGTCTGAAAATAAGGATAACCCTGTACCATTTATCAAATACATCCTTAGAACAATACTAGCTGCTTATATTGACTTTGAAGAAAAAGTAGATTATGTAGATAAAAAAACACCTACGATAACCCTTGTGAGAAATGCCATTGATAGCAAATTAGGGAAATTTACAAAGAGTGATATTATGGAATTAGTACCTAGCGTAGGAAGAGCAACAATTGAAAACATGCTTAAAAAACTCACTGAAGAAGAATACATTGAAAGACATGGTAAGGGAAGAGCAACATTTTATGTAAAAAAACAACAAACGGCTAAAGATAGAAATATTTAAGGCAACAATCAAATTGAAGCTTTTCTAATTTGTGCACTTCAAAAAAGCGACCGATTGCTAGAATCAGTCGCTTTTTTCTTATTCTTCAGTTGTATCATCAGGGGTGATAGTTGGTTGTTCTTCCCCGTTGATTGCTTCTTGCTTTTCTTGTGCTTGTTTTTGCGCATCACGTTCTTCTAAAGCACGCTTCGCTTCTTCGTAACTTTGCGCTTTTTCGCTTGGAAATTCACTTTCATCTTTTTCAGGCATCTTACCTGTTTCAAACAATGACTTAATTGCCTTAGCATCTAAGGTTTCAAATTCTAATAGTTTTTCAGCAATTAGTTTATGTTGTTCACGATGAGATTCAATGATTTCACGCGCTTTTTCATGAGCTTCCATCAAGATACGACGAACCTCTTGGTCAATTTCATAAGCAATTTGTTCAGAATAGGCTTTGGTTTGACCATAGTCACGACCGATGAAGACTTGATGATTGCCTTCGTATTGAACAGGTCCAAGTTTTTCACTCATTCCATATTCAGTAACCATGCTACGCGCTAAAGCGGTGGCTTGCTCAAAGTCGTTGGATGCTCCAGTTGATTGTACGCCGAAAATAATTTCTTCAGCAGTGCGTCCACCTAACAGACCAACAATTTGTTCAAACATATCATCTTTAGTCATTAACATTTGATCTTCTTTCGGTAAGGCAATCATGTAACCACCGGCACGTCCACGTGGGATAATCGTTACTTTATGCACGATACGCGCACGAGATAAGACTAAACCAACGATGGTATGACCGGCTTCATGATAAGCCACCATTTCACGTTCGCGTTTACTAATCACACGATCCTTCTTAGCCGGACCAGCAATCACGCGATCTTCCGCTTCATCGATATCTGAAGCATCAATTTTCTTTTTGTTGCGTCGAGCAGCCACTAAAGCCGCTTCGTTCAACACGTTTTCTAAATCAGCACCGGCAAAACCTGGTGTTTGTTGGGCGATAACCTTCAAATCAACATCATCAGCAAGTGGTTTGTTTCGTGCATGCACGCGAAGAATCGCTTCACGTCCTTTAACATCCGGACGACCAACTAAAATCTGACGGTCAAAACGACCTGGACGTAGTAACGCTGGGTCTAAAACATCAGAACGGTTCGTTGCTGCAATGACGATAACTCCCTCATTACCACTGAATCCATCCATTTCAACAAGCAATTGGTTTAGGGTTTGTTCACGTTCATCGTGTCCGCCACCCATACCAGCGCCACGTTGACGACCGACCGCATCGATTTCATCGATAAAGATAATCGCTGGCGAATTTTTCTTAGCTGTTTCAAACAAGTCACGTACACGACTCGCCCCAACCCCGACGAACATTTCAACAAAGTCCGAACCAGAGATAGAGTAAAATGGTACACCAGCTTCACCAGCTACCGCTTTAGCTAGTAAGGTTTTACCAGTTCCGGGAGGTCCTTCTAATAATACCCCAGCCGGAATCCGGGCACCTAAGGCTGAAAAGCGCCGTGGATCTTTAAGAAATTCAACCACTTCGACTAATTCTTGTTTTTCTTCTTCGGCACCAGCTACATCAGAGAAACGTACACGATTGGCTTTCTTGTCTGCTTCTTTGGCTTTTGATTTCCCAAAGTTCATGACACGACCGCCACCACCGCCGCCACCTTGTTGACCCATAATCATGTAGAAGAAGAAAATCATGATGACGAAAGGTACCATACTGATTAAGAATGATAACCATACACCACTATTTGACTCTTCTTTAATAGTTGTGGCTACTTTGTGTGTGTCTGCTAATGAAGTAATTTCACTTAAAGTTGAATCATTTGGCAAAATAATGGTCGTAAATTTATCAGTTTTAGTTGAAGTTGAACCTAAAACTGACAAGCCACTATTATTGCTTACAGTTTGTTCGTCTTTGTACTCACCGGTGATTTTATAAACCCCATTGGCTGGCTGTACAGAGAACGATTTAATTTTGCCCTCTTCTAGTTGCTCGGTAAACTTAGAATAATCAATTGCAGGTGACTGCGTATTGCCGTTTCCTACAAAGAAGATTAAGATTGCTGCCATAGCTAATAGCACGAGGACATAGTATAAGGTATTTTTAAACATACCATTACCTTTTTTGTTCATGTGGCCCCTCCTTGCCATTTGTCTTTTATTGACCTTTTATATTTTAACATAACTATTGCCAAAATAGGGATTAATTTGATTCATAAATTTCAGGTTTTAATACCCCAACATAAGGTAGGTTTCGATAACGTTCGCAATAATCTAAACCATAGCCAACCACAAATTCGTTTGGTACATCAAAACCGACATAATCTGCTTCAATATCTACCACACGGCCTTCTGGTTTATCTAAAAGCGTTACAATGGTAATTGAGTTTGCTTTGCGGTATTTAAATAAATCAACTAGATAAGCTAAAGTTCGACCACTGTCGATGATATCTTCAACGATTAACATATCGCGACCAGCTACATTCGTATCTAAGTCTTTGACAATTTTCACTTCTCCAGATGAAACAGTAGCGTTACCATAGCTAGATACATCCATAAAATCAATTTCAACATGGCTATCCATTTCACGAATAATGTCGGCCATAAATGGAACGGCCCCTTTTAAAACACCAACTACTAAAGGTGTTTTTCCTTCAAATTTATCCTTTAATTCTTTTCCTAATTCTTCACAACGAGTTTTGATTTGCTCTCGTGTAATCAACACTTTCTCAATATCATTGATTAACATAATTTTCTCCTTCCAAGCCTTTAAGCTAAATATCGATAGACTAGTATGTAACGTATTTTATCAGTTTCTGAGCCAATACTCAAATAAGAATTCACAAAAGGTAGCAAACTATAGATTTCTTTTACCTGATTTTCAACCACCCATGCCGAATTTCTTTGTTCAGAAGAAATTTTTTGGTCAATCAACCACCGAGAAAGGCGTTTGGTTAACTGCTGGTTCAACCTAATGCGATCCCCAGCCTGCCTTTTTCGAATATTTAGACACAAAGTTGAGTCTGCCATAAATTCATGGCGAAATTCTGACCAATTTTTGACTTTTTCGGGAAGATTGATGTTTGCTTGGGTAAATAGACCAATCCATTGCTTGTCATTTAAATAAAAAGCTTGATTGCTTGTTAACTGAAAAGAAACATTCGCTGCTTCCACTAATGTTGGCGTTTCATTATCGCATACCTTTTGTAAGCTTAGCTGTGTCGAACTTTTTACCCAGCGCCAGTTGGCTTCAACATCAATCGACCAATTGCTTTTTCCTTGTGACAATAATTTTTCTAATTGTTCTATGTGGCAATCTTTTAACCGAATGTGTTGGTTTAATCTCAATTGTTGAAAGGTATACTGCCAGAAAAAGTAACGCTCAGCTTCAGTCAACAAAGTCAACGCTTGCCAATCGATGTCCACTCGTTCATCAGTAAAAACAACCATTTTCGCATACCAGTTTTGTTGTTGCTTTAAAAGAATCTCCTCAGCATAACTCAATTGCTTGGAAAAGCGTAAAAAATGGCGACTTGCTTCTGGTTGCTCGCTTTGAATAATCGGTAGCACCGACTGTCTTAGTCGATTGCGTTGATAAAGAGTCGTTTGATTGCTTGCATCTTCAAAATAATGGATTTTTTGACTTTTCGCATAAGTATATAACTGTGCCTTAGCAAACGATAATAAAGGTCGTACGATTGTTAATCGCGCTTGATCAAAGGTTGTTTTTTCACGAATGCCGATAACATTGCCTAAATTACCATGGCGCATGAGTTTCATGAGGATTGTTTCGATTTGATCGTCCCCATGATGCGCCGTTAGTAAGACATCATACGCATTTTTTTGCATTATTTCAGCAAAAAACGCATAACGGAATTGGCGAGCAGCCGCTTCAATCCCTTGAGTAGGGGGATTTTGCCAGCTTTTTTCATAAAAAGGAATCTGCCTAGCCTGACAAAAAGCGCTAAGATAAGCTGCCTCATCATTCGCTTGCACTCTTAATTGATGATTGAGATGAACAACCCCAATTTCTTGTTTGGGAAAACATTTTATTAAAAGATGCAATAAGACCATTGAATCGACGCCACCTGAAATCGCTAATAGCAGACGATCCTTGGCTTGCCACCACCTATTTTTTTGTACAATGTGCATAAATTCTTGTTCTAAACGTACTTTGTGCATAATTTTATCCTTTTGATCATCCACCTATTTTTAAGACAAAAAAGTAGGGGGCATATCCTGGCCATCCCTACTTTTTTGTTATCGACTAGCTACGACGACCGCCACGGCCTCCGCGCTTACCTTCTGTATTTCTTCTCAATGATGCCAAACGATCATCACTATCTTTTAAAAATGAACTCATTAATGCATCGAAGTCTTGCTTAGGTGCACTAGCAGCATGTGATCCTTGATTTTTATTGAAAGGCTTTTTATTAGTTGAACGATGATGCTCACGTTTTTCTTCTTTTGGTCGATCCATCGCTTTACGGATAGATAAACCAATCTTACCATCGTCTCCAACAGCGGTAACCAAAACCGTTACCTCATCCCCAACTTTTAAAACCTCATTAATGTCTTTGATAAAACCGTTAGACACTTCACTAATATGGACTAGCCCAGTTTTACCCTCACCCAAGTCTACAAAAGCACCAAAATTCGTAATTCCTGATACTTTACCTTGTAGTTTCGCTCCAACTTCGATTGACATAAAAAAAATGTTCCTCCTATATATTACCCTTTTATAAATTAATCGTGGTTACCCACGATGGTTGGCTATGGATTGGTTGAATGTTCATTCAGTTGACTATCACTATTTTCAGGAAGTGGATAAATCAACTCACCAGATTTTGAATAAAAGTAACGGCTACGCGCTAATTTTGCCACATAGTCCTCATCTTTTAATAACGCAACTTCTTTTTCTAGCGTCGCTTTTTCTTTTTGTGTTTGCTTTTTCTTTTCTTGTGTTTCTACTTGATAAGCACGCATCAACTGCAATCTTTGATGATCCTTAAACAAGGCAATCCCCGCACTTGTAAAAATAAATACAGCTAAGACTAGCAAGGCAGTCAGACGACGTCGTCTAAAAATAACTTGCTTTTGTTCATAACTATATTTGGCATACTGCTTACGTACATAGGAATTATCTAAAACATGAATATTTTCATCAGATGGTCGCTTCATTACTATCGCTCCTTATCTGTCATCATCTTCGTAATTATACCAATATCCAGAAAACTTGTCTAGCTTATCCATAGCAGATTTTCCCAGAAACAGCAAGAAAAAACAAGGAAAAACACTCTATATATCCAGGTGATTTTCCTTGCCTAAATAAAGACTATTCTTTCAAATCTTCCAAGCGTATTTTCTCTTCTGATAAGATTTCATACATTTGTGTCGCATCTTCTTTTTTCGTTGAATCCTTTAATTCAGTTACCTTTACTTCTAGGCGCTTATTGCCAAATTGAATGCATAAGACATCGCCCACCTTTAAGGTACTGCTTGATTTTGCTAATTTACCATTAATTTGAATCCGACCTTTATCAGCCACTTCTTTGGCGACTGACCGACGTTTAATAATTCTAGATACTTTTAAAAATTTATCTAAACGCATCATTTTCTCCTCTTTTCCTAAATAATTTTAATAAATACTTGCCTCCAGGTAGTAATAGCCATTCGCGCACCGTAAATAACTGTAGCACAACAGCTAACGTACAAAAAATCCCGACTCCTAAAACCACCCCAATCATACTGGCAAGCAATAGAGCCAAGCGACTTTCTGTTATGACAAAAAACTTTTCCACACACAATCGATAGCCATAAACAACTCCTGCCATCGCGCCAATGGATAAGAGAACCTTCCACCAATAGCCATTTTCAAACCAAAAACGATTGACCACTGACTTTTGACTGATAATCAGTAAGAGCAAAACAACCAATAAAGCCAAAATCGTTGCTAAACTAGCCCCTTCAATGGATAAATAGCGGGTTAAACTCAGTGTCAAAATCAACTTTAAAATAAGCCCTACCACTCCCGCTTTAAAGGAAGGTAAATAGCGATTTTGACTTTGATCGACACTTTGATATGCTTGAATGACGGACATCAATGCAATTGAGAAAATAAAAAGCGCCAAAGCAGTCGTCCCTACATTTTCTTTAAATAAGGCTTGATTCATCCAAGGTAATAAAGCCCATAAACCAAAAGTCGCTGCTAAAGAAAAACAGGTCACTAAGCGCAAGAAGATTTTAATCATCCGTTGATAGGCCATTTCTTTAGCTAGAGCCAAATAACGTGTTAAATTCGGTAAAAAACTAGCGCTTAACGCACCAGCTAACACCAAACCTAATTGAACAAGTGGCTGGCCACGATCATAAATTCCTTTTAAATTTTGGGCTGCACTAAGACTATAGCCATGCCATTTTAACGCATTAACAACGACGAAAGCATCAATTAATTGAAATAAGATTAAATAGCCGGTAAATATAGTTAAAATCCCGCCTTCAGTTACTAGACGTTTGAATAATGTCCGTTCACGTCGCATCAATCGAAGCCATTTGCGCCATTGAAAGCAATAAGGTATGACCAATGGTGGAAATAATGCTGTTAATTGCCATTTATTTTGCGCTGTTTTCAAAATGATTAAAGCCAACATCGCTCCTAATAAAGCACCTGTCATTGCCCATTGCGCTGTTTGATAGGTGGTTAAACCTAGTAACTGATAACAATAGGCAGCAAGCAAAATCATCCCTACACGAATGATTTGCTCACCAACCTGGGAATAAGCACTCGGTAGCATCAACAATTGACTTTGATAGCCCCCACGATAAAGCGATAATGCCGGCACAAACAAAAAGGTCAGCGCCGTAATTCTCAAAATAGCTTTCAGCTGAAGATCACCCATCAAGCTAGCCAGCAACGGACTAATGACAAATAGCAATAAGCTAAAGCTAAGCGAGCTATAAAAAATAAATGGATAAATTTTTTGTAATCGTTGCGCCTGCTCCTCTTGATTAGTGGCTTCAGCTAAATACTTAGAGATAAATTGTGGAAAACCGGTCAAAGCTAAGGTCATCGCTATGCCGTAGAGTGGATAAGCTTGTTGATAAACATAAAAGCCTTGATTGCCGACCATATTTTGAAAAGGCACTCGATAGATGGCACTTAAAATCTTGGAAATTAAGGAAGCAACGGTTAGGATAAATGCTCCCTTTAACATGGTTTGCATCGCGAATTTTGCCATAAGCTATCCTTTCTGTTCAGCTAATTCATCAGCTTTAGCCTGAACGTTCGCTTGATATTTAATCTCTTGTAAGGCCTCTACAAAACGATTGATTTCCATCATCCAAACCATTTCTTGTTGATTTTTAGGAATGGTTAGAACGATTTCCATTTGTTCTTTGTGTACCCCTAGCGTAGCTTGTAGCTTAGTCGCACTTAAGGCAGCGAATAACTGCTCAACGGCATATTGCTTGGTTCCCGTCTTGCTCAAGGTAAATTTAATTTTATCTTGGACGCGTCGAATGGTTTCGATTAAGGCTCTTTCAGCATGCATCTTCAATTCGCCGACCATCAATAAATGCGCTACCTCGTCCGGATATTCACCAAAGCGATCCAACAAATCGTCTTGCAGCTCATCTAAATTGGCTTGACTTTCTAACTCACGAATTCGTTTATAAATTTCAATTTTTTGACGTTCATCTTCAATATAACTAGTTGGTAAGTAAGCATCAATGCCTAAATCAATTTCCACCATCGTTTTTTCTAATTGTTGGTTCTTACCTTGCTTACGATTGACCGCTTCAGAGAGCATTTGTGAATACAAATCAAAACCGACTGAGTCAATAAAGCCGTGCTGCTGAGCGCCTAATAAATTTCCTGCTCCTCGAATCGATAAATCACGCATGGCAATTTTAAAACCAGATCCTAATTCGGTAAAGTCTTTAATTGCTTGCAAACGTTTCTCGCTAACTTCTTTTAGCACCTTTTGTTGTTCGTACATGAAATACGCATAAGCCACCCGATTACTTCGGCCTACTCGTCCACGTAGCTGATACAAGGTAGACAAGCCCATGTAATCAGCATTTTCGACAAACAACGTATTGGCATTTGGAATATCTACCCCTGTTTCGATGATAGTTGTCGTAACCAAAATATCATATTGTCCTTCAATAAAATCAAACAGCGTATTTTCTAATTGAATCTCGGTCATTTGCCCATGTGCAAAACCAATGCGAGCATCTGGAATCAAAGCTTGTAGCTCTTCTACCTTACGCTCAATCGTATCTACGCGATTATATAGATAAAAAATTTGGCCACCACGCGCCATTTCTCGTAAAATTGCCTCACGAATGGCACCTGGATTATACTCCATTACATAGGTTTGAATCGGATAGCGATTAGCCGGTGGGGTTTCAATGACTGACAAATCACGCACGCCTAGCATCGACATGTGCAGTGTTCTAGGAATTGGTGTAGCTGTTAAGGTTAAAACATCCACTTGGGTACGTAATTGTTTTAGTCGTTCTTTATGCTTCACACCAAAACGTTGCTCTTCATCGATGATAATCAAGCCTAAATCAGCAAATTCAACATCTTTAGATAATAAGCGATGGGTTCCAACAATAATATCCACTTGCCCTTGTTTTAATTGGGCTAGCGTTTCTGTCTGTTGCTTTTTCGTCCGGAAACGACTCAACAAACCGACATTAACTGGAAAGCCTTCAAAGCGATCCAAAATCGTTTCATAATGCTGTTGGGCTAAAATGGTAGTGGGTACTAAAAAGGCCACCTGTTTATTTTCTTTGATTGCCTTAAAAGCAGCACGTAAAGCGACCTCTGTTTTACCAAAGCCGACATCGCCCACTAATAGTCGATCCATCGGTTTTTCTTTTTCCATATCTTTTTTAATCTCAGCTGCACTTTTTAGCTGATCTTCCGTCTCTGAATAGGCAAAAGCATCCTCAAATTCTTGCTGATACCCATCATCAGGTGCAAACGCATAGCCTTTTTCTGCTTCTCTTTTGGCATATAATTGAATCAAATCGTCAGCGATATCTTCAATTTTGCTAGCGACCTTACGTTTGGTTCTAGCCCATTCACTACCACCCAGCTTATTGATTTTAGGTGTTTTAGATTCTGAGGCTACATACTTTTGAATTAAATTCAACTGTGTAACTGGTATAAATAGCTTATCATCGTTTTGATATAAGATTGAAATATAATCTTGATGGACACCATCTACTTCTAAGGTTTCCATCCCAACATATTTACCAATCCCGTGATTCACATGAACAACATAATCGCCCACTTTTAATTCATTATAGCTTTTTAAGCGTTCCGCATTAGAAATTGTTTGGCGACGTGCGCGTTTTTGGGCTACTTTTTGGAAAATTTCCCGTTCTGTAATGACAACCAAATGATCACTTGGTAATTCAAAGCCCGCTTGTAATTCATAAACGACAATCTGGCTACGTCCAGTAAAAATGCGTTGCAAATCAGTCGCTACCGCATAAATATCATGCTCTTTAAACAACTCAAGCAACTTTTCTTGTTGGGTTTGGCTACTTACTAAGAAAAGAACGGTCTGCTGTTGGCGTTCCCAACGATCAATTTCCGCTTTTAACAAGCCAAATTGTCCAAAGAATTGCTGCATAGGCCGATACTGAATTTGATGAATGGCTTGAAAACGTAAATTGCCCATTCCCTTTTGAAACAGCGAGAAATACGTTGTTTGTAGCGTAGATTTAGTTAACTTTTCATGAATATCCACGGTAAAAGTCTGCTCAGAAAAAATCCGTAGCTCAGCAATTTTTTGTGTCATCCACTCTAGCGCTTCTTGCTCTAGTTGGCGAGATGTTTCCATTACTCTTGAAAAATCATCCACGATTAGCAAGCTATCACTAGAAAAATAATCCAAAATACTTACCGGCTTAGCATATAATAAATCGGCATAATAATGCACAACCTCTGTAGCCTGTTCTTTTTGCCAATGACTAATGAGTTCTTCAAAATAATCCTGTAATAATTGGGCATCCCCTTGGTTTTTAGTGACAGCCAGTCTTTTTTGCAGTAAATCGCTCACCCGCTTTATCCCATGAGCATAATCTTCGCTACTAAAGACATATTCACTAGTCGGCGAGACCACTAATGCTTCTATTTTCTCTTTAGAACGTTGGGTTTCTACATCAAAAAAGCGAATCGAGTCGACCTCATCATCAAAGAATTCAATACGACAAGGATAATCCTGATCTAAAGGATAAATATCTACAATACTCCCACGAATACTAAATTCACCTGGCTTAGTTAGCATTTGCTGACGCTCATACCCCATTTTTTGTAGCTGAGAAGCCAAATCACTCACTTCAAGCGTTGTGCCTAGCTTAACAAATAAGTGGCTAGCCTGCCAGGTTGATAATTGGGGATAGAATTTACGTAGACTGGCCACCGGTAAAATATAGATCCCTTTTTTACCACTACTGATGGCATCAAGCGTTGCTACGCGCTGCATTCGTGCTTCTGGGGAAGAAAAAGCCATTTCTGCTGATAACACTTCATCGACTGGAAAAACATAGACTTCCTCTAAAATATTTCTTAAATCATCTGCTAATTGATTGGCATAATACAAATTAGCAGTCACTACAATTAACGAACGCTGTAACTTTTGAAAAGATTGAGCCAGCATTAACGTTTTGGCCGAACCCGCTAGCCCTAAAAAGAGCTGTCTTTTCAAACCCGCACTAATTTCTTGTTGCCAATTAGCGATTGCTTCGTTTTTTTCAATGAAAGATAATAAACTCACCTAGCGACCTCCTCGATTAATTATAGCGATTCATCGTTTGAACAAAATCATTGGTTTCAATGAATGCTTCACAAGCTAACACACTTCGATCAATTGACGCTTCGATTAGTGGCAAATCGGCTTGATCAAAGCCTGACAATACATGACTGACAACCGTTTGCTTTTCTTTTGGCCGACCAATCCCCACTTTAATGCGATTAAACGTCTGCGTATTCAAATGAGCAATAATACTTTTAATCCCATTATGTCCACCAGCACTTCCTTTTTGACGTAGGCGCAGCTTGCCCAAAGCTAAATCTAAATCATCATAAACAATCACTAGCTCTTCTGGATAAATATTGAAATAAGTCATCAAAGGTCCCACTGCCTTGCCTGATTCATTCATAAAGGTTTGGGGTTTAACTAAAAGAATTTTTTCGCCATTTTCAAAATACTCCGCGACTTCCGATTGAAAAGCATTTTTCTTAAATTTCGCTTGATGGCGGCTAGCTAAATGATCCACTACCATAAAGCCCACATTATGCTTTGTTTTTTCATATTTACTGCCTGGATTTCCTAGGCCAACAATCATTTTCATTAGGTGATTCCTTTCTTCTCTTTTTAGTTCAATCTATTTGAATGGTTGATTTACTTCAACGCAGAAATAACCTAGCACCCATAAGGCGTAGGTTTACTAAAAATATGCGTCTATCATTGCCAGTCTTTTCAAAAGTTGACCAGCTACTGTTTTAACATTGTAGCATAGATTAGAAAAAAATGCGACGATTGCATCAGTACAGGTTGTCGCTCTACTTACTAGACTTACATAATCGGTCTATTTCTCAATAAATCGCTTCTTTTGAAAACAGTAAAGAAAAACAGATTTTACAAATTCTAGCAACTGTATTACTTTCTGTACTGAAAATGATTGTAAATACTAAAAACCACTAGTGATGTGCGAATCGTTTTTTTGTTAATTCCAGCCTAATTTATCAAAATAAGCCTACCGTCACTAAAGAAAAAGCCCTAATATTTTCACATGTTCGTGAATACATTAACTAAAATTAGAGTTTTCTAATAATTTCACAAATTCACATATCGGCAGAAAGCTTGATTTTAAGCAAAAGAAAACCATTCCAAAAAAACAGAGAAAAATACTGTTACATAATTTGCAGAAAAAGGATGACAAATCTTCGTGAAAATGGTAGCATAATAGTCGAAAAGAAAAACCTCGGAAGGATTGGTATGCAGATGTCAAACGAAAAAAAACATCAAAAAGTTATTCTTGTTGGAGACGGTGCTGTAGGTTCTAGTTATGCTTTTGCGTTAGTTACTCAAAACATTGCACAAGAAGTTGGGATTGTAGATATTAATAAAGCAAAAACTGAAGGAGATGCAATCGACTTATCACACGCCTTAGCATTTACTTCACCTAAAAAAATCTACTCAGCAACTTACGAAGATGCACACGATGCAGATATCGTAGTAATTACTGCTGGTGCACCTCAAAAACCAGGTGAAACTCGTTTAGACTTAGTACACAAAAACTTAAAAATCAACCGTGAAGTTGTTACTTCAATCGTTAACTCAGGATTTGACGGTATCTTCTTAATCGCCGCTAACCCAGTTGACATTTTAACTTACTCAACTTGGAAATTCTCAGGTTTCCCTAAAGAACGCGTAATCGGTTCTGGTACTTCATTAGACTCAGCTCGTTTCCGCCAAGCTTTAGCTGAATTAGTTGGTGTAGATGCACGTAACGTTCACGCTTATATCTTAGGTGAACACGGTGACTCAGAATTCCCAGTTTGGTCACACGCTAACGTTGCTGGTTTACAAATCTATGATTGGGTGAAAAGTCATCCTGATATCGATGAAGAAGAAATCATCAACCTATTCTTCAGCGTTCGCGATGCAGCTTACACCATTATCGAAAAGAAAGGGGCAACTTTCTACGGTATCGCTGTAGCCTTAGCACGTATCACTAAAGCAATCTTAGATGACGAAAACGCAGTATTACCATTATCTGTTTACATGAACGGTGAATACGGATTAAACGATATCTTCATTGGTGCACCTGCTGTAATCAATGCTAAAGGTATCAAGCAAGTCATTGAAATCCCATTAACAGATGGTGAAAGTGAACGTATGCACGCTTCTGCTAAACAATTAAAAGAAATCATTGATGAAGCATTTGCTAAATTAGATGCTGAATAATCGCTACGATGACTTTGCGCATGAGGCTTTGTGAAAGCTTCATGCGTTTTTTGTTAACAAACATTGAAAAAAGTTTACAAAGTTAGTGAAATTCTTGAAGTTTTATTAATTCTTAAGCATTTTACCAACTTTTTTTAACTTTTTATGCTATTATAATTGCTATAAACATTTTCTGATAGACAGGAGTAGAAGCATCGATGTCTGAACTTTCAAGCAGAAAAAATAGACACCAAAAAAATCCAAAAACCAAATGGATTATCAGTGGGATTGCAGCAGTTGGTGTAATTGGTTTAGCCGGCTATGCATTGGGAAGTAATTTCTACAGCAAGCATTTTTTGCCTAATACCCAGGTTGAAGCTGTTGAAATAAGCAATATGTCTTTAGAACAAGCCAAGAAAACAATGGCTGATAAAAATAAAAGCCAAACCTTACAGCTCTTATTGGATAATCAGGTGGTTAAGGAAATCAACAAAACTGACTATGGTATGCAAGCGGATTTTAAAGATACGTTGAAAAACACCTTGCAAAAACAAAATCCTTGGAGTTGGGGCACTGCATTATTTAAAGATAACCAAGTAAAAGATAGTACGGTAGCCTATGATGATACCGTTTTAAATCAAAAATTGGCCGAATTAAAAACTGAATTAGAGCAGCTCAATCAAGGGCGAACTGCGACACAGGATGCCCAAATTACTAAGGATGCATCTGGATTTATTATTACCAATGAAGTAGTTGGGAATACCTTCTCAGTTGATGAGGCCTTAAAAGCGATCAAAAAGGATTTAATGAATGGCCAAACCCAAATTAACCTAAATGATTATGTTCACCAACCTAAAGTAAAGGCAAATGATAGTAAGCTACAAGAACAGCTTACTGCCTTAAATAAAATTGCACAAATTACAGCGAACTATGCCATCAACGGGACTACCTTCCAAATTCCTAATGAGTTAATTGCCGATTGGTTAACTTACGAAAATAAACAAGTAACCATCAATCAAGAAAAAGTGCAAGCCTATGTCCAACAATTAGCGGATCAATATAATACTAGTACCAATCCAACCAGCTTTAACAGTACTAGACGTGGCGTCGTTTCTGTCCCAGCCGGAACCTTAAGCTGGAGTATTCAGGTAGCTGATGAAGCAAAGGAATTAGCCAATCAAATTATGCAAGGCCAAAACTTTACTCGCTCACCAATTACCAAGGGGAGCGCTAAGGCAAGCCAACCACTAGTTGGGAATACTTATATTGAAGTTGATTTAACTAACCAACATATGTGGTACTATAAAGATGGTGCCTTAGTATTGGAAACGGATGTAGTAACAGGTAAACCAACTACGCCAACCCCTAAAGGTGTCGACTACGTATGGAAAAAAGAACGTAACGCTACCTTAAAAGGAACCAATGATGATGGTAGTAAATACGAAAGTCCAGTAAGCTATTGGATGCCAATCGACTGGACAGGTGTTGGTATTCATGATTCTGACTGGCAACCAGCTTATGGTGGCAACCTTTGGCAAACACGTGGTTCTCACGGTTGTGTCAATACCCCACCTAGCGTGATGGCGCAACTATATGCAGCAGTTGAAGTCGGAACACCAGTATTAATTTTCTAAAAAAAAAACAGCCAAGCTATCCCTCTGATCTGAGGATAGCTTGGTTATTTTTTAATCTATGCTTTTAGGGTGATTACGCCAATCAGCAACCATTCACTAGCTTTTTTATGAGCTAAGCAATAGAAAAAGTAGCTTTTTTTCTAGGTGACTTCTGTTGTGAAAAGTAAAACACTAGTCTCTTATTGTTTTTACAGCCAATTATTTTCTTGAGCAATCCGCACCGCATCCGTTCGATTTTCAGCATTTAGCTTCTGTAAAATAGTACTTATGTAATTGCGAATCGTGCCATCTGAAAGATATAACTGGTTGGCTATACTTTTATTCGATAAGCCTTGCGCAACTTTCTTTAAAATGGCCTCTTCTTGCATCGTAAGTGGACTATTAGCATTAACAACAATATCCATCAATTCTGGTGAATATTCCTTTTTCCCCGCTAAAACCGTTTGAATCGTCTGCATGAGCTCTTTAATCGAACGATCTTTCAAAACATAGGCATCTACACCAGCTTTTAAGGCCCGTTCAAAATAGCCTGGGCGTTTAAAAGTCGTAATGATAATGACTTTAGTCGATAAACCTTGTTTTTTTACCCATTCCAATACATCTAAGCCTGATTTTTCTGGCATTTCTACGTCTAAAATCGCCACATCGATTGTCTCTTGTAGCAAAAGCTTTTGGGCAACTAAACCATTTTCAGCAGCGAATACGGCGGAAATTTCTGATTGAAACTGCAATAATTGACACAACGCATCTCTTAACATGCTTTGATCTTCTGCAACTAATACACGCATTATTTTTCCTCCAATGGAATCGAGATTCTAAGATGGGTCGGTTGAGCTAACTGAACAAAGGAAAGGGTCCCTTGAATCGTTACTAAGCGATCTTTAATTGAATGTAAGGAAGTATCATCGATAGCACTAAAGCCTCGACCATCATCTTGATAATCTAGAATGAATTGTTTGTTCTCAATCGAAAAGTTTAATTGACAAGTTTTCGCTTGACTATGCTTAATAAGATTAGTCGCCAATTCTCGCAAAATCATGGTTAGCTTGCCTTGCGTAGATTGAGCTAAATGATTGGCTAATTCACCTTGACTAACTAGCAAGCAAACTCCTGAAATTTGTAGCATATTATCCAGAATGACTAATTCCTCAGCTACATTATGCTCTTTTAATGATTGAACAATCGTACGTACCTCTTGCATAGATTGTTTAGAAATTTGCTGGAGCTCCTTGATTTCTTTTTGTGCTTGCTGTAGATTATCTGTCTCAAGTAAAGTCTGCGCTAGTTCAGCCTTAACTGTCATCAAAGCGAAGACATGTCCTAGCGTATCGTGTAGATCTTGCCCAATACGATTGCGTTCATTTTCAGCTAATAATAGATTAATCGAGCGATTCTTTTCCATAATCGCTATTTTCTGTCGCTCTTTTTGCGACTCTTTTCGTCCAAAATAGAGCATTAAGAAATTTGAAAAGAATAAAAAGACCAAAAGCAAAAGGCTGGAGATATCATTCGTAACATGGATTCCATAGCCGATTACCGTCACTAAGGCAATAGTATAGCTAACCAGTTTAAAAGAAGAGCCTTCAGAATCAAAACGATAGACTAACAATATGGTCATATACCAGATAAACCAAAACATGCCTCCATCAAAAATGCTCATCAAAATGATATAGCCTAACGCCAAAAACCAAGCAAGATTTAACCATCGCTTATTGCGACCATATAACAGATATAAATAACATCCTACAAAGCCAATCGTTAAATATAATGTCCAAAAGGGAATAGCTAAGCTCATCGCTCCATATATTGGAAAATAGACAAAGATCAAATTAATATAATACATTGGATGTAGACGAAAAAATTTCTTCAATTAAACTACCTCACGTTTTCGATGAATCAGTAAAACCATTACCGTAGTTATTATGACATAAAACAAAAGTATTAGTAAAGATAATTTGGCTAGAGTTGCTTTTCTTGCAATTTGAATAACAACTTGATTGACTTGATAGGTTGGGGTTATTTTGGCAATCGTTTGTAGCCACTTAGGAAACACCTCAATTGGCCACCAAGCGCCTCCGATAATAGCCAAACCTAAAAAGGTAATATTTGAGACCATCGACATTTTTTGATTGTCGCTAATTTGAGCAATTAATCCCCCAAAGGCTAAATAAACCAGACTACTCAAAAGTAAAAAGCCCCCACTTAACAAGACACTTGTTAACGAAAAACGCACTCCTCTAAGAAAAATTCCTACTAGAAAGGTCACTACAATGGATAATAAGAAATAAATCAGTATCCGAATAAATTTAGCTAGATAATACTGTCCTATCTTTAATGGTGAATGTTCAATATACAGTAAATAATGATTGCTACGATCCTCCTTTAACATCACTGGAAAACTAAATAAAGCAAAGGAAGACATCGAAAAAGCCGTCATTTTGAATAAATATTCCTGAATGATTTGCTGATTGGTAGGTGTATTTGTACCCATTGATGCGGAGATTAATAAAAAAAACATCACCGGTAAGCCAATGGCCATAATAAAAATAGGCCAATTGCGCCAAATTTGAATCCACTCAATTTTTAATAAGGCTTTCATTGTTTTTCCTCCTCGGTCATGGCAAATAAAATATTTAACAATGATTGATTTTGAATTTCTACATCAGTAATCCTACAGCCAGCTTGTTGTAATTGTGGCCAAATCTTTTCTAGCTGGGTGGTTTCAAATTGAACCGTTTCGATCCCCTCTACAATCTGACTAATTGATTCAAGCGAGCGAACAAATGATAAAAAACGAATCGGTAGCGTCACCAACTTATTCATATGCGCATTTCTAATAGCATAAGGAGTGGTATCTTGAATTAATTTTCCTTGGTGCAACAATAAAATACGATCAGCCGTATGCTCAACTTCTTCAATATAGTGACTCGTATAAAAAATCGTTTTCCCCTCATTTTTTAACTTCTGGATAATTTGCCAAAAGCGTTGTCGTGTTGAAGTATCCATCCCAGCAGTGGGTTCGTCCAAAAATAAGAGACTCGGCTTGCCAATTAAGCATAAAACAAAAGCCAATAATCTTTTTTGACCACCCGATAGCTTTTCGGTAAATTGCTGCAGCTGACTAGTAGAAAATTGTAGCAAGCCTTGAATTTCTTCCAGCGTTAGACTGTCTGGATGAATTGTCTGAAAAAAATGAATCAGCTCAATTGCCTTTAGCCCTTTAGGCAAGACATTTTCTTGAAGTAAGACAGCTATTTTACGCTTATTAGCCATGGCTTTTGGGGGTTGACCATTCAGCAGGACACTGCCCGTACTTAGCTGCTATCGCCTAAGATACAAGAAATTAAGGTAGTTTTTCCGGCACCATTAGGACCAATCAAAGCGACACATTCCCCTGCTTTGACTTCAAAGGAAATCGCTTGTAAAATAGTTTTTTCTTTCAGTTGTTTCGATAAATTTGTGACCGTAATCATAGATTTTCCATCCATTTCTTTCAATTAATAGGTTTTGTTATCCACAGTTTAAATGACTAGCTGCTTTTTAGATAGTCACGCTTGTCATAGATGAATATGACAAATGTCATATCTTCATTGATCGTATATTTTCATTCGCTTCAGTCATGAATTCTTTTGCTGAGCTGATTACTTCATGTCCACGTCGCACGCAAATTTTCTCGTAGCTAAGCAAGTCGTTTTACACCCCTGCTCTAATACACATCCCTATTACAAGTAGGAATGGCTTGTAGACAATATCCACAATATTTCTTGCATGGAATCATACTCTCTCTTCGATAAAATTACAATCGTATCTTCAACGTCCTTAGAGGTTACGATAAGTGTTGCTGCATTTTCATTGACCAGCTTCATATAACTTCTTAAATTTTAATGAAAATTTGAATATGTTACTGCTTCTATGGATAATCACCTCTCCTGCCAAAAATGTACATCCTATTGTACAATCAATCAAATAAAACTCCTATTCACTTTTCCACTAACACTTTTTGCTATTTAGCAAAAGCAGTGCCTTTTAAAATATACAAACAGTATTTTACAATTTTACATTTGATATGTTAGTATAAAAGTATAAAGGCAGAATTTTCTGACAATTAAAAAGAAAGGGTGCTCTATATGAAGAAAATCAAATTGTTTGGGTATATGGTTTTGCTATCTCTCTTCTTTGTTGCAGGTTGTAGTAATCAAGCTACAAAAAAAGAGGCCAGCACTAGTAATCATACTACGAATAGCAACATATTGGAATCCTCCTCTACTACAACTGAGCTAGCCAAAGAAATCAATGAAGCTGACGAAGAAATAATAGAAACAATCGACAAAGTGTATTCTTCTTGGGATAGTATACCAAAAGAAATAAACGAAAATAACCAGATTTGGCAATTACAAAGGGCCGTTTTGCTAGAAAATAATTCTATTCAAGCTACCTTTTTCAAAAAGAATCCTATAGAAATTTTCAACGGTAAGCTAACGAAAAGCTATAGTAATTGGAATGATGTAAAAAAAGAGATAACTATCAATGGTAAAAACTGGAGATTAGTTAGTGCCAGATTAGTTGCAGATAAAGTGGAGGCCGACTATACAGAAAAATAACTAATAATCCGCATGTTCAACAATCATTTATGAAAAATGAAGTCAAACATGCGGATTTTTATAGTTGATAGATAACGCTACTATTAAATGATTAAGAAAGAATCTTTTACTTTTCCCTGTGGTAGCTTTGAGGTAATCCTTTAATTTACACCCTTCTTCTAACTAAATTGCTAGGTATGCCAAAACAAAGCTAGCGAGTAAAAACAGCTAAAGTTTGCTGATCCGCTTGCTGATAGTCAATGGTCTGAGTCAGCTTGCCTTGGACCACTCGTCTAGTTTCGCCACTCATCTCTCCACAAGTAATTAAAGTCACAAGCTTACTATTAGGTACCTCATCTAAAACATCCACTCGATTGGGACTGACACGCTCGTTAGCAATAACCTCATAGCAATAAATCTTAGCTAAATCGGTCAAATAAATCTTATCGCCCATTTTCACATGATCTAACGGTGTAAACAATAAGCTCTCATCAAACATTCGATGACTAGCCAAACCATAATTTCCCTCACCCATTACTTGAGTTTCACTTGTTGTACCAGCGCCGTAAAGTAAAACCTCATTGGCTAAACCTTTAAAAATCGGTAATTGAATCTTAACACTAGGTACTGCAACGTAGCCGATAACTGGTAGCTGTTCGTTAGAAAACTGATTTTTAAGAACGGCCTGTGCATCGACCGACTGGACTTGATCAAAATCAAAGGTCGCTTTGGCTTTTTGATTTTGAACGATTTTTTTGCGAGTAACGCGATGTACTTGATAGGTTTGCGTTTTATGCTGCAATAGCATCTTTTGCAAGGGCTGATTAAAAATTAAGACCAAACCGACAACAACTAAAACAATAATGACAATATTGAATAACCATTTTTTCCAGGCTTTTTTCCTCATAACTTTACTCCTATCTTTAAAATCCACCAGCTTATGCTATACTACCATTGTACACTAAAATCTAATTAGATAACAAAAAAATTAACTGGAGACAATTGTATGAAGCAAAAAGGAATCTTATTAGTGAACCTAGGAACCCCAGAAAAAGCTGAAAAGGCAGCAGTCAAAGCTTTTTTAAAAAAATTCTTAGGCGATCGACGAGTCATTAAATTATCCCCTATTTTATGGAAACCTATCTTACATGGGATTATTTTAAATGTCCGTCCTAAAAAATCAGCAGCACTCTATCAACAAATTGCCGATCCCATTCATGGCTTTCCACTATTACGCTATACTAAAGCACAAAAAGAACATCTACAAGCCTTACTCCCTGAAACTAGCGTTGCAATGGGAATGTCTTATAGCCAGCCAAGTATCACCGACAGTCTGGATCAGCTTTTAGCTGCTGGCGTGAATGATTTGACCATCGTACCAATGTATCCACAATATTCAGGAACAACGGTGGGCGCTGTTTTCGATGAAGTCATGCGCTATTTTATCGGCAAAGATCATTTAGTCGATTTACATTTTATTCGCTCTTATCCCAAGCAGCCTAGCTATATTCAATATTTTGTTGACAAAATAAAGGCCCACCTAGCACAAAATAAGGTTGATGCGATCGTTTTCTCTTATCACGGCTTGCCGGTTAACTATGTCAAAGCTGGGGATACTTACCCTGAAGAGTGTAAGCAAACCACCCAAAAGATAATGGAACAACTAGGAGATGTGCCTTATTTTCAAACCTATCAATCAAAATTCGGCCCAGGTGAATGGCTCACTCCAGCAACCGATGCGACATTAAAGCAGTTACCCAAACAAGGCTTCAAAAATATCTTAATTGTTGCACCAGGTTTTGTCGTAGATTGCTTAGAAACCTTAGAAGAATTAGAGCAAGAAAACAAAAATTTCTTTTTACAAGCAGGTGGGCAAAGTTTTACCTATATTCCACCGTTTAACGACGATTTAGCCTTTGCCAAACTAGTTTGTGAGCTGCTAGAATAGTCCATCTATTCAATTAAAAAGGCAATCAAAGCTACTTATCTAGCCGTGATTGCCTTTTTATTATTTCTTCGCTATTTTTTTCACGATGAAAATCAACACCACTGCACACAAAGCACCCGCACCATCTAACATGACATCTTGAAATAACGGCGTGCGTCCACCCGTTAGCATTTGATGAAATTCATCACTGGCTGCATAACCCAAAGCTGCCAGCACACTAAAAGGTGCGGCAATCCACCATTCTTTTACCCTAGCTGATAGTCCTAAAAATAGACTACCTCCTAAAATAAAATAGGTGGTAAAATGAGCGGCTTTGCGAATAAAAAATTCAACAAATGAAAAATAGCCCAAACGCTCAATACTAATCACTTTACCTGCATAAGCAAAGTGAATGTTACTTAGAAACTCTTTGAAGGGTTGATTTTTTAACCAATGAGATAAATTCGATAGCTGGGATTGCTGCTCATATGTCTGAGAGGAGCTGTAAAATAAAATTGCCATCATCATCACCGCGATGGCTAGATAAAAATTGCCATTTTTTCTTGAAGTTTTAAACATATTTTCCCTACTTACTTAATTCATAGATTTTTCGATGATCTTTCATGCCAATTGAGGTAAAGCCATTTTTTTCTAAAACAGCGATACTTGCTAAATTTTTGGGATGAACAAAAGCCACGATTTTTTGAATGGTTAATTGTTCAAAGCAAAATTGAACCATGTGCTGCACACAATTCGTCGCAATCCCCTGGCGCCAATAATTGCGCTGTAGAGTATAACCTATCACCGCTGTTGCTTCTTCACTCGCTAAGGTGAGGTGGAAATTACCAATCACTCGCTGGGTTTGATTATCGACAATCGCATAACGTCCTAATGGCTCAGCTAAATTCCATTTAATCAACGCCACCAAGCTCTCCGCCATACTTTGATGGGCAGGATAATTATATTTCAAGGCCTCCGCATCCGAAGTAAAGGCATGATAATCTGCAAGGTCACTTAAACGAAAGGGGCGTAAATAAACCTTCGCTAACGCAAAATAAGTATTTTGGGCTAAAGTAACCAAATCCTGATCTCTTGTTGGATACATCCTTTTCCCCCCAATAGACACTACCTACTAATCTAGCATAACTATTCATAATTGAATAGTCGACGAAACAAAAAACGACCATTTTTAACCAAAATTTGATTAAAAATGGTTCGCTCTTATTGATAATTCGCGCGTGGGCCACCGACATATTTAGGACGACTATATAAAGCGGTGACATGCGCACCACCTAATTCACGAATACTTGGTCTAATTGGCACCTGCACGTGTTTAATGTGCATACCAATCGAAGTATCGCCCAAATCAATCCCCGCTTTCGCTACGATATGCTCCACTTCCACTGGGTTTTGAAAATATTTAAAAGCAGCTACTGAGCAAGCGCCCCCCGCATGTAATGCTGGCACAACCGCAACCTCTTCTAAATGATATTGCTCCATGACCGTTTGTTCCACTACCAAGGCACGATTTAAATGCTCACAGCCTTGAACTGCTAGATGAATCCCTTTAGGCTGTAAAAGATCAAGCAAGGTGCGAATGACCCATTCCCCTACTTCCTGACTTGAAGCCTTGCCAATCTGACCACCAACAATTTCACTCGTTGAACAACCTAAAACAAAAAGATCCCCTGCTTTTAATTGAGCAATCGTTAAAACCTCATTGGTAATTTGCGTCAATTGCTTCACTAATTCTTCTTTTTCAATCATGCTACACCCTTCTTTCTAATTGTACTCTCCTGTTTTACTAAATGGTTCGCTGATGTAATTTGCGTTTATGAATCATTGGTAAAACGAGTAAAGTCACTGCTGAACCAAAACCGGTTTGAATGACATTCCCTAGAATCGAAGCTAAACCGGCTGGCCAAGTATAAAGAAAACTGGTCGCCAGCATATAACCAATAATCATCCAAAGACTAGCCACCATTAAACTAATCACCTGCTTAAAAGGCAAATTGCGCTGCATCAAATAACCGGCAATAAAACCTTGGATACCATGAATGAGAAAAGAAAAAATCATCCATTGAGGGTAACCGGATAATAAATCAATCAGGCCTCCACTTAGCGCCCCTACACAAAAACCTCCAAATGGCCCAAAAAGACTAGCGCTTAAATAAATACCTACTTCACACAATGTCACTATCCCCTTAGTTGCTGGGACTGGAATAATGACCAGCATCGAAACTGCGACCGTCAAAGCCGTCATCATCGCAATTTTAGAAAGCTGCCTTACATCCATAAAAATTCCTCCTTATTTGGCTACTATACCCGCATGCCAAACATTTCCTGTATCTTCATCTATAGCTATGCCTTGTTCAATCGATTGAAAGACAAATTGCTTCGCATAAGCTACTGCTTGTACCATTGGCTTTTTCATTGCTAATTGACAAGCAAGCGCACTAGCAAAGCTACAGCCTGCCCCATTAATCGTATTTTTTCGTAACTTAGGCTGTTGAAAAATCTTGCGTTCATTTTGATTCACCAACACATCGATGGCCTGCTGTCCTTCTAGTCGACTCCCACCTTTTACAACAACTGACACCTGAAAAGCAGCATACAAAGCTTGCGCTAATTCCAATAAATTGGCTTGATTGCTTTGATGAAGTAATAATTGTGCCTCTGTCAAATTCGGCGTGATTACACTCGCTAAAGGAATCAAGGACTTAAGCTTTGCAATATAATCGTTTTGCGCCTGCTGCTGTGTTTCTTTAAAGGCCAAAACTGGATCTAATACAATCGGGATTTTACCGACAAACTCTCGGCAAAAATCAGTCACCATCGCAATTTGTTCGATATCTGCCAATAAGCCGATTTTAATAAACGATAATTGATCCTGATAGCTATTTTTAATCGTGCTTAATTGCTCTTGAAGTAATGGATTGGCAATATTTCGGATAGCAAAACCGTTTTGCTCATCTTCTACCGCTACGGTACTTAGTGCAGCTAATCCGAAAACTTGATGATTTTCAAAAGTTTTCAGGTCGGTTGTAATCCCACCGCCACCCCAAGAATCTAAGCCACCAATTGTTAAACCAATGATTGTCAAAGTAATCCCCCCTTGAATTTAGATTATACTAAAATCTACTAGGCAAACAACAACCAATTGGCTTATTTTTCGACCAACCAATTTCAATAGTAACATCCGCTCATTTCAATAACTAGTAATTTCTTACTATTCAGCTTATAATAGCTATCACAGACTTACTTTTAAATAGGGACTGCCCTTATATTTATCATTAAGGAGGAATGTTGCATGCGTTATGCAATGAATTGGGACTTAGACAGTATTTTTAGTGGCAAAAGCCAATCAACTAGCCTACGCCAAGAATTAGCTGACCTAGATCAAATGATTCATGATTTTCATCAATCCGTGGAGCAGCTACAAATCAACACCGAACAAGAAGTGGCACAATTACAAAAAATTATTCAACAAGACGAAGCCATTCAAAAAAGCTTTACTGAATGCGCGACCTTTATTGAAGCCTTAGCCTCTGAAAATATTTACGATAATCAAGCAAAATTATTAACCGGAACTTTATATGCGAAATTACCCGCCCTACAATTGGCCCACACGATTTTCAATAAAAAGCTAAGCAGCTATACAGATGAACAGTGGCAAGCTTTAATTCCTACTCACTTTGCTCAAATCGCTTTTCGTTTAGGTGAAATGCGCAAACAAGGGGCAGAATTATTAGACGAGCAATCCGAAAACATCATTAGCACGCTAGCTTTAGATGGCCAAAGCGCTTGGAGTCAGCATTATGATACCATCGTTGCTAGTATTCAAATTCCTTTTAACGATGAATGGCTCTCTGCTGGTCAAGCCTTTAATGTGATGATGTCTAGTGCCGATGCAGCAATCCGTCAAGAATTGTTTGAAAAGTGGGAAAAAGCTTGGCAAGAAAAAGCCGACCTGCTAGCTGATACCCTGAATCATTTAGATGGCTTCCGTTTGAGTAACTATCGCTTGCATCAGGTCACGGATTTTCTAAAAGAGCCGTTAACTTATAACCGCCTAGACCGGCAAACCTTAGATCAAATGTGGGATACCATTACTCAAAATAAACAAAAATTTGCTGATTTTCTTACTCGAAAAGCCCAATTATTCGGCAAAGAAAAAATGGATTGGCAGGATCAAGATGCACCGATTTTATTAGGTGATTTCAAAGAACGTCGCTTCACCTTTGACCAAGCAGCCGATTTCATTATCGAAAATTTCCGCCAATTTTCACCAAAAATGGCTGATTTTGCACAAATGGCCTTTGAAAAAGCTTGGATTGAAGCCCAGGACCGTCCAGGCAAACGACCAGGCGGCTATTGTAGTAGCTTACCAAAATCAAAGGAATCACGCATTTTCATGACTTATGGTGAATCAGTAAATGAAGTAGCGACCTTAGCTCATGAACTAGGTCATGCCTTTCATAGTCATGTCATGTGGGATCTACCTATGTTAAACCAAGATTACGCGATGAATGTTGCTGAAACAGCCAGCACCTTTGCTGAATTAATTGTTGCTGATGCTACCCTTAAAGCAGCAACTAGTGTGGAAGAAAAAATCAATCTCCTAGATGTCAAATTGCAAAATGCGATTGCGATGTTTATGAACATTCATGCTCGTTTTATTTTTGAAACTAACTTTTATACAGCGCGTCAAAAGGGCTTAGTAGCCACTGAGGAAATCACTGAAATGATGCTACAAGCACAAAAAGAAGCTTACAATGATTGCTTAAATAGCTACCATCCGCATTTTTGGGCAGCTAAACTACACTTCTTTATCGATGAAGTACCGTTTTATAATTTCCCATACACCTTTGGCTATTTATTCAGCTTAGGCATCTATGCCAAAGCCAATCAACACGCTACTGGTTTTGAAGATCAATATATTGCCCTACTTCGCGATACTGCTAGCATGACGACTGAAGAATTGGCTAAAAAACATTTAGCCGTGGATCTACATGAACCAACCTTCTGGCAAGCTGGTATTGATATGGTCTTAAAAGATATTGATACCTTCATGGAATTAACTGAACAATATATCTAAGCTTTTGGCAATCTATATTTTTTTGAAGATATAGATTGCTTTTTATTAAAGGAGGTAGCAAAATGGACTATATCACTGAAACACTAGAAACAAAGCGCTTAATCTTACGACCCTTAAGTGTGAACGATGCTACAGAAATGTTTAACAATTGGGCAAGTGATCCACAAGTAACTAAATATCTTACTTGGTCTGCCCATACCAATGAATCTACCACAAAAGATCGACTCGTATTGCGAGAAACAAAATATAAAAATAAAGAAATTCTCGATTGGGGCATTGTCGTCAAAGAAACAAATGAGCTAATTGGGACGATTACTGTAGTTAAAGACCATCCTGAATATCAAACCATGGAAATTGGCTATGTAATTGGTCGCAAGTGGTGGCACCAAGGATATACTACGGAAGCTTTTAGGCAAATTATCCAATATTTATTTGCTACTTATCCTTGGTTAAATCGCATTGAAGCAACTCACGATATTGAAAATCCTAATTCTGGTAAAGTCATGCAAAAATGTGGACTACAATTTGAAGGAATACTTCGACAAAAAGGCAAAAATAGGCGTGGACTCGTTGATATTGCCATATATGCCATTTTACGTGAGGATGGTAAATTTCAAAAATAGTAAAATGCACGGCTGACTTTAATCAGTCAGCCGTGCATTTTGAAAAATAACCCAAAGCTAGCCGTTCTTTTGATTGACTTTTTGTTCCAGATAGCTACGATGCTTTAATCCAAAATAATGCAATTGATCCAAAATTGGTGCGAGCTCTTTGCCGTGTTCAGTCAGCGCATACTCTACTTTGGGTGGGATTGTGGGATAAACCCTTCGCTCAATTAATTCTTCGGCCTCCAATTCACGCAAATTTTTCGTCAACATTTTTTGCGTAATGCCCGGAATAGCCTTTTGTAAGACTGAAAAACGAATGGTTGGATTTTTAAAAATTTGCATTAGGATTTTCAGCTTCCATTTGCCACTTAATACCTCTAAACCATCTTCTATGCGACAAGATTGAATCTCAAAATTTTCAGTATCTGCAATTGTTAGCTCCTTCATATAGCTTATCCGTTAGCCACCTTTCCAATAGTATCTTTTAGGAAACTAAGGCGAAAAAAAGTGCCGTCTTCCCAAAATTACTCATTTCTCTTACTATTAAGTATACAAAATACAAGTGAAAAGAGGAAATAAATATGATTGAATTGGGCATTTCTACTTTTGGCGAAACGACTCCTTTAGAAGCAACTCAACAAGCACCTAGTCACCAAGAAAGAATTCAGCAGCTAGTAAAAGAAATCGAATTAGCTGATCAGGTAGGATTAGATGTTTACGCAATTGGTGAGCATCATCGCGCAGATTTTGCGGTATCTGCACCAGAAATTATTCTAGCTGCCGGCGCGGTGAATACCAAAAATATTCGTCTATCTAGTGCCGTAACCATTCTTTCATCAAGTGATCCTGTTCGTGTGTATCAACAATATGCAACCATCGATGCCCTAGCCAATGGTCGAGCAGAAATTATGGCTGGACGTGGTTCTTTTATCGAATCATTTCCTTTATTTGGTTATCAATTAACGGATTATGATGAATTATTTAACGAAAAACTAGCGATGCTTTTAAAAATCAATGACGCTACCCAATTAAACTGGCAAGGCAATTTCACGCAAAGTGTCGACAATCGACCAGTCTATCCTAGAGCAACGCAAGAAAAACTGCCAATCTGGGTCGCAACAGGTGGCTCGCCTGACTCGACCTTACGTATCGCTAGTCTTGGTTTACCAATTGTTTATGCCATTATCGGTGGCAATCCTTATCATTTTAAACCACTAATTGATTATTATTATCGCGTAGCCAAGCACTATCAGCATGATTTAAGTCAAATGAAAGTCGGTGCCCACTCTTGGGGTTGGATTGCGCCAGATCAAGAGACTGCCATCGAAAGCTACTTTCATCCAACCAAAACCCTAACCGACCAATTAGCTAGTGAACGACCACACTGGCAACCAATGTCTAAAGCCCAATATCTGCAAGCCGTTGGTCCGGAAGGTGCGATGTTAGTCGGTAATCCAGAACACGTCGCCAACAAGATGATTCAGTTAATCGAACAGTTGAAGCTACAGCGTTTCATGCTCCATCTGCCAGTTGGCTCAATGCCACATGATCAAACGCTACAAGCCATTCAGCTATACGGTGAAGAAGTCGCTCCACGTGTGAAACATTATTTTTCTAAGCAACCTTAATGCTCGTAAAACTAAAAGGTAAATAAGCTTGGTTGGGAGAAAAACTTGCTATTCTGCTTATTTCCCCAGCCCAGAGCTTATTTGCTCGTAGCTGTTCAACTTGAAGAACCTCATTAGATAAACCAACTTGAAAAGCAGCCTTAGATAGCCTTGACTATTCGGGTATAAAGAGTAAACTATAGACGAATAATCGTGCAGCCAATTTTGAAAAAGACTCGTGTGATTTGTTTACTTGCATCACTAGCTAACGAATGAAATGTTTAGACATTCCTTATTCTAACGCTACTTAAATAGCAAGCGATGTATTAGAATCCATTCATTCATTGGAGATGAGTAAAGTGAAATTAGACCCAACTAAAAAAACAACTTCAGCTAAGCAAACTTTTATTATTAGTAAATACCTATGCTATCTTCTTGGTATTGTCGCTTTTATCTTCTATCTATGCTATGTCGCACACAAAGGCGAGAGAATAGCAACAAGCTTTGGTATTATTGCCAATCTTTGCGTTATCCTGGCAATAATAGCGATGTATATTTGTGCTTATATTAAGTTTAAGGGGAAATATACAAAATACAGTGGCTTATTTATCTGGCATGCTCGTGATATTGGTTGGGGAGCTAGCTTCAATCCGTATAGCTTAGCTGGTAAAGCACTATGGCTATGTTTGATGGCACCATTTGCTTATTATCTCTATACTTTTCTAGTGAAATGATGCGTAGATAAATACAAGCTCTGTTTGACAAGTCAATCATCCTTAGCATAAAAAGCGGTGCTGATTGACAAGTCAGCAAATAGAAATTTAAGAAAATAAGAATCCGAATGTTCACCTTAATTTTTGATAAAATTATTGATGAACATTCGGATTATTTTATTATTCAATTTTTATACTGGACTTTTAGGTCATCCTCAATCTCTCTCTAATCGCCTTTACGAATCGCCTTTACGCTTTAAAGCGTTTAAGTCGTAAAGCATTTAATAATACTGATACCGAGCTAAAGCTCATGGCAGCACCAGCCAACATTGGATTTAACAATGGACCACCGAAAAGATGTAAAATCCCCATCGCTACCGGAATTCCTAACACATTATAAGCAAATGCCCAGAATAGATTTTCCTTAATATTGCGCATGGTGGCCTTACTTAAACGAAGAGAAGCAACCACCCCTTGTAAATCGCCTCGCATCAAGACAATATCCCCGGCTTCAATGGCGATATCTGTACCGGTACCAATAGCAATCCCCACTTCGGCTTGAACTAAGGCAGGGGCATCATTAATCCCATCACCAACCATTGCGACCTTTTTCCCTTTAGCTTGTAGTTGTTGAATGACTTGCGCTTTTTGATCAGGTAGCACTTGACTGATGACTTGTTGAATACCGGCTTGCTTGGCAATTGCTTTAGCTGTTTGCTCATTATCCCCCGTTAGCATAATTACCTCTAAACCAAGTTTTTGCAACGCTTGGATTGCTTGTGGGCTACTTGCTTTAATTGGATCACTAACGGCTAATACACCAACTAATTGTTGATCAACTGCTACATACATGACTGTATTACCTTGACTAGCTAAACGATTGACAGTAGCCTGATGTGCTTCAGTAGCGATCGAATTGACTTGCATAAATCGTTCATTCCCTAGTAATACTTGGTGATGATCAACAGTTGCTTGGATGCCTTGACCAGTCAAGGTATCGACTGCTTGCGCCTTTCCTAAAACAATTTCAGCCTGACTAGCAGCGTGCAAAATCGCTTGCGCAAGTGGATGTTCAGAACGTTTTTCCACACTAGCAGCTAAATAAAGCATTTCCTCTTTAGACATTGAGGTAAAAGTGACGAGCTCACGCAATTCAGGGTGGCCCTTGGTAATCGTACCCGTCTTATCTAAAACAATGGTATCCACCGCTTGCGCTGTTTCTAAGGCTTCACCGTTTTTAAATAAAATCCCTAATTGTGCCCCTTTACCCGTTCCAACCATAATTGCAGTTGGGGTAGCTAAGCCAAGCGCACAAGGACAAGCGATGACTAACACTGAAATCATAATTGTTAATGCAAAGACTAAACCAGTATGACCAAAAATCAACCAAGCTAAGCCAGCTAAGAGCGCTAAGATCATGACGATTGGTACAAACACAGCGGACACTTGATCGGCTAATTTCGCAATCGGCGCCTTACTCCCTTGCGCTTCTTCAACTAATTGAACGATTTGCGCCAGCGTTGTATCTTCACCGACTTTGGTTGCTGCAAACTGAAAGCTACCTGTTTTATTCAAAGAAGCACCAATTACCGTATCGCCAATCTTTTTGGTGACTGGTAAGCTTTCTCCGGTTAGCATGGATTCATCGACACTGCTTTGACCTTCAATAATTTTCCCATCCACCGGAATCTTTTCACCTGGTTTCACTAAGAGGATGTCCCCAACTTGAACTTGGGCAATATCGACTAATTTTTCCTTTCCATCTTTGATAACTACTGCTTTTTTAGGTGCTAAAGCTAATAATTCCTTAATCGCTTCAGAGGTCTTGCCTTTACTAATAGCTTCAAAAGTTTTTCCCAAAGTAATCAAGGTTAAAATCACAGCAGCGGATTCATAATATAAATGCATGGAAAAAGCGGTATTGCCTTGATAAACAGCTAACGTACCAACTAAACTATAGATAAACGCAGCACTGGTACCCAAAGCAACCAATGAATCCATATTTGGATGACCTTTAAATAATAATTTAAAGCCAACAAGATAAAACTTACGACCAAAATATAACACAGGCAGCGTGAGTAATAACTGTAAGCTTACAAAGATTTTTGGCGCATGCATTGGCGCAATCACTGCTGGTAAGGGTAACCCAATCATCTCACCCATCGACAAATATAATAAAGGGATGGTAAATAGTGCCGAAAACCAAAAACGCTGCCACATCTGCTTAATCTCAGCTAATTTCTCCGCTTTCAAGGCTTCTTTATCCTGATTGACTAACTTTGACGCTTGATAACCTGCTTCCTGAACAGCTTGGATAATCTCATTAGCGGTTAAGGTTTGATGATCATAATCGATACTTAATTGCTCAGTAGCTAAATTCACATTCGCACTAGCTACTCCTGGTAATTTGCGTGTCGCTTGCTCAATTTTGGCAGCACAAGAAGCACAGCTCATGCCTTTAATGGCAAAAATTTCCTGTTTTTCAGGCTTGACCAGCTCAAAGCCAATCCCCTTAACCGCCTCAGCCATTTGATCTAAGGAAGTTGTCTCGGGTTGATAGTCAACGGTTAATCTTTCCGTTGCTAAGTTCACATTCGCTGACTGCACACCGGCTAGTTTGCCGACCGTCCGCTCAACGTTTTGCGCACAAGAGGCACAGTGCATGCCCTTAATGGTATATGTTGCGTGATTCATTAAAATCCCTTCTTTTCTATATTGGTTATGCAGACGAAATGACTGATTGCCTTTCTTTTGGAAAATCGTCTACATTTGTAATCTTTATTATCATCTTACGCAGAAAATGGCTTCTCGTCAAATATTTTCAACCAAATTTTCCAAAAAATGACTAAATAAGATTAGCTGTAGTGATAATCTACGCAAAAAAAACGTTTTCATGATATAATAGAACTAGCAGATATACTATTGGTTCAACGGTTACTTTAAGGTCGATCAATTTTTGATCAAACACGAAAGGTTGTGAACAACGATGATGGGAAGCTATTTTGTTTCTGGTATGATGTTTTTGAATTATCTTTTTGGTCTAGTGCCAGTCATTTTACAAGCTGTGATATGTGTCTTGCTGTATAAGATTTACAAAAAAATGAAATAAACTAAAAAATAGAGCAGTCCTTCTTATGACTAGAAGTCTGCTCTATCGTTTATTTTTTAGAGAGTAAATCGTCGGACCATGCAAAGCCATCAAATTGTTCTCCATCATAATATTTTAGTAATTCCTCATAACTCAAAAGTGAGGAAGTCATTTCCTCTTGCTCTTGTTCATCATAAGTAGTGTATAATTTCTTTTGCTCTTCTAACCATTGATAGTAAATCGTCATCAATGCACCGTTTAATGCCTGCTTAGAGGAAGCACTCGCCTGCATGAAAGGATATTCTTGTATATAAGCCGAGTATACTGGTAGTTGCTGCTCATCTAAGCTAATCGGCAATTCTACTACATGTAAATTCATTTCTTGAAAAGCTTCAAACATTCCTGTTCACCTCAAAGCCATTATACTAAAGACGAAACAAAAGCACTATCAAAAAATAGCTAAGGGGAAGCAATAAGTACTTATCGCTCACCTTTCGCTATTCTAATGAAAGAATATTTTTTCTCAATCTTTTGCTTACTGGTGTCTCAATTGACGGCGACTTTGTCTGGAAAGCGTGGTTGTTTTGTCAGCTTGAATCTGTTGCTGTGTTGGTTGATGAATCAATAATTTTAATGTATAAGGCTCATGGAATAGTCGATTATTCATATAAAAATCGCCCCCACGGATAAATAGTCCCACCGGTTTTAGCGCTTCTTCTGCTGATGAGATTCTGACTCGGCCGATTTCAAACAAACGTTGATAACTGGTCCCGATACGAATGACATACTCTTGCGTACCGATTTTGCTAATATCATAAAATGGAAATAGCGTATCTTTAGGCAAAACATAGCCTTCTTTGGTGGTACGTTTGGTTAAAATGCCTGCATTGAGACATTGCTCAATGGTTTCTTCTAAAAGTAAATGGTGATCGCGTCTAAAATCAATGGCCACTTCCGTAATCGCTAAATCTGACTGGGTTTTGGTTTTCTTCTTCTCATTGGTATCCTGAATATTTAACGCATCCTCAGGCAGATATTTGGCAAATAATTGCGTGATATCAAACTTAGAATTACGATTGAAGAAATAGTATAAAGTATTGAGCACGATAAAATAGACTAAAATTAGAAATACTGCACTGTATAACAAAAATTGACCGTAATGCTGATTTAACCATAAGCCGTAAATAATCCGTAAAATATAAAGAGTTGGGAAAACACTTAGAATCGTATAGGCACGATTTAGATATTTCGGACTAATTTCTAAATAACCTAGAAATTTATGAAAAGAACTAATTAAATCAATTAATAATGTCATCACTCTTCCCCTCCTTATTGATTATTTGTTACTGTACTATCCGTTGTTGACTCAGTAGTAGTCGAACTATCGCTACTTGTTGCTGAGCCTTGATTTGCTTGGTTTGCATCCTCATTTGTTACTTGGCTATCTTTGGTTGTCTGATCAGCACTACTATTCGTCGTATCCTGACCAGTCGTTGCTTTTTTATTATCCGTTTTTGGTGTGGTAGCTTGTTTGGTTGAATCACCAGTTGTTTCACTAGATTGCGTCGTTGTGGTCGTCGCCTCTTTCGTACTATCAGTCGTTTGGGTTTTATTGGTACTATTAACGGTTGACTGCGTGGTGGTAGTGGTTGTTGGTGTTGCATTAACCTGACGATAACTCGATGAATTGATGATTCCTGTCGTCGTCGCAATTAAAACCGCACTCGTTAACACCGCAATCGGCTTTAGAATTGGAGGTACTTTTTTCACTGAACGTTCCCTTCTTTACTTATTTTCCTTCTAGTTATACGCCGATTAACTGATTAAAACAAGTAGACTGCTCTAACTTTAGCAGACTCTTAAAGACCATAATAAAAAATTAACCTTTTGATTCAATTTAAGTCCTAAAAAAGTCAAAAATTCCCCTCAAAATAATGAGTGGGAATCGTTAAAATAATTATTCTTCAATTAATTGTAATTTGGTAAAAGGATAACTGCGAACGGCTTTTTGACTGATTGACGCTAATTGTTGCTGCGTTTTTTTCGAATGCAGATAATATTTACCCTCTTTGGTATGCACAATATACAAATATTGCTCCATGTCTGTTTCACTATAAATATGCTCTTTAGGATCTGATTTAGCTGGCGTATATGGTTGAAAAACGACACTAGGCATAGCTAACACAACAAAAATCACTGGAATCAACATCAAAATACGATATTTTTTCCTAACCTCATCTTCAAAGTAAAAGGAAATCCGCTTTTGTAACAAATTTTCTTTTCTTAAAGTAAACTGACTAGCAGTATTACTCAAATATTTTGGCTTAGAATTAGGAATTTTCCTAGCTACACTGACCAAAGCCTGTAAATAACACAGCTTCTTTTTATCAGAAAAATGCTGGGTTACTTGATGGTCAACACGCAATTCTAAAATGTAATCAAACATTGACCGTAATAGATAGACTCCAGGGAACCACCAATAAACAATCACTAAAAGCTGTACAAAAAATTTAAGATACAAATCTTTATTTTTTATATGTTGCATTTCGTGTAGCAAAATAAACGATAATTCTTCTTGACTATACTCAAGCGTAGGCAAATAAATAGCCGACTGAAAAGGATTCATCACTAAAGGTTCGGCAAATTCAGTTAACTGGTACACACCCTGTAATGAGGAATCAGCCAAAAAAGGAAAATCTTGCTGGTACTTGGTGAGCTGATTAGGTAAAATTCGACTAAATCGAGCAATTTTTCTAAGATTATTCAGCTCTCTTAAAAGGAAATAACTAGCTCCTACCAACCAAATCATTAATAAGATATCCATTAAAGAAATCTGCTGATAAATTTTTTGATGAAAAAAATTATAAATCGGTGGCATTATTTTTTGAGAAAGTAGTGTATAGGTCCAAGGCCACTCAAACGGAATCAATAATCTCCCGATGATTGCAAAACATATAAACAATACATATTCATATCTAAATTTGAAGCCATACCTATTCACATGTAATATAAGCGCTAGTAAGCCAACTAAAACCGATACTGTGACTAATGAAGTAAAAATCGCTGCAAAAGAAATAATCACCCTTACTCCTCCAATTGATTCATACGTTCATTAATCAACTGTGCTAACTGTTTTAATTCCTCTACATTGTCTTCCTTCTTCACAAAGTTAGCAAACAAATGCTGAAAATTTTTCTTAGTAAACTGTTGCGTTACATATTCTTCCTTGGTGATCGTCGGAATATAGTATTGTGCAAAAGTTTTGGCTACTTTTTGAATGGATTCGACTGCTAAACATCCTCGATCACTCAATTTTTTTACAACAACAGGAACCGTATTCTTATTGAGTTTAGGATTGATGTCAAGTATATCTCTCACGCATAAGGGACGATTGGCTTGCCAAAAAACCTCTAGGACTTCCTGTTCTTTTTTGGTAAATTTCATCATTTCATTTTCCTTTCAAATACATTTCGGATATATTTTATTATATATGAATCTAAAGTTCAACTTTCTGATAATAGTTACTAGACATTAACTAATCATTCAATCTAAAAGCAAAAAAGACGAAATATTCCTGTTATTTATCTTTGAAGTCGAATAACAAAAGGCTTGTTTATCAAGAAAAAAACGGTTACAATAAACTTAAGTGATTAACATAAAAAAATATATTCGATTCTAAGGAGGAATGAAACATGAAAAAGCGTCGAAATATCCTTATCGGGTTAGTAGTAATCGTACTAATTATTGTTGGTGGCATCATTTATCAAAAACAACAGCCGAAACAACAAGCTTCCTTTACCTTTAGTGTGAAGGAAAACGAAGGCCTTGAAATAGTTAGCACTGGAGTAAACCCTTCTAGTCAACCCATTCCGATTATCCAAATTGTCAAAGATACTACGCCAGTCACTGTCAAATATCGCTTAGACATCCAAGTAAAGACCGATCGCTATCAACTGACCTTAACGAATTTAGACAGCAAGAGTAAAGAAAAAGTAAATAAACACACCTTAGATCAAAAATTTAAATATTCCGCTTTTGTAACAAGCAAAGCAAAAAATCAATTAGGTTATATCATTCTGACAAATCAAAAAGACGAATTAAAGGAACCACAAAAAGCGACCAAAGGCCAAGTGTGGCTGATTTCTAAAACCATCACCAAATAACTCACAAAGGCTGAATCTTCTTGACTAAATAAAGAAGACTCAGCCTTTTTTCAAGCTTTCTATACTTTGCCCATTCATCTAAAACCATTGCACCTAACAAGCAAAAATAAATATCTACTAACAAACGATTAATACAACCAGATTTTGAGGATTTTTAAATATAGCGATGATAAACACACATACCACCTTATCCCTAATATTGAAATCATAAGCTATTTTGACATAATTAATTTAGAAAGTGATCCTGGCACCATCGGATCTTGTAACCCTGTGCTGACGGTCACTTTCTTTTTTTATATTCTCAGATATAATAGCCAACACGTTTCTAAACGGTTGAAGGATAGAAATGCTCTCAACGTTGAAACGATTCAGCAATCTAAGGCAAAAACAAGCAAATAAAAAAACACCTAGATCATTCTAAGTGCCTCAAGGAATAGGTGGGACGGCCCTTCCCCACCTCTCAGATACCAACGAATTGGTGCGTGTGCGACCGATATTTTTCTACTTCTATTCCTCAATTACATTATACACCGTATTCATTCATTAAACAAATTGCACCCACTCAATAGGTGCAACCTATCTAAACATTGATATGGCAATAATCTTCTGCACCTTTTTTTAAGTTCGTTTCACAAAAAAGCCTAGTTAGTATTGCACCAACTAAGCGAAAAAATAGCTCAAAAACTATTGCATATATTTACCGTATACATCATAATGTACTCATAAGGTTAGTAAAGTTAAAGACGGTTAGCAATTCTCATTTCTGGGGGTGGTGCTTATGAGTGTAAAAACTTGGCAACGCATTCTAAAGAAAGGAATTTGCAAGATGTCTGTTTATGAAGCACTTAGCCTAATGATTGCTTTTGCAACGTTAATCGTGCTAGTGAACAATAATAAAGACAATAAAAAATAGCCGTCTAAACTTTTAGCAGGGTTTACGGCTATTTAGTCAAAAAAATCTATCGCTACCGTCTTCAAACGGTGCTAACCTTCTTCTATTTACAATATATCATGTTTAGAAAAGAGGTGCAAGCGATGCAATCAGAAAACAAGCAAACCATCGCCAACCGTAAGTATAGAGAAAAGAACAGAGAAAAAACCAATCAGCAAGCGTATAAGCGATCAGGCAAACTATTCATTTTAAAATATGCCACTGAGGAAGATTTACAATTATTTGAAAGCTACATCAAAGAAAGACGCGAACAATTAAAGGGCTAGCCTATTTTTCGACTAACCCTTTTTTATATTCCAATATATCTATGCTTAGTAAAATTGAATAATGACTTTTCTGATTGCTTTCCTAGCGGTATCTTCAGAAATAGCTTGTCTTTAGGCTATTGTATATCTTGTATAACCTGTTAACCTATCATCATCAAAATGTTTATGCTGCCTCAAAGCTAGCGACAACTCAAAAATATTGATCAATCACTATTTGTTAGTATACTTACGCCATTCGTCTAAAATTGCTGGCATCTTTGAAAAGCCTAAAGCAAAGGCGCCGATGCCTAGAATACCAAGCAACAAATATAACCAATCCATCTATCTCACCACTTTCTATTATGGGGCAAAAGGTAAGCCAAATTTAAGCAATACAGTGACCAAAAGGACAAATAATAACGGACTTAGACCTAAAATAAATGAACAAATATTCCAAAAGCTACGTTCCTTTTTTTGAAGATAAAGGGCAGCTAAACAAACAACAATGGCCAAAAGACAAACAAACCATGTGCCAAAAGAAGAATCTGTCAAAAACAAGCGTACACTTGGAATCCAAGTCAACGCAGCAACCATTATCCCTAAAATAAATACAACATATTTCTTCATCAAATCACTCCTTTTTAATTACACATTTATTTGTTGAATTTGTAGCACTATTCCTATCATTATTATACATCATATTTATTTATATTGGAAATATTTTTAAAAAACAGAAAAGATTCCTAGCTAATTTTTCATTTAACTACTTTTCTCCCGCAACCACTGCACAAATTTAAAAATTTATGCAATAGTTTTGCGTGAAATTTTGTCATGCGCAATTTTTACACCCACGAAGAAAAAGTCTATCCCCATTTTAAAAAGGATAGACTTTTTTATCTTTGCTATGCAAAACTTTGGGCTTACATCAATCTAGTAAAGCAAATACGACTTCACCTATCAAGGTGAACAGACATTCAACTATCTCCACTACAAAATTCGCCTTATACTTACCCTCCATCGCCGATACACTCCTAATAGTATTGTTACTTAGATTATAGCAAGGCTTTATGAACCGTGCCTAAGTCTTAAGATGGAACTATTGAGTCAATTTCAACACTTTCAAATCCATTGCCAAAAAAAAAGCCCAGGAATCATCCTGGACTTTTTGAGGTTCTATGATATTTAGTGTTGTTACTCAAATTGAGGATAACGCTGAATATCTTTTTTTGTTTGAAACAATAGAAAAAGACATCTGTTTCCTCTATAATTAAGTCGACCAAAACCATTAAGGAGTGAAACATGATGTCTTTCTTACATAATATCAAAAAAACTTGTGCAAGTACAACGAATCTTATCAAAAATATCCTAAATATTAAGGATAAACATATTACTTTTCCTGCTTATGCTTACGCATTTTCTGACGAGAAGGTCCATGGCGTGTTTTCTAAAGTCTTTTCTGGTTTGCTTTCCTACCCTGAAAATCCCCATTGTTGTTCTTCTTGTGGAAAGTCAGGTACGGTTATTAAGCATACGCCTAAAGCTAGTTTGATTCAAATGATTCCTTATCAAAATGTGCCGACCTACCTGCGTTTATACAAGCAACGTTATCGTTGTAAAGCGTGCGGACAAACGTTTTCCGCTACGACAAACATCGTTGATGAACGTTGCTATCTTTCAAATGCATTGAAATTCGCTATCCTACATGATTTGAAGCAAAAATGTGCAATGACGGATATCGCCAAGCGCTATTTTGTCTCGCCTAAATCAGTTGAACGAATCTTAAAGTCTTACTCTTATGAGCTAAATCCTTACCATATGCAACTACCAGAATGCCTGCTCATTGATGAATTCAAAGGAACGAGCGATTGTAACGGGAAAATGTGCTTTATTTTAAGTGATGGACAATCCGGGAAAATCATTGATATTTTAGACGATCGCAGAAATTTCGTAATTAAAGACTTTTTTCTACGTTTTAGTTTGGAAAGTCGAAATCGTGTCAAATATGTGGTCATGGATATGAATGCCGCTTATCCTTATGTCATTAAAGAAGTATTGCCCAATGCATCAATTGTCATTGATCGTTTCCATATTATCCAACAACTCACTCGAGCGTTGAATAAAAAAAGAATTCAAGTGATGAAAGCATTGCGCTATAAAAATCAACGTGCTTACAATAAATTCAAACGCTATTGGAAGTTGCTTTTAATGCCTGAAGATCACTTAAACTTTGAGAAATATGTACAATATCCCTTATTCGATCGAAGATATGTGACACAGACTGAGGTGGTGGATACGTTACTTAGTTTTGATGATGCATTCAGACAGTGTTACCAGATTTATCAAGAGCTACTTGCTTGTTTTCATCAAAAGCAGCTAGACGAATTCTTCCATATTCTTCACACGCTACCTGAAGACTTAGATATAGCCTTTAAAAAATCGCTGAAATATTTAATCAAACATACACACGCTATAAAAAATGCGATACAATCCCCTTACTCCAACGGAAAATTAGAAGGGAAAAACAATTTAATCAAGGTCTTTCAGCGAGTGGCTTTTGGATTTAGAAACTTTAGTAATATGCGAAGAAGAATCTTTTTATACGAAGAAAATTGGCATACAAAACAACCAACTAAAAGAAATTGTGGGGAGAAATCCGCCTAAATCTCTTTCTCAATCAGACTGCTATTGTAACAGGCGAGCTTTCGCTTGTGCAAGGGCTTTGCAAGTGACCGATCTTCGTCTCGGTCACCCTTGCACGCTTAGCTGCCTGTTTGACAAAAAGCATCGATTGAAAAAGAAAATAAAAACAGGAGAGAAAGTCATCGAAAAAATAACTTCCTCTCCCATCGACTTAATTGCCAACAACACTAGTTGACAAAGAACCCTTTTTGAATAGTTCATTGATTTTATAGCAAATCATTATTATTTAAAGCATCCTCAGCAGCTAGTTGTGCTTCAATATCTGAAATACTGTAAACATTTTCGCTAGTTAAAGTAGCTTCTTTTGGTTCCATGTTACGGTAACGAGGCATACCTGTACCAGCTGGAATAATCTTACCGATGATAACATTTTCCTTCAAGCCTAGTAATGGATCTTTCTTACCACGGATAGCCGCATCAGTTAACACACGAGTTGTTTCTTGGAATGAAGCAGCAGATAAGAAGCTGTTTGTTTCCAATGATGCTTTAGTGATACCTAGTAAGACTGGGCGAGAAGTTGCTGGGATACCACCGTTAACGATTGTTTCGTAGTTTTGGTCTTTGAAGTCAGCAATATCCATCAAAGTACCTGGTAAGATATTGGTATCACCTGGATCCATCACACGTACTTTACGTAGCATTTGTCGAACCATTACTTCGATGTGTTTGTCGCCGATTTCTACCCCTTGCATACGGTATACACGTTGTACTTCACGTAATAGGTAAGTTTCAACGGAGATAACGTCGCGAACTTGCAATAATTGTTTAGGATCAATTGAACCTTCTGTTAATGGTTGACCGCGATGGACGATATCGCCTTGAGCCACTTTCATACGTGCAGTAAACGGTACAGTGTAAGTACGAGTATCGGTTTTACCTTTAATCGTTACTTCTTTCGTACGAGTTGAAGCTTCTTCGTTAATCTCGATGACTTCACCAGTTACTTCAGTGATAACGGCTTGCCCTTTAGGATTACGTGCTTCAAAAATTTCTTGGACACGAGGAAGACCTTGAGTGATATCGTCTCCGGCAACCCCACCGGTATGGAAAGTACGCATGGTTAACTGTGTACCTGGTTCACCGATTGATTGCGCAGCGATTGTACCAACTGCTTCCCCTACTTCAACTTCGCTACCAGTAGCCAAGTTACGGCCATAGCAGTGTTTACATACCCCGTGACGAGTGTTACATGTAAAGACTGAACGAATCGTTACTTCTTCGATACCAGCATCCACGATTTGTTTGGCGATATCTTCAGTAATCAATTCATTTGAACCGATAATCACTTCACCAGTATTTGGATTTACCACTGATTTACGAGTATAACGACCAATCATACGTTCTTCAAGTGATTCGATAACTTCATTGCCTTCTTTAATTGCTGTGATTACTAAACCACGGTCAGTACCACAGTCGTCTTCACGAATAATTACATCTTGGGCCACGTCAACCAAACGACGAGTTAAGTAACCTGAGTCGGCGGTCTTCAAGGCTGTATCGGTCATTCCTTTACGAGCCCCGTGAGTGGAGATAAACATTTCCAAGACAGATAATCCTTCACGGAAGTTAGAGATGATTGGTAATTCCATGATTCGACCATTTGGCGCTGCCATCAAACCACGCATTCCGGCAAGCTGGGTAAAGTTAGAGATGTTACCACGCGCTCCAGAATCTGACATCATGAAGATTGGGTTACGTGATTCCAAACCTTCCATCAGTTTTTGTTGGATTTGGTCTTTAGCGGCATTCCATACACCGATAACACGTTCATATCGTTCATCATCAGTAATCAAACCACGACGGAAAGTACGAGTGATGTTGTCCACTTGTTTGTGGGCATTTTCGATAATGTCATGTTTTTCATGTAAAACCATGATATCGGCAATCCCTACGGTAATACCTGCTAAAGTAGAATGTTTGTAACCTAAGTCTTTCATTCTATCTAACATATGAGAAGTTTCAGTAACTTTGAAACGTTTGAAGACTTCAGCGATAATGTTTCCTAAGTCTTTTTTCTTAAATGGTGAAACCAACTCTTGGCTTTCAATCATCGCTTTAATATCGGTACCAGGTTCTACAAAGTATTTATCTGGTGTTTGCACAGTTAAGTTGAAGCCACTTGGTTCGTTTAGATAAGGGAATTCTTGTGGCATGATTGAGTTAAAGATAATCTTACCAACAGTAGTTACCATTAACTTCGCTTTTTGTTCATCAGTAAATGGTTTGTCCCCTAAGGCATTTGGATTTACGGCAATACGAGAATGCAAGTGAACATAACCATTACGCCATGCAGTCACCGCTTCGTCCATATCACGGAAGATCATGCCTTCACCTTCACGACCAGCTTCTTCCATTGTTAGATAGTAGTTACCTAAGACCATATCTTGAGATGGTGTTACGACTGGTTTACCATCTTTAGGGTTCAAGATGTTTTGTGCCGCTAACATCAACATTCTTGCTTCAGCTTGTGCTTCTTCATTTAATGGTACGTGTACCGCCATTTGGTCACCGTCAAAGTCGGCGTTGTAGGCTTCACATACTAATGGGTGCAAACGAATGGCACGACCTTCAACCAAGACTGGTTCAAAGGCTTGGATCCCTAAACGGTGCAAGGTAGGTGCTCGGTTAAGTAAGACTGGGTGTTCTTTGATTACATCTTCTAAAACATCCCATACTTCGTCTTCTTGACGTTCAATCTTACGTTTCGCATTCTTAATGTTTGAAGCTAATTCACGTTTCACTAATTCATGCATTAGGAAAGGCTTGAATAATTCAATCGCCATTTCTTTTGGTAGACCACATTGATACATCTTCAAGAATGGTCCAACAACGATAACGGAACGTCCTGAATAGTCCACACGTTTACCTAATAAGTTTTGACGGAAACGACCTTGTTTCCCTTTTAGCATGTGTGATAGTGATTTCAATGGACGGTTACCAGGACCAGTTACTGGACGGCCACGACGACCATTATCAATCAACGCATCCACAGCTTCTTGTAACATACGTTTTTCGTTTTGTACGATAATATTTGGTGCATTTAAGTCTAATAAGCGTTTTAGACGGTTATTACGGTTAATTACCCGACGATATAAATCGTTCAAGTCAGAGGTTGCAAAACGGCCACCTTCTAATTGAACCATTGGACGTAAATCAGGTGGGATAACCGGAATCACATCCATTACCATCCAGCTCGGTTTGTTGCCAGAAGAACGGAAGGCTTCCAAAATATCCAAGCGACGGATAGCACGTGTACGTTTTTGACCTGACGCACTCTTTAATTCTTCTTTTAATTCTGCGACTTCAGCTTCTAAATCAACGCCATCTAATAGTTGTTTAACAGCTTCAGCACCCATCGCAGCAGTAAATTCTTGACCGTATTGTTCACGTTTTTCACGATATTCACGTTCAGTCAACAATTGTTTTTTCTCTAGGCTAGTATTACCTGGATCAATTACTACATAAGAGGCAAAGTAGATAATTTCTTCTAACGCACGTGGACTCATATCTAAAACTAAGCCCATGCGAGAAGGAATACCTTTGAAATACCAAATATGAGAAACTGGGGCAGCTAATTCGATGTGGCCCATACGTTCACGACGAACTTTAGAACGAGTCACTTCTACACCACAGCGGTCACAAGTAATCCCTTTGTAACGGATACGTTTATATTTTCCACAAGCACATTCCCAGTCTTTCGTTGGACCGAAAATACGTTCGTCAAATAACCCTTCACGTTCAGGTTTTAAGGTACGATAGTTAATGGTTTCTGGTTTTTTTACTTCACCAAAAGACCAGCTTCTGATTTTTTCGGGAGAAGCCAAACCTATTTGCATACTTTCGAATTTATTTACATCGATCAAAAGGGGTTCCCTCCATTTCCTTTTCTCGCTCGATTTAAACAGAGATAGGAAGGGAAAACAAGCAGGCTTACTTGAAGTGTGCTTGTTCCTCCTTCAAACTACTCTAATTACTATTCTTCAAACGCCTCATCATCATCGTCGGCTAACTGGCTAGCTGCTAACGCTTCTTCTTCAGCTAATTGTTGTGCTTCTTGTTGCGCTTTTTGTTTTTCAGCAAACTTAGTTAGCGCATCAACAGTGATTAAATCATCGTCGTCATCCATATCACGAAGTTCAATTTCTTGATCATCGATGTCTAATACACGCATATCTAAACCTAATGATTGTAATTCTTTTACCAATACGCGGAATGATTCAGGAACACCTGGTTTTGGAATTGGTTCTCCTTTAACAATTGCTTCGTATGTTTTCACACGACCAACCACGTCATCAGATTTGTACGTTAAGATTTCTTGTAGGGTATAGGCAGCACCATATGCTTCCAATGCCCAAACTTCCATCTCACCAAAACGTTGTCCACCGAATTGTGCTTTACCACCAAGCGGTTGTTGGGTAACCAATGAGTATGGTCCGATTGAACGCGCATGTAGTTTGTCATCAACCATGTGGGCTAATTTAATCATATACATAACCCCAACAGAGATACGTCCATCGAATGGTTCACCTGTACGGCCATCATAAAGGATGGTTTTCGCATCACGCGCTAAACCAGCTTCACGAACCGTTTCCCATACATCCGCATCACGCGCACCGTCAAATACTGGCGTAGCTACGTGGATACCTAACGCACGCGCAGCCATACCTAAGTGTAACTCTAATACTTGTCCGATGTTCATCCGTGATGGCACCCCTAAAGGATTCAACATGATATCGACTGGTGTTCCATCTGGTAAGAATGGCATGTCTTCTTCCGGCATAATACGGGAAACAACCCCTTTATTACCGTGACGACCGGCCATTTTATCTCCTTCGTGAATCTTACGTTTTTGAACAATGTAGACACGTACTAACATATTCACACCTGGTGATAATTCATCGCCTGCTTCACGTGTAAAGATTTTTACATCGTGGACGATACCGCCACCACCGTGAGGAACACGTAGAGAAGTATCACGAACTTCACGCGCTTTTTCACCAAAGATAGCGTGCAATAGACGTTCTTCTGCAGATAATTCAGTCACTCCCTTAGGTGTAACCTTACCTACTAATAGATCGCCATCTTTAACCTCGGCACCGATACGGATAATACCCATTTCATCAAGGTTCTTCAAGGCATCTTCACCCACGTTTGGAATTTCGCGAGTAATTTCTTCAGGTCCTAATTTCGTATCACGAGCTTCTGATTCGTATTCTTCAATATGCACAGAAGTATATACATCATCTTTAACTAAACGACGGCTCATGATAATCGCATCTTCATAGTTATAACCTTCCCAAGTCATGAAGGCAACTAAAACGTTTTGTCCTAAAGCCATTTCTCCATTTTCCATTGAAGGACCATCAGCTAAAGTATCGCCACGTTCTACTTTTTCACCTAATTGAACTAATGGGCGTTGGTTGTAGCTAGTTCCTGAGTTTGAACGACGGAATTTCGTTACTTGATAAATATCTAAAGTACCATCTTCACGACGTACACGGATTTCACGGGCATCTACATATTCAACAACCCCGTCATGTTTACATAATAAAGCAGCTCCTGAGTCATGGGCTGATTTATATTCCATACCAGTACCTACCCAAGGTGCTTTAGGGTTGATTAGTGGCACAGCTTGACGTTGCATGTTCGCACCCATCAAGGCACGGTTAGAGTCGTCGTTTTCTAAGAAAGGAATACATGCAGTCGCCACCGCAACTACTTGTTTAGGTGATACGTCCATGTAATCTACTTTTTCAACGGCTACTTCTAAGTTTTCACTGGTTGCACGTGCCATAACAACTGGTTCAGCAAAGGTACCATCTTCATTTAATTTACTGTTGGCTTGGGCTACAACATAGTGGTCTTCGATATCGGCAGTTAAGTAGTCGATTTGATCAGTTACTCGACCAGTTTCACGGTCTACCCGACGATAAGGTGTTTCGATAAAACCGTATTTATTTACTTTCGCATAAGAAGCCAAACTATTGATCAGACCAATGTTTGGACCTTCTGGTGTTTCGATTGGACACATACGACCATAGTGAGAGTAGTGTACGTCACGAACTTCATAACCAGCACGGTCACGAGTCAAACCACCAGGCCCTAAGGCAGATAGACGGCGTTTGTGGGCTAACTCACTTAGCGGATTAGTTTGGTCCATGAATTGTGATAATTGAGAAGAACCAAAGAATTCTTTGATGCTTGCCACTACTGGACGAATGTTAATTAATTGTTGTGGCGTTAAGGTTTCAGTGTCTTGAATCGACATTCTTTCACGTACCACACGCTCCATACGAGCTAAACCAATACGGAATTGGTTTTGTAATAATTCACCTACTGAACGAATACGACGGTTTCCTAAGTGGTCGATATCATCTACTTTACCGATTCCTTCCATTAAGTTTAAGAAGTAGCTCATGCTTGCGATAATATCAGCAGGACGAATCGTACGAACGTTCATATCTGGATAGGCATTCCCAATCACATTGATTTCGCGTTCTGGGTCACGTGGAGAGAACACTTTAATCACTTGAACGGTCATTGGATCAGTTACTACCCCATCTTCAGAAGGATAGTACGTCACGCTATTTAGACCATTTTCTAATTGTTCAGCGATACTATCAATCACTTGGTGGGTTAAAACAGTGCCTTTTTCAACTAAAATCTCACCAGTTTCAGGATCAACTAAAGTTTCAGCTAAAGTTAAGTTTAATAAACGTGTCTTTAAGTCTAATTTTTTGTTGACTTTATAACGACCAACTGCTGCTAGATCGTAACGTTTTGGATCGAAGAAACGAGCATTTAAAAGATTTCGTGAGCTGTCAGCTGTTTTTGGTTCGCCTGGACGTAGACGTTCATAAATATCTTTTAAGCCTTCTTCTGTACGAGAATCACTAGCATTTTTGTGTAAATCTTTTTCTACTGTATTGCGTAATGATTCGCTATCACCAAAGATTTCAAAAATAGTGTCATCTGAACCAAAACCTAATGCACGAACTAAAACAGTTAATGGGATTTTACGTGTACGGTCAATACGTACATAAGAAATATCCTTGCTATCTGTTTCCATTTCTAACCATGCACCACGGTTTGGAATCACAGTAGATCCGAAACCTTCTTTACCATTTTTATCTACTTTTCCGTGGAAATAAACACCTGGTGAACGAACTAATTGTGATACGATAACACGTTCTGCCCCGTTAATAATGAATGTTCCTTGCTCAGTCATCAATGGGAAATCGCCAAAGAAAACTTCTTGAGATTTAATTTCACCTGTCTCACGGTTCGTTAAACGCAAGGTCACATGTAAAGGTGCAGAATAGTTTGCATCATGTGCGCGTGCTTCATCTACATTATACTTAGGTGTCTTCAACTCATAATCTACGAATTCTAATGATAAATTACCGTTAAAATCTTCAATCGGTAAAATATCTTCAAACATTTCTCGTAATCCTTCATCTAAAAACCATTGGTAAGAATCTGTTTGAATTTCAATCAAATTCGGTAATTCCAATACTTCACTGATACGTGCGAAACTTCTACGTTCGCGGTGCTTTCCGTATTTTACTACGTGTCCAGCCAAGCTCTTCACCCCTTCAAAAATCTTTCAAAATAGCTACCAATTAATATTACATTTTTGTTACAAAGATTAAAAATTTGCGACAAAGCGTATTTTTTGCGGCTTAAAGGCAAAAAAAAATCAAAAATAGAAAGTGTTCAAAATCCCTGTTCTACTTTTGTTTTCCTTATGCTACAGCCGAAACGGACAATATTTCGTTCCTACTGATAATACTTTTTGATAGTTTTTGCATCTATATATTATAGATAGAAACGATAGAATTGTCAAGTTTTCACTTGATTTTCAGCAAAGTTTTCTAAGTCTTTTCTTTCATGCTAGAACCATTATTTTTATGGTAAAATACAAGCAAATAACATCAACGACAAGGAGGTGCTTTTTTTAATGAACACCAAGCAAAAAATCTTAGCCTATATGCGTGAGCATCAACAAATCATCTCTGGTGAAAAATTAGCCAATGAACTGCAGGTTTCCCGAACAGCAATTTGGAAAGCGATACGTGAATTAGAAAAAAACGGTTATCGTTTTGACCACTTAGCAAACGGCTATCGTTTATTACCTAGCGATATGATTGAACCAGCTTTAATCAGCAATCAATATTTACCGGCGGAGTTGATTTTTTATCAACCATCCACCGCTTCAACTATGCAAGATGCGAAAAAAGCAGCGATTGAACAACATTTAACACAAGGCTTGTTTATTGCTGACGAACAAACCCAAGGGCATGGGCGCTTTGGTCGTAGCTTCTTTTCACCAAGCGGGCAAATCTATATGAGTTTATTACTGTCACCAAATCAAAACTTTCAAGAATTGCCCCAATATACTATTTTGTCAGCAGTCGCAGTAGCTAGCGCCATTGATCAATTAGTAGGGGAACAAACAGCGATTAAATGGGTCAACGATATTTTTATTCGTGAAAAGAAGGTCTGTGGGATTTTAACCGAAGCGATCAGTGATTTTGAAACGCAGCGCATCAGCCATGTCATTATCGGTATTGGGATTAATTTCTTTATCGCACAGGAGCATTTTCCTGAAGAGTTACGTCAAAAAGTGACTGCTTTATTCCACGAACAACCAACGATTACTAGAAATGAACTGATTCGCTTGATTTGGCAAAACTTTTTTGAATTATGTATCGCCTTACCGGATATGCAATATTTGGATTACTACCGACAAAAATCATTTGTGCTCAATCAACAAGTCACCTTCTCGCAAAACGGTGAAAAAATTACCGGTATCGCCCAAGCAATTACCGATAAAGGGGAACTAGTGGTACAGGCAAAAAATCAAGTATTCTCTTTATCCTCCGGCGAAATTAGTTTAGAAAAAATTGAAACACCTAAATAAAATAAAAAGCTGGAATGTCTTCTACGCTCAACGTGTAAAAGGCACTCTAGCTTTTTTTGAAAGTCAATTGATTACTAGTGAACTAACTACTCTGCGATAACTCAATATAAGGGGATAATAGATGATAAAAACATTTGCTTAACTCAGGATTGGCTTGCTCCATTATGTAAAAACAAGGAAAACTATCTTTTAAAAGATTGCCACATATCCTTTCGTAAGGCGTGTTCTTTTTAAAACGACAAAGATCAGCCACCGCCAAATAATAATAGTATCTTTCCACTCGGGCAATCCAAGTTAAAAACTCTTCCCTTTGATGAATCCTTACGGCAGAATTACGCTCTAATTTACTTAACCCTAGCTGATATTGTGCATAGTGATGCTCATTTAAACGAAAGACTTCACAGCCAACTAATTGTTTAAACCAAAAGAAGTTAAGCTTTCTTATTTCAAAACTTTGCTGTTCTAATAAATGATAAAAGCTGGCCAAATAACTTTGATTTTCTTCTTTAGTAGCATGAACTAAGGAGGGGTGTTTATCGTAATTCACCGCATCAAAATAGCAGAAAATAAAGCGAAACCAATTCATCACTAATTCTTCGCCTATCAGCTCAGGATAAGAAGCAAAACGAATACTTAAATGAAACCTCGAAAGCCATTGACTAAGATAGAGCAATTCCTTTCTTAATTTAGAATTACTAATGTATAAATACTCCATTAATTCATGATTCGTATAAGCTTTTTGTTCTAGCAATAAACGAAACAAACGAAAAGTCGTATTGCTTTTTAACAAACGAATCAATAAAAGATAAGTGGATACTTCCTTTTTAGGCAAAAAAATGAGCTGATCATCCACAAACTTACAAAGGCTCCTCTTCTCGCTATCTGTTAATGGGACTTGGCGCATATGATAATAAAAAAGCTGTTTATTCCAACCATATTTTTCGACAATTTCCGCACTACTTAAGCATTTCTTTTCTGATAATTCTAACATCAAAAGATACCACTTCTGTATATTTGGTGTTAACAACTCCTCTAACATTTTACACCAACCCTTTTAAGGATAAATTTCTACCAATAACTGATAGCGCTATCATTATATCATATAATCCCTGCTATATTATTTATTTAAACCAAATTATTACATTAACCAACAAGTAACACTCAAATTTTCTCGTAGCTAAACGAGTCGCTAAACATCCCTGGTATAATCTGTGTTCGACGGGTAGCTCCCTTGCATCTAAGCCAGAATGGTAGGAAAATCTTAGCTGCTCGGAGCTGTTCGATCCGTCTCACATCCTTGAGGTAATCCGTGTTCGACGGGTAGCTCCCTTGCATCTAAGCCAAAATGGTAGGAAAATCTTTAAATATCCCGGATTTTCCTACCATTCTGGACAATCTTAGCTGCTCGGAGCTATTCGACCCGTCTCACATCCTTGGTGTGATTAGACTTGGTGTTTTAAGACCTTTTTGGCGAAATATTTTAAAATTAATGGTGAGACGAGCGTGCTGATTAAGATGGTGATAACCATTGGGGCAAAATATTGTTCTGGAATCAAGCCACCTTGTGAACCGATTTGTAAGACGATTAACGCCATTTCTCCACGTGAAATCATTCCTGCGCCGACCATCCAAGCACTGTTATTAGAAAAACCAGCCATTTTTGAACCTAGATAACCACCGAACAATTTAGAAATTACCGCAATCACGACAAAAGCTAAAATGAATGGGAAGTACGTGACTACACTTGAGAGCTCGACTTCTAAACCAATATTTACAAAGAATACTGGAATAAAAATCGCATAACCAATTGATTCTACATTAATAAAAACTTGTTCTTTAACCTTGGTTTGCCCAACTGCAATCCCTGCAAAGAAAGCACCGATTACAGAGCTTAGACCAACAAAGTCAGCCACATAAGACATACCTAAACAAATCACTAGCGACATAATAATCACTGAGGCTGTCGTATAAATTCTTTCGGATAGGTGCATCAAATATGGCGCAATCCATTTAACCAGTAGATAAATCAACACAAAGTATATACCTTGTTGCAATAAAGTGATGCCAATAGACTGGTCGTTGCCTTGATTACCGCCAAGGAAAGTTAAACTAATACTCAATACTAGAACAATTAAGATATCATCTACTACCGAGGCACCTAAAATGGTCGATCCTTCTTTCGTGTTGACCGCTTGCAGTTCTTTCAATACTTCAACCGAAATACTAACCGAAGTCGCTGCTAATACGACACCCAAAAAGAAGGCTTCCGTTTTGGTTACGTCAAAAGCAAATCCGCCACCTGTACCTAGCAATAACGGAAAAATGACCCCAAAAATCGCTACTAGCATTCCCGGTTTAAAGTACTTACGCAATAAAGCCATGTCACTTTCTAGCCCAGCTAAAAACATCAGCAGGATCACACCAATTTCAGAAAAAATGTGAATTAATTCATCTGAATGAATCCATTGCAAGCCACCTGTACCCACAATTAAGCCAACTAATAATTGACCCACCACTCCAGGAATACCTATTCTCCTACAAAGATGCGCCGCTAAAGCCGTTAATACCAAGATTAGACATAGCGTTCCAATAAATGCCATATAAATTCAATTCCTCCCATATTTTTTCTTTAATTCCATTATACACATATTTTATGAAAAAATATAAGAAAAAGCACTGGCACATTAAAATGCGAATTAGCAAACTTTATTTAAAACTATTTTTTCAAATTTAGATTAATTTATTTTATTTTTTAGTTATTTTAAAAAAAGAAGCCAATCAATTTTTTGACTGACTTCTCCTCATTAGAAACCCGATATTACTTTATTGGGTAATTTCACCCTTCCAAGCTGACATACCACCTAAAACATTGATTACTTGATAACCTTGACTGGCTAAAATTTGACAAGCTAACGCTGAGCGTGCACCTGAGTGACAAATGACCGCATAAGTCTGTGTAGGCTCTAGCTCAACCGCTTCTTCCATTAATAAGCTTAATGGTAAATGCTGAGCGTTTGGAATATGCCCGCTTGCAAACTCGTCGCTTTCTCGAACATCTAAAATTGCCTGTTGATTTCCTTGTTTATAGAATTGATAAAATTCATCACTAGCCATACTACTGTACATCGATATTTCTTCCTTTCATTGCATGAGAATATAGATAAAAAGCACCATCTAAGTTTTGTACCTTAAAGCCATTTTGTTTTAAGATTCTTTCGGCTAAATAACTACGTAAACCACTATAACAACTAACGATATAGCTTTTTGCTGGATTCAGTTCAGATAAACGGTCACGTAATTCATCAAGTGGAATCGAATATGCAGTTTTAATGTGTGCTTTTTCATACTCTTCTTCCGTACGCACATCTAATAAAACCTTGCCTTGGGCTAATTGTTCCGCTAATTCATGCCACTGAATCGTTTCGCTAAGACCTTCGATGAGATTCATCGCCGCATACCCTAACATATTTACTGGATCTTTAGCCGAGCCAAACGGCGGGGCATAGCTTAATTCTAATTCAGGTAAATCAAAAACCGTCAGATTCGCTTTAATCGCTGTTGCTAAAACATCCATTCGCTTATCCACTCCTGATTTACCGATAGCTTGCGCGCCGTAAATTTTACCTGTTTGGGGATGAAAAATCAATTTTAATAAGATGTCTTCAGCTCCTGGATAGTAGCTAGCATGACTTTTGCCCAATGTGTGTACTACCTGATAAGGGAGATTGAGCGCTTTGACAGCTTTTTCGGTTAGACCTGTAAAGGCAGCAACCTGTTCAAAAACCCGAACAATGGCCGTCCCTAGACTTCCCCGATGCGTACGTTTCAAGCCAGCTATCACATCTGCTAATTGCCTACCTTGTCGATTCGCTGGAGAAGCGAGTGAAATTAAAGCCGCCTGCTGACTAATTTGTTGATTGACGACAATTGCATCGCCAATCGCAAAAATCGCAGGATCACTCGTTCTGAAGTGTTCATCGACAACAATGCCTGACCTCAAGCCCAAAGTCAAACCTGCCTGCTGGGCTAATTGAGTGGCAGGCTGCACACCGATAGCTAAAATGGTCAAATCACTTGTTAGCTGACTGCCATCAGAAAGCTGTAAGATTCGCCCTTCCTCTAAAAAGGCACTGACTGCCACATTGGTTTTGACGTTCACTTTATTTTGTTGCAGCGCTTCTTCAATAAAGACAGCCATTTCTTCATCTAGTGCTGGCAAGACTTGCTTGGCTTGTTCAATTAAGGTAACCCTTAAGCCACGTTTAGCTAGATTTTCAACCATTTCTAAGCCGACAAAGCCAGAACCAATAACTGTTATCTCTTTGACCTGACCAGTTTGTAGACTGTTCATAATCGCATCTATATCCGGAATATTTCTAACGCTAAATAATTGTTTAGCCTGATCTATACCAGGCAGATCCGGTATATAGGCTTTGGCACCAGTGGATAAGATGAGATAGTCATAAGCGAGACTTTCCGTTTTTCCTTGATGCAGCACTTGTAATAATTTTTGCTTACGATCAATAGCAACGACTTCATGATTGACGCGTACATCTAGTTTAAAGCGTTGATTGAGCTTTTCTTTCGTTTGGACTAACAACTGCTCTCGATTAGCAATTTCACCAGATAGATAATAGGGGAGTCCGCAATTTGCAAATGACACATAGGGCCCTTTTTCTAATACAATAATTTCTGCCTCTTCTAGTAAACGTCTTAGGCGCGTCGCCGCAGACATTCCTCCTGCAACTCCACCAACGATGACAATTTTAGGATGTTTCATCATTCTTTTCCTCCTACAAGCGGTCCGTCCCAACGATTGAGCCCCCCGCGAATATTTTTAACCTGATAGCCTTGCTTTTGTAAAAACTTGGCTGCTTGTTTGCTGCGCATACCTGATTGACAAATGATTAGATGTAGTTTTTCTTTATCCCCCTGATAGGTATTTATACGGTTTAAAGGAACATTTTTCGCTCCTCTAATATGCCCACTACGGTATTCTTGGATTGTACGCACATCTAACAACACCATTTGGCGATTTTTTAAGCTAGTTTTTAGCTCGGCTATCGTCATGGTTGGGACTGCTTTAAAAATAGTTAACACTTATCTGTCACCTCTTTTATATACCTTATAGGGTATATTTAAAATCAAGAAGCAATTTTTGTCAATTACTTTGATTTCGTTCATTATTATTAGACAAAATTCCTAGGATACTTTATAGTACCCATATAGGTATCAACACGGAGGAAGAAAAAATGGAAATAGCCGATAAAAAGAAAATCAGTAATCGTTTGAAGCGTACAGAAGGACAAATTCGTGGGATTTTAAAAATGATTGATGAAGAAAAAGAATGTATCGATATTGTCACCCAATTAAGTGCCGTACGCTCCAGCATTGATCGCGTGATGGGATTAGTTGTCGCTGAAAATTTCAAAAAATGCTTGGAAGAGCCTAGCGAAAATCCTGAGCTTCAAAAAGAAAAAATTGAACAAGCCATTCAATTAATCATCAAAAAATAAGTTGAGCAAGATATTTGTTTTATAAAATTAAATTGTGTACAATTAAATTCAGAAAGGATAATTTTCATGATTCAGCCAACTATAGATAATCAATTGTGCTTCGCTTTGTATCGAGCGAATAAAACCTTTAATCGTTTATACAATAAAGTTTTAGCGCCTTTTGATTTAACCTACCCACAATATTTGACCTTACTAGCTTTGTGGGAAGAAGACCATCAAACCGTCAGTCAGTTAGGCGAACGCTTAGCTTTAGATAGCGGTACATTGACTCCTTTAATCAAGCGCTTAGAACAAAGGGATTATGTACTCCGGAGCCGCGCTAAAGATGACGAAAGACGAGTGATTATTTCTCTAACTGCTAAAGCCAAAAAACTAAAGCCGACTATTTTGGACACGGTTTGCAATTGCCTATCTGTATTGACGGCTGATGAAGCGAATTATTTTTCCTTACTACAACAATTAAATCAATTATCGCAAACTCTAGGAGGTATGCAGGATGAAAAAAATGTATGAAACAAAGGTAACAAGTATCGGTGGTCGCGAAGGTGAAGTATTCTCTCCAGATCGTTCTTTTGCTTATAAAACAACTGCTCCTGGTAAACGTGTAGAAGGGGCAACTAACCCAGAACAATTATTTGCAGCTGCTTATAGTGCTTGCTTTAACGGCGCACTTGGACTAGTTATGCAAAATGAAGGTGAAAGCTATCCAAGTACAGTTAGCGCTAGAGTCGCCTTAATGTCTGATGAAGCAACTGGCTTTTCAGTTGCAGTCACTTTAGAAGTCCATCTTGAAGGAGCTAGCAAAGAACGTGCAGAAGCTTTAACTGCCTTAGCTCACGAAGTTTGTCCTTATTCTAAGGCGACACGTAACAATATCGATGTACAATTTGAAATCGTCTAATAACGATTACGTTTTTAAATAATTAAAGTCAGGAATCAAGCATGGTTCCTGACTTTTTTACGTTATTAAAAATTTTGATTATATAGCTCAATCTGCTGAATTTTTGCAAAGCATTCGGGGTGCTCTGTCAGTATTTTCTTTAAAGAATCAACAGTTGTCACCATATAAATACTACTGATTTTAAAATTGGCTTCATCCTTCAACAATCGCTGATAAGCTTTGATTTCTTTTGTAAGATACTCTTGGTGAAAAAGCTGTTGATAATCCGCTTCATGATCTAGCATAAATGCTAGCATTGATTGAAAGCGTAAAAATTGATAATTCTCAGGATATTCCTCGCCATTTTTAATTCCTATAAAAAGATAAGGATAGGTTTGATTGAGCTGATTTAGATAATTTTTAGCCTCGTTGTTAAACATTAAGGTATAAGGAACGCCTCCATAAGCAGCAAAGCCCATTATAGAGGTTTGATCATTTGGTGGCTGAACACCATACCAATAAATATGCGTATTTTTTTCTTCATCTAGCTTTTTCACTTGCGCTAAATCCATATTCGGTTCAAAGGCTAACGAAGCATAGATCTGACTGTAGGGTGGTAAGGTTGCTAGTTGTTGGAGCATGTGTTCTTTTTGTAGAGCAAACATTTCCTTTGCGGTCGCCGAACTCTGCTTTGGCAGTCTTAGCAACGAAGCTGTTTTTCTAAAGATAGAGGTATCCACTTGTAGCATTCTTCCTTTTCTAAGCTGCATTTTTGAAAGGGGCTCGTAATTAGTGTTTGACTGCCCCTCTTCGGTAAAATTGATATAAATATCATAATTACCAAAGCCAAGTGCATCAATTTTGATTTCATTTAACGAACGATAAGGCTGTTGCAATTCATTCGCTACTACTAAGGATAAGGTAAACGGTGAAAGCTTTTCTCCTTGCTCAGTAATTGGATCATAATAAAACTTATCTACAAGCTTTGGTAAAACTATAGCGCTTACTCCTAGCAATACAAGTAAAAGCCCAATCGTTGTCAATATCGTCTTAAAGTAGTTCTTCTTGATCTGTCGATTGATCTTTTGCTTCAATTGTTCATCTTCTAAGCTTAAGTCCAATTCCTCCCAATCAATCTTTTCCTCTTCTAATGCTAAATCCTGTAATTCCTGAAACTCAGCTAAGCGTTCTTTGATATAGGCGATTTCTTCTGGTGTCGCTTGGTTTTTTCGATATTTTGCTAGTAAATCTAATAAGTTAGTTTTCATCTGCTAACACCTCCCTTAATTGCTTGCGTGCTCGATGTAGATACACCCGAACCTGATTGATCGATAATTGGAAATATTGCGCGAGCTCTGCAGTCGAGCAATCGGCAAAATAAAAAAGCAAGATCAGTTCATTATATGGATATTTCAATGATAAAATAGCGAAATATAACCGACGATTGCGCTCCTTTTGCAAAATTGCTACTTCAAAGCTTGGCGTAAAGGTCGCTTGTTGCTGCGCTAAATTGATGGTTTGCCGATATTTTTGCCGACGATAGTGATCGATAAAGCTTGTTTTAACCACACGCAATAACCAAAATTTTATCTGAGCAGGGGCTTGTGCTTGGCAAAGTAGCTTATAATAGGCATCACTAACCAATTGCTCTGCTTTTTGTTCATCCTTCGTTAGTGATAGCGCATACAAAAACAAAGGCTGTGCATACGCCAGATAGCTAGCTTCTACCACTTTTTCATCCATCACACGCGCCCCCTTTCATCTAAAATACGTTTCAATCACTTAAACATTACAAGAATCGCTAGCTTTATTTTAACAAAGAATGCCTTGGCCGACTATCATTCACCCAATCCTAACAAAATAAAAAAGCGAATAGACGTAGCTATTTTTTCTTAGCTACGTCTATTCGCATAATTTTAAGGGGAACTTATTACCATATTTTTGTCTTAAAAGACTTATTTTGTTTTAGTAGAGCGATATTTCTTCATGTAGATAACTACTAATAAGCCTTGTAGTGCTAAAATGACAACCACAATTGCAGCATCGATTTTCAACACTTGTTTTTGCCAATTCATTAAGTGTAATCCTGGTTGATAGTCTTGATAAGCACGACTATTAACGACGGTATATAATACATTATGAACTGCCGTACGCATCGCTTTTACAGCTGTAGCACTTTCATCATCATCAACAGTGGCACCCGTTTCACCAGTAGTGGATAACATGATATCATTACCGTTACGAATCGCTTTATCCGCATCCATATAACCATAACCACCAAAGTAGTCTGTACATACTAATCCTCTAAAGCCCCATTCATCACGTAAAACATTTTGTAATAAGGCACTACATCCACCAGCCCATTGATTACCAATGTAGTTGAATGAAGACATCGCAGCTGTGGCACCACCATCTTTAACGGCCATTTCAAAAGGCTTCAAGTAGATTTCACGAATGGTTTGTTCATTTGCCCAAGTCAATAGCATATTCGTCCGATTCGTCTCTTGATCATTTAATGCAAAGTGTTTCATGTAAGCATAAACACCTTTTTCTTTAGCCCCAGCAATTTCGTTAGCTGCCATTACCCCTGAAAGCACGGCATCTTCTGAGTAATACTCAAAATTACGACCAGCAAAGGCACTGCGATGAATATTCATCGCTGGACCATACCAACCTGAAATACCTAACTCAGCTGCTTCTTGTCCTACAGCTAGGCCACGGTCTTTGGCTAAATCTTTATTCCAAGTTGCTGCAATCATCGTCGCTGATGGAAAGGCTGTTCCTTTTACTGGAATAAAGAAACTACTAATACCAGCAGGGCCATCAAAATCATAAGTTTGTAATTTATCTACAGATTTGGCGGCAACTGTTTGATATCCACCATAAGCCACAATATTTTTCATGTCTTTAATGGTTAATTGATCTAATAATTGATCCCATTTTTTATCATCATATGCTTTACCAACTAAATCATTCGCACTTAAACCATTATTTTGATTTGTTTTAGGCATTTTGTCTGCTTGATTATTCTCAATTTTATAAGTTGTTACATTAGATAATCCATCTTTTTCCTTAGCAGTTAATGTGCGTTCAACTGGACGAGCTGTTACTGTTTGGTAATTAGCGAAATGATTTTCTCGGCTTAAGTAATCTACTTCACCAGTCGTAAAATCAGCAAATTGATTAGTAGCTGCTGTTTTATCACTACTACGTTTGTTATCTTTATCATAAATTAGCGTTTGACCAATAGTTAACGTCTTTTGATCAATACTTTCATGAGCGTTCGCTTTTAAGCTAATTGTATAAACCCCTTGATCTAGTACATAAGCTTTGGCTTGTTGGCTATCATAACTTGCTAAATCTTCTTGATTGAAGTCAACCTTCACTACTTGACTTTCACCAGGTGCCAATTCTTTGGTTTTAGCAAAAGTTAATAGGTTTGTACTTGCTTTTTCAATTCCACCTTCAGTATATGGTGGGGTGAAGTAAACCTCAACAACTTCCTTACCAGCTGTTTTACCAGTGTTTTTCACCGTTACATCAACGCTAATTTTCCCATTTTTATCTGTCTGCAAATTACCCATTTTTTGCTCAAAAGTTGTATAGCTCAAGCCATAACCAAAAGGATATTGAACAGCTTGTTGATAACCAGCTTCATCATTTTGATAGAAGGTTTCATAAAATTTATAACCAACATAAATACTTTCAGCATAGTTAACGAATTTGTATTCACTATCTTTGTAGGCGAAAGCCCCAAAGTTATTCCAGGTTGGCGTTTTAGTCAAATCATAAACATAAGTATCCACTAGACGACCAGATGGATTCACTTCACCTTTTAAAATTTTTCCTAAAGCAGAGAAGCCTTGCGCTCCTGGTCCAGCCATCCATAATGCTGCCTTGATATTGGCATAATCATTTAACCAACCTAATTCCATCGGATTCGCAGAATTAATTAAAACGACGACATTTTTAAAGTTATCCGTTACCATTTTGACCATGTCTTTTTCAGTTTTACTTAATTCTAAGAAATGTTGACCGGCAGTAAAATCACCTTTATTTCCTTTATAAGTAACACCTTTAGCAGTCATATCAGTCGGTAAATCAGCACCTTCTCCGCCTACACGAGAAATAACTACTAAAGCTGTATCAGAAAATTGTTTGGCAGAAGAAAGCATCGTATCCGTATACTTATCTCTACTTGGTTCTACTAAGGTCCAATCTTGTGCCCACATCCCCACTACTGGGCGATCTTTACGATAGTCAGTATAAAATTTAGTCAACTCTTTATTTGTTTCAAAGCCTGAATTTTGTAAACTGTTTAAAATATTAGCTGCATGACTAGTATCGACATTACCTGAACCAGTTCCTCCGTACACTGGACTAGTTGAAGCCCAGCCAAAAACGTTTAATTTATTCGTTTGAGTGCCCAATGGTAAGTAATTATCTGTATTTTTTAATAAAACAGTTCCTTCATTAGCAATTTGTTTGACCGTTTCTTCATTAGTCTTTAGTGTATTTGCTTGAACATTATTTAACTTAGCATAACGTAAATTAAACAAATTAGCCATTGGTCCGAACAATACCGTATTAACAGTAAGTAATAAAGCGACTAAGACAACAACGGTTGATTCGCCTTTTAACCAAAATTTGAACTTTTTATCTTTCTTTCTAAAAATAATTAAAGCCGCTAATACAGCGATAATTAAAATAGCAACTGGAATAAAGTAAACAGAAACCTTTTGAATGGTTGCATAAACATCAGCCATATTTAATACGCCATCTTGGCTTAATTTGTGTAAATAAAAAGCACCACCTGCAATAATTGCAGCAATAATTGCAATTGGAATAATAATTTTTCCATACTTCTTCATCTCAAATGAACCTCCCAATATTATTTATTAAAAAATCAGCGCTTTCAAAAAAATTACTAACTCCCTTCTTTTATTGTCCATTTTGAAAACCTTTTTACAATTATTAGTATAAATAAATTAAAACGCTTTCCTACAAATTATTCATAACTTGTCAATTCTACTACATATTTTGCATGAATAGATTTAACACTAAAAATAGCAGCAAGGCTCCCTGATTACCAAAATAAAAAATGACTGTTTACACATCGAAACAGTCATTTTTTTCTTTAGTTAAATCCATACATTTTTTGAGCTAGCTTATAACAACCAACCACTGTTTTACGTCCTAATCTACCAGGCAGATGCACCCCCACACCAAATAAGCCTCGGCGTAATTTACGGTAGAGTTGTTCATCCTGTTGGCGAATATATTGCCAAAGCGCCTCTTTTTTCTGCAAGCTTTCTTTCGAGCCTTCACGAATTAATAAAATAGATGAAATCGTGGTAATAATTTCTAAGTATTTCAACATATAAGCCTGCAAGCTATCATCTGTAAGCTTGGCATCAGAATAGTAATGAACCATCCGGCGATTTACCGCTAGCTGCTGATCGATGCGACCAATCATCACCTTTTCATTGACTGATTGATCTTCACGACCGATGTAATAGCGATAAAAATCGACATTTAAATAATACATATTTTTAACCATTGGGAGTGGTTCAAAAACATATAAATTATCAACATAAAAGGTATGCTTTGGTAATTGTAAGGTATGATCAATCAGCAATTGACGACGATAAATCACTGAATGCATCAATAGATATTTCCCCACTGGAAAACGCTTGGTAGCATCCCAACTAAATAATTGATTTGTTGGTAAAAACGAGGTGTATTCAATCACCTTTTTGCGTTTTGCCCCTTGTTTTTCATAAACATAATTGCTAATCAGCATATCCACCGGCTCAGCAAGATTTGTTTGGCTAGCTAAAAAGGCTAAAATCTCTTGATAGGCATTGGCATCAACCCAATCATCACTATCAACAACCTTAATATACTCACCACTTGCATGTGCAAGGCCCGTATTAATCGCTTGCCCATGACCACCATTTTCTTGGTGAACAGCCTTAACTATAGATGGAAAATGACTAGCAAAACGATCAGCAATCGCCGCTGTTTCATCCTTTGAACCATCATTGACGATAATAATTTCAACTGCTTCGCCCCCAACAAGCAAAGAAGTAATACAACGCTCCATATAATCTTGAGAATTGTAGCAAGGGACAATAATACTCAATAATTTCATTTTTAACGATCTTTCCTCATAATGACAAATTTCATCATTGGATAATTAATAACTACTTGAATCACAATATTTACCACATTGGCAATTGTCGCTGCAAAATCACCCACGACTGGTGTTAGCTGTTGGATAATATAAGGTGGTAGCCATACCGAAATAATCCCAGCAACCGTAACCGTCAAAATATACCAAGGCAAGACTTTTTTTATTTCAACAGTAGCCGAAAAAACCACTTTTCGTTGAACGATAAAATTGACTATTTGCGCACAGATATAGGCTAATAAGAAGCTTAAAAAGCCACCTAGTCCCCCTTGTTTACTATCGTAGTTAAAAATAAACCAATGAAAGGGAATTGTTGCTAATTTCGTAAACAAAATTCCTGTTCCTATCCATAGTACAATAAAATTCGTAATGGTTGCAACATTACTCATGATATTAAACAAAATAAATTCATATAAATCAGGATGCTTTTGCTGAAAATTTTTAATTGGTGTTAAAAGCTTACTTTTTGATTGACCCATTCATTTTCCCTCCCCTTAGGCTTTTTTCTGTAATTGGCGATTTTGATTCCACGCCTTAATTAAACCGGTTAGACCAACAAAAAATTGACCATTCACCATACGCAAAATTTGTTCCACCATCGCCTGATTACATTGACCGTTCGTCATCTTATAAATCGCTCGAAAAGGCATATTATAAATAAACAACAGATTTAAATCAGGCTTACCCTTTTGCTCCGCTTGTTGTAATTTTTTTTGTAAAATTCGAAAGACTAAGCGAGCAAGCGGACTTTTCGCATATTGTAAATCAGCAATAATATCCGTAGCTTGTAAAACAACGCGCGCTTTGGTCTCACCGGTTGGAACTTTTTGACCATAGAGTTGTTCAAAATCAGCTAAGTGCGCTTGTTTAAAGGCTAAGGTGTGATAAATCGACTCAGCTGGTAAATCCGTAGTCAAGCGGCTGCCTGCACGCTGAATGGTCTGGCTTAAACGGATATCGTCAACTGAGGCACCCAGATATACTTGATAATCGCCGGCTTCGACTTGCCAGGAATGACTAGTCGCATCAAAAACTCTAAAGCTATATTCATCAAATGGTATAAAAACTGTTTGCGCTTGTCCTGGCTGTAAATAGACCTTTTTAAATCCTTTCAGCTCCTTAGCCGGACGTAAAAGCGAACTATCCTTTTTACCAATATATAACTGCACAATTTCAGCACCAGCTGTATCACCAATATTACGCAAAGTAAAACGAATTCCATCGTCTGCTACAGTTAGGTTTTCATAAGCAAATTGGGTGTAGCTTAAGCCAAAGCCAAATGGAAAACGAACCGAGGATTTTACGGTATCATAGTACCGATAACCGACAAATGGCCCTTCCATATAGTAGCTATAACGCTTTTTGCTTGGAAATTGCGCATTAAAGGGAACCTGCTCAGCAGATAATGGATAGGTTTCATTTAGTTTGCCACTTGGATTTACTTGGCCGGTAATTACTGATAACATCGCACTAGCACCCGCTTGCCCAGCTAGATAACCGTGTAAGATGCCTTCTACTTGATCAAACCACGGAATTTCAATACTTGAACCTGCTGATAATACAACAACCACCTTTGCCGTAGTCTGACTAAGGCGTTCAATTAATTGACATTGATTTGCAGGCATTTTTAAATTATTACGATCCAAACCTTCACTTTCAAAAATTTCAGGTAGTCCCGCATAAACAATTGCCACCTCTGCTTGGCTTGCTAATTGACAAGCTTGTTGGATTAACTGCTCATCTTGCTGTCCATTACGTTGGTAGCCCTGTGCAAAACCGATGACTTCTAAATCAAATTGTTGCAGTATTTCGGTTGTTGTTTCTAATTGCTTGGCATTAACTGCTGATGAGCCTGCTCCTTGATAGCGTGGCTGCTTCGCAAAATCACCAATGATCGCTACCTTTGTTTTAGCAGCTAGTGGTAAAACCTGCTTATCATTTTTCAATAACACAATACTTTCTTGGGCTGCCTGACGCGCAATTTGATGATGGGCTTGCCAATCAATCGTTTCTTTAGTTGCCCCTTCTTTTACAGCACTAGAAGCAAAAATAACCCTTAATAACTCATCTACCCGTTGATCAAGTACGGATTCGGCTAGTCGTCCTTGTTTGACAGCAGTAACTAACTCGTCAATCCCTTCTCTTCCTAACGAAGGCATCGCTAAATGACTACCACTAGCTACCCCAGACACATGGTCATTATCGCCCCCCCAATCTGAAACCACAAAGCCATCAAATTGCCAATCATCACGTAACGTTTTTTGTAATAACTCAGCATTTTCATTAGCGTAAGTGCCATTAATCAAATTATATGAAGACATCAGTGCCTTAGGTTTTCCTTCTTTGACCGCGATTTCAAAATTAGTTAGATAGATTTCATGTAAGGTACGCTCATCCACAATTGAATCAGAAGCCATTCGCCGATATTCTTGACTATTGACCGCAAAATGCTTTGGACAAGCAATGGTGGTACTGGACTGAATTCCCCGAATCATCGCTGCCGCTAATTTTCCCGAAAGATAAGGATCCTCACTGTAGTATTCAAAGTTGCGCCCACAACGCGGATTGCGTTTAGTATTTAACCCTGGTCCCAAAACCACCTGTACATCTAAAGCTAAAGCTTCTTGCCCTAGCGCATGGCCTACTTGTTGAATAAGTGATTCATCCCAACTATTAGCTAAAGTAGCAGCGGTAGGAAAACACGTGGCTGGCACACTTTCATTTAAGCCTAAGTGATCAGACGCACCTAATTGTTTACGTAACCCATGAGGACCGTCAGCTAAAAACATAGACGGAACCAAACCAGCAATGTCATAGGTTTCCCAGGTATTTTTTCCAGATAGTAACGCCGCTTTCTGCTCTAAAGAAAGTTGACGAATAATTGCTTCATATTGCATCATAACCGTTCTCCTTTTTCTTTTCTTGATTTTACCATAGCATCAAAGAAAGCGTTCGCAAACCATTCCTTCATATTCTGAATAAATTCATTCATATTCTGTCAATATTAAAAATCTGACTTGAAAAATTTAGTTGTCTATATCTATAATACAAATAATCATAACTAGTTGAAAGGAGCGTTAATGTTGAAAATTGCAATTGTTGATGATTTTACCCCCGATCGCGAAAAATTAGCTCAATGCTTACTACAATACGGTAAAGAAGCGGACATTAAATTTGATATCAGTTATTTTAAAGATGGCATTGAAATTGTTGATCGCTACATCGGTTTTGATATTATCTATTTCGATGTTGAAATGGAAATAATGGATGGAATGACCGCAGCCAAAAAAATTCGGGCCCTCGACCCTAAAGTAACGATTGTTTTTTTGACCAATTATGTTCAATGGGCGATTGAAGGCTATTCTGTACAAGCCAGCGATTTTTTATTAAAACCGCTCAGTTATTTTAGCTTCAAGGAACACTTTAAAAAATTATTACAGCGGATACAACCCATGGATAAAGCGACCTACTCAATCAAAAACGCTGGGAATATCCAAAAAATCTTGGTCGATGATATTTATTATGTGGAAAGTCAAGGCCATTACTTACATTTTCACTTACGGAATCAACCGACGATTACCTTATTAAATTCATTGAAAAACGTGGAAAAAGAGCTGGCCGCCTATGATTTTTTCAGATGTAATAACTGTTATTTAGTCAATCTCAATCATGTAGAAGCTATCGAAGGGCAACAAGCAATTGTGGCTGGTGAAGCGTTACAGATTAGTCGCCCCCGCAAAAAAGAATTTCTCCAACAGCTGACGCTCTTTATGGCAAAGGATGGTAAATAATATGTTGAGCTTTCCAGATATCCCTAGAATTTACACCGCCTTAGCTGAATGGTTAGCTTGCGGCTTGATGATTTGGCAAACCCAAACCACCCGAATAGCCCATAAAAAGTTAGGGATTTTTGTTTTGATGGGACTAGGACAGGCAGGCTTACAAGTATTTGTTGGTCAATGGTCGGTTTTATTTTGGATTCCGGGAATGATTTTAAATGTCGCTTGGATGTTTCTAACGTTTATCGTATGCTCAGATGATACCCTGCAGGTCTACCTATACAATTTAGGAAAAGCATTTATCTTTGCTGAGTTTATCGCTTCCTTTTCTTGGCAAATCTATTGCTATTTACTTTACCAAAATCATTTAACGGCTCATTGGTTAACCGCTAGTTTTATGATAATCAGTTATTTATTACTAACCCTAGCCTGCAGGTGGTTTTTAAATAAGCATCAGCAATATTTAAAGCATGCTCATCTAACCTATCGTGAAGTTGTATTATCGACCTTGACTGCATTGATTATCTTCGCGGTTAGTAATATTGGTTTTATGCTATCAAAGACCCAGTTTCCACTTGGGGACATTCAAAGTATCTTTATTTTTCGGACTTTGATTAATCTGTGTGGACTCATGCTGATTTATATTCAGGAAAACCAGCATTACGAACAATTTTTACAACAAGAATTGGCCGCCATCCAACACGTATTTCAATCGCAATACGAACAATATGAAGCCTATCGTGAAAGTAATCAGATTATCCATCAACGATTTCATGATTTAAAGCATCAGCTAGAAATTATCGAATTAGAGCCTAGTCAACAAAAGCGACAAGCCTATGTCCATAGCCTAAAAAAGGATTTACAAGCCTATCAATCTACCATCAAGACCGGCAATCCAATTATCGATGTGATGTTGACTCGCAAAAATCTCAATTGTCTCCAGCAAAAAATTCAATTAACCACAATGGTTGAAGGAGCTTTGCTGAATTTTATGGAAACGATGGATTTATGTAGCTTATTGGGGAATAGTTTAGATAATGCGATTGAATCAGTGGAAAAAAATCAGCAAATTGAACAGCGACTCATTAATCTTAGAATTAGCCAAAAAGCCAGCTTTGTCTTATATTCTATCGAGAATTATTGCCAAGAAGCACCCACTTTTGAAAATGGCCTCCCTGTTACGACTAAAAAAGACACCCAGCTGCACGGATATGGTTTAAAAAGTCTTTCTTATATCGCCAATAAATATCAAGGAACCATGACTGTAACGTATGAAGATCATTGGTTTAAACTAAATTTATTATTTCCTATCCCAAAATAAACCATAAAATGATGTTCAGCAAGCAGCCGTTTCGTCAAGCAAGCAGAGCAGCTAAAAACTTTTTTGCTCGAAATTTAACCTATTTACTTCATCTCAAAAAAGGCAGCAAGCACCGCTTAGATGCTCGCTGCCTTTATGTTTTTCAAATTATAAACTAGCTAAAATATTTTTCACAATATTTTCAACTGTAAGACCATTTTCAGCTAGTAGTTCATCCACTTTATAACGATCATGGAAAGCTTTATCAAGGCCATAATTTTGAACCTTAACAGCTGTATTTCCTAAGTAGCTTGCTACGGTTTGACCATAACCCCCATCAGTAATACCATCTTCTAAAGTGACCAATACTTGGTGATCTTGCGTCAATGTGGTCAGTAATTTTTCATCAACACCTGAAATGAATTTTGGATTAATTAAGGTTGCTTGGATATTTTCTTTAGCTAAAGCTGCGACTACCTCTTTAGCTAGGCCAAAGAAATTCCCTATTCCCATTACTGCTACTTGTTTTCCTTGTTGGACGACTTCATTTTTGTATAATTGATTATAATCAGTCTGATCTGCTTGACCAACACTGTGCAATGGACCCACTGGCACACGAATGGCCACCGGATGATTGGTTTGTTCCAATGACCAATCTAGCATCGCCAAATACTCTTCTTGATTGGTTGGTGCTAGATAAACCAAATTAGGAATATGACTTAAAAAAGGAATATCGAAAATACCCAGGTGCGTTTCATCCTTCATTCCATTCACCGAGGCATTGTAAACCAAAATAGTCCCTGGTAAATCATTTAACGCTAGATCATGAGAAATTTGGTCATAGCTACGTTGCATAAACGTTGCGTTAACAAACCAAACAGGCTTAGCTCCGTTTTTAGCCAAACCAGCTGTCATCGTAGCTGCCTGCTGTTCAGCAATGCCCACATCAATGAATTGTTTGCCCAGCGCTTTTCTTTGCTCAGGGTTAAAAACCATCATCGGTGTTCCCGCATTAACGGCAACGACAGTCTGATCTTGCTGCATTTTATTCCATAAGAAATCAGTAGTAATACTATTATAGGTTGCTTGCACGTTACCATTACGAACATATTCGCCGGTTTCTAAACTAAATGGACCACCCGCATGGAATTTTTCCCGGTTTTCCTCAGCAAATTTAAAGCCTTTCCCTTTTACAGTATGAATGTGTAATAATACTGGGTGATCGCTATCTTTTACTGATTCAAACAAGGCAATCAACTTATCGACATCATTTCCCTCGTCTAAGTAATGATATTCAAAGCCAAGGGACTTGAAGAAATTATCTTCTGCTTGACCATTAGATTCACGCAGCGTCTTTAAGTTGCGATAAAGTCCTCCAAAGTTGTCAGCAATTGATTGATCATTATCATTGACAATCACAATAATATTGCTATTTTGTTCAGCAATATTATTTAACCCTTCAAAGGCCAAACCGCCAGATAAAGAGCCGTCACCAATTACTGCTACTACATTGTAATTTTCAGCCTTCACATCACGGGCAATCGCAATGCCATTCGCTAAAGCTAAAGAAGTAGAAGTATGACCAACTGTAAATAAATCATGCTCGCTTTCTTTAGGATTCGTATAACCAGATACATCATCATAATGCGCAGGATCTAAAAAGGCTTGCGCACGACCAGTCAACATTTTGTGAATATATGTTTGATGAGAAATGTCAAAGACTAATTTATCAACTGGCGAGTTAAAAACGCGGTGCAAAGCCACTGTCATTTCGACCATACCTAAATTTGGCCCATTATGTCCACCATGTTGGCTAATTTTTGCCAACAAAGCTGTTCTTGCTTCATCAACAAGCATATGTAATTCTTCTTGGCTTAATTTTTTTAAATCTTGTGGTTGTTGAATTGTTTCTAAAATCATAAGCGCCCTCCTTCAGTGCTTCCTATCATACAACTTAAAGTGGACTTTAAGTCAAGAGAATTTGCTTATTTTTTTAAAGCAAAGTAGTTAACGGAAGAGATGCTCAGTATCGCAATTTACTAATCATTGAGCTATAAGATTGATAGCTCCAGAAGAATACTACAGCTCAAATCACACATTTATGGTTAAAACAAAATATAAAAATCCATAGCATCTATATAAGATTACTACGGATTTTTATAATTAATTACCTTTTCTTTGAAGTTTTCTTAATAGCAAATACACAGCAGTTCCTTCTAATACTATTCCCAAAAATACACTATAAAGTTCGTAATGACTTCCTGTTTTTGGTAGTTCTTGTCGGTTACTTGCTTTCTCCACTGAAGATTCGTTTTTCGGTTGCTCATTTTTTGATTGTTTGTTTTTTGGTTGCTCAGGTTGACCTGTTTTAGGTAAACGACTTGGTTTCTCCGGTTTTTCTGGCACTAACGTCGTAACTGGTTGCTCTGGTTCTTCTGGCGTTGGTGGGGTTGGTTCTGCTTCATCCACCACTACCAAACGATTATTCTCTACTTTAGAAGCGTGACTGGTTGTTGTATCTTG
>NZ_KE136350.1:77717-79663 GCF_000406925.1 Enterococcus columbae DSM 7374 = ATCC 51263
TTAGAAGCGTGACTGGTTGTTGTATCTTGAACGATGGTCACGATACCTTTGTCGTCTACACTAAAGGTAATGTCTGTTACTTTTAGATAGCCTGTCGGAGCTGCTTCTTCATGGAATACATAAGTTCCAGCTGATAGGGTAAGCTGATGACTTTGACCTGCTTGTGAAATCCATGCTTCAATTACCTTGCCAGTCGTATCTTTTATCTGGATACTTGCCCCAGCAATTTCTTCTCCACCTAAGTTTTGTTTGCTAATGACTGTCTTGGGAACAATTGGTTTAGGCGGAGTTGGTCTAGGACGTGTCGGTTTGCTTACCACTATCGTCTGGGCTTCATCCTGCGGATTTTCATGGCGAACCTCTTGTTTGGTATCTGGCTCATCATCTTTATTACTATCTACCAAGTTTTCTTTAGATTTCGCCACCTCATACACGACATATTTTTCGCCCGCCTTAAGGTTTTGCGGTGCAAATGTCAGTTCCCATGTGCCTTTTCCGCTTGTCTCTGCCGTAACCTCTTTACTCGCGCTAGCGATTGCTTCAGTACTACCATCCGCTTTAATATGCATCAGTGTACCTGTTAATTCATATACCTTACCACCTACTAAATCGCTGTAGCTAACAGTATCTGTTACTTCTACACCTTGTGTGTCTTTACTCAATAAACGAACAGGTGTCGTACTTTCATTATTCTTTACGCTTACCGTTGTTGCTAGCTGACCTTGTTTAGGGTTAGTGTAAGTCTTTGTCCGCTTATTAGTAATGACAAAGCCTGTAGTAGCATCACCTGCAATTGTCGAAGAATAACCAGATAAACTATCTTCCGTTACAGTGTATTTAATTTTCTGCCACTTACTGTCATACTGAGGCAAACCTGTGAATTGATATACCCAATCATTTCCTTTTTTATTTTCAGCAGTTAATACCTGTGAACGAATTTTTTTGCCATTTGCTAATAAATTAATTGTGATTTTATCAGCTGGTGACCCAATCCATTTTTTAGTAACTTTAACACTTGCACCCCCTCTAATCCCAACAGAAATTAATCTTTGAACATTATTAGGATAGGCTGTCTCATAGATATACACTTCAAAATTTGCATCTGGTGTGTCTAATGAAACTGAAGTATCCTCTCCTGTTAAAATACGATAAACTCTCGAGCTAGCTTCTGTCCATTGGAAATTAGTATTATTAAATTTCTTTTTGTAATCATTTAACAGCGTCTCTCTATCTGTAATTCCTCCATGATCACTAGTATAATACCAAATAGCCGCCTGAGTAACTGCTTGAAACTGCATATCAGAAAGTCCATATTTTTCTTTCAAGCCTATCGCATCAACTGGATAACCATTCCATAACACTTTCCTAGTATCCGCACCATTATCCTTTGAATTTTTTGTTACCCATTTAATTTCTTCATCCGTATTGCCGCGATTAGGTGTCTTTCTTTTATATAATTGTTCTCTTGCACCGTTTAACTTTAAAAACACATCAAAATTGTTTTTATATGAACCATCTGATTTAAAAGGTGTTTGTTCAGAACTAGGTGGCTTTATCTCCTCGTTCAAACAATAAACAACTTCTTTAACATAATATTTAGCTCCAGCTATTTCTAATTTGTTAATCAAGGCTAACGGACTATGATTGACATCTTTACCATAATTTCCTCCAGTATTTCCCTCTGGATAGCCATAATAATAATCAGAATTGAAATAATCATCTATATTAGCCGCACGAATATTCATTCCTCCAGCTAACAATCCGACTAACATAAATAATATATAAGCATACCAATACTTTGCTTTCATTTTCATTATCTTCCCCCCAGAAAATTCATCTTATCCAACTATCTTAATCAAAATAAGTTATATTAAAATACATATATAAATAACTGATTTTAAAAGGTAATTTGCATTATATATATTAAATTTTAAAAAATCAACACA
>NZ_KE136350.1:79923-102101 GCF_000406925.1 Enterococcus columbae DSM 7374 = ATCC 51263
TAAACAAAGATACGAATAACCTAAAAAAATAAGTTATATTAAATCGATAATAAAAATTACTATTTTACAAAGATAACTGATGCTAATTGAGTAATAAAAAATTCAGTGAGAGCTTGATAATATGGATAAAACTACTATTGCGAACAAAGAGAGGATCTTCCTATACCATTCATCCACACGAATCCCCCATAAGCTTCTTTCCATCTCTATCGCAAATTGCACAAAAAAAGAGACGGATAACCGTCTCTTTTTCAAATACGCAAATATTAAATAAAGCGTACTGCTGTGCCATAAGCAACGACACTTTGCATATCTTGCATAATAGAGCCTGAGTCATAACGCATCATTACAACCGCATCTGCTCCCATTGCTTTAGCATTTTCTTTCAGACGCTCAACTGCTTTTAAGCGGGATTCTTCTAGCATATTCGTATAAGCCTTGATTTCACCCCCGACTAAGCCCTTCAGACTAGCACCAATATCTGAAAACATATTTTTAGATTGGGTAGTTAGGCCGAATACTTCACCAATCACTTCATACTCCTTACCAGGAATACGTTCGGTTGTTGTCACTAGCATAAATTTCACCTCTATTCTTCTGTTTTATTTTCTGTTACAGCTTCCGTTGCAATAGTACCCTTAGATTCTTCGATTGCTGCCACTAATTCCTGATTTCCTTGCTTACGCGCCATGGTTTCATTAATCAATGCGACTAAATCTAAGCCCGTTGTTTCTTTAATGGTGTCAAAGGTTCGTGCTAAACCAGCCTCACCCATTTCATGCACACCATCGCCGCTACCAAAGCTAACCACCTTATCAATATTACTGATTGGCGCATTTACCTCTTTGGCAATAGCAGGCAAGACTTTAATAAATTCAATTAAAATACCGGCTTCATTTAATTTTTGTAAAGCAAGGGCCATCTTTTCTTTACTTTCCGCTTCGGCTTGACCAACCTTAGCAATTCTTTCTGCTTCGGCTTGACCTAATTTAGCGACTCGTTGCGCTTCAGCTTCCGCAGCTAATTTAATCTTTTCAGCTTCCGCTTGGGCATAGGCGATTTCTTTCGCTTTTTCTGCCAAGGCATTTTGTTCGACCACATATTTATCCGCTTCTGCTTTTTTACGTAGACTTGCGTTTAATTCTTTTTCGGTTAATTCTGCTTGTTTTTCTTGAATTTCAATGTTCTTTTCTTGTTCAATCAAGCGAACCTTCATTTTTTCGCCTACTGCTACTTGTTCAGCTTGGGCAACCGCAACTTCCTGTTCTTGTTTATATTGCGCTTGCTTTAAGGCCATATTTTTATTAGCTTCTGCAATTTCTGTTTTACGACGAATTTCTTCTTGTTGAGCTAATTGTTCATTTTCGGCTTGTTTAATTCGCGTTTCACGTAAAGCATTTGATTCAGCAATTTCAGCATTCTTCTTCACTTCAGCAATTTGCGGACGTCCTAAAGCATCCAAATAGCCATTAGGATCACTGACATCTTTAATGGTAAAAGAAACAATCTCTAAGCCCATCTTTTGCAAGTCAGTTGAAGCCACTGCTTGCACTTGCTCAGCAAAATCATCACGATTTTTATAAATTGCTTCTACCGTCATTGTCCCTAAAATCGCGCGAAGGTGTCCTTCTAAGACTTCTTGCGCTTCATCTTCTAATTCAGAGGTTGATTTTCCTAGATATTGTTCGGCTGCTGTTTTAATTGCTTCAGTACTGTTGCCGATTTTTACCAAGACCGTTGCACTGGCTTTAATGGGCACACCTTGCTCAGTATACACTTCTGGCGTACCGATTTCTAATTTATGGGTTAAAAGGCTTAATTTATGCGCCTTTTGTACAATAGGTATCACAAACGTCCCACTATTTTTCAAAATTTTAATGCCTTCTTTACCTAAAAACGACCCTGTTACAATCAAGGCTTCGTCAGGCTTACCAATTCGATAACGAATCATTAAAAAGACAATTAATGCCAAAACTAAAATGACTATCCAAACAACTGGATTCAATAAAATATCCCCTATCACTTCATCCACATCCTTTTTATTTGTTTTTATTTTCTACTACTAGCGCAATACCGTTTTGATCAAATTCAATAATAATGACCGAGGTTCCAGCAGGCAAAAGACGATTTTGGGCAATCTCATCGGCTTTAAATAATTTAGCTGGAAAAGTTGCTCGTGCGTGACCACTGCCCGTCTCCATGACTTCGCCTACTGAATCTCCCTGAATTTTCACAGTCAATTGACCTAATAAATATTCAGATTGAGCTAAAGAATTATTTTGATTCCGATCGGTTAAACGGTTATAAAGATACATAATTGGTGCAAAAATAAGCGAAAAAAGTAAATATAAGCCAACAAAAAATAGACAAATCAGGCCGACCCATGCGATACACTGCCAAAAATCAGGCAATACCCCCACTTGTTGCGCAATATATTGAAAAACTTCTTCAAACATTTTTTCCCACCACCTGTAACCTTATAACAAAATCATAACACTAAACCTCTTTTGATTCAAGACGAACACAAAAAAATACATCCTTAGACCTAGGATGTAATCCATTGATATTTAAAGATTTATCAGCAAATACCTTCCTATTACAGAAGCAATAGCAAAGGATTTAAAAAACCATTTAAAAAACAAAACAACTACATATATGAAAGAATAGTCAATTTCTTCCTATATGTATAGGCAAAATATTTTTACGCAACAAAGGAAGATTTGTGATAAAGTAGTTATGAAAAAATTAAAAGCGAAAGGAAAGATCTCATGCATTATTTAATCGTTGGTGCAGGCTTATTTGGTGCGGTATTTGCTGAACAAGCAGCTAAAGCAGGACATCAGGTAACGATTATCGAAAAACGAAATCATATTGCTGGTAATATTTATACACGTGAAGTTGAAGGTATCCAAGTCCATCAGTATGGGGCCCATATCTTCCACACCTCCAATCAAGAAGTTTGGCAATATGTGAATCAATTTGCTCAATTTAATCGCTTTGTGAATAGTCCTTTTGCTCTAAGTAAAGGAAAGCTCTACTCCTTACCTTTTAACATGAGTACCTTCTATCAGCTTTGGCAAACAATCACGCCTCAACAAGCTAAAGCTAAAATCGAGGAGCAGCGACAAGTTTTAAAAGGGAAAACACCTGAAAATCTAGAAGAGCAAGCAATTGATTTAGTCGGAACTGATATCTACGAGACCTTGATTAAAGAATATACAGAAAAACAATGGGGACGTCCTTGTAAGGATTTACCACCTTTTATTATCAAGCGATTACCTGTACGTTTTACCTTTGATAACAATTATTTCAATGACACCTATCAAGGAATTCCGATAGGTGGTTACACACAAATGGTTGAAAAAATGCTCCAACATGATCAGATTGAAGTCCGTTTAAATACTGATTTTTTTGCCAATAAAGCAGCGTATTTAACCAATTATGATAAAATTGTTTTCACCGGCATGATTGACCAGTTTTATGATTACTGTTATGGTCCGTTAGCTTATCGTTCATTAAAATTTGAACACGAAATTTTATCTATAGATAATTACCAGGGAAATGCCGTGATTAATTATATCGACCATCAATATCCTTTCACCCGGATTATCGAGCATAAGCATTTTGAATTTGGCCAACAGGAAAAAACGGTTATTACTAAGGAGTACCCAGCTGATTGGCAAATCGGGGATGAGCCCTATTATCCAGTGAATGACCAGGTCAATGCTAAGTTATACCAAAAATATCAGGCCCTAGCGAAAAAAGATGCCAATATTATTTTTGGCGGTCGTTTAGGCATGTATCAATATTTTGATATGCACAAAGTAATCGAAGTAGCTTTAGCCACAGCGAAAAAAGAATTGCGAAATTAACAAAAAATCCCTTAGCCAATCTATCTAGATTAGCTAAGAGATTTTTTAATATCCATAGCGAATTTGAGATAATCCCGCTACTTCTTTAAATAGTTTAGATTCCTTTTCACTTAATACGATTTGGTTAGTCGTTAAATAATTTGAAACCTCAATGTTTAAACGACTTAAAGATAAGGGAACTGCACAAATACCTTGTTTGATTTCGTTGATAAATGATTGGACCAAGTCAGCCAAACCTTTTTTATTATCGTCATCGGATGCCTTTAGTTCAGAAATAAGCTGGGTTAATAAATCAACTGCTACCTTGCCTCTTTCTTGTCCACCTGCATACCATTTTAATTGTGCCATAATTACTAGCCTCTTTTCTAAAATTATGGACAAATTATAACGCCGAAACCAGCCTTTTTTATCGGTCTATGGACTGAGTTCTATTTTTTGATATATTCACATATTTTCTCAGAGATTACAAAAACCACATTGACTTACTAAAAATTTATCGCCATAATGATGTACTATACACTTATAAAAGTAGATGGCTAGGACAGTTAATCACTTGTCAAGTAAATCAAAATGCTATAAAAGTCTTAAAAATACTGGACTTTTCTATCCTTTGAAGCTTATTTGTTCGCGCCCAAGCGAGCTGTCTCATAGCCTCTAAAATAAATGGCATCAATCGAGCTGCTATTCGGTAAATAAGTAACTATCCCCAAAAAGTGTTAAAAGTTGCGCACTTTTTGTGGCTAGTTAGACTTATTTACTCATAGCAAATCGCTCGCTTGATAGCCTCTAAAATAAACGGCATGTTGTTGAGCTGATACTCGGTAAATAAGCCAAGTTGCTGAAAAAATCTTAAAATATGGAGAATTTTTCCATCCACTTGGAACTTATTTACTCGTATCAAATCGCTCAACACATAGCCTCTAAAAAAAAACGGCATGAGCCAAGCTGGTTTTCGGCAATAAGCTTCCAGTCGAAAAAGTGTTAAAAGTTGCGCACTTTTGTCGCCTACTGCGACTTATTGCTCAAACCAGAACGCTTGTCTCATAGCCTCTGGATTAAGGAGGAACGATTGATGCCTACCGGTGTAATTATCAATGCATTATCCGTTGTATTAGGCGGCATTTTTGGTGGTTTTTTTGGTGAAAAACTATCAGATAACTTTAAAAAAGAGATTACGCTTATTTTTGGTGTTTGTTCAATGGGAATGGGAATTTCGACGATTGTCTTAATGAAAAATATGCCTGCTGTCGTTTTTGCTATTATTTTAGGAACAGCCATTGGATTATTGCTCCATGTTGGTGAGATGGTGAAAACAGGAGCTACTTATATGCAAAAGCCTATTAATCAGCTATTCGGCAAGCAAACAGAGCTAGACGCCAAGGAATTTCAAGCACAATTAGTTACGATTATTGTCTTGTTCTGCGCTTCAGGAACTGGGATTTACGGTAGCTTAGATTCTGGAATGACTGGCGACCATACTATCTTAATTGCTAAATCGATTTTGGATTTCTTTACAGCTGCGATTTTCGCTTGTAATCTGGGGTATGTTGTTTCGATTATCGCCTTACCACAATTTGTCATTTTCTTTTTATTATTTATTTTTGCTAAGGCCATTTTCCCACTTACCTCACCTGTAATGATTGCCGATTTCAAGGCTGTTGGTGGCTTTTTAATGCTGGCAACTGGGTTTCGGATGGTCAATATCAAGCAATTTCCAACCGCCGATATGATTCCGGCAATGGTTTTAGCAATGCCCTTTAGCTATCTATGGACGACTGTCATCCTACCAATGCTATAATCCCAAATGAAGCTATTGAAATAATCGCTATTTGGCAAGTAATCGTCAAATAAGCTAGTTGGGAAAAAGTTTTCTGTTAATTTATCTCAGCTTAGAACTTATCTGCTCACTGTTAACTATCCTTACTTCAAAATCTTAAAAAAAACCAACGAATATTCAGCCTATCTAGCTATAGCCTTAGTATTCGTTGTTTTTATTCATTTTTGCTAAGGAATAATATTGCAAGGATATTTTATCAACTACGATTAGGCGATAGGTAAAGCAGCTTTATACCAACAATTGACTAACGCGTTGCTTTAAAGCTACAATCACCTCTTCTTCGTACCAAGGATGTTTTTTCAGCCAAATTTGATTCCGTGGAGAAGGATGAATCAACGGGAAATAGCTTGGCAAATACTGTTGATAATTAGCAACAACCTCCGTTAAGGTCGTTTTAGAATCAATCGCTAAATACCGTTGCATCGCATAGCGGCCAATCAAAATAGTTAAGGCGACATTTGATAATTCGGCAAGCAATTGAGGATGCCATTTTTCAGCAAAATCTACTCTAGGTGGCAGATCTCCTGACTTCCCACGGCCAGGAAAATAAAAATCCATGGGTAAAATTGCTACCTTTGTTGCATCATAAAAGGTTGCTTCATCTAATCCTAGCCAATTGCGCAAACGATCCCCACTACGATCTGCAAATAAACGCCCACGATCTTGAGCCTTCTGACCGGGTGCTTGCCCAATGATTAATAGCTTAGCTGCTGGATTAGCCTGAAATAAGGGGTGAATCCCGCTTTTAGTATAGGCTTGGTTAGCCTCATCCTGGATAATTTCTTGTTTGATTCTTTCAATTGCCATCAGCTTTCTCTTCTTCCTAATTTTTTTCTTAAAAATCTATTTTTCGCTTTTTTTATTCAAGAAATTATTGATAAAAAACGCTATCAAATAATCCTAAACGTTATTTTGTTATATGTTCTCTTTCTCTATTGTACACTAGATTGAATAGGCATAGAATAGGTCTGTTTCAATGAAAGATACAAAATTAAAGGAGAACAAAACATGAAACAGCCCACTAACTTTCATTCAAGAAAAAGTGCTGCTGGTCTACTGTTAGCCATCGGAATTGTCTATGGCGATATCGGAACTAGTCCACTTTACGTAATGAAAGAAATTATTCGTGGTAACGGAGGGATAAATAGTATCTCTCGAGATTATCTTTTTGGGGTTATCTCACTTATTTTTTGGACCGTAACCCTATTAACTACCATTAAATACGTCTATTTAGCTTTAAAAGCTGACAACCACGGAGAAGGTGGTATTTTTTCTTTATACACCTTACTTAGAAAAACGAAAAAATGGTTGATTGTACCGGCGATGATTGGTGGAGCCGCTATTTTAGCTGATGGAATGCTTACTCCTGCTGTGACGGTAACATCAGCAATCGAAGGCTTACGAGGCCTACCTTTTTATGTACAGCATTTTGGACATAGCCAACAAAATGTAGTTTTGATTACTTTACTTATTTTGGCCATTTTATTTTTCATTCAACAATTTGGAACGGATTTAGTCGGTAAGGCATTTGGTCCGGTCATGCTCGTTTGGTTTAGCTTTTTGGGCTTAATGGGGCTAATGCATTTACAGCACGACTGGCAAATTTTACAAGCCATTCAGCCAAAATATGCTTTAGCATTACTTTTTAGTCCTAGCAATCATTTAGGAATCTTTATTTTGGGCAGTATTTTCCTAGCCACAACTGGGGCAGAGGCAGTCTATTCAGATATGGGGCATGTTGGCCGTAGTAACATTCGCTTAAGCTGGCCATTTGTCTTTATCTGCCTGATGCTTAACTATATGGGGCAAGTAGCTTGGCTATTGACTTTACCAAGCAATACGCCGCTGAACGAAAGCTTTAATCCATTTTTTGCGATGATGCCTGCTGCCTTTCGTTTTATCGGCATTATTTTAGCGACTTTAGCAGCCATTATCGCTTCGCAGGCTTTAATCACTGGTTCATTCACCTTGGTCTCTGAAGCCATCAAATTAAAGCTATTACCTAAATTACAAATTCGCTATCCTGGTAAAAGCATTGGTCAAATGTATATTCCAACCATTAATATTTTACTATGGATCGGTTGCTCATTAATTGTCTTAGGCTTTCAGACCTCTAGTCACATGGAAGCAGCTTATGGTCTAGCCATTACCGTAACTATGCTAATGACGACTATTTTATTAACGCAATTTTTAATCTGGAAAAAAATCCCACGTCTCTTTGCCTATGCCGTATTAGTATTTTTTGGAGGGATTGAGAGTATTTTCTTCATTGCCAGTGCGGTAAAATTTGTCCATGGTGGCTACGTTGCCGTTATTTTAGCTCTACTGATTCTAGCTATTATGTATATTTGGTATCAAAGTAACGAAATTCAAGAACGTCATATTCGAGCAGTTAGCTTAAAAAAATATCTACCGCAGCTACAAGCCTTGTCTAAAGACGAAAGTGTCCCTTACTATCAAACCAATTTGGTATTCTTAGTTCCACAATTATCCGGCGAAAAAATTGCGCAACAGTATATCTATTCGATTCTAGATAAAAAGCTCAAACGCGCCAGAGTCTATTGGTTTGTCAGCGTAGTCGTAACTGATGAGCCTTATACTAAAAAATATGCGGTAGATATGTTAGGAACCGATTTTGTTGTCAAGGTCCAATTATTCTTAGGCTTTAGAGTTGCGCAAGAAGTGAATATCTACTTACGTCAAATTATTCAAGATTTAATGGCTTCTAACCGACTACCCAAGCAGCCACAAAAATATTCGCTTACCCCTGGACGTGAAGTCGGTGATTTTCGCTTTGTCTTGATTCGTGAAGAATTATCAAATATGACCCAACTAAAACGCTGGGAACGCCAAATTTTAAATGCGCGCTTAATGATTAAAAAAGTGACTGTCGCCCCTGAACGTTGGTTTGGTTTACAATATAGCGATGTGGTCCACGAGGTAATCCCTCTAAATGTGGGGAAACCAAAATTCAGCCAATTGCAGGAATGTGCTTTTCAGTGTAAGAAATAAATAATCATACGATAAAAGCTAGTAAGCAAATCTAGAATTTTCCTAGACTTGCTACTAGCTTGTTTTAATGCCCTGTTTGCGCAGTTAACCCCCAAGTAACAAGTTGTGCTTGGGATGGCTGATAATCCACAATGGTCAAGCTAGCGTTAGGTAACAGACCATCTTTACGAAATTGATCAATTGGCGTACCCAAAAGCCCTTGGATCAGTAAGGTTAAATGCACGCCATGACCGACAATTAACACTTTTCCATCAGGATATTGCTGATAAATTTCTTGGATTAATGCATTGCCTCGCTCATATAGATGTCCATAAGATTCCATCTGAAAGGCTTGTGTATCAAAGGTCGCTGGCGATTGATGATATTGTTTCAAAATGTCCGCATCGACCTGACTAAAAGGGATGCCCTCCCACTTACCAAAATGAAACTCTCGCAAGCGTTCATCAACTATATACTGTAATTGCTGATGATGATGCGATTGGGCTAAAGCTAATTGGAGCGTTGTTTGCGCTCTAAATTGCGGCGAACAATAAATTTTCTCAAAACGACAATCCTTTAAATACCGATTTAAACCTTCAGCCCCCTTAATTCCCGCTTTTGTTAAAGGAGAATCCACCGTTGCTCCATTGAATCGTTGCTCTAAATTAATCTGCGTTTGACCATGTCTTAAAAAATAAAATTCTGTCATAAGCTCATCCCTATTATCTCTATTTTATTGCTAATCATCAACATTGTATCATATTTTACCGATAATATTAGTTCAAAAAAATAAGAACGATTACTTGACATATCGACAATACTCGATATAATAAAAAGCATGGAAAATATTGAAATTTTTAAAGCCTTATCAAATGAATATCGATTACAAATCTTACTATGGTTAAAAGATCCTACAGCTTATTTTGTCCACGAAACAAATGTAGATATGCTTGAAGTAGGTGTTTGTGTTGGTGAAATTCAACGCTTATTAGGACTGACTCAATCGACCACCTCACATTATCTTACTATCTTACAAAAGGCCGATTTACTCATCGCTACTAGAATTGGCAAATGGACTTATTATCGCCGAAACGAAGATACTTTGAATCGATTACGTGATTTCATCGATACTAAATTATAGAACTATGGTTAGCATTTTGTGCATAGTTCTTCTTTTTTCAGTCGTTATATCGAATAATCTCGAAATGTCATTTTGATAAAATTTTATAGAGGAAGAAGGATGTTTTTCATGTCGAAAAATTTAGTAACAGATACACTTACACTACGTCACCGCGCGATATTATCAAATAGGATTGTGATGTCACCAATGCAGACACTTTCTGGTAAAAGAAATGGTTTTGCTTCAGCAGATACTATCGCTTACTATGCCGCTCGTTCACAAGCAGCTGGAATGATTATCGCCGAGTATCACTACGTTAGTCCAAATGGTGGACCTTGTTCTACACCAGGCTATCCTGAACAATTAGCTGCCTATTCTGATGAGCATCTTGATGGCTTACGTCAAGTCGCTAAAGCTATCAAAAAAGATGGAAATAAGGCCATTTTACAAATTCACCATGGGGGTAGAGCAGCAATCGGTCAAGCTGTCAGTGGGAGTCCTGCAGTAGCGCCTAGTCAGATGGACTTTGATTTTTTAAATTATCCAGTACGCGAGTTAACCAATGAAGAAATTGAAGCAATTATTGCTGATTTCGGACAAGCGACTAGACGGGCGATTGAAGCCGGCTTTGATGGAGTAGAAATTCATGGTGCGAATCACTATTTACTCCAACAATTCTTTTCAAGCTATTCCAATCGACGAAACGATCAATGGGGTGGCTCCTTGGAAAAACGCATGGCCTTCCCATTAGCTGTAGTCAAAGAGGTCAAACGCATCGCAAAAGCTTTTGCTAAAAAAGAATTTATTATTGGCTATCGAATTAGTCCCGAAGAAATTCACGGCGAAACAATTGGCTACACTTATCAAGAATCGACTCAATTAGTCGCTAGAATCGTCGAACAAGAATTAGACTATATCCACTTGTCTTTATTTGAAGGCTACCATTCTAAACCAAAGAATAGCGATTTATCCTACGCAGAGCACTTCAAAAAGGTCTTAGATGAGCAAACAAAACTCATCATTGTCTGCGGAGTAACTAGTCAAGAACAAGCACAGGATGCTATAGCTAACTATAGTGACTTAATTGCTATCGGACGTGGGACATTAATTGAACCACAATTTGCTAAAAAAATCATGGAAGGAAAAGGTGAAACCATCCTACACCAAATTTCACCTGAAACGCTAGCTTATGCCCAACTAACACCAGGACTTAAAGAAGCGTTCACTCGTGAAGATCACCTAGGCTTACCACCATTACCTGGTGGAGAAAGTATCCAATCATTCCATACCGGACAATTCGACATGTTTAATTAATAAAAAAAGAATATTCAGCGCAAGAGGCGCTGAATATTCTTTTTTAAGTTTAACTTTTCATTAATGGACATTACCCATTAATTTTTGAATTGGCTTGCGACCGAAGTATAATAAAATACCGGCAATCACCGCAACTGCCCCAACAATACCATAGTAAGCTGATTCAGTTTGTGGGGTATAAAAACGAGCAATTTGGGCATTGATTACTTGTGAAGAAGCATCCGCTAATAACCAAATAGCTAACGTTTGTGCTTCAAAAGCTTTTGGCGCTAATTTAGTCGTTACCGATAGACCAACTGGGGATAAGCACATTTCTCCAGCAATCATAATGAAGAAGCTGCCTACCAACCATAATGGGCTTACTTTTGTATCTACTCCATAAAGCATTCCTGGCAACATTAATAAAACGAATGATAATCCCGCTAAAACTAAACCAATTGAGAATTTCACCACTGTTGTAGGTTGTTTTTTTCCCATTTTAGACCATAACCATACGAAAAATGGTGTCATCAATACAACAAATAATGGATTTAGTGTTTGATACCAACTAGCTGGAATAGTGAAGCCAAAGAATGTTGATTGTGTTCTTTCACTAGCAAATAAAGCTAAAATAGATGAGCCTTGTTCTTCTAATGACCAGAAAATAATCGCTGCAATAAACAACGGAATATACGCACGAACTTTTGCCTTTTCTTCTGGTGTTACTTCATTTGATACCAGCATGCGTGTGAAATAGATAATTGGAATGGCAATTCCGACCACACTGACAAAGTTAACGAAGAAATCAATCGTTAATTGTCCCATGGCATAAGCCACACCAAAAACAACAGCGATAGCTACAACAATCAAAGCAATTGTACGGAATACTTTTGCACGTTCACTACCAACAATCGGATTGGTAGGCTCCATGCCGATTCCTTTTAAGGTTGTCTTACCTTGGAAGTAGTAAACACATAATCCTAAGAACATACCGACAGCGGCCACACCAAACCCTAAATGATAGCTAACTTCTTGACCTAAAGTACCGACAACAATCGGTGCTAGTAATGCGCCGACGTTAATTCCCATGTAAAAAATTGAGAAACCTGAGTCACGACGTAAATCTTCTTTAGAATATAAATGTCCGACCATTCCAGATACATTGGCTTTTAACATCCCTGTACCAATGACAATTAAAATCATGGAAACAAATAAAGCAATGACACCTAATGGTAAAGCTAGCACAATATGACCAAACATGATGAACACACCGCCATAAAAAACGGTTTTATGTGACCCAAACAAACGGTCGGATAGCCAACCACCGACAATACTTGACATATAAACCAATGCCCCGTAAACAGACATGATTGCAACTGCGGTTGATTTAGGCAATCCTAAACCACCATTTACGACTTGATCGTACATAAAGAACAACAGGATGGCGCGCATTCCATAGTAGCTGAAACGCTCCCACATTTCTGTAAAGAACAGAGTGGCTAAGCCTCGCGGTTGTCCTAAAAAGGTTTTTTCTTCCTTCTGCATAGTAACCCACCTTTAAATAATATAAATATGTAATACAGCTGATACTTTTAACAGTCTATACTTCCATTAAAAATAACCATAAACCATTTTACTATGATTTATCAGTTATGTAATAAAAAAGAGAATATCTTAATTTATCCCCTCCTCTATTCTGAGATGAAAATAAAAAAACGTTGATTTTTACACAAATTTTTATGAAATAACCACCAAATTTATCATAAAATATTCATTTTAACGCTAAGATTTTTTTAATAATTATTAAAAAATACAAATATACAGTTATTTATTCACTCATTTTCATAATAGTCTGATAATTGTATTTATTCATATAATTTGTCTAGAGATTTGTAAAGCTAACTGTGAACATACTTTGAAAACGGTATTTACAGTCAATCAATCACTGCTATAATTAAATTAACTAGTAAATAAAGGGTGATGAGGAAATGAAAAAGTTAAAATTTTTAGGCTGGCTAAGTGTGGGACTGATTGGGATTACTTTAACATGCACACCGCTTTACGCGCAAGAAGAGTCATCGACAGAAAGTAGTGCAATCAATCCATCTACTACCGAAACAACTTCAACACAGGCCAATTTATCAGAAACAACTGCTACTGCTGATTCGGCAACCAACAAAACACAAGAAGCGGCAGACACAGAAAAAGAGGAAACAACTACTTCAACCGAGACCAAAACACCAGAAGTGCCCGTAGCTTCACAGCCAGTGACTAAAGAAGTACCTACACAAGCAATGTATCGTGTTTATAATTATAACTCAGGCGAACATTTTTTTACAGCAAATAGCTATGAAGCGAGTCAATTAGCTAAATTAGGCTGGCATTATGAGGGCATTGCTTGGTATGCACCATTAGAGGGAGAACCGGTCTATCGATTATACAATCCTAACAATGGAGACCATCATTACACCTTATCAGGAGGCGAAAAAGCCTGGCTTGCCCAGCATGGTTGGCGCTATGAAGGGATTGGCTGGTATTCTGATAATCAAAAACGAATTCCATTATATCGATCCTATAATCCTAACGCCAAAAGCGGTTCTCATCATTACACCCAATCCTTAGGTGAGCATAATCAGCTACTAAACCATGGTTGGCGAAATGAAAATATCGCTTGGTATGCAAGTAACGTAACGCCTAGTAGCAATCAGCATGAACAACTAAAACAAATCTCTGTTACTACAGCCATTTTCCACCATATTCAATTGGCTGGAGATACCGTTATTCAGACCAGTCCTAATGCCAGTGCACCCGCTATTGCAAATAGTGCTAGCTATCGAGGATTGGTTGCTATCACACGACAAAAAGTAAGTAACTACGATGGTCTTTGGTATGCAGTAGCTTTTCCAGATGATCAAATCGGTTGGATCCGCACCCAGTATTTAGCGGCCTATCGTGACAATGATTACTATCTTTATACAACAGGTGGTCCCTATCCTAACCTAGCTGCCTACCCTAATGTGAACGTTGAGATTAATTATACGGCTAAACGATTATATCTAAAATCAGGAAATCGTGTCATTTATACGATGCTCAGTCAACACGCGATGCCAGGGATGCTTTCTCCTACTGGTCATTATAGTATCAACACCTATCGCGCACGCCGTTTTTGGTGGATGGGTGGTGGTGCAGATTATGCTGCTGGTTGGAAAGATTATGGTATGTATCTCATTCACAGCACACCAATTGCTACGCCAAATGGTGGCTATAAGCACGACATTGGTATGAAGTTAGGTGTACCTGGTTCTGGAACATCACATGGTTGCATCCAAGTATCCGTAGAAGATGCTAAATGGTTCTACTCTCACATCCAAACAGGAACACCTGTCTACATTCATTACTAATCAACAATCACCTTGAAGAAAGGCAAAAAACCGTTGCATTCAAAAATGCAACGGTTTTTTTGTTAAATGACTCGACCCTCGTCAATAGCTTTAAGCTGTTTAAAGCGTTCATTCGTTTGCGCCAAATCGCTTGGCGTACCAGACATTTCTAAACGACCGTCTTCAATAAAAATCACTCGGTCCATTATCTCAATCCCTTGTAAATGATGGGTAATCCAAATCACCGTTTTATTCTTTAACTGGCTAAAGAAAGTATCAATTAACGCTTGTTCAGTTAATGGATCTAAGCCAACTGTTGGTTCATCTAATAAAACTATCGGTGTATCTTGTAATAAAATACGCGCTAAAGCCATACGATGACGTTCCCCACCGGAAAAACGTAATCCAGCCTCATCAACCATAGTATGTAGACCTTCAGGCAATTGCTCAACTAATTTTTTCAAGCCGACACGCTCAAGTACTTCCCAAACTTCTTCTTCCGTCTTATCAGTATTAGCCATCCGCACATTATTAAAAATTGTCGTATGGAAAAGATAAGGCGCTTGTTGAATGACACTAATATAGTGACTTATTTCATCTCCAAATTGATAAGTTGGCACACCACCTAATGTCAAAAGACCGTTTTGTGGCTTTAGATCACCGCGAATCAAGCTTGCAAGTGTACTCTTACCAGAACCACTCTTACCTAAAATAGCTAATTTTTCACCGGGAGCAATAGTTAAATCCAACTGGTCTAAAACCAACTGCTGATCATAACGAAAACTTAAATTCTCGCTACAAATCGTCATATCGGTAGGTTTCATTGAAATAGGTTGACTCTCCTCACCATCATCTAAAGCATTGAGACGTTCAATTGAATCCTTGTATACATTACTTTCTTGCATTGCTTCAGGCAAGACAACAAAGGCATCGACTATGGGAAAAGCACTCAATACAAAGGCTGCAATCCAGTTCGCCGCCCTACCATGATTGCCAACAAACTGTTGGGAGGTCCAAACAATTAAGCCAATCACTACAAAGCTATAAATCAATTGGAAAAGCACATGCACACGGCGATTAAATAGCCGTTTTTGATCTTGAACAATAGACAACTCGTGTTCTACCTGTAGATGCGTATCGACATATTCAATCCCACGCTGGCTAAAAATCCAATCAGCTACCCCTAACACATTATCCGTTAAATCCGTGTATAGAGCCGATTTCAAGCTTTTTTCTTTTTCTTGGCGTGCGCCATTGATCACTACCGACCATATTGGTAATACTAGCACCAAAATGAACAATAATAAAGCAATATATAAAGCAAAAAAGATTGAAAAGAAACCAATAGCCACCACGATAAACACGTATAAAATTATGGCGATAATCAATGGAAATACGGTCCGTAAATATAGGTTTTGAATATATTGAATATCCTCGGCTAACAAACCTAAAATATCCCCCATGCGATATTTTTGCTTGAAAACCATCGCATCCTTTTCTAGCGTGTGATATAGTTTGCGGCGAAGCTTAGAAGTCATTTTCAAAACCCAATTGTGACTTGTTAAACGTTCGATATAACGAAAGACTGGCCGACTTACCCCGAAAGCCCGAGTTAAAACAATCGGTACATAGACTAGCAGGATATTTTCTGGTAAAGAAGCTGACTTGCTAATCAAATAACCTGAATTAAACATTAAGGCCCCTGCACTAAAGAAAGTACAAAAGCCCAGAAATATAGCTAACATTAAGGGCCACTTATAGCGCTTAAGATACGGCTTTACCCAAGTATCCTTATCTAAGGCTTTTAAAATAGGGATCTTAGACATGACGTTCACCTCGCATTTTCTTTGTTAATTCAAAGAAGGCGCCACGTTTTTGCGTCAATTCTTGGAAAGTGCCCGCTTCAACTAATTTTCCTTCTTCTAAAACCAAAATATAATCCATTTGATGCATCCAATGCATTCGATGTGTTGCAAAAAAGACTAAACGATTTTCCATCAATGGTAACATTTGATTTTTTAATTCCACTTCAGTTTCAATATCTAGATGCGCGGTTGGTTCATCTAAAATCAATACCTTGCGTTCTTGATCTAAAAAGGCCCGTGCCAAAGCAATCCGCTGAGCTTGCCCACCACTTAAGCTTCTGGCTCCTTCACCAATTAGCGTGTCTAAGCCATCAGGTAGTTGTGCCAATAAATCACTTAAACCAGCGACCTCAATGGCTTGCATGATCGCCGCATCATCAGCTGTTGGCGTATAAAAAGCGATATTTTCACGCAAAGTAGCTCTAAAAACATAAGGATTTTGCGGAATATAAAGGAGTTGTTTTTGCCAATCGGCTTGTTTAAAGCTAGTCGTAGCTTGCCCATTAAATAAAATCGTTCCTTGTTTAGGTGTCAAAAAACCGCTGAACAAATTCATCAAGGTGGACTTACCTGAACCACTCATCCCGATAATCCCAATTTTTTGATAACCTTCAACTACCAAATTAAATGGTTCTAACCCTGTCTTTTGACCATAATCAAAGGAGAGATGATTCAAGGTTAAAACCGAATCGTTTGACCAAGGGGCAATCGTTATTGGTGTGACCTCTTGTTCAGGTAGCTCTAAAATCTCACGAATAGCCGTCATTGCATTTTTACCATCTAAGGTGGCATGATAGTCACTTGAGAAGTCCCGAACTGGCAAGAAATATTCCGGTGCTAAAATTAAAACCGTCAAAGCTGGGAAAAGCAAAATTTCAGCATTTAATAAACGTAGACCTAAAAATACCGCTACAATCGCCACGGATAAGGTCGTAAAGAAATCTAAGGCAAAGGTAGAGAGAATCGCAATTCTTAACGTAGACATCGTTGCCTTACGAAAATCTTCACTCGTTTGATAAATGCCTTTTTCATAAGACTTACTCATGCCAAATAATTTTAGGGTATCAATTCCACGTAAAGAGTCGATGAAATGATTCGACAAAATTTGAAAAGAGCGATACTGTCGATCAGCCTTTGCTTGCGCGGCATATCCTAAAACGATCATAAAAATGATGATTAGCGGGAAAACTAACAGTAAAATTACGCCTGATAGCCAATCATAATAAAAAACCACCACTAAAAGTACCCAAGGAACAATCATCATATTCATCATCTTAGCTAAGATTAAATGAATATAGTTTTCTACCTGACTAATACCATCTACGGTCATCGTCGTCACATTCCCCGTTCCATGAGCTTGCACGACTTTAGGACCAAGTTTAAAAATCTTTTGTAAAAGCTGCTTGCGCAATTTTTTCGCCTGTTCTTGCGCATAAGTATCTAACAGGCGCTCACGTAAATAGGTAATTAAATGTCTTGCCATGAAAAATAAGAAAAAGCCAAGCACATACTTTAAGACACTAGCAAGGATTCTTCCTTCCCATAAATGGGTAATTGCTGCACTTAACATCCAGGCTTGGCCAATGATAAAGATTGCTTGCAAGAAAGCAAATCCTGCAAGCAATCCAAACATCTGTCTAATTTTTTCAAGGCGCATTATCGCCTTATCTATCATTCTTCGTACCCCACTACATCTGCAGTTACGCGTTTTCTAAATACATAGTACGTCCATGCAAAATAAGCTAGCACAAATGGTAATAACGTAACCGCTACAATACTCATGATTTTTAGCGTATACGGTGTTGAAGAAGCATTCTTAATCAGCAAATCAAATTTAGGGCTAATTGAACTAATCATCACACGTGGGAATAACCCGGTAAATAGTAAGGCTACGAGTGAGACTAAGGTTAATCCACTTGCTAAAAAGGCCGCTAATTCTTTACCTTTTAATACAGAAATATTGGCAAAGACCGTCAACAAGACGATTAAGACAACTAAACCTAAAGTTGTAGCAAAATGTACTTCAAAGAAATCAGTTTGGAAGTATAAAAGAATCGCAAAGACAACTAATCCCGCATAAAGTACATAATAAAGTACTTTAGCATAATCTCTCGCCCGATAACGAACTGGACCATCTGTTTTTAATGCAATATAGTTTAATCCATGTAGGTAGCAAAGTAAGGTCAAGGCTACCCCACCGACAAGTGAGAAGAGATTAAAGTAATCGGTAAAATGTGCTGTCATATTTCCTTGGGCATCTAGTGGCATACCTTGAATCATGCTGATAAAAATGACACCGAAGAAGAAAGGTACGATAAAACTACCAATCGTTAAGGTCCAATTCCAGAAATTCTTCTTACTTGGCTCTACTTTATGACGAAATTCAAAAGAAACCCCACGAATAATCAAGCCAAATAATACAGTAAATAGCAATAAGTAATAACCACTAAACAATGAAGCATACCAGAAAGGAAATGAAGCAAACATCGCTCCACCAGCTGTTAATAACCATACTTCATTGCCATCCCAAACTGGACCAATCGTATGAACTAACTGATCTTTTTCCTTTTCATTTTTAGCTAAAGTCTGAACAGACATCCCTACGCCAAAGTCAAAACCTTCTAAAAAGAAGAAACCAGAGAATAATACACCAATTAAAAAGAACCATAAAAGTTGTAAATTATTCATGGATAGCCCCCCCTTCAAATGGGTCTACTGGATTAGCTACTTTTACTGTGTCTAATTCAGGACCTTTTTTGATTTCTTTAATAACTAAGGTCACCATTACAGCAGCAAGTCCAGTAAATAGCAAGAAGTAAATCGTGTTAGAAATCAATAATGAGGTTACGGATACGTTCGGTGATACACTGTCCATAATTGTAAATACACCATAAACCGTCCATGGATAACGTCCTAATTCAGTAATTAACCAACCAGTTGTATTCGCCAAAAATGGTGCAAAAGTAGTTAATGCCATCACCCAAATTAGCCAACGCTTGTTGAATAAGGTTGGTTTTTTCTTTCTAGTCATCACTAAACCGACGATTGATACCAACAGCATCAACACACCAAAGCCAGCCATTATACGGAAACTCCAGAATAACGCATTAACTGGTGGATAGAAGTTTAATTCTTTACCGGTTGCCTTTTTATAGGCCGCCACTTGATCTTTGAACTCTTTTTTAAATTGCTCGTTTAATTCATTCATTCCTTGAATTTCTTGCTTAGGATCATTAAAAGCTAGAATCCCTAACATATAAGGAACCTTAATGCCAAAAACTTCTTTTTTATCTAACTCATCAGCCCAGCCAACGATGGTCCATTCATTAGTCTTTTCATATGCTCCTTCTGTCGCAGCTAATTTCATTGGTTGTGTATGGACTAAGTCTTTCATCTGTAAGTCCCCAGCTAATAACACACCTAATGAACCAACCAAGGCAACGGTTAAGCCTACACGAATTGATTTACGATAAAACTCTTTAAAGCGATCTGTCGCATTTTTATTACGTAATAATTGGAAAGCAGTTAAACCAGCTACAATGATTCCACCCATCGTAATCGCCGCAGTAATTACGTGTGAGTATTCATACCAAGTTTGTGGATTTTTAATCAAGGCAAAGAAATCTGTCATCTCTGCTCGACCATTACGTAAAGCATACCCCGTTGGATGTTGCATAAAGGCATTGGCAATTAAAATCCATAATGCTGATAACATTGAACCTAATGTTACCAACCAAATGAAGACTACGTGAAGCTTAGGACTAACCTTTTGCCAAGTAAACATCCATAATCCTAAGAAAGTTGATTCCATAAAGAAAGCTAACAACGCTTCAACAGCCAGTGGTGCCCCAAAAATATCACCAACAAAACGAGAATAATCTGACCAGTTCATACCAAACTGGAACTCTTGAATAATACCAGTAACCACACCGACTGCAAAGCTTAGAAGAAAGATGTTCCCCCAAAACTTAGCCATCTTCTTGTACATTTCGTCTTTTTTGATTACATACAGTGTTTCCATGACTGAAATCACTAAAGCTGTACCGATTGAAAAAGGCACGAAGAAATAGTGAAACACTGTCGTCATCGCAAATTGGAAACGCGCTAATGTCACAATATCCATTTTTCTTCCTCCATTCTACAAATTAGGATAGCTTGAAAGCACCATCCCTTCATCAAAAGAGATAAAAATAATAAAATCTAGATAATATCCCTAGATTAATAATATGCTTTTTTAGAATTATTGCAAAGCATTTGTTCAAAAAAATGATAATCTTTTTATTGAAAAATCAAATAAAAAACAAAATTGCAACCTCTATTTTTATCGTTTGATAAAGCAATAATTCTCAATTATTTTCCGATAATAAAAATACATTTTTTAAACAAATTTATAAATATTAAAAGACTCTCTCAATCTTCATTATTGACTGAATTGTCAACTTTTTATTTATAATCATTTATTCACATATAAACTTTTAAGTTATTTTGATTTTTCTATATTCTCATTTTACGATTCATCTATTCATCCATCCTATTATCATTCATATTAAAAATAACAAACAAAAAAATCGTTTTTCCGACTATTTCTAATCGAAAAAACGAATTTTTACTAACTCTACTTAATCTAAGCTATTTTTGTCCTCTTCTATCAAAATCTCGCAGGTAATTTTGTAAATGTTGAACAAAATACTGCGCCATATCTGAAAATTTTCGATTCATTTTTTTAATCACAATTAACTGACTAACGGGTGCATCTGCTAGTGGAATCAATAAAATTCCTTGACTTTTACCATCCTCCACTAAACCAGAGCCAGAACCGTAAGCATCCGTTCGTTGCAGTATCGCTGTTAACGTAGCCCGATCACTTGCATGAATGACTTGCGGAACATCTGGAAAATCTAATAAATCCTCTGAAAAATAAGTGTAATAATCACTTTCTTGTGAAAACCGAATTTGTGGATAAGGAGCTAATTCCGCTAAACTGATTTCCGTTTTTTTAGCCAAGGGATGATTTTCACCTAAAAAGATATGTGTACGAAATTCATGGATTACCTCATATTCTAGTTCACTAGCATTAAACATCCGCTCTAAGGCCACTTTATTTGATGCATTGAGATACAAAATCCCTAATTCACTGCGATATTGCTCCACATCTTTAATTACACTTAGCGTTGTACTTTCAAATATCCGAAAAGCCTCACACTCAGGATAAGCTTTGATCATATCACTTAATATAATCGATAGAAAATCATAATGTTGACTAGAAATTGAGAAATGCTTAGTTTGATCATTTTTGGTAGCATAACGATTTTCCAACAATTCTACCTGGGATAGAATCTGTTGTGCGTATTGAAAGAAATCAGTGCCCTCCGCTGTTAAAACCGCTCCCTGACTCGTACGTTCAAATAACTTAACATCCAATTCCTGTTCTAATTCCTTAATCGCATGCGATAAACTTGGCTGCGAAACATAAAGTTTTTTCGCCGCTTCACGAAAACTGCCATTATTGGCAATCGCTGTAACATAACGCATTTGTTGAATATTCATCCTAAACCACCTTTTTATTTTCCTTTTTTCTCATTATAGCTATTCATAAGATGATTTGAAAACCTTATTTTTCACTTTAATTGATTATCCTTCGCTCATCTACTAAATTGCTTATAAAAAAGACTTGTTTTCAGGCTGGAGCTTATCCGCTCGTAGCTAAACAAGTCGATCTACATCCTTTTTGTAATCTGTGTATATCGACTAGCTACTTCATCGGATAAGCCAGCCCGGCTGATAAAGTCTTGTAAGCTATGGACTTTTTCGCCTGGCTGG
>NZ_KE136350.1:102201-252201 GCF_000406925.1 Enterococcus columbae DSM 7374 = ATCC 51263
TTTTGTAATCTGTGTATATCGACTAGCTACTTCATCGGATAAGCCAGCCCGGCTGATAAAGTCTTGTAAGCTATGGACTTTTTCGCCTGGCTGGAGCTTATCCGCTCGTAGCTGAGCAAGTCGATCTACATCCTTTATTTCATTGTGACAAATTCTTCGGCACCAGTTGGATGAATGGCTACAGTTTGATCAAAATCCGCTTTGGTAGCGCCCATTTTAATCGCTACGGCAAAGCCTTGAAGCATTTCATCAACACCTACACCTATACCGTGTAAACCAATAATTTTTTCTTCTTCACCTAAGCAAATTAATTTCATTACTGATTTTTCACGGTATTCACTTAACGCATAATGCATAGGTGTAAAAGTTGAACGATAGACCTTAATTTGTTCTTCGCCGTATTTTTCAATAGCCGCTTCTTGTGAATAGCCAATCGTTGCAATTGGTGGATGCGTGAAGATTACTGTTGGTATATTATGATAGTCTAAATGAGCGTTGGTTTGATTATTGAATAAGCGTTCAGATAAGCGCCGACCAGCTGCAATAGCTACTGGCGTTAGCTCCACTTTACCAATAACATCGCCAACAGCATAAATTCCCTTGGCTGTTGTCTGTTGATATTTATCCACAGCAATATAACCTCGTTCATCTAAACGGACATCGGTATGCTCTAAGCCTAGATTTTCCACATTTGGTAGGCGACCACCGGCAAATAAAACATAATCCGTGGTAATCACTTGACCGTTTTCAAACAGCACTTGATATTGTTCACCTATTTTTTCAATAGCTTTTGGTACGTGATTGGCTCGCGTTTCAATTCCACGTTTTTGATAAATGTCCACTAAAGCCTGGATAATTTCTTGGTCAAATTGGCGAAGTGGGCGTTCTTTGCGATAAGCCCAAGTGACTTGACTACCTAAACCATGCATCACCCCAGCCAATTCAGCTGCAATATAACCTGCACCTAAAACTAAAACTTGTTGAGGCAATTGTGTTAAAGCAAAGAAATCATTGGAATCCTTCGCATATTCCCCACCTGGAATCGCTAATTTGGCTGGTCTACCTCCTGTCGCAATCAGAATGTTTTCCCCATAATATTCTTTTTTATCCACAGAAATCACATGTTTATCCACAAATTGTGCATAACCTCTAATCACGTCTACTTTGTTGCTATCTAAGCCTCTTTGATATGCTCCATGTAAAAATTCAATATATTTTTCACGGTTTTCCACAAGTTTCGCAAAATCAAAGTTTTCCACTTGTGGATAAATACCATAACCTTGACTTTCCATTCGGATCGCTTCTAACACATGGCTAGCTTGCCACATTACTTTTTTCGGTACACAGCCGACATTGACACAAGTTCCCCCTAAAGCCTTGCCTTCAACTAACAAAACCTTCGCACCACGCATCGCTGCTCGATTGGCAGAAGCAATCCCACCACTACCACCGCCGATAACGATATAATCATATTTGATTTGCTCTGTCATAATTTTTCCCCTTTATCCATTTATTTTATTATGAGTATAGCACAACTGCGCTTTTTTCTTGGCATGATTCGCACTAAAAAAGAGGAACGCACCTGCCTTCCTCTTTCAATATTTTTCAATGATTAACGCTGCATTTGAAGAACAATCATCCAAAAACCAAGTAAATTGTTCAAGGCATGAACCGCTAAGCTTTCATTCAGCGAGCGATGCTTTTGATATGTATAGGTCAAAACTGCACTCATTGCTAAATACACGACCAAATCCCAGGAAAACGCTAAAACATGCAAAAATGCAAAAATAAAAGTTGCCAGTATGAAAGCCAGCCTTTGATTGGTGAAAGTATGATAAATCAACGCGCGACAAATGGTTTCTTCCACTAACGGAGCCAAAATAACTAAAACTAAACCCATTATCCAAACAGGAACCGCACTAAAAAGACTTTCAACCCCTACTTGATTGGCTGTTGTTTGATTTTTTAAAAGGCCAAATAGATTCAAAACCATAGAGATACCGATATTGGCTGCTATTAAAATCGCAAACATCTTAAAAAGATAAAAAAGCTTTTCTTTATTCAAATATAATTGCCAGCTTTCTAGCCAACCAATTCCTTTAAGATAACGATAAAGGAAAAAGACTATTAAAAATAAACTAGCTAAGCCTAAAAATAAGAAAAACTGACGAAAAGTGCCCTGCAAATAAACGCTCATTGATAGTAGTGCAACTGGTAATTGTTCTAAAATAAATAAACCAATAAAAATCAGCGTCATTTTCAGATAAAAGAAAAAATTCCTTTGAGGCGATGTCATGTTAACCCCTCCTAATTTATCGACTAATCGCAATCGAAAATGGATGCCTACATTTTCAATCAATGATGATTATTGTAACATAAGATGACACAAAAACGAAAATTGCTAGCTAATTTGTAAAAAAATTAATTTTATTTTTTGGTGTATAACCCTGTAGCAAATAAGCTTAGGCCAAGCAAACCAGTCTTTCACCTAGCTAGTTGCAAAGGCTTATTTATAAATAAAAACGCCTAGATGGCTCTAAGCGCCTAAATAAATTAAGCAAATTCTTTTCCCAAATGAATATTTAAGCCAAATTCAGCTAGATCCTGATCTTCTATGTCTAACTCATTTTGAATGGTTAATAGCATCTCATAATAGGCTAAACGCTTACCTTCTAAAAACAATCGATCCCCTTCGTTTTGGATATTTTTAAACTCCGCCTTGACATCATTGGCTTTTTCTATCAATACAGCAATCAAATACTTCAAACTCGCTTCATTCATCATTGATTTCCTCTTTTCTAAATTTTTAATCTAGCTACTTAGATTATAGTTTATAGCTATACTATCCGCAGCTTTTTTTAGCTTATTTTACAAAAAATCTAGACAACCAACGATTAGAGAATAGCATAAACAGTTCAAGGGCTAGCCAATTTCAGCTAACCCTTGGATAGTTTGCTATTTTAATGTTCAAAGTGATGCGCAAAAGGAACTCATTCAATAAAAAACTTGATATATCAACCTTTTACCTTAGCTTTCTTTTTTCTTACGCATCATATCACCAGGTTTGACTGGTTCTAAAACAGGCATCGTCAAAATCATCATTGGATTTGGAGCACGATCAATTAATTCGCCTTCATCATTTTTCATCCATTCAACGGTTTGATGGAAATGATGGAAACCTGGTCCATAGAATTCTACTTCATCCCCTACACTAAAATGGTTCCGTTGTCGGATGGTCGCAATTTTGGTTTCTGGATCATAACTTAGCACTTCACCGATAAATTTGTATTCTGGAATTTTACGACGAGCACCAAATAACTGATCGTTTTCAGTTGGAATATGATAGTAAAAACCAGTAGACAGCTCACGTTGCGCTACTTTCCATAATTCATCAATCCATTCTTGCTTGCAAACATAATTTTCTGGATCAGCCATATAGCTATCGACAGCTGCTCGGTAAACATTACATACTGTTGAAACATAGTGAATGGATTTCATTCGTCCTTCAATTTTAAAGCTATCTACGCCATTTTGAATCAAATCAGGTAAATGCTCAATCATGGACATATCGACCGCACTCATTGAAAATTCCTCAGCCACTGCACCGTTTTTAACCAAGCTCCGACGCTCAGTTCCAAAAGGCATATCATATAAATCATATTTCCAACGGCAAGACTGTGAACAACCCCCACGGTTCGCATCACGCATGGACATATGATTAGATAAAGTACAACGACCAGAATAAGAAATACACATCGCGCCATGAATAAAGGCTTCAATCTCAATATCTGTATTTTTTCTAATCTCCGCCACTTCTTCCATCGACACTTCACGCGCTAAAACCACTCGTTCCAAACCTTCTTCTTTCCAAAACTCTAAGGTTTCAAAGTTGGTAGCTGACGCTTGCGTAGATAAATGAACCGGTAAACCAGGCGCTTCAGTGATACAAATCTCAATTAACGCTGGATCTGACACGATGACTGCCGAAATACCCACATCACGTAATTGACGGAAGAATTCACCCGCACCGGCCTGATTGCCTTCATGGGTAACCATATTTGCTGCCACATAGACCTTGGCGTTATGTGCCTTAGCAAACGCCACTCCTTCTGCCATCTCTTCATAGGTAAAATTTCCCGCTCTAGAACGTAAGCCATAAGCATTCCCGCCGATATATACAGCATCTGCACCATAATGAATCGCTGTTTTTAGCTTTTCTAAAGTACCAGCAGGGGCTAAAATCTCGGGACGTTTTAATGTTTGTTTTGTTGTCATTGTTTTTCCTTTCTCAACTATTTAATTGCATCTGGGTCCATATAATAAAAACCGGTTGTTAATTCTCGATTGGCTGGGTGATGCTGTTCAATCGTTGCATTCAACTGTGCGCATAACGCTTCAGTAAAATGATTAGCTTCAATTGCTTTACGCGCTTGATCAAAGCATTCAGCAATTGCCACAAAATCATCACCTGGACAAAAAATGCCATCTAGTTTCCAAGTTGTAAACTGATATTCGACTAAATCAGTCAGTTCATTCATCAGTTGAATATCCTTATCGGCAAAAATATGCGTGCCATGACTATCCTCAAAAATTGAATAATGCGTTTCTGCTTTTTTCGGCTCAGCTAAGAATAAACCACGCTCTTTAGCAACAGACTCATTTTGTTGGGTAAAATTATAATAATTTTTTAGCAATGGACGTAAAGATTGATGAATACAGGTGGCCCCATATACCAAGACTTCGGCCGGAATAACTAATTCCTGAGACATAATCTTCATCTCTTCAAAAGGAACTTCACGTGCCAAAACAGCTCCTATTGCGCCTTTTTTGGCCCAAAAATTCATTTGGCGCGCACTGGTAACTAAAGTCTCGCCATCATAGACAAATGGTAAAGCTAATTCCGGTTGCTTACGCATAATATAGACAATCCCTGGATCACCCAGAGAAATCACATCTACCTCAATCTCCTTTAAGAAAGCTAGATATTCCGGAACCTCTTTCATTTTTTCCGGGTGCATAATCCCGTTTACCGCCACCATTGCTTTTTTCCCTTGACTGTGGGCTAACTGCACTAATTGACGTTGTTCTTCACGCGAAAAATGATGAGGTAATCTTAAACCAAAGCGTTCCTCTCCAAAAAACAAGACATCTACAGAGGGTAATAACTTGTGTGCTTGTTCTATTGATTCAACTGTTGCAATGATAGTAATCATTTTTTCGGTTGCTCCTTTAAAATTTAATCCTATGTATCACAAAGAAAATTTAAAACTATGTACACACCTTCACTAACGGCTGTTTTTTATGTTCACTTGAATCATTATTCCCATGATACAACAGGCAATAATACTGTATCATTAATCTTTACTTTTGGCAATGGCTGCTCCATTGGTACATAGATCGGATAAAAAACACTAACCTTTAAATTCTCTTAACCTTTATTTGTTATCTTAAAAATAAATGATATGTTAAAAAATCATTATTAAAAGCATATAAAATGGGTTATATAATTAAATAATGATAATGACTAATATATTAAAAATATTTTTTATAAAAGTATTTTATCTATTGATAAATATGATGTAAAATTGCTATGTAAATTCCACTATAAATAAATTTAGTCACTCACTCCCCCCAGAGCTCTAAATGATACGCTTTTAGTGGAGCTTACAATTCATGCTTAAAAGAGGTGAGGTAAGGCTTTATTTATCAACGACTAAATAAAGAAAATCAAAACTAAGCTAGTGGGTGTTTACACTTTGAGTAGTTGAATCAGTTCAACTGAAGGTTAGATAGATAGAAAAGGAAATTGTGAACCTAAACGAATCAAGCTGTATCCATCCCTAATCAGACATTACTTGATAATCATTTACACTGAATTATCCAAGGTACGATTGTTTACAAACGACAAAACAAAAGAACCTCCATACAACGACATAAAAAAACGACAATCGTGTAAATGTATTCTCCATACTATCAATTTACGTAATGTTTGATCAAAAAACTCCATACAACGACATCAATTCAAGATCACAATTTCCCAAGAAAAATATTAAAAAAAACGACATCATTTTAAAAGGCTAGTCCTATAACAAACGGATGATCATCATCTTTTGTTTAGGACCAGCCTTTATTTATTATTCCTTAACTTTCGGTGGCTGTCAAGGCTTCTAGGGGTGTTTGCGCTAATACATCTTTCACATTTAATGTAATTTGCCCCTTAGATGCCCCGATCGTCACTTTATCGCCTAATTGAACTTGACCAGATAATAAAGCCTCACTTAAACGATCTTCAATTTGCTTTTGTAGAGCACGACGAATAGGTCTTGCACCATATTCAGGATCAAAGCCTGCCTTGCCGATCACGTCAATGGCAGCTGCAGTAATTTTCAACTGAATGCCTTGTTCTTTTAGACGAGCGATAATTTGTTTGCTCATAATTTTCACAATTTCATGAATTTCACTTTCGACTAAGGAACGGAAGACCACCGTTTCATCAATACGGTTAAGAAACTCTGGACGATAGGTCTTTTTCAATTCCTCTAAAATCCGTTTTTCCATCGCACGATAATCCTTGCTTTGATCCACTGCATTGAAACCAACACTTTTTTCTTCGCGTAATTGGGTCGCACCAATATTAGAAGTCATAATCAAAATAGTGTTTCTAAAATCAACGCGCCGTCCCTTCGCATCTGTTAAATAGCCATCGTCTAACACTTGCAATAAAATGTTAAAGATATCTGGATGCGCCTTTTCAACCTCATCAAGTAAGATGACCGAATATGGTTTGGTACGAACTTTTTCTGTTAATTGGCCCCCTTCTTCATAGCCAACATAACCTGGAGGCGAACCAATGAGACGAGAAGTCGAGTATTTCTCCATAAATTCCGACATATCAACCCTAATTAACGCATCCTCACTACCAAACATCGCTTGCGCTAAAGCTTTAGCCAATTCAGTTTTACCGACACCGGTTGGGCCTAAGAACATAAACGAACCAATTGGTCGATTTGGATCCTTCAAACCACTTCTAGCCCGTCGAATCGCTCGTGCCACTGCTTCAACTGCCTTATCTTGTCCAACCACTCGTTGATGAAGAATCTTTTCTAAATCAAGCAAACGTTGACTTTCTTTTTTGGCAATCTGTTGAACAGGAACACCTGTCCACTCAGAAACTACTTCTGCTACATCCTCAGCCCCGACAACTTTGCCATTTTCTTGATTAAGGGCCTCTTCTTTTTCCATCTCTTTAATTAGCTTCTCACTTAATTTCTTTTCAGTTAGGCGTAGCTTAGCTGCTTCTTCAAAGGATTGGCTATAAATTGCCTTTTCTTTGTCCGTCACTACTTGTGCTAATTCTAATTGCAATTGATTCACTTTAGATGGCTGACTTGCTGTATCTAATCGAACCTTCGCTGCGGATTCATCAATTAAATCAATCGCTTTATCAGGTAGTTGTCGCGAATGGATATAACGTACAGACATTTGAACAGCTGCCTCAATCGCCTCATCAGAAATAGTTAACCCATGGTGGGCTTCATATCTTGCTCGTAACCCTTTCAAAATTTGTACAGCTTCTTCAGCAGTTGGTTCATCTACTTGAACACGAGCTAAGCGACGTTCAAAGGCGCTATCTTTTTCGATATATTTTTGATATTCATTTAAAGTAGTCGCACCAATTAGCTGCAATTCACCTCTAGCTAAAGCAGGCTTCAAGATATTAGAAGCATCTACTGAACCTTCAGCGCTACCAGCACCAATCAAAGTATGAATTTCATCAATAAACAGGATAATTTCACCGTCTTGATAAATTTCATCAATGATTTTTTTCATGCGTTCTTCAAATTCACCACGGAATTTAGTGCCCGCAACCAAAGCGCCCATATCCAGCATCATCACGCGCTTGCGTTGCATTTCTTCAGGAACCTCACCCATAACAATCCGTTGCGCTAAGCCTTCAACAATCGCTGTCTTACCTACCCCGGGCTCACCAACGAGAACGGGATTGTTTTTCGTTCGTCGACTCAACACCTGCACTAGGCGGCGGACTTCCTTGTTACGACCAACCACTGGATCTAGACGTTGTTCAAAAGCTAAGCGAGTTAAATCACGAGCTAAGGCATCTAGGGTCGGTGTGCCCTCCATTGTTTCAGCCTTAGTTTGATTTTGTGCTTTACGACGTGCATTAGGAATGCCGGTTGTTGAATGACCTTGTTCGCCTAAGCCCATCTTCTTTTTCAATAATTGGCGCATGCGAGATAAGCTCAAGCCTAAATTAAGCATAATTCTGGAAGCTAAAATCTCTTCATCACGCAATAAACCTAAAAGTAAATGTTCAGTACCAATTTTAGGTGAACCAGAACGCTTCGCTTCATCATTAGCATAAGCGATAATCTGCTTAACCCTTGGTGAATACGGCAAATAATAGTTTTCTGGATAAGATTTAATAATACCATAACCCGTAAAATGCTCAATTTCTTCACGGATATCCGCATCCTGGATATTCATCTCTCTTAGCGTTTTACCGGCAATTCCTTCTTGTTCAATCACTAAAGCCAACAATAAATGCTCCGAACCAATTGTTTGGTGTCTGAAAAATTTTGCCTCTTCTTGGGCAATCATCAGCACCTCTTTGGCTCTAGGTGTAAATAGTTCTTCCATTTTACATCCCTCCTATATCTCGTAGCTTAACCTTTGTAATAATGCATGCATTAAGTTTGCACGTATTTTATTTTCATTACCCTCTTTACCTAATACCTGTTTAGCAAGCAACGCCAATAGTAAATGGCCTTCCTTTTGCGTCAATAGCTCTTCTTCATACAGCTTTTGAATGATTGCCTGCGCATCTTTTTCAGATAAGCTATCTGTAAACAAGGCATCCATCTGACTTAAAAAGCTCTGATGGTTGCTGATACGAACCTTTTCAATTCGAATATAGCCACCACCCCCACGCTTACTTTCCACATTATACCCTTTTTGAACAGTAAATCGTGTATTGATGACATAATTAATTTGTGAAGGTACACAATCAAATAGATCTGCCATTTCTGCTCGCCGAATCTCAATCATTGCCTGTTCTTCCAAAAACTTCTTTAAATAAGCTTCAATTAAATCAGAAGTATTGTGATTGCTCATTGCCACGCACCTTCCTTGACTAATATTGACCTTAATTATACAGAATTTTTCCATAATTAGCAAAAAATGCAACTTAGATTCAACCAAAGTGTAACGCTCTACAAAAAGAATAGCTGGTACTATCTAGCAAGGACGCCATACAAAAATAAATCGATTGCTTGATCAAGCGGTATCTGCTTTTTAGAATGACCACTAGGGGATTTAAACATCATATAAGTAGATAAGACCGTAAATAATTGTACGACAATCACCTCTTCTTTAATTCCCTCATATAAGGGTAATTCACTGCTTTTTAGCACACGGACAAATGGCGCTTGAAAGGATTCTTGCCAAATCACCATTAATCGTGAGGCGGACTCTCGTGGTAAAGCACGATGAATATCCTTAAACATCTGTGAAAAATCAAAAGGATGCTCGGTCTGTAAAAAATCTACCATTGCTATCAGTTTTTCTTTTAACGTCCAATCTTTTGAAGCCAAACGATTCAATTCACTAGCTACTTTTTGTGAAATAGATTCTAAAACACTGATGTAGATTTCTTCCTTATTAGGAAAATGATAGTAAAGATTCGGTTGCGTAATCCCTACCTTTTCAGCAATTTGTCTGGTTGATGTAGCATCAAAGCCCTGAATCATAAACAACTGTTCAGCTGCAGTGATAATGCGCTGACGTAAATATTCTTTATTTGCCACCATCGACACTCCCCCGTAAAAAAATTACTCTCCACCTGTATATTTTAGCATTTTACAATTATTTTTTTTATAAAAATTAAACAAAAAATTAAAAAAACTATTGAGAAATTAGCTAGCGCCAAGCTAGCTAATTTCTCATTAGTTTTTGCTTTTATTTTGTTACTTGCTCAGTCAATTGCCCATCCTTCATCTGAAAAACACGATCACAATAATCAACCATGCGAATATCATGTGTCACCATTATAGTTGCTTTATTTTTTTCTTTTGTTTCCTTGGCCAAAATTTCCACTACCTCAAACGCACGCTTTGAATCCAAGCTAGCGGTCGGTTCATCAGCTAAAATAATTGTTGGATTATTATATAAAGCTCGTGCAATCGCCACCCGTTGTCGTTCTCCGCCAGATAAATTTTCCGGATATTTATTCGCTAAATGACTAAGCCCTAATTGCGTAAACAATTCATCCATCAAAGCTGGATTGGCTTGCTGATTGATTTTATCAACTAACCGTAATTGATCCTTAATCGTTAAAAAAGGGACTAGATTAGAGGTCTGTAGAATAAAGCCAATCGATTCAAAGCGTAATTTCGCCCGTTTTTTTTCATTTTCTTCACTAAACGGTTGTTGATTTACCAAAATTTTTCCATTACTTGGTTGTAATAAACCCCCAGCCAAGGTTAGAAAAGTGCTTTTTCCTGATCCTGAAGGGCCAATAATTGCGACAAATTCACCTTGATTAATCACTAAATCAGTCGGCTTTAGTGCCTCAATCATCTGGCTACCATCTTTATATTCTTTATTTACATGAATAAACTCAATTGCACGCATCTTTTTCCCTCCTAACTAATTGCCTTTAACGGATCAATTCTTACAATGGTCGCAACCGAAAAGAGCGCACTCACACTAGCAATCAATAGCATCCCCAAACCAACAACTAAATAAAACGGCCAATGAATCAAAAAAGGAACCGCCTTAGGTAAAACGAAAGAACTCGCATAGGTACTAACTAAACCTAAAACGATACCTAAAAAAGCTAAAATGCTTGTTTGAACCAATACAGATTTACCAATATAAAAGCTAGCAATCCCTTGTGCTTTCATCACACCAAAAATCGCTTTTTTCTGCATCGTTAAGATATAGATAAAAATCCCAATGACAATCGCAGCAATAACAATTAAAAAACCTATCATAAAGCCAAAAGTTAGATTCTGTGCTCGATAACCCGGTAATTCTTGAATGAACGTAGGAATAGCAATTTTTTCTAACTGTTTGGGATAACTATTCACTTTTCCTCTGATGACCACTGCATTAATCGGTAGCGCTTGTTTGGCATCAGCTTGCCCAAAGCGTAACTTTTCGTAGGTGGCAAAATTCATATATAAAATGGGGGCGACATTAAAGGTTGCCTGTTTTGTAAAACCCACTATCTTCACAGCTTGTGGACTACCAGAAATCACCAAATGATCACCAATTGCTAAGCCATACTGTTTTTTTAGACTCTCATCAGCCACTACCTCATTATCCTTGGTAAACATCCGACCTTGTTCAATCTCAGGTTTTAAAAATGCATCTGCTTGAATACCAAAAAAACTAACATCAACCTTCGTGGCCTTTGGCTGATCCTTAGCATAAACCACGCCATTAAATTGGCCTAATAAGGCTTTTTCCTCTGCTTTCACTGCATCAGCCTGTTTCATTGATAAAACTGACCGATTTAAGGTCAAATTGGCTTCATCCGCCAATAAAATATAACGAGCTTGCCACTTATCGACACCTGAACGATTGGCCTGCGCTAACCCATAGGCTAAACCGGTTAAGAAAAAAACTAAATAAGCAATTAAAAAGACCACACCAATCACCAAAGCGTAACGCAGCTTAGCATGTTTCATTTCACTGATTGCTAAAAACATCTGATCACCTCATATTTTTACACTTTATATTTTATCATTCGATAAATTTATCATTTGATAAAAATAGCGTATGGTAAATCAACTAAAAATGCAACTAATAGGCTGATTTTACAGCATTTCATTGAATGATTAGGCAAAAAGCATATTAAAACACCTCTCAGCCTAAAAATACTAAATGAAGTATCAAAGCACCCTTTGGCATCATTGAAAATCGCACTAGTGTATATTCTCAGACTGGACTATAACTTATCCGCTCATGTCTAGGCAAGCTACTTCACATCCTTGATATAATCTGTGTTCAGTAGCTAGACATTTTGAAAATTCGCCTCTTCGCTGAAAAAATCCTCTTTACATTTTCTTGATTTTTTCGCGAAGAGTAACACTCGAATTTTCTCATGTCTGGGCAAGCTACTTCACATCCTTGATAAACAAAACCATCTGTCACTCGTTTGGTACAGATGGTTGGTTTGTCTCATTTAATTATTTAATTGGCTCTACAGACAATACAGCATTATTCGAATTCACTAGCACCGTCGTACCATCTGTAAATTTAATTTGTAATTGTTCTCCTTCATAATCCTTCCAGCTAGCTACCTTTCCCTTTTTCACTGTACCATCTGGTAATTGAACCATCGCATATTTAAACGTGTAAGTTGTATCCAAGAATTGCTTATTGCCACAAGCAGTAAAAAACAGTAGACCACCGACTAGGGTTGTAATGATTGCTAATTTTTTCATCCTAAACGCCCCCTTTTTTTCTCCATTTTAACAAAAATACACTGAACTAGCTATCTATAGCCAGCTTAAAAATAAGTCTAAAAAAAAACTAGTATAGATTGAACATCCATACTAGTTTTTAACCTTAAGGTACTTGAATGGTCGTTGCTTTAGAAACGACAGTAGAAACCTCTTTTTCATTATCGCGCTGAGCATAGATTGTTGCGGTTCCACCTTGTTGCACGGAAACGTCTACGCTCACCCGCTTATTATTATTTGAGGCATCTAAAATAAAGGATTGGACTTGTTTTTTGCTATCGCCAGTCGTGGCATCTTTTACCCAAATCGTAACGGTTTGACTCGCTGAATCTTGGGCATTGCCTTTATAGGTCGCCAAAACATCAACTGTAAAGGTACTCGTGTTGCTGCCCTTTGATAAAGTAACCGTAACCGAACTGTTTTTCTTCACCTTTTGTCCTGCTTGTGGATCCATACTGATGACTTGTCCAGCTGGTGTTTGATCACTATATTCTTCTTCAAAATTAACCTTAAAGCCTTTTTCATCGGCTTGACTTTGGACTTGATCACGTGTCAGACCAACTAAATTAGGCAATTCCACTTGATCAGATCCTGAGCTAACCACTAAGGTAATGGTCGTTTTACCTGGGATAATCTGTGCATCACTCGATGGATTTTGCGATAAAACCGTTCCTTCTGGTTGCTCACTCGTCTGATAGGTTTGTTTAATCTGACTACTTGTAATCCCGCGAGCATTTAAATCTGCAATCGCATCATTCACCTGCATGCCCATGTAATTGCCCATTTTCACCGGCTTTGGTCCTTTGCTGACTACAAAGCTTAACTTATCTTTAGTTGGGGCAACCTCGCTACCAGCAGTAGGTGTTTGCGAAATAATTTTTCCTTTTTCAACAGTATCATCATATTTTTCGGTCTTTTTAATTTGTGCATGCTTAAAGCCCAGCTTCAACAATGCCGTTAAGGTCTCTTTATAATCCGTACCAGTATAGTCTTTGATTTTAATTTTTTGACTACCGCTGCTTAGATATAAAACGATGGTCCGGCCTTTTTGCACAACCGCTTTGGCCTCAGGATCGGTTTTAACCACTTTTCCTTCAGCAATTTTGTCACTAGTAATCGATTCAGTTTGATCAGCGACCTTAAACCCAGCATTAGTTAGTTTGCTCCGCGCAGCTGATTCCGAAAGCCCGGCTACCGATGGAACACTCACTTCATTTTGCCCACCACCATAAACGAAAAAGAGGGTCAACAACGCTGCCAATAACACCAATAACGCGCTACCGATGATCGCCAGCTTTTTCTTACTAGGCTTCTTCTTTTTCGCTGGTTTTCCCTGCGCAGCTAGTGAGTCTTCGTTTTTAGAATGAGTCAATTGCTCTACTTCAGGCTTTACTTCTTCAGCTTGCACAGGTTCTATCTGTGATAAGGTAGCTGTTGGAATGACCTTTGTTTCTTCCATGACGTGATTCGGGTGCCAAACCGGCTCAGCTAAGCGCTGTGGTTCTAAAGCAGTCGCTAAATCAGCACTCATCTCTTCAGCACTTTGATAGCGATCAAGAGGGTCTTTGGCCGTTGCCTTTAAGACAATATTTTCTAATGATTGTGGCACATCCTTATTATAAATACGAATTGATGGAATCTCTGATTGGAAATGCTTAAGCGCAATGGTCACTGCTGACTCCCCATCAAATGGGACTTTACCAGTTAACATTTCATAAAGGATAATCCCAATCGCATAAATATCAGATTGATTAGTAGCCATGCTTCCTCTAGCCTGCTCGGGTGATAAATAATGAACCGAACCCAGCATGCTATTAGTCTGGGTAATCGAAGTTTCTGAAAGGGCAACGGCAATCCCAAAATCGGTAATTTTGACCGTTCCTTGCTCATCAATTAAAATATTTTGCGGCTTTAAATCACGATGAATAATGCGATGTTGATGGGCTAAAGAAACTGCTGATAAAATCTGTTGCATAATATCAACAATCCGATCATAGGCAATCGGATACTGCGTTTGGATATAGCGTTTCAGATCCATCCCTTTGACATATTCCATCACTAAAAATTGCGTCTGCTCTTCTTGTCCAGCATCATATACCGTTACAATGTTTGGATGAACCAATTCTGTTGCGGCTAGCATTTCTCTTTGGAAGCGACGGATAGCCGACTGGTCGTTTAAAAAGTCATAGCGCAAAACCTTAATGGCTACTTCACGATCTAAAATCAAATCTCTAGCCAAAAAGACATTAGCCATACCCCCACTACCGATATTGCCCAAAATCAGATAGCGACCATTAAATTTTTTGCCAATTTCGGTCATCCTTGCTCACCTCCTAATGCAATTACTATTGCAGTAATATTATCTAGTCCACCAGCTGAATTGGCCTTTTCAATTAACTGCTCTAAGGCTTGCTGCAAGTCATCAGAAAACAAAATTGTATTGGCAATCTCTGCATCTGAGACCATATTGGTTAAGCCATCTGAACATAATAAAAGATAATCCTTTGGTTGATAATAATAACTAGCTACATCCACCTCTAAGATCCCTGGCATACCTACTGAACGAATCAAGACATTTTTTCTAGGATGATTAATGGCTTGCTCTGGGGTAATTTCCCCACTTTTGACTAGCTCATTGACTAAGGAGTGATCTTCAGTTAGTTGCTGCAATCGACCTTGTCTTAGTAAATAAATACGACTATCTCCAACATGAGCAATGGTCATTTGCTTTTCAAATAAGGCAACGGCAACGATTGTCGTTCCCATTCCGGATAATTCAGGTTGCTCATTGCCCAAATCAAAAATAGCCTGATTTTCACTTTGAATTTGCTGGATAAACCATTGAGCTGTCTTTTCTGGATCAGCTAAGTCACTTTGCTGCCAGGCAGCACCAATTTCCTCAACTGCTTTTTTACTGGCTACATCGCCGGCACGATGTCCTCCCATACCATCAGCTAAAATCGCTAATGGGTAATTTTCTTGATTGTAAAAAACAGCGGCATAATCTTGATTGGTATTCCTTTTTTTGCCAACATCCGTTTGAAAACGAATCTCCATCTACCCTCACCTCTTTATTTTTTTCGTAAACAACTAATGAAAAAGCCATCCGTATGGTACTGATGTGGATAAATTGTTAACATTCCTGAATCTAGGCTTTGTGACAGATAATTTGAGACTGATAACGGCACTAGCTCAAAATCGGTATGTTTACTTAAAAATTGTTTGATAATATTTTGATTTTCTTCCGGTACAATTGTACAGGTGCTATAGACTAATTGTCCATTTGATTTTAACACACTCGCCGCACTTTCCAAAATCTCCATTTGAATTTTAGGTAATTGTTTAAAATCTGCCGGCTTTTTCTGATACTTAATATCCGGTTTTCGCCGCATCAGACCTAAACCAGAACAAGGGGCATCAACTAAAATACGATCAAACGTCTCTGGCGCAAAGACTTCCTTCACCTTGCGTGCATCTAATTGCTTCGTTTGCACGACCTCATCAACACCCAAGCGTTGCGCATTTTGTTGAATTAATTGAATCTTGTGGGCGTGAATATCTAATGCCAGTACTTGACCGCCTTGGGTTTTGTCTAAGAAGCTTGCGATATGAGTGGTTTTTCCACCAGGGGCAGCACAAGCATCTAAAATATAATCACTTGCTTTAGGCGCTAAGAGTGGCGCAACTAGCATGGAGCTTTCATCCTGAATTGTAAGCAAACCTTCTTGGTAAAGTCTGCTGCCGGCTAAAAAGCCTTTTTCTGCTACAATGCCATCAGCAGCAACCTGACTAGGCTTAGCGGTAATCCCTTCTTGAGCGAGGCGTTCAAGCGCTTGTTCTCTGGAAATAAAGGGCCGATTAATTCTAGCACTGACTTGACTTGGTAGAAATAGCGATTGACCCAGCTTTTGAGTTTCAGCTATGCCCAATATCGCTACTAACTTTTCAACCAACCATACAGGCATACTGAGCTCGATGGATAAACGTTCAAGCGGATCTTGAATCGTTTGTAAATCACGGACACCCTGTCTTTGGACATTCCGCAAAACGCCATTGACAAATTTAGCAATACCTGGATTGCCAAAAGCCTTAGCTAATTCAACGGCTTCATTGAAGATAGCATGACTCGGAACCTTATCTAAAAATAGTAATTGATAAACGGACATTTCTAACAATAACTGCACCCAATCATCTATTTTTTTGGCTTTAGCTGTAAAGGGGGCTAAATAAAAAGCTAACAAATATTTACGCGCAATACTTCCATAAACAATTTCGGTAAATAAGGCCGCATCTTGCTTGGATAATTGACCCTTATCAATAAATTCTCTCACTAACAAATTAGAATAAGAGCCACCCTTTTCTATTCGGTATAAAGCTTTTAAACAAGCAAAACGTACGGTTTTTGTAATAGGACCCGTTACTTTACGCTTCATCTTGACCCAGCCTCATTTCTACTTGAACCTGCTGACCACTACCATTTAAAAAGGCCTGAATTGTTTGCTTCGATTTGCCAGCTGGCTGCAATTCTTCAATAGCTAAGACCGTTTGTTCACCACAAGCAATCCATAATTTACCTTTTTCTTTGGCAATAATCGTTCCAGGTAAGGCTTGTGTCGTTTCCTCAACAACTTGACTGCGATAAATTTTCCAACGTTGCCCTTGATAAGTCGTATAAGCGACTGGCCATGGATGCATACCGCGAATTTGGCAATCAATCGCCTGTGCCGATTTTTGCCAATCAATTTGCTCTTGTTCGCGCGTAATATTAGGTGAGAAAGTAGCTAGAGCTTCATCTTGTGGGGTAGCTTTTAAATCATTAGCTAAAATTTGAGGTAGTGTTGCTAATAATAGCTTACGACCCAACAAGCTTAATTTAGTAAACATTGACCCGACATCATCTTGATTCGTAATTGGCAGACTCTCTTGTGCATAAATACCACCCGCATCCATTTTTTTAATCATTTCCATAATCGTTACACCAGTTTCCTTTTCGCCATTAATAATCGCATAATGCACCGGTGCACCCCCTCGATATTTCGGTAAAAGAGAGGCATGAACATTGATTGCTCCAAATTGAGGTGCTTGTAAAAGTTTTTCTGGTAAAAACTGGCCAAAAGCAGCCGTTACAATGACATCTGGTTGTAGGTCAATAAGCTGTTGCATTTCAGGTGAGCCACTGATTTTTTCTGGTTGCAATACAGGTAAGCCTAAGCGTAGCGCCGCTTGCTTAACCGGTGGCGCTTGAATCACTTTTTTACGCCCAACTGGACGATCAGGCTGTGTTACAACGGCTACTATTTCATAACCAGCTTCCACCAAGCCCTCTAGAATTGGTACTGAAAAATCTGGAGTACCCATAAAAACCATTTTAGTCATTCGTTTCTTCCTCCGCATAGTAATTTTCTAACTCTTCTTCGTCAATATAGTCAATCACCTTATCTGTAAATAAAATACCATTAAGATGATCAATTTCATGCTGCATCGCTCGCGCTAAAAAATCATAAGCTTCCACTTCGATTTCTTCGCCTTCACGATCATAATAGCTCACCGTAATTTGACTTGCTCGCTTCACTGTTCCATAGGTATGAGGAATGCTAAGACAACCTTCTACATCAATCTCCTCGCCACTTTTTTGAATAATTTTAGGGTTAATCATTTCAAAAAGATCCCCTTCTTCTACTTCGACAATAGCCACCTGCAGATTTTTTCCTACTTGAGGAGCAGCAATTCCTACGCCATCATTTGCCAGCATGGTTTCATACATGTCATCAAGCAAGGTGTGTAATTCATCGGTAATTGCCGTAATTTCCTGATTTGCTTGGCGCAAAATAGGATCTGGATCAAGTACAATTGGGTATTGCATTATGCTCACGCATCCTTTCTATTGTAAAGCTATTCCTTAAAAAATTTGGTGGCAACTTGCCATTTTTAAATAAATTGTAAGGGTTCATAATCCACCGAAACAAACAGTCCTTGTCTTTGTTCAAGCTGACTATTGTAAACAATCTCTCTTAGTACTCTAGCTAATTGCGGTTCACGCTTATATTTAATGACTATTTGATAGTAATACCGATTTTTTACGCGCATAATCGCACTAGGGGTAGGGCCTAAAAAGATACTTTGTGGACTCAGGTTTTGTTTTAGCTGCTGAAATACAGCAAAAGCCTTTTGCGCCGCTTTTTGTTCCTGCTCATGACTAAAGGTTAATTTCACCGTAAAATAATAAGGTGGATAATCACTCTGATGACGAATAAACATTTCTTGTTGGTAAAAAGCTTCATAGTCTTGGCTTTGTGCCAACGTAATTGCATGATGGGTCGGATTAAAGGTTTGGATAATAACCTTCCCTGGCTTATCCGCTCGACCTGCTCGACCACTTACCTGAGTTAATAGCTGAAAAGTACGCTCACTCGAACGAAAATCAGGTAAATTTAACGAAGTATCGGCATTTAATACGCCCACTAAAGTAATATCGGGAAAATCTAGTCCCTTGGCAATCATCTGCGTCCCCAAAAGAATATCCGCTTTTTTCTCACCAAAGGCTTTTAATAAACGTTCATGCGCACCTTTTTTTCGGGTCGTATCAACATCCATGCGAATAATTTTGGCTTCCGGAAATAATTGCTGTGCTTCTTCTTCGACCTTTTGTGTACCCGTACCATAATAGCGAATCTTATCCTGACCACAAGATGGACAACGACGAGGAATCGGCTCTTCATGCCCACAATAATGACATCGCATACGTTTAACATCCATGTGTAAGGTTAGTGAAATATCGCAGTTAGGACAAGGCAGTACATACCCACAATCTCGACACATCACAAACGAAGAATAGCCACGACGATTTAATAATAATACGATTTGCTCATGCTTATTTAACCGTTCATGAATCTTATCCTGTAATACTTGTGAAAAGGTTTGAGTAGCACTATTATTGGCTTCTTGGCGCATATCAACAATGGAAACTTTAGGCAATTGTGCCAAAGGATTGGCTCGCTTTGTCAGCGTTAGCAAGCGATAGAGCTTTTTTTGGGCACGAGCTCTTGACTCTAAAGAAGGGGTCGCACTTCCTAAAATTACCGGACATTGATGATACTTTCCTCGCCAAATCGCAATATCACGCGCATGATAGCGTGGTGTTTCATCTTGCTTATAGCTAGCTTCATGCTCTTCATCAATCACAATGACCCCGATATTTTTTAACGGTGCAAACACAGCCGAACGGGCTCCAACCACAACTTGGGCTTCTTCTCGTTCAATTTTACGCCACTCATCATATTTTTCCCCTTGCGATAAACCACTGTGTAAAACCGCCACACGATCAGAAAAACGGGCCTTAAACCGCTCCACCATTTGCGGTGTTAGCGCAATCTCTGGAACTAGCATCATGGCAGTTTGTCCCTTGGCTAAAACCTGCTCAATGACTTGCAGATAGACCTCTGTCTTACCACTACCCGTAATCCCTTCTAGTAAGAATACTTGGCTTTGCTGATTTTGATTGGCTTGCAAAATTTCTTGGCAGGCAGCTTGTTGTTGCACATTTAACTGCATCGCTTGTGTTGGTGTAAACTCGTAAGCAGCATAAGGATCACGGTAAATTTCGACCTCTTCAAAGCTTAGCCAGCCTAGGTCCATACCTTGATTCAAATGAGCCGTACTAATGCCTTGTTCTTTATAAAAACTAACCGGATGAACCTTCTGCTCACTTAATAACTGCAGAAGTTGGATTTTACGTAAAGCAGATTTTTTTTGAACTGCTTGGAGTGCCTGATATTCCTCACTAGTTAAACTAGGCTTTACATAGCGAAGCGTCTTTACCTGATTTTTAGTCTTCACTTGATATTCTAGCCGAACAACTCCTGCTGCCTGCAATTCTTTAAATTGCTTTAATGCTTGTGCTTGTTCAACACTTTGCCAGTCAATGACCGATCTATCTTTAAAAAATTGAGCCTTAATCGGATGTGTCTCATCTAATAGATGAAATTCCTTGTCATAATTCGCTTTTAATAAAGCAGGTAGCATCGTCTGTAAACAAGTAATTTTAAACGCATAGGTCACTTCCTGCATGTAATCAGCAATCGCTAATAATTCTTGATTTAAAACAGGCTGTAAATCAAGACAGCGAACAATCGATTTCAAACTAACTAAATCTAATGAATCCATTTGTTGGCTCGTACTAGTTTTTAAACCGACTACAAAACCTTGAACATGACGATTGCCATTGCCAAAAGGAACTTCTACTCGCATACCGATTGCAATGACTTTACGCAAACTATCAGGGATTAAGTAAGTAAACGGTTGATCCGTTTGCATCGTGGGTACATCTACAATCACTTCGGCCAATTCATACATAAAACGCTTCGCTCCCTTCCTATTCATTTTACTTGATTTTTCGTATACAGAAAAGCCGGTTATAAACAACACATAAAGCGTAAAATAGCAAAAGCTGCTGCCTTTGTATTTTACGCTTTATCCCAATCATCCACTCATTTTGAAAAATTAAAAGTCCTAGCTTAAGCTAAGTGATCTGCGTGAATCTTTTGTTCTAGCTCACGTTGTTCCATTTCTCTTCTAGCTTTACGTTCGTCCTCTTCCATTTTTAAACGAGCGCGTTTAATTTCTGGATTTGGATCATTAATCACCGTTTGTGCATCAATTTCTTCTAAGGCACGCCCAACATTTTTTACTGAATCAAAACGATCTAAAGTTGGTTGTGCACCTTCATCTAATTCATGTGCTCGTTTACTAGCTAGAATAACTAAAGAATACTTAGAATTGACTCTATCCAACAATGAATCAATCGATGGTTTTAACATCATGATAAATTACAACTCCTCTATCATTTTTCGATATTTATTAATTACGCGATCAACGCGAAAATGCTCACTAGCAATAATTTCTTTGATACGCTTCACCGCTTTAGGCACTTCATCATTAACAACTGCATAATCATATAATGCCATCATTTCGATTTCCTCTTTGGCTACACGCATCCGTTCATCAATCACTTCAAGCGAATCCGTACCTCGACCAACAATACGTGAACGTAACTCTTCTAAATCAGGTGGCGTTAAGAAAATAAAGACACCATCTGGCACCTTTTCTTTTACTTGCTTAGCCCCTTGAACTTCAATTTCAAGGAAGACATCTTTACCTTTAGCTAATGTCTCTTCTACATAGGATAATGGGGTACCATAGTAATTGCCTACATATTCAGCATACTCTAACATCTCACCCTTGGCAATAAGCTCTTCAAATTCTTCTTTACTGCGGAAAAAGTAATCGACGCCATCTACCTCTCCTGGGCGCATTTGACGAGTAGTCATCGAAATAGAATATTGAAAATCATTATCATCACTTTCAAAAATCGCCTTACGAACCGTTCCTTTACCTACTCCAGACGGTCCAGATAAAACTATTAATAATCCACGCTCTGTCATAATGAGTCCTTTCACACTTGCATTTGTTTACCTTCCATTTTGCACTTTTTTTTGAAAAGTTTCAAGAAGTATTTAGCATATTTTGTGAAATATCCTTAAACTCTCATTATTCATTCACTTTTTACTCAATATTTTGAATTTGCTCTCTGATTTTTTCCAAAGTGGTTTTCAATTGGATAACATAATTTTTAATCTCAATTGCGCTAGATTTCGATCCGATGGTATTAACTTCTCGATTCATCTCTTGTAATAAAAAGTCTAATTGTCGACCAACCGGCTCCTTAGTTGCTATTAGCTCTTGGTAATGCTGACAATGAATCGCTAGCCGGTCAAGCTCTTCATGAATGTCTCCCCGTTCTAAAAGAATGGCCAGTTCAGTTAACAAGCGTTCCTGTTGAACCTCGGCGGCTAAATACTCTTGGAGCTTCTTTTCATAGCGTGCTTGATATTCCTTTTCATAAAGCGTATTAAACGAAGCTAATTCCTGACAAATTTCAGCGACCATTTGCCCGTTTTGCTGCAAAACCTTAGCAATTGCCTCGCCTTCTTGTAAACGGACCTGATCTAGCTTCGTCACAGCCGCTAAAACCGCCCTACTCATCAAAGGTGCTAGCTGCTCAGCAGATAAGCTAGCTGGCTGTACCTCAATAAATTCTGGACGTAAAATCAGCTTTTCAACTAAATGCGTCATTGACAAAGAGGTACGATAATCCCCCCTCATTTTATCATTGAGTAGCTCCATCGCTTGCTTTAATGAAGCCCAGTGAATCTTCACCTCTTGTGCTTGATTATCCGGCAAATCAAGCTTCAACATCACTTCTACCCTGCCTCGTTGTAACACATTAGCAATTTGTTTTCGAATCATTAATTCAAATTCATTTAATATGCTAGGCAAACGTAGCTGGACATCTAAAAAGCGATTATTCACGCTCTTCATCTCAACGGTTACACGATAGCCTGCGTCTTCTAAAACCGCCTTACCAAAACCTGTCATACTCTTCATCATTCATCACCTTAACCTACATCGATAAGATTGCTTGTTTTAAAGCTGCAAATTCTTCATTGGATAGCGTAATCCCTTTGCCCATCTTTTCATGCTCAGGGCTCCAATCACGTAAATCAAATTTTGGTGGACGACCATTCCAACTCACCAAATTCAACTCCTTGCGCCAGCCCTTAGGATTCTCTGATAAAACAGCGATTTCTTCTAAAATTTCAAATGAAAATGCTTCAGCCATAAAGATAGCCTCCTTTTCTTTTTGTCTCACTGATTAATTACGTCTTTTTTCACTTCATTTCTTTTTTATTATACAACAAGATGATTTACCTGCCAAAAATTCCCTTTGGCCTTTAACAATATTTCAAGTTATGAAAACAGCTTTGAAAGAAAATGATTTTCTAAGAAAACGGTTCAATATAATCTTTTTGTAATATATTTTTAAAATAAAAGAAATGAGTAATTTTCCTTAGTTTATTGTAGAATGTAGTCAGACTGGAGAAAGGATGGTAAGTAATGAATTCCGCAATTTTTGTACATATGGATACAACAAGCAATGTCGTTTTAACCCGCGGGCTACATGCGGATGATTTTCAACGGGTAATCATCCACCGACCAAATAATTTATTACTACTCAATCCTGCTATCTCTGAAGGCGAATTTGAAACACATACCGGCTTAAAGGTCATTCGTGGACATTATGAAGTAGAGCAATTTTTCCAAATGATTGCTCGTAGAAAAAATAATACCGATATACGCTGGATTGACTTTACTGATTTAACCATGGTCAAAGAGCTTACTCCTTTAGAAATATCTGAACTCCTCTATCTTGGCCATATGAAAACACATCTACATTCACCATTCTTTTATAAGCTACAAAATGACTTTGTCTATTTTGATATGGGGGATGATTTATTACGCGTTTATTATCGCTATATCGACGAATTTTATCGTATCCTTGCCAAAAAAATTACTGCAATTATTTATCAAGAAGTCAATGATCAGCGCCCTTTCTTTAGACGTAAACTAATTGAGGTGCCTACCTTGCCGATTGATTTGGTCAAAGAGCTTCGTGAATTACTCAAAGACGGTCTGGCTTTTAATTTTCCAAAAGCCAAGCTAACGAGCAAGGCTGTGGAAATTCCTCTTTATGCAGTCGAAGAAGCGGGATCACGTTTAAGCAATCAAAGTCTACGCCAAAAAGAAAAAGTTGGGACACTAACTTACTTAACTAAGCAAGCACAGTGGCAATTGGCCATTGATCCAGAGTGGATATAAAAAACACGGCTATTAAGGCCGTGTTTTTTTTATTATATTACTTCCCTAGCGCGGACTGTATTTCGTATTGACACTACTTACCCGCAATAACTGTGGCGCTAGATTATAAACGAATACAATGACAATACTTGCGACAATACCACTGGCTAACCCACTTGCACCATTCATCACTAGTGAAAATAGCCATGGTTTCATGCCCCACAAAGCATACGAACCCCAGAAGACCCAGCCTGCGACAAAATGCCAGAAAAAGCGGGCACCTACACCAACTAAGCTCGCATAGACGATTAATTTTCGCACTTTAGCCACTTGTTGGCTGGCAATCGCATGTTGAACGCTGGTAGCATAAACACCAGCAAAACCGGCAAAGGTAAACGCGATTGGATATTCAATTAATACTTGAACCGGCGTTAAAAAGTAGACCTGACCTGTAACAAAGTACAACATTCCCCATAAAAAACAAGCAAATAACGCTGGCTTTAATCCTCTACGCAAAGCAAAAATCGTCATAGGAATTTGCCCTAAAGAAATGGTAAAGCTACTACCGATATTTAACGGTACAAAATGTAACGCCATTGCTAATGCTGCCATCAACGTGCCTTCCAATAGAATTTCTGTTTTCTTATTCATCAAAAAACTCCTCCTTTAGAATCTTCACAATTCACAAAGGAGAAGTGGAATAATCGAACACTTCTACTCGTCACAATTCCTACGATCGCATAACCGAAACAGGTACGAAGGGTTTAGAGTTACCTCAATCTCAGCCAAATGGCTCCCCTTTGTGAGTAGATTCTATTTAATTTTTACGACCTAAGCATAGCATACTTTAACAAATTTGCAAGCTTTCAGCTCAAGAAAATTTATTAGCTTACCTTTCATAAAAAAAAACAGGAGCCTTCAAAGACTCCTGCTTTACATAATTATTATGATAAAGGTTGTTTACTTTCAAATAATGGACTAACTGGTTTGTTCTCATGAATTCGCTTGATTGCTTCTGCGACCAACTCACCCACACTAATCTCATCAATTTTATCGATTTTACGCTCTTGTGGTAAATTAATGGAATCAGTCACCACTAAACGTTCAATTGCAGAATCCTGAATTCTTTGTAAAGCTGGACCAGATAAAACTGGATGAGTACATGAAGCATAAACGCTCTTAGCACCAGCTTCTTTTAAAGCATTGGCAGCTAGGGTAATGGTCCCTGCTGTATCAATCATATCATCAATTAACACACAAACTTTACCATCTACGTGCCCAATAATATTCATTACTTCTGCTACATTCGCTCTCGGACGACGTTTGTCGATAATAGCAATTGGTGATTTTAAAAATTCGGCTAACTTACGTGCACGGGTCACGCCACCATGGTCTGGAGAAACAACGACCACATCATCGCCTTTAATATTGTTTTCCAAGAAATAATTAGCAATCAATGGTGCTCCCATCAAATGATCCACTGGAATATCAAAGAATCCTTGGATTTGTGCCGCATGTAAATCTAGCGTAACCATCCGAGTTGCACCGGCAGTTTGTAACATGTTTGCGACTAATTTAGCAGTAATTGGTTCACGTGAACGAGCTTTACGATCTTGACGAGCATAACCATAATACGGCATCACCACATTAATTGTTTTGGCACTCGCACGTTTTAAAGCATCAATCATAATTAATAATTCCATTAAGTTATCATTAACAGGTGAACTTGTTGATTGCACCACATATACGTGTGCTCCACGGATACTTTCTTCAATGTTTACTTGAATTTCCCCATCACTAAATTGCTTCACAGTACATTTTCCTAGCTCTACACCAACAGCTTTGGCAATTTTTTCCGCTAGCGGACGGTTAGAATTTAAAGCAAAAATTTTTAACCTTGGATCAGAATATTGGTTTGACATGAGAACCTCCACTTTCTTTTTTACAAACAGAATGACTACTATTTGTGATATACACTTCCACATAAAATAGTAGTCATTTTTGAACAATAAATCAAGTTTTTTCGGGTTACTTATTCAAAATAAGGGATTTTTTTTGCCAAATCCAGCTTATTCACCTGTCTTGCACGAGCAATTGCTAAGGTATGTTCGGAAATATCCTCGGTGATTGTTGAACCCGCAGCTGTTGCACTATTTGGTGCCATCGTAACTGGCGCAACAATATTCGTGCCTGAACCAATAAAGCTGTGATCGCCAATAACGGTATGATGTTTGTTTTTACCGTCATAATTCACAAAAACAGTCCCACAACCAACATTGATTTCTTTACCTAAAGTAGCGTCACCAACATAAGTTAAATGACCGACCTTTGTTCCTTCACCAATGCTAGCTTTCTTCACTTCTACAAAATTACCGATATGCACTTTTTCACCGATATCTGCTTGCGGACGTAAATGAGCAAATGGACCAACATCAGCAAATTTACGTACAATACTTTCTTCAACCACCGATTGTTTAATCGTCACATGATCTTCAATCACACTATCCACAATCTCAGAATGAGCAGTGATATAGCAATCTTCACCAATTTTTGTCTTTCCTCTTAACACAACACCCGCTTCGATGACAGTATCAGAACCAATCTCTACATCTGCTTCAATATAGGTGCTAGCAGCATCCATAAAGCTCACCCCATTTAGCATATGCTTACGGTTAATTCTAGCCTGCATCAATTGATTGGCTTGTGCTAGGGCAACACGATCATTAACTCCTAGCGATTCATCAAAATCAGCCATTTGATAAGCTGTTACGGTATGACCCGCTTTTTGTAAAATCTCTAAAACATCAGTTAGATAATACTCGCCTTGTGCATTATCTGTTGTAATCTGACCTAGTGCATCAAATAATAAGGCATTATCAAAACAATAGGTCCCCGTATTAATCTCTTTCACGGCAGCCTCTTGACTAGTTGCATCCTTTTGTTCAACAATCTTCATTACATTGCCTTGCTCATCGCGAATGATTCGACCATAGCCAGTTGGATCGTTTGCTTGGGCAGTTAAAACAGTAACCGCCGCTTGTTTTTCCTCATGAAAGGCAAACAACTGCTCAAGCGTGGCACTGGTTAATAGTGGAGTATCCCCACTAAGCACCACCGTTGTTCCTGATTGATTGGCCAACAAATCCTTCGCTTGTAAAACCGCATGACCCGTTCCCAATTGCTCTGCTTGTAGGGCATAATCACTACGGCTACCTAGACGTTCTTTGACTAGCTCAGCGCCATGACCAACAATGGTAATAATTTGCGTTGGCTTCATTGCCTCAACTTGTGTTAATACATGGTCAACCATTGCCTTTCCACAAACCGGATGTAAAACCTTATATAATTTTGATTTCATTCGTGTTCCCTTGCCCGCAGCAAGAATCACTGCATATCGATTGCTCACGAAATAGCCTCCTTATTCTTTATTCATTCTCAGGTACTTGATAATCTTTAAAATAATTTCCCGGTACAACTGAAATGGTCTTTGTCTGTGTATTCACATCTTTAACATATAACAATGAACTATATTCGTCAATGACACGTTTGCCTTTAAAATTACCTTCAGCAAAAACAGTAATACCAACGAGCTCTGCTTCAAATTCTTCAATCAGGCTCTTCATCCCATTAACCGTGCCGCCGCCTTTCATAAAATCATCCACCACTAACACTTTTGATCCACGACGTAGGCTACGCTTGGATAATTCCATTTTTTCAATTCGTTCTGAAGATCCAGAAACATAATTCACGCTGACTGTCGAGCCTTCTGTAATTTTTGAATCTCGACGAACAATAACAAAAGGTACATTTAAATAATAAGAAACAGCCTGGGCAATCGGCACACCTTTTGTAGCCACTGTCATCACCGCATCAATTTCTTTATCTAAATATTTAGAAGCGATAATTCGACCAACTTGTCTAAGTAATTCTGGTTCCCCCAACAAGTCAGATAAATAGACATATCCACCTGGTAATAGACGATCTTGTTCAGATAAACGTTCAGCTAACTGGTTAATATATTGATACGCTTCATCTTGTTCCATTACAGGCACAAACACCACCCCACCAGCAGCTCCCGGTAAGGTCTCTAAAATCCCAATCCCACGCTCTTTAAAAGTCTTTTTGACAATACCTAAATCCTCACTAATAGACGATTTAGCTGAGTCATAGCGTTTAGCAAATACACTTAATGAAATTAATTCATGTGGATGTGACAATAAATAATTGGTCATATCAATTAACCGCTCACTACGACGAATCTTCATTCAATTCCGCTCCTTTTTTGCTCATTTCTTTCATTATAATCAAAAAATCCGAATTTTTCTAGATGTTTTTCTAATATAACCATTAAATGTTCGTAAAATTACCCTACCATCTGCCATTTTACCGAGAATCTTTCGTTTATTCATTAAAAATTACTGAACATTCTTCATCAAATTCACACCAAAAAAGCATTCAACCGCTATTAGTAAGAAATTGAATGCTTTATAGAGACTACTTTTCTATTTAACACCTTGTAGAGATATCAACACTAACATACCTATTCATCGATTATAATTTTGATAACTTTTGATTCCAGCGTTTCATTAAAAAATAGCTTCTTAGATACGTGATGACCCAAATAAGCATGAAAATAACTGTGTAGATGAATAAAAATACAACATAGCTGACTAAATGGAACACTACCCATTGATTGAGATGTGCAACCAGTAAAGTAGCACTAACTGTAATTAAATAATAAAGCAAACTTCTCTTTAACAGCGACCACTCTTCCTTGTCCCAAATCACGCGACAAGCCATAAATAAAGCACCTAGCATCCCAGCCCAAAAAGTTTGCCAGCATACAGCCCATAATTCGCCATCAAGGGACTGTGCTAAACTAGGAGGAACTGCCAAATACTGAACTTTGCCTGAAAAATATGTGGAAACCAGACTGATAATGATACTAATGCTCTGACTAATAGCCATCCCCAATGGAAAGCCTAACAAACTCGTTACCAACCACTTTTTCTTTGTTTGCATGATTCTCACCTTCCTAAAATTTGTTTTAATTTTCCTAAATATCTTCTAGAAACATAAGTGGTAACACCATTTTTCAACTGAACCAAAATCGTTCCATTAAAATGCACATCAAAATATTGCACTTGCTTTAAATTAATGATTTCAGATCTAGAAATACGGACAAATTGTGGGGCATTCAGATAATTTTCAGCCTCATACAAACGAATATTTAATTCATAATTGGCAGTTAACGTAGCAGCATAAACTTTTTTATCTAAGGCATAGAGATGAACGATATCAGCAATGTCTAAAATAACGAGTTGATGATGCAAGCGACCAGTTAATAAAGGCTGATCCTGTTGATTTAAAAATTGCACTAACCTCGTGACCTCTGTACTAAGCTCAGCACTATAAATAATGACTTTTGGCTCAAGGTACGTTGCATCAATTAAGAGTTCGTACTTCATCTGCCATCCCCTCCTTTCAACCTAATTATAGACAATAAAATAAAAAAATTCGACCGTTTACAGATAGACGGTCGAATCTAATAGACAAATGGTTTTTTGGGAAAAATAGCTGGATTTTTACTAACTTTCATAAGCCAATCAAACAATCACCATGAACATACTAGGAGCGAATTTGCTTTTGGCGATTGAGGCGAATCCAGAAAAATTTAATGATGTTCACTACTAAGAAAAGTGCAATAAATACCAAGGTAATGGTCGCACCCGGTGGCGTATCTAGATAAAATGAGCTAGTTAAACCAGTGAGCATGCCGATTAAACCAATGAACATGCTTAGATAAATCACCATCGTAAATCCACGACCAACGCGTAAGCTAATCGCAGCAGGTAAGACCATAATCGCTGAAATTAACAACGCACCAGCAATTGGTATCATAATCGCAATCGCCACACCAGTTAAAATATTAAAGCACATCGACATTAAACGCACAGGCAGGCCATCGACATGAGCGGTTGCTTCATCAAAGGTTAGAATATACATCGGCCGCTTAAAGCGTAAAAAGGCAAAAAACGTTACGATAAATAAAATTCCTAAGAACCAAACCTGCTCATTGGTAATGGTCACAATTGAACCGAATAAATAAGATTGGATACTTGCAGCAGAATTTCCCCCACTAAGCTTCATCAATACTAAGGCCAAGGCTAAACCACCAGACATTAAAATCGCAATCGAAACCTCGGAATAGCTATGAAACATCGTACGTAGATATTCTAAAACAATGGCCGCTAAAATAACGATGACTAGGGTGGTTAGGCTAGGATTGAATTGTAAGAAAAAGCCTAAAGCCACCCCAGCTAATGAGACGTGCGATAAGGTATCCGCCATTAATGATTGTCTACGTAAGACCAAAAAGACCCCTAACATCGGTGCAATTCCTGAAATAAAAATCGCGGCTAAAAATGCGCGTCTCATGAATTCATATGAAAGCAACGCCATGGTGAATCCTCCTTTCGCACAAGACGAATTTGCCGATCAGCATAATGCTTGATTTCTTCATGATCATGCGTAATCATCAAAATCGCTTTTTGGTGTTGGTGCGCACTATGCCGTAATAAACGGTAAAAATCCTTACGAGATTGCTCGTCCATACCAGTAGTTGGTTCATCTAAAATGAATAAATCTGGATCAGTCGCAAAAATACGTGCTAAACTAATACGCTGCTTTTGTCCGCCAGAAAGCTCACCAATTCGCTTATTACGCATCTCCCACATGCCCACAGCATCTAACGCCTTTTTAACATGCTCATGATCGCGGCTAGTCAAGCGTTTAAACCAACGATCTTTAGGATAACGGCCAGATTGCACCAATTCTAAGACCGTACTTGGAAAGCCAACATTAAAGGAAGCAATCTGTTGAGGGATGTAGCCGACACTTAACTTTTTACCTTCGATATTTTCTTTAGCAATCGTAATTTTTCCTGACATAGGCTTTAGTAAGCCTAAGGTTGCCTTAACTAGCGTAGATTTTGCGGCTCCATTTTCACCAGTCAAGGTAACAAATTCGCCCGCATCCACATAATAATTAATGCCACTTAAAACCGGCTCTTCATCATAATAAAAGCTCAAGTTTTCGACTTCAATATAGCGCGCCATAACTCCTCCACTTTTCTTTTCGTCAAATATAATTTATTGAATACTTTCTTTTAACGCTTGTAAATTCTCTGTCATCACCGAAAGATAATCTTCTCCTGCTTGCATTTGTTTTTTGGTCAAGCCCTCTAAAGGATTTAAAACAGCTAATTTTACGCCTGTTTCTTTTGCTAAGGTTTGGGCAACCTTTGAAGAAGCATTTTCTTCAAAATAAATGACCTTCACTTGATGTTCATCCACAAATGTTTTTAAACTAGCTAAACGACTTGGACTAGGCTCTTCATCAGGTGAAATGCCAGAAATAGCCACTTGAGTGAGCCCATACTGATGTGCCAGATAGCCAAAAGCCGCATGTTGGGTGACAAATGTTTTATTCGTAGCCGTTTTAGTCGCATCAACATATTGTTGATTTAACTCAGCAAGCTTAGCGAGATAAGCACTAGCATTCTTAGTAAAAGTTGCTTTATACTTTGGATACTTTTTAATCAAGGCATCGCGAATGGTTTTAACCTCTTCTTGTGCTAAAACTGGATCTAACCAAACATGTGGATCCACTTTCGCATGCGCATGTTCCTCTTCATCCGCCTCATCTTCATGTTCTTGCGCACTATCTAATAATTGAATGCCTTGGCTCGCTTGAACAAAGGTTGTTTGGGTATCCTTGGCATTTTTCTTCACATCTTTAATCCAGGTTTCAAAATAATTGCTATTATAAACCAGCATCCCCGCTTCACTAATCTTCGCTAAATCCTTGGCGCTTGGTTCATAATCATGCGCCTCAGTGCCAGCTGGAATTAATAAATCTACTTGGCCGCTATCACCGACAACTGCCTTAGTAAAAGCATACATTGGATAAAAAGTCGTCATTACCTTCACCTGATTATCTTTTGATTGCTGACTAGCAGCAGAACAGGCACCTAAAAAGAAGAGACTGATTAAAAAAAGTAAACCTAAAGCTGTTTTTTTCACAAAAAAACCTCCTGATAAATCGGAATGTAAATCGTAATATTACGATTTATTTAGCATTCCCTAATGTATCAAACTATCGAAAGTGCGTCAAGCAATATTACTTTATTTTTTTCTACAACTTAAAAAATCATTTACAGAATTCTAACTTTTTGTTCAAAAAAACTTCAAATTTACCCTTTATATTATAAGTATCCCAATAAACAACCCTATATAAACACTTTTTCATTTTTAACTCCTTAAAAAGAGGCAACGAAATCGTTGCCTCTTTCCTTTTATCTATAACTATACTTCCAATTCCTTAACTAGGGCTTCTAGTTCATCAAGACGTTGTTCAAAAACACGCATTGCTTCTTCTAAATAGTCTGGTTTCGTCATATCTACACCAGCTTTTTTCATCACCTCAATTGGATAATCGCTACTTCCGGCTTTAAGGTAAGCTAGATAGTTCGTTAACGCTTGAGGATCATCCGATAAGATCTTCGCAGCCAAAGCAGAGGCCGCACTAAAACCAGTTGCATATTGATAAACATAATAATTGTAATAAAAGTGCGGAATACGGGACCATTCATAGCGAATCTGTTCATCCTCACTAATTGCCGAACCATAATATTTTTGATTGAGCTTTCCATAATGCTCATTTAAAAATTCCGCAGTCAATGGCGTGCCCTTTGCATCTTCTTCATGCATAAAATGCTCAAATTCTGCAAATTGGGTTTGTCGGAAAACGGTCCCCTTAAAGCCATCTAAATAATGATTGAGAATATACGCTCTTACCTTTGGATCTTTTTGCGTCTGTAATAAATACTCAGTCAACAAATTCTCATTGGTCGTGGAAGCAATTTCCGCCAAGAAAATAGAGTAATCACCATAAACATAAGGCTGATACTTACGTGTAAAGTAGCTATGAACAGAATGTCCCATTTCATGAACTAAGGTAAATAATTGATCTAGTGTATCGTGCCAATTCAACAGAATATATGGATAAGTATCATAAGCCCCTGAAGAATAAGCCCCACTTCTTTTGCCTTTATTTTCCACTACGTCGATCCAACGATTTTCAAAGGCTTCCTTAACCACAGCTAGGTATTCTTCCCCCATTGGTGCTAACGCTTTAAAGGCTTCTTGAGTGGCCTGTTCATAGGTATATTTCAATGAGCTTTCCCCTAAAAGCGGTGTATAAACATCATACATATGTAATTCATCTACCTTCAATAGACGTTTTCTTAATTCCATATAACGATGTAACAATGGCAAATGCTTATTTACCACCTCCACTAGCGTATCATGTACACTTTCAGGAATATGATTTCCGCTTAAAGCTGCTTGACGAGCCGATGCAAAGTGACGTACCTTGGCTGAATAATTGTGACGTTTCACATTAGCACTAAGCGTAGAAGCAAACGTGCGAGCAAATTGTTGATAGACTTTATATAAGCCTTCAAAAGCTGCTTTACGTACACGGCGATCAGTGCTTTCTAGTAATTGCCCGTAGACACCATGAGATAATTGAATTTTTTCTCCTTGCTCATCTTCTATCACAGGAAATTCTAAATCAGCATTATTTAAAATGGAAAAAGTATTTGCTGCTGAACCAAAGATTTCCCCAGCTGCGGCCAATAAAGCCTCTTGCTCTGCGGGTAAAATATGTGCACGATTATCAACAATTTGTTGCACATAATGACGATATTGCGCTAAGGCTGGCTCTGCATCAAAATATTGCCAAATCACTTCATCAGCCAAAGACAACACTTCTGGTTCAAACCAGGCAATTGCTTCCCCAGCTTGTGCCCATAGACTAGTTGCGCGGGCATATAAGGCTTGATCCTTAGCATTGGTGGTATCTTGATCATTACGCAAATGCGTATAGACATAAATCGTCTCTAGCTGACGACCAATAGCCAGTTGATATTCTAAAGCCGCTAAAAAGGCCTGTGCACCTTCTTTTAAGGTTCCCTTATATTGATCAACCTTCGCTAGATCGGCTTGTAGCTTAGCAATCGCCGCTTCAAAAGCAGCTTCATCGGCAAAAATCACGCTAAGATCCCAGGTCAACTCCTCTGCGACTTCATTTCTTAAAGGTAATTGTTTAGTTTCTGACATATCTGCACCTTCTTACTTGTTTCATTAGCGTTAGTATAGCACAAAATAATTATAATGAAAAAAGCTTGAACGCAATGAAGCAAATCCCCTCAGCTTATCTTTCATCATTTAACTACGCAAAAAGGTCTCCAAAAATTTGCAGACCTTCAATCATTTTTTTCATTTTTCTAAGGTAAGGTACGGACTAAATAAACCTCCTCACAAAAACCCTTTAACGCATTATAAATTCGCTGTGCTCGTGAGTATTTCTGACATAGTGCAAAAACTGTCGGACCACTGCCACTCATCAAAGCCACATCCGCACCAAATTGCAGCATTTTATCTTTTACCTTGGCAACAATCGGATATTTGTCAATCGTTACCTGCTCCAAGCTATTGCCCATATGCTTTTGCATTTGCAGATAATCCTTCGCTTGAATCGCAGCAATCAATTCATCAATATCTGGATGAAATAATTGGGCTACATCCACCAATTGAAAAATCTTCCGCGTTGAGACACTGATTTTAGGCTTTACTAAAACCACCCAGCACTGCGGCATCGACTCAATAGGCTGGACAATCTCGCCCTTACCAAAAACAGCTGAGGTCGTTCCATATAAACAATAGGGAACATCTGTGCCTACTTGCATTCCTAAATCAACTAGCTCACCCAGCGACAAGTCCAATTGCCACAAGCGGTTTAATCCTCTCAGTGCTGCTGCACAGTCACTACTTCCTCCACCTAAGCCCGCTGCTACTGGAATATTTTTTTCAATCGAAATTTTAATGCCCTTTTTAATATGATAGCGCTGCTTTAATAATTCAGCCGCTTGATAAACATTATTTCGTTTATCTACTGGTAAAAAAGCTTTGTTGGTCTCAACAATAATTTCGTCTGTGGGTAAAGTTTCAAATTTTAAATGATCCGCCAAATCAATACTTGCCATCACCATTTTTAATTCATGATACTGATCAGGGCGTTTATATAAAATATCCAAGCCTAAATTAATCTTGGCCGGTGCTTTTTCATAAATTTCCATGCTTTCACCTATAATCATAGACATTATCTCAATTATTTTACCATATCTCCAACTTTCTTGTATAGCACAGAAACTGACAGTCAAAAAAGCGCTAGGTCCACTAATTGATTGATCTTAGCATGAAAAATTTTCTTTCTAAGATAAAGCGCTGCTATCAAAAATTCTTTTGACTTTAACGCAACCGGTTGCTATACTATAAGTATCAAACAAATAGATACCACGGCATCAATCGAGCTGCTATTCGGTAAATTAAGTAACTACCCCCAAAAAGTGTTAAAAGTTACGCACTTTTTGTGACTAGTTAACCTTATTTACTCATAGCAAAGCGCTCGTTTGATAGCCTCTATAATCAGCATGAGTCAAGCTGGTTTTCGGCAATAAGCTTGCAATCGAAAAAGTGTTAACATACACGCACTTTTATCGCCTGCTTAAACTTTTGCTCAAACCAAGGCGCTTGTCTCATAGCCTCTGAAGTAAACGGCATGTTGTTGAGCTGATACTCGATAAATAAGCCAAGTTGCTGAAAAAATCTCAAATATGGTGGATTTTTCCATCCACTTGGAACTTATTTACTCGTATCAAAGCGCTCAACACATAGCCTCTAAAGTAAACCGCATGAACCAGCTAGTCACTCGACAAATAAGTCAAAGTGCTGTAAAAGTCTTAAAAGTAGCGGACTGTTCCATCCCTTTGAAGCTTATTTGCTCGTGCCTGAGCGAGCTGTCTCATAGCCTCTAAAATAAAAGGAGTTGTTCTTAATGAAAAAAGGATTTGTTTTTGATTTAGATGGTGTGATTACCGATACTGCCAAATATCATTTTATTGCTTGGCAAGCTTTGGCTGAGGAGTTAGGTATTACGATTGATTTAGCCTTTAACGAGCAATTAAAAGGGATTAGTCGTATGGAATCTTTAGAGCGAATTTTAGCATTTGGTCACCAAGCTGAGAAATTCACTGAACAAGAAAAACAAGCCTTAGCCGAAAAGAAAAATACCCATTATGTTGAATTATTACAAAGTTTAACGCCAAACGATTTATTGCCTGGTGTAAAAGCATTTTTAGATCAAGCAAAAGCCTTAAATATCCCATGTGCCATTGCTTCAGCTTCTAAAAACGCCCCTTTTATCTTAGAAAAACTTGGCGTAAAAGAAGACTTCCAGGCAATTGTTGATCCTAATACTCTAAGCAAAGGAAAACCAGACCCTGAAATTTTCATCAAAGCCTGTCAACTCATTCAAGTACAGCCATCTGACGCAATCGGTTTCGAAGATGCGCAGGCTGGTATTCAAGGAATAAAGGCGGCTGGAATGTATGCTATCGGCGTATCCGTAGGTGAACCTTTAGATGGTGCAGACCAAATCATTCATAGTTTCACAGAGATTACCGCTAAAGAATTACAACAACGCTAAAAAAGACGTGTACGCCAATTGCGTACACGCTCTTTTTTTTTTTCTTAAAATAGAACATCTATCAACATCCAGATAAACAAAACAACACTCATTAGCGTTAAAGCTTGCCAGATTATTCGACCGATTTTATGATAGGGATTAATCGTAAAGCCTATCCCATACACTCTAGGAACAAAAAGTGGCCCCTGTTCATCAATCACGCCGACATAATACTCTTTTAGAATCCTAAAAGAAAAATGTAGTAAGCTAAAGAGAAGGACTGTCATGAACAAACCAATCAGGCCAATCACTTCTTGCGTATTCGGATAATGACTGAGACCAATCGTTATTCCCGTCAGCCCAATCATCAGCCCTAAAATAACTCTACTATAACACTGATACTTTTTATTTTTAAGATTTGGCTGCATCTTTTGTAGCTGTTTATTGCTTCGATGATTATAATTATTTTTCATCTTTATCGCCTCTTTTAGTCAAACATCCTCTGTAACTGATTACACTTATAGTATAGTCTGAAAATCTACAAAAACAAGTTGATGGCCATTTTATTTGTGAATGATATTCAGTACCTTATCAGTTTTTACAATGATATTCGTGAACACTTTGCTTACACTATACCTAGCCAATAATGTCAGAAAAGATGCAATGAAGCAAAAATAATCTCCTCAAAATTAACTTCACGGCTAATCTTGAGGAGATTGGTACTTTATTCTTTTTTGTTATTTCGCATAATCAACAGCACGTGTTTCACGAATAACCGTTACTTTAATATGCCCTGGATAATCTAGCTCATCTTCAATCTTCTTACGGATATCACGAACCAAACGAACCGCCTCTAAATCAGAAATTTCTTCTGGTTTAACCATGACACGAACTTCGCGACCGGCTTGAACAGCAAAGCTAGAATCTACCCCATCAAAGCTATTCGAGATATTTTCTAGATTTTCTAGTCGACGAATGTAGTTTTCTAGCGATTCACTACGCGCACCTGGACGAGCAGCAGATAAGGCATCGGCAGCAGCTACTAATACAGAAATAATTGAAGTTGCTTCTGTATCCCCGTGGTGGGAAGCAATTGCATTGATAACCACCTTATGCTCACGATACTTCGCAGCTAATTCGGCACCGATTTCTACGTGAGAGCCTTCGATTTCATGGTCTAAAGCTTTACCAATATCATGAAGTAAACCTGCTCTTTTAGCTAATTGGATATCCTCACCCAATTCAGCTGCCAAGACACCAGATAATTTGGCTACTTCAATTGAATGGTTTAACACATTTTGACCATAACTAGTTCTAAAGTGTAGACGGCCTAAAATCTTAATCAAATCTGGATGTAAGGTATGTGCCCCTACTTCAAAGGCTGCTTGTTCACCATATTCACGGACACGCTCATCCATCTCTTTACGTGATTTTTCCACCATTTCTTCAATGCGAGCTGGATGAATCCGACCATCCTGAATTAATTTTTCCAAAGTCATTCGCGCGATTTCTCGGCGAATTGGATCAAAACCTGATAACACGACTGCTTCAGGGGTATCATCAATGATTAAATCAATCCCTGTTAGTGTTTCTAATGTACGAATATTACGGCCTTCACGACCAATAATGCGACCTTTCATCTCATCATTTGGCAAAGTGACTACCGATACTGTTGATTCAGAAACTTGATCTGCCGCACAACGTTGAATCGCTAATGATAATAAGTTTTTCGCCTTACGATCAGCTTCTTCTTTAGCACGTTGTTCAGATTCCTTCACCATTAAAGTCAACTCATGACTTAACTCTTCTTCAGTTTGTTTCATGATGACTTGAGCGGCATCTTCTTTAGATAATTCAGCAATTCTTTCTAGTTCAGTTTGCTGTTGTTCAATTAACTTTTCAACTTCTTTTTCTCGCTCATCAATTAATTGTTGTTTCGCAGTCAATTTATTTTCTTTTGTCTCTAAAGTGTATTCACGTTTTTCTAAAGAATCATCTTTACGATCTAAAAGCTTTTCGCGTTGTAATAAACGACTTTCTTGCGATTTTAATTCTAGTCTGCTCTCTTTTAACTCGCTTTCAATTTCCGAACGATATTTTTGATTTTCTTCCTTAGCTTCTAATAAAGCTTCTTTTTTTAAGGTTTCAGCTTCTTTATTAGCAGCATTAATAATACCAATTGCAGAATTTTGTGCATCTGAAATCTCTTTTGCATGGCGAGAGTTAGCTACAAAAATACCAATACCTAATCCGACAATCAACCCACCGATGATAGCGAGGAGAATGTAAAGTCCCATTGAATCACCTCCATACTATCTTATTTTTTTCACTGTAGTTTTCTGATAAACTATTAACTTATAAAATTATCAATATGCCTACTTGCATATGTGTAATATACACAATTTTATTCTAATGTTTGCATGGCAGAGTGTCAACTTAAAAAAGCATCTATTCTACTACTCATCTTTACTTAGTTCCCCATTATATAACAAAACCAACTAGATTAGAACAGGAGATGTTCTACCTAGTTGGCTCAATAATATAATCAATGGTTTGTCATTATTCGATATCTAAAGTATCTTGAAATTCATCAGTTGCTTCGATAGTTTCGCTAGGTACATCGCCAATACCATAAGCATTTCTAACTAGCGCTGAAACTTCTGCAACCATTTCAGGGTGTTCCTTCATATAATTCTTCACATTTTCTCGGCCTTGACCAATTCGATCGCCTTTATATGAATACCAAGCCCCACTCTTGTCGATAATATCTACGTCTACAGCCATATCCAGTAATTCACCTTCTTGGGAAATACCTTCACCATACATAATATCGATTTCTGCTGTCTTAAATGGTGGCGCAACCTTATTTTTTACTACTTTAATTTTCGTACGGTTACCGATAATATCCGTTCCTGATTTTAATTGCTCTGAACGACGGACCTCCAAACGAATCGTCGCATAGAATTTCAATGCACGACCACCAGGAGTTGTTTCCGGATTACCAAACATTACCCCAACCTTTTCACGAATTTGGTTGATAAAGATAGCAATTGTCTTGGTCTTATTAATAGAACCAGATAACTTACGCAAAGCTTGCGACATCAAACGTGCTTGTAAGCCGACATGCGTATCACCCATTTCACCATCGATTTCAGCACGTGGAACTAAAGCCGCTACTGAGTCGATGACAATAACATCCACTGCACCACTTGAAACTAATGCATCGGCAATCTCTAAACCTTGTTCACCTGTATCTGGCTGAGAAAGCAATAGCTCATCAATATTCACACCTAATTTTTTGGCATAAGCTGGATCTAGGGCATGCTCAGCATCAATAAAGGCAGCCGTTCCACCATTTTTTTGTACTTCAGCAATGGCATGTAAGGCGACTGTGGTTTTACCAGAGCTTTCTGGACCATAGACCTCAATAATTCGACCTCTTGGATAACCACCTACACCTAAGGCTACATCTAAGGCTAACGAACCACTTGGGATGGTAGAAATCTGTTGATCTGCTTTTTCCCCAAGCTTCATAATCGCACCTTTACCAAAATTCTTTTCTATTTTCTTTAATGCAGCATCTAAGGCTGCTTTACGATCATCTGCCATATATTATATCCTCCTCATCGCTTGTTTAAACGATTACTCACATTCATAATCATACCTGTTTCAAGGTAAAAAAGCAAGGAAAAGCGAACAAACATTCGCATTTTGTTTACTTAGCCCTTGAATGATCTGCTAATACTGCTTGACGAACCATATTTAACCCATACATAACAGCTGCTTGACGAATCTCATTACGACCGTGAGGAAAGACTTGGCAACTACTAATTGTCCCATTAGGAGTGGCTAAAGCTAGCCAAACAGTCCCTACAGGTTGATTTTCTAATGAATCAGGTCCAGCAACACCTGAAAAAGCAATCGCATAATCAGCCTGTGTGATTTGTTTGGCTTTTTGCGCCATCATTTCAACACAAGCCTGACTCACGGTACCCACCTCTGCTAGCCAGTCAGCATCAAGTTGCAGCAAGCTTGCCTTCATTGCTGGTGAATAGGTCACAAAACCTCCTTTAAAGACAGCTGATGCTCCAGGAATAGCACCTAGAGTAGCCTGAAACAAACCGGTAGTCAGACTCTCTGCCGCTGCTAAAGTAACCTGTGCTTGTTTTAGGGTATCAACAGTCGCCTCCACTAGTGAATAATCATCGCCATAACCATAAAAATAACTACCCACTCTTGCCATAATCCTTGCTTCTAATTCATCTAACAAATGGTTGCCACTTGCTTCATCTTTCGTTTTTACCGTTAGTCGCAAAGTTACCTCATTTGTTTTGGCATAAGGGGCAATCGTTGGGTTGGTTTGTTGCTCAATTAAATCAGATAATTCTGTAACTAAGCGTGATTCTCCAATGCCATAAAAACGGAGCACACGTGAAATAAATTGTTCGTTTTCATCATTAAACCGTTGTAAAAGTGGGATAACGCCTTGTGCAAACATGGCCTTTAATTCACGAGGTGGACCAGGTAATAATAAATAATGGGTATGGCTAACCTTATCTTCATAGTAAATCCCTACTGCTAAACCATTAGGATTTTGAATGCCTTCACCATCCTTAAAAACAAGTGCTTGTAATAGATTATTTTCAGTCATCGGCCGCTTACTATTCGCAAAATAATCCATTAAACGCTGATAGCCTTGTGTGTCATAAACTAACTCTTGATGGACGAATTCAGCAACCGTTTGTTTGGTCAAATCATCCGGCGTTGGTCCCAAACCACCACAAAGAACGATTAAATCACTACGTTGTTTCGCCGTAGTCAAAACATCTGTCAAACGTTTGACATTATCCCCAACCGCCGTATGGTAATACACATTGATCCCTTGCTGAGCTAGCTGTTCTGACAAATAAGTGGCATTTGAATTAACAATTTGGCCAATTAGTATTTCTGTCCCTACAGCAATAATTTCTGCATTCATCGTGATTTCCCCTTCACTAATTAGATACGAAAAAAAGTCCAGAATAAATCTGAACTTATTTTTTTACATTGAACCTTTAAATACATCTTTATTTTTAATAAAGTAATCCGCACCGGAATACACGGTAAAAATTAAACAGATATAAAGCATAATCAAATCAAGTGGTACATTTATTAAGCTAAATGGTAAATTATTTAATAGCAGTAAAATAATTGCAATCATCTGTGTTGCAGTTTTAATTTTTCCGGGCCAAGCAGCTGCCATCACTTCTCCATGCTCCACTAGCAATAGACGTAAACCTGTGACTGCTAATTCGCGACAAACAATAATTGCAATCACCCAAGCTGGCGCTTTTCCCAAAGCTACAAGCATGATAAAAGCGGTCATAACTAACATTTTGTCGGCCAATGGATCAGCAAACTTACCGAAGTTTGTCACCAAACCACGTGCACGAGCAATTTGTCCATCTAGCCAATCAGTAAAGCTAGCTAAAGCAAAGACAATCGCTGCAATTAAATGTGTCATTAATAGACTTTGATCTCCTACTTGGATTTGACCCAAATTCATCGGCACTGCCAACAAGACGATGAAAATAGGAATCATAAAAATTCTTAGTACCGTTAACTTATTTGGTAAATTCAACAGTTACACTTCTCCTTCCAAATATCTACCTAATCTAAAAGCATTCTCTTTTATTATGTACTTTGATAGGAAATTGTCAATTGAATATTTTTCTTAGTTGCCGTATAGGCTGCATTTTTAAAGGCTAATTCCTTTTTATTTAGCTGAATATTCACATTATCGCTTGCCCCTAAGACAATGGTTGCTTGCGTTGTGCCTTCTGGTAGAGTGTAGCTTTGGCTTTGACCAGCTTGCATCGTATATTGATAAACATAGCTACCACCAACCATCACACCAATCCAGCAAGGACCATTTACCCCACTAAATTGTAACTCAAGCGGTGCCTTAGCCTGATTCACCGCAACCTGTGTCTCAACAGCACTTACTTGGGTTACATTCATTTCTAATTGATTTTCACTAGTTGTCGACGAAGTACTTGTTTGGCTACTAGTTGAACTAGTTGAAGTGCTAGAAGCCGCCTCGCTACTAGTTGAGCTAGACTTTGATTTTGTACTACTACTGTTTTCAACAACAATTTTCGATTGATCAATCATCGAAGTTGACCGATAATCTTGTAAGGTAGTATACCCCACAATGAGAATAATCACTAACGCAATGCTACCCAAAACAATAATCGGCACCATATCTCGTTGTTTACGTTTGCGACTAAATGTCTCCTCATGGACTGCTGTTCTAGTTGTTTGGATTTCTTCGGGTGCTTCCCGTTTTGGTAATTCTGGTAAAATTTGATCCTCATCACCATCAAAGGCTGCAACTAAACGATTACCATCTAAGCCAACCGCTTGTGCATATTGACGAATAAACGTCCGTACATAATAATCTCCTGGTAAGCGATCAAAATCACCCGTTTCCAAAGCCTCTAAATAGCGCTTTTGAATTTTAGTTTTTTGTTGTAACTCATCTAAAGATATTTTTTTATTTAAACGGGCCTCTCGCAATTGTGCACCAATAATTGTTTCGTTACCCACTCGTTCATCTACCCCAGTCTTTTACATAATTCACTTTAATATTTTACTATCAGCTCTATAAGAATAACATAAAATATTGAAAAAACCTGTATTTTTTAAGCAAAGTTCTTAACAATTTTCAAAAAATTAAACTTTTTCAGGACCGTAATTGAAAATTCACCTCAACTTGCTGATTTGAGGTGAATTAGTTAGCCGTTATTCTGCGTTTTCAGCCGTTACTAGTGGGATTAAATCGAAACGACTAAAGGCCTGAGGAACAATAAATACTTCTGCTGCCCGATATAAATCAGCTAATGTTAATGACTGAATAATTTCCGGCATATCAAACAAAGTATATTCGCCAAATAAATCTTGCGTAAATTGATTAGCGATATGCTCTAGAGAATTGAGCGATTGGAAATATTTGCCTAACGTTTTTTTCTTCAATAGAGCTAAATTAGCTTCATTTACTTCTGGATCTTGACGATAATTCAATAAAATAGCTCGGATTTCTTTTTCAAAAGTAGCTGGATCGTCTGTATCTGTTGAAAAATCAGCAAAATGAAAGGCCCGATCTAAATTAAATTCAAAACCAAATGTATCGTCAATAATGCCTTGATTATACAAACGTAAAAAATTCGCTGAAGTATTACCCAAAAGCATTTGGAACAATAGATGAAGTGCACTTCGGAAAATCATTTTTTCCTTTGCATCACTTGGTAGCTTTTGCTGCAAGCCTTTAATCCCCAGAACCGTCTTTGGACGACTAATCGGCATCGCTAGCTGATCATAAGGCTTGATTGTATCATAGCTATCTTCTGGAAAAATCCGTTCAATTGGGCGAATTGGAGCAAATGTTTTGGCTGCTTGGTTATCACGAACCCATTGCATCACTTCTTCTACATCGATATTGCCCACAATAAACAAAGTCATATTACTTGGATGATAAAAGGTATGATAGCATAAATACAAATCCTCAGCAGTAATATCGGCAATACTTTCTACCGTACCAGCAATATCAATGCCTACTGGATGATTTGGATATAAATTGCGTAGCATGCCGAAAAATTGCCGCCAGTTTGGATCATCATCATACATTTGGATTTCTTGACCAATAATCCCTTTTTCCTTTTCAACTGTTTCCTTAGTAAAATAAGGCGCTTGAACAAAATCAAGTAAGGTAACTAAATTGTCTTTGATGCGATCAGTGGCTGAAAATAAATAGCTCGTTCTAGTAAAGCTCGTAAAGGCATTAGCCGAAGCTCCCTGTTGCCCAAAAATTTGAAAAACATCGCCCTCTTCTTTTTCAAACATTTTATGCTCTAAAAAATGTGCAATCCCATCAGGAACCTGGTGTAACGCTTCATTTTCATAGCCAAAATAATTATCAATGGAGCCATAGTTCGTTGTAAATAATCCATAGGTTTTATGAAATCCCATCTTAGGTAATAAATAGACCTTTAAGCCATTGGGTAAAACCTCGGTATAAAGTGTTTCATTAATTTGCGCATATTCTTTTTTAATCATTCATATCCCCCTCAGTTGCCAAGAAAAAGATTGCTTGTAATTGAATTTGTTTGGCAATTGCTTGCACATCCTCACGACTTACCTGCATCAATTTTTCAATATAAGCGGGTGTATCCATCGCACTTTCTGGTAACCATTGATGTAAGTACTTCATCTCAATTAGCACCTGCGCATTATCTAAGGATAGTAAAATTTGATTTTTTAGCATCGCCTTCGTTTGTTCAAAAGCTAAATCGGTAAAATCCCCATTAGCCAAGCTAGTTAATTGCTCTTCAATCAATTGTAAAACCTGTTGACGATTGCTAGTCTCAATACCGGTTTGAACGGTTAGATAACCTCTAAAGGTATCCACGCTACTTGAAGCATAATAAGCCAAGCTTTCCTTTTCACGAACATTCATAAACAGCTTAGAATGTGGGAAGCCACCAAATAAACCATTAAAAACAGTCAGCGCATAACGCTTCTCATCCGTATAATAAATCCCTGTATGATAGCCTAGATTCAATTTAGCTTGCGTGACTGCCTCTTTGACCGTACGCTCCTTCACTTTTGCTTGAAGCTCTTGAGTATAAAACATCGTTGGCACTTGACGCTTAGTCTTTGGAAAGTCCCATTGTGCAAATAAATCATAAACCCTCTGCTCTTCCACATCACCAACAACAAAAATATCCACTATATCATTAGCCAATAACTCACGATAGGTGGCCATTAAATCCTCATTGCTCGTCGCCCGCAAATCTTCTACCAACCCAAAGCTCGGTACCCCTTGATTGCTCTCTTGACCAAAATAAAGCTCTTGTAGCTGTAAAGAAGCAAAGGCCTGTTTATCCTCAGGTACACTGGTAATATAGTCAATCAAATTTTCCTTTTCTAAATTGAAGGTTTCTTCATCAAAAAGCCCTGCCTGTTGATTAGGATAAAAGAGGACTTCCTTTAAGAAATCCACCCCTTGCGCTAAAATTTTTTCATCATTGATATATTTCCCATTCACCAAGTTCATCGTAACATTTACTTGGTGTAAATTTCCTTTTTTGCTGACATTCATCCCAAAACTAGCCCCATAAAGCTCAGCTAATTGACTACTCAAGTCCGTTTGCAAAGGATATTTTTGACTGCTTGTTTCTAACACACTGGTCAGTAAGGTTCTTCTGACAGCCTGTAAACGTGTATGTACTGTTGAAAATCGGATAAAAATCCGAATAGTCTTAAATTTCGTTGTTGGAATAACTGTTAATTGAATACCTTCTTGTAATTGCCGCATAATCTACTTCTCCTATATTCTTACCATCGTTTAACTCTCATTATAACATAGTTTTGTCAGAGTTCTGTTAAATGCGCCTAAATCCTGATATTTTATTATTTTTGAATAAATCATTATAGAAAACGTTTTTGTAAGCTAATTGATTGATTTTCTTTAATTTACTCTTTTATAATTGGAGAGTAAAAAGATTTTTAAAGAAAGAGGGATGAGAATGAAAAACATGTTGAAAGAGTTTAAAGAGTTTATGATGAAAGGCGACGTATTAGACCTAGCTGTTGGTATCGTTATTGGTGGTGCCTTCACAGCTATCGTTAAAAATGTCGTTGACGGCTTAATTACTCCGTTAGTAGGTTTAGTCGTTTCATTAATCACTGGGACAAAAGATCTTAAAGGTGCATTATCAGTTCTAGATTGGACACCAGTTAAAGGGGTAACCTTCCAATTTAGTCTAGTTATCAGTGCAATCATTACTTTCATTATCACTGGTTTTGTATTATTTATGATTGTAAAAGCTGCTAACAAAGCAAAAGCTGCTCGTAAGAAGAAAGAAGAAGCTGTGGAAGCTGCTGATCCAAAACCAACTGCTGAAGACTACTTAGCAGAAATTCGCGACTTATTAAAAGAACAAGCGAAATAATTAAATAAAAAAAGACCTAGCAATGTCCGGTAACCTAAAAAATTAGCCTTTTTTATGCCGGTACAAAGCTAGGTCTTTTTATTATCCTATTGATAAACACATATCCACATGCTCAATCCCATCTTCTAAATAAGGGGTTGAAACTTCTTGAAAGCCAAAAGATTGATAAAATGATAATAAGTAACTTTGAGCGGCGATTTGTAGGTTAGTATGGATATTCTGCTGACGAATATAAGCTAGCGTCTGCGTTAATAGCTGCTTAGCTAGTCCATGGCTACGATAAGTTGGGGCAACTAAAACTCTGCCTAAATGTAGACCATCTGCTAACTGATAAAGGCGCAAATAAGCCAAAATCTGACCCTTTTCTTCAAGCCACACATGTTGCGCATTGACATCAATCTCATCCACCTCTTGATAGGCACAATCCTGTTCAACCACAAACACCGCCACACGTAATTGATAAATTTGCTGTAACTGATAAACCGATAGATCAGCAAAAGATTGAATCTTAAATTCCATCCACTCATTCTCTCCTATTCTTCAATTGACAATTTTATCTTCTCATACGACAAAGCAAGTAGCAGCCAAATTTTCTCGTAGCTGAGCAAGTCGTTTCACAACTTTAAATAAAAAACCATTAGATGAGTTTTACTCAAATAATGGTTTTCGTGCGAATTTATATCTTTTTGAAGGGTTTAATCCTTCAATGATTCGCTTATCATTCGGTGTTGCTAAAAACTACTTCTTACGTTAGATGGCTTCTGATAAGAACTCTATTTCCACGGTCTTGGTTAATACATCTGAGTAACTATAAGACACGCGTTCAAAAGCATTTTCATTTGGATCCAAGTCGACTACAAACACAGAAGGATAAGTCTGGGTTAAAATTCCCTTACGCTCCGTCTGACGTTTTCTACCAGTCTGTGCAACTAACATAATCTCACTGCCAATATGACCTTCAAGTTCTTTTTTAATTGTTGCCACGGTTGTTGTCATCGCATTCACCTCGAACGCCATTATAACATAAATAGATAAAAATATCAATTTACCACAGATATTTCTCATTTTCAAGTAAGAATCTCAAATAATTTGATACTTTTAATCAAGTAAGCGATTTTATTTTTTTGTTTAAAATTAATGGTGCATCAGCCAAATTAACTTACTTCTCAATCTGGATTGCGCACTTCGAACTTTTTTGTTGAAACGGCCAATTGTTGGGCAATTTGCTCTAAAGCTAGCCCGCGCTGTAATAATTGAAAGACTTGTAACTCAAAATCAGATAAAAAATGGGTAAATTCTTCTAGTAGCTCTTGTAATAATACTTCTTGTTCTGGCGTTTGATTAGAGGTTAACGAGGTTAAATATTCCGGATGTTCTTCTGAAATTCGTTCTAAACTTGTTGATAGATAATCTGTTTGGCGCTTAAAGGCTGCTTGATAGCGAATCAGGCTAATCAAACGATTACTCAATGCGCGACTATAGAAACTACCAAATGCTGCAGCATGTTTTTCATCAAAATGCTTTAATGCCTGATAAAAAACAATCCGTGCTTCTTGCTCAACATCTTCTTTAGCAAAACCGATCAAGAAAAATCGATGCTGATATTTCTGCAAAACTGGCCGATACTGCTCAAATAATTCCGTAAATGCTTCACTATCTCCCATTTGTGCTTGTTCAAAAATGCCCATAAAAAAACCTCCTATTTGTTAATTACGCGCTTATCGTAACACAAAGTCGGAGGAAATTTTCTCATAAAAGTGTTTTATTTTTTTTACTCAGAATTTTTTTTTACTTAATTCCGCTAATTTTTGGGATAATTTTGCCAATTGATCTTCATTCCACGGTGAATTACGGCGATAATGGGTGAAATGAATTTCCTTTTGGTGCTGATGGATTTGTTTTTCGACCTTTTGCACTGACTTGTATAATTCACGAGCCGAGGTTCTTAGCGCACCTTGCGAGAAGACCACCCATTGCTCGGCTAAATCACTTGTTGCAACCGTGACTTGAGTCAAACGGGTATTTAATTCACCAGCGACTCGTTCAATATAACTATCTGCCGTTTCGCCTTCTTGCGTAAAAATGACTTGTAACTGATACTTGGCATAGCTTTGTGTAACCCCTGGAACTAGCTGCGCATCAAAGACGACCATCACACGAAGGCCCTCGTATTTGGCATAGTTGGATAGACGATTTAATAGCGCTTCTCTGGCTTCTTCTAATTTATCTTGTTTCTTTAATATAGCTAATTCCGGCCAGGCACCAATCATATTGTAACCATCAACAATCAGTAATTGTTCTTTCATCATTGAGCCCCTCTTTGGTAAAACGCCTCATACATCAATAGACTCGCAGCGACACTCGCATTTAAGCTTTGCACATGACCAGTCATTGGAATAGTCAACATTTGATCGACTTCTTTTTTCAAGCCTTGCGCCATGCCTTTGCCTTCATTACCGATAATTAAGGCAATTGAACCTGTCGCATTCCACTGACGATAATTCACGCCTTGCATATCAGTCCCAAAAATCCAAAAGCCTTGTGCCTTTAATTGACTAAGCGTCTGTTGAAGATTGGTTACTCGTGCAATAGGCACATGCTCGACCGCCCCTGTTGAAGTTTTCACGACAATAGGCGTAATGCCGACCGCACGATGCTTAGGAATAATTACGCCATCCACTCCAGTCGCATCAGCTGTACGCAAAATCGAACCAAAATTATGTGGATCTTCTAAGCTATCCAAAACTAAAAAGAAAGGATTCGCCGGTGCTTTGGCTAACAACTGCTCTAAGGATAAATACTCATAAGGCGTAATCGTCAAAACAACCCCTTGATGGACCGCTTGATTGCTTAGACTATCCAGCTTGGCTTTAGGCACCCATTTGATGGGTAAATGTTGTTCAGCAGCTAAGTCTTTTAACTGTTGAACTTTTTCTCCTTTTAAGCTATCTTGGATAAATAATTTATTTCCACGCCCTTGTTGTATCGCTTCAATCGTCGCATGCATCCCAAAAACAAATTCATCGCTAGCTAAGCCTTGATTTTCACTTGGCTTACGCACAGCTTTTTCTACTTTTTTAGGCTGATTGTTGCGTTTTTTCATGAATTTTTCTGACCTACTCATTTTTCGCCTCCTATTCTTTCAATACACCAATTAATTAACTCTTCCATTCGCACTTGCTGTTTCGTTAAATAAAGATAACCCATCAAAGCTTCAAACCCCGTAGAAATACGATAGGTTAAAATATCCGCATTCTTCGCACTAGTATGACTTTTACTATTCCGCCCTCGACGATAAAAATCAATTTCTTTTTCATTTAACATTTCATTATCTAATAAAGCTTGCATCAGCTTAGCCTGTGCTTTGGCTGAGACATATTTCGTTGCCGTATGGTGCAATTGATTGGGTCTGGTCTTGCCCTGATTTAAAAGATATTCCCGAATATAAACCTCATAAATCGCATCACCCATATAAGCTAAAGCTAGGCCGTTTAACTGTTCAAAATCTCTCATTAGGCTTTTCTCCATCGAGTTCCTTGGGCAGTATCTTCTAAAATGATTCCTTGTTCCTTTAACAAGTCACGAATTTCATCACTGCGCGCAAAATTACGACTCTTTCTCGCTTGATTCCGTTCTTCAATCAATTGTTCAATCTCCGAATCTAATAAATCCTGACTAAATTCAATACCAAAAACAGCTAACCACGCTTGTAATTGTTGCATCGCCTGTTGTAAAACAACTTGGGAAACGACTTCTTGATTACTATAAACATTTAACCATTTAGCTAGCTCATAAGCCACGGTAATTCCGTTAGCGGCATTAAAATCATCATCCATCTCTGCAACAAATTGTTCTTCTAATTTTGCTAACTCAGCAAGATGCTGACTATCCTCGGCTAAAGATGCTTGTGCTTGCGCCAATCGAAATGCTGCATTATCTAAAGCTGTTTTTAATTTTTGTAAGTTATTTTCGGCCTCAGATAAGGTCTTTTCACTGTAACAAATTGGTCGACGGTATTGTGTCGTCGCCATAAAGAAGCGTAACACTTGTGGATCGATTTCTCGAATGATCTCATGCACTGTCACAAAATTACCCAATGACTTACTCATTTTTTCCTGGGTTTCCCCCACCGTTACAAAACCATTATGCATCCAATAATTAGCAAAAGGATGCCCCGTCTTAGCTTCACTTTGCGCAATTTCATTTTCATGGTGCGGAAATTCCAAATCTTGGCCACCACCATGAATGTCAATGGTATCTCCAAGATGCTTCGTTGCCATTACTGAACACTCGATATGCCAACCAGGACGACCCTCTCCCCATGGTGAAGCCCAAGAAATTTCACCCTCTTTGGCTTTTTTCCATAAAGCAAAGTCTAACGGATCTTCTTTTTGCGCTTGTTCACTACCCGTTCGCTGACTTGCACCAATTTCTAATTCGTCAATAGATTGATCACTTAGTTTGCCGTAATCCTTAAATTTGCGCGTACGGTAATAAACATCCCCATTAGATTCATAAGCATACCCTTTATCAATTAACACTTGGACAAAATCAATGATGTCTTCAATATGATCCATTACACGTGGATTTAACGTGGCTGCTTTGATATTGAGTGCCTTGGTATCTGCTTTAAATGCATCAATAAAACGTTGCGCCACTTCAGGAGCGGTAATCTGCAACTCTTTAGCAGCTTTGATGATTTTATCATCCACATCTGTAAAGTTTGACACATAATTGACTTCATAACCTCGATATTCAAAATAACGACGAATGGTATCAAAAGCGATACTGCTGCGCGCATTCCCAATATGAATATAATTATAAACCGTTGGACCGCAGACATACATCTTCACCTTGCCAGCTTCTAAAGGTTTGAATGTTTCTTTTTGTCGTGTTAATGTATTGTAAATTTTAATCATGAGCTACCTTCTTTCCATTTAATCGAACGACTTTGGCTGGTGCTCCAACAGCAGTGGCATTATCCGGAATATCATGTAATACCACTGACGAAGCGCCAATTTTACTGTTTTCACCAATTACTACTGGACCTAAAATCTGGGCATGAGCAGCAATTAAGGCCCCATTTTTGACTGTCGGATGACGTTTTCCTGTATCTTTACCCGTACCACCAAGCGTTACGCCATGAAATAACGTCACATAATCCCCCACTTCAGCCGTCTCACCAATGACTACACCCATGCCGTGATCAATAAATACCCCTTTGCCAATGACTGCTCCTGGATGGATTTCAATACCGGTAAAAAAGCGCGTCAATTGTGATTGAATCCGAGCGAATAAAAAGAGACGATGTCGATATAAAAAATGTGACCAACGATGCCAAAACAGCGCATGAAATCCTGGATAGGTTAAGACAATTTCTAAAGTAGTGCGTGCTGCCGGATCATTTCGCTTGGTAGCCGCAATTGCTTCTTTCATCCATCCCATATAACCCCTTCTTTCTATCTATTTTTTGTAATGCTATGTATCTGTATCCTGTCTAAAATGAAAATATAAACAGTGAAACGACCTAGGCTGTCCTGCCATTTCGAATAATTTTAGCTACTCGATTTGGCTCACAGACTTGGTAATCCGTGTTCAACAAGTAACTCCTCGGAAAATTCGCCCTACCGACTTGAAAATCTCTAAGCCTAGTAGGTTGTTTTTCATTCGACGAGTAACCCTCAAATTTTCTCATGCCTGAGCAAGCTACTTCTCATCCTGTAATTAAAAAGCGTCTTTTAACCGTTGCTGGGTTAAAAGACGCTTGTTTGGCGTGGTTCCACTTTTATTTACAGAAATACTCTGCCTTAAATAGCTAACGGTCTATTCTCCGTTTTTGACTTGCGCCAAAACCACTCCCAGGTGCATTTCATCACAGCGAATAATTGCTTACACCAACCGCAATCTCTCTAAAAAACGCTATTGATTACTTCGTCTGTTCATTGTGTTTATATTTTATAAAACTTGTTGTAAATGGGCTAAAGCTTTTTCTTTACCTAGTAGTGCAACCGTGTCTGGTAATTCTGGACCGTGCATTTGTCCAGAAACAGCCACTCGAATTGGCATAAATAGGTTTTTACCTTTAACACCGGTTTCTTTTTGTACTGCCTTGATAGCTGCACGAACATTGTCACTAGTAACTTCTTCCATCGCTTCTAATTGAGCTTTGAAGGCTGCTAAAACAGTTGGCACCGTTTCGCCAGCAAGTACTTCCTTCGCCGCATCGTCTAAAACAGGATGTTCGATAAAGAATAATTCAGAAACTTCTACGATTTGGGCTGCATAACTCATTTGTGGTTGATATAAAGCCACTAATTGTTTCACCCAAGCTAGATCATCAGCGGATAATTCTTCCTTAATGCGACCAGCTTTTTGTAAGAATGGTACACACATTTCCGTTAAACGGTCAAGATCCATTTTCTTCATGTATTGGTTGTTAATCCATTCTAGCTTCTTCGCATCAAAGGCAGCTGGTGACTTGCTTAAACGATTTGGATCAAACATTTCGATTAATTGTTCTTGACTAAAGATTTCTTCTTCACCCACTGGCGACCAACCAAGTAAAGCGATAAAGTTAAACATCGCTTCTGGTAGGTAACCTAAATCACGATATTGTTCGATAAATTGTAGAATCGTTTCGTCACGCTTACTTAATTTTTTACCAGTTTCGCTATTGATAATTAAAGTCATGTGACCAAATTTTGGTGGTTGCCAACCAAATGCTTCATAAATCATCAATTGTTTTGGCGTATTGGCAATGTGGTCATCCCCACGTAAAACATGAGTAATCCCCATCATATGATCATCTACTGCTACGGCAAAGTTATAAGTAGGCATGCCATCGCGTTTTTGAATAACAAAATCACCGCCAACATTATCTGATTCAAAGACGATTTCTCCCTTGACGATATCATCAAAACGATATTCACGATTTTTTGGTACGCGGAAGCGAATCACCGGCTTAATTCCTTGTGCTTCTTTTTCAGCTTGTTGCTCTGGGGTTAAATGGGCACAAGTTCCAGCATAACGAGGAATTTCTCCACGGGCACGTTGCGCTTCACGTTCAGCTTCTAATTCTTCCTCTGTACAGTAACATTTATAAGCTAAATTGCTAGCTAATAATTGATCGATTAAAGGTTGATAGATTTCTTTACGCTCAGATTGACGGTAAGGGCCAACTGTTCCAGGTTTTTGCGCTGACTCATCCCAGTTCATTCCTAACCAATCTAGGTTCTCTAACTGGCTTTTTTCTCCATCCGCAATATTACGTTTTAAGTCTGTATCTTCAATACGGATAATGAAGTCGCCGCCATTATGACGAGCATACAGATAGTTAAATAACGCTGTACGAGCATTTCCGATATGTAAATGCCCGGTTGGACTTGGCGCATATCTTACGCGTATTTTTGACATATTCTGTTCATCCTTTTCTTTCTAATTTCCAAAACGACCTAAGCCTTCATACTTACGATTCAATTTTGGTACACAGCTAAAATTGTACCCCCAAACATGAAAATAGTAAAGTGAAAATTATGAAAATCAGCGTTCGTGTTCATGGCTTTCTGAGAATTTCATATACAAAAGTGAATGACTTTGACATTTCCTTTCCATAGGTTAACTAAAAACTATAGATAGAAAATACGATTTTTAAGTTCGATAATTTTTATGATTATTATTCATCTGCTATATTTTTACAAATGATTGACAATGAGAAATGATCTAACTGTGTATTTGTATAACCAAAAGAACTGTTTCACGTGAAACATTAAAGTTCTGCAAGGTAATAAAAAATAAATATACTAAGCAATTCAATCTTAATATTCTCTACTTCATTTATTACCACTCAATTTTTGGTAATCAAATAGTAATTTATAACAATATTCATTCAACTTTGCGAAAAAAATACTAAATCAAGCACTAACTATACAAAAATATATCGAGCGAAGAACATTTAAAATGATTGTTTCATATTAAAAATATTAAATTCTGACTATTATTTGATACTTTCCTGTTTATGTATTCTTTAATCTGTCATTATACTCTACCAACCATTTCTTTCTACTTTGAATATATCCTTCTTCTGAATAAGATATAACATATTTTGTATTTCTACTTTTTCCAATCTTTTTAATAATTTGATCCTCTAAAAGAGTATTTATTGCTGTTCTGTAGGCATGTTCAGTCATTTTTAAATCTACTAAAGCCATAGATTTAGTTACTGAACCACTCTGTAATATTTCTTTTAATAACTTTTGCTCTTCTAATGATCGAGTCTTATAATAACTCATTGGTTCAAATTTCCAAATGCGAATAGTTGTATCTTTATCTGTTGAATAAATCTCAGGAATTTTCAATCTATGTCTACTTACAGCATCAAATATTCTTGGCCCACCAGATCCTGCTCTCTCAACAAAACCTATACGTCTAAACAAAATAGAAATAACACTATTTCTCACTCTTGATGTCCCACCATGTATAAATTCTTCTTTAGTAACTTTCATGTCTCCAGGATTATAGAATTCCCAATAATCATCATAATCTATTATTTTTATAGTATCACTTGAACCATAGTAAGCGTGAACAATCGAATTTGTTAAAGCCTCTCTAATAGCTTTACTAATATCGTTATAATACGAATCTCTTGCCATTTTTTCATTTAAATGGAATCTATTTTCAACCGATAATATTAACTTATCTAATACTTTCATATAAAATGAGAATATATTCATATCCGGATAATCTTTATCGCCAATAGAAATTCTGTCCTGCCAATCAGCTTCAAAAGATGTTGCTTTTTTTAAATAATCTAGTTGAAAATTGGGATAATATTCTACAATAGAATTATATTTTCCAAAAAACAATAATCCTCCTAAAGTAAGACCATAGCTTTTTTTGTCCCCTAATCTATCTCTTTTCATCACTCCAAGATTTATTAATAATTCCTGCAAACTCATATCTGCATACTTTTCTTCTCCCGTCACTTCAATTAAAAGCGAACGATATGCCAATATATCTTTTTTATTTAAATCATCAATGTCAAAATGTTTTAAAACTACATTGTCTATTCCATCATGAGAATTAACAATCATGTACTTATATTCTTCATCTGTAACTTGCTTATCCTCTTCTCCTATTCGTTTGTATGCCATCTCCTTATGTCCGTTGATATAAATAGGTTTTTGATAGTAATTAGCCTCTGGAACATTAATTTCTATTACTTGTTTTCCTTCTATATCAATAATTTGAATATCCTGTTCATCTAGTAAATTTACGCTTACTTTTTGTGGATTAGTCACTAATTGCCAAAATTTATCAATTCTTTTTTCTGGATTAATTACCCCCGTAACCTCATATTTTCTCTTTTTTACTTCAGAAATACCTAAAATAATTTTTCCACCTTGAGTATTTGCAAATGCACTGTATGTTTCCCACAAATCATTAGGTAAATCATTCTTAGCAGCCTTATACTCTACATATCTTCCCTCTGGTTGCAAAATATTCAACTAAATTACCTCCTCACTGTGAACACGATTTTAACAATATTATATCCAAAATATATTAAGAAACAAAACCACTCAAGATTTTTTATACAAAAAAGAGAGTAGAACTTTCCAAATAAATATTTCATGTAATATCCATAGTATCTAAAGCTATTTTCACGCGAATACTCATGCGAATATTTTCTTATTAAACATTGATATATCAACATTTTCAAAGCATATCAATAGTAGATTTAACTTTTTCGCGCGAATACTCACGCGAATATTTTCTTATTAAACATTGATATATCAACATTTTCAAAGCATATCAATAATAGATTTAACTTTTTCGCGCGAATACTCACGCGAAAAAAAGCTACTTCTCTCTTTTTTATTTGGCTCTATAATAAATTGGACTGATGAATCAAAATCGATTCTTCAGTCCAATTTTTCATTTTAGGTATAAAAAAACATACCGTTCTCTGATATGATTAAATTACCACAAATAACCCAAGAGAGGACGGTATGCTATATGAATCATTCTATCAAAAAAATGTTACGATTAATAGACCCAAATTTAACAATTCTTGAAATTACTCAGGAGAAAATCAACCATCAGATGACTCTTGTCATTAAAGCGAATCTTTCCCCTCAACCTTCACCTTGTAAATGTTGTGGTGCCAATGTGATAGATGATGATGGAAAGTTCGCTGTAGTCAAAAACGGCAAGAAAACAGTCACTGTACGCTTAGAAGCTTTCAACCACTTACCAATGGTCATGCATTTAAATAAGCAACGCTATGTATGTAAAAAGTGTAGACACTATTGGACTGCCCAAAGCTATTTTATTCGCCCCCATCATGCTATCTCTGAGCAGGTGCGATTTAAAATGATGGATTTATTAAAAGAAAAAGTGTCGCTTACTTTTATCGCTAAACAATGTCAGGTTTCTATTTCTACGGTTATTCGTGTCTTGCGCTCATTTAAACCTCAGTTGCCTAAAGCAAAACAGTTATACTTACCGAAAGTTTTACTAGTAGATGAATTCCGCTCACATACTTCTTTAGAAGATAAAATGAGTTTTATTTGTGTAGATGGTGAAACAGGGAAATTGTTGGATGTTTTACCCACTCGTAAATTACCTTATTTGAAAAACTATTTTCAAAACGCCAAAAATAAGGAAGACGTACAATTTTTAGTTTCAGATATGAACGCGAGTTATATGCAATTGATTGCGAGTCACTTTCCTAATGCCCAATTAATCATTGATCGCTTTCATATTGTCAAACATATCAATCAAGCACTCAATGACTGTCGCGTACGCGAAATGAAAGGATTAATCAAAGAGAAAAAAAGAAGCCAAGCTGCAAAATTAAAAAGTAATTGGCGCTATATCCTAAAGAAAAGAGCAAACTTAGATGTTACAGAATATAAATCCTGGCGCAGTTTTCGCCAACCTAAATTTCCACTTTTAACAGAAGAAATGATGGTTGACCGGTTATTGGCTTTTTCTCCTAAACTCAAATTAGGCTATCAGTATGTCCATGATTTATTAGAAGCTTTTGATAATAAAGATCCAGATACATTTTTTGAGATATTAAAAACGTTACCAGATACACTAGATGAAGTACTGAAAGAGAAGTTACAAAACTTAATAAACTATGAAGAAGGAATAAGAAATGCACTGATTTATCCTTATTCTAACGGAAAAATAGAAGCCAAGAATACACATATTAAAACTTTAAAACGGGTTAGTTATGGTTTTCGATCATTTGTGAACATGAAATTAAGACTATTTCTGATGAATGGTTTAATTGAATCGAAATAACAAAAAGAGCAGAGATAGCAAATAGCTGTCTATCTCTGCCTATTCCTTTTGTAAAACTCATCAGTCCAATTTGACAAAGAGCCTTTTATTTTAGAGAAAAATAGCTTTTAATACACTTCCTTGTTTACAGGCAACTAGCCGATTACTTCTTTTAATGTCGGTGCTTGACTGTCTTTTTCAGAGATTTGTTCTCGATTATTAATATCAATGGAGATTGGCCATGAAATATTTAACGCTGGATCTAATGGTGTAAGAGCTACTCCTGACATTCCTGCTTGCCACTCATTATCGAAGAAATACAAATATTCAGTATCCTCTAAAGCTTGAAATCCATTGCAAACACCTTGCGGAACAAAAACCTGTACGCCAGGCTTTAACTCAACTGTTACCACTTCACCTTTAGTTGGACTATCTAAACGTGTATCTACATAGACACCAAAAGCTGAGCCAAACGCTACCGTGACTAGTTTAGCCATCGCCTCTCCATGTAGACCACGTACTGCACCCTTTTTAGTTCTAGTTAAATTAATTTGCTGCCAAGAACCTAATGTATTTGGTAAAAAACTCGTATATAAACTCCCACGATACAATTCACGCACAGTCCCTCGATCATCTGTCACCGTTTTAGAATGAATAATTTTCAATCCAGCAATTTTTGAATCCTCTACAGTACAATCCTTCAATTCAAACATTTCATCACCTACAATACATTTATTTATCTCTAGCATTAATACTCGCTAAATCAATTATTTCTCTTCTTTTTTCTCATCCTTGTGTTCTTTATTATCGATTCCTCTTCTAGAATGAGCTGGTTTAGCAAAAATCATACGACCAGCAGCCGTCTGTAAAGCAGAAGTAACCACCACTTGAATGCGTTCATTCATATAATGTTGACCGTCCTCTACTACAACCATCGTTCCATCATCAAGATAAGCAACCCCTTGCTGACGTTCGGTTCCGGCTTTTACCACAAGGACCTCCATATCTTCGCCCGGAATAACGACCGGTTTTACGGCATTCGCCAAAGCGTTGATATTTAACACTGGCACATTTTGAAACTCGGAAACCTTATTTAAATTATAATCATTAGTAACGATAATTCCATCTAGCATTTTGGCCAGCTTAATTAGCTTACTGTCCACCTCTGAAATATCCTCAAAATCACCGTCGTACATCTCCACCGCAATCCCCTCTTCTTTTTGTAGGGCATTTAAAATATCTAATCCACGACGACCACGCACACGTTTTAAGCTATCGCCTGAATCAGCAATATATTGCAATTCATATAGCACAAAATTAGGAATTAAAATAACACCTTCTAAAAATCCTGATTTCGTAATATCATAGATACGCCCGTCAATAATGACACTAGTATCCAAAATTTTATACTTATGGAAATGATCTTCTACACGACGCTCTAGCATCTGCTGCTCAACCTGAGGCTCAACTTTCTTCGACTTAATACTAAATAGCTTCTTCCATTCCTCAATCCGACTTGTACCAATTCGAAAACCAAAATAGCCTAAAATAACCATTAAAATAATCGGCATAAAACCTTTTAAGAAAGGAATATCCCAATTATAAAAAGGAATAGCCAAAATCGCACCTAAAACTAAACCTAAAATCGTTCCCACCGTACCAAACAAAAGATACATCAAACTAAACTCGCTTAGCTTCTTCTCGATTTTCGTAATGGCTGTTGAAATATAACCGGCTAATAATAAAGAAAGTAAAAAGAAAATAATTGCACCAATCAAGCCGTTAGTTACATTATTATTCAACCACATACTCTTCTCCTGCCCAATTGCTGTCCAAGCAAGGGGCAACAACGAAATACCTAAAGTCGTCCCCGCAAGGACAAATAAAAAATTAATCACACGTCTCTGCATACTCTCTCTCCTTTACCAAAGGCTATCAAGCGAGCGCTTTGCTATGAGTAAATAAGGTTAACTAGTCACAAAAAGTGCGTAACTTTTAACACTTTTTGGGGATAGTTACTTATTTACCGAATAGCAGCTCGATTGATGCCGTTTAATCCAAAGGCTATGTGTTGAGCGCTTTGATACGAGTAAATAAGTTCCAAGTGGATGGAAAAATCCATCACATTTTAAGATTTTTTCAGCAACTTGGCTTATTTACCGAGTATCAGCTCAATCACATGCCGATTTCAAAGGCTATGAGACAAGCGATTTGGTTTGAGCAATAAGTCGAAGCAGGCGATAAAAGTGCGTGTGTGTTAACACTTTTTCGACTGCAAGCTTATTGCCAAACCTAGCTTGGCTCGGTTAATAAAATACACTCATAGCCTGTCTGTTAAAAATTCTGAACACCAAATACTCGTTTTAGGGTTTCAGCTAAGGTGGCAACGCCGATTACCTCAATCCCTTCAGGAACTTGCCAACCTGTTAAATTATTTTTAGGCACATACACGCGCTTGAAGCCAAGCTTTTGTACCTCCTTAATCCGCTGATCAATAAAGTTTACTCGGCGAATTTCACCAGTTAATCCGATTTCACCGATAAAACAATCCGTTGCCTGCGTCCCTTTTTCCTTATAGCTAGAGGCAATACTTACCGCTATCGCTAAATCGATGGCTGGTTCGTTTAATTTTACTCCACCAGCTGCTTTTAAGTAGGCATCTTGATTTTGAAGTAGCAACCCAGCTCGTTTTTCTAAAACCGCCATAATCAACGAAACCCGATTAAAATCTAAGCCAGTCGTTGTGCGTTTCGCATTACCAAACATGGTTGGAGTTACTAGCGCTTGAATTTCTACCAACAACGGACGAGTCCCCTCCATGGTTACCACAATAGCCGAACCAGTTGCTCCTTGCAATCGTTCTTCTAAAAAAACTTGGGAAGGATTATTGACTTCTTGCAAGCCAGTATCATGCATTTCAAAAATACCAATTTCATTCGTGGAACCAAAACGATTCTTCACAGCCCGTAAAATTCTAAAGCTCTGATGCCGCTCACCTTCAAAGTACAATACCGTATCCACCATGTGCTCTAGCATCCTTGGACCAGCCAAAGCGCCTTCTTTGGTCACATGACCGACAATAAATATTGCGATTTGATTGGTCTTAGCAATGCGCATTAATTCTGCTGTCGTCTCTCTAACCTGACTGACACTACCAGCAACGCTACTGATACTAGGCTGAATCATGGTTTGGATGGAGTCGATAATCACATATTCCGGCTGTAAGCTTTCGATAGCCTGCTTAATTGCTTCTAAATCCGTTTCCGCATAAAGATAAAAATCCTCTTGCAAAACACCCAAACGTTGGGCGCGCATTTTAATCTGTTCAGCACTTTCTTCACCAGAAACATATAACACCTTGCCACCGGTTAAAGCTAATTGTTGGGATACCTGTAAAAGCAAGGTTGACTTACCAATTCCAGGATCTCCACCAAGCAACACCAATGAACCAGGTACCACGCCCCCACCTAACACCCGATTTAATTCATCCATTTGCGTTTTTACGCGCGGGGTTTTCTTGGGCACAATTTCCGTAATCTTGGTTGGCTGACTACGTTTACCAGTAAATGAAACGGCCTGTCTACGATCGGTTGATGTGACAATTTTTTCCTCAACCATAGAGTTCCAACTGCCACAATTCGGACATTTACCTAAATATCTAGGTGAAATATACCCACAATGCTGACATTCAAATTGGGTTTTTTCTTTTTTTGCCATAAAGTGACAACCTCTCCATGATTATTTTTCCGTATTGGATGAACCAAAGCCGCCTGTACGTTCACCTAATGTCTCGTCTTGATCGGCTTTTAAGAATTGTAAAAAGATTCCCTGGCCAATCCGTTCGCCTTTTTTAATCACGACATCCTTGATACCAAAATTGGTCAATTGAAACATAATATGCCCTTCATTACTTTCATTATTATAATAATCGCTATCAATAACGCCGATACCATTTGATAATACCAAAAAACGTTTTAGCGGATTACTTGAACGATTCGCCAGCTGCAAATACTCATCTTCTTGCATATAGGCTTTAATGCCAGTTGGTACTAAAGTCGGTTTAAGCAAGGCTTCTAACCTACTGCGATCAGTAAATAAAGATTTCCCTAATTCCTTTAAATCAATGCCACTTTTCCAAATACTTGGAATAACGACCTCTTCTGCTGCCTGAAAATCATAGCCTGCTGCATGATGGGTCGCACGTACCGGTAGCTCAATATTCGCATTTTGATATTTTTTAACGACTTCAAATCCTCTTTTTTTCATAAAACCTCCTTAGATATCCATATTAAATATACGCTTATTTTAACATAAAGGATGAAATTAATCGCCTGTCAAACTAGGAAATTAAGCACTTTTTATGTTTTTTCAATTAAATTCAGTTTTGTAATAAATATAAAAAAATACATGACGAAACGCACTTTTGCGAGTACAATAGAATCAATATATTATAAAGGAATTTGAGATATGCGTGAAAAATTAAAAAATGCTAAAAGAATTGTCATTAAAATCGGGACTAGTTCGTTAGTTTACCCTAATGGCAACATTAATCTATCTGGAATTGACGAGCTGTCTTTTGTCTTAGCGGATTTAAATAACCAAGGCAAAGAGGTTGTTTTGGTTTCCTCTGGGGCAATTGGTGTCGGGATGAATCAGCTTGGTCTTACCGCTCGTCCAGCTACAATTCCAGAACAACAAGCGGTAGCTGCATTAGGGCAAGCTACTTTAATGAATATTTATAGCCAACGCTTAGCTAGCTACAGTAAAAAAGCCGGACAAGTTTTACTGACTCGAGATGTGATTGAATATCCTGAGAGTCGCAAAAATGTAACCAATACCCTAGAGCAATTACTAAAGATGGGCATTATTCCTATCATTAACGAAAATGATACGGTTTCAGTAGATGAATTAGATCACTTAACGAAATTTGGCGATAATGACCAGCTTTCCGCCATTGTTAGTCAAATTATTCAAGCGGATTTATTAATTATGCTTTCGGATATTAATGGTTTTTATTCTGATAATCCTAATACAAATCCTCAAGCCAGCCTACATACACATATTGCTCAAATCACTCCAGAAATTATGCACCAAGCGGGTGGTAAAGGCAGTATGTTTGGAACCGGAGGCATGAGTAGTAAGCTAAAAGCCGCTAAACGAATTCTCGATTGCCAAAGCGCTATGGTTTTAGCGAATGGTAAACAACCTAAAATTATTTTTGATATTTTAGATGGTCAACAAATTGGTACATTATTTATGGAGGGATGATTATGACAGATATTCAATTACTTGGTAAACAAGCTAAAGAGAGTAGCCACCAGCTGGCACTGCTTTCAACTCAAGAAAAAAATCAAGTTTTACTAAAAATGGCTGATGCATTAAATACTCACACCGATAAAATCCTGCAAGCCAATGCCTTAGACTTAAGCCAAGCTGATGCTAATGGCATTAAAGAGACGATGAAAGACCGCTTAAAATTAACGCCTGAACGCATTAACGACATGGCTGACGGTATTCGTCAAGTAGCCAGCTTACCCGATCCAATTGGTGAAGTCGAAAAAATGTGGAAAAATGCAGATGGCCTAACAATCGGTGTTAAACGTGTACCTCTTGGTGTTATCGGTATTATCTATGAATCACGACCAAATGTAACAACTGATGCAGCCAGCCTTTGCTTTAAAACAGGAAATGCTGTGATCTTACGTGGGGGTAAGGAAGCCTTTCATTCCAATCAAGTATTAGTTGAGATTTTACAAGCGGTGTTAAAAGAAAGCCAGATTTCTCCTTTTGCCATCCAATTCGTCGATGATCCTTCACGTGAAGTAGCTAATCAAATGATGCGTTTAAACGAATATCTAGATGTTTTAATTCCTCGAGGTGGTGCAGGACTCATTCAAAGCGTGAAAAACAACGCGACGGTGCCTGTAATCGAAACCGGGACTGGAAATAATCATGTCTATGTTGATAAAGATGCGCAGCTTGATATGGCCGCTAAAATTGTTATGAACGCTAAAGTCCAACGACCATCTGTATGTAATGCCATCGAAACAATTCTTATTCATCGAGACGTTGCACCAGCTTTCTTGCCAGCTATCGAACAACAATTAGTTGCCAAAAATGTTGAACTACGAGCGGATCAAAAAGCGCTAAACTATTTAACTACGGCTAGCTTAGCAAATGAAGAAGACTGGTATACTGAATACCTTGATTATATTTTAGCCGTTAAAGTGGTGGATTCTTTAGAAGAAGCGATTGCCCACATTAACAAATACAACACCAAGCACTCTGAAGCAATCGTCACTGACAATTATTTTGCCGCTCAAAAATTCTTGAATGAAGTCGATGCAGCGGCTGTTTATGTCAATGCCTCAACGCGCTTTACCGATGGCTTTGTTTTTGGTTTTGGTGCTGAAATTGGCATCTCTACGCAAAAATTACATGCCAGAGGTCCAATGGGCTTACCTGAATTAACCTCAGTCAAATACATCGTCTACGGTGAAGGACAAGTCCGTAATTAGCGCTAAAAATAGACATTATCCTGCTATTAATAAGCGGATAATGTCTATTTTTCATTTACTCATCAAAAAACTAATTTTACAGTAGCTAGTAATTGTTTTCACTCTTCGCTAACCTCGACTACCTAATTATCACTCAAGAAGCATTAAAGTGCTAGCAAGCATTTTTTAATTAAATTTGACAAATTGCATTCTCCTAAAAATTACTTTGCCTTTAAAAGAACGACAGTATTTATTGAAACTTTCTGAAATCATCGCTATAATAAAATGACTATGAAAAAAAGTGAGGAAATGCCTTGATTACAGTAAGTGATGTAAGTTTGCACTTTTCAGATCGCAAACTTTTTGATGATGTGAATATTAAGTTTACACCGGGAAACTGCTACGGATTAATTGGTGCGAATGGTGCTGGTAAATCAACCTTTTTAAAGATTTTAGCTGGTGAAATTCAACCTTCAACCGGTGCGGTTACACTAGGACCTGATGAACGGATGGCTGTTTTAAAACAAAACCACTTCGATTATGAAGAATATACAGTCATCGAGACCGTGATCATGGGACATAAACGTCTCTATGATATTATGAAAGAAAAAGATGCAATCTATATGAAGCCAGACTTTTCTGATGAAGATGGGATTCGTGCCGCTGAATTAGAAGGCGAGTTTGCTGAATTAAACGGTTGGGAAGCTGAACCAGAGGCTGCTGTCTTGTTGCAAGGTTTGAATATCCCTGAAGAATTGCACCATGTTTACATGAGCGAATTAACTGCCGGCCAAAAAGTGAAGGTATTATTAGCCCAAGCTTTATTCGGCAAGCCAGATGTATTGCTTTTAGACGAGCCAACAAACGGATTAGATATTCAATCGATTAGCTGGTTAGAAGAATTTCTAATTAACTTTGAGAATACCGTTATTGTCGTATCTCACGACCGTCATTTTCTAAATAAAGTCTGCACACACATGGCTGACCTTGATTTTGGTAAAATTAAATTATACGTCGGTAACTACGACTTTTGGTTAGAATCTAGCCAGCTAGCAGCCAAATTACAAGCGCAACAAAATGCCAAAAAAGAAGAACAAATCAAGGAATTACAAGAGTTTATTGCGCGCTTTAGTGCAAATGCATCTAAATCTAAACAAGCTACTTCTCGTAAGAAAATGCTAGAAAAAATTACCCTTGAAGACATTCAACCTTCATCTCGTCGTTATCCATTTGTGGGCTTTAAGCCAGAACGTGAAATTGGTAATGACTTGTTGCAGCTAGATAATGTCAGTGTGACTATCGATGGCAAGAAGATTTTAGATAATATTACCTTTACTTTAAATAAAGACGATAAGGTTGCCTTCATTGCGGATAATGATATTACCACAACAACCCTTTTTAAAGTAATTATGGGTGAAATCACTCCTGATACCGGGACTGTCCGTTGGGGAGTAACAACTAGCCAAGCTTATTTACCTAAAGATACTTCTAAAGAATTTGATACTGATTTAACGATTGTCGATTGGTTAAGACAATATGCAAGTAAAGAAGAAGATGACAATACCTTCTTGCGTAGCTTCTTAGGTCGTATGCTATTTTCTGGTGATGAAGTGCTAAAACCAGTGAATGTGTTATCTGGAGGCGAAAAGGTGCGCTGTATGCTATCTAAGATGATGCTATCTAAAGCCAATGTTTTAGTCTTAGATGACCCTACAAATCATTTAGATTTAGAATCAATTACAGCCTTAAACGATGGCTTGATGGCCTTTACTGGTTCGATGTTGTTTGCTTCACACGACCATCAATTCATCCAAACCTTAGCTAACCGAATCATTGTTGTTTCTAATAAAGGGGTAGTCGACCGTGCTGAAACGACCTATGATGAATTCTTAGAAAATGAAACGGTTCAAGCACAAGTAAAAGCCTTATATAGTGAAGAATAGAGTGATTCTAAAGCAAGAGTGAATTTGTCAAACTATCTTCATAAATAATTCACATCTATGCTTTATAGTATAAGTATCCCAACAAACAACCCTATATAAACACTTTTTCATTTTTAACTCCTTTTCCTGCTAGAGCTTTCTAGCAGGTATTTTTTTGGGAAATTTTTCAGAAAATGTATAAATTTCTCTATTATTAGCCGATATCTTCCTTACTAATGATAAATGAAAGGCTAGATGAATAATGAAATTCAATAGTATTCGCAATAAAATTTTGATCCCTGTAAGTCTATTAATTATTGTTATTTCTGTCTGTTCTGGTATCGGTTCCTATTGGCAATTAAGAAATTCCATTATCGACATGGGCATTGAAGAAGCGCGCTTAGCTGCCACCAATGTCAGCAAGGTCATCGACCAAGAAAAATTGCAACATCTAAAAAAAGGGGACGAACAAAGTAAAGATTATCAAGAAATCCTACAATTAATGCGGAATCTAAAAGAAGACAGTGGGATTAAATACCTGTATACACTAACTACTGACGGCAATCAGGTCTATTATGGTATAGATACGGACACGACGAACAATCAAGCGAAAATCGGTGATACCTTTGAGAGCAATTATCAAGATTTAAAAACGGCTTTTGATGGTCAAACTTATAGTAGTCCGGCGATTGATTATGAAGGTAGTGACCGATTGATTACAGTTTATAAACCAGTGACCGATGCTTCTGGAAAGGTCATCGCTTTAATCGGTTGTGATTACGACGCTTGGCCAATTATTAAAAAATTACGACATTTAATGATTCAAACCATTTTAATTACTTTACTATTCTTAATTTTAGCATTAATTTTATTACAATTAATTTTACGCACAATCAGTAAAAATTTAAAAACAATCAACGAAAAAATTTATGAATTAGTTCATCATGAGGGCGATTTAACCCAATCACTAACCATTAAAACAGGCGATGAATTAGAAGAAATTGCTGAGAATATCAATCATTTACTGCTTTACATGCATAAAATTATGACAAATATTCAGCAAAACACTCACCAGCTAACCAGCAGTACGGATCAAATTAGTCAATCCGTCGATCAAGTAAATGGGAATGTCGAAGAAGTCTCCTCTACCATGGAAGAAATGAGTGCTGCTATGGAAGAAACTGCTGCATCAATGGCTGAGATGATTCAATCGATTCAATCCGCCTACCAAATTGTCGAACAAACGAATCAAGATGCCAAGATGCAGCAACAATCAGCTGAACAAATTACTCAAGTTGCTAATGATATTTTCTATCAAGCGCAAGATGATCAGCAAAAAGCGCAAAACACTGCTCAAACAGTCATTCAAACGGTCAATGAAAAAATTGCTGCTTCTCAAGCGGTAGAACAAATTGATACCTTAACCAAGAATATTATCGATATTACCAAACAAACCAATTTACTCGCTTTGAATGCCAGCATTGAAGCCGCTCGTTCCGGTGAAGCAGGTAAAGGCTTTGCAGTAGTGGCTGCTGAAATCGGTAAATTAGCGCAACATTCAGCTGCTACAGCTGCCGATATTCAAAAGGTTAGCCAAACAGTCTTGATTGCTGTTAAAGAACTCTCTCAAGAAGCAGAAAAGATGCTGACATTTGTGCAAGAGGATGCATTAGACGGCTATCAAAAACTCATGCACACGAGCCAGCAATATCATCAAGATTTAAGTGATATTTCACTAGTAATGGAACAATTTGCACAAAGCAGCCAACAGCTACATCAATTAATGAATGAAATCAAACATGCGATTACTTCCATCCAAATTGCCAATGATGAAAGCACACAAGGTGTCGTCAATGTCACGCAATCAATGATGGAGACCGCCAATAATATGCAACAAATTCATCAAGAAGTGGGTGCTAACCAAAAAGTAGCCCATCAATTATCAACAGAAGTAGACAAATTTAAGCTCTCTTAGTCTAGAGGACCAGATAAACAAAGCGTGTAGCAGCTTTACTTTATCTGGTCTTTTCATTGAATAAACAAGACTTCTCTCTTGAATCATGCTAAAATAGGCGCTAATGTAGTAAATCAAAAATTTAGATTCACAGAAAACATTTTTCTTTAGAAATGGAGATTGATTATGTTCACAGTACTAAAAACAAAGCTCAATTATTTAAGCTTTGTTATGACTTATTTTTTCTATTATTTCTCTTTTGCGATTTTTTCTTGTTTGATTGCAGTCTATCTTTTAGATAAAGGTTTTAGTCCGGCTGAAACTTCCTTAGTGGTCTCTAGCTCCTTTTTAAGCTCGATGATTGCCCAACCTATTATCGGCTCATTAAGTGACCGTTATTCCCTTAAGCGTGTCAACCAAGCCGTCTTTTTACTCGCTTGCTTTGGCGGAATCTATTTTGCTTATGCTTCTAGTCTGATTGCTTGTATAATCGGCTACAGCTTTGTTTTAGCCCTAATCAATGGCAGTAATCCGATTTTAGAAAAGCTCGCTACTCTTAGCCCATATAAATATGGTGCCATTCGCGTTTGGGGAACGATTGGCTATGCAGTCGGCTCACAGGCTGCTGGAATTATCTATGCTTTTATTGCACCACAAGCGATATTTTTTACCTTTGTCCTCACACTAGTTTTAGCCATGGTTGGTTTATATTTTGCCAAACCAGATATGAAAAAGCAGCAACTCTTACAAAAGGCGAAAAACAAACAGCAACATACTAAGCAAAAAACGCATTTATTTTCTTTATTTAAAAACCATTTATTTGTGCAATATTTATTGATTGCTGGGGTATTTTTTAGCCTGATTAATATTGCCAACACCTATATTCCAGCGATGTTTCAAGCAGAAGGACTCAAGCTTACGGTTGTTTCAAACATCTTATTTTGGGCGGTGCTATGTGAAGTACCCGTTGTCTTTTTTTCTTATTTATTCATGGATCGACTCAGCAACAAAATCTTATTAATCATTCCAACGTTGATTGTTTTAGCGCAATTTTTTAGTTTTGGTTTTAATCTTTGGCTACCGATCCAAGTCTTTTGGACCCTATTTGCCAAACACCCGGCTAGCATGATTTTTGTGATGATGAATCTAAAAATTGTCGCAACCTTAATTCCTGAAGATCAGCAAATCTCAGCACTTGCGCTCATTCAAACGATTAGAAATTTAGCCTCGATGCTCGCGCAAAGTCTATTTGGCTGGTTACTTGAAAAAAGTGGCTATCATCAAATGTTTCTAATTGCTTTTGGTTTGATTGCTTGTGTATTGCTGGCTTTAATTTTCTATCGCATTCCTAAATCACCTAAACAGAAGATTTTTTCTTGATTATAAGGCAATAAATACAGCACCTACGCTAGATTTACATTTTTACCTTTTTTCATGCGCAGATACTGCATAAATTTTTAAATTTGTGCAGTGTTTGCGCGGAATTTAAGCCAAACTCTAAAATAAAAAAGTCTTAACTGATGGTTTTTTCCCATCAACTAAGACTTTTTGTTTTATTTAAATGGATTATAAAATCGACCGCCGTTAACATAAAATAAAGCGATACTCAAAGCCAATAGCAAGCAACAAATCAATAAAGCTAAAAGATCACTCGCTACAATCGGCTTGTTCGCATACCAAGTTCGGCGTTTCTTTTGTCCAAATCTCCTTAATTCCATCGCATGAGCAATGACTTCAATTCGCTCAAAGCTAGTTAGAATCAGTGGCAATAAAATCTGCATACTCCCTCTCACTCGCTGCATCAAGCGAGCTTTTTGGCTTAATTCCAACCCTCGAGCCTGCTGCGCCATTTTTATTTGCTGGAAATCCTCCTGAATATCCGGAATATAGCGTAAGGCTAGGGCAAAGGCGTAGCTAATTCGGTAACTAATGCCTAAACGATTTAAGCTAGCCGCAAACTCACTCGGATTAGTGGTCAAAATAAAGACTAGGGCGATGGGAATCGTTGAAAAGTATTTCAACAATAGATTGAATTCATAGAACAATTGCTGGCTCGTCAATTGATAAGCCCCTATTCCCTTTAACAGTACCGTTTGACTATGATAGAGTGTCACCCCATAGTTAGGAGCAAAGAGATACACAAATAGTAAATTTAATACCGAGAAGATAAACACCAAATGCAAAACAAATTTGACTTGTTGATATTTGATTTTCGCTTGTACAAATAATACCATCGAGAAAACCATCATCAAAAGTAAAAAGCGCGTATCATAGGTAATCATCGATGCGATCGTTAAAAGCAAAAAACAGGCTAGCTTAATCGCTGCATTCATTCGATGTAGATAGGTATTGCCAGCAACATAGCCTAATAGATTATTTTGCATCTGCTTGTTCCCTCGCCTTTCTCTCAAAATCAATAAATGCCTGCACGAAGCTTGCCGGTGTAGCCAAACCAATACGTTTTGCTAAATAATAAAGACTCGTTGCCTTTAATGAGGCTTGTTCAATCAGCGCTTCATTGGTTAAAAGGTCTGCTGGTTGGATGTCAGCAATCAGCTTACCGTCGACAATAACCAACGCGCGATTGGTATATTCAAGCATTAGGTGCATATCATGGGTCACCATTAAAATAGTGATTCCTTGGCGATTGAGCGATTCAAGAAAAGACATCATTTTCGTATAATGCGCATAGTCCTGACCAGCAGTAGGCTCATCTAAAATCAAGATTTCTGGCTGTAGCACCAGCATTGAAGCAATCGTCACACGTTTTTTCTGACCATAGCTTAACGCTTGAATCGGCCAGTTACGATAAGGATATAATCCACAAATCTTTAGGGCTTCATAGACACGCGTTTTAATTTCATCTTCAGCAACCTGACGCAGTCGTAAGCCCAGTGCTACTTCATCAAAAATCATCGTTTGTGAAATCATTTGATTGGGATTTTGCATAACATAACCAATTTTATCCGCTCGTTCCTTAATCGAAGCCTTGGTAAAATCCTCCTCTTTATAAAGCAAGGTACCGGCTGTTGGCTGTAAGAAGCCACAGATTAACTTGATTAATGTGCTTTTGCCTGCACCGTTTTGACCGACAATTGCGGTCATTTCGCCCTTTTGAATCACTGTAGTCATATCCTTTAATATCGGCGTTTGCTGATAGCCTGCTTGAATATGCGCTAAACGCAGTAAAGGCGTGCTAGTAATTTTTGGACTGGTTGCTTGATATTGCTGATACCAGTCCTTCAGCTGTGCTTGTGCTTGAGTGAAGTCTAAAGCCTGAATATCTGCTAAATTAGACAATCGGCTTAAGTCAACACCAGCATATTTCAAGGCGCTAATATATAACGGCTCACGAATACCAAGCTTTGTTAAAGTATCACTGGCTAATAATTCAGCTGGTGTATGATCACTGACTAATCTACCTTGGTCAAAAACTAACATCCGGTCAAGTGGGCAATGTAAGACATCTTCTAATCGATGCTCAATAATGATAACTGTTGCATTTAACTCCTGCTTTAGCTCATGAATATATTCCATCGCTTGCTTGCCGGCAGCTGGATCCAGATTGGCTAAAGGTTCATCAAATAATAAAATCGGTGTCTTCCCAATCATCACACCAGCCATTGATACTCGTTGCTTTTGACCTCCAGATAAATCCTGTGGTCGATAAGTTAATTGATTTTGTAAGCCAACTTTTTCTGCCCAGTATTGGACTTGTTGATGCATCTGCTCAGTTGGCACGGCTTCATTTTCTAAAGCAAAGGCAATATCTTCTGCCACCGTTAAACCTAAAAATTGTCCATCTGTATCCTGTAAGACTGTACCAACATAGGTTGATAAAGAAAAAATATCAGCCTTCCCCACCTGCAAATCACCCACCGTCATCTCACCAGTAATCGTACCAACATAAGCGTTAGGAATTAATCCATTGATTAAATGCCCAAAAGTTGATTTACCTGAACCACTTGGCCCTAAAATTAAGACGGTTTCCCCTTCATAAATCGTTACATCAATGGCTTGTAGGGTAGGCTCTTGTTGACTATCATATTGAAAGGATAGCTGTTTACATTCGATTATCGGTTTTTTCACCTGCATCATCCTCTATCTAATCGTTTTCTTTAGATAAGCTACCCTTTTGCACGCGTGTTTTGGCATAAGAATAGAGTAAAATCGTACCAATAATCGCCACACTGATGCTATTAAGTGCCGCACTTGTTAAGCCTTGTAGGTACACCTTATTCGCTGGCTCAGAATAAATCAAAATATCTAAAGACGGAGCAATCACACCCCAAGCAACGATATTGGTAACAATTTGACCAATATTAAAAATAATCGCATCTTTTACACCAAATATTCCTTTAGTAACAGATAAAAACTTACCAATAAAGCCATAACAAACGCCACAAATACCTGAGCATACAATCCAACTCCACCACGGTCCATATAAAGTCATATCCGTCAAGGTATGGCCTAAAAAGCCAACTAAGCCACCAACGATTGGTCCAAAAACGCTAGCGATTAACGCTAAAAAACCATAGCTTGTTTGTAAAGTCGTATTTGGAACAGGTGTTGGAATAGCGACATATCTGGCTAAAACAAAATAAATTGCTGCTCCTATCCCAATAGCGACAATTGCCTGTATTGAATTTCCTTTTTTCATAGATTCATCCCCCAAAAGATTACATATTTTTTTCAAATCAATTTTTACTATACCTATTTTTAGGCTATCCGTCAAAAACAAATGTTAGTCGTGATACATTTGGATAATCAAGACTAATTGAAACATAAAAACAGGTACTCAGCATCCTGTCTTACTGAGTACCTGCTCTAACCAAAATAAACCTTTTATGCTTTTCCGCTAAAATAATCACTAACGCTTAGATTTGAGACCAAACACTTTCTAAAACGTTGGTCTGTGTACGATCTGGACCTACTGAGAAGGTTGAAATACGTACACCAACTAATTCAGACACACGTCGAACATAGTTACGCGCATTTTCTGGTAAATCAGATAGACTCTTACAATTAGTAATATCTTCAGACCAACCAGGTAATTCTTCATAAACTGGCTTACAACGTTGCAATTCTTTTAGACTTGCTGGATAGTGATAAATTAATTCACCATCTAATTCATAAGCTGTACAGATTTTCACGGTTTCTAAGCCACTTAATACATCGATTGAGTTCAGACATAGATTCGTGATACCAGAAACGCGTTTAGAATGACGCATGACAACTGAGTCAAACCAACCCACACGACGAGGACGGCCAGTTGTTGTCCCATATTCGTGACCAACCTCGCGAATTTGATGACCCACTTCATCAAATAGTTCTGTTGGGAAAGGTCCATCGCCTACTCGTGAGGTATAAGCCTTACATACACCAACAACCTTATTGATTTTAGATGGACCAACCCCACTACCAATAGTTACACCACCAGCTACTGGATTTGAAGAAGTTACAAACGGATAAGTCCCTTGATCGATATCCAGCATAACTCCTTGTGCACCTTCAAATAATACACGTTTGCCTTGATCTAAGGCATCGTTTAAAATCACAGATGTATCTGTCACATATTGCTTAATCTGTTGACCATAAGCATAGTATTCTTCAAAAATATCTTCAAAGGCAATTGGCTTAGCCCCATACATCTTCACAAATAAACGATTTTTTTCTTCTAAATTAATGCGTAATCTTTCTTCAAAGATTTCACGATCCAATAAATCAGCGATACGAATTCCCACACGTGCGGCTTTATCCATATAAGCTGGCCCAATCCCTTTAATCGTGGTACCAATCTTATTATCACCTTTTGCCTCTTCTTGTAACTGATCTAATTGAATATGATAAGGTAAAATCACATGCGCACGATCAGATATACGCAAGTTATCTGTTGGGATATTCCGTTCATGTAAATAAGCAAGCTCAGTTACTAACGATTTCGGATTAACAACAACCCCATTCCCTATCACACTAATCTTATCTTGATAAAAAATCCCTGATGGAATTAAATGCAACTTATAGGTAGTACCATTAAATTTAATCGTATGACCTGCGTTATCACCACCTTGATAACGTGCAATTACTTCAGCATTTTCACTTAGAAAATCAGTAATTTTTCCTTTTCCTTCATCGCCCCATTGGGTTCCTACAACAACTACAGATGACATCTGCATGACCTCTTTCTTTCTTTTAAATTGCATTCCTTATGTATTTTAACAATAAACCAAGAAAGTTGCAATGAAATTATCGAATATTATTTTCATTTTCGATTAATTATCAACCAAAAACCGAACATTTTATTTTTTATAAACATTTTAAAAGAAAAAAACCGAAAAATACCCCTTATTTAGCAAATTCAACCAAGACACCTGCATGATCACTGACCATAGGCTGCTTTATTCCATCAAAAATCACCTTGTATTGTTTCACGTGGAACATTTCGTCTAAAAAAACATAATCAATTCGTAATTTTTGCGTATTTTCAGACCAACCATCAATTGCTTTTACTACAGTATGCTCACCTTGTTTTGCTTGAGCGACCAAAAAGGCATCATTGAGTTGTAAGGGGCTAGCTAAAATGGCTTGATGTTCTTTAGTATCAGCAGGATTATTAAAATCGCCCATGAATAATAGGGGATTCGTTTCTGCTTTTAAATAGTCAACGGTTTGCTGCCACTCATAGCTAAAGCCATCTTCACCCGCCCAAGAATAATGACCGGATAATACTGTCAGTCCGCCAACCGAGCTGGTTAGTCGAGCAACTAATTGCTTACGTGCCAATTTTTTAGGATCTTGTTCGATAGAAGCAATAAATGCAGCTGGTTGTAACGGATTTTTAGCCAAAATTGCTAGGCCTTCTTCGTAGATATCATAACCGATATGTGCATAGGTCCAGCTCCAATAATAATGTACGCCCAGCTTAGCTAATTCTTCTACTAAAAGATAGGCAAAATTATCCTCGTGAATGGGCGCTTGCTCATCTAGTGGGCAAAAATATTGATTAGGGGTGATAGCTGGCGAATCGATTAATTGATTGATTTCTTGCAAGGCAATTATTTCAATCTCTTGCTTGGCGATCCATTCAGCAATTTGCGTTAATTTCTCTAATGGATTTTCCTCCATCCAGCTATGGGTATTTAATGTCATTACTTTCATATAAATATCAAATTCCTTCCTACTTTTTCATTTATTAGTACGCTACCACAAAACAAGCATTTAAGCTAGCCAGATTATGCTAAAGGGCTAAAAGTTGATAACACAACAACCTTATCTGCGGTATTTTGTCAGTAGCGACTTCATCAAATAAGCTCGTCTGGCTAGTAAAAACTTTATAACTACGGATTTTGCTGCCAGACAGGTGCTTATTTGCTCGTAGCTGATCGACTGACACAACAACCTTATTTCATCAATGAAAAAAGCGAAGAAATCTCCTCGCTTTTTTCAATCATTCAATTTATCAAGGTTAGCACTCTACTTCCCCAATCACACTACCTGCTGTTTGTGTTCCTTTATTTGTTAAGTCAAACGCACTTACTTGATCCATATTGGTAAAAGCGACAATCATCGTTGCTTGTTTATCAGCCTTTTGTAGAGCAGCTAAGTCAACTTGTGCCACCACTTGTCCTGCTACCACTTGACTTCCTTCAGTCACCTTAAGCGTAAATGGTTTACCCTCTAAGCTAACCGTATCAATACCCATGTGCAACAATACTTCTAAGCCAGCTGCAGTTTGAATACCGATTGCATGTTTGGTTGGGAAAACGCTGGTAACCTTACCAGAAACTGGCGCAACAATCGTACCATTTGTAGGTTCAACAGCAAAGCCATCACCCATCATTTTACCTGAGAAAACAGGATCATTTACTTGTTCAATACTGATTACTTCTCCATCAGCTACACTAACAATTTGTTCACGAACACCCTTAGACTGTTTATTCGTTTTTTCTTCAGTAGCTGCTAATTGTACCTCAGGAATTTCCATACCTGAATCTAAAATATCTTGAATATCTGATTTCAGCACATCAGCTTTTGGTCCATAAACTGCTTGAACTCCATTATCTTTCATGATTAAGCCCATCGCACCAGCTGCTTTCCAAGCTTCCTCACTACCAACTTGACTAGCCTCTTTCACTGTTACACGTAAGCGAGTCATACAAGCATCTACATCCACAATATTGCTACGACCACCTAACAAATTGATAATCGCAAAGGCTTGATCATTCCCTTGAACCGGCGTTTGATTACCTTGAGTATCATTTGTATCTAAATCATAGTTTCCATTACGTCCAGGAGTAGCAAAATTAAATTTCTTAATTAAAAAGCTAGCTAAAAAGTACGTAAATACCCCAAAACCAATTGAGACTAAAACAAAGTGAATTAAATCGCCACCTAAACCAGCTTTAATAGCTAGTGGTGTTCTCGTTAATAATTCAATATTACCAAATGAGTGTACACGTAAATTGATTAAGTCCGCACTTGCAAAGGCAGCTCCCTGAATGAAAGCATAGACAACATATAATGGAACCGCAGCAAACATAAACATAAATTCTAATGGTTCAGTTACCCCTGTTAAGAAAACGGCCAATGCTGCTGAAACAAACATAGATTTATACAAATGACGTTTGTCTGCATCCACATTGCGATACATTGCTAAAGTCATACCCATTAAAATTCCGGTTGCACCAATCATTTGACCCACTTTGAAACGTGCAGGTGTCCAATGCGTTAAAACATAGTGATATTGGCTCATATCGCCAGCACCTTTTAAGTTCACTAAGTCTGTTGCCCAAGCTAACCATAGTGGATCTTGACCAAATACTTTGGTACCAGCCTGTGCACCAGATAAAATTTCGTACGTACCACCTAGTGCAGTATAGTTAATTGGAATAGTCAGCATGTGATGCAAACCAAATGGTAGTAATAAACGTTCCAATGTTCCATATAAAAACGGTGCTAAAATTGGTGCTGTATCTTGAGATTGTGCAATCCATAAACCAAAATGATTAATTCCTGATTGAACTGCTGGCCAAACAACCGCTAATATTAAAGAACAAATTACAGACCATAGAATAACAACAAACGGAACAAAACGTTTACCATTAAAGAATGATAGCGCATCAGGTAGCTTACGATAATTGTAGTATTTATTGAAGGCCATCGCCCCAACAAACCCAGCGATAATCCCAACAAATACTCCCATATTTAAAGCCGGCGCTTCTAAAACGCTAGTGAAGAAACCTTTAACCATAATCTTCGTACCAAATAAGGTATGCGTATACGCTTTCGGATTACTTAACATTTCACTAGTTACACCGAAGATTGAGCCAGTAATACGATTAATTAAAATAAATGCTAAACCTGCCGCAAAAGCGCCACCAGCTCTTTCTTTAGCCCAGCTACCACCAATTGCCAAGGCAAATAAAATATGAAGGTTGCCGATAATTGCCCAACCAATATTTTCAATTACCCCACCAGTAGTCACTAAAGCTGCCACATCTGGATTGATTAGGGGAATCGTTTTACCAATACTAATCATTAAACCAGCAGCCGGCATTACAGCTACCACTACCATCAAGGCTTTACCAAATTTTTGCCAAAATTCAAAACTAAAAATTTTCCTCATTGTATTTCTCCTTAATCCTTTTTCCGGTTTTTACGCAACCGATTTCGTTAAAATGATTATATATCTTATTTATCTGTTTGTAAACACTTTAATTTAAATTTATTTAATTAATACGACGTTGATGCAACCGATTGCTAAAAATTATAGCTGTTTTGACTAATTGCCCCCTTTTTTCCACTAGCTTTCTCTCTTATCAAAAAATTTAAAAAATAAATAAGATTCTAAGTAAACGCTATCTTTAAAAAGACGCTTTGCTAAAATAAAGAAAATAAACAACTAGGAGTACATAATGTTAGATAAGAAAAATAAATTAGATTACTATTTAAAAATTACATTAATCGTATTTTTTGTCGGTGGGATTATCACCCATCTTAGCCCTGAAATCGCCATGCGTTCTTGTTTTATATTTGATCTTCAATCCGCCTTCACAGCCAAATTTACTACTGTCGATAACTACCAAAATGCCAATCCCTATATTCATGAAACAGCCTATGCAGTGACCTACAAGGATCCTTATAAGTCTTACCCTTACTATTTTGTTGTCAGAAAAGTAGGCTTTCTCTACTTTGCCTCTCCAGCTAGTGGATTATAATTTAACCACTCTCCTTGGCTCTATCCGGTGATTAAAAAAACTGCCGTAGCCGGTTTACTCTTTTTTATAAAAATAGCCTCTTTTGACTAAATGACTCTAGTCAAAAGAGACTACTACTACATAAAGAGCTTCACACTGAATACTTTCTCGCTGCTCGCTAAACTCAAATAGCCCTCATATTTTTCTACTGTTGCCGCTACATTTTTTAAGCCAATCCCATGATTTATCCCATCGGCTTTCGATGTTGTAATTTGATTGTCTTTAATCTCCACCTTTTGTGAGATAGTATTTTTTATTTCCATCACAAAATGCGTTTGATCGACATAATCTACAAAAATATCAATAACACGTTCTTCCTGTACACTTACCTGACTAACGGCTTCTAACGCATTTTTAAATAAATTAAAACAAATAGTCGTCAAATCAAAATCTTCTATAAATAATTGATTAGGTAAATAGCCATCAATCCTTACTTCGATTTCATTAAGGTGTGCTTGATTGCATAAATCAAGTAGCAAAATATCCACGACCTTATTCCCAGTATATTTGGTCTGTAAATGAATGTTAGCTTGTTGCGCTATTTTTTGCAAATAATGCTCTAACTCTTGGGAGGATTTTTGGGAATTTAAATAGCGAATGGTCTGTAAATGCCCATTAAAATCATGCTTAAAACGACGAATATCTTCATTTTGCTTTAAGATACTCTCATAATACATCTGCTGCATTCTCTGAAAATCGATTTGCAATTGATTTTTTTCACGCAAAAGCTGTTGATTGGTATTCAAATACGCTTGATAGACGGCTAGGAATAGTAATAACAAACATAATAAGATTGAAATTACTAGCAATATTTTCGTATCATTGATAATCGGTAATTTTCCATCGAGATACTGTAAGACAGAAATCAACACAGTAATAGCTAGAATTATTAAATTAAAAATAACATATTGACTTTTATTAAATTTTATATATTTATCTTTGAATATTTTTTTCCTTAGATAATAAATGATGAAAAGAAGAGAAATTTGTCCAAAATCAACTGCTATCACTATATTCATATTATTAGAAAGTTGTTCAAACGACTGTTGATAAACAGACATTAAAATAAAAATTTCAGCAACTCCTATGGTTGAAGTTCCCAGAAATATAAATAAATAGATACCAATACTTTTTAGCCTATCTTCCTTTTCCAAAGTAAGCAAAATTAGTACTAATGTTGATGACAGACTAATTGAAAAATAATCTTTGAAGTCAAAAAAATAAAAAACAAAAAGCGAGAAACAGACAATAAATATTATTGCTACTCCCCATCTTTGAATTCGATTAATAAACTTCATTCCACCTAAGATACTATATCCCAAATAACAAGAAATACCATCAAATAAAAGCGTAATTAGCAAAAAGAACAATTCATTTCTCATTATTTTTTGCCATACCTGTTTTTAGATAGTTAATAAATGATTCTTGAAAATCATGTTTATACGCTCGTCCTAGATTAAATTTTTGTCCATCTACTGTAAAAATCGTTGTACTATTTGCTTTGATAACATAATTTAAGGAAACAGCAACTGACTTAGAAATTCTAACCATTTGTGCTTTAGCTATTTTATGAATAGCTTCGTTTAGCATTTCTTTAATCACAATTTCTTGTTTACCACTATTTAAATATAACACTGACCACTCACCAGCAGCCTGTAAATAGGCAACTTCATTTAATTTAATATTATGAGGAATACGGTTGATGTCATATATAAGGAATAACTCTTCTTGTTGGAATAATTGATAAGCTTTTTGTAATAGACGATTAAACTTATCCATTATGAGAGGTTTATCCAAAAAACCAAGTGTTTTATTACCGAAAGTTTCATCAATTCGTTCACGAAAGCTCGAAATAAATATAATATACTTAATTTTTGACTGATAAAAAAGATTATCTTTCAAATGAATACCATCCATACCAGACATCTCAATATCTAGCAAAAGTAAATCAATTGTTTGACTATTTTCTTTTTTACAGTAGTTTAATACCTGTTCAGCTGAATAAAATTCTTCAATTGTATAATCTGCTTGATATGAATTAAGGAAATCAATTAATCTTGAACTAATTTGTTTCCGACATAACCTATCATCGTCACAAATAATAATATTCATCTTATCATCCTTTTCCTAATTTATATTCAGCAAATTATATCATATTTACCTCTATAAGTCATAAAAATCCGGTGAAATTGACTAACTCAATTCTAAAATCTTGTCATCTAATCGAAATAATTCTCTCTTATGTGAAATAATAATTAATATAGAATTTTTACACTTCTCTCTAAATAAATAATCTATCTTTTTAGCACTATTTATATCTAAATGAGAGTATGGTTCATCTAAAATAGTAATTTCTGCTTCTTTTTTTAAAAACTCTCGTGCTAAGGCTATTCTTGCTAATTGTCCTGTCGATAGATTTTCTTTACTAACTATTGTATTTAATATATCGTCTCTTTTATCTGTGATTATCCCAAATAGTGATAATACTTGTAATATTTCTTTATCTTCATAATTTTGAAAATATTTTAGATTCTCCTTTATTGTCTTTCCTACAATAATATTTTGTTTATTATGGTAATATGATATTCCATCGCTCATATATTTTGTAGATTCAAAACTTATCTTGACATCACCACTATATAAATTAGAAAAACCAAGTATTCTTTCTATAAGTGTTGATTTTCCAATGCCAGATATGCCTATAATTTGATAAACATTACTAGGACTAAATAGATAATGATTTATATTTACTTTTCCATTTGATAAGTTATTGAGTTCTATAAAAGTTCCATTATTGACTATTTGAGAAACTTCATCTGCTTTGTTTTTTGAAAAAGATTCAACTTGGCAATATAAATCTGTTAATAAAATATGATTATCAACTATTATAGTGATTTCTTCTATAATGGTCATAATTGCTGGCAACATCTGAATGCAATACATAATATATAATCTAACATTTGAATTAGTGATATTATCGCTACTTATCTCTTTATTAATGAAATAAACTGTCAAACCTATCACACCTATTATCATTAATTGTTTTATAATATACTGAATTGAATTAAACAGTAATATTCTCTTTGATAAAATATATAAATGATGTAATTTAGAAAAAATGTTCATTTTTTCTTTTTTCTCAGTTCCATTTAGATGTATTAACATTCTTCTTTCAAATATCTCTGTTAATGATTGATTAATTTTTGAAATCAGATTTTGATAATAAAGATGAAATAATCCCATTTTTTTACCTAATATTGATGAAATTATAAATACAATAATAACTTGCATAGCAATCAAAGAAGTTAGCTTTAAACTTATCGATAAAATAATATAAATGATTATTAATAATTGAATTGAACTTATTATTAATTTTGGAATCTGTTGAGAAATTAATTCCGAAAATATTTCAGAATTATAGATAACTCTACTAGATAATTCTGTATAATTAATATCCTTTATATATTTTTTTAAATACTTTTCTATAATATGTATCCGTATTTTTTTTACATATTTTTCTCCTGTTATACCTAAAATGTACAATGATAAACTTATAAATAGCAAATGAACTAAAAATAATAAAAGAATTATCTTTAATTCATCAAAGTCAAATTTTGGTATACATTCTAGTATATGATTAAATATAATTGGATAATACAATGCAACTATTGATGAAACTAACATGAATATCATACCTAAACACCATAACAATTTATCTTTTGTATTGGTATAATTTATCAAAGTAAACACTATCTTTTTCAAAAATACTCATTCCTTTTTATATTAATCAAAAAAGTGGATTTAAGATCATCATCTTTCATCCACTTTTTCACTCATATTAAGATTTTAACTTACCATTCTTGTAATAAGTTTTATGAGTATATACTCCCCATAAATATTGCGTAGTGAATTTTTTTTAAAATTTAAACATGGTATATCCCTCCTCATATTTTATTTATTTAAACAAAACTTCATTAGAATGCACCTAACTTGATTTTGTTAAATACTTTAACCATCAGCATTACAAATGCTGTTAAAAATATTTCCTGTATAAAAAAACCTACATAACTACCAAACTGTATATTTTTATTAAATTCAAATACAGAGCTCGCTGATTGAACAGTATTTGCCTCTATTGTAGACATAGGTGTATATTTTATAAGAATATACATTAGTCCTGCATATACAATCCCTGATAAAACCAAAAGCATCCATTTTTTTTTCATCTGACTGGCAATTCTTCCCATAAATAGAGCTAATAAAAGTGATGGTAATATTTGTGCAAAAAACATAAATTGAAAAATTGTCAATTTATTTAACAAATAAAAGCAAACAACCATTTCTAAGATGCCACTAATTAGTAAAAAAAAATCTAATTTTTTCATAACAACATTCACCTCTCAGATATAATTTATAATAATATTCCAAACGGAATGTAGCGATGTAGAATAAATAATATTTCCAGTTTTATCTTTCAAGTAGTATAAGAAAAAGGACAATGGTATCCGATATATCAAATTATCTATCAAACTATCTCCCATATGACCTATATATACAAATATTATTGCCTGTAAAATATAAATTATTTTATTAGAACAAAATATTTCTTTTAATAATTTTGGAATCATGTAACGATAAACAAATTCTTCTTCCCAAGCAATCAAATAATTTAATATTAGAAAAAAAATTAAATATATATTATCTTTATTACCATTTGATACTAACTTTAAAATAATAAATACTAATATAATTTGAAATGTATAGCTCAGAAGTTGACCAATGGAAAATATATATCTTTCGTTTACTCCAATTAATTCACTCTTGCTTAGAGCAATATAAATTCCTAAAGAAACTAATATAAACGATATACGTTCAGCATACATTTGGAGTAACATATCTGCCTGATGTACCATCATCGAAACCAATGCATCACCTACCAAAATAAAGCACACAGGTACAATTGCAACAGAAATAGTCAAAAATAAATATTCTCCAAAGCTTAATCTTCCCACCTTCATCTATCTTAATCCTTCTGCAATATTTTTATGTGCTGCTACCATTGCAGGAAGAACGCTAAATAACATACCGAAAAATAGTGTAGCTAATAAAGTAATCATAACTTGCATTCCTGAAACCATTGCTTGCATTCCCATAAAATTCATCATTATAATAAAAACTCCCGCAATAATTGTACCTACTACACCGCCAAATAAAGATAATAAACTTCCTTCCATTAAATAAGTAATCATAATCACTCTTTTCTTAGCACCCAAAGCACGCCGCATACTAATTTCTTGCGAACGTTCACTGATAGAAGATAACATTGCATTCATTACTCCAAAACCTGATACAAAAATAGAGATACTTGCTAATAGAGCAATAAAATTCAAAATAGTATCTGCCTGACTTTTTGTTTCCTCATAAATAGCTTTTTTATCAATCCATTGATAGCTTCCTAGTAATCGATTTTCTCCTTGTTGATCTAATACTTTCAATACCTGATTTATCTTTTTTTCCTGACTTGTAGTTAGAATTAATTCATCATAATAAATTTGCTTATGAAAGACTTGGTTAACAATCTGCTCAGATACAATGATTGCTGGATATTGCTCAGATATTGATGAAGATTGATAAATAGTAGCGATTTTATATTTTTGATTTTGTAATATTATCTCTTTTTTTAGATACTTCGCTATATTATTTTCGTGTACCAACGAACGAAGTGCTTGATCGCTGATTGCTATCTCTTGTACACTATTTTTTATTTGTGACCAGCCTTTTCCATAAACAATAGTTGGTAAAGATAAATCATTCTCTGCTAATTGTTGAACTGTTCGTATCGACAAAGGCTTAGTCATTTTATTTAATGAACTTTCTACATATATATCATAGGAACTAGTGTGCAGTTTTGATTTTATTGCAAATTTTTTTTCTATTAATTCACTATCTGCTTTCGTGAAACCTTTTTTGTTAAATAAATTATTTGAATGAAAATTGAGTGTTGTCGTTTGGTTATCCAAATCAACTCCTTGCGCAATCGAATTAGTTGTAAAGCTACTACTAGAAAGAATAAACAATACAACAAATACCGAAATAGCAAATGATATTGCCGTTAGGATACTTTGTCGTTTATTTCTTGATAAAGATTTTATGACATCAATTATAATGCGTTTCATATTCATCGAGTTTTTTCTCCACCAATTTTCCTTGTTTTAATTGATAAATCTTATCGGTTTTTTTAGCTACTTGTTCATCGTGCGTTACTATTATAATGGTTAATTTTTCTTCACGATTTAACCTCAATAATAATCTAACTAATGCTTGACTATTTTTTTCGTCTAAAGCACCGGTTGGCTCATCCGCAATTAAAAGCTGTGGCTTACGAGCCAAAGCGCGAATAAGAGCTACTCGTTGTTTTTGTCCACCAGATAAGTTTTTACATAGTTCGTCTTTTTTGTCCATTAAATCCATTTTTATTAATAATTTTTCAATATATTCCTCGTCTACTTGGTCTTTGGTGTACAAATAAGGTAAACGAATATTTTCTATAACTGTATATTCTTTGATTAAATGAAAATTCTGAAAAATAAAACCAATATTTTGATTACGATACGCACTTTTCTGATTATCATCCAAATAATGTATTTCTGTATTTTGAAATATATAACTTCCTGTATATGCTTCATCTATTAGCCCTAAAATATTCACTAAAGTAGATTTTCCTGTACCTGAAGTTCCCATAATCGACACAAAATCTCCCATACTAATTTTTAAGGAAAGATTATCTAATATGTTTGAACTATTTGAATAACATTTACAAATATTATTTAGTTCTAGCATTATTTAGCTCCTGTCAACCATTTATAAAAAGATCTAAAATCGATGTAAAAATTTGTAAACATTTTAACTTCCTCTCACTTTTCTAAATTTATTTGCAGAAACAATATAACTTGTGAATATCTCGTTTACAATCACTTTCCAATAAGTAACATCAAATTCCGAATGAGTGACATACTGGCTCACAATTTTTATTCAAAATAACTGCTTCTAGCTTTTTTTCTATATTTAACAGGACATATAAAAAGACCAGCACATTTCAAATGATTTGTGCTGATCTTTTTTAAAAATCATCGCGTCTTGAGATAGAGGCGAATTTATTATATTCCTTTTTAAAGAGAAGCTCGACGGTTCCCCGTGCGCCACTTCGGTTTTTTTCAATAATCACTTCAATCACATCATCAACAGCTTGCTCTTCTTGTGCCTTGTCGTCTTCAGTTCCTTGGCGTTGATAATAGTCTTCGCGATATAAAAAGGCGACAATATCGGCATCTTGCTCGATAGATCCTGATTCACGAATATCACTTAAAACAGGTCGCTTGTCTTGACGCTGCTCCACACTACGCGATAGCTGTGATAAGGCGATAACAGGTACCTTCAATTCCTTAGCTAATTTCTTCAATTGACGAGAAATTTCTGAAACCTCTTGCTGGCGACTTTCTCTACCAGAGCCTTCAATCAGTTGCAGATAGTCAATTAAAATTAGCCCTAGATTGCCCTTTTCCTGAGCTAAGCGCCGACAACGAGCACGAATTTCTGATACCTTAATCCCTGGTGTATCATCGATATAAATACTCGTTCGTGACAAGCTTCCCATCGCCATAATTAAATTACGCCATTCTTCTTCACTCAATTGGCCCGTACGTAAATGTGCTGCTTCAATGGTTCCTTCTGCACAAAGCATCCGGTTAACTAGTGATTCCGCCCCCATTTCCAGACTAAAGATTGCCACTGTCTGTCCAGTACGAGTACCGATATTTTGAGCAATATTTAACGCAAAGGCTGTTTTCCCTACAGCAGGTCGAGCCGCCAAAATAATTAATTCCTCTTTTTGTAAGCCAGCAGTCATGCGATCTAATTCAGGATAACCGGTTGGCAGACCCGTAATTTCTTCATTTTGAACCGATAAACGGTCAATATTTTCAATCGTTCGATTCAATACGTCTGCAATGGTTTGAAACCCTGTACTATTTCGCTTTTCGGAAACCGTCAAAATTCCCCGTTCAGCTGCCTCAACGATTTCTTCGACACTTTCTTCTTGGTTGTAGCCATCAGTCAAAATACGATTAGCTGCTTGGATTAGCTCTCGCAAGGTGGATTTATCCTTAACGATTTTGGCATAGTGCGCCACACCAGATGCTGAAGGGGTTGCTTGGCTCAATTCAGTTAAATAAGCAATACCACCCACATCTTCAAGTGACTGATCCTGTTCAATTTGCGCCTTCAACGTGATAATATCAATCGCTTCACTTCGATCATTTAAAGCAATCATCGCCTGATAAATAATCTGATGACTTCGCCGATAAAAATCACGTGGTTCAATTTGTGACATTGCTTCAATGAGCGCATCACTATCTAAAAAAATCGCCCCCAGCACCGCTTGCTCTGCTTCAATATCTTGTGGGGGAATACGCTCTTGTAATCCTTCGTTCATAAAATTTCTCCTAGCTCTAGTCTATTCATTATTGTAGCGAATTATCAACAAAAGTACAATTTATTCTTTTCATTTTAAAACGTAAATCAATGAAGCCTTCGCTTGCATCATTAACGACACAAAAAACCTACGATAGCCTATAGTTAGTCTATCGCAGGTTGATTAGCCCATACCTAGCTTGGCTTATTCAGCAACAACATGAACACGAATCGTCGCTGTTACCTCATGATGTAATTTCACTGGCACATTCGTAAAGCCTAATGAACGAATCGGTTGCTTCAATTCAACTTTACGTTTGTCAATTTTTAATTGATATTGGGCATTTAAGGCATCTGTAATCTGTTTTGATGGAATAGAACCAAATAAACGGCCGTCTTCACCTGCTTTAGCTTTGATGGTTACGACTGTTTCTTCCTTTTCAATAAAAGCCTTTAATTCTTTTGCTTCTGCCAAGATTTCTGCTTCGTGCTTAGCTTGTGCCTTTTGTTTCCCTTTTAATTCAGCCATGTTTTCTTTGTTAGCTTCTTTTGCTAGCTGATTTTTGATTAGGTAGTTTTGTGCGTAACCAGTTGGTACTTCCTTTACTTCGCCTTTTTTACCTTTACCTTTCACATCTGCTAAAAAAATAACTTTCATCTTTATTCACTTCCCTAGCTTAATTCTAACTTCTCTACTTCATTAAATAGCATTTTACGAACTTTTTCAAGTGATTGGCCCTTTATTTTTGTGGCAGCATTCGTAAAATGACCGCCACCTTCTAAGGCTTCCATAATCTTTTGGACATTGACATTGCCCATACTTCGCGCACTGATTCCAATAATCTCTTCTGCTTGCTTGGTAATGACAAAGGCCGCTTCTACACCGACCATAGAAACCAAGGTATCCGCTGCTTTAGCGGTAGTCACTCGGCCATAGATTCGATCCTCTAAACCAATTGCACAAACGATTCTCGGTGCGATATATTGACTGGTACTGATTAATTGACTCATCTCTAAATAAGAATCCAAATCAGAGCTTAATAAATACTGAACCTGCGTGGCATCTGCACCTTGCGCTTTAAGGTAGCTTGCAATATCAAAGGTCCGTGAAGAACTTCTGAAGGTAAAGTTTTTCGTATCCACATACATCCCAGCTAACATCATCGTTGCAACAAATTTAGATAGCCGAATCTCGGCGTTGGTTTGATACTCTAGTAATTCGGCCACCAATTCTGAAGCAGAAGAGGCAGAAGCTTCGATATAATTTAATAACGGTTTATTCGGATATTCCTCTCCTCGACGATGATGATCAATCACAACAATTTTTTCAAAGGCATCGTATACCGCCTGTGAAATAGACATCGATGGTCGATGATAATCAACCATAACCAGTACACTCTTTTCATTAAGCATGGTCAAAGCTTCCTGATCAGAAATCAATAGACTCTCTAATTCAGGATATTGCTTTAATTCATTAATACAACGTTGCAATTCTGGAGTAATCTCCTCACGATTAAGGATAATCCAACATTTTTTATGAATCATTTTAGCCAAGCTAGCAATCCCAAAGCTTGCGCCAAAAGCATCCATATCTGGAAAACGATGTCCCATGATAAATATCTGATCATTTTCTTGCATGACACGCTTCAAAGCTGTACTCATCGCCTTAGAGCGGACTCTAGTTCGTTTAATCGTACCATCTGAATTGCCGCCGAAAAAGATTGGTTTGGAATCTAGCTGATCATCTTTTATTACCACCTGATCACCACCACGAATCAAAGCTAAATCTAAATTGTCCTGAGCAATTTCACCAATTAATTTTAACGAACCGTTCCCATAGGCAATACCCATACTCATCGTTAATAGTAACTCACGCTTATGTGCTTGATCTTTAAAGTTGCTTAAAATATCAAATTTTTGACTTTGCATCTTTTCGATATCTGCTTCACTCGCTACAAAAAAATGACGTTCTGCATTAATGCGCTTATAAAAAATTTGATGTTCACTCGCCCAATCAGAGATAATCGACGTAATCATCGTATTTAAATAAGAGCTTTCCTTATCATCAAGCTTATCAATTACATCATCATAATTATCGATGGAAATAATCCCAATTGCTGTCATAATTTTTTCCTCTATTACTTTTCCTTTAATTCCTAATTAGTCCCATTTTACCACAAAGCAAAAAAAATTGCATAAGCAGTTATGAAACATACTACAATCACTAGCATTTGACAACATCAACCTTTAACTTAAACAGCTTATAATCAAGCCAAAACTATCGCTTATTCAAATAAAATTAAGCTACTTACTTAAACAGTTAAACAGATGAAATTAACTAGAAATCCCCCGAATTTAATTATGTAAATCTTTATTATTGATTAGTCTTGCCCCAAGGAGATACTAGTATAATGTATTCTATCAGAGCTTATATACATAGACTAATCGATTTACCAAACCGCTTTGAGCCAAAAAAACACTCCAAAGCGCATTGCCTTGGAGTGTTTGCTTTATCATTAATCTTCGTTAACGAATGGAAGTAATCCCATAATACGTGCACGTTTGATAGCAACAGTTAATTTACGTTGGTTTTTAGCACCAGTACCTGTTACACGACGTGGCAAGATTTTTCCACGTTCTGAGATAAATCTCTTTAATAATTCAACATCTTTATAATCTACATGTTCAATGTGATTTGCTGCAAGAAAGTCAACTTTACGACGTTTACGTCCGCCTCTTCTTTGTTGTGCCATCCTATTTCCCTCCTCTATCAAAAAATTAATTAGAATGGTAAATCATCATCTGAAATGTCTACGCTCGAGCCACCAAATGGATTGGCGTTATTGTCTCGATCAAAGCTAGGCACTCCGCTAAATGGTTGAGATGAAGGTTGTTGATTAAAGCCAGGATTAAATGGTGCAGATTGATTCCCATCAAATGAAGCGCCATCGTGTGAGCGACGTTGCTCAGAAACAGCTTTTGATTCTAATAATTGGAAATTATCAGCAACTACTTCAGTTACATATACTCTCTGACCTTGTTGATTATCATATGATCTAGTTTGAATACGACCAGTCACACCAACCAAGCTACCTTTTCTAGCGTAATTTGCTAAGGTTTCAGCCGGTTTACGCCAAATCACACAATTGATAAAGTCAGTCTCTCTTTCACCACTTTGGCTCGTAAAATTACGATTCACAGCAAGTGAAAAAGTAGCGACTGCAATCCCATTAGCAGTATAGCGTAATTCTGGATCTCTTGTTAGTCTTCCAACTAATACAACATTATTAATCAAGGCTATTCATCTCCCATCGTTTTTGTTTCACGTGAAACTAATTATGCTTCTTCTTTAACAATCATGTGGCGAATGATGTCTTCGTTGATTTTAGCAAGACGATCAAATTCGCTAATAGCGCTAGCGCTTGATGGAGAAGATACTTTAACGATGTGATAGATTCCTTCGCGGAAACCGTTCATTTCATATGCGAAACGGCGTTTTTCCCAATCTTTAGATTCGATAACTTCAGCTCCGTTATCTTTTAAGATTGCATCGAAACGTTCGATTAAAGCAGTTTTTGCTTCTTCATCAATGTTTGGACGAATAATGTAAAGAATTTCATATTTCGTATTTTCCATTGATTATTTCACCTCCCTATGGACTTTGGCTCTTGTATCTTAGTCAAGAGCAGAGAGAGCAGTTTAGACTACTCACAATGATTTATTATACACAGATTTTCAAAGAATTGCAAAGGTTTTTCACGCATTTTTTTAATTACCTTGCTACTAGATAAATACGCAAAAGCTCCTTGAAATTTTATTTGATTAAAAGCTTTATTTTGTTTGATGCGTGAAAGTAAAAGTTGTCCAATGTTTTACTGATTCCCTTGCATTAATGAGACTACTTGGAAATAGCTCATGATGCGGGCTATCTGGGAAAAATTGCGTTTCTAAACAAATTCCCGCATGCTTTTGATACATACTCTCATCTTTGCCTGCTTCGTTTTCGATAAAATTTCCCGTATAAACTTGAACACCAGGTAGATCTGTAGTAACTGTTAGGATAATACCACTTTCGTCACCAATTAATTGAATCTCTCCTTCTGGCTCTAAGACAAAATTATGATCAATTCCTCCTGCAAATTGCAGTTGCGCATGATTTTGACTAAGTGCTTGCTTAACTTGTTTACTTTGAGTAAAGTCAAAGGGCGTATTGGTTACTGGCATCAATTCACCTGTTGGAATCAGCGTATCTTTTATGATTGGCGTAATTTTTTGTGCAGGAATTTGTAATTGGTGATTCTCAATTGTTCCGCTATTATGTCCATTTAAATTAAAATAAGCATGATTTGTTGGATTGAAAATGGTTGTGGCATCACTCAAGCCTTCATAGATAATCGAAAGGCGATTATCAATTAATTGGTAACACACCTTCATCACTAAATTACCTGGCAATCCTTGATCCAAATGCGGGCTTTCAAGAACAAAGGTAACCGCTGTTTTTTCCTGTTTTTCCACCTGCCAAATACGTTCATGAAATCCATGTAATCCACTGTGAAGGGTATTTTCGCCTTCGTTTGCTTCCAGACTATAGATTTTCCCTGCAATTTCTACCTCGGAGTGGGCAATTCGGTTCGCATTTCTACCAACAACTACACCAAAATATGTATTGGAGTTGCTTAAATAATCAGTAGCCTTTTCATAACCTAAGACAACATCTCTGAGCTTGCCATTAGCATCTTTTACCCAAAGACGATGAATAGCGCACCCTACATTCAAAAGCTCTAATTTCAAATATTCATTTTCGAGTAAATAAGTCTGTACTGCCATCGTTATTCTCCTTGATTTTCAATTATTTCTATTCGATCTACACTCAAGGTATCCACTCCTATAACTGATTGAAAATGGATTGTTTGTTTCCCTTGGTTCAATTTTATTTTTATTTGTACGGGCTGATAATATTGTGAAGGATAAATTTTAGCTATTTTTTCTTCCTGCTTAACTGAAAATTTGGCTTCTAAGATATTTTCTGGATCATCATAATTTTCCATTTTCACATAAGCCATCACGGTGTATTCTGCTGTCTTAGGTGCTTGAAAATGAAAAGTTAGTTGATCATTTGGATTTTCAAAACCAGTAATCACCTGATGGTTCAAAGCATAGTCATCATTGATTACAGATAATCCTTTAGTCTTTTCGGCCTGCGTTGCTGCTAAGGTAAAACGCGATAACTCTTGCGAACTCGGGCGAGAAATCAATTCATTATCTACAGTCGGTGAACTCAATTTAATTTTATTTCCTTGCCATTTCACTTGATTCATCCGAACAAGCCGATGCCAACCACTATGATCCCAGCGAGCAGTATGGTAGATAATCCAATCTTGCTTACCATCTTTTGTTGACACAATCGAGTGGTGTCCGGGTCCATATACTTCTGCATTACTTTTTAAAATGGGTGCCTTTGCTTTGCTCCATGATGCAGGATTTAGTAAATCAGCCTCTACTTTAGCCGTTAATTCTCCCAAACAATAATCATTGTCCCAACTCCCACTTGCTGAATAAATTAAATGAATAGTATCGTTTTTAATCGTTACTTGTGGCCCCTCATTGATGAATGGTTTTTGACGCATTTCCCATTCATACTCTGGGTGAGAAAGTTCAATTTTTTTATTTTCTACTTCTGTCGGTGAAATCATTGGACTAATATAAATATTTTGCGCAACATTTTCATAACCTTGCCAACCAGACCAGATAAAATAATTTTTATCTTTTACTGTTAAGATGGTGCCATCAATAGCAAATTTATCATCCATCCCTTTAATGGGCGTAAGTTGCCAATTGCCTTTATATGGGTCTTTAGAAGGATTGGTTAATGCATACATCCGATGCGTCTCATTGGCTTTATTAGCAGCAAAATAAACGACCCATCGCCCATCAAGATAATGAATTTCAGGAGCCCAAATACTTTCCAGTTCATCTGGTATTTTAAAAATTGTTTTCTGCTTACCAGTAAAAACGGTTTCTAATTGCTTGCTTCGCCAAAGTGTTACAGAATCTCCTGTAGTTTTAGTATAGTAATACCTACCTTTTTCGTAGCTTACCCAAGGATCAGCTCCGTTGTTATCAACAATATTGGTCATTTGCTTCGTCATAGTAAATTTTGCCGACTGATTAAATTGACAAGCCGCTATGCCTAAGACTAAACCACAAGTTAAAATTGCTCCTAACAACAGTTTCTTCTTCAATCTCCTTCCCTCCTTCAAATCATTAAAATAAAAGCCCTCTCAATGAAAATCACTATATATTGACTTTCTACTTTGAGAGGGGTAATTTTATTCGACTACTGGAATATGATACTGGTCATTGATTTCTTTAATTTTGCTTAAATCACATTTTGGTTGACGATCATACGTTAGCAAGCCGTTAATTTCTTGTTCAACATCAGTAATTTGTGTATAACAGTAGCCCCATAAACCTCGAGATTGATAAACAGCCTCCATGATACGTTGATAATCTGCAATAAATTCCATTTCATCATTTACCGAAGTATAACCCCAACCTGGTTGTCCTGAAACATCAAAGCCTATTCCACCAAATTCAGTAAGTAAAATTGGTTGATTTTGATATTCAAATCCTTCAGCAAAAATTGGCCAAGCAGTTGAATGATGATGTAGTAAATTTTCTCTAGTACTCAAGGTCTCAATAAAGTATTGATATTTGTTTACCTCTTCTTTTTGACCATGCATATAATTATGAATAGCACAAATATCTGTTTCTGTAGCTGCCCAACCATCGTTAGAAATAACTAAGCGCGTGGTATCTAAAGAATGGATGAAATGATACATTGCTTGAGAAAAATGCTGCTCTTGGCGATTAAAAGCAATTCGTGGGACACCCCAACTTTCGTTAATGGGTACCCATGTAACGATTGAAGGATGATTGTAATCACGATCTATGATTTCCATCCATTCTTTCATCGAACGTGTAATGGCATCTGTATTATAAATAGCTGGTGCGGCACATTCTCCCCATACAAGATAACCTAATTGATCAGCCCAATATAAAAAGCGTGGATCCTCTGTCTTTTGATGTTTTCGACAACCATTAAAACCCATTTCCTTTGCCAATCGAATATCTTTTACAAAAGCTTCATCATTCGGAGCCGTTAACAATCCTTCTGGCCAATACCCTTGATCTAACACTAGCTTTTGGTAATAAGGTTTATTATTAAGATAGACCATACCCTTAGCTGTATGAATTTTACGCATACCAAAATAAGAACTAACTTTATCAACTATTTGTTCGTTTTGATAAATTTGCAATTTTAAATCAAATAAATTAGGGTTTTCAGGTGTCCAGCTCCAGCCATCATGATGAAAATTCGTTCTAAAAATATGTTCTTGAATCAAATCTACTAAAAAGTCAACTTTCCCTTGTTGAAAAGATTGTTTTCCTTGTACAATTAATTCTTCTTTAAAATAAATCTGATAAGCTAACTGAATAGCAGCGACTAATTGACTTTGATTAATCTGTGCTTGAATTTGAACCTTCCCCTCATCAAAATGTGGCGTTAACCGCAATTTAGATAAATGAATCGCACTGACTTCTTCTAACCAAACGGTTTGCCAAATACCAGTAGAATTTGTGTACCAAATGCCTGCTGATTCTTCTTCCCAGAATTGTTTCCCTCGTGGAATGGACTCATCTTTTAATGGATCATATACGCGAACAGTTAGCTTTTGTTGAGTATCCACCACCTCTAAAAAGTCGGTGATATCACATTCAAAGGAAGTATGTCCACCAATATGGTTGCAGACATGTTGCCCATTTACATAAACATCAGCTTCATAATCTACTGCACCAAAATGTAAAAGATATCGTTTGTTTGGATTTTTTACTAATGAAAATTCTCTTTGATACCATACAACTGGATGTGATTTTCTTTGATGAATTCCACTTAATTTAGATTGATAAACAAAAGGAACTTCAATCTTTAAATCAAACAGCGATTTATTTTGATACCATTTTTCTTTTTGACCTATATTTTCATCATCAAAAGCAAATTGCCAGCTACCATTTAAATCTTCCCACTGATTTCTGACAAGCTGTGGTCTTGGATAACCTTTTTTTATCATTTATTTTCCCCCTAAAAATTTTATTTAATTCCACTTTGTAGTGACATTGATTCCATAAAGCTTTTTTGTGCGATTAAATATAGAATAAAGGTTGGAATCAAGGCTAATAAAGCGCCCGCAGTACCAATACCTGGATAAGTTAAATACTGACCTTGTAATAACTGTAAACCTGGTGTTATTGGCAATTTATCAATGTCGCTAATCACTATTGATGGCCATAGAAAATCATTCCATGAACCTGTAAAACTAAATAAGGCAACTACAGTTAAAACCGGACGAATCAACGGTAAGATGATGTAATAAAAAATTTGAAATTCGTTAGCTCCATCAACCACTGCGGATTCATCTAACTCTTTTGGTATCCCCAAAATAAATTGGCGAACAAGAAAAATATTGTATACTCCAGCTGCCCCTGGTACAATTACCGCTAAAAAAGTATTCGTCCAGCCTAGAGTATCGACAATTTTAAAATTAGGAATCAAATTCATTACACTTGGAAACATCATTGTTCCTAAAAGAATACTAAATAACAGATCCCGTCCTTTAAAAGTCAAACGCGTATAACCATAGGCTGCAAAAGAAACGATAAATAACACTAAAACAGTATGTGACAATGAAATAATCAAAGAATTAATGAACCATGATAATACTGGAGAGGAATCATTGCCAAAAAGTAATTTTGTGTAGTTTTCTATAGTCCAATGTTTAGGAAATAGACTAAAACCAACTTTTTGAATTTCTATATCAGACTTAAAAGAAGTTAACACTGCCCAGACTAATGGAAAAATCCAAACGAGACAGACAATTGCTAAAATAATAAATGCGATAATTTTTCCCACTCGATTCTGCTTCATTCTTTTTTCCTCCTATTTTTCTAGTCTACGCATAACCACAAATTGAATAACCGAAACAACCATGATAGCAAGTCCTAACAGAATTGCCATTGCAGAAGAAATACCTGCATAAGAATCACTGCTACCAAAAGCATTTTCTTGAATATACATCATTAACACCCGAGTAGAATTATTTGGTCCACCTTGTGTTAACATTAGTGGTTGTCCATAAATATTGAACTGTGCAATTGTCGTCATAACCGTTGTAAAAATCAATTGATTCTTAATGCTAGGCAACACAATTTTGAAAAATTTCACAATAGCATTAGCACCATCTAAATCAGCGGCTTCTAATTGCTCTTTTGCCACCCCATTTAAGGCTGCTACATAGATAATTAAATTTCCTCCTGAAGTCCACCAAATTGTTACTAATACTAATAAAATCCAGGCCCAAGGTTGTGTTCCGGCAAAATTAATATCTATACCAAACAAGGCTCTAATTGGACCAAATGAACGACTCTGTAAGAAGCTCCAAATAATCATGACTGCTGAAATTGCAAATAAAGTCGGTAAATATAAAACAGATTGAAAAGTACGACTAAATTTTGGCTTTGCATGTAATCCAACTGCCAATAATAATGGAATAATGATACAGCCTGGAACTGAGAATAAGACAAAAAGTAAGGTATTTTTCATCCCATTCATAAACTGCGTATGATAAATTGAACTTTTATCAAATAAAATCGTTTTATAATTATCTAATCCAGTAAAAACCGGACTATTATATAAATCCCAATGTGTAAAGGATACATAAATTCCAATAATAGCAGGTGCTAAGAAAAAGATTAAAAACAACAACATATGCGGGCCAATAAATAAAGCTGGCCACAGATTAAATTTCGTTTTCGACTTCATTATTCTTTCCCCCTTTTATAATTAACAAACTTAAAGAATCATTGATAAAAAATAATCCCCATTCTTTTAAAAAAAGAGGCTGCAGATAGATTTTGCAGCCTCTTTACCTTCAAATTTAATACTTATTGCATTTTTTGGTCTACAATTTGTTGAATTTCCCCAAAGGTATCTTTAATGTCTGCTTTACCTGTAATCATATCCCATGAACGTTTATCATATTCTGAAAAGACATAAGATAATCCGTCTTGAGTATTAATTGCAAGTGAATCTTGACCCTTTTGTGTTTTTATCAAGAAAGATTGAGGCATCTTAGCATATTCTTCATTATCTAACATCGCTAAAGCAGTTGGATTTGCACCTGATTTGATCCATTCCAATTGATTCGATTGTAACCATGTTAAGAAATCAACCATACCTTTTTGTTTATCTTCAGAACGTTTTGTTTTTGTCTTAAACATTGCAAATTGGTCAACCCCTGATCCTTGAACAATGTGATTTGCATCCCACTGTGGTGTGAACGTTTCTCCCCACTTGAAATCAGTAATCTTTTGCATATTACTTAACATCCATGTTCCTTCTGGTAAGAAAATTAATTTTTGATTTACAAATAGCTTATTAGCGTCTTCACCGTCTGGAACCATATAACCAGCATCAAATAATTTTTTAAATTCACCAACTGCTTTGTATGAGTAATCATTATTAATGTTTAGCTTTTTATCTGTTAACCATTCTCCACCCATCTGTAAATAAAGATTTGAATAGTTTTGCATTCCCCAAGTATATCCATAGCTATAAATACCATCTGCCTTGGCTTTAGCACCCGCTGCTTCAATTTCTTCATAAGTAACAACACCATCATCCGTTGCTCCTGGTGCATATTTGTCCACTAAGTCTTGGTTATAATACATAACCCATGAACCCATTGTTGCCGGAATACCATATTGTTTTTTATCCACTTGACCGGTTTCCCAAGCTGCTTTTACATACTTGTCTTCATTTAAGTCTGTTCCTTTAATTAAGCTATCCCAGTTTTCAAGCATGCCTTTTTTCTGATAACTAGGTAAAGCTTCAGAAGCTACTAAAGCTAAATCAGGAACCCCTTTACCTGTCTTACCGGCCGTTGTTAATTTGGAATTAAACGTATCTGCTTGCATACTGACAATTTTCACTTTGTAAGTTTGTTTTGTTGCATTGTAATTGTCGATGGTCTTTTTAATTTTTTCACCATCAGGACCTGTTGTAGAAGACCAAAGCAAAATTTCTTTAGATTCTTTAGCGCTATCCGTTGATTTACCACAAGCTGCTAAGAAACTTGCACATACTAACATTGTTCCCAATAATTTGACAGATTTTGAGATTTTCATAATTTAGCCTCCATATTCATTTTACATTCTAGTAAAATGTATTTCATTTTAATTTGATAAGTCGTTTTATATTTTTGGATAATGTTTATTGACTTATCGCTTGCACATTAAAATTAACACACCGAGAAAGCGTTGTCAACATGATTTTTTACATGTTTTTAGAATTGTTCATTTTAAAAAAATGTAAAATAATAATCTGCAACCTACTTAACTTTTCACAAATTTCATTTTACGATATTGAAAAATAATAAAATTTAAGTTATACTAATTAACAATAAACGTTAAGAAAGGTTAGATGATTATGGATTTAGCTTTAGATAAGACTTCTTTACCTGTATATGAAGCATTAGCCAACGAAACCCGATTAGAAATTTTAAACATTATCGGCAAGAATCAACGAAGCATTTCTGATATCGCTGAGGAATTAAATATTTCAAATGCGGTAATGACTAAACATATAAAAATATTGGAAAAAGCCCAGTTAATCGTCATTGAACATGGAATTGGTGAAGAATGGCGAAAAAAATACATCCGTTTAAAAGTCGACCAAATTCAAATACAATTTCCCGAAAAAATATTTCCAGATTTATCATTGCAATCTGTTAAAGTGAAAATTGGACATTTTGTTGACTTTCATGCTGAGCCTTCTTGTGGCATGGCAACAACGCAACAAATCATTGGCTCATTAGATGAACCTAAATCTTTTTTAGATCAAGATAGAGTCAATGCTAGTATCATTTGGCTAAACAATGGTTTTTTGGAATATAAAATTCCTAATCCTTTTAGTCATCAAGAACGTGTCGAAATGTTAGATATTTCTTTAGAATTAGCTTCTGAGTTTCCAATTTCTAATAATTATTGGCCCAGTGATATTGATTTTTATTTGAATAATGTCAAAATTGGTTCTTATACTGTTCCTGGGAATTTTTCTGATGTTCGCGGAAAATATACACCAGAATGGTGGAATGATGCTTTTAGTCAATATGGTTTATTAAAACATATTCGAATCAATCGCTATGATACTTCTATCGACGGACAAAAAGTTTCGAATTGTAACTTAAATGAAGTCGCCATCGATCACTTAGATTTTATTACTTTTAAAATTGCAGTTGATAAACAAGCAAAAAATGCTGGTGGCCTGACTGTTTTTGGTGAACAATGGGGCAATCATCCGCAAGATATTTTCTTCAATTTTTACACGGCTCATTCTTCATAAAAAAATACCGACAAAATTTGAATGGCGTACCCAAATTTTGTCGGTATTTCATTATTTGATTTCAAATTCCAGCGTTACAGGATTATGATCTGAATATTGGAAATGATAATCCCAAACTTTTAGCTGATTGACTTTAATCTCTTCTGACACGATAAAACCATCGACCAAATTGACATAGCTATCTTTGGTAAAAGGACGATCATTCGCGCGAACGGAAGGAATTTTGGCTGCAACAATATCCTGATTCACTAAGGTAAATCCAGCAGGAAGGGCGGCTTTTGGAAAAGCGTGTGTCCAGGTGAGCTGTTCTTGTTTCGTGCCAAATCGCTTAGGCGTATTGCCCAATAAATCATGATTATAATCACCACCAACAATGACTGCATAGCCTCTTTGTTGATAAAGCTGCATATATTTGGTTAATTTTTTGATCTGAGCGGCTTGAATCGTCGGGTCTTTCGTAAAAGCTGATAGATGTACATTGATCAGTGCTAGTTTTTTCGGCTGAGTAGCCAATACTGTCACGGTAAATGCTCGATCCAAGTCCGTAAATTTACTCAAATCAGTAGCAATCGGCAGTGAATAACGTCTGCTTTGTTCCATTGTAGCCTTACTTAAAGTCAACAATCCTGATTTGGCACTACCGATGGGCTGCGTAAAAGGATAAAATAAATAAGCTGAATCATAGTTCAAGGCAAAGCTATAATTGTAATTTGCAAAAGCTTGCGTTACCTTTTGTACTTCATTTATCTGATAGGAACGTGTCGCTAACTGATCAATTTCTTGTAGGAGAATAAAATCAGCTTGCGTTTGCTGCAATTGTTCGATAATCCCTGCTAGATTATACTGCACATTTGCTTTACTAAATCCACGCGCATACTTGCCACCATCCATAAAAAAGCTATAATTTTGTGGATTGGCTGCATAACCAATATTAAAAGTGGTAATCCGATAGCTTTGATTATGATTAGCTGACTGAGTGGTTTGCTCAATTTTAGCCTTTTCGATTGCTATCTTTTGGTCATCGGCAATACGCTGATAGCTCAAAAATAAATAACATATATAAGAAACTAATATAGCGAGTAGGATAACAAATATAAAGACGATACTCCGATAAATTTTTTTCTTCATTTTTTCCTCTTTTCCATTGTCAAATAATAGCTTTCTTCGATTAACGGGATTAATTCTTCTAAAGTAATTGCTGTTAGATGGATGCTGAGCCAATAGTTTTTATTCATGTGGTAGGCTGGATAATAGCCAGGCTGCAAGCGTAAAAGTTCAATTAATTCCGGGTTTAATTTAACATTTAGGATTGGCCAAGTTTCTTGCTTGTCTATATTAAACACGCTTGGGTAAACCTCCATATAAAGGGCATACCATTTCTTATTTTTTAAATGTCTAAAAACGGCATACTCCGGATGTTTTTTGAATAAATACTCCGGCTTGGTTGAAAAACGTTGGTCAAGCCAAGTAAATAGGGCTGTCTTATCCATTTCCTTTCCCACTTTCTATATAAGTCTACTTGCTCATTCTACACAAAAATACCAACCTTTTCTAAACTCAATTTTAGAAAAGGTTGATATTCTCTTACCTATGTTTCACGTGAAACAAAATTATTCTGCTGCATTTTCGCCGGTTGTTTCTGTAACTTCTTCGTCTTCTTCCGGCTCAACCGTTGCCATAGTCACTACTTTGGTATCCTCTTCCATCTTCATCAGACGAACGCCAAGTGTAGCACGTCCGGTTTGTGAGACAGAATCGACATTAAAGCGGATAATCACTCCTTTATCGGTAATGACTAAAATATCCTCACTACCATCGACGGTTGTTAAGCCTGCCAATGGGCCATTTTTCTCGGTGATATTCGCTGTTTTAATTCCTTTACCACCACGGCCCTTAATTGGATATTCGCTAGCGGCTGTTCGTTTACCATAGCCATTTTCAGTAATCACTAGGACTTCTTGATTTTCTTTCATGACTGCACTGCCGACAACATAGTCATCCTCACGCAGCTTAATACCTCGTACACCGGCAGCTGTTCGACCCATATCACGAACCTGAGTTTCAGCAAAGGTTACGGAATAACCATCATGGGTACCGATAATAATCGTATCTTCGCCATGTGTTTCTAAAATATTTACTAATTCATCACCATCTTTTAGACCGATAGCAATTAAACCGTTACTACGAATATTGGCAAAAGCAGTAACCTCTGTTCGTTTCACCACACCATATTTTGTCGTAAAGAATAGATATTTGCCTTCTTCTGGTGTTGATGAAACTGGGATAATCGCTTGAATTTTCTCATTAGAATCAATGCCTAATAGGTTAATGACCGGAATTCCCTTGGCTGTTCGACCATATTCTGGAATTTCATAGCCTTTTGCTTTATAAACTTTCCCTTGATTGGTGAAGAATAATAAAGTGTCGTGCGTTGAACTAGAAACTAGGGTTTTGACAAAGTCTTCATCATGGACACCCATTCCTTGAACCCCACGGCCTCCTCGACGTTGCGCACGGAATTCACTCTTAGCCACTCGTTTGATATAACCGTTATTCGTTAAAGTGAGAACGACTTCTTCTTCTTCAATCAAGTCTTCATCTTCTAAGCTTAAAACTTCACCCACTAGTAGCTCAGTTCTGCGGTCATCGCCAAAGCGACTACCAATTTCACCTAATTCTGTTCGGATAATTTCCACTACTCGTTCAGGCTTAGCTAAAATATCAGCTAAATCAGCGATAAAAGCCAATAATTCTTGATATTCATTTTCGATTTTTTCACGTTCCAAACCGGTCAATCGACGTAAACGCATATCCAAAATGGCTTGTGCCTGACGGTCTGATAAAGCAAAACGTTCAATCATCGTCGCTTTCGCCTCATCATCAGAATTAGAGCTACGAATAATATGGATAATTTCATCAATATGATCTAAAGCAATACGCAAACCTTCTAAAATATGCGCGCGTGCTTCAGCTTTTTTCTTATCAAATTCCGTTCGTCTAGTGATGACTTCTTTTTGGAATTCAATATAATCAATTAAGATTCGTTTTAAGCCTAGGATTTTAGGAATTCCTTTTTCAATCGCTAGCATATTGATTCCAAATGATGATTGCAAAGCTGTTAGCTTATAAAGATTATTTAAGATAACAGATGCACTCACATCTCTACGTACATCAATAACAATTCGCATACCTTCACGGCTAGATTCATCGCGTAAATCGGTAATTCCTTCAATTCGTTTGTCTCGATGCAATTCCGAGATTCTTTCGATTAACTTAGCCTTATTCACCATATAAGGGAGTTCAGTAACCAAAATACGTTCCTTACCGTTTGCAAGTTGTGTAATCTCTACCTTACCGCGAACCGTAATCGAACCTTTCCCCGTTTCATAAGCCCGACGAATCCCAGATTTTCCCATCACTAAGCCACCGGTTGGAAAATCTGGACCTGGCAAGACCTCCATTAGTTCACTAGTGGTTACTTCTGGATTATCCATCACTAGATTGATGGCCGCAATAACTTCGCGTAAATTATGTGGAGGAATATTGGTAGCCATCCCAACGGCAATCCCAGTCGTTCCGTTCACCAATAGATTTGGAAAACGTGAAGGTAAAACAACGGGTTCGGTTTCAGAATCATCATAGTTTCCTTGAAAATCAACGGTATTTTTATTAATATCTCGAATCATTTCCAAGGCAAGCTTACTCATTCTCGCTTCAGTATAACGCATCGCCGCCGCACTATCGCCATCGACTGAGCCGAAGTTTCCGTGACCATCCACCAACATATTGCGGTAGCTAAATGGTTGCGCCATCCGTACCATGGATTCATAAATCGCACTGTCCCCATGTGGATGGTATTTACCCATAACATCCCCAACGATACGTGCGGATTTTTTGTGGGGTTTATCTGGCGTTACTCCTAGTTCATTCATACCGTAAAGGATTCGACGGTGAACAGGCTTTAAGCCATCACGTACATCAGGCAAAGCCCGAGATACAATTACACTCATGGCATAATCAATAAAAGAGGTTTTCATCTCACTGGCTAGATTGACGTCATGAATATTTTTTCTTTGGTCTTCCATTACAAGTTTCTCCTCCTATCGATTATTAAATATCTAGATTCTTCACATAATGGGCATTTTCTTCGATGAAGGCGCGACGTGGTTCCACCTTATCCCCCATTAACATTTCAAAAATTTGGTCAGCCTCAATCGCATCCTCTACGCTAACTCGTAGCATCAAGCGATTTTCAGGATTCATCGTTGTTTCCCATAATTGATGATCATCCATTTCCCCTAGACCTTTATAACGTTGGACACTAGGCTTAGGTGTTTGTGGTAGACTATCAATCACTTTTTGTAAATTCGCTTCAGCATCCTTACCAGGTTGCACATAAGTGATATTTTTGCCTTGTTTTACCCCATATAAAGGTGGCTGAGCGATATAGACATAACCCGCTTCAACAACTGGACGCATGTAACGATAAAAGAGCGTTAATAAAAGCGTACGAATATGGGCCCCATCGACATCGGCATCGGTCATAATTACTAATTTATGGTAACGAGCCTTGCTGACATCAAAATCTTCACCAAAACCTGTTCCCATCGCTGTAAAGAGTGAGCGGATTTCTTCATTCGCTAAAATCTTATCCATGCTGGCTTTTTCTACGTTTAAGATTTTCCCACGGATTGGCAAGATTGCTTGGAATTCACGATTACGTCCTTGCTTAGCAGAACCACCGGCTGAATCCCCTTCGACAATGAATAATTCGCATTGCTCTGGATCATTGCTTGAGCAGTCCGCTAGCTTACCAGGTAAATTACTAATTTCCAATGCACCCTTACGACGAGTCATTTCACGTGCACGTTTGGCTGCTAGACGTGCCTTAGAAGCAAGCATCCCTTTTTCAACAATCTGTTTACCTACTGTTGGGTTTTCCATCAAGAATTTTAACAAATGCTCTGAAAATAAGCGATCCGTTACCGCACGAACCTCAGAGTTACCTAATTTAGTTTTGGTTTGACCTTCAAATTGTGGATCCGGATGCTTAACAGAAATAACTGCCGTAATCCCTTCACGTACATCTTCACCGGTTAGATTTTCATCATTTTCTTTCATCAATTTTTGCTTACGGGCATAATCATTAATCACACGCGTTAAAGCTGTCTTAAAGCCAGACTCGTGTGTTCCCCCTTCATAGGTATGAATATTATTAGCAAAGCTCAATAAATTGCTATGATAACCATCTGTATATTGTAAAGAAACCTCAACGGTAATATCTTGTTGTTCGCCTTCTAAATAGATTGGTTCTTCAAAAAGAACCGTTTTATTTTGATTCAGATAATCAACATAGCTCTTAATACCACCTTCAAAGTAATATTCACGCTTGATTGATTCTTCTGGTCGTGTATCTTCAATTGAGATATGTAACCCACGATTTAAAAAGGCTAGCTCACGAATACGTGTGGCTAATTTGTCAAAGTTATATTCTGTGGTTTCCGTAAAAATTTCTGGATCTGGTACAAAGTGAACCGTTGTCCCATGACGATCAGTATCGCCGATTACTTTTAAGTCAGCGACCACTTGACCACGGCGGTATTCTTGGAAATACACTTTACCATCTTTATAGACTTTCACATCTAGGCTCGTTGATAACGCATTAACAACCGAAGAACCCACCCCGTGTAGTCCACCAGAAACCTTATAACCGCCACCGCCAAACTTACCCCCGGCGTGTAAAACAGTAAATACCGTTTCTACGGCTGGTCGGCCTGTTTTTTCTTGGATATCTACCGGAATTCCTCGGCCATCATCAATCACTGTAATGCTATTATCTTTTTCAACAATTACTTGGATATTCGTCGCAAAGCCCGCTAAAGCCTCGTCAATCGAATTATCGACAATTTCCCATACAAGGTGATGTAAACCTTCCGAGCTGGTTGAACCGATATACATCCCTGGACGCTTTCTTACCGCTTCAAGTCCTTCTAAAACTTGAATCTGACTCGCATCATATTGCTTAGCTAATTCGGCTAAGTTTTTTTCTTCTTCAGTCATGCCTTACGCTCCTTTAATAATTTTTCCTTGATCGACATAGTAGATTTCAGGCTCTACTGTCATTTTATTTTTTAAATGTTCTAAAGTTGTAGTCGTTAAAAAAGTTTGGACCTTATTTTCAATCGCTTCTAACAAATGCATCTGGCGCACATCATCTAATTCGCTCATCACATCATCTAATAACAAAATCGGATATTCACCCGTTTCTTCGTGCATCAAATCAATTTCCGCCAGCTTAACACTTAAAGCCGTTGTTCGTTGCTGACCTTGTGAGCCAAAATTCTGAACATTTTTTTCATTGATAAAAAAAGCCAAATCATCCCGATGTGGACCGACTAAAGTCATTTGACGATATTTTTCTTTATCCTTCACCTTAGCTAGTGCTTGTTGATACTTTTCCTGAATGATTGCCAAATCATCCGTACCTTCAAAGTCCACGGTTGAGCTATAGTGAATCGTGAGTGTTTCTTTAGATTGACTAATTTTTTGATGCAGTTGATTGGCCCAATTTTCTAAACGCTGCGCAAATCTTTGCCGCGTCAATAAAACCTTACTGCCAGCTTCAACTAACTGCTCAGTTAAAATACTTAAATACAGTTCATCCGTCGCCTTTTGCTCAGCCATTTGTTTTAAATATTGATTACGCTGCTTTAAAATTTTTTGATACTGCTGCAAATCATACAGATAAACGGCATTCATTTGGCCGATTTCCATATCTAAAAATTTTCGGCGTAACTGTGGACTGCCTTTGACCAAAGAGAGATCCTCTGGCGCAAATAAAATAACGTTTAATTGACCGATATAGCTACTCAATTTCTTTTGTTCGATATGATTAACCTTTGTTTTACGACCTTTTTTGGTCAAAAATAATTCTAATGGAATCTGCTGATGACCTCTTTTTACCTCACCAGCTACATAAGCCTCGGTACAATCCCAGTGAATCAATTCCTGTTCATTGGTCGTTCGGTGACTTCTAGTCATCGCTAAAGCAAAGATGCTTTCTAAAATATTGGTTTTTCCTTGGGCGTTATTACCAAGAAAAATAACTAATTTTTTAGAAAAATCCAAGCTAAGCTCGGTATAATTACGGAACTGCTTTAATTGCAAATTAGTCAGCAGCATCCGTTTTAGCCCCTTTAGCAGCCATGAAAAAAGTACCTTCTCCAGGTACTTCAAGCATCATGCCAGCATATAATTTACGACCACGGCGATTTTCTAACTCACCATCAACATAAACTGGATTTTCAGCTAAATACCATTTGGCTTGACCGCCACTTGAAATAATATTGGCCTCTTTTAATACTTGACCAAGTGTCATATATTCAGTTTCTAAGAAAATTTTTTGTTTCATTTTCATCCTCAATTCTCTTTAGGGCATATAGGTATATTATACCTTTTTTAAAGTAAGAAAACAAATGAATATCTATTTTTTAATGGTTATTTTTCGATTTCAGCAATTTTAATTCTTTTAAGGTTTTTTGATACTTTCTCACCAACTCTGCTTAAAAATAAAATTAGACCTACTTTCGCTAAAGAAAGCTTTTCTGAAAAAAAGAAAAAAAGCAAGTCTGCTCCAACATTCCATTAGAAAAACTGAATAATAAAAAGCTCCGAATGTTCAACAATAATTTTATCAAAATTACGCTGAACATTCAGAGCTTTAGTTTTATGCATTAGACAATTTTAGGCGCATCGACTTAGCCTAACGATTAATATCCAACTAACAATATTAATCAAAAAACTGAGCTACTTATAGCTGACCAGTCGCATCACATCCTTGGAGCAATCTGTGCCTAACGACTAGCTACTCGGAAAATTTGCCTCGTCGTTTGAAAAAATTTTAAAATCATTCATTTTCAAACGGCGAGTAACACTCAAATTTTCTCGTAGCTGTGCGAGTCGTTAGACATCCTTTAAATAATCTGTGTTCAGTAGCTAGACATGCCGAAAATTCGCCTCTCCAATGAGAAATCCCTACATCATTCTGATTCCTTCATTGGAGAGTAGCACTCGAATTTTCTCATGTCTGAGCAAGCTACTTCACATCCTTTAAACAATCTGTGCTCTGCGACTAGCCTCTCGGCGTATAAGCCAGCACGTCTAGGAAAGTCTTTTAATTTGTTTAACTTTCCTGCCGCGCTGGAAAGCTTATCCGCTCGCGACTGACCAGTCGCATCACATCCTTAATATTAATAATTTGTATAGTGCGACTGATAGGATAATGCCCATTCCTGAGATGAGCAGGACGATAAGATTGCTTGGATTTAATATAAAACCAAAGACAATTGAGCCAATTGGCATAAATAAAATTGCAATAGTAAAAATAACTGAATATACTCGACCGATATATTCACTAGCGACATTTTTTTGAACAATTGTAAAAAATTGAATATTAAACAGAGTCAAAAATCCACCCATCAAAGCAAATGGAATCAGTGATAAATAAGCATTTTTTAGTATTGCATCTTGAAGTGGTAATAGAACAATTGAAAAGCCACATAAAACAAGGAATAATAACATTTTATTTTGAGAAACTTCCTTTTTTTCTTTAGAAAACTTAGTATTAATCGCTGAAAAAAGAATCGCTCCAACTGATTCTGCGATTAAGGCTACCCCAAAGAAATTGCTGATCTCTTTAGCAAAATAATTATTCAGATAAGGCATACTTAAGTTATAGCCACTTAAGAAAAAGTTGACCAATGTTGAAATCAGTAATAAATACATAATTGTTTTATGCTTGAGCATATACTTTAAGCCTTCAGCAATTTGCTGAAAGATAGACTCTTTTGCTTGTTTAGCTGTTGGCGGCAATTGAATAACAATTTTGCTCGAAATAAATGCTGAAAATAAAAACGTTACTGCATTAAATAAGTACGAAATTTTCAAACCAAATAACTGCCAAACGACTACACCGATACTTGGCGAGATAATCGAAAAAATTTCTTTAACGAGTGTGAAGCGTGAAAAATGGGTTTCGATATAATCTTCGGTGATACTTTCTTTGATCATCGCATTATAACTTGGGCTGTTGTACGTGGACAAAATAGCTAATAAAATATTGCCAATCAGCATCGCCAAATATAAATAAGGCGTGTCTAAAAATAAAAAACCAATCAAACAAGTCAAACCACTTAATAGGTCGGTAACAATTAAGATTTTCTTGCGATTCACTTTATCCGCAAAAGCCCCAGCAAACAGATTAAAAATAATGCCTATCAGCGTTTCTGAAGACTGGTACAAAGACATCAGCATCGGTTTACGCGCAAAAATTGAAACCAAAATCATCTTATTTGCGTAATCAAATACTGCATTGCCAACCCTTGAAGTGATATTCGATAACATAATCCGATTAGAATTTTGAATATCTATTTTTTTATTCTCCATTTTTCACTACCCTCTCACATTTTTAATTTTCAAAAGAATAACATGTTTTATCATTTAAGACAAGTAGCAAATGAAAAATGATTTGGTTTAAGAAGCAACATCACATCTTTAAACAAAAAACCAACTATCCCATTATTATCAGGATAGCTGGTTCATTGATTGTTTTGATTCCAAATAAGTGAGCTTTCGAGTCACATCACATCCTTGGAGTAATCTGTGTTCAGTAGCTAGACATGCTGAAAATTCGCCTCTCCAATGAGAAATCCCTACATCATTCTGATTTCTTCATTGGAGAGTAGCACTCGAATTTTCTCATTTCTGAGCAAGCTACTTCACATCCTTGGGTTTAATTGGTTCTAACTGGTGTGATTAGTTGGATAAAGCCGCCATTGCCTTCAGTTGGTTCTAAGGTAAATGGTCTAACAGCTGAGATAAAGTGAATTACAATGTTGGTATCCCCAAATGCTCGTAAAGCTTGGCGCATGTAATCTGGATTAAAGGAAATTTCGATTGGCTCGCCTTCTACTTTTTCATAGTTTAATTTTTCTTCAACTTTACCAATTTCTGGTGAACGTCCATATAAAACAACGCCAGCTTCGGTAATTGATAGACGAACGATATTGTAACGACCTTCATTTGATAATAATGAAGCACGTTCAACAGCTTGTAAAAATTGTGGGACGCTAAATTCAATTGAAGTTTCAAAATTAGTTGGAATTAAGCGACGTGTATCTGGATAATTTCCTTCTAACAAGCGTGAATAGAATTTCATTGTTGCTGTCGTAAATAATACTTGGTTATCCATAATCGCAATTTCAACAAATTCTTCATTTTCCGATAAAGCACGAGATAATTCCACCAAACTTTTACCTGGAATAACGATGTCAAATTGTTGTCCTTGACTTTCTAAAGGAATGATTCTTTGGCTTAAACGATGTGAGTCCGTTGCAACAGCCAATAGCTGATCATTTTCCAAAATGAAATGTACCCCTGTTAAAATTGGTCGATTTTCTTGTTGAGAAACCGCAAATACTGTTTCACTAATTAATTGATTAAATAATGGAACAGATAAACGCAATGGTGATTGACTGTTTACTTCTGGTAATTGTGGATATTCACTCGCACTTAAGCCATTAACGATAAAGTTGGCTTTACCAGATGTAATAGAAACTTGGTTAGCTTCTAAAACTTCAATGGTAACTTCATTTTCTGGTAAGCGCCGGATAATTTCCCCAAAAAAACGGGCTTGTAAAACAATTGAGCCAGTTTGTTCGATTTGCATTTGCGCTTTTTCATTTTCTTTGCTTAGAAAGGTTTCAATGGAGACATCGGCATCACTACCGGTCAAATACATACCCTCGGGGGTTAATTCCATCTTGACACCAGTTAGGATAGGCATGGTAGATTTACCAGGAATTGCTCGTTGAACGGTTTGCAATTCTTGCATAAATATACTGCGATTTAAAGTGACTTTCATTTTGAGATAATCCTCTTTTCTATTCTCTTTAATTAAGTAAATAAAATTAGTAGTAGTAGTAGAGCTGTTAGTATTGTGGATAACTAACGCCTAAACTAGATAAGATAAGGTTTTCCACTTGTGGAAAAGTTGTGGATATCTTTTTTCTTTTTGCTAAGGTTGTCCACACTAGCCTTGAAGCAGATTTTTGATTTCTGAAACTTCATTTTGTAAGGTCGTATTGACAGCGAGTAGCTGTTGAATTTTTTCGTGAGCGTGAATCACTGTTGTATGATCCTTCCCACCAAATTCAGCACCAATTTTTGGTAAGGAACTATCCGTTAATTCTCTAGCTAGATACATAGCAATTTGTCGAGGTACGACAATACTTTTTACCCGTTTCTTCCCTTTTAAGTCTTTTACTTGTATATGGTAGAATTTTGCCACCTGTTCTTGAATTTCTTTGATGGTTACTTGGGCTAATGGTTGGCTATTTTTCAATGCTTTTAATGCTTCTGCCGCTAAACTAGTTGTAATATCAACGTTTTGCATAGTTGCAAAGGCTTGAACACGGACCAATGCGCCTTCAAGCTCACGGATATTAGAATCGATTTGACCAGCGATGTAGCTTAAAGTATCATCTGGAATTTCTAGATTTTCTGCTTCAGCTTTTTTGCGTAAAATAGCCGTTCTTGTTTCTAAATCAGGTGGGGTAATATCAACTGACAGTCCCCAAGCAAAGCGTGAAACCAAACGTTCCGGTAAGGTTGGAATTTCGTTAGGTAGACGGTCACTTGTGAGGACAATCTGTTTATTGTTGCGATAGAGCTCTTCAAATGTATTGAAAAATTCCTCTTGTGTCCCTTCTCGATTCACTAAAAATTGAATATCATCGACTAACAAAAGGTCAACTGTGCGATATTCATTACGAAAATCTTCCATTCTATTCTTTTGAATTGAATTGATGAAATCATTGGTAAAGTTTTCGCTACTTACATATTTAATTTTTGCATTTGGCCGTTCACTTAAAATTTGATGACCAATCGCGTGCATCAAGTGAGTTTTCCCTAAACCAACACCACCATAGAAAAAGAGTGGATTATAAATGGTTCCAGGATCATCTGCGACCACTAAAGCAGCGGCATGGGCCATTTGATTTCCCTTACCAATGACAAACGTATCAAAGGTATATTTAGGATTTAACATATTTTTATCGGTTTTGGCCGCTTCCGTTTTTTCTTGTGCTTTTGGTTTAGGCGCAGGTGCTTCTTTTTGATTAGCTGCCTGTTCATCTGGCGTAGTAAATACCGGAATAACGTCAGTTTCATAGAGCATATAACCAACTTCAACGATTTTGGCCGCTAAATTTTTAGTCCAAAAGGTAATATGTAGTTGACTAGGTAATTCAATGAGTAATTGATAATTCTTAAATGAGATGGGACGGGCACTTTCAATCCAAGTTCGATAGCTTAAAGCCCCAAGTTCTGTTTTGTAAGTTTTTAGCAGCTCCTGCCAAAATTCTTCAAGTGAGGGCATGCTCCCGATCCTCCTAAAAATAGAATAATTGTGAATAAGTATAATGTACCATGTAAACAAAAAGTTTTCCACAATAACTAGATTAAAAATTTTTCACAAAATTGTAAAATTGTGTAAAACTTTATCGACAATAAGGATAATTATTTATCCACAAACGATGAAATTCTGTGGATATCGGCTTTTTAAAATCATTTTTCCACAGAAGGTAGGTGAAGGTTATAATGCTTTATATCAAGGAATTGAATACTTTTATCCACAACTTTAAAAACGTATGTGGATAAATCTATACACACCTGTTTTTATGTGGATAACCTGTTTACAAGGATGTGGATGCTCGTTTTGTGGAAAACTCTTTTTACACAAAAAATTCGACAAATTTTTTAGCAATTGTGGAAAAGTTGGCTAGAAAAACTTGTTTTTTACTACTGATATTCGTAAAATAGCAGTTGACAAAAGCTATAGGTACTCGTTATACTTAAAAGGTATGTCGTAAGTAAAAAATTAGTTCTCTATTTTGGAGGTGGAATAAATGAAAAGAACTTATCAACCAAATAAACGTAAACGTCAAAAAGTTCACGGATTCCGTAAACGTATGAGTACAAAAAATGGACGTCGTGTATTAGCTAACCGTCGTCGTAAAGGCAGAAAAGTATTAGCTGCTTAAGCCACTGAAAGTCAGTGGTCTTTTTTTTATCCTTTTTTGCGATAAATGGATGAAGATTAGGTAACAGATATGGTATTATGAAATGGTGAGTAAGATATAAAGGAATTGATGAAGGCAACATGAAGAAATCTTATCGAGTAAAAAAAGAAACGGATTTTCAACGTGTTTTCCAGCAAGGAACTTCCTATGCTAATCGAAGGTTTGTGGTATATGTTTTGCCTAAGCCTGAGCAAAAGCATTTTCGTATAGGAATCTCTGTTGGTAAAAAGGTTGGCAATGCGGTAACTAGAAATGCGGTAAAACGAAAAATAAGAGCTTGCGTTTTTCAGATGAAAGATCAATTAGTAAGCGAAATGGATTTTATCGTTATTGCACGTCAATCCACGGCTGAATTAAGTTCTACAGAAGTCTACTCAAATTTACAGCATGTATTTAAGCTGGCAAAAATATTTAATGAAACTGAGCAATAGAAAGGAATTTGTGTAGTGAAAAAAAGAAAGCGTATCATTTTACTGATGGGCTTAATGTCTGTAGTTTTATTTTTAAGTGCTTGTGGGACGAGTGAAGTATCTGCCCAGAGTACAGGCATTTGGGATCGGTATATTGTTTATTATTTTGCTAAAGCAATTGAGTTTTTATCTTTTGGGAATACGGGAATTGGGATTATCCTATTTACATTAATTATTCGCTTGCTACTTTTCCCATTGATGAGCTTCCAGATGAAGAGTATGCAAAAGATGCAAGATTTGCAGCCTCAGCTAAAAGCGCTGCAAGAAAAATATGCGTCGAAAGATTTAGAAACCCAAAATAAATTAAGAGAAGAAACCCAACGTCTATATGCTGAAAATGGCGCAAATCCTTATCTGGGCTGTCTACCATTATTGGTGCAGCTGCCTATTTTAACGGCTCTTTGGCAGGCCATTTCAAGAGTGCCTGCGTTGCAACAGGGGCATTTTCTATGGTTGCAATTAGGTCAGAAAGATCCTTATTATATTTTGCCAATTTTAGCAGCTGTTTTTACTTTTGCGAGTATGTATCTATCCAATATGAGCCAAGTACAGTCTAATCCAAGTATGAAGATTATGACATACTTTATGCCTTTTATGATTCTAGCGATGGGGGTTAATCTTGCTAGTGGGGTTTCCTTGTACTGGGCAGTGTCCAATGCCTTTCAAGTAGTCCAAACCTTATTAATCAACAATCCATTTAAGATTAAAAAGGAACGTGAAGAAAAGCTTAGAGCGGAACGTGCGAAAAAACGTGAATTACAAAAAGCAATGCGTAAAAAATTAAAGAAATAAAAAGTGAGTGAGAAAGAGGGATTTGGAGTATGGCAATTTATGTCGGTGCAAACGTCCAAGAAGCGATTCAAATTGGTTTAAATGACTTGAATTTGACGAAAGAGCAGGTCACAATTGAAATTTTAGATGAAGGTAAAAAAGGCTTTCTTGGTATGGGGAGAAAAAATGCGCAAGTTAAGCTTACCCCTAAACAAACAGCTGTAGTTGCCAAAGAACAACCACTTAGTCAACCTGAGGCTAAGACAGCTGACAAAGAAGAGGTAGCCGCAGTAGCAGAACCTGAACACAAAACAGCAAATACAGCTTCTCCAGCAGCTACAGAGCCTTTAACAACAGAGCCAGCTGTTGAAGAAGTGGTTTTAGAAAATGAAGGCTTAGATGATGAAGAAGCCTTGAAAAAAGTTGCCTTATACTTAACGCAAGTGACTCAAAAATTAGGTGCGCCAGCGTTAGTGAAGATGAAACGCGAGGATGGTTTAATCATTTTCCAATTAGAGACTAAAAAACAAGGGATTTTAATTGGAAAGCATGGGAAAACGTTAAATGCATTGCAATATTTGGTGCAAGTATATGTTCATCGTATTGCAACGAACAAGTTATCCGTTGTTTTAAATGTGGGTGACTACCGTGAAAAACGGCAAGCGATTTTACAACGTTTAGCTGATAAAACAGCAGAAAAGGTTAAACGGACAGGTCGACCAGTTTTCTTAGAACCAATGCCAGCCTTTGAGCGCAAGCAAATTCATGCAGCTTTAAGTAAGGTTGAATACGTTCAAACTCATTCAGAAGGCGATGAACCATTCCGCTATTTAGTGGTTGAACCAGTAAAAACCATCTAAAAATTTTGACTTTTATTTTCTATGATGATTTGACATTTATTTAAAAAATCAGTATATTCATAGGGTAATCATTCTTATCAATTGAATGGAAGTTCTTTCTATTCAAATAAAAAAGAGGAGCGCACTTAAGTTGGTGTGTTCCTCTTTTTTTAGCTAAAGCTACTTAGAAAATGCCAGCTATCAATCAAGCAGTTGATCAAAAGGCAGATGCCGCTAAATCGCTAAGGAAATGGCGATAGAACTATGCTATAATGATAAAAAAGACTAGCTTTAGTGGATAGGAGATGTCTGGATGAAAAGAGAAGTGCTAATTTCATTTTTAACTATTTTATTGTTTGAATTGATGGTAACTGCCGGTATCTACAACAGTATTCAAGTAAAAAGTCGCTGGTTTGTCTTGGTGATGATACTATTATTAGTTATTTGTACCTTACTACAGTGGTTTAGAATCGTCCGCTTTATTAATAAAAATGAAAATAAACGTTAAAAAAAACAGAGGGGAACATTTTTTGTTGTTTTCCTCTGTTTTAATTTTTTAATATTAACCAATCGTGGTTTGGGTATATTGGACGATGGTTCCATAAGCGAAAATTTTAATATATTTATGTTCGCCGTCATTAATGTGATTATGATCAAAATGACAGTTAATCACAGCGCTCGCACCATAGCTGGCCGCTCGCTCTTTTAGCTGTTGTTTGACACCAGATAACAGCTCATTCAAATCACTTGACTCATTAAAGACGTCTAAATCGAAGGTCTCTGTCGCAAAAGCGATATCGCGAACAATGTACGGACGATTCACATTTCCAGTCGACAATAAAATCTCTTTGACATAATAATCTTGGTTTTGTTCATGTGTACTCATAACAAATCCCTCATTTCCTTCTAGTTATCTTTATTTTACACGAAAACAGCGAAAAAAGCACGCTAAGCCCTTGCTTTCAAGCATAAAATGTGCTAACCTATGACGTGAATTGAATCAGACAAGCAGTCAAAGTGCTCGTCTACCTATTAATTGCTAAAATCAATAGGTGGAGTGGGCACTTTTTATATTAAGGATGTGAGACGGGTTGAACAGCTCCGAGCAGCTAAGATTGTCCGGAATGGTAGGAAAATCAGAAATATTTCAAGATTTTCCTAGCCAGGCCGGCTTAGATGCTGAGGAGCTGCCCGTCGAACACAGATTGGTACAAGGATGTGAAGTAGCTTGCTCAGACATGAGAAAATTTGAGTGTTACTCGCCGTTTGAAAAATGAATGATTTTAAAATTTTTTCAAACGACGAGGCAAATTTTCCGAGTAGCTAGTCGTTAGACACAGATTGCTCCAAGGATGTGAAGCAAGTCGCTCAACTCCAAGCAAATAAGCATAGTCTGGCGGTAAAATCCACAATGGTTAAAGATTTTCCTAACCAGACAAGCTTATTTGACGAAGGAGTTACTTGCTGAACACAGATTGCTCCAAGGATGTGATGCGACTGGTCAGCCATGAGCGGATTTCCTCTTGGTATAAGGGAGTAGTTACCTTGTTTGCTTGTCTATTTTTAGTATGTAGTCGGTTATTTAAAATTAATGGAGGGACTTATGAATCAGATTACCAAAGAATTTGATACGATTGCGGCGATTTCGACAGCTCCTGGTGAGGGGGCGATTAGCATTGTGCGTTTAAGTGGTAGCGAAGCGCTAGCGATTGCCGATCAAGTATTTGTTGCGGGAAAAAAACAATTATCAGCGGTTGAAAGTCATACGCTTCACTATGGTCATATTCATGATAAAGAGCGTAATCAGGTATTAGATGAAGTAATGGTAGCGGTGATGCGTGCGCCAAAAACCTTTACCCGAGAAGATGTCGTTGAGATTAACTGTCATGGTGGGATGGTGGTTACGAATAAAATTTTGCAATTACTCTTAAGAAAAGGAGCGCGTTTAGCCGAGCCGGGTGAATTTACCAAACGAGCCTTTTTAAATGGTCGCATGGATTTATCACAAGCAGAAGCGGTGATGGATTTAATTCATGCCAAAACAGATAAGGCGATGCAATTAGCGATGAACCAATTAGATGGTCGCTTATCACAGTTAATTAGAAAGCTACGTCAAGAAATATTAGAGACTTTAGCACAAGTTGAAGTGAATATTGATTATCCTGAGTATGATGATGTGGAAGAAATGACGAGCCAGTTGATGTTTGCTAATGCTAAGCAGGTCGAAGCCGAAATTATCCGCTTATTATCGACAGCTAATCAAGGTAAAATTTTACGCGATGGTTTAAAAACGGCGATTATTGGTCGACCAAATGTTGGAAAATCTAGTCTATTAAATTATTTATTGGATGAAGAAAAAGCGATTGTTACGGATATTGCTGGCACCACCCGCGATGTTATCGAAGAATATGTCAATGTCAATGGGGTGCCATTAAAATTAGTCGATACAGCAGGGATTCGTGAAACACAAGATATTGTCGAACAGATTGGTGTCGAGCGTAGTAAAAAAGCGCTAGCTGAGGCTGATTTAGTGTTGTTGGTGTTAAATCAAAGCGAGGCCTTATCGCCAGCTGATATCGAGCTATTAGAGATGACTACTAAGAGCAAACGGATTATTCTGTTAAATAAAACCGATTTACCAAGTCAGTTAAATCGTGAAGAGCTTGAAAAATATCGTCAGGATAGCCCAATTTTTGCTATCTCAGTGCTTGCACAAGCTGGCTTAGATCAATTAGAACAAGCGATTAGCGATTTATTCTTTGCCGGTCAGACAAGCCAAAAGGATGCTTCCTACTTGTCTAATTCACGTCATATCGCTTTATTAGAACAAGCGCAAATGGCCCTACAAGAAGTGCAGACAGGCATTGAGGCAGGGATGCCGGTGGATTTAGTTCAAATGGATTTAACGCGCTGTTGGGATTTATTAGGCGAAATCATCGGTGAAAGTGTTCAGGATGAATTAATCACTCAGCTATTTAGTCAATTTTGTTTAGGAAAATAATCAGAGGAGAAAAAACATGGAAGAATATCAAGCAGATCAATATGATGTTATCGTTGTAGGTGCCGGTCATGCCGGCTGTGAGGCAGCTTTGGCCAGTAGCCGAATGGGCAATAAGACTTTATTAATCACCATTAATTTAGATATGGTCGCTTTTATGCCTTGTAATCCCTCGGTTGGTGGACCAGCCAAAGGGGTAGTCGTACGTGAGATTGATGCCCTAGGTGGGGAAATGGGGAAAAATATTGATAAAACCTATATTCAAATGCGCATGTTAAATACTGGAAAAGGCCCAGCTGTTCGAGCATTACGTGCACAGGCGGATAAACATGCTTACCATCGTGCGATGAAATATACCATTGAGCAAGAGCCTAATTTGACCTTGCGTCAAGGCATTGTTGAACGTTTAATTGTTGAAGATAATGTTTGTAAAGGGGTAGTCACCTCAACTGGTGCACGCTATGGGGCTAAAGCAGTGGTTATTACCACTGGAACTGCTTTACGTGGTGAAATTATCATTGGTGAATTGAAATATTCTTCTGGTCCAAACAATTCACAGCCATCTATTGGATTAGCGGATCATTTGAAGGAATTAGGTTTAGAGATTACTCGTTTTAAAACAGGTACCCCTCCACGAGTAAAATCAAGTACCATTGATTACTCAGTGACTGAAATCCAACCAGGCGATACAACACCCAATCATTTTAGCTTCTCTACGCCAGATAGTGCCTATAAACAAGATCAAGTACCTTGTTGGTTAACCTATACCAATAAACGCACGCATGAAATTATCGAGGAAAATCTGCATCGTGCACCGATGTTTACTGGTATTGTTAAAGGGGTAGGTGCTAGATATTGCCCATCAATTGAAGATAAGATTGTTCGTTTTAACGACAAACCAAGACATCAGCTTTTCTTAGAACCAGAGGGCTTGGATAATGAAGAAATTTACGTTCAAGGCTTTTCAACCTCATTGCCAGAAGATGTCCAATTAAAAATGCTTCATTCAATCGCCGGTTTAGAAAAAGCAGAAATGATGCGTACGGGTTATGCGATTGAATATGATGTTGTGGTCCCTCATCAATTGCGTCCAACTTTGGAAACGAAAAAAATTGCTAATTTATTTACAGCTGGTCAAACAAATGGTACGAGTGGTTATGAAGAAGCGGCTGGTCAAGGATTAATTGCAGGGATTAATGCGGCCTTAAAGGTGCAAGGGAAAGAACCTTTTGTATTAAAACGTAGCGATGGATACATTGGAGTGATGATTGATGATTTAGTCACCAAGGGTACCAATGAACCTTATCGTTTGTTGACTTCTCGTGCGGAATATCGTTTGATTTTACGTCACGATAACGCGGATTTCCGATTAACTGAAATGGGTCATACGATTGGCTTAGTTAAAGAAGAACAATATCAAGCCTTCTTAGCTAAAAAAGAAAAAGTCGAAGCTGAAATTGCTCGCTTAGAACACCTTCGTTTGAAACCAACCAAGGAAATTCAAGCCTTTCTAGCCACTAAAGAAGCAGCACCATTAAAAGATGGCGTGATTGCCAAAGAATTTTTACGTCGTCCAGAAGTCAGCTACTTAGAATTATGTCAATTTTTACCTGAAGGCCCAAGTTTAACCAATAAAGAAATTGAACAAATTGAAATTCAAGTGAAGTATGAAGGCTATATCAAAAAAGCCTTAGAAAAAGTTGAAAAATTAAAACGTATGGAAGAAAAACGGATTCCAGAAAATATCGATTATGATGCAATCAATAGTTTGGCAACAGAAGCGCGGCAAAAGCTAAACAAAATTCGCCCAGAAACCATTGCCCAAGCAAGTCGGATTAGTGGAGTCAATCCATCTGATATTTCTATCTTGATGGTTTATATCGAACAAGGCAAGATTGCTAAAATTCAAGAAAATGCTTAAAAAAATCGTCAGGCTTTGCCAAGAGGCAGCGCCTGACGATTTTTTTAACGATAGAACAATTGAATTAAGATACCTGATAAGATAAGCACCAAAGCGCCGCCTAAACGATTCCCCATTTGCGCAAAGGCGATCAGCTCCATTCTTTGGGCCGCAGATAAGACTGCAACATTACCGGTTCCTCCCATACTGTTATTACACATACCGGCAGTAATCATAGATTCAACTGGATATAATCCAAAAAGCTTACCAAAGATACCTGCAGCAATAGAAATAACGAAAACACTAACTAAGCATAAAACGACGAATTGCCAGGTGAGTGCTTGCGCTAAAACATTTAAGTTTAAAAGCGCAATCCCAATAGCTGCTAAAACGGCAGCTGTTAGGTTTTTTACGATTAATTGATTAAACATTACGGCTGCTTCTTGATAGTAGCTAGGAATGAGATTAAAGGCTTTGCACAAAAAGACGACGATAATCATAAATGCATAGGCGTGAACTTTTGGCACAAAATAATTAAGAATACTACCTGATAAGAAAAAGGCAATCGATAAAGCCAAGCCAATCCCCATTTTCATCACATCTAGCTTAGGAGCAGGTTGGTTTAAATCAAGATCGATTTTCATCAATACACCATGTCCATTTTGTTTGGGAAAGTTTTCGCCAATTCGACTGGTCATCGCTGCAAAAATGATTGCTAATACATTACATAAAGCAGAAGCTGGAATTAAGCGTGAAATAATAGCAGCCGTTTATTAGTTAGTCAGTGTTACAAGCTATTTAAAAATGAACTATTAGGTAAATAGATGAAGGGGTAAAATAGCAGATAGTAGCCATAATAAAAACAACTATCCCAAGCGTAATTCTTAAAGGGTTGAAGCAATTACTTTGGAGATAGTCGTTAGTCATATTCCTTACACCTTACGATAACGTTTTAAGCCAATGATATTCAAATAGGTAAAGGTTAGCGTAAATACCAAGAGCATCAAAAGGTCGAAATGAATCTCTTTTAAATGCCCATTTTTAATCATGATTTGACTTAGCGCATCACCAGTATAGGAAAGCGGTAAAAATTTAGCTAATAGTTGGATACTTTCATGCATGCTTTCTAAAGGAATGATGCCAGAAAAAAGTAATTGTGGAATAATTACAATCGGAATAAATTGCATCATCTGAAACTCCGAATTGGCAAAAGTGGAGATAAATAATCCAAAAGCCAATGCACAAAAAGCAGTAAAAATATTAATCAGAATAACTAGCAAGATAGAAAATTGCCCAGATACCTTTAATAGATAAATAGCGTAAAATACAATAAAAATTGTTTGGATGATTGCAAATAAGCCGTAACCTAAAAGATAGCCAAAAATAATCTCACTCCGACGAATAGAGGTAGCCAGCATCCGATCTAAAGTGCCGCTAGATCGTTCCTTTAATAAGGCGATACCTGAAATTAAAAAGACAAAAAAGAAAACGAAAAAACCAATCAGTAAAGGAAAAATATGATCAAAAAAGGTAGTTTGCTGATTACCATAGAGATAAAAATTTTTTATTTTGCCTTTTTGAACATTTAGACTAGCTGCCTTGGTTGACTGCTGATTGGCACTTTGAGTTTGTAAGGCTTGTCGAAAAAGCAAGTTTAATCGTTTAGTATTATTAGGTTGGTCATTTTGATAGTAAATTTTAAAATTTTGCTGGTTATAATCAATATAAGCTGCTAAGTGTTCTTTTTTTAGCAATTTTTTTGGCGATGTGTGTGTTGAATAATATTGAATCGACAGTTCTTTTTCAGGTAAAGCAGCCACAAAGCTTGAGGGGACTTGTTGTGTAATCCCAATTTTTAATTTAGGGTTTAGATTAGCTTCAAAAACAAAATGTAATAAAGTGAGCATCAATAAAGGCGCGAATAGTAATAGGGCTAGGGTACGTTTATCACGCAGTAGCTCTTTTACAATTCTTTGCACAATGACTAAAATATTCATAGCCTGTTCCCCCTTTATCCTACTTTTAGAAAAATTTCTTCAATGGTTTGGATCTGAAATTGTTGCTTTAGTTCTGCTGGTGAACCAAAGGCTAAAATTTTTCCTTCAGCAATTAGCGCTAATTTATCGCATTTTTCGGCTTCGTCCATAGTATGCGTGGTGAGGAGGATGCCTTTTTGTTTTTTGGCTAGTAGTGCTAATTGTTGCCAGATTTCTAAACGTAGCTTGGGATCAATTCCAGTAGTTGGCTCATCTAAAATGAGTAAATCAGGATCTCCTAGTAAGGTAATTGCTAAGGATAGCCGACGTTTCATCCCACCAGAGAAGGTTTGGACTTTTTGGTTTAATTGCTGGTGCAGATTGACTAACTGACTGTATTTTTGAATCTGTTGGGTTAATTCAGTGGCCTTCAGTCCTTTCAAACGACCAAAAAAGGCTAAGTTTTCATAAGCGGTCAGTCGTTCATAAAGTGCGGTGTTTTGTCCCATATACCCCACTTTTTTGAGAATACTGCGATTAGGCATGGATACGGCTAATACCTGAGCATTACCAGCATCTAGCTTTTCCATCCCCAGTAGACATTGGATTAAGGTAGTTTTTCCCGCACCAGAGGGTCCAATAATTCCTAAAATTTCACCGGTATTCACTGCTAATTGTACTTGGTCTAAGACGATTTTTTGGTCATATTGCTTGAGCGCATGACTTAATTTTGCAACTATTGGCATGAAATCACGTCCTCTAAAAAATAAACTGCTAGCTTTAACTAGCCTTATTATACTAGCAAAATGAAGCTAAAAAAAGATGCAACTAGACGGATTTCAAAGGGAAAAGAAGTCTAGCTTGCATCTTTTTTTGTTTCACGTGAAACATTTAATGTTTGTTTTGCGTCCTAATAAGTCGATGAAATTGTTGAGAATGATGGATACTGGACCAATTGTGAATGGTATAGAGAAACTCATCTTGTTTGATTGCTCGACATAGGGTCAATTCAAAATGTATTCCCTCAAACTCTAAGGTAAGCTCAGGAGCAAATAAAAATTGCTGGGTTTTAAGGACTAGTTTTCTTTCCAAAAGACGAACAATCGTCAGTTCTCCATAGTTAGATTGCACCTTGATGTTCAAGTTGAGATCTAAAGGTGCGGAGGAATGGTTAAACTTTGTTTTTATTAAAGTGATTCGTTGCTGAAAAATATTGATTAAGCGTGATAAAATACTGAGATTTTTATCATAGTAAAGTGGTAAGTTTTGATTAAAACCAGCATAAATAAAGGTCAAGTATTGATTATATTGTTTTGTATTCATCTTAGACAGCTGCATACCATAAAGCCAGTTATCATTGGATTGAACGATTCGAACGATTTTCCCAGTTAGCGTTAATCGCTTTTGCTGTTTGATTAAAGTTAGGCTTAATAGCTGATTCATAGGGAGATAGATGAGTTGGTCACTTTAAAAAGCTAATCCGTTATCAGATAAATCAACTGTGTGAAATTGATAGCGTTTGTGATGAGCGGTTATGTAAATAGGATAGCTATTTAAAAAACGTTCATGTTCACGATAGCTGGGCCGTCCAATAAAAAACAGTAAGGCAAAGCTTAAGTTAAACAAGTGATTAAACAGCCAAAAAGTGATCACACTCCCATTTAATAGTTCAAGCGGCGATTTATCTAGATTAAAACGAATGATTCCAGCTAGTGCAAGTAACCATAGAATAAGATGAGGAATACCATAACGCCAATCTTTTTTTGAACGAGTAGCATTTTTATCAGTAACTTGAAAATGCCTTTCTTTTAAGCCAAAAAATTGAGCTAAAATAGGGAGAACTAAATAGGGTGCTAAAATGGTTTCTTGAATTTCTCCCCATCTTTGTGTACTGACTTTACTAGTAACTTCTTTTAAGGCTAAGTGTTGAAAAAATTGGCAAGGTAACCAAAAACACAACACGGTCCAAAAGTTTGCTTGGACAATTTGCCAGCCAAAGAGAGTATAAAGAATAGGTGCGACAATAAAGCACATTCGTCTAAAAAAAGACCACCAATATAAATAACTATTTAAATAAACTAATTTTTGTCCTAATGTTAAGTGTTTGGTGGTCAGCAAGTGAATATTTCGAACACTTTGTAAAACCCCTCGCCCCCAACGAATTCGTTGCTTTAGCATATCTTTAATATCTACAGGAGTTAAGCCGCTAGCCAAGGGAAATAAAGTCGAGAGATTTTGAAACCCCGCCATATTTATTTTTGCCCCTAATTCGAAATCTTCTGTAAGTGTGTCCGTTGGAAAGCCACCTGCTGCTTCAATAGCTGCTCTAGCAATTACCGTATTAGAGCCTGTATAAATTGCGGCGCCGTGTGCATTATTTAAAACATTGATTTCTCTAGAAAAGAAATCTTGTTCATTGGCTACACTCGTTTCAGTAAATAAATTATATTGAAATAAATCAGCGTTATAAAAGCTTTGCGGTGTTTGGAGTAGGCCAAGTGGCAAAACCTTAGCATCTTTTTGGCGCTTTTTTTGATTTTCGATAAAAAAAGGCACAGTTTCTAACAAAAAATTAGGATAAGGAATCATGTCTGCATCAAAAATGGCGACTAAAGGTGCGGTCGTCAAACTAAGCGCGTGATTAATGTTACCGGCTTTGGCGTGCTGATTATGTTCCATCCCGATATAATGAATATTAAAATTTTGCGCTAGCTTTTGCATTTCTTTCCGATTGCCATCATCACATAGATGAATCTGTACTTTTTCTTTTTGAGGATAGTCCATGTTTACTGCCGCATTGATGGTTTTATGTAGTAGCTTGGTTGTTTCATTGTGGGTAACAATCAAAACATCAATTGCTGGAAATTCATCGCGTGTTGCTTTAGGGGTGAACAAGGGCTGAACCTTTTGTTTATTCCAAATTAAAATCGCGCCGGTTAGACTGGCGAAGATTTCCGCTCCCCATAAGAGTACGCCTAAAACAAAAAGGTAGATTGGCCCATGAATAGGGAGGGTAGCATAGCCTCGCCAAATTAAATAAATAACAGTTATTAAAAACGCTAATGAGAAAATAATTTTTTTACCTAGGTGCATAATACTCTCCTTTTGTTTTTTATAAAAAACGTATTATTTAGAAATAATCGTTTGATTCCGCCCGGCTTGTTTCGCATGATATAAAGCTTGATCACTACGTTTAAATGTTTTGAGTAGATTTTCTTCCTCTTTTTGTAAGGCGATTCCTTGGGAGAAAGTAATTTGTTTATCATTAAAATGATGGGGCTGACAATAAGTAGTAAATTGTTGTTGGATACTTTTAAGTAATTGGCAATCATTTTCAAATTTAGCTTGCGTAATGATACAGACAAATTCTTCTCCACCAAAACGATAAAAATGCCGTCGCTTATTTTCAAATTGTTTGAGATATTGACCGGCCATCTGCAAAATAGCATCACCAGTATCGTGACCAAATTGATCATTAATTTGTTTAAAATAATCAATATCAATAATTGCAATCAGCATATCTTTTTGATGGCGGCAAGCTTTAATTGCTTGTTCAAATTGTTGGCGATTGCCTAGCTTGGTGAGAGAATCGACAGTGCTTTCGGTATAGATTTTAGTCAGATCTGTAATATAGAAGTTTAATAAAAGATTAGCAAACATTCCCCAAAAAAGTAGTAAAAGATAGTTTTTGCCAATTGTGAAGCTTAGATTTTGATAAATTAGTTGTAAAATAACTGCGCCAAAAATGATGTATAGCATTAATAGATTCATCTGAGTAAACAGCAAAAATCGTTTTTTAATCCATTTAGTAATAAACAGTAAGGTGAGTATTAGCCATAGATTATATAGTAAATTACTTAGTGCCATCCAATCTGCACTGATAAAAATTCTGGTAAAAGATAATAGAAAAATACAAGGGATAGTAACACGCCAACCAATATATATAAAGGATAAAGCGATAAGTAAAAACCGAAAATCAAAATGAATATTGTCGACAACAAAGGAAAATTTCATCAAAATACTACCAATAATTACCTCACCTAAACAGAAAATGCTCATTTTTTGCCAACGAGGACGATGAAGTAGTGTAAAAATATGATTGATTCGAAAATAAAGATAGATGGCTAAACTAATGATGCTAATATTAGCTAAAACATTGATAAACAAGGGAACTCCTCCAAAAAAGTGATTGATGAGAGGGTAGAGGAAACATCTTTGAATGAATAAGATTGAGGAAAAACTTGATAGGTTTCTTCTTTTACGCAATTTATTAGAACTTAATCATAAAAAGAAAGGTTCCTACATCTAAAACGATAGTAGCTATATCTATTTTAAAATCTTTTAACAAATTTTCCAAATAAAAACCTAACGAAATCAAAAATATATAAAAAACAAAAATATATTTAAATGTTTACATTAGATTTAATTTTATTTTTTTGTAAATATAATTACTTTTAATTTTAAAATAACTGATTTTAGTTTTTGGGTGATGGTTGAAATTCTAGATTATTTGCGTTAGTCTAGATTTGAATCAGAAAGCGGTTGCTGTTTATCAGTAGAGAACGGTCGAGAAAATTTTGTTTAAGACAAAATGATTAAACCAATATAAATGAAAGGTTAATAGGTAACGAATATGACAAAAGAACAGTATATTTTATCACTAGATCAAGGCACGACTAGTAGTCGCGCACTAATTATTAATCATCAAGGTGCGGTGGTGGCTAGTGCCCAAAAGGAATTTCCGCAATATTTCCCCAAAGAAGGCTGGGTGGAGCATAATCCTTTAGAAATTTGGCATTCGATTCAAAATGTAATTGCTGAAGTGCTCATCGATTCAGAAATTAAAGCTAAACAAATTGCTGCGATTGGTATTACTAATCAGCGAGAAACAACGGTCATTTGGGATAAGCAAACGGGGTTGCCGATTTATCCAGCGATTGTTTGGCAGTCTAGACAGTCGGCGGCAATTGCTGAAGCTTTGAAAGCTAGAGGCTACGATGAATTTTTCTATCAAAAAACGGGCTTGCGCATTGATGCTTATTTTTCGGCTAGTAAAATCCGTTTTATTTTAGATCAGGTGCCTGGTGCCCAGCAAAGAGCAGAACAAGGTGAGTTACTCTTTGGGACAATCGATACTTGGTTAACTTGGAATTTAACCGGCAAACAGGTTCATGTCACTGATTATACCAATGCGAGTCGCACGATGTTGTTTAATATTCATAGTCTGAATTGGGATGAGGAGATTTTAGCACTCTTAAATATTCCTAAAAAAATATTGCCTAAAGTTTGTAGTAATTCTGAAATTTATGGGTTGACGAGTCCAGAGCACTTTTTTGGTGAAGAAGTCCCAATTGCTGGCTTGGCTGGTGATCAACAGGCGGCTTTATTTGGTCAATTAGCCTTTGAAGAAGGAATGATAAAAAATACTTATGGAACAGGCTCTTTTATTATGATGAATACCGGTAAAGAACCTAAATTTTCTAAGCATCAATTGTTAACAACGATTGCTTATGGCTTGGATAATCAAATTTACTATGCTTTAGAGGGAAGTATTTTTGTTGCTGGTTCAGCAATTCAATGGTTACGGGATGGTTTAAAAATTATTCAATCAGCTAGCGAGAGTGAGGAATTGGTTAAACAAGCTAGTTCCAATGATGAAGTTTATGTGGTACCGGCCTTTGTCGGTTTAGGTGCCCCTTATTGGGATCACCAAGCACGGGGAGCAATATTTGGTCTTACTCGTGGAACGACTCGGGCGGATTTAGTTAAGGCGACTTTACAATCAATTGCTTATCAAGTCACTGACATTCTTGAGACGATGCAAAAGGATACACAGTTAACCATTCCTTTATTAAAAGTTGATGGCGGAGCAGCGAATAATCAATATTTGCTACAATTTCAAGCTGATATGCTACGGATACCGGTTCAGCGAGCGAAAAATTTAGAAACAACTGCTTTGGGAGTGGCTTTACTTGCTGGATTAGCAGTTGGCTTTTGGCAAAATTTAGATGAAATCAAGCAATTAGACCAATTAGGTAAGCAATTCACGCCCACGATGGACTTAGCTAAGCGCGATAAATTATATGCGAATTGGCAAAAAGCGGTGCAAGCGACACAACTATTTAAATAAATACTAGACCTTTATTTGTAGAATGAATCCGTTCATTTCAACAAATAAAGGTTTTTTAGTAAATAATCAAGAAATATAACTAAAATAATTTACTAAAACAAAAAAATTTTATCTGTAAAAGTGAGGGGTTTGTTTTATTTTAAACAAAAACAAAACAACAAAAACACAAATGAACAACAAATGGACAACTTTTTTCAACAAACGGCGCTTTAAACGATTTAATGAAAGCGTTAAAATAAAAAGCGTTCAGAAACAAACAAGTAAACAAGTTACTAAAAATGTTAAGAGCTGACATGAATATTCATTGTTTATTTAGTACAGCAGGAGGGAACGATTATGGAGCAATCAATTGATACATCAAAAACAGGGGAGGTTATCAGTAAAAAACAAAGATTGACTTCAAGGCTTTCTTATTCTTTTGGAGCATTTGGGAATGATGTTTTTTATGGTACATTGTCAACTTATTTCATCATGTTTATTACTACGCATTTATTTAATACTGGTAATCAAGCAACCAATAATCGGATGATTAGCTATATTACTTTCATTATCGGTGCGTTGCGAATTGTTGAATTAGTTATCGATCCATTTATTGGTAATGCGATTGACCGTACTAACACCAAATACGGCAAATTCAAACCTTGGGTAGTTATCGGTGGTGTAATTAGTTCAATTGTACTATTGATTTTGTTTACGAATTTAGGCGGTTTAAATGAATCAAATCCAATTTTATATTTGGTGATTTTTGCAATTTTATATATTACAATGGATATCTTTTATTCTTTTAAAGATATTGGTTTTTGGTCAATGATTCCCGCTTTATCTTTCGACTCTAGAGAAAGAGAAAAAACAGCAACCTTAGCGCGGATTGGTTCAACAATTGGAGCTAGTATTGTTGGGGTGGTAGTGATGCCACTAGTTCTATTCTTTTCGATGAATAAAAACAACGGAACTGGAGATGCCAATGGTTGGTTTTGGTTTGCCTTTATTGTTGCTTTGATTGGTTTGATTTCAGCTATTGTCGTTGGTATCGGTACAAAAGAAGTCGACTCTGAACTTAGAAAAAATAAAGAACAAACTGCGGGAATTAAAGAAGTCTTTGCCGTATTAACTCAAAATGATCAATTAATGTGGGTTTCATTATCTTACGGTTTATACGCAACTGGAATTAATATTTTAAATGCTTTGCAATTATATTATTTTACTTTCATTATGGGACAATCAACGAAATTTTCTATTTTACAAACCATGAATATGATTGTCGGTTTAGTTTCTGTTTCATTATTCCCTAAATTAGCGGGTAAATTCAATCGTCGTAATCTATTTATCGGTTGTATTGTGATGATGCTTTGCGGTATTGGTTTATTCTCAGTTGCCGGAAGTTCATTAGCATTAGTTTTAATTGCTGCTGAGTTATTCTTTATCCCTCAACCATTAGTTTTCTTAGTAGTATTAATGATTATCTCTGACTCAGTGGAATATGGTCAATGGAAATTAGGTCACCGTGATGAATCATTAACGTTATCTGTACGTCCGTTATTAGATAAATTAGGTGGAGCCATTTCTAATATTGTCGTTGGTCAAATTGCGGTTATCGCAGGTATGACTACTGGGGCAAGTGCTGCTTCAATTACACCTGAAGGGCAAATGAAATTTAAAATCATGATGTTTGCGGTACCTGCTGTAGTTATTATCATTGCACTATTTGTTTTCTTTAGAAAAATTACCTTAACAGAAGAAAAACATGCGCAAATCGTTGAAGAACTAGAAAAAAATTGGGGTAAAGAGGTTGCTCAAGAGGTCCCTAGTGTAAGTAATACGGCTGTTAAAGAAGCGACTATTTCTGTTACTTCACCAGTAACGGGAACCTTAATTCCACTATTAAAGGTGAATGATCCAATTTTTGCCGCGGGTAGCTTAGGTAAAGGTTTTGCGATTAAACCAACTGATGACACGATTTATGCACCATTTGATGCGACTGTTCGTCAGCTATTTACAACTAGACATTCGATTGGTTTAGTCGGTGATAATGGTGTGGTCTTATTGATTCATATCGGTTTAGGTACGGTTAACCTAAAAGGTGAAGGCTTTGTTTCTTATGTAACGATTAATCAGAAAGTCCATAAGGGTGATCGCTTGATTACTTTTGACGATGCGTTGATTAAATCAGCTGGGCTTGATGATACGGTCATTGTTACTGTAACAAATACGCACCAATATGAATATGTTGATTTTGTTGGTGAACCTTATCGTACATTCAATTGTCTAGATGAGACGATTTTAAGGCTAGAACACGAATAAGTATTTCTTTCTAGTAAAAGAAGTGAACGCAAAGATAACCTGTTTTAAATATTTGAATTAAAGCAGGTTATTTTTTTAATATCTTTAGTTAAAGGAGCATAGATATGGGAGTATATATTGAAGAGAATAAGCAGCTATTTCATTTATATAATGAGCAAGTAAGTTATATTTTTAAGGTATTAGCTAATGGTCAGTTAGGGCAGCTTTATTTTGGAAAACGCCTACCCTTAAAAGCAGATTATGATTATCTATTAGAAAATTTTTATCGTCCAGTCAGCGCTTATGTTTTTGAAGATGAATATAATTTTTCTTTAGAGCATCTGCGCCAAGAATATCCCGCTTATGGTACAACTGATTTTCGTTTGCCAGCTTTTGAAATCTTACAGGAAAATGGTAGTCGAGTGAGTCAATTTATTTATGAAGGTTATGAAGCCTATCAAGGAAAACGAATTTTAAGCGGTTTGCCAGCCACTTATGTAGAAGAAGATGCAGAAGCAGATAGCTTAGATATCCATTTGTTTGATGCAGTAACCAAAATTCGCTTGACCTTAAATTATACAATTTTTAATGACTATCCAGTCATTACACGTAATGCTAAATTTGAAAATATCGGTAAGCAGCATTGTCAATTAACTAAAGCGATGAGTCTATCACTTGATTTACCTGATGCCAATTATGAGTGGCTTCAATTTTCAGGAGCTTGGTCTAGGGAGCGTCATCTAAAGAAACGTCGGTTAGAACAAGGAATTCAATCAGTAGGTAGTACTCGTGGTGCTTCTAGTCATATGCACAATCCGTTTGTCATCTTAAAAAGACCAGAAGCAACTGAATTTAGTGGAGAAGCATTAGGTTTTTCCTTTGTATATAGTGGGAATTTTATCGCTCAAGCAGAAGTAGATACCTATGATGTGACACGTTTTACGATGGGGATTCATCCGCAACAATTTAGCTGGTTTTTAGCACCAGGTACGCAATTTCAAACTCCAGAGGTTGTCTTAACTTATACTGATCAAGGCTTGAATCATCTAAGTCAGGTTTATCATCAGCTTTATCGTAAACGTTTGGCTAGAGGGTATTGGCGAGATAAAAATCGACCAATTTTATTAAACAATTGGGAAGCAACATATTTTGATTTTGATGAAGACAAACTATTACAAATTGCTAAAAATGCTAAGAAGGCGGGCGTAGAGTTATTTGTCCTAGATGATGGTTGGTTTAGTACTCGTTGTGGCGAAACATCTGGTTTAGGTGACTGGTGGGCTAATTATGAACGATTACCAAATGGCATTCAGGGCTTGTCGAAAAAAATCGAAAATTTAGGTCTCAAATTTGGCTTATGGGTAGAGTTAGAAATGGTGAATAAAGATAGCGAGCTTTATCGTAGGCATCCTGATTGGATTATCCATACTCCTGATCGTAGTACCTCACATGGTAGAAAACAGTATGTCTTAGATTTTTCTCGTCCAGAAGTAGTTGAAATGATTTATCAGCAGATTGCTAAAATTTTACAAGAATCGCAAGTTTCGTATATTAAATGGGATATGAATCGAAATATTACTGAATGTTTTTCAGTTGCTTATCCACCTGAGCAACAAGGTGAAGTTTTCCATCGTTATATTTTAGGTTTGTATCGTTTGTACGAACGTCTACATCAAGCATTCCCTAAAATATTATTTGAATCTTGTGCTAGTGGTGGGGGACGTTTTGATCCAGGAATGCTGTATTATGCACCACAAGCTTGGACGAGTGATAATACCGATGCGGTAGAACGTTTGAAGATTCAATATGGCACGAGCTATGCGTATCCATTAAGCTCGATGGGAGCACATATTTCAATTACCCCCAATCATCAAGTCAATCGGCTGACTTCATTAAAATTTAGAGGCGATGTGGCTTATTTTGGTGTTTTTGGCTATGAGTTAGACCTAGCATGTTTATCTGATAACGAGTTAGCTCAAGTCAAAGCACAGATTCAATTTGTGAAAAAATATCGTCACCTATTCCAAACAGGGACTTTTTATCGCTTGCAAAATCCTTTCACACATAATACCTGTGCGTGGATGGTTGTGTCAGAAGATCAAAAACAAGCTATTGTTGGAGAGTATCGTGTATTAAATGAGGTAAATGCGCCGTATAAGCGAGTGTATCTACAAGGTCTACATCCACAATGGACTTATCAGGTAGTGGAAGAAGCAGGTAAACACTTAGGCAAATTTAGTGGTAGTGAGTTACAGCAAGTAGGGTTGATTACTAGCGATGCAGCTAGTGGTCAAGCAATTGGTCAACAAGTTTTACCGACTGATTTTTGGTCAAATGTTTATTTGTTGCAAGCTGAGGAGTAATGAAATGATGATGCAAGAAAAGGTTAGACGTATTTTTATGTCAATAGTTGGTGTTATTGTGACTGGTTTTTGTGTGGGGGGCTTACAAAAGGCAAATTTAGGCGTGGATCCATTTACATGCTTTGTAACAGGAATTGCCAATTTACTTCACTCTACTTATAGTGTTTTTTACCTAGTAATTACGGCTATGTTACTACTATTTGTTTTATTGATTCGACGTCACTATATCGGCTTGGCTACCCTTTTAAATTTACTACTTACAGGTGTATCTGCTGATTTTAGTTATCAAGTCATCGATAAAATCATCCATCAACCAACATTTATTGTTCGGGTAGTTTTGATGATAGGCTCGATTATTGTTATGTGTTTTTCCGCCTCTTTATATTTCACCGCTGATTTAGGGGTATCGGGATATGATGCGGTTGCTTTAATCTTAGCGAATAAATTTACTTGCGTGCCTTTTCGTTATTGGCGCATATTAACGGATGGCTTCTGTGTGCTCGTTGGTTTTACTTTCGCAGTGAATATTGGTCTGGGAACGGTTATTACTGCCTTTTTCATGGGACCATTCATTCAATTTTTTACCATTCATATAGCAGAACCCTTTCGCTATCAAAATAAGCAAATATTATCTAATTAAAAAAAACAGCTACCACTGATATAGTAGGTAGCTGTTTTTTTAGAATATTTGGTAAGTTAGCGGATATAGCTTATTTTAGATGCCATATTTTTTACGATAAGCACTCAGACAAAGATGATAGCGTTCCTTAAAGACTTTATTGAGCGATTCTGTCCGTTGATAACCACATTTATTGGCGATTTCTTCAATCGTTAAATCAGAAACCTCTAAATAATGCTTGGCTAAGGTTAATCGATAATTTTGAATAAATTTGATTGGTGGCAAGCCGGTACTTTTTTTAAAGCGAGTGGTCAAATAGCTACGATCAATTCCGACGTGAGTAGCTATTTCTTGAATAGTTAGCGGTTGATGAATATGCGTTTGAATAAATAAGACGGCTTGATTTACATAGTCATCAGTGATGGTAGCCGGTAGCTTTTCAATATTGCTATTTGCTAATACACTCATAAATTGATAAAGCATCCCTAATAAATATAGATGATTGGCGGTGGTTTGCTGGGATTTTTTTAAACCAATTTGAATGTAATTTTCTAATATTTTACCTTCAGAGGTGGAAAAAATAGGGTCTTCAGCGCTCAAGCCAGTTTTTTCTACTAAAGCATCGGCTAATTTTCCCCCAAAACCAATCCAGCTATAAGACCAAGGTTCAGTTTGATCGGCGATATAAATCGTTTGGGTATGAGGGGTTATCAGGAAGCCTTGCCCTTGATGAAGATGATAGGTGGTCCCATCAACAATAAAAGTTCCTTTGCCTTTAGTGATATAATGAATGAGGTAATATCCTCTGGTGGCAGGACCATATTGATGGTTGGCAAAGGTTTGGGAATGACCAATACAAACAACACTGAGCGCTTGTTGATTGTCAAAGGTAAAATTATAGCTGGTTGCTTTTTCCATAACGCTGTCCTCGTATTTTTACAAAAGTATTTCATAACTATAAAAGATTAGTTTGAGTGATAAAATAGAGTATAATATAAAATAAATAAAAACCAAGTGATTTTTTACATTATTTAATAATATTTAAAGGAGAGAGAAGCTAATGGAAGAAAAGTCGGAAGTTGTACTACAATCGGTAGCAGACTGGGTAAAGCAGAAATGTCAACATGATTTTACGGGTCATGATTGGTGGCATATTAGTCGGGTGGTGCGGTTAGCTCAAGCAATTGCCCAAATGGAAAAAGCTGATGAACTGCTGGTTACCCTAGCAGCGTTACTCCATGATATTTTTGATGAAAAATTAGTTGCTAATCCACAAAAAGAACAGGCAACTGTTCGAGCATTTTTATATCGTCAAGGGTTAAGTGAACAAGTTTGCCAAAAAATCTTCAACATTATTGAGGAAGTTTCCTTTAAAGGTGGACATAATCCTAAGCAGCCTTCTTCTTTAGAAAGTAAAATTGTGCAGGATGCAGATCGCTTGGATGCGCTTGGTGCGATTGGGATTGCGCGTACCATGTGTTATTCAGGTAGCAAAGGTCGCTTGATTCATGATCCAGATAAACAACCTAGAGAAAACTTAAGTCTAGCTGAATATCGTAATGGAGAAGATACGGCAATTATGCATTTTTATGAAAAGCTGTTGAAGCTAAAAGACTTAATGCATACGGATTATGCCAAAAAGCTAGCTGAGCAAAGACATCAGTTTATGTGTGACTATTTGGCAGAGTTTTATTTAGAGTGGGAGGGAAAACGCTAGGAATGTTTCACGTGAAACATTTATGGTTGAAAGTTTGATTATTTTTGCGTTCATTTTAGTTTAAAAAATTGGCAAAGATTGTCTTTAAACTTTAGATTCTACTTGCTAATCAAGCCTTTTTAAGGTAAAGTAAGAGTTAGTCTGTGAAACATTTTTCTGTTTCACAAATAGAAGGGGAAGTCTATGTTACCTGAAGAATTTCAAGCGAATTTAGCGCAAAAAGGCATTGTACTTAGTGATAAGCAGATGCAGCAATTTGCGCAGTATTATCAATTGCTTGTTGAATGGAACGAAAAGATGAATTTAACAGCAATTACTGAAGAAAAAGAGGTTTATTTAAAACATTTTTATGATTCAATTGTGTTATCACTAACCACTGATATGCAGACAGATGCGACTTTATGTGATGTCGGTAGTGGCGCAGGATTTCCAAGTATTCCACTAAAAATCGTTTATCCAGAATTAAAGGTGACAATTGTTGATTCGTTGAATAAGCGAATTGTTTTTTTGAATCACTTAGTCGAATCGTTAGGATTAAGCGATGTTCAGTTGTATCATGATCGGGCTGAAACGTTTGGTCAAAATAAAAAGCATCGAGAGGCCTATCAGTATGTTACGGCTAGAGCGGTTGCCCGCTTAAATGTCTTAAGTGAGCTATGCTTGCCGTTAGTGCAGACGGGTGGTTATTTTTATGCTTTGAAAGCTGCTAAAAGTGAAGAGGAGCTTGCTGAAGCGAAAAAGGCAATTGACATATTAGGTGGAAAATTTAGCCAAGATTATGCCTTGATTTTACCGGTTACGCAAGATGAAAGACATATTTTAGCGATTGCCAAAGAAAAAGCAACACCTAAAAAGTATCCTAGAAAACCAGGATTACCCAATAAACAACCAATATTGGCCTAAAAAAGTGCTTTAAGGGTCAATACTTAGAGAATAGATAGCTTTTAGGAGGTGCAACATGGCACGAATTATTTCAGTAGCCAATCAAAAAGGCGGCGTTGGTAAAACAACGACGACGGTCAATTTAGGAGCGAGCTTAGCCTTTAATGGAAAAAAAGTATTATTAGTAGATATTGATGCGCAAGGCAATGCCACGAGTGGTGTGGGTATCCGTAAGCCAGATGTCAATCAAGATATTTACGATATTTTAGTTAATGAGGTAGAGATTACCGAAACAATTTTACCGACTTCACGTGAAAACTTATTTATTGTCCCAGCAACCTTGCAATTAGCTGGTGCAGAAATTGAGTTAACCTCCATGATGGCGCGTGAGTCACGTTTAAAACTAGCCTTAGATAGTATTAAGGATCAATATGATTATATTTTAATTGATTGTCCCCCCTCTTTAGGTCATTTAACCATCAATGCTTTTACTGCCAGTGATTCGATTTTAATTCCGGTGCAGTGTGAATACTATGCCTTGGAGGGCTTGAGTCAATTGTTAAATACGGTTCGCTTAGTGCAAAAGCATTTTAATCCTGACTTGGCCATCGAAGGGGTCTTATTGACGATGTTTGATGCTAGAACCAACCTAGGTGCAGAAGTGGTAGAAGAGGTGCGTCGTTATTTCCAAGAAAAAGTCTACGAAACGGTGATTCCACGTAATATTCGTTTATCAGAGGCGCCTAGTCATGGATTAACGATTATTGATTATGATATCCGTTCAAAAGGTGCGGAAGTCTATCAAGCCTTGGCAAAGGAAGTGTTAGCTCGTGAAAAATAAGAACAAAGGGTTAGGTCGAGGCATCGATGCTTTATTTCAAGGTTTGGAAGAAGTCGATGTAAGAAAAGAAGAGGTTTTGGAGTTAGGCTTAAATGAATTACGGCCAAATCCTTATCAGCCTCGTAAAACTTTCGATGAGCACTCATTAAAAGAGTTAGCTAATTCTATTGAGCGCTCTGGAGTGTTTCAGCCAATTATTGTGCGTCGTTCACAAGTCAAGGGTTATGAAATTATCGCTGGCGAACGTCGCTTTAGAGCTTCAAAATTAGCTGGCAAAACCACAATTCCGGCCATCATTCGAGAGTTTGATGAAGAGATGATGATGCAAATTGCGGTCTTGGAAAATTTACAGCGTGAGGATTTGAATCCATTAGAAGAAGCAGAAGCTTACGATATGTTGATGAAAAATCTAGATTTGACTCAGGCTGAGGTTGCTGAACGTTTAGGTAAGAGCCGTCCATATATTGCCAATTACTTGCGTTTATTATCTTTACCTAAGCTAGTTAAAGAAATGGTTCAAGATGAGCGATTATCTATGGGTCAAGCGCGTACCTTATTAGGGTTAAAAGATAAAAGTAATATTTTAAAATTAGCCAATCGTTGTGTGAAAGAAAACTTAACGGTTAGACAAATTGAAAAATTAGTCAGTGAATTAAACGAAGCCAAGGAGCAAAAGAAGCTGCCTCGTTTGATGAAGGAAAAGCCTTACTACTTACGAGAAAGTGAAGAACGCTTGATGGATAAATTCGGCACGAGTGTCGCAATTCAAGAAAAAAATGGGAAGGGTAAGATCGAAATCGAGTATCTATCGCAAAGTGATCTTACACGTATTTTGGATATTTTAGATATTCATTTTGATGAAGCCTAATCAAAAGGGGGAAAAATAGGGAATGTATGATTTAAACGATGTTGTTGAAATGAAAAAACCACACGCTTGTCAAACAAACCGTTGGCAAATTATCCGAATGGGTGCTGATATTAAGATTAAGTGCTTAGCCTGCGGACACATTGTCATGATGCCCCGTAGAGAGTTTCAAAAGAAAATGAAAAAAATCTTGGTTAAAGCAAGTGAACAGTAAAAAGAGGCTCGATCTTAGCTTAGCCAATGAACTTGTAGAATTAAACAGAAAGAGTGAAAGAAATTATGGCATTAACTGCTGGAATCGTAGGTTTACCAAACGTCGGCAAATCTACTTTATTTAACGCAATTACCAAAGCTGGTGCAGAAGCAGCGAACTATCCTTTTGCAACCATTGATCCAAACGTGGGCATGGTAGAAGTACCAGACTGGCGCTTAAAACGTTTAACAGAATTAGTTAAACCGAAAAAAGAAGTGCCAACTACCTTTGAATTTACCGATATTGCTGGGATTGTAAAAGGGGCTAGTAAAGGAGAAGGTTTAGGTAATCAATTTTTAAGCCACATTCGTCAAGTAGATGCGATTTGTCATGTGGTTCGTTGTTTTGATGATGAGAATATTACCCACGTAGAAGGTCGTGTTGATCCAATTGCCGATATTGAAACGATTAATTTAGAATTGGTTTTAGCCGACTTAGAATCTGTGAACAAGCGCTATACACGTGTAGCTAAGGTAGCAAAAACAAAAGATAAAGATGCAGTCGCCGAATTAGCTGTTTTAGATAAGATTAAGCCAGTCTTAGAAGAAGGCAAATCAGCGCGCAGTGTCGAATTTACCGATGAAGAGCAAAAAATTGTTAAAGGTCTTTTCTTACTAACGACCAAACCAGTGCTATATGTTGCTAATGTGGCAGAAGATGAAGTAGCTGATGGTGAAAACAATCCATACGTTAAGCAGGTCAAGGCATTTGCAGCTAGTGAAAATGCAGAAGTCATCATTGTTTGTGCGCGTGCTGAAGAAGAAATCGCTGAATTAGAAGAAGAGGATAAAGCGGAATTTTTAGAAGCAATGGGCATTGAAGAATCTGGCTTAGATCAATTGATTCGGGCCGCTTATGACTTATTAGGCTTAGCGACTTACTTTACTGCTGGTGAACAAGAGGTGCGTGCTTGGACCTTTAGAAAAGGAATGAAGGCCCCACAATGTGCAGGTATTATCCACTCTGACTTTGAACGTGGCTTTATCCGGGCTGAAACCGTCTCTTTTGAAGATTTGGATCATTACGGTACCATGCATGCCGCTAAAGAAGCTGGACGTGTTCGCTTAGAAGGTAAAGATTACGAAGTCCAAGACGGTGATATTATGTTATTCCGCTTCAATGTTTAAAAAGACTATATCTAAAAGCCAAATAATTTGGTAGAATAGATTTTGGGAATTCGCTTACAATAAAAAGTTTGTTTTTGATTAGCAAAAAATGTTTATGCTAACTCTGAAAGGAGAAACATTATTAATGGAACCAGAAGTTATTCGTCAATATGTTGCGCAAAATCGAGAATTAGAAACGCAGCTAACTAAGCGAAATCAGCAATATATTTTTGATTTAAAGAAAGCCTTAATTGCAGCTAATTTATCTGAAGAAGAGTTGGCATTAGTGATGCATGAAATGTTACCAGTGCTTGTACGTGAGCAAAAATCAGGGATTACTGCGCGTCAATTGTACGGTACAGTTTCTGAACGTACGGATGCAATTATTAATCAACCGGTTGAAGAAGAAAAGAAAAATACTACGCCAGCTTTAATCTGGTTAGATAATTTCTTGTTACTACTAGGTTTATTTGGTTTATTTATTGGTTTAGTTGCTGAATTTAGTAAAGGCCAAGCACAGCCTTATGGGGTTGTTACCCTACTAGCTACAACGGCAGTCGGTGGTTGGGTGTTCTATTTGATGCACAAATACATCTATCAATATCAAATGCCCGGTGCAGATAAATCACAACGGCCATCAGGTGGGAAGGTCGCTTTGATCTTAATTGGTGTTTTTGTCTTGTGGTTTGGTGTTATCATGGGAAGTGCTTTAATTCCGGCAACAATCAACATCATTTTACCGCCATTAGTGATGATTGCTATTGGAATTGTCGCTTTTGTCGTTAGATTCTATCTAAAGAAAAAATACAATATTGAAAGTACTCTAGGCGCACCACGTCCTAAAAAATAGTTTCAAAACTCAGCTAAGCATCCATGATGTTGTTTAGCTGAGTTTTTTGTTTCGGTTGGTAGTCAGCTTGTTTCGGTACGAAAAATTTTCTTGTTCTTCATCCTTGAAGTCATTTAAGAAAAGAAAAACTTGCTTCAAGCTAACGATGAATTTTTGCTAGAGCTAGTTGACGAACACTGATTGGTTTAAGTTCTAGCTAATAGGTGTAATCTAGATTAACTTTTCGTGAAAATGATGAGAATTCCCGGAAAATGGTTGACTATTTAGCGAAATTTTGCTATTTTCATCATTAAAAATATCTTTAATCAATGCATAAGGAGTGTTAAAAAAATGTCCAAGTGGGAAACAAAATTTGCAAAAAAAGGTTTAACGTTTGATGATGTTTTACTTATTCCGGCTGAAAGTCATGTCTTGCCAAATGATGTCGATATGAGTGTACAGCTAGCTAAGAATATTAAGTTAAATATTCCAATTATCAGTGCTAGTATGGATACCGTAACGGATAGTAAAATGGCGATTGCGATGGCGCGTCAAGGTGGCTTAGGCGTTATTCATAAAAACATGTCAATCGAACAACAAGCCGATGAAGTACGCAAGGTTAAACGTTCAGAAAGTGGCGTAATTATCGATCCATTCTTTTTAACACCTCAAGATTTAGCTAGCGATGCTGAACATTTAATGAGTAAATATCGTATTAGTGGGGTTCCCATTGTTGAGACATTAGAGAATCGCAAATTAGTTGGTATCATTACGAATCGTGATATGCGTTTTGTAACAGATTTTCATATGCCAATTGCTGAAGTGATGACTAAAGAAAATTTAGTAACAGCGCCAGTTGGTACTTCTTTAAAGGATGCTGAAAAGATTTTACAACAGCATAAAATTGAAAAATTACCAATTGTGGATGAAGCCGGCTGCCTAAGTGGTTTAATTACCATCAAGGATATTGAAAAGGTTATTGAATTTCCAAATGCTGCTAAAGATCAACATGGTCGTTTATTGGTAGCCGCAGCTGTTGGCGTAACTAGTGATACCTTTGAACGTGCACAAGCTTTATTAGAAGCAGGAGCAGATGCAATTGTGATTGATACCGCTCATGGGCATAGTGCGGGGGTTTTACGTAAGATTAAAGAAATTCGTGAAACATTCCCAGAAGCTACGTTAATTGCTGGAAATGTCGCTACTGCTGAAGGAACCAAAGCCTTATATGATGCTGGGGTAGACGTGGTTAAAGTAGGAATTGGCCCAGGCTCTATTTGTACCACTCGTGTAGTTGCTGGTGTGGGTGTACCACAATTAACGGCTATTTATGATGCCGCATCTGTGGCCCGTAAATATGGTAAAGCGATTATTGCTGATGGTGGGATTAAATATTCTGGTGATATCGTGAAGGCGTTAGCTGCTGGTGGCTTTGCCGTAATGCTAGGAAGTATGTTGGCTGGAACAGATGAATCTCCAGGTGAATTTGAAATCTATCAAGGTCGACGCTTTAAGACTTATCGTGGGATGGGTTCATTAGGGGCAATGGAAAAAGGCTCCAGTGATCGTTATTTCCAAAGTGGAGTGAACGAAGCGAATAAGCTAGTTCCTGAAGGGATCGAAGGGCGAGTGGCTTATAAAGGTAGTGTAGCAGATATTATTTTCCAAATGATTGGTGGATTAAAGGCTGGTATGGGTTATGTTGGCGCAGCTAACCTAGAAGCTTTACGCGAAAATGCCCAGTTTGTACGAATGAGTGGCAACGGTCTAAAAGAATCGCATCCACACGATGTACAAATTACCAAAGAAGCACCGAACTATTCAGCTGAATTTTAAAAGCATAAATAAAAAATCATCCTGATAGCTCACTTGTGAGGTTATCGGGATGATTTTTTAGCTTTTCATGCTAAACGTTGCGCGCATCGTTTTGTGAAAAATATTGAATCAATGGCTTGGCTTGATGATTAAGTAGCTGATCAACTGTCACGAATTCATAGCCCTGTGCTTTTAGCTGTTCGATAATTGGCCCAACCGCCGCTACTGTCGTTGGGTAAATATCATGCATTAATAAAATAGCGCCTGGCTGCACTGTCTGCATCACGTGTTGGATAATTAAAGGGGTATTTTTTAACTTCCAATCCAGTGAATCAGTGTTCCATTGAATAATCGCTTTATCAACAACCTGTGCGCCTTGGGTATTAATTGCCCCGTATGGCGGACGTAAAATCATTGGTAATTGCCCACCAGCTAAGAAAATGGCTTTATCAGCAGCTTGGATATCTGCCTTAATCGCCTCAGGAGACATTGCCCGGAGATTATTATGCACATTAGAGTGGCTACCAATTTCGTGCCCTTCACTAACCACTCGTTTCACCGTATCGGGATATTGAGCTGCACTACTACCTAACATAAAGAAAGTAGCCTTGACTTGCTGAGCGGCTAAAACATCCAACAATTGATTGGTGGTGGCAGCTTTTGGCCCATCGTCAAAGGTTAAAGCGATGTATTTCTTATTCGCATCTAGGCTAGATGCTTGTTCAATCGGTTGATTCATTACGTAGTTTTGATCAATATAAGGTAATACTGAGTTTAATGGCAAGCTAACCTGACTGAGTCCAGCTATTTCTTGTGGTAAAGTGATGATTAGCTGTTTGTCAGCAATCGTTATCTTTTGCTCAAAGCTTAAATTCGGTAAATTTAATACCTGATCAATGGCTTGCTCGGGGGCTTTGACTTGTTCTAAAATTTTTTGCTGAACAATTGGTTTAAGGGTTAATAAATTTTCTTCACTACTAATAATTTGCTTGGCAGTAGGCTCTTGCCCCGTTTCACTAGAAAGTAATAGGGCGCTTTGCTGTAAGGGCTGCTGATTAAAGTGCGCCTTTGACTTGTTCCAGGTGAAAAACTGACTAGAAAGAATAATTTTATTCATTTTAGGATTGAGCACTTGTTTTTCAATTTTTTGAATCCAAGTCGTGCCAGCTTGTAAGCTGTGTTTTTTCAAAAAGGCTTCCTTCATCGCTAAAAATTGCTGGTGAATGAGCGGTGCTTCTTTTGTAAATTTTTCATTTTTAGGTTGATAGGTAATAATTTCTAATTTATTTTGATGCTCTTTAGTACATTGAAAATGAGCTGGCTGTTGTTGATGGATTAAACGCTGTTGCGCATGATCAAAAACAGCAACCTTTTCTTGATCTTTAGTATGCCAGAAATAAACGACCGTTAAGGCTGCCCCTAAAAGGATAAGCATCAATGGTAAATGCCACATCCAACCGGTTTTGTGTTTCTTTTTAGCATGTAGTTGTGGTCCTTTACGTCGTTGGCTACGCGAAGGCATTGTTTTTTCATCCATTCCCTAACTAAACATCCTTTCCCTTTCGTTTATAATTTTAGTATGCTCCTTATTTTTTTAATCTAACATGTTTATTAGTAGAAAACAAGGGGACTTAAGACTTAGAAATGAAACAAAAAAATATCAAGTAAAAGCAGACAAAAAAATAGAGCCGCCTTTAGGCCAGCTCTATTTTTAAAGTCAAAGATTCATAGCATCTTCAATATATTTTGTTGAGTTATTTAATAACGGTTAATCCACCCATGTATGGAACTAAGACTTCAGGAATAGTCACACTACCGTCTTCATTTTGATAGTTTTCTAAGATAGCAGCGACTGTACGACCGACCGCAAGACCTGAACCGTTTAGTGTATGCACATATTGTACTTTTCCGTTTTCATCACGATAACGAATCATGGCGCGTCTCGCTTGGAAGTCTTCACAGTTTGAACATGAACTGATTTCGCGATAAGTATCTTGTGCTGGAATCCAGACTTCTAAATCATAAGTTTTAGCTGCAGAGAAGCCCATATCGCCAGTTGATAAGGCAACCACACGGTAAGGGAGATTTAATTTTTGTAGGATATTTTCCGCATTTTGGGTCATTTTTTCAAGTTCATTGTAAGATTCTGTTGGTTTAGCAAATTTCACCATTTCAACTTTATTAAATTGGTGTAAGCGAATCAAGCCACGTGTATCACGACCGGCACTACCCGCTTCTGAACGAAATGATGGGCTTAACGCAGTAAAGTAAATAGGTAGCTCGGCTTGATCTAAAATTTCTCCATTATAATAGTTAGTTAATGGTACTTCGGCTGTTGGAATCAAAGTCAAGTCAGTGTCAGCTAATTGGAAAACATCTTCCTTAAATTTAGGAAATTGTCCGGTACCAAACATTGATTGACTGTTGACAATATAAGGAGGAATGACTTCGGTGTAGCCTTCTTTTGCATGCTCATCTAACATGAAATTATAAATCGCTCTTTCTAAGCGCGCACCTAAGCCTTTGTAGAAGACAAAACGGCTACCAGAAACCTTCGCTCCACGTTCAAAGTCTAAAATACCAAGTTGTTCGGCAATCTCCCAGTGAGGTTTTGGCTCGAAGTTAAATTCACGTACGTTACCATGACGACGAACTTCAACGTTATCATCTTCATCTTTACCAATTGGGGTACTTTCGTGTGGTAGGTTTGGTAGAGTGGTTGCAATGGTCGTTAACGCTTCATCGATTTTGGCAATTTGTTCATCTAACGCCTTGATTTCTTCACCAACTTTTTTCATTTGAGCAATTTTATCATCGGCATTTTCTTTATTGCGTTTTAATTGAGCAATCTCAGCTGAAACATCATTTCTTAGTTTTTTCAATTCTTCAACCTTGACCAATTCTTCACGACGTTTTTCATCTAAAGCAACAAATTCATTGATTTTTGCTTCGTCAACATTGCGTGTAGCTAATTTTTCTTTAACTAATTCCACGTTTTGACGAATCATTTTAATATCTAACATCAAAATCCCTCCAAAAAATTTTATTTTGATTAATCAGGTAGTTGAGCAAAGTGGTTTTGTAGCTGTTTGACTAAATTTATATTTTTAAATAAAAAAGCCCTAAAGCATGAAAAATCTTCCATGCCTTAGGACGTAAATTACGCGGTGCCACCTAAATTTAGTATCTGCATACTACACTTTGCGCAAGGTAACGGTTGCTAGCCGTCACAAATTTCTTTGTGAGTCCTATCAGAAAGTGGATTCACTATCTTCCATACAGTTTTGCACCAACCAACTGCTCTCTAAAAAGGAGTCAATAATTACTAGTCTTTCTAGGAAATCTATTTACGATAATTGTAGCTGAAATTTTAAATTTTGCAAGTCCTTCATATGATAAAACGAATCGGTCTTTAAGAGGTCAAGCGAATTCTTCGTTTGACAGTAGATTCATAAAAAGGCGTAGTAGCTGATGTTGGCTGCTACGTTAGCCAGTCAAGCTTTTTGGTCATCGTGCTGCTTTTTTAGCGCGCTTCATTTTCTTTTTTCCCTTTTTTAAGTGGTAGATGAATGATGAAGCTAGTCCATTCAGGGTTGGACTTTGCGTAGATATAGCCACCGTGTAAAGCGATGATGCTTTGGGCAATAGCCAGCCCTAATCCAGTCCCACCTGTTGCTTGTGAGCGCGATTCTTCTACTCGATAAAAACGATCAAACAGTTGCTCTAACGATTTTTGTGGAATCATTTGGCCGTTGTTTTTGACAGTGATAATCACTTCTTGACTGATTTGTTCTAATTCAACAACAATTTGCGTTGCCCCTTTTCCATATTTTAGGGCGTTGGAGATTAAATTATTGAATACCCGCACAATTTTTTCGGTATCGCCTTCCATCATGATTTGTTCAGGCTTGGCTTTGACTTCAATTGTAATGTCTTTTTTGGCCGCCTCTAATTCAAAGTCAATAGCCAATTGTTCGACTAACTGTACCATATCAAAGGTCAAGTAATAAATAGGTACGCCCGGTTGCCGCACTTTTGTATATTCAAATAAATCTTCTACTAATGATTTCATTTGCTTGGCTTTCATGTAAGCGGTGTGGGTATACTTGAGCAATTCTTCTTCAGAATGATATTGCTGATCTTCGACTAAACCCAGATAACCAATAATTGAAGTTAAAGGCGTACGAATATCATGGCTGACATTGGTAATTAATTCGTCTTTAGATTGTTCAATTCTACGCTCTTCTTCAATTGCCGTAACGGTGCTATCGACTAAACCATTAATGCTTTGGATAATCCGCCCTAAATCACCGCGTACCTCAAAGGGAATCCGATGATCATAATTTCCTTCAGCAATATAGTGTAGTTCACTAATGATATGTCTTAATTGCATTTGGCGATAACGTCTGAATAAACGCCAGGTTAGAATTAAGACATCCACTAAGAAGAAAATAGGAATGATAAAATAGCGACCGCTCCAAAAAATCTCATTATCAAGATTTTGTGCAAAAATAAATTTTGTCTCAAAGATAGCATCCTGCAAGGTAGGGCTACTCTTGATAATAGAAGAGATGACGACTAAAAAGGCAACATTTAGTAGAATTAATAAGATAATCGTTACAATGCCTTCAGCCAGTAGCTCACTAATTTCTTTTGAAGTCAGTACAATTTTCTGCCCCTTTTCTTGCGGTTTATTTTGCATCGATCTTATAACCTACTCCCCAGACAGTTTGGATAATTTTTTCGCCACCAGTCGCTTCTTCAATTTTATCGCGCAAATGACTCACATGAACCATCACCGTCTTAGCAGAAACAATACTTTCTTGTTTCCAAACACGTTCAAAAATCTCATCAGCACTAAAGACACGATTCGGATGAGAAGCCAATAGGTAAAGAATACCAAATTCAAGGGCAGTTAATTGAATTTCTGTGCCAGTAATTGTTTTGACTTCATGAGAATCACGATTGATAATCAAAGAAGCCACTTCAAGAATTTCTGGTTGATTAGCCTTTACTTGCATTTTGGTTCTTCTAAGCAGTGATTTGACACGCGCCATAATTTCTAATGGGTTAAATGGTTTGGTCACATAATCATCCGCACCGGCAACTAATCCTTTAATTTTATCCATATCTGTTGATTTAGCCGTTAACATGATAATGGGGATTTGTGACTCTTTCCGTAGCACCTTAACAACCTGCATACCGTCAACTTCAGGCATCATAATATCTAAAATCAATAATTCGATATCAGGATTGGTTCGAACCTTAGATAAAGCATCCTTGCCATCGTAAGCCTTAACCGGTTCATACCCTTCATTTTGTAAATAAATACTTAATAGCTCAACAATCTCTTTGTCATCATCAGCAACTAAAATTTTCATATAAAAACCTCCTATATATCTATGGAAAATATCGTTTTGTTCTTAAGCCTATTTTATCAAAATTAATATTGAAAAGAAAAAAATATCTAAAAAATAGCAGTAAAAAAATCATTATCAGTAGCAATTTAATCGGTTAAATCGAAATAAATAGAGAATTAATAAATCAATGTTCGTAAAAATATCAGATAAAAATGAATTATCGCGATGATTTAAGGTTAAAAAAGAACAAAATACAAACTTTAAGAAAGTTCAATTTTTTTGTTGACTTCAAGTGATAAACTTGCTAAAATAGCCAATGTCCTTGAGATTTTGAGTGTCTCAAAGGCATGAAGAAACGGCTTCAACAACTAATTAAAAAAAGTTGAAAAAAATAGTTGACAGTAAGAAATACATCTGTTAATATAATGAAGTCGCAAAGATAAAATAAAAAATGTTGACAAATCTTAATTAAAGTGTTAAACTTTAGAAGTTGTCAAAACAAAGTAGACCTTTGAAAACTGAACAAAAAAGCAAACCAATATGTGTAAGGCGCTTCTATTATATAGAAGCAAAAACAACATGCAAGCAATAGCTAGCAAATCAATTTTTTGAGCTTAACAATCAAGATGATTGTATCAACTTTTTTTATGAGAGTTTGATCCTGGCTCAGGACGAACGCTGGCGGCGTGCCTAATACATGCAAGTCGAACGCACTTTCTTTCACCGTAGCTTGCTACACCGAAAGAAAGTGAGTGGCGAACGGGTGAGTAACACGTGGGTAACCTGCCCATCAGCGGGGGATAACACTTGGAAACAGGTGCTAATACCGCATAATATTACTTTTCGCATGAGAAGTAATTGAAAGGCGCAACTGCGTCACTGATGGATGGACCCGCGGTGCATTAGCTAGTTGGTGAGGTAACGGCTCACCAAGGCAACGATGCATAGCCGACCTGAGAGGGTGATCGGCCACACTGGGACTGAGACACGGCCCAGACTCCTACGGGAGGCAGCAGTAGGGAATCTTCGGCAATGGACGCAAGTCTGACCGAGCAACGCCGCGTGAGTGAAGAAGGTTTTCGGATCGTAAAACTCTGTTGTTAGAGAAGAACAGGGATGAGAGTGGAAAGTTCATCCTATGACGGTATCTAACCAGAAAGCCACGGCTAACTACGTGCCAGCAGCCGCGGTAATACGTAGGTGGCAAGCGTTGTCCGGATTTATTGGGCGTAAAGCGAGCGCAGGCGGTCTTTTAAGTCTGATGTGAAAGCCCACGGCTTAACCGTGGAGGGTCATTGGAAACTGGGAGACTTGAGTGCAGAAGAGGAAAGCGGAATTCCATGTGTAGCGGTGAAATGCGTAGATATATGGAGGAACACCAGTGGCGAAGGCGGCTTTCTGGTCTGTAACTGACGCTGAGGCTCGAAAGCGTGGGGAGCAAACAGGATTAGATACCCTGGTAGTCCACGCCGTAAACGATGAGTGCTAAGTGTTGGAGGGTTTCCGCCCTTCAGTGCTGCAGCAAACGCATTAAGCACTCCGCCTGGGGAGTACGACCGCAAGGTTGAAACTCAAAGGAATTGACGGGGACCCGCACAAGCGGTGGAGCATGTGGTTTAATTCGAAGCAACGCGAAGAACCTTACCAGGTCTTGACATCCTTTGACCATCCTAGAGATAGGACTTTCCCTTCGGGGACAAAGTGACAGGTGGTGCATGGTTGTCGTCAGCTCGTGTCGTGAGATGTTGGGTTAAGTCCCGCAACGAGCGCAACCCTTATTGTTAGTTGCCATCATTCAGTTGGGCACTCTAGCGAGACTGCCGCAGACAATGCGGAGGAAGGTGGGGATGACGTCAAATCATCATGCCCCTTATGACCTGGGCTACACACGTGCTACAATGGAGAGTACAACGAGTTGCGAAGTCGTGAGGCTAAGCTAATCTCTTAAAGCTCTTCTCAGTTCGGATTGTAGGCTGCAACTCGCCTACATGAAGCCGGAATCGCTAGTAATCGCGGATCAGCACGCCGCGGTGAATACGTTCCCGGGTCTTGTACACACCGCCCGTCACACCACGAGAGTTTGTAACACCCGAAGCCGGTGGGGTAACCGCAAGGAGCCAGCCGTCTAAGGTGGGATAGATGATTGGGGTGAAGTCGTAACAAGGTAGCCGTATCGGAAGGTGCGGCTGGATCACCTCCTTTCTAAGGAATATTACGGAATACACAGGTTTTGCTTTTGTTCAGTTTTGAGAGGTTTACTCTTAAATAAAATATCGGGGCCTTAGCTCAGCTGGGAGAGCGCCTGCTTTGCACGCAGGAGGTCAGCGGTTCGATCCCGCTAGGCTCCATTAGTAGCGTAGCTACTAAAATTGTTCATTGAAAACTGGATATTGAAGAGAAACATCAATTAATAAACCGAGAAAACACCGCGTTGAATGAGTTTAAGAAGTTCAATTGCTTTATTAAAAAGATCTGATCGCACAGATCGAAGGTTAAGTGAATAAGGGCGCACGGTGGATGCCTTGGCACTAGGAGCCGATGAAGGACGGGACTAACACCGATATGCTTCGGGGAGCTGTAAGTAAGCTTTGATCCGGAGATTTCCGAATGGGGGAACCCAATATCTTTAATAGGATATTACCTTTAAGTGAATCCATAGCTTAAAGGAGGTAGACGCAGAGAACTGAAACATCTAAGTACCTGCAGGAAGAGAAAGAAAAATCGATTCCCTGAGTAGCGGCGAGCGAAACGGGACCAGCCCAAACCAAGATGCTTGCATCTTGGGGTTGTAGGACTCCGATGTGGGAGCAAGCAAGATAGCCGAATGACTTGGAAAGGTCAGCTAAAGAGGGTGAAAGCCCCGTAGGTGAAATGTTGTAAGCCCCTAGGAGGATCCTGAGTACGGCGGAACACGAGGAATTCCGTCGGAATCCGGGAGGACCATCTCCCAAGGCTAAATACTCCCTAGTGACCGATAGTGAACCAGTACCGTGAGGGAAAGGTGAAAAGCACCCCGGGAGGGGAGTGAAATAGAACCTGAAACCGTGTGCCTACAACAAGTTAGAGCCCGTTAATGGGTGATAGCGTGCCTTTTGTAGAATGAACCGGCGAGTTACGATTGCATGCGAGGTTAAGTTGAAGAGACGGAGCCGTAGCGAAAGCGAGTCTGAATAGGGCGAGTGAGTATGTAGTCGTAGACCCGAAACCATGTGATCTACCCATGTCCAGGTTGAAGGTG
>NZ_KE136351.1:2500-5233 GCF_000406925.1 Enterococcus columbae DSM 7374 = ATCC 51263
GAATTCCTCGTGTTCCGCCGTACTCAGGATCCTCCTAGGGGCTTACAACATTTCACCTACGGGGCTTTCACCCTCTTTAGCTGACCTTTCCAAGTCATTCGGCTATCTTGCTTGCTCCCACATCGGAGTCCTACAACCCCAAGATGCAAGCATCTTGGTTTGGGCTGGTCCCGTTTCGCTCGCCGCTACTCAGGGAATCGATTTTTCTTTCTCTTCCTGCAGGTACTTAGATGTTTCAGTTCTCTGCGTCTACCTCCTTTAAGCTATGGATTCACTTAAAGGTAATATCCTATTAAAGATATTGGGTTCCCCCATTCGGAAATCTCCGGATCAAAGCTTACTTACAGCTCCCCGAAGCATATCGGTGTTAGTCCCGTCCTTCATCGGCTCCTAGTGCCAAGGCATCCACCGTGCGCCCTTATTCACTTAACCTTCGATCTGTGCGATCAGATCTTTCAAATAAAGCAATTGAACTTCTTAAACTCATTCAACGCGGTGTTTTCTCGGTTTATTAATTGATGTTTCTCTTCAATATCCAGTTTTCAATGAACAATTCTTTTGAGAGTAAACCTCTCAAAACTGAACAAAAGCAAATCCTGTGTATTCCGTAATATTCCTTAGAAAGGAGGTGATCCAGCCGCACCTTCCGATACGGCTACCTTGTTACGACTTCACCCCAATCATCTATCCCACCTTAGACGGCTGGCTCCTTGCGGTTACCCCACCGGCTTCGGGTGTTACAAACTCTCGTGGTGTGACGGGCGGTGTGTACAAGACCCGGGAACGTATTCACCGCGGCGTGCTGATCCGCGATTACTAGCGATTCCGGCTTCATGTAGGCGAGTTGCAGCCTACAATCCGAACTGAGAAGAGCTTTAAGAGATTAGCTTAGCCTCACGACTTCGCAACTCGTTGTACTCTCCATTGTAGCACGTGTGTAGCCCAGGTCATAAGGGGCATGATGATTTGACGTCATCCCAACCTTCCTCCGCATTGTCTGCGGCAGTCTCGCTAGAGTGCCCAACTGAATGATGGCAACTAACAATAAGGGTTGCGCTCGTTGCGGGACTTAACCCAACATCTCACGACACGAGCTGACGACAACCATGCACCACCTGTCACTTTGTCCCCGAAGGGAAAGTCCTATCTCTAGGATGGTCAAAGGATGTCAAGACCTGGTAAGGTTCTTCGCGTTGCTTCGAATTAAACCACATGCTCCACCGCTTGTGCGGGTCCCCGTCAATTCCTTTGAGTTTCAACCTTGCGGTCGTACTCCCCAGGCGGAGTGCTTAATGCGTTTGCTGCAGCACTGAAGGGCGGAAACCCTCCAACACTTAGCACTCATCGTTTACGGCGTGGACTACCAGGGTATCTAATCCTGTTTGCTCCCCACGCTTTCGAGCCTCAGCGTCAGTTACAGACCAGAAAGCCGCCTTCGCCACTGGTGTTCCTCCATATATCTACGCATTTCACCGCTACACATGGAATTCCGCTTTCCTCTTCTGCACTCAAGTCTCCCAGTTTCCAATGACCCTCCACGGTTAAGCCGTGGGCTTTCACATCAGACTTAAAAGACCGCCTGCGCTCGCTTTACGCCCAATAAATCCGGACAACGCTTGCCACCTACGTATTACCGCGGCTGCTGGCACGTAGTTAGCCGTGGCTTTCTGGTTAGATACCGTCATAGGATGAACTTTCCACTCTCATCCCTGTTCTTCTCTAACAACAGAGTTTTACGATCCGAAAACCTTCTTCACTCACGCGGCGTTGCTCGGTCAGACTTGCGTCCATTGCCGAAGATTCCCTACTGCTGCCTCCCGTAGGAGTCTGGGCCGTGTCTCAGTCCCAGTGTGGCCGATCACCCTCTCAGGTCGGCTATGCATCGTGGCCTTGGTGAGCCGTTACCTCACCAACTAGCTAATGCACCGCGGGTCCATCCATCAGTGACGCAGTTGCGCCTTTCAATCACTTCTCATGCGAAAAGTAATATTATGCGGTATTAGCACCTGTTTCCAAGTGTTATCCCCCGCTGATGGGCAGGTTACCCACGTGTTACTCACCCGTTCGCCACTCACTTTCTTTCGGTGTAGCAAGCTACGGTGAAAGAAAGCGCGTTCGACTTGCATGTATTAGGCACGCCGCCAGCGTTCGTCCTGAGCCAGGATCAAACTCTCATAAAAAAAGTTGATACAATCATGATGATTGTTAAGCTCAAAAAATTGATTTGCTAGCTATTGCTTGCATGTTGTTTTTGCTTCTATATAATAGAAGCGCCTTACACATATTGGTTTGCTTTTTTGTTCAGTTTTCAAAGGTCTACTGTTTTGTTTCAACAACTCTTATATCTTACTCCTTGAACTCTCAAAAGTCAAGAACTTTTTTAAAATATTTTTTTAGTTGTTGTTTGCAATGTTTGTATCGCTCACAGCGACTTTTATATAATAACAAATCCGTCATTTATTGTCAACTACTTTTTCAAAAAATATTTTTTCAAATGAGGTAAGTAGTTCATCAAATCAGCGACTTTCATAGATTATCATGCTTTTTATTTGGCGTCAAGGATTTTTTACAAAAAAAGTTATGAAAACATTTTCTTTAAAATCAATCTATTCTAGCTAATCCAGATAAAAATTTTGTCTTTCCTTAACTCTTCCAAACTACTCCTCAATTGCTCGGAGTTAAGCAAGCTGCTTCACATCCTTGGCGTAATCTGTGTTTAGCGACTAGCTACTC
>NZ_KE136351.1:5473-190544 GCF_000406925.1 Enterococcus columbae DSM 7374 = ATCC 51263
TTTAGCCTCTCCCATTTTTTTAACGACGAGTAACACTCAAATTTTCTCGTAGCTGAGCAAGTCGCTAAACATCCTTGGCGTAATCTGTGTTTAGCAGCTAGACACTCGTCGTATAAGCCAGTCTGTCTAGGAAAGTCTTTACACCTTAGCAGACTTTTCTGCCAGACTGGAAAACTTATCCGCTCGTGTCTAAGCAAGCTGCTTCACATCCTTAATGTAATCTGTGTTCGACGGCTAGCTCCGTTGCATCTAAGCCAGAATGTTAGCTGCTCGTATCTGGTCGACCCGTCTCACATCCTTGGCGTAATCTGTGTTTAGCAAGTAGCTCCTTCGTCAAATAAGCTAGTCTGGTGAAAAATTTCCATAACCACTGAATTTTTCCCAGACTAGATCTTATTTGCTCGGAGCTGACCAACTTGCTTCACATCTTTGGTGTAATCTGTTCAAATGAATCTCATTACAAAACATCCTTGATATATGCTGCATAGCCAGCTGCTTCCATTTGATTTAGGGGGATAAATTTCAAAGCTGCTGAGTTGATACAATAGCGTAGTCCACCCTTATCAATTGGGCCATCAGTAAAAACATGTCCGAGATGTGAGTCAGCTTGTTGGCTACGAACCTCTATTCGATGCATTCCATGTGAAAAATCAGCCTTTTCTTTAATGACTTTACGATTAATCGGCTGAGTGAAGGCTGGCCAGCCGCAACCTGCTTGATATTTATCTCTAGAGCTAAAGAGCACTTCACCACTGATGACATCTACATAAATCCCTGCTTCAAAAAAGTCGTCGTATTCGCCAGTAAACGGACGTTCGGTTGCATTTTCTTGGGTCACCGTATAAGCTAGTGGACCAATTTTAGCTTTTAATTCTTCCTTTTCCATCATCATCCTACCTTTCTTAGTTGATTCGGCTGTAGTCTAATTCTATTATAACTGATACCTGATCGTGGATTCTGTAAATATGCTTATTAGGCGTTCTCTTTTTATTTATTCAAGCCTAAGTGAGCTGAGAGGTGCGTGTATTTAGACAATTTGCCTATCCTTGTAAGCAAATTTAGAAATAGCCAGTTACTTTTGTCAGCTAAGCTTGTTTGCCTAGTAAAATTTTTAAAGTCACGAATTTTTGGCTTAAACCAGTTTATTTACTCAAAGTTCCCCCACACTTTGTCTTCCAAACAAAAAATAGTTATCTGTAACTAATGACAGATAACTATTTATAATTAAATAAGTATAATACTTTAATGGTTCTATGATATTTAGTGTTGTTACTCAAATTGAGGATAACGCTGAATATCTTTTTTTGTTTGAAACAATAGAAAAAGACATCTGTTTCCTCTATAATTAAGTCGACCAAAACCATTAAGGAGTGAAACATGATGTCTTTCTTACATAATATCAAAAAAACTTGTGCAAGTACAACGAATCTTATCAAAAATATCCTAAATATTAAGGATAAACATATTACTTTTCCTGCTTATGCTTACGCATTTTCTGACGAGAAGGTCCATGGCGTGTTTTCTAAAGTCTTTTCTGGTTTGCTTTCCTACCCTGAAAATCCCCATTGTTGTTCTTCTTGTGGAAAGTCAGGTACGGTTATTAAGCATACGCCTAAAGCTAGTTTGATTCAAATGATTCCTTATCAAAATGTGCCGACCTACCTGCGTTTATACAAGCAACGTTATCGTTGTAAAGCGTGCGGACAAACGTTTTCCGCTACGACAAACATCGTTGATGAACGTTGCTATCTTTCAAATGCATTGAAATTCGCTATCCTACATGATTTGAAGCAAAAATGTGCAATGACGGATATCGCCAAGCGCTATTTTGTCTCGCCTAAATCAGTTGAACGAATCTTAAAGTCTTACTCTTATGAGCTAAATCCTTACCATATGCAACTACCAGAATGCCTGCTCATTGATGAATTCAAAGGAACGAGCGATTGTAACGGGAAAATGTGCTTTATTTTAAGTGATGGACAATCCGGGAAAATCATTGATATTTTAGACGATCGCAGAAATTTCGTAATTAAAGACTTTTTTCTACGTTTTAGTTTGGAAAGTCGAAATCGTGTCAAATATGTGGTCATGGATATGAATGCCGCTTATCCTTATGTCATTAAAGAAGTATTGCCCAATGCATCAATTGTCATTGATCGTTTCCATATTATCCAACAACTCACTCGAGCGTTGAATAAAAAAAGAATTCAAGTGATGAAAGCATTGCGCTATAAAAATCAACGTGCTTACAATAAATTCAAACGCTATTGGAAGTTGCTTTTAATGCCTGAAGATCACTTAAACTTTGAGAAATATGTACAATATCCCTTATTCGATCGAAGATATGTGACACAGACTGAGGTGGTGGATACGTTACTTAGTTTTGATGATGCATTCAGACAGTGTTACCAGATTTATCAAGAGCTACTTGCTTGTTTTCATCAAAAGCAGCTAGACGAATTCTTCCATATTCTTCACACGCTACCTGAAGACTTAGATATAGCCTTTAAAAAATCGCTGAAATATTTAATCAAACATACACACGCTATAAAAAATGCGATACAATCCCCTTACTCCAACGGAAAATTAGAAGGGAAAAACAATTTAATCAAGGTCTTTCAGCGAGTGGCTTTTGGATTTAGAAACTTTAGTAATATGCGAAGAAGAATCTTTTTATACGAAGAAAATTGGCATACAAAACAACCAACTAAAAGAAATTGTGGGGAGAAATCCGCCTAAATCTCTTTCTCAATCAGACTGCTATTGTAACAGGCGAGCTTTCGCTTGTGCAAGGGCTTTGCAAGTGACCGATCTTCGTCTCGGTCACCCTTGCACGCTTAGCTGCCTGTTTGACAAAAAGCATCGATTGAAAAAGAAAATAAAAACAGGAGAGAAAGTCATCGAAAAAATAACTTCCTCTCCCATCGACTTAATTGCCAACAACACTAGTTGACAAAGAACCACTTTAATTTCTTACTAACACTAAAAGGGCCGTTAATAATACAAAGGTTAATATCGTAATCGTGTCTAATAATTTCCATTCAAGCAAGCGATATTTGGTGCGTCCATTGCCCCCTTGATAGCCTCGCGCTTCCATTGCATAAGCAAGATCGATTGCGCGTGTAAAGCTGCTTACAAATAGTGGAATTAACAATGGAATAATCGCCCGCATTTTTTGAATGAGATTTCCCTCAGAAAAATCCACCCCGCGTGCGCGTTGAGCATTCATAATTTTTTCTGTTTCATCCATTAATGTTGGCACGTAACGTAAAGCAATTGATAGCATTAATGAAAACTCGTGGACAGGTAATTTGAAGGCTTTTAATGGGCGTAATAATGACTCAATTGCATCTGACAATTCTAAAGGTAGCGTGGTTAAGGTTAATAATGTCGACATGAAGATAATTAAAACGAATCGACAGAAAATAAAAATCCCATTCGTTACCCCATATTCCGTTAAACGGAAAATTCCCCATTGCCAATAGATGGTACCTCCATTAGTAAAGAAGACCTGTAAGAAAACTGTAAACAAAATCAAGCCGATCAACGCTCTTAATCCACGTATAAAGAACAATAAATTAATTTTAGATAAACCTACTGCCACAAAAGTAAAAATTGCTAATAACGCATAAGATTGCCAATTATTCGCTAAGAAGATAATCCCTATGAAATAAAAGCTAGCTAATAGCTTGGCACGTGGATCCATTTGATGAATAAGTGAATTTCCAGGAATATAGCGACCAAAAATCAGTTTATTCATGAATCAATCCCCCTTGCTGCATAATTTCATCAGCTAAAGCCTTAGCAGTCAGTGGTAATTGCTTAAAATGCATCCCTTTTTCTTGTAATTTTAAAGCAAATTGAGTCGCCGTCGGTAAACCTAATTGCTTTTCTTGTAGCCATTGAAAATCTTGAAAGACCAGCTCTGGTGTTCCTTCTTTAACCACTCGTCCCTTTTCTAAGGCATAAACATAATCAGCATAATCAGCGACATCATCCATCAAATGAGTGACTAAGACTAGGGTTAAGCCTTGTTCTTTATGTAGGCGCCAAAACATATCCATCATTTCCTTGCGTCCTTGAGGATCTAAGCCGGCTGTTGGCTCATCTAAGACTAAAATCTCTGGCTGCATAGCTAATACTCCAGCAATCGCCACACGACGCATTTGCCCACCAGATAGATCAAATGGTGAACGCTGTAAATAGCTCTCATCAAGGCCGACTAGCTGTAAGGTCTCTTTCGCTAGGGCATAGGCATCCGCTTGGCTTACCCCAAAGTTTTGTGGGCCAAAAGCAATATCCTTTTCAACTGTTTCTTCAAATAATTGTGATTCAGGGAATTGGAAAACAATCCCTACCTTTTTACGAACCGGCTTTAGATTTTTGTTATCACTTTCTGGCGTAATCTTACGCTCGCCAATGGTTACAGTACCAGCAGTTGGTTTTAATAAAGCATTTAAATGCTGAAGTAAAGTCGATTTTCCACTACCGGTATGACCAATAATTGCAGTATAGCTACCTGATTGAATCTGTAAATCAATATCAAATAGCGCCCGATGTTCAAAAGGGGTATTCGGCTGATAGGTAAAATCTACTTTTTCAAAACGGATGTCCATAGCCAATCAACCATCCTTTCTTCAGTCATATAATCAGTTGGAACATTTAAGCCAGCTTGTTTTAAAGCAGCCTTTAAACGTTCAGGAAACGGTAAATCCAGCCCTAATTCGATGAGCTTTTCGCCTGCAGAAAAAATCTCTTCCGGTGTACCCTCTTGAATCAATTGGCCCTTTTTCATGACAAAGATTCGATTCGCATTAGCTGCTTCATCAATATCATGGGTGATTGATAAGACGGTTAAATTATTTTCTTCCTTGATTTTTTTCACCGTAGCAATCACTTCTAGTCGGCCTTCTGGATCTAACATACTGGTGGCTTCATCCAAAATAATAACATTTGGCCGTAAAGCAACAATGCCGGCAATCGCAACTCGTTGTTTTTGACCACCAGATAGTCGGGAAGGCTCCTTCTTCATAAATTCAGCCATGCGAACTTGTTCAAGTGATTCTTTTACTCGAATAAGCATCTCTTCACGTGGAATGCCTTGATTTTCTAAACCAAAAGCAACATCGTCTTCAACTGTTGAGCCAACAAATTGATTGTCTGGATTTTGAAAAACCATCCCGACATTCCGACGAATATCCCAAATATTTTTTTCATTGACCTCTTGACCATTAATTTTAATAGTACCAGCTTCAGGTAAAAGTAAGCCGTTAATCGTTTTAGCTAAAGTCGACTTTCCAGAACCATTATGACCAATAATGGCAATCCATTCACCTTGATGAATCGATAGTGAAACATCATTTAATGCGGGAATAGTGTCTTCAACTTGATAGCGAAACGTAATATTATTCATTTCTATAATCGGTTTCATAATTTCTCCTTAAATGCTATTCACTAGCCCTAACAATACCAAAAAACAAGAGAAAATTCAATTCCTCTTGCTTGGCTTTTAGAAAACGTTTTTTTCATAATTCATTTTTGCGTCTACTTTATGTCTTGACACAAAAATCAACTATAAAAAAAACACCTTATGATGAGTGCATACCCCCTGATGACTCTCATCAGAGGGTAGCGACGAGCTAGACTCGGAAAGTATAAACTTCCAACATCATAACACTCTAATAAACATCTATAAAGTGATGAAAAGTGTAACTATTAAACAAGCTCTAGGATAACCATTGGTGCAGCATCTCCACGTCTTGGTTCTGTCTTCAAGATGCGAGTGTAACCACCATTACGGTCAGCATAGCGAGGTGCGATATCATTGAATAGCTTTTGTAAAGCTGATTCAACAACGATCTTGTCGTTTTCTTCGCGAATGTCAGCAATTTCATTGCGTACAAAAGCAGCAGCTTGACGACGAGCGTGTAAGTCACCACGTTTTCCTAAAGTGATCATTTTTTCAGCAGTTGAACGTACTTCTTTCGCACGAGCTTCAGTTGTAACGATACGTTCGTTGATAAATAAATCAGTTGTTAAGTCACGTAACATCGCTTTACGTTGAGAAGATGTACGTCCTAATTTACGATAACTCATTTGGTTTTCCCTCCCTCAATCGATATTTTAGTCATCTTTACGTAAACCTAAACCTAAATCATGTAACTTCGCTTTAACCTCTTCTAGAGATTTACGACCTAAGTTACGAACTTTGATCATTTCTGGTTCAGATTTGTTGGTTAATTCTTGTACAGTATTAATGCCTGCACGTTTCAAACAGTTATAAGAACGAACAGATAAATCTAATTCTTCAATTGTCATTTCCAACATTTTTTCTTTTTGTGTTTCTTCTTTTTCAACCATGATTTCAGCATGTTTTGCTTCATCAGTTAGGTTCACAAAAATATCTAAATGTTCAGTCATGATTTTAGCAGCTAAACTCATAGCATCTAAAGGTTCGATTGATCCATCAGTCCAAATTTCCATTGTTAATTTATCGAATACATCACGACGACCAACACGAGTGTTTTCAACTTGGTAGTTGACACGACGTACTGGTGTGTAAATTGAATCGACTGGAAGCACGCCAATTGGCATATCTTCTTTTTTGTTTTCATCAGCTTGTACGTAACCACGACCGGCTTTCACTGTTAAGCGCGCACGGAAAGTAGCTCCTTCGCTGACGCTACAAATGTACATATCTTTGTTAAGGATTTCTACATCAGAATCAACAAGAATATCCCCAGCAGTGACAACTGCAGGACCTGTAATATCGATTTCTAAAGTTTTTTCCTCAGAACCGTACAATTTTAAAGCTAAACCTTTTACATTCAAAATAATTTGTGCAACGTCTTCTCTAACACCTTTGATAGTAGAAAATTCGTGTAACACACCTTCAATTTGAATATTGGTGATAGCTGCCCCTGGTAATGAAGACAACAAGATACGACGAAGAGAATTACCTAAAGTAGTACCATAGCCTCTTTCCAAAGGTTCAACGATGAACTTGCCATAATCTTTTTCTTCATCAATTTTTGAAATTCTTGGTTTTTCGAATTCAATCATTCTTATCACTTACCCCTTTCAAAACGAAAAGTGTCTTGTTCAATGACCATTGTTGAAACTCAAAATGAGCAGCACTCATTAAACACGACGGCGTTTTGGAGGGCGGCATCCATTATGAGGAACTGGAGTTACATCACGGATTGCAGTAACTTCTAAACCTGCTGCTTGTAATGAACGAATTGCTGCTTCACGTCCTGAACCAGGGCCTTTAACAGTAACCTCAACTGTTCTTAATCCGTGTTCCATAGCTGCTTTAGCTGCAGTTTCAGCTGCCATTTGTGCAGCAAACGGAGTTGATTTTCTGCTTCCTTTAAATCCTAATGCACCTGCTGAAGACCAAGCCAATGCATTACCATGAACGTCAGTAATCATGACGATTGTATTGTTGAATGTTGAATGAATATGAGCAACACCAGATTCAATATTCTTTTTGACACGGCGTTTACGACTCACTTTTTTTCCTGCCATGAAGTGTTAACCTCCTTCACTAATTAGTTAATTATTTTTTCTTACCTGCAACTGTCTTAGATGGACCTTTGCGAGTACGTGCGTTATTCTTAGTGTTTTGACCACGAACTGGCAAACCACGGCGATGACGCATACCACGGTATGAACCGATTTCCATCAAGCGTTTGATGTTAAGGTTGACTTCACGACGAAGGTCACCTTCTACTTTTAATTTGTCAACTTCAGCACGGATAGCATCTGTTTGTTCGTTTGTTAAATCACGTACGCGAACATCTTCAGATACACCAGCTTTTGCTAAGATTTCTTTTGCAGTTGCTGTACCAATACCATAAATGTATGTTAATGAAACAACAACACGTTTTTCACGAGGAATATCTACTCCTGCAATACGAGCCATATTCTGTTACACCTCCAATTATCCTTGACGTTGTTTGTGTTTTGGATTTGCTGGGCAAATCACCATAACGCGTCCTTTACGACGAATTACTTTACAATGTTCACACATTGGTTTTACTGATGGTCTTACTTTCATGATAATACCTCCTAATGATTTACGGAGTACAATTATTTAAAGCGGTAAGTAATACGACCACGAGTTAAGTCATACGGAGATAACTCAACTGTTACCTTGTCACCAGGTAAAATACGAATGTAGTGCATTCTAATTTTACCAGATACAGTGGCAAGCACTTGATGGCCATTTTCCAACTCGACTTTAAACATTGCATTCGGCAAAGTTTCGACGACTGTACCTTCGACTTCAATCATATCTTCTTTTGCCACGCACAGTACCTCCTTGTACATTTTCGTACCTTACATACGATAAAACGGCGGAATTATCTTCCACCTGAGATTCTCAAAACAATGCTCCTAGTACAAAAATAATACTAGAAGTCGGACTTGAAAATTATACCATAGATCCTACCAATTTATCAAGAGAAAGTTGCTTTTTTCAAGTTGGTTTTGCGGGCGATTGAGTGTTAGTCAATAATTGATTGTACATCGGCAAACACAGCATCGATATCGCGATCACCATCAATTGATTTCAATAAGCCTTGCTCTTTATAATAGGCAAGAATTGGTTCGCTATTTTTGATGTTTACAGCCAAACGATTTTTTACAGTTTCTGGCTTGTCATCATCACGTTGATAGAATTCATGTTCACCACAACGGTCACATGTTCCTTCAACTTTAGTTGGTTTAAAGATTTTGTGGAAGCTTGCACCACAATTACGGCACATATAACGTCCAGTTAATCTTTCAACTAAAACAGATTCAGGTACATTGATGTCAATCACTGCATCAATTTTTTTACCTAATTCGCTAAGCATTTGATCTAATGCTTTGGCTTGATCTAAAGTACGTGGAAAGCCATCTAATAAGAAGCCTTTTTCAGTATCTGCTTGGGCCAAACGTTCTTTTACGATTCCGTTGGTCACTTCGTCAGGTACTAATTCCCCACGATCCATATAAGATTTTGCTTCTAAGCCTAACGCTGTTTCGTTAGCAATGGCAGCGCGAAACATATCGCCAGTAGAAATATGTGGAATTTGGTACTCAGCAATGATTTTCTCAGCTTGGGTCCCTTTTCCAGCGCCTGGTAATCCCATTAAAATGAGGTTCATGCTTCATTCCTCCTAGAAAGTTTATGAATAGTGTTGAGGAGATTCCTCAACACTTCAAAAACTTAATTGATAAAACCAGTATATTTACGTTTCAGCATTAAACCTTCAAGCTGTTTAGCAGACTCTAAGGCCACACCGATAACGATTAATAAACTTGTTCCTCCCAATCCGATAGATCCAGGTAAATTCCAAACCATTTGTGCAATGATTGGTAATAGAGCAACCAAACCTAAGAATACAGAACCAACTGTGCTTAAACGCATTAAAAGACCGGAAACATATTCTTCGGTACCACGACCTGGGCGAATACTTGGAATATAGCTTCCTTGCTTTTGTAGGTTTTCAGCTAATTTTTCTGGATTCACTTGAACAAAGGCATAGAAGAAAGTAAAGCCTACGATTAAAACGGTATATAAGGCAGCTCCAGGAACTGTGTTATAACTGAATAATGTAGTCACTACTTCATACCATTTCTCATCACTGTGAGAGCTTGCTAGTGCTTGAATAATCGCACTAGGCGTAGTTAAAAAAGAACTAGCAAAGATTACTGGAATCACCCCGGCGGCATTTACTTTTAACGGTAAATAGCTACTGGTTGGCGCTCCGGTCATGCGCTTAGTATATTGGATTGGAATTTTACGTTCAGCTTGTTGAACAAACGTTACAAACGTAATTACAACCAAAATAACAATTACTAATGCGACTGCGAATAATGCTGATTTCCACAACTGTGAAGAATCAACATTAATGAAGTAATCTTCAACAATTTCTTTAATACTTCCTGGTAATTGTGAGATAATCCCTGCAAAGATGATCATTGACACACCATTACCAATCCCTTTTTCCGTAATTTGTTCACCTAACCAAGTAACAAACATTGTTCCTGTAGTTAAGATAAAACCAATTAAGACAAAGGTAGTTACAGTAGGATTCTTCACAAAACCTAACTGTGTGAAGTAGTTAAACCCTGCTGTAATTGTAACTGATTGGGCAAACGCAAGCACTAGCGTAATATAACGAGTGGCTTGGTTTAATTTACGTCTTCCGACTTCCCCTTGTTTTGACCATTCTACAAACTTCGGAACGATATCCATTTGTAAAAGCTGAACAATAATGGAAGCTGTAATGTATGGAGAAACCCCCATTGCAAAGATAGAGAATCGCTGAATCGAGCTACCACTAACTAAATTTAGCATATTTAGAAAGGGTAGGTCGGCGATACTTTGTAATGAAGCGGCGTTTACTCCCGGAATCGTAATATGAGTACCTAAACGGAAGATAAACAAAATGAATACTGTAAATAGGATTCGTGATCGGATGTCTTTGACTTTAAATGCATCTTTAAGCAATTTAAACATCTATTAGATCACCTCGATTGATCCACCAGCAGCAACGATTGCTTCTTCAGCGGCTTTTGAGAACTTAGCAGCTTTCACTGTTAATTTCTTAGTTAGTGAGCCGTTACCTAAAACTTTGATTCCAGCTTTTTCGTTTTTCACGATTCCAGCTTCGATTAAAGCTACAGGAGTTACTTCTGCACCATCTTCGAAACGGTTTAAAACGTCTAAGTTAACAACAGCGTATTCTTTACGGTTGATGTTTGTAAATCCACGTTTTGGTAAACGACGGAACAATGGAGTTTGTCCCCCTTCAAAACCAAGACGTACTCCACCACCTGAACGAGCTTTTTGCCCTTTTTGTCCACGTCCTGCTGTTTTACCATTACCTGATGAAGTTCCACGACCAACACGGTTGCGTACTTGACGAGAACCTTCTGCAGGTTTTAATTCATGAAGTTTCATGTTTTTGGCACCTCCTTAATCAATTCTAAATCTAAAATATCTATCTTTTATTAAACTTCTTTAACGTCCACTAAGTGAGAAACAGCGTTAACCATACCTTTGATTGCATCGTTAGCAGGTTTTACAACTGAGCTATTCACTTTTGTTAGACCTAACGCTTGAACAGTTTTGCGTTGGCTTTGAGGACGTCCGATAACACTGCGTTTTAAAGTAATTTTTAATTCAGCCATTATTATTGTCCTCCTTAACCGATTAATTCTTCAACTGATTTGCCGCGTAGTGCTGCTACTTCTTCAGCACGTTTTAATTGTTTCAAACCTTCAATAGTTGCACGAACAACGTTAATTGGAGTGTTTGAACGTAGAGATTTAGATGCGATATCAGCGATACCAGCTAATTCTAAGACTGCACGAGTTGGTCCTCCAGCTACAACCCCAGAACCTTCTACAGCAGGTTTCATTAGGATACGTCCACCACCGAAAGTTCCAATAACTTCGTGAGGGATCGTAGTGCCAACCATAGGTACTTCAATTAAGTTTTTCTTCGCATCTTCAACAGCTTTACGGATAGCTTCTGGAACTTCTTGCGCTTTACCAGTACCAAAACCTACATGTCCGTTCTTGTCACCGACAACAACTAAAGCTGCGAAACGTAAACGACGTCCACCTTTAACAACTTTTGTTACACGGTTGATCGCTACAACGCGGTCTTCTAATTCCAAATGTTTTGGATCAATATAAACCATGAATGGTGTTCCTCCTTCTATTAAAATTCAAGTCCATTTTCGCGAGCTGCTTGTGCTAAAGCTGCTACACGGCCATGGTAAAGGTATCCACCACGGTCAAAGACTACATTTTTAATACCTTTTGCTGCAGCACGTTGAGCTACTAATTTACCAACAGCTTGTGCTTGTTCAGTTTTTGTTCCACCTGAAATTTCTTTATCTAAGGCAGAGGCACTTGCTAGCGTCACACCCGCTACGTCATCAATAATTTGAGCGTAGATGTTTTTGTTAGAACGGAAAACGTTCAAGCGTGGGCACTCAGCAGTACCAGAGATTTTGTTACGTACACGACGATGTCTTTTTTGACGTGTTTTATTTTTGTCTGGTTTTGTAATCACAATTGTCACCTCTTTTATTATGCTGGCCTAGGCCGCGAATCGTAAACAATGTTGTTTACGATTATTTACCAGTTTTACCTTCTTTACGGCGTACATATTCACCAACGTAGCGAATACCTTTACCTTTATAAGGTTCTGGTGGGCGAACACCACGAATGTTCGCTGCTAATTCACCAACAGCTTCTTTACTAATTCCTTTAACCACAACTTGTGTGTTAGCAGGAACTTCGATTTCGATACCAGCTGGTGCTTCGATTTCAACTGGGTGTGAGTAACCAACGTTCAATACAAGTTTTTTACCTTGTAATTGAGCACGGTATCCAACCCCGATTAGTTCTAATGCTTTTTGGAAACCTTCACTTACACCAACAACCATGTTATGGAAGACAGCGCGAGTAGTTCCGTGAATAGTTTTCATTTCTTTAGAATCATCTGGACGAGTGAATGTTACTTCGTTTCCTTCGATATTCATTTTAATATCAGCTGAGAAAGTACGAGTTAATTCACCTTTAGGTCCTTTTACTGTAATTTCGTTTCCGTTTTGTTTTACTTCCACACCTTGAGGAAGAACAACAACTTTATTACCGATACGACTCACTTAGAGGCACCTCCTTGTGTATTAATTTTTATTACCATACGTAAGCGACAACTTCGCCACCGATATTTTTAGCTCTTGCTTCTTTGTCAGTGATTACACCTTCAGAAGTTGAGATAATCGCAATCCCTAAACCATTTAATACTTTAGGTACTTCGTCAGCTTTAACATAAGCACGTAGACCTGGTTTTGAGATACGTTTTAAGTTTGTGATAACACGTTCGCCGTTTTTACCGTATTTTAAGAATACACGGATTACGCCTTGTTTGTCATCTTCGATATATTCTACATCACGTACGAAACCTTCACGTTTTAAGATTTCAGCGATGTCACGTTTGATTTTTGAAGCAGGTACTTCTAAAACTTCGTGTTTTACCATGTTGGCATTACGAATACGAGTTAGAAAATCTGCAATTGGATCTGTCATGACCATTAGATGATTTACCTCCTTTATGCGAATTTACTTTTTTACCAGCTAGCTTTCTTCACGCCGGGAATTTGACCTTTGTAGGCAAGTTCGCGGAAGCAAATACGGCAAAGTTTAAATTTACGATAAACTGAATGTGGACGTCCGCAACGTTCGCAACGAGTATATTCTTGAGTTGAGAATTTTGCAGGGCGTTTGTTCTTAGCAATCATTGATTTTTTAGCCACGTAGTTCGCCTCCTTTTATTATTTTGCAAATGGCATGCCTAATTGTGTTAACAACTCACGAGATTCTTCATCTGTTTGAGCTGTAGTTACAATAACGATATCCATACCACGTACTTTATCTACCAAATCGTAATCCACTTCAGGGAAGATTAATTGTTCTTTGATACCTAAAGTATAGTTTCCACGTCCATCAAATGCTTTTTTGCTTACACCATGGAAGTCACGTACACGTGGTAGAGAAACTGTTACTAGTTTGTCTAAGAATTCATACATTCTTTCTCCACGTAAAGTAACTTTCGCACCGATTGGCATTCCTTCACGTAAACGGAAACCAGCGATTGATTTTTTAGCTTTAGTAATTAAAGGTTTTTGACCTGAAATTAATTGTAATTCTTCAACAGCTTTATCTAAGTTTTTAGCGTTTGATACAGCATCACCAACACCCATGTTGATTACGATTTTTTCAACTTTAGGTACTTGCATAACTGAGCTATATGAAAATTTTTCCATTAAAGATGGAACAACTTCTTTTGTATATTTTTCTTTAAGGCGGTTCATTCAGTAAGCCCCTCCTTCCTTGTATTTATTATTTATCTAAAACTTCACCGGTTTTCTTAGAAACACGGACTTTTTTGCCATCAACTTCTTTGTAAGCAACCTTTGTTGGTTGACCGTTTGAAGGATCGATAACCATTACGTTAGAAACGTGAATTGGCGCTTCAACTTCAACGATTCCACCTTGAGGAGCAGCTTGAGAAGGTTTTTGGTGTTTCTTCACAATGTTTACACCTTCAACGATGACTTTATCTTGTTTAGGTAACGCAGCTAAAACTACGCCCTCTTTATTTTTGTCTTTTCCAGTGATAACTTTAACTTTATCGCCTTTTTTAACAAACATCTTTTCGTAGCACCTCCTTATGTTAAAATGAAAGATTATAATACTTCTGGTGCTAGTGAAACAATCTTCATGAAGTTGTTTTCGCGTAATTCACGAGCAACTGGGCCGAAGATACGAGTTCCACGTGGGCTCTTATCATCACGGATAATTACCGCAGCATTTTCATCAAATTTAATGTATGAACCGTCTGGACGACGAGCTCCTGATTTTGTACGAACGATAACGGCTTTAACAACGTCACCTTTTTTGACAACACCACCTGGCGTTGCTTGTTTAACCGTAGCAACAATCACGTCACCGATATTGGCTGTTTTACGGCCAGATCCGCCTAAAACTTTGATCGTTAAGATCTCACGAGCGCCTGAGTTATCAGCAACTTTTAAACGACTTTCTGCTTGGATCACGATGTGTATCCTCCTTTCAGATTTGACAATATTAGAAATCTATATAGGAAAATCTCGTTGATTAAATAATCACTGCTTTTTCAACAATCTCTACTAGACGGAAACGTTTTGTAGCTGATAATGGACGAGTTTCCATAATTTTCACGATATCTCCAACTTTTGCTTCATTGTTTTCATCGTGAGCTTTGTATTTCTTAGAATAGTTCAGACGTTTACCATAAATTGGATGGTTACGTTTTGTTTCAACAACAACAGTAATAGTTTTATCCATTTTGTCAGATACTACGCGACCTTGGTAAACTTTACGTTGATTTCTTTCTTCAGTCATACGATGAATGGCCTCCTTCCACGATTACTTAGCTTGTTCACGCAATACTGTTTTGATGCGTGCAATCGATTTACGTACTTCTTTGATTCGTGCAGTGTTTTCTAATTGGCCTGTCGCTAATTGGAATCTAAGATTGAACAATTCTTCTTTTAATTGTTTTTCTTGATCTAGCATTTCGGCAGTGGTTAATTCTCTGATTTCTTTAACCTTCATTCGATTCACCACCCATTTCCTCACGTTTTACGATCTTAGTTTTTACTGGTAATTTGTGAGAAGCTAGACGTAATGCTTCACGAGCTACTTCTTCAGATACGCCTGCAATTTCAAACATGATTTTGCCGCGTTTAACTGGTGCAACCCATCCTTCAGGTGCCCCTTTACCAGATCCCATACGTACCCCAATCGCTTTGGCAGTATAAGATTTGTGAGGGAAGATTTTAATCCATACTTTCCCACCACGTTTCATGTAACGAGTCATAGCAATACGGGCTGCTTCGATTTGACGGTTGGTAATCCAATGAGATTCAACAGCTTGCAAACCGTATTCACCAAATGTAATTTCTTTTCCGCCTTTAGCTTCCCCGCGCATTTTACCACGGAACTCACGACGGTGTTTTACACGTTTAGGTACTAACATGTCTTATTTCCCTCCTTTTTCAGTGTTTTTTTTAGTTGGAAGAACTTCTCCACGATAGATCCACACTTTAACTCCTAGTTTTCCGTATGTTGTATCTGCTTCTTCCCATGCGTAGTCGATGTCTGCACGCAATGTGTGAAGTGGAACTGTTCCTTCTGAGTAGCCTTCGCTACGAGCGATATCAGCACCGTTTAAACGACCTGATACTTGTGTTTTGATTCCTTTAGCGCCTGAACGCATTGCGCGTTGGATCGCTTGTTTTTGAGCACGACGGAAAGCAACACGGTTTTCTAATTGACGTGCAATACCTTCGCCGACTAATTTAGCATCTAAATCTGGTTTTTTGATTTCCACAATGTTGATGTGTACTCGTTTACCAGTTAATTTGTTTAATTCTTTACGTAGGTTTTCGACTTCAGCTCCGCCTTTACCGATAACCATACCTGGTTTAGCTGTGTGGATTGAAACGTTCACGCGATTTGCAGCGCGTTCGATTTCGATTGTTGACACAGCGGCATCAGCAAGTTTAGATGCGATAAATTTACGAATTTTTAAATCTTCGTGTAGAAATTCAGCATACTCTTTTTCAGCATACCATTTTGCATCCCAGTCACGGATGATGCCTACACGCATTCCAATTGGATGTACTTTTTGACCCACTGATTGTCCCTCCTTATTTTTCTGATACGACTACCGTAATATGACTTGTACGTTTGTTGATTGGTGAAGCTGATCCTTTCGCACGTGGACGGAAACGTTTCATTGTTGGTCCTTCGTTTACGAAAGCTTCAGAAACGAATAAGTTTTCAACATCTAAGTCAAAATTATTTTCAGCATTCGCAATTGCTGACATCAATACTTTTTCAATGATTCCAGCAGCTTTGTTTGGTGTAAATTTTAAGATTGCAATTGCTTCAGCAACGCTTTTTCCTCTGATTAAGTCGATAACTAAACGCGCTTTACGAGGAGATGTGCGTACTGTTTTAGCAGTTGCTTTAGCTGATGTAATTTGTTCTGCCATTTGTATATCCTCCCCTCAGACTAACGTTTTGTTTTCTTATCGTCAGCTGCGTGGCCACGATAAGTTCTTGTTGGTGCAAATTCACCTAATTTATGTCCTACCATGTCTTCTTGAATGTAAACAGGCACGTGTTTACGTCCATCATACACAGCGATTGTGAATCCAACAAAACTTGGGAAGATTGTAGAACGACGAGACCAAGTTTTGATTACTTTTTTCTTTTCAACACCTTGTTGTGCTTCGACCTTTTTCATCAAATGGTCATCGACAAAAGGTCCTTTCTTTAAGCTACGACCCATGGTGAACCTCCTCTCAAAATGTGCGACACATGGTCATAAAAATTATTTAGTCTTACGACGACGAACGATAAGCTTATCTGATTTAGCTTTCTTGTTACGAGTTTTGAAGCCAAGAGCTGGTTGACCCCAAGGTGAAACTGGTGCTTTACGTCCGATTGGAGCACGACCTTCACCACCACCGTGTGGGTGATCATTAGGGTTCATTACGCTACCGCGAACAGTAGGACGTTTACGCATCCAACGAGCACGACCGGCTTTACCAATGTTAATTAATTCGTGTTGTTCGTTACCAACAGCACCGATTGTTGCACGGCATGTTGCTAAGATCATACGAACTTCACCTGAGTTCAAGCGGATAAGAACGTATTTACCTTCTTTACCTAATACTTGAGCACTTGTACCAGCTGAACGAATTAATTGTCCACCTTTACCAGGTTTTAATTCGATGTTGTGGATAACTGTACCAACTGGAATGTTTTCTAATGGTAAAGCATTACCCACTTTGATATCAGCTTCAGGACCAGAAACAACTGTCATGCCAACTTCTAGGCCTTTAGGTGCTAAGATATAAGTTTTTACTCCATCTTCGTAGTGCAATAACGCAATGTTTGCAGAACGGTTTGGATCGTATTCGATTGTTGCAACTTTAGCGACAACATTATCTTTATTACGTTTGAAATCGATCAAACGGTATTGACGTTTGTGACCGCCACCTTGGTGACGTACAGTAATGCGTCCGTTGTTGTTACGGCCAGCATTGTTTTTCAATGGCGCTAATAATGTTTTTTCTGGTTTTGATGTAGTAATTTCAGCAAAATCAGAAGAAGTCATATTACGACGACCATTTGAGGTAGGTTTGTACTTTTTAATCGCCACGTCTATTTCCCTCCTATTTTAACTTTCGTAATATTTGGCTTATTCAGCGCCAAATAATTCAATTGCTTTAGAATCTTTTGTTAATGTCACAATTGCTTTGCGACGTTTGTTTGTATAACCTGCATATTTACCCATACGTTTGAATTTAGGACGTACGTTTACGATGTTTACTTCTTTAACTTTTACATCGAAAGCAGCTTCTACAGCTTGTTTTACTAATGTTTTGTTTGCACGAGTATCCACTTCAAAAGTGTATTTGTTCGCTTCCATAGCGTTCATAGACTTTTCAGTGATTACTGGACGTTTGATGACATCTAGTAAGTTCATTATGCAAGCACCTCCTCAATTTGAGTAAGAGCAGTTTGAGTTACTAATAATTTGTCATTTGATACAACATCAAGTACGCTTACGTTGTCAGAAGCAACTACGCTTACGTTTGGTAAGTTACGAGCTGATAAAGCAGCAAAGTCATTACCTGGCTCTAATACTACTAATACTTTTGTATCAATTGATAAGTTAGCAAGAACTTGTTTGAATTCTTTAGTTTTTGGAGCTTCGAAGCTTAATGCATCAACTGCTACCAAGTTATTTGAAGCAACTTTTTCTGATAAAACAGATTTCATTGCTAAACGACGAACTTTTCTAGGAAGTTTGTAGCCGTATGAACGTGGTGTTGGTCCAAATACAACGCCACCTCCACGCCATTGTGGTGAACGAATAGAACCTTGACGTGCACGACCTGTTCCTTTTTGACGCCATGGTTTGCGTCCGCCACCGCTTACTGCGCTACGGTTTTTAACAGCGTGTGTACCTTGTCTTAATGAAGCACGTTGCATGATAACTGCATCAAATACAACACTTTCATTAGGTTCAATTCCAAAAATTTCTTCATTTAAAGTAATTTCGCCAATTTGGCTTCCATCTTGTTTAAATAATGCTACGTTTGGCATTCCTTAGTTCCTCCTTTCTTCCTATCTATTATTTAGCCTTCACAGCTGATTTGATTGTAATCAATGATTTCTTCGCGCCTGGCACGTTACCTTTGATTAAGATTACGTTACGTTCAGCATCTACACGTACGATTTCAAGATTTTGAATTGTTACGCGGTTGCCTCCCATACGGCCAGCAAGGTGTTTATTCTTGAATACGCGGTTTGGTGCAACTGGACCCATTGATCCAGGACGACGATGGTAACGAGAACCGTGAGCCATTGGTCCGCGGCTTTGTCCATGACGTTTGATAACGCCTTGGAATCCTTTACCTTTAGTTGTTCCTGTAACGTCAACGATGTCTCCAGCTTGGAACACATCCACTTTAATTTCTGATCCTACTTCTAAGCCCTCAAGCTCAACACCCTTGAATTCACGAATGAAGCGCTTAGGAGCCGTGTTTGCTTTTGCAACATGACCTTTCGCAGGTTTGTTAGACAAAACTTCGCGCATATCTTCAAAACCAACTTGAATGGCTTCATAGCCGTCAGTTTCAACAGTTTTCACTTGTAATACTACGTTTGGAGTAGCTTCTACAACAGTAACTGGGATTAATTCTCCAGATTCAGTGAAGATTTGTGTCATTCCCACTTTTTTCCCTAAGATTCCTTTGGTCATGATTACACCTCCATCTTAATTAATTGATTATAGTTTGATTTCGATATTTACACCTGATGGTAAGTCAAGCTTCATTAAAGCATCAACTGTCTTTGGTGTTGGGTTCACAATGTCGATTAGACGTTTGTGTGTACGCATTTCGAATTGTTCGCGTGAATCTTTGTATTTGTGAGTCGCACGAATAATTGTGTAAAGACTACGTTCTGTTGGTAATGGAATTGGACCAGACACATCTGCTCCAGTTCTTTTTGCAGTTTCTACAATTTTATCCGCTGATTGATCTAAAATACGATGTTCATACGCTTTTAAACGGATACGAATTTTTTGTTTTGCCATTTAGTTTCCCTCCTTCGCCTATTTTGACAAGTAGACATAGCTCCACGAAAATTTTCCGTCACGCTCGACCATGGCAAAGCGTCCGGGCGTGTCGCAACCTCTCGTTTCTTAGCCGGCAGATTTTTTCTCTGCAAGTACGTTCATTTCTATGAACAGCACCTTTTTGATTATAGTATATGTTTCCCTTTGATGCAAGCCTTTTTTCTTGAAAATATGAAAAAATATCAATAAGTTTTCAATTTTACTTTATCTAGGTAAGAATGTTTTGATTGTCGCTATTTTTTTTGCTTTAATTAATTGAAAAGAATCGCTATATTATATAGTAGAAATCATTCATTAAGCAATTAGTCGATGTAAAAAGATCAAAAATATTTTGGGGAGGATGCTGCTATGTTTGAAATCGATCGTAATCATCATCAACCTTATTATCAGCAAATCATGCAAGACATCATTCGCGGCATTGAAGAAGGGACCCTTGCCCCTGATGATAGTTTGCCAGCTGAACGCAAATTAGCAACGCTTTATGGTGTGAATCGTTCAACGGTTGGTCGGGCGTTGGAAGAATTGGTCAGTCTTGGATGGATCGAACGCATTCCTGGCAGCAAAACAATTATCGCTAACAGCAGGCTAGCCAATCGACACACGCCACATTTTCAATGGTCACAATTGCTCTTTACACAGCTGACACGCGAGGATCCTTTTGTACAGGAATTGAAATCACTCCAACCTCATGCTGACAGTATCGATTTATATAGTGGCGATCTCCCTTTAGACTTTATTCAAGATTTTCAAATCCCAAGCTATTCATGGGAGAATGTATTATCTAAGCAACAGCAATTAGCCTTATCTGGCTATCAACCATTAAAGGAAAGCATTCGCCAACAGCTTAAGCGCCAATTTGATTTATCGATTCCTCAAGATGAATTGTTGGTAACTTCTGGCTCCACACAAGGGATTTCAATTATTTTTGATACACTATTACAGCATGGTGATTGTATCGCTACAGAGGATCCTTCCTTTTTATTTGCTTTGCCTTGGCTCGCTTCTAATCAAATTCAGCTAATTGGTATTCCAATGGATCATGAAGGGATTGAGCCAAACGCCTTAGAAGATTGCCTAAAACAAGGAAAAGTAAAGCTGCTTTATCTTAATCCTGATTTTCAAAATCCCACGACTTGTCAAATGTCGCTGGCTAGAAGACAGGAAATTATCGCACTTTGCCAAAAATATCAGGTTTTAATTATTGAAGATGATGTTTTCGGCGAATTGAATTTTAAACAGCCGCTCCCACGATTGAAACAATTAGCACCAAATCAAGTGATTTACTTGGGCTCTTTATCAAAAATTTTTAGCGCAACGATTAAAATTGGTTGGCTTTGCGCGCCTAAACCACTGCTACAATCATTTTTACAAACCAAAAGAGATAGCGAGCGGGCAACGGATATCTTTCCGCAGCTAATGGCTACAGCTGCTTTAAGTGCCGATGATTACACGACTAAGCAACAAACCTTGCTAAAGAAGCTACAACAACGTCAGACTGAAACGTTCAACATTTTACAAAGCTTTCAGCATGCTTGGACTGTTAACGCAGTAGCTGGTGGTTTTTATCTATATTTAACTTGGAAAGGACAACCCTTAAAACGCAACGATTGGCAGCTCTTTTTAAAAAATAAATTATTGATTGCACCTAGCTTCTTATATAGTAAAAATAAACAAGCCTTCCGTTTAAATTATGCGCATTTAGCTAGTCAGCACCAAATAGCGTTTAGTGAAAAATTCGCCCAAATTACAAATGAATTGTCTAAATTTTAAAAAAGAACCAATTGGTTGGTAAAAAAACAAGCCAATTGGTTCTTTTCTTTTACACTTATTTCTTTATAATCTATAAAAAAGGATAGGGGCCAACTGGATTAGCTACGAGAAAATTCGAGGAGTACTCGGCGGTTGAAAAACAAAAGCACCTACTTTTTCAAACGACGAGGCGAATTTTCCGAGTAGCTAGTTGGCAACTACTGATTAAAAAGGATAGGGGCCAACTGGATCAGCTACGAGAAAATTCGAGGATTACTCGGCGGTTGAAAAACGGAAGCACTCATTTTTTTCAACGTTTTTCAACCGACGAGGCGAATTTTCCGAGTAGCTAGTTGGCAACTACTGATTAAAAAAGGAGTTTTGCTTATGGTTTATCAAGCACTTACTATCGCTGGTTCTGACTCTACAGCAGGCGCCGGCATACAAGCAGACTTAAAAACCTTTGAAGAGTTTGGTCTGTTTGGTTTTTCAACAATCACGTCTATCGTCACTATGGATGAACAACAAAATTGGCAACACCACGTTACCCCTTTATCTCCAGATTTAATTAATGCTCAATTCTTAAGCGCCACAGCTAGTAAAAACATTCGCGCACTAAAAACAGGCATGTTGGGTGACGCTGCGAATGCTGAAATGGTCGCGGAATTAATTAAATATTGTTCCATTGCCCATATCGTCATTGATCCGGTCATCGCTTGTAAAGGAACGGCTAACATCTTACAACCAGATGTGGTTGAGCAACTCAAAAACAAGCTAATCCCTTTAGCCACCATCACTACACCTAACTTAATCGAAGCGGGAATTTTATCAGAAATGGGAGATATCACGACCATTGAACAGATGAAACAAGCAGCTAAACGTATCCAGCTACTTGGCGCCAAGCAAGTAGTCATTAAAGGGGGGCATCGGCTGACTCAGACAGAAGAAGCCATCGACCTATACTACGACGGAATCAACCTTCAACTACTGCGTGCACCTAAAATCAACAAAGATACCAATCACGGAGCCGGTTGTACCTTCTCAGCCGCCATCACCGCAGGACTAGCCCTTGGTTTTTCTTATGAAGCAGCGGTCAAATTGGCCAAGGATTTCGTGTATCAAGCCATCAACGAGGGGCTACACATCAACCCTTATGTCGGTCATGTCTGGCATGGTGCTTATTTTCATACACAACAAAGAAAGGAGCAACTCCCTTATGCAAAATAAATCTATTTTTTCAATTACCTTAGTTGCATTATTTAGTGCCTTAGTTTTTATCGGTACAACACTAAAAATCCCCTTACCTACCGGAGCCTTTGTTCATCTAGGAAATGCTATGTTTTTACTAGCGGTGTTATTGTTAGATTATACTAAGGGGGCTTTAGCCGGTAGCATTGGCTTTGCACTTTTTGATTTGCTTAATGGTTATGCAACTGAAGCACCTTATTTTGTTCTCGAATGCTTTATCGTTGCTGCTTTTAGCTATGGAGCCATCCGTCTTTTTAAAGAAAAGCCACTTAAATTACCTCAACTTATCTTTGTCGGGGTGGTTACTGGTTTGGCCAAGCTTTTGATGACTCAGTTGAAAAATTTCGTCTTTCTATTAATCAGTGGGGCTGATGTCTCACAAGCTTGGTTGGCTGCTAGCATCAAATTACCAGCAACCTTAATTAATGTCGTAACTACCATTTTAATTGTCAGCATTTTATATTTCCCAATCAAACAAATACTAGATAAACAAAATTTCGTTACATTTTCACACAAATAAGATCAAAAGAGATAGCCAAAGCCCTTGACTATCTCTTCTTTATTATTAGTTATCTAAATTTTACGCATTTACAATATTAAACTGTTGTTCATTAATCAATGGATAGCAAGCTAATTTTTGACCATCTAAATCTTCTTTATGCATATCCACGCCAGTAATTTGACTATTGTGATAGCTTCGATAGTAAAAAATCCCTTTATCCATATTGCAACAAGAAGAATAAATGGTATGTTCGTACTTTTCATCCCCTACATCACATAAGCCCATTTGTTGTTCAACAGACCCTAAAATATGGAAAAATTGACCAACACTTTCTGCCTCTGACTCACCAGAAACAGAATTCCATTTTGTAAAAGTTGCTTTGATGAAACGTGAACTAGAAGATAAATCACCAGGCAAGCCTAAGCCACCCATCCCACGACTATATACATCAAGATTCAATCCCTTAGCAAAGGTATCTGCAGGTGTTTTGGTAGACAACGAACGGTAATTGTTCAATTGAAAAACTTGTTGTTTAAACTCTGGATTATTTGTCAGTACACCAATTGGGTTATCATATATTTTCAGTCCTTCTTTCACACACTCAATAACAATCGATTCATTTTGATCAGATAACATCCAATGCAAATCAGCTAAAGGTAATTCTGGACTAAAGTTGATCTTTACTAAATTCATCCGATCAAGCAATTCACGCGCTTGACTCACGTTGGCACAACGACCTAGTAGCCACGGAATCAATTCAAAAGGAGTGATATTATCTTTTCCTTCAACATAAGGTTTATAATCAGCTAAGCCTGCAAAGTTTAAACCAGCAATACTTAACCCTTTCTCGTTTGTTGCATCGTAATAAAGAGGATAGTCATTGACCACTGTTGCGATACCAATTATTGCATAATGATTTTTTAATGGTGCTTCTTTGCGAAATTCAAAGACATAATTTCTAGGTGTCACCACTACCTGTTCACCATAGGAAAGCTCGTAATCAAAATTACGGCCAAAATAATGATCTTTAGTAGTATAAGTAATTGATGTACACATATAAATTCCTCCAATTTAGCTTTATTTATTACTACACCTCTATAGTAGGAGGATAGGTCAATTTTTGCAAAAATTTATCGGTTGAATTTGATACAATCTTTTTATCTTTACTTTTTTTCATTCTAATTATTTATAAAATGAAATGCTACCTACAAAAAATCAGGTAAAGCACCTTTACCTGATTTTGTATTTTATGAAAGGGTAAATTTGCTTGCTGAGCGTTGTAATTGAGCAGCAATCTGACGTAAATCACTCACATGTTGCGTAAATTCCTCAGAAGTAGCCAAGACCTCCTCAGCATTTGCTGAAACTTCTTGTGTTCCGGCAGCATTTTCTTCTGTTGAAGCTGAGATATTTTCTAAATTCTCTAAGACAGTAGCTTGGACATTGGTAATACTATTAGCTACTGTTTCCAAGCTCTCAATACTATTTAACAAAGTCTGGTTCTTATCAAAAACTTCTTGTACGGTCTGAATCACTTGATGAATTAAAGTGGTTTGTTTTTCCCCACCAGCTAATGAGCGCGAGGTTTGTTCAACCATTTCTGTCGAACGATGCTGAACTTGCTCGATAATTGCGGCAATTTCTTTAGTAGATTCCTTGCTTTGTTCAGCTAAATTGCGAATTTCAGAAGCGACCACCGCAAACCCTTTTCCTGATTCACCAGCGCGAGCCGCCTCAATAGAAGCATTTAAGGCTAGTAAGTTGGTTTGATAAGAAATGTCATTAATTACCTGAATGATCTGCGTAATATTTTGAATCATATCATTCATTTCATCCATACTACGCATCAATTCTTCCATTTGTTGCATTTCATCTTGCCAGCTACCATTCACTTCACCCATCAATTGCATGCTTGATTGATTAATACTTGCCGATTCAGCTGATTGCAGACTCATCACTTCAACACTATTCATCAATTCATTTACATGCGTTGATAATTCATTCATTTGGCTGACACTGCGCTCAGTTTCGTTGGCTTGTGAGCCAGTGACTTGTGCAATACCAGTGATGGTCTCAGCCACTTCTTCAGTCGCCATATTGGTTTGCTTGGAAAGCTCTAATAGAGAAGCTGAACGTTGGGAAACTTCATTACTTTCAGCTTGAACCTCTTGAATTAATTGGGCCACCGAATCAATCATTAAGTTGTATTGTGCACTCATTTGTTGCAGTTCATTGCCTTTTTCATCAGGATGGACTGCCCGATACAATAAACGTGGCATTGATTGACCGGTTTTCGTTGCCTGCTCAGATTTCGTATCAATCTTACTAAGATGTCCAGAGCCTACTCGTTTGAAATAGGTCGTAAATAAAGCGACTACCCCTTTAATCAACCGGGTAATGAACAGGGCGTTAATCAAAATAATAACTAGCATGATTAAGATTAAAACCACTGTAATTAGCACTTGGAACCATAGCGTTTTTTGCATCACCACTTTATCCATCGTAGCAAGGACAATTAGTGGATGTGCCGCAGTGCCACGATTGAAATAAACAGAAGCAAATTCCTTTTGTTTAAGCTTTAAAATATCGGCCTCTTTATTGGCTTGTACAACCGACTTAAATAATGTCGCAAAAGGATAGTTTTTATTCACTAGCGCTTTATCAGAAGAGGCTACCACAATCCCTGATTTAGCAATCAACGAAACTTGCGCACCTTCACTAGTATTTAACGCCTTGATTAAATCACTAACCGCTTTAAATGACACATCTGCGGTCAATACCCCAAGCTGTCCTTGCGTATTTTTAAAGGCATAAGAAACTGTCGAAACAAAATCACCACTATCAATATCTTGATAAGGCTCAGACCAAACCAAAGTATTCATTTTGGCTACAGCATCCTTAAACCACGGACGGGTAGTCGCATCATAATCTGCCGGTAGCGGTAAAGTTGACACACATTCCGCCGCATTTTCAGTCGCAAAGGTCATACTTAAAATATTATGATCCCCTTTACTAGCAGTAATCAAAGCATGCTCAATTTGACTTAAATCAAAAGCATTTTGCAAGACATCAAATTGGGCAATTTCTTGCATTTGATTATCGGTATTGGCAAATAATTCTTGCTGTGCTACCACCACTGCTGACACTGTCCCTTTTTGCGTATTGGCAACATTTGTTTTCAACGAATGAATTGTACTGAAAAAATTTATTACAGATAATAGCAAAACTGGAAGTAAGGCAATACTAATTAGCGCAAAGCCGATAAACCAGCCGATACTTTTTTGTTTTCCCTTCATTACTCCACCCCATTTAATCAATATGTATTGATTATCGACATTTTTTCATTTTTATTTAATGAAAATAAGCAGAAGCTTTCAGAAAATGTGTTTTTTAATAACTTTCACAATATATATCCGTTAAAAAAATGTTGAAAAATCAACTTCAAAACATTAAATAATAATTAATTTTTGATGTGCAAATTCTTATTTGTTTTTATATAAAAAAAGACAAGAAGCAAAATGCTTCTTGTCTTTGAAATCAAATATTAAGCTTAAAATTAAGCTAAGATACCTGTAACAACGCCTGAACCAACAGTACGTCCGCCTTCACGAATTGAGAAACGAGTTCCGTCTTCGATAGCGATTGGGTGGATTAATTCAACTTCCATAGCTACGTTATCACCAGGCATAACCATTTCAGTACCTTCTGGTAAGTTAACTACACCTGTAACGTCAGTTGTACGGAAGTAGAATTGTGGACGGTAGTTAGTGAAGAATGGAGTATGACGTCCACCTTCTTCTTTAGTTAAAACGTACACTTCAGCAGTGAATTTTGTATGTGGAGTGATTGAACCTGGTTTAGCTAATACTTGACCACGTTGGATGTCTTCACGAGCCACACCACGTAATAATGCACCGATGTTGTCTCCAGCTTCAGCGTAATCTAATAATTTACGGAACATTTCAACACCAGTAACTGTTGTTTTAGAAGTTTCGTCAGCGATACCAACGATTTCAACTTCGTCACCAACACGAACTTGTCCACGTTCAACACGACCTGTAGCAACAGTACCACGACCAGTAATTGAGAACACGTCTTCAACTGGCATCATGAATGGTTTGTCGTTGTCACGTTCTGGAGTTGGGATGTATTCGTCAACTGCAGCCATTAATTCTAAGATTTTTTCTTCGTAAGCAGGGTCGCCTTCTAAAGCTTTTAATGCAGAACCAGCGATTACAGGAACATCGTCTCCTGGGAAGTCATATTCAGTTAATAAGTCACGAACTTCCATTTCAACTAATTCTAATAATTCTTCGTCGTCAACCATATCAACTTTGTTTAAGAAAACAACGATGTATGGCACACCAACGTTACGTGATAAAAGAATGTGTTCACGAGTTTGTGGCATAGGACCATCAGCAGCAGATACTACTAAGATAGCACCGTCCATTTGAGCAGCACCAGTGATCATGTTTTTAACGTAGTCAGCGTGTCCTGGGCAGTCAACGTGTGCATAGTGACGAGTAGCTGTTTCGTACTCAACGTGTGCAGTTGAGATTGTGATACCACGTTCACGTTCTTCTGGAGCACCATCGATTTGGTCATAAGCCATAGCTTGTGCCCCACCTTGTTTAGCTAATACAGTTGTAATAGCAGCTGTTAATGTAGTTTTACCATGGTCAACGTGTCCGATTGTACCAACGTTAACGTGGGATTTAGAACGGTCAAATTTTTCTTTTGCCATTTTAAAATGTGCCTCCTATTAATACATTTTTTTAATTTATCTGATAGGTAGAGAGCAGAACGCTCTCTGCCCATATCATCGCTTTTATTGTACCGAAAAATCGTTAAAAAAGATAGTTATTTGCAAAAATTCATGCAAAAAAGTCAAAGATTATTCAGCTTTTCCACCGTTTTTCTTAATAATTTCTTCTTGAACAGATTTTGGAACATCTTCGTAGTGGTCAAATGTCATTGTAAACACACCACGACCTTGAGTTGCTGAACGTAAAGTAGTTGCATAACCGAACATTTCAGCAAGTGGAACCATTGCGCGTACAACTTGAGAGCTGTTGCGTGCTTCCATACCTTCAACACGACCACGACGTGCAGTAACGTGTCCCATAACATCTCCTAGATATTCTTCTGGAACAACGACTTCAACAGCCATGATTGGTTCAAGGATTACTGGGTTAGCTTTCTTAGCAGCTGCACGTAAAGCCATAGAAGCAGCTACACGGAAGGCAGTTTCACTTGAGTCGACATCGTGGTAAGAACCATCATAAAGCTTAGCTTTGATGTCAACCATTGGATATCCTGCAAGAACACCATTTTCCATAGCGTCTTTCAATCCAACTTCAACTGCTGGGATGTATTCACGAGGAACCACACCACCGACAATTGCGTTTTCAAATTCGAAACCAGCACCTTCTTCGTTTGGTGTAAATTCAATCCATACGTGACCGTATTGACCTTTACCACCAGACTGACGTACAAACTTACCTTCAGCTTGAGTAGCTGTACGGAATGTTTCACGGTAAGATACTTGAGGTGCACCAACGTTCGCTTCAACCTTGAATTCGCGACGCATACGGTCAACGATGATATCTAAGTGAAGCTCACCCATACCAGCGATGATTGTTTCGCCAGTTTCTTGGTTAGTTTCTGCACGGAAAGTTGGGTCTTCTTCAGATAATTTTTGTAAAGCGATAGACATTTTGTCTTGGTCAGCTTTAGATTTTGGTTCAATAGCAACTTGGATAACTGGTTCTGGGAATTCCATTGATTCTAAGATAACTAGGCTCTTTTCATCACATAGCGTATCCCCAGTAGTTGTGTCTTTCAAACCAACAGCAGCCGCAATATCCCCTGCGTATACTTCAGAAATTTCTGAACGAGAGTTTGCGTGCATTTGTAGGATACGTCCAACACGTTCACGTTTTCCTTTAGTTGCATTTTGTACGTATGAACCTGATTGTAATACACCAGAGTACACACGGAAGAAAGTTAAACGACCTACGAATGGGTCAGTCATAACTTTGAAGGCTAAAGCTGAGAATGGAGCAGAATCGTCAGCAGGACGAGTTACTTCTTCGTCAGTCTTAGGATCGATACCCTTGATTGCAGGGATATCTAATGGAGAAGGTAAGTAATCAATAACGGCATCCAATAATAATTGAACCCCTTTATTCTTGAACGCAGAACCACAAAGAACTGGGTAGAATTCTACAGCAGTAGTTGCACGACGAATTCCTTCTTTTAGTTCTTGTTCAGTGATTTCTTCACCTTCTAAGTATTTCATTGTTAATTCTTCATCAGTTTCAGCAACAGCTTCCACTAATTTTTCACGCCATTCTTCAGCTAATTCACGGTATTCTTCTGGAATCTCAGTTTCTTCGATTTCAGTACCTAAGTCATTAGTGTAGATTTCGGCTTTCATTTTCACAAGGTCAATGATACCTGTGAAGCTATCTTCCGCACCAATTGGTAATTGAATTGGATGTGCGTTTGCTTGTAAACGGTCATGCAAAGTTCTTACAGAGTATAAGAAGTCTGCACCGATTTTATCCATTTTGTTAGCAAATACAATACGAGGAACGCCGTATGTAGTTGCTTGACGCCATACAGTTTCAGTCTGTGGTTCTACCCCAGATTGAGCATCTAAGACAGTTACTGCACCATCTAATACACGTAATGAACGTTCAACCTCAACAGTGAAGTCCACGTGTCCTGGTGTGTCGATGATGTTGATACGATGACCTTTCCATTGTGCAGTAGTCGCAGCAGATGTGATAGTAATCCCACGTTCTTGTTCTTGTTCCATCCAGTCCATTTGAGACGCACCTTCGTGAGTTTCCCCAATTTTGTGGATTTTACCAGTGTAATACAAGATACGTTCTGTCGCAGTTGTCTTACCGGCATCGATGTGGGCCATGATACCAATGTTACGAGTTTTTTCTAAAGAAAATTCTCTTGCCATTGTAGGTTTTTCTCCTCTCTAACTTAAATCGGTTGTTTCATGCTATACCTTCTGTCAGCAAGCCATAAGCTTGCTGCAGAGAGGATCTTACCAACGATAGTGTGCAAATGCACGGTTGGCTTCGGCCATTTTGTGTGTGTCTTCGCGTTTTTTCACAGAAGCACCAGTGTTGTTAGCAGCATCCATGATTTCTTTTGCAAGACGTTCTTCCATTGTGTGTTCGCCACGTAGACGAGCGTAGCTAACGATCCAACGTAAACCTAAAGTTGTACGACGTTCTGGACGTACTTCAACTGGTACTTGGTAGTTAGAACCACCCACACGACGAGCTTTAACTTCTAATACAGGCATAATGTTCTTCATAGCTTGTTCAAATACTTCTAATGGATCATTACCTGTAGATTCTTTAATAATATCAAATGCATTATAAATGATGCTTGCAGCAATCCCGCGTTTTCCGTCGATCATGACACGGTTGATTAAGCGAGTTACTAATTTTGAGTTATAAATAGGATCTGGTAAAACATCACGTTTTGCAACAGGACCTTTACGAGGCATCCGTAACTCCTCCTTTTCGTAATATGATTAATTTATATAATTTCGTTTCAAAGTCAAAAATTAAGCTTTAGGACGTTTAGTACCGTATTTAGAACGACCTTGTTTACGGTTGTTCACACCAGCAGTATCTAACGCACCACGAACGATGTGGTAACGTACCCCTGGTAAGTCTTTTACACGTCCACCACGTAATAACACAACACTGTGTTCTTGTAAGTTGTGGCCAATACCTGGGATATAAGCTGTAACTTCGATTAAGTTTGACAAACGAACACGGGCATATTTACGTAAAGCTGAGTTCGGTTTTTTAGGTGTCATAGTTCCCACACGAGTTGCTACCCCACGTTTTTGAGGTGAGCTCACATTCGTTTGAGTCTTTTTGAAACTGTTATATCCTTTGTTTAATGCAGGTGAATTTGATTTTTCAACCTTTGATTTACGAGGCTTACGTACTAATTGGTTAATTGTAGGCATTCCTTGTTTTCCTCCTTCCTTGATTCGCTTTCTTAGTCCCACACATCCAGGTGGTTCTTTTCTTTGCGATAAAAAATAATGCAGATAACTGCACCTTTATCAATGGCTTATTCACAGTCAGCACGTCCCATACGGAACCTGTTTAAAGCACCTTTTTCATGGTAACACACTTTTTACAAACTGTCAACGTTAGCTTAAGCTATTTTCTGAAAAAATTTTTAGTTTTTTCGACCAATATTTTTAGCCCTTACTCTATTAATTGAGACTATCTTTTCATAGGATTTCTTATCAAAGAATTGTATAATAAAATAGTAATTAATTTTGTAAAGGTGGCAATAGAATGAACTTAAAACAAATGGTCGGTATTGAAGCAAGTAAGTATGTGAAAGACGGGATGATTGTAGGATTAGGTACGGGATCCACGGCCTACTACATGATTGAAGAGCTTGGTCGTCGCGTTAAAGAAGAAAACTTACAAATTGTTGGGGTGCCCACTTCAATTGCTTCAAAAAAACAAGCAGAAGGATTAGGTATTCCGGTAAAAACCATTGATGAAGTCCCTTATGTAGATTTAACAATTGATGGCGCAGATGAAATCGATCCTGATTTTGGTGGCATCAAAGGTGGTGGGGCAGCCTTACTTTTCGAAAAAATTGTCGCGACTTATTCTAAAAAAGTAATTTGGATTGTCGACCAATCCAAAATGGTGCCTACTCTAGGAAAATTTCCACTGCCAATCGAAGTTATTCCTTATGGTCACCAACAAGTCCTCAAACAATTTAGCGATTTAGGTTGGCAACCTAGCCTACGCAAAAATGCAGCAGGTGAAATTGTTGTTACTGATTGTGGTCATTATATCATTGACCTACACCTAGAAAAAATTGATGACACTCATAAATTGGCCAAACAATTAGATACTATCGTTGGAGTTGTGGAACACGGCTTATTTTTAGATATGGTTCATACGGTGATTATCGGTACTCCTGAGGGTGTTAAAACCATTCACGCAAACTAAGGTAACAAAAAATTGATGATTCTTTGCTAAAATTTTACTTTCCCAGCTTTTTTTCATGGAAATTCCTTGTAAAAAAGTGTACAATGTGGAAGGAATGAAAAAATTTCAGAAAACTAACAACATAAAGGAGAGTTTTTTTATGCCAAAATTAGTTTTTTCACGTCACGGATTAAGTGAATGGAACAAATTAAACCAATTCACCGGTTGGGCTGATGTTGATCTAGCTCCAGAAGGTGTTGAAGAAGCCAAAGAAGGCGGACGTAAAATTAAAGAAGCTGGAATCGAATTTGACGTAGCTTTCACTTCAGTTTTAACTCGCGCTATCAAAACATGTAACTTAATTTTAGAATACTCAGATCAATTATGGGTACCTCAAATTAAATCATGGCGCTTAAACGAACGTCACTATGGTAAATTACAAGGTTTAAACAAAAAAGAAACTGCTGAAAAATATGGTGACGAACAAGTACACATCTGGCGTCGTTCTTACGATGTATTACCTCCATTACAAGATGCTACTGACGAAGGTTCAATCGCTGGCGATCGTCGCTATGCAATGTTAGACCCTCGCGATGTACCAGGAGGAGAAAACTTAAAAGTTACTTTAGAACGTGCTTTACCATTCTGGCAAGATCAAATTGCTCCAGCATTATTAGATGGTAAAACTGTTTTAGTTGCTGCACACGGTAATTCTTTACGTGCTTTAGCTAAACACATCGAAGGTATCTCAGACGAAGATATCATGGATCTTGAAATCCCAACTGGTCAACCATTAGTTTATGAATTAAACGATGATTTAACAGTTGCTAAGAAATACTACTTATAATTTCTAAATAAAAAAGGAAGTGCACGTGAGGTGACCCCCAAAAGTTAGACTTTTTTACGAGACGACTCCGGTCGTCTCGTTTTCATTATGCAGCTAAAAGATGGAGCCTATATTGAACAGGACTCATCCATCCTAACTTTTCTTTTATTCGTTGTTCATTATAATACTTTATAAATCGTTCTATTTCCATTTTTAATTCCTCATAGCTATAGTAAGTAACGCCATAGTATATCTCTTGCTTAAGCAGACCGAAGAAATTCTCCATTACGGAATTATCTAGACAGTTGCCCTTTCGAGACATGCTTTGAAATATTCGTTCTTCTTTTAGCCTTTGAGAGTATGCCTTCATCTGGTATGCCCAACCCTGGTCAGAATGGAATGTTCGTCTATAAGGGCAGTCTGAAGTGATTTCAATGGCTTTATCCAAGGCATTCATTACATTCTTTGCTGAAGGTTTCTTATCGATGCTGTAACTTAGTATTTCTCCATTACACATATCCATAAATGGATCTAAATACAGCTTATGCATTGTCATATGTCCTTTGACATCAACTTCATAATACTTAAATTCAGTCGTATCCGTTGTGATTTTTTGATGGGGTATGTGCGTATTAAAGCGTCTGCGAATTCTGTTGGGTGCAATGGTACCAATCCTGCCCTTATAGGAACTATATTTCCTACTTTTGCGTGTGTAGGATGTCACCTGCAAGCCAAGTTTTTGAACTATTCGCTGAACCTTCTTTTTGTTGATGAGATATCCTTGATTATGAAGCTCTCCATGTATTCTACGATATCCGTAATCCTTATTATTCTTACGGATTTCTTGGATTTTTTCTTCAAGTTCTTTGTCAGGATTTTCTCTATCAAATCGTTTTTGCCAATACATATATGTTGCTTTAGGCATGCCTGTATAAGAGAGAAGGTCTTTTAGTTTGAATTCTCGTCGGAGACTGTTGATGACGAGTGCCGTTCTCTCATTTTTTCCTCGTCCTCTAAACGCAGCCTCCTCAGTTCTTTTAAAAAGGCATTCTCAATTCTCAATTTAAGAAGTTCATCTTCTAGCTCTTTTACATGTTCTGCACTTGTATCAACAGAAGATTCTTCAACTGGTTTGTTTTGTGTATTGCCATTAGTTGTATTCAATGTTTTCTTTCGTCCCTTCTTGCGTGGTCTTAGGGCATCAGGACCAGCTGCACGAAAGCGACTCACCCAATTTGTGATCATACTTGGATTAGTAATTCCTTCTTGCAGAGCTAAATCTTGATATGAGATTTCACTTGATAAATATAACTCTACTATAGAAAGCTTCTTTTCAAAAGAATAAAAATCTTTTTTTCTAGAACGTTTTAATCCTTCATCACCAAATGCATTGTAATTATCCACCCATAGTTTAACTTTATTATCAGATGGAATGCCGAACTTATTTGCAAGATAAGTATAACCACCTTCGCCATTAAGATAAGCATTTACAACTTGCTTTTTAAACTCAAAAGAATATTTGGACATAAAAATACCGACCTCCAATTGTTAGATTTTATGGTCTAACTTTTGGGGGTCGGTACACACGCACTTCCTTTTTTTTATTGGCTAAACTTTTGCAAAACAAGAAAACTTTAGCCTTAGATAAAATGACTGTCTTTCATACATGCTTGATAGATTGCTACAACATCCTCAACATTTAAAGGCGAAAAGGCAGCCGTAGCAATCGTGCTATGATCAACAGCTTGTCTAGCCATTGCTTCAAACTCACCTTCAGAATTAATCCCTACAGCAGGCAAGGTCATTGGCACACCATTTAACACAAAGAAATCATAAAGTGCTTGAATACCCATTTTAGCTGCGGTCATCGCATCTTTTTCAGTGATTCCCCAAACATTTCTAGCAAAGCGTTCAATTTTTGGTAAAGTTTTTTCATTTAATACGTGATCCAACCACCGTGGTGTTAAAATCGCTAAACCAATCCCATGAGTAATATCATAAAATGCACTGAGCTCATGCTCCATTGGATGACAAGACCAAGCACCCTTACGTCCAGTTCCAGGTAAACCATTCAACGCTAACGTACTTGCCCACATTAAATTTGCTCTAGCATCGTAGTTATCTGGCTCCTTCAAAGCAACTGGCAAGCATTGAATGACTGTTTTCATCAACGCTTCAGCAATACTATCCTGTACTTCTGTTCCCGGTGTTAAATCAAAATATTGTTCCATTAAATGACTTAAAATATCCGCTGAACCAGCCAACGTCTGATACTGACTAACCGTGTAAGTATTTTGTGGATCTAAGAAAGAAGCCTTAGGTAATAAGTTTTTACCATAAATCCCTAATTTTTGACGTGTTTTCAGATTAGAAATCACCGCATTACGATTCATTTCTGTTCCTGTTGCAGACAAGGTCAAGATGGTTACCAAAGGCAGCGCTGGACCAGCATAATTACGACTCAAAACTAAATCCCACGCATCTTTTTCATAAAAAGTTGCCCCACAAATCACTTTACTGCAATCAATCACTGAACCACCACCAACGGCCAACACCACATCCACCTGATGCTCGCGACACAAAGCAACCCCCTCACGAACACTCTCAATACGTGGATTGGGATCAATCCCACTTAATTCAAACACTTCATTTCCATTATCCTTCAAAATCGTCATTAATTTATCATAAAGACCGATTCTTTTAATACTACCGCCACCATAAACTAACAACACACGCTTACCAAACTCATTCAAAACCTCAGGCAACTCACCCAAACGATCCTTACCAAAACGCACATCTGTTGGCACATAAAAATTAAAATTCTCCATATTACCCTCCATTTATCCAATATAAAGTTAACACTTTTTTCTCGTCAATATCAGCTACTTTCATTCTAATCCAAAAAAGAAAAAATTCAAAACGTTTGCTTTTGATAAATAAGCTATAAACACCAAGTAAAAAGAAAAATGGCTTAGACAACTGTCTAAACCAATTTTCTCACAATGATTTATTTATATTTCTTTTAAAAGGGAACGCTAAGTTAAAAAATTTTTTTTAGGATTTCATATAAGTAGCCTATACACTTATTTTCTCGTGACTGTTCAAGCTACTTCACATTTTTGGGTAATCTATGTTCAGTAGCTAGTCACTTCAGAAAATAAGCCAGTTTGGCTAAGAAGGTCGGTTCTTTTGATTTCCTTCTTTCTCGCCACACTGGAACTTATTTTCTCGTGACTATTCAAGCTACTTCACATTTTTGTATCGATAGTGACGGTGACGTTTTGGATGGGTACATCATAAAAACGGTCTTCACGTCGACCTAAGAAGTCTTTTGCCTGTTGTGGGAAGAGGGCGTAACTTAATACATCTTCTTCACTTTTAGCATATTGTTCAATTTCTTTGGCAAAACCTGGTAATTGATTAGTTAATAAATCGGCTGGTCGACAAGTAATTAGCTCTTCCTCACCAATAATTTTTTCACGTAATTTTGGATCAATTGCTACTGGCGATTTACCATATAAGCCTTTGACATAGTCTTTGATTTCTTTAGGTACTAATTTATATCTTTCACCAGCAATGACATTCATCAATGCCTGTGTCCCAACCATTTGTGACAACGGTGTAACTAATGGTGGATAGCCTAAATCTTTACGCACCCGTGGTACTTCCTGCAAGACTTCTTCGTATTTATCAGCTAAACCTTGTTCAGTTAGCTGACTTAATAGGTTCGATAGCATCCCGCCAGGAACTTGATAAATTAAGGTTTTTGGTTCGGTATCTTTCACCTTAGGATTTAACAAACCTTCTTTTCTAAAACGATCACGAACAGGATTAAAATATTCAGCGATTTTTGGCAATAAATCCAAGTTTAATCCGGTATCAAAGCCCATTTCAGTAAAGGCCATTGCCAGTGATTCAGTAGCCGGTTGGCTAGTACCACCTGCAAACGAAGAAATTGCCGTATCAATGATATCCGCACCGGCTTGCGCACACATCAAATAGGTCATCTCAGAAATACCACTCGTCGCATGGGTATGCACTTCTAAAGGTAAATCCACGGAATCTTTTATGCGACTGACTAATTCATAACCGACTTGTGGCATTAAGACTCCTGCCATATCTTTGATACAAATCGAATCTGCGCCTAAATCAGCCATCTCTTTAGCTAATTGAACAAAGTAATCTACCGTATGAATTTGGCTTGTTGTATAGGAAATCGCCGTTTGACAATGTCCACCTGCCATTTTAGTAGCCTTGATAGCAGTTTGTAAGTTCCGCACATCATTTAACGCATCAAAGACTCGAATAATGTCAATCCCATTTTCGATTGATTTTTTTACAAATTGCGTTACGACATCATCGGCATAATTTTTATAGCCTAATAGATTTTGACCACGTAAAAGCATTTGTAGTTTGGTGTGTTTAACTTCTTTTCTGATTTGGCGCAATCTTTCCCACGGATCCTCATTTAAAAAACGTAAACAAGCATCAAAGGTTGCCCCACCCCACATCTCAAGCGCATAAAAGCCGGCTTGATCCATGGTTTTTAAAATCGGTAGCATATCTTTTGTTGGCATGCGCGTAGCAATTTGACTTTGTTGACCATCACGCAATACCGTTTCAGTAAAACGAATAATTTTTGACATGCATTTACTCCTTTTCTAATCGAATAATTTCACTAATTTTTTGTTGCATTTGTTGGATATCATGCCTTCTAGAACGTCCACAAACTTTTGCATCCTCTTGGCAAATCAGACATCGCCTACTAGGATACCCCAATTCTTGTCGACTAATCGGACAAGGAAGTTGCTCCTGTAAGATAAGCACATCTAAATCAAATAATCTTCCATGGGGATGATGACTTTCTAGGGCAACCATTTGCTCTTTTAATTGTTTGGCAGGAATGTCCACTAATAGATAATATTCCATCCCTGTAGTCAGTTCACAAAATCGACTGACTAATACTTTTTGTTGATCAAGTATCTCATCTATTTCTTCAACCATCTGTTGAAAAATCTGCGCTAAAACAGGTGAATATTTTACTGGTCCGGGAATATTCATTGTTACCACTAATAGACTTGCCTGTACATTACTTAATAAAAGCTGCTGCTGGATATTTGCCCGATTTTCTCTGGCCTCAAGCATTTCTTCAAGAGTAACTCTAGGGCCATCAAAAACTCGCTTACACATTATGCACCACATCAATTAGGGTTCCATCGCGATATTCAATTAGAGCGACAACTTTATCCCCATATTGAATAGGCTCTGGAGTACCTACAATGCTATAGGCTTTTTCTTTTAACTCTTCGATCGTAAATTGTGGAACATCTAATGCTTTAAAATGTTCAACTAAATCCTGACGTAACGGATTAATCGCAATACCTACCTCGGTAACGACTACATCTACACTACTTCCCGGTGTAACAACGGTATTGACTTGATCAACAATTGTTGGAATGCGACCACGAATTAACGGTGAAATCACTAAACTCATCTTGCAAGCCATACTCGTGTCTGAATGTCCACCTGAGGCTCCACGAATAACTCCATCAGATCCCGTAATCACATTAACATTAAAGTTAGTATCAATTTCTAATGCGGATAAAATTGCGGTATCTAATTGATTAATCACTGCACCTTTACTTAATGGAGAAGCATACATATTCGCATCAATTTCATAATGATTGGCATTCTTACCTAGAGAGAGTGCAGATGGGTGATCAAAATCTTGTACATCGATAATTTTTTCAACTAAGCCTTCTTCTAAAAGCTCGACCATCGCATTCGTGATCCCTCCCAAGGCAAAGCTCGCCTTGATGCCTTTTTCTAACATTGCTTCTCTTAAGAAACGTGAGACAGCTAATGATGCGCCACCTGTTCCAGTTTGGAAAGAAAAACCTTCTTTAAAGTATGGTGAATGGGTAATTACTTTGGCTGCATATTCAGCAATCAATAATTCTTTAGGATTTTTAGTAAAACGGGTTGCTCCTTTAGCAATTCCTTTTGGATCACCAATAGCCTCAACTTCAACAACATAATCCACATCAGTTTGTGGGATACTAATTGGTGTATTAGGATAAGGCACTAAAGTATCCGTAATAATCACCACTTGATCAGCGTATTTTGCATCAATCATGGCATAACCTAAAGAACCACAAGTCGCCTTACCAACTGTCCCATTCGCATTACCATAGATATCTGAGCTTGGTGCACCAATAAAAGCAACATCAATATGAATATCTCCAGCAGCAATCGCTCGCGCACGACCACCATGAGAACGAATCACCACTGGATTTTCCATAATCCCTTCAGAAATCGCTGCTCCTAATTTATCACGCAAGCCACTAGAGGTAATATTGGTTACAACTCCATTTTTAATGTGATCAATTAACGGTTCATGAACATTCGCAATTGAGCTTGGTGCAATCGACAAATTTTTAATACCCATTTTAGCAATTTCATCCATCACCATATTAATGACATAATCTCCCTCGCGGAAATGATGGTGAAATGAAATAGTCATTCCATCTTTTAAGCCGGTTTTTTCAATAGCTTCCCTTAAGCTACTGACTAGCTTACTATCAGAAGGCTTCACTGGTTTAATTTTACGGCTGGCTTCTTGATACTCATGAATATGTGCTAGCTCACCTTCAAAAACACCATATTTATCAGCATATGCTTGAGGAATCTCCTTACCTACTTTATTTACAACCATTTTATAAATCCTCCTCACTAATCAATTTCGCAGCTTTAGCTAATGCGATTACTCTTTGTGCTCGTTCAACGATTGGTTTATCTACCATCTTACCGTTCAGCGAGATAACACCAGAACCTTTTTCTTCGGCCTCACGAATTGCCCAAATAACTTCTTTAGCCTGTTGAATTTCCTTAGGCGTTGGTGCATAAATAGCATTAACAATTGGAATTTGACGAGGATTAATGACTGATTTTCCATCAAAGCCTAGTTGCTTAATTCGTTTAACTTCCTCTTTAAAGCCTTCTACATTTTCTACATCAGAATATACGGTATCAATCGCGGCAATACCAGCTGCTCTGGCTGCGTGTAAAATCATACTACGAGCAAAAAATAATTCTTGACCGTCAGGATAACGTTTAGTTTTTAGATTTGTCACATAATCCTCCGCACCTAAAGCGATTCCAATTAGTCGCTTGGAGGCTGTGGCTATTTCCCGTACATTCAAAATTCCCTCTGCCGATTCGATAGCAGCCATCATTTTAGTTGTTCCTACTAAGAGACCATTTTCTTCTTCTACTCGTGTAATTTCATTATCCACATCGATAATATCTTGTTTGTTTTCAGTTTTTGGTAGCCGAATAACATTCACACCAGCCAAAACCATCGCTTCAATATCTTGCTTGCCGTAGCTATCTAAGCTATTAATTCTAACCACTGTTTCCACATTACTGTAATCAAAGGTCTTTAGAGCAAAGTGAACTAATGCACGCGCAGAATCTTTTTCCTTTAAAGAAACTGCATCTTCTAAATCAAACATAATAGAATCCGCACCATATAAAGCCGCATCCCTTAACATCGCTGCATTTGCACCTGGCACAAACATCATCGTTCTTCTTAAGCGTTCCATGAGTTTATCTCCTTCCAATCATAAGTATCAACTTGAGCCGCACGGTGGACAGCTGTAATCGTACGCGCACGAACTGTACAGTCTAGCGCTCCTTTGTCCACTGCCGAAACATTGGCAGAAGTAACACCCAGATTTTCTAAAGTTTCTAGAATGACTTTACGAATCTGTTTACCAAATTGCTTTTCTACGCTACTGACCAAATGAAGTTCGATTTTATTTTGATCGTTTGGTTCAATCGTTACCATGATATCACTGGATTCAACGGTTCCTGCTACTGAATTCATTTTGATTTCCACTTATATTCACCTCTAAATTATTATAGTATCGTTTCAAATAGTTATAGGTTGTTTGTGGTAAAAAGTGTAAAAGGAGTTGTTCATCATGTTCCTTCAGCGCTTTTCTCACTTTGGTTGCACTGATTGTTTGGTTATCAATCGCTAGTCGCTTCAACACATGTAACTGAATTTCTGGTTGAAACACTTCTTGCATTGCTTGATTATAGACATCAGTCACCTTGGAGAAGGGCTCGTCACCTACAAAACGGGATCGAATCTCCAATATCGGAGCAATCTTGTGCTTGAAAAGTAATGCATCTAATCTTGCTTGAACACTTGCTTGAGCTAATGGCGCTTTATCTTTTAAGAAATAAGCAGGAAAGGTGGCCGAAGAAACCATATAATCATTCGTTGGCAAAACCGTAACATTTTTTAAGTGTGCGACTCCGGCTTTCACCATTTCCATTCTGTCGTTTGCTGAAAACTCGCTTTGATTATCTGACAAAACAAAAACATACACATGACTACAAATACGACAAGCATGCTCCACCAAATATTGATGCCCCTTGGTAAAAGGATTGGCATTCATCACAATCACACCTGCATCTGTCACACCCATAATTTTCTTTTGTCTAAGCATTGCTAAATAAGAATCTAAATTAGGATTGCCTTGTTCTAAAAAGAGAATATCTGCTGTTTTAATGATTGTTTGAAAGCCCAGCGATTGAAAAATCGCCTCTTTTTCTGGACTTGTATAAATGAAAAAGTGATTAAAGCCATTTTGCCGAATTTCTTGCATGAGAGGTGTCAACATTTTGGACAATAAATCTTCGGATTGATAGTTTTGACAAACAACCAAACACTTGATAATGTTACGATCAAATGAACCCGTTGCAATTAAATCTTCCCCATCAAAAATTCCTAGCGTATATTCGATTTGTTCGTGAATGTCTAGATTAGCTTGTTCCATCAATTGTTTCCATTTTTGATGCATCACTTCATCATATTGCAGCCATAATCTTTTTAGTTCAAACACGTTGCTCGCTCCTTTATTTATTTTTCACTGGGAAGGCCTTGGCAATCAGTAAAGCTGCCAAATAGATGATCAAAATGACACTAAAAACGCCACCCCAGCCAAATACTAATAACTCTAATGCTTTCATTAATGCTTCTGACATTGCTAGACTCCTCTCTTAAGATAATAAAGCTAGTAATAAACCACCGGCAATTACTGAAGCAATTTGTCCAGAGACATTCGCTCCTGCTGCATGCATTAAAATAAAGTTTTGCGGATCTTCTTCTGTCGCCATCTTTTGAATTACTCGACTAGACATTGGAAAGGCAGAAATACCCGCTGCCCCAATCATTGGGTTTACTTTTTCTTTGCGGAATAGATTTAATACCTTAGCAAACAAGACACCCCCTACAGAGTCCATTACAAAAGCTACTAAACCTAAGCCGATAACCATTAATGTATCTACACGTAAAAATTCTTGATATTGCATTTTTACTGAAACAGTTAAACCTAATAGAATACTAATAATATTCACTAGTTCGTTTTGAGCGGTTACAGATAATCGATCTAAAACCCCACATTCTCTTAATAAATTACCAAACATTAAGAAGCCTACTAACGGTAGAGAAACTGGTGCAATTAAACCGGCTACGATTGTTATCACGATTGGGAATAAAATTTTAGCCGTTTGTGAAACCTGACCAGCATGATATTTCATACGAATTTGACGTTCTTTCTTCGTCGTTACCGCTTTGATAGCTACTGGTTGAATAATTGGGACTAAGGCCATATATGAATAAGCCGCAACCATAATTGCCCCTAAATATTTCGAATGTAAGGTATTTGCCACGAAAATAGAAGTTGGCCCATCAGCAGCACCGATAATACCGATTGAAGCTGCATCATTTAAATCAAAACCTAACAATACCGCGGCAATGACGGTGAAGAAAATCCCAAACTGAGCAGCTGCACCGAATAATAGTAAAAACGGATTTTGTAATAATGGACCAAAATCAATCATGGCACCAATACCGATGAATAAAAGCAATGGAAATAGCTCAGTGTCAATGCCTGCATGGAATAAAACCTGAAAAGGCCCTTCTTCTCCACCAGCTGCTAATACTCCTGAAAATGGAAAGTTAACTAAAATCGTTCCCAATCCCATCGGCACCAACAAGGTCGGTTCATATTCTTTTTTGATACCGAGGTACATCAAAATACCCCCAATAATCATCATCGCAATTCTTCCGGGCTCTTGTCCCATTTGAACAACACCTGCAATAAGTGTTTCCACATTCATCACTTCCTCTTTATTTGTTCTTTGCTGCTATCCAATAGTAACTAAAGCATCTCCAGGATTGACCATTTGTCCTTGGGTTACATGAATTGCACTAATAACACCTGAACGATTAGCTACCACTTCGTTTTCCATCTTCATTGCTTCTAAAATCATTAACGGTTGATTTTCAGTTACGCTTTCACCCGGATTAACTAAAATACGTAAAATGGTTCCTGGCATTGGCGCAGTCATCGCATCACTACCCGCAGCAACAGGAGCAGCTGGCTGTGGTGTGGCAACTGGTTTAGGTGTAGGTTCTGATGCTTGCAAAGCGACTGGCGCTTCCTGGGCAACTGGAGCAGCCGGTACAGGAGCACCCCCAATTTCTTCCATTTCTACTAAATATTCTTTACCATCAATTGAGATTTTAAATTTTCTTAACATATTTTTCCTCCAATAATTAATGTAACTTTTTACTAATTTTTTTAATGATAACTTGCGCATTTGGATCAGTCGTTTGAACCAAGCTAGAGGCAATCAAAGATACTTGTAACACTTCTGGATTGCGCTTTAATATCTTTTTAACAACAAACTGACGCTCAGGATTGTCACCGGTAGCAATCGCACTGGCTATTAAACTGACGATTTGATATTCTTGGCTTTGGGCTGGAATATAACCATCTAATTCTTGCCAAGATGCTTCTCCAACACTTGACAAAACATCTTTATTAGAATCATCCACCTTATTTTTAGAATCATCTGTTTTTTTAAACAACCATTGAAGCAATCTCATCTACTCACCTCTCTTCAGAAAACTTTCTATGATTCCATTATAAGATTTCTTTTTATCTAAACTAGACCAAAACTGAATTTAAATTGTTTTTTTGCTGTTCAAAATCTATATCCAATTATAGAATACATCAAGTATCATTGATATATCAACATTTATGAGATAATTAATATTTTATTAATATCTCGTTAATATTTCGCTAAGAATTTCTATACCAAATTGTTTTTTCCTTGTGCTTTTCAAAAGAAAGCCCTTTTTATTTTTCTTTATTTTGAGTATCTTAATTCATGTAAGCGGTTATGTGAATAGTTTAATTTATAAACAATAATGAACATTTTGTTTTTTTATAAAACTATAGATAACGCTTTCTAAAAAAGAAATAGAAAAGAGGAGAAAAAATGTTATTAACTGTTTTATCCTATGCGATGATTATTGTCTTCATGTTTGTCATTATGAAGAAAAAAATGTCGCCCTTCACTGCCTTAGTATTAGTTCCGATGATTTTTGCTTTAATCGCCAAATTTGCCGGCGTAGCCAAAAAAGGAACCCTAGGTGAATATGTTTTAGCCGGAGTAGGCACCACTGCTAATACCGGAATTATGCTATTATTTGCGATTTTATATTTCTCAATTATGTTAGATGCTGGATTATTTGATCCAATTACTAATAAAATGATTCGCTTTGCCAAAGGTGATCCAATGCGTGTGTTAATGGCAACTGCTATTGTCGCTGCTGCAGTTTCACTAAATGGTGATGGAACAACAACTACATTAATCTGTTGCTCTGCTTTTATCCCTATCTATAAAAAGTTAGGCATGAAATTGATGAATCTGGGTGTTTTAGTCATTTTACAAAATACCATCATGAACCTGCTTCCATGGGGTGGACCAACAGCCAGAGCTATGGCTGTATTAAAGGTCGATGCAGATATTCTTTCTTATTTACTTCCTGGAATGGTGCTTTCTGTTTTATACGTTATCTTCTTTGTTGCACGCCGAATGGGGAAACAAGAGCGCGAACGTCTTGGGATTACACATTTAACTGAAGCTGAAATCCAAGAAATGACTACAATTACAGATCCTGAAACCTTGGAAATTCGTCGACCAAAAAATTGGCTATTTAATGCAGTTTTAACAGTTGGTTTAATTGCTTGGTTGGTTAGTGGTTCTTTTGTTGAATCAATCTCTTTACCACCATTATTATTATTCTTGGTTGGAACCTGTATCGCCTTGTTAGTCAACTATCCAGTCTTAAAAGACCAATCTAAACGTATCGGTGCCAATGGTGGTGATGCAGTCCAAGTCGTTATCTTAGTATTTGCTGCTGGTATCTTTATGGGATTATTCCAAGGCTCTGGTATGGCTGAAGCTTTAGCTCAAAGCTTTACCAAAATTATCCCTCAACAGCTTGGCGCATTCTGGGGCTTAATTATTGCCTTAATTTCAGCACCAGGTACCTTCTTCATCTCAAATGATGGTTTCTACTTCGGGGTATTACCTGTATTAGCGGAAGCAGGTCGTCAATATGGCTTTACCGATATGCAAATGGCCTTAGCTTCATTGATGGGACAAGCCTTCCACTTATTAAGTCCATTAGTTGCCTTTATCTATCTATTACTTCGTTTAACTGGATTAGATATGGGACAATGGCAACGTACATCAGCTAAATACGCATTAGGTATTTTCTTTATCTTTATTGTAACAATTACAGCTCTAGGATTCATTCCTATCTACGTAGCGCAATAAACGCATTTATACTACTTTAACTGTCAATAAGACTTCCGCAAGCAGCTTGCTTGAGGAAGTTTTATTTTTTAATTCTTAAAAAAACATTAATAACTAACATATTATTTATAACAACAGGCAAATTCCTTAATGAAATCTGTAGTTTTCAAAACAAAAGTACTATATCATATAAGTATAAGAAAGCGGATTATTTTTATAAAAATAACTACTAAAAAGTTTTATATCTAAAAGGATGGGATGAATGCAAAATGAATCCAACAATTGAGGCTGTCAAAAAAAATTTAGACTTAACCCAAAACAAACCTTTAAAAACCTTACTTTACGAGGCCTTTAGAAAAACCATTATTTTGGGCGATATTCCTGCAGGTGAACGCATCAACGAAAAAGAATTTTCAGATACGTTAAATATCTCGCGTACCCCTATTCGCTTCGCTATGCAGCAATTAGTTGAAGAAAAACTAGTCGAACACGTCCCACGCATAGGGATTGTAGTAAAAGGCATCAGTATAAAAGATGCTTATGAGATTTATGATATTCGTAAATCACTTGATACCTTAGCAACTATCAAAGCCATGCATTTAATGACAGAAAAAGATTTCGATGAATTAGAAGCTTTATTAATCAGAGGTGAAGCCTTACATCAAGAAGGGAAAGTAGACGAGGTTTTACAAAATTTTTCAGATTTCAATCAATTTATTTATGAAAAAAGCCAAATGTTACGTTTAAAAGCCATTGTTCTAGAGCTGCAAACCTATTTAGTTTATTTTCGTGATATTGCTATTCGCTCCACACAAAGACGGGAAAAAGCATTAGCTGAACATTGGCTTTTATATCGTGGAATGAGAAATAAGGATAAACTACAAATCGAACTGATTACTCATGAACACTTAGATCATTCCCTACAATTTATTATTAAAGAAATGGAGAAGCATAAGATTGTCTGATGGATTATTATTTTTACAGCAAAGCGCAGCCAAAGCCTTATTTATCGAAGTACAATTAGCACCTAAGCCCGGATTAGTTGATCGATTAGACAATGGTGCACACAACGATATGCATTTATTTACTTTTACAGAAAGCATCTTGGCGTTACAGCCTTATTTTTATCAATATGCATTAACTGGCTATCAGCATCAGGGAACCCCGCGCCAATTGTTTGATAAGATTCGCCAAATTGGTCAAAAAGCTGAAAAAGCGATGTTAACAGCAACGAAGGGAATCAATACCCATAAAGGTGCAAATTTTTCCTTTGCTTTATTTTTAGCAGCTATTGGAAAAACAATGCAAAACCTTCCTGCAACCTTCAATCAGTTTGATCAAAAACAGATTCGCCAATACATTCAACAAATGACCCAACATTTAATTGAAGAAGATTTACAAAAAAAGGAAATAAAGAAGCGCTCAACTAACGGTGAAAAATTGTTTATTAAATACGGGATAACCGGTATTAGAGGTCAAGCAGCCGCTGGATATCCTGATCTTTTTGACCAGCTACTGCCTTTTTTAAACGGCCAATTACCGATAAAAAAAGAGAGCCAACTTTTACGCGGACTCCTTTTTTTAATGGCAAATATTGAAGATAGCAACCTTATTCATCGTGGTGGATTAGATGCTTGGCGTACTGTTCAAAACGAAGCCGCACAAATTAGCTTAATTGCGGATGAAACACGCTTTTTAGATAGTTTATCAGCCTACAATCAATTACTGACAAAACGTTACTTAAGTCCTGGCGGGGCAGCTGACGTACTTGCTTTAGCTATCTTTTGGTTAATTATCGAGGAAAAAATCACTCTTCCGTTGGGGTAAAAGTATATCCTATTCCCCAGACGGTTTTTAAAAAACGAGCATTTTTAGGATTATCCTCAATCTTGCTTCGTAAATGATTCATGAAAACCATAATCGTGTTGGCATCAACTTGATCATTGCCCCAAACACTATTATAAATCTGTTCCTTTGAAAAAACCTGATTCGGATTTTCCATAAAAAACTGCATCAGCTTTAATTCTTTTGAGGACAACTTAATAGGTATTTCATGTTTAAAAAGCTGGCAGCGATTTAAATCAAGTCTAAAGGCACCAGCAATGAGCTCGTTGACTTGATTCACCTGTTGCGTACCTTGAACTTGTTTAGAACGATCTAACGTAGCAATGATTTGCGCACGTAATACATTAGGTGTAAAGGGTTTGGTTAAATACAAGTCTGCACCGGTTTCTAAACCAGTAACAATATCATTTTCACTTGTCTTACCACTTAAAAAGACAATCGGCACAATTGGATCTTGATTACGAATCAATTGCGCTAAATGATAACCATCATTTTCATATTCTAATGAAATATCTAATATAAATAAATCAAACTTTACTCTGGTCATAATATCTAAAGTTTTTTCAATTGAATCACTTTGATAAATAAGTAATCCTGTAGATTGCAACGACTTCCAAATCAATCTACGAATCGAAACGTCGTCATCAACAACTAGAATCTTATCATTACGCATAAAGTATCCCTCCTAGATAATCTACTTTGTGTGTGGAAAGGAGTTGCCATGTTAAGAAAGCCTTCAAAACTTTGGTTACACATTTGTCTATTTAGTTCACTCATCCTAACCTGCCTTGGATTGATCTTTACTGGATATAGCTATCAAAGTGCCAATACCGAGGCTATTCAGCTAGCTAAAACCCAATTAACTAAGATTAATAACTATGTCAGTGATATCTTAACCTTAGAAATCGACCGCACTGTGAACACACTGCAAACCTATAGCAACGAAGCCTATCCTAATGTTACGCATATCCCTGAGCAAATAACTTTTGACAAACATTTAACCCAGTTGCTTGCTGAGAATACGCCTATTTTCTCTGCTATTTTTCTGTATCAACCAAACGGCACACTACAAGATGGTTATCAATTAGATCAACAACAGCAGCTAGTTAAAAGCAAAAATCCTTCACTCGTACAAAAAGATCCGATTTTTAAACTAGCCTTTCAAAAAGAGGTACAAAATGGGCAAGCTTATTTTGACGAAAAAAATCATGCTTCCTACCTTAATATCTATTATTATTTAAAAAATGAGCAAAAGCAACTTCTTGGCGTGTTTATTTTACAAATTCAGCTAGAAAAACTCTTTAAGAACAATATTCAAGATAGTAATAATGATTTGCAAGGGTACTCTTTGGTTAAAAATATGAATATGGAAATCGTTATGCACCCAGCAGACGAGCAAGTTGGCCTAACTATCGTAGAAGAAAGACGAGAACAGTTTCCATCTCTAGACTATTCCGATCTTCAGCGCTTAGAGCACGAACAAAAAACGAAAGACAGTGGATTAATCGTCTATCATTCTTATTGGTGGACTAAAAAAGATTATAAACGCGTAAAAAAAGTAGCCGTGTTTAAACGGCTGAAAATCGGTGAAGAACAATGGGTGGTAGCAAGCAATACTGATTTACAAAGACAAACCAATCTATTTTCTCAAGATTTTTTAATCGTTTTAGGGCTACTAGCTATTATTTTAGCCATCAGCATTCTAGCCTTTCTAAATCTACGGGCCTATATTCGCAGAAACTTTGCCTACAATGAGCACCAACGAATCGTCGCCCAATATGAGTTGGAGCAGCAAAAAAGTGAACTGGAAAAAACAATTTTACGTGAATCGAAGCTAGAAACGATTGGGCTACTTACAACATCTATTGTTCACGATATGAATAATTTCTTGACCCCTTTAATCGGTAATATCGAATTAATGATGGAAAACTATCATGATCAGCCAGAAATTTTAGACGAATTAACAGAAATCCATTTGGCGGCTAAACGTGGACAAAATCTATCTAAACAAGTATTGAATTTTTCTAAGATGCAAAATACACAAATTCATTTGATTGATATCAATCAAACGGTCAAGGAAGCCACAGATACCATTAGTCTGTTAGCGCCTAAAGGGATTCAGATTTTCTTTAAACAAGCATCGGAAACATTTAAACTATTACTCAGCCAAGATGAATTACAGGTTATATTATATAATTTACTGACCAATGCAATTCAAGCGATGGATAATCAAGGGAAGATTTTTGTCCAAATCAAACGAGCACAAAATGAGTTGTTAGCTGAATTCCAACAACACTCGTATATCTATAGAAATAAACAATTCGTAGCCATCAGCGTAGAAGACACTGGCTCAGGCATTCCTGAAGAATTACGCGAAAAAATATTTGAACCATTCTTTACTACTAAGCATAAAAGTGGGGGCACCGGTCTAGGCTTGTATATTATTCAATCACTCATTAAGAAAAATGATTGGTTACTAACGGTGACCTCTAATGAGAAGGGAAGTTGCTTTACAATCGGTATTCCTATAAATTAAAAATATGACCATCGATATGCTCAAATATTAAATCGATGGTCATATTCATATTTTTTTAATATCTATTTTCGTCACTTACATCTATCCACTTACCGCGTAATAATAATTTTCTTTCAAGTGGACGCCTAGCAACAAACTCCGCGGTACAGCTTGCAGGAACAAATAATATATTTGCTAGCTCACCTTCATCAAACCAATACTTTTTCGAATCAAAACTAAATGGACAAGGCTTACCGCAAGCGTATTGATAACTTCTAGCAATTTCTTCTTCCGTTATTTTACCCGTTACTTCACAAAAATTCTTTACTTTCTCCACTAAATCCCCAGAAACAAACGAACTCCACGAATCAAAAAATCCATCCGAGCCAAAACTAACAGCAACTCCAGCCTGTGTTAATTGATCGATTGGAGGTCTACGATCACGTAAATCATACGGAACAGTTGACATGATATGGACATTAGTCTTACTCAGTCGCTCAAATAATTCGTTTCTTTTCTTATCTTCAGATATTTTCAAACAAAATGCATGACTAAGCGCAACGGAATGCTTAAAATCACACCTTTCTAATTGATCCAGTAGTGTCTCTACGGTATAAACCCCTACATCACCTAAATCATGTAAATGAATATCAATCCCTCTATCATAATTTTGAGCCAATTGTACCAGTTCAGTAATCGAATCTTCAATTGCAAAATCAATTCCTGCAGGATCTAAACCACCTACTAAATCTGCTCCTTCTTGTAGTGCCTGTTCCATTAATTCAGGAGTATTTTCTAAAAAATAGCCATGTTGAGGAAAAGCAACAATTTCATAAGTAAGATAGTCCTTATATTTTTCTAGAGCTTCTTTAACACCATGAAAATTAGTTAAGCCAATGTAAGGATCAATATTGACATGGGTGCGTATGTGACTCACCCCATAGCTTAATAAATGTTTAATCATGGCATCAGCACGTAAAACCGTACTAGGAGCTAATAGCGCTAATTCATTTGCTTCTAACGCCAAACGCTCTTTTAGATTAGCAACAGGTGTAGTAGCCCGCCACCCTAAAGGCATGTATGTCTTATCTAAATGATTGTGCATTTCCCTTAATGTAGGCAGTGCCAATAATCCTTTCATATCTTCGCCTTTAGGATAACTACCTTCCTTTTGGACAAGAATTTCTACAATTTTTTCATTTTCTATACCTAATGTTACTAATTCAGTCGCTGTTCTTGTTAAATCTGTCTCGTCTTTATAAAAATTCGTTTCCAAACGAACATTATTTAAATATCGAATCATCCACTTCACCTCTTGTCGCAATTAATTTTCCATTAGCAAAAACCTGTTCAATTGGCAAATTTCTCGCAATCATATGAGCTGTTGATTGGGCATTTACTGTGAAAAAATCAGCCTTATCTCCCACTCTCGGCCATTGCTGTATTCCTTGTGAATCAAGTGGCGTCAATTGATTCGTAGCAAATCCTAATAACCTAGACAAGCGATACTCATCACTAATTGAAAAACGTTGCGCTACCGTGTTGAGTTTCTCAATAGTGTTTCCTGATCCAAATGGTGACCAATGATCGGTTAAGCTATCATGTCCTAGCGAGACACCTACACCAGCTTTTTCTAAGTCCAAAATAGGCATAGTTGTATTGCGAATAGGTATTGTTGTAGTTAAATCAATATTAGTCTCGGCAAATTTTTTAGCGATACTTTCTAGCTCCGTTGCATTCAAATCACCTAGAGCCATTGCATGACTTAAAGTTACTTTACCTTGATATTGATATTGCTTTGTATAAGCAATAATCTTTTCAAATTCATATAACCCCAAGGAATTTCTAGCATGCAAATGAAGATCAATTTTTTTATTTTGTTCACTTGCAAGATCAAAAATTTGTTGAAGCGAACGATCAACATGTCGATCTACCAAAGACGGATCTACCCCACCCACATGTGTCGCTCCCATTGCTAAAGCCTCTCGAATCAACCCGGCAACATCAGATTTTAACAATCCATGCTGAGGAAAGGCAACAATTTCATACGTCAAAACGTCTTCATATTTCTTCAACAACTCCACAACCATGGCTAAGTGCCTTGTTTTCATTATCGGATCAATATTCACATGGGTACGAATATGATTATGGCCTTGAGACAAATAATGCTTAATCATAGCTTCCGCACGCTGATAGCTAGTCGCTTCTTGACTTGGTAACAGCCATTTTTCTTCGTCAATTCTTGTTTGGATGCCATTAATAATTGGCCGACACGCTTTCCATTCTCCGCCAAAATATGTTTTATCAATATGGATATGCATTTCTCTCATAGAAGGAACTAACAAATTTCCTTCTACATCATAGACAATCTCTTGATCAGCAGGGGCAATATGCGTTTTAATTTCTACAATCCTGTCATTTTCTATTCTCAAATCAAAAATTGCTGTCTCGGTAGCTAATGTTTGCCCTTTAACTTTTTTCAAGGCTGTTTCTAAACGAACATTTTTTAATAACACATTCTCACATCCTCACTATTGTTTTTCAGCCCATTTCAAACTATAAGTAGGTCCAAATGAATGCCAATATAGATTTTTTATTTTAGTATTTTCTAATACTGAAAGCGAACGATTATAAATTGGTGCTAACACAGCTACTTTATTAATTAAAATATTTTGCGCTTGCATAAAATTCTTCATTCGCTGCTCTTGATTACCCGCATACTCGTTTCTGGTTTGATTAATAAGCTGATCATAGGTTGGATCACTAAAAGTAACGCCTCCTTGTGTACTATCAGAGGTAAAAATACGTAAAACTGTCAATGGATCTCTATAATCAGTTCCCCAGCCAGATAGTTCTAAATCATAATCTTTACTTTGATCTCGCTGAACACGAATTGTAAATGGCACTTGGGTAACTTCTATTTTTAGACCAGGTAAATGGGTCTCTAGTTGATTTTGAAAATATTCAGCAGATCGTTTGGCACTATCTGTATCATCTGTTAAAAACTGCAAAGTGACATTTTCTATTTTTAGTTCATCTTTAGCTTTTTTCCATAATGCCAGTGCCTTTTTAGGATTATAGGTCAAATAATCATTGGCTTTCTCTGCTGATTTGACAAAATCTGTTTTTCCATCTGGCATAATTGTTTGACCAGGAGGAATCAATTGATCGGTTGGGGTTGATTTATCTGCTAATACAGATTTTACAAAACCTTTTTTATCAAACGCTTGTGCAATCGCCTTACGAGCATTAATATTGTTCAGTATAGAAGTTTTCCCATTTCTTTGCCCATTCATTTTGATAAAGAAAGTAACAAACTGAGGAACCGCAACAAATGCAGGGTCATTTCGATAGTTTGCAACAAAGTCTCCACTTAGTTTATTTACAACATCTAACTCTCCAGTTTTAAATAAGTTAATTGCAGTAGAAGGACTTTTTACAACAGTTACATCTGCAGTCTTTAATTTTACTGTCTTTTCATCCCAATAGGTTTCATTTTTGACATAAGACCAATTGTCGCCAACCGCACTCCATTTTGAAAGTTTAAATGGGCCATTATAAATTAAATGTTCTGCATCAGAAGCGTATTTTTCACCTTGAGATTGAACATACGCTCTATTTTGTGGATACAAAACAGGAAAAGATAGCAGCGAGACAAGATACGGTGTAGGTTTTTCTAAAGTAATTTCCAATGTATTATCATCAATTGCCCGGATTCCCAATTCATCTAGTGCTCGTTTTCCCTCTGCAACTTCTTTGGCATTTTTTACAACGTTAAATAAAATATCTGCATTAGGTGAAACGTTTTGTGGATCTACTAATTTTTGCCATGCAAAAACAAAATCATCTGCAGTGACTGGCGTACCATTAGACCATTTGGCATCTTTTCGTAATTTGAAAGTATAAACCGTTTGATCCTTAGAAATATCAGGTTCTTCTGCCGCCACACCCAATTCAAATTTATCATTTTTACCCAAAGTATATAAACCTTCATACACCTGATTCATTACTAAAGTGGAAGTAGTATCCATTGCAAGTGAAGGAACCATTGTTGAGATTGCTGATTCTGAACTAATAGTAAGCTTTTGTTCCACTTTTTTTGAATCAGTCTGTTTTGAAACATCCTTCGAACCACTACTGCAACCAACTAAGAAAATACTACAAACCAAACTTATAAAAACCATTCTTTTTTTCATTTATTTTCCTCCTTTTACCAAAATTTTCTGAATTTTAAAAATATACCGACTATTAGTGGTATAATAGATTATAAGTAATAAAGAAAGGATAGACTAGGAGAAATCTCCCAGTTGAATATATAATTATGAAAAAATATTTACTTACAGATTGCCCGGTTAAACACCTTATTAATCAAATCCCCCCTATTTTTAATGAAAATATTCTAAAAGACAGCCGTATTATTCATTTTACTAAAAATGAATATCTCAATCATGAAGGCGACACCTTTGATTATCTTTTTTTCATTTTATCAGGAAAAACCAAAATCCTACGTAATGAGCCAAATGGTAAACAAAGGATTGCGCAATTTTTATCTGCTGGTGACTTTATAGGAGATTTAGCCTTAGTGAAGGGCGAAAAAAAATCATCAGATATACTTGCTATTGGCGAGGTATGGACTTTTGCTATCCCACAAGTCATTGCTCAGGAGGAACTCTATTATGATGTTCAATTTCTACAAACCATCGCTAGACATATCGCTCAAAAAATGTTACTACGGACAGATCATTTTACTAAAAATCAAAGCTTTTCATTGAAGTATCGACTAGCTATGTTGTTATTGGAATTTTCTACTGATAATATTTACGAGGAAAAGCACGAACAAATTGCCGATTATTTAGGAACAAGCTATCGACATCTTACCTATACATTGAAATGGTTACGTGATAATCAGTACATAAGTAAACAAAAGAAAGGCTATCTAATCTTTCCAGATAAATTAAAACAATTAATTGCAGAAGCGAATCACTATTAAAAAGTAGCAAGTACTTGTTTGTTAAACAAGCACTTGCTACTTACATATCATATAAATATCTTTTTATACTTTACGAATGAATCGCTGTTTCTAGTCCTACCTTAATCATATCGTTAAAGGTCAATTGACGTTCCTCAGCAGTTGTTTCTTCTCCGGTAATAATATGATCACTAACCGTACAGATAGCTAGCGTTTGGACATTAAACTTAGCACCTAAATAGTAAAGTGCGGCTGCTTCCATCTCAACACCCATCACACCTAAACTAGCTAGTTGAATGGTTTCAGTCATATCATCTTTATAGAAACTATCTTCTGAAAGTAGATTTCCTACGTGGGTTGTCGTTCCCATTTCTTGAGCAATTTCATAAGCCGTTTTTAACAATTTAAAATCGGCAATCGGTGCAAAATGGAAAGTATCAAAGTTTTTAGCAATCATTGAAGAGCTAGTTACCGCACCTTGACCTAAGACTAGATCGCGGACATGGACATCTTTAGAAATCGCCCCACAAGTTCCTACTCGAATTAATTTTTTTACACCATAAGAATTAATTAACTCATGGGCGTAGATAGTAGCTGAAGGCATCCCCATCCCTGTACCTTGAACAGAAATTCTTTCACCTTTATAAGTTCCAGTAAAACCTAGCATTCCTCGAACGTTGTTGTAACATACAGGATTTTCTAAGAAAGTTTCGGCAATGTATTTCGCTCTTAACGGATCTCCTGGCAATAAAATTTTATCAGCAATTTCGCCTGCTTTGGCTTCAATATGAACGCTCATTCATATGCTCCTTCCAATTTATCATTATAATGCAGCTAAAGTTTCTTTGACTAAAGCTTTAAATTCTGCTTTAACTCGTTCGGTCGTTTCAACTACTTCTTCATGATTTAAGTTAGCTTGCATACCAGCTGCAAGGTTAGTAATACATGAAATGCCTAATACCTTAAGACCACTGTGAACAGCGACAATCACTTCAGGCACTGTAGACATACCCACTGCATCCGCACCAATTGTTCGGGCAAAGCGAATTTCAGCCGGTGTTTCATACGTTGGACCGGTAAAGCCCATGTACACTCCTTCTTTTAAGTGTAAACCTTTTTCTTCAGCCACTTGTTTTGCCACATTTCGATAATCTAAATGATAGGCTTGAGACATATCAGGGAAGCGTGGACCGATTTCATCTTCATTCTTACCGATTAATGGATTGGTCCCCATGAAATTAATGTGGTCAGTAATCAACATTAAATCACCTGGCGCAAAAGCTTCATTCACTCCACCACAAGCATTGGTTACGATTAAGGAATGTGCTTTAAGGGCAGACATCACTCGAACAGGATAAGTCACTACTTGCATAGAGTGTCCTTCATAAAAATGGAAGCGACCTTGCATCGCCAAAACCTTTTTCCCTGCTAAAGTACCGTAAACTAGTTGGCCCGCATGCCCAACGACGGTCGATACTGGGAAATGCGGAATTTCAGCATAGGGAATCACGATTTTGTCTTCGATTTCTTCAGCTAATTCTCCTAGACCAGAACCTAAAATTAACCCAAACTCAACAGCGTCTACGCCTTTTTGATGGATAAAATCAGTTGTTTCAGCTAAACGGTTTTGTAAAGTCATGAATTTTCCTCCTAATTATTTCAAATCAGCTAAGAAGCTCTTGCCGTTTTCAGTAGCTGCAACGCCAAAGTTTTCAGCAATTGTTGCGGCAATATCTGAATAAAAGCCTTGACTTAATGCTCCTTGACCTTGCATTTTTTTACTATAAGCCAACAATGGAACATATTCTCGCGTATGATCCGTTCCCGTAAAGGTTGGATCATTACCATGGTCAGCTGTGATTAATAATAAATCGTCTTCCTGCATAGCCGCCAATAATTCTGGAATACGTGCATCAAATGCTTCAATGGCATCGGCATAGCCTTGTACATCACGACGGTGACCATATAAAGCATCAAAATCCACTAAATTCGTAAAGCTTAAGCCATCAAAGTCTTTTGCCATCACTTTTAATAATTGATCCACGCCATCCATATTGCTCTTAGTCCGAATTGCTTCGGTAATTCCTTGACCATTGAAGATGTCATTAATCTTGCCTACTGCAATCACATCTTTGCCGGCATCCTTCAATGAATTTAAAACAGTATGACCGAAAGGATTTAATGCATAGTCATGACGATTGCTTGTACGAGTAAAGTTACCTGGTGTACCAACATAAGGACGCGCGATAATCCGACCAATCATATATGGTTCATCGCGGGTAATTTCACGGACATATTCACAAATACGATACAATTCATCTAATGGAATGATTTCTTCATGCGCTGCAATTTGTAAAACTGGATCGGCTGAAGTATAGACGATTAAATCTCCTGTTTCCATTTGGTGTTTTCCATAATCATCAATCACCTTAGTCCCTGAATAAGGCAAGTTACAAACAACTTTGCGACCAGAAAAAGCTTCGATTTTATCTAATAATTCTTGTGGGAAGCCATTTGGAAAAACTCTAAATGGTTTGGTAATATTTAGTCCCATAATTTCCCAGTGGCCAGTCATCGTATCTTTCCCAACAGAGATTTCTTCTAGCTTAGTAGCATAGCCTAGATGATCCTCAACTGCTTGTACACCTTTTAGGGGTGCAATGGTACCTAGACCTAATTTTTCTAAATTAGGAATGGTTAATCCAGCTACTTCGGCAATATGTCCTAACGTATCAGCTCCTACATCATTAAATTTGTCCGCATCAGGTGCTTGACCAATCCCTACTGAATCCAAAACAATTAAATGTACACGTTTAAACATGATACCCCTGCTTTCTGTTTATATTCACCCAGCCTTCGTTAAGACTAGATTATGACTATTCCATAAGAAAAGGGAAGAACATTCAGCATACCTGTTTTTGTCCTCCCCTTACCCTTTTTCTTGGATATGCTTACATCATGATTATAGCAAGCATTCCATTGCAACAAAAGGACAAATGTCCGTTTGTTGATTTGTTATTTCGATTTAATATAGTTACGACCATTTGCTTTAGGTCCAGCTGCTTGACCAAAGAAGGCTACCAAGATGACGATGGTTAACACATATGGTGCAATCAATAGATACACATCTGGAATAGAAGCGATAAACGGAATTGCCTTACCAGCAATACTTAGGTTTTGTGAGAAGCCAAAGAAAACAGCAGCGCCCATCGCACCTAATGGATTCCATTTACCAAAGATCATCGCTGCCATTGAGATGAACCCTTGACCAGCAATCGTTGTTACCGCAAAACGACCAGCAATTGACTGAGCAAATAAGGCACCACCCATACCACCTAAGAAACCTGAAATCAACACACCAGAATAGCGCATTAGATAAACATTAATCCCTAATGTGTCAGCAGCTTGTGGATGTTCCCCTACTGAACGCAAGCGTAGACCAAAACGCGTTTTGAAAATAATAAACCAAGCGATAACTGAAACCAAAATAGCTAAGTAAGCAGTCAGTGAAGTCTTTTCAAAGAATAGCTTACCAATCACTGGAATATCCGCTAAAACTGGGAAACGGAAATAACCAAAGAATTCTTGAATACTATCAGTTTGACCTTTGCCATAAAAGTCTTTGACTAAAAAGACGGCTAAGGCAGGTGCCATTAGGTTCATTACCGTACCACTAATGATATGGTCTGCTCTAAAGTTAATAGTAGCCACCGCGTGCAAAGCTGAGAAAACTAACCCTACACACCCACCGACTAATAACCCTAACCAAGGCGTAGCATTACCAAATTTAGCAGCAAAAGTGATATTAAATACGATTGAACTGAAAGCACCCATTACCATGATTCCTTCAAGTCCCACGTTAACAATCCCACTACGTTCTGAGAAAACACCACCTAGTGCAGTCAAAATCAAAGGTGCTGCATAAATCAAGGTTTGCGTAACAATTGAAGCAATAGCATCTAGATTCATTAGATGTTTCCTCCTTCCTGACTTTCTTCATTTGGTTTAGATGCTTCTTTGACCTTCACTACTTCTTTTTTATTGCCAAAGAACTTAGCTAAAACAAAACGAATGACAAAACTAATACCAACAAAGAAAATAATAATCGCAATATCAATATCGACTAATTCAGATGGAATACCTGCAACTTGCATTCCTTGTCCACCAAGCTTCAAGATACTAAATAGAATAGCTGAAGCAAAAATTCCAATTGAACTACCATTTCCAAGTAGTGAAACCGCCATTCCATCAAAACCTACAGATAAAGATGACCCTTGCGAAGTAAAGTTTTGGAAGGTTCCTAGTCCTAAAATCACTCCGGCCATACCTGCTAAAGCTCCAGAGATAATCATTGAAATGACAATTGTGCGTTTACTTGACATTCCGGCATATTCAGAAGCAAATGGATTTAGACCTACCGCACGGATTTCATAACCTAAAGTCGTCTTCTTCATCATAAACCAGACAACCACTAAAGCGATAATAGCAAAAATAATTCCTAGATTTAATCGTGAATTATTGGTCAACGCTGCCATCCAACCAGTTTGTAAAGAAGCAGCTTCGCTAATTGATTTGGTCATCCCTTTACTTTGGATAATACTTGGACTCATGACATCATTTACCAAGTAAGTAGATACTTGTAAAAGAATATAGTTCATCATAATCGTCACAATTACTTCACTTGTACCAAAAAACGCTCTTAATAACCCTGGAATCGCACCGGCAATCGCACCGGCAATTACCCCAGCAACAATAGCCACGAATAACACAACCAAACGTGGTGCATCAGGCATAGATAAAGCAATCCATACACTTGTAATCCATCCACATAACGCTTGACCAGATAACCCGATATTAAAGAAACCAGCTGTATTCGCTACGGCAAAACCTAAAGCTGTAAAAACTAAGGGTGCAGCAGATACAAAAATTTCTCCAATATTTCGAGGATTAATTTCTCCAGTTAATGGATTTAAAAAGGCTGTTTTAAACATTTGTGCATAACCATCAATTGGATTAAAACCAAAAGCCAACATGATGATACCGCCTAAAATAAAGCCTAGAAATACCGCAATAATCGGTACAATAATATTTTGAATTTTTTCTGTACGACTATTCAACCTCTTCACCCGCCTTATTTGCTGCTAATTCTTCACGTGCAGCCTCTAAAGAATAACCTGCCATCAATAAACCAAGTTCTTGTTCATTTGTTTCTTTTGGATCAACAATACCGACAATCTTACCTGCGTGAATAACGGCAATACGATCAGATACATTTAAAATTTCATCTAGCTCAAAACTTACTAACAACACAGCTTTCATCTTATCACGCTGTTCAATTAAACGTTTGTGAATAAATTCAATCGCACCAACGTCTAATCCACGAGTAGGATTTGCAACAATTAATAAATCCGGATCACGAGTGACTTCACGTGCGATAATCGCTTTTTGTTGGTTACCACCAGATAATGCCTTAGCTGGTACTACTTCACTCGCAGCACGAACGTCAAATTCTTGCATCAATTCACGAGCATGCTCGTTGATTTCTGTATAATCCAAGACACCATGCTTACTTAACGGCTCCATAAAGTAAGTCTGTAAAGCAATATTTTCTGCTAAAGTCATATCCAAGACCAAACCATATTTATGACGGTCTTCTGGTACGTGGCCAACGCCTTGTTGCGTAATCTTACGTGGACGTTGGTTAGTAATTTCATCGCCATTTAAGGTAATACGACCACTTTCTACTTTACGTAAACCGGTTAACGCCTGAATCAATTCAGACTGCCCATTGCCATCAATTCCGGCAATCCCTAGAACTTCACCTGCACGAACTTCTAAGCTCAAGCCTTTAACTGCATCTAGACCCCGATTTTCTTTAACCACTAAATCTTCAACAGCTAACACAACTTCTTGTGGATTAGCTTCTTTTTTCGGTGTCTTAAACGAAACTGCACGACCAACCATCATATCCGCTAATTGTTGTGAGGATACATCCTTCACATCAACCGTACCGATATATTTACCACGACGAATAACCGTACAACGATCAGCAACGGCCTTAATTTCATCTAATTTATGCGTAATTAGGATGATTGACTTTCCTTCTTTAATTAATTCTTTCATAATTTCAATAAGTTCTTCAATTTCTTGAGGAGTCAAAACGGCAGTTGGTTCATCAAAAATTAAAACATCGGCACCACGATAAAGGGTTTTTAGAATCTCTACCCGTTGCTGCATACCAACTGAAATATCACGAACATAAGCATCAGGATCAACGGCCAATCCATATTGTTTGGAGATTTTTTCAATCTCTTGTTTTGCTTTTTTACGATCTAAAATACCAAAATGACTTGGCTCACTACCTAAAATAATATTTTCTGTAACAGTAAAAGCGTCTACCAACATGAAATGCTGGTGAACCATTCCGATTCCCAACTTATTAGCGGCGGTCGGACTCGTAATATTTACAACCTCACCATTTAATAGAATTTCTCCAGATGTTGGTTGCAAAAGGCCCGCTAACATATTCATCATTGTTGATTTTCCTGCACCATTTTCTCCAAGCAAGGCATGAATTTCTCCACGACGTACTTGCAGATTCACTTGATCATTTGCAACAAAACTGCCAAAAATTTTCGTTACATTGCGCATTTCGATGACATTTGGTTGTCCTTGAGTCAACTTCTTTCACTTCCTTACTTTTCTTGATGATGCATTTTAGGAAATATCCATTTCCACAGGCAAGTGTTTTAACTTAAAGCACTTGCCTGTAGATTGATAGAAACTGTGATCTTATCTTTTTATCGATAAGATCACAGACCAACTTTTTATTTCCTAATTATTTGCTAGGTTTTTCAGCAACTTCAACTTTACCGTCTAAAATTGCTTTTTTCGCATCTTCGACTTGTTTCTTCGCATCGCTTGATAAGAAACCATCAGTTAAATCAACCCCACCGTCTTTTAGACCGTAAGCGATTGTTTTACCACCAGGGAATTTATCTTCAGCTGCTTTTTGAGCGATATCGGCAACAGCAGCCCCTACACCTTTAAGTGTTGAACATAAAGTTAAGTTTGCTTCTTTACCGTCTTTAGTTTTGAACGCACCTTCAGCTTGTTGGTCACTATCTACCCCAATTACCCAAACTTGTTTGTCTTTTAATTCAGCTTCAGTTAATTGTTCGTCGATAGCTTTAGCTTCTTGGAATACCCCTTGACCAGTACCACCTGATGCATGGAAGATGATATCAGCACCGTTTTGGTAAATTTGTGCAGCTACAGCTTTACCTTTTGCAGGGTCACCGAATGAACCAGCATATTGTACATCAACTGTAATTGTCTTACCTAATTTCTTAGCAGTATCTTTTACCCCTTGAACGAAACCAGCTTCAAAGCGGTCGATAACTTCGCCTTCTTCACCACCGATGAAGCCGACTTTGTTTGTTTTTGTTGATGCCGCAGCAGCAGCTCCTGCTAAGTAAGAAGCTTCATTATCTTTAAACACAGCAGATACTACATTGTCTACACCAGAAATTACAGAGTCCACGATACCAAATTGGTAATCAGGATTTTGTTTTGCTGCCTTTTCAATTTCAGGTGCTAGTTTATAACCAATACCGAAAATTGTTTTGAACCCATTTTGTACTGCAGTGTCTAAGTTTGTAGCATATGCAGATTCATCATTAGATTGGAAGTATTGATAACCGCCGACACCTTTTTTCATATCGTGTTCTTTACCCCAAGCTTGTAATCCTTCCCAAGCTGATTGGTTAAATGAACGGTCATCTACCCCACCAACGTCAGTTACGATAGCTACACTATGATTCTCTTTAGAATCTTTCTTTGCAGAGCTATCGCTTGATTTGCTACCACATGCTGCTAACACCAATGTACTTGTCATTGCAACTGCAGCCAATCCAAATAATTTTGCTTTTTTCATTTCTGTAAAGCCCCCTAAATTAGATAAGTCTTTTTATGTCATCGATCAATTGATCGGATAACCATGATTAATGGAAATCTTTGTTGGTAAAAGTATATGGTAATAATCCTTCTACCGTAGTTTCTTTAACGACACCATTATCCCCAAGTAAGGTTACCGGCATCTCTGGTGTACAAAATTCTGCCATCACCTGACGACATGCGCCACATGGCGAAATCGGTTCAGGTGTATGTCCAGCAATGACCAAATGTTTAAACTGACGTTTGCCTTCTGATATTGCTTTAAAAAAAGCAGTTCTCTCAGCACAATTAGTCAAACCATAAGAAGCATTTTCGATATTTATCCCTTGATAAAGGGTACCATCTGCAGCTACTAAACAAGCTCCTACTGGAAAGTGTGAATAAGGAACATAAGCTTGATCTAAAGCTGCTATAGCTAAATCAATCCATTCTTGCTCTGCCTTCATATTTAACACCTTCTTTATTTACTAGTAACCAGTTCCCGTAGTTCCTGTCACAATAGCGATACTTGCACTAGTTCCTAAACGACTGGCACCAGCATCAACCATGGCTTGCGCTTCCTCAGCATTATGAATGCCTCCTGAAGCTTTAACGCCCATTTCAGCACCTACCGTTTCACGCATTAAACGAACATCTTCTACCTTGGCACCAGCTGTTGAAAAACCAGTTGATGTTTTAACGAAGTCCGCACCTGCTGCTTTAGCTAAACGACATACACGAGCGATTTCTTCTTTCGTTAGCAGTGCTGTTTCGATGATCACTTTTACCAAAGCTTTTTTCTCCGCGGCTTGTACCACTGCTTCGATATCTTTTTGAACTAATTCGTCCGCACCATCTTTTAAAGCACCGATATTAATCACCATATCTACTTCAGTCGCACCGTTAGCAATCGCATCTTTTGTTTCAAAAGCCTTTGTTGCTGAAGTATTAGCACCTAAAGGAAAACCAATTACTGTACAAACCTGGATATCACTACCAGCTAATTCTTTAGCTGCTAAACTCACCCAAGCAGGGTTGATACATACTGAATAAAAGTGATGTGCTTTAGCTTCTTCAATCACACGTAATACATCTGCTTTCTTGCTATCTGCTTTTAAGACTGTATGGTCAATCATTCGATTTAATTCCATTTTATGAAACACTCCTATTCTGTAATAATTGCGTGAATTAATGGCGGTTCTGCCCCATCTTCACCAATTTCGATATTCTTATAAAGTAAATCAATGACTTCTTGAATTTCTTCTTTTGGCTGGTTACTATGAATGGTTAAGATAGGTTCACCAGCTTCGATGCTTTGGCCAACCTTCTTACATAGTTTCAAGCCAACCGCAAAATCAATCGCATCTTCTTTCGTCTTACGACCGGCACCTAACATCATCGCCGCAATGCCTAATTCATTGGCAACTAATTTAGTAATCACACCACTTTGTTTTGCTGGTAAATCAAAGACATATTTAGCGGTTAGGATTTTTTCTGGATGATCAATCACTGAATCATCGCCGCCTTGATTTTGAATCATTTCTCTAAACTTAGCTAAAGCCTTGCCAGAACTTAAAGCCTCTTCTAACATCAATCGAGCTTGCTCAACTGTTTTGGCCTTGTTGGCTAGTACAACCATTTGACTACCTAAAGCATAGCACATTTCTAATAAATCAGCTGGTCCTTTGCCTTGCAAAGTCTCAATTGCTTCTACTACCTCTAAACTGTTTCCAATAGCTTCACCTAAAGGCTGTGACATATCAGAGATAACGGCCATAGTCTGACGATTTGCTAAGCGCCCAATCCTTACCATGGTTTTAGCCAAGCGTTTGGCATCTTCAATGTTTTTCATGAAGGCACCATCACCAGTTGTTACATCTAGTACAATTGCATCTGCACCAGCAGCAATTTTCTTACTCATAATTGAACTAGCAATCAGTGGGATAGAGTCCACCGTAGCAGTTACATCACGCAAAGCATAAAGCTTTTTATCAGCCGGAGCTAGATTTCCTGATTGGCCAATAACAGCGACTTTACTTTCATTCACTAAACGAATAAAGGTTTCTTCTGTTAATTCAATTTTAAAACCTGGGATTGCTTCTAACTTATCTAACGTACCACCAGTATAACCTAGCCCACGACCTGACATTTTAGCTACCGGCACACCCACACTTGCTACAAGTGGCGCTAAAATCAAAGTAGTTGTATCCCCAACCCCACCGGTCGAATGTTTGTCCACTTTGATTCCTTCGATAGAGGATAAATCAACTACCTCTCCAGAATGAGCCATAGCTAAAGTTAAATCAGTTATTTCTTGATCAGTCATATCCTGATAAAAAATAGCCATGGTCAAAGCACTCATTTGATAATCCGGAATTCGATTGTTCGTATATTCATCAATAATCCATTTGATTTCTTCTTTTGATAAAATTTTTCCGTCACGCTTCTTGGCGATTAAATCGACCATTCGCATAGCAAATCCCATCCTTCCACAATACTTTATTATACAACAAAATTTCGTAGGTAGCATCCCTACCGGTAAAACAGTTTACGTTTTAAAGATAAACTATGAAAACCTTTACAAACACACTATATCCTAATTTTTTTCACTTGTCAAAGGTCGGACGCTCTCACGAATTATTAATTTAGTATTAAAAACTTTATTCGGAATTACTCGATCACTATACTCAATCGCATCTACTAAAAATTTTGCTGCAGTATAACCAATTTCAAAAATCGGTTGGGCGATTGTGGTTAAAGGTGGCGTTAAAGCCTCGCTCAAAGCAATGCCATCAAAGCCAATCACCGAAATATCCTCTGGTACCCGCAATCCATTTTCGTATAGTGCTTGGTAGCAACCAATTGCCATTGCATCATTACCACAAAAGATAGCTGTTATTTCATCATCCTGTGCCAGTAATTGTTTACAAGCTTGATAGCCACCAGAAACAGTTAATTCACCAGCCACTACTCGGTTCTTTTTAAATGGTAAATCCAAGTCTCTTAGCGCATCCTTATAACCATTCATTCGTTCTTCCAATTGATAATAGCCTGTTATTTCCTGTAGCATACCAATTTTTTGATGTCCCTGTTGAGCCAAATATTGAATCGCTTGATAACTCGCTTCATACTCTTTGACAATAATCCGACCATGATCGCGCTGGTTAATCCCACGATCAATCAAAATTAACGGCATTTTATTTTGGTATAAATTATTTTTTCGATAGGCTTCATCAATCAAATTGGGGGTTGCTAAAAGAACACCATCTACTGAACGATGCGCCAATTCTTCCAAAAACTTAAGTTCTTTTTCTAGCTTTTGCTGAGAATTACATAAAACCAACATATAACCCAATGGATTTAAATAACTTTCCGCACCTTCTACTATCTTTGAAAAGAAAAAGTCCGTGACATCCGGAATAATCATCCCAATTGTTTTCGAATGACGATTGATTAAATTTGAAGCAAAAAAATCAGGTTTATACTGATATTCATTGACAATTTTTAAGACTCGCTGTCTCGTCTCTTCACTAAAACGGCTCCCTTTATTATTGAGAATTTGAGATACTGTAGTGATCGAAACGCCCGCCATTTCTGCAATTTGGCGAATGGTCAATTTCATAGGTAACGCCCCCTTCATTACAATTAAAGTGTATCAAAAAGCTAAAAAAAAGCCTATTGTTCTTTTATAGTATTTTTAACTAAAATGAGAAATGTTCGGATTTTATCTTAGAGAAACGCTTTCAAAGATTAAAGCGTTTTAATTTTAAAGCTATTTTCTCACTGAAATTTTAAGCGTTTTCAAAACAAAGCGACAAAAATCCCTCAATCAAGAGGGAAATCAGTAAAAATAACTAGCTATCGCACCATCATTCAGTATTTTCTTTAATACTTTGGATAATATAATAGCCCTTATCCTTTTTCAAAATTGTCGCATTGCCGAAAATTTCCTGCATTTTCTTTTGAGCACTCGGCGCACCTTGCTTCTTCTGAATGACGATAGTTAAACTACCTTGAGGCAATAAATATTCATACGCTTTACTTAAAATCTCATGAACAACCTGTTTCCCCGCCCGAATCGGTGGATTACTTACAATGGCTGCATAGCTGGCTTGATGTAAGTTTTCATAGATATTCGACGGATGGATATCTACGTTAGTCAATTGATTAGCTGCAGCATTGGTTCTAGCTAAATCAATAGCGCGTTCATTAATATCCACCATCTCAACCATTCGTTGACTTGCATAGGCTAAAGCCAAGCCAATCGGTCCATAGCCACAGCCCACATCTAAAATAGCTCCTTTTGGCAAATTGGTCGCATCAAAAGTATCAATTAACACTCTTGATCCATAATCAATCGTTGTTTTAGAAAAAACGCCACTATCGGTTGTAAAGCGAAAAGTCTTACCTTTTAATTCAAAAGAAAATTGCGCATATTGATGTGCGCTATCTGGTTGCTTACTATAATAATGATTCATCCTGTTCGATCCTTTACATTAATTTCAACTTCATCATACTGAATTTGAGACTAGAATGCAAAAAATCTTTTACACCCTTTATTTAGAATTACGCAATTTTAGCATTTAGGTATTTAGGCAAAGAATTATTCCTTTATTTATGTTAAACTATAAAAACAATGTATGCTTTATACATTAATTAAATGATTGTAAATACCTAGGAGTTCCGAATAATGGAAGAATTAATGAATTACTATCAAGTTCCTCGTGAGCAATGGCAGGGCTTCTATACCAACGGCCGAATGTCTTTAACACAAAGCGAGCTCGATAATATCAAAAGCTTAAATGACCGTATCTCAATGCAAGATGTGGAGGATGTTTATATTCCTTTATGTCATTTAATTCAATTATATATGCAAGCGTTTGAATCAGTTACCTTAACTAAGGGGTTATTTTTGCATCGCTATGTCAAAACCCCACCATTTATCATTGGGATTGCTGGTAGTGTAGCTGTAGGTAAAAGCACCACTGCGCGCTTATTGCAACATTTACTCGCCAAGCTATTTCCTAGAAAGAGCGTTCAATTAATCACTACGGATGGCTTTTTGCTGCCAAATAAGGTCTTAATTGAAAGAAAGATTCTCGATCGCAAAGGCTTCCCTGAAAGCTACGATATGGCTAAGCTCATTGAATTTTTAAATCGCGTGAAGTCTGGTGAGAAAAACATTCAAATTCCGACCTACTCTCATGAGGTTTATGACATTGTCGAAAATCAATTTCAGACAATTCATCAGCCAGATATCTTAATTGTCGAAGGAATTAATACCTTACAATTACCAGCGAATCAGCAAATTTATGTGAGCGATTTCTTTGATTTTTCAATTTATGTCGATGCGCATCCCGTATTGATTGAAAAATGGTATTTAGAACGTTTTGAGTCGCTACTAGATTCGGCCTTTCGCAAGCCAAATAACTATTATTATAAATTTGCAATCGGTAATCGCGAAGATGCATTAAAAATGGCGCAACAGACTTGGGAAAAAATTAATCTTAAAAATCTAAAAGAATATATTCTACCTACTAGAAATCGAGCCGATATTATTTTACATAAAACCAAAAATCACGAAATTGACCAACTCTATCTCAAAAAATATTAAGTAAAAGATGAACATTTTTTATTTTAAAAAAGAAATCTAACCTAAAAGCCGAACATAAAAAGAAATTTCCCTAATATTTTGATTAAAAAAACTAGGAAATTGCTAGATTTACTTGTAAAATGAAACCAAAGTGAGTAATATTATTACTTAAATAACTTGCTGTTGAAAAAACTTTTTCAATAAATCTAATAGAATAGGGGTAAAGAATCGTGAAAAACGTTGACAATCTGCCAAACGTTGAAAAAATCATCGTGTTAGACTACGGTAGTCAATACAATCAGTTAATTACTCGCCGTATTCGTGAATTTGGCGTATTTTCTGAATTGCTGAGCCACAAGATTACTGCTGAAGAAATCAAAGCTATCCAACCAAAAGGAATCATTCTTTCTGGTGGACCAAATAGTGTTTATGATGACAGCGCCTTTGGAATTGACGAAGCTATTTTTGACTTAGGTATTCCAGTGTTGGGTATTTGCTACGGGATGCAATTGATTACGCATAAATTAGGCGGTAAGGTCGAGCCTGCTGTAAATAAGGAATATGGAAAAGCTGAATTAGAGGTAACAACTAAAGCAGCTGAATTATTTGCCAGCACTCCTGAAAAACAAATTGTGTGGATGAGTCATGGCGACTTGGTCACACAAGCCCCAGCTGGTTTTGAGGTTGTAGCGACAAGTAAGGATTGTCCAATTGCCTCGATTCAAAATGCCGACCGTAAAATGTATGGGGTCCAATTCCACCCAGAAGTCCGTCACTCTGAATACGGAAATGATTTACTAAAACACTTTGCTTTAGAAATTTGCCAATGTAAAGGCGACTGGAGCATGGAAAACTTCATCGATATGCAAATTGCCAATATCAGAAAACAAGTTGGCGATAAAAAAGTCTTGCTTGGTTTATCTGGTGGCGTAGACTCCAGTGTCGTTGGGGTGCTTTTACAAAAAGCAATTGGCGATCAATTAACTTGTATCTTTGTTGACCACGGTCTATTACGCAAAAACGAAGCTGATCAAGTCATGGAAAGTCTTGGGGGCAAATTTGGCTTAAATATTATTAAAGTCGACGCTAAAGAACGTTTCTTAGCTAAATTAGCTGGCGTGAGCGATCCTGAACAAAAACGTAAAATTATCGGTAATGAATTTGTCTATGTCTTTGATGACGAAGCAGCTAAGCTAGCTGGTGAACAAGGTATTTCCTTCTTAGCTCAAGGAACCCTATACACCGACGTCATTGAATCAGGTACCGAAACAGCTCAAACGATTAAATCACACCATAACGTAGGTGGCCTACCTGAAGATATGCAATTTGAATTAATCGAGCCATTAAATACTTTATTTAAAGATGAGGTGCGTGCTTTAGGTACTCAGCTTGGCATGCCAGATAGTATTGTTTGGCGTCAACCATTCCCAGGTCCTGGCTTAGGCATTCGTGTACTTGGTGAAATTACCGAAGAAAAACTAGCAATCGTCCGCGAATCCGATGCTATTTTACGTGAAGAAATCGCCGCTGCTGGCCTTGATCGTGATATTTGGCAATACTTCACTGTATTACCGGGTATCCGTTCAGTTGGTGTCATGGGTGATGGTCGAACTTACGATTATACAGTCGGCATCCGTGCGGTTACTTCAATTGATGGTATGACTGCTGATTTCGCGCGTATTCCATGGGACGTATTACAAAAAATTTCTGTACGTATCGTTAACGAAGTCGCTCACGTGAACCGCATTGTGTACGATATTACTTCTAAACCACCTGCAACAGTAGAGTGGGAATAATTCTAGTTGATTTAAAGGGGCTAAACCAAAAGTCAGTCCCTGCAAAAGCAAAAAATCGAAGGAAGCTCTAAAAAAATTCCTTCGATTTTTTTGCTTTTTTATATTCAATAGAGAGAATTCTTCCTCTCCTTATGTAGAAGCTGCTTTTGAATCCACCCTATAATTTTAAGCATTTATGATTTTTTAGACTAAAACAAAAAAAAGAAAACAGAACCTTTGAAAAGCTGTAAAATTTCACGTTGAATTTTACAGCTTTTTGTGTATACTAAAAGTAGCTGAAACAATACGCAACCAATAAAGGAGCTGAAAGAATATGGCAACTATTTTACCAGTATCTGATTTGAGAAATTACAATGAAGTCTTGAAAAACTGTCATAAAGGAGAACCAGTATACCTGACCAAGAATGGCAGAGGACGTTTTGTCGTTATGGATATTGAAGACTACGAGCGTGATCGTGCTGAGAAAAAGCTCCTGATAAAGTTACAAGAAGCCGAAGAAGCAGTAAAAGACGGTGAAGGATGGTTGAATTTAGACGAACTGAAGGCACTTTTGGGGGAGTAAGATGTTAAAACTGCGGATCAATCCGATTGTTGCAAAGGATTTGAAAAATATCTGGAATTATATTGCTGAAGATAACGAAAAATATGCTACAAAGACGATAAAAGAAATTTATAGTAAATTTGAAAATCTTCAGATATTTCCAGGAATGGGTTCAGATCTTTCAAAACGTATCAGCTTTCAAACAGACTATAAATATGCAATATGGGAAGATTATGTGATTATATACAAGGTTAGAGACGAATACGTAGAGATTTATCGTGTAATTAACCGATATCAGGATATTACAAGAATCTTTGATTGATATCACAATTATGATAACACTATTCAGTATAGCTTGGGGATTTTGGATAGTGAAACACATACAAAACTAAAGCAACCCATAATATCTAAACCAAAAGAATAGTCATAAGATTTTATTTACGAGAGAAAATAATTCTAGTTGATATAAAGAGGGTATTCCTTAAAAAGGAATGACCTCTTTATTATTTTTTTCTTTATTACATCCCCCCTTCAATCTTTCTATTTCTCTGTTATACTATAGCTGATAATAATCTTCACCTAATTTAGCAGTTTACCCTAGTCATCATCCTAATTTTTGACCTCAACTGATTAAAAACAGATTCAGGAGTGGAACAATCAATCGGCTAAAACAAGCGTATTTTTGTCATTTTTAATTAACGGATTTTGATTGCCCTTTTATTTTTTAAACTGATTTACAATGAAAGACTATAGCTAATCACTCAGCTACAACAAGACCTAGAAGCACGCTGGCAAAGGAAGCATAGATTTTTTATAAGAAGTAAAAATTTCATCAAATTAAAGCGAATTTTAAAAATCATCCTACGTTACCTATTGCTTGTAACCCTACGTAATCAGGCAAAATAAGCATCAGAGGAGGTGACAGCTATGTCAAAATACACAACTGGAGAAATGGCTAAATACTGCAACGTATCTGTGCGCACCGTCCAGTATTATGACACTCGTGGAATTCTAACTCCTAGTGAACTCTCAGAAGGTGGTAGAAGGCTTTACTCAGAAAATGAACTCAAACGATTAAAGATTATTTGCTTTTTAAGAAATGCAGGGCTTTCGATTAATAGTATTGGCGAGCTGCTTAATGGAGAAAATCCAGAAAATGTTATTTCTATTTTATTAGACCAACAAAATCAGTTATTAAAAGAAGAAATAAATGCAAGACAAAACCAGCTAGCAATTATCGAAGGCATCAAACGGGAATTAAAAAACTTCGAGCATTTCTCCGTTGAATCCATCGGTGATATAGCTTACACAATGGAAAACAAGAAAAAACTACACCAGCTACATCTAATGATACTTTTTACGGCGATTCCGATTAGCATCGTCCAATGGGGCTTCATTATATTCGGCCTCTTTACACAAATCTGGTGGCCAGCTTTAGCATGTCTACTAGGGGCTATAATTTATGCTATTTGGCTAACAAATTTTTATTTTAAGCGAGTTGCTTACATCTGCCCTCACTGTCATGAGGTATTTAAACCTAAGCTAAAGGAAGCCATTTTTGCCAGACATACGCCAACACTTAGGAAGCTAACCTGCCCTATTTGTCATCATAAAGGCTTTTGTGTCGAAAAACTTATCATAAGAAAGAAAAAAACTAATCTCAAGCAACGAGCAACGATTAATCCATGCGCACAAATAATCGCTTTAACCTAGCGCACTAAAAAAACGGAATTGCCAAAAGAAGACATGCTAGTTGAACATAAATGACAACAAGCACTCTTTTATGGCAATTCCGTTTGCTATTTTTATGATTTGTAAATGCTGACAATGCCTTCAGCTACCACTACCTCACTGCACTAGCATAAAAAGCGATTCCCTCTGCTTGCCAGCCAGCTTGCATTAATTGATTTCTCTCAGCGAAAATAGCCGTAAAGTGATGTCGGCCTAATGCAGGCTGATACAAACGATAAACTGGCACCCCTTTTTCAGGCTTCAAAGCAGAAAGTGGGACATCTGAGGACAACAAAATTTGCCAATTAGCCTTCAAAAGCACATCAACTTCAACAGGATTCGCTGTATATACAATATCTTGGTTATTTGGTGAGAATAAGGTAAGTACCGTTGCTGCTGGCAAATAATCCTCGGCAGATTTGCTAAATAATAAGTGACCTTTTTCTAAATGCCACCCTTGATCAATGACCAACTGATTCATCCTAGTCAAATCAATCATGTATCGATGTTGACCAGTCTTTGGTGAATAAATCCGATAAGCGACCTCATAATCACTGGTGCTATGCGCTTTTACCTCCGAAATACCTACACTACTTACACACATAAAGCCTAGCAACATCAATAAGCAAGTTAATTTTCTCATCGCTCATCAATCCTTTCTAAGTGAAAGCGACCTAGACCAAACGATATACACTAATACTCCTTTTAAACATCTTCTTCACTTATATTATAGCATTTTTCGTACTTTTCAGAAAGCGTTTCCTTCTATTTGCAAAAACAAAAGCTTGATCCTTGACTATCGAAGACTGCTTACTTTTTTAGACTTATTCTTATCTAAGAACTTCTGCTTTACGAACAAAATAAAGTTTTTTATAATGCTACTAACTAATTGAGAATGATTTTCATCAATCTTGATTTTACCAATAGCTTAGGGCATAAGAAAGGATGGTTCCATGGAAATTTTTGATTGTTTAATTATCGGTGGGGGGCCTGCCGGTTTATATGCTAGCTTTTATGCTGGCTTACGTGATTTAAACGTTGCTATTTTGGAAGCGCAAGACCATCTTGGAGGCAAGTTACACTTTTATCCCGAAAAAATGGTTTGGGATGTTGGAGCGATGCCACCAACCAAGGGCAAGCAAATCCAACAAAATCTAATTGAGCAGGCACAACTTTTCAAGCCTACCATCTTTTTAAATACTAAAATCATCCACATCGAAAAACAAGGAGCCCTTTTTCAAGTGACTGCGCAAAATGGCCAAAAATTCTTAGGTAAAACGATTCTACTTTGTATCGGTGGGGGAATTTATCGACCAAAAATGCTGCAATGCTCGATTGATTCGGCGGCTCAATCACGTATTTACACGCATTTTCCAAATCCTATGCTTTTAAAAGATAAGCGCCTATTAGTTTCTGGAGGCGGTAATAGCGCCATTGATTATGCTTTGGAAGCCTTAAATTATCAAAGTAAGGTTAGCTTATGCTACCGAGGAGCGCAATTAAAGGCGCACGAAGCCCAATGCAAACAGTTTAAACAATCAGGTGGCGAAATTTTACTAAATCATACCATTCAAACCATTCAACTAGTTAATCAGCAACTACAGATTACCTTTACCAATCAGCAAGTTGCCTATTGTGACTATCTATTGGTACAACATGGTTATCATCACGAGGCGGACTTATTACACCAAGCAGATCTCGCCTTTTGCTTACATGAGCACATGTATCTCAATTGCGCGCATCCTGGTCTCACTAATCAGCCCGGAATTTTTGCAGCGGGTGATGTCCAATATTTTCAAGGTAAGCTGAATTTATTAGCCGGTGCCTTTCAAGATGCCGCTTATGCCATCAATCAAATTAAAGTTTACCTCGATTATCATAGCCAACCCTTTGCTATGGTTTCTTCTCATAACCATAAATTCGACGAAAAAAATCAAAGACTCTTTCAACAGGCAAGCAAACCGCCTGAGCAATGACAAAAAACAAATGGCACAGTACATAAGCGCAAACTGCTCATGTGCTGTGCCATTTTTGGTTAAACTAAATCCAATACCCAGCGTTCTTCAACTACTCCTTGTCCCCACTCCTCTTTAGCATAACGATCCGTCAGATAAAAGCCATGCGTTTCATAAATATGCCTAGCAATTACTTGAGCAGTGATGGTATATAAACAAACCTGCCGATAGCCTTTTTCTCGACAAAAGCTCAAGGCCAAATCCATCAATTGATTACCATAGCCACGCTGACGCATTTCTGGCTCTAGCATGAAAAAACGTAATTGCGCTAGCTGATCATCTAGCCTTTTAATGGCAATACTCCCTGCTGGAATCTCATTACAAACTAAAATCTTTAAACAGTCCGTCTCCGGATGATAACTGTCGACAAATTCATAAACAATTTGATCCACATAGACAAAAAAAGTTTCTGATAAATGGCGCTCAGCGTAATATAGTGTCTTGTGTCGTGAAATAATATAGTCAATATCACTTGGCTTAAAAGAACGGATAGTCACGACATCATTCGCCTTAGTCAATTGATTACGTATTTGCACGAGCGCTTGACACAACGCTTCCACTTCAGTTGGGGTAAGTTTACTAAAAAGCTGGCTAATTTGTTCACGCTGACAATCCGTTAAACGTTGAACCTCTTGCTGACCTAAAGTCGTTAGCTGAATATATTTCATTCGACTATCATTATTTGAAGTCACCTTTTGAATCAGCCCTTTAGCTTCAAATTTTTTTAACATTCGACTAGCATAGCTTCGATCAATGGCTAGCTGGGTAATCAAGGTATTAGCAATACAGCGTTTTGTTTTACTCATTTCCATTAAAAGATCTCGTTCAGTTAACGAATAACCTGCCTCTAATACTACTTGATCGACTTGTTTAAAAACATGCTGATAAACCTTATGAAAGCTTTGAATATCAGTGATTTGATCTTGACTTAACATATTTTTCCTCCATCGGCGCGGTTGGATTGATTTCATTCCATAACGTGAAACCTAAAATAAACAAGCCGCCAATCATTTGTGATAGACTAATCGCCTCTCCTAACACAAACACCGAGATAAATACGGCCACTAATGGATCAATATAACTCAAAATTGCTGCCTTTTGACCAGGTAATTCTTTTAAAGCAGAAAAATACAAACAATAGGTAATCCCTGTATGTACCAAACCAACAATTAATAGATAAATCCAGCCCTTCATCGCAAGCTGCCCTAACGAAAAATGACTAGTCATCGCCACATAAGGAATCAAAACAATAATCGCTGCAATAAATTGTAAAAAGGTCCGATGAATACCCCCAACATTTTTGATAAATTTATTTAACAGGATAACCGTAGCATAAAAACAGGCGGCACCTAAGCCAAATAAAATACCTGTCAAATGCGCTTTCCCTCCACCTAAATCACCTAAACCGGTAATCAAAACAATCCCGACAGTTGACATAATGAAACATAACCATTGTTTGAAGCCCATTTTTTCTTTAAATAAAAACGGACAGGCTATTGTCACAATCACTGGCGCAAAATAATAGCTTAAGGTTGCCACCGAGACAGTCGTATATTTGTAAGCTTCAAATAATAAAATCCAATTAAACCCCATGGCGATACCTGAAAATAGCAACAAGGGCAATTCTTTTTTGATTGCGCCAAAAGGAATTTTTTGCCGAGTAAGTACCAAAAAACTCCCGATTAAAAGCGCTGCTAGTATGGCACGATATAGCGCCAGCTCACCAGAAGAAATGGGAATATTCCGTACAAAAAGCCCTAATGTTCCAAAAATAACCATCGAAATAATCAACAAAAACCTAGCTTCCTTTATCTTTTTCATTTGACTCCTCCAATTAATTTTTTATAGTTATTCTACACCAATTGTGGACTTAGTCAACTATTTTTAGTTAGTGAATCTAGAATGATCCTATCTGATTACACCTAGTAAAAATTAGCAAGCATATTCCATGCAACCACTACCAAAACTTGTTACAATCAAAAAGAAAGGAGTACCTTTATGCAATTAATTGTTACCTTAACTAACCAAGCTACCATCATTCATCCTTTAAATCAACAGCTAATGTTAACTATTCAAACAACCGGTGAACCAGATATGTCTGATCGTTTAGCGCTAGTTCAAGATAGCAAAAACAAATGGCAATTAGTTGAAGAACAACTGCCCAAAAAATATCAAAAATGTGTGCTAATCAAAGCTCCTGAATACGAACAAAAAATTTTAGCTCGCTGTTTAGCCAATGAATTTTTTGAAGGCAATCATGTGATTCCACGTAATTTAATAAAGGATTATCAAAGCTTATGTCAACAAATAAATCAAATTTTACAAGCCTTTGCCATTGAACTGACCGCTAAGCCTAAAAAAGCGCCAAGTGCTAAAGCGCAGCATCGTTGGCAAAAAGCCTTAGCAGAGATTCCTTTTTATGTGGATGATTTTGGGGCTAAAGCAACCATCTACTGGCAAAAGCGAAATGAATTGCGGATTGAAAAAGGCGCTAGGCTATTGCCGGATGCACCTTTGAACAAGGATGGTTCACTAGGTTTTGGTGCACGTTTTGCCTTAACCTTACGTGAGGAACAAAAAGAGAAAATCAAGGATAACCAAACCATTGAAGATATTGTGTTAAAAAGTGTTAATGAGGTCGGTCATCTCCTTTATTTTGCCGGTACGAATAGCTGGCTAGTTTTAAAAGATGAAAATGGCAAGACCCTTGATGAATATAGTCGTGTAGAATAGGAGTTTATAAATGAAAAATGAACGCGTATTTAATATGAGTGTTAGCAGTGTTTATCCTTTATTGGTCAAAAAAGCCGAGCGTAAAGGACGTACCAAAGAAGAAGTAGATACCATTATCACTTGGTTAACTGGCTATACATTAGAACAACTTTCTACTCAACTAACTAATGAGGTCTCTTATCGCGAATTCTTCGCACAAGCTCCGCAAATCAACCCCAATGTGCACCTGATTACAGGGGTGATTTGTGGTTATCGGGTAGAAGAAATTGAAGATCCTTTAATGCAAAAAATTCGTTATTTAGATAAGTTAGTCGATGAACTAGCCAAGGGAAAGCAAATGGAAAAGATTTTACGTCAGCCGAAAACAACAGACAAAAAATCAACCTCTCCCTTGCAGCCGATCGACTTGCCTAAGCAAGTGTTACAAACCTTAGCTGATAATCAATGGTCATCAACCGATTACCCTGATTTTACGTCCAATCAAGAATGCTATCAATTTCAAGCTAGCATTCAGGCTGCACAAATCGGTCGTGGCGGCGCTTATGTAATAGTTCCTTGTGATATCAAGGCGACTTTTGGCAAGGGTCGCTTGAAAGTAAAGGCCTATTTTGAACAGGTTGCTTATTCCGGAAGTATTGTCAATATGGGACTGAAATACACAGACGGATCTATTTGTTATTTATTAGGCATGACCAAAGCCATTAGACAGCAATTGGCTAAAAATATTGGCGATAGTGTCACCGTCACTTTCCAATTAGTGTAAAATCAACAAAAGCTACTAAAGAGGATTAATCAGCCAATTTAGTAGCTTTTTTGTCTTTGAAGTTATTGTTCTTGAATCAGTTTTTCACGCCAAAAATGATCGGCTTGACCGCCTTCCATTCCCTTGAGGAACTTTTGGCGAATCTCTGGATATTGACTACTTAGCTGCGTAATTAATTGTTTCATTTCCTCACGTTTAGTCTTCTTATCAGCCGGACAGGGATTAAAGATTACTGGCAGCTTTTCGCGCTGAACAAAGTGCTTAATCGCCATCTCTTCAACATATAACAATGGTCGAATAATCGAAATATCACTACGACTAAGATAAGTCATCGGTTCAAAGCTTCTAAACTCACCATGAAATAACCAATTCATCATAAATGTTTCAATTGCATCATCTAAATGATGTCCCAAAGCCACCTTACTACAACCACGCTCTTTGGCTGTTTGGTACAAAATCCCTCGCCGTAAATTTGCACATAAAGAGCAAGGATTTTTTTCTTGACGAATATCAAAAACAATTTTCGCTATATCAGTCGGAACTACATCTAACGTATAGCCAAGCTCCTTACAAAAATCCTTTAAAGGGGTTAGATCCATCTCCATACCCATGTCTAAAATCATTGGATGAATCGTAAAATCAAAGCCTAACCGTCCCTGCTGACGAATCGTTTCTAATAAATAAAGCAAGGTGGTGCTATCCTTGCCTCCTGAAAGGCCAATCGCAATAGTTTCACCTGGTTGAATCATCCCATAATTTAAAATCGCCTTACGTATTGGATTATAATAGCGCTGATTATCTTTTTTGTGCATGATTGCCATTTTCTTTCCTCATTTCTTACTCGTTAACTATTTCACTATCTATTATAACTAGATTTTTTAACAAAAAAAGACTGTAGGTAAATTTTACCTACAGAAAACACAATAATGGATACTTTTACTCGACATCATCTTAAAAATACAGCTAGCGAAGATCTCTTTTTCTAAAACCCAGCCAACCGATAAGGATAAAGCTCAAACCAAGTAAACCAACTAATAAGCTTGGTAGCCAACGAATTGCATGTAAGGGATAGTTCGCTAAAAAATGAAACGCACTCGTTTTTACCAACCATTTAGGTAAATGCAATAACGATTGAAAATAGGCTAAAACAAAGCTATAACCTAGATAACCATAAACGACTCCACTCAGCTGTGGCAGCCAACCAAAACAAAGGCTCATCGCACCTATAAAGAATAGCATGAGCGGTAATTGGTGAAAAGTGGCGAGTGAACTACTCTCCACTTAGCTAAACCTAACGGTTCTTAACGCTTGAAGTGGGAGCTTCTTGGGAATAGAGCGTACTTGATAGCTTATTTCTTCACTAACAGCGGTTTCTCTTATTTACCAAGCTATCCCCGTAGTTCCTACGGTTTTTTTGATTGTGCCTAAGCTGAAGTTTGTATTCTTAGACCTTCAATCAATATATTGATACTAGCGTTGATATCACGGTCATGATGAGTATGACAAATAGGGCAAGTCCATTCTCGAATATCGAGCGATTTCTTGCCATCTTTATGTCCGCACTCTGAACAAATCTGACTAGACGGAAACCACTGATCCACTTTGATGATTTCACGTCCATACCAGTCCGCTTTGTATTGCAACTTAGCCACAAAGCTAGACCAAGATACATCAGAAATACTTCTTGCTAATTTATGATTACGCAACATACCTTTTACGTTTAAGTCTTCAATACAGATAATATCGTGATTTTTGATAATTTCTGTACTCAGTTTATTCAGAAAATCAGTACGTTGATTTTTTACTTTTTCGTAGAGACGTGCCACTTTTTGTCTTTGTTTCTGATAGTTTCGAGCCTCATAGAGTTTAACACCTCGTTTTTTAGCTAATAATGCACGCCTAGACAGTTTACGTTGTTCACGTTTAAGCTTTTTCTCCATTTTTGAAGTGAATTTATTATTATCAATTTTTTGTCCATCTGAAAGAATCGCAAAGTCTGTAATACCTAAGTCAATACCAATGGCAGAATTGGTTTTAGGTAACTCGCTAATTTCTTCTTTACATAACAAAGAAATATAGTATTTACCGCTAGAATGGCGTGATATTGTAGCAGATTTAATCATCCCTTTTGGTTGTCTATGAAGCTTAATTCTTACTAATGATTTCAATTTAGGAACTTTTATGAATTTACTATCAATCAAAGCAACTGTACCATTTTGATTATTCGTTGTATAACTCTGAACAGGATTTTTCTTACTTTTGAAACGTGGAAAGCCAACAGATTTATCCCGAAAAAAATTCTTGTATGCTTTATCTAAATGAAGTTGGGCATTGGCCAAAGCGAGGCTATCGACTTCTTTCAGAAATGGAAATTCTTTCTTATATTTAGCCGGTGTTGGAAAAGTCATTTTTTTAGAAGAATCATTTTTAACTTCTTCATATGCTTTTTTTCGGTCATTAAGCATTAGATTGTAGACCTTACGAACGCAGCCGAAAGTTTTGGCAAAGAAGATTTCTTGTTCCTCTGTTGGATAGATTCTGAATTTGTACGCTTTTAGTCGTTCCACAAAGTTCACCTGCTTTCTATTTATGATTGTTTCCTTGATTTTGGATGTATTTCTTTATCACATCAATTGGTGCTCCACCAGTCGTCAACAGACAAAAACTTTTAGACCAAAACATTTCTTTCCAAAGAAACTGTTTGACTCTCGGAAAATCACGTTTTATCAATCTTGAACTAGCGCTTTTATAGGCGTTGATGAATTTTGTCAATTCTGTTTTAGGATGAGCTTTGAACATAATATGAACGTGGTCTTTATCATGATTCCACTCCACTAAAGTAATGTGATACGATTCTGAAATTCTTTCAAAAGTAGCTTTAGCATAATCAGATATTTCATCATCAATCACTTGTCTACGGTATTTCGTTACTAAAATAAGATGGTAATAAAGAAGAAAGACTGAATGTTTATTTGTATCTAATTCCATTTTATATCAACTTATTTCTAATATATACTGATTATAACATAGAACGAAATAAAAAGACAATGTAATGTATTGTCGGTCTTCGAGTTACCAACAGTAACCCTCATACCGAACGGCATTCATCACCCACCTATAGAGGATGGTCGACTTCTACCTGAATTACGTTAAAATATGTTGAATGCTAGCTGAATAAACTTTTCCTAAAAAAAAGACGCTACGTTTGCTAAAGCGATGGAGGACTATACCAAACAAGCGTATGATTTAATGAAAACTTTATTTCAACAAGGTCGTAAAGAAGGCGCTATCAGTTCCAAATACACGGATGAATTCCTACTGCTTTATTTTCAATGCCTAGTTGAAGGCTTCAGCCAACCACATATCTATCAACAAGCCTTAGCCTATACAAAAGAATGGAGCGAGGTTGTGCTAAAAGGATTTGCTCCTTAGCAAGTACTAAAATGAAAAAAACGAACAGCGAGCTAGATGACTACTTATGCAAAGTGAGATTGGACAGTATTTGATGAACAAGATCTTGAGTAGTGGGGAAAATAATTAACGCGACAACCAAACCGACTGCTAATTCTCGAAAAAATACGAAACATATGACAATAACCAACACTAGAATACAAGCAGTGACGAACAATTCGCGATATTTTGACATGATGATTCACTCCTTATCGGCTATTATAATATATTTTTAATCCTTTTAGCAAAAAAATTTACATAACCAAATTAAAAAAATTAATCCCAAAATTTACAAAGAGCTTTTTCGTTGATCTATCAAGCTTTTTATTGCTTTTTCACTTATAAAAAAACAACGACATAAAAATACAAACTAAAAATAAACACCATAACATATCATGCTAAAGAGGAGGATAAAAACAGCTTGCTCATTGCCCAATCTATAGCCTTAAATTCTTGAATAATTTATTTATTGAAGAGGATAAAAAACTAATTATTTTTTTGTTTTATTTCGCATTCTGATAAGTTGTTATTTGTAAATGATTTCAAGATAATTTATTTTTGTGTTTTTCGATAAAAAATCGGATAATTTCAAGTATTTTCTTTTTTTTAAAATAACTTCACTTTGCATCTTTTCTCTTTACAAGTTTATTGTTTTTGGGGTAAAATAAATAAAAAGAGTTTGAGAGGTGAATGTAATGCGTCGTAAAGTTTATACAAAAGATCAAATCTTGAAAGCTGCACATGAAGTTGTTTTAGAAAGTGGTTTTGAAAAATTTACCGCACGTAATGTTGCAAAAAAAATGGGCATTTCCACACAACCCATCTATTTAGAATTTAAAAATATGGAAGATTTAAAACGTACCTTGTTGCAAAAGATCGAAACTGACATGCATCGTAAGTTTATGAGCCAGCCTATTACTGGAGATGTAATCGTCGATGCACCCGTACATTATATTGAATTCGCCATGAAAAAACCGAAGCTATTCAAAGCATTGTATGTCGATCCTAAAGGTGGCGGACCGATTATGTATGAATATTCCGTAAAATTCTACAAGGAATTATCTAAACAAAGTCGTCGCTTTAACGGTATCTCAGACGAAACCTTTAATTTATTACATTTGGAAGCTTGGATTGTCGTTAATGGTTTAATTACGATGTTACTTGCCGGTATCATCAGCCTATCCCATGAAGAATTAATTGACCTCGTTCAAAAATTAATCGACGATATTTCGCAAGGCAAAAAATTCCAATTTGATGTAAAAGTCGATCCTAAAATTAGTGAAAATATTTAATGAATGCCAAATAGACCAATAGCTACTTTCTCATTAGAGGGTAGCTATTTTTATGTTTTTAGCTCATTCTTCCCGATTGAGTAAACCGAAATTTTTCTAGGTCTAAACAAGTAGCTAAATATAAAAAAAACGAGGTAAAATGTTTTACCTCGCAAAGACTTATCTATTTAAACATTAGAAACTACGCAACTTTTCCTTCTTTTAACGCTAAACGTTCAAAGAAATTTAACACTTGTTCCATGAAAAAGCCAGTGGTCAATACGCACAAAATCGTCCCTACCCCAAAGTTTTGGCTGCCTAATAGTAAACCTAAAATAACCATTCCCGCATCCAAGCCAATTCGGATATATCTTAATGGAAAACGAGTCGCTTTGACCAACATCATCGTTAAGCATTCAATAGCCGCTGAGCCTAGCTGAGCAGAAACATAAATGCCCACACCTAGACCATAAACAACAATGCCTACAATCGCAGCCAGCCAATGATGATTAGCAATAAATTCGTTAGCTAAAATATAGGGACTTAAAAAATTCACCGTTAAGCCCACACCAAAAGCATTAGCAAAGCTACCTAGGCCCACTTGCTTACGATCAAATATCAAAGCAAAGGCTAAAACAATCAAATTAAAGGTCAAGCTTAAATACCCAAACTGCCACGGAACAAAATTCATCCATCCAAATAATGCAACACTCAACGTATCAACACCTAACGTACTAGCAATCATTAAAGTAATTCCTAGTGCAACTAACAACGTACCTACCACTACTTTTAGTATTTGATGGCCTTCAATTCTTCTTTTCATGCGTACGCCTCGCTTTTCTGCCATTTTATAGTTTTTTTGACTATAAATAGTATACAAAATTGCTAGCTAGCTAAAAAGGTCAAGTGTCCTTTTCTCATCTATTTTTTAAACCTTAATTTTAACGTCAAAAACCAGCATCTAAAAATTAGCTGCTGGCTTTTCTTCAAGGATTAATGATAGGCTTGCTCTATTAAGTCTTTTACAGCCTTTTTAGTCGCTTCATCAGCAAAAGAAGCATTGATAGCATCTACGTTTAACCGTTTCATCTGCGCTAAGGTTAGCTGAAAATGCGTGACTAATAGTTGATATTCTTTGGTTAAAGTTGTATTAGAAACTGTCCGATTATCTGTGTTAATTGCCATTTTTAACTCTTGGGCTAGAAAATAAGGAAAAGGATAATGTTCGATACAATCAATCGCATTCGTTTGTAAATTGCTCGTTGGACATAACTCAAGCAATACATTCTTCGCCTTACATAATTCAATCGCTGCTAAATCGTCTTTAATCGCCACCCCATGACCAATACGAGTTGCCCCAAGCTGAACTGCTTCCACTACATGATGTGCACAACCACATTCACCTGCATGTAAGGTGATTTGTAGCTGATGAGCTTTAGCCGCTTGAACAACCGCTTTTCGATGGCCTAAAGCATCGCGTTCATCACCTGCATAATCAAAGCCTACAATCTGCGCTTGCTGTAAAGCAGCAATTTCTTGAATCATTTGTAAATTCCGTTCATTCTCATGATGACGCAAAGCGCAAACTAACAGATTGGCCCTCACCTCATATTGTTCCTGTGCTAAGCGAATCCCTTTGAGCACGGCTGTCATCACCTGCGCTAAGCTCAAGCCTGCTCGTGTATGGAGTAATGGCGCAAAACGAATCTCGATATAACGGACATTCTCCTTAGCCACCTGCTCAATTAAATCAAAAGCAGCTAAAGTTAGATTTTCTTCACTTTGCAGTAAGGGTAAAACTGCATCAAAGCTATCTAAATACGCCTGTAAATTAGCACATTTCTTCGGTGCCTGTGCCTTTTGCAAATTTTCAAGTGGATAGCCATCCTTTATTGCTAATTTTTTTAAAGTAGCCATACTAACGGAACCATCCAAATGACAGTGCAACTCAACTTTTGGTAATGCTTGAATTAATTCTGCGTTCATCCTTGATTGATCCTCCCAAGATAGATATTATGCGAATTATAGCAAATCTAGCTCAAAAATCAAGGGAAAGATTAAAACTCAATTTTTAACAGCATTTGTTTATATTGATGTGGAGATAAGAAAATTTTTTTCTTATCTGTAGAAACCTCATCTGCTAATCGTAATTTTTGAATCACTCGTCCTACGGTGCGGACACTAATACCAAGTTGTTTAGCAATTTCTTGATAAGAAGCGGCAACAACTAATTCACTTTCTTTCGTCGTCGCCAGTAAGTGACTTTTTTGCTCGTAATAAGTAACCAAATAAAAACGAACACGATCAATAGCTTTGGCATAGTAAAATAACCCATCATTGCCTGAGCGTGTATATAAATCTTGGGCTAACCAAGCCATACATTTACGCATCAAATCCACATCTGTTTGCAACGCACGATAAACTGCAGCTGCAGGTAAACGTAAGACTTCCAAGGGTGTCTTAGCAATCACGGTGGCAATCGCATGCTCCTTTTGGGCGATAACTTCTAAAAGACCTACAACTCCTTTATTTTCATCTAATTGAAAATAGCTATATTCATTTCCATCCGCATATTCTCTTAAGCCAACCGCCTCACCAGATAAGACGAAATAGACATCACTAGGAAAATCTCCTCTAGAAACCACCGTCTGCTTCGGCTGAAAACTTAACTTTGTTCCTTGTTTAAGTAATTCAGGGGGCAAATCATGCACATTGAAATGTCCAGTTAGTTGATATTGTTGCCACAAAGAGAGTAGTTCATCCATATCCTTCATCTCCATTACGACTCATTTGTTATTAGTATATCATTAAAAAAAAGCGTTTTACAATAATTGCAACAAAAAAGCATCAATCAATGACTGGTCCGATTGATTAATGCTTTTGTCATTTATTTATTTAATAAGCTAGCCGCTTTTTGATCAACAATTACGGTAACATTCGGATGCTTTTGTAAAATACTAGCCGGTAAGCTTTCTGTTACTTCACCTTCTAGCATAGCTTGAATGGCTTGGGCCTTCTTTTCGCCAAAGGCTAATAAGACAATTTCTTTACTTTGCATAATTGAAGCAATCCCCATCGATAAGGCATGAGTTGGCACTTCTTCTTTGCTTGTGAAATAGCGTTGATTGGCTGCGATGGTTGAAGGGGTTAAAGCAACCACATGAGTCGTTTGGTCAAATGGCGTTCCTGGCTCATTAAAACCGATATGGCCATTTTCCCCAATCCCTAAAATTTGAAAATCAATTGGATTAGCTTGAATAATCGCATCATAGCGTGCGCATTCAGCAGTTAGATCACTTGCTAAACCATTAGGTACATAAGTTTCTTTAAATGGTTTATGGTCAAATAAATGTTGATTCATATAGTAGCGATAGCTTTGCTCATTTTCTCCACTAAGCCCAACATATTCATCTAAATTAATTGAAATACAATCAGAAAAATCCAAATCACTCTGAATCATTACTTGATACAAGGTTTCTGGGGTACCGCCAGTCGCCAATCCATAGGTCTTTTTGCCAGCTAAAAAAGCTTGCTTTAACAATTCAAAAGCTTGTTGGCCACCTTCAACTGCATTTTGTACTTGGATAATTTTCATACGATCCCCTCCTAATTGGTATACACCAATTCTAACACAAGCCTCATAATTTGTCTAGACCAATTTAACGTTCAAAAAAGAAGGCGAGGAACACTCCTCGCCTCAAAAAGAATTATGGAAAAGTAAGGAACTACTCGGCAGCATCTTCATAACTAGCAACAATTGCTTGTACTAGTGTTTCATCAGTTAATTGAGTCACTTCTTTGACCACTTCTTCAACTGGTTTTTCTTTTAATAATCCTTGCAATTCAACACTTTGCTGATCTTGGTCATCTTTATAATTAAAGATTAAGCCCACAACGCGCAATAGATTTTCATAGCTTAAATTGCGCGCATATAATTCGCGAATTGGACGAATAAAACGTTCATCATAGCCTAATTTACGAATCGGTGTACGGGCCACCCGATTAATCCCATCAGAAATATATGGATTTTGGAAACGTGCCACAATTTTTTTGGCATAAGCGGCATGGACTTCTGGATCAAATTGCCATTTGTTAATCAAAAGGCTACCCGTTTCTTTTAACACATTTTGTAGAGTGCTTAATACCTTTTCATCAGCAATCGCTTCATCAATCGTTTGATACCCTAAGGCCGCTCCGGTATAGGCTACAGCAGCATGTCCAGTGTTGACTGAGAATAATTTACGTTCAATATATGGTTCTAAATCTTCCACATATTCCACATCGCTTAAAACTAATTCAGGGTTTTTCATTTGAGTACGGTCAATCACCCATTCACTAAATGGTTCTACTGAAACAAATAATGGATCTTCATGATGTTGAATTGGCACGATTCGGTCAACCGCTGCATTAGGGAAACCGACATATTGTTCAACATAAGCTAAATCCTCTGCTGATAAAAATGCACGTACCTTTTCAAATAAGAACTGGCTACCACCAATCATATTTTCACAAGCAACCACGTCTAGCGCTTCGGTACTACCATTTTCACGTCGTTTTTGGATTCCCTTAGCAATTAACTCAGCAATAAATGGTAAAATGTTTGGTCCAATTGCTGTTGTTACAATTTGGCTTGTTGCAATAGAGTCAATGACTTGTTCTGGATTTTTTTGATTATTGATTCCCGTCACATTTTCTACTACAATCTGACGTTTCGCTTCTTCAGCTAGTTCAATGGTATAGGTTTTTCTTTCAATCAAGGCATCGATAATGGTTTCGTTAATATCAACAAAATCAATCGCAAAACCATTTTTTGCTAAAATTTCTCCAATAAAGCCTCGACCAATATTTCCTGCTCCAAAATGAGTTGCTTTCATGCTACTCTGCCTCCTCTAATAAACGAATGATTTCTTCTTTCGTTTTTGCATCTGCTAATTTTACAACATTTTCAACTTCTGAACAGAAGATAGCAATTTTTTGTAATAAATCTAAATGTTCATTTTCAATACCTGCAATTCCAAATAAAACCATTGCTAGATTTTCTGAATCAGGCTCGCCAAATTGCACTCCTTGCGGCACTTGAATCACACAAATCCCTGTTTTCTTCACATATTTTTTAGCTTCATCTGTACCATGAGGAATGGCAATGAAATTACCCATGTAAGTTGAAACTAAATTGTTGCGTTCAATCATCGCTTCGATATAATCTTCATCAACACAGCCATTGTCAACTAACAAACGACCACATGCACGAATTGCCTCTTCTTTGTTCGCATAGCTTTGGTTTAATAACACCATATTTTCTGTAAGTTCCATATTTCTTTTCCTCCTAATATTAGAAACCCTTTTTTAATTAAAGGGTGATTCACTTATTTTTTCCTTACTTCATTGACAAATAATGTACTTAATAGCTCATAAATTTTTTCTTTTGAGCCGGTCATATAGATTTCAGTATTCAAATCGCTCTCAATGATTGAGCTACTGATTTTCCCTAATAATGCTTTTTGACTTTCTGGCATTGGCTCTGGCGCTAACATCAATAAAATACGCTGTAAGCTTATTCCTTTACGATCCATACTTGGAATGCTAAAGGTTTGATCTAGCTCATAAATCGCAAACAGCGGCTCTTTTACTTCCTCATCAGCACAGTGGAACAAGGCCATATTGGTTTGTGGTATGCCAATCGGTGCAATCAAATAGCGATCAATCACTCGTTGTGTCACCTCAGCGGCATCATTAACGATTGTCCCAGTTAGTTCAGTGATAATTTGCGCTAAAGTTGCTTCAATCGTTGCTTGTGATTGTACCTTCTTTAAATCAAAGCTACTTAATAGCTGATTAGCCACACGCATCGTTTCATAAACCTCTTGAAACGAAAGCTCGGTTATTTGCCGTGACTCCATATTTATCGGGGTCACTTCAGTCATAGTGACTGTTTGCGCAGGCTTTAATTGATAAAGCTGACTGCGAATTTCACTAATTTCATCTTCTAATAACAACGGTGAAATAACCTTATAAGGTAAGGTAAAGCCGGGTAGAAAAATTGTGGCTAAAATCAAATCATAATCTTTATAATTGATTTGACTCATCTGAGAAATTTTTCCTATTTGGACCTTTTTAAATTCCGGTAGATATTTACGAATCCGGCTTTCTAAAATTCGCGCCGTCCCTATCCCGCTAGAACAGATGACCAAAACGGATAAATCCTTACTAATTGGATATCTTTCTAGCGAAGTAGCAAAGTGTATCACGATATAACCAATTTCATCAAAAGAAAAACGATACTGACTAAACACATTTTTTAATTGTGCTTCAACAGCCTTAGTAATCCATTGATATTTCTCCGTCACCTTCATCAGTAACGGATTGGGCGCTACATTTAAGGTATTGGCTACCCGTTTAATCGCTGCACTCATATGGGCCATTAAATCATTGAATAATTGCTCATCTTTACGAAAATCATAACCACTGTCTTGCGATACAAAACGGATAAATTCTTTTATTTTATAAGATAATTCCACATCATAAGCATCCAAAAAGATATTTTGTGGCTGCTTGTAATTAATTCCTTCTAGCTGATAGGCAAATAAGTTCACCTCTTGGCTAGGAATGCTACACTGCAAATGCTGGGCGACCTTAACCATCAATTGATTGGCTAACTGGATACTATCTGTTCTGGGACTTTGCCCTTCTGTTAGGTTCAACCAGTGATTACTCCGCATCCGATCAATCGAAAGAGCTAATAAAATCAAGACTCGTTGCAATTGATTATCCGTAGCATTTTTTAAAATATTTTGTGGTAGCTGGTAAAAGCTTTTTTTGGCTAAATAAAGACTATCGGCTGATAACAGATCTAAGAAAAAATGCTGACTCGGTCGATTTAAAGTATGCTCCTCTAATGTGTCTAAATAATGATAAAAATCATATTCACTGACCCCATTAAAAATCAGATTCCCTAAGATCTGTCGTTTGGCTTTTTCTTGACCATCAATTTTAATTCCTCGTCCCTTTAAGCGTAATAAGCTTAATTGATAATCCTGTAAACTAAGCTCAATGGTCTGTAAATCAGAAACAATCGTCCCAATACTTACCCGAAAATCAATCGCCAAAGATTCAATGGTAACCTCTTCATCTTGTAGCAGTAAAGAACAGACAATCGCACTTTGCCGCTTAACATTATCGGCAAAAATTTCTTCTTGCTTTTGCGACAGCTGCTGTCTGAGTTTATCTAGATTGTCACTTTCGCCAACAATTCGATAGCCAGCTCCTCTTGGTTTGATGATTTGAATATCCAAAGTCTGAATGGTTTTTTCAATACTTGCAATTTCTCGATATAACGTCCGTCGACTAATCTGTAATTGCGACTGCAACTCATCCAAAGTAATCCCATTTGGGTACTCAAGCATCAATGACAAGATCGTCTTCTCTCTACCAGAAAAATACATTTTAGCCACCCCTTTCATTATTTATTATATAAGAAGTGTTGTCATATCCTCAACAAAACAGCTAAATGCATGACTGGAAAATAGGCATTCCCTATTTTCCAGTACATTTAGCTTTTTTACATTGTCAAACGAATATTTAAAATGAGTAGTTTAAGTTATTTCTTTTCAGCTTGTAAGCGAGTAACGATTTCATCATAACTTGGAGAATTCATAAAGTTTTCAACAGTTACGAAAATTGCGCTTGGTGCTTTTTGACTTGCACGTTCCTTCAATTCTACTTGTGTAACGATTAAAGCTTTAGGATCGTCTTTTAAGTTATTGATAGCTGAATTGCTTACTGGTACATCTAAACCAGCTTTTTTCACTTTGTTACGTAATACAGAAGCACCCATTGCACTTGAACCCATACCAGCGTCACAAGCAAAGATAATTTTATCTACGGTTGCAAATGATGCAGGTGCACTTGTTGCAGCAGGTGTTGTAGTAGATGTTGCTTGACCTTTACTTTCAGCTTTAGCAGCTTTTACAGCAGCTTGGCTAGCTTCAAAATCTTCGTCATCGCTCTTATCAGCTTTCAAGATAACCATTGAAACTAAGAATGAAACAACTGTTGCTACAGTGATACCAGCAAGAACTGGTAGATGTCCACCTTTAGGCGCCATTGCTAAGATAGCAAAGATTGAACCAGGTGAAGCAGCAGCTTTCAAACCAGCACCTAATAATTGGAAAGTGAATGTACCAGATACACCACCAGCAATTACAGATAAGAATAATAATGGTTTCATCATTACATATGGGAAGTAAATTTCATGAATACCTCCTAAGAATTGAATGATGATTGCACCAGGAGCTGAAGATTTAGCAGAACCTTTACCAAAAATCATGAAGGCTAATAATACCCCTAAACCAGGACCAGGGTTTGTTTCTAATAAGAATAGAATAGATTTACCAGTTTGTAATGATTGCTCAGTACCAAGTGGTGTTAAAATACCGTGGTTAATTGCATTGTTTAAGAATAAAATTTTTGCAGGATCAATAAAGATATTTGCTAATGGTAATAAATGTGCATTGATAATTGCTTCTACACCACTAGCCATTGCATTGGTTAATGATTGTACAACTGGTCCAATTCCTAGATAACCAATAATTGAAAGTACAAAACCAATTAAACCAGCAGAGAAGTTATTGACTAACATCTCAAAACCAGCAGGTACTTTATCTTGGAAAGCTTGGTCAAATTTCTTGATACACCAACCACCTAAAGGACCCATTACCATTGCCCCAATAAACATTGGTACAGATGAACCTACTAATACCCCCATAGTAGAAATCGCACCAACAACTGCCCCACGCTGACCATGAACCATGTGTCCACCAGTATAACCGATTAATAATGGCAATAAATAAGTAATCATTGGTGACACAAGTGTGGATAAGTTTTTGTTTGGTAACCAACCTGTATCAATAAATAGTGCCGTAATTACCCCCCAAGCAATGAAGGCACCGATATTTGGCATTACCATACCAGATAGGTAGCTACCAAAACGTTGTACTTTTGCTTTAAACCCAGTACTTTGAACATTTGTTTCCATTTCTGTTTCCTCCCAAATTTATTTATGTAATTGTTTACATTACGATAATAAACCCTAAAACAAACGCTTTCAATAATTTCTACATACACCTTTGGCACAAAGAAATGTGCCAAAGTTTGTGAAGTGTCACTTTGTAATTAATTGAACGAAAAGAAGATCACAGAACAATTAGCCAATGAAGGCTTGAGATAAAAAGGATTACTTACTCTAAATATCAGAAGATAGCGGCAAAGCTCTGTCTTTCATTTCTATATAACGAAAAAATATTCACAAAGTTTTTAAGCTAAAAAACAAGGTTCAAATTTAATGAAAAAGGAAGAATTGCAAGAGGACATTTATCATCCCAACTACAAACATCACTAGAATTGGTCGTTTTTGATACTTGAACAAATAAAAAAGGCTAGCCATAAATAGTAGGATAAAGCTAACAAATGTAATCTTGCCATCAAAGGTTGCGACTTTTACACTAAAAGCGCTTTGCAAGATACTCCAGCCGGCAACAGCAATCAAAGCAATCACCGCTGGCCGCAAAGTCGCTAACACTATTTTCATGGTCTGCAAGGATCGATACTTCATATAGAATAAGGAAAGCAAAGTAACAATGATACAAGAAGGCAGAACACTACCAAAAGTAGCAATCACTGCTCCCACTTCACCATTAACCTTTACACCAACAAAGGTAGCGGCATTGATAGCAATCGGACCAGGCGTTAACTGTGAAATGGTAATCAGATGATTAAACTCGCCTTCTGTAAGCCAATGATGGGTACTGACAACCTCTGCATGAATAAAAGGTAACGCTGCGTATCCTCCCCCAAAACTAAATAAACCAACTTTAATAAAACTATAAAATAATTGCCAATTAATCATTCAGAAGCCTCCTTTTTCGCTAACAGCGCCCGAATAAGCCCGAACATTAAACAAATGAGAATAATCGTTACTGCGTTTATCGAAAAAATCAGATTCGCCAGGATTGCGCCGATAAAAATAAATAGCTCAAAATATTTTTTATCTTTAATATAAGGATAGACCATATTGATGACCACTTGAACAATCAGAGCAGCCACTCCTAATTGCATGCCGGCTAATAGCCAACGAATCCAGAGAATTTGAATAAAAGTCTCATAGACATAGGCTAAAATCGAAATAATCATTAGTGGTGGAAAAATGGTCGCTAAAACGGTCGTTAGAATCCCCTTAAAGCCAGCAAGCTTATAGCCGACTGCAATTGCACCGTTGATAGCAATTGCTCCTGGTGCTGATTGGGCAATGGCGACAAAATCCAGCATCTCCTCTTCTGTTAACCAATGATATTCTTTAACAAATCTTTGCTGCATTAAAGAAATAATCACATAGCCGCCTCCAAAGGTTAAGGCACTTAAATAAAAAGTTGCCCAAAATAAACGTGAAAGGGATATTTTTTGCATCTGTCTGTTCCTTTCTTTATGAAAAATTGTTGAAAAATGCTAAAAATGCTCTTTAAGCATAGCATAAATTATAAAATAGCCAAAAATTATCTGTTTTTTTTCAAAATATTTTTAAGATAATTCAAGCAATAGATGTTTTCTGTTTATTTTGGTTATTTCATTTTCGAAAAAGAAAATAAAAACTATTAAACAAATTGCTAAAAAACTTTTATATATAGGTTTTATCAAAAATAAAATAAAAATTCTAATCAGTTTCCTCTTATGAATAAAACGCTTTAACAAAATATGCTATTTCCAGAAAAAAAACTCATGTAAAGATAGTATCTTTACATAATTAGCATTATTCCTATTGCTTATCCAAGGGAAATTTTATTTATTGCATTTATTTTTTTATCTAAAAAAACAATTTTAAAATTAGAATTATTCAAAAAAGCTAATCTTCAAGCGTTCCCTAACTATAAAATAACTAAAACCCGAAACGTCGATTTAGAATTTCATTACACTTAAAATAACTCGCTTAAAATTAAATTGCATTAGTTATGAATCTAAAATCCTTATCATATCAGTATATGTCAATTGATTTTTTAATAAAAAAATGTATAATTAAAGATGTGGAAGGGATATTCAAATAATTAAAAAGAGAAAATTTCAGAACAAAATTTCTAGAGAGGACGTGCCGACATGGTGAAGACAAGTGGCTATCGTAAAATTGCCAATGATATTATGAATAAAATTCAACGTGGAACTTTTCGGCCAGGTGAAAAATTACCTAAACAAACTGAGCTGGCTGATTTTTATGAAACTAGTCGGGTGACTGTCCAAAAAGCTTTGAATGTCCTAACTTTAGAAGGTTATATTGCTTCCAAAAAAGGTGTCGGGACTTTCGTGAAAAATCAAGCGGATGAAAACTCACTTTATGAATCTGATGCCACTGAACCAATTGGTCTTTCACAAAAAGCCAATGGACGACAAGCGGTAACGAGCAAGGTAGTTTCTTTTCATGTGAGAACACCTGAAGATGAGGAATGTGAAAAATTAGCAATTCGACCAGTAGATAATGTTTACGACATCATTCGAGTGAGATATCTAGACAATCAACCCTTTAGAATTGAGTATACCGTCATTCCAGTAGGTGCCTTGCCAGAGCTAAATACCGCTGTCTTAGAAAATTCACTTTATCAATATGTTGAAAAAGCAACTGGTCAGGCTGTAGGCTCAGCTATCCGTAAAATTAAAGCAGATATGTCTGATCGTTATGATCAAAAGTATTTAGATTGCCAATTATTTGATCCAGTTTTAGAAATCGAACAAGTAGTAACCTTTGCGGATGGTCGACCATTTGAATTATCCGAAATTCGTTATCGCTATGACAAAGGTTGTTTCATCGCCATTCATTCAGTATAATAGATTTCAGGTGAAAACGCGTCTAATCAACAGTTTCACCTGTTTTTTTTTTTGCAAAAAGGAGATGATTCTATCAAAAAGAAACTACTTTACCTAGTAAGCATCCTTTGTTTGCTAGTTGTTTGTGGCTTATTTTGGGCCGGCAATTATTTTTATAATTACGCAGTCGTTCCTTCTGATAAAAGCTTTCTTCACCACTCAACTAAATTAAGTAAGCTGGAACAAAGTAACCAACTTTGGTTTACTCAGCAAACCAAGAAAAACTGGTATCTAACTAGTCAAGATCAGCTAAAATTACATGCAATCTATCTACCCGCGCAAGATATTCATAGCCCTAATTATGTCATTATTGCACACGGCTATATGAGTCAAGCTAAAAATATGTATGATTATGCGAAAATGTATCACGATTTAGGTTATCACGTTTTGATGCCCGATGCACGTGGTCATGGAAAAAGCCAAGGAAACTATATTGGCTTTGGCTGGCCTGAACGCAAGGATTATCTGCAGTGGATTCAAAAAATTATAAAAAATAATCCACAATCTCATATCGTTTTGCATGGGGTAAGTATGGGCGCTGCCACCGTTATGATGACCAGTGGGGAACATTTGCCTAAAAATGTCCGCGCCATTATAGAGGATTGTGGTTATAGCAAGGTGACAGATGAATTAGCTTATCAATTAAAACAACTATTTCACTTACCTGCCTTTCCTCTAGTTCCCATAACTAGTCTGATCACTCAATGGAAAGCAGGCTATTCATTTGAACAAGCCGATGCACTAAAACAATTAGCCAAAAATCAAACCCCTATGCTATTTATTCATGGGAAAAGAGATACCTTCGTTCCGTTTAAGATGTTAAATGAGGTATATCAAGCTACCTCTGCTCCTAAAGAAAAATACATTGTCCCAAAGGCAACCCATGCTAGTGCGTACAAAACCAATCCAGCAGCTTATCAACAAAGGGTGCAACAATTTTTAGCAAAATACAATTCCTAATTACTCTTCATTTTTTTCAACTTTTCCACCTTCTCCGACTTTGCACTCAGCAAAGTCGGATTTTTTTGTCATTTTGAGTCTTTTTTTTGTTTTTTTTCATCATTAAGTAACCTAGTAAAAAAAGTTTATTTTTCCAAACTTTGTAAACATCATATGTAAAACTTATTCCTTGATATGATAATATCGTTATTAAAAAAGGATAACATTATCAAAACATAAAAAAGAATATTTTTATTCTAAAAAAACCTAAAAATCATTGGTATATCAACGTTCTAACAAGCATTATATAAATGCGAAATACTTGAATATCCATTTTTTTTAACGATAATAATTAATGTATTTAGCTTAGTATGTAAACCACCCCCTATAATAATAGGTTTACATACTAGAGCTATTTGTAAACATACTATGGGAAAATAATTGAACATTTAGAGGTGACTAAGATGAACAACAAAACGAAAAAATGGATTTTAGCAAGTGGTCTATGCTTTAGCGTGGCAATTGGCTTACAATTCTTCTTTGGATTGCCACAAAACACCAAGCAAATTGCAGCGGATAATCATATCGTTGCTTTAAGTGAAAAGACTACAAATTCAAAACAAACAAAAGAAGTCGCTACTTCTTCAACTGAACAAACAACTACGAAAGAAAAGGCAGCAACTGCTCAAAAAGCGTTAGAACATACATTAGCTGAAGTATTCGAACAATCAAATGAAAAGGTAGCAGCAGTACAAAAAGCTGCAACCAAAGTCCAAACCCAAAAACAACAAGCGCAAGCCAAACAACAAGCAACACCGATCAACACAGCAACAACTAATGTTGCCCATACCGGTCAAACCCAAGCTGTTGAAGAGGTCAATGGCGAACAAATGATTTCATCAACTACTGCACAAAATGTTGCCAATACACAGGTGACTACTACACCAGTGGCTAATCAACAAACTCCTGCTCAACAAGTAGCAGCTAGTCAAGAAAGCCAACCGGATAACAGTGGGTTTAACTTTAATGGTCATCATTATCCACTTGCTTGGTTTTCAGGCTCAGGCTATGTACCAGCAGATGGCAATATCTATCGTTGGCAAGAATTACCTAATCATTACTTAATCGAACGTGCTGGTAGCGCAGGGGCAACGATTCGTGAATTAGGTGTCGGCTCTAAGGTTGTAATTGATGGCCAGACTTATACCGTCTTTAAAGTCTTATCACATGTTCAAAATGATGAAAATGCTTGGAATATTTTAACTTCACAAGGTGCAACAGTTACTTGGCAAAGCTGTGATGCCACTTATGGCGCTAACGGCTTAGCTACCTTAACACTTTGGTTTGCCGCATAAAAAGTGACTGAACTAAATAGCTTCTAATATAAAAACTGAGAGCTCTCACCAACAGACTGATTGGCAAGAGCTCTTTTCTTCTTTAAAATGACTTTTGAATGAATCGATATTTTTATAAAAATAATCCCAATGCATAAAAACAAACATAGACCAACGAACCGACAGCCAAAATTTTGACCGCACAAATAAATGTCTCACGTTTGACTTGCTTTTGGCAAAATCGTTTGGTCTGCGGATAAACGACAAATAAACTAAATAAAGCACCCAATGTTGTAACTGGTGCTAAATGTAACACAACGGAAGTAAGTATCGCCAAATAAGCAAGAATGTTTAGCCCAACAAATACATGTAAGCTTTGCTTTTTACCTAGATAATGAACAATCGTATAGCGATTATTCTTTTCATCCTCTTCTAAATCACAAATATTATTAGCTAGCATCAGATTGGCTATCCATAGCGTATTTGGTAATGAAATTAGAAAAATTGCACTAAGCGTTGGCCAATTCCATTCAAATTGTTCATAGGCATTCAAATACACGCAAATCAAACTAATCATAAAGCCCATGGTAAAGCCAGAGAAAAATTCTCCTAACGGCAAGCTAGAGAGCGGCCTTGGACCTGAAGAATAAAAAATACCTACCAAGTAACAATACAACCCCATCACTAATAACGGCCAGCCTACAAAATAGGATAAACCAATGCCCATCAAAGCTGAAACAACAATCAACCCGACCATCAAATTAAAAACTAATTTTAAAGATAGATTTTCGCGACCGATAATATTGGTTTTCTCTTTATAATCATGAACGTCAGTCGCATGGTGATAATCATTGTAGTTATCCAAAATATCCACTGCCATATTAAACAGAAACATCGCGATAAAATAAATGATTACATAGGCTAGATGAATTGTATGATAATGATACCAGCTATAGCAAATACCGATTAAAAAAGGCAATACACTAGCTGTTTTAGCCTTAAATTCGACCAACTCTAAAAAAACTTTTACAGACACATTTTCACTCCATTCATTTTTTTCAGTTCAGTCATTTCCTATTCTCACAATTATAATGTAAAATGTAGCTATAAGAATTAGCTGAAAGGAATACGTCATGACAACATACTGGAACAATTATCCCACGATTCAAAATAAACTCCAAGCTGTTTGCTCATTTTTAGAAGCAGAACTTCGCTTAAATAATCCGACAATTCAAAATACCTTAATTGAACTAGCACAGTCGGGAGGCAAACTATTACGCCCGGCTTTTTGTTTGCTATTTGCTGAGCTTGGCTCTAATCAAAAACAAAGCGACTTAATTAAGGTGGCTGCTTCTTTAGAGATGCTACATATGGCTACCTTGATTCATGATGATATCATCGATGATTCCCCATTAAGACGTGGAAATATCACCATTCAATCCAAGTATGGGAAAGATGTAGCGGTTTATACTGGTGATGTCTTATTTACTAAATTTTTTGAGGTCTTAATTAGCGTAATGAACGGCTCAGAATACTTAGCCTATAATGCGCAAACGATGAAGCGGATTTTATTAGGTGAGTTAAATCAGATGACGATTCGTTTCAAGTTAGATGAAACGATTGATGACTACTTAAGAAGCATCAAAGGCAAAACGGCTGAATTATTTTGGTTAGCCTGTAAAGAAGGGGCCTATTTTGGTGGATGCGATACTAAAACAGTCCGCTTAGCTGGTAGAATCGGTCGTAATATTGGGTTAGCCTTCCAAATTTATGATGATATTTTGGATTACACAGCCGATAGTAGTGAATTGAAAAAGCCGGTATTAGAAGATTTAGGACAAGGAATTTACACCCTTCCTTTATTACTAGCTAAGCAAAAGGCTCCCGAAAAGCTACTTCCCTACTTAAATAAAAAAGCAGCGATTACCCCTGAAGAAATCGCTGAAGTCGCTAAATTAGTCGTCCAATTAGGTGGCGTTACCCAGGCCAAACAAATGGCCCAAGCCTTTACACAAAAGGCATTAAAAGATATCGAAGCTTTGCCAGCCTCGCCTGCTAAGGAAATCATCCAAACACTAACCTTGCAATTATTGCAACGTCACTATTAATCAGTCGTAAAACAGCTTTTGCTGTTTTACGACTGATTATCTTTTTACCAATTTAATCAATGAAACAGTCTCTCAAAAAACAACCTGTTTTTTTCTAATGCTTTCTTTTGACTATTTTTTTTAATTAGTTGTATAATGCTATTGAAATTAAATTTCCTCTTTTAAACTTCTATAAAAATTATTTATCTTTCATCATCTTAGATAAAAACTTTATTCAATCAACTCTATTTTTTCCAATTTGATATTTCATTGATACCTTAAATGATTAAATCATTATCATCATCTTCTTTTTTTAAAAAAAGAAAATATCCACAGAAAGGAGTATTTGTTATTTTTTATTTTAAGGTCAATGTTTTATATATTAAATTTGAGGTGATAATTTATGACAAATGCATCAAAAGGTAGTAAACATTTAATTATTTTTGCTTGTATGTTACTGCAAGCGATCCCTTATGGCATTGCACAAAACATCCCTCCATTATTCATCCACTATTTGGAAAAGGAATATCATTTTAGCGTCGAAAGCGTTGGTTATATCTTTATGATTGGTGCCTTAGCAGCTTCATTGATTTCACCAATGGCCGGCAAAATGTATAGTAAATTTCCAGTAAAACTAATGATGTTAGGCGGTTTGATTTTATCTGCCTGTGGGGTTATGTTAAATGCAATTTCAACCAAATTATGGATGTTTTTAGTAGCTAGTGCCATCACTCAAATGGGAACGGTGACGTTTTCAGGCCTAGGTGTACCATTTTTGATTGCTACATGGTTTGATAAAAAATCTAAAGCTAGCGCGCTAGGGATTGCCTTTGCCGGGGGATCAATCGGCAATTTCTTCTTACAACCGATCGTCACCAATTTATTGAATCATTATGAGTTACATAGAGTTTACTTTATGTGTGCACTTGCTTCCTTAATTGTGGGCGTATTGATTGGTGTCTTCTTAATCCACCCTAACAAACAACCTCTATCAACCACTAAAAATACTACTTCGAATAAACAATCAAGTACTTCTACTACCAATACCCAACCAACAAATGATACTCATCCGGCAAATATTCAATCAGGAATTGGCTATAAACAAACGACCCATCAAAAAAGCTTCTGGGCATTATCTTGCTTTTATTTGATTATTGGCTTAGCGATTTCTGCGTTATCTAGTCAATATGCTAATTTCTTTGCAGCCATTCATATCAACACAACCTTAATTGGTACGATTGGTTCAACATTTGCTATCGCTTGTTTAGTTGGTAATGTTGGCGGCGGCTTTTTATTTTCAAAAATTGGTGTGCGCAATGCTATGTTTTTAGCCTTTATCTTACAACTAGTTACCGTTATTCTTCTGATTGCTAGCATCTTCATCCCGGCAATCAAAATTTTCTCAGCTTTTGCTTGGGCACTGCTCTATGGATTTAATGTTTATTCTTATATGAGTGCACCAGCAGTCATGATGCAAACCTTATTCGGAATGAAAGATACTAGCCAAATTCTTGGAGTATTCAGTATTTTCTTTGCCGTAGGATTTGCGTTAGGTAACATTGTATTTGGCTTCTTTGTCGATACTTTTGGTTTTACTGCAGCCTGGATTAGCATATTATGTTATGTCGTTATCGGTTTTTCAGGATTATTATTCTTTATCACCGATATTCAAAAACATCAATTTGCTGAACAAACTGCTTAAAATATTTGAAAGGAGTGCATGATATTCATGTGTACAGGATTAAAATATGTTAACGGTGATTTTTACTTTGGACGAAATTTGGATTTAGATTATCATTTTGGCGAAGAAATCGTTATTACTCCACGCAACTATGAAATCAACTATAAATTTGTTCCTTCACAAAAATCACATTTTGCTTTCATCGGAGTCGCTATGGTTTTAGACAACTATCCACTTTATGCCGATGCAATTAATGAAAAAGGCTTAGGGATTGCTAATTTAAACTTCCCCGGATTTTCAAAGTATGCAGATAAAACAATCGATGACAAGCTCAATCTTCCTCCTTATGAATTGGTTCCTTGGGTCTTAGCTCAATTTTCAACCGTCAAGGAAACAAAAAATGCCTTACAACAATTAAATATGGTCGACGTCCCCTTTAAACCTAACGTACCAAATACGACCCTACATTGGCTTATTGCAGATAAAGAGGAAGCGATTGTAGTGGAAATTATCAATGGAAAAACTGTAATTTACGATAATCCGGTCGGCGTTTTAACTAATAGTCCTTCTTTTGACTATCATTTGATGAATCTACATAATTATCGTCATCTAAGCAGTAAACAACCTCACAATCATTATTCCCCAGATTGGGATGCAAAGCCCTATGGTGAAGGGTTTGGTGCAATCGGCTTACCTGGTGATTGGTCACCAGCTTCACGATTGGTCAAAGCTACCTTCGTTAAAGAACATTCTACTTGTGATCAAAACGAGGTAGCAAATGTGACACAATTTTTCCACATACTAGACTCTGTCGCTTTTGTTCAAGGTTGTACTACTTCAGATCGAGGTACACACGATATTACAATGTACTCATCCTGTGGAAATGCTAATACCGGTGACTATTATTATAAAACCTATACCAATAATCAAATTTCTCGTGTTTCCATGTCTAAAGTTGATTTAGATACCACCAATTTATTTATCTATCCAATGGAAGATAAACAACAATTCCGTCAAGTCAATTAAGCTGCTCTCCCCTAAGCTTATTTTCACTGTATTCTGATAGACGAGTTACTTCTATCAATTACTAAATTATAATTAGACGAAACATCAACCAAATAAAACATTTTACACACCCTATAACAATCTATTTTTTCTTCACAAAAAGTAAAAAGCTTTGCGACCTACACATCGCAAAGCTTTTTTTAGCGTAAAATATCAATTAAATCTTTCTTCGCCGCTTCTCTGGCTGGCATCACCGAAAAGATTAAGCCGATGAAGGTCGATACGCCAATGGCAATACTGATGGTGAAGAAATCAATTTGAATCCCAATCTTCATGATAGCACCAATTGAGTAGGCGACAATCATTCCTAACAGATAACCAATAACGCCCCCACTAAAGGTCAGCATCACACCTTCTAATAAAAATTGCGTCATAATCGAGCGTTGCGTAGCACCTAAAGCCCGACGTATCCCAATTTCTTTCGTTCGTTCGGAAACAGAGATATACATCATATTCATCACCCCTACCCCGGCGATAAACAATGAAATACCCGCAACTGCTGAAATAAAGTAAGTAATCGTGCTTAAAACCTTGCCCACACCTTTAGTTAAAAAGCTGCTGTCAAAGGATTGATAGGTTCCTTGATTCCGTAGGCTGCCTTGTTTTTTCAGCTTATCTAAAATTTTCTTAGCCACCTCATCAGGCTTCGTGCCTTTATCTAAGACAGCGGTCACGCTGGCGGTATTTTTGCCATTTTCATAATAGCGATAATAGGTTTTTTTAGGAATTTTGACTTGATAATCGGTATCAGAGCCGAATAAACCAGACATTTGGGCATCCTCTTCACTCATTGCTTCATCTTCATAAATCCCTACAATCGTGAAAACCTGCGCACCTAATAAAACGCCTCGATTTAACGCCATTTCAGGTGATTGATATAAATCAGTAGCTAAGCTTCGATTAATCACCGCCACTTTATTTTTATTTAGATTATCGGCAACGGTTAAATTACGTCCTTCAATTAGTGATACATCTGACTTTTTCACCAAGTCAGCCGTCACATTTTTTTGTTCTGCCTTAACCGGCGTTTGCAAGGTGGCTTGTTTTAAATCAATGGTTTCAAAGTCTGCGCTTTTTACCCCTTTAATTTGCCGAATTAAGGCCAAGTCGCCACTTTGGAAAGAAGGACGATTGGTATCATAAAAGGCTGGATCATTGGGGTTGAAGATGACTTGTACCTCCACCTGTCCATTATCACTTTTGGTTAAGCTCTTAATTAAATCCCGTTCATAACCTCGACCAATCGCCAAAATCGCAATCACCGCAGCAATCCCAATGACAATTCCCAGCATCGTTAAAATACTGCGCTTCCGATTATTCGCAATCGCCTTAAAAGCTGAGCGCCAATTTACATATAAATTCATTCCTTACTCAGCTCCTTATCTTCAATGATTGCCCCATCACGAATACGAATCAGGCGATGACAGTATGGTACCACCTCTGGATCATGGGTAACCAAAATAATCGTTGCGCCATCTTGTTGATTCAATTCCTCAAACAAGCGCATGATTTCTTCTGAAGTATGTGTGTCTAAAGCCCCGGTTGGCTCATCTGCGATAATAAACTTTGGATTATTAATAATCGAGCGAGCAATAGCTACCCGTTGCTGTTGACCACCAGATAATTGCTTAGGATATTTATCCTCTTTTCCTTCAAGACCCACCCGTTTTAAGGCGGCCATCACTTTTTCTTTAGTCTGGGAAAAGCTATAACCTCCATAAAGTAACGGTAATTCGACATTTTCATAAACCGTATTATTTTCAATCAGGCTAAAATTTTGAAAGACAAAACCTACCGTTTGATTCCGAACCTTGGATAAGCGGTCATCGCTACTAGCAACTAGAGATTCCCCTTCGAATAAATAGGTGCCTTCAAATTTTCGATCAATAAAACCTAATAGATTAATCAAGGTTGATTTCCCTGAACCAGATGGACCCATAATCGCAATCATTTCGCCCTTTGCAACATGTAGGTTTACATCCTTTAAGACATGCAAGGTTTCTTCAGCATTTTTGTAATACTTATTGATGCCAATTAAATCGATCATTCAAACACCGCCACTTCTTTGCCGTCTGTTAATCGTTTATCGGGATCAACAATATATTGATCGTCCACAGCTAAGCCTTTCTCTACAGCATATCCATCCGCTTGTTCTTTGATGGTTACTTTGGTTAAATGCGCTTTACCATTTTTGTAGGTATAAACATAAGTGTTCTCACCTTTTTTCACCACCGCTTCTTTAGGAATGGTGATATCAGATAAATGAACGGATACTTGAACGCTAAAGCCATAATGAATTTCTTCTTGGGCTTCAACGGTAAAGCTGTAATTAGAAATGGTGGTACCACCGGCTGATGAGCTAGCTGCACCACTTAAAGCAGCAGTGGCTGGCGCAGCCTGAGTAGCACTTTGCGGTAAAGTAGCAATCGTAGTAATCGTCCCTAAAACTTTTTTAGCATCATTTACTGGAACAATCTCTACTTTTTGGCCTTGTTTTAATTTACCATAATCATATTCCGTTACACTTGCCTGCACGATCGTCCCTGGCGAAACTAAGGTTGCATAAGGGGTCGTCGCTGAAGATTTACCAGCCTCATCAATATATACCGTTCCATCAAAAGGGGCGGTAACAGAGGTAGTGACTTTTTTTCTCGTTTGTTCAACCGCAGCATTCGCATCAGAAAAATCTAAGTTCGCACTCGCCAAAGCTTGCTGGGCTTGATTCACCGCTTCAACTTGCGCATCATAGGCTTGTTGTGCAGCTTCGACTTGCGCTAAAGCTTCACTAGCTGCTGGATCATTGGCTGCTTGCAAGGCTTGGGCATTCTTTTTAGCTTGAGCTAACTGATTGGCTAACTGATTGCGCTTTTGTACCGCACTATCTAAATTACTTTTCGCATTTGTAATTGCTAAATTTAATTTATTCAATGATTGGGCTTGTTCATTGGCTTGATCAGCAATCGTTGCGTTTTGATAAGTCGCAATCACATCCCCCGCTTTAACCTGTTGTCCGTTTTGTACCACAATATTCTCCAAAGTGCCTAATGAAGCATCCAAACTAAAGGTACGACTTTCCTTAGGCTCGGCCACACCATTAAAGGTCAAAGGATCTGGTTTGGTGACAGTCACCACTTGATAATCGCCCTTGGTTGCTTGTGCATTGTTTTTAGAGCTAGTCAAGTTAAAGACAATCACGCCTCCTATCGCTAAGACACAAACTACGCCAAAAGCAATGGCTAATTGAATTTGGCGCTTACGGCTCATTTTTTTCACAAAAACTCCCCCCTATTATTCGTTATCTACTGTAGGATCTTCCAACTTAAACAAATGAATCAAACACATAATTTGTGGTAAATGTAATAAAACAGCAAATAAAATACCTACAATTGAGCCTATCGCCATAGCTGTCGATGCAACTCCCGCAGTTTGACTATCTAAGCCAGCCAAAGCATCGGTACTAGCACTATGTAAAACGACTTGATCAAGAATCAATGATAAAACAAAATAGCCAATATTCAGAAAATAAATCAATTTATTCGGCAGTTTACCTGACTTAATTTGCTTATAAGCCATAAAGAATAATGCAGCAAAAACCAAACTAATAACCACCTCAAGGACGGCGGGCACTTTATGCGTCCATGAATTTACTTGGTTATATAAAGCCTCACCACCCACACTAACTAACGCTTCTTTATTTGGAAATAATGTTCCTGGTAAAGAAACTACACTAAAAACAGCCCCAATACTGGTTAAAACTAAAGCAACCAGATTCCAGGTACCCAATTTTTTCATTCGTTGTTCTTTCATCAATCATTTCACTCCTCATTTATTTTGTTAGTCTCATTATACTACAACTATGCTATATAAAAATAGCAGTTCTCTTTAAAATCAGTCGCAAGTTGTAGGTTTTTCTTCATTGAAAAATATTGACTTTTACTCCTTAGATTGAACAAAAAAATAACCGCCTATTTAATGCAATCTATCCCTTACCTGTTATCAAATACTAGGGAATACAAAGAAAGATACAGCGCTAAAATTTCAGTAAAGACTTCTTTGCAATAGTTGTAATCAATCCTTAACTTGCATTTTCTATTACGGTAGCATATAGTTGTTGGTAGAATGAAGAAATGGAGCAATTTATTTATGAAAAGACACTTATTATTAGCCGGTGCCCTTATTTTCGGATTTGCCTTGTCTAATTCAAGCGTTCATGCCGAATCCATTGATCAAAACATCCAAAATCAAAATCAAAAAATTCAAGCAATTGAGCAAAGTCAAAAACAATTAAGCCAAGAAGTCGCTCAACTAGCTGCCGATATAAAACAATACCAAACGCAATATGAGCAAACCTTATCACAAAAGAATAAAAAAGAAATCGAAGTCAATGAACTAACTCAAAAATCAATTGTTTTAACAGATAAAATCGATAAACGTTCAGATAAAATTCGCAATCTTGCGCGTAGTACACAAATGAATCAAAAATCCGATTCCGTATTAACCGCTTTACTAGAAGCTGAGTCCATTGGTGATTTTTTATCTAAATCATTTGCGATGTATACCTTTGTCCAAGCTAATCAAAATCTATTGGATCAACAAATTGCAGATAAAAATGAATTGGAAAAGGTGAAAACAGCCGCTACCCAAGCATTAGAAAAAATCAATGAACAGGTAGTTAGCTTACAAAAAACCAGTGAAAAATTAACAAAAGCAAAACTTAGTCTTGAAGTAAAACAAAATGAATTAAATGCTAGTCTAGCGCAAGAACAAGCTAAAAAAGCGCAATTTATCAAACAAAAAGAAGCGGCTGAAAAAGCTCAGCAAGAAGCATTAGCTAAATTAAAGGCGCAACAAGCAGCCCAAGCGGCGGCTCAAAAACAAGCGCAGGCAGCCCAATCTACTCAAACGATTAGCACTGGATCTGTCCCAGCTAGTCGACCTGCTAGCTCTAGTGGTTGGAATCCACCATTAGCTTCTTTAAATGTTTCTAGTCGCTTTGGTTATCGTGAAGATCCAACTGGTTATTCTGGTACTCGTCACGATGGCATTGATTTCACGGGTAGTTATGGTACCCCTGTTTATGCTTCACGCTCAGGAAGCATCGCTAATAGTGGCTATGATCCTTCAGCCGGAAATTATGTGATTATCAATCATGGAGACGGCTACTATTCTTATTACCTACATCTAAGTAGTATTTTAGTCGGCTCTGGTTCAGTTAGTGCCGGTCAAACAATCGGCCTCATGGGGACAACTGGTAATTCTACGGGTGTGCACCTACACTTTGGTATCGCCACAACCCCAAATTGGCGTGGCTTTATTGATCCAGGCCCTATTTTAGGCGTATAAAAATGAAAGCTGGTCATTTACTTGACCAGCTTTTTTTAATAAAAGATAAGGAGTGCTTATGATGAGTATTTATCAATTTAGTGTTATGGATAGTCAAGCCAATCCTGTTTCTCTCAGTCAATATCAAGGGAAGGTCTTACTAATTGTCAATACCGCAACTGGTTGTGGTTTTACCCCTCAGTATGAACAATTAGAACAGCTTTATCAGACCTTTCACCAGCAAGGCTTTGATATTTTAGATTTTCCTTGCAACCAATTTGGCAACCAAGCTCCTGAAAGTAACGCTGAAATCCAAAGCTTTTGTCAGCTAAATTACCATACTAGCTTTACCACCTTTGCCAAAATCGACGTCAATGGCCCACATGCCAGTCCGTTATTTGAATATCTAAAAAAAGCAAAAGGTGGCCTTTTAATCAAAGACATCAAGTGGAATTTCACTAAATTTTTAATCAATCAACAAGGAGAAGTGGTCAAGCGCTACGCACCAACTACCACTCCTTTAGCAATAAAAAAAGAGATTCAACAGCTGCTTGCCAATAAAAAAATTACTTAGCAAAATGCTACAGTAAATAACTACCTAATCAATCAACTTGTATAGCCATTTAATAAGTGTGAGATGTTTAAAAGATAAAAGAACATCTCGCGCTTTTTTCTTATAAACCAATATCGTTAACGCTTTCTATATTAGTTGAACATTTACTTTTCCCACTTGTATATTCATGATTTTTCGTTTATAATCATCTTGTATATACATGAACAGGAGGAGAGATTTTATGCAATTAGCATCGATTGCTATTCACGAAAATCAATGGACCGTTACATTCCCAAATGACACTACCGTTACATTAACAGGTTCTATCCAAGAAAACTTTAAAAATTTACAGCCAGTATTAGCACAACATTCTTTTGAAGGTGGATACATCACAGGTACAGATGAAATTTTAGTCGATACCCCTTTTGGCTTGATGTCGTTAGCACAATGGATTACTGAAAATTATAATGTGCCCTTTGTATATGGCACCGAAGAAAGCTTCGCAGAAAAAGCACAAGCACTTGTTTGGTCACTTGATTATTACGGTTATCGACCAGGTAAAGATGAATATTCAGTAGAATCACTTTTAACAGTCGGTAATGGTTTTATGGGATTACGTGGAACGACTCCTGAAATGGAAATTGCAGACGAAAACTATCCAGCTACCTATTTAGCCAGTCTATATAACGCTGCTACATCTAGAGTAAGCGGACGAGATATTGTCAATGAAGATTTTGTTAATGCACCGAATTTACAAAAAATTTATTTAGTGATTGATGGCCAAGCAATCCATATAGCCAATAACCAATTACTTGCCTTCAAACGTCATTTAGATCTAAAGACAGGATTATTCTCTTCTGAGGCAATCGTCGCTTTAGACAATGGCAAACAAGTACACATTCAAACGAAAAAATTTGCAAGCATGGAAAATGTCCATGAATACCAAATTGACTATCGTTTTACTCCATTAAACTTCTCAGGTGAAGTGACGCTTGTTAGTGAAGCAGATGGTACCGTTTATAACTATAACGTAGCCCGTTATCGTAGTTTAAATAGCCAACACTTAGATATAGTCAAAACACAAGCATTAGATAATAAAGCTTTGTTAATCGCGCAAACAAAGCAATCAAAAATTACGATTGTACAAGCCTCTCAACTAAGTAGTGAGCAATTGGATTTAACCCGCTTAGAGCAAGCTGTTGAGGATGAAAAAGTCAGTCAAAGTCTAACTATCCAAGCTGTTCAAGGTGAAAGCTATACCTTAACTAAAGCCGTCTATGTCGATCAATATCGAGTAGAAGAAACACCAAAAGTCTGCGAGCTAGCCAATTTAAGCTTTGCTACATTTGAAGCAGCTTTTGAACAATCAAAAGCACAATGGCAAAAACTATGGGATACAGCAGCAATTGAAGTAAGTGGCGATTTAATGTCACAAAAGATGTTAAACCTGCATACCTTCCATATCTTAGCTTCAGCTAGTCCAAATGGAAATAAAAATCTAGATGCCTCGGTTACCGCTCGTGGATTACATGGAGAAGCTTATCGTGGACATATTTTCTGGGATGAATTATTCATCTTACCATTTTACATTGTGCACTTCCCTGAAACTGCACGTGAACTATTAATGTATCGTTATCGTCGCTTAGCTGCAGCGAAAAAAGATGCCCAAAAGCTTGGCCTAAAAGGGGCAATGTTCCCATGGCAAGCTGGCCTTTATGGAGATGAACAGTCTCAAGAATTGCACTTAAATCCGATCAGCGGCGAATGGAAGGAAGATCATAGCCGTCGTCAACGTCACGTTTCCTTAGCGATTGCTTATAACGTATGGCAATACTTTAACAACACCCAAGATTTAGACTTTATGGAAAAATACGGTTTAGAGCTAATGCTTGAAATTGCTCACTTCTGGGAAAGCCTAGCCTTCTTTGACGAAAGCTTACAACGCTACTCAATTGAAGGGGTAATGGGACCAGATGAATTCCACGAAGCTTATCCTTGGTCTGATAAGGGCGGACTAAAAAATAATGCCTACACCAACATGATGGTCGTATGGTTATTTGAACAAATCAATCAGCTACAAAAACAACTCCCAGCCGATGTCTTTGCTAAAGTACAAACCAAAACCGGCGTGAACGATGAACAAATCGCTCATATGGCTGAAATTCGTCACCAACTAGCTTTAGAAATCGACCAAGATGGGATTATTGCGCAATACCAAGACTACTTCAAGCTAGAAGAAGTGGATTGGGAGCATTATCGTGAAAAATATGGCAACATCTATCGTATGGATCGCATCCTAAACGCAGAAGGAAAATCAGCCGACAGCTATAAGGTGGCGAAACAAGCGGACAGCTTAATGATTTACTATAACTTCTCTAAAGAAACCGTTGACGGTATTTTAAAAGACTTGAATTATCAAGTACCTGCTGACTATGTAAAACGCAATTTAGATTACTACCTAGCAAGAACTTCACATGGTTCTACCCTATCACGAATTGTGCATGCTCAGCTTGGAGCGATGATTGGCGAAAATGATTTGGCCTGGAAACTATACAAAGAAGCGTTGAACTCAGACTATCGGGATATTCAAGGTGGTACAACTGCTGAAGGAATCCACGCAGGGGTAATGGCAGCAACTTTATTCATCCCGCTAACAACCTTTGCCGGAGTGGACATTCGTCGTCCAGAACTTCATTTTGAACCAAATCTACCAGCTGCTTGGGATAGCATTCGTTTCAACCTAACCATTCGCAAAGTGGATTATCAAGTATTTGTCGATAAAAACCAAATTAGTCTACAAGCGAGTCAAGATGTCGTTGTCTATGTAAAAAATCAAAAAGTGCAATTAACGGCAAATCAATTGCAAACAATTCAATATTAGGAGGTCCTCTCATGAAAGGATTTGTCTTTGACTTAGACGGAGTAATTACCGATACTGCCAAATATCATTATGAAGCATGGAAAGAATTAGCTGATCAGCTTGGTATCAGTATCGATTTAAAGTTTAATGAGCAACTAAAAGGAATCAGCCGTATGGATTCACTAGAACGTATCCTAGCTCATGGCAACAAACAATCCGCTTATATGCAGGAAGAAAAAGAAGCTTTTGCAGCTCAAAAAAATGAAGCTTATGTTCAATTATTACAAAATTTAACGCCAGCCGACCTACTTCCTGGTGTCGCTGAATTCTTAAAAGAAGCCAAAGCTAAAAAAATGCCTTGTGCGATTGCGTCAGCTTCTAAAAATGCACCATTCATTTTAGAAAAACTAGGCGTTATCGATTTATTCGATGCCATTGTCGATCCAGCAACACTAACTAAAGGAAAACCCGATCCAGAAATTTTTGTCAAAGCAGCAGAAAGTATCGGGATTAAACCGGAAGAAGCGATTGGCTTTGAAGATGCTCAAGCCGGCATCGCTGGTATCAAAGCTTGTGGAATGTATGCAATCGGTGTATTAGCCGATGAACCTCTTACACAAGCAGATCGTACCGTGCATTCACTAGCTGAATTAAACATGGATGAATTAATCGCATTATAATAAAAAACAGCTATCCGCCCTAGTTCAAGGCGAGGATAGCTGTTTTTTTTAGCATAAACAAAACAGCACAAGTTATCTCCATCAACCTTACTTAGTTGAAGAAAATAACCTATGCTGTTTGGATAAATTGAATATTCAATAGTCGAATTTTATTTCGTCCGTCTAGCAAAATCAACAAAGCGGAATTTATCTAAGCGGTGAATCGATTCAGTATATTCAAAGCAACGCATGTCATAAAGATAGACTAGGCTGCGAACCGTTACCACATGATGATCATCCATTGTTAAATTCAATAAATCACGCACTTTTTTAGAAGCATTATCCACCGTAATCTCTTTTTGGGCATAGGAAATCTCTAAGCCCAAATCTTCCTCAAAGAAACGATATAAAGATTCCTCTACCTTCTTTTCAGGTAAAGTCGGAATAATCTGTGCATCGAGATAATCCACATCTAAAATGGAAGGCTCACCATTAATGACCCGTCTACGCACGAGCTTCCACACCTCTGCAGCTACTGGCCAACCTGTACGCTCACTAAGATTAGGTGATACCGCGATTTTTTTAATCTCAATCACTTCGGTTTTGCTATCCATATTAAACTTTTCTTGTAATTCCTTGAAACTAGTCAATCCAGAAATAGGAAAATCAAAGCGATGCAAATCTAGCACGATAGAGCCTTTCCCTTGTTTCTTTTGAATGTAACCGGCGTTTCTTAATAGGTTTAAGGCTTTTCTGACCGTCTCACGCGAAACATGATACTGTTCCATCATTTGATTTTCACTTGGTAATAATGAATTTGCTGGATAGACACCGTTCAAGATTTTTTGTTCTAAATCGGCAAAAATCTCTTTAAATTTATTCATCTTCGGCTCTCCTCTTCCACATTATAACGGCGCAACCAATTACTGTAAATAGCTTTCAAACAAAGATTGTCAAAATACTACGCTTGATTTTTACAGTAGGTTAATAATGAATCAAGGGTCGTAAATTCCTTGTAGCTCAAGCTTTCATCAGTTGTTATCGGTTGTCGTTTGCGATGATTCAACCACAATGCCTGCCAATGCATCCGGTTAGCACCCACAACATCATTTTCAAAAGAATCCCCAATATAATAAATCTTTTTATCTGTTAGTGCAGCTTGATGTTGTTGATAATAATAGGCAAAAATTTCACGCTGTGGCTTCATCAAACCAACCTCACCTGAAATCAACCAATGAGTAGATGGAATATAACGTTCTAGAGATAAGCTGGCTAATTTTTTCCGCTGCAAATCCCCTGGACCATTGGTAATCACCCCTAAGAAAATATTTTTACTTTGACATTCTTTGAAAAATGTTTCATAGCCAGGTAATAAAACTAACTCGCCTTGACCTTTGGCATAGGTCGTTTGAAAAGCATCTGCAAGCTCGGCAGAAAGATGAAAACCAAAATCCTTAGCGGCTGATTGAATCCGAATCCTTCTAACCTCTTCAATCGGAATTTCCCCGTTTTGTTGTGCTTCAAATAAAGCATCACTATAGGCTCGGCTCACTTTATAAAAATCTTCCACAGCAACTACTGGATGTAGCATCGTTAAATGCTTTTGATAAGCTTTTTTAAATGGTTCTAGTGGATCATACAAGGTATCATCCAGGTCAAAAATAAAAGCGGACATCTATACTTCCCTCCAATTCCAAATCATCTCTTTCATTATATCAAAAAATAAACCTATCTTGACTTTTTCTTCTAAATACACTAGCATTTCAAATAAAATGACTAAGGAAGTGAACAATTGTGACAAAAACCAAAGCCAATTTTCTCTTATTAACTGCCGCGATGATATGGGGAGCCGGCTTTATCTTTTCCAAACAAGCGACCGATGCTCAAATTCCTGCCGGCTTAATTAATGGCTTTCGTGGACTTATTTTCGCCTTATTCACCTTGATGATTTTCTATAAAGAAGTTCGACAATTAAAATTAGCCGACTGGAAAATCGGTCTAACTGCGGGTACGATCAATTTTTTAGGCTATCAGGTCCAAACGATTGGTTTAAAAGAAACCACGCCAGCAAATAGCGCTTTTTTAACTGCTACTTATATTTTAATGATTCCATTAATCGGTTGGCTTATCTTTAAAAAAGTGCCCAGTAAACAACTGATTTTGCCAATCATCCTTTCATTGGTTGGTATGTTATTTTTGACTGGTTTTTTACAAACCGGTTTCCATCTACAACGAGGCGATGCTTTAACCTTACTTTGTGCGTTAATCTATGCTGTACAAATTATTTATTTTGGTATCTCTGCTAAGTTATTGCATCCTTGGCGCCTTTCGTTTATGTTGGCAATTTGTCAAAGTTCAATGGGCTTTATCTGGAGCCTATTGTTTGAACATGCTCAATTTTCACAAGCCAATTTTGCCAAAGGATGGTTACCAATTGTCTTTTTAGGGATTTTTTCTTCTTTTATTGGTCAAAGTCTTCAGCTATTAGGGCAACGCTATACCGATGAGAGTACAGCTGGCTTAATTTTGATGAATGAAGCCTTATTTGGTAGTCTTCTATCCGTATTATTTGGTTTTGAACCATTTAGCCTACATTTGCTTTTTGGTGGTATAATGATTATGCTTGCTATTTTATTAACCCAGCTACAAGCAAACAAACAAAGCAGTTAGCCACAGGAGGATGTAATGATTCGTGAACTAACCTTAAGTGAAATTAAACAAACCTATCAACAACATTTGATTCATGATTTTCCAGCAGATGAAGTCAAACCTTTATTGATCATCGAAAAGCTGAATCAACAAAAACAATACCGTTGCTTTGGTTTATTCGATGCACAAGAGCAGCTATTAGCCTACGCTTTCTTGGCTACTTTTGCCCATGAAGGCTTACAAAGCTACTTACTGGATTACTATGCGGTAGTAGCTGCGCACCGAAATGAAGGACATGGTAGTCAGCTATTGCAGGCGCTATTGCCTCTTATGGAGCAACGTTGCTTATTAGTCGAAATTGAAGACATTCAAAAAGCACCCAATCAAACCGAGCAACGATTGCGAAAGCGACGTTTCAACTTTTACCAACGCAATGGACTGGAGTTATCTAAGGTCTGCGCTTATCTTTATGGGGTGGATTACCAAATTATGTATTACGCAAATCAAGTCCATTCAGATCAATTTATCTATCAACAGCTAACGATGGTCTATGAGCAATTATTTCATCATGTTCAACCTAAACCTTATCAACTCACAATTATTTAACGAGGAGGTGATTGTATGAAAGAAGGCATGCTATACGATACCAATCGTTATCAGCTACGGAGCTTTGTATTACAAAGAATGCAAAAAATCATTCAGCAACAAAAACGCGCAAAGGCCCTCCAAACGGTCTTTTTCGGCGATTCCATCGTTCAATACTTTGATTTAGCCAAATACTTGCCCGAGCTAGGAACCTGTTATAACTGTGGTATTGCCGGTATTACCTCGGATATGTTGTTGCATTTTGTCGATGAGGCGGTAATCAAATATCAACCCAAGCAGGTCTTCTTAATGATCGGGACTAATGACTTAGGTGATACCGTCATGGCTAGTCCACGCCAAATTGCCTTACAGGTCAAAGAGCTCGTCGAAATTATTCAAAACAATCTACCTCAAGCGCAAATTTTTATTCTTAGCTGCTTACCTTGCTTAGAGGCCCTACACGGTTATAGTGCTCAAGGAAAAGGGATGCGTAGTAATGATCTCATTCAAATGATTTTTAAAGAAGAGCAAACATGCATTCATTCTACGCAAGTACACTTCATCCAACTATTTCATGATGCAAACAATCAAGTCTACCTACAAGCCAGTGATTATACCGATGGCTTGCATCCTAATGAGACCGGTTATCAAAAAATTAGCCAAATTTTACTTGCACAATACCGCCAAATTCTTAAAAACCAATAAAACCAAACAATCCCCAAGCAACCGAAATGCGCTTGGGGATTGTTTGGCTTCAACGAATTTATAATTCAGTATATTTTTTATTCAAACCATAACTTTTTTCAATAGGATATTTTAGCGCATTCTTCTCTAGCTTCGCTTCAATGATTGCGCCCACATCAAACTGTAAATTATCCGCCAACATGAACGCATAGATCAAAACATCCGCCAACTCCTCAGCCAAGCGTTCGCTTTTATTTTCGACTACCTCTTTAGCTGCTGACCATTGAAAAAGCTCAAGTAATTCACTAGCCTCCAGAGAAATCGAAATCGCCAAATCCTTTTCATTATGATATTGTCGCCAATTCCGTTCATCTCTAAATTGATTAATTTGATCAATGAGTGCTTGAATTTCCATCTAATCACCTGACTTTTACTTTTTTTCTAATTATAGCATATATTGACTAGCAGCATTTAACTCATTTAGCTATTGGTTTTCTAAGGGGGATTCACTATAATAGCTATGAACAAACTTGAAAGGATGCTACTGATGAAATCCCTATTTTTAAAATCCTTATGTATACTTCCAGCTGTATTGATCTGTGGAGTAGGTGTTAGCCTATTCGTGCGAGCCAATCTAGGCTGCGATCCAGTAACCATGTTTGAAATTGCCCTAACCAACCTCTTTTCCATTAGCTTAGGACAGGCAGCGCTTGGATTTGAGGGCTTGGTCTTTCTTATTTTTTTCTTTTTCAATCGAAAATTAATCCATATGGGAACCTTTTTATTTGCTTTTGGCATTGGACCAGCCATTGATTTTAGTGAACATTTTTTGCAAAGCACCCTTGGCAATCCAAGTGGCTTATTTTGGCAAGCTTTTTATTTAATCACTGGTACTTTAGCCATTTGTTGGTCCTTAGCCTTTTATATTCCTTTAAATTTTGGCTATCAAACATCCGACATTCTGACTTTATCCTTGATGGAATGGGCTAAATTACGTTATAGTCTGGCCTTAATCATCGTCTATGCGGGATTATTTTTAGCCTCTTTACCCTTTCAGGCCCCTTTTGGTATCGGTAGTATAATTGCTGTCGTTAGCTATGGCCCCATCATTGATTACCTGATGCAAAAAGTACCCTTCAATGCTAAAACCTGCTATCAAAGCTTGGCTAAATACTGCAAATGCTAAATAAACAAATGCTCCCCACTAATTCATGCTACGTGCAGGAACTAGTGGGGAGGCTAATTGAAATACTAGGGAGCTGGGATGAAGGTTGCTTGCCCTTCACCATATAAATAGGATTCATGAATCGTCCCATTATTTAATTGAATATCATAAGCCATATATGGGCTACCGTCTACACTACCAATCACATGCCAATAATACTGGCCATCGCTACCGACCAACACTTGACTAGGATCACTAACTGCAAAGGTCACATTGGTTGGTGACAAGCCACTACGATCATAATACGCACTGACAATCGCTACCGCTTCTTCAGCTGTATAATTAGCCGTAGTCTGAGTCTGACTTGGTGTTACTTGTTGAGCCGACTGACTGGTGCTAGTCGTACTTTCTTCTATTTCTTTAGAGGTGCTTGTCTGATTATCCTCAGCCCAAGGATTGGTTGCTACCGACGAATTTGTTTTTTCTGTGGCCGCAGCAGACTGGGTTGAAGTAGTCGAGCTTTTGGTCTTTTTCTTAGTTGCTTTAGTACTTTTAGCCGATGTTTGACTCGTCGAAGAAACGGTTGATTGAACAGATGCCGTTTCATGCTTAGCCCATAACATACCAACAATAGGTACTAAAATAATCAATAAAACCAAAACTGTAACAATAGTCATAAATCGTTTATTTTGTTTAAACATCTCAACACCACCATCTTGCTTTTTCTATTATTATAGCAAGATTTTTCACTTTAGCCAAAAAACAGATTAGTTTAAATAAAATCTAAATACCTATAAAAGCGGCAAAAACAGGTACCACTAAAACAGTCACTAAACCAACAATAACTACCGCAATACTAGCCATCGCTGTTTCGGTTTCACCTAATTCCATACTTACGGCCACCCCAAGTGCATGACCTGCTGAACCTAAAGCCAAACCACGTGAAATCTCTTCATTGATTCTAAAATATCGAACCGCCATTTTCCCTAAAGCATAGGTCAATACCCCATTAAAAATGACAGTAAAGGCAGTAATCGAAGCCACACCGCCAATAGATTGTGAAAGCGGAACGGCAATCGCTGTGGTGGCTGCTTGTGGTAATAACGAAGCAATAATCGCTGGATGCATATGAATCAATTTACCCACCATTACCACACTAAACAAAGAACCAATTGAGCCGATGGTTAAGGCTAAGAAAATTTCAAGCCAGTATTTTTTCAATACCTCGCGTTTTTTATAAAGCGGAATCGCAAAAGCCACGGTCGCCGGTTCTAAAAAGAAGCTGATATATTGACCTCCTTCATTGTATTCCTTATAAGAAATACCCGTAACCTTTAATACGATTACCCCTAGCACCATCGCCACAAATAACGGAGTAAATAAGAAGAAACCTTTACTTTTCTTAAATAAAAAGACACCTATTTCAAAGACAATTAATGAAATGATAATACCGACATATGCGTTCATAATCTTACCTCTCCTTTATTGTTAATTGGACGTTTAGCAGATAACCATTGAGGCAAATGAAGCTTGTGGGCACTGCGCAATTTTAACAACAGCATTCCTGACCAGCCAGTAATGACCAATAAAGCTAAGGTTGCCACACAAATCACTAAAACAATTTGCACACCATAATTTTTCATCAAATCTAATGAATCAACTAATGAAATACCTGAAGGGACAAACAAGAAGGTAATCACTTTCGATAAGCTATTACTCAAACCTTCGACCTGCTCTAGCTTAACAATTCCTGCACATAACGCGACAAATAATAAAATCATCCCCACAACTGATGAAGGAATAGGAATCGGTAAGACACCGACAATCAGCTTAGAAATAAAGATAATTATTGCAAAGATAATCGCTTGTTGGCAAAATGAATATTCTTTCTTGTTCATATTGAACACTCCCTTGATCGTTTTCTTGTCTTTATTATAGGCACAAAAATAAAATAAAAAGCGTTTTCAACATTAAACAGCCTAAGTTAGACACGAAATGCAAAAAACTGCACCTCAAATGCCCTAAGCATCTAAAATGCAGCTTTTCTTGCCTTAAATACCAAATTTTTCTTTAAAATCCTTCACAAAAGAGCGGCTAACCGGTACACGTTGCCCATTCGTTAAGATGACTTGCAAGGTATGATTGAACCACGGCTGAATCTCTTGAACCTTTTTACGATTAAGCAAATAGCTCCGGTGGGTTTTGATAAAAAGCTCCTTGGGTAATTTTTGTTCAAGCTGATTTAAGCGACCAATCATCTCATACACTTGATTTTCCGTACAAATACTTAAGGTCTTCTCCTCGACCCAAACACAATAGATATCCTTAGGCGAAACCATATAAATGCGATCATCCCCTTGAATCGCTATCGCCTCATACTGCTCCTCACCTTGCTTTAGAATAGTCGGCTGCTCTTTAGGTGGCTTGCTTGGAACTCCTTGTTTAATCGCTTTTTCAATTACTTGGCTAATCTGTTCTTGATCAAAAGGCTTTAAAATATAATCCTTTGCATTGACTTGAAAGGCCTTTAGTGCATATTGATCATAAGCTGTCGCAAAAACTAGGTAGGGCGCCTTTTTTAAATGCACTAATTTTTCTGCTAAGTCAAAACCACTTTCGCCAGTTAAATGAATATCTAAAAATAGAATATCCGGTTTTTGATCTAGCATTTTAGCAATCGCCTGCTCAACTGACTCAGCCTGTTCAACACTAGTAATAGCTGGATGCTGCTTGACTAGATAAGCTAATTCCTCTCTAGCTAACGGTTCATCATCGACAATTAATACATGCATGACTCATTCACTCCTTTATCGCTAATGGTAAAGTCAAAGCGACATGACTCCCACCTTCTACATTATTTTCAATAAAAAATTGACCGGCCTCGCCATAAAGCGTATGAATCCTTCGCGCTAAATTATCTAAAGCCGTGCCCGTTCCTTTTTCCGAATCAACCACCTGTTTGCCTAACAGCTGCAAACGTTCCTCAGGGATTCCCTCCCCATTATCATAGACATCGATCATTAGTTGCCCTTCTTCTAAATGAACTTGCACATAAACCTGATTATCCTCTTTACGATTTTTAAATCCGTGCTTAATCGTATTTTCAACCAACACTTGAATCGCATAAGGAGGCAAGCTATACGCTAAAGCTTCTGGCTCGACATCAAAAACCACATGATAGCGATTGGGAAATCTGGCTTGCTCTAAGGACAAATAAGCCTTTACTTGATCTAATTCCTGCTTTACCCCTATTGTCGTAGCAATTGCCCCTTGCAAGTTCCCACGAAAATACTTACTTAGCTGGAGCAATAATTCTCGTGCTTTATTCGCATCCTTACGCATCAAGGCCGAAATCGTATTGATCGCATTGAAGAAGAAATGCGGATTAACCTGAGCTTGTAATGATTTAATCTCCGCTTCTTTTAACAGCTTAGATTGCACTTCGGCTTCGCCTAGCTCGATTTGCGTAGAAAAAATCAACGCCAAGCCTTCTGCTAATTGCTCTTCAACATGCGTTAAATCATCAGGATTATCAAAATACATCTTCAACGTACCAACAATTTGTTTTTTAGAAAACAAAGGAATCACAATCGCTGCTTGCAAAGGACAATCCGGATGCGAACAACCAACCTCTGCTTTACTACGCGCAATGGTTAACTGACCTGTTTTTAATACACGTTTAGACAGCTCGGTAATGACCTCAATTTCTGGAATATGATGATCGCACCCCATCCCCACATGCGCTAAAATTTGATGCGTATCCGTAATACTAATCGCACTCACCTTAGTATAACGCTGAATAATACTGGCCACTTTTCGACAAGATTCTTGATGCAGCCCTTCACGAAAATAGGGCAGCGTTTGCGCAGCTAATTCTAAAACATCATGAGTCTGCACCGCCTTAGCCTGCTCCTCTTGCTGCAAAGTAATCGATAGCATGGACATAAAGGTAAAAGTCCCGACACTATTTAATAAAATCATCGGCAAACCGATAAAACGAATCAGCGTAAAACCACTTGCGAATGAATCGCTAAATACTAGAATAAATAGCATTTGAATCATTTCCATCACAGCCGCGATAATCGTCGCATCAACAGTCGAAACAAACGCATGCTGCCTTTTTTTTAGCTTACTGCCTAAATAACCGGTCAATGCGCCAATTAAAATAGAAGAAGGCACGTAAAAAAAGGCTGCAATATTGCCTTGTAGCAAGCGATGAAAGCCAGCCACTAAACCAACAATTGCCCCCACAATCGGTCCACCTACTAAGCCAGCTACCGTAATAACCAATGTCCGCGTATTGGCAATCGCCGCATGATTACTAATCGAGGTCAAAAAATTGGCTGGCAAAATCGTATTTTTAGTAATCTCAATACCAGTAAAATTAGAAATAATTGCAAAAAAGCCAAAAATGAAAACCAAAGACAATCTAGCCTTAAAAGACTGACGATCGAGCAATAATTGTTTAAAATAGGGGATATTTACTAGCATAAAAGCCATTAAAATCATCAAACCAACGCGCTCCATCATCAAAATAGATAGTTCAAACATGTAATCCCCGCCTTTATCTTAATGCTTTTATCATAGTTTTTTTTCAAGTATTTGTCTATGTTTGTTCTCTTTTTATAAACAATTCGTTTGTGAAAAACGAAGCAAAACCACCCCCTAAATGATCCTGCACAAGCATTAGATAAAAGAACAACTCCTGCTTCAATTAGGATAAAAACTGAAAAATAAACGCTCTTTTGAAAGGATGTAATTTACAATAATTTACGAAATAAATAACTATTTATCACAAGCATATTCTTTGAGCATTCATTTTTCACTGTGCTATACTCATTTTTGAAAAAACAAAAAGGAGTGTCTCTTTCAATGCAATCACAAAGACGAAATTTTCATTTAGCTTTTGCAGCCATTCTTTTGGCCTTATTAATCATTTGTGCCCAAATCACCATTCCTTTACCCATGATTCCACTAACCTTACAACCACTAGGTGTGGGAATGATTGGTAGCCTACTCAGTCCACTTTGGGCAGGTGTAACGATTCTAGCTTACCTATTTTTAGGCTCAGTCGGTTTACCGGTATTCGCTGGTTTCTATGGAGGTGCGAGCGCCTTTTTAACCCCTAGTGGTGGCTATCTACCAGCCTTCTTAGTTTATGCCGTATTAACTGCACTCTTTCTTAAAAACCGCGAAAAAAATTGGCGAAATGTTTTCATTGCCAATACAGTAGCAAGCCTTATCTACCTTGTTTTAGGCTCCCTATGGCTATGCCTACCATTTATTGCTGGCATGCCTGTCAAAGCTGCGCTAATGGCCGGAACGGTTCCTTTTGTCTTGCCTGTTTTAGGTGAGATTGTTATTTATACAACCATTGTCGTCGCTTTAGACAAAGTCATGAAAAAACGCATGCGTTAAAAAAGACCCCTTTATCTACCTGCATGATTTGCAGAATGGATAAAGAGGTTTTTCTTTATTCATTAATTGTTGGAACGATAGTAATATCACTATGATCATTTACAAAACAATAGATTGGCATCCCGATTCCATCCTCAGCAAGCCTTTCAAATAACGTTTTCAAAAAAAATTCTAGCCATTCTTCTGATGGTTCAACAGCGCTGTCTACCTGTGGAGTTAGCCAAGCTTTAGAAACTGGTTTTCCGGTAGCCAGATCAATTGCAATTCCTATTATCATATCATAGAAATCAAAGGAAGCGCCAAAAGCACGCACACTACCACTAAACGATTCTATCTCAATTTCCGGTGGTATTTCTATAAAAGTAATCATCATATGTCCGAGAATCTTGCCATTTTCAGCTTCAAATCTAGCTAATACCCCTTGCTTACGAAGTTCTTCTTCTACCAGCATAAACCTTTCTTTATCCACTAACATCTTCAATCACCACGATTTCTTTGGAATAGTTAATCCAAATCTCTTTGTTACAATTCCGTTCACGATTACTTGATTATAATTAATAACAAAAAGCATAAAAGGCGATATCGCCCATTTTGATAAATAGTTTAAGCGCTTCTTAGTTTTATCGCTGCATAGACTATTTTCCTAATTTTAAGCATAAGAATCCTTGCCAATTAGATTTTTCATTTACATGCTAATCCTCTTGTTTTTTCTTTGCTTGTTGTTTTGAGTACCTATCTTTTAACCATTTTTTAAATTGTTCATTAAATGCTTTTTCTCGCTCTTTTTCTTCTTCTGTAACTTCTCGAGTGCCGACAACTTCAGGAATCGTTGTATTGTTCCATCTTGGGTCACTAAATTTTTTCATTCTGATTCCTCCTTCTAGTATGATGCTTGGTTTTTCTCCATCTTCAGTGACTAGAATATACTTATACGACTTGATTATATCATTACTTTACCCATTTGTAATTTTCCTTATCCATGTTCCTTCTACACCCTTGGTCAAAGTCTTGGTCAAAAGTCAAAAAAAGACACCTTGCAAAACTGCAAAGTGCCTTGAAACGTTGTAAGTATGGTACTCGACTTTTGAAAAATCTCCGTCCCATATTGGACTCGTAAGCGAATAAATTCGCAACGATTCCAACATTAACGTTTTGAGAATTGAGAAGCTTTACGAGCTTTCTTAAGACCTGGTTGGGGCACCACTTATTTCATCTAATTTCAAAGTACTTTAAAATCAACGTTTTCATAACTTTTCAAAAAATAAAATTTTAACTAATTTCAATCAGTTTCATTAAAATAAGGTAAACTTTCATAAAAAATAAGCAAAAATCGAACCAGAATATCAAAAATTTACCTTATTTAGTTTTTACAGAAGTGAAGTAAGAGTTCAGTACACGTCACAAGACTTTATAAACCTTGATTTGAAGCAATTTTTGAAAGATGAACTTTCATTACATTGCATTACAAGTTAATTGAAACTCTACATTTTTTAGATAATAAAATTTAAGTAGAACATGCAGATGATGAAAAGAAGCACTTTACAATGTGAAGTGCTCTTTTTTATATTTCACTAAATACTTATACTTGTTTGAGAGCATAAATTTTGATACAATAACAATATGGGTAGAGTAAAATATAATTTCACAGAAAATCAAATTAACGAATTAAAACAAGCATTAAAGCTAACAGAAAATAAAAAATTCTTTAAAACAATACAATCAGTTCTTTTACGTGCACAGGGATATCCAGTCTCTCAAATCATTGAAATTACCGGTCTTTCTCAAGTGAGTATTAGAAAAAACGTATTAAATTATTTAAATGAAGGCATTGAATACATTACAACTGAGAAGCGTGGCGGACGCAGAAGTAATCGAATTAGTTTAGAAGAGGAGGAAAAATTCTTACAAGAACAATTAGCCTCCGCACAAGAAGATAAAATTAAAACTGCTAAGGAATTGTATCACTTATTTCTCGAAACCTATGAAGTAGAAATGACCTATTCAGGGTTTTGGAGATTATTAAAACGCCATGGATGGTCTATACAAACACCTAGACCTAAACATCCAAAGGCCGCAGACGAGTCTGTTCAAGAGTCGTCAAAAAAATTAACTTAAGATTTCAATCTCAGAAAAAACGCTTTCGTAAATCTTCAAAATATAAACATGTACGCGTGATGTATCAAGATGAAGCAGGCTTTGGTCGTATCAACCGTCCTAGAAGATGTTGGAGCGTCAAGGGGAAACGACCTATAGTCCCGTGTCATCGAGTGAGAGAGTATAGATACTGTTATGGTGCGGTTAATCCGATTAGCGGTGACAGTTTCTTTATTGTGGCTGGAAATTGTAATACAGATTGGATGAACGAGTTTTTAAGAAGGCTGTCCCAACAGTACAAAGACGATTATTTGATTTTAATCATGGATAACGCAGTTTGACATAAATCCAAAACGTTAGAAATCCCCGAAAACATTGAATTAATGTTTATTCCGCCATATACTCCGGAACTAAATCCTATTGAGCAGATATGGAAAGAAATACGTGAAAAAGGTTTTGCGAACAAGGTATTCCTAACGTTAGAACATGTGATAGATCGTTTGTGTGAGACGATAAATAATCTTACAAAAGAAGTTGTAAAATCAATTTGTGCTAGAAAATGGCTAACTGGTTAATATCAGAATTTTTGAAGTTTATTTAGTATTATATGTATGACACCAACTGCTCCCATGTTAAAACTTATTACTAATTTTATCGGTCATGTTATTTTACAAAGATATGCTTTGGAATATCTTATTTTGGAGTTAACCATTTTGAGGTTATTGACTTATTTCTATTCGATTCTAACTTTTTCACGTTGACATTTTTGAAGGTATGCTGAAAAAGTCTGAGTTAATCCACGGGATAGTTTTCCCTTTACGATAGTTAAAATGCCTTCTACCATAGATAAATCTATCGCACCTCCAGTCTTGGCTAGTTCACAAAAAGGTGTATTATATAAAAATATTAGATTCAGATTCGGTTTTCCTCTTTCTTCAGCCTTGTTTAATTGGGTTCTTAGTAGTTCTACAATTATACGTGCAAGTCTACTTCTAGCATATTTCATCTGTGACAAAGAATCATTACGAGTAAAAAGGAGTAGATTTGTACCGACCCCCAAAAGTTAGACCATAAAATCTAACAATTGGAGGTCGGTATTTTTATGTCCAAATATTCTTTTGAGTTTAAAAAGCAAGTTGTAAATGCTTATCTTAATGGCGAAGGTGGTTATACTTATCTTGCAAATAAGTTCGGCATTCCATCTGATAATAAAGTTAAACTATGGGTGGATAATTACAATGCATTTGGTGATGAAGGATTAAAACGTTCTAGAAAAAAAGATTTTTATTCTTTTGAAAAGAAGCTTTCTATAGTAGAGTTATATTTATCAAGTGAAATCTCATATCAAGATTTAGCTCTGCAAGAAGGAATTACTAATCCAAGTATGATCACAAATTGGGTGAGTCGCTTTCGTGCAGCTGGTCCTGATGCCCTAAGACCACGCAAGAAGGGACGAAAGAAAACATTGAATACAACTAATGGCAATACACAAAACAAACCAGTTGAAGAATCTTCTGTTGATACAAGTGCAGAACATGTAAAAGAGCTAGAAGATGAACTTCTTAAATTGAGAATTGAGAATGCCTTTTTAAAAGAACTGAGGAGGCTGCGTTTAGAGGACGAGGAAAAAATGAGAGAACGGCACTCGTCATCAACAGTCTCCGACGAGAATTCAAACTAAAAGACCTTCTCTCTTATACAGGCATGCCTAAAGCAACATATATGTATTGGCAAAAACGATTTGATAGAGAAAATCCTGACAAAGAACTTGAAGAAAAAATCCAAGAAATCCGTAAGAATAATAAGGATTACGGATATCGTAGAATACATGGAGAGCTTCATAATCAAGGATATCTCATCAACAAAAAGAAGGTTCAGCGAATAGTTCAAAAACTTGGCTTGCAGGTGACATCCTACACACGCAAAAGTAGGAAATATAGTTCCTATAAGGGCAGGATTGGTACCATTGCACCCAACAGAATTCGCAGACGCTTTAATACGCACATACCCCATCAAAAAATCACAACGGATACGACTGAATTTAAGTATTATGAAGTTGATGTCAAAGGACATATGACAATGCATAAGCTGTATTTAGATCCATTTATGGATATGTGTAATGGAGAAATACTAAGTTACAGCATCGATAAGAAACCTTCAGCAAAGAATGTAATGAATGCCTTGGATAAAGCCATTGAAATCACTTCAGACTGCCCTTATAGACGAACATTCCATTCTGACCAGGGTTGGGCATACCAGATGAAGGCATACTCTCAAAGGCTAAAAGAAGAACGAATATTTCAAAGCATGTCTCGAAAGGGCAACTGTCTAGATAATTCCGTAATGGAGAATTTCTTCGGTCTGCTTAAGCAAGAGATATACTATGGCGTTACTTACTATAGCTATGAGGAATTAAAAATGGAAATAGAACGATTTATAAAGTATTATAATGAACAACGAATAAAAGAAAAGTTAGGATGGATGAGTCCTGTTCAATATAGGCTCCATCTTTTAGCTGCATAATGAAAACGAGACGACCGGAGTCGTCTCGTAAAAAAGTCTAACTTTTGGGGGTCACCTCAATTCAAATATGAACCTACTCCTTTTTTCGTTTATATAGTTTAGAAAATAATTTTTATTATCTCGCTTTGAACAGAAACTTCGTTTTCTAATTGCAATTTTGTAATAGAAGAATCTGAAGATAAATTGATTAAAATGACCGTATCCTCATACCCTCTCTCTGAAATCAAGTCTCTGTCAAAATCTAGCAATAAACTTCCAGCTTTTACATCTTGCCCTAACACAACAAAAGAGCTAAATCCTTCCCCTTTGAGTTCAACAGTATCGATGCCGATATGAAGTAAAATCGTTAATCCATCATCTGATTGAATGGTAATGGCGTGTTTGGTATCAGAAAATTGGGTCACTTTCCCAGTTATAGGAGAAAAAATTTGGTTTTGTGATGGCCTAATAATAACACCATCACCTAACATTTTCTCTGCAAAGACTGAGTCGCTGCAAGCGGTAATATCTTGAATAAATCCAGAAACTGGTGCCTTAATAATATTTTCCATCTATTTCTCCCTTGTTAAATAATCATTGATAAATGCTTGATACCAATAATAACTTTTTTTCTTATAACGATTATACGTTCCATTTCCATTATCATCAGTATCAACATAGATAAGCCCATAACGTTTTCTCATCTCTCCAGTTGAGTTACTAATCAAATCAGTACCAGCCCACATACAGTATCCTATGACATCTACTCCATCCGAAACTGCCTCTTCAAGCTGTTCAATGTGCTGTCTAAGATATTCAATACGATAATCATCATCAACTGTCCCATCCATAAGTTCTTCTGTTACACCTATCCCGTTTTCAACTATAAACAATGGAACTTGATATAGTTCATACAATCGATTAAGAGCAAATCTGAGTCCAACCGGATCGATTTGCCACCCCCACTCTGATGACTGTAAATGAGGATTTTTTAATCCCGAAAAAATATTTCCATTCGTCAGCTCAGTAATTATCTCTTTTCTTCCATAGGACAAACTCATATAGTATGAAAATGAAATAAAATCAGCTGGAAATTCCACAAGTAGAGAAAGCTCTTCTTGCGTTATGTCGAGGTTAATATTTTTTTCTTTAAACAACCGTTTACTATAGAAAGGATATTTCCCTTTGACAAATAAATCCAAAGCAAATAGTTCTCTATCACGTTCAAAATTATTAGCTTCCAAAACATCCTCTGGGTGTGCAGAATAAGGATAAACTGGAGAATATTGAACCATACATCCAATCTTGGCTTTAGGACAAATTTCATGACACAATTTATTGGCTTTGGACGCAGCTACTGCTTGATTATGAAGCAGTTGATAGCCCAGTTCCTCTAAATTTGTGTCTTTCTCAGGAATTGTTGCACCACTATGAAAATGAAGTTTAGTTGCTGAATTTACCTCATTGAATGTCAACCAGTATTTAACTTTATCACGGTAACGTTCGAAAACAACTTTGCAGTACCTTTCAAAAAAGGCTATTAATCTCTTATCTGCCCATCCATTATACTGTTTAACTAAATGTAGTGGAACTTCAAAGTGAGACAATGTTACAATAGGTTCAATGCCAAATTTTAAACATTCATCAAAAACATCATCATAAAAACTTAAACCAGCCTCGTTGGGTGTGACTTCATCGCCTTTTGGAAAAATTCGAGACCAAGCAATACTCATACGGTAACAAGTAATCCCTAGCTCTGCGTATAAAGCAATATCTTCCTTATATCTATGATAGAAATCTACCCCCTTATAAGAAGGATAATAATCAAATGATTTATCTATCATTTCCTTGGGATTGAAAATATATTTATGCCTATCTTTTGCACCAGGCAATACATCTGCAGTTGACAGTCCCTTCCCATCAACATCATAGGCTCCTTCAATCTGATTTGCTGCTGAAGCTACCCCCCATAATAATTGTCTCATTTTTCCACCTCCTTATCTGTAATTATGTATGAAATAATAAATGCTAAAATAAACGATACTGAAATAGAGATAATAGCATTAACAAACGTAGGACCTGCCAATACTGGAATTGATGGTAAACCAGCCGGAGACATGCCATATGAGTTAACTCCTAGCAAACCTGATAAGAAACCTCCAACACCACCAGCAATAATTGTTGCTAGCAAGACTTTACGATTAACAAATGCAACACCATAAATAGCAGGTTCTGTAATACCAAGTAATGCTGTCAGACCAGTTGCAATTGATACTTGTTTATTATTGCTATTTTTTGTTTTAAATCCATAAGCTAGTACTGCACCTGCAAGTGCCAAATTCGCACAGAAGGATGGACCTGCCCAGAAAGTATCATGTCCGACCATTGTAAAGTTTGCAATAATGATTGGCATCAAGCTATAGTGCAATCCTGTAGAAATCAACAGGATTAAACTTGCTCCAAGAATTCCACAAACTAACCATGTATATTGACCAACAACTGAATTCATCAAAAACGCAAGTCCATCACTAATATATGATGCAATAGGACCAAAAATACCAAGAGTCAACACAGCTAATACAAAATAGGTCAATAGCGGCTCTAAGAAAGTAGCAAACATTTTTGGAATTACTTTCTTCATGACTCTCTCAACATGAACTTGAGCAAGTACTGTTAAAATAATTGGCACAATTGAATTTGAATAAGTAACTAAACGGAATGGAAGTCCGAAAAATGAGAAATATTTACTTCCTTCTTCTACCAATCCAGACAACTCGGGCATCATAAATGTTGCCACAACACTCATTGCAATGTATGGGTTAACATTAAAACGTTTTGCACTGCTATTAGCAACCATAAATGCGATAAAGTAAAGTGGTCCATCGGCAATCAGTTCTAACAGCCGAAATGTCGTACTCTCTGGATCCATCAATTTGAATGAACTAATCATTGAAACTACTGCAGACATAAGACCCGCAGCTATAAGCGCTGGAATCAATGGTACAAAGCAATCAGCTAAAGTATTCATCACTTTGACAATAGGATTACTCTTTATACTCTGATCCTTTTGAGGTTGATGTGATACCTGCTCTTCAGTAAAAGTATATTGTTCCATAATATCATCATATACCTCATCAACATGTTGCCCTATAATGACTTGAATTCCACCTTGTTGGTCTTTAACCCCAGCTACGCCTTTAATAGCTTTTAAATTATCTTTTTTTACTAACTCAAGATTTTTCAGCTGAAAACGTAAGCGTGTTGAACAATGCTCAAGTGAAGAAACATTATTTGAGCCGCCAATTTCTGTAATAATTGATTTTGTAAGTTCTGAATGTCTCATAATATTTTCCTTTCTTATTAACAAAAAAATCCAACAAATCAAAATTGATTTTGTTGGATTTTGCCAGCCTTACTGTAACACTCCTAATAAATAATGCGATTTAAATGTAGTTTTAGATATGATTTCTCATGCTGATCTAAAGATTTGTTATAGTACTCAACCAATAGATGTTCAATTTTATTAATAATATCATCGATTTCAACTGATTTATCAGTTTTCAGTAGAATTTCTACTTCATCTCTCTTAGACTGCTCCTTACCAAAGTAGCGAATCCCAAAATATTTTAAATGTGTAAGAAATCTGCTATAGTCCAAGGACCCAACATCAGTATCAGGTAATAACTCCAATACCTGTTTAGAGATTAAGCGAGTTAATTCTAGAACTTTCTTTACTTGAGATACCTGCTGAAAATCATCCCCTCCGGCATTAATTAGATGCATTGCAATAAAGCCAATTTCATCTTCTGATAAATCAATATCTATCTGAGCATTAAGAAAATCAACAATCCATTCTGCTACTTTATACTCTTTAGGGTAAAAAGCTCTGACTTCGTCTAGTAAACTGAAATTTAATTGAATATCATCATAGTAACGCTCAATTGAATTATTGATATGATCAGCCATATTGATATACGCAGAAGTATTTAACTGAATATTCAATTTTTTGGTGGCATAACGAATTATAACGTTTGCTAATTCAAAATATTCCTCTGGAATATCCTCAATAAGTTTCAACAGATGGTAATTTTTTTTTGATTCTTCATTTGCATTACCAAATTGACGTTCAATCTTCGTTTCATCAACAGTTTCGTCAATAGTTTTTCCGAATGAAATGCCTCTTCCAATCAGTACATACTCACTGCCATTTGTATCAACAGCAGTCAGTGCACTATTATTGAGTATGCTAGTAATTGTGTATGTCATTGTAATCCTTTCAGATAATAAAAATAAAATACCCAACAAAAACAGCTTAATAGCGTCTGTTAGGTATTGCTTTTCATTACACCCTAAATTTTTTAACAAGTAATGCTCTTATTACGATAACACCTTGCATAATGATGATACCTCCTTTTGAAATCGTTGTCAATACATTTATAAAAAAATTTTTGCATTATCAAAATTTGGATATTTTCGAAATCGCTAAATTATAGAAAAGTTGAATTCAATATTGGAGCTGATTTTTATTAGTTTACCAATTCGTGTCCACAAAAACTATACCCCTATTTATAATCTATTGATTCAAATTTTATGAAATTAATCAGTAGATATCGTCCTGAAAAACCTTGATAATACGCTGTATTTAGTCCGACTGAAAACCATACTTTCCAAACTAGGTTTTAAGTTTATAAAGAATTTTTGGAAAATCTAGATACTGTATGAATCTCTACCTTTTTCTCTACCTTTTTTTCTTAGACTGTTATAAAGTCTGCAAGAATAAGCTTTATAGGTGTAGAAGTTAATTTTTACAGAGGTTAAGTAAGGGTTTCAGTACACGTCAATAGACGTCAAAATATTGATTTGAAGCGATTTTTGATTTTTCGAAATTCATTACATTGAGCTACAAATCAATAAAAACTCTACCTTTTTAGATAAATATATCATTTGGATATTGAAGTTAAGGGGCTGACCCAAAAGTAGCTCCTAAATGAAAAAATAGAGGTCTTTCCATTTAGATAGTAGTGGAAAGACCTCTATTTATCTTTTGAAAGTGAATACAAAAATAAAGCACACTCTGCTATAATATAGGTGACTAATCCATTTAAGAGAGGTGCTTTATCATGTATCAAAATTATAACATAAAACAAGTTTGTTTGCCTATAGATCTTGAAATTAAATTAGAAAAAAATGATTTCGCTCATGCCATTGTGCAGTTTGTTGACTCTATTCCCGATGCAGTCTTCCTTCCTTATTATCAATCTATGGGTAGACCTCAATATCACCCTCGTATGTTACTTTCTGTTATTCTTTGTGCCTATATTCAAGGTGTTTATTCCGGCCGCCAAATACAAAATATGTTGATAGATAGTATTCGGATGCGCTACTTATCTCAAGACCAAATCCCTAACTTTCGTACCATTAATCGTTTTCGCGTTCATCCGATTATGAACGATATTCTAGACCATTCGTTTATTCAATTTCGTGAGCTACTGGTTCAAAGTGGCTTAATCAGCGGGAGTGCTTTATACATAGATGGTACAAAAATTGAAGCGGATGCGAATAAATACTCTTTTGTTTGGAAAAAAAGTATTTTAAAGTATAAGGATAACCTTGATCAAAAAGCCCTTGAAAACTACCAACAAATGGTGGAAACAAAAATCTTACCTGAGTTAATAGATGATTTAAAGGATGAACTTTCCATAGAAGAGATTGAAAGGATTCGTCAATCTTTGGAAGAAAAGGAAGAACAATTAATTGAAGCGATTGACCAAACCGAAACGGTAGAAGAACGAAAATTACTTCGTAAAGAAAAATCTGAAGTTCATAAGCAGAAAAAGCAATTTGATGATTTCGTCCAAAGAAAAATGCGCTACGAAGAACAATTGGTGATTATGTGGGTGCGTAATAGTTTCTCAAAGACAGATTATGACGCTACTTTTATGCGAATGAAAGAAGATCACATGCTTAATGGTCAACTAAAACCCGGTTATAATATTCAACTTGCGACAGAAAATCAATTTGCTCTTGCTTATGATTGTTATCCAAATCCAACAGACACACGAACATTTATCCCATTTCTTGAAAAGATTGAATCAAAAGTAGGTTTACCAGAAAATATTGTCGCAGATGCTGGTTATGCAAGTGAAGAAAATTATTGTTATGTGTTAGACGAAACAGAATCTACACCAATTATCCCCCATCAAGGATACTTAAAAGAGAAGAAACGCGCCCATAAACAAAATCAGTTTCATCGAGATAATTGGCCTTACAATGAGTTGGATGATTACTATATATGTCCCAATCAGAAAAGAGTAGTGTTCTCACATTATTCACAACGTAAAGATAGAAATGGATTTATTCGAAACTTCAAAATCTATGAATGTGAAGATTGTACAGGATGTCCATTGAGAGAGAAATGTACCAAAGCAAAAGAAGGAAAAAATCGACGTTTGAATATCAATCCAACCTGGGAATATATAAAAATAAAAGCGAAAGAAAAGATAGAAAGCAAAGAAACAGCCTTATACTATGCGCAGCGAAAGACAGATGTCGAAACTGTTTTTGGGAATATTAAACAAAATATGAATTTTAGAAGATTCCATGTCCGAGGAGCTGAAAAAATTTTTAAGGAAATGGGACTTGTATTTCTTGCGCACAATTTTAGGAAATTAGTAACTAGAGTAAGGAAATATGAGGGAAAAATAATCATACAAAACCAAATATAGGGGGAAATCCTCTATATTTCATCCAAAAAACAAAAAAATCGAAGACATCTTTCAAGGGTGCCTTCGATTTTTGGATTCAAAAGGGACTAATGGGTCAGCCCATTTTGATAAATAGCTTAAGCGCTTCTTAGTTTTATCGCTGCATAGACTATTTTCCTAATTTTAAGCATAAGAATCCTTGCCAATTAGATTTTTCATTTACATGTTAATCCTCTTGTTTTTTCTTTGCTTGTTGTTTTGGGTACCTATCTTTTAACCATTTTTCAAATTGTTCATTAAATGCTTTTTCTCGCTCTTTTTCTTCTTCTGTAAGTTCTCGAATGCCGACAACTTCAGGAATCGTTGTATCGTTCCATCTTGGGTCACTAAATTTTTTCATTCTGATTCCTCCATCTAGTATGATGCTTGGTTTTTCTCCATCTTCAGTGACTAGAATATACTTATACGACTTGATTATATCATTACTTTACCCATTTGTAATTTTCCTTATCCAGATTCCTTCTACACCATTGATAATAGCAAGCAAAAGATGAAAAAAAGAATGGTAATTCAGCTGTACTTTACAAATAATTTACTAGTAAAAGAAGATTACAATTAAAGAATGAGAGACAAAGATGCAAAAGTGCCTTAAAATCAATTAGTCAATCTGCTTTCGTGGAATTTCCAAGTTTTCTTCCCACTCATGATAAACTTTTAAAAATCTATCTTCTTCATCATCATGATAGCCCTCAAAAACAACTTCATCAATATTTTCATGTTGGAAAAATAACGTTGAATTTGTTTGCAATCCTACGGGGTAGAGAACTCCCATATAGCCCACAAAGACCTGCTCCTTGGTATCAGGATCTTCAAAAATAGCCCCACGACCAACAATAACTAACTTTTGTGTTTCCTCTTCAAGATAAACAATACTTCCTAGTGGTTAATAATTCTTTTGATTTATTCATTTTCTGTTAACTCCTTGTGTTTTTTCAAATAAGAATTACCGTAAAACTCAGTTTTAGTCTTACCTTCCCAATTTCGGTATTCTTCTGGGTACTTTAGTTTATAATAACCAGTTAGTAGGTAAGGGAATATCAAATAGATTTCAAATACTGCAACGATACTATTTAAGGCTAAAAAAAGAACTAAAAAGCTTAAAAAAGTGATATTATCTGATAGCTCCATAGTTCTATTTCTCAGAAAGAAGCTAGTAAAAGCTAGAATGAATATAATAAATCCACCGTATTTTTTCAGAAATTGAAGTCCTTCCCCTAAGACACGAACACTTTTTGACTCCTTTTCAGCATCACCATACAAACATTTTTTTATTGATTGATACCTAAAATAAAATAGCAAAATAAATATAAAAACATTCAGCGCAGAAAATAGTATTGCATTTAATTTGCCCAAAGTTGGAAAAATAAATGTTATAAAAAATAAATTAACCTCAATCAAGAACCATAAGATATCTGTCACAAATATATGAAAATGCCCTCGATATCCCAAAATGAAACGTTGATTTAATAATTTTCCCAAAAAGACTACTCCTAACCATACGATAGCAAAAATATAATAAAGCTTATATGTCATAAAGTTAGTAGCAGGTGGTACTAAGAAATCGTTAAAACTACCGCTTCTAAATATTAAATCCGATAAAAAAGCAGGCAATAAATTTAAACCGAAAACACAGATGATTGCTAAAATAATTACCCAAATGGTTGATTTTAACGTTCCTCTAAGTGCCATTTTCTCTTCTGTTTCAACTTCTTTTAAGAAGTTATTTAAAGCGAATGAAATTATCGCATCATCATGTAAATTTAGACTATCTTCAAATTTAGCGTTAAATATATTTTTCTTCATTGTCACCCTCCAAAATCTATTGCTTTACCTATACCACTAATATAATTTAAAACTGTTTTCACCGTTTCAGATGCTGAAGAAGCTACTACTTTACCTACTTTTTTTATTTTCTCTGTAGTATTATCATATACTGTATAAGCAAATTCTTTAGCATCACTTGCAAAATCTGGATTTACACATTTTGCTAGTGAAATGACTCCACCGACAGCAAATCCGACTACTGCCCCTGCCGCAGCTCCTAAAATTGTTCCTAGTATAGGAACTGGAATCGCAGTACCAATTGCTCCACCATTTGATGCTCCATTTGTTCGAATATTGATGATAGCAGAAAGAGCTGTAATACCACTTCCGCCAACAACTAACAAAATGCAACCTATTTTTTCTGATAGTAGATATGCTCTACTATTAAATTTTTCATGTTTTTGAACACTCGATTTTATTCCTTGAAACATTCTAATTTGAGAATTGATAATAAAACCTACTGTTAGTATCAAATCCAAAATAGCTACAATTGGATTTTTCTGATAAATCAAAAAAATGATAGCAATTGAACCAGAGAAGAAAAGTATAAAAAGGGTTAAAACTAGATAGCATGAGCTAAAGTATTTTTTGTAAATATTTCGGTGATGATGCCTTATTGAAAATATAATGTAAACTAAATAAATAATAAGAACTGCTATCAATAAAGGATAATTGATAAAATGATATTCTTTGATTGTTTGAATACCCATAATAACAGGTAAAAAACTCATCAAGAAATAATCAAGAAACGCTATAATGAATAAAACCAAGAAACGCTTATTGATAGACTTTTCCATTGAACGTTTAACAAAGGCTTCATCTACAATATATCCACTCTCTTCAAAACTAAATTTAAATAGTTACATACATTCTCCTTATCCAAGGTATCATTTTTTCAACGATTCTTTGTACATTTTGGATTTTTTTCCGTACCATTCTTCAATGGAGTAGTCAAATTTAACACGGTATTGTTCAAAATACTTGACTACATAATAACCCTTATATGACTCTATCATCAGAAAATATACCCCTAAATAGATTATCGTCGGTATAAAAGGTTCCAGTATAGCATCTATACCTCTGTTTACACTTCCATTTGAATAAATATTGGCAATAGCAATTAATGCAGGGAGTCCACTACTTCCTAGAATCAATAAAATAATACCAACTTTTTCTGATAAAATATAGGCGATTGAATTAAACATTTCTTTATTTTTTACACTCTGTTTTATCCCTTTATGAAGCCTATACTGTGTATAATAAATTGTAATAATAAAGATAGAAAAAGAGAGAACAGGAACAAATACTCCCCCTTCTAGAAATTGTGATAGCTCTACAATTTCAAAAATAAACATTAGCACAATTAAAGAAAGAGTTATATAAAAATATGTTAGATATTTTTTTATAAAATTTCTTCTAAAGTTTTTAACTGATAAAAATACGTAGCTACTATAAAATAGTACTATTAAAACTAAGATTGGAATGTTTAAAAAATTAAGTTTTAAATTTTGAGGATTATTTATCATCAAAATTTGCATAAGCATTGGAAGCATCACTAAACCAATATATAGTAACAATGCTAATAAAAACATTCCTATGAATCGTTTCTTTTTAGACGGCTGATATGTTCTCTTAACATAGGCTTCATCTACAATATATTCACTTTCTTCAAAACTAAATTTAAATAGTTGCATGTATCCTCCTTATCCAAGATATCATTTTTTCAACGATTCTTTGTACATTTTGGATTTTTTTCCGTACCATTCTTCAATGGAGTAATCAGATAATTGACGATAATCTTCTAAGTATTTTTGTAAATAGTAACCTTGGAAATTATCTGCTCCTAAAGCAATTAAAAAATAAAATCCTAATAACATAACTAAAGGGAAACCTAGCAACCCTAAGGTTCTAAATAGATCATTACGATAAATATCACCTCCTCCTGGTAAAAATAAACGTAGAATAAAGAGAAGTAGAACAACTTTCCCACCATACTTTTTAGAAAAAGTCACAAAATAATCTAAAAAGCGGGCTAGAGGATTCTTGAAAGACTGTTGACCATAAAGAGCTTTTAAGGCATCTTGTTTAAACCATTGATAGCGCTCAAGTCCGGCAAATAAAAATAGTAAGACATAGATTGCAGTTCCTAAAATATTTCCCAAAACTAAGGAAGCTCCAATGATACTAAAAATAATTCCCTGAATATGAAGACACCCCATTATGACAAACATACTCTTATTAAAATAATAGTAAGATAAAACCCGATTATTCTTAATTTTTCGCGTCTCCAAAAGATAATAACACGTTGGTAGAATTCCAATGAGTAGAGGAATTAACATTAGAGTAGCAGCTTTAATAAAATAAGGTCTCCCTGCATGATTGTCAGTATAAATACCTATCCAATATATACATAGCATAAAAAACAATACAGTAAAAAATCCAATAATTTTTCGCCAGTAACCTTTTTCGTTAATATCTTCCATTGATGTCTGGATATACTTATCCGTCACCAGATTCATGCTTTCTTCTAGTGAAGTATTAAATAGTGTTTTTTTCATCATAACCTCCTATCCCAACCAACCTAAACTTGATGTTGTCGAATTTATCCTATTCGATATGTTCCCACCTATTGATGATATAACATTGTTGGCTGTATTTGAGATAGCTTTTCCAATATTTTTAGTCGTTTCAACTGGATCATCAATCTTACCTGGTTTACATTTTTTCTAGTATTGATTGACATGATTTATTCCGCTCACGAAAACCAGCTTTATATTGTTTCCGATTTTTGATGTATGGCGTTTTGAAAATCGCAGAGCTTTAATGAAAATGTAACTATCAATAGCAAGCAAAAGATGAAAAAAAGAATGGTAATTCAGCTGGGCTTTACAAGTAGTTCACTAGTAAAAGAAGATTACAATTGAAGAATGAGAGAAAAAGATGTACGAACCCGTATTCAAAGTTAGATTTTATTTTCCTAACATTACATTAACTATTCAGTTTTCAATATCCTATTTAATAAGCGTAACCAAGAAATACTATGACTTGTCCAGAACCATCTGCTGGTAAGATATGGTAAAATGGTGTATTCATTTCCTTATTATTGGCTTCCAATGTCCATAAAAGACGAGCATAAGCAACTTCCGTTAAAGTTTCATAATTATTATCGACCGTTGTCAAAATCATATTATTCATTTCAAAATATGATGAGAAAATAAACTCGTCGCTTTCTACATAGGTTTCTTTTACAGGTAAAAAGAATTCTATGTCCACATTCTCATCATATGGCGTGTTATTCAAGCTATAAAACAGTGTATCGTTGGGATGTAACCCCAAAGCTTGAACAGCATGCATAAAAGAATCAAGTCGTTCCGTCATCTCGCTAAAATGAAAAGTCTGGCGTCTCCTCACAACATTTTCAACAAAGAAAGAATCTCGATTTCCAACTCCTTCAGCTACTCTATATCTCATAATTACACTACCTCACTATAGACATCGATTAATAATTCATCATCTTGATAAAATAAAACATGATAAACTAAAATATTTTCCAACTGTTCCTCGTTATATTTACTAGATAATTCTCTATAATACTGATCTAATTCCGCAAGTGATAGGCGAGTATAATCATCACTTTTTACTAATTTATGCTCTGTAAAAATGATAGAAGATTTATTCTCACCCAGTTTTTGAAAAGCATTTCCAAATGTTGTAAAGATGGTTATGCTTTTTTTCTTTGAGAAAAATCCTCTTTCACCTGCCTTAAAAGGATTTATAGCAAAATATACCGGCCCATCAGAGTAAAAACCTTGTTCCAACATTTCGAAAATAAAATTTTGAGAAGACTTAAATACCTCTTGACAAAGTTGTTCACTTGTCCATTTTTCAGGTATCGTTGTCTCATAACCGATTTGATTAATAATTGTCAAGTTTTTCGTTGTAAGTTCCATTAATAGTTACCTCGTTTCCTTATATTCTGGATCTTTATGAATGAGATAAGCGGCATAAAACGAGTCGACAATAAGACCTGGGGAAACTACCGAAAATAATAGTCCTAATAGTACACCAAATAAACTTTGAATATGACCTGTTAATAGAGATGGAGCTAGCAACACTAATCCAAAGATAATGCCATAGCTTAATAAATGAGAATTTTCTTTTTTCTCGGCTTCAACTCCGCAACCAAGGACCCGCTCTTTTTTGACCTTATAACAATACCCATAATAGACGCTCGAAACAATGATGGTAACCAACATTACAATAATATAAAGCAAAGCATACCAAGAATACACATTTTTTTCAGCAAACATGAAGAATCCAATAAAATTCATATCTAATAAAAATATTAAAAAATTTATTCCAATAAGGATAAAGGTTGCTACCTGAAATTTGTAATATATTCTTTTCATAAATGAAAGAACGATACTACATACATTCATAATTACAAATACTTGAAAAATCAACTTACAATACTCACTTTGAATCTCATATGATGTTATAGCATAGTGAAATAACGATAACATAACCGTTAGCCAAGAAAAACCAATCATACTGAGGGACATAGCGCCACTTAAAAAAGGAAGATAATATCTTTGTTTCATGTTAGTTAAACCATCCTTTCAAATTATCTTTTACCATAGTAGTTATTGATTTTCCATCCCGGAATGACACATCATTAAGCATAAATGAAAACATTACCTGCCCTAACAATGCACCACCCACAGTACCTAGAGGTGGAGCAAATAACGATCCTGCTGTTGCCCCAAATGCCGCTCCCGCTCCCGTTGCTCCAGCTCCCGAAACTGAATCAACACTCGTATCTATGGCAAAATTTTTCCAATTTTTAACACTATTGATGCCGCTTATTTCAAATTCATTGAAATTAGCCTCTCAAATTTTTAGAGGTAAATATTTTTCACTTAGACTTCATCGTCTCCCTCGTTTCCTTATATTCTGGATCTTTATGAATGAGATAAGCGGCATAAAACGAGTCGACAATAAGACCTGGGGAAACTACCGAAAATAATAGTCCTAATAGTACACCAAATAAATTTTGAATATGACCTGTTAATAGAGATGGAGCTAGCAACACTAATCCAAAGATAATGCCATAGCTTAATAAATGAGAATTTTCTTTTTTCTTGGCTTCAACTCCGCAACCAAGGACCCGCTCTTTTTTGATCTTATAGCAATACCCATAATAGACGCTCGAAACAATGATAGTAACTAACATTACAATAATATAAAGCAAAGCATACCAAGAATACACATTGTTGTAATTTACATTAGCATTAGTAAACATTAAAAGGCCAAGAAAATCCAGATCTAATAAAATTATTAAAAAATTTATTCCAATAAGGATAAAAGTTGCTACCTGAAATTTGTAATATATTCTTTTTATAAACGAAAGAACGATACTACATGCATTCACAATGATAAACAGTTGAAAAATCGCCTTATAATATCCACTTTGATCATTAAAACATGTTATTGCGTAGTGAAATAGCGATAATATGGCAGATAGCCAAGAAAATCTGATAAGACTAAGAGACATGGCACTACTTAAAAAAGGAAGATAATATCTTGTAAATGTTTTCTCATTTCTTTTCATATTCAATTAAATAACCCTTTCAAACTATCTTTTACCCAAGTGGTTGCTGATTTTCCACCGAACCAGTCTTGGTTCATACCCCAAGACACTCCCATACCTGCCGCTGCACCTACAACAGTACCAATAGGTGGGACAAAAAGTGATCCAAATGCCGCTCCCGCTCCCGTTGCTCCAGCTCCCGAAACTAAATCAACACTCATATCTATGGCAAAATTTTTCCAATTTTTAACACTATTGATGCCGCCATCAGCATTAATAAAGTCTGCGTTAACATTATTTATAACTGTCATGGCTGTACCAGCTGTCATTATAAAATGGAAAACAGTTTAAAATCATTAGTTTAGTTTTTCCATTTTTTAATTTAACAACACTTCCAATAGCAACATATTAGAAATTTCAAAACTCAATTATTCAAAACTCAATTAAAAATTGATTAAATTAAATCATTGAAGATCAATCAGTAAATTTCTAAATAATCTATTCATTTTTTTGGTTAGTAACCTCAATGATTCGATTACGTAAATGGTTAATAGCTTTATAACGTCCTGAAATATTTAAGTATTTGAGTATTGCCAAAGACAATAGTAAGCTAATGATTGTGAGCGCTAAACCAATAAGTATGGAAAATTTTAAAAATAGGACTAAGCCAACAGCTGCAGATAAAAATGATATTAAGCAAATATTTTTGAAACTATTGGCTGTTTTAGTAGACTTATCAAGTAAATCCTCAACCTCTGCTAGTTGTAAATGAAGTGGGATAGAAATGGAATAGTCACTCATATGTTTCTTGATAAAATCATTTAAATATTTCCATAAAAAGAGAAATAAGACTAATCCCAAAAACAAGACCATAAACTGAGTTTGAAATGTTGCAATAGAACGATACCACTTATTGATAATTATTGAAATCAACCCAATCGTTAATGATATTCCTGTGGCATTTTCTAATAATTTTTTAGATTGTTCTCTGTATTTCAAAGTATTCTGATTTTGAAGATACAACTGTCCTTCATTCATATCATAGTAATAAGTTCTTTCGCTATCATGAAAGAGTTCAATTTTAGATAAAATATCTGTATTTGCTTTTTCCATAATTAATTAAAAACACTTCCTAATCCACTGAAAATATCCGAAATTGCATCTCCGATATTATCTAGACCTTCTTTGGCTTCCATAAGTTTATCTGAACTCCAATCAATGATCTCTTCCTTGTTATCATAAACAGCATCAAATATCAGTGAACCGCCGACAGAAATTGCTGATGTAACCACAAAATCTACTGCAATTCCAGCGATTGGTGCTAAAGGAGCACCAATAACAGATGTAGCTAAAGCACCCGCAACAGCTGTTCCTGCAATCTTTCCTGCAGCTGCTCCCGCAACCCCAATTGCTACATGGACACCGGTCTTAATAGCGGCATCAGTAGTAGACTCACCGTCTGCCACCTGACTACCAAAATCTATTGCCGCCCCAATACCAACTGGAGCATATTTAACATATGGGGATGCACTTCTGATGAGATTTGCATATCCTGGATTAACATCCAAAGATACTATACTACTACTTCCTCCACCAGCAAGTGATCCAACCAGACCATACTGCATCGTGTTAATATTCTGAGAAAGTGTCTTCCAAGAAGCTTCGGTAAATTTATCGACAGCCTCATCTGTAATTTTGGACTTAATAAGTTCTTTGGTAAATGCTCCTGTTCCTGATAAAATACCACTTTTAATTGAGTTTAAAGTATTTTCATCAATCCACCCACGTTTACAAGCCTCTTCCGCTTTATCTAATATCTCTTTATTTTTATCTGATGAAGTACTAACTCGAGCATTAATGATCTGCACCCAAGATAAGTTAGCACTATTATACTCTGGAAAATTTTTTGTCTTGTTGAAACTGTTATAATCAGAAGTCACTTGGCTGAACCCTTGTAACACAGCTGAGTACAAGCCTGAAATCTCATCAAAAAGACTAGGGGAGCTAGCGTTAAACGCCATTTTTATTGCTTTTAAATTTTATATCTTATAATTCAATAAAATAATGATTACTGATTTTTATTTGCCAATCGAGTTATAAACTAATTATCATTCTATACTTATTTAGTTATCTCTACGTTTCCGTCCTCATATCCCGAATACATCTTACTTTTAGGACTAACATATGTAATAAACTCTACTGATTCATCATTAGTTGCAATTGTCAGTATTCCACTATTAAATAAACAAACGTAAGTCATTGAATCTTTCTCAAATTTTTTTATCTACATCATACTTATAAGAAATTTCCGTACCATTTTCATTAATTGTCAACGTCGTTCCCTCAACTTTTATCCATGATGTTTTATCTATAGAAGCTTTTTTTGTGGCTTGATTTTCAACAACCAAATAGTATATACCATCTTTTGAAGATTTTGAATCAATCTTCGATTCTATTATTCCAAAGACCATAAGAATGGGAATAAGTAAAAAAATAAACTTCCACCTTTTTGATTTAAAGCTCATGTTGATCTCCTCTAAGTTTTTTTGCTTTTAGTTTACTTAGTTTTGTACTCTCTTCAAACGTTTTTGCTTCTCTTAAAAAATTTTGAAATTCAATGTCCACGTAGCCTAAAAATATAACACTATTAATATCCTCTTTATTGATTGACTGCGTGGTTTATTGCTTCTGACAGTAAAATCGCGCCCTGAATTAAAGGGATTAACACCGTAGCACCTTCAGTGTATAAAGGACGTGTACAAAATCTCTTTATAAATCGTTTGATTTTACTCATCCTAATCTATTTCCTTAACTTCATTTTTTGCTGATCAGTTTTCTTTATACTTTTTGTTTGGCGTAAAGCCGCCATCGCTTTCCCATCATAACGAGATTGTTTCAATTCTGGATGCCAATATTCTGAAGTTCTAGTAAAATCCATAGGACATACCGTATTTATAAAAGCAAGACATATAGCTGCAGTGACAGACAATGTAACAAATTTAAAAGTGTTTAGAATAACACTACCTGCCATCGCCAAAAGTGCAATAAACAGAGGTACTCCTAAGATTAGTGCTTTCATTCTCTTTTGTTCTTCTCCAGTAAATTTATCCATAAATATAAATTGCCAGATCCAAGATAATAAAGGAACTATAATTGGATACCAAATAACAAACATCCTATCTGTATCACTACTAGTTAATACCAGCGTTATATAAGCGATAACAATCGTTATCATAGTCGTTATATATGGTAATTTTAACCAATGCGATTGCAAATTCCCACAATATCTCTTTCCTATCCGATTTAATATAGCAAGTAGCAAAAAAATTGTTGTCAGGATACCTGCGTAAAGATGAAATTCGTTATAGTTACTAAATGTTCCTAAAAACACTGCGGTACCCAAGAATGCCAAAAATAGACAGCCTTGTACGCCATACGCAAAAGAGCCTTCAGTGTATAAAGGACGTGTACAAAATCTCTTTATAAATCGTTTGATTTTACTCATCCAAACACCTTCCTTAATGTTTTCCCAAAGCTTTTCATACCATTTGAAATGGCTTTTATACTTTTGACCGCCATTTTTTTTGCTCCTTTAGTTAGATTCAATTGATCATCGACAAATGAAACAAGCTTAACAGCTACAGCACTCATCGCTAAACCACCTATTACAGCACCGGCTCCTACTAATACCGGAGCAGCTGCAACACCTGCGGTTACCCCTAAAACAGTTGCTGCTGTCACTCCAACCGAGTAACCAACCGTGGCTGCAGCAGCATCCACTCCAACTTTGGCAGAATCAATGCCGATACCTGCTGCTTGTGAGGCAATATATTCAGCACTCCCTTGTTTTAGACCATTTTTCTCTGCCAAATCATCTGTCTGCATTGCTCCTTCCCCAACTTCAAAAAGGTCTGCCGCCAAATTAACTCCTGGAATCACTTTACCAAGCCCTTTAGCATTCTTAATTGCCTTAAAATCTGAGACTAAACTACTTAGTCCAAAAGTTATTTTTTTTAATACGTTCCCTTTCATTGCTTCAAGGCCTTTATCAATCGTCATAGCTTTTAAGTTAGACTTAACGGCTTGCAAATTGATTGGATGGTCTTTAATAAGAACTTCTGGATAGAGATATCGAACAACCAAAAGTGACCTTTTTTGAAAATCGCAGAGCTTTAAAGAGAATGTATCTATCAATAGCAATCAAGAGATGAAAAAAGAAATTACAATTCAGCTAGTGTTTTACAAATAGTTCACTAGTGAAAGAAGATTACGATTGAAGAATTGAAAAAGACGCAAAAGCGCCTTAAAATCAATCTGGTAAAGTTACCCTCAAGCTCATATCAGTTGATTGTAAAACCTTTTGAACTTGAACTAGAAAAGCAAGACCATTATCTGAAAGAGCATATTGGAAGGTAACATGGATGACCTTTTCTTTGAAGTTATCGCCATACCTTTCAACATATTGCTTGCTTTCAAGAAAGTGAATATAATTATTGATTTTTTCTTGAAGTTTGAGAAGATGGTCGTGTTCAGTATCTGAATTCCAAAGATTATCATCAATTAATAATAGTTCCAAATTATTATCTACAATACCAATAGAATCAATTACTTTGGAATTAAGTGTAATAGATTTAACTTGATCCCATAAGGGAGAAAAATAGTTTGGTAGCTCTCCACGCAAAACTTTACGTCTACTAGATTGAACAGTAGAATCTAATATAGCCAAAAATCTTTCTTTTGCTGAATTAAAATCTGAATACTCATATTTTCCCATTATTGAGGCTTGATCCATTGTTTTATAAACAAAATATTTTCCCATTTTTTTATCATAATCAATACGCACTTCCCATTCACCAGGTCTTTTTTCACCTAAAATAGAGTAACGTAAAGACTGATAATTCCGTTTATTTATTTCCTCTTGTAATTCTTTTCTTTGTTGTAACAAATCTGACATTATTTAACCTCTTTCAAAAAACCAAGTTTTTCATAAATAGAAACACTTGTTCCTAATTTTATCTGTTGACCTCCACCTGCTCCAAAAACCTCTGAAATTTCTCCAATCTGAGGATTATAAATATCTTCGGCCGTGAAATGGTAGTCTATCATATCTCCTAATAAATCTTGTTGTTCATCAAAACTTAAATTGGCAAAAGCTTCTTCATAATTTGTTTTATTAATATCCTTAACAACTTCATAAGTATGCTTTTGCTGATAAGATTCTGGATAAGGTAATCCTCTAGACTCGTAGGGATAACTTTCTCCATTAACAACTGGACTGACAAAGGTACCACTAGACTCTCCGTATCTATCAATTGTACTCCCAGCTGTCAAGTTGGCATCACTAGTTATAGGATTACCAGAGGAATCTAGTATAAAACCATTTGCTTTAGGCCAATCAATATGGCCATTGTCATCTAAGAACTCTGGGGAACGTACTGGAATATTTTCTCCGTTGTATAAATCTTCAGATAGATAAGCTCTTTCTCCATTATCTAAAGTAATAATTTTATTACCACTACCATCCAAAAAATAATTAGTTCTCTTTTGAGACACCACATCAATCTGTGTTCCTGGATTAATTTCGGTACCACCAGTGAAAGCTCCTTTACCTTCACCAACAATTGTGCCCCCATACTTAGACAAGTCCTCAAGGAGCGATTGTCGGTTGACTGATAACCCATTTGCTGCTGTCGTGTAGTCTTGGATACGGACGTTACCCGCTTCATCAAATCCTATCGCCTTCACCTGAACACGCTGGACATCACCTGCTGTATTTCGTGTCTCAATCGTGATATTGGATTCCACATCTGTTGCTGTTCCCTTGAACGATTCTAATGCACTTGCTTTAAAGTCAGAGTATGCCGCAGTATTAGCGCTAAGGGTGCTAACTTTTTGTGTCCAATCAGCTTCTGAAAGGTAAGACTCACCATTAGCTTTCTTGCGAGCAACATAGTTTTGATAATCTGAGTTAACAGAATCTCCACCCGTTTTCACTATTGTGTTATTTCGGGCTTTAACCACTGCTGATAATCCTGCCATACCCGCGTCCATTACTAAGGACTGCACATCTCCTGTCACAACATCCTTACCAATGTTAATCGCGTCCATCACATCATCTGTATGCTTCGTCACTTTTAACAAAGAGCTACTACCTTCGACAACATCGGCTGCTTTAGTAGAGAGTTTGCCAGCTTCTGCCAAACCTAATATTTTCGTTGACCCTGCACTTAAACCAGTTGCCACAAGATCGGCTGCTGCCCATAATCGTTCCTCAGTACTTAACTTCGTTCCGGTTATTAAAGTCTCTCCTGTCGCTACCGAATAGGCTGTACTACCAAGCAGATAAGCATTAGATGCTGTCGCTGCAGCTGCTATAGCTGGTGTTGCTGTTCCTGCAGTCGCTACTATGGCAACCAGACCTGCTGCAACCGTCAAACCAATCTCAAGATACTGAAGCACTTTCTTATGGTCCTCTTGAAAACTACTCCCTTTGATTTTTTCATAATCACTTTGAAGTGTTGGGTAGAATGTCTCCATCAACTCTTGATTACTTTTGCCCTTGAGTTCTTTAATTTGCTTAGCCGTTAAGTTATCCCCTGTTTTAAGCATTTCTTTGATAGCAGCTAAGCGTTGGGTATAAATATCCTGTGCGGCTAGAATAGGGCTATCAGCTCCTAGTATCTCTGCCAAAGTATAGTGTTCTTGAACTGTAATCGTTTTAGTTTGACTTCCATAGATAGTACTATAGCCTAATTGATAGGTTTTTGTCACACCATAGGTCATATTGGTCGTTTGATAAGTTGTTTCACTCCCATTAATCTCATTCAAACTAGTGTAAGCTTCATCTAGACCCTTGACAAACTTACTATCAATGTTTTGCATGATTTCACGATGAATACGTTTAGCTGCCGCTAGAAGTGTTTGAGAGCGATCAACAGCGTTTGTAAAGGTAGAACTGCTTTTTTCAGTTCCCAAGGCTGCATCTCCAATTCGACGATACAAATGAGAGACACCTTCACTTTGAACCTTGATGGTAACAGTACTAATATCGTCCAACATGTTAGTCACTTTGGTTCCAGGATCATAGTTACTGGTTATTGCTCCATAATACCCAGTACCCATTGTTCCTGAATAAACTGAGGTGGACTGTCCTGAAAAGTCTGATTTATTAGAATAATACTCTGTCATTCCTGTCCTCCTTATTTTGATGATTTCAATTGTTCTTCAACCAGAGAAACATAAGCTTCTTGATTATTAAGAATTTCCTCTTTCTTAGCTGCATCTGTACTTGAATCCTGAAGCATAAGATTTAGAACATAAACAGCTAAGGCTTTATCTGTGTCTGTCATGGATTGGTAAGTATTCTGAATATGTTGAGCAGTAACCTCACAAAGTGTCTCAAATTCCTGAGCTTTAAGAATATAACGAGCCATACCATCCCCTTCATCACTCTCAGGACTCATCCGATCATGAAAATATCCTTTACTAGAAAGTGTTGAAAGATTATCACTAATTTGATTCATAAGAGTCACAATCTCTTGGGCATATCCTGATATTTCCATTGCGGTCAAGTAAAGAGTCTGTTGTTCATCCAAATCAACACTTATTTTTTTTCCCATTTCTACTCCTTCACTTTTAAATCCCTAATTAAATAATGTTGTAAATCAACTCCTGCAATTGAGCGTAGTTGTTCTTTTAACAGATTATATTCATAAATCCCTTTATCCATATCCAGATATAAGGTATCATGAATTACTTTTTTATCTCGTTCAATAGTCACATGAATCGCTTCTCTATCACCATAATAAGCCATTAGGCGTATATAGGAATAAAGTTCCCAATCAGAATGTAAATATTGTTTCTGTTTGTCTTCTAATCCCTTTAAGATAGGGTGAGTAGTTATTAATAGTGATAGAAACACATGACTAAAGAGACGCTCAATTACATAATGATTGTCATCTACTTTTCGGATAACAATAGACTGATACCCTAAGTCATCTACTTCTGGAGCACAAAAATACCCTAAATCAACACGAATGTGCTCAAAAGACTGGTGATACTCTGCTAAATAGGACCCATAACGAACACATTCATCCGTTGGTTCATTCTCCTGACTAATGAGTCCCATTGCTTTTAAGTCTTCATAACCTTGCTTAATTGTCAATGTTAGTTGTTCTTTACGATCTAAATCACTATGAGGACAAGGCAAAAATATCAAATCATCCGAAAAATTATTCATCAAGTGTACGGTATAAATAGCTTCAATCGTAAACTTCATGCGTTATCTATCTCCTTTATTACATTAGCACTAGGAATACTACCTAACAATGTTTTTAAACCGACAACGGCTGTTTTCAACGCTTTAACACTTGTCTTATAATCATCTTTATAAGTCTTCATAAAAGTTTTTAACTCATTATATTGTGTTTTAGCTTCCCCTTCCCACTTTACATCAAGACTTTCCATAGTTCCAATATGCGAAGAAATGCTATTTAATTTGGAAATAACACTATTTAAATCTGAAATGATAGTATCGATATTAGAATCATCATAGGTTATTGTATCTCTAGTATAACTTGAATCAATTGAATTAATATCAGTATCCATATTCTCCACCTCTTACCAATAAAGTTTTTCCCACCATTCTTTATCCTTATTATAGGCATTTCGATCAGCAGTAATTTGCTCGTTAAGATCATCAATTAAATCACCTAAATCATTATATAAGTTAATAAAAGAAGTATTTGAATCCCGTACAAAATCACGGTACTCTTCCATTGTCTTAATATCCTCAACCAATTTTGTTTTTAAGTTAGAGAGATAGCCATAACCTGTATGTTCATCAATCTTATCAACAACATCTTGACACTCATCAATAAAATCTTCAATTGTTGATAAATTCTGTTGTGTACTTAACTGATGTGAAGATATACTATCACGAACACGCCTATATTTATCACGTTTTGCTTTATTGGCATTGATACTTATTTTCAAACCAGCATCACTCATTAGCATTGCCCTCCTCTAATACATCCTTGGCGTCATCAATTCGTGAACTCGTTGAATGATTAATTAAAGAAGATGGAGTTTGTACTCTCTCGGGTTTATTTAAGCCACGTTCAAAGTCAAATTGACTACAAAAAATTAATAAAACAATCAGAAAACCTCCTCCTAAAATCAATAAACGTTTGTTGCGATATTGCTTAGGAACTTTAACATCATTTAATTTTAGTTTTCGCAAATTAGGATCTACCTTATCACAAGACTGAACAATTCTCGAAAGCGGAAAGAGTCCTATGCTTGCCATACCAAACATAATAGCAATAGAGGCATACATCAAAATAAAATAGCGACTTCCCTGAGCAATTAATAATCCTCCTAGAACGAGGATAAACACACCAAACAAAATAATTGCTATCTGCCAATTGCCGACTTCTTTTCGTAACTGCTTGTATTCTTCTACTGAAATTTGTTTATTTTCTTTCATAAAATTCTCCTATTTTGTAATCTTGATACGCGTTTGCACATCGTGGTAGTGAAGGTAAGCTTGGTCAATAGGCAATTCCTTTTCTTTTACATTTGAACTGCGTGTAAATATCGTTTGATTGACCATTTTCATTGCTATCAAAGCTGTGTCCATACGTTCACGTAAGTAGCCACTCAATCCAACTGAAGAAGTAAAGAAATTTTTAGTGGCACTAAAGATTAGATGCAGACCAACTTTTGGACCTTCTTCGTATAGTAAAGCAAAATCATTATCCTCAATACCTTCTTGTTTCATAAATTCAGATAAATCAGAAATTAAGATATATTTCTCCTCATATTCATGTTTTCGGCGCTGTTCTAATGTTTCATTTTTTAAGGTATTAACAATATCAAACAGACCTTCTCCTACAACATGATAACTTGTAACTTTTGATTCAAAATCACGATAGTCACCTCTCATGTCAAAAAGCTCAATAGAATAATTAGTTACTTGTCCTAACGCCAAAATTACTTCAAAAATGTGAGTAAAGGCATTTTTTCTATTGGTTTCCTTATCTGAAAGTACTAATAAATGTTTGAATTGTGCAATCGGTAATGAGATAGGGGTTACTGTCTCAATATCTAGTCCAATTGGTAAAGCATTTTTATCCATTTCTTCTCGAACATCATTCATTGAAATAAATGACGAACTTGTTAAATTCTCTGGAACAACTGGAATAGATTTTGGTCGACTTCCTTTCCATTGTTGGTCTAATGTATGAATTTCCTCTTTTAAATTTTCTGTAATCTCAAAAGCGTCCATTCCTTTATTTGGTAATGCTACCTGAAAAATTTCAGGACTATCAACCTTAATTAAACCACGTCCTGGTAAATCTTCAATTACTAATTGAGTTCTTCCGACAATTGTCTTAGACTCTGAATCATCTGTCAATTTCAATGACAACTTAGTTTTTATATTAGATTGAAGACTTGCTCTTAATGCAGCTAATCGACCGGCTGTAAGTACCAAATAAAGTCCGAAACCTGCTCCATCACGAGAAATAGTCGTAATAATTCCCTCCAAAGCTAACTCATTCGGTGTTCCTCGTAAGCCCTCAAAGCTATCAATAAAGAGAACAATTTTAGGAAGAACTTCTCCACTAACTTGTTCATAAGCTTCTAAGGTAGCGACAGTATGCGAAGCAAATAAAGATTTTCTTCGCCTCATCTCATCATTAAGGCGGGCAACGAACTTAGGAATTTTTTCATTATCATCTGCGTAAATAATATCTGCAACATGAGGAAGATTAAGCAATGGTAGTAAACCATTTGTTCCAAAATCCAATAAATAAATATTCAATTGTTCTGGGGTATTGCGTCTTGCTAAATCAAGACCTACTGTTAATAAAAAGTTGGTTTTACCCATACCTGGACCTGAAAACAAGGCAATATTACCATCTTTTGAAAAAGAATGTGTTGCACAAATTTGAGTTTGCCGACTTGGAATATCAATTTTTCCAAACGCAATCTCCAAATTAGATTTTCCACTTGTCCACTGAGGTTTTTCAAAGTATAGTTCATCCAAAGAAATCCGTTCTGCCAACGGTGGTAACCATGGGCGAGCAATTGGCTGAAGCGCAAGAGTGTGGGTTAAATCGCGGAGGTGGCGCACAATGGCATCCAGCTCACTTGGCACTTGGCGAATGTCCTCCACATCCTCAAGCCCAGACAAATCATCATTTAAGATATCGTATTGCCCCAAAGCATTAATAGCATAAATGGTCTGATCCTCAATGCCTTGGTCGTCCTTATCCGGTTGATACTCCGCTCCAGACCAAGCGCTTTGGAAGAGTTCATAGACTTCGTTGTTCCCGACTTGCAAATAAGCTCGCCCGGTTTGAGTAATCTCTGCTGCATCAGGCGTGTGCAACATTTCGTTTGAATCTTGACGATCAGCCACTTTCAATGCAATCTTGAAGCGAGAGTTAGACCAAATCTGGTCATTGACCACCCCAGCAGGTTTTTGCGTTGCCAAAATCAAATGAATCCCTAAAGAACGTCCTGTCCGTGCCGTTGACACCAAGGCACTCATAAAGTCTGGTTGTTCTTGTTTCAATTCCGCAAACTCATCTGAAATCAAGAACAAATGTGGTAATGGCTCAGTAACCTCACCCAGTTTATATTTTTTCTGATACTGATTGATATGGTTAACCCCATTTGCCGCAAATAAGCGTTCACGGCGGTGAATTTCGGCATTGATTGAGGTCAAAGCACGCATGGCTTGCGCCCCATCCAAGTTGGTAATCGTTCCAAGCAAGTGAGGCAGGTCTTTAAAGAGATTGGCCATTCCCCCACCCTTGTAGTCAATAAGCAAGAAGGCTACGTCATGTGGATGAAAATTAACCGCTAAACTCAAAATGTAAGACTGAATCAGCTCTGATTTCCCAGAACCCGTGGTCCCTGCAATCAGCCCATGCGGACCGTGCGCTTTTTCATGCAAGTTAAGCGACACTATATCATCTTGCCCACGTAAGCCAAGCGGTACCGCCAAACTCTTATAAGGCGCATGACTGTCCCAACGCTCAGGCACTTTCAGCTCTTCAACACTTTCAACATGGTACATCTCCATAAAGGTCACACGATCAGGAATAGAGGACTTGAGGTTTTGTAAGTGATTCAGCGGCGCCAATCGTCTAGCTATCGTTTCTTTGTCATAGTCTGCTGGAAAATGGTCTAAGGCAAAGTCAACTTCTCTTAGCTCCCCTTCTTCCATGACCAATTGCCCATGATTACGGTCTTTGATGTTGATAATCGTCTTGATATTTTCCGACAGCGAACTCAACACGTCCTCCACAAAGATAATCGAACAACCAAGAGTGGTCGGATCTTCCGTAAAGAATTCCATGATAACATGGTCTAAAATCAATTTTTCATCGGTCACAATCACCACATAATGCGGACTAAATAAGGTACTCTCTGCACTTTCTTTTGACTCTTGTTGGCTACGACGCAGTTTTAAAATTTGCGTCAAACTATTTAACACCTGATCTCTTGTACGTTGATTATAGACAAAGCCTCGCACATTTATACCCTGCAAAGTGGCATGCGGCAACCAACGCATCCATTCCCATTGTGATAATTCTTCTTCCGGCATAATGGTAATGAATTGCACATCATGATAAGAATGGAAAAAGGCTAGCTGATTGACCATCAATTGTAACTGTTCTAAAACCAACGGACGGGGACCAATATACCCAACCGGACCATGCGCCAGATTGGCAACAATTGGCATCCCTGAGATTTCGCGTTCACGGCGATAAAGTGCATAGCCTTGTGCTTCCAAGGGATCTGTCTGTCCACTACGTTCGGTTTGCGTATACTTTAACGTATATGTCGTGGGAACCTTTCCCAAACCCAACCGATAGTAAAGAAAGTCAAAGTGTAGCGGTGTTTTTTCATAAATCCGATGATTGTAATGAGCAGATAACTCATCCAAAGTCTCAATCGCAGGATAATGATACAACTGCCCCTGCTTTTGGTCTTGTGCCAATGCATGAAGCGCAATCGCCTTATCTGATAGATAGTGGCGATAAGAGGCTATCCGTTCACGCAAGTCAGCCTTATATTGTTTACGATTTTTTATATAAGTGACGATTGAAAAGATAATAGTCACTACTGACATCGCCATAGTAACTAAGATATAAATACCTCGTGGTTGAATCAAAGAAATAAGAATCGTTACCGCCACCATGACAAGGGGTGGTACAATCATGCGCCAAATTCCATCTTGCGGTTTATTTGGCTCTTTTGCAGGTGCATTGATGGTAATTGTATCTTCTGAGCTCCTATAAATCATTCGAGGTGAGCGATGATAATCAGGATACCCCTCGTAAAAAGTATGGTTAGATTCTACCTTTGCAATGAATGCTGATGTAACAACAACTGGCCCTTTAACCCAAATTTCATCACCAAAAAACTTAAACCAGACATTGCCAAAACTCAATTCATCGCCAAAAGCCAGCGAAATACTTTTTTGAGCTAATTGAATATTATTCACATAAATCGAACCATCTAGAAGTGTAAGATACCAATTTGACGCTACTTTTTGCAGAATTACTTCAACTTGAGCATGCTCCAAGTAGCAATCACTTCCCTGTTTAGGGCTAATGTAAATTTCTTTTTTATCTAACAAATCAAAAATCTGATAAGTCTTTGCTAAATGATAAAAAGATACTCCCTCTAGCTCCATTCCATCGCTTATATATCCTGTCAATCCATTATGTTCATAAGTAATCTGATCGTCCTGTAAATTCAATTGAATAGCAGATGATAAGCCTCGAATATGAAAGGTAGCTTTATCAGTATCAGAAAGGAATTGCGGCCTATCTTCTGATAACGACAGCTGATAACGCAACCCTTGTTTATAAATTGCTAAATCTTTGCTCATTTTTTATCTTCCCTTAATTATCGCTTGATCTAGATGTACTAGTAGCTGTGCTAGTAGATTTACTACCTAAGCTTTTATCTGACGAATCCTCTGTTTTACCTGAAGCATCCGTCAAGGCATTCGTACGATCCTTCCAATATTTATCATATTCACTCTGTAATTTATCTAATCGATTTTCACGATTGCTACCAGATATGGAGTCGTTATTGCGAACATTTTCCATTTCTTGGGCAATCGCGTATAAAATCAAATCCGAATCGTTTAAACGTTTGGCGATATCCAAAGCATCCGCTGCATTATCGCGACCAATTTTAATCCAATATTCTAGATAAAGATCCTCCGTTTTTAAAGTAATATTATTCATAATCACTTCTTCTTTATCCTTTGAAAAATCCAAACTTTTGATGTAAGAATAAGCTAATTCATACTTTTGGGTATAGGGTAACTCCTCCACATCAATATTTTTTAATTCGCTAATGACTGCTGAATAATCAACTTTGATAAATGCCGTATCTGCATCTAACATTTTCTCTTTAAAAGGACTACGAATAAATACTAAATAAATTAATGGAATCAATAAAAACACCAACAGCGTAGATAACCAAATAGAGGCAAATTTGTAAAGCTTATAACGATTTTTCTTGACAATCGCCAGACTAGCAGATTCTTGCTTACATTTTTCACGATAGTATATCGTCAAGCTTTCTCTAACTTCTTCAACACTTGATAAATTACGGATATTATCAAGAAATTCAGGAACTTCGACAATAGCCAATGCACCCTCGTACAAACTAGCAAACGAATGCTTCGTAAAAATAGCAATGATATAGCATTTAGCTTGTTTTAAAAATTCTTCGCTATCCATGCTAGCAGGTACCATAATATCCGGCACTGCTCGATAAGCGATTTTTACGCGCTCATCTTTTGTTATAAAAAGATTTTCAGGATGCAAGAAAAAAGTTACTGGTAATTGTAAGCATTGTTCCAAATCCAATACGTTTAATGCCAAACGAAGCTGTTCTGAAAAAGAACGTGCCTTAATAGTAGCCAAATTAAGACCGTCTGCTTCTAACTCATAGTTAAATTGTATCGTGTCATCATCAAAAGACATGCTTTGCTCTAAAAACATAGGATGATGCAGATTAAGCACTCGTAAACGATCAATATCTTGCGTAGCGACATCTGAACGTTTTAAATGAACTTCCCAATTTAATTCATTTTTCTTATATATAAAATCTTGATTTGAAAATGTTATCTTTACATCACTCACTAAATTATCTCCTCTACCTCAATCACATCACCTGTCGTTACTGGATAATGTGCTAACCATTTTCCTTCATCTAGTACTAGACCTTTATTCACAACTCGTAGCTGATACTTGTAGCGTAAATCGCCATTTTCAAAAATGTTATCAAGCTCTCGTATGAATTTACGAACTTCAATTTTTATAGGAATACATACATCCATTTCTTTTCCTTTAAAAATCAGCGTAACATTAATATGATTATCCACTATTCTTCACCTCTGCTTATTACGTAGGTAGCAAAACTAGCCCCACAAATAAGTAGCAGGCTAGCTAATCCATATAAGATTGCTAAGAAACCACTAAAATTATTTGTCTGGCTAGTTGTATCTACACTCGTATTAACTTTGGTTGTATATTGACCAACTGTTGTTTGCGCAGAAAACAAAGCATCTACATGGTAAGGATCTGTTGCCATTGTTTTTTGCTTAAAAAGTTGATCTTGTTGCTTTTTAAAATTCTTGGCAACATTTTTTTGATTTTTTTCCAAGAGCATTCTATCTTTATTTGAAAATAAATTGTTGGTCAACTCTAAAGAATTATTGACCTCAGCCGTCTTGTTTTCTTCTAAAAGACTGCTGTCAATTTGTAAACGATTATCCTTGATCTCTTCGTCTGCTGAAACATTCAAAGAAAAGCAAGCCAATACACCAATGATAAAAACGAAATATTTCTTCATAACTAACCCTCAATTTTAGATGCTGGTTGAAGCAATTTTTGCCAATTCATTGTTATAAAAACATTGACTACACTCAATAAAAGAATGACTACAAAGACAACAACCAATAAAAATACACTAGCTGATCGACCATCAAAATAAGCCGATAAAGTCCCTTCTAAGGTAGAAAGTACATTCATTTTTTTAAGAACAGCAGGTATTCCTGATAAAGTCGCTGTTGTCCCAATCGCATTTGAAAGATAGACAAAGCTGATTGTCATAAAGAGATTTAATCCCATACCAACAGCTTTAAAATTCTTCATCAATAAGTACTGTCCTTGCGTTAAGGCTAAGCTAAACATGGTAATGACAAGTACCCATGATGGTATTAACTCACGTTCAACTGATAATCTAGATGCTGAAATACTGCCTAGAACTACACCGATAGCCATTGCTAAGAATGCGATAACCGTCGTATTTAAAATATCTGTTTTTTGAAGTTTATTCATACTAAATTTATTTTTCAATCTTTGAATAACGTTATAAGTTGAAAAAATATACGCGGCAAAAAGTGTCACAACCTCTAAAAGAAGGATCCAAGTAAATGGACGATAGACATTGACTGTGCCTTTTACAGACGAAGCTGATTCGGTTACTGGATTGGATAGAAAATCAAGTAGGGCTGCATTAGGAACGCCGTTGTTATAAGCATTGTTCAATACTTTAACAAACGAACCTACAAAATCGCCACTTTCTGATAATTCTTTATCAAACTGCGTCATTAAATCTTGGGCATCTTTGGCTAATTTACTACTATTGCTCCGAGCACTTTCTACATCACTATTAAAAGAAGTTAACAGTGTGTTCACTTGGTTCGCTTTATCAGCATTCGATTCTGATGTTGCTTTCAATTCTGATGTGGATGCTATCAAATCAGAAAAGGTTGAACTTAAGGCTTTCAAGTTTGAATCAGACTCTTTAAGGGTAGAGGAAACTGAATTCTCTTGAGTTTTCAAATTTGAAATCTGCTCTTGTAATGCTTGAACACTATCAAGTTCAGCATTCAAACTATTCATCATAGCTTCATTTGAACTTTGAAGGCTTGCCAACTGATTAGCAAGGTTATCGCGTGTGGCTTTTAGCTTTTCAATCTGCTGTTGGATTAACTTCGGCATAGACGAATTATCATTGGTATAACCGGTTAGATTATCCATAATAGCTGCCGTCACAATATCCGTTAACAAGTCACCTACAGATTGGTTAAGAAATTCATCTGTTGTATAGTATTGGTTAAGTAGCGTTTGTGCATTTTTATAAACATCTTTTATCTCTTGAACCTTAGCTGAATAAGCCGATTCCGCCGTACGATAAGCTTGTGCTTTATTCTGATAATCGGTCATATCAGATATGGTTGCGGCAGATGTAACCGTCACACCATTAATATTCACAGAAATACTATCGCTAGCTGAACTGTGATTAGTTGTATCTGCAGCATCTGTAACATAGTGATAGGTAAAGTTAAAACGATTATCTGAAGACGATGAATCAGCTAACGTGATGGTTACATTTTCGGTATCATTCCCACTATAATTCACTCCGTTATACGACCAAGAGTCCAACACAAAGCCTGCACGACTCGGTAAAATCAAATTCACCTTTGCTTTAACTGTTGCTACTGAATCCATTGAATGAGTATAAATCTGCTTTTCAGTTTCAAAATCATTTTTAGCTTTTTCTAAAGCTAATTTAGCCGCTACCAAATCACTTGAAAGCGCAGATGGTGTATAGGGAACTTGGGAACTGAATTTAGCCGCTAAATCCGTACGAAAATTTGAAAGACTATTTGCCGCATTGGCATCTAAATCAGTCATCTGATTAGCAAGCTCATTAATATCGCTTTGATTAATCGCTGGTAATTGATTGAGAGCTATCGACGTTGCTAACGCTAAATTCTTGCGATAATCTTCCCCCGTCACAGCAAGATAAGCCTTGCCGCTACGAGCTTTTTTCTTACTCAACAAATCTGCTACCGTTAAATTTGCCTTGTCTTTATAAAACTTTGAAACTTCTTTTGCTGCAAATCGCTCAATATTATCTGTTTGTTTCTGCAAACCTTTGAATTGTTGAGAAAATTGATTCTCTAAAACATTAATTTGCTCAGTTAGTGAATCAACTTGGTTTTGAACCTCATCAGTTACTGCGCTATCAGCAGATGAAGATACGTTAGAAAGCGTCGTTTTTAATTGACCTTGTACGTCATGCAACAATTCTGTCATTGTAGTCAAATCAGTCGCCAAGTCATCAGTATCCACAGCCATCAATGCACTCACAAAGTCATCATAACTTAGGCTATCATTAGCGCGCTTTTCAACTAAACGCATCAAATCAGTACTGAACGATTGTTGGGATGAATCCAATGTGTGATATGTAGAGGAGAAGCCCGACAACGATTGCTTTAGTGCATCATTAGCGGTTAAACTTCCATTTGCAGTTGTTACTAATGTAGGCAAATTATTTTCAAAATCAATCGCTGAGCCAAGTAAATTTGTGCGATAATTGTAAATATTATCTGATTGGCGGTTAGCAATAACTTGCACATTTTGTTGAGCTGTATAAAGATTGCTTAAAATACTAGCCATATACATATCCACCAACTGATTACTCAAATCTGAAACAATATCTTTCCCAACCTTAGTAGCTTCTGTTTCAATTTGTTGATTACCATTGGCCTTTACTTCATAACTAATAGTCGCTTTTTCAGCATTTAAGCTATTTAAATCAAGAATTTTAGATGAAAAATCACTTGGAATAATGACAATTAACTGATACTTACCACTATCTGCTGTGCCACGAGTAACAACAGACCAGTTTTGTCGATCGTCTTTTTCTAATTTCTGAATATAACTATCTCCTAAGCTATAGGTATGATCGCCAGAGACAACAGCTTTATCCTCATTAACAATAGCAACATTAAGACGTGTTGCCTTTTCTGATGATGATGTTGCTGCTGTTTCATTATTATCCTGAATAGCTATATTTAATCCCGCGACAGCCACCAGTAACAAAACAACCGCACCTATACTGACAATATATTTTATTAACTTTTTCATATTTCTAATATTTAAACCCTCAAATAGTAAAGCGGGCAATCAACCCGCTTTGATGTTTCATTCATCTACTTTACTTAAACCCAATTTGTGACGCAATTTGCGCATCTGTTTCTTCTAGTGTATTAGCCACTTGATTCAACTGTTGATTAATTTCGTCCAATAAATCAGCAAATTGACTTACTTTTGGAGACAATTCATTAAACTGTTGTTCAAAACTATCAAACGCGTTACCATCCCAGTTAGCATCAATCTCTGCTTGTGTATTAGTCAAACGAGCTAAAACATCACGAACTGAAGTTGCTCCTTCTGTATAACTTTGTGCTTGCGTACGAAGCTCATCTGGTGTCAATTTAATTTGTGCCATAAAATAATTCTCCTTTTTAAAACTAATTTTGTTAAGATTCTATCACAAACAGACAAATACAACAAGTGTATTTTTTTAAAAAATAATCTTAAATAAATAACTAAAATACATATCAATTGATAAAAAATTTGTTTTTCAGTTATAATATAAACCACTTAAAAAAGCTATAAAAAAGGAAAACAAATGAAAATAAATCGTTTTTATCATATTCACCCTTTTTTATCTTGTTCTTTTTGATAAAAAATACCCAATAAAATATATTTGTATTTGTTTTTAAAAAGAATATATTTAATATATTTACATATATTTTTAAAAAACAAAAAAATAGTTTGTTTTTCAAAGTTTTTCATCCGATTCTTCAACAAAAGTCCCAACAAACTACTTAACACTTTTATCGACACCAAAAAACACACCAACAACTCTATCCCCACAAACAAAGCAAAACTACGATGGATATTTATGCTCATGTTACTGAAAGAGCCAAAAATCAAACAGCCGATAAATTCGCTTGTTATGTTAATTTTTAGACTCTTGGTCAAAGTCATGGTCAAAAGATAAAAAAAAGACACCTTGCAAAACTGCAAAGTGCCTTGAAACGTTGTAAGGTATGGTACTCGATTTTTGAAAAATCTCCGTCCCATATTGGATTCGTAAGCGAATAAATTCGCAACGATTCCAACATTAACGTTTTGAGAATTGTGAAGCTTTACGAGCTTTCTTAAGACCTGGTTTTTTACGTTCAACCATACGAGCGTCACGAGTAAGTAAGCCAGCTTGTTTTAATGCTGAACGGAAGTCAGGATCTACTTGTAACAATGCACGTGCGATACCATGACGGATAGCACCTGATTGTCCTGCGTAACCACCACCATTAACGTTTACGAATACATCGTAAGCGCCTTTTGTTTCAGTTACAGCGAATGGTTGGTTGATTACTTCACGCAAGTCAGCGTGTGGAATATATTCTTCAACATCTTTTTTGTTAACAGTAATTTTACCAGTTCCTGGTACTAAACGTACGCGAGCAACTGCGTTTTTACGACGGCCAGTGCCGATATATTGTGCTTGTGCCAATGAAATTCCCTCCTATTAAATTAAGTTAGTGATATCTAGTACTTCTGGTTGTTGTGCAGCATGTGGATGTTCAGCACCTGCATAAACATGTAATTTCATGCCTTGTTTGCGACCTAAAGTGTTCTTAGGTAACATACCTTTAATAGAAGTTTCAACTAGACGACGAGAGTTTTTCGCACGTAATTCACCAGCAGTGATTGATTTTAATCCTCCTGGGTAGTTTGAATGACGGTAATAAACTTTGTCAGTTGCTTTTTTACCAGTTAATTTCACTTGATCAGCATTGATAACAATTACAAAATCACCTGTATCCACATGTGGTGTGAATGTTGGTTTATTTTTACCACGTAAGATTGAAGCTACCACTGTTGAAAGACGTCCTAAAGGAACATCTGTAGCATCTACTACATACCATTTACGTTCTACTTCGCCTGGTTTGGCCATATATGTTGTACGCACTTATTTTTCCTCCAATTCGATTTGAATGTTTGACATACACTTGAGTTTCCGGGGCTCTCGTGGGGCAAACAATACCATTTAATATAATATCGGTAAATTCAAGCCTTGTCAACAACAACTCATCGAAAAATGCATTTTTCTTGTAAAAAAATGTTCATTCACACTGTAACCAGTAAAAATAAATTTTATCCATTAATGTTTTTGGTTTAGACAGGTCTTTTAGCTTATTTTTTCATCAATCAAATAACTTTTCTAATAAATTTTTCGTTTGTTGATTTTGTATATTTTTAGTTTTTTTGATATATTTTTGCATAAATATTTAATTTAGGGGTTGAAAATTGAAATTTTATTTGTTAAGATGAATGCAAGAAATTTGAGAATACTCAGAAAGGACTTTGAATGATGAGAGAAAAATTAGTATTAGCTTATTCTGGAGGTTTAGATACCTCTGTTTCAATTAAATGGTTAACTGATGCAGGTTATGATGTGGTTGCTTGTTGTTTAGATGTGGGTGAGAAAAAAGATATTGAGGCAATCAAAGAAAAAGCTTTACAGGTGGGCGCTGTTGAGTCTTATGCAATCGATGCGAAAGAAGAATTCGCTGAGGAGTTTGCTTTAATTGCTTTACAAGGCAACACTTTCTATGAAGGCTCTTATCCATTAGTTTCTGCTTTGTCTCGTCCATTAATTTCTAAAAAATTGGTCGAATTAGCGCATCAGGTTGGCGCTACTACTGTGGCCCATGGTTGTACGGGTAAAGGAAATGATCAGGTTCGTTTTGAAGTTGCTATTCAATCCTTAGATCCTAATTTGAAGGTTGTAGCGCCTGTTCGTGAATGGAAATGGTCTCGTGAAGAAGAAATCGAATATGCAGCCAAAAATAATATTCCTATTCCGATGAATTTGGATAATCCTTATTCTATCGACCAGAACTTGTGGGGACGTGCCTGTGAATGTGGCGTGTTAGAGGATCCTTGGGCTGCTCCGCCTAAAGGGGCTTATGCCTTAACGAAAGAGTTGGAAGATACGCCTGATACCCCAACGATTATTGAGATTACCTTTGAACAAGGGAAACCAGTCGCCTTAGACGGTAAAGCTTACAGCCTAGCTGATTTAATTATGGAATTAAATCATATTGCTGGCGAACATGGGGTAGGTCGAATTGACCATATCGAAAATCGTTTGGTCGGCATTAAATCTCGTGAGGTTTATGAATGTCCGGCTGCCCTAACCTTAATGCAAGCCCATAAGGAATTAGAGGATTTGGTTTTCGTACGTGAACTAGCTCACTTCAAGCCCATTGTCGAACAGCAATTAGCCCAAGTTATCTATGATGGCCTATGGTTTAATCCATTAACCGATGCCTTAAAAGCATTCATCAAGAGTACCCAAGTCTATGTCAATGGTGTGGTGCGAGTGAAATTATTTAAGGGCAATATCATTGTCGAAGGACGTAAATCAACCAATAGCTTATACGATGAAAACTTAGCAACCTATACTTCAGCAGATACCTTTGATCAGCATGCGGCAATCGGCTTTATCAAACTTTGGGGCTTACCAAGTAAAGTTCATGCCGAAGTTCAAGCTAGCTTAGCTGAAAAATAAGTGGCTCTAGTCCTAGCGAAAAAAGGAAAAAGGTTCTTTTGCTTGGTAAATAAGAAAGCTAGCGCTAAAGCTTACTACAAGCTTTTGGCGCGATCCTTTCTTGTAAAGATTAATTTAAAAGGAAGAACAAAATTATGGCAAAATTATGGGGAGGCCGTTTTGACGGTAAAAACGAAGAATGGATTGATGCATTTGGCGCATCGATTGCTTTTGACCAAAAATTAGCAAAACACGATTTAATTGGCAGCCTTGCTCATGTAAAAATGTTGATTAAAACCGGCATTCTTTCAGCAGAAGAAGGACAAACAATCATACAGGGCCTAGAGCAGCTACAACAAAAATTAGCGGCAAATGCCTTAACCTTTACCGTACAAAATGAAGATATTCATTTGAATATGGAAACCTTCTTACACGAAGAAATTGGGCCGGTAGCTGGCAAGCTGCACACCGCTCGCAGTCGAAATGACCAAGTCGCCACCGATATGCATTTATATTTAAAAGAAGTATTAACCGAAGTCATTGAAAAAATCCATCATTTTAGAGAGGTATTGGTTGAAAAAGCGCAGGAACACATCGAAACGATTGCGCCAGGATATACGCACCTGCAGCATGCCCAACCGATTTCCTTTGCTCATCATTTAATGGCTTATTATCAAATGTTAACGCGTGATGAACAACGCTTTAGTGAAAATATCCAGCGAACAGACATTTCACCCCAAGGAGCTGCGGCTCTAGCTGGTACCACTTTCCCAATTGATCGTGTGTTTGCCGCTAAAGAATTAGGCTTTGCTCAAGTATATCAAAATAGCTTGGATGCCGTTAGCGATCGTGATTTTATCTTGGAATTTTTAAGTAATGCGTCTATTTTAATGATGCACTTATCTCGTTTTTGTGAGGAAATCATTTTATGGTGTAGTCATGAATATCAATTTGTGGAATTGACGGATACTTTTTCAACGGGTAGCTCGATTATGCCTCAAAAGAAAAATCCCGATATGGCTGAATTGATTCGTGGAAAAACAGGACGCGTCTACGGAGATTTATTTGGCTTGCTTACGGTGATGAAGGGCTTGCCTTTAGCTTATAACAAGGATTTACAAGAAGATAAGGAAGGCATGTTTGATACAGCTGAAACGATTTTAGCGAGCTTGGATATTATGAGTGGGATGATTGCAACGATGAAGGTCAATAAAGACCGGATGCTAGAGTCCACCCAAAAAGACTTTTCTAATGCCACCGAACTGGCAGATTATTTAGCAAGTAAGGGCCTACCCTTTAGACAAGCCCACGAAATCGTAGGTAAATTGGTCTTACAATGTATCCAAAATGGGCATTATTTACAGGATATTGCTTTAAGCGACTATCAAGCGATTACCCCGTTAATTGAGGAAGATATCTACGAAAAATTAGATGCCTATACCGCAGTCAAACGCCGTCACTCACTAGGTGGCACAGGTTTTGATCAAGTTAGCAATCAAATTGAACTGGCTAAGCAGACCTTAAAACACTCTTAACTGCAACTTAATTGGTTTAATCCCCTGTTTAGCCAGTCAGTTGATGATAATCTAGCGCTAGTTAACCAACAGCCTAGAGCTAAAAAAGACTGAGTTCTCTCAGTCTTTTTTTTTTTGCTAGTTTATTTTTTTATTTTAAGGCAAACATGTGATTCATCGGCCCACTACCTTGTCCTAAATTCAACCCATAAGCTAATGCTTGTGACAGATAGGCCTTGGCTTGCTGAATGCTATTAGCCAAGCTTTCTCCCTTAGCTAAGTGACAAGCAATAGCAGAGGAAAGTGTGCAGCCTGTACCATGCGTATTATCCGTTAAAATACGCTGACCGACAAACCATGAAGCCTGTTGATTAGCAAACAACAAATCCGTCGCATCCTCTATTAAATGACCTCCCTTTAATAAAATCGCTCCAGAATAGTCCTGCGCAATTTTTTTAGCAGCAGTTAGCATGCTCGCTTTATCTGTAATGTGTTCGCCACTAAGCAGACTAGCTTCCGGGATATTCGGCGTAATCACTTGGGCAATCGGCATTAACACCTCACGTAAAGTAAGCTGAGCTTCTTCACTTAGCAAACGTGCACCACTTGTCGCTACCATTACCGGATCTAAGACAATATTTTTAGCTTGATAATGAAGCAGTCGTTCAGCAATCACCTCAATCAAACGACTATTGGCTACCATCCCTATTTTGACAGCATCTGGATAAATATCAGTAAAAATGCAGTCCAATTGCTCTTTTAATACCTCGGGCGTACATTCCAAAATCGCCGTCACCCCTAATGTATTTTGGGCTGTAAGGGCTGTAATCGTACTTGTTGCATAAAGGCCATGCATCGTAATCGTTTTAATATCCGCTTGAATGCCCGCTCCTCCACTTGAATCTGAACCTGCAATCGTTAAAACAGTTTTCATACTAGCTACCACTCCTTTCAATTAATGAATCCGTTTATAAATGTCGCCAAATTTCTTTTTTTAACTGGATACAGCTTTGCGTAATATCTTCTTGAGCGAAAATACTGCTGACTAAAGCAACACCAACGATTCCTGTACCAGCTAATTGTTGTATATTAGTTTGCTCAATCCCACCGATTGCCACTACTGGAATCTGTACTGCTTGACAAATTGCTGTAAGCGTCTGCTTGGAGACCGTCAGCGCATCACTTTTAGTCATAGTTGGAAAAATCGTACCAACTCCTAAGTAATCTGCGCCTTGTGCTTGTGCGAGCTTAGCCTGCTCAACGGTTTGTACAGATACACCTAAAAGGCAGTCTTTAGGAATTTGTGCTCTGACTTGCATTGCCTGCATATCCTTTTGCCCAACATGAATCCCCTCTGCCTTGCAAGCAATCGCCAAATCAACATAATCATTCATAATAAAGGGTACCTGATAGCTTTGACATAATTGGTGAATTTCCTGAGCTATTTGCAAAAGCTTCATCTTATCCATATGTTTTTCTCTAAGCTGAACACAGGTCACCCCACCTTCTAAAGCCGCTTGGACTTGTTGATATAAGGTTTGTTCACCTAGCCAACGACTATCCGTAACCGCATAAAATTTCAACTGATCATTCAATTTCTTCATATCGTATGCCTCCAGCCAACACTTCTGGTGTCATCAAATCAACGGCATCAATCAAATAGGTCCGAAAACTAGCATTGCCTTCAAAAGACTGTAATCGTTTAGCAGCTAATTCACCCGCTAAACCCATCAGACAAACCGCATTGAGCGTAGCTAACAAATAATCTTGTGGATAGCTCGCTAAGTAAGCCGTAATTAAGGCATTAAGCATACAGCCTGTTCCGGTAATCTTTGCCATCATTGGATGCCCATTGTAAACCGCAAAAGCTCGATTAGCATCCACCACCAAATCAATGGGGCCAGTAATGACTAAAATAGTTTGCAACGCTTGTGCATATTTTTTAGCAAAAGCTACCACCTCATGTAAATTTTCTTTTGTCACTAAATCCAAAGTGGCCGCATCCACTCCTTGGGTTGTTTGACTTTTCAAAGCTAAGGCCTTTATTTCAGAAATGTTGCCCTTAATTACTGTAAAATGTAGCGTATCAAGTAAACGTTGAGCCGTTTGATTTCTAAGACTAGAAGCGCCCACCCCCACTGGATCAAGCACAACTGGCAAATTTAATTGATTGGCTTGTTGACCGGCTACTAGCATCGTCTCAATCGTCCGTTGATTTAACGTACCGATATTTAGATTTAACCCTGCACATAAGCTAGTAATCTCAGCTACTTCTTTGATTTCATCTGCCATAATCGGAGAAGCCCCACAAGCAAGTAAAATATTGGCACAATCATTGACCGTCACATAATTGGTTATATTATGGATTAATGGCTTTTTGGCTTTGACTTCATTTATTAGAACTTGAAACATCATTTTTTCCTCCTAAAATTTTTTGTAATCCCCAATAAAAAAGACCGGTAAAGAGCATCACTGGGAAGGTAATGCCAAAGATAGTCGATTGAGCTAGCAATATACGATAACAGATAAAACCAACTAACCAACAAAAACTAGTTAGCCCAACAAAGCTTTCGTTTGAAAAATCTTGTTTTAAGATAAAATACGAAACGATTTGAATGGCAATCATCGGTGCAAAAACCGAACCGATTAAATACAAAAAGCTTTCATAATGCTGATTTGCTGCAAAAATCGCTAGAAGCATCCCTAGCACGCAAGCCAGTAATGCCCAAAGCTTTTCACTTATGTGCTTGTAAATACTGACTACACTCACGCCAGCTGAATAAGCATCCATAAACGTAGTAGTCACCGTTGAGCCAATAACAATGATTAAGCCTAGCACGCCTAATTTAGCGTGTGCTAAGATTTGTGAAAAATCAGACTGTCCTGAAAATAAAACCATGCCTAAGCCAATAAAAAACATCCAGCTACTCCCTAAACTATAAGCAAGCGTGCTTACAGCAACACTCGCTCGTTTTTTCTTAGCATAGCGGGTATAATCAGCAATCAACGGTAACCAAGAAAGCGGCATCGCCACACTTAATTCCACTGCCGCCCCAAAGCTAAGCGTCGGAGGAAGCGTCATTGGCTTTGCCTGATTAAAAATCGTTACACTTAAAACAATCGACAAAAGCAATAACGCAACCATTGCCACACTATTTATTTTGCCCAAATTTGTAATCCCTAGACTAATCCATAGCATCATTAAACCCGTAATAAGAACGATCCAAATCCATAAATGCCCTAACGGAAAAAGGGCTTCAGCAGCTTGTGCACCACTAACTAACATCACTGCGGTCCAACCAATTAACTGCAAAACATTCAGACCAGCGAAAAAACGTCCTCCATATTCGCCAAAGGTCCGCTTGACTGTTTCCATGGCGCTTTTTTTCGTATCAGCACCAATTAGCCCGGCTAGATAGAGTAAAACGCCTCCTAAAAAATGCCCTAGCAAAATGGCCAGCACTCCCTTTTTCAAGCCTAATGGAGCAATCAATGTTCCCGTTAGAATTTCGGCAATCGATACCGCTGCTCCAAACCAAATAAAACCATTAGCCCACACCGATGTTTCTTTATTTGCCATCTATAACTCCTCTCTAATGTACAAAAAAAGGAGAGTCCTCAAGCAACGAGGTACTCTCCACAAAAGGTCATAATGAAGTTTTGCGCATACTCCCTTCGTTGGCATTATCCAAATCAGGTTGAAGGGTCGAAGTTGATGACTTCCTCTCAGCCCACCATTATGAGCTCCCCTGTACATTCTTTTATTTTTTCACCTTCATTCTATCACAAATTTCAACAAATGATAGGCCAAAATGCAAATAAAAAAGGAGCCAAGTCACCTTGGTCCCTTTAAAATCGGCTCTATAATAAATTGGACTGATGAATCAAAATCGATTCTTCAGTCCAATTTTTCATTTTAGGTATAAAAAAACATACCGTTCTCTGATATGATTAAATTACCACAAATAACCCAAGAGAGGACGGTATGCTATATGAATCATTCTATCAAAAAAATGTTACGATTAATAGACCCAAATTTAACAATTCTTGAAATTACTCAGGAGAAAATCAACCATCAGATGACTCTTGTCATTAAAGCGAATCTTTCCCCTCAACCTTCACCTTGTAAATGTTGTGGTGCCAATGTGATAGATGATGATGGAAAGTTCGCTGTAGTCAAAAACGGCAAGAAAACAGTCACTGTACGCTTAGAAGCTTTCAACCACTTACCAATGGTCATGCATTTAAATAAGCAACGCTATGTATGTAAAAAGTGTAGACACTATTGGACTGCCCAAAGCTATTTTATTCGCCCCCATCATGCTATCTCTGAGCAGGTGCGATTTAAAATGATGGATTTATTAAAAGAAAAAGTGTCGCTTACTTTTATCGCTAAACAATGTCAGGTTTCTATTTCTACGGTTATTCGTGTCTTGCGCTCATTTAAACCTCAGTTGCCTAAAGCAAAACAGTTATACTTACCGAAAGTTTTACTAGTAGATGAATTCCGCTCACATACTTCTTTAGAAGATAAAATGAGTTTTATTTGTGTAGATGGTGAAACAGGGAAATTGTTGGATGTTTTACCCACTCGTAAATTACCTTATTTGAAAAACTATTTTCAAAACGCCAAAAATAAGGAAGACGTACAATTTTTAGTTTCAGATATGAACGCGAGTTATATGCAATTGATTGCGAGTCACTTTCCTAATGCCCAATTAATCATTGATCGCTTTCATATTGTCAAACATATCAATCAAGCACTCAATGACTGTCGCGTACGCGAAATGAAAGGATTAATCAAAGAGAAAAAAAGAAGCCAAGCTGCAAAATTAAAAAGTAATTGGCGCTATATCCTAAAGAAAAGAGCAAACTTAGATGTTACAGAATATAAATCCTGGCGCAGTTTTCGCCAACCTAAATTTCCACTTTTAACAGAAGAAATGATGGTTGACCGGTTATTGGCTTTTTCTCCTAAACTCAAATTAGGCTATCAGTATGTCCATGATTTATTAGAAGCTTTTGATAATAAAGATCCAGATACATTTTTTGAGATATTAAAAACGTTACCAGATACACTAGATGAAGTACTGAAAGAGAAGTTACAAAACTTAATAAACTATGAAGAAGGAATAAGAAATGCACTGATTTATCCTTATTCTAACGGAAAAATAGAAGCCAAGAATACACATATTAAAACTTTAAAACGGGTTAGTTATGGTTTTCGATCATTTGTGAACATGAAATTAAGACTATTTCTGATGAATGGTTTAATTGAATCGAAATAACAAAAAGAGCAGAGATAGCAAATAGCTGTCTATCTCTGCCTATTCCTTTTGTAAAACTCATCAGTCCAATTTGACAAAGAGCCTTAAAATCTATTTTAGTGATGAACAGTATCATGTAAATGAAGCTCTGGCGCACGACCAAGCTTAGCTTGAACCATCCAGATTTTCTTTTCAATAGCGCCTTTAAAAGCGATAAACATATCTTGGGTTACATCATCGCCTTCTTCACCAGCTACATCAATCCCTTCTTGATAAAGATCTGCTAAGTAACGATAACCAGCGACTAATTTTTCCATTTGTTGAGGAATGGTTAATTCATAGCTGCCGATTTCATCTTTAATCCCAGTATTTTCGGCAAACTCCTTCAATGTAGAATAAGGAGCACCACCTAATGTAATCAAGCGTTCAGCGACTTCATCTAATTGTTCGTTCATTTCATCCATATATTCATCCATTAATGGGTGTAAAGTTAAGAACTCAGGACCTCTCATGTACCAATGCACTTGATGAATCACAACTGAAAACTGACTTAAATCTGCCACCAATTGATTTAACACATCTTTTGTCTTTTCTAGTACCATAAACAAATTCCTCCTTTAGCGCTACTATCGATTGCTTAAAGTAATAACAAACAGCTAATCGATAATGCCTCTTTCTTAAACCTCTTACAGTATTAAGGATAAGTCAAAAAGAGTGAAAAGTAAAATAAAAATGTCTATATAATCAAACAAAAAACTATTTCTTATTTTTTTCAGCTTATTGGAAAAAATTTACGTATTTAATAGATGAGCGGCTTAATAAAATAAAAAAATTGAGGTTTAAAATGTTTATCATCATCTTTATGCTGGGGGCCTGTTTTGGTTCTTTTTTCTATTTAATTATTACTAGAAGACAGCTAGGACAATCGATTCTTTTTCCTGCATCACATTGTCCGTATTGTCAACATCGTTTAACTATTTGGGAACTGATTCCTATTCTTTCTATTTGCTGTCTACGGTTTCGTTGCCATACTTGTCATCAAAAAATCCCTGTCAGTAGTCTTATCACCGAAATACTTAGTGGGATTATGTTTAGCTATGTCTTTTACGGTTATCCAGCAAGTCTATCGCAGAAATGTCTCGCCTTAGTTTGGCTTTCATTAGCCCTTATCCTAAGTGTCGCTGATTGTTTATATTTAAGTATTGATTTACAGCTATTCTTTTATACCCATCTGCTCTTATGGTTCGTGCTATTTTCCTTACAACAACCCTTTTTTCTCTCCCATCTGCTGGTTTGCAGTGCAGCTTTACTAATTAGCTTACTGCTCAAACAAACCTATTTAGGTAATGGTGATTTATTATTAGCTTGCGCTTGGTTCCCGTGGCTAAGCTATCAGCAAATCAATTTATTATTACTTATCGCCAGCGGATTGGGTTTAATCGGCTATGGACTATGCTTTTTAAATAATCGGCGCCTTGATTTGCGACTACCCTTTATTCCCTTTTTAAGTCTTGGTCTGTTTTGGGTGTACTTTCTTAGTTAATTTTTTAGGTTTTACACAAATATCCTCACGAATGCGATAAATGGTTTGGCGAGTGACCCCACGTTTTCGAGCGATATCAGAGATGCGTTTGCCCATTTTTAAATCTTCAACAATCGCTAAATAAATCCTGCGATAGCTTTTATCTTCAGCATCCGGACGATAAATTCTACCTCTACCTTTATAAATACCTTTTTCCTTGGCCAGCTTAATCCCCTGTGCCTGTCGACGCTTAGATTCCATCCGCTCTTGTTCGGCAATCATCGCCAAAATTTGAATGATTAAGTCTTTAATAAAACGATCGAGCAATGGATGGCCAATTACCTCACTCATCATTGGTAAGCTAGTGATGATTAAATTTACCTCTTTTTCTTTTAAAAAATGAACCGTTTCGATAATTTCATTATAATTTCGCCCTAAGCGATCAATCGCTTCAACAATGAAAATATCCTTTGCTTGGATAAATTGCAGAGCTTCTTGAAAAACAATTCTATTTTCAATCGATGCCCCTGATCCTTTTTCAATAAAAATTTTCTCTGCTCCAAATTTCTTCAATTCTGCAATTTGTCGTTGTAAATTCTGCTCTTTTGTTGATACTCTAGCATAAGCGACTCTCAAAATTTTCACCTTTTTCTTTTATATTAGATGAGTTAAATAACCTATCTTGTTTTAAGTCTACAACTTCGTAACCATCAACCTTGATAGCAAATTGCAAGAAGCACACGTTTCGATATAAATCGTAACTTTTCCGATTGACAACCAGTAAAATCTTTGCTAAGATACAAAATTGTAAAACGTAATAATTACTATTTGCAAAAAGGAGAGTATAAGCATGCGCCAATCAATTATTTTAGCTTGTAAAGAAACCGGTGAGCGTCTATATCTAACCAGTAAAAATCAACGCAATACTCCAGATAAACTACAATTAAAGAAATATTCACCTAAACTTAGAAAACGAGTCCTTTTTGAGGAAATCAAAAAATAGGAGGGAATTATGGCAAAAAAATCAAAAATAGCTAAATATCAAAAACAACAAGCATTAATTCAACAATATGCCAGCTTACGCCAAGAACTAAAAGAAAAAAAAGACTATGCAGCCTTGCGAAAATTACCTAAGGAGGCCAATCCTATCCGTTGTAAACATCGCGATCATTTAGATGGCCGACCACGTGGTTATATGCGCCAATTTGGACTTTCACGCATTAATTTTAGAAAATACGCACTGCAAGGGCTCCTCCCCGGTGTTAAAAAAGCCAGCTGGTAAGTATTTGACTGATTTCATTGGTATCAGCTAAGCAATCGCAACTTTTTTAAAATTCATTCATTAACAATAAGGAGGGAAGCTAAATGGCAGTACCTGCAAGAAAAACGTCTAAAAGTCAAAAAAGAAAACGTCGGACCCATAAAAAGCTAGCAGTACCTAGTATTTCTTTTGATCTAAAAAGTGGGACCTTTAAAAGAAGTCATCATATTTCTTTGAAGGAATATAAGGAAAAATTAAAACAACAGGAGGATGCTTGATGCAAATTATCTATCCTTCTTTAGTGGAAGAAGCAGTTCGTTTCCACTATCCTAATCAAAAGGTTTCAACCAAAGAAAAGGCAGCAATCTATCAAACTATGCTACAACATGAATTGATTCTGCCTAATGGTCAGCCTAGTACGCTAGCCTTAGACAATGGTTGGATAAAGGACTTCTATGAAGAGGAAAATCTAAGCTTTACTGAATTTTTAGCGTTATATCCACTATTTAAAAATTATGATGCTCAGTTATTTGAACAAATCGATGGTTTTTGGGAAATCAGTCTAGAATTCAGAGAGGTTTTATTGCAAAAGCTTGCAGCAGATACTTGTAATTATGATGAAAAAATACAAATCGAAGCCTATCTCAGCGATCGATTATAAAAAAGGAGGAAAACGATGGAAAAAACTGATTTATCTAGTGCCTATCGCCGTTTAAAAAGTCCCAATATTAAAACTAGAAAACGAGCGTTAAAAATTATTCATGCGTATAAAAGAAATAAAGCAAATCAAAAATAATACCAGAAAAATCCCAGCATTCGCTAAACAATTAGCTGATGCTGGGATTTGCTTGTTAATTCAACACCCCTAAAGGTTTAAGGATGTACTAAGGCTTGCACGAAACGGCTAGCAATCTCCAAGGGTCGCGTAATCGCACCCCCTACGACCACACTACACACTCCTAGCTGTTGTATTTGTCTTGCTTGTTCAGGAGTATGAATCCCCCCTTCAGCAATTACACAGATGCCTGCAGCGACCATTTGTTTAATTAACTCGATATTCGGTACCGTCATGTCTTTACTTTCTTTGGTATATCCACATAAGGTTGTCCCTACAAAATCTACACCTGCCTGATGCGCATTGACCGCCTCTTCAAAAGTGGCAATATCAGCCATCAATAATTGATTAGGATATTTCGCTTTAATCGCTTGAATGAATGCTTTAACCGTTAAACCATCATGCCGCTGACGTAAAGTACAATCTAAAGCAATCACTTCAACCCCAGCCTGAACTAACTCATCAACTTCTTGCATCGTCGCTGTAATATAAGGCTCTTCTGGTGGATAATCTCGTTTAATTAAGCCGATAATCGGCAAATCAACTTTTTCTTTAATCTGTAAAATATCACGAACAGAATTGGCCCGAATGCCGACTGCACCTGCTTGTTGGGCTGCTAACGCCATCAAAGGCATAATATGACCAGTTTCAGTATATAAAGGCTCGCCTGGTAAAGCCTGACAGGAAACGATTAAGCCTCCTTGGATTTGTTCGATTAAGCGCTGACGATCCATTTAGCTGTCCTCCATTTGGCTATCAAATTTTACTTCCACTTCAAACTATAACATGCGCTTACATAGATGTAAACCAATGCGTCAAGCGGACTAGACTATGTACTTTAATCAAGAGCCAAATAAAAAAACTAGCAGCCTAAACCACTAGGTAAAAAAATGATAAAAAATATGAAAACAAAAATTTCATAGATACCTATTGGTTAGACTTCCGCAATTTGTCCAATCCGTAACTCATATTTCTAATAACCATACAAAAAAAGCACCGATAATTGAATCGATGCTTTTTAAAATTCGTTTATTATATATGTTACATACGTACAGCAAAGCTTGGTGCGAAGTAAGCAACAGAACCAACTTTAACTGTTTCACCTGGTTGTGGAGCATGGATGTATTGGCCTCCACCGATAGCAATCGCTACGTGAGAGGTTGAACCACGAGAACCCCAGAAGTATAAATCACCCGGTTGTGCTTGGCTAACTGGGATAACTGTTCCAGCACTTTCTTGAGGTACTGTCCAACCACCAATATCACGACCAGTTACTTGTAAGTATACATAACGAGTAAATCCTGAGCAGTCAAAAGTATCTGGACCTTTTGCTCCCCAAACATAAGGCTTACCGATATGTTTATAAGCTTCCGCTACAATCGCAGAACCATTACCACTAGGCGCTGGTGCCGGTGTGCTTGGAATTGAAACAGCTGGTGTACTTACTGAAGCAGATGAACTGCTAGAACCAGTATTACTTGCACTAGCGCTTGCTTGACTTGAACTTGCTTGTTGCGCTACAGCTTGACGAGTTGCAGCCACTTGCGCTTGTTCTTGACGGATACGTGCTTGTTCAGCTTCATAAGCTGCTTTTTGTGCATTTAAGGCTTCTTTTTCACTTTCTTTAGTTGCTTGTTGCGCTGCTAATGTTGATTTTAAAACATTTAAGTCCGCTTGTTTTGCTTCTAAAGTACCTTTTTGTTCTTCTAATTTAGCTTGATTAGCAGCAATTTCTGCTTGCTTCTTCTCATTTTCAGCTTTTTTATCTTCTACAGCTTTTTTATCAGCTTTTTGTTGATTGACTAAATCATTATTTGCATTCACAATAGTAGTCATCGCTTTTAGACGACCTAATGCATCAGAAAATGAATCAGCATCTAATAACGCTTTGATAAAGACAGAAGATTGATTCTTTTCTTGAACATCTCTTGCTTGTCTTTGGATTGTTTCTTCACGCTTAGCGATTCTTTCCTTTAATGTTTCAATATCTTTTTGTAATTGAACAGACTCATCTTGCAAGGTTGCTTGTTGGTCTAATAATTCATTGGCTTGTTTATTGATTTTAGCAACGCTAGCTTCTAATTCATCAATTTGTTTTTGTGCACTAGACTGCTTTGCTTTTAAATCATTAATTTCACTATTCTTTTGTTCGATTTGTGTATCGTAATTATCCGCCATGGCAACCATAGGAGCTGTCAATGTACCAAGTAACACTGTAGATGCAATCACGACTGAAGATAAACGTTTCTTCACTATTATTCCTCCATTTGAACCATTGTGTTCTTTCATTTTACCATTACGGTGGTGCATGCCTTCACATGCCCAAACTTTGTAACAAATGAATTGTAGCACAGTGAGATGTCATTCCTATAAAGAGAATGTTACAAATATATTTCAATTTGTAACGCAAAAAAGAAGCTGTCTTACTGAAACAGCTTCTTATAAGGTAACAATAATGCAAAAAATAAAATAATATTCAGTAGCAGGGTCGGCGCTAAGTATCTAGAAATAAAAAAGACCGAATCCGTAGAGGTTAATTTAAATAGCACCTGAATGATAAAAACAAACAGTTCATAGCCCGTTAAAAAAATAACCAGAGCAAAAAACATCGTATAAAGATTTTGATAAATAGTCGCATGCAAAATATAAATTAACCACACCATTAACGGCAAAGCAACCGTATAAATACCGATAATACCAAGATAGTAGCAATCTGTTACTAAACCAATTCCCAAAGCTAAGCCAATTGTAGGAATCTTAGGTAAACGATAAGCTGCCCATAATAAAGTGATTAAAACTAAATGCGCATTCCAAATATAATCGTTATGGCTGAGACTTGATAACCAATTTCCTAGATGGGTATCAATTAACACGAGGAAAAACATCAACGGGATGAGCCAGTAAGGATATTGTCGAGCTTCCATTATTCTGTAACCTCGACAGAACGCTTAATGACTGTCACTACACTTAAATCAGTGGCATCAGCTGCTGGCTTAACATATAATTGCTTGGCTAAGCCGAAACTATCGGTCTTAGCATTTACCACTTTCCCAACCATTAGATCAGCTGGTGAATTGCCACCTAAGCCTGAAGTCTGCACAACATCCCCATTATCGACATTTGAAGCTCCCGTTAAATCTTCAACAATCAATAAATCCTGCTTTTGATCGTAATCTTTTAAAATACCAAAAATTTCGCCGGATTTTGTGGAAATTCTAACTGGAAAATGATTGGAGGTTTCGTTTTTAGAACTCAATAACTCAACCTTTGAAGTATATTGATTGACTTCAATCACGCGACCAATCAAGCCTTTTTTCGCCATCACAGCCATATTTACTTCAATTCCATTTTTACTTCCCTTATCTATCACCAATAAATCTTGCCAAGTATCCGGACTACGACTAATTACATTAGCTACTTGTTTTTCATAACTAGTTAACGTAGCGTTTAATTCTAGCTCAGACTTAAGCTGTTCAATCTCACGCTCATTATTTTTTTCTTTTTGTAATAACTGATCATAGGCATCAATCTTTGCTTTTAACTGTTGATTTTCTTCATAGGTTTGAAACAACTCACTCACTCTTGTTGCTGTATCAGTTACCAGATGAACAGGCGCCATTAAAATCTTATCAACCAAGGCTACCGAATCATTAACCGCAGATTGTAAAAAATTGGTTTTATTTTGAGAAGCGCGTTTGGCAATGGTTAAGCTTAGAACAGCGACCACCACGATAACCACAATTAGCGCAATAATAATATTTTTATTTGAATTAAACTTTTTCACAAAGTCACCTCTAGCGTATAAACTAACAAGTCTGATTGTACCACTAAACCTGCGTAAAAAAAAGATTCGTCAACACTCTTAATGCTTTTTTTGCATTTAAGACTGTCAACGAAAAATTTTTAAGCATCCTTACTTTGAATGACCGCTAAAATGCCATCAGAAAAAACAAAACGAGCAGTATTCGTTAAAAATTCGTTGCTGGCATAAGCAATCGGATAAGTAATCCGCTGTTGATCTAGCGTATATTTACTATCATATAAGCTCAATGATTGCATAGGTGTTAAACAAACATAAGCCAAATATTTTTTCGATTTCTCTCGATAGATTGTATATTCACCAGGTAAATAAAAATGAATCGAATTTTGCTGATCTAATAGACAAATCTGTGGGATGAATTTTGCAAACCTAGGCTCCAATACCATCCATAAATTTGCCAGAAAATGATCGATTCGGCCCCCAGTTAAGCCAATACAAGTATATTGAGCCTCTGGATAATGTTGAGTTGCCCATAGCAATGCTAATTGTGTATCTGTATCATCTTTTTCAGCCGGCGCTTGCACATGTGCGCGGCTTTTAGCAAATACCCTTTGACGTTCTGACTCAGTTAAAGAATCAAAATCACCCACCGCCAAATCAAGGGGCAATTGCGCTTCTAATAAATACAGACTCCCACGATCTACTCCAATATAAAAATCAAAATCTGTTAGCTTATCAGGCCAGGTTTTAGGACTTCCTCCTCCAACAATCAAAAGCTTCATTCTATTTCAAAGCCTCTTTCAACGCTTGAATTCTTTCTTCTGGATGGTCTGCATCATAAATATAGCTACCTGCTACAAAAACATTTGCACCAGCCTCTTTACAAAGCTTGGCTGTCTGCGGTACAATCCCACCATCGACTTGAATATCGTAATGGTAGCCTTTTTCTTGTTTGATTTGCGCTAAAGCTTGAATTTTTTCTAGTGTTGCTTCAATAAAGCTTTGACCACCAAATCCTGGGTTAACCGTCATCACTAAAACTTGATCTACCATGGATAATACCGGTTTAATCGCCTCAATACTCGTTCCAGGATTTAAAACAATCTCGGCCTTAACCTCTTTATTTTTAATCATTTGTAATGCCCGATGAATATGATTGGTTGCTTCTACATGAATACCGATAATATCTGCACCTGCATCAGCAAAAGCCTCAATATAACGCTCAGGATCAACAATCATCAAATGAACATCTAAAGGTAATTTGGTCACTGGACGCAATGCCTTCACCACATTTGGTCCAAAAGTAATATTAGGAACAAACTGACCATCCATCACATCAATATGGATATAATCTGCTCCATGCTGTTCAACAAATTGAACATCTCTTTCTAGATTAGCAAAGTCTGCACTTAAAATTGATGGGGCTATTTTCATCTTCATTCTCCTCCAGATAAACTATTTTCTATTTTTTTTTCGATAAACAGGTCGCTGATTCGTCAGCTCCTGTAAAAACACTAAATAATTATCATATCGACTTTGAGCAATTTGGCCATTTTCGATTGCTGCTCTAACAGCACAATCCGGCTCATGTGTATGTGAGCATTCTCTAAAGCGACATTGATCAGATACTTGCACAAATTCTGGAAATAGCTTAGGTAATTCATTGACTGTTAAATCAAAGAAGTCAATCGAACTAAAGCCCGGTGTATCAGCCACTAAACCATCCATTACTTCAATTAATTCGACATGTCTGGTCGTATGTTTGCCTCGACCTAATGATTCAGAAATTTCGTTTGTGGCCAAATCCAATCCAGGTAATAATCGATTCAATAACGTCGATTTTCCCGCACCCGATTGGCCAGCCAATACAGTTAGCTTACCTGGCAAGTACGTTTTCAGCTCTTCTAAAGCTCGATCTTGATCATTGCCAACAATCACCGGATAACCAATTTTTTGATAGCATGCCTTAATCTCTTCAATTAATGAACTATCCTCTGCTACTAAATCAGCCTTACTTAAATAAAGAATTGCTTCAATTCCCTTTTGCTCCAAATGTATCAAAAATCGATCTAGCAGATGAGATGAAAAATCAGGTGCCACTAAACTACTCACTACAATCACCTGATCGACATTGGCAACAGGTGGACGAATCAATTCATTCTTTCTAGGGAAAAGCTCTAATATATAGCCATCTTGCAAGCTAGTGCTCTCAAAAGAAACATAATCACCTACCAGCGGAGTAAGCTTCTTTTTTCTAAAGTTTCCTCTAGCTCTAGTCTGATAAATTTGTTGATCTACTTCAATATAATAAAATCCACTCAATGCCTTGATTAATTGGCCACGCAACGAATTTCCTCCTTTAATCCTTGATGACTTCATTCATGAATACTTACATTTTAGCATATTTTAGCCCTAAATAATTAACGATATAAAAAAAAGAGCCTTTTAATCAGGCTCTAAAATAAAAGGCTCTTTGTCAAATTGGACTGATGAGTTTTACAAAAGGAATAGGCAGAGATAGACAGCTATTTGCTATCTCTGCTCTTTTTGTTATTTCGATTCAATTAAACCATTCATCAGAAATAGTCTTAATTTCATGTTCACAAATGATCGAAAACCATAACTAACCCGTTTTAAAGTTTTAATATGTGTATTCTTGGCTTCTATTTTTCCGTTAGAATAAGGATAAATCAGTGCATTTCTTATTCCTTCTTCATAGTTTATTAAGTTTTGTAACTTCTCTTTCAGTACTTCATCTAGTGTATCTGGTAACGTTTTTAATATCTCAAAAAATGTATCTGGATCTTTATTATCAAAAGCTTCTAATAAATCATGGACATACTGATAGCCTAATTTGAGTTTAGGAGAAAAAGCCAATAACCGGTCAACCATCATTTCTTCTGTTAAAAGTGGAAATTTAGGTTGGCGAAAACTGCGCCAGGATTTATATTCTGTAACATCTAAGTTTGCTCTTTTCTTTAGGATATAGCGCCAATTACTTTTTAATTTTGCAGCTTGGCTTCTTTTTTTCTCTTTGATTAATCCTTTCATTTCGCGTACGCGACAGTCATTGAGTGCTTGATTGATATGTTTGACAATATGAAAGCGATCAATGATTAATTGGGCATTAGGAAAGTGACTCGCAATCAATTGCATATAACTCGCGTTCATATCTGAAACTAAAAATTGTACGTCTTCCTTATTTTTGGCGTTTTGAAAATAGTTTTTCAAATAAGGTAATTTACGAGTGGGTAAAACATCCAACAATTTCCCTGTTTCACCATCTACACAAATAAAACTCATTTTATCTTCTAAAGAAGTATGTGAGCGGAATTCATCTACTAGTAAAACTTTCGGTAAGTATAACTGTTTTGCTTTAGGCAACTGAGGTTTAAATGAGCGCAAGACACGAATAACCGTAGAAATAGAAACCTGACATTGTTTAGCGATAAAAGTAAGCGACACTTTTTCTTTTAATAAATCCATCATTTTAAATCGCACCTGCTCAGAGATAGCATGATGGGGGCGAATAAAATAGCTTTGGGCAGTCCAATAGTGTCTACACTTTTTACATACATAGCGTTGCTTATTTAAATGCATGACCATTGGTAAGTGGTTGAAAGCTTCTAAGCGTACAGTGACTGTTTTCTTGCCGTTTTTGACTACAGCGAACTTTCCATCATCATCTATCACATTGGCACCACAACATTTACAAGGTGAAGGTTGAGGGGAAAGATTCGCTTTAATGACAAGAGTCATCTGATGGTTGATTTTCTCCTGAGTAATTTCAAGAATTGTTAAATTTGGGTCTATTAATCGTAACATTTTTTTGATAGAATGATTCATATAGCATACCGTCCTCTCTTGGGTTATTTGTGGTAATTTAATCATATCAGAGAACGGTATGTTTTTTTATACCTAAAATGAAAAATTGGACTGAAGAATCGATTTTGATTCATCAGTCCAATTTATTATAGAGCCAAATAAAAAATCGGGAAGACAGGATTCGAACCTGCGACCCCTTGGTCCCAAACCAAGTGCTCTACCAAGCTGAGCTACTTCCCGATAATATATAAAAAGACTACGCGCCCAAGAGGAGTCGAACCCCTAACCTTTTGATCCGTAGTCAAACACTCTATCCAATTGAGCTATGGGCGCAATTACTAATGCCGAGGACCGGAATCGAACCGGTACGGTGATCACTCACCGCAGGATTTTAAGTCCTGTGCGTCTGCCAGTTCCGCCACCCCGGCATATTAGTAAAGCGGAAAACGGGTTTCGAACCCGCGACCCCCACCTTGGCAAGGTGGTGCTCTACCACTGAGCTATTTCCGCGTAATGATAATGCCGGCTAAAGGACTTGAACCCTCGACCCTCTGATTACAAATCAGATGCTCTACCAACTGAGCTAAGCCGGCATAGATTATGCGGGTGAAGGGACTTGAACCCCCACGCCATAAGGCGCTAGATCCTAAATCTAGTGCGTCTGCCAATTCCGCCACACCCGCAAATATTTGTATGAGTCGTACAGGGCTCGAACCTGTGACCCTCTGATTAAAAGTCAGATGCTCTACCAACTGAGCTAACGACTCATATGGAGATTAACGGGATCGAACCGCTGACCCTCTGCTTGTAAGGCAGATGCTCTCCCAGCTGAGCTAAATCTCCATCAAGCGTGGCGACGTCCTACTCTCACAGGGGGAAACCCCCAACTACAATCGGCGCTAAGAAGCTTAACTTCTGTGTTCGGCATGGGAACAGGTGTATCCTTCTTGCTATCGCCACCACACTATTTGCTTTGAGTAAATTGCTTCACTCAAAACTGGATTTGAAGGTCATCAATCTACCGATTTTTTTGGTTAAGTCCTCGATCGATTAGTATCAGTCCGCTCCATATATCACTATACTTCCACTTCTGACCTATCTACCTGATCATCTCTCAGGGATCTTACTTTCTTAAAGAAATGGGAAATCTCATCTTGAGGTGGGCTTCACACTTAGATGCTTTCAGCGTTTATCCCTTCCCTACATAGCTACCCAGCGATGCCTCTGGCGAGACAACTGGTACACCAGCGGTAAGTCCATCCCGGTCCTCTCGTACTAAGGACAGCTCCTCTCAAATTTCCAACGCCCGCGACGGATAGGGACCGAACTGTCTCACGACGTTCTGAACCCAGCTCGCGTGCCGCTTTAATGGGCGAACAGCCCAACCCTTGGGACCGACTACAGCCCCAGGATGCGACGAGCCGACATCGAGGTGCCAAACCTCCCCGTCGATGTGGACTCTTGGGGGAGATAAGCCTGTTATCCCCAGGGTAGCTTTTATCCGTTGAGCGATGGCCCTTCCATGCGGAACCACCGGATCACTAAGCCCGACTTTCGTCCCTGCTCGAGTTGTAGCTCTCGCAGTCAAGCTCCCTTCTGCCTTTACACTCTTCGAATGATTTCCAACCATTCTGAGGGAACCTTTGGGCGCCTCCGTTACCTTTTAGGAGGCGACCGCCCCAGTCAAACTGCCCATCTGACACTGTCTCCCACCACGATCAGTGGTGCGGGTTAGAGTGGCCATAACGCAAAAGTAGTATCCCACCAGCGCCTCTGCCGAAACTGGCGTCCCGGCTTCTACGGCTCCTACCTATCCTGTACATGCGGTACAGACACTCAATATCAAACTACAGTAAAGCTCCATGGGGTCTTTCCGTCCTGTCGCGGGTAACCTGCATCTTCACAGGTACTAAAATTTCACCGAGTCTCTCGTTGAGACAGTGCCCAAATCGTTACGCCTTTCGTGCGGGTCGGAACTTACCCGACAAGGAATTTCGCTACCTTAGGACCGTTATAGTTACGGCCGCCGTTTACTGGGGCTTCAATTCGTACCTTCGCTTGCGCTAAGCACTCCTCTTAACCTTCCAGCACCGGGCAGGCGTCAGCCCCTATACTTCATCTTACGATTTTGCAGAGACCTGTGTTTTTGATAAACAGTCGCTTGGGCCTATTCACTGCGGCTGCTCATAGAGCAGCACCCCTTCTCCCGAAGTTACGGGGTCATTTTGCCGAGTTCCTTAACGAGAGTTCTCTCGCTCACCTTAGGATTCTCTCCTCAACTACCTGTGTCGGTTTGCGGTACGGGTCGTTGTTTTCTCACTAGAAGCTTTTCTTGGCAGTGTGACATCAGAAGCTCGGTCGATCTTAATCAACCTCCCCATCACAGCTCATCCTTATAGTGACAAGCATTTGACTCATCACAAGACTTACTGCTTAGACAAACTTTTCCAACTGTTTGCTCTTCCTAGCCTCCTGCGTCCCTCCATTGCTCAAACAAAAACAACGAGTACAGGAATATCAACCTGTTGTCCATCGCCTACGCCTGTCGGCCTCGGCTTAGGTCCCGACTAACCCTGGGCGGACGAGCCTTCCCCAGGAAACCTTAGTTATTCGGTGGACAGGATTCTCACCTGTCTTTCGCTACTCATACCGGCATTCTCACTTCTAAGCGCTCCAGCAGTCCTCACGATCTACCTTCAACGCCCTTAGAACGCTCTCCTACCATTGCACCTAAGTGCAATCCACAGCTTCGGTAGTATGTTTAGCCCCGGTACATTTTCGGCGCAGGGTCACTCGACTAGTGAGCTATTACGCACTCTTTAAATGGTGGCTGCTTCTAAGCCAACATCCTAGTTGTCTGTGCAACCCCACATCCTTTTCCACTTAACATACATTTGGGGACCTTAGCTGGTGGTCTGGGCTGTTTCCCTTTCGACTACGGATCTTATCACTCGCAGTCTGACTCCCGGATATAAATGAATGGCATTCGGAGTTTATCTGAATTCGGTAACCCGAGATGGGCCCCTAGTCCAAACAGTGCTCTACCTCCATCATTCTCACTTCCGAGGCTAGCCCTAAAGCTATTTCGGAGAGAACCAGCTATCTCCAAGTTCGTTTGGAATTTCTCCGCTACCCACACCTCATCCAAACACTTTTCAACGTGTCCTGGTTCGGTCCTCCAGTGCGTTTTACCGCACCTTCAACCTGGACATGGGTAGATCACATGGTTTCGGGTCTACGACTACATACTCACTCGCCCTATTCAGACTCGCTTTCGCTACGGCTCCGTCTCTTCAACTTAACCTCGCATGCAATCGTAACTCGCCGGTTCATTCTACAAAAGGCACGCTATCACCCATTAACGGGCTCTAACTTGTTGTAGGCACACGGTTTCAGGTTCTATTTCACTCCCCTCCCGGGGTGCTTTTCACCTTTCCCTCACGGTACTGGTTCACTATCGGTCACTAGGGAGTATTTAGCCTTGGGAGATGGTCCTCCCGGATTCCGACGGAATTCCTCGTGTTCCGCCGTACTCAGGATCCTCCTAGGGGCTTACAACATTTCACCTACGGGGCTTTCACCCTCTTTAGCTGACCTTTCCAAGTCATTCGGCTATCTTGCTTGCTCCCACATCGGAGTCCTACAACCCCAAGATGCAAGCATCTTGGTTTGGGCTGGTCCCGTTTCGCTCGCCGCTACTCAGGGAATCGATTTTTCTTTCTCTTCCTGCAGGTACTTAGATGTTTCAGTTCTCTGCGTCTACCTCCTTTAAGCTATGGATTCACTTAAAGGTAATATCCTATTAAAGATATTGGGTTCCCCCATTCGGAAATCTCCGGATCAAAGCTTACTTACAGCTCCCCGAAGCATATCGGTGTTAGTCCCGTCCTTCATCGGCTCCTAGTGCCAAGGCATCCACCGTGCGCCCTTATTCACTTAACCTTCGATCTGTGCGATCAGATCTTTTTAATAAAGCAATTGAACTTCTTAAAC
>NZ_KE136352.1:0-15002 GCF_000406925.1 Enterococcus columbae DSM 7374 = ATCC 51263
TTCTCATGCGAAAAGTAATATTATGCGGTATTAGCACCTGTTTCCAAGTGTTATCCCCCGCTGATGGGCAGGTTACCCACGTGTTACTCACCCGTTCGCCACTCACTTTCTTTCGGTGTAGCAAGCTACGGTGAAAGAAAGTGCGTTCGACTTGCATGTATTAGGCACGCCGCCAGCGTTCGTCCTGAGCCAGGATCAAACTCTCATAAAAAAGTTGATACAATCATGATGATTGTTAAGCTCAAAAAATTGATTTGCTAGCTATTGCTTGCATGTTGTTTTTGCTTCTATATAATAGAAGCGCCTTACACATATTGGTTTGCTTTTTTGTTCAGTTTTCAAAGGTCTACTTTGTTTTGTTTCAACAACTCTTATATCTTACTCCTTGAACTTTCAAAAGTCAAGAACTTTTTTTAAAATATTTTTTAGTTGTTGTTTGCAATGTTTGTATCGCTCACAGCGACTTTTATATAATAACAAAGCTGTCTTTTATTGTCAACTACTTTTTTCAAAAAATATTTTTTCAAATGAGATAAGTAGTTCATCAAATCAGCGACTTTCATAGATTATCATGCTTTTTATTTGGCGTCAAGGATTTTTTACAAAAAAAGTTATGAAAACATTTTCTCTCCTTCTATTTACATATACGCAAAAATTATTGTAAAAAAAGACCGACAACTCAAAGCTGCCGGTCTTAAATTTACTTTAGCGAATATCGAAATTATTCTGCATCGTACACATCTAAAATGATTTGTTTCAATTCAGAAATTAGTGGTTCTTTAGGGTTAGCTGTTGTACATTGATCTTCATAAGCAAGTTCAGCCATACGATCAACTGTTGCATCAAGCACTTCTTGTGTAACACCTTGTGATTTCAAGTTCATCTTGATACCTACACGACGACCTAAGTCAGCAACAGCAGAAGCTAATGATTCAACTAATTCTTCAGTTGTTTCACCTGGTAAACCTAAGAATTTAGCAATGTCTGCATAGTCAGTATGTGCACGGAAGTAATCATATTTAGGGAACATTGCATGTTTTTGTGGATCTTTCGCATTGTAACGGATAACATATGGCAATAGAATTGCGTTTGTACGTCCGTGTGGAATACCATATTCTCCACCAATCTTGTGTGCGATTGAGTGACAAATTCCCAAGAATGCATTGGCAAATGCCATACCAGCCATAGTAGAAGCATTATGCATTTTTTCGCGTGATTCTAAGTCTGGTGATTTCACAGATTTTTCTAAGTAATCAAAGACAATCTTGATTGCTTGTAAGCTTAAACCACGAGTATAATCAGATGCCATTACTGAAACATATGATTCAATTGCGTGAGTTAAAACGTCCATACCAGTATCAGCTGTTACAGATGCAGGCACTGTCATTACAAATTGTGGGTCTACAATTGCAACGTGTGGTGTTAAAGCATAATCAGCTAATGGATATTTAACGTGAGTATCACTATCAGTAATTACCGCAAATGGTGTTACTTCAGAACCAGTACCTGATGTAGTTGGAATACATACGAATTGTACTTTTTCAGCAACTGGAATCTTGTAAGTACGTTTACGGATATCTAAGAATTTTTGTTTAGCGCCAAAGAATGAAGTATCTGGATGTTCAAAGAATAACCACATTGCTTTAGCAGCATCCATTGCAGATCCACCACCAAGCGCGATGATTGTATCTGGTTGGAAGTCCACAATCATTTCCAACCCTTTGTAAACAGTGTTTGTTGAAGGGTTTGGTTCTACGTCTGAGAACACTTCTACTTTCACATCATTTTTACGACGGTTTAATACGCCACGAACGATGTCAGCATATCCAAATTGAACCATACCTGGGTCACATACCAACATTACACGTTCAACGTTAGGCATTTTTTCTAAATATAATAGAGAATTCTTTTCAAAGTAGATTTTTGGTGGTAATTTGAACCATTGCATGTTATTTCTCCGTTTCGCTAAAGTTTTTACGTTAATCAAGTTAACTGCTGATACATTTCGAGATACAGAGTTCTTACCGTATGAACCACAACCTAATGTAAGTGATGGAATCATTTCGTTATAGATATCACCAATACCACCTTCAGCAGATGGGCTGTTTACTAAGATACGGCAAGCTTTCATGCGCAAACCAAATTTCACTTGTAGCTCTTCATCTTCTGTGTGAATCACAGCTGTATGTCCTAATCCACCAAGATTTAACATACCTTCACATAATTCAAAACCATGTTCCGTGCTGTTTGCTTTCACCATTGCTAAAACTGGCGATAGTTTTTCACGTGATAGTGGATAATCAGGACCTACGCCTTCTAATTCAACAATCAACATCTTCGTGTCAGCTGGTACAGAAATTCCTGCCCATTCAGCAATTTCACGAGCATGATGTCCCACCACTTTAGGATTTACTGCTGTTTTTGTTTCATTCATGACAACTGCTTCTAATTTAGCAATTTCATTTGGTTTTACAAAGTAGACGTTATGTGCTTCAAATTCAGCTTTTACTTCTGCATAAACTTCTTTGTCAACAATCACTGCTTGTTCAGAAGCACAAATCATACCATTATCAAATGTTTTTGATACGATTAAGTCATTCACCGCACGTTTAATTTTTGCTGTCTTTTCAATATAAGAAGGTACGTTACCAGGACCTACCCCTAATGCTGGTTTACCAGTTGAATAAGCTGATTTAACCATACCAGCACCACCAGTAGCTAAAACTGTAGCTACACCTGGGTGATTCATCAATGTTTGCGTTGCTTCAATTGATGGATGTTCAATCCATTGAATGCAGTTTTCAGGTGCACCTGCGGCAATTGCTGCATCACGAACAATACGAGCAGCCTCTGCTGAACATTTTTGTGCACTTGGATGGAATGCAAAGATAATTGGATTACGTGTTTTTAAAGCAATCAAAGCTTTAAAAATAGTGGTTGAAGTTGGGTTAGTTGTTGGGGTTACCCCACAAATTACACCCACTGGTTCAGCAATTTCAATTAAGCCTTTTTGTTTATCTTCGTTGATTACACCAACTGTTTTATCGTGTTTAATATTATTCCAAATGTATTCTGAAGCGTACATATTTTTAATTGCTTTATCTTCGTACACCCCACGTCCTGTTTCTTCAACAGCCATTTTCGCTAATTTCATGTGTTTGTCCAAAGCTGCCATCGCACCTTGGTGTACAATGTGGTCTACCTTAGCTTGATCAAAATCACTCATTTCAGCCAATGCGACATTTGCTTTAGCTGCTAATTCATCAATGACTGCTTGTACGTCGTTTACTTTAATTTCTTCTACTACTGCTGCTTTCTTAGCCATATGGTTCCTCCTGCGCTTCCGCTAATATTTTTTGTTAATCATTTCACACACTTAATATACATCATTCATTTGTATTTGTAAATAGATTTCTGTGATTTTTTTCACGGTTTTTTAAAATATATCAAAACTAAGCAACAAAAAGTAATAGAATCCTTATCAAACCAAGGTTTAAAGCTGTTTTTAAACATCATTTATTTCTAAATAAAAAATGGATACAATGTCACAAAATGGATTGCTAACAAAAAGAAAAGATGTGAAAACACTTGAAAATAATTTCACATTTTCATAAAAGAACAGAAAAAAGAACTGTCGTTATCAAGAGGGCAAGCTTTTTATTTTGTTTAAAAAACAAGACTTCCCTCCTAGATAGATGCAAGCAATTCACATCTATATTTTACATCAACCGCACATTTTTGGGAAGCGTTTTCTTTATAATACAAAAAAAGGATTGAAAAATCCTTATACTATTAGAATTTTCAATCCTTTTATATCTTCTCAAAAATGTGCTTATTTGTCCTCTGAGACTTCTTCTTTAGTCTCTTCAACAACAGGTGCAGCCTCGGAAACGGTGCGAATTGCACTACGATCAAACTCTAAAATGACCCCTTCGCAATCTAGATCTACAGTGTTTGCTTCTTCATTGACAGCAGCAACGACCCCATGTAATCCACCAATTGTGACAACTTTACTTCCTGGTTTTAAACCATCTAACAATTTTTGACGTGCCTCTTGCTGTTTCTTTTGTGAACGTGACATGAAAAACATCATCCCACCAAAAAGAATCAACATAGGTAAAAGACTAATTAACGAATTCAAAATAGTGACATTTCCTTTCTTTTATTACCATATTCTTGTAACTAGTTACAGTATAACAAATTTAGAATTTTTTTGCATCTGCTTTATTAAAGCCATATTCTTCAAAGAAATATTCTCTAAATTCAAGCAGATTATCATTCATAATCGCTTCACGAACTTGTTTCATCAAGTTCAATAAGAAATAAAGATTATGATAAGAAGTTAAACGCAAACCAAATGTTTCATCACACTTAATCAAATGACGCACATAAGCGCGAGTATAATTCCGACAAGTGTAGCAATCGCATTTTTCATCAATTGGTCGGAAATCTTCCGCATACTGCGCGTTTTTAACGACCAAACGACCTTTAGAAGTCATGCAAGTGCCGTTTCTGGCAATTCGCGTAGGCAAGACACAATCAAACATATCAATCCCGCGAATAACTCCATCAATTAATGAATCAGCAGCACCTACCCCCATTAAATAGCGTGGTTTGTTTTCTGGAATTAATGGTGTGGTAAATTCTAGTACGCGATTCATCTCAGCCTTACTTTCACCAACTGAAAGTCCACCAATCGAATAGCCCGGAAAATCCATACTTACTAAATCGCGAGCGCTCTGACGACGTAAATCTTCAAAGCCAGCTCCTTGAACAATTCCAAATAAGCCTTGGCGATCAGGATTTTTGTGTGCTTTTAATCCGCGCTCTGCCCATCTAGAAGTGCGTTCAATTGATTTTTTCACGTAATCGTAGCTTTCATTAAAGGGTGGACATTCATCAAAACTCATCATAATATCAGAACCAAGTTTATTCTGAATATTTATCGCCTTTTCAGGAGATAAGAATAGTGGTGACCCATTTAAATGATTTTTAAAATGAACACCTTCTTCTTCAATATTACGCATATCGGCAAGTGAGAAAACTTGGAAACCACCTGAATCAGTTAAAATAGGCTGATCCCAATTCATGAACTTATGTAGACCACCTGCTTTTTCGACTAAATCTTCACCGGGGCGCAACCATAAATGATAGGTGTTACTTAAAATGACCCCTGCTCCCATCTCTTTTAATTCCTCAGGCGACATTGTTTTTACCGTTGCTAATGTTCCTACCGGCATAAACATCGGTGTTGGAAAAGTACCATGTGGCGTAATCAATTCCCCCAAACGTGCACCTGTATGTTTTTCTTTCTTTATCAAGCGATAACGAATCGCTGGCTCTGCCATGTATTTCCCTACTTTCTATTTCTCTAATACAATGATACTTCTTAATGATATAGGTTTCAAAATAGTTTTGCAAGCGTCCAAGTAAAAATCTAAGCTCCTCCAAGCATTTCTTTAAAACTTAGCAAAAAATTTCAAAAAAAGGTTCCTAAACGAGCAAATATTTTTCATAATTACTAACTACCAAAAAAGGACTCGACAATCACTTATCGAGCCCTTAGTTGGAAGGTTTAGCTGAGATTATTATTTGGATGCAAAGTATCTTATTTTTACAAAATCGTTGTTTCATTTACAAACTCTACACTAAAATTTTCATATGGTACTTGGTTTTTGGTTTTGAGTTGTTGCATGTACCGCTTATACAGTTTACTTTGCATTCAATTTTTAGGTGAATCTTGTAGATTTAACAATTTTTTGTTTCGCTCTTCTACTTTTCATTCTCTGAAACATTATGATTAGACTTATTACATATCTTCTCTTTGCTTGTGTTTCTACCGACAGTAGTAAACTATGGGTGTTTTTTAACTATTTACTTTTCTTCTCAGCTTTCTCTCCTTCCTTACAAGACAAGTATAGCATTTTTAGAAAGCGTTTACAACAGTTTAGGCTTAGTTTTTTGATTATTTTTTTTGATGGAAAATTTCAATCAAGAATTTCCGATTATAATTAAAGCTGAGCTAACCTTTTTATCCGTTAACTCAGCTTTTTTATCTCATATATGTTTTGTCGATGGCGACTACCTAATTATTTGCTTGCAGCTTTTAGCCGTTCTACATCGCGGGCAATCATTAATTCTTCGTCAGTTGGGATAACTAACACCTTCACTTTAGATTCTGGCGTAGAGATAACTAGTTCTTCTCCCCGTTTTTTATTTTGTTCAGGATCGATTTCACAACCAAACCAAGTCATTCCTTTAATGATTTCACTACGAACATGCGCATCATTTTCACCAATACCGGCTGTAAAGATGATTGCATCTACCCCGTTCATTACCGCTACATAACCTGCAATATATTTACGGATACGATCAGTAAAGACATCATATGTTAAATGTACACGATCATTGCCTAGATTAGCTTCAATATCACGCATATCACTAGAAATCCCACTTAGACCTAGCAAACCAGATTTTTTATTTAAAATATTCAACATTTCATTGATATCAATATCTAATTTTTCCATTAAATATGGTAAAACAGCTGGATCGATATCCCCAGAACGTGTACCCATAGTTACCCCAGCTAATGGTGTAAATCCCATAGAAGTATCTACTGAACGTCCACCATCAACAGCAGTAATTGAAGCGCCATTACCTAAATGACAAGTAATTAATTTCAACTCTTCAATTGGCTTGCCTAAAACTTCCGCTGCACGATGCGCTACATAACGATGACTGGTTCCGTGTGCGCCGTATTTACGCACTTTGTATTTATCGTAATATTCCATTGGCAAGCTGTATAGATAAGCATGCTCAGGCATATTCGCATGGAAAGCTGTATCAAAAACAGCCACATTAATCACGCCTGGCAATAATTTTCTAAATGCACGAATACCCATCACATGTGCAGGATTGTGTAATGGAGCGAACGCTGCACATTCTTCAATTTTTTCTACAACTTCATCATCAATGACTACTGACTCACTGTAATATTCGCCACCATGCACAATTCGGTGACCAACGCCAGTAATTTCATCATAACTTTGTAAGATTCCTAATTCAATTAATTGATCCATCAACATTTGAACCGCAATTTCATGATTATCAATATCTTGAATCACTTCAAATTTTTGTCCATCACCATATTTAATTGTAAAGATAGAATCAGTTAATCCAATTCTTTCAACAATCCCTTTAGCAATAACGGTTTCTTCTGGCATTTGGTATAATTGCCATTTCAAGCTTGAACTTCCTGCATTAATTGAAATTGTTTTTGACATAACATTCGCTCCTTTTAACCTCATCAATTTTTACTGAACCTAAGATTAAGCTAAATATTGTTGCTGCCATTGAGCAAACTCTTTAAAGAATTCAGCAATTTTTTGTGGATTTTTTAATGTTTGTAAGCGAGCAAGTAAAACCTGACTCGCTTGTTGTGCATTCCCACCTCTTTTTTGTAACAGCAGAATGCTCTTTCTTGAATGCTCATTTCTGAATAATTCATCTGGCAACTGAATAATGCCTTGTAAGTAGACTTCTTCTTGCAACCAAACCTTTAGATATTCATTTTGTTCACTCTGTAATAAATTACTTGGTACCAAGAAGATACCAAACTCTCCAGCATGAACATACTTCATCGCTTGCTCCATCAACAAATGATGGGCATAGGTATGCTCATGAGGGGCATATACTTTAAATTGTTTGGCTTTATCATCAATAGGATAATAGCCGATTGGTAAATCACCGATTGCTACATTCGCCGGTTCAATCAATAAATCCTGCAAGCCATCTTGATGAAATAATGATAAATCCGTATGCACCCACTGATTATTCGCAGCGGCAATCGCTAGTAGGGTTTCATCATTATCCACACCAATGCCCTTAACGGTATATTTTGCCAAAGATAAATTAGTCAAGATGGTTGCTAATAAATTCCCCATCCCGACAGTCAAATCCAGCACGGTTAACTCCTTGTTCTTATTTGGATATAATTGCTCAATCAAATAGACAAACAAAAAACCGATGCCATCAGGAGTTAACTGATGATTGGCTTGTAAAGGCTCGGTTTGAGTCCCCTTTAAAAGTAGTAATTGCGATAATTTACGCTTATCTTCTGGTTCGATTTCTACTTGACTTAGCTTAGCATAAATCGGTGCTAATTTTTCAATCGTTGGCTCATCAGGCGTTTGATCGATTACGCGAATTTGATATTGATCATTCATATTTTCAACATGCTCGATATAGGCATCTAAAAAAGAAGAGGCCATCGCCTGCTGCAACAATTGAATTGCTTCTAAATGTAGGTAAAAAGTTTCTTCGATTTTTTCCGGTAACATGATTCTACTCCTTAATACTTCAACTAAAAATGATTGAAGCTTCGATTACTAATTACCTTCATCATAGCAGAAAACCATCCTAATTGTCACAATATGCGCTACGAAAAATGCGATCTTGTAGAAAATAAACCAAAAATTTTAGTGGACCTTTATGACCTAATTAGTCACTCTTGAAAAAGTGTGCTAAACATAAAATGAATATTTAGCAACCTTAAGCAAGCTCGCCCCGTCGTCCAAACGGTTATACTATTTTTATAGTAAAGCGAATACAATAAATTATAACAACTTAACTGTCTGTTTTATTTTAGCCGATTTAATTGTTTTTTTCAATCGCTTTCTTTTATAACATATGTTGAAATAATATGTGAAAACACTGAAAAAACAATAAAATAGTTTGGAAATGGTTGTTTCATTTCCAAACTATACATCTTAGCAAACTGTATTATTTTTATCCATCGTTCATTAGCACTTATCACACTTTATTTCTCGCTGCTTTTACTAGAATCACTTGTCGATGGTTGTTGATATTGATTTAAATCAATGGTTTCTTCGATTTTCAAGGGTTGTTCCTTTAAATAAACTGTAAGTTGTAATTGATGATTACTGATTTGATACCTAAGACACTTCTTTTTTAAAGCGCCCTGCTATTTTGTTCATACAAAAACGCTACTTTTTGTACAGTTACGCTAGCTCTATTCACACAATCAATCGTTGAAAGAAAAAAGAAAGATATTTGAGTAAATTTGGCTAGCAAACCTCTTATACTTTCATATAAGTGCAGACTATCTCTTCTCCTTTAGTTAAAACGAATCAGGCGAGACTGCTTCCACTACCTATCGCTTGTAGTGTACTTCCAAAATGGAATAGTCGTTGAACGTTCCTATTGCTAGGCTTCGCTGCTGGTCATCCATTAAACACCGCTTACCTTAGGCTTTCACCATAGTCAATCTTTCTATTTTTTTCTGCTTATCGCCACCTTCACGCTTGGGTTTGGTCATCCCTACGTTGTGGTATAGAAAGCTTTAGGACCTTCCAGCAATTCAATCTCTTTAAATAACTACTAATTTCTCAATAGCTAGACTACCAATCAATCTATTTTACCAGTATTCATCTGCACACTACCTACTGAAGAATATTGATCCTTTCGCATTAAATAATCAGCTAAAAACAACTGCATCATCATCTGTCGTTCATAATAATGCTTAAAATCTGTTTGTTCCGTTTGCGTACGTTGATAAGCCAAATGTAAGCCTAATAAACTAAAACTAAAAACAAATAATAAAGATAAAGCAATCAATAAAACATTAGCTTTTTTGATCGTTGAGTAAAAGATAGGCATTTCGAACCTCCCCACTATAAAAAGTAATGGTCATTTTTAACTTGCCAAAACCTTCTTTTTTAAAATTTGCAAAACGAACATCGGTCATCAGCGGCTCATTTCCACCTTTTTTCTCAAAATATAAACGTGTACCTGCATAGCCTTTTTTCAAGGTGATATCACTGAGATCATCCTTTTTTGGATAAAGTGGCGCAAAAGTAACCTCGTTTGAATAAATACTTCGACAATAATAGTTCTTCAATCGATGCTCAATCTGAGCCAGTGCTAAATGCCATTCTTGTTCACCTTTAAAAGAAAAACTATTTTGTAACCGCTGCTGATAGCCAATTAATTGATTACTAGTCATTAAAAACAAACCAATGATAAATAAAGATAACAACATCTCCAACAAGGTAAAAGCTGACACTTGCTTATTTTGAGATAAAATAAATTTCCTGTTCCTTTTCACCCTCATGATACACAATCCCCTTCAGCTGGTTCCCTGTATATTGCCAGCTCACTAGCGCATTAGTTGGCTGACTTAGCGCTAAATTGCCAGTAGTATACTTATCTTCATTAACCGAAGTATAGACTGCTAGCCAAACACCTTCATAAGCTTGTCGCATTGCTTGTACCTGCTTTTGCACCTGCTGCACTCGATTGACATAAAAGAGAAAATCACGACTGATAACCAAAACACTTGTTGTGATGATAAAAAAGGCTAATAATGATTCAAGTAGCATGAACGATGGGCGTAATTCTTTTCTCATAACGACCACTTCCTAAAAATAGTTGATAAGTAATGCGTTGATTCGCTAGCGTATCCACAAAATCAAAGGAGCTAATCGGACCATATGTACCCGTATATTGATGAAAAGTCAGATCATTTATCGTAATTACTTTAATTGAACTTGGTGCATACAGGATTTCTTGTGCTTTACCGTCATAAGGAAAATCAATCGCGATATAGTCCTGCCTAGAATGAATATAAGCCGCTGTTCCACCAATAATGGCGCGTTCATGAATATAGGCTAAGTTATTCTCAAATGTTTGAAAAAAGACCTGTTGTTCTACTCGAGCCTTTAACCCCAAAAATCCATGAAGGCCTATTGTGCTTACTAAACTAACAATAAATAAAACACAGAGCAATTCAATCAGGGTGAAGCCAGCAACCGAGGATTTAGACAAATAAGGCGTGTTCATCTTAAACATAGCCTATCAACCTGAAGGACTCGACTCATCGGGATCTGGATCATTTTTATGCGCAACATAAATATCATAACGGCGTTTGCCAACAATTCCCTTGAGTGTATCTTCACTAGGCTCTTGTCCGTGTTCTGCCTTATAAACCTGAATTTCTTGTTTCACCACTTCTACTACAGAATAGTTAGAACGTTTTTGTGCTACATTGCCTTTTTCAATTAAATTTGGCACAAATAGCAACAATAATACACTAATAATAAATAAGACGATCACCATCTCAATTAAAGTAAACGCTGCTTTCAACGATCGTTTATTGAGCCATTTTTTTATGATATTCCACACATGTCTAACCACCTTTTTATTAAATATACGCATCCATCTGTTGATAAACTGGCAATAGCACCATCAAATATACCGCTAAAACTAATAATGCAACGACAATAAAAATTAAAGGCTGCAACCACTGCATCCACATTTGTAATTTTTGCTGTAGGCGAGTAAGAATCAATTGACCGTACAAGCTTAATTGTGTCCCTAATTTACCAGTAACTTCTCCTTGAAAAAGAATCGTTGTAAATTCTGGAGTAAAAAAAGAATATTGCTCTAAACATTCTTTTAAGCTTCGACCTTGCGCTAGCTTTTCTTCAATATCTCGCGCCAAGCTATACATAAATGAATTCGCGTCTAAATGTTGCATGCATTGGATGATCTGTTTTAGTTCCAAGCCTTGTTGTAGCAACAGTCCCCACTCTGTTGCAAAAAAACTGGTATAATACAAACGAATTGCCGTCCCCACCAACGGCAAACGGACAAGAATACTTATACGAACTAAATAATCTTTTTGTTGCCAGGTCTGATGATAATGTAAATAGACAAGCGCAATTAAAAATAGTAAGCCACCTACAACATAAGGCAACAAATAAAACAAACGGACCGTCCACTGCTTTTGATTAATCAAGCCGCTTTGAATAAATTGAGGCAACAGAATAAATCGTAAAAGCAGCAGCATTAAAAACAAAAATAAAACTAATAGCAAGGGATAGGTTAATAATTGTTGGAGCTGTTTTTGACGCTGATTTTGTTGTTCCAATTGTGCTTGAATCGCCTGTAAGGTCGCTAAAAGATTACCATGTATCTGCGCTAATTGAATTTGTGCGATTATCTGCGCTGAAAAAGCCAGCCTTCTAAACAATCCATCAATTGAAGAACCTTGTAAAAATAATTGATTAATCTGCTGCAGTTGAAGCTTGGTAAATTGCTTGCTTTGTACCATTAGACGCAAACTTTCTTGCAAAGAAAAACCATTATTCAGAAACAACACAAGCTGTTGGATAAACTGCAATTGAAATCGTCGCTTATTTGAAGGCAAATCTCTAGGTGTAAATAACCACTTACTTATCTTTGATTGATGTTTGGCTTTGCTGAAATGTTTGATATTGTTGATAGCTCTCTTGCCAGGAAAGATAAATAGTCGGTTCTTGAAAAAACTCATAACCAAACAGCACTTCCGTTTCTCCTTTATAATTTTCTAGCATTCTTTGGTAAATAACCCCCATTAGGCAATTATTTAGCTCGCTAGCACTACCGATTAAATCCAGCATTCTAGCCTTGGTTTCACGTACCCCTTTAGCATGGACGGTTGCAAACACCTTATGACCAGTTAACGCCGCTCGTATCGCTGCTTTAGCTGTTAATTCATCCCGAATCTCTCCGATAATTAGAATGTCTGGCCGATGACGCAAGGATAGCTTAATCAGCTGTTCATAAGATTGTTGAATTTTTTCATTGGTTTGTAATTGCAAAAAGCTAGGCTCCTCTATTTCAACTGGATCTTCAATAGTAATCACCTGACCGTGACTAAGCTTGGCTAAATGATACATTAAGGTAGTCTTTCCTGAACCGGTTGGACCACTAAATAAATACAAGCCTCTATCATTGGTTCGCTGTAAAATGGTCTCGTACTGTAGCGAATCAAAATAGCGCAAATCCAAAGACTGAAACGGATGTAAAAAGCGAACAACTAAACTTTCATTGCCATGATAATCCCCCACTGTTGATAATCGTAAACGTTGCTGATTATCCACTAAATCATAACTAATCGCACCTAATTGTGGTCGGCGATGCTCGCCAACATCCATCTCTCCAAGATACTTAAAACGACTAATCAGCTGCTTAGCTTCATCAAGACCAATTTCTTTAAAGGTAGAAATGGTCTGATTCTTACGAAATTCTATCACCCCCTTATCCAGTCGCTGATATAAATACATATCCTGCATCTGCTCTTTTACACCAAATTGAATCAATTCATCAGAAAGCTCCTCTATTAACATTACGTTCACCTCTTTTCCTCTTCCCATAATATACATACGCAAAAACAACCATTTATACGAAAAAAGAGAGTGCTCCTAGAAATTTCTTTCTAGGAATCACTCTCATTTTCATCAAACTACTAGGCATAAAGGTTTTATCACTAGCTATTGTTCTTTACGTTGGCGGAACTTTCTCACTACCATACCCATTAATGCAAGCAACAAGCTTACTGCTCCCAAAATACCTTCGTAGCCTTGATTATTACCTGTTTTTGGTAATTGCTTACCAGTCGTAGTTACTTTACCTGTTGATTGGTTGGCAGTTACTACTGAACTTGTACTTGGCACTTTTGTACTTGAAGTATTTGGAGTATCAGAAGTTGGCTGTCCTCCAGTATTTGGCGTTGGTTCATTACCACCAGTGTTTGGCAAATTAGTTGGTACTTTTTGGTAAACATAAGTCACATGAAGAGTACCATCAATGATTTTGCCACTAGCTGGCGCTGATCCATCCTTCAAACCAATCAGCGTATATCCTGTAAATTCTTTGGCAACTGTTGTGTAATCTGAGCCCACTGGTAATTGAATCATTTGTTTAGCATCATCAAATACTGTTCCTTCGTTATCCATATACACTACTTCTACATAACCATTTTTAATTACTGGCTCTGGTTCAGGTGTTGGCTCTGGTTCCGGATTAGGTTCTGGATTAGGTTCTGGATTAGGCTCTGGATCAGGTGTTGGTTCTGGCTCTGGATCAGGTGTTGGTTCTGGCTCTGGCTCTGGTTCTGGATTAGGTTCTGGATTAGGTTCTGGATCAGGTGTTGGTTCTGAATCCTTCGTATAAACCAATTTAATTTCATGTGTACCTTTTTCCACTACACCAGTTGATTTTGCTTCAGAGCTTTCATCAACTTTTAAGAACGTATAACCTGCAATTGTTGGGATATCAATTGTATAGTTTGTGCCAGTTTTGACATTTTCTAAGCTTACCGCACCATTATTCTCAGTAGCGATACTTAATGGCCGAATGACATTACCTGCTTGGTCAACAGCAATAACATAGTAGCTACCAAATTCTTCTTTTACTTGCACATCATAGTAATACGTAATTGTTTGTAAGCCTTCTTTAACAGTACCCGTAACTTCTCCTTCTACTTTTCCATTATATTGATAACCATCAATCGTCTTAGGAGCTGTGGTGTACTGAGTGCCTACAGGAACATTTTGTTTAACATATTCACTTTGCAATACCGTATTTGTTGCTTGGTCAACATAGAACACTTGCACTGTACCCAATTTTTCTTCTGGTTCTACCACTTCATCAGGTGCATATAGGAAGATAATGGTCTTTGTCCCTTTTTCGACAACACCCGTTTGTGCTTGTGTTGGTGAAACAAGATGATAGCCTTCGATAGTCCGTGGATTAGCAGTATATGCTGTACCGATTGGTTGATTGTCTACCAATAGCTCACTGGCTAGTACCTTACCACTATCTTGTGCTAAATGCACGACATTGACACTACCTTTTTCAGCAATTAGCTTACGATAAACATAAATGATCTTATAACTATCTTTGGCAACTACGCCTTGTTCACTATCTGATCCACTACCTAAACGGCTATACTCATAGCCTTCAAAAGTGGCTGGTGAAGTAGTATAAGTATTACCATATTTTTCTGTCTTTTCTTCAGATTTAAGTAATGTTCCATCTTCAGACTCGTGAACAATCTGAATTGTTGCATTTTTTACTTCAGGTGCTTTTTCAGTATTCGTAATCACGAAGCCATTTGTTACATCGCCAGTCACTGCACTAGTGTAACCTGTGATTGC
>NZ_KE136352.1:16822-140067 GCF_000406925.1 Enterococcus columbae DSM 7374 = ATCC 51263
TTTCAGTATTCGTAATCACGAAGCCGTTTGTTACATCACCAGTCACTGCGCTAGTGTAACCTGTGATTGCCTCTTCCTTGACGGTGTAGGTAATTGCCTTACCTGCTTCGTCTTTAAGTGGCAAACCAGTAAAGGTGTAGCGCCAATTATTCGTAGCTGTAATATCTTGCGTAGCTACAACTTCTGGAGTGCTGTTATCCACACTGCTTAGCAAGTAAACCGTCGCCTTTAGATCTTTTACTTTATCTGCAGCTAAGGTTGTACCTGTTTCATCTTTCCAAAGCTTAGTTACCTGTACGCTCGTTGTTTCTGCTTGTTTGTTAGTAACCACAAAATGATTTTGCGTTTGTTGTACCGTTGTCACGTAACCATCCAAGCTTTCTTCTTCAATACCGTACTTGATTGTTTGGTTACCGTTTTTGATTGGTAGATTGGTAAAGGTATGACTTGCTTGATTTAAGGTTAAATCGATTGGTCCAGATACCTTCACACCATCAGCAGTTAAATAAACAGTTGCACTCATTGGCGCAGGAATGGCATTACCAGTTTCATCTTGCCAAATTTTTTCTACAGTAATGGACTGTGTCGTTTGTTGGTTCGTAATGGTAAATCCATTCGCCTTACTATAACTAGTCGTTGCTGTGTAATTCGTTGGTACAGTTTGTTCTTGTACCGTATATTTATTTGCTTCTAAATCTGTTTTCACAACACCGCTAAATGTAGCTTGCCAATTGTTAGTAGCACTCAATTCCTTGGTTGCTACGACTTGATTATCTTTTAGCAATTGTGCAGTAATCGCACTAGTTGGTGGTGTTGAAAGCGTATTTCCCTCAGCATCTAACCATTGTTTGTGAACTGCTACATCGACCAATTGCGTATTCGTAAACGTAAAGCCTGTTTTAGCAGAGCCAGTCTTTTCTGTGCGATAACCAGTTAAGGCTACTTCCTGCACATCATAGGTAATTGGCTCATTTTGCTCATCGACAGTTGGTAAGTTTGCAAAATTACCTTGCCAATTATCCTCAGCTGTTAAGGTGATTTGTTGGTTCGTCGCTTGATTATTTGCATACAATTGAAGCGTAACCTCGCTTGCTGCATCGCCTACCCAAACCTTCTTCACTGGAATCGTCATCACTTGTGTATTCGTTACTTTATAACCACTTGTCTGACTGCCAGTAATCGTTGATTGATAACCAGCTGGGGTTACTTCAGTCACTGTATAAGTAATTGCTTGTTTCGTTTGACGATCATAAGTTGGTAGCTCAGTAAAGCTAGCTTGCCAATCATTATCCGCACTTAAAGTAAGTTGCTTAGTCGTTGCTGCTTGATTTGCTAGTAACTTCACTGTTACGGCTGGACCAATCTTACCTCGCCAAACTTTCTCAACTGGTAAATTCATCAACTTAATATTAGTTACTTCAAAGCCGGCCGTAGTTGATTCAATTATTGGCTCTGCATAACCACTCACTTGATCTTCGGTAACACTATAGTTAATTTCTTGATCTTGCGCATTATATTTATCTACTTTAAAGGTATGCTGCCAATTATTCGCTGCAGTTAAGGTTGCGGTTAAAGCATCATGTACACCATCTTTTAAGTAAACTTTGGCTAATTGACCATCTCCACCTAACCATGTCTTATGAACAGTAATTGCTTTTTGTTCCGTATTGGTAATCACAAAGCCTGCCGTTGCCGATCCAGTGATTTCACTTCGATAGTTATCAGGAGTAGCTAACGTTTCTTTTACGCTATAACTAATTGTTTGTCCAGCTGCATCCACTTTAGGAACATTTTCAAATTTAGCTTGCCAATTATTTTCCTCATTTAAGGTAACGACTTTAGCAGTTGCTTGATTGTTAGCCAGCAATTGAACGGATACACTAGATAACGCTGTTCCATGCCAAACCTTCTTCACTGGGATTTGTCTATAAACCTCAGTATTTTGAACAACATAACCTTCTTTAGCATTACCTGTCACTTGGGTTTGATAATCCCCATCGACTACTTCTTTTACCGTATAATTCATCGGTTGATTATTTTCATCGACAACAGGAACATTATCAATATATCCTTGCCAAGTATCTGCTTGGTTATTCAAAGCATTTTCACTAGTTAATGTAACGGTACCTTTAACTGTTTGGCCTTCAAGAAGCTGTAAGGTCACACTATCAGCTGGTGTACCTAGCCATTTCTTCGTCATCTTAATACGATTAGCAATATTGGTAACTGTAAAGCCTTCTGCTAATTGACTAGCCGTTACTTCCATCGGTGTAATCGATGCTGTATCAGGTGCGATGACTGAGCGGTAACCATCAATTACCTCTTCTTCAATGCTGTAACTATATTTCTTACCATCAGCACTCGCGACTGGTAAATTAGAAACATTTGCTGTCCATTTTGTTGAATTGGTGGTATTCCATTTAATCGTTGCATTCTTGCCGATAGTTGCCACTAATACCTTACTTGTATCGGGTTCATTCGTTGCTTCATTTGCTGTTAATAATCGGTTAGCAACTGGATTCGCTAATGTTGCATCTGTTGGAGCCGCTGTAGCTGACGCATCAGTCTCAAGCGTACGATAAATTTTTACAGTAGCATCCTCAGCTACACCACCTTGCCAGATTTTAGTTACTGGTAAAGTAATCTTGTCAATATTATTAAAGACAAACTTAGCAACAGTTGCATTCGTCGCATCGGTATTTGCCGCTACTTCCTGGCCATCTTGAGCATAGCGTTTTACGGCAATATCATAAGCAGCATCACTTGGTACAGCTTCCTCTACTACATAATGATAGCTTTGGCCTAAATCATCCGTAGCTGGCAGATTTTCAAAACTACCTTGCCAAGGTGTTTTTTCTGTTCCTTCTTCATCTACTTTACCATCTAGTAATAAGGTAGAAATAAAGGTTTTTTCATTATTAGAACCTACTCGATACAAATTAAATTGTGCAAGAGCGCCAGCTTGACTATTCACCTTCGACCAAATCTTCTGAACATCAATTTTCCGAGCAACTTCTACAGTATATTGAATTGGCACATCTTTAGGATCAGTGTAAGTTTGATTCTTCAAGACTACATCGCGACCAGCGGGATCTTGAATAGCCGGCCAGTTAAAGTTAAAATCACTTGTTCCAGAATCTCCACTTGCTTTACCAGTAAAATTACCCACAACTTTGCCATTCACTTGGTAACGTTGACCGTATGCTGCATTAGCTGGTACTTGAATATTCGCTATCCGAACTTCTAAGCTTGGTGTAACATGTAATACGTCATAGTACAAATCAGTAAATTTCGTATAATTCTTAACCAGCTTCATCGTTACTTTAACGGATTGTTCGCTGACTTTTTCTACATTGGTAATCCTGAACAATTGATTACTTTCATCATTATTAATCGCAGAATCAAGCGTTGCATTCACATTCTCTGGTAAAATCAAGCCATCTGGCACATTAAAGATTGCCGTAAAGGTACTCTGAACATCGCTCAATGCAATCGTTGATAAATCACCTGGATACTTCTCAGCCAATCTAGTAATTTGATCCTTAATCGTTTGAGAAGCAAGGCGACCAGTATAGGTTAGACTTTCATCAGGATGCACTAATTTTACTTTATCATAACCAGTGTCCGTGCCAATTAAAATATCGCCTAATAAATTACCCTTTACAGGAGCAACTGGACGAATGGTTGCCTGAATAGTTGACTCATCATTAGATGCCTCATCTTTTCCTTCTGAATTTTGCAATGAATCCCATTCATAATTAAAGTCTTCATATTTTTCTTCTGTCTGATCTGGATTCAAGGTATAAGAATGTCCGATGAAATAGCCGACCACCTTACCAGATGTTGTATATTGACGATTTGATACAAGCTTACTTGGTACCTTCACCTTTGGAATAACTACTGATAAGGTATCATTAGCTGCCGATACATCACGATGTAAATCAACAAATTTCGTATAGGAGCCACCATTTTGATTTTTCTTTAATTTCATCGTAATGACAGCCTCAGTATCAGATGCTCGCGTTACATCGGCAATATAGAACAGATCATCGGCTCCTTGTAATTGAATCGTTTTTAGTTCGCTTTCAGCAGGTAAAATCAACCCATCAGCTAGTTTAAAGGTAGTGATAAAGCTGCTATCTACTTGACTCGTGTAAAGATTATTTACGGCCGCTTCATTGTCACCATGATCATGAACATAGCCTTCTTTCAAATCATTGATTTCCGTCTTAATCCATTCAACATTTAGTGTACCTTGGTAGTTAATCAAGGCTCCTTCTGTCTCATCTAGATAAACGGATTGAATCTTGTTGGTTTCGTAGTCAACTGAATTATCCTCTTTCACTTGTCCTACAGACATATCCCCAAGTAATGAAACAGATATCGGTGTATTATATGTGTAGCTAACTGATGCTGTAGCAGTAGAACTCGCATCTGCTCCTGATGGATCCTGCGTTGGCGTTAAGCTGAAGCGATAATTTGTCGCTGCACTGTTAGTCCCTACGATTAAACTTGGTGTACCTGTAATATCTAATGTAGCACTAATATTTTCACCATTCGTTTTTCCATCAACAAGCATTAAGCCATCTACACTGATTGCTAGTTCATTTGACTGATTATCTACAGCATGAACTGTTGATGGTTGAAATAGACGGGTAAGCGCCGTCAATGGATTAACTGATGCTGTAGCTTCAGTGGTAGTAGATGGTTGTATGCGTTCCTTCAATTCAGCATAGTTTGTAATCGCTGGATTCATCGTAATATTGACTAAAACCTCATTACCATTCATCGTTGTTGTAGATTCGAAAGCTGCGTTCAAACCACTGACTTTGATTTTATCGCTACTAGGCGCTTGAAACTTAGATGGAATTGTTAATTTGACCGTATATTTAAAATTACTTGCTTGAATCAAAATATCTTGATCTGCTTTATCTGGATACTTATCTTTCAGAGCTAATAGTTCATTTACCAGATTGGTTAAATCAAGCTTAGCATTTAGTTGCGCATCATCTTCATGATTAACCATTTCAACCTGACTACTTGCTTGGATCTCTTTTCCATATAAATCAGCTGGTAATTGGGTAGTAGTTGTTTCTGTCGGAATAGCTGAATCTGCTTGCCAACCAAGATAGTAGGTTGTATCAGCCGTAATCGCTGGATTTTCGCCTTCCACTTGCCCAAAAATATCTGTATAATCATCAAAACGAATCGAATCCGTCCGATTAGGTTGTTTGTACCAATAATAATTAATGACTCCCGTCCAATAATTTTCTACGCCATACAATTTTTGGACAAATTTTGTTGCCTTAGCATTCGTTGGCGTTAATTGATTGTGATCAAGTCCACCTAATAACTCTCTAAACGCTTGATTATAAGTTGCTTTTTGCTTAAGAACAGCTACCTCGCCCTTATTACTATCCACTTGGATATCAAAGATGGTTGGATTGGTTCTAAAGATAGAATCGGTACTAAATACCCCTCCATTTGCTGAGAACTTCACCGTATAATATTCAAGGTCATACTGTGCATATAGGTCAATTTGTGACTGCCCCTCAGTAAAGTTGACTGTCTCTGCCGGTTGAATCGGTGCAGTCTGGCCGGCTGGATCGGTGGTCCAATATTTAAAGATTTTTCCTGGAACCTTAAAGCCAGCCTTTTGTTCAACAATGGTGTGATAGTCTACAACACTTGCATTTGTTGCCGTTTGATCAATAGCCGATAGATAAGTTTGGTCATCCGTCGCATTGTTGTGATAAACCACCATTTTTGAATCCCATTTGGCATAAACATTCAAATCTTGAGTAATCGCATCAGCTTCATTAAAGGCGTGCTCTACGCCTTGACTATCTTTGTAAAACCAACCTAAAAAGGCTACACCATTAGCATCCACAGGCGTACCAAGCGTTGTATTTCCCTCAACGTCGGATAGATGATAATTACGAATCGTTCGCAGCGTTTTATCAGCAGTCGAACCATCAGCAAAGGTCGCGTCACTATTATTTAAGGTCACCTTCACCTTAGCCGCTGGTGTCCAGACACGTTTTTTACCATCATTTGTTGCTTTTGCTACATTATAAGTATAAGTTGCTGTATTCTCTGCATTTGGTAACGTTAATTGATTGATGCTTGCATCCTTTAGGGTGAATAAGGTAAGACGTTCATTTCCATTTTCACTACCGTTAGTTGGTGTATTCCCTACACTTGGATTATTGACATTCCATACCCATTTATACGCGCCACCTACAACAATCGTCGGATTCGTCGTTCCTGGATTGGCACCAATACTATCCCCAGGCGAGCTCATTGCTGTATTATATACACTATCGCCGGAAAATTTAAAACGAATGGTATTGGTGGTATCATAGCTCATGTAATTGGCACCCATCGCAGCACTACCTGCATTGTTCACGTTAATAGTTGAATCAATTACATCTACACTGGCTTTAGCTAAATTATAACCACCACGGCCTTTAGCATTTTGTAAATTAAACGTAGAACGAATAATCCTTGAAGGTGTACCAATTTGCGCAGCTGAACTTGAATGACTAATTAATGCAGAAAACATATATCGTCCATTACCATCAAAGGTGACATTGGAATCTTCAATAGTAAACGGTCCGTTAAAGGTAACCCCCTGATTTGTAGAAAATTTAGCCGGACTAACATAGAGAAAATCAGATTGCTTAATCTGATAGGCACCAACGGAGTACCACATATTCTTGGTAGTATACTTAACATTTTCAAGATTCCAGGTGCCTGATCCAGTTCTACCATAACCGTTAGCATCATTAACTGCTTCAATATTGACCGTGGCATTTTTAATCAGCTTACTATTATAATTAAAAGGTGAAGCTGAGTCAGTTGATTCAATCACTAGTGACTGACGATCATCAGTTGAACCTTCTAACGTCTTAGCACTACCATAATCCAACCCCATCCGATTTTTACTCAACGTATAGTGGCCATCTGATATTTGGGCGTTATCTCTAAATGCTAACGCACGATTAAAGTATTTCATCGTTAAGGTTGCCTGATTAGAGGTTTGAAGCTTAGCCGTACTTTTCAATAGAATACCATCAAAAACATTCGTTGCTGATGTATTATAATTTGTATCAGTTAACGAACCAGTAATGGTAGTATCGCCAGCAATATCTAAAGTAATCGCTTTAGCGATAACCACTCCTTCTGCCAACGCATCATTTTTGAAATTTCCTTGAATATGAATAACATCACCGGCTACCGCTGCTGTCACTGCGGCATTTAGTGTTTGATAAAGTGTATCTTCATTTGTATTCAACCAAATCTTGCCATCAGTTTGAGCGTCAAGCTCGGTTACAATAGCGTAGATTGAAAATTCATTTGCCTGAATGGTTACTTGTCCTGTTTTTGAATTGTGACTGATAATTTGAGCGGTCTCGGCTTTTCCGTTACGATTAGATAAGTGATAAGCAGTTAATCGAGTTGCTTGCTTAAAAGCAGGATTCGTAATAGTGACTAACACATTTTCCTTAGGCTCAAGATGATTTGCTTCATTCGTATGAAAATTAAAATCGTAAGCAACCACTTGTTTAGCAGCTACCTTATTGTCTAACTTGCGAATACTATCTAACACTTGATTTTTGGGTACATCCGTTACCGCCAAATCGACATCATCCGGAAAAGCATCCTGTGATCCCAACACATTGATTTTCTCGTCTTCGTTCATTTTCTTCTCAATTAATTGAGAATTCGATGATTGATTTTGCTTATTTTTTATCGTATGAACCGATAATAAGCTGGCTGTATTTTTATTAGCTGAATGTGTAGTAGATAAATCACTGACATTCATCGACCAGCCCTTTTGCAAAACGAATAGCAAGACCAACACCGAAAAAATAACGAATAAGATTTTATTCATCTTTTTCATCCTTACTACTCCTCTCTATTTTTTCAATATGAGATTGCCTTCTCTCACCCTTAATGATAAATCTAACAGCTTTTAATAGCAAATCCATACGTTTACATACATAACTAAAATCTGTTTTTTTAAAATAGGAGATAGTCGTATAATAATAACAAAAAATATTATCAAGTAAAAATGAAAACTGATTTTTAACAGCCTGCTATTATGTTTTAGAGTATAAAATAATTTCTCTTTTTAATTAAATAAACTAAAATTATTAGTTTCTCCATTTACTCCCAATTTAGGTTGAAACTTTGTAAACCTTTCTGATAATTTAGATGATTGATGCATCATCTTCATTCGTACTTTTTAAAAAATGATTAAAAAACTGTAAAAAGACTGCCGAATCTTTCAATAGCTTTTTCCCATTAAAAGATTTAGCAGTCTTGATTTTCTCTATTAGTAGTTTAACATATCGCTTCTGCACTAATCATGCACAACAGCTTGAAACTCTAGCAATAATTGCTGGAAAGCTTGGTCCAAGGTTTCGGCATGATGGGTGCGATCATAACGTAAAATCGGAGTTACCTCCAAGTCCAGTAAACTTTCTGCGATTGGCTGACCGTCTTTTAGCGTTACAATAATTCGGGGATGATAATTCTTTTCACCACACGGACCTAACACCGACTTACTAAGCTCAAATTCAGTAGCACTCAACGCTTGCAGACGATAAATTTTTCCTTGAATCGTTTGACTTTGATTTTGCCAATTCGTTAACACCTCTTGCCATAACTCGTTCATCTAAATCACTCCTTTTGACCTTTTCTTTTATTATAACCAAGATAGGTAGCCAAGACCATTGCAATCTGGAATAAATGCGCTATACTAAATCGAAAAAGTGCCTGGAAACGAGGAGGATGAAAAATGGTTATTGATTTTCAAAATGTTGATTTTATCCGGAATCAGCAAAAGCTACTCACGCAGATTAATTGGCAGGTGAAAAGTGGAGAGCACTGGGGAATTTTAGGTTTGAATGGTGCTGGAAAATCCTTGCTATTACAGCTGATTACTGGAAATTTATGGCCCTCAAGCGGCAAACTAACTGTACTTGGAGAAGTCTTTGGTCAAACTTCAATTCCTGAATTAAATCAGCGTATCGGCTGGGTAACTAGTTTATTACAACAGCGTATTCCTCAGCATGAAGTGGCTGAAAAAATTGTGTTGTCTGGTAAGTTTGCTAGCTTTGGGATCTATCAAGACTACCAAGCAAGTGATTTAGCTCAAGCCAAAGCACAATTAGAACAGCTTCAGGTCGCCCATGTGATTGGTCAGCCCTTTGGTATTTTATCGCAAGGACAAAAGCAATTGGTCTTAATTGCTCGAGCGTTAATGGCTAATCCTGAATTATTAATCTTGGATGAACCATGCAATGGCCTGGATTTATTTGCTAGAGAAGATTTATTAAAACAAATCAATCAGCTACTCTTAGCCCAAGGTGGACCAACCTTACTTTATGTCACTCATCATACAGAAGAGTTACCTCAAGCGCTCAACCACCTACTGATGCTAAAGAATGGTCAGATTTTTGCTAAAGGAGCTACGCAACAATTATTAACTTATGAAAAGCTACAAAATTTTTATCAACGTGAGATTCAATTACTTCCCTTAGCGGATCATCGAATCGCTGTTTTACCAAAATAATGCAAAAATCCAGCAAATCTTGTCTAATGGCTAAGACTTGCTGGATTTTTTATTGCTTTTTTTTACTTTTGCTTGAAAAGTTATACTAGCTTCAATTTTCTGACAATTTTTTGTAAGACAAAGCCTGCACCGCCGCCTAACAAGGTACCGATGATTGCAGGTACTAGCCAACCAAAGCCAAGAGAAGCTAAAGGCAGAGAAGAACCATCGAAATATTGCCAATTTGCATTAACGGCTTGCAAGGCATCATTTAAACTGATAAACGCAGTAAAAATGACCGCTCCGACATAATTGCCCTGCTTTAAAGGAACAAGATGGTTTAAAAAGCCAAACAAAATTAAAACAATAATAATCGGATAAACAAAATTTAACACTGGAATCGAAATTTTAATTAATTGATCCAAACCAACGTTAGCTACTGCCGCACTAAAAATCGTAAAGATAAGTAAAAAGCGTTGATAAGAAATATTAGGGAACATACGATTGAAATACCACGAACAAGAGGATAATAAGCCTGCACCAGTTGGCAAACAAGCTAACAAGACCACTACGCCAAACAAAACATTGCCAAATGGTCCAAAATAATGATGGGCAATACCTGAAAGAATCGCAGCACCACCTGTTTGTCCAAGACTTGCACTACTTGCTCCGATATAAGCAATTCCTAAATAAATCAAGCCTAAGCAAGTGGCCGCTACTAACCCTGATTTTAAAATGATTTTACGTGTTTCTTTTTGACTATGAATCCCCATATTTTTGGTTGCATTAATAATAATCGTAGCAAAGATAATCGAAACGATTGTATCCATCGTCAAATAACCAGCTTTTACCCCAGTAGCAAAGGGTAAGTGTGCATATTTTGCTTGAGGTGCTTGTAAATGATCAATCGGAAATAATAAATTGGTGATGATAAAAACACCTAAAATCGTTAGTAAAAAAGGCGTAATCAACTTACCAAAACGATTGACGAATTGATTCGGATACAAAGCCAAATAGTATACAACTCCAAAAAAAACTAATGTAAATAAAAAGAGAAATAACCGTTGATTTTCTGCCGGTAAAAAAGGAACAACTGCGATTTCATAGGAAACCAAACCAGTTCTTGGACCTGCAAAAAACGGACCAATCGCTAGGTAGGTCATACAAGTTAAAATACTTGCAAATACTGGATGTACAGCAGTGGCAATATCTTCGGTTTGCCCCTTTTTACTAACAAAGGCTATTGACACCAATCCTAATGTTGGCAAACCAATGCCAGTGATTAAAAAGCCAGCCATCGCCTGCCAAACATTTTGACCTGCTTCTTGCCCTAATTCGGCTGGAAAAATCAGATTCCCTGCGCCAAAGAATAAAGAGAAGATCATTAAGCCGATAAAAAAGGTTTCCTTAAAACTTAGTTGATTTTTTTGCATGATTTTCCTCGCTTTCAATAATTAATATTTGGTAAGTAGCTACTTCATCAAATCAGCAAGTCTGGGGAAAAATTTTTTAACCTGTTAATTTTCCCAGACTAATACTTATTTGCTCGTAGCTGTTCGACTTACAAAACATCCTTGTATTTTAAAATAAAAGAGCGAGTGACTTAGCTAAAAATAAGCCACTCGCACTTTCGGACTTTTTCTATTTATTTAACTATCGTTCTAATCTTTTAGTTAAAACGCAACCCTTTTGGATAGAAGTTTTTGATTTGACCTTGAACTTCTTTCCCAAAGCCAACCGCTATTTCATCAACAATTAAAACAACCCAGCCTTGATTGCCATCAGAAGTAATCGTTTCACCACGAACATACTTTTTCCATTCACTGATAGTCAATAAGCAATGAGGATAATTCTTTGGCTGTTCTAATGCCATCGCCAAAGCAAAGGACGGCTCAAAGCGATTTTTCTTAAATTCGCCCAGATGAAGTCCTGCGCGCAATACTTTTAATTGTTGCAATGTCGGTAATTGTTCTGGAACTAGCCATAAATGCTCACCAAAAGCCTTTAGCTGCCCAGTGAAAGGAATTGGAAACTGAGTAGAAAATTCCTGCCACAATCTAAGCTGTTCTTTAGTCAATTGTCCCTTGTCACTAGAAACTTTAGCTTTTTTCTTAGACTTACGTGTTTTTTCCTTATCTAAAGTAGCAGCAGGCACTTCTGTTAATTGCTTGATATTATCAGCTGACAAACGTAATCGAGCCACAAAATGTCCTTCGCCAGCATTAAGATGCGGCCAAAGTCGAAGTGTTCGCTCAAGACCAGCTACACTTCCCCACTCACTTCGACCACAGGAAACATTCTGATTGCCTAAATCAATTGGCGCAATCGTAAAATCATAAGTTTCCACTAACCAACTGATTATTTCCTCATTTTCTTCTGGTGCAAAAGTACAAGTTGAATAAATCAACTCTCCGCCTGGTTTTAACATTTTAACCGCTTCAGCTAAAATCAGTTTTTGGCGTTTGGCGCAATTCTCTGGGGTATCTGCTTGCCATTGTCTAATCGCTTCTTCATCCTTACGAAACATCCCTTCCCCAGAACAAGGGGCATCCACCACAATTTTATCAAAAAACTGCGGAAAAAAAGCAACCAATTGTTCTGGTGCATGGTTCGTCACGACGACATTTCGTGCACCCCAACGCTCCAAGTTTTCTGAAAGGATTTTAGCTCGCTTGGGCATGATTTCATTAGCAACCAAAAGTCCTTGTTGTTGCAATTGTCCCGCTAATTGGGTAGATTTCCCACCTGGCGCCGCACACAAATCTAAGACCTTCTCACCAGGTTTAGCCTGTGCAACACTAGCTACAATCATCGCACTAGGTTCTTGCGAATACACATAACCTGCTTGATGCAATAATGAACGACCACTTACTTCACCCAAGTAGCCTTCCGCAGCATAAGGCGCTTTTTGCAACGAATCTGGATAATATTTCGTTAACATCGATTGTGCCTGCGTCTTTAATGGATTCAAGCGAAATCCTTTATTGGTCGAAGCCGTTGTAATTGCTGCGAAGAAATCCTCAGCTTCTACACCGAGTAATTGCTGATATTTATCGATAAATGCTTGAGGTAACTGTATACTCATTCTTACAACTGGAACAATCCAGCTTTCCTTTCTAAAAATCTCACAAAAAATATTATACCAAGCATAAAAATCATTGGTCAACTGATATTGAATCTTTTTTTTGAAAAAAATAAATTTTTCGACAATTTAAAACAATTATTCAACTTTAACTTTAGTCCTATATGAGCTATCTGCCTTTTGGTTGAAGCAACCATATTTTGTATGCTACAATAACCGTGGTAAAGGATTTTCTTTTTTTGGCTTAAAGCACGAGAAAATCTAGTATTCCTTTAGCATATATTAAATAAGATTCGTTGATTCGCTAATTTACCACAAAGCTGGGTTCTCTGTGTTCAGGATAATCCACTTTGTTTTTTTGTCATTCATCATTTTTAAAGAATCAGTTTGAGCAGCTAGCTTATTACTCGAAGCTAAACGCTCAACTGATAGTCTTTGTTTAATCAACTTGTGTTCGTTACTCGCTCAACAAATATGTCTCGCTGAGGAGAAATTCATATCTTTTCTAATTTCTTCTCAGCGAGCAACCATATTTGCTCGCGACTTACCAACGAACACATAGTCTTTGTTTTAATCAACATCAGTTTGAGCAACTTCTCGATAATAAGCTGTCTGCTGAAAAAGTGTCGAAATCCTTGCACTTTTCTCACCAGCTAGCTTATTACTCGAAGCTAAGCGCTCAACTGATAGTCTTTGTTTAATCAACTTGTGTTCGTTACTCGCTCAACAAATATGTCTCGCTGAGGAGAAATTCATATCTTTTCTAATTTCTTCTCAGCGAGCAACCATATTTGCTCGCGACTTACCAACGAACACATAGTCTTTGTTTTAATCAACATCAGTTTGAGCAGCTTCTCGGCAATATGCTTTCTGCTGAAAAAGTGTCGAAATCCTTGCACTTTTCTCACCAGCTAGCTTATTGCTCGAAGCTAAGCGCTCAACTGATAGTCTTTGTTTTGAGAGGGGTTTTTTTATGTTGTTGATGAAAGATATTGTTCGTGAGGGGCATCCTGTTTTGCGTGAGGTGGCAAAGGAGGTTGAATTGCCTTTGTCAGCAGAGGATTTAGCACTTGGTGAGGAAATGATGATTTTTTTAAAGAATAGTCAGGATAAAGAAATGGCTGAAAAATACGAATTACGAGGTGGTGTAGGTTTGGCTGCACCTCAGCTAGCAATTAGTAAGCGAATTATCGCTTTATTGGTTCCTAGTAATAATCCTGAAAAACCAGAGCCTTTGTTAAATACCGTCATGTATAATCCTAAAATTGTTAGTCACTCTGTACAATCTGCTTGTTTGGCAGATGGCGAGGGTTGTTTATCTGTAGATCGTGAGGTGCCAGGTTATGTCGTACGTCATGCTAGAGTAACGGTTGAATATGTTGATGCAAACGGCCAAAAACAAAAGATTCGTTTGAAAAACTATCCAGCGATTGTTGTTCAACATGAAATTGATCACTTAAATGGTATCATGTTCTATGATCATATCGCTTCACCTAATCCATTTGCCCTAGCTGAAGATGTGTTAGTATTAGAATAACCTTGGTGAACGACTCACCATTTAGTTAAACCCAATAAAAACGGATTGGTAACTTCTGCCTCATTACGTTAAAAAGCACGGAATCACTCAAAGAATCCGTGCTTTTTTATTTATTCTGCTAACAAAATGCCTTTTTCTTTTAAAGCTGCTTTGATATTTTCCAAAGCGTTTTGATCTTGACAGCGAATCGTATGTAGATGAATGCCATCTGTCAAATTAGATAATAGGCTAGCTTGTGATTGTTGGTAATTATTCATGAAAACTTCTAAATCTTCTTGCGTTTTGATACATAAACGCCCCGTAATTTCACCATAAAGCTCGTGTTCAACAATCACGTCTAAAATTTCACCATTATGATCTAAAATCGTCTGTAATTCTTCTTTGACTTGATTCGGTCCGTGACAAACCGCAATTTTCACTTCTAAGTCATCACTTTTTTTTGTTTGTAAACGATAGCCCCTAGAAGTAGCGATAATTTCCTCGCCACTTGCTCGCAGTAAGGCAATATCCCCAACAATAATTTGACGACTTACTGCAAATTTATTAGCTAATTTGGTTGCACTAATTGTCTTTTCCGCCTGTGATAATTCCTTTAATATCTCTAAACGACGAGTTGCACCATCCATTCTATCCCTTCTTTCTGAATATAAATTAAGTTTAGCTATTCTTTTCAGCTTGATAGCTTCTGGAGTGCTTCATAATATCATTAAATGTAGCTAATATCGTTTCTTTATAATCCTCATTTTTCACCTGTTTAGCTAATGTGTCAAGCAAAGCCTGTTCACGATTCGCATCTAATACTGGTAAATTATGGGCTTTTTTATAAGCCGCAATTTGACTAACCTGATCCATCCGTTGTTCTAATAATTGAACAATCTTTTGATCAATTCGATTAATTGATTGTCGAAAAGTGGTCAAATCTGGACTTGCTTGCTCATCATCACTAGCTAGCTGCTTAATGATACGTGCAGGATTACCAGCGATTACTACATTATCAGGAAAGCTCTTTGTCACCACACTCCCTGCTCCTACTACTACGTTATCACCTAGGGTTACACCGGGTAAAATGACACTGCCCCCACCTATCCAAACATTATTGCCAATTGTTATTGGTGCACCATTTTCATAGCCACTATTCCGTTCAACTGGATCTAACGGATGATAAGCCGTATATAATTGAACATTTGGTGCAAGCATGCAATTATCGCCAATGGTAATCGGACAAATATCTAATAAAACGGCATTAAAATTCGCATAAAAATTTTCCCCCACCGAAATATTATAGCCATAATCAAAATGGACAACCGGCTCCATATAAAGATGTTCTTTGGTTTGACCAAAGGCTTGCTTAATAAGCGCACTACGTTTTTTATTGTCCATTTCTTGATTAATTTGTGCCATCCATTGACGGGCTTTTTTACGATCAGCCACTAACTCACTATCTCCAGAATAATAGCTCTCACCAGCAATCATCTTTTCTTTTTCACTTTTCATTCATTCACCTCATTACTCATTACTCTTTGCAAATTTTTGAAAAAATTCAGCCGCATCCATGCACAAGAAGTGATTTGCACAAGGAACGACAATTGGTGTTTGATTAATCACTAACACCTCGGCACCAGCCTTTTTATAATGGATTAAATCACAAAACGGATGGACCTGGAAGCTCGTACCCACAATCACCACTAAATCCGCTTGTGCCACTGCTTGAGTGGCCGATGATAAAACATCCTCACTAAAGCCCTCTTCATATAAAACAATATTTGGTCGAATTTGTCCGCCACAATGTTGATGACGATCTGATACCAAATAGTCTTCCACTGCTACTGCTTGTTTACAGCGACGACAATGACATTGATACAGCGTGCCATGAAAGTCCACACATTGCCAGCTACCAGCTTTTTTATGCAAGCCATCAATATTTTGCGAAACAACCCAAACAGACTTTTTCTTAGCTAAGGCAGCCATTTGCTGGTGAATGATATTGGGTTTAGCCTTTGGATGATAGAGTTTCTTTACAAAATCATAAAATTTTGCAGGTTCTTCATCCATGCAAGTATGACTCAATAAATACTCAGGTTGTTCTAAGCCATGATACACTCCTTTTAAAGAGCGATAATCAGGAATATTCGACGGGGTAGACACCCCGGCTCCTGTTAAAAAGGTAATATTCTCATATTTTTCTAGCAAATGAAGTGCTTCTTCTAAAGCAATTTCCATCCAATTTCACCTCAAATCTTCTTAGAAAATAAGCCAAATATTATTTTGAATTTTCTTACTATATTATAGCATTTTTAACCTTGGATAAAGAAAAAATTTCAGAAAAGGTGGCTTTTTCACTGTAAATAAATGATTGTTCAGGGAGCTTGCTCCTTTTTTATCCACATTTTTCTAGCAAAAATATTTGCAGAAAATAAATGAAAGCTATTGACAAATCTGAAAAATTTTACTACCCTATAGAAGATTAATTGAATAATACTCCTTCACTTTGAAGTAGAGGTCGCGGTTTTTATTACCCCTGTGGAGTCAAGCAAGACGGTGAAACAGGTCTAGGAAAAATCGCCGAAACCTTCTTTTGTTGCTTAAAAAGAAGCGTTGGGGTGCAAGCGAATAGTTTGCACACTGTCTTAGTTAAACTAAGGTGAGCTATGTTTAGTGAAAAGGATTGTGTGATTAAAAGCAGTCGTTTTCCAGGCACCTTTGGAAAATGATTGCTTTTTTGCTTATTATTCAACTTTGATTAGCCAAAAGAAAACAGAAATGAGGAATTAATAATGAAAAAAAGAGTTGGTCTAACCTTTCTACTTGCACTAGTGACCTTCTTTGTTGCAAGTCTACCGGTTTTTGCCGATGAAAAAACACCTGCTGATAGCTTTCGTGTAGGGATGGAAGCTGGCTATGCGCCGTTTAACTGGACACAAACTACTGATGCCCATGATGCAGTCGCTATCGAAGGACAAAAAAATGCCTATGCTGGTGGTTATGATGTCGAAATCGCTAAGAAAATTGCGAAAGGCTTAAATAAAAAATTAGTCATTGTCCCTACCGCTTGGGATGGGTTGATTCCAGCCTTACAATCAGGGAAATTAGATGCCATTATCGCTGGGATGAGCCCCACTGCCGAAAGAGCCAAACAAATTGATTTTACTAAGCCTTACTATGAATCACACCTAGTTATTGTTACTAAGAAAAATGGAAAATATGCCAATGCAAAATCCATTGAAGATTTTAAAGGTGCCAAACTTACTGCCCAATTAAATACTTTCCATTATTCAGTAATTGATCAAATTCCTGAGGTCAAAAAACAACAAGCCTCTAAAGACTTCTCAGCGATGCGTGTGGCTTTAGCTTCTGGAATCATTGATGGTTACGTCAGTGAACGCCCTGAAGGAGTGACTGCTTCTAATGTGAATAAAGATTTCAAAATGGTTGAATTTGCCGATGATAAGGGCTTTAAAACCAACCCTGAAGATGTCCAAGTAGCTGTTGGGATGCGTAAAAATGATGAAGATGTACAAAAAGTCAATCAAATTCTAGCCGGAATTTCAAGTGAAGAACGCACCAAATTAATGGATGCCGCCATTGAAAATCAACCTTCTTCTAGTGAGGATAGCGAAGAGACTGGTTTAGTTGCTACCTTTAAGCAAATCCTTAGCCAATATGGGCCATTATTCCTAAAAGGTGCTGGTATTACTTTATTTATCGCTATTTTCTCTACTTTTGTCGGTACGATTATCGGTTTATTGATTGGCGTTTTCCGCACTTTACCAACTGCTGAAAATCCTTTAGCACGTTTCTTCCAAAAAATTGGTAATGCGATTATTACTATTTACGTAGAAGTCTTTCGTGGTACGCCAATGATGGTTCAAGCGATGGTTATCTTCTACGGACTCGCTTTAGCCTTTCAAATTGATTTAAATCGGATTATCGCTGGTTTACTCATCGTTTCAATTAACACGGGCGCTTATATGACTGAAATCGTTCGTGGAGGAATCTTTGCCGTCGATAAGGGACAATTTGAGGCTGCTCAAGCAATCGGGATGAACCATCGCCAAACCATGTTAAAAGTCGTTTTACCTCAAGTATTACGGAATATCTTACCAGCGATTGGTAATGAAACAGTCATCAATATTAAAGATACCGCTGTATTAAGTGTGATCAGTGTACCAGATTTATTCTTTGCTGGTTCAACAAGTGCCGGAACAAACTATATGTTCTTCCAAACCTTCACGATTGTTGCCGCAATTTATCTAGTCATGACTTTAACGTCAACAACACTTTTACGTTTATTAGAAAAGAAAATTGACGGCCCTAGCGCTTATGTGCCAGTTGACCAAGCAGACTCTCAAGAAAAATAGGAGGATATAATCATGTCTAGCATCATCCAAATCAATCATTTGAAAAAAAGCTTTGGCAATAATGAAGTATTAAAAGATGTCAGCTTAACTGTAAAAAAAGGAGAAATCGTTACAATTATCGGTTCTTCTGGTTCAGGTAAATCGACTTTATTAAGATGTATCAACTTATTAGAAAAACCCACTGCCGGTGAAATTATTTATAATGGTGAGAATGTCTTAACTCCAGGTTACAATTTGCCTAAATATCGAACCCATTTAGGAATGGTTTTCCAATCCTTTAATTTATTTAACAATATGGATGTTTTAGAAAACTGTATCACAGGGCAGGTTACTGTGTTAAAACGCAATCGTGAAGAAGCCAAAAAAATTGCAATTGAAAACTTAGAAAAAGTCGGTATGTCACGATTTCTAAATGCCAAGCCAGCCCAATTATCTGGGGGACAAAAACAACGGGTAGCCATCGCCAGAGCAGTCTCAATGAATCCAGATGTCATGCTTTTTGATGAACCGACTTCTGCCTTAGACCCTGAAATGGTCGGCGAAGTATTAAAAACCATGAAAGATTTAACCAAAACTGGCTTAACCATGATTATCGTTACGCATGAAATGGGCTTTGCCAAAGAAGTTTCCGATCGAGTGATCTTCATGGATAAAGGCGTTATCGCTGAAGAGGGTACTCCAGAACAAATCTTTAATATGCCAAAAGGCGAGCGAACAAAAGCTTTCTTACATCGCGTATTAAATGATTAATGCATCACCACGTATATGAGGCATTTACTCCTTACCTTAAAAAATGCTTTTATATAACCTAAAAAGTTACCATGGTCAACCACCCATTTTCCATGGTAACTTTTTTTTACTTTCCATTTAATAAATAACGTATTTTAAATCAACATTCAAACAAAAAAATTCACCATTAAATGAGAAAACAACTTGTTTCACTTGATTAATAACCACAAAAATGACTAAACCATTAAATTCAAATGAGAAATACTCACTTAGAAAATAAATTTAATTGCCATTTTTCATGAATTTTGGTACAGTTTAGACAATTCATAATGAAAAGAGGTTTGAAATGGAAAAGAAATTAACAGGTAAAGACTACCTATATATCGGTTCGATGTTATTCGGTCTATTTTTTGGAGCCGGTAATTTAATTTTCCCTGTTCATATGGGACAAGAAGCCGGAGCAAATGTATGGCCAGCCATTATTGGTTTTTTAATTACAGGTATTGGATTACCTTTTTTAGGAATTATTGCTATTGGGATTTCCGGTGAAAATGGACTTTTTGATTTGGCCTCACGGGTCAATAGAGGCTATGGCTATTTCTTTACGGTCTTATTATACTTAGTGATTGGACCTTTCTTTGCCTTACCACGTTTGGCAGCCACTTCTTTTGAAATTGGCTTAACTCCATTTATTCCAGACAGCCAAACAACCTTAGCACTCGCTATTTTTAGTATTGCTTTCTTCTTTTTAGCTTGGTGGTTTTCACGTAATCCGAGCAAATTATTAGATTATGTCGGTAAATTTTTAAATCCTTTATTCTTACTACTACTAGCTATTTTGATTATTATGGCCTTTGTTAAACCTATGGCAGGCATTCAAGAAATTGCTGTTCAAAAGGCTTATCAAGGCAATGCCTTTTTTGTTGGTTTTCAAAATGGCTACAATACTTTGGATGTTTTGGCCTCACTAGCCTTTGGAATCATCGTCGTCAACACCTTAAAAACGCGTGGTGTGACGAAAAAAAGTACCATCACTACCGATATGTTTAAATCAGGTGCGGTCAGTATTCTATTAATGGGCATTATCTATTCTTTCTTATCTTTAATGGGAACGATGAGTGTTGGTCAATTTGCGATTAGTGCAAACGGTGGAATTGCCCTAGCTCAAATTGCACATTATTATTTAGGCACGGCTGGTAGCATTATTTTGGCCTTAATCGTAATCGTTGCCTGTCTAAAAACGTCGATTGGCTTAATCACTGCCTTTTCAGAAACTTTCGCTGAACTGTTTCCACAATTAAGCTATCGCAAGCTAATTGCTGTAGTCGCTATCTTACCATGTATTTTTGCTAACGTCGGCTTAACAAGTATCATTGCTTATTCTATTCCCGTTTTAATGTTTTTATATCCATTAGCGATGATTTTAGTCTTTTTAGGTGTTTGTGGGCCATTATTTAAAAATCATTCCATCGTCTATCAAGTGGTAACGATTTTCACCTTTATTCCCGCTTTAATTGATGGGATTAATAATAGTCCATTAAAAGAAACTGATTTTGCTAAAGGCATCATCAGCTTCGGGAAAAACTATCTGCCTTTCTTTAACTTAGGCATGGGCTGGGTAGTACCGGCTTTGATCGGCTTTATCCTAGGCTTAATCCTATTTGCCATTAAAAGAAATAAAAAGCAAGTAGCTTAGATGCGCTTTAGTCCAATCTGTCTAGTCGATGGATTGGACTTTTTTTATTAAGTAGGAAATCGAATGAACAAACGAATCGCTTAACATTTACTTAAACTAGTCTTAGAAAATTTCTTACATACTGGTCATATATTCTTCACATTTATGCTTTATATTATAAGTATCCCAATAAACAACCCTATATAAACACTTTTTCATTTTTAACTCCTTAATAAGTAAGTGTTTAGGATACAATGATCTTCTACACTTACTAACAAAAAACAAGCGTATGAGTCTGCTAGCTCCCCCCCATTCCAAGGTTAGCGACTTGTACGTTTGTTTTTTGTTTTGGTTTTGAGACGACTAAATTTAACGCATCTTTAACTTTTTTTTGCAAAAAGTCAATGATTCATTCAAATATTCTTCACATTTATGCTCTATATTATAAGTATCCCAATAAACAACCCTATATAACACTTTTTCATTTTTACTCCTTTCTAACTTAAAAGCCCGTGTAGATCTCATTGGTCTACACGGGCTTTTATATTAGACAACCTTTACTATATTTTAAATTCCCTATTATTAAGTAGCAAAGCAATGATCATAAGGAAAGTAAACAATCTTCTTAGGGCTAACTGGCAACAAGCCATAAAAATTTGAAAAGCTTAAAAACTACGCGAAAAATTCATATACAACACTAAAACAATTAAAAAAGATAGCCAAATCCCTTGAGCGCCAAGGATTCAGCTATCCTTTTGCATTTTACAAGTGATAAACTCAGGAGTATACCCTCTTCACTAAAAAAATTCATTGTAGTTAAATTTTAAAAATTAGGATTGAACATTCGGCTTATTTTATTGTTTATTTTTATCTTGTATTTTTGGACAGCCTTTTTTATTAGGCTAATAATAAAGAAGAAGCCAGCGCTTTATTTTTCGTATCTACAACTAAGCCGATACCAAAAGAATGCCAATTATTGATCATATTTTGATGATGGTTGGGACTATTCTTCCAGCCATCAAACATATCTTGGGCAGTTTGTTGGATACTCCGATTGTAATAAGAGCCCCATGCATATTCGATATTCTCACCAACCGTATTAAAATGTACCCGATCATTTCCTAAAGCCGTCCAAAACTGTGTACCGTCTGGTCGTAAATGTTCAAAGAATTTGTGTAAATCATACGAGCGTACCTGTGCAGCATCAAATAAATACACATCAACCGTTAACGGCGATAAATTTAAGCTGACACGATAGCGATTTAATATCTCGCCAAAAGCTTGAGCAAATGCCTTTTGACTATTAATCGTACTGGTCACTAAAGAAGTAGGTGCGCTAGCTGGAATGATTTGATACTGTTCTTGTCTTGTTAGATTCACTCCATACCAAGCAATGCCTTCATCACGCCAGCCAAGCTGCACTAAACTATTTTTTTCAGCTAAACTCGTCGTGTAATGATGCGTTCCTACCTTTACATTAGGATTATATAAACGATATAATGGGATCTTCTTTTGTTCATCCGAACGCCAACCAACCCCTTCATAGCGCCAACCGATTTTCACTAGCTGATTCTTTTCGTTTAAACTCGTTGTATAATGATGATCACCCGAATTGGGATTATATAGACGATAAACATTGGCTCCAGTTGTCGTCGGCGCAATCCAACCTAAGCGCTCATCAGACCAACCAACCTTTACCAAGCTATCTCGTTCATAAGTCGAAGCAGTATAAAAATGCTCACTTGAATTGGGATTATATAAACGATACATCGGCTGAGCAGCTGCTGTGTCTGCTTTCACTTGCTCATTAGGAAGGAAATAAACCAAAAGGCCACATACAATAAACAACAAAAATATTTTTAACTCTTTCATTTCTAATCCTCCCATCGATTTTCTCACTTTTATTATAGCAATATTTCTAACTGAATTCACGAAACTTTCCACAATATAACTTAAAAAATAAATAACAAAAAAAGCAACCGTAATTCTCATCGCATTTTCACGTTCAAAAATTACAATTGCTGATTTGCTACTGTTCATTTAGTTGCTTGATTTTCGTTAACCACGGTGCTAGTCCTTGATGCAACAATTGATAGGTCTCTTCAAAATCACCAGTATACCAAGGATCAGGAACATCCTTTCCTTTAAGCTGATCAACGACATCTAAGTAAAGATAGATTTTATCTTGAAATTGTTTAGGCGCACGTGCCTTTAAATCCCGTACATTTTGACGGTCCATCCCGATGATTAAATCATATTCTTGAAAATCACTTGCTTGAATGGGGGTTGAAAACATCTGTGTGGTATCGATTTTTTCACGCTCTAAAATTGCTTTCGTCCCAGGATGAACGGGATTGCCATGTTCCCAGGTACTTGTTGCCGCTGAAGCAACATGAACATTTACAAGTTGATTTTGTGCTAAATACTGACGCATCAAGCCTTCTGCCATTGGCGATCGACAAATATTTCCTAAGCAAACAAATAATACTTTAACCATAAAACTCTCCTATTCTTTTTCACGATAACGATTATAAGAAAAAAATTCAATATCCGTGGCTAGGCGGTATAGCTGAACAGCCATTTCAAAGGCACTTTGAGGAAAACCTTCACGTACCCACGTTTCTAGCATACCTGTACAGCCATAGGAAAAAAACAAACTATAAAACTGCATATCCTCTGACGAAAGCTCGCGGTTGCGATCCATCTGCTCAAACAAACGAACAAAGGCCGGCTGCACCGTTTGAATAAAACCTTTTGAAAATAGTTGATGATCCGTTCGCAAAACATTTTGATAAAAAAGGCCATCTTTTTGAATCACCTTCAGCATTTTTAACGCTTGTTCTTCCCAATTATCTAAAGACAAGGATTCTATGCGCAGATGCACTAAGGCCTCATTGAGATAAATCCAATTAAACAGCTCTTCACTATTTTTAAAATGATAATAGAAGGTTTGCCGATTAATCCCTGCCATTTCTGTTAAAGTTTGTATTTTAATTTGGGCAAAGGGCTTTTTTTGACAAGCACGTTTTAAAGCCTGCGCTAATTTCGTCTTGGTATTTTCTGCCTCACTCACCAGCTTCACCTCAGCTTATAGTTCTTTTTTTATTTTGGGATAACCGAAATGCTCATAAGCAAAATGGGTAGCCATTCGCCCTCTAGCTGTCCGTTTCATCAACCCACACTGAATTAAATAAGGCTCATACATATCTTCGACCGTTTCAGGCTCCTCGCCGATATTGACAGCTAATGTGTTTAGACCAACTGGGCCACCATGATAAACCTCTATTAGGGTTCTCAATAATTTTTGGTCGATATAATCAAGGCCCGCCTGATCGACTTGTAAAAGCGTTAGCGCTTGATCAGCAATCGGCTGATCAATTTTACCTTCTGCTTGCACCTGTGCAAAATCACGCACCCGTTTTAACAGACGATTGGCAATCCGAGGGGTACCCCTTGAACGTCTAGCAATCTCTAAGGCACCTTCTGTCGTAATATCCGCTTGAAAAATATCGGCTGAGCGAATCACAATCTCCTTTAATTCTTCCGTTTGATAATATTCCATATGTGAAATAATACCAAAACGATCACGCAATGGAGCAGACAGCATCCCTGCGCGTGTGGTTGCACCAATTAAAGTGAATGGTGGCAAAGGAAAATGCACGGGATGCGCCGTCGTGCCTTGACCGACCATAATATCGATATAAAAATCCTCCATTGCCGAATACAGCAATTCTTCAGCAACTCGCGGTAAGCGATGAATTTCATCAATAAACAAGACATCGCCAGGCGCTAATTCATTTAAGACAGCCACTAGATCACCCGGTTTTTCAATCGTTGGTCCACTCGTAGTCTTAATATTCACCTGCATCTCATTGGCTATGACCATCGCCATTGTGGTCTTTCCTAAGCCAGGTGGACCGTATAACAGACAATGATCTAGTGCTTCTTGGCGTTGCTTAGCTGCTTCTATATAAATTTTTAGCTGTGACTTCACTTTTTCTTGCCCAATATATTGCGCTAAATATTGGGGACGTAAAGACTTTTCTAAAAAATGTTCTTCAGCCAGTTGTTCCGGCGAAATCATTCGTTCTTCCATCGTTTCTCCTTATTTTTTCATCAGTAATTTTAAAGCTTGGCGTAAGTAATCATCGGTAGTGGTAGTCGGCAGCTCACGTAAAGCTTTGTCCACCTTTTGAATTTCCTTATTCGCATAGCCCAATGCCTGTAAAGCAGCTAAGGCATCGACTAGCGCTTGATTTTCATCAATCGTAGTCCCTTCAACAACCTCAGTAGTAAATAAGGTAATCTCTGGATTCAACGCATCTAACTTGCCTTTCAAATCTAAAATCATTTGTTGCGCAGTCTTTTTGCCCACTCCAGGGAATTTCGTTAGATAGGTCACATCACTTGCCTCGACTGCTTGAATCAAGCCTTGATGATCTTCCCCAGCCATAATCGCTAAAGCACTCTTGGGCCCAATTCCCGAAACCTTAATCAATTGTAAAAATAGATTTTTTTCAGTTAATTGCTGAAAGCCAAACAACTGATGACTATCTTCTCGAATCACCTGCTGCACATAGATCTTGACCAATTGCTCATCCACATGATAACGATAAGGATTCATGGTAACAATTTGATAACCAATCCCATTTACTTCTAATACTACATAGGCCGGATAAATCGCGGTAATTTTTCCAATTAAATACTCGTACATAAAAAATCCTTTCAAGCTGTCTTAATCATTGATACTTCTTTGCCTCACTGCAAAGCATATCAAAAAATCGGACATATGTTCCCCTTCATTCTAGCATAACTACTCAGCGAAAAAAAGTATTGGCCCTTTTTATCAATAAGTAAGCCTACACGCAGTCAGATAAATCGTGTTATAATAGAAACACATAAAAAAAATTGAAGGATGTGACACAATGCTTGAACTAAAAACAGTAACAACTTCGCAGGACTTGGCCCTCTTAATGCCACTTGTTCAAGAAATTTGGACAGAAGTATTCACCCCCATTATTGGTGAAAAGCAAGTCACCTATATGCTAAATAACTATCAATCACAAGCCAATATTCAACAAGAGCAAGCAAATGGTGCCAAATACTTACTCATTTATTATCAAAATAAACCCATCGGCTATACTGCTTATGAGGATACTCCAGAATACATTTATTTAAGTAAGCTGTATCTACACCAATCTACCCGAGGTCAAGGTTTATCTAGTCAAGTTTTTGACTGGTATGAACAATTAGCTAAGGGCCGCAAGCTCCATTTAAATGTCAATCAAGGGAATAATCAAGCGATTGCTGTCTATGAACATCGTGGCTTTAAACGTGTCGATGAACGCTATGTTGATATTGGTGAAGGCTATGTAATGAATGACTTTATCTATGAAAAACAATGCTAGAAGGGCTGATTAACATAAAAAAATTAAGCGTAGTGCTAGTGCTAGGCTTGACTGCTGGTCTATTCCTTAGTGGCTGCAGTCCAAAAACAACGACCTCAAGCTCAAGCTCGCAAACCACACAAACTAGCAAAAAGAAAACAAAAAGCGATACATCAACTAAGACTAATAGCCAAGCAAGTACCAGTACGCAACTACCCAAGTAACAACCAGTCAAACGCAAGCTAGCACGCAGCAAGCAACGACTCAACCAAATCATGCAGAACAATTAGCCCAATTAAAGCAACAATATCTGAATCAAGCCAATCAGTTGGCGTAACAACTAGATACCACTCATCAACAACGATATAGTAGTGATAGCATGATGGACTTACTACAAGCAGCTGATGCAGAGTATCAACAATGGGACCAATTATTAAATCAAATTTATACTAGTCTCATGCAGCTACTCCCCACAGATAAAGCGCAACAATTAAAGCAAGAGGAAATCAACTGGATTAACGAAAAAGAAAACAAGGCAAACGCTATTTACAATCAACAAAATAATGGCTCCCTTAATCGATTAGAAGCGATGAACAGTCGAATTAGCAGTACAAAAGAGCGATGCTATGCCTTGATTCAGCAATATATGTAAAACAAAAGTGCAGCAAACGATAGAAAGATTCTCTATCGTCTACTGCACTTTTTAATCATGATGCCAGCTGCAGGGCTCGAACCTGTGACCTACGCGTTACGAGTGCGTTGCTCTACCAACTGAGCTAAGCTGGCTTAAGACAATTGCTATTATATAGAAAAATAATCAATTTGTAAAGGCATTTAACTAAACAAACGTTATTTAAGAGACTAAAAAAGACTCCAAAGAATCATTTAATCCCTTGAAGTCCCTTATTTGAATTACTTCGTTCCGAATAAACGATCGCCGGCATCTCCTAAACCTGGAACAATATAGCCGTTTTCGTTTAATTTTTCATCTAGTGAAGCTGTGTAAATATCAATATCTGGGTGTGCTTCTTGTAATGCCTTAACACCTTCTGGGGCAGCTACCAAGCATACAAAGCGAATGTTTGAAGCCCCACGTTTTTTCAATGAATCAATTGCCATAATTGCTGAACCACCTGTCGCTAACATTGGATCAACTACAAACAATTGACGGCTATCAATATCTTCAGGTAGCTTCATAAAATATTCATGTGGTTCTAGAGTTTCTTCGTCACGATATAAGCCCACATGTCCCACTTTCGCTGCTGGAATTAATTCTAAAATACCATCCACCATTCCGATACCGGCACGTAAGATTGGCACAATCGCTACTTTCTTACCAGATAGTGTTTTTTGTGTAGTTTTGCAAATCGGTGTTTCAATTACCGTTTCCTCTAATGGCATATCACGAGATACTTCATAAGCCATCAACATAGCAATTTCGTTAACGACTTCGCGGAAGACTTTTGTTCCACAATTTTTATCACGGATCATGGTTAATTTGTGTTGAATTAACGGATGATCAATTACTTTAAACTTACCCATTTTCTCCACCTCATCTGGTCAAATTTTTTCTATTTTATTGTAATGCAAAGTAATGCTCGTTGCAACTAAGTTTAGTAAAAGAATTTTACTTGATGAAATTCGCTTGCACTCGAAGCATTTTCTATCTGTTAAATATCTCATCTCATATAAAAAGGCAGGGATTAACCTACCTTTTGATATTATTCAGCATATAACGGATATTTTTCAGTTAGTTTTTTCACTTCTTGACGAACAGCTTCCAAGACAGCTTCATCATCTTTATTCGATAATACTTGAATAATTAATTCTGCCACTTTAGCTGCGTCTTCTTCTTTAAAGCCACGGCTAGTAATTGCTGGGGTACCGATGCGAATACCACTTGTTTTGAACGGACTTAACGTTTCAAACGGAATGGAATTTTTATTTACAGTAATATTGACACTATCTAATAATTTTTCAGCTTCCTTACCGTTTAATTCAAAACCAGTGACATCAACCAATAGCAAATGGTTATCCGTATCCCCTGAAACCAAACGAGCTTTAGGCTCACGATTAAAGATTTCCACCATCGCCTTAGCATTGTTTAATACTTGCATGGCATAGGTTTTAAAGCTTGGATCTAAAGCTTCTTTAAAGGCCACTGCTTTACCGGCAATCACGTGTTCTAATGGACCACCTTGGATTCCTGGGAAGATAGCCGAATTAATCTTTTTCGCTAATTCTTCATCATTTGTCAAAATCATACCGCCACGTGGGCCACGTAAAGTTTTGTGTGTAGTCGTGGTTGTAATGTCAGCAAATGGCACTGGATTTGGATGTAAGCCAGCCGCTACTAACCCAGCAATATGTGCCATATCTACCATCAATTTAGCGCCTACTTCATCGGCGATTTCTCTAAATTTACCAAAATCAAGCGTTCTAGAATAAGCCGAAGCACCTGCTACGATTAATTTAGGTTGATGTTTACGCGCTAAAATACGAATCACTTCATAATCGATCACTTCTGTGGTTGGATCTACGCCATAAGCTACAAAATTGTAAGTTTTCCCACTAAAGTTAACTGGAGAACCATGAGTTAAATGGCCCCCTGCCGATAAGTCCATCCCTAAAACAGTATCTCCTGGTTCGATTAAAGCTAGATAAGCTGCCGTATTGGCTTGTGAACCAGAATGTGGTTGAACATTGACAAATTTAGCGCCAAATAATTCTTTGGCACGTTCAATCGCTAAACTCTCTACGACATCCACGAACTCACAGCCACCATAATAACGTTTTGCAGGGTAACCTTCAGCATATTTATTTGTTAAAATACTTCCTTGGGCAGCCATTACCGCTTTTGAGACGATGTTTTCAGAAGCGATTAACTCTAAATTGTTTTGTTGTCTCGTTGCTTCTTGATCAATTGCTTCCCATAATTCTTTATCAAATGCTTTAAAATCCAAGAATGAACACCCCTTATTTTTCAGTTGTTTGTATTTTAGCATATTTCCGAATGAAAATCATTAGATTTAGTTTATTGTATGGAAAAAACTAAAATCAGCCACACTATATCAATATAAATGACTTTCGAAAATATTTCCACAGCATACAATAACTATAACGTTAAATATATAATTTTTTCACATTTTGGTATATATATTATTTTATAAACGCCGATATCTATAGATGGATCTTTTTATTCTATCCTATTCAAATCTATTATTCTTGGAGTGAATTTAATGAAGAATTTAACAAAAAAACTTTGTATTTTTATATTTACCATTTTTATTCCTTTTATTTTTTCAACGAATGTTCACGCACAAAGTACTGACAGACCAACTATTACTATTCAATACTATGGAGAAGGAAACATTCAGGTAAGAGAACATAAACAATTTTCTTTTGATCGAGGTCAATATTATGATTTAACCGAATTTGCTTATCCAACAGCCCTTAGTATTTTTGAAAATATAGAAACACCTATTGAATCAATTAGCAAAGGAGTATTTGATGAAGATAACAATAAACAAATAGAATCTCTACATGGTGGCCCTAATGACATTGAAAAACTATTTAAAGGAGTTATCTATACTAATCAGATAATCAATGTATATTACGTGGTCCCAAGTACAAATCCCTCTTATACTCTTCCTGATAACACTGAGGATACACCAAATTCATCTGTAATGAGAACTTTTCTGTTTCGATTATATAATAAATATACAGGAGAACATTTTTATACATTAGATTCTTCTGAAAAAGATCATCTGATTTCAGTAGGATGGAATGATGAAAATATTGGTTGGTATCCACCTATCGAAGGAAATAGCGTGTACAGATTATATAACCCTTATTCTGGAGAGCATTTCTACACAATAAGTAAAGATGAATATTCTCACTTAGGAAAAATAGGATGGAAACAAGAAGGTGTTGCATTTTATTCACTAAATAAAGAACATCAAGATGCACAACCAATATATAGATTATATAATCCTTATGCCAAAAATGTTGGCTCACATCATTTCACAACATCATCTTCTGAACGCGATTACTTAATAACACAAGGGTGGAAAGATGAAGGTATCGCATTTTACGGATGTAATTAGCTATATTACGTCATAATAAATATACTTGAAAAAATAGGATGGAATTTATAGATTTAAGATCCAAATCTGACGTAGTATTATTAATTTATTCAAATTTAGATACTACACTAAAATGAAATAGCTCTAATTGAAACGAATATATATCAACCAAATTTTATTAGCGATTGATATATATTCGTTCTCTCATATTAACTTTCAACAACACAGGTTTTATTAAATTCCCTAATATTTTTTTAATAATTTTTGCTGAACCAAAAAGGCTTTGGCCACAGTTGCTGGTGATTTTTTCAACACATCTACTTGATAATTCATCTGCTGCATTTCTTCTTCGGTAATCTTGCCAGCTAGTTGATTCAAAATGGCTTTTAATTCCGGATATTTTTTCAGCGTCGCTTCACGAATCAATGGTGCTCCTTGATAAGGTGGAAATAGCTGACGATCATCTTTTAATACCACTAAATCATAGCGTTTGATACCACTGTCAGTTGAATAAACATCGGCAATCTGGATACTTCCTTGATTTAAGGCTTGATAACGTAAAGCTGGTTCCATCGTTTTGACTTGTAAGGATAACTGATATTTTTCCTTAAGACCAAGATTTCCATCTTTGCGCTGATTAAATTCCAAAGTAAAACCTGCCACTGCTTGATTGGCGACTTTTTGCAAGTCACTAATCTTTTGCAAATGATACTTTTCAGCATAAGCTTTAGGTACTGCCAAGGCATAGGTATTTTGATAAGCCATTGGTTCTAAATAAATCAAATGATCTTGTTGGTAAATCCCTTTTTTCGCTTGATTAAAAACAACTTTGGGATCCGTTGAGGCTGAGGGCACTTGTTTTAATAAAGTACTAGTAATCGTACCGGTAAATTCCGGATAAAGATCAATCGAGCCTTTTTTCAACGCTTGATATAAAAAACTTGTTTTCCCTAAATTTTCTTTTAATTCAACATGAATATCTGATTGCTCTTCAATTAAGAGTTTATACATATGGATTAAAATATTGGGTTCTGCTCCTAATTTTCCCGCAATCACAATCGTTGGCTCTTTCTTAGCGTTACTTGTAAAAGGGACAAAAGTCAGGCCGGTAATGACAATGATACTTGTAAAAACGATTAGAATTTGCTTTAGTTTTAAACGTTGTAACCACTGAAGTAAAAAACTAAATAAAATTGCTAAACCAGCCGAAGCTATCGCCCCAATAAAGATAAGTTGATTATCTTGTCGATCAATCCCTAATAAAATATACGTTCCTAAACCACCGGCTCCTATTAAAGCCGCAAGTGTAGCTGTTCCAATAATCATGATTGCCGAAGTACGCACGCCTGATAAAATCATCGGTAAAGCTAGGGGTAATGATAGTTTTTTTAGTCGTTCCCAGCGATTCATCCCAAAAGCTTGTGCCGCTTCTTCTAAGGCGGGATCAACACTAGCTAAACCAACTAAAGTATTTTGTAAAATGGGAAATAAACCGTAAATAATTAAGGCAACTAATGCCGGAGTGAAGCCGATTCCCATAAACGGAATAAATAAGCCAAGTAAAGCTAAAGAAGGAATGGTCTGCATAATTCCGGTAATTTGTAAAATTACATTCACGATTTTTTTGAAAGGTTGTAAAAGTAAAGCTAAGCCTATTGCTAAAATGCTTGCGATAAGCAAAGCACTCAGCGAAAGTTGAAGATGCTGAAAAATTGCCTGAAAAATATTAGGCATGTGCCTCACTTCCTTTCAAAAATTGTGAAATAAACTCAGTTTGAGGATTACTTTGAATCACTTGTGGACTAGCAAATTGCACAATGCGACCTTGTTGCAAGACAGCGATTCGATCTGCTAACTTTAAGGCTTCATCCATATCATGAGTTACAAACAAAATCGTTAAATTGAGTTCTTTTTGTAATTGTTTAAGCAACTCTTGTAATTGTTGACGGCTCAAAGGATCTAATGCACTAAAAGGCTCATCCATTAATAAGATTTTTGGTTGGGTGATTAACGCCCGAACAATGCCAATTCGTTGCTGTTGCCCGCCAGATAATTCTTTAGGGTAGCGATGGAGAACTTCCTTAGGATTAAGACCCACTTTTTTAAGCCATTCATCAGCTAGTTGTGGCCAATTTTCTTTAGGGATTTTTTTTAATTCAGGAATAAGCATGATATTTTCATAAACTGTCATATGCGGAAATAAAGCAATTTGTTGAATCACATAACCCATTTGTAAACGCAACGTGCGGATAGCTTGCATTGTTATATCTTGACCATCTAGTAAAATCAAGCCTTGATCTGGTGTGATTAACCGATTGACCATTTTTAGTAAGGTTGTTTTGCCACTGCCACTAGGTCCTACCAAACAAATGAATTCACCTGTATTTATTTTTAACGATATATCTTGAAGGATCATTCTTGATTCATATAATTTATTCACCTGCTGAAATTCAATCATTATTATGCTCCTTTATCTACTTTAATTTGCTAATTATCGATATAGCTTACAGTATACGAGTTAATCCTATGTAAATAAAATATTTACACTTTCACTCGCTTTATTTTATTTATTCATTGACTATTTTTTATTGATGAATCGACTTATTTTCTAATGCAGCTTGTAAATTATCTTTTATTCGTTCAAGATAATGCTCAAATTCTTGAATTTCATGGTCATTAAATCCTTGATAAAAAATATTCGCCAATATCTGACTAACTTCTTCACCAAGATTGCATTGATTAACACCTAGTTGAGTAAGTGTATATTGTTTTTTTCGTGAATCAATTACATCTTGATGACTACTGATTAAGCCTTGTGCTTCCAGGCGTTTCAACATCGCACTTAAAGTTGTTTTGGACAAACCGGTTACTTTAGTTAATTCGACCGCTGATAAAGGTTGAACATCCCTTAAACACGATAAAATTTTTCCTTGTTCGGCATTGTATATGATATCTTTTCGCTCAGATAATAAGCGATTGAATAATCTACCATTGTACAGCTTAATCAAATGGTTTAAATGACCCCCATACTTTGATTTCAATTCTCTTCCACCTCGCAAAATTGTTTTATATAAAACCATTTTAGTACTATATAAAACTTTTTTTCAACTATTATGCTGCATACAAAAAAACGTAATTAAATGAACGCTTTTTATAGCTATTCATTCAATTACGTCAGGAAAAATGATATAAAATGATAAATCAATCCATTTACGCTTAATATATTTTTTGGGCAGCGGCTTTTTTTAGACGATTCATATAGGCCATTCCTAACCCTTTATTTTCAAAAGTGACTACTAAAATTAAATCTAACTTAGGACTTTGTTCATCTAATTGACGTAAGCCTGAAAACAAGCCCTTAGCTGCGGATTGAACTTTTTCATCCTCATAAGCAAAACAAGTTTGCACTTGATCTTTGATTAAAGCGATTTGACTTGGGGTCGCCATCACGCCAAGACGGTAATTTTCTTTACCAAAGTGTCTTACTGCATGAAGTAAATCTTTAGGAGCAACCATCATCACTGGGGTATCCGGTGAATAGTGCTTATATTTCATTCCCGGAGCTTTCGGCGTTTCGCTTTCTTTTACTAGATGTTGATCAATTAACACTTCTAGCCCTAAAGTTGCTTCTAACATTTCTTTGGTAATTGCACCAGGACGTAAAATCATTGGCGGTAAATTAGGATTACTTAAATCTAAGACGGTGGATTCCACACCTATTTGGCTTTGGCCACCTTCTACAATGCCTTTAATTTTCCCTTTTAAATCATGATAGACATGCGCACTACTTGTCGGACTAGGCTTGCCTGAAGTATTGGCACTTGGACCGACTAAAGGTAGTTGGGCTTGCCGTAATAACTCTAAAGTAACGGGATGATTAGGCATCCGAAAAGCCGCCGTTGATAAGCCGCCTGTAACGACTTTAGGCAAACTTTCTGGTTTAATTTCAAAAATTAAAGTGAGTGGCCCTGGCCAAAATTGCTCAACAATTTTTTCAGCTAGTGGATGTTTGGTTTGAATAAAAGGCTTCACCTGATCAAAATCATAAACATGGACGATTAGTGGATTATCACTTGGTCGTCCTTTAACTGCAAATACTTTCTTGACTGCACTTTCATCTAATGCATTTGCCCCTAAGCCATAAACAGTTTCAGTCGGAAAAGACACCACTTCTCCTTGTTTTAAAGCTTCAACTGCTTGCTCTAATTGTTGGTCAAATATTATTGTTTCCACAGGTTATCCACATCCTTTAATTCATTTTATTTTGATTTATACACATTTTTTTGTTTTTTTCCACAATTTGTGGATAAGTTTTCCACTTTTTCCCCATTATTGCACGATAATCATGCGATCTTGTCCAGATAAGTCTTGATAAATGCCTACTTGTTTGGTAGGAAAAGCTTCTTGGAAGATTTTTTGTACTGCTTGACCTTGTTGAAACCCAATCTCTAAAAAGATTTTTCCATTAGTAGTTAATTTTTCTTTAGCTTGCTCAGCGATTTTTTCATAAATAGCCAAGCCTTGTTTTTCAGCAAATAAAGCCATTTTGGGTTCAAATTCACGGACACTTTGATCCATGAATTGCCATTCATCGACACTAATATAAGGTGGATTAGAGACAATCACCTCAAACTGTTCCCCCACTTCACTTAGACAATCACTATGATAAAACTGAATCGTGGTTTGGAGCTTTTCAGCATTCTCCTTGGCAACAGCTAAGGCTTTTAAAGATAGATCAACCGCACTGATTTGCCAATTAGGTCGTTCTTTTTTTAACGTCAGGGCAATTGCTCCGGTTCCTGTCCCAATATCAACTAGCTTTATTGCTCGGTCATTGGGGATAAGCTGTAAACATTTTTCGACCAGTTCCTCGGTTTCTGGGCGAGGAATTAAGGTATCTTCCGTCACTTTGAACTGATAACCATAAAATTCGGCAAATCCCAATAAATATTGTGGAGGATAATGCGTTGCTAATTTGGCAAGATCAGCTTGAATTTGCTCATAAGCTTGGTTTGAAATCGGCTCATTCATATGTAAGAGCCATTGCGTCTTATTCCAGCCCATCCGTGCTAAAAAGACGTATTCAATCGCTTTACCTTCTACCTGTTTTTCTTCTAAAAAAGAAGAAGCCCACTGTAGGACTTCTCGATAAGTTTTAGCCATTTTGTAACTCTTCTAGTTTTGAAGTTTGATCATAAACGATTAAAGCATCGATCACTTCATCTAATTTTCCAGATAAAATTTGGTCTAATTTTTGGATGGTTAAACCAATTCGATGGTCTGTTACACGATTTTGTGGGAAGTTATACGTACGAATCCGTTCTGAACGATCTCCAGTACCAACTGCTGATTTACGGTTGGCATCATATTCGCTACGAGCTTCTTGTTGAATTTGATCGTACACTCTTGCGCGTAAGACCTTCATCGCTTTTTCGCGGTTTTTCAACTGTGAACGCTCATCTTGCATAGCAACCACAATTCCAGTCGGTAAGTGCGTCAAACGAACGGCAGAAGCAGTCTTGTTGACGTGCTGACCACCAGCACCTGAGGCATGGTAGATATCGGTACGAATATCTTTTTCATCAATTTCTACTTCGACTTCTTCAGCTTCTGGCATAACGACCACTGTCGCTGTTGAGGTATGAATCCGACCTTGTGATTCAGTTGATGGGACACGTTGCACACGATGCGCACCAGATTCATATTTTAATTTAGAAAAGACATTATCTCCAGTAATCATCATGATGACTTCTTTGTAGCCACCAATTCCAGTAATGTTAGCGTCCATTACTTCAACCTTCCAGCCTTGTGATTCGGCATAGCGTTGATACATATTGAATAAATCACCGGCAAACAAGGCAGCTTCATCCCCACCAGCAGCTCCACGAATTTCCATGATAATGTTTTTATCATCATTTGGATCTTTTGGTAATAATAAAATTTTAATTTGGCCTTCTAGGACTTCTTTTTCCTTTTTCAAGTCAGATAACTCTTCTTTAGCCAACTCCGTCATTTCAGGATCTAGATTTTCAGCGAGCATTTCTTCAGCATCTTTAATTCCTTGAACGACTTCTTTATAGCGGCGGTAGGTTTCAACGGTTTCTCTTGTATTGGCTTCTTCCTTTGATAAGGCCATGAAGCGCTTCGTATCGGCAATTACTTCAGGGTCACTTAGTAGTTCTCCTAATTCTTCGTAACGGTCTTCAATTGCTTGTAACTGATCGTACATTGCTTACTTCCTTTCTTTGATATTTGATGAATCAATTTAGCCTTATTTCATTTCAGGATGAAAATAGTGATGGCGACAAACTGGATAATAGGCTTCATTACCACCAATTTGGACTTGATCACCCTCATAGACTGGTTTGCCATCAACATAATGGAGATTCATCGTCGCTTTTTTATGACAGAACCAACAAATGGTCTTCATTTCTTCAATCTTATCGGCATAAATCAATAAATACTGCGAGCCTTCAAATAACTCATTGCGGAAATCATTTTTTAAGCCAAACGCCATTACTGGAATACCTAATTCATCCACAATTTTGGTAAAAGCTAGGACGTGGTGTTTCTTTAAAAATTGGGCTTCATCCACCAACACACAGTAAGGCTTGAAATCTAAATTGCGAACAATCTCAAAAACATCGGTTTCTTCAAAAATCGGAATTGCACTTCTTTCTAAACCAATGCGACTGGCAACATTACCTATACCAGAACGGGTATCTAATCCACTAGTCATCAAAACAACCGGCTTATCTTGTTCTTCATAATTGTGGGCAACTTTTAAAATCTCAATTGATTTACCACTATTCATTGCTCCATATTTAAAAAATAGTTGGGCCATTCTTTCACTCCTCAAATTATTCCCTTGCTATTATACTTGAAATTTTAGGATTTTTATAGTCATATTTTCTGAAAACCAATGTTCTCTTTATTTTCTAATAAAGCATCCACAAAAAATAGTTGTCACAAATCCTTAGCTATTGCTCAGAAAAAAAGAAATGAATGAGCCAAACAAAGCTTGTTCATCCATTCCTTCATTGATTTTAGTGGACCCCACCCATTTTATCTAGTGGGAAATATCGTAAAACAACCTCTCCTTTGATTTGGTCCTCAGAAACAAAGCCAAAAATACGACTATCCTTGGAAACCAAACGATTATCCCCTAAAACAAAATACTTGCCTTTAGGGACGGTTGTTTCAAAATTATTCGTGAATGTTGTGGCTGTCTCAGCACGTTGACTAAAGTACTTATCATAAGCGTATTCTTTCGTCAATTGGTTATCCGCTAATTTTTGCTTAAAGCTAGCTAAATACTCTTCACTGTATTTTTTACCATTGATATATAATTGATCATCCTGATATTTCACTGTATCACCAGGCAAGCCAATCAGGCGCTTGACCGCCGTAGTACTTGGATCGTCCGGCTCGGCAACCGTAATAATATCAAAACGTTCAGGATTAAAGACTTTGGTAATAATTAAGCGCTGACCGTCTGCTAAGGTTGGATCCATCGAGTGCCCATTAACAATAACTGGTTCAAAAACAAATAAACGAATCACAGCGACAAGCAATAAGGCAACGATTACTGTCCCCCACTCGCGTAAAAAGTCTTTCAAATCTGCTCACATCTTCCTTATTTATTTACCTTAACTGTATCAAAAAAAGCAACATTCGACAATCTTAATTACTTCTTTTTAAAAATTCATTAACTCTTCGTAAACGGATAAAAAACTGTTTTCTAAAATACTCAAAATATGCTAGTCACCTTACTTATCTCTTGGGCACAAAAAATCCTAGTTGGCTCACACCAACTAGGCGAAAAGAATCTTTTCAAAGACTATTGCACATATTTACCGTATACAGTACAATATACGCATAAGGTTAGTAAAGTTTAAGGCGGTTAGCAATCTCTTATTTTGGAGATGGTGCCTATGAGTGTAAAAACTTGGCAACGCATTTCTAAGAAAGGATATTGCAAAATGTCTGTTTATGAGGCACTAAGCTTAATGATTGCTTTTGCAACGTTAATCGTGCTAGTGAACAATAATAAAGACAATAAAAAATAGCCGTCTAATAACTTTGGCGAGTTAACGGCTATTCAATATAGTTATATCGCTAACCGTCTTCAAACGGTGCTAACCTTCTTCTATTTACAATATATCATGTTTAGAAAAGAGGTGCAAGCGATGCAATCAGAAAATAAACAAACCATCGCCAACCGTAAGTATAGAGAAAAGAACAGAGAAAAGACTAATCAACAAGCGTATAAGCGTTCAGGTAAGCTATTCATTTTAAATTATGCGACTGAAGAAGATTTACAACTATTTGAAAGCTACATCAAAGAAAGACGTGAACAACTCAATAGCTAATCAAAAATCCATAATCAGCCAAATGCTCAACAATCAATTAGTTACATTTACGTTATGCATTCGGCTTGCTTCTGTTTTATCCCCAACAATCCCTACCAATCATGCCGTACAAGATGACCTCCCATTCAATATCTTTAGCAAGCACCTGCTTTTAAGGATACTTAACGACTCTAGCTAATTCATTTAAACTATTCTATTCTAAATATCCCAAATTGCGTTATCCATTCTAAAGCAATTATGGTATGATATAAACTATGCATGATAGATATTTGTTTGGAGGGAAATAGATGCGTATAAAGAGTCTTTTCGCAACCTTTGTCGGTAAAAGCTCACAATGGTTTTTAAAGACCTTTTTAAAAGGTGGATCAAGCTTACCGGGAAAATTAGCGTTAAAAATCGATCCGAATATTTTAGATTATCTAGCGAAGGATTATCAAGTAGTTGTCGTAACGGGAACAAATGGTAAAACCCTAACAACAGCGCTGACTGTCAATATTTTACGCCAAGAATTTGATGAAGTATTAACCAATCCAACTGGTGCCAATATGGTGCAAGGGATTGTTTCAACCTTTCTTTCAGCTAAGCCTAAAAAAGGACAAAAGAAATTTGCAGTTTTAGAAATCGATGAGGCTTCATTAAGCAAGGTCACTGAATATATCAAACCTGAATTATTCGTCTTTACTAATATTTTTCGTGATCAAATGGACCGCTATGGTGAAATCTATACTACCTATCGCCTGATTGTCGAAGGGGCAGCTAAAGCTCCGCAAGCAACAATTTTAGCCAATGGGGATTCACCTATTTTCAATTCACTTGAAACGGTCAATCCTCGAAAATATTACGGATTCAATCATCAGGCAGATCAAGAGCAAATGGCGCATTACAATACAGATGGGGTATTATGTCCACATTGTCATCATATTCTACACTATAAGATGATTACTTATGCGAATTTAGGTAAGTACTATTGTCCAAATTGTGATTTTAAACGGCCAGCACTTGATTATCAGCTGACTGAGCTAACCAATGTGACGAATACTTCGGCACAATTTGTCATTGATGGGCAAAAGTATGAAATCGAAGTCGGTGGAATGTATAATATCTACAATGCCTTAGCCGCCAGTGCTGTAGCTGAGTATTATCAGGTGAGTCCAGAAAAAATCCGTGCCGGTTTAGCCTATGATGAAAAGGTCTTTGGTCGCCAAGAAGTCATCCAAATCAAAGATAAACGTTGCACACTTGTTCTAGTAAAAAATCCAGTTGGTCTCAATCAGGTAATCGATATGATTGGGCTAACTCCTGAGCCTTTTTCACTTGTCTGTCTTTTGAATGCGAATTATGCAGATGGTATTGATGTCAGCTGGATTTGGGATGGAAATCATGAAGCCTTTGCAACGATGGAGATTCCTCAAGTGATTGCTGGTGGCGAAAGACATCAGGATATGGCGCTGCGCTTAAAGGTAGCGGGTATTGCAGAGGAAAAACTAACGGAGGTCAAGGACTTAGATGAAGTAATTACTAAGATTGCTAGCCTACCAACCGAAAATGTCTATATCTTGGCAACCTATACAGCTGTTTTACAATTGCGCAAAAAACTTGCTGAAAAAGGCTATATCAAAGGGGGCATGGATCGTGGCTAATTATGAATTACATCTTTGTCATTTATACGGAAACCTGCTTAATACTTACGGCGATAATGGCAATCTATTAATGTTAAAATATGTCGCTAAAAAAATGGGTATCACGCTGACTACTGAAATTGTTAGTATTCATCAAGAATTTAAAGCGGACAAATTTGATTTGATTTTCTTTGGTGGGGGTCAAGATTTTGAACAAGTGATTGTCGCTGAAGATTTACCTAGCAAAAAGCACGAATTAATCAAATATATCGAAAATGATGGAGTCATGTTAGCTATTTGTGGGGGCTATCAATTGTTAGGCCATTACTATATCGGTGCACATGGCGAACAGATTAAAGGAATTAGTGCTTTAGACCACTATACGCTTAGTCAAGATAATCATCGCTTCATCGGTGATACTAAGATTTATAACGAAGAATTTGACGAAACCTATTACGGCTTTGAAAATCATAATGGAATGACCTTTTTAGGTGAAAACGAACGTCCTTTAGGAAAAGTGCTATTAGGAAATGGGAATAATGGGCAGGATCAAACAGAAGGCGTCATCTATCGAAACGTCTTTGGCAGTTACTTCCACGGGCCAATCCTAGCTAGAAATGAAATCTTAGCCAAGCGCTTAATCCTTACCGCCTTAAAGAATAAATATCCAAATGAAACCTTTGAATAAATAAACAATCCTTACTACCAACAAGTCTTATCTGCTGGTAGTAAGGATTATTTAGTGTAAGAAATAAGAAATCTTCTTTTACAACTGAATGCTGATAAATTCAAGCCTAAAACCTCAAACAGTATCGGATAAAGATAGTTATGAGCGCTCATTCTACGTAAGGATGAGTTAGTTTAGATGATTTTCTCTATTTTGAGATAATTTTTCATTCACTTTTTTTACTTCACGATTCGTAAATAACAGCAAAACTAACCAGATTAATACGTAAATAATGATAAAAACGATAAACACAATCAAATATTGTCGCCAATCAGTCACCTGATAAAACCAGTAGGCGATGAATAAAACTGTTCCTAAGGTCAAACCAAAATGAAACAGCTCAGCAATTAAAAAATTTAATCTCTCACTACGAAATAAACAGGAATATAAGCCAATGAGCCCACTAGCCAACATAACAACTACAAATTCGCTTCTTGAAATCTCTACCATTTCTCTAAAGCTTAGTTGAACTCCCAATAGAAAAAAGCTGCCAAACCCCATACCAATCAGAAAATGTTTGATGATTATATTTAATTTAGTCATTAGCCAAAATCCTTTGCTTCATATTTTGCCAGTATTTACGACTGACATGAATCATTTGATTATTTAATAATATTGCTGACATTGTCCCAGAAAAACTACTTTCTATCTTTTTTATTTTGTTAATATTTACTAAAGTATGACGACTCGTTCTTACAAATTGGTTAGTCGGCAATTTTGCTTCAATTGATTGTAATGTTTTTCTCACGCGCAAGCTAGTCGTATCAGTATAAATACTGGTGTAATCTCCCATCACTTCAATCCACAGTATTTCTACAAAAGGTAGCTTATAAATTTCTCCTTCTTTTTCGATAGTTAAAATCTTTTCATTTTGGGCATAGTCATTTAGATAGCAGAGCAATTGATCAACCTCTTCATCCTTAGAAGCCTTTTCTACCGTAATAGAAAGTTCCTTAATCTGAGTATTTTTTTTAAAGACAATACGCAAACAACCACCTCCATTATAGCTATACCATACATTATAGCTAAGACATCGTGACTTGGGCTATTTTTTTATTACATAAAGCTATGGCTAGCAAACAAAAAATCGTCGTTATCAACAGCACACTAATGTCCATCGTCGCCGTAGTAAGCTGTCCTTTAAAAAGATAACCAATCCCCAAATACGCTTTTAATTCTTGCGTTTTTTCATGAGGAAGCCAATGAATACTAGAAGAAATAAAGAGGCGACGAAAGCTAGATGAGACATAAGAAATAGGCAAAATTTTAATCATCGTTTGTGTAGCACCACTAAATGAGCCAATTGGTAAATAGGCAGTACACATAAAACCTGCTATCGCACCTAAAATATTACCAATTGTACGCAGCGTGCTTTCTGTCTTGATAAATAAACAAACAATTAGGTTAAAAGCAGTGGCATTCAATCCACTTAACACTATAAGTCCTAGCGTCTGCAAACAGCTTAGCAAGGAAATAGGGCTATTTGCCTGAAAGTAAAAATAACCCAAACAAAAAATAAATACCGTTAGCTGCATACAGCATGAAATAATCAACCCACTAAGAAAGTAACCCATCATTAACTGAGAAGCGTTGGTATCGGTAATAAGGAAATCCATCAATTTATTTTCGGCTTTATCTTTAACCAATTGACTTAAAGCAGTAAATGATGTAGTCAGACTGGTAGTAGCTAAAATTCCGCCTAACACCCAATAATCAGCAATCCTAGGGCCATCTGTTAAGCTAGCAAACTGAGTAACCATATTTTTTCGTAAAAATAAAAAATATAAACCAAATACAATTAAAGCACCCAATAATGAAAAAAAGACCGTTGCACTATTTGAAAAGTAGATTTTTAAGTTTCTTTTACATAAGGCTATCATGATGCATCACCTTGCCCGTAATTTTTAAAAACACTTCATTCATGCCTAGCGGTTGATAAGAAAAGTTATCAATGAAATCCTTTACTCGTTGTAATAACAGAATGACTTCATCTTTGTTTTTTAGATAAACCTCTATACTATTTGCTGAAATTTTCTTTGTTTGATAAGAGGCTAAACTCGTTTCTAGCAAGGTCATTTGCTTACTTTCTAATCGAACAAAGGGTTGGGCATATTTTTTCTTTAACTCATCAAGAGAGCCCTCTTCTACAATGCTTCCTTTTTCTAAAATATAGATATAATCAGCAAATTCCGCTTCTTCCAAATAATGTGTTGTTAAAAAAATAGCTAAACCATTTCGTTTAAGTTCGTTTAATAGTGCCCAGATTTCTTTTCTTGATTGTGGATCTAAACCAGTTGTCGGTTCATCCAAAAATAAGATAGCAGGTTGATTAATTAACGCCCTGGTAATATCAACCTTTCTTCGCATACCACCTGAAAGTTCACTATATTTCTTTTTAGCAAACAAATAGACTCCTGTTTTTTTCATCAGTGAAATAATTGCCTGTTTTTCAGTTTTTTGATACATTTGTCCTCTTAAAAACAAATTATCAAAGACGGTCAATTCATCATCTAAAACGCTATTTTGGAATACCACGCCCATCGCTATCGTCTTATTTTGATTGGCATATAGAATTTTTCCAGAGCTAGGCATTAAGGTTTTAGTAAGCATTTGAATCGTTGTTGATTTTCCAGCACCATTTGTCCCTAAATAACCAGTTAATTTACCTGCTGCAATTTTAATATTTAGTCGATTGACAGCTAGCTGTTGTCCGTATTTTTTTGATAGATTTTTTGTTTCGATTAAGTACATTGCACACTCACCTCGCTAAAATAATAACAAAAAAAGGACAGCAAAATAACCTTTTACGACAAGTGGTGAATATAATGCGTTAAGTGGTATGGTAAATGAAAAAGATGCCTTCGATTTTTGGTTTTTTTGGATGAAATATAGAGGATTTTCCCCCTATATTTGGTTTTGTATGATTATTTTTCCCTCATATTTCCTTACTCTAGTTACTAATTTTCTAAAATTGTGCGCAAGAAATACAAGTCCCATTTCCTTAAAAATTTTTATCTTTGAGGAAATAAATCAAGGGGTTAATAAATCATGTAGGCTTATATACTTTTTGTATTCATTACCCTCATTGCATTTAATATTGCGATTAATGCCACACCCATGTCAGCGAATACAGCTTCCCACATAGTTGCAACTCCCACCGCACCAAGTGCAAGGAATATGGCTTTAACCCCTAATGCAAACACAATGTTTTGCATCACAATTTTCCTAGTCCTTTTTGCTACTTTAATTGCAGTGACAATTTTTGATGGTTCATCCGTCATGATAACTATATCAGCTGCTTCAATTGCAGCATCAGACCCCAAGCCGCCCATTGCCATGCCAATATCAGCTCTCGCAAGTACTGGTGCATCATTGATACCATCTCCAACAAATACAATTTTCCCCTTATGAGATTTCTTAGCATCCAGATCCTCAATTTTTTCTACCTTGTCGGCCGGTAACAATTCAGTATACACCTTGTCAATTCCAAGTTGGGTTGCTGTTTTTTCCCCAGCTGCCTTCGAATCACCAGTAAGCATAACCGTATTTCTAACACCTAATGCCTTCAATCCTTTAATCGCATCAGCTGAATCTTCCTTCACTGCGTCAGAGATTACAATATTGCCTGCATATTTCTTGTCTACTGCAACATGTACTATTGTACCCAGAGTCTCAACTTCCTGATATTTAATGTTTTCTTTATTCATCAGTTTGCTATTTCCGGCAAGAATCTCTTTACCACCAACTTTAGCTAAAATCCCATGACCTGCAATTTCCTCATAGTCTTCAATTTTAGCGATATCGACATCTTTGTTATAGACTTTCAAAATGGATAGTGCAATTGGATGACTTGAGTGACTTTCAGCAAATGCTGCATATTCAATCAATTCCTCATTTGTAAAATCAATTTGAGAGTTGATATTCACAACTTCAAATACACCCTTTGTTAGCGTTCCCGTCTTATCGAAAACAACTGTTTCCACATTGTTCAACGCTTCAAGATAGTTACTGCCTTTTACTAATATACCTCTCTTCGATGCTCCACCAATCCCTCCGAAGAAGCTCAATGGTATTGAAATTACTAACGCACATGGACAAGATATAACTAAGAACACTAAGGCTCGATATATCCATGTAGAGAAAGTTGCACCCGGGATCACCAATGGAGGTATGATTGCTAAGGCTAATGCTCCAAAAACTACAATCGGAGTATAGGAACGCGCAAATTTTGTTATAAATTTTTCTGTAGGAGCTTTCTTACTGTTGGCATTCTGAACCAGATCCAAAATTTTAGATACAGTTGAATCACCAAAATCCTTTGTTACCTCTATTGTCAAAACGCCATTTTTATTAATGAATCCGCTCAATGCATCGTTTCCTGGCTCGAGTTCACGAGGAACAGATTCCCCTGTTAACGCTGCAGTGTCAACCATTGAGTTTCCTTCTATAACCTTGCCATCGAGGGGAACTTTTTCTCCTGGCTTAACAATAATGATGTCACCTATGTTTACCTCTTCAGGAGATACTTTCCTGATCTCATCGCCAACTTTAAGATTTGCATGGTCAGGACGTATATCCATCAAAGCACTTATTGATTTTCTGGAGTGACCTACAGCTATATCCTGAAACAATTCACCTACCAGATAGAACAGCATAACTGCTACACCTTCTGGATACTCTCCAACGAAGAAAGCACCAATGGTAGCAATACTCATTAGAAAATGCTCACTGAATACCTGTCCACGGGCAATACCTTTTATTGCTCTTAAGACAACCTCTCCACCAACTATAATATAACTAATAATAAATAAGGTAAGCTCAAGCCAATTTTGGAAATTAAAGATGATTCCCACGGCAAATATTGCTCCACCGACCACAAGTCTTATGATTTCTTTTTTGTTGACACCTTCTTCTTCCTCTTCATTATTTTCTTTTATGTTGGCCTTAGATGTATCTTTCTCAAAAACAATCTTTACATCCGGTTCGATTTTTTTTACAATGCCTTCAATCTTCTCATTTAATTCAGTACGGTTGACTTTCGGACTTATTTCCATTGTTAGTTTCTTTGAAACAAAATCTACTGCAGCAAACTCCACTCCTTCTAAACCGCTTATTTCTTTTTCCATTTTAGCTGCACAATTTGCACAATCTAATCCTTCTAAAATTATTTCCTTCTTTAACATCACTATCCCACCTTTACTTACTTTCTTCTGAAATATGAATTAATCCTTGGTCAAATATTTGCTTTACATGTTCATCTTCAAGGGAGTAGAATACAATCTTTCCTTCTCTTCTGCTCTTTACTAGTTCAGCCTGCTTTAAGACTCTTAGCTGATGAGAAATTGCTGATTGGGTCATATTCAATAAGAATGCAATATCGCAAACGCACATCTCGGCTTCATCTAACGCCCAGAGTATCTTAATTCTTGTTGAATCCCCAAAGACCTTAAATAGCTCCGCAAGATCATATAAGGTTTCTTCTTGAGGCATTTTTTCTCGAACTTGGTTAACAGTATCCTCATGTATAACATCACAGTCACATCTTTCAGTTGGTTGAATTTTCCTTGCCATATTATCACCTCTGATATTATTTCAATTACATACTTGAACAGTTGTTCATATGTTAATTTTACTACTGCGATAAAAAGAAGTCAATAGATACTTGAACAGTTATTCAAGTGAACGAGCAATGTATTTTTTATTTATACTTGATGAGGGGTTTAACGATTAAAACACCGCCAGATAAAGGATAAAAAAAGATATCTAGCATCGTTCTCTTGTTTGAGTAACCACACTAAATATCTTAATCAAAGCTTTGCTACACCTACATAGCTAATAAACGTTCAATATCAACCTGCTGATAATCACTGACAATTTCATCGGCTGCTGATAAATCCTGCTTAGGATAGTCTGGATTAGCAAAGCCAATCGTATACATCCCCGCATTTTTCGCTGCACGACTGCCGTTTTTCGTATCCTCAAAAACGATACATTCGCTTGGCTTGCGATGAATTCGCTTAGCGGCCTCTAAAAACACGTCTGGAGCCGGCTTGCCATGTTCGACTTCATCAGCACTGACATAGGCACTAAAGCAATCAATAATCCCTAGCTCTGTCAAATATTGCTCAATCTCATTTTTAGGAGAAGCCGAGGCTACCGCTAATTTAAAATTAGCTTGGTGTAACGCTCGAACCAGCTCTACTGCACCTTTGATTGCTCGAACCCCTGTTTCTTGGAAAATTGCTTTTCGGCGTTGATTCATCTCTAGAATATATTCATCAACCGATTTAGGTAAATCAAATTCTGCTTTCATCTGCTCCCACATATAAGTAAAAGTGGTGCCCATAAATTGATAATGATAGCTCGTTGCTACCGGATGTCCTGCTTCTTTTAGCATATCTGACTTACTTTTAAAAAAGGTATATTCAGAATCCACCAATACACCATCCATATCAAAAATTACTGTTTGCATCTAATTCAAACCCTTCAAATTTTCAGACTTATACTTATTATACCAATCTAGCTGAAATTGTTCTACTGCTTGCAAAATTAATGGTGAATTAAGGCTAGTCAACAAGATGTCTGGCGCTACTGTTACAGCATGACTACCTGCTTGCAGGGCTTCATTAACTTGTAAACTATTTTTGAAGCTAGCTGCTAAAAGCTTACTATTAAAGTGTTCATTACTGATTTTATTAGCTAAATGCTCAATAACCTTAGTCGCTTGAATGCCTTGATTTTCCATTCGATTATAATAAGGAGCAAGGTAATCCGCTCCTACATTCAGCGCCAAATAGCCTTGCATTTCACTATAGATGGCAGTAGCAGTAACCTTAAAGTCTTGTTGCTTCAAAATCTTCATGGCACCTAAGCCCTCTAGTGTAGTCGGCACTTTAATGTAAACTGATTTAGACAGATTATTAGCGATAACCTGCGCATCTTCAATCATTTCGGTTGCAGTTGTTCCTACCACTTGAACGTGTAGACTGGCATCTGGTAATAGCTGAGCGATTGTCTTTAATTGTTCAAAAGGATGGTCGTCTCCTTCTTTTTTTAAAATCGTTGGATTCGTTGTAACTCCTGCAATATTTAATGCCCGTTGTAAAAGCTGAATTGTTTCAATTTTAGCTGTATCTAACATGATTTCCATCAAATTTCGACTCCTTTATCTAATAGTTAATCAATGAAGAATTAGAGTCTCCTTCATTTAAAAAAGATGGCAAAGTTGAACCCTGCCATCTTTTTTATTATTCAATCGTAACTTGTGTTCCTACTTGCAAATTAGGCATCGGTTTATCTTCTACATATAGTGTACCTGGTAGCTCAGCTTGTGTTGCACCATCAAATTTAATCGTAATATGACCAAGCTGATCTAAATTTTTACGAACAACATCACCCACTGCCGTAATCTTATACGCTTGACCATCAAAGACGACATGCATGTCTTTTTGAATAGCAGCTTGTGTCGTATTCACTTCAATGTTATAGCAATATTCAGCTAATGCTTCTGGTGCCTCCTTACCAAATAGAATCATCATTTTTTCTTCTTTGAATAATTCAGCTTCATTTCCGATGCCGATGACGTTTGTCTTAAAAATAACCATTTTACATACACTCCTACTTCTTTTGACTTTTTGTATTGTTAACTATATAAACCAAAGCTTGCTAACCAAGCAACGAATACACGTGGAACACCATTTAAAAATCTTGAATATAAAACAGATGGTACCCCTACTTCAACTGTTTTCGCTTCGGCTTCTTCTAAACCAAGACCTACTGGAATGAAATCACAAGCGTTTTGGGTATTAATGGCAAATAGTGCTGGTAAAGCTAATTGTGGTGGAATATGCCCTTTACCGATTTCTACCCCAATTAAAGTACCAATCACCTGACTAATAACCGCTCCAGGTCCTAATAACGGAGAAAGAAATGGCAACGAACAAATAAAACCAATCAGCATTAAACCGATAACATTTCCTGCTAACGGAGACATAATTTTCGCAAACAATTCTCCAACCCCAGATCCTTGAATAATCCCAATTAACAATGAAACGAAGGCCATAAACGGAATAACCGTGTTAATCATGGTTTGGACACCTTCACGAGCAGCTTGGTTGAAGGTAGCTACGACTTTACCAGCTCCCATACCTATTTTAGCAATAAAGCTTTGTTGTGCTCTTTGTTCGGTTAATTTGCGACTGGTATCATACTTAGGTTGTTCCTTAGCAGCTTCAGTTGAGACCTTCGCTGGTGTAGCTGTTTGATCAGTTGGTTGAATTTGATCAATGCCAACCGCTGATACATAAATTTCCTCAGTTATATATTGAGCCAATGGACCACTTTTACCAGTCGGCACGATATTGATTGTCGGAATGCCTTTTTTAGGATAAATTCCACAGCGGAGCGTTCCTCCACAATCAACAATCGCTAAAGCAATTTCTTCATCAGGAATAGATGTTTTAAACCCATTCACTGCTTCCATACCTGTTAATTCTACAATTTTATCAACAATTGCTGGCTTTTCTCCTCCACCTGTAATATAGATGAATTTGTGTTTTTCTGGAGTTGGTGTAATGGTCAATGGTCCACCAAACCCACCATTCCCTTTGTGTACAATAATGCTTTTATATTCAGTCATGATTATTTCCTCCTATTATGCGTGAACGTTTACCTTTTTACTTAGTTCAACACCCTGTTGCTTACATACATAAGCGGTAGTAAAGTCAGTCACCCAACCACCAATGAAATTCATCAAAATCCCTACTAACATATAACGAATCGCTAACTCCATTGAATTAAGGCCCAGCTTGGTAATTCCTTGCGCGATCCCTAACCAAACAAATAATTCACCCGGATTAATATGTGGAAATACCCCATTACTTGTATGACAAAATTGAGCTTGTGCTGCATAATAGCTTGGTTTATAAAATTCAGGCAAGAAACGAGCCATGGTAAATGACATCGGATTTCCCAACATAAAAGCTGATAAAAATGGTAAAACTAAATAACGAGTAAATGGATTTTTAGCTGAAACTCTGGCGATTTTAGTCACACGCTCTTCACCTAGAAAAGCAATCAACGTATTCATCGCAACCATCAAAAGCAATACTACTGGTACGATGCTAGTCATCCAGCTAATAAATGTTTGGGCACCGGTTTGAAACAAGCCCATAAAACCCTCAGCAAATTTTGTAATATAATGCATTTGTTAACACTCCTTCTTTAATTTCATTTGTAATTTCGTTTTCCAAAGATTTAGCTGTAAAGCTGCACCTGTAAGTGGGCTAACAGCTGGTTGTTCTTGATAATTCCCCGCTTGCACTCGAACATAGATTTCTCGCGCATTTAAAATAGCCTCTTGGAGCAATCGATTACACTGTCTAAACTTAGGATGATACTTATCTAAATAATGAATATCTTCACCGATAAATTGATCCATAGCTTTAAATCTAGCTAAAATTGTAACCCCTTGCATTTTTTGACAGTCAAGGATGACACCTTGATCATCTACCGCAAACATCACAATCGTCCCTGCCTTGACTTTACCTGATCTACGGCCAATAGCTACTTTACCTTTTTGACGCATGCTTTGATAGACCTTAGTAAAATGTTTAATTTGTTTTAAAGTAAGGAGTACCTGTAATACATAGGCTCCTAACATGAATAAACCTAAAATGATAAAAAAGTTCATCAGAATAACTCCTTTCTATCAATAAACTGCCACATACTCTGTTCATCTTGAATCTGTTCAAGTTGTTGCATTTTTTCTGCATCACTAACCAATTCAAAAATTTTACCATAAACCTTCATCAGTTCATCTTCAGCTACTTTTGTTAACTCTTTAGGAATCGCTAACAAAGTAATCAAGTCAATTTCTCCTTGTGCTGTTTGGATCGCCTCTTTAGGAATCCCAACGATTAATTGAACTCTTTGACTGCTGCTATTTAATGTATGTGGAAAAGCAATTTTTTGTTCATAAATGGTACTGCTTTTCTTTTCACGTTCTAGCAAATGGACATAAAAGTCAGCATCTAAAATTCCTTGTAAGACATAGGGTTGGACCAAGCTTGCAAGTATTTGCTCATAAGAAGCTTTTGAATCAATTAAATGATAATGAATATCTACATAATGATAGCTTTGACTTCTTAATTTGGTCGCTTGTTGCCAGGCATTTCTTAACCATTCATCATTGAAAAGCTGCGTAATACGAATGACCGGTGTGGACGCATCAATATTTTTTAAAGGAATCGTCGTAAATACTGCGAAATAATCATTTAAATTAATATGATCATATTCTTTTTCTGAATATTGCGTAATTTCAATATCTGAGCCGATAATCTGTTCAATCTGCGCACGAATCATCCCCGCTGTCCCTTTACCTGTACTACAAACAATAGCAATTGATTTCACTTTTTTTGAATGATCTTTTTGTAAGAAAAGCTCATAATAAAAGGTCAAATAATTCACTTCTACACTCCGATAAGGTCGTTTCAAAATTTGAGCAATCTCCGTAATACTTACTTTAGCTAGTTCATATGCAAAGGGATATTTCTTTTCAATTTGTTCACTAAACAAGTCATTTAATTCGATATGATAATACAAACGTAATAATAAATTGAGTAAATGATTTTTTATTTCAGCAAATAAAGCCTGTTCATCCACATCCCAATAAATCGCTTTACGTGTTTTATTAATCATTTGCATAAAAATTGACTGTAAATAATCATAATCGACAATTTTTATCGTTTTCTGATGTGAAATAATAATTGGGAATAAAATAAATTCCTGTTCTGTTCGACTTAAAGTAAGCTGATAACTTTCTTCAATTTCAAAAAGTAAATCCTCTAATTCAGCAGTTAATTGAACACTTTGAATAAAAGGAGGCGCACCCATATCAATCTGTTTACGTTGTTTCAATCGCATCATCGCAGTATGAATCGTCAATTTTAATAAATTCTCTGATAAATAATCCAATTGATATTCATCAATTATATTTTGAACCTTAGCTTGCACAGAAGCTTTTAAAGTCGTAATTGGAAAATACGGGACTACTTGCTGCATATAAAATAAGCGTTGGCTTAGTTCCTCACCTTTTAGAAGAATCCCTTTATTCGGTGTCCCTTGAATGACTAATTGATAGTCCGCTAAAAATTCTTTGGCTTGCTTGATATCCTTAGATAAGGTTCCTCGACTCACACCAATTTCTTCAGCTAAATCATCGATATATAGATAATCACCCGTCTCTATCAACCGTTTAACAATATAAGCTAAACGCCGACTAGAAGAATTATAATCTGATTCTTTTTTTAATCTACCATGAAGGATCTCTTGAAATTCTTCATATTGGTAAATTATTAGACTATATATCTTATCATTTAAAGTTATTTGCGCAATTGGCAGCAACTCTTGATTTAACGTATCAATACTACTTTTAATTGTTTGCGGGCTAAGCTTTAATTTTTCCTTCAATTCATCAATGCTTAACCGCTGATTAAAGTATAATAGTTGGAGAATTTCATACCATCGATTTACTAATGTCACCAATTACTCCCCCTAAACTTATCCTCTTGTTTTACCTCCAGCTACATTAGTGGTTACACCTGTGATGTAACTAGAACGATCAGATAAATAATAACAAACTAAATCTGCTACTTCGCTTAACTTTCCGCTACGACCTAGTGGAATCGTGCTAGTTTTAGCATAACCAGCTCGTAAAGTTTCTACTGTGATATCTCTAGTATAAGCCAATGCTTCTTCATAAGCTAGTGTACGTAAACCAGTTTCTTCCATAATCCCTGGTGCTATACCGACTACTCTAACACCAGATTTACCCAATTCTTTTGCCCATGAACGAGTAAAACTGTAAACGGCTGCCTTTGTCGCTGCATAACAACTTTGACCTTCAGAACCTTCTAAGCCAGCCTCGGATGCCATATTAATAATTACCCCTTGATGTTTTTCTACTAAAATACGGCCGACAGCTTGACTCATCAAATATAACCCTTTTTGATTAATTGCAATCATCTTATCGAAAATTTCATCAGACAATTCATACTGACTATGTGCTTCTTTACGATCAACTAATAAACGCGGAATATTAATCCCTGCATTATTCACTAAGCCATCAACTGTACCAAAACGCTCAACTACCTTAGCAACACCCTCTTCTACAGCTTGACGATTGGACACATCAACTGAAACAAACAAAAGATTTTCATGCGTTAAATCATTATTTTTAATATCAAAATTAGCCACCTGCACACCTTGCGCTAACAATGCCTCAACAATACTTTGACCAATACCTGACGAACCACCTGTTACAATTACTGTCTTTCCTGCAATACCTAACCAATCTGTCATTACACTCTCTCCCTTATTCAGAGGCTATGAGACAAGCGTTCTGGTTTGAGCAATAAGTCGCAGCAGGCGACAAAAGTGCATATATTTTAACACTTTTTCGACTGCAAGCTTATTGCCGAAAACCAGCTTGGCTCATGCCGTTTATTCAGAGGCTATGTGTTGAGCGCTTTGATACGAGTAAATAAGTTCCAAGTGGATGGAAAAATCCTCCATATTTTAAGATTTTTTCAGCAACTTGGCTTATTTACCGAGTATCAGCTCAATCACATGCCGTTTTTAGAGGCTATGAGACAAGCGTTCTGGTTTGAGCAATAAGTCGAAGTAGGCGATAAAAGTGCGTAAGTTTTAACACTTTTTCGACTACAAGCTTATTGCCGAAAACCAGCTTGGCTCATGCCGTTTACTTCAGAGGCTATCAAGCGAGCGGGTTGCTATGAGTAAATAAGTCTAACTAGACACAAAAAGTGCACAACTTTTAACACTTTTTGGGGATAGTTACTTATTTACCGAATAGCAGCTCGATTGATGCCATTTATTCAGAGGCTACCAGACCTGCGCTTTATCTTTCTTCCTCTTAAAAATAAAAATGCGATGAAATTTTTGATTAGCACTAATCATTAATTACAAGTAAATAATAAAGCGTTTTCTAAACCAAATTAAGTCAGCCTTTTTTCCGACTCTGAAAAAAAGGGGATACAAATTCCATCCATCTGAAAAATGATTCATCTCTCACAAGCTCTACGCAATCGTTTCCCTTGTTTACGCAACAACAAACAGCTAATTTATAGCTAGTTTTCATTTCAAAATCATTCTTTTTATTTTTTTCTAGTTTTGACTTGACTAACGCAACCGTTTGCGTTTAAAATATAGATGACTTAATTCAATTGGAGGATAAAAATATGAAACAAATTATGCGTTTATTCGATGTGGATCCATGGAAAGTAAGAACAACTCAATTAGATCGTACACATCGTCGTTTACAAGAATCATTAACTAGTATCGGAAATGGCTACATGGGCATGCGCGGAAACTTTGAAGAAACCTATAGCGCTGATCATCATCAAGGAACTTATTTAGCTGGTGTTTGGTTCCCTGACAAAACTCGTGTGGGTTGGTGGAAAAATGGCTATCCTGAATATTTTGGAAAAGTCATCAATGCGGTGAATTTCTTGGCAATGGAAATTTTAATTAATGGAACTGTTTTAGATTTAGCAACCATTGATCCAAAAGATTTTGTTTTAGAGCTAGATATGCAAAACGGTCTGTTAACTCGTTCGTTTGTAGTCGAATTAGCTGATTGCACCGTTGCTTTTCGTTTTGAACGTTTCTTGAGTATTGTCAAAAAGGAATTAGCCTTTATTCAAGTAAAAGCTACTGTTTTAAAAGGTCAGGCAACCATTCAAATCAACTCAATGTTAGACAATAACGTGACGAATGAAGACAGTAACTATGACGAACATTTCTGGCAAGCAGTTGCACAAGGGGAAAGTGATGATTTAAGCTATGTTACTGCGCAAACGATCGCTAATCCGTTTGGTGTTCCTCAGTTTACAGTAACTGCGGCAATGAAACACAATTTTGAAAGTGATGCTTTATTAGAAATGCCCTTAATGGTCGCTAATCAATTTAGCTTTGATCTAAAAGCCGGCGAAGGGGTGACTTTTGAAAAAGAAGTATTAATTGTTACCAGTCGTGATGTAGAATCAGCTGAGCAATTAGATTATGTCACAAAGCTATTTGCTGAATATGGAAGTGACTATGCTGCCTTAAAAGAAGAGCATGCTAAAGCTTGGCAAAAACGTTGGGAATTAGCCGATGTCGTAATTAATGGTGACGAAGCTGCTCAACAAGGAATTCGTTTTAACCTATTCCAATTATTCTCTACTTACTATGGTGAAGATGAACGCTTAAACATCGGTCCAAAAGGCTTTACTGGTGAAAAATATGGTGGGGCAACTTATTGGGATACAGAAGCTTATGCCGTACCATTATACTTATCTTTAGCTGATCCAAGCGTGACACGTAGCTTATTGAAATATCGTCATAATCAATTACCACAAGCTTATCACAATGCTCGCCAACAAGGGCTAGCGGGCGCCTTATATCCAATGGTAACCTTTACCGGTGTGGAATGTCATAACGAATGGGAAATCACTTTTGAAGAAATTCATCGGAATGGTGCGATTGCTTATGCGATTTACAATTATACCAACTATACTGGTGACACGACTTATCTGGCAAAAGAAGGTTTAGAAGTATTAACAGGAATTGCACGCTTCTGGGCTGATCGTGTGCATTATTCTAAACGCAAAGATAAATACATGATTCATGGGGTAACTGGACCAAATGAATATGAAAATAATATCAACAACAACTGGTATACCAACTATATCGCTCGTTGGGTCTTACAATACACGCTTGAAAGCTATCGTAAATTCGCCGATCAAGCGATTATTGAAATTACACCTGAAGAACAAGCAAAATGGGAAGAAATCATTGAAAAAATGTACTTCCCTTACGATGAAGAATTAGGTGTCTTTGTTCAACATGATACTTTCTTAGACAAAGATTTACGTCCAGTCGCTAGCTTAGAGCCATCAGATTTACCATTAAACCAAAACTGGTCATGGGATAAGATTTTACGTTCCTGCTTTATTAAACAAGCGGATGTTTTACAAGGCATTTACTTCTTCGGCAATCAATTTACATTGGATGAAAAACGGAAAAACTTTGATTTCTATGAACCAATGACTGTACATGAATCTTCTCTATCCGCATGTATTCATGCAATCTTGGCCGCTGAGCTAGGAATGGAAGAAAAAGCAGTTGAAATGTATGAACGCACCGCCCGTCTTGACCTTGATAACTACAACAATGATACTGAAGACGGCTTGCATATCACTTCAATGACTGGTAGCTGGTTAGGGATTGTACAAGGCTTTGCCCAAATGAAGACAGCAAACGAAACCCTAAGCTTTGCGCCATTTGTACCAAAAGCTTGGCAAGACTATGCTTTCCATATCAATTATCGTGGTCGTCTATTAGCTATCAAGGTCGATCAACAATTTGTCACTGTGAAAAAATTAAGCGGTGAAGCCATTACGATTCAGTTGTATCATCAACCATATGAATTAACGGATGAAATCAAAATCGCCTTAGCTTAATTTACACCTTTTAGATTATAGCCAAAGAAGTGTCGCGCTTCTTTAGCTATAATCTTTTTCTTATTCTATCTACTAGGCAATTACCCGGTTTTTTGCTATGATAAATACGATTATCCCAAGGAGGAAAATAAATGAGCATAACTGTCAAAGACGTTGCCAAAAAAGCTGGGGTGGCTACTTCAACCGTTTCTCGTGTCATTAATGATCATCCTAGTATTTCAGAAGAAACGAAGAAAAAAGTACGCGCGATTATGGAGGAAATGGGCTATATTCCTAATCTCACTGCGCGAAATCTTGGTAAACAGATTTCTAATGCAATTGGCATTATTCTACCCCCTTTAGATTCTAAAGAACGACTAGGCAACCCTTTTTATTTAGAAACAATCGAAACGATTAACGAAGAAGCACGGAAAGCTGGTATGACAGTCGCGATTGCAACTGCCTTAGATTTTGAGGCCCTATTAAGCAATGTGAAACAAATGCATCGCCAAAAGCAAGTCGACGGCTTTATCTTGACCTATTCCGATAATCATGACCCTATCATTAACTATCTAATGAAAGAGCAGGTGCCCTTTACTTTAATCGGTCAGCCTTATACTCATGAAGAAAAAATTACCTATGTAGATAATGATAATCAACTGTTAGGCAAGCAAGCAACCGAATATCTAATGCAACACGGACATCAAAACATTTTGTTTGTTACCAATACCACTCAAGAAAATGTTTACTTTGAGCGTTATTTTGGTTACCAAAAAGCCTTGATGCTAGCCAATCTACCTGTTCATCCAGCAGTAACCTTTCAAGGACCTGAAGATTATGTCAATTTCGAACAGCTACTAAAGGACAAAAAACCTACTGCTTTGGTCGTGATTGATGATTTATTTGCGATGCGGATTATCCAATTACTCAATCTTTACCACTATCAAGTGCCTGAGGATTTATCCGTTATCAGCTTTAATAATTCCATCTTCGCTACCTTGGTTCATCCATATTTAACCAGTATCGATGTCGATGTGGCCGCCTTAGGTAAAATGGCCACTCAAAGTCTGATTGAAAAGCTGAATAACAATGAACAGACTAGTGCGCGAATGGTTGTTCCACACCAATTAATCAAACGCGAAACAGTGATTGCTATCAAAGAGTAAAAAATAGCCAGTATGATTGCAAACTGAGCCATTCATACTGACTATTTTTTATAAACCAGTCAAGAATACCCGTGATTTTAATCATGGGGGCATTTTAGCAAATACCACTTACCCTTTTTATGAAATAATAAAGCGCTAGACCACTTTCATCTCTGTGGTTCAGCGCTTTGTTTTTTTATTTTGAAAATTCTCCACGACGATATTTGTCGATTTTTTCATCTAAGCGTTCTAAAGTATCCTTTAATTCTTGATAACGTTCAAACAGCAATTCACGTTCTTTGATCAATATTTTCATTCGTTCATCAGCCGTTTGTGGACCTTCGTGATATAAACGCGTATAATCGATCAAGCTTTCTATCGATAGACCTGCACTGCGCATGCACTTGATAAATTCAATCCAATCTAAATCCTGGGCATTATAATTACGAACGCCATTTTTGCGCTGGATATCAGGAATTAAGCCAATTTTTTCATAATAGCGTAAGGTCGCCGGTGTTAAATCAAAATTTTCAGCCACTTGTGAGATATTCATTTGCTTCACTTCCTTAGGTCATTGTTTTAACATTTTAGCATATTTTTACCTACGTGCAAGGCTTACGATGTAAACAAAATACACCCGCTAAAAATACGTTGATTAACGGATGTATTGATTTGATAGATTTAATTTTGCTCTTGTTTGAATAATTCCTCAATGTATAAACGGCGAACCTTCATCGTAGCGGTGCGCGGGATATCCTCAAAATCACGGATAATTGGCGCATTTAAATGAGGCAAGTCCTCTACTTGTCGCCACCAAGCTTCCCAATCCATCTCACAATCAGGAGCTAAGGCAATTACTGGTTGGGCGTGACCTTGTTTATCGCGAACTAAAACGACTTCTGATAAGAAATCTAGATGATCTAACAAGAAATCCTCTAACGCCAAATTACTGTCAATGTTTTCAATCAAGTCCACCTGACGATCCTTTAAGTAAAGATGACCTTGTTCATCCATACAACCGTAATCACCACTATCCCACCAAGCATCATAAACATTTTCGTTAAAACGTTGCTCCTCTTTGTAATAGGTCAAAGCACGCCCTTTAGATAGAAAATGAATATGGCCATCTTGATTAGCTGGTAAAACATTCCCCTTTTCATCCGCAATACATGCTTTAGTCAAATCGCCTAACCCAACACCCATATCACGCGCATTATCTGTCGGTAGACTAGCTAGGGTGTGGGCCTTTAAAATCATCGGTCCACATTCACTTTGGCCATACACCTGTAAGAAAACAGGGTCAACCATTTCGCTCGCTTTTAAAAAGGTATACATCGTCTTGTTATTAATTGCATCAAAGGTTGAGTGATAGTAACGAATACTTGCAAAGCTTGCCGGTTGTTTTTGGGCAGTAAAACTCCATTGGACAAAATTATTAGGATGCGTTTCTAAAGCAATCGGTTGATGTTTAGCCAAAAGCTGGGCAACCTTTTCACCATCAGCAGTCGCTAGAGGCATCATTGGAAAAGCCATCGCCATTAAAGAAGACACACCGATATTAAAGCGAGAATGAACCGGCGAAATATGAAATGCCACCAATTTTTTCTCGGCTATTTTCGTAAAGACAGTTCTTTGCCATTTGGTACGCCACCCCATTGAATGATAGGAATGACAAATTAATTTAGGAATCCCTGTAGTACCAGATGTGTGTGTCATATAGGCAATTTCATCTGGAGCTAAAGTCACCTGCTCAACTGGCGTAGCTGGGCTGGTTAAAAGCTGTTGAACGGCTATTTTACGCTCGGCAGCTAAATTGTCAATCGCTAACACACGCGCTTTGGTTTCATCATCATAAATAATAAAGGGCTGTTCTAAACGTTCAACAAATACTTCCATCGTCTCAGTTGGAAAATGATAGGAAATCATCACCGGAATCGCACCGAGATAAGAAGCAGCAACTGCTAGTAAATAAGTGTCAAACTTAGGACTTTTATACATGATGACCTTATCACGCGCTTGAATGCCTAACGCAGCCAGCTGGTAAGCCCGTTTTAAAATCACTTCATGACTGAGTTGATAAGTGCTAGTTAAGCCTAATTCAGGAAAGGCCGGCAATACTTCATCCAAAATAATCGGCACTTCAGGAAAATTTTGACAGGCTTGTTGATAATTGGTATACAAATTTAAGGGTTGATAGGCTAAACTATCCATTCACATTCCACCTCAAAATAATATTTGTCTGTGCAATTTTATACGAACAAGCTAATCATAGCACTTTTCCACTAAAATGAATACGCTTTTTTATTATTTTTTCGACTTAAAGCTTTGTTTGGCATAACAATATTTATTCACCTTTTGCTTATCTAACACCACACCGATGCCCAAGCCCGTCGGTACACTAATTTTGCCAGCGTGAAGCTGCATTGGCTTAGTAACAATATCTTCTACAAAGTAATGATCAAAGCTTGCCAAATCCGTTGGAAAATCAAAACACGTTTGGGCTGCAAAATGCAGGTGAAACGCGCGACCAACGCCCGTTTCGTACATGCCTCCCATCCAAACCTTTAAATCGTGCTGCTGACAAAAGTTGAGCATTTTTTTAGCCGCCAATAAGCCTCCTACTCTTGGAAGCTTTAGATTGATGACTTGGGCACTGCCTAGCGCGACAATTGTTTGTAAATCGGCTAGGCTACGAACGTTTTCATCCAGACAAATCGGTGTTTTTAGCTGCGCTTGTAATTTGGCATGTGCGACAAAATCATCGACTGCTAAGGGTTGTTCAATCATTGCCAAGGATAATTCATCTAAAGCCTTTAAACTTGCGGCTTGACTTTGATAAGCTGAATTGGCATCAGCCATCAGACACACTTCAGGATAAGCTTGGCGAATTTGTGCTAGTGCTTGATAATCATAGCCGGGCTTGATTTTTAGCTTGATCCGTTGATAGCCTTGGGCAATTGCTTGATCGACCTGATCCATTAGCTTGGCCAAATCAGGCTCTATGCCTAAGCTAATCCCGACCGCTAAAGAGGGCTGCGCATTAGGTAAATAGGCAGCTACACTCTTTTCGGCTAGCTTGGCAGCTAAATCAAATAAAGCCATTTCAATCGCCGCTTTGGCCATCAGATGTCCACGAATTTTCGTCATCTCCAAGCAAAACGCATCTAGTGTCACCCATTCTTTTGCCAACAACCAAGGAAGCAAATAATGCTGTAAAATTTGACGCTCGCCTAAAAGATACTCCTCAACATAATCCGGATGTGGTAAAGCCGTAAGCTCACCGATGCCTATTTGCCCATCTTCGTTAACTAAAACTAAGATATCTGCGTACTTAGCCGTTAATTTTCCATAACTCGTTTGAACAGCTTTTTTAAAGGGTAGCTTGACCTGATAGTAATCCACTCGACAAATGCGCATACTTTCCCTCACTTTTCTAAACTAGCCAGCCAATTTAGGACAGTTGTTTGAAACAATAACGGTTGTTCTAAATGGGTACAATGACCGGCTGCTTCAATTATTGTTAAAGTTGCTTGAGGATGCCCCCAAGCTTGCACAACTTGCTGGCCAAGGCTTAGATATTTATGATCAAGCTGACCAGCTAGATACAATAACGGAAACTTTCCCTTAGTAGTTAAGCTAGACCAATAATTCATCTGAGCGCCTGTCCCCATGTTTTGCAAGCTCATCGCTAAACCATAAGACACTTGTTGGCTCTTGGCTTGGAAGATGGCTTGCTGTTGCTCAATAGGCAGCAGGCGTTGGCTGGCAAATAACGCTTGGTCTTGCCAGCTTTGGACAAATTGTGTCAGCGAACATTCCTGCAACATTTGGCACCAGTTTTTATCATGCACGCGGCGCTTGGCTCTATTTTCTGCACCGATAATCCCTGGAGTGCCGGCTTCCATAATTAAGCCAGCTATTGACTCTGGATAAGTTAAGCTCCAAGCCAAAGCCACCCGACTGCCCATCGAATAGCCTAATAAATAAAACTTTGTTAGCCTAAGCTGCTGTGCCAATAGCTGTAAATCCTTAATCAGCTCACTCATCGTATAGCGATAAGCCGGCAGATAAATACTCGATTGCCCATGCCCTAGTAAATCTAGCGCCAAGAGATTGACTTGGTCTTGTTGTGCTAAATTAGCAAAAGTTTCCTTAGAGCCCATAAAGCCATGCAGACAAATTAAAGTCGGTCGCTTGGGTTCATAACCATTTAGCCACTCATATGCATAGCTTGCCTTACGAATAGTTATTTTCATGCTTGGCTTCCTTTTCTTCTAAAATACTTTGCTGATAAGCTGCCAGCACCCTTTGCCACAAAGCTACAGGGAGCTCAGCCGTACTTTTCACCTCGATTAGGCTAGCTGTAGATTGCTGACGGCTGTTTGCTAAAGCAGCGATGAAGGCTGATTTTGTCGTCGGCTGCACATAGCTCATTTGATATAATTGTGCGACTTTTTCAAACGATATGTCTAGTGCTGTGGCAAACAAAGGATCAAAATCGCTAGGGGACAATTGGCGCTGGGATAAGAATGAAAAAATCCCTCCACTATTATTATTTAATAATACAATCGTTACGGGTAATTGATATTTTTGGATCATTTGTAAGCCATTCATATCATGGAAAAGGGTTAAATCGCCAACCAACAAATACACTCTTTGGCGCTTAGCACTAGCAAGTCCGGCTACCGTAGAGATAATCCCATCAATGCCATTGACCCCACGATTGCCAAAAGTCTGAAAGCCCTGTTGCAAGCTAGGCGCTAGTCGGTCAACCAAACGAATTGCATTACTATTGGCGACAAATAAAACTTCATCCTCTGCGATAAAATCAGCTAGTGCCACACTTGCAATTGAATCATCAAAGTCTTGCTTAGCTAGTTGTAAAGCTACGACTTGCTGAGCGATTTGTTGGCGTTTTTGCCAAAAAGCAGCCCAAGCTGACAAAGCAGACGAAATCACTGGAGCTGAGCTTGGTCGCACTGCTTTTGCTACTTGGACAAAATCAAGTATCGACCAAGGCAATAAATACTTGCAAATATGTAAAGGATCTGGCCAACGCTGCGTTTCGTCTACTAGGATTTGTGGAATCGCTTGTTGGGTGAGACTTTGCAGATATAGCATCACATTTTTAGTAACAGGTAATTTACCAAAGCGCAGCACCACCTGTGGCGTAGGTAAATCCTGCACTTTTTGAAAAATAATCTCAGCTTGTTTCAGATAAAGCGGATTGTCCTTTCCTGTCGCAGCTAATTGTGTCAATGGATCACCGATAATTGGCCAAGATAAATGCTGTGAGAGCTGATGTAAGGCCTTAGCTTGATTGAGCGTACATTCGCCACCAACAACAATTACGCCCTTTGCTTGCAGTAAACTCTTTAACTCTTCTGGCAACAAAGCTATTGGCTGCTGATTTGCTAGGACTAGCTTAGGCAGTGGAATATATTGGGTTTGCATAGTTTGGCGCTGCTCCTCACTTAAACGTAAGGCTAAATCTGGTAACAAAGGCTCTCTTAATGGGAAATTCGCATGGACCGGACCAAAGGGTAGCTGTTGAGCAGTCAAGGCTAATTGATAGGCCTGCCAATAACTATAACGCAAAAGATTAGGCGTATTTTCTGGCAAGGCCATTTGATAGCTAAGCTTCACATGATCGGCATAAAGATGATTTTGTGACATCGTTTGTGCCGCTCCTACATGATGCAGCTCAGGTGGGCGATCGGTCGTCAATACAATTAATGGGACCGCTGATTCATACGCTTCACAAATAGCCGGATAAAAATTAGCTGCTGCTGTACCAGAAGTACAAAGCAATACAACGGCTGTTTGACTTGCTTTAGCCAAACCTAAGGCAAAAAAAGCTGCTGAACGTTCATCGACATCAATATGACAAGTAACGGTCTTTTCTCGATGCAATAATAAGGCTAACGGTGTGGAACGTGAGCCTGGGCTAATCACTGCCTGACAAACGCCCGCTTGTTTTAATCCTTCAATAAAAGAAAGTAGATATTCAGTCATGACTTGTTGATGGTTCATCGATTGCTAAGCTCCTTTTCATTGGTTCAAATTTTAAGGCTGTTTCTGCCAATTCCTCAACTGCCTTAGAATCGGCAACAATACCACAACCAGCAAATAACTGCCCTTTAACAGATTTTTTCTCTTTAGCAACCACTGCTGAGCGAATGCCTACTGCAAATTCACCTTCATCACTTAAAATGGACTGCCAGCCAATCGGAGCGCCATATAGCCCACGATTAAAACCTTCATATTGTCTTAACCACGCTAGTGCCAACTCTTTAGGCTCCCCACCTAAAGCAGGGGTTGGGTGTAACGCAGCAATCACACTTAAAAAATCAATATTTTGCTGACGCTTACCAGCTAGTGGCAGATAAATATGCTGAATCATTTGATTTTTTAAAATCGTTCGTTCACCGAGCACTAAGCTTCCCTCGATAAACGCAGCTAATTGCGCTTCGATTCTAGCAACAACAATTTGGTGCTCCTGGGTATTTTTAGGATCATTTAATAATTGCTCAGCTAGTTCTTGATCTTCTTTTTTGGTCGTGCCGCGACGAATAGAGCCAGCAACACTCGCTGTTTCAAAATGCGTAGCCGTAGCCTTTAATAAACGTTCAGGAGTAGCCCCAGCAAAAATCCGACTTTCCCCTTCTAAAAAGAAACGATAGGTATTGGGCTGTTGGGCAATCAGGTTGGCTAACCAGCTACTAGCTTGTAAACTGGCTGCTTCAAATTGTAAACGTCGCGCCAAAACAACTTTTTTCAATGGACTAGGCTGCTGACAAAGCTTGGCAATCGTTTTTTCAGCTAACTCTAACCAAGAGGCTTCATTGACATACTGCCAGTTAAGCGGTGCAGCTAAAGCTGGCTCAAGCTGTTGATTAGACGATTGCGCAAATGAACTAGCCGCAACTAGTTTTTCAAATTGCGCTTTTAGTTGTTGATGTTTTTCCTCAGCCTGCGCTAAATGAGTCGCTCGCACATTATAATGCACCAAGCTGGCAGTTGGGGTAATTTGAAGCAGGATTTCCGGCACAACAAAATAACCATTGGCTAACTCTTGCCAAACGCTTTTTTCATGCATGGATTCATCAAAAGCCAAGCCACCAAATAAGATGGCTGGCTGTAATAGTCCTTGTAAAGCATTAGTATTGGGATTGGCTACTTGCTGCCAACGACTAGCTAAGTTTGCCTTGATTTGCTTTAGCGAATCAAGGGTAACTGCTTGATAGCTTTCAAGCGCACCGATTCCTAAAAACTGCAAGCTTTGATCGGGTGTTTGCCAAAAGCATTTGATCAATTCAGCTTGTTCAGCCTGCCTGAAGAGCGCTAAGCAATCTGGCGCTGAAGCTATTTCACTAAAGCTATAATAATAAATTTCTTGTTCATTTGATCTGGAAGTTGAATACACAACAGATTTACTCAAGAACATTCACTCTTTCTTTGGTTAACAGTTTTCTCTTTTGAATTTTTCCACTGGCTGTTCGTGGAAAATCTTTAACAAAATAAAAGGCTTTCGGCCATTTATAACGAGCAAGCGCCTGTAGCTGTTCAGTCAGCTGCTCAGGATTAAAGCTAGTTTGATCAAAGCCTGCCTGTAATTGCAAAAAGGCAATTGGCACTTGGCCCCAGGTAGCATCCTCTTTGCCAACCACAACGGCTTCTTTAATCGCTGGATGCTTCGACAAACATTGTTCTATCTCATTTGGATAGATATTCTCACCGCCTGAGATAATAAGCTCACTGAGACGACTGACTACATATAAAAAGCCTTCATCATCCAAATAGCCTAAATCCCCTGTATGAAACCAGCCATCTGCTGACCACCTCTCACTTGAACGCTGATGTAGGTAGGACTCAACAATATTAGGCCCCTTGATTAAAATCTCGCCAGTTTGCTGAGAGGCAGTATTTTTTTCAATTTTGCATTGAATATTGGCTAACGGCTTACCGGCTGAACCAATTTTTCTTAACGCATCGCAAAAAGGAAGCGCAAAGACCTGCGAACAACTTTCAGTCATCCCATAAGATTGCATCACCGGTAATTGTTTTTGCTGACATGCATTTAATAGCTCGATACTTGCCGGCCCACCACCTAATAAAATCGCCTTAAAGCTATTCGGATAACCTTGCTTTGGAACATACGGCAAAAGATCTTGTAGCATCTTGGTCACAGCTGAAAAAATACTCCCCTTACCTGCTAGTAAGTCCTGATGAATCTTTTCTGGATTAAACTTACGGTATAAGCGCAAGCTATGACCAATCACCAAGCTACGTAATAAAATCGATAGCCCACTAATATGAAATAAAGGCACTGCACATAACCAACAATCAGCCGGTGTAACTGATAGGCTTTGTTGAGCAGCCGTCGCACTAGCCAAATGCTGTTTAAATTTTTGTGGTACCCCCTTAGCAGCGGCTGTCGTTCCAGAGGTATACATTAAAGAAGCCACTTGATCCAGACGATAGCCCAAATCAATTGGCTGCCTTACTTGCACTTGGTTAGCCTGTGTCAGCATACTTTCGGTAAAGATGGTTAGCTCAGGTAAGGCTTGAGCAAGTCTAGAGCGTCTAGCAGTATTTGACGATAAATCTAAAAGATAAACACACTGACTATCCTTTAGCTGGGTAATGATTTCTTCTACACTTAGTCGAATATTTAGACACTGAATCGCCCAACCTATCTCCCAAAAAGCGAGCGTATTTTCGATATAATTCAGTTGATTCTCACCTAAAATCGCAATAAACCTATGTGTAGCTGACTGAGGTAGGCAATCAAACCAAACGTGTGCAAGCTTTTGCACACGTTGATTTAATTCTTCAAAGGTATATTGCGCCTTTTCAGCATACAAGGCGAGCTTGTCCGGCTGCGCTTTTGCTTGTTGTTGCAGCCAGCTAAAGATATGTTTATGGGAATTTTGGAAATTGGTCAAAATCTGGTTCTCTCTTTTCTTTGAAGGCATCGCGCCCTTCTTTTGCTTCATCCATGGTATAGTAAAGCAATGTCGCATCGCCAGCTAGCTGTTGAATTCCTGCTAAGCCATCTGTATCAGCATTCATCGCAGCTTTAATCATCCGTAAAGCAAGCGGACTTTTCTTCAACATTTCCTCAGCCCAAGCCATCGTTTCATCCTCTACCTGTGCTAACGGAACGACTGTATTAATCCAGTTCATCGCTAAAGCTTCTTGCGCGGTGTATTGACGCGTCATAAACCAAACTTCCTTCGCTTTTTTATGACCAATGACGCGCGCTAGATAGCCAGAACCATAGCCACCATCAAAGCTACCCACATTAGGACCCGTTTGCCCAAACTTAGCATTATCCGCAGCAATCGTAATATCACAAACTAATTGTAAAACATTTCCGCCACCGATTGACCAACCCTTCACCATCGCAATCACTGGCTTAGGAATCACTCGGATTAAACGCTGTAAATCTAATACATTTAAACGAGGAATTTGATCTTCACCCACATAGCCACCATGTCCTCTTACTTTTTGGTCACCACCAGAACAAAAGGCTAAATCACCTGCACCAGTTAAAATAATCACCCCAATATCTGCACGATCACGACAAATATTGAACGCTTCAATCATCTCGGCCACGGTTTTTGGGGTAAATGCATTATGCACATGTGGGCGGTTAATAGTGATTTTGGCTACTTTGCCATGTTGTTCAAATAAAATTTCATCATAGGTTTTAATGGTCGTCCATTCTCGCATTAAATCTGCTCCTTTATACGCTAATTTTTCATACAATCTAGATTATACACAACTTATGAAAAAAACGCTTAAAATTTACCTAAGAATTCCCTTAGGAGAACTTTTCTTAACTTTTCAAAGCTTCATTTTTCACTTATAGTAAAGTTAGAAAAAATTTTTAGCTACCCTACTAAAAAGGAAACAATCAAAAGCGAGGTATCTTCTATGGATTTACTGACCCATTTAGCTATTCAAATTCAGGAACAATCGCCTGAAAAGGTCATTTTAACCATGCCGATAAAAGATGAGCACAAACAACCCTTTGGCTATGTGCATGGGGGCATCAATGCGGTGTTAATCGAAACTGCTTGTAGTCTAGGAGCAAATCTCCATGTCAAGCCGAATCAATTTTGTGTCGGCCTAGATTTACAGGTTAGTCATTTAAGTAGTGCCCAACAAGGAATCCTAACCGTAATCGCTACCCCAGATAAGATAGGCAAAACACGCCAAGTCTGGCAAGCTGAAATCTACTTGGATGAAAAACAAAAAACGGCTGTAGGGCGCTTAAGCCTACTTTGTCAAAATAAGTAATTAAGTCACTAACTAAGTCGCTTTATCAGTAAAATTTTTAAGATTACGCATTTATTGCTAAAATAAAGCTTACTTGCTCACAGCTAGCCGACTGACCAGCATCCTTGAATAAAAAAACGAGTGAGCGCTAGCCTGCTTCTCACTCGTTTTGTCTATTATTGTTTATTTATAAAGCTTCTGCATAGGATTTGAAATTATCCAAAATTGCCTGCCAACCAGCTTGTTGCATAGCCGGATCATTTTGTTGCTCTGGTTCAAATTTTTCAATAATTTTAGTTTCGGTGGGTGATAATTCGATAAAATCAATCTCCACCTTGCGACCGTCACCTAACGTATAGGCAATTCTTTGATACTCTGTCACTTCGTCATAGATACCTCCAAAATCAAAGCCCATACTCCCATCTTTGGCTTCCATTCTTGATAGGATTTTCCCACCAACTCGTAAATCATTAGTCGCTTTTGTAGTATGCCAATCTTCTGAAGCTGTATTCCATTTAACAATATGCGCAGGTTCGTTCCAATATTGCCAAACTTTTTTTATCGGCTGGTGTACCATCGCTTGAATTTCAATCATCATTCGCTACGCTCACTTTCTTAGATTTAGTTCAAGTCAACTGTAACAGATAGCATGATTACCGACAACTTCTATGCTCAGCTTAAAATAGATTAATACCAACGCACGACTGGTAAATCATTATTAATCCCATTTGTCATTAATATTTGATGGAGTTCGACAACCCCATTATGAAAAGCTGCTGCACAACTAGCTAAGTATAATTCCCACATACGTACAAAACGTTCATCAAACATTTCGAGAATTTCTTGGCGATGTTGGTTGAAGTTTTCTTGCCAACACAATAACGTCTTATTATAATGCAGGCGTAAATTTTCTACATCTAGAATATGAAAGTTTTGATCGGTTGCATCACTTAGCATTTCTCTTAATGAAGGAATCACCCCACCTGGAAAAATATATTTTTTAATCCAAGCATCACCAGGATTTTCCTTTAATCCACTAATAAAATGAAGTAAGAAAACGCCCCCTGGTTTTAAGACCTTTTTGGCACTTTCGATAAACAGCGCATAGTTTTCACGACCAACATGTTCTAACATTCCCACACTAACCACGCGATCAAAGACATGATGATAACCTGGTAAATCACGATAATCCATCAATTCTATCTTTACAAGATTTTCTAAGTTTGCTTCCTTGATTCGAGCATTGGCCTTGCGATATTGTTCTTCACTTAAGGTAATTCCTGTACCCTTAACCCCATATTTTTTAGCTGCTTCCATTAATAAAAAGCCCCAACCACAACCAATATCTAACAATTCCATCCCAGGTTTTAAGGCTAATTTTTCTAAAATATAATCGACCTTATTGACCTGTGCTTGATAGAGACTATCCTCAGCATGTTTAAAATAGGCACAAGAATAACTCATCGTATCATCCAACCATAATTGATAAAAATCATTACCGATATCATAGTGGCTTTGCACTTCTTTTTTCTGGTTGTTTTTAGCCACTGAGGTGAAAATTAATTTCTTTAACGCCGATTGATCGGTTGAAAATTTATCTATTTGACCTAAAAAATGATCTAAAGCATAATACAAATCACCGTCAATCGTTAAATCCTTATTCATATACGCTTCGCCTAGCGCTAAAGAAGTACTTGTTAAGAGGGATTTTAAAGGAATATTTTTGTTAAAATGAACGGTAAACTCAGGCTTACCTTCACCAATCGTATATTCTTTTTCATTCATTACTACTCGAAAAGGATATTGATCAAATTTTTTCAAAAAAGGAATCATCACATTTTGTTCTAACATACTTTCAACTTCCTTACTTTCATTTAATTTTCAAGAAATTTTCATCTATAAAATTAAATTCAGTATACTGAGTTTTCTGTTAAAAAAAATCTAATTATGCCTATCACAAATGTTGTTTACATATCAGACTGCATTTCTGAGGGGGGATAAAGTGTTTAACAAGAGAACTTGCGAGGAAAATGATGCATCATTGTTACTAGGGAAATTCCCTAATCATCCGGATAACCTACTTTAGCACAAAACCGCATTTTTTTTAAATAGAATGTTTTAAAACAATCAGGCTTGCAATGACTAAACAAAAAGTGTTGATGGTCAGTAAAAGTTGTACTGAACCACCAACACCTTAAAATATAAAAAAACTAATTAGGGGGTTATAGATTTTTATTTTAAATGGGACTTTTACAAAAAAGCTTACCCTTACGGCAACTAATACCAACGAACCAGTGGCAGCTCATTATTAATCCCCTTGGAAAATAAAATTTGATGGATGTCCACCACACCATTGTGAAAAGCGGCTGCACAGCTGGCTAGATACAATTCCCACATCCGCACAAAGCGTTCATCAAACATCGCTAGGATTTCTTGACGATGTTGATTGAAATTATCCTGCCAGCAAAGTAACGTTTTATTGTAGTGTAACCGTAGATTTTCCACATCCAATGTATGGAAATTTTGCTCAGCGGCATCACTCAAGATTTCTCGTAAAGAAGGAATCACACCACCTGGGAAAATGTATTTTTTAATCCAAGCATCACCAGGGTGTTCTTTTAGCCCACTGATAAAATGTAATAAGAATAAACCACCTGGCTTCAAGACCTGCTTCACACAATCAATAAATAAAGCATAATTATCACGACCAACGTGCTCTAACATTCCCACACTAACCACACGATCGAACTGATACGAACGATTCGCTAAATCGCGATAATCTAATAACTCGACACGTACTAAATCTTCAAGGTTTTCCTGCCTTATCCTTTCATTTGCCATACGATATTGTTCTTGACTTAGTGTAATTCCTGTTCCCTTTACACCATATTTTTTAGCTGCTTCAATTAATAAAAAGCCCCAGCCACAGCCAATATCTAGCAATTCCATCCCTGGTCTTAAGGCTAATTTTTCTAAAATATAATCCATCTTATTCACCTGTGCTTGATAAAGACTATCTTCAGGATGTTTAAAATAGGCGCAAGAATAGCTCAATGTATCATCTAACCACAATTGATAAAAGTCATTACCAATATCATAGTGACTTTGAACTTCCTTTTGCTGATTATTTTTCGCCACTGAGGTAAAAATTAATTTTTTTAATGCCGATTGATCGGTCGAAAACTTATCCATTTGACCTAAAAAATGATCCAAAGCATAGTATAAGTCGCCATCAATCGTTAAGGTCTTATCCATATAAGCTTCCCCCAGCGCAAGCGAGGTGCTAGTGACTAATGACTTGACGGGAATTGTTCGATTAAAATGAACAGTAAATTCTGGTTGACCTTGACCAATGATGTATTCATGATTATTTATCATAATCCGAAAAGGGTATTGATCAAATTTTTTCAAAAAAGGAATCATTACATTTTGTTCTAACATACTTTCAACTTCCTAACGATTCATTGGTTATTCAGTATACTGGGAGATTTACAAAAAAGATTTGAGAAGAATTCATTACATGAAAAAGTAGAAATGCATTTCTACGAGGCTAATTATTTTTTAAGATTGTTAAGGATGTGTAAAAAGAGAGGAGAAATTGGTGCATCAATTATTGAAGAAAGATAGTACTTTGGCTATTATCTTCAAATTATCCGGATAACTTACTTTACCACGAAATAGGTAAATTTAACAAATGATATGTGTAAAAAAATACAAAATCAACCATAGAGCGAGGCTTTCTATGATTCATTTTGCATCAAAAATTATTTTTTACGAACCCACTTTTGAAAGACATGCGGATAAATATTTTCTTCATCCATCACACCTGGCGTTTCTTCAACCAATTCAAAGTCACTAAAGTCAATTTCGCCGATATAAGCATCTCCCGTAAATTCTGCATCAATTAAGGTACGATAAATCACATCAGTATAAGGTAAAAACAAACGAAAAATATCGCCACCACCACCAATATGCAGATTGTCTACAGATAATACCTCTTGAGGTGAATGAATCAGCTCAGCATTCTCAAATAAAGGAATATCCGTTTGGCGCGTACAAACATAAATTTTTTTATAGGCTTTAGAGCGTTTGCCTAATCCTTCATATGTTTTACGTCCCATAACCAACGTACCATTCATTGTTTGGCTTTTAAAAAAATTTAAATCATTCGGCAATTTCCAAGGCAACAAGCCATCTTTACCGATTAATCCATTCCTATCCTGCGCCCAAATTGCAGTAATCATGTTACCAACTCCTTTTTTAACATACGCTCATTATAACGAAAAAAACGAAAGAAAGGAACTACTTATCAAGCCCTATGCTATAGACTTCATCCAAATGATTCACTAAAATAAAAATAAATCGTTTAAAAGGGGATAAATAAATGGCGTATTTCTCACTTAGCTTATTATTTGAAGCTTTTGATGCACAAACCAAGCAGCCTCGAAAAAGCTATGAGCATCGGATTGTTTTAGTCCAATTACCAGAAAAACCCAGTTACGCTACGATTATCAATTACTGTCAACAGCACCTAAAAGAAGAAGCTTATCCTGTCGCTGATGGCACAGAAGTTGTTTGGAAAGTAATAAAAATTATCGATGTATTTGCATTAGCAGAGGATATTTCTGTGCCACTTAAAACTCCGATTGAGGTCTATAGTCGTTATTTTGCTGATGATTTTGATTGTAGTCAGGAAGCAATCATCGCCAAATATTTTGCTGATTATGTTTGGCAAGATGAACAAAGTAGTGATTGAGCAAGTAACATAGTTAACCTATATTTTTGCTCAATCTCACTTGCGTCAAAGAATCCATCTAAGCGCTTTTGCTACTAAATCATTGATTGTCGACTTACTTACAACGGCTCAGTTCGCTCATTTAACCATTCACAATATCCCTTAAAGCTTTCGTCTGTTAACGGATTAACAGCTACCAAAACCGTAAAATCAACTAGTTCTTGCGTACGCACTACCAACTTTACATGATTCAGCTTTAAAAAGGCTATCAAAACAAATACCGCTGTCCTTTTATTAGCGTTTTCAAAAGCATGTTTTTTAACCAAATGAACAAAGATAACTGCCGCCTTCTCTATTAAAGTTGGATATAATTCTTTTCCAAAAACATACTGCTCAGGTAAGTTGGCAATCATATTTAAAGCTGATGAGCTAACCAGCCTAGAATGTTCTAATGGTGAATAATGCTCAATTACTCTTTGATTACTAAGGACCACCTGTTTTTCTGTCAAATACTTTGTCATTTATCCACCAACTCTCTAAAAACATCATCGTATTCTTTAAAAATATCCTCCGTTATAACAGATAGCTCATCATTTGTTACAAATTCTCCTTGGATATTTACAACAGGCGAAAAAATCAACTCACCCTTTTCGGAAAGGCTCACCTCATATTCAGCTCCCTCTGGAATATTCAGATAGCTTGGAATAGGAAGCACCAAGCAACCCTCTTGTTTCCTAGATTTAACAATCATAGCTGTTCCCTCCTTACTTTATTTCCCTCAGTATAATAGAGCCTTTGCATAATTACAAATAGCACTATCTACAGCAAGAGCGTGTATTGTTCGCTAAAGCTTCCCAATTACTCTACCTTTTTTTTAAATAATTTCAAAGCGTACGAAAAAAGCTAAGTCGATGTGACCTAGCTTTCTTTCAAGTAAACAATTACAAAAACTTGATACGTTCAAAATTAGTGGGTTGGACGTGTCGTATTATCCATATGGGTTTTGACGACAAAAACATCCACATTTGCATTTTGCACGATAAAATCAGTGGTTGAACCGATAAATAAACGGGTAAAGGAGTTTGTACCACTTGCTCCCATCATAATTAAATCGATATTTTGATCTTTAGCAATTTCCAAAATAGCATTTTTGGCACTACCAACTTCTAAAATTGTTTCACAACTTACTTGATCTTTCGCTGCATCTTCTGCATAATCGTCTAAAAATTCTTTAGCAGTTGCCATCAAAGGATCAATTTCAAAGCCACCGCCGTAATCATGCATTGCAATACCAGAAGTATCCACTACCGAAAGTACAATCAAACGTGCATTGGTTTGCATCGCATAACGTTTGGCTTTTTGATAAGCTAAGTCAGCTAAAATTGAACCATCTACTGGTATTAAAATTCTACGATAATCTGCCATTGTTATCCCTTCTTTCTTATGACTTTATTTTATACCTATTATCACCGAATTCAACAACAAATTACCTTGACTATTTAATTTTTTTCTGATTCGTTCGGATTTATCATTGCTAAAAGAATAAACTTCGATTGATCATATAAAAATTTTAAAATGTGGCAGTTATCCAAAGTATGCTGAGGACAATTTTATATGCAAATACACCTAAACGTTTGTTCCTACTTTAAACGTTTAGGTGTAAACTCTCCTTATTTTGCTGTATCGGAAGCGATGATTTTCACATCACCTTTAATTTGCCATTCTTTTATTTCGTTTGGCAAAATACAGCTCGTGCCCATCTTCAATTCGTATTCCTTGTCACCTACAACTAAATAGCCATAACCTTCAATTACTGTCATCAAAGTATATGGACCCTTGGCAGCAATCGTTAATTCTCCTTTGACCTGCCATTCATAAACATTGAAAAATTCAGTTTCTAAATAAGTCGTTACTGCACTGTTACCCTTGCGTACTTCTTTCACCGCTAACTGTGGTGTTACCGCAGGGACCGTCGTTACATCAATCGATTGCTGAATGTGTAATTCACGGGTATTGCCTTGATCATCTTTACGATCATAGTCATATACTCGATAAGTCGTATCTGAGCTTTGTTGGGTTTCTAAAATCATAATTCCTTTACCAATAGCATGAATCGTGCCACTTGGAACAAAGAAGAAATCGCCTTTTTTCACCGGAACACGCTTCAATAAATCATCCCAGCGGCCCTCTTGAATCATCTGCGTTAATTCTTCTTTGGTTTGAGCATGGTGTCCATAAATAATTTCAGCGCCTGGATTGGCATCAATAATATACCAGCATTCAGTCTTCCCTAACTCGCCAGCATGTTGTTTACCATAGGCATCATCGGGATGGACTTGCACCGATAAATCATCCTCAGCATCTAAAATTTTAATCAATAATGGGAAAACCTCTTCGCTTTGATGCCCAAACAATTCTTGATGTTCTGCCCATAGTTGATCCAAGGTCATTCCTTGATAAGGACCATTTAGGATAACACTTTTCCCATGTGGATGTGCACTAATGGCCCAATCTTCTCCAATTTTATCACTAGGTAGCTCAAAGCCAAAGACCGTATTTAGCCGATTGCCTCCCCATATTTTTTCTTGAAATACTGGTTGCATAAATAAAGGTTCTTGCATTACAGAACTGCCCCTTTCAAATTAATCGTTTCCATTATAGCATAAATGACTAGGCTTTTTACTAGCTATTCTGTGTTTTTTCTTGCTGATAAATGGCTAATAATTCATCTCGCTTATTGATATAAGCTTGCCGATGATCAACTGGATGCACCCGATTCGATAAAAAAAGAAAAGCTTGCTGTGCTAATGGATCAATTGCCAAAAAAGTCCCTGTATAACCCGTATGAAATAAAAAGGCTTGCTCGCTTGCTCCTTTTAAATCCCAACCTAATGACCGACCCCCACTACCAGTTGGCGTTTGATCTTGTAAAAGCATCCGAACAGTCGATTCCTGTAAGTAATTGCCTCCAAAATCCAAATACATTTTACAAAAACGAATCAAATCATCCATATTCGTAAATAGACCAGCATTACCCGCATGGTTACCCAAAACGCGCGCCTTAGGATCATGCGTCATTCCTCTTAAAATTTCTCCACTAGCTAACTGCTCAGTAGGCACAATCGGTAAATTACTAAGCTTGGGTGGAAAACCACTAGCTTGCATACTTAGTGGCGTTAATACAACCTGCTTAAAAATCGTGGTAACTGGTTGCTGGTAGATTTCTTCTAGCATAAAGCCTAGCAAAATCGTCCCTGCATCTGTATACTTCACGACTTGACCTAATTGCTGGCCAGCCTGCATAGTTAAATAAGCCGCACGAAGCTGTTCGGCGGTGAGCTGGTCACGATTAGGAATATAGGTTTGAATATCTGCGGTGTGCGTGAGTAGATGTCTAATCGTTATGCGCTCATCCTGAAAGGTGGGTAAATAGCTTTTTAAAGGCCGGTCAAAATCAAGCTGACCTTGTTCATAAAGCTTCAGTAAAACACTCGTCGTACAAACCACCTTGGTTAAGGAAGCCACATCAAATAATGCTTGCTCATCCATTGGCTCAGTCTTTGGTAAAACAGCCATTTGTCCGATACTCTCGCTTATGATTTTTCCTTGATCAAATAACCAATAATTTACACCAGAAAAAACGCCCTGTTTTAAAAATTGATGAATTGTCTGTCTTGTTTTTGTATACATCTATTCCTACATTCCTCTCAATAACAAAAAAATCGAGTAAAGCCAACCATCTTCACAATGAACATGGTAATACTCTACTCGATCGCCTGTTTAACGTAAAAACCACCATTCTACCCCTACTGGATCATAGATGGTTAAAATTCGTTTTTTGCTATCTAAATAGTATTCCTGTTGCTGACTGACTAAATGCTCGATTAAGCGTTCAAATTGTTCATCCGTTAATGTAAATTTTAAAAAGTCTAAGCCTAAAATTTGATGACTAGGTACTTTCACATTTTCCGTATCACTAGCAACAACTGACAAATGGAAGGAACCATCCACTAACGCTTGGCTAGCCACTTGCTGCGCATTAAAATCAAAGCCTAGTGTTTCCTTCAAGAATCGACATTCTTCATTTACATCCAAGGCATGCAAGCCTAAGCCTGAAATTCGTGCGCCACTTGACAAAGGTAAAGCTGGATTAGCGCCAGTTAATAAAGAAGCCTCATCCATTTTAATCGCTTCAGTCGTACTTAATACTAAACGATTTTCTTCCGGATCGATAATTGTAAAGCTGCAATTTTCAGAGGTAAAATCAGCATCAATAATTGGATATTCAGCATGGACTAAACGTGAATAAACTGCTGCTAACTCAGCTAAACTTGGCACCTCGATATGATAATGATTTAACCGTTTTACCTCACCGAAATGCTCTTTTGCTCGTGGTGATTCTTCCAGCCAAATGCGCTCATTATTCGCATCAGCGGCGGCTAAAATAGCCAATTCATTTTCCTCTGTTTTTAATTTAAAGCCTAACATCTTACAATAAAAATCAATCATACGATCTCGATCTTTTACCCGCAAAGCTACCACACTTAATTGCGCCGATGGATCAAAACTAAATAAAGACATACTGTCAATTCCTCCCTATATTATCCCCAATTATTTTACTTAGAAATAGCAATTATCGCAAGAAATATGAGGCTAAAAATCAATTAATCACAAGCCTTTCATTTTTCCAAATTGAATCTTTAAAATTTTATATAACTATCTCCGAAACGAAAAATTATTATAAATATTTATATATCAGCAATATACATAAAATTAAATATATTCTATCAATGATTATTTATCACTTTCTCAAAAAAATAAGAAAAAATAAATAATCTAAAGGTGAACAACTCAATCCAGCAAATATTCTGATTCTTTACTAACGATTATGCTAAAAATATGTTAAAGTAGAGTTAAATAAAAGGAGGTTTCATTTATGGATAATTGTATTTTTTGTAAAATCATCAACCAAGAGATTCCTAGTTATAAAATTTATGAAGACGAGGTTGTCTATGCCTTTTTAGATATCAGTCAGGTAACACCTGGGCATACCCTCATCGTTCCAAAAAAGCATGCACAGGATATTTTTGAATACGACGAAGCATTAGCTAGCGAGGTATTTGCGCGGGTGCCAAAGATTGCTAAAGCGCTACAAGCAGCCTATCCAGAAATGCAAGGCTTAAATATTATCAACAATAACAAAGAAGTCGCCTATCAAACGGTCTTTCATTCACATATTCATCTGATTCCACGTTATAGTCAGCATGATGATTTCTCTATGCACTTTGGCAATCATACAGATCAGTACAACCCTGAATTACTTAGCGCAATCGCCAAACGTATTCAAGCACAGTTTGAAGCCTAGGAGGGATAGACAATGAAGGGATTTATGAAAGGCTTGCTCGTTGGTTCAACGATTGGTGGATTAATCACCTTATTCACTACTAAAAAACCAGGTAAAACGCAACGTGAAGAATTAAAAGCTCAGCTCAAAGCAACAACTGAAAAAATCGCCGATGTCAAAGATAGTTATCAGGAATTTACACAACAACAGCAACGACTTACCGAAACCGTACAAACATTGGTCCCTGAATTTCAAGAATCCTTGGCTAAAGATATTGAAAAGTTTCAATTTCAAACTAAGCCACGAATTGAGCGCATCAAAGAACAGGTAAGTACCCTGCAAAAACATCTTGGAAAATAAGGTTACAGCTCAATAAAAAGAACAGATTTACCTGATACCAGATACAATCTGTTCTTTTTTGCTTTAAATAGGCAATCAGTGAGACAAGAATGCTTTAGCGCTAGAAAATAGTCGGAACTAGGCCACCATCTACTCGAAGGGCTGCTCCTGAAAACGCCGTAGCATAAGGACTGGCCACAAAGACAGCTAAACGAGCAATTTCCTCTGGTCGAATCAGAGACTCAATTGGTGAGCATTATATTAAAAAATAGATGAAACATGTGTAGAAGGTTAGTGTAAATAGGAGGGTTCATAGCATGAAAAAGCGCTCACTTCTTTTGTGTATGGCAATTATTTTGGGACTAATCGGCACACTTTTATCTGTCAATTTCCTTCCCGTAAACCCCAAAGATTTAACACCACAACAAATAGATTATTTAATGCAGGAAGGAACAATTAACTACGAGCTTGGAAAAAAGCTACAAGTTTTCGCCCTAGTTTTTTTGGCAGTATATGTGTATTTTCTTCTTGAAGGTATCTACGCTTTGGTTAAAAAAAGAAAAAATGACCATTTAGACTAAAAAAATCGAAGAAATCTATTAAAGATTCCTTCGATTTTTTTGTTTTAAAACTTTTTCGTCAGCACTATTTTCTAATCAATCATTATTTAGATTCAGATGTTGAGCTAGAAGATGCTTCTGTGCTTGAGCTGCTTGCTTCAGTTGAAGAAGTGCTTGATTCTGATTTGCTTGAAGAAGATGAAGATTTCTTGCTTGAGCTGCTTGATGAAGTCTTAGTAGCATCCATGTAAGTAGTCAATACATCTGCAAAGGTCTTGTCTTTAATCTTCACATTCGCTTTCTTCAATTCTTGACCGATGACTTTCGTTACAAAAGTAGAATCATTTAATTTATTATCGATAGCGATTTGTTTTAATTCTTTCTTATACTTATCCATGTCGTTACCTTTGGCTTGGTTTTTCACCATTTTCACCACATAGTAAGTTGTTTGGTAAGTTGAGCTATCAGTTACTGCAATTGGTGTAGTCGAAATTTCACCATTCTTCAAGGCAAAGGCTGCTGTTTTCACTTCTGAAGGCACATCAGTTGTTGTTGAAGAGAATTTCACTTCGCCACCTTTTTTCGCTGAGCTTGCTAGAGATTTTTCCTTAGCAATTTTGCTGAAATCAGCACCGTCTTTTTGGGCATCAGCAATCACTGTTTTCGCTTCGTCTTCAGTTGATACTTGAATTAATTGCGCTGTTACTTCTGGGTGGAAAGATTCCCAAGCAGTCTTGTAGTCAGCATCTGTTAATTTTACGTGAGCACGTAAGCCTTCATCAAGTGCTAATTGTTGACGAATCGTTTTCTTAAAGCTTGCTTTTGTATAACCAGCTGCTTTTAATTGTGATTCAAAAGTATCACCATATTGTTTAGCTTGCTCTTTGTATTTTGCATCGACTTCTTTATCAGTTACTTTATCGCCATAAGCTTTCGTAAATACATCATAGATAATCATGCTACGAACAACGCTTTGGCTAGTAGAGTTAGATTTGATTTCATTGTAGAAGTCTTCCACAGTAATTGTTTGGCCTTTCATTGAGGCGATGGTTTGGTTAGAGCCATTTGAACATGCTGCTAAACCAAGTACACTAACAGCTGCCAAAGTGGCTAATAAAGCTTTTTTCTTCATGTAAAAATACACTCCTAAAATTTTTTCGAGTTCACACCCCTAACTATACCACAAATTAGATAAAAGTTGTGATGAAAATAGAGAATTCATAAAAATTTCATAATCAAATTCGTTATTTCAGGTGAGCATTACACTTCTTTAGGAACATAGAAATTACGATTATCTAAGCCAAAAATGCGATCAGTATATTCCCCTGGTGTCGTTTGGCGAATAGAGGTGAGCATCATTTGCATAGACGCATCGATATTATCAATTTGATGAAGAATTTCGGCTTCCATAATCTTTGGTCGAACGGGCGAACCATATTCTAATAAACCATGATGTGCCAAGACCATGTGCTTCAATACGATAATGTCTTCACGGCTTTGATCAATTTTTAAGGCGAGGCAGGCTTGCGTAATCTCTTCATCCACCAACACCAAATGACCGATTAAATTACCAGCAAGCGTGTACTCGGTAGTCATCGCCCCGCTTAACTCTAAAACCTTACCCAAGTCATGCAAAATAATTCCCGCATAAAGTAACGAGGCATTTAACTCATGGTATTCACGCACCAACGCCTTACCAATCCGTAGCATAGATAATGTATGAAAAGCCAAGCCACCAGCAAAGGCGTGATGATTTCGTTTAGCTGCTGGGTATTCAAAAAAGGCTTTTTGATATTTATTTAATAAATAGCGGACGATGCGGTTCCAGTTAGGATTCGTAATTTCAAAAAGAATCTGCTGGATTTCTGCTTCCATCTCTTCTTTTTTAATAGGCGCTTTTTCCATATATAGCTGTGGATCACAGGGCTCTTCTAATTTAGCTAGGCGCAGATGCAAAATCTTCACCTGTGGATTTCCTTGGTAAAGCTCTCTTTTACCGTTTAAAAACACCACTTTACCTGCTTCAAATTTTTGAATTTCTTCTTCTGAAGCATCCCAAAATTTACCATCAATGGTTCCAGAGGTGTCCTGAAAGGTAAAGGCAATAAACTTCTTGCCATTTTTCGCCATGCGAACATCTGCATTTTTAATTAAAGTAAATAATTGCATTTCTTCATCGACTTGATATTCTTTGATTTTTTTCATATCGGCTTGATTACTTATCCTTAAGCAATCAGATTCACATCCTTTTCTATAATGTATGAACCTTTTCGTTTAGCTCCTGATAATAGCTTACCATTTCTTTATCTGAAGACAAACAAATTACTTGATAATTTTTGCCAAAACGTTGAAATAATTGGGCTAAAGCTTTTTTGCGTTTTGAATCATAATGGAGCCAGCCGTCATCCACGATAATCGGACAAAGCACAGTCGGTAATTGCAGCGCTAAATAAGCAAAGCGTAAAGCCATGATTAGCTGATCCTTGGTGCCGGTAGATAATTGGTACAGCGCTTGATTATCTAGCTGTAATTCCGTTGATTGTAGACTTAATTGCTGATGAGCTTGATTCGATAAAATCGCCAAGTATTCACTAGCTAGCTGCAAGAGCTGTGGTAGCTGATCTTGTGATAAGTGCTTGGCAAAGCTTTGAAGCTGGTAGCTAACCAGATAATTCACACTCCATTGTTTTAGTAATTGTACAATTTCAAACTTTAATTGACTTTGCTTTTGATACAATTCTAAAAGGCTCCGGTCATTGCTTTGCTGTTTAATCGTCAACTCAATTTGCGTTATTTGCTTTAATTGCTCCGTAATCGCTTGTTGGCTTTGAGTGAGCTGTTGATTGACTGCTTCAAGCTTTTGCTGTAATTGCGCTTTAGTGATTGGTTGCTTAAATAAAGGCGCAACAATCGGCTTTAGCTCTAATAAGCGCTGCGCCATTTTTTGCTTAGTGGCTTGCTGGCGAAACCATAAAGGTAAATCAGTCATTTGTTCAATCTGATATTTTTGTAATAGCGGTTTTTGCTGAGTAAATAACCGTTCCACTTCTTGACGAGCTAAACGCAGGGCTTCGGCAATTTGGGTCACCGGCTGCTGCGAGCGTTGTAATTTTTCGGCTTGCAGTTCTTCATAAAAGCTACGTAATTGCTGATATTGCTCTAGTACAGGCAGCTTAGCAATCGCCAGCCATTCATAATAAGGACTGCAGGCTTGTTGGAAATGTGCTAAGCGTGCTGCCTGCTGATTCAATTCAGCCTGTAATTGCGCCTGTTGATCCATCAGCCGCGCCTTTTCTTGTACTTGATAGCTGGCTTCTTGAACCAAAATAGCTAGTTGCTCCACCGTTTGCTCTTGCCAATCAGTCGGTAAAAGCTGTCGAAGCTGGGCATTTTTTTGCTTAGCGCGCGCATATTGCTCAACGATTTGCTGATATTGGTCACTCACTTCATCCAAAGCCTGCAAATGCTGTTGCCACAAGGGCTTCAAATCACCAGGCTGCTTTTGCTGCTGTCTATAATAATGATAACCACCCACGACAAGCGCTGCTACCACAAATAGCAATGAAAGCCACGGTTGAAAGAAAAAGCTAATCACACTAGCTAAACCCAAGAATACCAAACTAAGTATTCCCAGATAAGCTGGTTTAGGAGCTGTCGTTTGAAAAATTTCGGGATGAGCCGCCTCAAATTGGTTCAAAGTCGTCTCAGCTTGCAGCTTTTGCTGTTCAAGATAAGCACTACGGTCAGCCAGTAACGCTAATTCCTGTTCACTTTGGCGTAATTTAGTTAAATCATCCGCATTTACCGCCTCGCTAGCTAGCGTAGTTGCTGGCAGCTTGGCTAAGGCCTGTTGGGTTACCTGCAATCGTTGCTTTAGACGTTCATTTTCAGTGGTTGCTTGATAAACCTGCGCTTCATCCTTTAATAGCTGATAGATAGCCGCTTCATGCTCTAAGAAAAACAAATAGCGTTGGGAACGCTGCCCTTGCTCTAGCTTAGCCAGCTTAGCTTCGTTGTGCTGAATCTGCTCCTGTAATTGACTGTATGCTTGATAAAAATGCTGTAAATCCTGCATATCCTGAGCATCCACCACCGTCAACGGCTGTTTTTGTAGCTCCTGATACTCCTCATATAAGGCAAAATGGAGCTGCTGTTGCTGATAGGCTTGCTTTTTTTCTAATAAAGCCTGCTGATTAGCTAAAAGCTGGGCCTGCTCGTCTTTGTATTGTTGTAATTGTTGGTACTCCTTAGCTAGAGCTGCCTGCTGCTGTTCTGCTACGGCAATGGTTTGCGCTAGCTGATCGTATTCCGCTAGCTTTTGATTAATTGGTAGCTTTTGGCCACGATCTGCATAGATCTTTTGATTTTCCTTTTCATAGGCGCTCACCTGCTGAAATAACTGCTGACTCCCCGTAATCCCCAGCGAAACTAAGGCGGACTGCAAGGCTTTTGCCTCCAAATGAGCCAAATCGTTTAATTGCTCCTGCTCAAAGGTAAACACCTGTCTAAACAAAGCTTCATTAAGTGGCCGAATGAGTTGGTAAAACGCTTCTTCACTATACTGCTGATTGCCAGACGTAATTTGCGCCTTTCCACGATTCACTAGCTTATAGCGCTCAATACAAAAGGTTTGCTGATTATGCTCGATAAACAACCGTCCACCATATTGACTATGATTTTCCGGCGTATAATCTCTTTTTCGCTTGCTTTTTTTCGGAAAGCCAAAAAGCATCGCCAAAATAAAATGATAAAGCGTTGATTTGCCTGCTTCATTTGCACCATAAAGCAGTTGATTGCCAGTCGTAAAATCAAAATGAAAATCACGATACTTGCCAAATCCCGCAATTTCTACTCGAAGTATTTTCATCACTTGTATCCTTTGCTTAAATTTTTCGATTTACTAGTCCAAGCTAGTAGGAGTATTTTGAAGGTATTTTTTTAATTCTTTGAGATAAGCCTGATAAATCTCATCAAAGCTTTCTGCTGCCCACTGTCCTAAATGATTCACTGCACCCAAGCGATTGATCAATAATTGTTCTAGTGCTTCTTTTGGCGCTTCAGTGATTAATTTTTGATAATCCTCTTCGGTTAACAACGGATAAAAGCTTGCCACTTCATTTTCTTCTATACAATCATAAACATAAATCGCTTGATTTTGCTGACTCAATTGCCAATTACAATGCTGCAATAACTCTGCTTGGTTACTTGCTTGCAGCCATTGCTCCGGTAATGCCGCAGTATCGGTCAAGCGAATTTGATATAACCCAGAAGATACGGTCTGTAAAGTTTGCATTAAAACAGGTGGCACCGCCCTTTGCTCTAAAACATCCTTTAGAGAAATAGTTATCTGCTTAAAAGGCAACGCCGCCACTTCTCGATAAGCATACTGGCAACCCTGCTTGGTTAGCTCGACTAAAACCACACCTGTCTGCTGCTCTTTTCGCGTATGCCCCTGTGGACAACCCGGGTAGAGAATCACTGGCTTTTGCTCCGATAAAACAGTCGGTACATGAATATGCCCTAGCGCCCAATAATCATAGCCCTTTTGTTTCAAGCTCGTTAGCTGAAAAGGTGCATAACGTTTCCCTGTTTGCTGTCCATGATATAAACCGATATGATAATCGACCGCCATTCGCGTAGGAAAAGCTGCAACCATCTCTTTTTCTAGCCAAGGATGCTCATAGCTAAACCCACTCACCGCATAAGTTTCTCCATGCTTAGTTTGCAAGGTAAAGGTTTGCACCGCTTCACTCGTAAACGCATATACATTATCAGGAAAAGTAAACCAATAACGCTCTGGTGTATAATAATCATGATTACCAAAGCTCAAAAACACTGGAATCTCTGCCTGCGCTAATCTTTGCATCTGTTGATTGAATTGATGCTGAATATATAAACTAGGAATATTTTGATGAAAGGTATCGCCCACCAGCAATACAGCATCTACCTGCTCAGCTAAAGCCAAATCAACAATATTTTGTAACGTCTGCTCATTGGCCTGCATGAGCTGATTTTGCATCGTAATGCTTTCTGGTAACCCTTCAAAAGCTCGATCAATATGTAAATCTGCACAATGTAAAAATCGCACCGATCATCTATCCTCTCTGAACGAAATTAGCGAAAGTCTTACATTTATCTGACTTTTCTACTGCTTCTATCATAACATGTTATAGCTAAAATAGCATTTTTTATACGAAAATTTGTTCGCTTTTTTGTAAAATTTGGCTTAAGTTTAACTGAATCCTCACAACTAGTCTAGCTCAATATCAAAATACGCAATAATTGACTGATTTTATTTTTTTACAGCAAGTAATAATCAAATAACCGCATCGTTGAACAAAGGTAGCTGACTACACTAAAAAAGCCAGGAAAATAACTTCCTGACTCACTCTCAATTAAATTCATTTAGCTATTGATAATCAGCCATTCGCCCACCCCTGAGCAAAACCAGCTACCACTTGATCCAGATGATTTACCGCATCCATTATTAATTGATCCACTGCATTGACTAACCAACGCTGCAATATAAAAAACGCAATTAACCCTACGATTAGTACCGCCCATTGAAATTTTTTTGACATCTGAGCAAAATCATTCCTCTTTTTCATCTAATACTATCCTTTCCCAAAACACTTCTGAATCAATATTAACTAAAAATAGTATCCCACAAAACAACTAATCGTAGTGAAAGTATTCCTGAACCGTCAATTTTTCTTCCTGAAACACAGATTGTATTGGGAAAAAATAAGCAACTAATCTTTCCTGTATAAACATTGTTTTGCCTACATTTTGCCAAATTTTCTACCAAAGCCTTACTGAATCTAGCTATTCAATCGTTTACTAATTTTGATTACATGAATACACAAAAAATTTTTAGATTAGATGGAAAATCAATGACACGCCAAAGCCTACTAAGGTCAAGCCAAAAACTGTGCCACTATATAGCCCTAAAGGTAAAAAGGGGGAGGTATTTTTATTCCCGTGTTTTTTCGTATATTTAAAAGCCTTTAAAACCGCATAAAATTCATAACCCCCCAAAATAACTAGAACTAGACCTACCAATGTTTCGAGCATATTATTCTCTTCCTTCAAAATATATTTTTCATTTTATTTTCTAAACTAATTTTGCTCGTAAGCCTTTAAAATATTTTCTGGCGACTGGACACGAAAGATTATTTTCAAAATACACGCAATTACCCTGTCGACTGACTTCCAAAATGTTTACTATATTGACAATCGCACTTTTGTGGCAACGATATAGGCGCTCATCCATTTTCTCAATTTCACTCAAGCTACCATAGAATTCCAATACTTTATTTTTAGCAATGAGCTTGATTCGATGATTTTCAACTGTTTCAAAATAATAAATATCCTTATAGGGTAACTTGATTATTCGTTTAGGCAATACTAAGGTAAAGTCATCGCTAACTGTAGCTTCTTCATACTTATCATGAACATACTGCAAAGCCTCTTCCACACGTTTAATCATTTCAGGATCACTTTTATCAATAAAATCTAGCGCACTAACCTTATATTTATAAGTAATCGGCGCAAACTCTGAATGTGTAGTCACAAAAATAATCGTTCCTCGACTATCTAGCTTTCGTATTTCTTGTGCAATCTCCAAGCCTTTTTTAGTTTCATTCTTGATGTCGATATCTAGAAAATAAATTTGATTAAAGTCCTCTGAATCAATATTTTGTAACAGCTCCTCTACCTTTGCCGTATCAACTAAGGAAGCAATTGCTATCTTTTTTCGCTGAGCATATTCTTCTATAATTCGCACTATTCGCCGGCGCTGCAGCAAATGGTCTTCTAGTACAAATACTTTCATCTTCCTTCTACCCTTCTATACTCATCCTACAGACACTAGGTAATTAATGTTTATTTTTTCCTTGATTCGCACTTAATCGATAATATCTCACCACATTTACAATTAGGACAATTGAGGCAACTGCCAAACATAATTTTTCTAATGGACTATTATTACCTAATCTAGTCATAATCATAATTAACGCCCAAGCTAGCCATTGCTTTTCTAGCTTAATTTTGTAATCTTCTAACATAGCCTTTCTCCTCATAATTAAATATTATTCAAAAGTAAATGAATGACTATTGGACACCTGATATCCTTGGTATAATAATAAACACTTCCCAATAACCAGCCAATAATGCTATACATGATTAATGCTAGATCCAAATGAAAAGTATGTAAGAATCCAAATAGAAATCCCGAGATAAAAATGCTGCAAAATGCCGAAAAATTAGTATTTTTAGTAAAAAATAAATTCATAAATATCCCACGAAAAATAAACTCTTCTAAAATCGGTGCAAACAATCTCACCTGTACCGCCGCTAAAATGGGTGTATTAGTCGCTGCTGTATCAAGCACTTGCTGATTAGCCGTTGTCGGCAAATAGCTAAACATAAAATTAATTCCTAAAGCTAATATCATAAAAATCAGCGTTAACAAAAGCTTATTTTTAACCGGTATTGCTTCATTTTTCTGGCTAATTTTTTTATAAATCATCTGCATTAATATAAACAGAAGTACAGCAAACAAGCTATCTATGATTAGCCATTTCCATTGCTGCGTAAATAGGGCTTTGGCACTGAGATTAAAATATACTTCAAAATTGGTAAAGGTATATAAAATAATCAGCATTACCATTAGCAAGATTTTTTTGAATTGTTTCAAAATTAACAGCCTCCAATTATACAAAGTCATTCAGCTCAGTAGGTAAATAGCTCTAAAATTCTTAGGGTTATTTAACCTACAAATCAAGCTTAGCATATCATAGAAGCCTTGAAAGACGTTTTACCTATTTAGCCAAATTTTATACCCAACAGGTCTATTGTTATAGGTGATACTCAGAATTTTTAGTTATTCCTCCATCGTCAAGGTTTGTAAAAACACACCATTCGCTAATTCTGTTTCTAAATAGCAAAAATCATATTGCTTTAGAATTTCATCTACGTTACTTAGCCCTACACCACGATTTCTACCTTTAGTTGTATAACCTGGCTTTTTCAATTGGCTAATATTCATTGAAGTCAATAACGTACTGTTACTAATAGCAAAAACAATATCCCCTTGATTAACAAAAAAAGCAATAGAAATTCTAGGATTGACCGTGCGTTTAGCTTCTTCCATTGCATTATCAATCAAAATAGAGAAAATCCGAATGAAATGCAGACTAGCCATAGGTAAATCAGGAATTTTCTCCTTGATTTCAACCTCTACCGCAATTTTTCGATCTCTAGCTTGCGTGATTTTCCAAAACATCACGCTTTTAATCGCCGAATCACGAATATTAGCTAATTCATTAATATTGGTTGCTTCAATTTGTCTAACCAAGCGAACATTTTCTGAGGCTAAAATTTCTTGATAAACCTGTTCTATTTGTTCAATATCCTTAGTATCAATACTTTCTTGTAGACTAAGCAAAATGTTTTGGTAGTCATGACGAAAGCCACGCAAAGTCTGGTACATCTTCTCAATTTCTTCTGTATATACAGCTAAGTTATCCAATTGCGTTTTTTGCAGTTGATTAATTTCTTCTTTAGCTGCTAATTGAGATTTAAAGGTTAGATAGAAAAATATAATAAGCAAAATGGGAATAAAAATGAACATAGTGTACTTTGCGTATTCACTGATCCCCTCACTATTTAATGAAGTAACCTCATTCAGATAAGACACTAAGGTCACAAAATAAATAATCAATAAAATGATATTTACTTCTTTAATATTATTTTTTATTAAAGGATAGTTTAAATAGGACTTTGCTGGATTCATAAAAATAACCCATTTATGCGTAAAAATAGTCAGTATACCTGCGATAAGCATAAGGATACCTACAGCTACTGGTTTAGCAAAATGATAAAGCTGATTAACCAACATCGCTTTGACTATCCAGCCATAGAGCCAAAATATTAAAAAGCCAAGATTATAACTATAAAAAGAATCAAAAATTTTAGCTGAAAGGTTATTGATATTTCGGTATTCTTTCTTAAATTGAAAAGCAAAACTAATAATCGGATATAAACAAATACCTAATAGCTTAGGTTCAGCACTATCAAGAAACATATAAATAACTATTGTATAAACAGCTATCATTTCAAATCTAGTCAATTTTGAAAATTTCACCTGAGAAATATCCTGAAATATAGTCAACCAAATATAATGATAGCCAATAGAAAAACCTAGCAATAAACTTACTGGTAATATAACAGATACTATCATCAAGATTAAATCCATTCCTTCTCTACTGCACGTTGCAAGTTAAACGGTCCATATGTTGCCTCGATTTGTGCTTTTTCACTAGATAAACCGGTTTTTTCTCTAAAAACTTTTTCAAAAATTTCCGGCTTAGCAATCGGTAAATCATTGGATGGTAGCATGACCACATAATGCTTGGGTAACGGATTGATCCAAGTCCCCAATTCTTTTAATTCATCTAAAGGCAGCTTTTCAGTATCCTCTGCCAAAATAATTTTGTATTGACGAATATTTAATGCTTCATTAATTTTCATTATTCATTCCTTCTAACTCTGTTTTTAACCCCAAAGGCTTTCGATAACCCTCTCAAGCTAAGCTTACAGTTTGATTATAAACCGTTCGCTTGTTTTTTCCGCTTTTTTTACCTAACACAATGCTTTTTTTACCTAACTGAATTATTTACAGACTAATGGTAAATTCTTTTTTCTTAACTATCCCCGACGATAGCCTTTAGTAATAAAGTATGTTGAAAAGTATTTTTACAATTAAGATAATTCTTAGTTAGCCTAGTCTCTTCGTGCAGGTAATACCCATATTTTCATATCTAACCAAATTACTTCTCATTTTGGGCTAAAATAGTCCGTAGCTTTTCTGGTTTGGTTAGCATGAGTAAATGATCTGAGAGAGAAATTGCTTGATAATCCACTGGCAAAGGCTCACTTGAAAAGATAGTTGTTTTTTTAATCTTAGCATAGCTATTTTCTAGATTACTTTTTGTTGATACACCAGAATAGCTTGCCAAATAGCTCAGCATCTTTTCATTGCTTAAAACAGTCCGATATCCCTGATTATTTGGAAGCAAATTATAACTTAAAATTGTTAGTAATTGTTCATCATTTTGCTCATCAGTACTCAACATATACTCATAATATGCAGCCTTACTAGAAAAATTCGTTGGCTGTGGATGATTTTGTAAATAGCTAAGTTCAGTTATAGTTGGTAAAGCAGCAAAGCCATCAATTAGTATGAGCCTATTACATAAAACATGATGCGTAGCTAAAAATTGTAATATGACTACTGTTCCAAATGACGCAGCAATGATTATACTTTCTTCATGCATACGAGAAAATTTCTCGTCTAATGTAGCTTCAATTTTAGCTTGTTTTATCTCTGAGAAAGAATCATCTAAAAATGTCAGATACTCTATTTTCTTTTCTCTAAATTCAGGCTTTATTTTATCCCAAATATGCTCACTCCAGCCCAATGGTGAAATAAGCAATACATCAATCCTATCCATAAATTACCTCCAAATGAATTTATCGCTTTACAATAATCGGCACAAAATATTAGTAAGCCATATTATTATCCGTATAGCATAAACAATAAAAAGTAGCATCCTGTTATCCAATGAATGAAAACAATGCTTTTTATATTTTACCTACCACGCTCTAGTCACGCAAGCTAACTATCATTCACCAACGCATAGAAAAATAAATGCAAATAAACTGCTACCCCCTAATATTCAGATAGCAGTTCTTTATCTCAAGAAATTAACGTATATTCTTTTAAAAATCTCTTTTTTGAAATCAAGCGGCGATGTGTGAAGTCAATAATGTCTCCTTCATAGCCTATTGAATACATCGCATAGCCAAGGAAGCCGCCACCGCCAGCCGAACCCATCGAGCCTAGCTTTAACATTTCTTTAGTTGATGGGTTCAATCCTGTTAAAAGAATTCTTAACTTGTTATCCACCCACACTAGATAATTCTTTTTAAAGCCCTCAATCACCCAATCAGGTCGTTCGCTGGTTCGACTAATTTCCCAAACCTCTGCAACTTCTCTATCTTTATAAATCGCTTTCATGTTTGACACCTTCTTTAAGTAATCGTTATCGATAGTATATACCTTGCAACAGCCAGCCAAATCAGTCTAATGGATGATTTTTTAGATACAAATCTGCTGAAAAATTATCCTATTAGAAAGAACGCGGAACACCAATTTCTAATTGAATTCTTTGAAAGGCTTAAAGCGCTAAAAATTACAAAGTGTTCATTAAGATATAGAAACTTTTTTTCTGTTCTTGCCGTCTGTACTAAAATAACGATGGCAAACACTAAATATAATAAACCAAATAAAAATTTCATCATAAAATACTCCTATTCATTTTTACAATTATAGGATTATATCCAGTAATTATTTATTAATATGATTTAAGCCTACTGCTATTCCACCAAAGAATCCGATGATGAATAGTATTGAAAAGAATATCCAATATCTATATGGATAAAAGACAGCTGCTATTTTTTCTAATTTATTCACCAATGTAGTCCCTCCTATCACTTCATTTAATTCATGCGTTGATAATACTTGATACTTTTTCGTTAATTCTCCGCCAACTCTCTTTTCCTGACATCAGTATTATGCCATACTCACAAAATTTTTGGTTAAATCATTCCTGAAATACAGTTTTTTATTCCTGAAATGAATAAACGCAAATTTTCTAGTAAATTCTCAGCATTTTAAGCGAGCATATTCTCCTTTTTCTATGAAAATAAAAAAATATTTATTTCCTCGGTTTTTTGCTATCGAAGAAACTTTTGGATTATTTCCCTAATATTGATAGACTTAAAGTTGGTTATTAGTATGTTATAGATTATATTTCAAAATTAGTTTATATAAATCTCATCAAATATATTAGCGTCAAAGCCACTATCGTTATTTTCCTTTTTTCTTTCTCTTTTATAAAATAAAAAGTAGCTATAAGGGATATTAAATAAAATAGCGCAATTAATAGTTCTTTATATATATTATTCATATTTATAATTCATCTCCATTTAATTCGTGCTTTCCTAATTCTTTATACTTATTCATTAATTCTCCTCCAGCTCTCTTTTCCTGACATCAGCATTATGCCATACTCACAAAATTTTTGGTTAAATCATTCCTGAAATATAGTTTTTTATTCCTGAAATGAATAAACGCTATTTTTTCTAGTAGTTTCTGTAAACGACTAATAACAAGGGGTATCGCATCTCTCTAATTCTATAAAAAAGATTTAATAAATTGAAAAATAAAAGATGCTATAAAAAAGAATATGAAAATCTTTAAATAGGTGCCAGGTTTATTAAAATCCCAATTAAATTTTAAAATATTATTAAATAAATATTTCATAGTTAAGTACCTCCTATTTTGTTAAATCAATCATTGCAATTATAGTAAATCCAGTAATTGCTGAACAAATAAAAATCTTATCTAAGCCAATTAGAATTGGTATCCAAACAATTCCACCGTCAATTTTTTTAATTCATCCAGAGGTAATGATTCAAAACTATTTTTTTTCATAGTCATTCTTCTTTTCTTTTTTATTAATAAAACAATATAGTAATAAGCTTGACGAGATAGTTAGTAGCGTAAATAATAGATAATTTTTATTTACTGAATGATTATATAAAACATTATATATAATATATATTGGGTGAATAAATATATTAGTAATTAATACGAAATTGACTATTTTTTTTGGTGTCAATATTATTTACCTACCTTTTTTGTTGCTTGTCCGATGACTACTCCCACTCCAAAAGTTCCAACAAAAATTCCAATCCTTTCTGCAATCATTGTTTCCGTAATCAATAATTCTCCATTAATTTGGTCTAAATCAACATCTTTCAACTGCTTAAATTTTGTTACATTCATAAAATTCCTCCTAAATATATATATTAATTTCAGATACAATTAGGTATTATCCGAAAATAATCCCTTACAGAAATCCAACAGCTTGTCCTACTTTATATGCTAGACAAGAGCCTCCGCTGATAGAATAAAGTTGTTTTTCTTCTAATTTTTTGAATTTTTCCATTTTGCAGGATCTTTCTTTATTTTTTATGTTTTACAAATCCGGCTAAATGCAATCCGTCAAGAATTCCTCGGATGAAATCTTTTTGTCTGCCATTAATATTTTGTCATTCTGATTTATTGGTTCTTTTAAAGCTATTCATTTTGATCTACTTACTTATAACTGAAATACTTTCATTTGATATGGATAAACCTATCTTTATTACTCAAGATAGATAATGCCTTGCTTACAGTCTGACTAGTAAGTTATCTAACTTTTATTTTATTTAATCCATAAATAACTAGAAATCCCATCAAACCACAGACAGAATATTTTTCTGCTACAAATACGGTAATCCAAGTACAAAATATGTAATAAAAACATACGATTAAATAAACAGTTTAGAAATGAATATAAAGGACTTTCTACTCCTCTTCTTTTTTATATCCTTTTGGGCCACGGAAACAAATAATTGACATAACAAAGCAATCTATTTCCCATATAAGAAAAGCAAGCAATAGGCTAGAAAATGAATGAAATTGAATTGTTGGGATAAAAAGAATAAAAACCACTGCATTCAATAAAAAATCTTTAATGATTTTTTTGTAATCTAATTTAAAGTTCATCATCCATTCCCTTTCTTCATAACATCATCGATTAACACACGATCAACAACCAATCACCCTTATAACTTCAACATCTATCCAACCAATGCTTCTCCATCACTTTACTGTCTCTACGATAACACTTCTTTTGTCGTATTATTAGGGATTAATAAATCAAAAAACAAATAAATAAAAAATGTTCTTTGTTGCTAAATGGGTTATATGCCACTAGTAAAGAGATTAAATATTCATCAAAACTATTTTTAACTGGTTAGCCGCCTCAGCTTCTCCTTCAACTCAACTAGCTACACTTTTCCATAATACGTGCAAGATGGTTGGTGTAAAAAAGATTCCAATTTTATTAAAAATAAACTCGACTTCTCTTATGTCAAAAGTATCCAAAGTAGTAGAATAATATTTCAATTGTTGGTTTAATCTTTCTTTTCTTTAGAGATTAAAAGAATAAAAAACAAGATAGAGGCTATATACGGGACTGGGATAGAAAGTATCCAGCTTGGTGCTCTGTATATGTTAGCATCATTCAAAATATATAAGATAAAATGCCCCAGAGAACTCATAAATAATATTATTTCTAGAAAATATTTTAAAAAATGACTTCTCTTACGATTCATTATGCTTTCCTCCTATTAAGTGGTATAATCCCGCGCTTTTTCACATGCGGATAATTCTTTATACTTTTGCATTAATTCTCTTTTCCTGACATCAGCATTATGCCATACTAACAAAATTTTTGGTTAAAACATTCCTGAAGTATAGGTTTTTTATTCCTGAAATGAATAAACGCAATTTTTTCTAATAATTTCTCAGCATTTAAAGCGAGCATATTCTCCTTTTTCTATGAAAACAAAAAAATACTATCGTGAAATGCTAATTCATTTCTCGATAGTATCCACTAAAAATGTGTATTGAAGATTTCTTTAATTTTATTTGCTTTTCCTAATGAAAATTTTTTACATAAATCTGGTGTAAAGTAAATCATGCGCTTTTTAAAGTCAATTTCCTTAGCATTATTTACTTGGACTAAAGTCGAACGACTAATTCTAGTTAAACTTGGATATTTTTGTTCAAATTCATTCAGTTTACCATAAAATTCATACTGACCATTCTTAGTATACAAGACTAATCGATGTGGCATCTCTGAGGGTTCCAAAAAATAAATATCTGCCAAATCAATCGTAAAGACTTGTGAACCAATCGAAAAAATAAATGCTTGATTTTTAGCCACTTTTGTTGCATCTATTCTTTCCTTAGCTAATAACAATAACTCAGCAATTTCACTTTTATACGCATCTAACTCCTGATCCTTTTGAACAAATCCCAAGGTCTCTACTCTTCTTTGGATAGTTAAAGGTAACATTTCATCATGTGTAGTAACAAAAATAATTTTTGCTTGCACATCATATTTTCTTACAAGCTCTGCCAGTTCAATACCATTCATTGCTGCATTTAAGTCAATATCTAAAAAATAAATACCTTGTGTAGGATGAAATTGCTTTAAATATTTTTCTACTTCTGTAGGTGTCTGCGAGGTCAGGACTATTTCAAAGATTTCATCATGAAATAGAATAAAATTCTTAATAATCCTTTCTAGCTGATTTAACTGTAAAAGCTGATCTTCACATAATATAATCGGATATTTCATACAATCTCCCTTCTAAAATAAGACTACCACCTGAGCTAAAAACTGCTTAGACTCAACACGATAATTTACAAACATATTTTTATTCTTTTTATTGATTTCTTCGATATTTGATAATCCCAAGCCATGATGCCCTGCTTTAGTGGTTACTCCTTTTTGTGTCATTTTTTCAAGTGCGATCGCTTCATTATCAAAACGATTGATAATCGTAAATTCTAGTTGTGTTTCATCTTGATAAATAGCAATAGAAACCTCCTTCTCATCACTTCCTACCACAGCCTCCAAAGCATTATCAATTAAAATACCTAATACACGAATAAAATCAAAGATATCCATCGGTATCTTTTGAATCTCATTTGGACATTCAAAGGTGCAGTGAATATATTGTTGGCTTGCCTCATACATTTTTGATAATAATAAACTTTTAACATATTCATTTTTCACATTTTTTAAATAACGATAGGCAAATTTATCAGTTAAATAAGGCTGGGAGTAATGTTCCAGTGATTCTATTTGTTCCTTCAATGCTAAATCTTGATGAAAGGTAGCACGTTCCTTCAAGCTTAGAAGTAAATTTTTATAATCATGTCTAAATCTGGCTGATTGTTCCTGATCTTTTTCTAAAGAATCGGTATATTTTTTTAGATAAATCAGTTCCTTATCTTTTACCTTTTGTTCATATTTTTCTTTTTGCTTTATGGTCATCCAGATAAATAAGACAGTTACAAATAACGTTTGAATAATTAAAAATAACAGGATGCCAAATACAAATTGATCGAAAATCTCTCGCTTATGAGCAGTATAGGCTATGAATGTCTCCATGACGAAAATATAAATCATAAAAATAGCAGTAAATTTTGAGCCATAACGTAGAAAAAAGTTATTCACTTTAAATTTTTGATAAATAAAAATAACTATAACTACAAATATATACTCTAGTATCAATTCTCTAAAAATATAACTATATCCTTTTACCCCATCAAAATTTGCAATATTGGCACTAATGGTCGAGCTAACAATAAATATTAAATCCCTAGTAAGCAAACAGAATAATAATTTATTGATTATCAATGTATTATTTTTTTCTTCTCTCCGTAATATAAAGTAGCCAAAGATAACAGGAATAATGTCTGTAATATCGAAAAATATATTTAATATAAAATTCAATATTACCATTAATAACATTAACCAATATTTTTTTTGTCTGATATTATTGTTTATGGCATAAAAAAGGAAGACGAATATAAAATTATTTATAAACATCCTCAATAAATATGCTTCTGTATTAATTAATATCAAACTAATCCCTCCAATATAGGATTACCAGTATCTTTTTAATAGTGAAAAGACATATTGAGATAAATCTGAAACAAAAATTCCCGAGCTTTTAATGTCTTTCCCACCAATAACCCTTATTAATTCTTTCTCTGAGTATTTTTTTCCATTTTAAATCCATTTTTTTCATTTTCTTCATCCTTCCAATGATTGATATGCTCTTATCATAATAGATGCTTAAGGAAAGGAGGAAAAAACTTCCTGAAATGGCAAAAATCCTTCCTGAATCAATATTGGTCGGTATGAAAAAATCCCCACAAACATTTTGAATCATTGTTTGTAGGGATTCTCGTTCGTTTACAAATGAATTATCGGCTATTGATATAATTCGTTAACTGGAGCTAAAACAATTCGGTTTAGCTCATTAATTAGTTGACTGAAAGCCTGTTCCTTCATCATTAAGGCTGAAACTAAGGCTTCTTGTTGAATTTTTTCTGTTAGATTTTGCGCTTTAGTCGCATCCTCATCACTCATTTCTTCGCCAGCCATCATTTTTTGTTGCATCGCTTGTTGGAAAGCTTGGAATTCTTTGAACAGAGCATAGGCAGCTTCGTTTTGCTTTAATTCTTCAAAAGCGGCTTTTAAAGCTTTGAATTGTTCTGTTTGGCGTAATTCACGCTCTAATTGATTCGCTGTGTCATAAATGTTAATCATACTAGTTCCTCCGTAGATTGATCTGTTTGACTATTATTTTAACATATTTACGCATTTATTGTCCCTTTATTTTATCGATTAAGCCACCAACTAATTGATCAAAGCCATTTTTTACCTTCTGTCCAAAGTCGTCCAAGCCTTCTTTCGCTTTTTGAGCGAAATCATTTACCTTATCTTTGACCTCTTGCTCAGTGGTTTGCTTTTGGCTATTGGCTTGTTCTGGAGTCATCACCTTACCATCTGTCTGATAGGCATCTACCACATTAAAGCTAGTATTTTTCGTATAGGGTAAAATCCCCTGTGCTTCGGCTTTAAAGACCTGTCCGACTCCTTGGCCACTTGTTGAGGTGAGATAATGTTGATTGGTCGTTTCTTCATAACCAAGCCAAGTGGAAATCACTACATCTGGCGTATAGCCGACAATCCATTGATCATTGACCTTACTTGCATCAAAATTCGTTTCTGTAGTTCCGGTTTTGCCTGCGACTTGATAGCCATAAGGTTGTGCATTGACAGCTGTTCCATTAGAAAAGGTTCCTAGCAAAATACTATTCATCTCATCAGTGGTTTTTTCTGATAAGATACGTGTGCCTTTCTTTCCAGTATTATCCACAATAACCGCTCCTGTGGCATCTATAATCTTGGCGATAAAATGACTTTCATAATAAGTCCCTCCATTGGCAAAGACAGCATAGGCATTCGCCATCGTTTGAGGACTTTCTCCGTAACGTAAACCTCCCAGTGCTAAGCCCCAGTATCGGTCCTTTTCATCAAGGGATAAGCCAAATTCCTCTGCCTTTTTATACCCTTTATCTAAGCCGATTTCATGTAATAGCCAAACTGCTGGCAGATTTAAGCTTTGTGCAACGGCTTGATACATAGGTACCTCACCTGCATAAGTGCCATCATAGTTTTTGGCATCATAAAAGCTTAATGGTTCATCTTTTAGCATACTACTTGGCTGATAGCCTGATTCCAAAGCTGCTGCATAGACACTTAGCGGTTTGATTGTTGAGCCCGGTGAGCGTTTCATCTGGGTGGCAAAATTATAGCCTAAGAAAGTATATTCCCCTCTACGACCAACTACCGCCTCTACGCCACCATTTTTAGGATTTACGGCGATTGAAGCCGATTGAACCATCGTGCCATCCTCCGCATTTTCTGGGAAATAGCCATTTTCATCATAGACTGATTGCATTTGACGTTGATAATTTTGATCGAGATAGGTATAAATTTTATAGCCGTTTTTCATAATGTCTTGTAATTTAAGCCCATACTTACTCGTTGCCTCATTGATTACAGCATCAAAATAATACGGATATTGATAATCGGATTCATCTTGGGTATACGTATCATTTAATAATCCAGCCAAATTGACTTGTTGCGCCTGTTGTGCAGCTGCCTTCGTAATTTTTTGATTATCTACCATCAGCTGTAAGACCGTATCTCGACGATTAGTCGCATTTTTTAGATGATCAAGCGGATTGTAAATCGACGGTCCCTTTAGCATGCCGACTAAAGTAGCGGATTCAGCTAAATTTAAGTCCTTGGCATCCACACCAAAATATTTTTTGGCAGCATCCTGAATCCCCCATACCCCATTACCAAAATAGGAGGTATTCAAGTACATGGTCAAAATTTCGTCTTTACTGTATTTCTTTTCAATTTCGATTGCTAAAAATATCTCTTTTGCTTTTCGATTGAAGGTTTGATCTAACGTAAGATACGCATTTTTAGCTAATTGCTGCGTGATGGTACTCCCACCCCCACCTTCTGTTGAGCGATTAATAAGCATTCTGACAAAGGCACGGCCGATTCCTTTAATATCAAAGCCGTGATGCTCATAGAATCTACGGTCTTCTGTAGAAATCAAGGCATCTACCACATAAGGTGAGATAGCAGACAGCTCAACATAATTGCCCTTTTGCGAATGCAGACTGCCTGCCTCATCGCCCTTGTAATCATAAATAATCGTTGACTCCTTCAGCCCTGCCTCTAATTCAGACACCTTGGTACTCTTAGCCACAAAGAATAAATAAATGCTCGTCACTAAAACTAAGAGCAAAACAGCCAAAATTAAGATTTTATTGATATGATACTTACGCCAAATCCGTTTGCGCCAAGCTGAGAGTTTTTGAAGATAGGGACGACTTTTTTCATAGCTTGTATGTAAAAATGATTGAATTTTTGATACAATTTGTTTAAAATCCATGCTAATTCCTTTCCATTGCAATGTGTTCACTGGAGATTGAACCCAGTCTATTCTCTTAGTCATTTTACCATTGCCTGATTAATAATAGGATAAAAAAAGTTTAAAAATACTATAAATTCGCTCATTCGAGGTGTCTATGAAATATACAATTACTCTACCTAAAAGCTTTACTAGCTGTACGATTCGTGAATTACTAGAAAGTCGCTGGTTAGTTCCACGTAAGGTTCGTCATTTCTTACGTGTACGCAAAAATGTCTTATTAAATCAACAGACCGCCATGTTTCATCAAGAGGTTCATGCGGGAGATGAAATTACGTTGATTTTACAAGAGGAGGATTATCAGTTTCAAGCGATTGCGCCTGGTAAGGCTGAAAATGTCCAAGTCTTATACGAAGATGAACATCTACTCATAGTCGATAAACCAGCTGGAATAAAAACACATCCCAATCAGCCCAATGAAACAGCGACGCTCCTGAATGATGTCGCAAGCTACCTGAGCGCGCAAGACTGCTATCCTCATGTCGTCCATCGCTTAGATAAGGAAACCAGTGGCGTAATTTTATTCGCTAAAAATCCCCTGGTCTTACCCATCTTAGGTCGGTTACTTGAGCAAAAGCAAATTTACCGTCGTTATCAAGCTATTGTTCATGGAAAATTACTACAGAATCAAACCATCACTAAAAAAATCGGTCGTGATCGCCACGATCGCCGCAAACGCATTATTGATGCAAAAGGTGGACAAGTAGCCATTACGCATGTCGAGATTGCGAAGGTTTTAGCCAATACGACGGAGCTTTATTGTGTTTTAGATACTGGAAGAACTCATCAAATTCGGGTGCATTTAGCGAGTATTCAGCATCCGATTGTCGGTGATCCACTTTATCAAAAAATTCCAGCCAAGCGGTTAATGCTCCACGCGCAAGAAATGTATCTAACGCATCCATTTACCCAAGAAACACTAAAAATCACGTCTAAACATGCGTTGTTCTAAAAAAAAACATTGATGTCGATTTTGACATCAATGTTTTTTGCTTTACACTAACTAATTTTTAAATAAGGCGCAGGATCGACAAATTCCTTCCAATTAGCGGTATGCGCTAAGCCAAAATGCAAATGTACGCCCGTAGAATTACCGGTTGTCCCCATTTTTCCAATTTCTTGGCCCACTAAGACCGAATCATTCGTCTTCACTAAAATATGATTTAAATGTAAGTAATAAGAGTAAAAGCCATTATCATGCTGAATAATGATATAATTTCCCGCACTCTTATCTGTTCCAGTCATAACAACCTTCCCATCACGAGCAGCAAAGACCGATTGATCAAGCTGACCGACCAAATCAATCCCATCATGCTGGGTACCAGATACACCGTTTGGATCCTCACGCTGACCAAAGCCACTTGAAACCACTAAATTTGTAGCTAAAGGAGAAGCAAAGCCTGTCGCTTGCGTTTGGGCTTGTTTGGCTTGTTGCTTTTCTGCTTCTGCTTTTTGTTGATCAAGCTTTTGCAAGGTGCTTTGCAGACTGGCATCTTGCTGGCTGACTTGTTGTAATTGAGTCGCTAGCTGATTCCGTTGATTTTCACTAGCTAAACGTTGTTGTTGATAATAGGCAACGCTCACCTCAAAGGAAGCAATTTGTGGTTCATACTTAGGTAAAATCGCCTTTAGATTATTGATTTGATCTTTTAGGTCAATAATCTTATTGGTCTCAGCCAAATAAGTCGTTGGATTAGAAATTGCTTCTATTGATTGCTTTTTCTTTTCGTAGCGTTTGGTTAAAGCACTAATTCTATCTTTTAGTGCTTGATAATCTAGCTTTTCCTTCAAAAGCGCCTTAGAAAAATTCTCTTCTTTTGTTTTATTTTCAGTAATTTTATTCATCACTGCTTGTAATTGCGCAGTTAATGATTGCTCTTGTTGCTTGACTTGGGTTAATTGGGTCTGATTTTGTTTAATTTGATCATCAATGCTGCTGGCATGCACATTCACTCCGGCAGTCAAAATCGCGCCCCCAATTAATAAGGAAGCGAGTAGTTGCTTATATTTCAATGAGTAAGCCTCTTTTCTAATAGTCTTTCAAGGAGTAATTATAACATAGATTTTTTAAATCAAAAGCTGTTGGCTAGATTGTTACTAAATTGTAATCTAAATGGATAAATTTTGTCATGATTGACTAAAGGGACTTATGCCTCTCTTTGTTGTAAAAGACGGATTTCCTCAGGCGTTAAGGTCCGATATTCTCCTAAGGCTAATTGCTCATCTAATAGCAATTGCCCCATGCGCACCCGTTTAAGGTAAGTAACCTCTTTGCCTAGCGCTTGCATCATTCGTTTCACTTGATGAAACTTTCCTTCATGCAAAACAAGCAAAGCCGTTGAGCATTCAGCCTGTTCATCAGTCGAAAGGACCTGTAATTGCGCTGGTAAGCAAATCTCACCCCCATCGATTTTTAGACCAGTCGCACAAGCCTGCACATCTTGAGTAGTCAAAAGCCCCTCAACTTCTACATAATACTCCTTAGGCACATGCTTTTTAGGCGAAAGCAGCTGATGCGCTAGCGCACCATCATTACTAATCACTAACAAACCTTCCGTATCCTTATCCAAGCGGCCAATTGGAAATAAATCTTCCCGATAATCTTCATCGCTAAATAAGTCTAAAACGGTTTCTTCAAAATCATCGACCGTAGCTGAAATGACCCCTTGAGGTTTATTCATTAAATAGTAAAAGTATTTTTGATAAACAACTTGCTCCTCTTCAAAATAGACTTCATCACTCAATTCATTAACTTGAAATTTATCGCTTTTCACAATCTCTCCATTAACTCGGACCAATCCCTTTTTGATGAATGCTTTGACTTCCTTCCTTGAGCCAAAATTCATGTCTGCTAAAAACTTGTCTAACCGCATATTTCATCCCTCCTAAATTTAAGCCTATGTACTAAATGCTCTAGTAATTGCGTCTGTCATACTAAATCACATTTGCTCGTAGTTAACCAACTTGCTAGACATCCTTTATTTAATCTGTGGCTAACGACTAGCTACTCGGAAAATTTGCCTCGTCGTTTGAAAAAAAATTTTAAAATTGCCCATTTTTCAAACGGCGAGTAACACTCAAATTTTCTCGTAGCTGTGCGAGTCGTTAGACATCCTTTATGCAATCTGTGTTCAGTAGCTAGACATAGCGAAAATTCGCCTCTCCATTGGGAAAATCTCAACATCTTTTAATTTTCTCAATGGAGAGTAACACTCGAATTTTCTCATGTCTGGGCAAGCTACTTCACATCCTTATATGTTAAATGGATGGAGGAAGCCCCCATCCATTTGCTATCACAAAAAGCTATTTAATTTTTAAACGTTGACGTAAACGCACCATGCTAGAGCCTAATAATTTTTCAGCGATTCGGGTTTTTAAAATCAAGTAAATATAAGTGATCCCGCCAAAGCCGGCAACAAAGGCTGACAGTAAAAAGGCTGTAATCTTGTGTTCTGGACTAAAGATTAGACCTCCGATTGCTTTGGCTATCAAAGCTACGATTAACATGCAAATAGTTAAAATCGCAATCAATAAAATTCTTCTTAGTGTAAAACGCCAATTAAAGCGAGAAACTCGTTGTAATTTGCGAATATTTAAATAGCAAGAAGCGCCCATCCCAATCGTTGTTGAAATTAGCGGACCATATACTTGAAAAAGTAAAATACATGGATATTGCAAAATAATTTTGACAACCAAACCGGCAACAAAGAAACGAACGGCTGAGCGATTGTAATACATTCCTTGCAGGGTTGAAGAAGTCAGCATGAACAACCCAACAAATAATCCAGATAGACAGGCAACGACTAATACTTTACTTCCTAGCACATCTGGCTCATAAAAGAAAGTATTTAAAGGATAGGCTAATAAAATCATGCCAAAGGTTGCTGGAAACATCAATAACGCATAAAGCTGGAAATTATTGTTGATTAGTTTCGCTAAGTCACGATAACGTTTTTGCGTAATCGCTTCGGTAACTAATGGTAAGCTCGTAAATGCCATCGAAGTCGCTAAACCAATCACTACCATAGTTAACTTATCTGGATTACCACCAAAGACTGCCATTTGTTCAATTAATTGATTTTTACTATAGCTAGTAAAACTTTGCATCATATGTACATAGGTGCCTTGATCGACTAATTTATAAATCGTAACGCCTGCTCCTACAATGGTAAATGGAATCGCCTGTCTAATCGTATCGATGATTAAAGCTTTCGTATCTAGCTTTTCACCAGGTACACTCATTTCCTTTTGCACTTCAAAGGTCAGCTGCGCCTTTTTTAAAAAATAAAATAAAGTTGCTAAAGAGGCAATCGCACCGATAAAAGCGGCAAAGGTTGATTGAACAACCGCTGTCAAATAGCTACCATTCATCACTTTGATAATGATAAAGGTCGCTAGCAGCATGTAAAATACTCGAATAACCTGCTCCACTAGCTGTGACATCGCATAGGGTTGCATATTTTGATTTCCTTGGAAGTACCCACGAATCACGCTCATGCATGGGAAAATCAAAATAGCCGCACTCAATGAATGCATCACGGGAATTAATTCAGTGCCGCCACCGGATAGTCGCGCCAACAATGGTGAGGCTAGATACATAATAGCCGCACAAATCAAACCAATCAGCCCCATAAACTGCAAAGCTTTTTTAAATAGCTGTTGGCTTTGAGCATATTGCTGCTTGGAATTATAATAAGCCACCTGTTTAGCAATGGCTGCTGGAATCCCAGCCGTTGAAATCATTAAAAACAGGGCATAAACATTATACCCCATATTAAATAAGGCATTCGCCTCTTTGCCATGTGTACCCATCCAAGCGTACCATGGTAAAATATATATCACACCAATTAAGCGTGAGCCCACATTGCCTAGTGTCATCCAAGCTGAGCCACGCGCCATTTTTTCCTCATTGGTTAGAGCTGAGGGTTGTTTATATTCTGCGCTCATTCACAATCTCCATCCACTTATTTTTTTGTCTTACCGTATTATTTTAATCGCAAATGACCCGAATAGCAATCAGTACTTTGGGAATTTTTTTAGAAGTTTGAACAAAGCTTGCTCAATAAGTCACATAACTGTTTCGCTAGCTACTCACAAAATTTGCCACACCTCTAGCAATCATTCCTTCCTTACTTTCTTGATTCTTGCTAGGGGTGTGGAGCACTCGAATTTTCTCGTAGCTGGGCAAGCTAGTTCTCAACCTTTTTGTTGCCAGTGTTGGACAAATTGAATGTCGCTTTGGTAAGGTACGGCTTTGCCTTTGATTTTCATCGTTTGCTCGTTACCTTTTCCGGCTAAAATAACTACATCCTCGCTATTAGCTAAAGAAAGGGCTTTGGTAATAGCTTCATGACGGTCCTCAATTTCATAAACTATTTGATTAGCTGGCATGACCGCTTTGATTTCGGCGATAATATCACTGACTTCTTCAAAATTAGGATCATCTGCTGTTAAAATGGCAATATCCGCAAACTCGGTTAAGGCTCTGCCGATATCCGGACGGCGTGATAAAGCCTTGCCCCCTGCACTACCGGTAACAATGATTAATTGGCCACTTGGTCGCAGTTGACGTGCGCATTGACTCACTGCTTGTAGGCTTAAATAATTATGTGCATAATCGACTAAAACAACTGCGCCATTTGGTAAATGAAATAGATTCATCCGACCAGGTACAACCGTTTGCTTTAGCGCCTTTTGGGCAGTGAGTGTATCAATCGGACAAACACTTCGCGCAGCCAAAAGCGCCGCCGTAGCATTATCAAAGTTAAAGGTACCTAATAAGGCTAGCTCAAAGCTTTCTATCGTGCTTGTTTGCTGTCTTTGTAGCTGAAAGGAATGTTGACTATTACCAGTAATGCGATAATCTCCTTGCTTCACGCCAAAAGTCAGCATCGCAACTTGCGCCTGCTGACAAGTTTGGGCGAGCAAATCAAAGTAAGGAATGTCTTGGTGCACAATCATTTGCTGACTATGCATGATTAATTGTCGTTTACAATATAGATAATCTTCAAAGGTTGGATGCTCAATCGGACTAATATGATCATGACCAATATTTAAAAAGATCCCCACCTCAAAGGTCAAGCCATAGACTCGCTTCGTTTTATAAGCTTGCGAAGAGACCTCCATTACCAAATGCGTGACATTATTTTCTACTGCTTTAGCCATTTGTTCATATAATACCAGGGCTTCTGGCGTCGATAAGCTGGAAGACTGACGGGTTTTACCATCTAAAATCGTTTCCTCTGAAGAAAACAAAGCCACCCTTTCGCCTAAAGCTGCACTGAGTAATTGATGCGTAAAATAAGCGGTGGTTGTTTTGCCTTTAGTCCCAGTGATGGCAATTTTCACCAATCGATCTTGAGGATATTGATAAAAATGCTGCGCTAAAATTGCCATCGCCGCTCGAATATCCGTCACAATAAAGGCAATTGCAGTATTCTCCTCATAATATACCTCTGATACGTACGCTTGCACGCCTAAAGTGGTCGCTTGCGCTAAAAACTCAGCTTTAAAATTAAGCCCTTTACAAAAAAAGAGCGTTTGACCATCAGCCACTCTGGAATCATAAGAAAGCTGCGTAAATTCCTTCGTCGGTAATGTCTCAGGATAGGTATAGTACCAGTTTTTATCTACAATTAATTCTTTTAATAAATGATTTTCTAATAATAATTGATGGATTTCAGCAAGTGAAATATGATAAGTCATGACTTAATCTCCAATCTTAAATAATAATTCTCGCCTATTATACCACAAAAAAAGGAATAGAACGCAACGCTTCTATCCCTTTGAGCTTATCACTTTAAGCTAATGCTTCGAATTCAGTTGGGTCTACTTCTTTAAAGCTTAGTACCCAGGCTTGCATTTCATCTTCATGATTGAAATCAGCTAGCTGCTCATTGATTGAAGACACCACACCTGAAATAGGACTTGGGAATTCACACACAGCTTTTTCCGCTTCAACCTCTAGGATGGCTTGCCCTTGCTCAATTTTTTCACCAACCTTTGGCAAAGTAGCAAAGGTAATTTTACCTAGATCATCTTGCGCTTTTTTGGTTAGACCTACACAGTATTCTTTTCCATTATACAAAACCCATAAATCATTTTTTTGTTTTAAATAATTTGTTCCCATGTTATTCACACACCTTTTCGTAGTCTTCCTCTTTAAAGCCAATCGCAACTAGCTTATCCCCCTTTAATAAAAGTGGGCGTTTGATTAACATGCCATCTGTAGCTAGTAAATCGGCCGCTTGGTTGATATCAAATTGTGGTACTTGATCCTTTAGATTTAACTCACGATACTTTATTCCACTAGTGTTAAAAAATCGTTTGATTGGAAACTCCCCTGTTGTCATCCAGTCTTTTAGCTGTTTAGCAGCAGGTGGGGTTAGTTTAATATCAATGGTTTGCACCTGGATTCCGTGAGCTTCTAAATATTTCTTGGCCTTTTGACAGGTCGTACATTTTGGATACCAATACATTGTATACATCGGCTATCCCCCCTATATTGTTAATTGATGATGACTAGTTGACTGATAGCGCATCGACAAAATTAAGCCAATCCCAATTAAATTGCTAAGTAATGCCGATCCCCCTTGACTAATAAAGGGTAGTGGAATACCAGTTAGTGGTAGCAGTCCGATATTTGCACCGATATTTTCAAATACGTGGAATAAAATCATCATGATAATCCCTGTTGAAATATAGGCATAAAATTCATTGTTTGTATCAAAACAAACCCGAATCATTTGATAAATCAAAATAAAATATAAGACAATCACAAAGGTACTACCAATAAAGCCAAAATTCTCACCAATCACTGAAAAAATCATATCGGATTCTCTGACTGAAACATAGACATCGCTGACATTAAATCCTTTACCGAGCATGCCACCTGAGGCGATTGCTGCAATTGAGGAGGCAACCTGTCTAGAGGAACCCTGCAAATCATGAAACGGATCTAACCAAGAATCAATCCGGGCAAATTGGTAAGGCTTAAAGCCGATATGATATAAGATTTCTCGACCAGCATCTGATAACACTAAGAAAATCAACGTAGCCCCAACTAGCACAAATAAGGCAAAAACTGGCGCAATAATTTTCCAAGAGATACCCGACATCAAGAAAATGCCGCCAAAAATCGCTAAAAAGACCAGCATAGTCCCAAAATCCTTTTGTAGCATAATCAGTAATAATACCGGTAGCGTGACTGCTAGCATTTTGGCAATTAACAAGCCATCTGTTTGTAAGGTGCGCACTTTGGTCAGACTATTATGCTTAGTCACGACTAAGGCCAACATCAAAATAAAAGCAATCTTCATCAGCTCAGCTGGCTGCAAGGTAAACGAACCAAAGCTAAACCAGTTTTTTGAACCAGTTACCGCAGCAATCGAGCGATCATAAAATTTTAATAATAAAGCCATCACCAACAAGCCACCTAGATAGACTACTGGGGTAAGCTTCCATAAAACCTTAGATTTAAGATGCATGATAATGGTAATGGCTACAATTCCCACACCATACCACAATGCTTGAAAACCTACTCCTCTGACCACATTAGGCTTAGCTGGATCTTGAGATAAGGCCACATATAATGCTGCTAAGCCAATTAAGCAGAGTAAAAATACGGGTAGAATGACCCCATAGTCGATGCGACTTTCATTGCTATTTTCCATTCTACTTTGTTTTTCCATTACTTCTCTCTTTTCTAAAATATTCTTTCTTATTATAGTAGTCTTTAGAAAAAATGAAAAGTCTCTCCTTGCTAGATTCTTTAAAATTTTGTGCTTTCTTATAAAATCAGCAGCCTGATTTCAAAGGCTAAAAAGCAAGGAGTGATGTATTTAGCAAGTTACCAAATACATCGCTCCTTCCATTAGGCTATCGACTAGCTAAAACAAGTAAGATTGTAGTAAATCAGTGATTTTTTGGGCATCGGCTTCATCCTTGGAAATAATCACCAAGGTATCAAAGCCTGCTAAGGTAGCAACCTTTTCTGGCAAATCCATTTCATCAATCAGCGCACTAATCATTTGCGCATTATCGGCTAAGGTGTGAACAATCGTCATAAATTGCACCCGATCCACCTTAGTAACCATTTCATGAATCATTTGCTGAAAATGGTGATTATCCTCATCTTCAGAACGATTATCCGCCTCATTGAAAAGCGCAAACTGCTTTTCGCCAGCTTCATTCGTAATTTTAACAATCTGTAAATCATTTAAATCACGTGAAATCGTTGCTTGTGTTGCATTAATGCCTTTCATCTTTAAGAGCTGTAAAAGTTCTTCTTGAGTACGAATAGTATTTTGCATCAGTAATTCTTTAATTATTTCATGACGTTGGGCTTTTTTCATTTGATCCCTCCCAGTTAAAATCGACGAATCCTGCTACGAGCCATTACATTTGATCTGGTGCATGTAAGCCTAATAGACGTAAATCTTCTTTTAATAAGACAGCTACGGCGTAAACTAAGGCTAGACGTGCATCCCGTTGATCATCTTCTTGCAAGACCTTGCTATTCGCATAGTATTTATTAAATGCTTGCGCTAATTTAATCGCATGCTTCGCAATAACAGATGGTTCATATAGCTTAGCAGCTTGCATAACCACCTCTGGATAGCTTTGGATGAACTTAATCACTTCCCAGCTAGCTTCATCATTTAAATCAAAGTTGGTCACTTGCTCAATAGAAAAGTCAGCCTTATTTAATAAACTCATACAACGCGCATGGGTATATTGAACATATGGACCAGTTTCCCCTTCAAAACGAACAACTTCTTCTAAAGTAAAGTCAAAATTATTTAGACGATCATTTTTCAAATCATGGAAAACAACCGCACCAACCCCAACCTGACGAGCTACTTCTTCTTGGTTAGGTAAAGTTGGATTTTTCTCAGCAATTTGCGCTGCTGCTAAACCGATTGCTTCATTTAAAACATCGGCTAATAAGATGATTTTTCCTTTACGAGTAGATAATTTTTTACCACCTTGGGTAATTAAGCCAAATGGTACATGATGCATATCTTCTGACCAATCAAAGCCTAATTCTTTTAAGACAGCCTTTAATTGTTTGAAGTGATTACTTTGCTCGTTACCTACTACATAGATGGATTGTGCAAAATCATAGGTGCGCTTGCGATATAAAGCCGCCGCTAAGTCACGAGTGATATAAAGCGTTGCACCATCTGATTTACGAATTAAGGCTGGATTTAAATCATAAGCTGATAAATCAACAATCTCAGCTCCCTTATCTTCTTTTAATAGATGTTTTTCTTCTAACATTGTAACGATTTCGGCCATCTTATCATTGTAGAAAGCCTCACCATTATAAGAATCAAACTTCACTTCTAATAAATCATAAATATCGGTAAATTCTTTTAATGATTCTTCTCTAAACCAGCGCCATAAATCAAGCGCCTCTTCATCGCCATCTTCTAGCTTTTTAAACCAAGCACGGGCTTGATCTTCTAGCTCTGGCTGCTCTTCAGCTTTTTCATGGAAGTCCACATATAAACGCAGCAGCTCAGCGATTGGATCTTGTTCCACCGCTTCTTTAGTCCCCCATAGCTTATAAGCAACAATTAATTTACCAAATTGTGTTCCCCAGTCACCTAAATGATTGATTCGCACGGGCTTGTAACCAACTTTTTCTAATAAGAAACCAATCGAATTACCGATCACCGTCGAACGCAAATGTCCCATTGACATTGGTTTAGCAATGTTTGGTGAAGACATATCAATTGGTACTTGACGATTTTCGCCGATTGTTTGATCACCGTAATGGTTCTTTTCCTTCGCTACTTGGGCTAACACCTGACTAGAAACCTTGGCCTTATCCATAAAGAAGTTCAAATAAGCCCCCACTACTTCTACCTTTTCAAACGCTGTCGTATCAATTTGAGCTAAAACCTCTGGGGCGATTTGTTGAGGTGCCTTTCTAAAAACCTTTGCCAATGAAAAGACTGGAAAAGCAACATCCCCATGATCAGCATGCTTCGGTTTTTCTAATAAATTTTCGATTTGCTCATACGTTAAATGCTCGTTCAATGCGTCAAATAAAACTTTTGCAACAATTGCTTGATTGTTCATCTGATTCCCTCCAATATTTTTTTCTTTATCATTTTTTCTATACTTGTAATGGAACCTTTTACATAAAAAAAGCCCCTAGTGAAACAGATTCACTAGAGACGAAAGCCAATTTCCGCGGTACCACTCTACTTGTACTCTATTAAGAGCACCTACTCAAAGCTATAACGGTAGCTGCCGTGTCTAATTTTCACAAGCGCGTTTTGCTTATAGCCTCTTATCTGGCTTACACCCTCCCAGACTCGCTTTTAAGCGCCTCATAAGCTACTTTCTCTTGAATAGACAATTTCTAATCTTTAGTATAGCAAAGTTCTTACACCTTGGCTAGTCTAATTGATTGACTAGTTCAGGAAAAAACTTAGCAGTAAGGCAATAAACGCTAATCCACCTTGCTTAAAAAGAATCGATCGATCACTTGAGTATGCTCCATAAGCAGCAACCAAAAGAATATAGATAAGCAAAAAGCGTACCAGCTCCAAGCTATTTGCTGCAATAAATTGCGCATACAACAAACCGACACCTATCAAGCCATTATAGATTCCTTGGTTTTTAAATAATGTTTGCACATTTTTATTTTGTAATTCTTTTATTGTCATTTTAAATGTTTGGGCCGTCTTATCCGAAGTCGTTGCAAAAGTTTCGAGATACATAATATACAAAAATTCCAAAGCAATAAGTATCACTAACAAATTAAAAATAAATTCCATTATTTCTCCCTCCTGATAAAGTCATTTTAGCTTCGCTTATATTGCCAATGGCCGTCTATATATTTCAATTCAAGTATTTGACCATTGGGAATTGATAAACGCTTAGCCTCACTAATCGGTTGCTTTAATAAAAAAGCTAAAGTCATTTTAATCCAAATACTATGTGAGAACACAGCTACACGATTATAACTTGATAATATCTCTGTCCAAAAATTCTGCACTCTTTTGTACACATCACATAAATTTTCACCATCTATCGCTTTTAATTGTTCATCTAAATTAAACGGCTGATTAAAATCAAAATCAGGATATTGCAAACGTAAATCTGCAAGTAAGCTTCCTTCAAATTTACCAAGACTCCGTTCATTAATGCGTTCATCCTGAATGATTGGTACACGATTAGCTGTCGCATACTTCGCCGTATCTATCGCTCGACTTAAGCAAGAAGAATAATAGGCATCAAATGATTGATGGTCAAAATATGAAGTACAAGCTATTGCCTGTTGGACTCCCTGGTAAGTTAACGGTGTATCAGCCTGTCCTATAAAAATCCTACCAATATTTTGTTTATTGATATAATTTAAGGTAGATTCACCGTGACGCACCAAGACAATTGTTTCTAACATAATGCTTTCTCCATTTTCATTTCCAACAAAAAACACTCCAGAAACGCTGGAGTGTATCATTGTAGATTAATTATTTAGCTAAAGCTTTTTTAGCTTCTTCTGCTAAAGCAGTGAATGCAGCTGCATCGCTTACTGCAAGGTCAGCTAACATTTTACGGTTGATGTCGATTTCAGCAACCTTCAAACCGTGCATTAATTTTGAGTAGCTTAAGCCATTCATACGAGCTGCAGCGTTGATACGTGCAATCCATAATTTACGGAAATCGCGTTTTTTCTGACGACGATCGCGATATGCGTAGTTGTATGAATTCATTACTTGTTCTTTAGCTGTTTTAAATAATGTATGTTTTGAACCGTAGTATCCTTTTGCTAATTTTAGCATTCTTTTACGACGTTTACGAGTTACAGTTCCACCTTTAACACGTGCCATGTTTAATTCCTCCTAGAATGTATCTTTAATTTTGAAAATTTCAGTTCAGTATGCTAACGAATTAACGCATTTGTGATAATTGTTGACGAATGCGTTTGAAATCGCTCTTGTGTACCATGCTAGCCTTACGTAATTGACGGCGTTGTTTTTTAGTTTTGCCGTGGAAACGGTGGCTTGTGAAAGCACGGAATCTCTTTAATCCGCCTTTACCAGTACGTTTTACACGTTTTGCTAATCCGCGGTGTGTTTTTTGTTTAGGCATATCTAATTTCCTCCTCAAAAATCTTTACTATCTGACTATCAACTGATATTTCAGTGAGCCTTTAAAATGAATTATTTATCATTTTTTGGTGCAAGCACTAAGAACATGCTTCGACCATCCATCTTCGCTTGTTGTTCAACACTAGCAATATCTTTTGTTTCTTCAGCCAAGCGATCCAAAACCTTCTGACCAATTTCTTTGTGAGTAATGGCACGGCCTTTAAAACGAATTGACGCTTTAACTTTGTCTCCTTTTTCAAGAAACTTACGTGCACTACGTAATTTAGTATTGAAGTCATTTAAATCAATTGTTGGACTTAAACGTACTTCTTTGACATTGATCACTTTTTGTTTTTTACGAGCTTCGCGTTCTTTCTTTTGTTGCTCAAAACGGAATTTTCCATAATCCATAATACGGGCAACTGGTGGTTTTGCATTTGGTGCTACCAACACCACATCAAGATTGGCTTGCTCAGCAATTTTTAAAGCTTCTGCCTTTGTTTTCACTCCAAGTTGTTCTCCGTCTTGATCAATTAAACGTAATTCACGTGCACGAATGCCGTCGTTTACCATCATATCCTTTGCTATGGTCATTCACCTCCAGGTTTATTTGCAAGAAGAAAAGTGAAACACACAAAAAAACGAGTTCATTCTTGAACCCGCACATACTGATTGCTACTAAATACAATAGCGATCTAGTCATATTCTGCCCAGCGACAAAATCCCTTAGGCGAGAAGCGGGTGCCTCTACTTTCATTTCTCAACTCAATCATCATATCGTATTTTCTTTAACTTGTCAAGCATATTTCGTTTATTTTGTTCGTTAACTTGCTTAATTGATTTGAAAAATACCTTGTTCCACATTTGCTATCAACTTTTCAGTAGTCAAATGAATGGGTTCTGTTGTCGTTAGGATTTGCTGAATCTTTTGGGCAAGCTTTTGGGCAAGCTTTTGAATATCCTTTGGGTCGTGCAAATCATATTGATTCACCTCTACGCTAAATTTAGGCAGACAACTGTAACGCTCGAACCATAGCTGATAGCGCCGATGCAATTCTTTATAATATTCATAAAGGATGGGTGTGTGTAAAAAATGATGATAATTCGTCTTTTCGGCTAGCTTACGCGACAGCATTTCTTCAAATGAAAGATTTAGATAGACGAATAAATGCTGGGTATTTTGCGCGCGTTGAAAAGGCAATTGTTTGATACGATAATGAATATTTTGTGCGTACTGATCAACCTCTTTTGACGCAATAAAGCCTAAATCAGCCATTAACTTTAGCCGAATCAAATCCTCATAAACAGAAGCATCAAAAATAGCACTAGGATGATCTAGTCGCTCTTCCAATAAATTCATCCGTTCGCGTAAAAAATCTAGCGCATACCGCAAGGCCAGCTGATCCTCCTTCAGCCCAAACATTGACTGATTCGACAATTTCGATTTCAAGTAACCAGGACTATGATAGTGCATCGCTAAATGATTCGCTAGTGTCGTCTTACCACTGCCATCTACACCCGAAATAATAATCAAAGCTTTCACCTCTTGTATTCTCAAATTGCATCACTACATTTAATCGGTTACAGAAAAAATTGCTAAAGAATGTAGAAAAAGTTTTTTTTTCCTAAAAATTAAAGCTGAAATATTTAAACTTTTTAGTTTTTTCCTTATAATATGCAAGGAAGCTTTTTAGTTAAAAGTAAAATGATTGTGAGGAATTTATGAAAGAACATGGGATTGGTCAAGCAACAGGAAAAATCATCTTAATTGGTGAGCATGCCGTCGTTTATGGTCAACCAGCCATTGCGTTTCCTTTTAATGGCGTTGGTGTGACGGCTACTGTGCAAAAAGCGACAATAGATACGCTTGATTCGGCATATTTTACTGGAAAGTTCGATCAATTAGCGCATACAGAGCAAATGCAAAGTGTCTATCGCTTAATTCAAAAACTGAAAAATGACCTGCAAGCGCCAAATTTTGCCTTAAAAATTGAAAGCACCATCCCTGCCGAGCGCGGGATGGGTTCTTCAGCTGCTGTTGCTGTAGCGATCACTCGTGCCTTCTTTGATTGGCAAGAGCAAACCTTAACGGATGAAGCTTTGACCAGCTATGTCAACTTCTCTGAACAAATTGCTCATGACAATCCAAGTGGAATTGATGCTGCTGCAACTAGTGGAACAAATCCTATTTTATTTGAAAAAGGACAGCCCTATCAGCACTTTCCACTAAATATCGACGCTTATCTTTTAGTTGCCGATACGCAAATTAAAGGGCGCACCCGTGAAGCGGTAAAAGCTGTTGCTGAATTAAAAAAAGTCGATCCTGACACTGTTGATATGGCACTCAATCGTCTAGGTCGTAATACGAAGCATGCCCAACAGGCTATTATACATAATCAATCAGCGCTATTAGGAAAGGTGATGACTGATAGCCATTATGTACTTAGATACTTATCAGTAAGTAATGAATTATTAGATCGAGCAGTTTTAACAGCTATCAACCATGGCGCACTAGGCGCAAAATTAACTGGTGGTGGCCGAGGAGGTTGTTTATTGGTACTAACCGACACGCTAGCCACCGCTCAAAAGATTCAAGAACAATTTGCACAACTAGGTATTACCAAAACCTGGTTACAAGGATTAGGAGTTTATCAAAATGCTTAAAGGAAAAGCTCGGGCACACACCAACATTGCCCTCATTAAGTATTGGGGAAAAGAAGATGAGCAGCTTATTATTCCTAATAATAGTAGCTTATCATTAACCTTAGATGCTTTTTACACAGAAACCGAAATTGTCTTTGATAAAAATTTTACAGAAGATATTTTTTATCTAGATGATCAATTACAAGATGAAAAAGCGACGAAAAAAGTCAGTCGCTTTATTGATCTTTTTCGTCAACAAGCGAATTGTTCCTTTTTTGCAACCATTCGCAGTATTAATCATGTTCCTACCGCAGCGGGACTGGCTTCTTCAGCAAGTGGTTTGGCTGCTTTAGCTGGTGCTTGTAATCAAGCATTGCAATTAAATTTAGATCAAGAAAGCTTATCACGCTTTGCTCGCAAAGGCTCAGGTTCTGCTTGTCGTAGTATCTATGGCGGCTTTGTTGAATGGCAAAAGGGGCATGATGATCAAAGCTCAAAGGCCGTAAAAATAGCTAGCGATCACTTTGAAGACGAGCTAGCCATGATTTTTATTGTCTTAAATGATCAAAAAAAAGAAATTGCTAGTCGCGATGGAATGAAGCGAACCGTCGAAACCTCAAGCTTTTATCCTACTTGGTTGACAGAAGCTGCACTTGATTTAGCAGCAATGAAAGAAGCCATTGCCCAAAAGGATTTTATTCGTCTAGGTGAAATTACTGAAGCCAATGCGCTAAAAATGCACGCGACAACCTTAGCCGCTGTCCCGCCATTTACTTATTGGTCGAGTGAAAGTATGCGCGCTATGCAAGTCGTGCGTACTATTCGAGCGAATGGCTTAGCCTGTTATTTCACCATGGATGCAGGACCCAATGTAAAAGTCCTTTGTCAAAAAGCCGAGGTTGAGCAAATTAAAGCCAAGCTAGCCGAACATTTTGCATTAGAACAATTGATTGTTGCCTTTAGCGGGCCTGGTATTGAATAAATAGAAATGGATGTGTAATCATGATAGAAGTCTCAGCTCCTGGAAAGCTATATATCGCAGGTGAATATGCCGTTGTAGAACCAGGACACCCTGCCATTATTGTGGCAGTTGATCAGTTTATTACTGTAACAATTGAACATGCAATCGGTAGCAAGGGAAGTATCCAATCCCAACAATATAGTGATTTACCGATTAAATGGTCTAGAAGAAAAGGCGAACTAGTTTTAGATCATCGCGAAAATCCTTTTCACTATATTTTAGCTGCGATTCGTTTAACTGAACGCTATGCCAAAGAAACCAATCATCCGTTACATTTTTATGATTTAAAGGTGACTAGTGAACTAGATAATTCTAACGGTAGAAAGTATGGACTAGGTTCTAGCGGAGCTGTTACCGTAGCCACCGTTAAAGCGCTCAATGCGTATTATCATTTAGATTTAGATTTACTCACACAATTCAAGCTAGCTGCCCTAGCTCATCTAGATGTTCAAGGAAATGGTTCCTGTGGAGATATCGCTGCTAGTTGTTTTGGTGGTTGGATTGCTTTTTCAACCTTTGATCATCAATGGGTGATTGAACGCTATGGCAATCTCCCTATTTCCGAGTTAGTCAAAATGGATTGGCCAGGTCTTGCCATTCGCCCATTACCTGTACCTGACAAACTAAGATTATTAATTGGTTGGACTGGTAGCCCAGCTTCTACCTCTGATTTAGTTGATCAAGTCCATCAATCTAAAAAAGGTCGCTTACAGGATTATCAAACCTTTTTAACTCAAAGTAAAGACTGTGTCGAAAAAATGATTGCTGGCTTTGAAACCGGCAATGTCAGTCAGATCAAACAAATGCTCTCGCTCAATCGTCAGTTATTGAACGAATTAACCAGTATGACTGGGGTAATCATTGAAACACCCGCTCTAAAAGTGCTCTGTGATTTAGCCGAAAATTATGGTGGCGCCGCAAAATCTTCCGGAGCAGGTGGGGGTGATTGTGGGATTGTTATTGTAGATCAAAAAACCGGAATTTTACCACTGATGAGTGCATGGGAAAAAGCTGAGATTACCCCATTGCCCCTTCACGTTTATCAATGTCAGGAGGAAAGAAATGAATCGTAAGGATGAACATATTTCATTAGCGAAAGCCTTCCATGGAGAAAATAAAAATGATTTTGATGCTATTCGTATTATCCATCAATCTTTTCCAGAATGTCGAGTAGCGGATATTTCTATTCGTAGTGAATTAATCGGCAAAAAACTAGCCACTCCCTTTTTCATCAATGCCATGACTGGTGGTAGTGAAAAAACCAAGGAAATCAATCAACAGCTAGCCATTATCGCTCGAGAAACAGACTTAATGCTAGCAACCGGTTCATGCTCAGCTGCAATTAAAGACCCTTCAGTTGCCGATTCATTTACCATTGTTCGTAAAGAAAATCCAGATGGACTAATTTTAGCAAATATTGGTGCGGGTAGTAATGTTGAACAAGCGAAAAAAGCTGTAGACCTGCTAGCAGCTGATGGACTACAAATTCATGTCAATGCCCCTCAAGAGCTAGTGATGCCAGAAGGAGATCGTGATTTCACTAACTGGCTAAAAAATATCGAAGCCATTGTTCGAGAAATTGAGGTGCCGGTCATTGTTAAAGAGGTCGGTTTTGGTATGACCAGAGAAACCATGCATCAAATTTTAGATCTCGGCGTAAAGACCATTGATGTCGGTGGAAATGGTGGAACAAGCTTCACTCAAATTGAGAATGCACGCCGCAAAAATCGCGAATTGGCTTATCTAGATCACTACGGTCAATCCACCGTTATCTCATTACTAGAAGCCTATGAAATGAAACGTATTTTCGATATTGTCGCTTCTGGTGGCATTCGTAACGCCTATGATATTTTTAAATGTCTATGCTTAGGTGCTAAAGCTGTGGGCATCTCTGGAACGATTCTACACTCATTATTGACAGACGGTCTAGAAGAAACCATTGAGCTAGTTTATCAATGGAAACGTGAATTAGTCATGCTCTACACCATGACTGGTAAAACAACGACAAAAGAATTGAAAAAAGTACCTATTTTCTTAACCGGTATTCCTAAAAATTGGTGTGAAGCACGACATATTGATTTATCTCACTATAGTATCCATTAACAATCGAGTAAGGTGTATATTTAACTAAAAAATGAATAGTACACCCTAACTGAAGCTAAGAACACCCACCAATGAAATCATGACTGTTCTCTGCTGCAAAAAAACGAAGCTGCCTATACTAAATTGGCTGTAATTTAGTATAGGCAGCTTAATTAGTTTTCGTTTTCTCAAAAAAAGAAGCAAAAAAAGCTAGTTCCACTGAACTAGCTTTACCTTGCGTGGCGACGTCCTACTCTCACAGGGGGAAACCCCCAACTACAATCGGCGCTAAGAAGCTTAACTTCTGTGTTCGGCATGGGAACAGGTGTATCCTTCTTGCTATCGCCACCACACTATTTGCTTTGAGTAAATTGCTTCACTCAAAACTGGATTTGAAGGTCATCAATCTACCGATTCTTTTGGTTAAGTCCTCGATCGATTAGTATCAGTCCGCTCCATATATCACTATACTTCCACTTCTGACCTATCTACCTGATCATCTCTCAGGGATCTTACTTTCTTAAAGAAATGGGAAATCTCATCTTGAGGTGGGCTTCACACTTAGATGCTTTCAGCGTTTATCCCTTCCCTACATAGCTACCCAGCGATGCCTCTGGCGAGACAACTGGTACACCAGCGGTAAGTCCATCCCGGTCCTCTCGTACTAAGGACAGCTCCTCTCAAATTTCCAACGCCCGCGACGGATAGGGACCGAACTGTCTCACGACGTTCTGAACCCAGCTCGCGTGCCGCTTTAATGGGCGAACAGCCCAACCCTTGGGACCGACTACAGCCCCAGGATGCGACGAGCCGACATCGAGGTGCCAAACCTCCCCGTCGATGTGGACTCTTGGGGGAGATAAGCCTGTTATCCCCAGGGTAGCTTTTATCCGTTGAGCGATGGCCCTTCCATGCGGAACCACCGGATCACTAAGCCCGACTTTCGTCCCTGCTCGAGTTGTAGCTCTCGCAGTCAAGCTCCCTTCTGCCTTTACACTCTTCGAATGATTTCCAACCATTCTGAGGGAACCTTTGGGCGCCTCCGTTACCTTTTAGGAGGCGACCGCCCCAGTCAAACTGCCCATCTGACACTGTCTCCCACCACGATCAGTGGTGCGGGTTAGAGTGGCCATAACGCAAGGGTAGTATCCCACCAGCGCCTCTGCCGAAACTGGCGTCCCGGCTTCTACGGCTCCTACCTATCCTGTACATGCGGTACAGACACTCAATATCAAACTACAGTAAAGCTCCATGGGGTCTTTCCGTCCTGTCGCGGGTAACCTGCATCTTCACAGGTACTAAAATTTCACCGAGTCTCTCGTTGAGACAGTGCCCAAATCGTTACGCCTTTCGTGCGGGTCGGAACTTACCCGACAAGGAATTTCGCTACCTTAGGACCGTTATAGTTACGGCCGCCGTTTACTGGGGCTTCAATTCGTACCTTCGCTTGCGCTAAGCACTCCTCTTAACCTTCCAGCACCGGGCAGGCGTCAGCCCCTATACTTCATCTTACGATTTTGCAGAGACCTGTGTTTTTGATAAACAGTCGCTTGGGCCTATTCACTGCGGCTGCTCATAGAGCAGCACCCCTTCTCCCGAAGTTACGGGGTCATTTTGCCGAGTTCCTTAACGAGAGTTCTCTCGCTCACCTTAGGATTCTCTCCTCAACTACCTGTGTCGGTTTGCGGTACGGGTCGTTGTTTTCTCACTAGAAGCTTTTCTTGGCAGTGTGACATCAGAAGCTCGGTCGATCTTAATCAACCTCCCCATCACAGCTCATCCTTATAGTGACAAGCATTTGACTCATCACAAGACTTACTGCTTAGACAAACTTTTCCAACTGTTTGCTCTTCCTAGCCTCCTGCGTCCCTCCATTGCTCAAACAAAAACAACGAGTACAGGAATATCAACCTGTTGTCCATCGCCTACGCCTGTCGGCCTCGGCTTAGGTCCCGACTAACCCTGGGCGGACGAGCCTTCCCCAGGAAACCTTAGTTATTCGGTGGACAGGATTCTCACCTGTCTTTCGCTACTCATACCGGCATTCTCACTTCTAAGCGCTCCAGCAGTCCTCACGATCTACCTTCAACGCCCTTAGAACGCTCTCCTACCATTGCACCTAAGTGCAATCCACAGCTTCGGTAGTATGTTTAGCCCCGGTACATTTTCGGCGCAGGGTCACTCGACTAGTGAGCTATTACGCACTCTTTAAATGGTGGCTGCTTCTAAGCCAACATCCTAGTTGTCTGTGCAACCCCACATCCTTTTCCACTTAACATACATTTGGGGACCTTAGCTGGTGGTCTGGGCTGTTTCCCTTTCGACTACGGATCTTATCACTCGCAGTCTGACTCCCGGATATAAATGAATGGCATTCGGAGTTTATCTGAATTCGGTAACCCGAGATGGGCCCCTAGTCCAAACAGTGCTCTACCTCCATCATTCTCACTTCCGAGGCTAGCCCTAAAGCTATTTCGGAGAGAACCAGCTATCTCCAAGTTCGTTTGGAATTTCTCCGCTACCCACACCTCATCCAAACACTTTTCAACGTGTCCTGGTTCGGTCCTCCAGTGCGTTTTACCGCACCTTCAACCTGGACATGGGTAGATCACATGGTTTCGGGTCTACGACTACATACTCACTCGCCCTATTCAGACTCGCTTTCGCTACGGCTCCGTCTCTTCAACTTAACCTCGCATGCAATCGTAACTCGCCGGTTCATTCTACAAAAGGCACGCTATCACCCATTAACGGGCTCTAACTTGTTGTAGGCACACGGTTTCAGGTTCTATTTCACTCCCCTCCCGGGGTGCTTTTCACCTTTCCCTCACGGTACTGGTTCACTATCGGTCACTAGGGAGTATTTAGCCTTGGGAGATGGTCCTCCCGGATTCCGACGGAATTCCTCGTGTTCCGCCGTACTCAGGATCCTCCTAGGGGCTTACAACATTTCACCTACGGGGCTTTCACCCTCTTTAGCTGACCTTTCCAAGTCATTCGGCTATCTTGCTTGCTCCCACATCGGAGTCCTACAACCCCAAGATGCAAGCATCTTGGTTTGGGCTGGTCCCGTTTCGCTCGCCGCTACTCAGGGAATCGATTTTTCTTTCTCTTCCTGCAGGTACTTAGATGTTTCAGTTCTCTGCGTCTACCTCCTTTAAGCTATGGATTCACTTAAAGGTAATATCCTATTAAAGATATTGGGTTCCCCCATTCGGAAATCTCCGGATCAAAGCTTACTTACAGCTCCCCGAAGCATATCGGTGTTAGTCCCGTCCTTCATCGGCTCCTAGTGCCAAGGCATCCACCGTGCGCCCTTATTCACTTAACCTTCGATCTGTGCGATCAGATCTTTCAAATAAAGCAATTGAACTTCTTAAACTCATTCAACGCGGTGTTTTCTCGGTTTATTAATTGATGTTTCTCTTCAATATCCAGTTTTCAATGAACAATTCTTTTGAGAGTAAACCTCTCAAAACTGAACAAAAGCAAATCCTGTGTATTCCGTAATATTCCTTAGAAAGGAGGTGATCCAGCCGCACCTTCCGATACGGCTACCTTGTTACGACTTCACCCCAATCATCTATCCCACCTTAGACGGCTGGCTCCTTGCGGTTACCCCACCGGCTTCGGGTGTTACAAACTCTCGTGGTGTGACGGGCGGTGTGTACAAGACCCGGGAACGTATTCACCGCGGCGTGCTGATCCGCGATTACTAGCGATTCCGGCTTCATGTAGGCGAGTTGCAGCCTACAATCCGAACTGAGAAGAGCTTTAAGAGATTAGCTTAGCCTCACGACTTCGCAACTCGTTGTACTCTCCATTGTAGCACGTGTGTAGCCCAGGTCATAAGGGGCATGATGATTTGACGTCATCCCAACCTTCCTCCGCATTGTCTGCGGCAGTCTCGCTAGAGTGCCCAACTGAATGATGGCAACTAACAATAAGGGTTGCGCTCGTTGCGGGACTTAACCCAACATCTCACGACACGAGCTGACGACAACCATGCACCACCTGTCACTTTGTCCCCGAAGGGAAAGTCCTATCTCTAGGATGGTCAAAGGATGTCAAGACCTGGTAAGGTTCTTCGCGTTGCTTCGAATTAAACCACATGCTCCACCGCTTGTGCGGGTCCCCGTCAATTCCTTTGAGTTTCAACCTTGCGGTCGTACTCCCCAGGCGGAGTGCTTAATGCGTTTGCTGCAGCACTGAAGGGCGGAAACCCTCCAACACTTAGCACTCATCGTTTACGGCGTGGACTACCAGGGTATCTAATCCTGTTTGCTCCCCACGCTTTCGAGCCTCAGCGTCAGTTACAGACCAGAAAGCCGCCTTCGCCACTGGTGTTCCTCCATATATCTACGCATTTCACCGCTACACATGGAATTCCGCTTTCCTCTTCTGCACTCAAGTCTCCCAGTTTCCAATGACCCTCCACGGTTAAGCCGTGGGCTTTCACATCAGACTTAAAAGACCGCCTGCGCTCGCTTTACGCCCAATAAATCCGGACAACGCTTGCCACCTACGTATTACCGCGGCTGCTGGCACGTAGTTAGCCGTGGCTTTCTGGTTAGATACCGTCATAGGATGAACTTTCCACTCTCATCCCTGTTCTTCTCTAACAACAGAGTTTTACGATCCGAAAACCTTCTTCACTCACGCGGCGTTGCTCGGTCAGACTTGCGTCCATTGCCGAAGATTCCCTACTGCTGCCTCCCGTAGGAGTCTGGGCCGTGTCTCAGTCCCAGTGTGGCCGATCACCCTCTCAGGTCGGCTATGCATCGT
>NZ_KE136353.1 GCF_000406925.1 Enterococcus columbae DSM 7374 = ATCC 51263
ACAAAAAGTAACAAAAACCAATTAAGTCTTTGAAAGAAAAAACATAAGCAAAGCGAATTTTAACAAACACGCTTGACGATAAAATTAATTTTATTAATTTTTTTAGCACGTACCCACTAAATTTATTTAGTGGGTGTAAGTGCGCCCTTGGATTAATTTTCTGCCCGTAGCAGTTTTAGAGTTTTGCTAGGGGTTTTGTAGGTCTGTCATTTAGAACGGCTCTCAAACGTCAAAATAGGGCTCTAAAATTCGTTCTAAGGCGTTTAGTTTTTCATTTGGGGTTTTACTAGGACTAAAATCTTAAGACCGCTAAAACGTTAAAATAGGCGCCTTAAAATTGATTTTGCTTTCTGCGCAAGCATAGCATGGTGCCGGCACCATGCAAAAAATAGGCGGAAAGCACATGAGTTTGTCAAGTCGGCAATGACTTAGTGGCAGTTTGCAGCTTGTCTGCATTACTGCCACTTAGCCAACTTCCGACTTGACGAACATAGTTATTAAATCCTAGTGCAAGGCAAAAAAAGCCACTGCATTTTTTTGCTCGCCAAACGCAGTGGAAATTTGAAAGTTTTGAGGGGGTTTGGGGGTACTTTTTCAAAAGTTCCCCCATGATTTAAAAATTCGCTTTGGTGCGTGCTCTAAACTCCTTGTGTCGCAAGGCTTTGAGCGGTTTTCTTCTTCTCTTGATACTATATAGAAATAACTCTCATGCAAAATTCATGCCTTGTTTTGCCGTCTAACCGTTGATACACAAGGGTTTTAATGCATGAAAAAAGCTCTTGAACAGGTGGCAAGCTAGTGCTATACTTTTAAGTGCGAAATCAAAAGTAAAAAACTAGAAAGAAATGCCAAAATTCAAGAGCAATTTTTCGGTATTTAACTGAGGACAGTGTAGCATGGAAATTACAGAAAATCAAGAATTTAAAGATGTTAGTAAAACAGGGAAAGACAGAAAATGGAAAGAGCGTAAATTGCAGAATATTGAGTACGCAAAACGCTTGGAAACATTGGGGTATAAGGCTTTTGCGAATGCTTATCAGTGTGCAGAAGTCTTGAAATTCAAGGAGTTAGAAGGGCAATTACGACTGCACCAGGCATGGTTTTGCAAGTCGAAGTTATGCCCTATTTGCAATTGGAGAAGAAGTATGAAATACGGGGTTCAATTAGGACAAATCATTGATGTAGCAAGGGAAAGAGAGCCTAAAGCGAAGTTTATATTTTTGACTTTGACCGTAAAAAATGTGTCTGGAGAAAAATTAGGCGAAGAGTTGACCAATTTAACTAAATCGTTTGATAGATTGTTTAGGCGTGCAAAAGTGAAAAAGGCGGTAATTGGCTATTTAAGAGCGATTGAAGTGACTTATAATGCTGAACGTGATGATTATCATCCGCATATTCATGTGCTGTTAATGGTTAAAGCGTCGTATTTCAAAAAAACAGAATATTATATTTCGCAAGATGAATGGACAACCATGTGGCAACAATCTGCAAAGCTTGATTACAAGCCGATTGTAGACGTGCGAAAGG